>CAWKHA010000004.1:0-2028939 GCA_963849365.1 uncultured Actinomycetota bacterium
GGCAGACAGTCTCGTGGCTGACGATCTTCCTTGGTATGCCCCGGAGAGCGCGTCGCTTCTGATCTGGGTCCGCCTGCCAGGACGAACCTAAGTGCCGATAGGACTCGCTTACGGCCCGGCCCGACCGACAGGATCGAGCACATGACCGAAGAAGTGATCTTCGTTGCCCTGCTGGATGAGGCAGTCGAAAGTGTCGGCGTCCCGTCCGTGCTGAACGCGAACAAGACAACATCTTCCGAATCGCCGACCAGCCATACGACCGCGCCGATGAAGCCTGGCAGTACGAGCCCGGCGACAGGGTGGTCTGCGATCTCATCCCGACCAGTGATGGTGAGATCCTCGCCGCCGTTCGTGCGCCCTCAGACCGCGCATAGGTGCCGTTCTAGTGCTACTCCTCGATGCCGCGACGCTCCATCTCGGCCTCTGCCTGAGCCGCCTTGTCCCGCCACATGCGGGCTGACTTGGGGCTTCGACCCGTGCCCGGAGCGAGAGAGTCCGCCGCGCGCTGCCTCGCGAACGTAAGTCGGTCGCGGACGCCCTGGTCGTTCAGACCACGGAGGTCCTGCTCCCACTTGTCGATCATTCGACTCCGAGACACGGGCCCGAGTGTGCCTCGTGAGACCGCCGGGTGGCGAGCGCATATGTGCCGTTCGGTGCGCAAGATCCGGCACTAGGTGCGGGCGTGGCCTGGCCGCGGGACCTCGGGCGCGCCTACGATGCGCGCGGGGGCCGCCTCGGAGGACCGTTCCTCCGGACGCCATGTCTGTATGCCTGTCGAAAGGCCGTGCCCATGACGCCCGTCGCCTCCGCGCGTCCCTCGCGCCACCTCGTCGCTCGAGTGGCGGTGGTGCTGCCGGCCGTGGCGCTCGTCGCGCTCGTGGCCGGGTGCAGCAGCAGCTCGTCCGGCGGGTCCGGCTCGACGCCGCCGGCGTCAGCCCAGGCCACCACGCCCGCATCGACGCCGGCGGCCGCGTCATCGACGCCGGCCGCCGCGACCGCGGCGCTGACAGGCAAGTGGTCAGGCACCTACAGCGGCACGTTCACCGGGACGTTCACCCTGACGTGGACCGAGTCGTCGGGCAAACTGACTGGAACCATCGACCTGTCCACATCGGGCACGGTTCCGCTGAACGGCACGGTCGCGGGCAACCAGATCACGTTCGGCACCGTCGGCTCGACCGCCGTCACCTACACCGGGACGGTGTCCGGCGACACGATGTCCGGTACCTACACGGCCGGCAGCGCTGGCACCGGGACGTGGCAGGCGCACCGGACGTCCTGAGCCACCGGTGCAAGGGCGGCGGTCGACCCGGCGGATCACCGGTCGGCCACGGCGACCCGACCGTCGGCGGTCCAGCGCCGTGGTCTTACCTGGAGCGAGCAGGCGCGGGTGATCTCGACCAGGTCGCTATCGTCGAAGACGGAGAGCCCGTGTACGCGCAGGTCCGCCGTCATCCGCGCCGGCGTCCAGTACGAAGGCGCGGGCTCATCGGTCCACACGTGTTTGAAGATGATGCCGACTACTGGCGCGACAAGGCCTGACGCACCGAAGTGCCGTTCGAGGGCGCCTACCCTTGTCGCATGAACGATGACCTCGAACCGGGTAGCGGCCGAAGCCTGCGCAACCGATCTTCCCTTCGGTTCGTGCTGGTGTTCGTGCCGCTCGCGGTAGTCGTCGGAGTTCTGTGGGTCAAGGTCTGGCCCTCGCTTCCGGGTTGGACTCTTCTAGCCGCTCTGGCTCTCGCCGCTGTCCCTGCTGTGATCGTCCAGCGAAGGTTCGAGGCCCATGCTGACCCAACGGACGGGGAGCGACTGGCTCGGCTACGTGATGCTCTGTCAGAGGGCAACGAGGGACCCTAGGGCTAGCCACCGAAGTGCCGATAGCGTGCGTACGTCATTCGCCTACCAGGGGGTCGTCCGTGGGGCTGTTCAAGCGACGTTCGAAGTCCGATGACGAAGTGGTTGACCCAAACGAGCGGTCGCCGCAACTGGGTCTGAAGTACAAGGACTTGGCCGTTCTCGGCAGCCTGAAGGACGCGGGCGCCGATCTCAGCCAGCCTCGACACGTTGTCTTCTATCTCTACTACCCCGACCAGGCGAGCGCCGACCGGGCAGGAGAGGTCGCCAGCGGCCAGGGCTATATCGCGGACGTGAGGTCGCCATCGCCGCAGCACCCCGGGCAGTGGGCTCTCGTGTGTGAACGACACGACACGGTGACGTCGCCCGAGTTCGTGCGGAACGCCGACAACTTCTTCCAGGCCCTCGGGGACACGCATGGGGGCGAATACGACGGCTGGGAAGCATCCGTCTGACTCGAACCGAAGTGCCGTTCGAGGGCGGGTCACCTGCCACGATTGCCGGGTGAGCATCACCACCCAGATCAAGATCACCCGCGAGGATGACGGGCGCTTCAGCGCCAAGATCGTCCCAACGCCATGGTCTGAGACTGACTACTGGTCGTCCGGCCCCATGGGCTGGCGTGACCTGTTCGCTGCGTTGTCCGCCCGGGGCCAACACTCCACCGACATCACCGACGCGTTCGACGCGGCTGGGGTCCAATGGCCTCCGGGCGAGGCAGCCCTGTAAGTGCCGTTAGGGGGCTGAGTACGGCCCCGGTCCGAGAGGGTCAGTGCTGTAGTCGCCCATAACGCACCACTGGCACATGTGCTCGCTCGGGCCGACGTGGTCGTACCTGTCATGGTCATGCAGGCACTCCGAGCACCGCGTCACCTGCTCACCGCACTCGGGACAGCGGAAGGGCTCGCTCGCTCCGGCGATCACGCCAGCACCCTATGTGCCGATATCGGGCTGATCGGATCCGGCAGTAGGTACATCTGAGCGCGGTCCGATCAGGCATCCTCACTTCGTCGAAGGTCCTGATCGAGAATCGGGGGGCAGGGAAGGTGACGCGCCGCATTGTTCGCAGTTGGGCAGCCGCTGTCAGCATCGCGGTCGCGCTGGGTACGCTTTGGTGCATCTGGGCTGCGCTGCCCGCCTCGACGCACCTGAGGCTGTTCGCCAGCCCCGATTCCCAAGTCACGTTCAGAGACTTCGGAATCCAGAACAGCAGCGGCGATTCTGAGACATGCATCGTTGACCAGTCCGGCGGCCACACGGCCGCAGACGCACCACGGCTGCCGGTCAGCACGGTCGTGCAGGGCCCGTGCCGGGACGTACCGTTCTTGCTCCGGCCGTTGTTCGGCCCTCCGGATCACATCAAAGTCAACTTCGGGCACGTCGGCTATTTCCTGTGGAGCTCGTGTGCGACCGGGCGCCCAGAGAACCCCTTGCCGGGAACAGCTCAGCAGTAGTTCCGCCTAGACGACTAACCGCACCGAGGCTTCGATCACGGGCGCGTGGTGGGCGGTCCGATGGGCCAGGATGGGCGGGTGTCCGGAGACCGATGCTGGTGCGCCGAGCTGCCCGACACCCTTCCGGGCATTGTGCTCACGGATGACGTGCGACTGGCGGGCGTGGTCACCGAGGTGTCGGTGACACCCCGTCTGGCGACTTACCGGTGTCCCGTGTGCGGCCAGATGTGGGAAGACCGCTACCTGGAACGGGCTGGGCTCTTCAAGATCTGAGGGCGCACCGACGTGCCCAGTGGTGCACGCTGGACGGATTCGGCATTGGCTACGCGCCGAACCTCCGTGGCGTCTGCCCTGCGGGTCGGTATCGATCCCTTCCCCATGCGTGCACAGCGCAGTAGCGTGCAGGCTCAGGCGGGGGGCCGCCTCCTGGGAGCCGGCATGGCCAAGGTCATCGGCTGCGGATCGCTTCTTGCCGCGACCATCCTCACCACTTCGTGCACTGGAACGGATCCGGTCTCATCGTCGCCCCAGCCGAGCGCGACGTCACCATCCGCAGGTGGGTCACAGGCGGCTGCATTCGGTCCAACAACGTTCACTTCCGGGACCTACGGATACACCGTGAGCCTTCCGGCGGGTTGGGCCACGATCCAGGCTCAGAAGGCATGGGACGGCAAGCGACTTTCTTCCGAATCTCCCGAGGTCGACCAGTTGACCAGTCCGGCGTCCGCGAGTTCATGGGCGCTGGCCGGGCCGTCGACACAGAAGCTCGCCGCATTCACGGCCTCGATGATCGCTACAAACGCCCGCGACCACGGCGACACCTGTCCAGCCAAGCCGGAGAAGACGGTTCCGATCATCATCGGCGCCGGTCCGGGGACTCTGCTCGCCTACAACTGCGGAATCCTCATCAACCTCGCCGCAGCGGTCCACAACGGTGTCGGCTACCAGTTCGGGTTCCGCGACCCAGCCGTGCACACGGCGACTGACCCGGCGGATCAGGCGACGTTCCTGGCCATCCTCGCGTCGATGAAGTTTCCCGACTGAGCGGCATCCGTGCTGCTGCACGGCGGCCGCGTCGTCGAGCGTGTGGTGATCAACGGTCGACTCCACTTCATCGGTCGGGCTAGCTCGCCGGACCCTTCGCTTGAGCCGGTCGACTCGGTATGGACGAAGTTGCCGGCGTCACCGATGCGTCCGGATGCGACGCCGGGTAGCCGAACCTATGTGCCGCTACATGCGGTCCGAGTCAGTCGGGATGGAGCTCCAGTTCGAGGATGGGCTCGCCCTCGTGCACGTCACCGGTGAGCCGGAAGCCGTACTGCAGGTAGAAGCTGACAGGTGATGTCGGCCCGACCACGTGCGAGGTGAGCAACACGTGGGCGTCGGGGTGCGTGCGAATGTGCTCGACCACGAGGTCGAGGGCAGTGGTTCCGTAGCCTCGACCCTGGAACCGCCTGTCAACCAGAAGCCGCCGAAGGTAGTAGGGGCCGAGGTACGCGGGATTGTCGACCGTGATGCCGTCGCTGATCATCACGAATCCGACCGGCTCGTTGTCGGCGTACACCGCGCGGTACCACGGCTTGGCATCGGGATGCGCTTCGGCCTCCTCCAGCGAGTCCGCGATGCTGGCGACGTATCGGCTCTGCTCGTCGGTGACGGCCAGCGCCTCGACGACGACACGGTTGTCCACAGTGATTTCACGCAGCGACATCACCGGCACGGCGCTGAAGCTACACCCCGACCAACGTGGGTCGAATACGAGCTGGACTCGGCGACGCCAATATCCAGCCTGGTCGGAGCGAACATAGGTGGCGCTCACCGGCAGCCGGTGGGATCGTCATCCGTGAGCACATCCGAGCCAGAGCCGAGAACATGGTGTTCACGCGGACCATCTACAACTCGCAGCCGGCGGCGGTGCTCGCCGGGCAGTCCGTGACGACGTCCTGCGCCCACGGCGCGCTGGTCCAGGCAACGGTCGGGTACTACGTCTACCTCGGCCCGAACAACACTCCAGTCAGCAAGACCGTGTACTACACGGACGTGGCGGTGTGTTCGTAGGCGCGGACAGCGGGCAGGGCGCGCGGTCCGCAGGCCTCGTCAGGGTCCGACCCCCGGCACGGGTCGGCCGTCCTCGAGGTAGTGCACCCTCTTCGACGTTCCGGCGGCACGGACCCGGCGTCGCACCGGGCCGCTGAGCAGGGGCAGGGCCTCCGCCAGCGGCAGCAGCTGGTACTCGCTGATCTCCTCGGGCTGGACGACCACCGTGGCCAGCACGGCGTCGTCGAGCACACCGCAGTCGAACAGGAACCGCATGCCGCCCGGGCGACCTGGCCGCGGCCGCAGGAAATCGACGCACACCAGCCGCCCGGAGGTGACGTCGAGGTCGCACTCCTCCTTGGTCTCCCGGCGGCAGGCCTCCCACGGAGTCTCACCGTCAGCCTCGATCACTCCGCCCGGGATCGTCCACCCGGCCTTGTAGGTCGGCTTCAAGATCAGCAACCGTCCGGCATGGTCTCGGACCAGCGCGCCGGCAGAGGCCGGGATGGCGGGAAGCACGAACTGCGGCTCGGATTCGGCGTCGGCGCCCATGCCCTGCACGCTCCCACCGTAGGCCGACCCCGGCGCGGGTGCTCAGAACCACAACCAGTCGCCCGGGTAGTACGTCATGTGGATGGCGTCCACGAACGTGTAGATCACCAGGGCGACGAGCAGCGCGTTGAGGGCGAGCCCCGCCCATGCGCCCAACCGGCCCCCGCTCCGCAGAGCCGCGACGGCGAACCACGCGCCGGCCACGGCCGGAGCCGCCACCAGGAGGTCGGACACGATCTCCGCCGTCCATCCGGCCACTCCGCCGGCCATGAGGAGCAGGCCGCCCTCGTTGAGGCCGAGCAACGGCATCAGCACCAGCCAGCCGATGAGCCCGACGACGATGAAAGCCACCGCGAACGTGGGTAGCATCGTCCGTCCCGCTCCAGAGCACTAGGTCCTGCGTCGCCGCCCGATGACTGACTCGCAGTGGTGTACTTCGGGCTATCGCAGGTCGAGCGGAGGTATGCGCCGTGGTGGACGACGCGCTGCGCAGTGCCGGGTTGCTCGCCAGCCGGGTGCCCATCGTCGCGTGGCTGCCCCGCTATCAGCCGCGGTGGCTGCGGGTCGATCTGGCTGCCGGCACGATCGTGGCCGCGCTGGCCGTGCCCCAGGCTCTGGGCTATGCCGCGATCGCCGGTGTCCCGGTCCAGGTGGGGCTGTACGCCGTGCCGATCGCGCTGATCGCGTACGCCGTCATGGGCTCTTCCCCGCAGCTGGTGATGGGCCCGGTATCGACCGTGGCGGTACTGTCCGGCTCGTTGGTTGCCGGGCTGTCAGCCGGGAAGCCCGGGACGGCGGTCACCTACACCGCAGCTGTTGCGCTGGGCGCCGGGGTCGTCCTGGTAGCCGGCGGGCTGCTGCGCATCGGCTGGGTCGCCGAGTTCCTGTCCAAACCGATCGTGACCGGCTTCGTCCTCGGCCTCACCGTTCTCATCATCCTGGGCGAGATCCCGAACCTGCTCGGTATCCCGACCCCGCAAGGTGACGTGCTCACCCGGATCACCGGGCTGTACCACAACGTGGGTGACGCGAAGCCGCTCACCGCACTGGTCAGCGCGATCACACTGACCGTGCTCTTCGTCGGCGGCCGGTTCGCTCGGAAGGTGCCGTGGAGCCTCGTCGTGCTGGTGGTGGGCATCGCTGCGTCGACCCTGGTCGAGCTGCATGGCCACGGGGTGGCGACGATCGGTCAGGTGCCGCGGGGCCTGCCCACGCCGGGGGTTCCGTACATCCCGGTGAGCGAGATCATCCCGGTGATCGCCGCCGGCGCCGCCCTGGGTTTCGTCGGCCTGGCCGAGGGGTTGAGCGCTGCCCGGCTGTTCGCGCTGCAGGGCGGCTACCGGATCGAGGCTGACCAGGAGCTGGTGGCGACCGGGGTGGCCAACCTGGGCTCCGGGTTGTTCGGCGGGCTGGGGGTCGCCGGCAGCCTGTCCAAGACCGCGGCCAACGTGCGCGCCGGGGGCCGTACCCAGGTGACCGGGCTCGTCGCCGCGAGCATCGCACTCGCGGTGATCGCGGTCTTCGCGCCGCTGCTGTCGAACCTGCCCAAGGCTGTGCTGTCCGCCATCGTCGTCAACGCGGTGTGGGGGTTGATGGACTTCGCGTCCATGCGCAGGTACCGCCGCGTGCGTCGCAACGACTTCGTGGCGGCGACGGTAGCGGCGGTCTGCGTGCTCGCGTTCGGTCCCTTGTGGGGTCTGCTCCTCGCCATCGGGCAGTCCGTGCTCGGGCTGGTCTACCGCTCGAGCCAGGGAAACGTCGACGTTCTGGGGCGGGTGCTGGAGGAGAAGGCTGCGTGGGGACGGGTGCACGCCGGAGTCGTCCGGAAGACCTACCCGGGCGTGCTGGTGCTGAGGATCGACGCGCCGCTGTTCTGGGTGAACGCGGCACGCATCCACGACTCGGTGCTCGCGGAGGTGAACGACTCGCCAGACCTCGAAGCGCTCGTGCTGGATCTCGAGGCCACCCAGCAGCTGGACACGACGAGCGTCGACATGCTCGACACGTTGCTCACCGAGCTGGACCGCCAGGGTGTCGACGTGTACCTGGTCCGCGTGATGAACCCGGCCAGGCTGGTGCTGGACCGCTGCGGGCTCCTCGAGCGACTCGGCGACGAGCACCTGTGGCGCACGATCTCTCAGGGGGTGCGTGCGGCCCGGCTAGAGCACGGACTCAAGCTGGTGCACGACGGCGCGGCCGTCTCCGATGTGGCCGACGACATCGATGCCGAGAGCGCCTCGGCGCCGGATCCGTTCGCACGTGAGGTGCTGCTCCGCGAGACATCCGCGTCCGAGGACCAGTGACGCCTGGTCCCGGGCGGGGGGCGATCGTTTCCGACCTCGTGCCGGATGCCCGGCCTACTGTGTGGTGAGCGCCTGACGGGTCTCGCGGGCTATCTGCAGGTCCTCCCGGGCGGTGATCACCAGGGTTCGGACGGTCGATCCGGGCGAGGAGATGTCGCTGTCGTCACGGACCCGGTCGTTGCGGTCGGTGTCGAGGGTGAGGCCGAGGAAGGCCAGGCCTTGGGCGGCCCGGCGCCGCACCGTCGAGGAGTGCTCGCCGACGCCGCCGGTGAACACGAGGACGTCCAGCCCGCCTGCCGCCGCGCTCATCGCGGCGATGCCGGCCACGAGCCGGTGCGTGTAGACATCGAGGGCGAGCAGGGACTGCGGGTCCCCGCCGTTCGCGGCAGCCTCTACCTGGCGCATGTCACTGGTCCCGGCCAGAGCGAGCAGCCCGGAGCGCTGCTCCAGGGCGATGGCGACCTCGTGCGGTGACAGGTGTTCGTGCTCTTCGAGCCACAGGATCAGACCGGGGTCGACGCTGCCGGAGCGGGTCGCCATGACCAGGCCTTCCAAGGGTGTGAAACCCATCGTGGTGTCCACGCTGCGGCCACCGAGCACGGCAGCGAGCGAGGCACCCGCGCCGAGGTGGCAGGTGACCATCCGCAGGTCCGCCGACGGCCGGCCGAGCATCTGCGCCGCCCGCCGGGAGCAGTAGGCGTGGGACAGGCCGTGGAAGCCGTAGCGGTGGATCGCGTAGCGCGTCCGCCACTCCGGCGGCACGGCGTACGTCGCTGCGGCCGGCGGGATGGTGGCGTGGAAGGCGGTGTCGAAGCACGCGACGGCCGGCACATCGGGAAGCAGCGCCGTGACCGCGTCGAGCGCGGCCAGGGACTTCGGCTGGTGCAGCGGCGCGAGGTCGGACAGAGCCCGCAGCTGGGTGCGGACGGCGTCATCGACCCTCACCGGCCCGGTGAACCGGGTACCCCCGTGCACGATGCGGTACCCGACGGCATCGGGTGTGTCCCAGGATCCCAGCACGCCGGCGAGGTGGGCCGCGTCGAACCCGGCCGGCCCGGCCGGCAGGTCGGCGTTGCGCTCGACGGTGTCGGTTGTGTCGAGCAGGCGCAGCTTGAGGCTCGAGGACCCTGCGTTGACGACGAGTACCCGCACGGGTCAGCCTCGCCCCGGCCAGACCCAGTCGGTGATCGCGGGGTCGTCCTCCCCGTGCGCGCGGGTGTACGCGCGGGCGGCCAGGCGGGTGTCGGCCATCTGCTGTCGCAACGTCGCCGCACGGGTGCCCAGGGACGGGACGCGGTCGATGACGTCCATGACCAGGTGGAACCGGTCGAGATCGTTGAGCATGACCATGTCGAACGGCGTGGTCGTGGTCCCTTCCTCTTTGTAGCCGCGCACGTGCAGGTTCCGGTGGTTGTTGCGCCGGTAGCTGAGGCGGTGGATCAGCCACGGGTATCCGTGGAAGGCGAACACGATGGGCTTGTCGGTGGTGAACAGGGCGTCGAAGTCGCGGTCCGACAGCCCGTGAGGGTGCTCGGAGTCGGGCTGCAGCCGCATCAGGTCCACGACGTTGATCAGCCGCACCTTGAGATCGGGCAGGTGGGTGCGCAGCAGGTCTGCGGCGGCGACGGTCTCCAGCGTGGGGACATCCCCGGCGCAGGCGAGCACCACGTCGGGTTCGGCGTCGGTGTTGCTGGCCCACGGCCAGATCCCCAGCCCGCGGGTGCAGTGCGCCACGGCCTCGTCCATCGTCAGGTACGTCAGCGCGGGTTGCTTCCCGGCGACGATGACGTTGACGTAGTTGCGGCTGCGCAGGCAGTGGTCGGCCACCGAGAGCAAGGTGTTGGTGTCCGGCGGCAGGTAGACGCGGACGATCTCGGCCTTCTTGTTGATCACGTGGTCGATGAAGCCGGGGTCCTGGTGGGAGAAACCGTTGTGGTCCTGGCGCCACACGTGCGAGGAGAGCAGGTAGTTCAGCGAGGCGATCGGCGCCCGCCAAGGGATGTCCCGAGTCGTCTTGAGCCACTTGGCGTGCTGGTTGAACATCGAGTCGACGATGTGGATGAACGCCTCGTAGCAGTTGAACAGGCCGTGCCGGCCGGTGAGCAGGTAGCCCTCGAGCCAGCCCTGGCACAGGTGCTCGGACAGCACCTCCATGACCCGCCCGTCCGCGGCCAGATGGTCGTCGCCGGGCAGCGTCGTCGCATCCCAGGCCCGATCGGTCTGCTCGAAGACTGCTGCGAGCCGGTTGGACGCCGTCTCGTCCGGGCCCATCAGCCGGAACCGGTCCGGGTTGCGGGCGATGATGTCGCGCAGGAACCCGCCCAGGACCCGGGTGGCCTCACTGGACTCGGTGGCCGGTCGCTCGACCGGCACGGCGTAGTCGCGGAAGTCCGGCATGGTCAGATCACGCAGCAGCAGCCCACCGTTGGCGTGCGGGTTGGCGCTCATGCGTCGGTGGCCCTGCGGTGCCAGGGCCTGCAGCTCGGGGACCAGCCGGCCGGCGCTGTCGAACAGCTCTTCGGGCCGGTAGCTGCGCATCCACTGCTCGAGGAGCTCGCGGTGGCCCGCGTCGGAGCGGGTCTCGGACAGCGGGACCTGGTGGGCGCGGAAGGTGCCTTCCACCGCGAGGCCGTCGACCTGCTTCGGTCCGGTCCAGCCCTTCGGGGTGGTCAGCACGATCATCGGCCACGCCGGGCGGCCCGGCGGCTCGCCGTCGGCGCGGCCGGGGTCCGCGGCGGTGCGGGCGTGGTGCTGGATCGCGCCGATCTCGTCGAGCACGGCATCGAGCGTCGCCGCGAGCTGCCGGTGGACCTGCACCGGGTCGTCACCGACGACGAAGTGCGGGGCATAGCCGTAGCCGCGCATGAGCTCCGCGAGCTCCTCCTGCGGGATCCGGGCCAGCACGGTGGGGTTGGCGATCTTGTACCCGTTCAGGTGCAGCACCGGCAGCACCGCACCGTCGGTGACCGGGTTGAGGAACTTGTTCGAGTGCCAGCTGGCGGACAGCGGACCGGTCTCGGCCTCGCCGTCGCCGACCACGCACAGCACCAGCAGGTCCGGGTTGTCGAACACCGCGCCGAAGGCGTGCACCAGTGCGTACCCGAGCTCGCCACCCTCGTGGATCGACCCCGGCGTCTCCGGTGCGACATGGCTCGGGATGCCGCCGGGGAACGAGAACTGCCGGAACAGCGCCCGCATGCCTTCCTCGTCAGCGCCGATCGAGGAGTAGACCTCGCTGTACGTCCCCTCCAGGTACGCGTTGGCCACCAGGCCGGGGCCCCCGTGACCTGGTCCCGTCACGTACAGGGCGTCGAGGTCGCGCTCCCGGATGACCCGGTTCATGTGCGCGTACAGCAGGTTCAGCCCCGGTGTCGTCCCCCAGTGGCCCAGCAGCCTGGGCTTGACATGCTCGGCGCGCAACGGCTCCCGCAGCAGCGGGTTGTCCAGCAGGTAGATCTGCCCCACCGACAGGTAGTTCGCCGCCCGCCAGTACGCGTCGATCAGCTCCAGCTGTCGTCCGGGCAGCGAGCCGGCGGGCGCCGGGTCTGCGGGCGACGTCGAGTCGGTGGGTGGCACAGCGCGGCTCCAGGGTGAGGCCATCGGCCGGAGCAGCACACCGCACCGGCGATCTGCGCCGCAAGGGCCGCCGGTGCCTGTCGGGGGCGACGCTCACTCGACGACGGCGATCTGCTCTCCCTGGACGACCTCCGCCTCTTCGGCGACCAGGGTCCGCAGCACTCCCCCCTCCGGCGCCTCCAGGTCGATCGACACCTTGTCGACCATGAGCTCGGCGATCACCTGGCCCGGGACGACGGTCTCGCCGTCCCGGGAGAACCAGGTGGCCACCACACCCGTCGCACCCGCGTCCTTGGACACGACGGGGAAGCGGATCGCTGTGCTCATGCGCGAACCACCGCGTGGATCGCGGCCTCGATCCGTTCGCGGGTCGGCAGCGCCGTCTGCTCCAGGGAGCGGGCGTACGGGACCGGGACGTCGGGGTAGGCGACCCGGGTGAAGGGCGACCGGAGCATCCCGGGGTCGGTCTCCGCGATCGTCGCCGCGAGCTCCCCGGTCAGGCCGAAGGACTTGTAGTCCTCGTCGACCACGACCAGCCGGCCGGTCTTGCCCACCGAGGTCAGGACGGCCTCACGGTCGAGCGGTACCAGGCTGCGCAGGTCGAGGACCTCGACGCTGATGCCGGCACCGGCCAGCTTCTCGGCGACGTCCTGGCAGTGCTGCACGGACAGCGACAGCGTCGCCACGGTGACGTCGGAGCCCTCGTGCACCACCGCGGCCTTGCCGATCGGCACCTCGTACTCCTCCTCGGGCACGACGCCGATGGACCGCGGGTTCTTGGCCATCCACGGCAGGCCCATGACTCCCTTGTGGAACATGTAGATCACCGGGCCGTCGTCACGGATCGCGGAGATCATCAGCCCCTTGGCGTCGTAGGGGTTGCTGGGCACGACGACCTTCATGCCGGGCATGTGGGCGAACGAAGCCCACAGGCACTGCGAGTGCTGCGCCGCGTCGTTGTACCCGCCGCCGACGGCCGTCATGAGGACCATCGGTACCTTCACGTTGCCGCCGGACTCGAAGTGGATCTTGGCCATGTGGTTGTAGATCTGGTCGAAGCAGACCCCGAAGAAGTCGACGAACATCAGCTCGACGACAGGCCGCAGGCCCTCGGTCGCCGCTCCGATGCCGGCCCCGATGAAGCCGGTCTCGGAGATCGGGGTGTTGATGATGCGCTGCGGGCCGAACTGCTCCAGCAGGCCACCGGTGGATCCGAAGATCCCGCCGTAGGAACCGACGTCCTCGCCCATGACGAAAACGGCGGAGTCACGCTCCATCTCCTGGGCGATACCTTCCGCGACGGCTTTGGCAGTGGACAGCCGGCGCGTGGTGGGCGCAGGGGTCTCGGTCACGGTCATGACGCGCCTCTCAGGCGAAGACGTAGTCGGACAGGGTGGCGGGGTCGGGCTCCGGCGACGCGAGCGCGAACGCGATAGCCGCGTCGACCTCCGCCTGGGCCTCGGCCTTGATCGAGGCGACCTTGGCGTCGTCGAGGATCGCGTCCGCACGCAGCTTCGCCTCGTAGGCCGGGATCGGGTCGTGCGACTCGGCGACCGCCAGCTCGTCGCCGCGGTAAGCCTGCGCGTCGCCCTCGAAGTGGCCCCAGAGACGTACCGTGTGGAACTCCAGCAGCGACGGACCCTCCCCGTTGCGGGCCCGGGTGACGGCGCGCCCGGCGGCGTCGCTCACGGCCTCGACGTCGTTGCCCTCGACCCGCTCGCCGGGGATCCCGTACGCGGCCGCGCGGGTGGCGTTCGACGCGATGGCCGTCGAGTCCTCACGCGGCACGGAGATGGCCCAGTCGTTGTCCTCGATCACGAAGACGACGGGGAGCTTCCACAGCGCGGCGAGGTTCAGGGCCTCGTGGAAGGCGCCCTGGTTGGCGGCGCCCTCTCCCGCCACGGCGACGGCTACTCCCCCGGTGCCTTTGCGCGAGAACGCCAGGGCCTGGCCGACCGCCACCGGCATGCCCTCGGCGATGATGCCCGAGCACGAGAAGTGGTTGACCGGGTCGAACAGGTGCATGTGGCCGCCGCGGCCGCGCCCGAGGCCGTCGACGCGGCCGTAGATCTCGGCCGTCATCTTCTTCATGTCGACGCCCTTGGCCAGGGCCAGGTGGTGTGGCCGGTGCGGGGCGGTGATCGCGTCGTCGGTCCGCAGGTGGGCGCACAGGCCGACCGCCACCGGCTCCTGGCCGGCGGACAGGTGCATCTCGCCGGGGATCAGTCCCGCACCGATGTCCCACGCGGGCGCCTTGTCGGCGTGGTAGGCGGCGCGGATCGCTTCCTCGTACGTTCGGATCCGCACCATCTGCCGGTAGAAGTCCAGACGCTGGCTACTGTCCATGACGCCTCCCTCGGGGCGGTTCTCCAGGTGGCCGTACCAGGCTCAACGCGTACTCGCCGGCGGCCCGACACGCCAGGGCCGAAAGTCACTGGCGGCCCGGGTACGAGCGGCGTAGACGCGGGCGGCAGGTGGTTCTATCGTGCGCCGCACCTGGACTGAGGGAGCCCGCCATGGAGTTCACCAGAAGGACGCTGCTCAAGGGTGCGCTGGGTGCGGCCGGGGTGGCGGGCGTCGGCGGGCTCGGGACCGGGACGGCGGCCGCCGGCGTGCCGCGGTCCGGCGCCGGGACCACGCTCGAGCGCACGATCGTCCGGGGCACGCCGGGGGCCGGCGGGTACGCGCCGCTCACGTTCGCCGCCGGGGAGCCGTACGTCCTGCGCGGCGACCTCGGGGCGGTCACCAGCCGGCGTGCCGCGGGCGGGCGCGTGCTGGCCTCGTTCGCCCAGCTGACCGACGTCCACGTGATGGACGTGCAGTCGCCGGCGCGGTTCGAGTTCTTCGACTCCTACGGCAGCCTGCCCTTCCCGGGCCTGTCGGACTTCACCAGCGCCTACCGGCCGCAGGAGCTGCTCACCGCTCAGGTCGGTGAGGCGATGGTGCGCCGGCTGCGCGCGGTCCGGCGCGGTCCGGCGACGGGCCACTCGCTGCAGTTCGCGGTGGTGACGGGCGACAACACCGACAACTGCCAGCACAACGAGCTGCGCTGGTACATCGACCTGCTGGACGGCGCGCACGTGCGTCCCGACTCGGGCGACCTGACCAGGTACGAGGGCGTGATGGACGACGTCGCGCCGCAGGACCCGTACTACTGGCACCCGTCCTCCGGGTTCGGGGCACCCTCCTCGACCTACGGGTTCCCGACCGTTCCCGGCCTGCTCGACGCCGCCCGGCGGCCGTTCGACGCCACCGGGCTCGGCCTGCCCTGGTTCTCTGCGTACGGGAACCACGACGGACTCGTCCAGGGCACCGTGCCGAACTCGCCGCTGTTCGCGCAGCTCGCGGTCGGGCCGGTCAAGCTCACCAGCCTCCCGCCGCAGATCCTGGCGGCGGGTCTGGGCGCGCAGCTGCAGTTCGTCCTCGGGCTGCTGGCGCAGGACCCCACGGCGATCGCGCTCATGCTGAGCGACGGCGGAAAGCGACTGGTGACGCCGGACGCCGACCGCTGGATCGTCGACCGGGCCACCACCGTGGCCGAGCACTTCACGACATCGGGCACCCCGGTCGGCCACGGCTTCACGCACCGCAACGTCCAGGACGGCACTGCCTACTACACCTTCCCCGCCGGCGACGTGCTCGGCGTCGTGCTCGACACGGTGGTCAGCGCCGGTGGCCCGGACGGGTCCGTCGACCCCACCCAGCTCGACTGGCTGGAGCGGCAGCTGCAGTCCGTGAGCAGCCGGTGGATCTCCCCGTCGGGCACCGTCGTGCGGCACCCGGGCTGCCGGGACCGCTACGTGACCATCTTCAGCCACCACACGATCGGCACCATGGACAACGTCCCGGCCGGCAGCGGGCGGATCGGCGGCGACGGGGTCCGCGACCTGCTGCTGCGCTACCCGAACGTCATCCTGTGGGTCAACGGCCACACGCACGTCAACCAGGTGCTCCCGCACGCCCGCCCGTCGGGTTCACCGGTCGGCGGCGGCTTCTGGGAGCTGAACACGGCGGCCCACATCGACTGGCCGCAGCAGTCCCGGACGGTGGAGATCGTCGACAACCGCGACGGGACGCTGTCCGTGTTCGGCACGATCGTCGACCACGCGGGCCCGGTGTCGCCGCACCACTCGGCCCCCGGCCTGCTGGCGCTCGCCTCGCTCTCACGCGAGCTGTCGGCCAACGACTGGCAGGACCGCACCGACTTCCGGCGTGGCGGTGTCGAGGACCGCAACGTCGAGCTGGTCGTCCCCGCCCCGTTCCACTAGCGCGACCCGAGTACATCGTGCCGAGGATCGGACCCATGGCCCACGTCGCGGTGCTGGATCAGCACGGTGGCCGCCTCGGGTTCGAAAGTGGGCACGTTCCCCGAGCGCTCGTTGCGGCGCAGCAGCTCCCGGGGTGGCCGCTGACCGTGCCCTTCAGCGAAGTCTGAGCGACCATGCCCCGCCTGCGCCGCTCGCGGCGTCGTCCTCAGGCCGAACGGCTCTGGCTGACCCCGCCTCCCGGGACTAGGTTCCGCCCATCCGACCCCGCCAGCGCACCGAACACGGAGCGACGATGGACCCAGCCGTTCCCCTCCAGCGCCGTCCGGGCTCGTGGGCCGTTCTCAGCGGCTACGTGTTCCTGGTCAGCGCCAGTCACATCCTGTGGATCTCGTTCGCGTCGGTGACCGCTGACGCGGCCGCCGCCTACCACACCTCCGAGCTGTCGATCGGGCTGCTGATATCCGTCGGACCGATCTGCTCCGCGGCGCTGTCCATCCCGGGGGGTGCGCTGCCGGACCGGTTCGGGTATCGCAAGCCGCTGCTGCTGGCGGGCGCGGCCACGGTCGTCTTCGCCTTCCTGCGGCCGTTCGCCCCCGGTTTCCCCATGCTGCTGCTCCTGACGATCGGACTGCTCGTTCCGCAGCCGTTCCTGATCAACGCGGTGGCCGACCTGGTGAACCGGCACTTCCCGGACGACGAGGCGGCCACCGCCACCGGGGTCGGCACCATGTCGATATTCCTCGGCATCACGGTGGGCCTGGTCGTGACTCCGCCGCTGGTGACCGCGGTCGGGGTCCGTGGCTCGCAGCTGGTGTACGCAGGGGTCTCGCTGGTCGCGCTCGCCGTCTTCTGGCTGCTGGCGCCCAAGCAGGTTCCCGACCGGCTGGCGACGTCGGTCGAGCTGACGGTCCGGGACGCGATCGCGCGCGTGCTGCGGTCGTCGACGCTCTGGCGGCTCTCGGCGGCGCTGTTCGTCGGGTTCGGCCTGTACCTGGGGATCACGACGTGGCTCGAGGAGATCCTGAAGCCGAAGGGGATCGGGGCGACCGGAGCGGGGCTGGTGGCCGGCGCGATCACGATGGCCGGGATCGCCGGCTCGGTCGTGCTGGGTGCGCTCAGCGACCGGATCCGGCGGCGGAAGCCGTTCCTGGTGATCGCGGGACTCGTGGCGGCGCCGTGCATCTGGCTGCTGGGGCACCTCACCTCGATGCCCGCGCTGGTCGCCACGGCGATGGTCCTCGGGTTCTTCCTGCTGGCAGCGCTCCCGGTGTCGATCGCCATCGTCTCGGAGGAGCGCAGCCTCGGTCCGCAGGTCGCGAGCACGGCCGTCGGCGTGATGCTGATGGCCGGCAACCTCGGCGGCGCCGTGATGGTCACCGTGATCGGCGGGCTGAAGAGCGCGCAGGGGTCCTTCTCCGGTGGGGTCGCGATGGCCACGGTGCTCGCGCTCGTGGTCACGGCCATCGCGGCAACGGTGCCGGAACCGCTCGCCGGCCGTTCCTCCGGAGTGCCCTCCGCGCCGGTGGGCTGACGCGGGCCGCCGGCCGGCCGGATCAGTCGTCGGCCTCCCACGGGTCGCCCACGAACACCGTCTGGTGCAGCGGCTCGGTGCCGACGAGCTCTTCCGTCCTGATCACGTACACCTCGGCGCCGTCGCCGAGCATCAGCCGGTCGTCGACGTCGTAAAGGCCGTTCGTCATGAAGACCTGCAGCACCTCGCCGCCGGCGTCCGACACGAGGGCGGGGTCGCGGCCCATCCGGCCGTCCCGCACGGTGATCTCGACTTGCACCCAGAGAGGGAATTCCTGCACGACGGCAGCCCTCCTCGGGTGGGCGGACCACCCGTCGCCCACACTGCTCGGGTCAACGGGGGTCCGCTCCTCGGACGGTACGCCTGCGGCCGACGGCTGTCATCGGGTCGGAAGTCCTGGCGGACCACCCCACCCGGACTTGTCAGGCTCAACAGCGGCTATAGGCCCCGTTGAGCCTGACAAGTCGGGGCCGGACCGCGGTCAGGTCGGGTCGTCGTCGTCGACGGGATGGGACGCCATGTACACCAGGCTCGAAGCCGGCACCTTCGTCTGCGTCAGCCGGACGGTCGGCACCGGTGGCTCGCCGAAGTCGAACGAGTCGGCGTAGTCGTAGGCCGTCGCGTCCGGCGTCCCCAGCGGGGCGAGGCCGAACGTGTGCTCGGTGAACGACAGCATGCTGGCGGTGGTGGCGACGTTCGAGTCGGTGAAGCCCGGCTTGGCGTACGGGCTCACGATGACCATCGGGTTCCGGATGCCGAGGCCGGTCGGCGGACGCACGTGGTCGTAGAAGCAGCCGCAGTCGTCGTACGTGATGAGGACGGCCGTCGACGACCAGTCGGGGCCGTTCATGATCGCGCCCACGACCGTGCCGATCCAGTTGTCGCCGGCCAGCATGGAGTTCCCGTTGTGCTGGGCGGTGCCGCCGGTCGCACCCTCGGGAAGGAGCACCGAGAAGCTCGGCAGCGTGCCGGCCTGGGCGTCGGCGACGATCTGCGTGGGCGGCACCATGTTCTGGCTCTGCGCGGTGTACAGGCACGAGGCGAACATCGGGCAGATCGACCAGGTGTACGCACGGACTTTGCTGGCAGCCGACGACGTGTACAGGCGCCAGGACAGGCCGGCCGCATCGAGGCTGTCCATCAGCGTGGGCACGTGCTGGACCGGCGTGGTCGTGATCGCGCCGCCGTTCGCGGCCGAGCGGTCGGACGTCAGCTTGGGCAGCGGGTCGGTGTAGTCCGGGATGCAGGCCGGCACCGTCTGGACCGTGGCGGTCGGGTTGGCCGGATCCTTCCACTGGGCGAACTTGTTGGAGTCGCATCCCCAACCGGCCTTGGCGGTGAACCCGGACTTGGCCTTGGGGGCGACGCCGGTGAACCCGTCGAGGGTGGTCGTCACCAGCTCGATGTGCGTACCGAAGCTCGGAACCTTGTCCATCTGGAACGTCCGGTCGGACAGCGCGTACGCCCTGGCCAGGGCGGCGAGGTTGGGGATCTGGGTGGGGTCGTAGTAGGTCAGGCACTTGTAGCCGGCGGTCGCGCTGCAGCCGTTGATCTTCTCCCACCCGTTCATCGCCCCGCCGTTGATGGCCTTGTTCACGCTGAGCGTGTCGTGGTTGACCGTCGGCACGACGTCCGGGGAACGGGTCAGCGCGCGGCTGGCACCGCTGAGCAGTGTCGCGGTCAACGACCCGTCGCAGCGGTTGTCCTGGACGCAGAGCGCGCCGAGCGTCTCGTCGAAGGAGTGGTTCTCCTGGTAGATGATCACGACGTGCTCGATCGGGCTGTCTGGTGGGGCGGGCACGCTCGCCTGCGCCGGTGAGGAGCGCGGCGCCCAGCTCGCCAGCAGGGCGAGAGCCGCGACGGCAACGACGGTTCCGTAGCTGCTCAGCCGTCGACGACGTGTGGAGACCGACATTCCCGCCCACCCCTCGTTGCGGATCGCCAACCCCCGGCGTTAGTCCGAACGGGCGCAAAGTAGCGCCCGGATGAAGCGCCCGCCTAGGCCCGCGGCACACCTACTTCGAACCGTGCGCAGCCGCTCACGACGGACCCCGGATCGTTCACCCGAACGGGCCAGCGCACCGACGACCGGAAACAGTGCGCGGTGTCAGCGCCGCGCGACCGGACTTCGTCGAGTGACCGGGCGGATGCGCTCCGCATGGTCTCGATTTGGCGTCGGTCCACGGAATCGCTCGGTGTCCTTGTACGGCAGGCGCAACACTGCGCCATCCGGGGGAACCGGGGCGGCTGGAGACAGCCGACGAACCGCCGGGGGGTTCGATGGCAGGACGACTTCCCAGGGCTCGCGCCATGCCCGCGCGACCACACCGGCGGACGCGTCCGAGGACGGTGACCCGACCCGACAGGGTCGGTGGCCCTGCCAGCCGCAGGAGGGGGCGCTCCGCCGGCTGACGGGCAGTTCCACGGGCGGGATCTGAACGGGCCTCGGGCGTACCTGCGCCGAGGCCGACTCCAGTTGTTCGAGCACGAACCGCGAGGGGGGGCCTTCGCATGGCGTGGTTGATCGGCGTGAGCATGCGGTTCGGCCGGCTGGTCGTGGCCGCCGCGCTCGGCTTGCTGGTGCTGGCGTTCGTGCAGCTGCGCGGCGCCCCGGTGGACGTGTACCCGGAGCTGATGCCACCGGCGGTCCAGATCCAGACGGAGGCGCTCGGCCTGTCCGCGGCCGAGATCGAGCAGCTGGTCACGGTGCCGTTGGAGCAGGACCTCCTCAACGGCGTGCCCTGGCTGGACCACATCTCCTCGAAGACGTCGCCGGGCCTGTCGACCATCGACCTGGTGTTCGTTCCGGGCACGGAGATCTACGCGGCCCGCCAGATGGTGCAGGAGCGGCTGAGCCAGGCGCACGTGCTGCCCAACGTCGGCAGCGCACCCATCATGATCCAGCCGCTGGCGTCGGCTAGCCGGGTCGCGATGGTCGGGCTGCGCTCGGCCGACGTGTCGCTGGTCGACATGTCCGTGCTCGCGCGCTGGAAGATCCGGCCGCGGCTGATGGGTGTTCCCGGTGTCGCGAACGTGTCGGTGTACGGGCAGCGCGACCGGCAGCTCCAGGTCCAGGTGGACCCGGCGAAGATCAACGCGGCCGGGGTCTCGCTGACGCAGGTGATCGAGACGGCCGGCAACGCGCTGTGGGTGTCCCCGCTCAGCTTCGTGGAGGCGTCGACGCCCGGCACCGGCGGCTTCATCGAGGGGACCAACCAGCGGCTTGCCATCCAGCACGTCCTGCCGATCCGCACGCCGGAGCAGCTCGCGGCCGTCCCGGTCGAGGGCACCCCGGCCGGGTCGCTGCGGCTGGGCGACGTCGCGACGGTGGTCGAGGACCACCAGCCCCTGATCGGTGACGCCCTGGTCGACGGCGCTCCCAGCCTCTACCTGGTCATCGACAAGTTCCCCGGGGCCAACACGCTCGAGGTCACCCGAGGCATCGAGGACGCGATGGCCGGCCTGGCGCCCGGTCTGTCGGGGATCACGGTGGACACCTCGGTGTACCGACCGGCCGGCTACCTGCAGAACGCGCTGGGGACGCTCGGTGTCGCGGCGCTGCTCGGGCTGCTGCTGATGCTCGGCGCCCTGTTCCTCGTCCTGTCGTCGTGGCGGGCGGTCGCCGTGACCGCCGGCTCCGTGCTCGTGTCGCTGGCCGCGGCCGCCGTCCTGCTGTCCCTGGTCGGCGCGACCTTCACGACGATGACGCTGCTGGGGTTCGCGGCCGCACTGGCGTTCGTGGTCGACGACGGGGTCCGGGACGTCGAGGCGGTGCGCGGCGTGCTGCGGTCCCGCGAGGCCGGCAGTGACGTGCGCCCCGACCCGGCGGCGGTCGCGTCCGCCTGCCTGCGCAACCGTTCGGGCCTGGGCTTCGTGCTGCTCGCGGTGCTGGTCGCGACGGTGCCGTTGCTCGTGATGGGCCGGCTGACGACGGCGTTCACGCGGCCTCTGGTCGGGGCGTACGCGGTCGCGCTCGTCGGTGCGGTGCTGGTCGCCCTGGTGGTCACGCCGACCATGGCCGTGCTGTTGCTGCGCGGGACGCCGGCGGGACTGCGCGAGGGCCCGGTGTCCCGGTTCGTGCACCGGCGGTACGACCGCCGGACCCAGCCGGCCGGTACGGGCGGCCCGGGCGGAACCCCGCGGCTGGCCTGGGCGGTGGCCGCAGTCCTGGCACTGGGCTGCCTGGTGGCGTTGCCCCAGCTCGGCCAGCGGTCGCTGCTGCCCGCGGTCCAGGACCGCAACCTGCTGGTGCACCTCGACGCGCTCCCGGGGACGTCGCTCACCGAGATGGACCGGGTGACGAACGCCGTGGCCGCAGAGCTGCGCCGCGTGCCCGGCGTCGGGGACGTCGGCGCGCACGTGGGGCGGGCGGTGACCTCCGACCAGGACGTGGACGTCAACTCGGCCGAGGTGTGGCTGCAGGTCGAGGACCAGGCGGACTACGCGGCCACGACGGCCGCCGTCGACACGGTGGTGCACGCCTACCCGGGCATCCGCGGGTCGCTCGTCACGTACACCGGTGACCGGGTGGTCGCCGCGACCGACCCGACCGGTGACGACCTGGTCGTACGGGTCTACGGCCAGGACCTGACCACCCTGCGCGACAAGGCGACCGAGCTCCGGAAAGCCGTGGCCGGGGTGGACGGGGTGTCCTCGACCCGCATCGAGCCGCTCGTCCAGCAGCCGGTGGCCCACATCGAGGTGAACCTCGACGCAGCAGCCAAGGCGGGCCTGCGACCGGGTGACGTGCGCCGCGACGCGACCACGCTCACCTCGGGCCTGATCGTCGGCAGTCTGTACGAGGAGGCGAAGATCTTCGACGTCGTCGTCTGGGGTGGACCCTCGATGCGGCAGAGCGTGACCGCCCTGCAGGGGCTGATGGTCGACACTCCCGCCGGCGGACAGGTCCGCCTCGGCGACATCGCGTCGGTCAGGGTGGCGGCGGAGCCGGTGGCGATCGAGCACCACGAGGTGTCCCGCAGCGTCGACGTGGTCCTCGGCCTGAACGGCCGGTCGCCTGCGGCCGTGGCGGAGGACGTGCGGGCCAGGATCGCCGCCGTGGCGATGCCGTTCGAGTACCACGCCGAGGTCGTGGGCGGGGCGCCCGCAGCCGCGGACGACCTGCGCCGGACACTGGCCTACGCCCTCGGTGCGCTGGTCGTCGTCTACCTGCTGCTGCAGGCCGCGACGCGGAGCTGGCGCCGTCCGGCGCTGCTCCTGCTGATGGTGCCACTGGCGGTGTCCGGCGCCGTCGTGGCCGCCGCCTTCGTGGGCGGCATGCGCACGGTGGGCCCGTTGGCGGCGCTGTTCGCGGTCGCCGCGCTCGCCGTCAGGCACGGGGTGATGCTGATGCGCGCCACCGACCAGCCCGGCGTGATCGACCTGACCGGCCAGTCGTCGCCGCTGGTCCAGGCGACCCGCAGCCAGCTCGTCCCGGTGCTCGCCACCGCGCTGGCGACCGGTGCGTTGCTGCTGCCGGTCGCGGTGCTCGGCGACCGGCCGGGGACCGAGATCCTGC
Source organism: uncultured Actinomycetota bacterium (assembly GCA_963849365.1). Taxonomy (GTDB): domain Bacteria; phylum Actinomycetota; class Actinomycetes; order Prado026; family Prado026; genus CAVQCJ01. The sequence continues at coordinate 23,097 of CAWKHA010000004.1, forward strand.
AACCGTTCGCGGTGGCGTTCCTCGGCGGGCTGGTCAGCTGCACGGCCGTGCTGCTGCTCGTCCTGCCCGCGTTCCTGGGCCGGGCGCGCGGCCCGCAGCCGCCGGTGCCGGCTGCCACGGCCGACGAATCGAGCCTGGCCCCCGCGACCGCCCCCAGCGAAGGGATCGGGACATGACGACGCGACGATCGATCACCCGGACCCGGGCCCGCGCGGCGCTCGTGGTCCTCGCCGTGCTGGCGGCCGCCGTCCTGTCCGGATGCCGTTCGAGCAACGAGGCGACCGGCGACGACGCGGCGCCGGTGACGCTCAAGGCGGTCGAGGGCACCAACCGCTACCAGGTCACGCTGAGCCAGGACGCGGTCGACCGGCTGGGGCTGCGGACCGACACGGTGCACGCCGTGACCGCCGGCTCGGCCGGCGTGCCGGCAGACGTCCGGGCGAGCGTCCCGTACGCCGCCGTCGTGTACGACTCGGACGGCTCGACCTGGGCGTACACGGTGGTCGAGACGGACAGCTACGTGCGCGCGGCCATCGGGATCGCGTCGATCCAGGGCGACACCGCGTACCTCACCTCGGGGCCACCGGCCGGCACGCCGGTGGTCGTCCTCGGGGCGCCGGAGCTGCTCGGCGCGGAGTACCAGATCGCCGGCGAGGAGTAGACCGTGTCAACGCCGACCGCGCAGCGCCGCACGCTGATGCGCTGGGTGGTCGCGAGCAGCCTGCGTTTCCGGTACCTGGTCGCGGCCGCGGGCCTGGCGGTGACCGTGATCGGCGTGGGCTCGCTGCAGGACACGAGGGTCGACGTCTTCCCGGAGTTCGCGCCGCCGCGGGTGGTGATCCAGACCGCCTGCGTCGGGCTGTCGACCTCCGACGTCGAGCAGCTGGTCACCGTCCCGCTCGAGCAGGCGCTGAACGGCATCCAGGGGCTGGACGGACATGCGCTCCAAGTCGGTGCCGCAGCTGTCCTCGATCGAGCTGCTGTTCACGCCAGGAGCACCGACCTGCTCCGCGCGCGGCCAGCTGGTGCAGGAGCGGCTCGACCAGCGTCGCGCCGACGCTGCCGACCTGGGCCGCGCCGCCGGTCATGCTCGCGCCGGTCTCGGCGACCGGCCGGGCCATGCAGATCGGGATGACCTCGAAGGACCACTCGCTCATCGAGATGTCGATGACGGCGTACTGGACGATCCGGGCCCGGCTGCTGCACGTGCCCGGGGTCGCGAACGTGGCGATCTGGAACGAGCGGCTGCAGATGATGACGGTCCAGGTCGAGCCGCCGAAGCTGACCGCCAAGGGCGTCACCCTCGACCAGGTCATGGAGGCGACCGCGGACGCCGTCGACTCCGGCCTGCTGCGGTTCTCCTCCGGCAGCGTGATCGGCACCGGCGGTTCGATCGAGACCCCCAACCAGCGCATCGGCGTGCGCAACATCCTGCCGATCGTCACGACCGCCGACCTGGCGCGCGTGATCGTGACCGGGGATGCGGGTCAGACCGTACGGCTCGGCGACGTCGCGACGGTGGCCGAGGAGCACCAGCCGCTGATCGGCGACGCGATCATCAACGGCAGCCCCGGCCTGCTCCTCGTCGTGGAGAAGCTCCCCTGGGCGAACACGCTGCAGATGACCGCAGGGCGTCGAGGACGCCATCGACCAGCTGCGCCCGGGGCTGCCGGGGGTCGCGTTCGACACGCAGGTCTTCCGGCAGGCCGACTTCATCGAGCTGGCCATCCACAACCTCACCCAGGCGCTCGTGCTGGGCTTCCTGCTCGTCGTGGTCATCCTCGGGCTCTTCCTGTTCGAGTGGCGGGTGGCGCTGATCAGCCTGCTGACCATCCCGCTGTCGCTGATCGCGACGATGCTCGTCCTGTACTGGCGCGGCGCGACGATCAACACGATGACGCTGGCCGGCCTGGTGATCGCGCTGGGGGCGGTGGTGGACGACGCCATCATCGACGTCGAGAACATCGTCCGGCGGCTGCGTCAGGAACGCCTGTCCGGGGGCGGGCGGTCGGTCACGTCGGTGATCCTGGAAGCCTCGCTCGAGGTCCGGAGCCCGATCGTCTACGCGACGCTGATCATCGTCGCGGCCGCCATCCCGGTCTTCCTCCTGCAGGGCCTGACCGGAGCCTTCTTCAGACCGCTGGCGCTGTCGTACACGCTCGCGATCGTCGCGTCGATGGTCGTCGCCCTGACGGTGACGCCTGCCCTGACGCTGATCCTGTTGCGCAACGCACCGATCGAGCGGCGCTCCTCGCCGATCGTGACGCTGGCTGCAGCACGGCTACACCAAGGGCCTGCTGCGGATCATCGGCCGGCCCCGCGCGGTCTACGCGACGTTCGGCGTCATCACGATCGCCGGCCTGCTAGTCGTGCCGCAGCTCGGCCAGTCGCTCTTCCCGGCGTTCAAGGAGCGCGACTTCCTCATCCACTGGGTCAGCGTGCCGGGGACGTCGGACGCGGAGATGGCCCGAACCACGACGGCGGTGAGCCACGAGCTGACGGCCGTCCCCGGGATCCGCAGCTTCGGCGGCCACATCGGCCAGGCGCTCCTCGGTGAGGAGGTCGCCGGGGTGAACTTCGGCGAGAACTGGGTCAGCCTCGACCCGTCCGCGGACTACGACGCGACGGTGGCCGCGATCGACAAGATCACCGCTCAGCACCCCGGGCTGTTCCACGAGGTGCAGACCTACCTGGACGAGCGGATCGAGGAGGTGCTCACCGGGAGCAAGGAGGCGATCGTCGTGCGCATCTACGGCGAGGACCTCGCCATGCTCCGGGAGAAGTCCCGGGAGATCCTGGACCTCCTGGCCGGCATCGACGGCGTCGTCGACGCGCACTCCGACATCTCCACCGACGTCCCGCAGATCGAGGTGACGGTCAAGCTCGCCGAGGCGGAGAAGTACGGCCTCAAGCCCGGGGACGTGCGGCGCGCCGCCGCGACGTTGGTGGCGGGCGAGGAGGTCGGCGACATCTTCCGCACGGGCAAGGCGTACGACGTCGTCGTGTGGAGCCCACCGGCGACGCGCGGGAACGTGACGGACATCGAGCAGCTGCCGATCGACACGCCGTCGGGCAAGCAGGTCCTGCTCGGGACGTGGCCACGGTCGCCCTGGTCCCCAACCCGAACGCGATCGACCGCCAGGGTGACTCGCGGCGGCTCGACGTGGGCGCCAACGTCGAGGGCCGTGACCTCGGCTCGGTGGTCGTCCGACCTGAAGACGAAGCTCGCCGGCGTGAAGTTCGACCGCGGCTACCACGCCGAGGTGCTCGGCGAGTAGCAGGAGCGGCAGACCGCCCAGAGCCGGCTGCTGGCCACGGCCGGGGTCACCGGCATCCTGATCCTGCTGCTGCTGCAGGCGTCGTTCCGAGCTGGCGCGCTCGCCCTGCTGGTCTTCCTCACGCTGCCGATGGCCCTGGTCGGCGGGGTGATCGCGGCCTGGATCGCCGGCGGCATCGTGTCGCTCGGGTCGCTGGTGGGCTTCTTCACGGTCTTCGGCATCGCCGCCCGCAACGGCATCCTGCTGGTCAACCACTGCCAGCACCTGGAGCAGGAAGAGGGCGAGACCTTCGGCCCGGCCCTGGTCGTGCGCGGCGCGCGGGAGCGGCTCGCGCCCGATCCTCATGACGTCGCTGGCGACCGGTCTGGCGCTCGTGCCGCTGGTGGTGCTCGGCGAGCGTCCGGGACACGAGATCGAGCACCCGCTGGCCGTCGTCATCCTGGGCGGGCTGGTGACCTCGACCCTGCTCAACCTGTTCGTGGTTCCGTCGCTGTACCTGCGGTTCGGACACCGACCGGCCGCAGCTCCCGCCGTGGTGCCTCAGGGAGGACCCCATGTCGCGTGACGTCCGGATCAGGGCTTTCGTCCTCGTACCCGTGCTGGCAGCGGCTCTGGCCCTGGCCCTGCCCGGCAGCGCCGGCGCCGCTGCGTCGGCCGGGAGCACGGTGACGGCCGGCTCGAAGTGGTTCCCGCTGCGGCCCGGGACCGAGTTCGTCTACGACGGGACGGTCGTCGACGAAGAGGGCCCGCACGCGCACCGGATCATCTTCACCGTGACCGACCTGGTCAAGCGCGTCGACGGACGGCTGGCCGTGGTCGCCTGGGACCGCGACTACCAGGACGGCGAGCTGACCGAGGCGGAGCTGGCGCTGTTCGTCACCGATGACAACGGCGACGTCCGGACCCTGGGCGAGTACCCGGAGGAGTACGAGAACGGGACGTTCGCCGGAGCGCCGAGCGTGTGGGTGTCCGGCCTGGCCGGGGCCAGGGGCGGGGTCCTCGTCCCGGGGCACCCCCGGGTCGGGACTCCACCCTTCGTCCAGGGACGGGCACCGCGGATCGACTTCTTCGACATGGGGCAGGTGTTCCAGCGCGGGGCGCACGTCTGCACGCCGGCCGGCTGCTTCGACGAGGTGACCGTGGTCGAGGAGTGGGGCCCGCTGGCCCCGGAGGACGGCAAGCAGCTGAAGTACTACGCGCCCGGAGTCGGGCTGGTCCGGATCGCGGCCGAAGGCGGAGACGCCCCGGAGGACATGAAGCTGACCCGGCTGGTGCACCTGGGCCCGGACGCCCTCGACGACGCCAACGACCAGGCGCTGCGCCTGGACCGCCGCGGCGCGCGGATCAGCCCCGTCTGGTCGAAGACCCCGCCCGCCTACCGTCGTTGAGCCGGCCCGGCCGCCGGCGTGCCGGCAGCGGGACCAACGCCTCTGCCCGGCCCGGCCCGGACTCCGTACGGTCGGGTCCGGAGGTGTGCCATGACGACCTCGACCACTCAGGTGGTGTCCCCGCAGCCTCAGGTCCCACCGGCACGCGGCCGCACCCGGGAGCCGTCGGGTGGGCGGATGGTTGCCCTGTGGAAGGCGGTCGTCGTCGGGTCGGTCGCGGCCGTCGTGGTCGCGCTGGCCGCGGTCGCGCTGACCGCAGTCGTCGCGAACGGGCGGGCCGATGAACTCGACAAGACGGTCGGGGCGCTCGACACGCAGGTGACGGCGCTGCAGGCGCAGGTCACGTCGCTGGCCGCGCAGAACTCGGCCCTGACCGGCCAGGTCTCGGTGCTGCAGGGCCAGGTCAACACGCTCACGATGCAGAACTCGGCCCTGCGCGCAGAGCTCGGTACGGCCATGGTCGTCCCGACGGTGACGTACGGCGCGGCGCTCGAGCAGACCGGCCTGTTCGCGGGCTCACAGGCCTACCTGCTGGTCCTCGACGTGACCGTCCACAACCCGTCGGGCACGGACGCGGCGCAGTTCTCGACGTTCGACTTCCGGCTCAAGGGCCCCGACCAGACGGTCTACCCGCTGCTCGAGAGCTCCGCGGTCGCGGGGCAGCCGCGGTTCGCCCGTGGCGTCGAAGGCCTGCCGGGTGGCCGCGTCCAGATCCAGGGCCAGCAGCTGGCCGCCGGGGAGACGGTGAGGGGCTCGCTCGTCTTCTACGTCACCAAGCCGGTCACGACGTTCACCGTCGTGTACCACGGCACGACGCGGACCGTCCGGGTGTGAGCTACCTGGCCGTCGCGGCGCTCGTCTTCGGCGTCAACCTGATGCCCCTGTTCGGGCCGCCCACCTGGGCGGTGCTCGTGCTCGTCAACGTCAACACCGATCTGGCGCCGGTGCCGCTCGTACTGGTAGGGGCGGCAGCGGCGGCGTCCGGGCGCTTCGTGCTCGCCCTGTCGTTCCGCGGGCTCTCCGGCTGGCTCCCCGAGCGGTACGTCGCCAACACGCGAGCCGCCGGCAGCATGCTCACCGCCAGCCGGAAGGGCATGGTCGCGGGGTTGGGGTTGTTCGCGCTCTCCCCGGTCCCCTCGGCCCAGCTCTTCGAGGCGGCCGGGCTGATGTCGCTGCGGCTGGTACCGCTCACGGCTGCCTTCTTCGCCGGTCGCCTGGTCAGCTACTCGCTGTACGTGGCCGGCGCGAGCGCGGCGCAGAACACCGGGCTCGGGCAGCTGCTGAAGGACTCGCTCACCTCGCCGTGGGCGATCGGTCTGCAGATCCTCCTGCTCGTGGGCCTCGCCCTGCTCGGCCGGGTCGACTGGGTCGGGATCAAGGCCCGCCGCGCCGCCCCGAAGAGCCTCGACGGCTGACCCTCCCGCTGCCCGGCGCCCCTTCCCCGCCGCCCCTTCCCCGCGCCGCATCCCGCGACTTGTGCGCGTGTCTTGGGGCTAAACGGGGCGGTTTAGGCCCAAGACGCGCGCACAAGTCGCGGAACCGGGGTGGCGGGGCTCAGGCGGGCAGGATGTTGATCACCCGGGCGAGCACGACGACGATGACGGACAGCGCGATGACCGACTGCAGCGCCATCAGGCCCTTGACGCGCCGGGTCAGCGGCAGCGTGTCCGTGGGGCTGAACGCGACGACCGTCGTGAACGAGAGGTACAGGTAGTCGGCGAACCGCGAGTGCCAGCCCGGAGGCACCAGCTCAGGCACGGTGGTCTGCGTGAAGAGGAAGTCGGGGTATCCCGGCTCCGGCGACAGCCGGGCGACCGGGCCGCCGCCGTCGATGTGCCAGTACAGCAGCGCGAAAGTCACGATGCCGGTGGAGAGCACGAGCCCACCCGCGACGAGCAGCCGCGGCGCGTTCGCAGACACACCGCCCTCGGTCCCGCCCATGAGCACGACCGCGACCAGCCTGATGGCGGCCGTGGTGTTGGCCACCGCCATGAGGCCGAACAGCAGGCCGACCAGCGGGCGAGCTCCCCGCGGCACCGGACCGGGCAGGGCGGCGATCAGCAGCAGCAGCGCGAACACTGCCAGCTCGATCAGCGGAACGACGAGCGGGGGCCCCAGTCTCAGCCGCGCGGGAACGACCACCTGCGGCACGACGACGACGAGGATCGCGATCAGCGGGCCGGCGTAGCTGTCCGGACGCGTGGCCGGCGCGGGCGAGGGGGCGCCCCGCGCGTCGTCGTCGCCGGGTGCGGGATCGAGGCGCTCCATCAAGAGAGCGCGACGAGAGCGCCGACGGCGAACGCGGCCGCGACCAGCCACACCAGCGTGGGCAGCACGCGCACGAACTTCATCGCAGCACCTCCGGGCTCATGCGGTGAACACGCTGTCGTCGCGGACGACCACCGTGACCTTGGGCAGCGGCCGGCTCGCCGGCCCGGAGACGACGGCCCCGGTGCGGGCGTCGAAGACGCTGCCGTGGCACGGGCAGCTGATCGAGTCGTCGCGCACCGCGTCCACCTGGCAGCCCTGGTGGGTGCACGTGGCCGAGAAGCCGTGCACGCTCCCGGTCTGGTCCCGCACCAGGACGATGTCGGCCTGGTCGAGGACCACGCCGCCGCCGGCCGGGACCTGGGCGAGCGCGACCAGCCGGGTGCCAGCCGAGCCGCCAGACAGCGACGGGCCGTAGCCGTTGGCGGCCGCGGTCCCGGGCTTGGCCTGCGCGGCCGAGCTGTTCCGGGCCACGACGAAGCCGGCCACCGCGGCCACCGCGGCGAGGAAAGCGCCGGTGAGCGCCGAGCGGCGGGTCAGAGGCTGGATCGGCAAGGCTCGCTCCTCACGTCAGCGGTACGCCGGAGCGGGTGAAGAACCACAGCGCCGACGTCAGCCAGGCCAGCACCAGCGCGCCGAACACCGTCCCGCCCAGCACCGGGAGCAGCCAGCCCGGCATCCCGCGGACCCGCAGGCCGAGCATCTTCGCGGCGTACGCGCCGTAGAAGACGCAACCGGCGACGCCGTGCGCCAGGACCCGCGCGTCGGTGGTGGCGAAGCCGAGCGCCCAGATGCAGTGGAAGGCGACCGGGAGCGTCAGCACGAAGCCGGCCGTGCCGCTCCAGCGGTGCGTCACCGGGACCCAGGCCGGGGCCGAGCCGCCCCCCGGCAGCCGGCCCCACATCCACAAGGCGGTGGCGAGCTGGACCAGTACGAAGAGGACGGCAGCGGTGCTCAGCCACACCTTCATCTGCAGCATGCCGGAGAAGCCGAGCGTGAAGAGCGGGCGGCCGGCCGGCTCGTGCACGCGCCCGTAGACGCCCAGGACCACGGTGACCGCGGCGCCGAACAACAGCACCCCGGCCAGCGCCGGGGTCTGGCGGGTCGGAGCGGGCGCTGCCGTCGTCACGGCGGTCCTCGGGTGGGCAGGGGGTGGCGAGCAGGAGCAGCGTCCCGCTCGTCGGCACCGCACGCAAGGGGACGCTCCGCGCCGGTCGGCAGGTAGTCCAGGTACTGAACAGGTACCCGTTCAGGTAGTTCTGCGCTCCAATCCGCGTGCCGGTAGCCGCACGCTCCCGGCGTGCCATCACTCCACGCCGGTGCGCCGACCACCGATGAGCAACAGCGCCGGGCCGCCGCCACACCGAGCCTGCAGGCGATCGACGCCGACATCGGGAGCTGGCGCGACGGCCTGCTCGACGAGGTCACCAAGGCGGTCCTCGAGGCGGCGCTGGAGGCCGAGCTGGTCGAGCACCTGCGCGCCGGCGGCGCGGACCCGCTGGCCCGGCGCGCGGGCGGCAACTGCCGCAACGGGACCCGGGCCAAGACAGTGCGGACCGTGGTCGGCCCGATCACCATCGATGCCCCGCGGGACCGCTGGGGGACCTTCCAGCCGGTCACCGTCGGCAAGTGGCAGCGGCGCGTTCCCGTCCTGGACCGGCTGGTCCTGCCGATGGCCGCCGCCGGTGTCACCCTCCAGGACTGCGTGGAGCTGCTGGCGGTCGCCCACGGCCGGGCGGTCAGCCCGCGCCTCGTCGTGAGCATGGCGGCCTCGGTCCGTGCGCGCCTGGACGGCTGGCACGAACGACCGCTGCCGTCCGCGTACGCCGCCGTCCTCCTCGACCGTGCGGTGGTCCGCTCGCGCAGTCTGGACGCCGTGGCCCGGCCGGTGCACACGGCGGTGGGAGTGTCCACGGACGGGCACCGAGACCTGCTCGGACTGTGGATGCGGCCCCCGCAGGAGCTGCCAGGCGGGTGGTGCGACTACGTCGCCGGCCTGCGCACGCGCGGGCTGGTCGAGGTCGACGCGGTCGTGACGGACGGCTGCGAACCGCTCGAGGACACCCTGGCGGCGACCTGGCCGCAGGCCACCGTGCATCTGCGAGCCGCCGGCGCGCACGATGACACGGCGCGCCGGCGGGCTTGAGTCAGTCGCGTGCGGCACCTCCGCGACCGGCAACCCAGGTGGCGATGCGCGCCCGGCTCCGGAACCCCAGCTTGTCGAGGACGCGCTGCACATGCCCCTCGGCCGTACGCCGGGAGATCACCAGCGTCTCGGCGATCTGCTGGTTGGTCATCCCGCGCGCCACGAGCTCGGCGATCTCGAGCTCCCGCCGGGTCAGGCCGCCGCGACCGCCGCGCGTGCGGGCCGGCTTCTTGGCCGGACGCGCCGAACCGCCCAGGCAGAAGCTGACGGCCTCCTCCATCGAAAGGTCACCGCCGCGGCGCACCGCCTTGCCGTACGCAGCCGCACCCAGGGCGTCGACGAGGCGGGCCCGGCACATCTCGTGGTAGAGCGGGACCTGTCCGGAGCCGGTCGATGGCGCGCCGATCGCGCGCCACATCGGCGCCAGCGCGCCGAACAGCACCGCGGCGCGTTCCAGGTCACCGGTCGACGTGGCGACCCAGGCGAGCAGCTCCAGCGCGCTGAGCGTGCCGAAGGCGTGCTCGAGCGAGCGGGCCAGGGCCAGGCTCTCCCGACCGGCCCGGCGGGCCGCGTCGTACGAGCCCTGAAGCCACAGCTCGGTCCCGTACAGGCACAGGAGATAGCCGCGGTGCCAGTCCTCGCGATGCTCGGCGCAGATGCGCAGGCCGCGCCGGGCGTGGACGATCGCCTGCTCACCCTGGCGCACCAGAGTGAGCACGGTGACCAGGACCTCGAGGTCGAAGGCGGTGGCCTCCGGCTCGTCGGCGGACACGCTGGGGTCGCCGAGGACGGTCTCGAACAGCTCGATGCAGCCCAGGTGGTCGTGCTCGACGGCCGCAGCCAGTGCGGCGGCGCGCAGCCCGTCGGCCCGCAGCCGCAGGCCCGTGCCGGAGGCCGCCTCGTCCCGGGCCCGCAGCAGGGCCGCGTGCGCGCCCTCGGGGTCCCCGTGGATCGCGCCCAGCGTGGCCAGGTGGCGCAGCGCCCGCACGCGCAGCTCCACGTCCGACCGATCGACGTCGGCTGCGAGCGCGGCCGACAGCCAGCGCCGGCCCTCTTCGAGCGAGCCCCAGCCCAGCCAGTAGAACCACACCGACGACGCCACTCGCAGGGCCAGCTGCGGCGAGCCCCGGTCCAGGCTCAGCTGCATCGCCGCACGCAGGTTGGCCTGGTCGGCGTGCAGCCGGCCCACCCAGGTGGCCTGGTCGGGCCCGAACCACACGGCGCCGGCGTGCACGGCCAGCCCGACGAACCAGTCCCGGTGCCGGCCTCGCGCGGAGGACTCCTCGCCGGAGGCCGCGAGCCGGCCGAGCCCGTACGAGCGGATCGTCTCGAGCATCCGGTAGCGCACCCGTCCGCCGTGGTCCTCCGGCATCAGGACGGACTTGTCGACCAGCGCGGAGACCAGGTCGAGCACCGCTGGCTGCGCGCCGCCGCTCGGCGGGGCGGCTCCGGCGCAGACGTGCTCGGCGGCCTCGAGCTCGAAGCCGCCCTCGAACACCGACAGCACGGACCACGCCCGCTGCTCGTGCGCCGTGCACAGGTCGAAGCTCCAGTCGACCGTCGACTGCAGGGTGCGCTGCCGCGGAACCGACGCCCGCGGCCCGCCGGTGAGCACCGTGAACCGGTCGTCCAGGCGCTGCACGAGCTGCGGCAGCGCCAGCACGCGCAGCCGCGCGGCCGCCATCTCGATGGCCAGCGGAATGCCGTCCAGCCGCTGGCACAGCCGCGCCACGTCCGCGGTGTTGCCGGCGTCGAGAACGAAGCGCCCGGTCGCCGCGGCCGCCCGCTCGACGAACAGTGAGACCGCCTCGTAGCCGCGCAAGCTGTCCGGCGGCTCGTCGTCGGAGGCGGGCATGGACAGCGCCGGGACGACCAGCAGGTGCTCGCCGGAAACCCCGAGCGGCTGCCGGCTGGTCGCGAGCACCGACAGCTCCGGATTCGACCGCAGCAGCTCGTCGACGACCGCGGCACACGCGTCGACCAGGTGCTCGCAGTTGTCCATCAGCAACAGCAGCCCGCGCCCCCCGATGTGGTCGACCAGGTCGGCGACCGCCCACTCCGTGAGGCGGTCGGGAAGGCCGAGGGCGGCAGCGACGGCACCGGTCACGAGCCGCGGGTCGGACAGCTCGGCCAGCTCGACCAGGGCGACCTCGTCGGCGTGCGCCGGGGCCAGCCCGTGGGCCGTGCGCAGCGCCAGCCTCGTCTTGCCGACCCCGCCGGGCCCGGTCAGCGTGACCAGGCGGGTCCGCGCCAGCAGCTCGGTGACCGCGCGGATCTGACCGGCCCGCCCGATGAAGCTGGTGACGTCGGGCGGCAGCGGCACCAGGACACCTCGGCTGGCGCCCATCTATCGCTTCCTTCGCCGCGCGTCGTAGGACGCGGTGAGGCCCGGTCCTGGGATGCGCGGCCCAGGCTAACGCGGCCCGCGGCGCGGACGCTGCCGCAGCAGCCGAGACGCCGAAAACGGTGGGCGGAGCCGCCCGGTCAGAGCCGGTGCAGGGGGAACGGGGCGACGAGGCGGAGCTCGACGTTGCGGTCGGCGGCGGTTCCCGACCGGGGGGAGTCGAAGCCGGACCACGGGACGTTCCCGGCCAGCTCGCGGTGCAGGCCCGCGATGTCGAAGCCGCTGAAGCGGGCGGGCGGCCCGGACACTCCGGTCGGGCTGTCGTGGTCGAGCATGGTGCACGTGATCGACAGCGTCCCGTCCGCGTTGTCGAGGATCTCGACGACGCGGGTCTGGCACGGCCAGTCCACGACAGCGCAGGTGGTGACCTCCCAGAACCCGCGCGCCGGGTCGTCGGGGTGCCGACGGGGCCGCACCGTGTTGGTGTGGGTGTGCCCGTTCAGCCAGAGCACCACGTTGTCGAAACGGTGCAGGATCCGTAGCAGCTCAGGGCCGCCGAGCAGCGCCGACCCGCTCGGGCCGGCGTGCGAGGGTGCCCCGGCGAGCGTCTCGACGCCGTGGTGGGAGAACACGACGACCAGCCGGTCCTCGTTCCCGGTGCGCCGCGTGGTGCCGTCCGGTGCGCGGTACTGCGCGTGCACCTCCGTGAGCCGTTGCTCCAGCCAGCGGGCCTGGTCCTCGTCCAGGCAACCGTCGGCGCCGCCGGCCAGGCAGGTGGTGTCCAGCGCGATCATGCGGACGCCGGGCAGGTCGTGCACGTAGTACGCCGTCCCGTCCAGGCGGTTCCGCTCGTCGAAACCGTGCCCGTAGGGGCGCGCGTCCGGCTGGAAGTGGGCCTCGACGAACTCGCGCCGTGACACTGCCCGCCGGTCCGGGTCCGCCGTGACCGGACGCAGGTCCCCGGCCATGAAGACCTCCGGCCGGAGCGTGAACGTCTCCAGCGCCCGGTCCGGGTCGAAGCCCGGCTGCAGACGCAACGGCTTGTGGCCTCCGACCAGCGCGGCGGCCAGCTCGGGCGTGACGACGCCGACGCCCTGGTTCAGCGCCTCATGGTTGCCGAAGCACGCGAGCCACGGGACCTTCAGCCCGGTGGCGGTGAAGTCGGTGAGCACCCGCTCGAACAGCCCGGGGTGCTCGGGGAAGCCGAACCAGAGCCGGAACACGTCCGGCCCGGACGGGCCCACGCCGTCCGGCTTCCAGAAGATGTCGTCCTCCCAGTCGAGGGCCTGCACGCCCTCGTACCGCGGACCGCCCGAACCCGGGCGCACGCGACCGCCGTCGAAGAGCCGCAGGAAGTTCTGCACCTCGTTCCACTGCGCGTTGTCGATCGCGTCCCCGGTGGTGACCGCGAGCTGCAGCGGGGCGCCCGAGACCGGTGCACCGGGCATGGCGTTCACGGTCCGCAGGGTGGCCTCGACCGCGTGCGCCGTCAGCGCCTCCTGCGGGCGCTGCACCGGGACGATCATCGCGTACCTGGGGTCGGCGAACTCCCGGTTGAGGAACTCGAAGCGGGTCGGCGACTGCACGTCCGCCAGCTGCAGGTCGGTGACGTGAGCCAGCACGAGCACCGGACGGCGCCCCCGCGGGGGCTTGGCGGCACCGGCCGCCCCGAGCTCGTCGCGGACCGCGTGCGGCTCGCCGTCGACCACGGTGACCTTGCGGTACAGGGACTGGGTCCCGGTTCGCACGGCCACACCGGCCGCCAGCCGTTTCTGGACGGTGGTGGCGTGCTGGGGCGAGCCGGCCGGTCCGCTCACGGAGCCGCCCGGGCGTCGCCGCCGGGGTTGGTGACCAGGACCGGGTCCGGACGAAGAGTCAGCCGCGCGCGGGTGCCTGCGGGGTAGGCCGCGGCCTCGGACGTCGGCAGCTGTGCCATCGCGGTGAGCCCGCCGCCCAGGTCGACCGTGACCCGGCTGACCGCACCGAGGAACGCGGTGGCGATGACCGTCCCGACCAGCGGGTCGTCGGCGGGAGACTCGTCCGTGGCACCCGCCAGGCTGATCGCCTCGGGCCGGACGATGGCCGTGGCGTCACCGTCCGGGGTCGACTCGTCGACGAGCGGCATGCGCACGCCAAGCACCAGCGCGGATCCCCCGGTGACCCGCGCGGGAAGCTTGTTGGACAGACCGACGAACTCGGCGACGAACGGCGTGGACGGCCGGGAGTACACGGTGCCGGGTGGCGCGAGCTGCTCGAGCCGGCCGTCCCGCATGACGCCGACGCGGTCGGCGATCGCGAGCGCCTCCTCCTGGTCGTGCGTCACGAACAGCGTCGTGATCCCCACCTCGAGCTGGACACGGCGGATCTCGTCCCGCAGCTGGGCCCGCACCTTGGCGTCCAGCGCGGACAGCGGCTCGTCCAGGAGCAGCACCTTGGGCCGGATCGCCAGCGCGCGGGCCAGCGCGACCCGTTGCTGCTGGCCGCCGGACATCTGGTGTGCGTAGCGGTCGGCCTGCGCCGACAGCCCGACCAGGTCGAGCATGTCGCCGGCCCGCCTCTTGCGCTCCTTGTCCGGGACGCCGCGCAGCCGCAGGCCGAACGCGACGTTCTGCCGGGCGGTCATGTGCGGGAAGAGCGAGTAGGCCTGGAAGACCATGCCCATGTCGCGCTTGTTGGACGGCAGCCGGGTCACGTCCTTCCCGGCGACGACGACGTGGCCGGCGTCCGCGTCCTCCAGCCCGGCCACCAGGCGCAGCGCCGTGGTCTTGCCGCAGCCCGAAGGGCCGAGCAGGGCGATCAGCTCGCCCGGACCCAGGGTGAGGGTGAGGCCGTCCAGCGCGGTCACCGCGCCGTACCGGCGCTGCAGCGAGTCCAGGCGCACCTCGACCCCCGCCCGCCCCGTCCCCTCGACGGCCGACGCCTGCGTCACCTCAATCCTCCTTCACGGCGACGGGCGCCACGCTCGTACGCCCGCGCCCGACGAACGCCAGGCCGACCAGGAGGGCGAACGCGAAGAGCAGCGAGGCGAGGGCCACGGCGATCGAGACTGCCGCGTTGGCCCGGCCCAGCTGCACCAGCTCCACCTGGAGGTTCACGAAGTTGAGCAGCTGCGCGATGGTGAACTCGCCCAGCACCAGCGCCACGGACAGGATGGTCGCGTTCAGCAGGGCCGCCCGGATGTTCGGCGCGACGATGCGGAACATGACCGTCGGCCACCGCGCCCCGAGGCTGCGGGCCGCCTCGGACAAGGTCTGGACGTCGATGGCCCCGAGCCCGGCGTCGATGGTCCGGAACGTGTACGGCAGGACGAGGACCACGTACGCGAACGAGAGCGTCAGCGCCGAGTCGCCGAAGAAGTAGGTCACCCACAGGTAGACCGGCGCCAGACCGACGACCAGCACGATCGCCGGGATCGTCAGCGGCAGCAGGCACAGGAACTCGATGACCCGCTGCATCCAGGGCAGTCGCAGCCTGACCCAGATCATCGTCGGGACCACGAGCACCATGGCCACGACCGAGGTGATGATCGCCAGCTCGATCGAGGTGACGATCGCCGCGGTCAGCTCCGGGTACGTGACGATGTCCCGGTAGGCCTGCAGGGTCCGGGGAGCTTCGCCGATGCCGCGCGTCGTGAACTCGAACATCGCGAACAGCGGCGTGAGGAAGAACAGGCCGAGGGCCACGAGGACGATGGAGCGGAAGATGTTCAGCCGGGTTCGGGCGCGCGCGTTGACCCCGCGGCCGTGCGGCGACGGCGTGGTCACGGCGGTCGGCGTGCCGCCGAGCGCCTCGGCAGCGCTGCTCGCGGCGCTCACCGCAGCCACCTCGCGGTACGACGCTGCAGGAGGACGTACAGCGTCATCACGACAGCGACGATCACGATCATCCCGAGCGCGAGCGCCTTGGCGAAGTTCTCCTGCCCGAGGATGACCTCGCTGGTCAGGAAGTTGCTGATCTGCAGCGGCACGATGATGCCGCCCTGGTTGATCAGCGCCGCAGCGGTGGCGTACGCCGAGAACGAGTTCGCGAACAGCAGCAGCAGGCACCCGAGGAACGCCGGCGTGAGCAGCGGACCGGCCACGTGCCGCCAGTAGTGCCACGTGGTGCCGCCGAGGCTGGCCGTCGCCTCCCGCCACTGCGGCCGGATCCCGTCCACCGCCGGGAGGAACACCAGCACCATCAACGGGATCTGGAAGTAGGTGTAGACCAGGATCAGGCCCTTGATGTCGTAGAGCCACACCCCGTTGGCGTAGATGTCCGTGCCGTGGTCGCGCAGGAACACCGTGATCAGGCCCTCCGGCCCGATCGTGGCGATGAACGCGAACGCCAGCGTGACGCCGCCGAACTGCGCGAGGACGCCACAGGCCGACGTCATCATCCGGCGCAGCGCACCGTTCGGGTTCCCGGTGGCGATGGCGTACGTGAGCACGGCGCCCACCACCGCGCCGATCACCGCGCTGACGGCTGACAGCACGACGCTGTTCTTGAACGAGTTGAAGATGTACTCCTGGCGCATCTGGTCGATGTTGCTGAGCGTCGCTCCGCCACCGTGCTCGGCGAACGCACCGACCATCACGATGACCGTCGGCAGCAGCAGGAAGATGCCGACGTACGCGAAGAACGGGACCGTGCCGATCCAGGCGATCGGCAGCCGACGGCCGCCCCTTGCGGGGCGACCGTCGGCCAGCGCGTCAGTGGCGGCAGCCACGTCCACGGTCACGTCAGGCGATGGCCTTGGCCCAGTTCGCGGCCAGGTACTGGTTGGCGGCCGTCGCCTGGTCGGGGCTCATGAACACCGGCGTGCCGGTCACCGGCGGCAGCGCGGCTGCGGCCGCGGTGTCGATGGTGCCCGCCTTGGTCATGGCGTCCATCCGGACCGGACGGGCACCGCCCTTGAGCCAGAGGTTCTGGCCCTCGTCGGAGTACAGGTACTCCTCCCACAGCCGGGCAGCGGCCGGGTGCGGTGCCGCCTTGTTGACGGCCTGGGCGTAGTAGCCGCCCAGCACCGCGTTGTCCGGGACGAAGATCTTCCACGTCGGCACGTCGGTACCGTGCGTCGCCGACAGGTAGTCCCAGTCGAACACGACCGGCGTGGTGCCGTTCTTGACCGTCGCCGTGGTGGCCTGCACCGGGACGAAGTTGCCCTTCTGCTTCAGCTGGTGGAAGAAGTCCACGCCCTTGCTGATGTCGTCGAGCGACCCGCCGTTCGCCAGCGAGGTCATCATGACGCCGTTCAGTGCGGCGTTGGCCTTGGTCGGGTCACCGTTGAGGGCGACCTTGCCCTTGAACGCCGGGCCGAGCAGGTCCTGCACCGACGTGATCGTCGGCACCTTGGCGGAGTCGTACCCGATGGACATGTAGCCGCCGTAGTCCTGCGTCCACAGACCGGTCGGCTCCTTCTGGCTGGTCGGGATGTCCGCCCACGTGGACACCTGGTACGGAGTGAACAGGCTCGTGTTCGCCAGGGCCACGGCCATGCCGATGTCCAGTACGTCGGGGGCGCGGTCGGTGCCCTTCTGCTGGTTGACCGCGTTCACCTCGTCCTGGCTGGAGCCGTTGGGGTTCGCGGAGTTCACCGTGATGCCGTACTTGGCCTTGAATCCGCTGATGATCGCGCCGTAGTTGGCCCAGTCCGGCGGCAGCGCGATGACGTTCAGCGTGCCCTCCTTCTTGGCGGCGGTGACGAGGGCGTCCATGCCCCCGAGATCGGCGGCGCTCTTGGCGGTGGCGGCGCTGCCTCCTGCCGTGCTGCCGGTCCCGTTGGAGCTGGGTGGCGAACATGCAGCCAGGGCCACGAGGGCGCCTGCAGCCAGCCCGATCTGCGCGTATCGCAGTGACGCTCTCACGTGCCTGCCTCCTGTCGGGTGGACCCACTTGGCCTGAACCGTGGCACAGTCCGGCGCACGGCGCGCGTACTCCGGGCAAACGTTCCTGAAACGTTTAGGCGCATCTAAACGAGGCCCCTTCCGAGTGTCAAGGACCCGTTACCGAGTTGACGCGTCGGTTGTCCGAGCGCACCGGCAGCGCCCTGAGACGGCGATCCGAACGTGCGGTTAACGGGGCCTGAACGGACGCCCGCTCGACGTACTCGACCGGTGCGACGAAGTCGTCCGAGCGTGCTTCGTCGAGCAGCCGCGTCATCAGCTCGCGGCCCATGGCGCGACGGTCCACCCGGACGCTGCTCAACGGCGGGTCGAGCAGCTCGGAGGTCGGGAGGTCGTCGTGGCCGACCACCGAGAGCGCCGGGCCGACGTCCAGCGACAGGTCCCGCGCGGCCTTGTACACCGCGTGCGCCGCGTAGTCGGAGTTGGTGACCACCGCGGTGGGCGGGTCGCGGCGCGACAGCAGCCTGCGTGCGGCGTCCTGCACACCCGTCGGAGACAGCTGCGCGTACACCACGAGCGGGGTCAGGTCCAGCGCACGCATCACCCGACGGTAGTGACGCACCCGGTCGGGGTCGGCGGTCAGCGGGCGCGGCGCGGACACGAACGCGATGGACGTGTGCCCCAGCTCGGCCAGCCGGCGCACCGGGACCTCGACTGCGGACTCGTTGTCGGGAGCCACCCGCGGCACCCCGCCGACGCCCTCGATCGTCGCGTTCAGCGCGACCGCCGGCGCGCCGGGACGCAGGCTCTGCCACAGCCGGATGGACTCGCCGGCACCGACCGGCGCGATCGCGAGCCCCTGCACGTGCCGGCCCGCCATCTCGCGGACCTGCTGCTGCTCGAGGTCGAGGGAGTACTGCGAGTCCAGCACCAGCAGCGACGCGCCCACCTCGCCGGCCACCTGCTCGGCACCGAGCATGACGTCCAGGAAGAAAGGGTTGGAGAAGTTGCGGACCACCAGCCCGAACGTGTTGGTGCGGCCGCGCCGCAACGCCTGGGCCTGCGGGTTCGCGCGGTAGCCGAGGCTCTCGGCGACCTCGAGGATCCGGGCCCGGGTCTGCGGCGCGACGCCGGACTGCCCGTTGAGCGCGAAGCTGGCCGACGCGACCGAGACACCTGCCGCGCTCGCGACGTCGCGGATGCCGACCTGGTGCTGCCGGCCGGCTCGGCGAGTGGCCATGGGCTCCCCTCGGTGCGGGGTCGGGGACTGCGGTCAGTAAAGCACTCGCCGACCGCCTCCGGACTCGTGTGCGTGTCGGGGATGAGGCCCCGGAAGGTGTCGGTGGACCGCGGTATCGTCCCGCCCGTGGCGCGACTGAGCGCTCGGGAGCGCGCCGGGCTCCCCGACAGGGCGTTCGCCTACATCGACGCGGCGGGCCGGCGCCGGCTGCCGATCCACGACGAGGCGCACGTGCGCAGCGCTCTCGGCCGCTTCGACCAGGTGCGTTTCGAGAGCGACGAGGCGCGGGACCGGGCCCGGGAACGCCTCCTCAGCGCCTGCAAGCGGCACGGGATCATGCCCGTCGGCTTCGTCACCGCCCAGCTGCGCTCCGTCCGGCTGGTGCCTGCGCTCCCGACCGGCGCCGTGACCTTCCTGCTCACCGACATCGAGGGTTCGACCGCCCTGCTGCAGCAGCTCGACGACGCGTACGCGGGGTTGCTCAAGGACATCCGTGGGCTGATCGGTGATGCGGTACTGGCACGCGGCGGCAACCGGGTCGACGCCCACGGTGACGAGTTCTTCGCCGTCTTCGAGCGCCCGGGCTCGGCCATCGAGGCGGCCGTGGCCATGCAGCGGGCGACCGCCGAGCGGGCATGGACCGGCGGAGTCGACGTACGTGTTCGCGCGGGCGTGCACAGCGGGCGTCCGACGCTCACCGACTCCGGGTACGTCGGGATCTCCGTGCACACCGTCGCCCGGATCTGCTCGGTCGCGCACGGCGGCCAGATCGTGGTGTCCGGTCAGACCAGGGCGGCGCTGGACCCGGTGCCGGAAGGCGTGCGGCTGGTCAGCCTCGGCGCGCACCGCCTCGCCGGTCTGCCCCGCGAGACGGACCTCTACCAGGTCGCGGCGCAGGGACTGCGGGCCACGTTCCCACCGCTGCGCACCGGACAGGCGACCTACGAACCGTAGGGCGCGTGCCCGCCCGCCCGGCCGCCCTCAGGCGGCTGCCACCCGCAGACCTCGGGCCGCGGACACCGACGCGACGCCGAGCACGGCGAGCAGGCTCGCGACCGCGACATACACGAGCGGGGCCAGCGGCCCGGCGGCGCTCGGGTGCGCACCCGCGAGCGCGACCACCGCGAGCAGCACGACGACGACAGCCATGGGCAGGACCAGTGCGGCGGCCACGAACGAGGGCAGCCGGAGCCGGGCCTCGTCGAGCTCGGCCCGACGCAGGGCGACCGCGAGCGCCACCGTGCCCCAGACCGCGTCGACCGCGAGCGACAGCACGAAGACCGCGCCGAGCAGGGCCCACCACAGCGGGATGTCGGAGTCGGCGGCCGAGCGGCCGGCCGCGATCCAGTGCCGGGCCGCGTAGACCTGCAGCGGCACGAACATGAGCACGCAGGACACGAGCAGGACCACGGGCGGGAGGACGGCGCGACGGACGGACGGGTGTCGCCGCAACGCACGCAGTCCCAGCGGCGCACCGACCGCGACGACCAGCGCCCACCCGACGGCCAGCGCGGTCGAGACGGCGTCGTGCGCCACGCCCCAACCGCCGCGGCCGGGGTCGAAGCCGAGCGGTGGCGGGTCCTCGACCGCCCGGAGCAGGGCGCCCGTGGCGACGAACACGGCGCACCAGCAGACCCAGACCGTGCTCACCGTCGCGAGCCGGCGCCGCCGCGCCCGCTCGTTCGGGTCGCCGGCGAACGACGGCCGTACCCAGGCCCGGACGGACCCGGCGAGCAGGTCGAGCAGCACACGCGGCCCGCAGCCGGTGTCCTCGACCAGGGCCGTGAGCTCGTCGCCGTACCGTTCGTGGAACGACGGCGGGTACGTGGCCAGCAGGGTGCGGGCCGGCAGCGGCAGCCGGGCGCCGCTCATGCCGGCCCCTGCGCGCTCCGCGCCTGCAGCCGCGAGCGCCCGGTGCGCGCGAACCGCGCCATCGAGCTGAGCTGCTCGGCCAGCAGCTCGGCACCGGCCGCCGTGATCTCGTAGGGGCGGCGCCGCTCGTCGCCGGGCAGGGCGCGGACCAGACCGCGCTCCTCCAACCGGGCGAGGGCGCCGTAGAGCGTGCCCGGGCCGAGCGTGACGCCGGCCGTCGCCTCGACGTCTCCGAGGATCGCGTAGCCGTGCCGCGGCCCGCCGGCCAGACTGCCCAGGATGAGCAGTGCCGGGTCGGTCCACCTCACCGCGCCCGCCTCCCGCGCCACGCCGCCTCCCACCCGCTCGCGTCGCCGTCCTGACCATCGGCGCAACTAGTACGTCGTACGATATAGCGTGGCACGGAGCAGCGCCAGCCCTGGGGGCGCTGCTGGGGCACCGGCGTCGGTAACCTGACGGCCATGACGCACGGCGGCCGCGGCACACCCGGGCAGTGGCTGCTCGACACCGACCGCGCGCACGTGTGGCACCCGTACGCCTCCGCGACGCAGCCGCTCCCGGTCCTGCCGGTCGAGTCGGCGACCGGGGTACGGCTGCGCCTCGCCGGCGGGCGCGAGCTCGTCGACGGGATGGCGTCCTGGTGGGCGGCGGTCCACGGCTACCGGCACCCCGAGCTGGACCGGGCCGTCACCGCCCAGCTCGGGTCGATGGCGCACGTGATGTTCGGCGGGCTCACGCACGCTCCCGCCGTGGCCCTCGCCGAGCGGCTGGTGGACCTCGCTCCGGCGCCGCTGCAGCGGGTGTTCTTCTGCGACTCGGGCTCGGTCGCCGTCGAGGTCGCGCTCAAGCTGGCGGTGCAGTACTGGGCGGCCCGCGGCCGGCCGGCCCGGACCCGGATGCTCGCGCTGCGCGGCGGCTACCACGGGGACACGCTGTGGGCGATGTCGGTGTGCGACCCCGACACCGGCATGCACCGCCTGTTCCCCGGGCTGCCGGCGCAGCTGTTCGCACCGCGCCCGGTCTGCCGCTACGACGACGAGCTGGAGCCGGTGCACACGCACGCCCTGGAGAAGCTGCTCGCCGAGCACGCGGACGAGGTGGCCGCGGTCGTGCTGGAGCCGGTGGCCCAGGGTGCCGGCGGGATGTGGTTCTACTCCCCGGCCTACCTCGCCCGGGTGCGCGAGCTGTGCGACACGTACGACGTGCTGCTGGTCGCCGACGAGATCGCCACCGGCTTCGGCCGGACCGGGACGATGTTCGCGTGCGAGCAGGCCGGCATCGCCCCCGACCTGATGTGCGTCGGCAAAGCGTTGACCGGTGGCTACGTGTCCATGGGCGCGACGTTGTGCACGGACGAGGTGGCCTCGGTCGTGTCCACCCGCTCGGAGACCTCCGCCGGGGTGCTGATGCACGGCCCGACGTTCATGGGGAACCCGCTGGCCGCCGCGGTGTCGCTCGCCTCGGTCGACCTGCTGCTCGAGCGCGGCTGGGCGGCGGATGTGTCCCGGGTCGGGGCGCGGCTGCAGGCCGGGCTCTCGGCGGCGCGCGACCTGCCGGCGGTCGTCGACGTGCGCGTGCTCGGCGCGATCGGTGTGGTCGAGATGCGCGAGCCGGTCGACCTGGCAACGGCCACGCCGTTCCTCACCGACCGCGGGGTGTGGCTGCGACCGTTCGGACGGCTGCTCTACACGATGCCCGCGTACGTCATGGCCGACGACGACGTCGACCTGGTCACCTCCGCGATGGTCGACCTGGCGGCCGCGACGCCGGTGCACGGCTAGATGCCCGGAGCCGACCTGGTGCTCGTGCCGACGCCGTACGACGACCCGGTCGTGCGCGCGCTCGAGGCGCAGGTGCAGCAGGAGTACCAGCGGCTGTACGGCGGACCGGACGAGACCGCGACCGACCCCGGCCAGTTCGCCGCGCCGGACGGGGTGTTCGTCGTCGGCTGGGCCGGCTCGGAGCCGGTCGCCACCGGCGGGCTGCGCCGCCACGACGAAGACTCTGCGGAGATCAAGCGGATGTACGTCGTCGATGCGCACCGCGGCCGGGGCTACGCGCGCGCGGTCCTCGCCTGGCTGGAGGCGCACGCCGCGGCGGTCGGCTACCGGCGGATCCTGCTCGAGACCGGAGCCATGCAGCCCGGCGCGATCGCGCTGTACGAGTCGAGCGGGTACTTGCCCGTCACCGGTTTCGGGCACTACCAGGACTCCCCGCTCAGCCGCAGCTTCGCGAAGCTGCTGCCGCCCGCCCCCGACTGAGCTCGGCGACTGGTGCGCGCGTCCTGGCCCTACCGGACAGCGTGAAGGCCCAGGACGCGCGCATCAGTCGGTGGGGTGGCCGCTGCCGCAGCAGGCCGGTCAGGCTCACAGGTAGAGGCCGGTGCCGCTCTCGCCGACCCGCGAGGACGCGACGGCATGCACGTCGCGCTCGCGCAGCAGCACGTACGTCGTGCCGTGCAGCTCGACCTCGGAGCGGTCCTCGGGCTCGAACAGCACCCGGTCGCCGACCTCGACGGTCCGCACGTTCTGGCCGACCGCGACGACGCGCGCCCAGGCCAGCCGCTTGCCCACCTGGGCGGTCGCCGGGATGAGGATGCCGCCGCTCGTCTTGCGCTCGGCCGCACCCTCCTCCTCGACGAGGAGCCGGTCGTGGAGCAGCTTGACCGGCAGGCTGTCGGACGCCGCGTCCGGGTCGGCCGTGCTCACAGCCGGCGGCGCCGGATGAGGTAGAGGGCGATCACCAGGACCACACCGGCCGCGACCGAGGCCCGGACCGGGTCGAGCGAGCCGTCGTCCCGCCTGACCACGCCCATGACCTTGTCCCGGGCGGCCTGGGCCAGGGAGGCCGGGCTCAGCCGCTCCTGGAGGACGTCGAGATTGCCCGCCAGCGAGGTTCGCGTCGCCTCGATCTCGGCCTCGATCTGCTGGGGGCTGCGCGCCGCGGGGCGCTCCGTGCCGGTGGCGGCACCGGTCGGCTGGCTCACGGTCGGTCTCCTCGCGCTCGTTCGGCTGCGCGCCTACCGTACGGCCTCGGACCCGCCCGCGTCGCCGCGGCCCGAACCTTCCGTTTGCCCAGCCCCCCGGCCGCACCTAGCGTGACGAGTGCCCGACCCGAGCCGACCCGGAGGACCCCGCCGCGATGAGCACCGCCACCAACGTCCGCCTCGAGCCGGGCGACGCCGCGCCCGACTTCGCCCTCACCGACGACCACGGCGAGACCGTGCGGCTGTCCGACCTGCGCGGCCGGCGCGTCGTGCTGTACGTCTACCCGGCCGCCATGACGCCCGGGTGCACGACGCAGGCCTGCGACTTCCGGGACAGCCTGTCGGCCCTCGCGGCCGCTGGGTTCTCCGTCGTGGGCCTGTCCCCGGACGCCCCGGCCAAGCTGGCCAAGTTCCGGGACAAGGAGCACCTGACGTTCCCGCTGCTGTCCGACCCGGACAAGTCGGTGCTCCGGGCGTACGGCGCCTTCGGCGAGAAGCAGCTGTACGGCCGGACGGTCGAGGGCGTGATCCGGTCCACGTTCGTGATCGACGCGAAGGGTCGGATCGAGCAGGCGCAGTACAACGTGCGGGCGACCGGCCACGTCGCCAAGCTGCGCCGCGAGCTCGGCGTCGACTGACCGCGCGGGAACCTCGCTGCGGCTGCGTGGGCTGCCAGACTCTGCACCCGTGCAGCGACCTGGCTGGCTCAGCCGCAACGTCACCGTGCTGTCGGCGGTGTCGTTCGCGCAGGACACCGCCAGCGAGATGCTCTACCCGATCCTGCCGCTGCTGCTCACCGTCGTCCTCGGCGCGCCCGCGGCCACCGTCGGCATCGTCGAGGGCGCCGCCGAGGGCGCCGCCTCGCTGACCAAGTACGTCTCGGGCCGCTGGTCGGACCGGGTCGGTCGCAAGCCGCTGATCACGGCCGGGTACGGGCTCGCGGCCGTGGGCAAGATCTTCGTCGCCGCAGCGAGCGTGTGGCCGGTGGTGCTGGTCGGCCGCGTGGTCGACCGCCTCGGCAAAGGCACCCGCGGCGCACCGAGGGATGCGCTGCTGGCCGAGGGCGTGCACGGGTCCGACCTCGGCCGGGTCTTCGGCTTCCACCGCGCGATGGACACCGCGGGCGCGGTGCTCGGCCCGCTGATCGGCCTCGCCGTGCTGGCGATCGCGAACGACAACCTGCGCGTGGCCCTGTGGGTGGCCGTGGTCCCCGCCGTCGCCTCCGTGCTGCTGGTGGGCCTCGTCGTCGAGGAACGACCGGCGCGCGAGGCGGTCCCCGCGGCGAAGGTGACCGCCCCGGCCGCCGGTGCGGCACCGGCGCAGGCCCGCGCGCGCGGCCCCATGCCTGCCGGTTTCCGCCGCGTCGTCATGCTGCTGGCCCTCGTCGCCCTGGTGAACCTCCCGGACGCGCTCGTCCTGCTCCGGGTGAGCGAGCTCGGCTTCACGGCCTCGGGCGTCGTCCTCGTCTACGTGCTCTACAACGTCGTGTACGCGGCGGTCTCGTACCCGGCCGGCGCGCTCACCGCGCGCTGGTCACGGGCCCGCGTGTACGCGCTCGGCCTGGCCTGTTTCGCGGTCGGCGTCGGCGGGCTCGGGCTGGTCCACGGGGGTCCGGTCGTGGTGGTGCTCATGCTCGTGTACGGCGGGTTCAACGGGTTCACCGACGGCGTCGGGAAGGCCTGGATCTCAGGACTCGTACCCGCGCAGGTCCGGGGTCGGGCACAAGGGGTCTTCCAGTCGCTGAGCGGTGTGGCGGTCCTGGTGGCCGGTGTGTGGTGCGGCCTGGCCTGGGACGCCGGCACGGGTAGTGGTGTGGTCCCGCTGGTGGTCGCCGGGACGGTCGCCGGCGCGGCCGCGCTCGTGATGGCCGTGGCCGGGCGCCGCCTGGGCTGACTCGCGGGAACCGCTCTACGCTGGCTGGCGCACGAGCGGGAGTGGCGTAACTGGCAGCCGCGCCAGGTTTAGGTCCTGGTGCCCGAGAGGGCGTGGGGGTTCGAGTCCCCCCTTCCGCACCCTGCGCCGCACGCAGGACGCTGCGGGACCTTCGGCCCTTGGAGACCAGGCTCCGGGCGGCACAGCATCGGCGGGAGCCCTCCCCCCGCGGGGACGGGTGGGCGGCTCGCACGACCGACCGCGAGTCGCGGCGGAGGCGAGGGCGATGGTCGAGTTCACCGATCGGGTGGCGGCGGGCCGGCGCCTTGCCGAGCGGCTGAAGCATCTGCACGACCAGGACGTCGTGGTCCTGGGCCTGCCCCGTGGCGGCGTGCCGGTGGCCTTCGAGGTCGCCGAGGCGCTCGACGCGCCGCTCGACGTGATCGTCGTGCGCAAGCTCGGGGTGCCTTTCCAGCCCGAGCTGGCCATGGGGGCCATCGGCGAGGGTGGTGCACGGGTGCTCGACGACGACGTGCTCGCGGCCATCCGCATCACCGGCGAGGAGCTGCAGGCGGTCGAGAACCATGAGCGGGCGGTGCTCGAGGCCCGGGTCGTGAGCCTGCGCAAGGGCCGGGAGCGGGTCAGCCTGCACGGACGTACCGCGGTGGTCGTCGACGACGGGATCGCCACCGGGTCGACCGCGCGGGTGGCGTGCCAGGTGGCCCGGCACCTCGGCGCCGCGAAGGTGATCCTGGCCGTGCCCGTCGCCCCGGAGGAGACGGTCCGGAACCTGACCGGACCCGACGAGATCGTGTGCGTGTCCACGCCACGACCGTTCATGGCCGTCGGCTCCCACTACAGCGACTTCTCGCCGACGAGCGACGACGAGGTGATCGCCCTGCTCGACGCCGCGCGACTGCGGGTGCAGGGCCGGCGCAGCATCGACGCCGGCGCCGACGCGGACGTCGATGTGGAGATCCCGGTCGGCCCGGTCACGCTCGGAGCGCACCTGTACCTGCCCGACCCGGCGGCCGCCGTGGTGCTGTTCGCCCACGGGAGCGGGAGCAGCCGCCACAGCCCGCGCAACCGGTTCGTCGCCTCGGTGCTCCAGCAGGCCGGCCTGGGCACGCTCCTGCTCGACCTGCTCGACCCGCAGGAGGAGCTCGACCGCGCCAACGTCTTCGACATCGAGCTGCTCGCCGGCCGCCTCGTCGCGGCGACCGGCTGGCTCGGCCGTCGGTCGGACGCGGCCGGCTGCCGGGTCGGCTACTTCGGGGCGAGCACCGGTGCCGGGGCAGCGCTCTGGGCGGCCGCGGAGGCGGGTTCGCAGGTGGCGGCTGTCGTGTCCCGCGGTGGTCGGCCGGACCTGGCCGGACCGAGGCTGGCACAGGTCCGCGCCCCGACGCTGCTGATCGTGGGCGGCGCCGACCGCGTCGTCCTCGAGCTGAACCGCCGGGCCCGGGCCCAGCTCCGCTGCGAGAGCGAGCTGGCCGTCGTCGCGGGCGCCACCCACCTCTTCGAGGAACCCGGGACCCTGGCCGAGGCCGCCGACCTGGCGTGCCGCTGGTTCGTCCGCCATCTGCTCCCCGGCCAGGCGCAGCGAGCCGCGGGGGCGGCCGGCACCACGCGCTGACGGCTCCGGGCCGGGTGCGGGTCAGCCGGCCGGATGGACGACGGCGACGGCACTGTGGGCGTGGTGCAGCACCGCATGGCTGACCGAGCCCAGCACCAGAGCACGGAACCCGCCGAGGCCGCGCGAGCCGACCACGAGGAGGGCGGCCCCCGCCGAGGCCCCTACCAGGGCGCGTGCCGCGTCGTCGCGGTCCAGGCGCCGGCGGACATCGACGTCGGGGTACGTCCTGGCCCAGTCCGAGGACCAGTCCGCGAGCCACTCGCGCGCGTGGCTCTCCTGTTCGGCCGCGAGCCGTTCGACCAGCTCCGGTCCGCCGTCGTACACGTCCAGAGCCGGAGAGTCCCAGGCGTGGACGGCGGTCAGGCCGCACCCGCGCAGCCGCGCCTCCTGGAACGCGAAACCGGCTGCCGCCGCGGCGCCGGCCGAGCCGTCCAGGCCGACGACGACACGACCGGCCTGCGGGCCCGGCTCCACGTCGTCGGCCGACCTGACCACGACGAGCGGGCAGGTGCCGTGGGAGGCCAGCTGCAGGCTGGTCGAGCCGACGAGCAGCTCGGCGAACCTCCCCACCCCGCGGTGGCCGACGACACCCAGCTCCGCATCGGCCATGAGCTCGAGCAGGACCGGTACCGCAGGCCCAGGGACCGCTCGGGTGCGGACCTCGACGTCGGCGGCCTGGCGGTGCGCTTCGACCGCGGCCTCGGCGAGCATCTCCTCGTCGGCCCGGCGCAGGGCCTCGGGGTTAGGGTCCACCGAGGTGACGAAGCCCGCGATCGCGGCTGTCGGCGTGTAGCCCGCGTGGGCGATGAGAACCGGCAGCCGGCGGGCCTGCGCCGCGCGCATCCCCCAGGTCAGCGCCAGCCGGCTGGACGGCGACCCGTCGTACCCGACCACGACCTGCCTGCCCGCCATCGCACCCTCCCGACGTCCGGACGCGCGCGCACGGCCGGCGACGGCTGTCACCAGCCGGCGGCTGCGCCGTCCCAGCCTCTGCCTGTCCGCGGCCCGGCGGCAGGGACCAACGACCCTCGCTCCGCCGCGGATCGCCCCCGCCGGCGTGCCCTGGTGCACTTGACTGAGCGCCGTGGGTGCCGCCCTGCTCGTCGTCGTGCTGCTGGCGCTGGCGTTCGACTTCTCCAACGGGTTCCACGACTCCTCGAACGCCATCGCCGCGCCGGTGGCGACCGGCGCGATGCGGCCGGGGCAGGCGGTCTCCGTCTCGGCCACCTTCAACCTGCTCGGACCGGTCCTGGCTGGCACGGCCGTCGCGGACACCGTCGGCGGGATCGTCACGCTCGGCCCGGCGCAGACGATGACCGTGCTGATCTGCGCGCTGGCAGCGGCGGTGACATGGAACATGCTCACCTGGTGGCGCGGGCTGCCTTCCTCCTCGTCGCACGCCCTCGTCGGCGGCCTGGTGGGGGCGGGGGTGGCCACCGCCGGAGTCCAGGCGATCAACTGGGGCGGGTTCGACGGCCTGCGCCCGGTCGGCGTCATCGGGATCCTGGTGGCTCTGGCGATCTCCCCCGCGCTGGGCGCCCTCGCCGGGTGGGTGGTCGAGGTCGCGGCGCACCGGGGCCTTCGCCGTGCCAGCCGCAGCGTCGAGCGGCCGATCCTGCGCGGGGAGTGGGTGACCTGCGCGAGCCTCGCGTTCGCCCACGGCACCAACGATGCGCAGAAGTCGATGGGGGTGATCGCGGCCGCCCTGGTCGCCTCCGGCGCCGTCAGCTCGTTCACGGTGCCGCTGTGGGTGAAGGTCTCGTGCGCGGCAGCCCTGACGCTCGGCTCCGCCGTGGGCGGGTGGCGCATCGTGCGCACGATCGGCCGCGGGATCTACCGCATCGGCCCGCTGGACGGACTGGTCAGCCAGGGTTCGTCGGCGGGCGTGATCGGAGCGGCTGCGTTCCTCGGAGCCCCCGTCAGCACCACGCACGTGGTGGCGTCGTCGGTCGTCGGTGTCGGCGCCTCGCGCCGCCGTCGCCACGTGCGCTGGCCGGTGGTCTACGAGATCCTGCTGGCCTGGGTCGTCACCATGCCCGCCTGCGCAGGGCTGGCCGGGATCGTCGCGGGCTGCTGGAGGGTCGTGTCATGACCAGGCACTGGTTCCTGCCAGAGACTCCGGACGTCCTGGCGACGCTGGCCCGGCAGGCGGAGGTCACCGTGGCCGGTCTTTCGGCGTTCGCCGCCTGGGCGCGCGGCGAGGAGGGCGCGGAGCAGACCGTACGGACCAGCGAGCACGCCGCCGACGTCATCCGGCGCGAACTGGCCGGCCAGCTGCGGTCGGCCTTCAGCACGCCGCTGCCTCAGGAGGATCTGTTCGCGCTGTCCGAGCTGCTGGACGGCGTGCTGAACCGAGCGAAGGACGTCGTCCGCGAGGCCGGGCTGCTGGACCTGCGTCCGGACCGACCGGTCGCCAGCATGGCCGCCGATGCGGCGGACGGAGTCCGGCACCTGGCGGAAGGACTCGGCTCGCTGCTGGCACGCGACGACTCCGCCACCACGGCCGCGGACGCGGCGATCGCCGCCGAGCGTCGGATGGAGAAGACCTACCGCGCCGCCATGCGCGACCTGCTCGCCGAGCCGGACATCGGTGGCGTCATGGCGCACCGGGAGATCTACCGTCGGGTGCTCGAGGTCGGCGAGCGGGTCGAGAACGTCGCCGACCGGATCTGGTACGCGGTCGTCAAAGAGGCCTGAGCGCGCCACCCAGCAGCAGGGTGTCGAGCCCACGGACCAGGCCGAGCTGCGTCGTCACCGCGCGGACCGCGAGCAACGTGCCGGCGACGTACGGAGTGGGTGTCGGACCGGCGTCGTGCCGGATCACCAGCCGCTCGTCCGGGCGCGCGAAGACG
The DNA here is from genome assembly GCA_963849365.1 of uncultured Actinomycetota bacterium. Classification (GTDB taxonomy): domain Bacteria; phylum Actinomycetota; class Actinomycetes; order Prado026; family Prado026; genus CAVQCJ01. The sequence continues at coordinate 52,801 of CAWKHA010000004.1, forward strand.
ACCTCCGTGGACACCACGAAGCTCGGCAGCCGGACCGAGTGCACCTGCGTCCCCGCGACCGTCGCGCCCCGCGCCTGGACCGGACCGCTCGTCTGCTCGAGGGCTACCTCGAGCGTCGGACGGCTGACAGCGCCCAACCGCTCGGCCAGCTCCCGCGCGGTGCCGCTGGGCACGTCCGGCTTGCCCGCCGAGGCGTAGTCGATGATCTCGTGCTCCGGCAGGTGCCGGGCGACGAGCAGCGCGGCCGCGGTCGCCATCGCCGCTGTGATCGAGAAGTTCCCCGCGGCCACCACGCCGACGCCGCTGGCACGGGCAGCGGCGTCGATCCGCTCGAACTCCTCCGCGACCAGCCCGGACGCGCCGATGACCACGCACACGCCGTGCGCGACGGCCGCCAACGCGTTCGGCAGCGCGGCCTCGTGGGAGGTGAAGTCGACCAGCACGTCGACACCGTCGAGGGCCGCGTCGTCGACCGCACCGAACACCTGGACGCCGATGTCCGGGCCACCCCAGGATGCGCCGAGGTCGCGACCGGCGGCCGTCCGGCTCACCGCCGACCGCAGCTGCATGTCGTCGGCCGCGAGCACGGCCTCGGCGACGGGACGTCCGGTCCAGCCGGTCGCGCCGGCCACGCACACGGTCACGGGCATGGCGCAGTGTTACAGGCCGACAGCCGGACGACACAGCCGCGGGGATCAGGACCGCTTCGCCGCGCCCGGCTTCCCGCCGCGGGCCAGATCGCGCCAGTCGTCCTCGGACACTTCGACGTTCGTACTTTGCCGCTGCCTCCCTGATCCAGCGCCACGCCTCCCCCCGTACCGACTGATGCGCGCGTCTTGGGCCTACCCGGGCGTCGGTAGGACCAAGACGCGCGCATCAGTCGCCACGCCTCGTCCTGCGACACGGGACTTGTCCCCAGGTCCGACTGACCGAGCGGGCTGTCCACCGGTCGCCCAGGGCCGCTGGCCGGACACCGCCCGGCCGGACGAGGGTTCGGGCATGCCTACCGATCCCGAGCCGTCCGGCGCCACCACGGCGGGGCCCGCGTCGACCGCACCAGCCGCGCCGGTGACCGTCTCGCCGGCCGCCGTGCAGGAGCTCGCAGCCGCCGTCCGTCGCGTCGCCGGCGTGCTGGAGGAAACCGGCGCGGCCCTCGTGACGGCAGGCCGCGTGGCCGCCCCGGCGCCGGCCCCGGTCCCGGCGGCCGCGGCGGCGCTGACCGCCGACGCCAGGGCGGCGCTGCTCGCAGAGGCCGCTGCCCTGCACCGGGTCGCGCAGGCGCTCGTGTCCGCCGCGGAGGCCTACGCCGGTGTGGACAGCCGGCTCGCCGTCACGCTGGGGTCGCGATGAGCGCGCTCGCGCCACCGTGGCCCGCCGACGGGGTCGCGGACGTGTTCACCGCGACCAGCCGGGCGCTCCTGGGTGCGGTCGAGCCGATCTCGGCCGCGGCCGCGCGGCTCGAGCGCGCTGCCGCCTCCGCGCTGCCGGCCGGATGGCAGGGACCGGCCGCCACCTCCGCCGGCCACCTGCTGCGCCGCCGAGCGCACGGGATCGCCGCGGTCGCCCGGGCTCTCGACATCGCCCAGCAGAGCCTGGCCCGCGCCGCGACCGTCGTGGCCGACGCCTCGGACCGCGCCGTCCGGGCGCTCCGGGCCGCCGTGGTCGGGGCCACGACGTTGCCGGGCTGTGGGCTGCCCTGGGTGATGGGCGCCGAGCTCGAGCTGGCGGAGTCGGTGGTGCAGGTCCAGCGAGCGAGCACGAACTGCGCCGCCATGCTCCGGTCGGCGGCCGACCGCTGCCGAGCGGTCCTGCGTGGCACCGACGAGACCCCTTCTGCCCGCGCCGACATGGTCCGGCAGCTGGGGCCGGCCACAGCCGCCGCATGGCTGGCCGCCGTACCGGCCCCCGGGACGGCGGCCGACCGCGTCGCGCTGTGGTGGGCCGCACACACCCCCGCGGAACAGCTCCGCCTGATCGCCGGCCGGGCGACCGCGGCCGCTGTCGGAGCGCTGGGCGGGGTTCCCGCCGGCGCCCGGGACCGGGCCAACCGTGCGGTCCTCGCCCGCCGGCTGGCCGCCTGGGCGGCGCATCCGGCTCCGGGCGCAGATGGCGCGCCGGCCGCGGCCGCTGCCCACGCTGTCGACCTGCGCCTGCTCGACGAGCTGGACCGGGTGCGGGTGGACCCGCTGACCGGGACGAGGGTCCCGGTGCTCCTGCTCGACTACGAACCGCAGGCGTGGGCCGGTCGCGGCCGCGCGGCGATCGCCTTCGGCCGGCTCGACACGGCGGCTCACGTGGCGTACGTGGTGCCCGGCCTCGCCGCCCGGGTCGATCCCGGTCTGCCTGGCCTGGCCGGGAGCGCCTGGCAGCTGTACGCCGCGACCCGTCGGCTCGCGTCCCGCCCCGCAGTGGCCACCGTCGCGTGGCTGGGGTACGAGACACCGGACCTGCCCGAGGTGGCGTTCCTGCCGCGCGCGCAGGCCGGGGCGGCGGCGCTGGCCCGTGAGCTGGCGGGCCTGCGGGCCGCGCGCAACGACGACCAGCCGCACGTCACAGTCGTCGGGCACAGCTACGGAAGCGTCGTCGCAGCGCTGGCCACCCGGCTGCTCCCGGGCGGCGTCGACGAGCTGGCGGTGCTGGGCAGTCCCGGCGTCACGGTGGAGCGCGCCACCGACCTTCCGGTCCCGAGCGGTCACGTCTTCGTCGGGGCCGCCAGCGCCGACCCGGTCAGCCACCTCAGCCGCTTCGGCGTCGACCCCGCGGCCGCATCGTTCGGCGCCCACCGCTTCCCCGCCGAGACGGCCACCGGCACGTCGCTCCTCGGGCAGCACTCGCACTACCTGGACGGGGGCACGGCGTCGCTGGCGTCGCTCGCCCGCATCGTCGCCGGGAACGGCGGCAGCACCCCCGTGGTCCCGGGCCGGACCGACGGCGGTTTCGCCGGCGCGGGAGCGGAGCTGCTGCTGCCGCCACTGCTCATCGGCCTGCTGCACCTGGCACCCGAGCCGACGTTCGGCGACCCGGCGGTCGGTCAGTGAGCCGCGGCGGCCAGCTCTGCGATGGACGGCAGCAGCGCTCGGAGCGCCCGGCCGCGGTGGCTGGCCGCGTCCTTCTCGTCGTCGGAGAGCTCGGCCGATGTCCGATGCTCGCCTTCCGGCACGAAGATCGGGTCGTAGCCGAAGCCGTTGCTCCCGCGTGGCGTGCGGACCAGGCGCCCAGGCCAGCGGCCTTCGACGACGACCTCGGTGCCGTCGGGCCGGGCCAGCGCGGCCGCGCACACGAACGACGCACCGAGGTGGTCGTCCGGGACGTCGGCCACCTGAGCGAGCACGAGCTCCAGGTTCGCCCGGTCGTTGCCGTGCCGCCCCGACCAGCGGGCCGAGAAGACCCCCGGCATCCCGCCCAGCACGTCCACGCAGAACCCCGAGTCGTCGGCCACGGTGGCTGCGCCGGTCGCCGCGCAGACCGCTCGGGCCTTGAGCAGAGCATTCTCCGCGAAGGTCACGCCGGTCTCCGCCACGTCCGGCACACCGTCGAAGTCGGCCACGGTCAGCAGGTCGATCGCGAGACCCGCGTCGCCGAGGATCCGGCCCAGCTCGGCCACCTTGTGCCGGTTCCGGCTGGCCAGGACCAGCTGCAGCCGGCTCATCGGCGGCCGCCTCCCCGACCGGGGGTCACGAGAGGGCGAGGTTCTGGATCGCCGTGAGCTCGGCGCAACCGACGCCGGCGAGCTCGAGCAGCTGGTCGAGCAGGATGCGGTCGAAGGGCTCGCCCTCGGCGGTGCCCTGCACCTCGACGAATCGGCCGTCGCCGGTCATGACCACGTTCATGTCCGTCTCGGCGCGCACGTCCTCCGTGTAGCACAGGTCCAGCAGCGGGACACCGTCGACGACACCCACCGACACCGCCGCGACGGACCCGGTCAGTGGCTCGGCACCGCCGCGCAGCAGGCCCTGGCCCCGGGCCCACTCCACCGCGTCGGCCAGCGCCACGTAGGCGCCGGTGATGGCGGCCGTACGCGTGCCGCCGTCCGCCTGCAGCACGTCGCAGTCGAGTACCACGGTGTTCTCCCCGAGCGCGGTGTGGTCGACCACCGCGCGCAGCGACCGTCCGACCAACCGCGAGATCTCCTGCGTGCGCCCGCCCAGCCGGCCTTTGACCGACTCGCGGTCGGACCGCGTGTTCGTGCTCCGCGGCAGCATCGCGTACTCGGCGGTCACCCAGCCCGAGCCACCACCGCGCTTCCACCGCGGCACCCCTTCGGTGAACGACGCCGCGCAGAGCACCCGGGTGCGCCCGAACTCGACCAGCACCGACCCCTCCGCCTGGTCCAACCACCCACGGGAGATCGTCACCGGCCTGAGCTGGTCGGCCAAACGGCCGTCGACACGCGTTCCGGTCAGTGGGGTCGAGGACATGCGCAGGACTCTAACCAGCCGCGCCTACAGCTCCACAGCCAAGCCCGGCTCCGCGGCGACGCACGGACCGCGGTACGCGGTGGCGGCCTCCGCGACCGCGTCCGCCGGGTCGTACCACGGCGGTACGTGGGTCACCACGAGCCGGCCGACGGACGCGCGCTCGGCGAGCTCGCCGGCCTCACGCGCGGTCAGGTGCAGGTCGGGCGGGTTCGCCGCAGTCCGGGTGAACGAGGCCTCGGCGAGCAGCACGTCGGCCCCGGCCGCCAGCTCGTCGAGCGGGCCGCAGGGTGCGGTGTCGCCGGTGTAGACGAGGCTTCGACCACCCGCGGTCAGCCGCAGCGCGTGGCTCTCGACCGGGTGCCGGGCCGGTGCGGCGGTGACCTCGAACGGGCCGAGCCGGAAACGACCGGGCCGGACCTCGTGGAACGCCAGCACCCGGCCCAGCTCGGCCGGCCCCACCCCGTACGCCGCGGCGATCCGCTCTCCGGTCCCGGCCGGGCCGTACACCGGCAGCAGGTCCGGGCGCACCCGGGCGTCAGGAGCGTCGGTCGGCGTGTAGCGCAGGGCGACGTACATGCCGCACAGGTCCAGGCAGTGGTCGGCGTGCAGGTGGCTGAGCAGCACCGCGTCCACTGCGGCCGGCTGCACGTACCTCTGCAGCGAGCCGAGCGCCCCGCTGCCCAGGTCCAGGACCAGCGCGAAGCCGTCGTGCTCGACGAGGTAGCAGGATGCGGCCGACCGCGGCCCCGGCATCGATCCCGAACACCCGACGACGGTCAGCCTCACGCGCGTGCCCAGACGGCCGCGGGTTCGAGGTCGGCCCGGCCGACCGCGCCGATCTCCGGCCCGAGGAACCGGCGGCCGAGGCGGGTGAACGCCTCCGGGTCGCCGGTGGCCAGGAAGCGGTGCTCGGGTGCGGGCCCCCCGGGCGGGCGCAGCAGGCCCTCACCGGCGAGCGTCCGGTAGACGTCCTTGGCGGTCTCCTCCGCGCTGGACACCAGCGTCACCCCGTCGCCCATGACGTACGACAGCACGCCGGTGAGCAGCGGGTAGTGCGTGCAGCCCAGGACGAGGGTGTCGACGCCGGCCGCGGCGACCGGGTCGAGGTAGCCGTGCGCCACGGCCAGCAGCTCCGGCCCGGAGGTGACGCCGGACTCCACGAACTCCACGAAACGCGGGCAAGCCTGCACCGTGAGGCTCAGGTCAGGGGCCGCGGCGAAGGCGTCCTCGTACGCGCCGCTGGTGACCGTCGCGACCGTCCCGATCACGCCGACCCGGCCGTTGCGCGTCGCCTGCACGGCCCGCCGGACGGCCGGGTGCACCACCTCGACGACCGGCACCGCATAGCGCTCGCGCGCGTCGCGCAGGACCGCGGCGCTCGCGCTGTTGCACGCGATCACGAGCAGCTTCACGCCCTGCTCGACCAGGTGGTCCATGACGTCCAGCGCCATCGCCCGGACCTGGGCGAGCGGCCGGGGACCGTAAGGGCCGCGCAGGGTGTCGCCGACGTACAGGACCGGTTCGTCGGGCAGCTGGTCGAGGACGGCGCGCGCCACGGTCAGGCCGCCGACACCGCTGTCGAAGATGCCGATGGGAGCGTCCGTCACAGCCGACCAGGGTACGTGCCCCCCCGAGCCCGCGATCTTGAGAGATGCGTCACGACACGCCGCGCTCGGGCCCCATCGGCTCGAGATCGCGGAGGTCGTGAGGCCACGGTCAGGCCCAGAGCTGCCCCTCCAGCGCGGCCTCGGCGTGGTCGAGCCCGCCCTCGTACGCCCCGGTCGACAGGTACTTCCAGCCGCCGTCGCACACGACGAAGGCGATGTCCGCGCGCCGTCCTGCCTTCACCTCCTTGCGCGCGACGCCCAGCGCAGCGTGCAGGATCGCCCCGGTGGAGATCCCGGCGAAGATGCCCTCCTGCTCGAGCAGCTCACGGGTGCGGCGCACGGCGTCGCGCGGCCCCACCGAGAAGCGGGTGGTCAGGACCGACGGGTCGTACAGCTCGGGGACGAAGCCCTCGTCGAGGTTGCGCAGGCCGTAGACCAGCTCGCCATAGCGCGGCTCGGCGGCCACGATCTGGATCCCGGGAACGTGCTCGCGCAGGAACCGCCCCGCGCCCATGAGCGTCCCGGTCGTCCCCAGGCCGGCCACGAAGTGCGTCACGGTGGGCAGGTCGGCGAGGATCTCCGGGCCGGTCCCGCGGTAGTGCGCGTCGGCGTTCGCCGGGTTGCCGTACTGGTAGAGCAGCACCCACTCGGGGTGCTCGGCGGACATGCGCTTGGCCACCCGGACCGCCTCGTTGGAGCCGCCCGCGGCCGGCGAGTAGACGACCTGCGCGCCCCACATGCGCAGCAGCTGCGTCCGCTCGGGTGAGGTGTTCTCCGGCATCACGCAGACGAGCCCGTAGCCCTTGAGCCGAGCGGCCATCGCCAGCGAGATGCCGGTGTTGCCCGACGTGGGCTCCAGGATCGTGTCGCCGGGGCGCAGCGAGCCGTCCGCCTCTGCCGCCTCCACCATGGCGAGCGCGGCCCGGTCCTTGACCGAGCCGGTCGGGTTGCGGTCCTCGAGCTTGGCCCACAACCGGACCTGCGGCGACGGCGACAGCCGCGGCAGCCCGACCAGCGGGGTGTGGCCGACCGATTCCAGCAGCGAGTCGAAGCGCACGGCGGGTTCGGCCCGCTCAGCTGCCGCCGGCGACGGCGGGCAGGATGGTCACGTCGTCGCCGTCGGACACTTCGGTCCCCAGCCCGCCGAGGAACCGGACGTCCTCGTCGTTCAGGTAGACGTTCACGAAGCGCCGCAGCTGGCCGTCCTCGACCAGCCGCTCGCGCAGCCCCGGGTGCCGGCTCTCCAGGTCGGTGAACAGCTCGTCGAGCGTGCCCCCGCTGCCGTCGACGGACTTCTCCCCGCCGGTGTACGGGCGGAGGATGGTCGGGATGCGGACCTCGACGGCCATCGGTGCGGTGTCTCCTCGGTACGGGGGCGGTGGCTGGCTCAGGGCGTGCTGCCCGCCGGGTCCAACGCGGGGACGACCCGGACTTCTTCCTCGGTGACCTCGCCGTCGACGATCCGGTAGGAGCGGACCTCGGCGCTGTCAGGGTCGCGCGTGGACACCAGCAGGTAGTGGGCGCCGGGCTCGGAGGCGTAGCTCACATCGGTCCGGGACGGGTACGCCTCGGTGGCGGTGTGCGAGTGGTAGACGACCACGGGCTCCTCGTCGCGGGCGTCCAGCTCCCGGTACATGCGCAGCAGGTCGCCGGAGTCGAACTCGTAGAACGTGGGTGAGCGGGCCGCGTTCAGCATCGGCACGAACCGCTCGGGCCGGTCGCTGCCCACCGGGCCGGCGACGATCCCGCAGGCCTCGTCGGGGTGGTCCCGGCGGGCGTGCGCGACGATCGCGTCGACGACGTCCCGGGCGATGGTGAGCACGGCCGAGAGCCTAGCCGCGAACCGGGAGGCGCCCGGCGGCCGTCCCGTGTCAGACCCAGCCAGGGCCATCGGCCCGGCTGGGTCTGACAGCGGGACCGCGGGTCAGCGCAGGCAGCGGACCAGGAGCTCCTGGAGCATGCTCAGCCAGTCGTAGACGGAGAACAGCACCAGCGCCGGGTCCTCCGGGGCGAGCGCCGCGGCCTGCTGGTGCCAGTCCTCGGTGACGTCCAGCCGCGTGCCCAGCGCGAGCCGCAGGTCGTTGAGCGCGCCCAGCCAGGCCTGCACCTCGAAGTCGGTCAGCGGGTGGTCGGTCCCGGGGGCGTCCAGCGTGGCCAGCGCGGTCCGGGCGTTGGCCTGCTTGGCCTCGCGCAGCCCGGACTCGGTGTAGCGGCGGAACTCGGCGGCAGCCTCGGCGTCGGCGGGGTACGCGTCCGGGAACAGCCGGGCGAGCACCGGGTCTTCTGGCGTGCCGGTCTGGTCGCCGATGCCGACCATCGCCGCCAGCGGGTCGTCGTCCAGCGGCTCGGCCGGCGCGACCAGCTCGGCCAGCTGCTCGAGCAGCCCGCGCAGGATCGGTGCCTCGTCGGCCGGGACGACCATGGTCACCACTCCTCCGCGGGAACGGCGGAACCCCGTGGTAGCCACCGGCCGCCCTCAGTCGTCCTGCTGCATGGTGGCCCACAGCCCGTACCCGTGCATGGCCACGACGTCGCGCTCCATCTCCTCGCGGGTGCCCGCCGAGACGGCTGCGCGGCCCTCGTTGTGCACCGCGAGCATGAGCCGCTCGGCCTTCTTGGCGGGGTAGCCGAAGTAGGTCCGGAACACGTACGCGACGTAGGACATGAGGTTCACCGGGTCGTTCCACACGATCGTGACCCAGGGCAACGCGGGCAGGACCGAGGCCTCCGCATCGGGCCGGTCCAGCTCGGTCGGCAGCTCGACCGGCGCGGATGCCCGTGCGGGCGGGGAGCCTGGCAGCACCCGCCCATGGTGGCACGTCCGCTCCGGTCTCCGAGGGGGCCCAGGGGGCGGAGCGGGGCTACCGTAAGCCGCGTGCCCGACCTTCCGGACCCGCCCCTGCTGCGCCGCATCCGCGAGAGCGTCATCGGCGACGACCAGGTGATGCCGGGCCCGTACGGGCTGCGGCGCACGACCTACGCCGACTACACCGCCAGCGGCCGGGCCCTGACATTCATCGAGGACTTCATCCGCGACGAGGTCCTGCCGCGGTACGCGAACACGCACACCGAGTCCAGCGGCACCGGGTTGCAGACCACCCGGCTGCGCGAGGACGCGCGCCGCATCATCCACGACGCCGTGGGCGGCGACGAGAGCACCTGCGTGCTGTTCGCCGGCTCGGGCTCGACCGCCGCGATCGACAAGCTCGTCGGCGTGCTCAACCTGCGGCTGCCGGCCGACCTGGACGCGCGGTACGCGCTGTCGGCGCAGATCCCGCGGGCGGAGCGTCCGGTCGTGTTCATCGGCCCGTTCGAGCACCACAGCAACGAGCTGCCCTGGCGGGAGTCGATCGCGGACGTCGTCGTGATCCCGGAGGACGCCGACGGCCACATCGACTCGGCCCGCCTGGCCGCCGAGCTCGAGGCGTACGCCGACCGGCCACTGAAGATCGGGTCGTTCAGCGCGGCCAGCAACGTGACCGGGATCGTCAGCGACACGCACCGCATCTCGGACCTGCTGCACCGCCACGGCGCGCTCGCGTGCTGGGACTTCGCCGCCGCCGCCCCGTACGTCGAGATCGACATGAACCCGGTCTGCGCCGAGCACCCGCAGGCGTACAAGGACGCGATCTTCCTGTCGCCGCACAAGTTCATCGGCGGGCCGGGCACGCCGGGCGTGCTCGTGGTGCGGCGCGAGCTGCTGACCAACACGGTGCCGGACGTCGTGGGCGGCGGCACGGTCTCCTACGTCAACCCGAGCGAGCACGTCTACCTGTCCGACCCGGTGCACCGGGAGGAGGGCGGCACGCCGGCGATCATCGAGTCGATCCGGGCCGGGCTGGTCTTCGCGCTCAAACAGGCCGTCGGGGTCGAGACGATCCGGGCCCGCGAGGACGACTACGTGCAGCGGGCCATGCACGAGTGGGAGCGGCACGACACCATCCAGGTGCTCGGCAACCGGTCGGCCGAGCGGCTGTCGATCGTGTCGTTCACGGTGCGCCGCCCCGGCGGGCGGTACCTGCACCACAACTTCGTCGTCGCGGTGCTCAACGACCTGTTCGGCATCCAGGCCCGCGGCGGCTGCTCCTGCGCCGGGCCGTACGGGCACCGCCTGCTCGGCATCGACATCGAGCGCTCGCACGAGTTCGAGCGCGAGATCACGCACGGCTGCGAGGGCATCAAGCCCGGCTGGGTGCGGGTGTCGTTCAACTACTTCATCAGCGAGACCGTGTTCCAGTACATCGTCGATGCTGTCGCACTGGTGGCCGACCGCGGTTGGGCGCTGCTGCCGGACTACCGGTTCGACCCCGCCTCGGGGATGTGGCGGCACCGCTCCGGCCCGGTCGAGCCGCCGCTGCGGCTGGCCGACGTGGGCTACGACGCCGACGGGGTGATGTGCTACCCGCGGCACGGGGAGACGGCGCCGGAGAGCGCACTGGCGGGCTACCTGGAGGAGGCGCGGGCGCTGCTGGCGAACCGGCCCGAGCCTGCAGACGTCGCACCGACCGGGGTGTCAGCCGACTTCGAGGCGCTGCGCTGGTTCGACCTGCCCGCCGTCTGCCTCTCGACGACCTGACCGATCAGGTGGCGGTGACGGTCACCCGTCCGGTCGTGAACGCGCCGTAGGTCGCGTCGCCGTACACGAACACGCGGTAGCCGTAGGAGCCCGCGGTCGTCGTCCGCACCGGGTAGCTGAAGACGCCGCCGGGCGCGGCCAGCACTGACGCCACCGTGGTGTAGCCGGTCCCGTTCCAGCGCTGGACGTAGACCCGGATGCCCCCGGCGTTCGGCCGCACCACCCCGGACAGCGTGAACGTCCCGCCGTGCACCAGCGTCGTCGGCGTCGCCGCCAGGGTGATCGCCCGCGTCACGGCCACGGTGACCACCGGGCTGTAGTCGGCTGTGTGGTCGAACGCGCTCAGGGTGAGCAGCCGGTAGTTCGTCGCGCCGGTCGGCACGTGGCTGAACTGCACGGCACCGGTGTCCGACGTCGTCCCGGTCAGCAGCGTGTTCCAGGTGCTCGCTCCGGTGCGCTGCGCCTGCATCTGCACGGTCGCGCCGACGATCGGCGTGCCGCCGTTCCCCCGCGTCACCAGGCCGTAGACGGTGACCGCCTGCCCGTACGCGACCTTCGGGACGCTCGTCGAGGCGCGGGTGAAGCTCACGTCCGGTGCGATCGTCTGGGCGTAGGAGCGCAGCAGCGACCACTGCCCGACGTCCTCGCCGCCGACCGTCCACAACGCGATGCCGCCGAGGTGGTAGGTGCCGACCAGGTGCGCACGGAGCAGGACCGAGCTCCGGTCGTCGTACCAGACCGTGCGCGTGACCGTGCACGACGCCGCGGCGCCGGTCGCCGTGTGACCGGAGTACGTCTTGAGGTACGTGAAGGTGCGCTCGCCGTAGGTCGCGTTCCAGGTCGTCGTCCGGCCGAGCGACACCGCCAACGCGGCCGCCGCCGTCGCCGTGTGGGACTGCCGCACCGGCATGTTGTCGACCGGGCATCCGGTGGTGCTGGACGGCCAGTCGTAGCCGTACGTCGGCACGCCGATCCAGACCTTGGACGCGGGCAGCTGCGTCACCGCGAACGCCGCCACCGCCGTCACCCAGCTGATCGGCGCGATCGGGCCGGCGCGGGACGTGCTGTAGTCGTAAGTCATGATCCGCAGCCGGTCGACATACGGCCCGATGTGCAGCCAGTCGTAGACCCAGTAGCCGGTGGTTGGCGCGGTCATGTACGGCGTGGTGACCGACAGCTTCTTGCCGCGCGCGTGCAGGGCCGCCGACAGCTGCGTCACGAAGGCGACCCACGACGGCCGCGTGGCCGCCCATGTGGACGAGCCGTCGGAGAACGCGAACTTCTCGTAGTCCAGGTCGATGCCGTCGTAGCCGCCTGCGATGACGGTCGCGAGCAGCGCGTTGACGTGCTGCAGGCGGGTGGCCGGGTCGGCCAGGACCGCCGCCATGCCGTGCGCGGGGAGGCTGTCGGTGACGCTCGGGAAGACGGGGATGCCGGCTGCGTGCAGCTGGTCGGTCACCGTCTGCCGGGTGGCGACGTCGAGCTGAGCGGTGATGGTCGTCGCGGACGACGCGGTGAACCAGAACGGGCTGGCGTCGGTGAAGAGGTCCTTGTTCGCGACGGCCGAGGCGGTCGACGCCGACGCGGTCCAGTAGGGCAGCCAGGCGGACACGATCCTGCGTGGCGGGTTCGTCGCGGCGCCCGCGGGGGCACCTGCGGCGAGGAGCGTGGCTGCGACGACGCCGAGAGCGGCGAGGCTGGCGACACGGGGACGGATCCGCACGGAGGCTCCAGAGGGGCAGGGGACCTTCCCCTAGCCGTCGACCTCCACCATGCCACGCTTGAGCGGCCGGCCCACCGGACGGGCCGGCCGTCCGGAGATCACCCGGCGTTCACGCCGTTGTCCGGGCCGGTGAGCCGCGCCGAGGCGCCGGACCACGTCCACGGGTAGCCCTCGTCCTCGCACGCGAACGCCGCGTCGGCCAGGTCCAGCGGACGGAAGGTGTCGACCATCACGGCGTACTCCTCTGTGCGCTGCGCCCCGATGCTGGCCTCCACGCTGCCCGGCTGCGGGCCGTGCACGAACCCGCTCGGGTGCAGCGTGATCGAGCCCATCTCGATCCCGGCCCCCTTGCGGCTCATGAAGTCGCCGCCGACGTAGAAGATCATCTCGTCGCTGTCGACGTTGGCGTGGTTGTACGGCGCCGGGATCGACAGCGGGTGGTAGTCGAACAGCCGCGGCACGAACGAGCAGACCACGAAGCCGGGTCCCTCGAACGTCTGGTGCACCGGCGGCGGCTGGTGCAGCCGTCCGGTGATCGGCTCGAAGTCCTTGATGCTGAACACGTACGGGTACAGGCAGCCGTCCCAGCCGACCACGTCGAACGGGTGGTGCGCGTAGGTGTACTTCGTGATGCCCTGCCGGTGCCGCACCAGCACGTCGACGCTCTCGGCCTCGACCTGGAGCGGCTCGGCCGGCCCGCGCAGGTCGCGCTCGCAGTACGGGCTGTGCTCCAGGAACTGGCCGCGCGGGGACAGGTACCGGCGCGGCGGGCCGACGTGCCCGGTCGCCTCGTTGACCAGCAGCCGCAGCGGCTCCCGGGTGGCCGGGTCCGGCACCCAGCGGTGCGTCGTCGACGTCGGCAGCAGCACGTAGTCGCCGGCCCCCACGCCGAGCGCGCCGAAGACAGTCTCGACGGTGCCCGCACCGGACTCGACGTAGACAAGCTCGTCACCGATCGCGTTGCGGTACAGCGGGGACGGCCGGTCCGCGGCCGCGTAGAGGATCCGCACGTCCGGGTTCGCCATCAGCAGCTGCCGTCCGGTCACCGCGTCGGCCGGACCCGGGTCCAGTTTGTGCGTCAGCAGGTGCCGCGGCAGCAGCGGGTGGTTCGGCCGGGTGTGCCGCGGCTGGGCGAGCTCGTCGGCCGCCTCGGCCGCGACGATCGCGGTCGGCAGGTGCCGGTGGTAGAGCAGCGCCGAGTCGTGCGAGAAACCCTCGATGCCCATCAGCTCCTCGGCGAACAGGCCGCCGTCGCGACGCCGGAACTGCACGTGCCGCTTGCGCGGGATGTCGCCGACCGCTCGGTAGAAGGGCATCGCCGCTCCTGGTCTCGGTGCGCTGGGGCTCGGTGCGCTTGGGGGTGGCAGCGGATCGTTGTGTACCGGATATCGGACGCCACTGTCCTGTCATCAGAGCGTCCGCTACCGTCACCCGTCGTGTCAACGCCCACGCCGCACCGCCTGCGAGCGGTCGTGCCCGGCCTCGTGCGCGCCCTGCTCGATGACGCCGCGGTCTTCCCTCCCGGTGACGCGAGCGTCCCCGCCGCGGTCGCCGCGCACCGTCGGCACCGCTCCGCCTGGTACGGCGACGCCGTCGGGCCGCTGCTGGTGCGCCCGAGCCAGGTCGGCGAGCTGCTGGCCGTCGCCCGGGCCGGCGACGACCTCGCCGTCGGGCTCGTCGCCGACGCCGCGGCAGGGCTGGCCGGACTCATGGAGGGGGTGCGCGGCCTGCTCGACCAGGAGGACCGCGCGCGGCTCGTCCAGGCCGAGATCGCCCTGCCCTCCGCGCACGACCCGGCGCAGGCGACGCGGGTCCTCCTGGACCAGCTGACGCTGTCGGTCACGACGTACGTCGAGCTGCCCAGGACCGGCTTCGAGGCGGCGCTGGACGTGCTGGCCGCGGACGGTGCGGAACGGGCGAAGTACCGCACCGGCGGGCCGACCGCGGCCGCCGTCCCGACCGAGCCGGAGCTCGCCGGGTTCCTCCGTGCCGCCCTGGACCATCGGCTGCCGTTCAAGCTCACCGCCGGCCTGCACCACGCGTTGCGGTCGGAGTCGGCGGACGGCATGCCGCAGCACGGCTTCCTCAACGTGCTCGCGGCGGTGAGCGCGGGGACCGACGGGGCCGACGCCGGGCAGATGGCCCGGCTGCTCGCCGAGCGCGACGCCGCACCCCTGCTCGGCATCCTGGCCGGGGCGGACGTCGCGGCCGCCCGCCGCGCGTTCGTGTCGTTCGGCTGCTGCGGGGTCCAGGACCCGGTGGCCGACCTGGTCGCGCTCGGGCTGACGGACGACGACGAGGGTCCGCGGTGACCGGGCCCGCCGGGGCGGCCCGGCCGACCACCACCTGGGTCGACGTGCCGGCCGGTTCCGGGTTCGGACCGGCCCACCTCCCGTACGGCGTGTTCGCGCCGCCCGACGGCCCGGCGCGCTGCGGCGTGCGCATCGGCGACCACGTGCTCGATCTCGGCGCGGTCTCAGTGCCGCACGGCCACGACTTCACCGAGCCGGCGCTGAACACCTTCATGGCCCGGGGCCCGCGGGCCTGGGCGGCCGTCCGGGAACGAGTGGGCGAGCTGCTGTCCGAGGAGAGCCACCGCGACACCGTCGCGCCGCACCTGTACCCGCTCGACCGGGTCGTGCTCCGGCTGCCGTGGCAGGTCGCCGACTACGTCGACTTCTACTCCTCCGAGCACCACGCCCGGAACGTCGGCGCGATCTTCCGGCCGGACGCGGCGGACCTGCCGCCGAACTGGCGGTGGCTGCCGATCGGCTACCACGGGCGGTCCGGGACGGTGGTCGTCTCGGGGACGCCCGTGGTGCGGCCGTGCGGGCAGCGCCGGCCGGCCGGCTCGGACGCCGACCCCGTCTTCGGCCCGAGCCGGCGGCTGGACATCGAGGCGGAGGTCGGCTTCGTCGTCGGCGTCCCGTCGCACCAAGGGACCCGGGTGCCGGCGTCGGCACTGGCCGAGCACGTGTTCGGCGTCGTGCTGCTCGACGACTGGTCGGCGCGCGACGTGCAGGCGTGGGAGTACCAGCCGCTCGGCCCGTTCCTCGGCAAGTCGTTCGCCACGTCGGTGTCCGCGTGGGTGACGCCGCTGGCGGCGCTGGCGGCGGCCCGCGTGCCGGCACCGGCTCAGGACCCCGCGCCGCTGGCGTACCTGCGCGACCCGGAGCCCTGGTCGCTCGACCTCGCGCTCGAGGTCGAGCTCGACGGCGAGGTGATCTCCCGTCCGCCGTTCTCGACCATGTACTGGACGCCGGGCCAGCAGCTCGCGCACCTCACCGCGAACGGTGCCTCGCTGCGGACCGGGGACCTGTACGCGTCGGGGACCGTGAGCGGCCCCGACCTGCACGAGCGCGGCTCGCTGCTGGAGCTGTCCTGGGGCGGCCGCGAACCGCTGACACTGGCCGGTGGACGTGAGCTCGCGTTCCTCGAGGACGGCGACACCGTCGTGCTGCGGGCGACCGCGCCGGGCCTGGACGGGTCCCGGCTGACCCTCGGCGAGGTCGCCGGCACCGTGCTGCCCGCAGTCCCGTGACCGGCCCGGGCTGCTGAGCGCCTACTTCGGGACCACGACCGTCTTCGCGGCCTTGTCGTGCAGGGCTTGCTGCCACGGCTTGTCCCACAGCGGCCACAGGTCGTCCAGCAGCAGGAACAGCCCTCCGGCGATGAGGGTGCCGCCGACCATCAGTCCGGTCCGGGCCGCCGCCTCGCCCCAGGTGGGGTTGCGGTCCTCCGCGAGCGGCCTGATCCGCTGTCCGACCGCCCGCTTGCCCAGGGTGCGTCCGGACGCGACCAGCTGCGGGACCTCGTACGCCATCTGGACCAGCGCAGCGATCAGCCCGAGCAGCAGCGCCTGCCCGATCACCCTCGTCTCGAACTGCAGCACCACCTGCTCGTCGATCGGCTGGCCGGGCTGGGTCGGCAGCTGGGAGATCAGGTCGGAGATCGCCGGCCACAGCACGACGGCGAAGATCGGGACCAGCACGATTCCCAGGATCAGGTAGTCGATCAGCCGGGCGACGAACCGCGCACCCCAGGTGGAGAGCGGGAACGTGGGCCCGGCGGGACGCGCCGGGTAGGCCTGGTACCCGGACCACGGCGGGGCCGGGTGCTGCGGCGTCTGCTGGTACGTCGGCGGTGGCTGGTAGCCGGGCGGAGCCCCGTACGGCGGTGGCTGGTAGCCGGGCGGAGCTCCGTACGGCGGGGCCGGCGGGTAGCCCTCGGCCCCGGTGGTCGGAGCCGGCGTCGCCCCCACGGTCGGTGCGGTCGCTGCGGGGGGCGGTTCGGGCGGTGCGGGCGTCGCGGCGGGCGAAGGTGCCGGCTGGTTGGGCACTCGCGGTACGTCGTTGCGCTGCGCGACCTGGGTCTGGGACGACCAGGCGCGGCCGTCCCACCAGCGCAGGTACCCGACCGAGAAGGGGTCGGGATACCAGCCGGGCGCCATCGACATGGCCGAATCATCGCGCACCGCCGCTTCCGGCCGTCAGATGATGGGTCCGTGACGCGCAGGCCGGTCTCCGGGCGGCCTTCGCCCATGCGCTCCTTCGCCCCGCACCGCCTGGGCCGGTACGAGTGCGACGCCTGGGTCTGCTACTACCGGCACGAGTGGGTCCCGTTCCTGCAGGCATCGGTCGGGATGGTGCGCGAGGGCTTCCGGATGCCGGTGCACCGCACCCTCCAGGGCGCGTACCTGGTACTGCGCGCGAACCAGCTGTGGGCGCCGTACCCGGACAACGACGCCACCGGCGCCGAGGCGACCATGCGCCGGTTCTACGCGCTGGTCGAGTCGGTGCACCCCACCGGCATCGACCCGACCGAGGCCGCCCGCCGGGAGGTGGGCTGGTGGCGGGTGCACCGCGAGCTGCAGCACCGGCCGGGCGCGGACGACGGCGCGCTCGCGGCGACGGTCGACGGCGCGGTCGCCGCGGCGGAGGCGGTCGAGGGCGCGGGCGAGCTGACCGAGGCGCTGGCCGGCCTGTACTCGTACCTGTACGCCACTGGGATCGACGCGGTCCGGCCCGCCGCCGAGCTGCGGGCGCGGGCGATGCTGTTCTCGGACCTGTGGGTACGTCAGGGCTGCGACCTGGGCAGCCCGCTCCTCGTCGAGGAGCTCACCTGCCTGGTCCGCTCGTACGGCTCGCTGCTCGCCGCCGTCCGCTGACAGCCGCCGCCCCCCCTCTTTCGCGACTGATGCGCGTGTCTTGGGCCTTCCGGCACCCCGGAAGGCCCAAGACACGCGCATCAGTCGGCGTCAGAGGTTGCCGCGCAGGGCCTGCTCGCGCTCGATGGCCTCGAACAGGGCCTTGAAGTTGCCCTTGCCGAAACCCAGCGAGCCGTGCCGCTCGATCAGCTCGAAGAACACCGTCGGACGGTCCTGGACCGGCTTGGTGAAGATCTGCAGCAGGTAGCCGTCCTCGTCGCGGTCCGCCAGGATCCGCAGCTCGCGCAACGTCTCCAGCGGCACCCGCGTCGTCCCCACCCACTCGGTGAGCGCGTCGTAGTAGCTGTCCGGGGTGTCCAGGAACTCCACGCCCGCCTCGCGCAGCCGCCGGACCGACGCCACGATGTCGCCCGTGGCCAGCGCGATGTGCTGCACCCCCGGGCCGCCGTAGAACTCCAGGTACTCGTCGATCTGGCTCTTCTTCTTGCCGACCGCAGGCTCGTTCAGCGGGAACTTCACCTTGCGGCTTCCGTCGGCGACGACCTTCGACATCAGCGCCGAGTACTCGGTCGCGATGTCGTCGCCGACGAACTCGGCCATGTTCGTGAAGCCCATGACCCGGTGGTAGAAGTCCACCCACTCGTCCATGTGCCCCAGCTCGACGTTGCCGACGCAGTGGTCGACGGCCTGGAAGACCCGGTCCGGCTGCGGCTGTCGCGCGGGCTCCCGGGCGACGAAACCCGGCAGGTAGGGGCCGTCGTAGCGGGACCGGTCGACCAGGGAGTGCCGTGTCTCACCGTACGTCGCGATCGCCGCCCGGACGACGGTGCCGTGCTCGTCGGTCAGCTCGTGCGGCTCCTCCAGCCCGGTGGCGCCGTGCGCCAGCGCGAAGGCGTACGCGCGCGGGACGTCGGGGACCGCGATCGCCAGGTCGACGACGCCGTCACCGTGCTCGGCCACGTGGCGCGCCAGGTCGGTCCCAGCCCGGACCGAGCCCCGCAGGACGAAGCGGGCGCTGCCGGAGTCGAGCACGTACGTCGCCTCGTCGCGCTGGCCGGTCTCCGGACCCGCGTACGCCACGCATCGCATCCCGAACGCCGTGGTGTAGAAGTGCGCGGACTGCTTGGCGTTCCCCACGGCGAAGACCACCGCGTCCATCCCCTTGACGGGGAAGTCGTCGGCGGCGGGAGCCGGGGCCGGGTGGGTCGTCGCTTGGGTCATGCGGTGAGCATGCTGGGGTGAAGCAGAGTGTGCAAGACTTCGAGAGAACTTCGGGCAATATGCCCAGTCTCTTGGATGACTCGCCGCGGCATGTGCGCACCCTGACCAGGAGGTCCGACACATGGATGCCCTCGACGCGCGGATCCTGGCCCTGTTCGCCGACGAGCCCAGGGTGGGCGTGCTCGAGGCCAGCCGCCGGCTGGGCGTCGCCCGCGGCACCGTGCAGGCCCGGCTGGACAAGCTGGACGCGGCCGGCGTCGTCCGCGGCTGGGGGCCCGACGTGGACCCGGTCGCGCTGGGATTCCCAGTCACCGCGTTCGTCACGCTCGGCATCCGCCAGCTGCGCGGGCACGACCCACTGGGCGCGCGGCTGGCAGCGATCCCCGAGGTGCTGGAGGTGCACACGATCACCGGAAGCGGCGACCTGCTCTGCCGGGTGGTCGCGCGTTCCAACGCCGACCTGCAGCGGGTGATCGACTCGATCGTCGAGGTGGACGGCGTCGAGCGCACCTCGACCGTGATCGCCCTGGCGACGCTGGTCCCCTACCGCGCCCAGCCGCTCGTCGCCGCCACCGTCGGCTGACGCCACCCCCGTTACCCGACTGATGCGCGCGTCTTGGTCCTACCGACGCCCGGGTAGGCCCAAGACGCGCGCATCAGTCGGTACGGAGGGAGGCGTCATGCGAGGGCTGCGGCCACCTCGGCGGCGGCCTGCACCACCCTCGGGGTGACCGTGTCCGGGTCGAGCGGCCCCAGCGCGACCACGCCGACGCTGGCCTGGACGGTCGCCAGCCCCGGCACGGGAGCGGCCACGCCGGTCGCGCCCGGCTGCAGCTCGCCGTGCGAGACCACCGCGCCGGAGCCCCCGGTCCGGCCGACCAGCAGCGCGCGACCGGCGGCGCCCCGGTCCAGCGCGTGCCGGGATCCCACCCGGTACGCCACGTGGAAGTCGGTCCAGGTCGGCTCGACCACCGCCACGGCCAGTGCCTCGCCGGCATCGGCGACCGTCAGGTGGGCAGTGGCGCCGACGTCCTCGGCGAGTGAGCGCAACGCCGGCAGCGCCGCCTCGCGCATCAGCGGCACGACCTGCCCGGCCAGCCGCAGCGCGCCCAGGCCCAGGCTCACCCGGCCCGCGGCGTCTCGACGCACCAGCCGGTGCGCCTCGAGCGTGGTCAGCAGCCGGTACACCACGGTGCGCCCGACCCCGAGCTCGGCGGCGAGGTCGGCGACCGAGCAGCCGCCCGGCACCCGGGCCACGCGGTCCAGGATGCGCAGGCCGCGGTCGAGCGTCTGAGAGGTCTCCGCCGCCACCCTGAAGAGACTAGGTCCTGCGGCTCAGGCGGCGACCAGGCTGCGGAGCCGGAAGGCTCCGACGATCTCGGCGATGCCCAGCACGACGAACCAGATCCCGGCCACGAGCGTCAGGGCCCACAGCGACGGAGCCGGGTAGATCAGCACCACGAAGGCGGCGACGATCCCGAGGATCCCGGAGAAGATCTGCCAGCCACGGGCCGGCGTGCCCTTGTCCGCGATGGCGTCGATCAGCTGTGCGAAGCCGCGGATCATCCAGCCGAAGCCGATCAGCAGGACCAGGATCGCGACCGAGTGGGCGATGCTGCGGAAGGCGAACATCCCCAGCAGGAACGACAGGAAGCCGGAGATCCCGATCAGCCACCGGAACCCGCCGGAGAGCTCGCTCGCCGTGAACGCGTTGACGATCTGGAAGATGCCGCTGACCAGCAGGTAGGCGCCCAGGAAGGTCGCGACCACCACGACCGTGCCCTTCGGCCAGACCATCATGGCGATCCCCAGCAGGACGCTGAGGACGCCGAATGTCAGCACCCAGCCCCAGTGCCGTCCGATCCCGGCCACGATGTCGCGGACGTCGTCACCGGCCGCGGCGGTTGTATCGGTCATCGCACGTGCCCCTCTCGACCCAACGGCCCCCGATGGATCTTCGGCCGACTCGTCACCGACAGTAGTACGGCGGAAGCGCTCAGGTCTTTCAGATCGAGGACTACGAGGCGTCGGCCGTGCGGACCCGCAGCGCGGGCCCGTCCGCGGCGGAGGACCCGCGCGGACGGCCGGGGCGCACCCGGCCGGCGACCGAGACGCCGAGCAGGGCGAGCGCGACCATGAGCAGATCGACCAGCCGCAGCGCCCAGATCCCGGACCCGGAGTGCCGCAGCCCCACCGCGTAGATCACTCCGCCCACGCCGATCGTGACCGCCGCGAACAAGGAGTCGCTCACCTGCAGCGCGGCCGAGTTGGCGCCCTGGTCCTGCGGCGGGGACAGCTGCAGCATGAGGACCGACACCGACGCCATGGCCATCCCCATCCCGGTGCCGCCGACCACCCAGGCGACGCCGGCGAACCACGGCGGCACCGCCGACCAGGTGGTCAGCGCCACGCCCACGACCGCCAGGGCCACGAGTGCGCAGCCGGTCCGCACCAGGACGTGCCGGGGCATCCGGGTCCCCGGCCGGCCCTGGTACCAGGAGCCGCCCGCCCAGCCCAGCGCGCCGCCGGTCAGGCACAGACCCGCCTGCGTGGCGCTCAGACCGCGTTCGCTGACGAGCATCAGCGGGATGAAGGTCTCCGCCCCGAAGAACGACCCGGCGAGCACCCCGCGCATAGCGATGACGGTGGGCAGCCCGCGCGCGAAGCGCAGCGTCCCGGGCGGGAGCAGCCGGCGGACCGTCGGCGCCACCAGCGCGACCCCGACGACGGCGAACACCAGGGCTACCCGGTCCAGCCGCTGGCCGGCGTACTGCAGGCAGGCCACGCCGACGGCGACCATCAGGGCGGCCCGCTTGCGTCCCACCCTGGTCGCCGTTCGTCCGCCCTCGAGCGCGGGCAGCGAGGGCAGGATCAGCAGCAGAGCCGGTGCGACCAGCACCGAGACGCCCAGGAACACCCAGCGCCACGACAGGTTGTCGGCCAGGAACCCGGCCACCAGCGGTCCGACGATCGAGGGCAGCACCCAGGCGCCGGACAGCAGGGAGAAGACCCGCGGACGCAACGACTCGTGGAAGGCGCGGCCGACGACCACGTACACCGAGACGATCACCGCGCCGCAACCCAGGCCCTGGATCGCCCGCCCGGCGACGAACACGGCCATGTCGACGGCGGTGCCCGCGACCAGCAGCCCGAAGGTGAACAGCACGACCCCGCCGACGAGCGGACGGGTCGGACCGCGGGCGTCGCACATCTCCCCGGCGACGACCATCGCGAACAGGCTGGTTACGACGAAGGCGCTGAACGCCCAGGCGTAGTACGGCAGCCCGCCGAGCTCGGCGACCGCTCGCGGCATCGCGGTCGCGACGGCCATCGCCTCGAAGGCGATGAGCAGGATGACCGACACGAGGCCGAGCAACAACGGCCGGTTGCCGTGCGCGAACAGCCGCGGCGGCGCGTCCGGACCTGCCGGGGAGCTCACATCGCGCGCGAGCTCGTCCGCCGGTTCGGCTGGCGCCTCACCGCTCACTCCGAGCCGTCGCCACCGTCGCCACCGTGGCCGCCGGGCGGCAGGCCCTCGAAGATCTCCTTGCACTCCGGGCACACCGGGAAGCGGCCGGGATCGCGGTTTGGGGTCCACACCTTGCCGCAGAGCGCGACGACGGGCGTGCCGGTCACCGCGCTCTCGACGATCTTCTCCTTGCGCACGTAGTGCGCGAACTTCTCGTGGTCGCCCTCATCGGTGGGTACCGGACGGGTCAGCTCCTCGAGGATCGTGCCCCCGCCCGTGGTCTCCGGGCTCACAGGCCCCAGCGGCTCGGTCATCGCAGCAGTCTAGGCAGTCGCGGCACCGGTCGAGCGGCCGTCAGTTCAGGTCCGGATCCGCCGTCCAGGTGGCCATCAGCGCGAGGTGGGCCAGCGCCCCCCGCTGCCGCCGCAGGACCGACCGCCACAGCCTGGCCGGCTCGGCGTTCACCAGGTCGCCCGGCTCGCTGTCGACCACGTACCAGAACCCGCCCTCGACCTCCGCCTCGAGCTGGCCGGCCGCCCAGCCGGCGTAGCCGGCGAAGACCCGGACCCCGTCGCTCCACAGGTACGCCTCGTCGGCAGGGACCGTGAACGGGACCACCGCCACCCGCCCGGTCACCGGGCGGAGCTCCTGCGGGGCGGCGCCGGGGGTCGCCAGGGCGACCAGCAGCACGCTGTCGTCCTCGACCGGGCCGCCGGAGAACACCACCGCCGGCTCGGCGACGACCGAGGACGCCGCCCACGCGGGCAGCTCGGCGCCGACGGGCACGGGCAGCGGCCGGTTCAGCACGACACCGAGGGCCCCCGTCGTGGGGTCGTGCTCGAGCAGCAGCACGACCGTCTGCTCGAACTCCGGCCCGACCAGCTCGGGCGTGGCCACCAGCAGGCTCCCGGTCAGCAGCGGTTCGACCCGCTCGCCGCTCCACCCGGTCACCTGGCCCACTCTGCACCACGGCACCGGGGGGTGGGACAACGATCGCACAACGCTCCCCCGCCGGGGCGTGCGCTGATACCCTCCTGGGCGGTCGCAGTACCCAGAACGTGTTCGACCTGGTCCATCCCGGCAGTGCCGGTCGGCCCGGGTGCGCTTGGCGGGGATCTTCTCCTAGGGCACGACGCGGGCAGTACGGCACCGGCGTCCGCGAGGTGCGGCCGTCACACCCAGCTCCTAGGAGTGGAAATGGCCCAGCAGGGCACCGTGAAGTGGTTCAACGCCGAGAAGGGCTTCGGCTTCATCGCCGTGGACGGGGGCGGCGCCGACGTCTTCGTGCACTTCTCCGCGATCCAGGCCGACGGCTACCGCAGCCTCGACGAGGGTCAGCGCGTGGAGTTCGAGGTCGTGCAGGGCCAGAAGGGCCCGCAGGCCGAGCAGGTCCGCGGCATCTGAGACCGGTCGCCGGTCGAACGGAGCGCCGTCCCCCTCGGGGGGCGGCGCTCCGTCGCGTCCGGGGCGGATCGGTTCACCGGTCGGGGCAGCCGACCGCTCAGTAGGGTGTCGCTGTGCGCGTCCTGCTGCTCGCCAACCGCGGCGACGACGACCCCGGTTACGTGGGTGCGGCGCTCACGGCCCGCGGCGCGGACATCGCGGTCGCACACCGCGACGACGACGCCACCCTGCCCGGACCCGGGTCGTTCGATCTCGTCGTGTCGCTCGGGTCGGACTGGTCGGTGTACTGGCCGCACGTCGCCGACCACGTCGACCGCGAGGAGGCGCTGCTGCGCGCGGCCGTCGAGGCGGGGACGCCGGTGCTCGGCATCTGCTTCGGGGGGCAGCTGCTGTCCCACGCGCTGGGCGGCGTCGTCGAGCGCGCCCCCGAGCCGGAGGTCGGCTGGTTCGAGATCGAGTCCGACGTCCCGGAGCTGATCCCGCCCGGCCCCTACCTGCAGTGGCACTGGGACAGGTTCTCCCTGCCGCCCGGCAGCAACGAGCTGGCCAGGAGCGCGGTCGGCCCGCAGGCGTTCGTGCGCGGCAGCGCGCTCGGCCTGCAGTTCCACCCCGAGGCCACGCCGGACATGCTGCGCCGCTGGTCCGCCGGCGTCACCGGCTGCGTCGAGGGGACCGAGGTCGTCCCTGCCGTTGTCATCGCGGAGGCCGCCCGGCGCGCGGACGAGGCACGGGCCAGGGCCGACGTCCTGGTCGCGACTTTCCTGTCCGGTGCGCTCACCGGGCGATCCCTCGCCGCAGGGAACTGACCCGGAGGTCGCGATGACGTTCCACGTGGACTCCGAGGTGGGCATCCTGCGGCAGGTCGTCGTGCACCGGCCCGGCCTGGAGCTGTCCCGGCTGACCCCCACCAACGTCGGCGAGCTGCTGTTCGACGACGTGCTCTGGGCCCAGCGCGCCCGCGAGGAGCACGACGCGTTCGTCGCCGAGCTGCGGGCCCACGGCGCAGTCGTGCACTACTACGCCGAGCTGCTGGCCCAGACGCTGGACATCCCGGCCGCGCGCGACTTCGTGCTCGAGCGCACGGCGAACGTGCGTACGGTCGGTGCGGCGCTGGTCCGTCCGCTCGGGGAGATGCTGGGCTCTCTGGACGCGGCCACCCTCGCGACCTTCCTGATCGGCGGCATCCTGAAGAAGGACCTGCAGCTCCCCCGCCAGCCGAGCCTGCTGTGGCGGCACCTGGACGACGAGGACTTCGTCCTCACACCGTTGCCCAACCACCTGTTCCAGCGGGACAACTCGGCCTGGGTGTACGCCAGCCTGTCCGTGCACCCGATGACCATGCCCGCCCGCAAGCGCGAGACCGTGCACTCGCAGGCCATCTACAACTTCCACCCGATGTTCGCTGCGCAGAGCGAGCGGTTCCGCTTCTCGTACGGGAACGACGACGAGCCGCACGAGCCGGCGACGTGCGAGGGTGGCGACATCCTGGTCATCGGCAACGGCGCGGTCATGGTCGGGATGGGCGAGCGGACCACCGCACAGGGCATCGAGGCCCTGGCCGCCGGCTGGTTCGCGGGCGGGGAGGTCGACCGGGTGATCGCGGTGGAGCTGCCGCGCCGCCGCGCTTTCATGCACCTGGACACCGCGATGACGATGGTGGACGCCGACACGTTCCTCACCTACCCGTACCTGCCGTCCGAGCTGCGCTCGTTCACGCTGACGCCGGGTGACGCGCCCGGCGAGGTCCTCGTCGAGCAGGACGACGACCTGTGGAAGGCGGTCGCGACGGCGCTGGACGTGGACGCGGTCCGGGTGCTGTCCGCGGCGCAGGACGTCCGCTCGGCCGAGCGCGAGCAGTGGGACGACGGCAACAACTTCCTGGCGCTCTCCCCGGGCGTGATCGTGGGGTACGAGCGGAACACCACCACGAACACGTACCTGCGCAAGAACGGCATCGACATCGTCGCGGTCGCCGGCAGCGAGCTGGGCCGGGGTCGCGGTGGCCCACGGTGCATGACCTGCCCGATCGAGCGTGACGGGGTCCGCCGATGACGATCGACCTGCACGGCCGCGACTTCCTCAAAGAGCTCGACTTCAGCCGCGCGGAGCTGCAGCACCTGCTGGACCTGTCCGAGCGGCTGAAGCAGGACCGGCGCACCGGCACCGAGCAGCCGACGATGCGGGGCCGGGCGGTCGCGCTGATCTTCGAGAAGACGTCGACGCGGACGCGCTGCGCGTTCGAGGTCGCCGCGTACGACCAGGGGGCCCACGTCACCTACCTCGACCCCGGCTCGGCGCAGATCGGGCACAAGGAGTCCGCCGCGGACACCGCGCGGGTGCTGGAGCGCATGTTCCACGCGATCGAGTTCCGCGGGAAGGCGCAGGCCACCGTCGAGGAGCTGGCCGAGCACGCTTCCGTCCCGGTCTACAACGGGCTGACCGACGAGTGGCACCCGACCCAGATGCTCGCCGACTTCCTCACGATGTCCGAGCACTCGGGCCGCCCGCTGTCCGAGGTGTCGTACTGCTTCCTCGGTGACGGCCGTTTCAATATGGGCTGCTCGCTGCTGGTGATGGGCGCGATCATGGGCTCGGACGTACGGATCTGCGCACCGCGCGACCTGTGGCCCGGCCCGGACGTCCTGGCGGCGGCGAACGAGCGGGCGGCGACGTCCGGCGCCCGCATCACGCTCACCGAGGACCTGGAGGAGGGCCTGCGCGGCGCCGCCTTCGTGCACACCGACGTGTGGGTCTCGATGGGCGAGGCGAAGGAGGTGTGGGACTCCCGCGTGCGCGACCTGTTGCCCTACCAGGTCAACCGCGCGGCGCTGGAGCGCACCGGGAACCCCGACGTGAAGTTCATGCACTGCCTGCCCGCCTTCCACGACACCCGGACGGTGGTCGGCCGGGACGTGGCCGACCGCACCGGTCTCGAGGGAGGCCTCGAGGTGACCGACGAGGTGTTCGGGTCGGCCGCGAACATCGCGTTCGACCAGGCCGAGAACCGCCTGCACACGATCAAGGCCGTGATGGTCGCCACCATCGGCGACTGACCCGTTGCCCGTCGTTGCGACGGCGGTCGTGCGCTCAGGCGGCGGCGGGCGGTGGATCGGACGCCGGCGGCGTGACGACCGCACGGCTGCGCCGTCGCGCCAGTACCAGAGCCAGCGCCACGAACGGCGCGAGCAGGAGGACGAACGGCAGCACCGCGCCGACCGCGGTCAGCAGCCAGGTGCCGGCCGCAGAGAAGGCGTGCCAGCCCTTGGACAGGCCGGCGCCGAACCCGGTCGGCGGCGGGGCCTTCTTGGCCGGGGCGGGGGTCGTGGGCCCGACGATCGTGGCCGTCACGGTGGCCAGCGACGTCTGGTCGGCGAGCTTGGCCGCCTGCCCCTGCAGCGACTCCAGGTCGGCCTGCCGCTTGGTCAGCTCCCCCTCGATCTGCACGACCTGCCCGAGCGTGGTCGCCCGGGCCATCAGCGCGGAGATGCGGGCGACGCTGGCCTTCTGCGCGTTGATCCGAGCCTGGACGTCGACCACCTGACCGGTGACGTCGTCGGCGCTCTGCTGCTCCGTGAGCAGGGTGCCGAGCCCGCGCAGCTGGGTCAGCAGCGCGGGCAGACTGGCCGCGGGCACGCGCAGCGTCAGCACCGCCTCGGCCTTGGCCGGGTGGTCGGGATCGGCCTGTGTCTGCTCCCCGGCGACGAAGCCGCCGTGCGCCGTGGCCAGCGCCGAGACCCGGGCCGACGTGGCGAGCACGTCCGGGACGCGGACGCTCAACGAGGCGGTGCGCACGATCGACCGGTCGGCGAGCGCGACAGGCGAGAGACCGAAGCTGGGCGACTTCTCCGCAGTACGGGTGCCCGACGACGTCGTCCCGGCGGCCGAGTCCGTCCCCAGCGAACCGTCGGGGGCCGCGGACGGCTGGCCCACCGACCCCGGCACCGGCACTCCCGGGTCGGCCGCCACCGCGGAACCGGCACCCTGCGAACTCGTGCCCTGCGCCCCGCCGGAGCACCCGGCCAGCACCAGCGCCCCGAGCAGCGCCCCCGTGCCCGCCGCGACGACGACCGTGGTCCGGCGCGGTCGCCGGCCCCGGTCCGGACCCGTCCCCTGCACTGATCGAGTGCCCATGCCCGTCCCCTTCGCGACCGAAGCCACCCGGCTGCAACGCTCCCGGCAGCGCTGGGACGTGACCGCGGGCGACGCGGTTCCCACCACGCGGCGTCGCGCGGCGCCCGCACCGCGAACGTTGTCCGAACCGAGACCTGAGCACGGCAGCATGGACCCACGGCACGGACAGGTGAGGACACGATGGTCACGGGTGCACGGACGGGGACGGAGCAGGAGCGCGGCGCCACTGCGCCCGGGCGGCGCGGCCGGCACGGCCTGCGCGGCTGGGTCCGCGGCCAGGGACAGCGGTTCGCCGACCGGGCGGTCGAAGGGCTCTACGAGTCGGTGCGGGCCGCTCCGGAGTCGGCGACCGGACCCGGGGCCGCATCGGTCACCGCGTCCGTCGTGGCCTGTTGCGTGCACGCGGTGACGCTCGCCATGGTCGTGCTCGCCGTGCTCCTGTTCGTGGTGACACCGGTTCGCGCGATGGGTGCCGTCGCCGCCGTCCTCCTGCTGGGCGTCGCGTGGCTGACCCGGCCGCGTCCGGGCTCGGCCCCCGACGGCGTCCGGTGGGTCGACGCACCACGGACGGTCGGCCTCGTGCGCGAGGTCGCCCAGGCGGCCGACGCCCCTGTCCCGCACCGGGTCGGCTTCGACGAACGGCTGAACGCGTCGTACGCGGTCGTGGGCTGGCGACGCGAACGGCTGCTCGTGATCGGCCTGCCGCTGTGGGAGGCCCTCCCGCCGCAGCAGCGGGTGGCGCTGCTCGGGCACGAGCTGGGCCATGCCGCGGCCAGGGACAGCCGGCACCTGCTGCTGGTGAGCACCGCGCTCGAGGCCCTGCACGAGTGGATGCTCGTGTGCCGCTACGAGACGACGGCTGCGGCCGAGGTCAGGCACTCCGTGATGCTCCGTGGCGAGCCGTTCCTGGTGCAGCTCGGTGAGATCATCACCCGCTGGCTGCTCGCCCTCCTCGGCCTGGTCCCGGCGGCCGTGTACGGGCTGCTGCTGGTGATCACGCAGCGCCAGTCGCAGCGGGCCGAGTACGGAGCGGACGTCGCCGGTACTCGGGTGGCCGGCCGCACCGCGATGACCGGGGCGCTGTCGACGCTCATGGAGAGCGACGCACTCGACCTCGCCATGCGGCGCACGGTCATGGGGACCGACCGCGGCGACGTGCTCGCCGCCGTCCGCGCCGAGAGCCGCCGGCTCGCGGCGGGCGGGTGGCCGAGCCGGCAGAACCGGCACCGGAACGGCCCGTACGACTCGCACCCGCCTGACGACCTGCGGCGGGCGCTGGTCGCCACGCTGCCCGAGCTACCCCCAGCCGTCGCGCTCGACCCGATCAGCGCTCAGCACATCGACGCCGAGCTCGAGCCGCTGCGCGAGTGGGTCAGCCGGCGCGTGTACGACCGGTTCCACGTGCGCTGGTGACGGCCGGCGCCCCGGTCAGGCGTCGCCGAGCCGGGCGCGCAGCTGGGTCAGCTCATCGGTCAGCGCCGCCGGCAGGTGCGCTCCGAACCGCTGGAAGTACGCCTCGGTCAGGTCCGCCTCGGTACTCCAGCTGTCCACGTTCACCGCGAACAGCTCGCGAACCTGCCAGTCGGTGAGCCCGAGCCCGGTGAGGTTCAGCGCACCGGGCGCCGGCTGCAGCCCCAGCGGTGTCTTGACCGCGTCGGCCTTGCCCTCGATCCGGCGGATCACCCACTCGATCACGCGGCTGTTCTCGCCGAAGCCCGGCCACAGGAACTTGCCGTCGGAGTCCTTGCGGAACCAGTTGACCCCGAAGATCCGCGGCAGCTTGTCCGGCACGGTCGCCTTGCCGACGTCGAGCCAGTGGGCCCAGTAGCCGGCCATGTTGTAGCCGCAGAACGGCAGCATGGCGAACGGGTCGCGGCGCAGCTCCCCGACCGTCCCCTCGGCCGCGGCCGTCTGCTCGGACGACACGGTCGCACCGATGAAGACGCCGTGCTGCCAGTCGAACGACTCGTTCACCAGCGGCACGTTGGTGGCGCGCCGGCCGCCGAAGAGGATCGCGTCGATCGGCACGCCGGCCGGGTCCTCCCAGTTGTCCGCGATCGACGGGCACTGGGCGGCGGGAGCGGTGAACCGGCTGTTCGGGTGCGAGGACGGCTCGGCGGACTCCGGCGTCCAGTCCCGGCCCTTCCAGTCGATCAGGTGGGCCGGAGGCGTGTCGGTGAGGCCCTCCCACCACACGTCGCCGTCGTCGGTCAGCGCGACGTTGGTGAAGATGCAGTTGGCGTACACGGTGGCCACGGCGTTCGCGTTGGTCTTGAGCCCGGTGCCCGGCGCGACCCCGAAGAAGCCGGCCTCCGGGTTGATCGCGTGCAGCCGGCCGTCGTCGGCGTACCTCATCCAGGCGATGTCGTCCCCGACCGTCTCGACCTTCCAGCCGGCGACCGTCGGTTCGAGCATGGCCAGGTTGGTCTTGCCACAGGCACTCGGGAAAGCCGCCGCGAGGTGCCGGACGTCGCCCTCGGGCGAGGTCAGCTTGAGGATCAGCATGTGTTCGGCGAGCCAGCCCTCGTCACGGGCCATGACGCTCGCGATCCGCAGGGCGAAGCACTTCTTGCCGAGCAGGGCGTTGCCGCCGTAGCCCGAGCCGTACGACCAGATCTCCCGGGTCTCCGGGAAGTGCACGATGTACTTGGTGCTGCTGCACGGCCAGGCGACGTCGGCCACGCCGCCGGTGAGCGGTCGACCCACCGTGTGCAGGGCCGGCACGAAGTCGTCCTGCTCCTCGATCAGCCGCAGCGCGGGCTTACCCATCCTGGTCATGATCCGCATGTTGACCACGACGTACGGCGAGTCGGTGAGCTCGACGCCGAGCTGGGAGATCCGCGAGCCGAGCGGGCCCATGGAGAACGGGACGACGTACAACGTGCGGCCCCGCATCGACCCCGCGAAGAGGCTGCGCAGCTCCGCGCGCATCTGCGCCGGCTCCCGCCAGTTGTTGGTCGGGCCGGCGTCCTGCTCACGCTCGGAGCAGATGAAGGTCCGGTCCTCGACCCGGGCGACGTCGCTGGGGTCGGACCGGGCCAGGAAGGAGTTCGACCGCAGCTCTGGGTTGAGCCGGATGAACGTGCCGCCGTCGACGAGGAGCTGGGTGAGCCGGTCCCACTCCTCCTGCGAGCCGTCGCTCCACTCGACCCGGTCGGGCTGGGTCAGCTCAGCGACCTCGGCCACCCAGGCCAGCAGCTTGGAGTTCGTCGTGGGCGCTTCGTCGAGCCCTGGGACTGTCATCTCAGGTTCATCCCTCTGCTGGAGTCGGGAGCGCGTACCGCTCCGGATGGATGGCCTCAGGGTGCCCTAACCGGCGCTGCTCGGCCACCTCCCCGCTCCGGTTGCGGCCGACGCGCTGACGTCTGTGATCAACCGCACAGGAGCGGTCACCGACGGTTGCCGGGCTGGGAGGTCCGGAAGAGGGGCCACGGCGGTGTCCGGAGGCGGGGGGGAGGGCCTCCGAACACCGCCGTGGCGGGCTGGGCGATACGCCGGACGTGTCCGAACCGGGGCGGGTCAGAGGACTCGGCCGGCGACCCAGCTGCTGGTGGAGATCGCGGCCAGTCGGACGTGGTCGCCGCTGTGCGGCGAGTGCCAGATCAGGCCATGACCTGCGTAGATACCGACGTGGTAGACGTGGCCGTGCGAGACGAAGAAGACCAGGTCACCGGGGCGGACCGCAGACTTCGCGATCTTGTAGGAGAGCCGGTACTGAGCCGCGGAGCTGTGCGGGAGCGAGCGCCCGACGGCCGTGCGGAAGACGTAGCGGGTGTAGCCGGAGCAGTCGAACGAGCGCGGGCCGACGGCTCCGTAGTGGTAGGGGCGGCCGCGCAGCGACGCGGCCTTGCGCAGGACGAGCACCGCACGGCTGACCGCCGCCGGCTTCTGCGCCACCGGGATCGTGACGCGGCGTGCCGTGAGCTGGGGCGCGTTGAACAGGCGGGCTGAGACGGCCACGGCGGAGCTGGTGCCGGCCGCGACCGAGCTGCTCCGGGCCGGTGCGGCGTACGCGGGGAGCGCGGCCACGACCAGGCCGACGGCGAGCGCCGACGCCGACAGCACCGCGGCTGCGTGACGCCAGAGAGCCCGAGGCGGACGTGCAGGCATGCCTGACCCTTCCTGACGCCTGCGAGGTCAGCTGTCGGGTTCGGGCTGGAAGGCTCCCGGCCGGCTCCCGTCTGTCGACGGGCGTCGGCTTCACCCCTAGATCTCCGGTGGTCCCGCCCTGACTGCGGGCGACGGCCTCCGGCGATCGGTCCACGGTGGGACGTTGGGTCCCCCGCTCCTGCCCCTGGACTCGGGAGGCCCGGACCGAGGGGCAGGACTTGGCGTTCCGGTCGGGCCTTATGGAGATGTGGGTGGAGCCGTGCGAACTACTGACGAAGAAGGTGGCACGGTTACCGATCCGTGACCAAGTTGATCCTGTGTGACCTGCGTCACAAGGACGCCCCACGATCCCCCGGGGCCGCCTCCTGACCCTCTCGACCCACCCCGGGCGAAGGCACCCGGCAGACCCTCCCCGTGGCTGGGCAGGGAGTGCGGCGTCCGGGACCTTTAGGCTCGGCCCTGCCGCGACCGACGTCCCGAGGAGTGCCCCCATGCCCGGCTTCCAGCCTCTGCCGGCCAGCACCATGACCTGGAGCCAGAACGTGCTGGGCGCCGAGGTCACCCGCCTGTACACCCAGGGCGCGGTCCTGACCATCGTGCGCGGGAAGGCCGGCGACCTCGTTCCCGCCCACGGCTACACCCACGGCTGCGTGACGTTCGTGGTCTCCGGCCGGCTGGACGTGGACGGGTACGAGCTCAAGGCCGGGGACGGCGGCTCCTACCGCCCGGGCGGCTACTACACGGTGCGCTTCCTCGAGGACTCCGTCTACGTGGTGGCCAGGACCGCCGAGGACGAGCTGACCCTGCCCGACATCGGCGAGCGGGCGGCCGCGCACCTGGACGCCTGAGCGCGCCTCAGCGGGTCCAGTACAGGAAGGCGATCTGCGCCGCGGTCAGCTGCGACATGAAGACGGTGGCCTCGTCCACCGACCCGGTGAACGGCATGTTCTGGGCCACCGTGGACGCCGGCGGAGCGTTCGGCCCGGTCCAGCCGACCCCCCATCCGGCCAGGTTTCCGCAGCCGACCCGGAACCAGCCGGTGGTCGCCTCGCCGACCGTGTTCGCGTTGGACGCGACCTGCACGCCGTCCACGTACAGGTGCATGCCGGTGGAGCCGAACACGGCGGCGGCCATGTGCCAGCTGCCGTCGTTGTAGCTCGCCGCCGAGGAGATGGTGAAGAACCCGCCGTTGTAGACGCCGAACCAGACCTTGCCGTTGCCGTCCATGTAGAGATGCCGGTCGTACGTCCCCGTCCCGGCCACCGCGACCCCGGTGCGCGGCTTCTCGAAGCCGATCAGCTTCCCGCCGGTCGCGTAGCCGGCCGTCGTCTTGAACCAGATGATCTCCGACATCGAGGTCGGCGCGTTGATGGCCGTGTTGCTGGTCGTGTTGATGCAGGCGCTGGCCGACGCGAGCGCCACCGCGTTGTCCGGGGTGTCCGTCACCAGGGCGCCGGTGGTCAGGCGGGTGAAGTTCGCGGCGTTGCCGTTCGGGTTGTACGTGCCGGTCCGACCGTTGCCGGAGGAGTCGGCCGCCGTGGTGGCGGTGCCGGTCTCCTCGAGCCGCCAGTACAGGTAAGGGCCGAGGTTGTTGACCTCGGTCGGGTAGTCGTAGTTGGGGACCGTCCACACGTTCGAGTTGTCCCTCGTCGTCGCGGCGAAGGCCGCGAACGAGCTCGGGACCGCCAGCACCATGGTGCCGGCCAGGACGAGGATCGTGCGCAGCAGCCACACGGGCCGGCGGCGCCCCTCGCCGCGCAGCGCGCGCAGG
Source organism: uncultured Actinomycetota bacterium (assembly GCA_963849365.1). Classification (GTDB taxonomy): domain Bacteria; phylum Actinomycetota; class Actinomycetes; order Prado026; family Prado026; genus CAVQCJ01. Next base: position 86,398 of record CAWKHA010000004.1, read on the forward strand.
CCGGCGCCGCGCAGGGCGCGCACCCCGCGGCGGCGCAGCCGCGGGACCACCGGGACGGGAGCCCGGTCGCCGACCCGGTCCGGTGCGGCGTCGACGGGTGGCGGGCCGGCGGCGCCGGAGTCGGAGTCGTCTTCCGCTGTCTCCTCCTCCTCGTGGTCGCGGACCAGCGCGACCACGGCCAGCATGAGGCTGCTCAGGAACAGGAGCAGCCACAACCACTGGCCGGTCTTCAGCCAGACCAGCGGCAGGCCCACCCAGCGCACGAGCAGCCGGCCGAGCCCGCGCACGGACGACATCGTGATCCTGGCGCTGTCGACGGTCTGGTTGGCGTCGCCCTTGGTGACGATCCGGTCGCCGTCGAAGCGCACCACCCGGTGCGTGATGACCTTGCCGGGGATCGCCGGGGAGTCGAACACGGTCACGCGGCCGAGCAGCTCCTGCCGGTCGGCCGCCGCGACGGGAGCGGCCAGCACGACGTCGCCGATGTTGATCCGTGGCTGCATCGAGCCGCTCTCGATGACGTACGGCCGCCAGCCGAACAGCATCGGGACCAGCGTGACCAGGAGGCAGCCGGTGATGAACCACAGCCAGCTGCGGCCGATCAGGCCGGCGGCGAGCCGGGTGCGTGCGTACGGACGGGTCGCCGCAGGCTGGGGGTCGGCCGCGTGCTCCTCGGTCGTCGGGACGGCGGTCACGGGGCTCCCTCCCTCGCTCGTGCCGGTCCGGTGCAGGTCGAGACGACGGCCGCCGGCCCCGACCCCGGTGCTGCGGGGGCCGGGGCCGGCGGGTCTGTCGTCAGAGGCGTCGGGGACGCCCGGGGACTACTGCAGCTCCCAGGTGAACCCAGCGGTGACCGTCTTGCCCTGGAGCAGGTTGTCGCCGGCGTTGGTGCCCGTGGTCGCGAAGGTGTACGCGATCCGGTAGGCGACCAGCTGGGTGCCGGACGGCACGGCGACCGACGGCACCGCTCCGGCGTAGCTGACCGGCAGGGCGGTCAGTGCGACGCCGGTGGCGACGTTGGTCAGGCCCGCCACCGGGAACCCGGCGCAGTTGGCCAGCACGTCGGCCGCGACCGGGGCCGCGTCGATCGTGACCTGGATCTGCGCGCCTAGCGACGGCGCCGAGTCGGCCAGCGAGCTCTCGTAGAACTTGAGTGCGCCGGCCGCGGTGCCCACGCTCTTGACCGTGATGCACTTGGTGTTGCTGCTGCCCGGCTTGAGCGCGGTCTCGTTGAAGGTGGCCGAGGTGGTCGCCGCGTAGGCCGCGCCGCCGCCGTTGTTCTGCAGGGTCAGCGTCCCGGAGGTCCACACGTCGCCGGTGTTGGCGGTCGTGGCCGAGAACGCGGAGTAGCTCCCCTGCCAGACCAGCAGGCCGGCAGCGAGGAGGCCCGCGGCAGGGGCCGCGGCGCGCAGGGCGCGACGGCGCCGCTGCTGCTTCGAGACGTGCGTGGATGACATGTCCGTGAGTCCCCTCTGACGAAACGCTCCGATGACGGATCCCCCGATCCCGTTGACTACTTCGGCTCACGCGGTCAAGTCCTTGACCACTGACCCTGAATTCAGGGCCAGATTCGCTGAAACGGTGGCCAAGGGCTGGCCTAGCCTGGCCGGGTGCCGAGCCTGCAGCTCGTCCTGGACGTCGCCGACGCCGACCGGGCGGTGACCTTCTGGGCCGCCGCGCTGGGCTACCGGGCTTACGGCCGGTGGGAGCAGTACCGCTCACTGGTCGACCCCGAGGGCACTGGGCCCAAGCTGATCCTGCAGGAGGTCCCAGAGCCCAAGGTGGCCAAGAACCGCATGCACCTGGACGTGCACGTCCCGGACGTGGCCGCGGAGGTCTCCCGGCTCGAGCAGCTGGGCGCCACCCGGCTGGACGCCGAGCCGATCGCCGAGGCCGGCACCGAGTGGGTGCGCATGCAGGACCCCGACGGCAACGAGTTCTGCGTGTGCCGTCTGGATGCCTAGCGGTGCCGACCCGCCGACACGGCGGGCCTCGCGTCAGCCGTGGAAGCCCATGTGCACGTGGTCGTGGTGGGTGTTGTCGCTGAAGTAGCGGTGCGCGGCACCGTCCAGGTCAACCGGGCCGCCCACCTGCCAGGCGCCGAGATCGATCCCGCGCCGCATGACGCGCTCGGTGAGGGCGCGGTTGGCCGGGTCCAGGACGGTCCGCCCGTCGATGGCCCAGATGTCGAAAGCGTGCCCGCGCGGATGGTCGCTGCGCCGGCTCGTGCCGAAGACGTACAGCGGGTGCCCGGACCGGACAATGCTGACGTCGACGACGTGCTCGCGCGCGAGGGCCGCCATCGCCGCCATCGTGGCCGGCGAGATCGTCCCGGACCGCAGGTCCGCGCGTGCGGCGACGGGCAGCCTTACCCTGGGCTGCGCCAGCAGCTCGGCGGCGGCAGGCGGCAGGGCTGCGGCCGGCGCGGCCGGCCTGGCCGGGTACATCGCGGTCACCCGCCACCACGGGCTCGCGGCGACCAGGCGCACGTCCACGGTGGTCCCACCCGAGTGCAGCGAGCCGTCGTCCGAGCGGAACCACTGCCTGACCACGACCAGCACGCTGGACGCTGCCGAGAGGATCCCGCCGTACTGGACGTCCACCACCTGCACCGCGGCGGCCCTCGCGGCCGGCAGCAGCGCCGCCGCCGACGCCACCAGGGCCGGGTCGTAGCCGAGGGCCGCGACGCGCGCCCGGGCTGCGGCCGGGCCGCCGTGACCCGCCGTCCAGGACCCGATGGCCTCGACCAGCCGGACGGCGCGCAGCTTGACCCGGGGCGACACCTCGGCCGCCGTCGGCGTCCACGCGGTGGTGGCCGGCACGGTGGCGGCCGGCAGGGTCGTCGCAACGGGGCCGGACGACGTGGTGGGGGCCGCCGACCCGGGTCCCGGCGGCGTCGAGGCCCCGGCCGAGGACACGCCCCGCTGCGTCCCGGCCAGGGTCCGCGCCGAGCAACCGGACAGCACCGCGACGGTCGAGCCGGCTACGCCGGTCACGAACGCGCGTCTGCTCGTACCCGCCACGCGGCCAGGCTCGCACCGCAGTCTGAGAGCGGGCTGTGCGGTCCCGGACCCCCCGGTGCCTGGCGGTGGCGGCCCGGGCTTGCCACGATGCCTTCGTGGGCGCCTACAGCGATGCGTACCGGCGCAGCCTGACCGATCCCGACGGCTTCTGGGGGGAGGCGGCGCTGGCCGTCGACTGGGACCGCCCGCCCGGGCAGGTCCTGGACCGGTCGCGGCCGCCGTTCTACCGCTGGTTCCCCGACGGCGTCCTCAACACCTGCCACAACGCGGTCGACCGCCACGTCGCCGCCGGACGGGGCGAGCGCGTCGCGCTGGTCCACGACAGCGCGGTCACGGGCACGGTGACGACCTTCACGTACGCCCGGTTGCAGGAGGAGGTCGCACGGTTCGCCGGCGCGCTCGCCGGACTGGGGGTGCGGACGGGCGACCGGGTCGTGCTCTATATGCCGATGGTCCCGCAGGCTGTCGTGGCGATGCTGGCCTGCGCCCGCCTCGGCGCCGTCCACTCGGTCGTCTTCGGCGGGTTCGCCCCGGCCGAGCTGGCGCTGCGCATCGACGACGCGGCCCCGCGGGTGGTGCTCTCGGCCTCCTGCGGCGTGGAGGGCTCCCGGGTGATCGCCTACAAGCCGCTGCTCGACCAGGCCCTGGCGCTGTCCACGCACCGGCCGGAGCACTGCGTCGTGCTGCAGCGCCCGCAGGCCGTGGCCGACCTCGTGCCGGGCCGTGACCTGGACTGGGACGAGGTCACCGCAGCCGCCGGACCGGCCGGGTGCGTGCCCGTCGCTGCGACGGCGCCGCTGTACGTCCTCTACACGTCGGGCACGTCGGGCCGGCCCAAGGGCGTCGTGCGGGACAACGGGGGCCACGCGGTCGCGCTGACCTGGAGCATGCCCAACATCTTCGGGATGGGTCCGGACGACGTGTGGTGGGCGGCCTCGGACGTGGGCTGGGTCGTCGGGCACTCGTACATCGTCTACGCACCGCTCCTGCTCGGGGCGACGACGGTGATGTACGAGGGCAAGCCGGTCGGCACCCCCGACGCCGGCGCGTTCTGGCGCGTCGTGGACGATCACCGCGTCAGCGGGATGTTCACCGCACCGACGGCGATCCGGGCGATCCGCAAGGAGGACCCCGACGGCAGGTTGCTGCGGGCGCGGGACACCTCGAGCCTGCGCACCCTCTTCCTGGCCGGCGAGCGGCTCGATCCCGACACGCACGCATGGGCGACGGCCGCGCTGGGCGTCCCGGTGGTGGACAACTGGTGGCAGACCGAGACCGGCTGGCCGATCGCGGCGAACCTGCGCGGGCTCGAGCCGATGCCGATCAAGGCCGGCTCGCCGACCGTCCCGGTACCCGGGTACGACGTGCGGGTGCTCGACGAGCGTGGGCGCGACGTCGCACCAGGGGTGGAGGGCAGCATCTGCCTGCGGCTGCCGATGCCGCCGGGCACGTTGCCGACGCTGTGGAACGACGACGACCGCTACCAGGCCTCGTACCTGTCGGCGTTCGAGGGGCACTACCTGACCGGCGACGGCGGGTGCATCGACGCCGACGGCTACCTGTTCGTGATGGGTCGCACCGACGACGTGATCAACGTGGCGGGGCACCGCCTCTCGACCGGCGCCATGGAGGCGGTGCTGGCCACCCACCCGGCGGTGGCCGAGTGCGCGGTCATCGGCGTCCCCGACGACCTCAAGGGCCAGCACCCGTACGGCCTGGTGGTGCTCAAGGCCGGTGCCGAGGCGGACGCCGACCGGCTGCGGACCGAGCTGGTCGCCCTGGTCCGGGAGGTCATCGGACCGGTCGCCGCCTTCAAAGAGGTCGATATCGTCCCGGCGCTGCCCAAGACCCGCTCGGGCAAGATCCTGCGCCGCTCGCTGCGGGCCATCGCCGAGGGACGCGAGGAGGCCGTCCCATCGACGATCGAGGACCCCGCCGTGCTGGACACGCTGCGCGACCTGATCGGTGCGCGGAACCCGGATTGACCGGGACCGGGGCCATGCCAGCGCGATCCCCCGCAGGCGTGGCCGCGACGACCACGCTGGTGCTGATGGGCGTGTCCGGCTCCGGCAAGTCCGCCGTGGCCGGCGAGCTCGCGCGCACGCTCGGGTGGCCGTACCTGGACGCCGACGACCTGCACCCGGCGGCCAACGCGGCCAAGATGGCCGCCGGCCACCCGCTCGACGACGCCGACCGGGCCCCGTGGCTACGGGCGGTCGCGGTGTGGATCGGCGAGCGCGAGGCCGCCGGCGAGGACGCGCTCGTCGCCTGCTCGGCGCTGCGCCGCAGGTACCGGGACGTGCTGTGCGGGGGCCACCCGTCGGTGCTGTTCGCCCACCTGGCCCCCGAGCCCGCCGTGCTCGCGCAGCGGCTGGCCGGACGGCACGGCCACTTCATGCCCCCGGCGCTGCTGGGGAGCCAGCTCGAGGTCCTCGAGGAGCTGGACGCCGACGAGCCCGGGCTGCGGCTGCCCGTCGCTGCGAGCTGGTCGCCGGCGCAGACCGCAGGACGGCTCGTGTCGCTGCTGGACCTGCGGCCACGGCAGGCCACATGAGCGACCCCAGGGACGAGATCAGCGGCGGCCGGGAGCCGGGCCGCGACCGTCCGCCACGCCGCCCCCTGCTCCCGGCCCTGTCCCCGCTCTGGTCGCCGTCGTGGTCGGCCTCGGAGTGGATGGCTACGCACCGCCGGCTGGTCGCGGTCGGCGCCGTGGTGGCAGCGGCGGCGCTCGGCAGCGGCCTGTGGGCCTGGCAGCGTGCGCATCCCCCGCCCGCAGCCCAGGCGCTGCACGTACGGGTGGACCCGTCGGAGTACTTCCTGCCCGGAGTGTTCGACGACAAGGGCCAGTCGGACCTGCTGATGCTGCTGCACGTCGACGTCACGTCAGCGGTCCCCGGACCGGTTCGGCTGGTCGGCCTGGACGGCGGCGGGCTCAGCGCGGACGCGTCGCACGACATCCTGGGCGACTCGGCCCGGTTCACCGTCGGAACGCGCCTGTCCTGCGACCAGTGGGCCGGCGGGAAGGGCGTGCGGGTCCGGTTCCGGGTCGGGCCGGGCGCGGGGCAGCAGGTTGACGTCCCGCTGGACACCGGGCAGAACTCGCCGCTGGGCGCCCAGGTCACCGTGCCCTGCCTGGAGTTCGCGACCAGCCACCCGTTGCGGCTGACGGTGTTCAGCGTGGCGCTGGAGCCCAGCGACCCGGTCGTGCGTACGACCTGGACGGTGGTGAACCGGTCCGCGGTACCCATCACCCTGGCCGACGAGCTCGGCCTGGGGCTCTACGGCGTGGACCCGCCGCTCGAGCCGCAGGCCCCGACGGAGACCACCGTCCTCGCGCCGCACGGCACGGCCACCCTGTTCCGCAACGTGGCGATCACGTCCTGCATGCACCCCGACGCGCTCGACCCCGGCCGGACGACCATCTACCTGACCGGGACCTCGGCCCGCCCGGCGACCGCCGACGACACACTGGTGCAGCTCGCGCTGCCGGACGCGTTCTTGACCCAGCTGTTCAGCACGGCTCGGGACGTGTGCCTGGGCGCGCCCGACCTTTCGGCCGCCAAGGTGACCCTGACGCTGCACCGCGGGCCGCCGGGCAAGGGCCGCGCCGTGCTCACGGTCAGCGGGCAGGTGGCGCGGCCGGGGCCGTGGACCGCGCAGATCCGCGACCTGACGTCCATAGACTCCGACCTGGACGCCCCCACGGGTCAGGTCGTGCAGCGCCTGCAGGGCCCCGCGTCGCTCGCGCTGTCCGCCGGCTGGACCGTCCACACCTGCAACACCGTCGTCACCACGCCGGACCAGGCTCTGGTGACACTCCCGGTCACGGTGTCGGGCCTGCGGACCTATCCGTACGAGCTGCCGGTCACCATCGTCGGCCGGACGAGCTGCACCCCCGGCGACGTCCGGAACTGACGTCCGGAGCCGCCGGGGGTGCGGCGACGTGCCGACTCCGGGCTAGCGGCGCACACCCGCCAGCAGGAGCCTGGTGAGCACGGCCGACGGGAGCTTCGACGCCGTGGTCGCCGCCGAAGCTGAGGCCGCCGCGGCGGTCGCCGCGCCCGCGGGCACCGGCACCGGTAGCGGTGCGCAGAGCTTGTCCGCCCGGTTGCCCGGCTTGCGGACCGGCAGGGTGCCGTCCGCGAGGTACGCCGCGATGGTTCCGTCCACGCACGCGTTGCCGAACAGCGTGCCGGCGTGCGTGGTGCCACCCGGCTCGGCCAGCAGGACCGAGCTCGGGTACAGCTTGCGCACCTCGAGGCTGCCGGGGTACGGGGTCGCGGCATCAAGGGTCTCGTCGATCAGCAGGGCCGGCGCGGCCTTGCTGCCGTCGACCTTCACCGGAGTGCCCGCCTTGGCCGGCCAGTACAGGCACGGCGCGTTGTACCAGGCGTTGCCCCAGGTGAAGAAGGGCGCGATCTTGTTGACCCGGTCGTTGTCCTTCTGCCAGGTGGACCACTTCTGCGGCCACTGCACGTCGGTGCACTGAACGGCGTTGTAGACCGCGAAGCCGTTGTCGTCACCGGGACCGTCGCTGCCGCGGAACTCCGCGATCAGCTTGGCCTTGTTGTGGTGCTTGACCCACGCGACGAACGTGTCGGCCAGGTCCAGCCAGGTGAGCTGGTAGTAGCCGGCGTACAGGAAGATGTCGGCCCACTCGTCGCCCCCGACGATGCCGCCGGCCGCGTGCTTGTCCAGCTCGTCCCGCGTCTTGTACCAGAGCGTCTCGACGGCCTTCTCCGTCTTGCCCAGGTGGTAGACGCTGTCGTACTTCGCCAGCCACGCGAACCAGATCTTGATGTTCCGCTCGAAGGCGATGTCCTGGTTCAGGTTGGCCACGTACCACACGTTGCGCGGGTCGACGTTGCTGTCCAGCACCATGCGCCGCATCCGGTTCGGGAACAGCGTCGTGTAGACCTGCCCGAGGTAGGTGCCGTACGAGAAGCCGTAGTAGTTGATCACCGGCTGGCCCAGCGCTTTGCGGATGCTGTCCATGTCCTTGGCGGCGTCGGTGGTCTTCATGTTGCTCAGCAGGTCGAGGTCGTTCTTCTGCGCGCACGACTTCGCGTAACCGGCCGACCGCTTGAGCCAGACGTCGAGGGTGCCGTCGGCGGGGTCGTACTGCGGGCGGTCGCCGTGGAAGTAGTACGGCTGGCAGCTGATCGCCGGGACGCTCGAGCCGACACCGCGCGGGTCGAAGCCGATCCAGTCGTAGTAGTTGCCGGCGCCGTCGGGGACGAAGCCCTGCAGGATCGAGTAGATCTGGCCGGAGCCGCCGGGTCCGCCGGGGTTCACCAGCAGCACGCCCTGGTACTGGGAGTCGGGCACCGTGTGCCGGACCATGGAGACGGCCAGCTGGATCTTCTTGCCGTGCGGCTTGCGGTAGTCCAGCGGCACCGACACGAACGCGCAGACCGCGCCGAAGGCCTGGAGCGTGGGGTCGTCACAGGGTTGCCAGTCGATCACCTTGTCGACGGCCGACGGGTCGCCGACGGTCGCAGAGTGCGCCGGTGCCGCGGTGGCGGACGGCGCGGTGAGAGCCAGCGCGGCGGTTGTGGCGGCCGCGGCGACTATGGCGACGAGTCTTCTCAACGGATCCTCCTCGACCTCGTGGGTCGTCTGCGGGAAACCGGTCGTGCGCACCCGGGCGGCGGAGCGAAGCTGCGGCCGGCCGGCGTCCCGATCGTGAACGTCGTCCCGGGTGTGTCTACCGCCTCGGCGGGCAACGCGCCAGGCCGATCGACGGAGCGGGACCGAATGGTGCCTTCCGTGATAACGGTGTGAACCGGGGCGCTCACCAGCGGCCACCGGGAGCGCCCGTCCGGACCATCGGGTACCCCGGCTAGAGTCCGTCACCCGATCGCGATGGCGTACGGCGACGAGGAGGACGGCAGTGCTGGCAACGGCGGCGGAGAGCGTCCGGCTGTGGCTGCACGTCCTGGGGGCGTGCGTCTGGGTCGGCGGGCAGCTGACCCTGGCGGCGCTGGTCCCCGCACTGCGGCTGGCCGGGCCGGACGTCCCGAAGCGCGCCGCGCGCGCGTTCAACCGGGTGGCCTGGCCGGCGTTCGGTCTGCTCGTGGTCACCGGCATCTGGAACGTGGTGGCCGTCAACGACGCCGACCACCCCGACTCGGCCTACCAGGCGGTGCTCGGTGTGAAGGTCGCGGTCGTCGCGGCGTCCGGGATCACGGCCTGGCTGCACACCCGGGCCACGACGCCGCGCGGGCTCGCCGTCTGGGGCGCGCTGACCGGGCTGACCGCGCTGTCCGCCCTCTACCTCGGCGTGCTCCTGTCGGGCTGACGCTCGGGCGGCGCGGCCTACGCGGTGGGCAGCGGCTGGGTCGTGATCGGGCCGTTCAGCGCGGATCCGGCCGCGTACTGCGACCAGGGCAGGTTCCAGTCCGCCATCCCGGGGTCGCCGGACTGCAGCAGGTCGGTCGCCGTGCGGTTGGTGCCGGTGACCGTGACCAGGTCGCCGTAGCGCATCAGGTTGAAGTACGCCGTCGCGTGCGCCGGGCTGAGGTTGATGCAGCCGTGCGAGACGTTGTCGACCCCCTGGCTGCGCACCGACCACGGCGCGGAATGGATGAAGGTGCCGCTGTAGGTCAGCCGCACGTCCCAGTTCACCGTGAGGTCGTAGTAGTTGGGGTTGGACTTCGAGCAGGTGATCCCGGCGTTGCAGGAGGTCATCCGCCGGGTCGGCTGCTTGGCCAGCACGACGTAGTTCCCGGTCCGCGTGACGAACTCGGGCCGGCCGAGGCTGGTCGGCCACACGGCCCAGGTCCGACCGTTCACCCACACCGTCAGCGTGTGCTTCTTGCCGTCCACCTTGGTCAGGTGCACGTCGCCGATGCCGAACTTCACCGTCGTGTCGGTCGCACCCCACTGCGACGGACCGGTCTTGACCGACGCCAGCTCGACGTCCAGCCGGACCTGCGAGTGTGCGGGCCACGCGGTCCGCGGACGGAAGTGCACCTCGACCGAGTTCACCCAGTGCCACGAGCCGACCACTGGCGTCGAGGACGACACGGTGAGCGCGGACTCGACGGCTGCACGGTCCTGGACCGACTTGTCGAACCGGATGACGATCGGGGCGTTGACTCCGACGGTCCAGCCCTCGAAGGGGGTGATGCTGTAGCCGAGCTTGTTCTTCGCCGCGAGCGTGGCGACCACGAGCCGGCCGGTCAGCGTGTGCGCCGAGCCGTCCGTCGCGCGGACCTGCGCGGTGACGTCGTAGCTGGCCGAAGGGGTCGGCAGCGCGTCGCTCACCCAGCTCGTGCCGTCCGGCTGGACGCTGCCGGGCAGCGGCGTGCCGTGCACGTGCCCCTTGACCACCGCCGACTCCAACGTGCCGTGGATGACCGAGAAGCGTGCGGGGGCGTCGAACGGGATCGGCTGCGCGACCGAGAGGGCGGGGTCGGGCGTGGCGGAGACCGTGGGCGAGCTCGTCACGCCGGCGCCGCCGGTGGGGCCGGCCCCGGAACCGGCGGAGGTGCAGGCCGCGAGCAGCAGCGCCAGGGCGGCCGCGGCCGCCGTGCCCGCGACGAGGCCGCGGGTACGGGTTCCGGCGCTGGTGCGGCCGGGGCTCACGGAGACGGGCATCTTGGGCGGTCCATTGGACTGTCGGCACACGGGACGGACGAGGTTCCACGGTAAGCCACGTACGACGGTGGCACCTACCGGTGCCGCGGACGGCAGACTGCTCCCCGTGACGATGACCCTGGTGGTCGACTGCGGCGGAGGCGGCATCAAGGCCAGCGTCCTGGACGCCGCGGGCACGATGCACGCCAAGGCGGTGCGGATCCCGACCCCGTACCCGCTGCCGCCGAGCCGCTTCCTCGACTGCCTGGACGAGGTCGCCGGGATGCTCCCGCCGGCGGAGCGGCTCACCGTCGGCCTGCCCGGGATGGTGCGGCACGGGGTCGTCGTCACGACCCCGCACTACGTCACCCGCTCAGGGCCACGGTCACGTGTCGACCCCGACCTGCTCGCGGCGTGGAGCGGCTACGACGCGGCGGCCGCGGTCGCCGACCGCTTCCGGCTCCCGGTGCTGGTCATGAACGACGCCGAGGTGCACGCCGCCGGAGCCGTCACCGGCACCGGGCTCGAGCTGGTCCTGACGCTCGGCACCGGGCTGGGGAGCGCCCTCTTCGACGGCGGCCGGCTCGCTCCGCACCTGGAGCTGTCGCACGCGACCGTGCGCCGCGGCACCACGTACGACGGCTGGATCGGCGAGCACGTCCGCCGTCAGGTCGGCGACTCGTTCTGGTCCCGCCGGGTGCGCACGATGGTCGCCGAGCTCCGGCCGGTGTTCGGCTGGGACCGGCTCTACCTTGGCGGCGGGAACTCGCGGCGGCTGCGGGCCCACCATCTCGCCGAGATGGGCGACGACGTCGTGGTCGTACCGAACACGGCCGCGCTGGTGGGTGGTGTCCGGGCCTGGTCGCTCGCCGGCAGCTGAGGGTCATCCGGCCGGACCGCCGCCGGTCCGCCGGCCCGGCTCAGTCGTCGTGCTCGGGGCCCTGGCCGACCAGGTCGTCGTCGTGCACGTCGCCGTCGGCCCGGACGTCGTCGATCTCGCCCGAGGAGTACAGGCCCGGCATGCGCGCGTCGCGGCGACGGTCCGGACCGAACCCGCCGGACTCGGTTCCGAGCGCGTCGTCGTCGTCGGACCAGCTGCCCAGCATGGCGTCCTCGGCGTCGACCGGGTCGTCCAGCCCGACCGACGGGGCGTCGAGCCGCAGGACCTCGGTGCCGCCGTACTCGTCGAACAGCCCGTCCTCGTCGTCCTCGCGCAGGTCCTCGGCGGAGATGTCCGACCCCAGCGAAGCGGTGCCGGGGATCGCGACGTCCGGTTCGTCGTCGTGACTGCGCAGGTCCGAGGCTTCGTCAGGTCGGGGCGTCATGCGCACAGCATCCCGGCCGCGGGACCCGGTGCCAAATCGCCGAGCGTGGACGGCCCTGCTCGGGTCGAGCAAGCCCACGGTCGCGCGCATCGACGCCAGAGAGTCGTCCACGGTGCGCTGCGACCCTTCCGCGGCGAGGACGCCCGACGGCTGGCGATCGGCTCAGCTCAGGTCGATCAGGGGGACTGGACGGGCGTTCCGGTACCGCCGATGCAGGCCGCGCCCGGCTCCGGGGTCTGCGGCCCCTGCACGAACGTCCGGATGAACTGGTCGAGCCGCGGGTCGCTCGCGCTGTTCAGCTGGACCTGCTTGCCCCACGCGCTGGCGACCACCGGCGCGGGCAGCCCCGGGTAAGGGCTGACCAGTACGTACGCCTGGCCCTTGGCGGCGTCGGCGAGCTTGGCGACCTGGTCGGCCGGCAGGTCGGGCTTGTACGTGATCCAGACCGCGCCGTGCTCGAGCGAGTGCACGCCGTTCTCGTTCTTGACCGGCTGGTCGTACACCCCGCAGTTCTGCCAGACCTGGTCGTGGTCGCCCCCGACCGGCGGCGTCTGCGGGTAGGTCACGGCCGTGGTGACGTGGTTGCGGCTCAGCCCGGTGTAGGTCTTCAGGCCCGCGATGTCCGAACCGGGGGTCGCGCTCGCGCTCTGCTTGATGGCCACCGCGGCCAGCACGACGATGAGGACGACCAGCGGCCCGGCGATCGAGGCGATGATCACGTTCCGCTTGCGGGCGTGCTTGGCCTGCTCCTTCTTGACGGCCTCGAGCCGCGCCTTGCGGTCCAGGGTGGCCGCACGGCCCTTCTTCGACATGCGCTGGCTCCGGCTCTGCTGCAGGGTCGGCGGACCGTTCAAGGGTAAGGGCGGCAGGTGAGCGCCTCGCGCCACGCCACGACGGCCGGCCGGTCGCCCGGTCGTCCGCTCGTTCAGTCGGCCAGCGCGGGCTCGGCCAGGACCGCGTCGAGGGTCCCCAGGAACCGGTCGACGTCCGCCTCGGTCCAGACCAGCGGCGGCTTGACCTTCAGCACGTTGTGGTGCGGGCCGTCGATGCTGACGAGCACGCCGCGGTCCTTCATCCGCTCGACCACGTACGTCGCCTCCGCTCCGGCCGGCTCGAGGGTGCCGCGGTCGCGGACCAGCTCGAACCCGGCGTACAGCCCCAGCCCGCGCACGTCGCCTACCAGCCGGTGCCGCCGCGCCAGCGCGTGGCCGCCGTCGAGCAGGCGCCGGCCGAGCACCTCGGCCCGCTCCGGCAGCCGCTCGTCGCGCAGCACGTCCAGCACCGCCAGCCCGACCGCCGCCGAGACCGGGTTGCCGCCGAAGGTGTTGAAGTACTCCATCCCGTTGGCGAAGGCGCCGGCGATCTCGGGCGTGGTCACCACCGCCGCGAGCGGGTGGCCGTCCCCGGCCGGCTTGCCCAGGGTGACCACGTCCGGCACGACCCCCTGCGTCGCGAACCCCCAGAACGCCGGCCCGACCCGTCCGAGCCCGACCTGCACCTCGTCGGTGATGAACAGCCCGCCGGCCGCGCGCACGATCGCCGCGGCTTCGGCGAGGTAGCCGTCGGGCAGCACCACCTGGCCGCCGCAGCCCACCATCGACTCGGCGATCATCCCGGCGAGCGGGCGGCCGGTCGCCGCGATGTCGTCGACGCAGCGTCGTACGTCCCGGGCGTACGCGAGCGCGACGTCGCGGCCGTAGCCGCGGTGCGGACCGCGGTACGGGTCGGGCAGCGCGGCGGTCTGCACCCACGGCGGCCGGCCGGCACCGCCCGGACCGGCGTGCTTGTACGGGCTCACCTCGATCAGCGCCTGGGTGTGGCCGTGGTAGCCGTCCTGCAGGCAGACCGTGTCACGGGCGCCGGTGTACGTGCGGACCAGGCGCAGCGCGAGCTCGTTGGCCTCGCTGCCGGAGTTGACGAAGAAGCAGACGGACAGTGGGTCGGGCAGCGTCTCGACGAGCCGGCGGGCATACTCGAGCACCGTCTCGTGCAGGTACCGGGTGTTGGTGTTGAGCACGGCCATCTGCCGCGCCCCGGCCGCCACCACCCGCGGGTGCGCATGCCCCACGTGCGCGACGTTGTTCACCGCGTCGAGGTAGGCACGCCCCTCGTCGTCGTAGAGCCGCGCGCCGATCCCGCGCACGATGCGCAGCGGCGCGCCGTACGACAGGCTCAGGCTCGGGCCCAGCCGGGTCCGGCGGTCCTCGAGTGTCCGGCTCAGCGGACGCGCCGGTGCCGGGACGGCGCCGTCGGGCAGTGCCAGCAGGCTCGCCGGGTCGGGCGACAACCCGAGCCAGAGCGAACGTTGCGACGGGGCCGCGACGCCGGGGAAGTCGTGCGCCAGGTCGAGCAGGTCCAGCATCACCTGCACGTGCACGTGCGGCGCCCAGTCGCCGTTGGCCGGCGGTGTGCCGACCCATCCGAGCAGCTCGCCGGCGGCGACGGCCCGGCCGACCCGAAGGTGGTCGAGCGTCGCGCGCGAAAGGTGGCCGTACAGCGTGAAGAACCGCGCGCCCGCGGTCGTGGTGTGCTCCAGGACCACGACGGGCCCGTAGTCGAGCCTGGGCTCGTTGTCGCGCGCGACGACGACGGAACCGGCCAGCGGGGCGTGCACGGGCTGGCCGGGCGCGGTCCAGACGTCCAGGCCGAGGTGGACGGTCCGGCGCTCCGCAGCTGCCTCGTCGGACGCGGGCGCGAACTCGGGCGCCGTGTAGACGAGCCGGGCCTCGCCGTAGCCGCCGAGCCCGACCGCGTCCTGGGCGCCGTCGACGGCCGCGCGGATCAGCGCGTCGAACCGCTCCGGCGCAGCGGCCACGTCCTGGGCGCCGAAGGTCGTGCTGCCCACCGAGAGGTCGACGGGGAACGTGCGCAGGTCGGGCCAGCCGCGGCCGAGCAGCGGAGCCGGGGTCGAGGCAGCGAGATGGCGGCGCACCACGTCGCCGTCGGGGTGCGGGTCGAGCCCGCACGCGTCGCGGAGCCGGTAGTGCGCCAGCCGGGGGTGGATCCGGGTCATGCGTCGCAGCGCGGACCACGCGCCGGGCTCGCTGACGGTGAGGTAGGGGTCGTCGGGCCTGACCGCCGACTGGACGGCGGCGTGGCAGACGCTCATCGCCAGCCGGGCGAGGACCAGGTCCCACAGGACCGCCAGCTCCCCCGGCTCGAGCGCGTGCTCGGCGTCGAAGCCCGCCACGACCTGGGTCACCGCACCGAGCGGGTCGTCCGCGGCGATCGCCACGTACGCGGCTGCGACCACGGGCTCTGCGACCAGCACGGTGTGCACCAGGTCGCCGTAGTCCAGGAGCCCGCACACCCGCGTGTACCGGCGGAGCAGGTCGTCACGCGTGCCCGGGTCGACCAGGACGTTGCGGTCGTTCGCGTCGCCGTGCACCACGGCGCGGCGCAGGTCGGGCAGCACCGGTTCGACGCGGTCGGCGAACCTGGTGAGCACGGCCTCGACCAGCGCCCGGTCTTCCGGGTCGCTCACGGCCACGCACCTTTCGCGCAGCACCGCGCCGGCCTGACGGACGTCCCAGTGGAACGTCCGGTGCGCGGCCGGGTGGTCGTACCCCTCGAGCGCCGCCGCGTGCCGGCCCAGCACCGCCCCCAGGTCGCGCAGCAGCACCGGCCCCGGCCGCCCGACGTCCGCGAGCGGCAGCCCGGGGAGCCAGTCCAGCAGCCGGACCAGGTGCCCGTCCGACTCGCAGTGGTCGACCCCGTCGAGCGTCGGGTGCACGCCCTGCACCGGCAGCCCGGCAGCTCTCGCCAGCGCCGCCGCCCCGCTCTGCGCGGCGAGCACGTCGGCTGACTCGGTGCGGTTCGCCACCTTGAGCACGTAGGTGGCGACACCCGCGACGTCGAGGCGGAAGTTCTGGTCCCGCTCGCTGGGCAACGGATGAGCGGTCGCCGTCACGCCGTACGCGGCCCGCGCGATCTGTTCGGCCCGGGCCGAGGTCAGCACCGGTGCGTGCTGCAGCAACGACACCCCTGCACCCTAGCCACCCCGTCGCTCGGGTCAGACCGAGCCGGGCCCCAGGCCCTGGCTCGGTCTGACACGAGCGCGGCCCGTCGTGGCAGAGTGCTGACGTGAGCTCCCTCGCAGCCGAGGCTGCGCCGGACCGGCCGGTGCTGCTGACGGTCGACGACGACCCGTCCGTCTCCCGCGCGGTCGCCCGGGACCTGCGCCGGCGGTACGGCGAGCGGCACCGCGTCGTCCGCGCCGGGTCCGCCGCCGAGGCCCTCGAGGTGCTCCGGGAGGTCAAGCTCCGCGGCGGGCGGGTCGCGATGCTGCTCGCGGACTACCGCATGCCCGAGATGAGCGGCATCGAGTTCCTCGAGGCGGCCATGGACCTGTTCCCCCGGGCCCGCCGCGCCCTGCTGACCGCGTACGCCGACACCGACGCGGCCATCGCGGCGATCAACGTCGTGGACGTGGACTTCTACCTGCTCAAGCCCTGGGAGCCGCCGGAGGAGAAGCTCTACCCCGTCGTCGACGCGATGATCGAGATGTACGAGACCCAGCCGGACCGCGAGGTGGGGCAGACCAAGGTGGTCGGGCACCGCTGGTCCGCGCCGTCGTTCGAGCTCCGCGACTTCCTGGCGCGCAACGCCGTGCCGTACCACTGGTACGCCGCGGACGAGCCGGAGGCCGGCCGGCTGCTGGCGGCGGCGGGAGTCGGGGCGGACACGCTGCCGGTGGTGGTGACGCCCGACGGCCGGACGCTGGTCGCCCCGACGACGGCCGAGGTGGCCGCGGCTGTCGGGCTCTCGACCATGCCGGCCACGGACTTCTACGACCTGGTCGTCGTCGGCGCAGGGCCGGCCGGCCTGGGGGCCGCTGTCTACGGCGCTTCCGAGGGTCTGCGGACCCTGCTCGTCGAGCGGCAGGCGACCGGTGGCCAGGCGGGGCAGTGCGTCGCGGATCGAGAACTACCTCGGCTTCCCCGACGGGGTCTCCGGCGCCCAGCTCACCGACCGCGCCCGCCGGCAGGCGGCCAAGTTCGGCGCCGAGATCCTCACGACCCGCGACGTGACCGCGCTGTGCGTGGACGGATCGGCGAAGCTCGTCACGTTCGCCGACGGCAGCGAGGTCCGGGCCCATGTGGTGGTGATCGCGACCGGTGTCTCCTACCGCGACCTGGACGCGCCCGGGGTCGCCGGGCTCTCCGGCCGCGGTGTGTACTACGGCTCGGCCGCCACCGAGGCAGCCGACTGCATCGACCGCGACGTGTACATCGTCGGCGGCGCCAACTCAGCCGGCCAGTCAGCGGTGTTCTTCTCCCGGGTCGCCAAGTCCGTGACGCTGGTCGTGCGTGGCGACGCGCTCGAGCGGAGCATGTCGTACTACCTCATCGAGCAGCTGCGCGGGATCGACAACGTCGCGGTCCGGCTGTGCACGGTGGTGGACGAGGTGTACGGCGACGAGCACCTGGACGGGCTCACCCTGCGCCACCTGCCGTCGGGCTCGACGGAACGGGTGGAGGCGAGCCACCTGTTCGTGTTCATCGGAGCCGAGCCGCGGACCGAGTGGCTGACTGACGTGCTGGAGCGGGACGGGCGTGGCTTCCTGCTCACCGGGCCCGACCTCATGGTCGACGGCCGCCGGCCGCGGGGGTGGTCGCTGGAGCGAGACCCATGGCCGCTGGAGGCGAGCCTTCCCGGCGTGTTCGTGGCCGGTGACGTACGCGCCGACTCGGTGAAGCGAGTCGCCTCGGCTGTCGGCGAGGGCGCGATGGCGGTCACGCTCGCGCACCGCTACCTGGGGGCGCCGTGAGCATCATGGACCAGGTCGGACGGCTGACCACGGACGAGCTGCGCGAGCTGTTCCTGTTCGAGGCGCTCACCGACGACCAGCTGCAGTGGCTGGCCGAGCACGGCTGGGTCGCGCAGCTGCCCACCGGGTCGACCGTGTTCACCGAGGGCGACCCGGCCGAGGTCCTCATGCTGCTGCTCGGCGGCACCGTGACCATGAGCCGGCGGGTCGGCCAGGACGACGTCGAGATCGTCCGCACCGACCAGGTCGGGGTGTACGCGGGGGCGATGCAGTCTTTCCTCGCCGACCGCGAGCAGCAGACGTACACCGCCACGCTGAAGGTGGTGAGCGAGGCGCGGATGTTCGTCCTGCGCGGCGAGGACTTCGCCTGGGTCGTCCGGACGTGGTTCCCGATGGCGATCCACCTGCTGGAGGGGCTGTTCCTGGGGATGCGCAACTCCCAGCAGATCGTCGGGCAGCGCCAGCAGCTGCTGGCTCTGGGGGCGCTGACGGCCGGGCTCACGCACGAGCTGAACAACCCGGCTGCGGCCGCTGTGCGGGCGACCGCAGCGCTGCGCGACCGCGTCGCCGGGATGCGGCACAAGCTCGCGATGCTGGCGCACGACGAGCTCGACCCGAAGCTGCTCGAGCTGTTCGTGGACGTGCAGGAGGAGGCCGTGCAGGCCGTGGCCCTCGCCCCCAGGCTCAGCGCCGTGCAGGAGTCCGAGCGGGAGGACGAGATCGCCGACTGGCTGGACGGCCACGGCATCTCCGGCTCCTGGGAGCTGGCGCCGATATTCGCCGCGGCCGGGACGACCACCGACTTTCTCGAGAAGATCGCCGACGGCGCGTCCCGGGACCTGCTCGACGGCGGCCTGCGCTGGCTGGCGTACACCGTCGAGACCGAGCTGCTGCTCGAGGAGATCACCGACTCGGTGACGCGCATCTCGTCCCTGGTGGGCGCGGCCAAGCAGTACTCGAACATGGACCGCGCACCGTTCGAGCGGGTCGACATCCACGACGGGCTGGAGAGCACGCTGGTCATGCTCGCCGCCAAGCTCGACGGCATCGAGGTCGTCGAGGACTTCGACCGCGGGCTGCCGGCGGTGCCGGTCTACGCCGGCGAGATCAACCAGGTCTGGACGAACCTCATCGACAACGCGGTCCAGGCGATGGACGGGCAGGGCACGCTGACCCTGCGCACGAGCCTGGACGGGGACCGGGTCCGGGTGGAGATCGGCGACACCGGCCCGGGTGTCCCGGACGAGCTGCGCCGGCGCATCTTCGAACCGTTCTTCACCACCAAACCGATCGGTCAGGGCACCGGACTCGGCCTGGACATCTCGTACCGGATCGTGGTCACCCGGCACGGGGGCGACCTCACCGTCGAGTCCCGGCCCGGTGACACCCGGTTCGTGGTCCGCCTCCCGCTCACCGAACGGCCGGTGGCTTCGCCCGACTGACCTACGGTCGAGCGGCTTGTCCGGGAAGATCGGCGCGGGACGGCGGAGCGGAGGTACGCGGTGGGTGACGAGGCATACGGGACGCCCGCGCCGGACGCGCAGGCCGTCGTCGCGCCGCTGACCGGGGCCGCCACCTTCCTGGTGCTGTCCGTCCGCGCCGGCAGCGACAGCGCGGCCAGGACGCGCCAGGTCTGCCGCGACCTCGCCGCTCTCGTCCGCTCGGTCGCGAGCCGGGACCCGGATGGCTCCCTCACCTGCGTGCTGGGCATCTCCTCCGACGCCTGGGACCGGCTGGTGGGACCGCCGCGCCCCGCGGAGCTGCACCCGTTCGCCGAGATCCGGGCCGGCGGCCGGCACGCGGTGGCCACCCCGGGCGACCTGCTCCTGCACATCCGGGCCGCCCGGACGGACCTGTGCTTCGAGCTCGCGACCCTGCTGATGTCCCGGCTCGGGGATGCCGCCGAAGCCGTCGACGAGGTGCACGGGTTCCGGTACTTCGACAACCGGGACGTCATCGGCTTCGTCGACGGCACCGAGAACCCCACGGGTGCCGCCGCCGTCCGGGCGACCCTGGTGGGGGCGGAGGACCCAGCCTTCGCCGGAGGCAGCTACGTCATCGTGCAGAAGTACCTTCACGACATGACCCGGTGGAACGCGCTGCCCGTCGACGAGCAGGAGCGGATCGTCGGGCGGACCAAGCTGTCCAACCTGGAGCTGACCGACGACGTGAAGCCGTCGTACGCGCACAACGCGCTGACCGTCGTCGAGTCCGGCGGCAAGGAGGTCAAGATCCTGCGCGACAACATGCCCTTCGGCACGCCCTCCCGGGGCGAGTTCGGCACGTACTTCATCGGCTACTCGCGCTCCCCCCGGGTCACCGAGCAGATGCTGCGCAACATGTTCGTGGGCCGGCCGGAGGGCAACTACGACCGGCTGCTCGACTTCAGCGTCGCGGTGACCGGGACGCTGTTCTTCGTGCCTGCGGCGGCGCTGCTGGAGCGCCTCGGCGACGCTCCCCCGCCCGGGCCGGCCTGAGCCGCCGGTCCCGAACCGGTTGCGCTCGGGTCGGCGCCCCGGGACGCTGGGTGCGTGGCCGCCACCTCGCACTACGAGCTGCTCGTCCTGGGGTCGGGTCCCGGTGGGCAGAAGGCCGCGATCGCGGCCGCCAAGCTCGGGCACCGGGCGGGCATCGTCGAGCGCCGGCACATGGTCGGCGGTGTGTGCATCAACACGGGCACGATCCCGTCCAAGACCCTGCGCGAGGCGGTCCTCTACCTGACCGGCCTGAACATGCGCGAGCTGTACGGGCAGAACTACCGGGTCAAGGACGACATCACCGTCCAGGACCTCCTGGCCCGGACCCAGCACGTGATCGGCCGCGAGGTCGAGATCGTCCGCAGCCAGCTGTTCCGCAACAACGTCGACCTCATCCACGGGACCGCACGCTTCGTGGACGCCAAGACCGTGGCCGTGCGCCCGCACGACAGCGACGCCGACCACCTCATGACGGCCGACTCGTTCGTGGTGGCTGTCGGCTCCCGCCCGGCCCGCCCGCCCGGCGTTGAGTTCGACGACGCCCGCATCGTCGACTCCGACGGCATCCTGAACATGGACAGGGTGCCGCGGACCATGGTCGTGGTCGGGGCAGGCGTCATCGGCATCGAGTACGCCTCGATGTTCGCGGCGCTGGGCACCCGCGTCACCGTCGTCGAGGCGCGCGACCGCATGCTGGAGTTCTGCGACTCCGAGGTCGTCGATGCGCTGCGCTTCCACCTGCGCGACCTCTCGGTGACGTTCCGGTTCGGCGAGACGGTGGAGCGCGTGGAGACCGGCTCCAACGGCACCCTCACCACGCTCCGCAGCGGCAAGCGCATCGTCGCCGACACCGTGATGTACTCCGCCGGCCGGCAGGGCGCCACCGACGCGCTGGACCTGGCCGCGGCCGGCCTGGAGGCCGACGACCGGGGCCGGATCAAGGTCGACTCCAGGTTCCGCACGTCGGCGGACCACATCTACGCGGTCGGCGACGTCATCGGCTTCCCGGCGCTCGCGGCGACCTCGATGGAGCAGGGCCGGCTCGCCGCCTACGACGCGTTCGGGGAGAGCGCGAACTCGCTGCGCCAGCACCAGCCCATCGGCATCTACACGATCCCGGAGATCAGCTACTGCGGGGCCACCGAGGACGAGCTGACCAAATCGTCCGTGCCGTACGAGTTCGGGATCTCGCGCTACCGCGAGCTGGCCCGCGGGCAGATCGTCGGGGACACGTACGGCATGCTCAAGCTGCTGGTGTCGACCGAGACCCGGCAGCTGCTCGGCGTGCACATCTTCGGCACCGACGCCACCGAGCTCATCCACATCGGCCAGGCGGTGATGACGACCGGCGGGACGGTCGACCATCTCGTGGACACGGTCTTCAACTACCCGACGCTGTCGGAGGCTTACAAGGTCGCGGCCCTCGACGCGTCGAACAAGATGCGCGCCATCCGCCAGATGCTCGGCTGATGGCCGCCGCGCCGGACCCCGTCACCCGCAACACCGGGGCGCCCGTGGCCCGCGCGCTGCAGGTCCGGTGGATCCACGGGTCGCCCTCGGCCAAGCACAACACCGACCCCGACATCCAGGTGTACGGCGTCGACCCGGACACCTTCATCCTGCGGCAGAACATGGCGGTCGACTACGAGGCCCCGTTCCTGTTCCTCCTGTTCGGCGCCGACCGGGTCGTGCTCTTCGACACCGGCGCCACCGCCGCCGCAGAGCACTTCCCGCTGCGCCGCACCGTCGACGCCCTCGTCGACGGCTGGCTGCGCGAGCATCCGCACGACGGCTACCCGCTGCTGGTCCTGCACACCCATGCCCACGGCGACCACGTCGCCGGCGACGGCCAGCTCCGCGACCGGCCCGGCACTGTCGTCGTCGGCGCCGACCGGGACAGCGCCTGGACGTTCTTCGGTTTCCACGAGGACCCCGACCGGGTGGCGCTGCTCGACCTCGGCGGCCGGGTGCTGGAGTGCCTGGCCACGCCCGGTCACGACGAGGCCGCGGTCACGTACTACGACCCGCGCACGGGCTTCCTGCTCACCGGCGACACCGTCTACCCGGGCCGGCTGTACATCGAGGACTGGGGCGCGTTCGGACGGACGGTCGACCGCCTCGTCGCCTTCGCCGCGGCACGGCCCGTCACGCACGTGCTCGGCTGCCACATCGAGATGACCCGCGAGCCGGGCGTGGACTACCCGGTCCGCACGTCGTACCAACCGGACGAGCCGCCGCTGGAGATGACCGTGGACCAGCTCCGCGACATCCGGTCCGCGATGGACCAGGCCGCGGACCGCCCCGGCCGGTACGTGTTCGCCGACTTCGTCCTGGTCCGCGAGGACGGCGCCTGACCGGTGCGCCGGCGCTCGAACCTGCTCAGGAACGGACGTCGACGCCGGGCAGGTCGGCGAAAGCCGCGACATCGCCCGACACGACGGTCCGACCTTGCGCGACAGCCGTGGCCGCGATCATCAGGTCGTGGGCGCCGCGCGGCCGGCCCGACCGTCGGACGTGGGCCAGCAGCTCCGCGTGGACGCCGGCGACGGAGCTGTCGTAGGGCTCGACCGGGATGGTGTCCAGGACGCTGCGGACGAACCTGAGCCGATCGGCGCGGCGCCGGCCTTCGGCCGTCTCGACGCCCGCCAGGAGCTCGGCCGCGGTGATCGCCGCGATCGCGACATCGTCCTCGTCGCGGATCAGCCGGTCGAGCCGGCGGCCGCGCTCGGCATCGATCAGCACGTTGCTGTCGAGGATCAGTCGGGCCATTCACGCTCCTGGAGCGAGGTGCCGGCCCGCAGCTCGGCCAGCTCGTCCGGCCAGTCGGGATCGAGGTCGTAGTGCCGGAGCAGGGCCTTGACCGCCTTGCCCGAGGTGCCGGCCGCAGGCTCCATGCGGGCGATGACCTTGCCGCCGCGCGTGATGACGAACGTCTCCCCCTCGTGCTCGACCGCGGAGAGCATCGCGGAGAAGCCCCGCGCCGCCTGTGTCGCCGTGACCTCCCGCATGCGGATCAGATTATCGGATCGCCGCCTGCCGGGCCAGGGTCACCGCAGGGCTTCCACGACCGCCGTCGTCAGGGCCACGGCCACGATCGCGAGGCGCAGCAGCCGGTCCGGCACGCGCTGGCCGTAGCGTCCGGCGGTCACGCCGCCCGCGGTGCTGCCGACGGCCAGCAGGGCCGCCGCCGCCCAGTCGACGTCCGCGCGCAGCACGAACACCAGGCAGGCCGAGCCGCAGCTGAGCGCGGTCAGCACGTTCTTGACGCCGTTGGACGCCTGCAGCCCGCCGATGAGAGCACCCAGCATCGCCAGGTACATCACCGACACCGCCGCCCCGAAGTACCCGCCGTACACGGCGACCGCGACGCCGAGCGCGAGGACCGCCGGACCGGCCCGAGGCGCCCCGCCCGCGACCGTCGGGCCGTCGACGCGGCGCCGGGCGACCGCGCGCGCGATGGCCGGCTGGTACGCGACGAGCCCGGCCGCGAGGATGAGCAGGACCGGCAGCAACCCGGCGAACACGGCTTCGGGAAGCAGCAGCAGGAGCACGGCGCCGGCCGCGCCGCCCAGCGCCGTCGGCACCAGCAACGGCCTGAGCAGCGGACGCAGCGGACCGAGCTGATGCCGGTAGGCGTACGCCCCGGCGATGGAGCCGGGAACGACGCCCACGGCGCTGGTGACGTTGGCGACCACCGGGGTCAGCCCGATCGCGAGCAGGGCGGGGAACGACGCCAGGCTGCCTGCTCCGACGACAGCGGTCATGCCCCCGGCCACGAACCCCGCGACGAGCACTGCGAAGGCCCGCGCCCAGGTCACGGAGGAGCAGTCTGGCAACAACGCGCTCGCGGCGGCGGGCTTCAGCCCCGTCCAGCTGCTGCCGATCCGGCAGTGTGGCTGTGCTGCGGGCGGTGAGCGCCTGGACCGTGCGCCTGCGGCTGCTGATCCTCGCCGTGTGGGCGGTGCCGTGGGCGTTCCGCCTCTTCCCGCGCGACCCGCTCGGCTCGGACTGGTGGTGGTTCGAGTACGGCGCGCGCCAGCTGGTCGGGCACACCAAGGGGTTCACGCCGATCGACGGCGGCCCGCTGCACATCTACACCTGGATCCCGCGCCTGCAGATCGGCCCGCCCGCGCTGGTCGCGGCCGTCCCGACCCAGCTGGGCAACACGTACTGGGGGCGGGTGGCCGCCGCGGTCCTGATGGTGCTGGTGGTGCTCGGAGTGCTCCTGCTGCTCGAGCGCATCGCCGCGGCGCGCGGGCTCGCCCGGTCGCGGACCCGGGTGCTGACCCTGCTCGGCGGCCTGCTCCTCGTGCCGGCGTGGTGCACCCTCGCCGTCTACACGATGCACCTGGACGACGTCATCGCCCTCTCGTTCGCCGTCGTTGCCATGCACGAGGTGCTGAGGGGCCGCTGGTGGACCGCGTCGCTCGCCCTCGGGGTGGCGGCGGCGACCAAGCCGTGGGCCATCTCGTTCATCCCGCTGCTCGCGCTGATCCCCCGCAGCCGGCGCTCGCACGCGCTGCTGCTGACGATGGGCGCGGCCGCGGTCTGGTGGCTCCCGTTCGTGATCGCCGACCCCGGGACGGTCCAGGCGTCCGGCACCGTGTCCGTGCCGACAGCCGCCGACTCGACCTTGCGCCTGCTGGGGGTCACGAACTCGGCCGGCGACATCCGGCTGGCCCAGATGGCGTTGATGGCGCTGGTCGGGTTCCTCGTCGTGCGCTCGGGGCGCTGGCCCGCGCTGATCCTGGCGGTCGTCGCGGTCCGCATGCTCACCGACCCGCAGACGTGGCTGTACTACAGCAGCGGGCTGGTGCTCGGGGCGTACGTCTGGGACCTGCTCGGCTCGCGGGCCCGCTGGCCGCGGCTGACCGTGCTGACCGCCGGGCTGCTGCTGCTGGAATCGCGAATCTCCCAGCAGGTGAACGGGCCCCCGCACGACGGCCAGACCCTCCTCGCGGTCGTGCGGATCGTCGTGCTCGCCGCGCTGCTGGCGTACGTGCTATGGCCGGGACGGCGCAGCACCGACGACCTGTGTACCGTCGGCGGGGAGCCAGGAGCGGCTCGACGACCGACGAGAGGTGTCGCGATGAGCGAGGAACCGCTGCCGAGCGTGGCCCCGGACGAGTCGGTCGGCGACCAGGCCGACCAGGCCTCCCGGCTCCAGGAGTACGAGGAGCAGGAGGCGATCGACGCGGCGCTGGGCAAGGAGCCCGCCGACGCCGGTGACGTCCTGGACCCTGAGTACATCGCGCGGCTCACCCACGACGACTGAGCCACGGGCCGGTGCCGCGAGCCGGTGCCGCAGGTCAGGGCGCGGTGCCGCGGATGAGCAGCTCGAGCAGCTCGCGGTAGGTGGCCTCCGGATCAGGGGTCAGCACCAGGCCCTTGAGCTCGAGCGCGACCGCGCCGTGCACGGTGCTCCAGATCTGCTGCGCCATGTCGAACGCGTCGCCGTCGCGGATCGAGCCGTGCGCCATCCCGTACCGGACCTTCTCGACCAGCGCCATGAAGGCCGCCGTCGCGTGCTCGGTCACCTGCGGTGACTCGGTCTCCATCAGCAGCGCCGCCTCGAACATCACGGCGTAGTGCTGCGGGTGCGTGAGCGCGAACTCCCGGTAGCGCAGCCCGCAGGCCCGCAGCCGCTGCACCGGGTCCGGCTCGTCGCCGGCGGAGATCGCCGCGTTGAGCCCGTCGAAGCCGCGGACCAGGATCGCGGCCACCAGCCCGTCCTTGCCGCCCAGGTGGTTGTAGACACCCATCGGCGCCACCCCGGCCTCGGCCGCCACAGCCCGCACCGTGACCGCCGCGGGGCCATCCCGGAGCAGCACCCGGTGCGCCGCGTCGACCAGGGCTCGCTCGACGTCGACGCTGCGGGTCCGCTCGGGGCGGCCCCGCTTGCTGGTCGTTGCGCCCGGCACGTCGCCCATCCTCCCTGATCCGACCGGTCCGGCCGTGCACCCTTGACAGCCATCCGGATTCTGTAGCACATTGTCCCACAGTTATAGAACAACGTCCTACAGGAGTCGAGATGAGCCCGACACCCACCCCCGAGGCGATCCAGGGTCGGCGCTGGTGGATCCTCGCCGTGCTCTGCCTGAGCGTGCTGCTGGTCACCGTCGACAACACCATCGTCAACGTCGCGCTGCCGACGCTGAGCCGCGAGCTCGGTGCCACGACCAGCCAGCTGCAGTGGGTGGTCGACGGCTACACGCTCGTCTTCGCCGGCCTGCTGCTGGTCGCCGGCAACCTCGGCGACCGGCTGGGACGGCGCCGCGTCCTGCAGGTCGGTCTCGTGCTGTTCGCGCTCACCTCGCTCGCGGCCGTGTACGCCGGCTCGGTCGACGCGTTGATCGCCGCGAGGGCCGCCATGGGCGCCAGCGCGGCTCTGATCTACCCGGCGACGCTCGCGCTGCTCACGAACGTCTTCTTCGACGCGCGCGAGCGCGCGACGGCGATCGGCATCTGGTCCGGCGTGTCCGGGCTGGCCGTCGCGCTCGGTCCGGTCTCGGGTGGCGTCCTGCTGCAGCACTTCAGCTGGGGCTCGGTCTTCTTCGTCAACGTCCCGCTCGCCGCGCTGGCCCTGCTCGCCGGCTGGCGGCTCCTGCCGGAGTCACGGCACGCCCACGACGGGCGGTTCGATGTCGCCGGGGCCCTGCTCTCGGTCGCCGGCGTCACCGTGCTCGTGTGGACCCTGATCGAGGCGCCCGACAACGGCTGGACCTCGACCGCGACGCTGGGCGGCTTCGCGGCCGCGGCCGTGCTGGTAGCGGCGTTCGTGCGGTGGGAGACGTGGGTGCGCAGCCCGCTCTTCGACGTGCGCCTGTTCGCGAACGCCCGGTTCTCCGCGGCCAGTGCATCGGTGGCGCTCGCGTTCTTCGGCCTCTTCGGGTTCATCTTCATGATCACGCAGTACTTCCAGGCGGTGCGCGGCTACGACACCCTGCGCGCGGGCCTGGCCACCCTGCCGTTCGCCATCGTGACCGGCGTGATGTCGCCCGTGGCGATCGTGCTGATGAAGCGCGCCGGCACCAAGCTCGTCGTCGCAGCCGGCCTGGCACTGATGAGCGGCGGCTTCCTGGTGGCGGCGGGCTCCGCGGTCGACTCGGCCTACTGGGGCCGGATCATCCTGGCGATGACACTGATGGCGTCCGGTCTGGCCCTGACGTCGGGACCGGCCACGGACGCGATCATGGGGGCCCTCCCGCCGTCGCGCGCGGGCGCCGGCTCGGCCGTCAACGACACGACCCGGGAGATCGGCGGCACGCTCGGTGTCGCCGTGGTCGGGTCGGTCATGGCGTCGCTGTACGGGTCGCACCTGACCGATGCGCTGGCGCGGCTGGGCCTGCCGTCCGCCGTGACGGAGCCGGCGCGCGACTCGGTCGTGGCCGGGATCGCCGTCACCGGGCAGCTGCCCGAGGCGGTGCGTGGACCGGCGGGCGTCGCGGTGCGGGAAGCCTTCATGTCGGGCCTGTGGGCCGGATCCCTCGTCGCAGCCGCGGCGACGGCCCTGGCCGCCGCCGGAGCGCTCCTCCTGCTGCCGGCCCGGCACCGCGTCGAGCCGCAGCCGACCGTCGCGTCGCTCGACCCGCAGCCCGCGCTCGGAAGCGTCTAGATCAGAGCTTGGTGAGGCGGGCGAACGGGGAGACGCACCGCTCCTGGCTGGTGCCGAAGTCGACGAGCACCGCGATGTCCTCTTCGACGGCGATCACCCGGCCCAGACCGAACTGATCATGTGCGACGCGGTCGTCGACCGCGAACTTCTCCACGGGACGTACGACCGGCGGAGCGAAGGGACTCGTGGGCAGGTGTCGCGGGGCCTTGGCCCGGTGGGAGTACACATGGTCAGTATGCGCCCTCCGCCCTCAAGATCGCCTCGACCCGCTACGCCTCGGCCACGGCGGACAGGGGCGGCCCGCTGATCGGGCAGCACAGCGGCTCCTCCTTCGCGGGCAGGAGCTCGTTGCGGACCGTGACGAGCGCCAGGACGCTGCCGGCCACCAGCAGTCCGGCGGCGATGAGCAGGGCGACCTCGAAGCCGCTCTCGAAGGACGAGGGGTCGGTGTAGTCGTCGCCGGAGATCCCGGCCAGGACCGGCAGGGCCGCGACCGCCAGCAGCCCGGCGGCACGGGCGACCGCGTTGTTGACCCCCGACGCCACGCCGGCGTGCCGGGCGTCGACGGCCGCCAGCACGGTCGCGGTGAGCGGAGCCACCAGCAGCGACAGGCCGAGCGCGAACACCGTGACCGCCGGCAGCACGTCGGTGACGTAGTGGGCGTCAGGGCCGATCCGGCGCATGAGCAGGACCCCGGCCGCACACACCAGCGGACCGAGCGTCATGGGCAGCCGGGGTCCGATGCGCTGCGCGAGCTGGCCGGCCCGGGCGGACAGCAGCAGCATCACGACGGTGATCGGCAGCAGCGCGATCCCGGCACCGAGCGCCGAGAAGCCCGCCACGACCTGCAGCTGCACGGCGAGCAGGAAGAAGATCCCGCCGAACGCGCCGTAGACGAGGAAGGTGACCGCGTTCGCGGCGCTGAACTGCCGCGACGAGAAGATCGACAACGGCAGCATCGGGTGGCTCAGCCTGGCCTCGGCGAACAGGAAGGCCACCATCGCCAGCACCCCGACCAAGCCGGCGACCACCACCGGGGCCGAGCCGATCCCCAGCGAGGGGATCTCGATGATCGCGTACGTGATGCCGCCGAGGCCGATGACGGCCAGCGCGGCACCGAGCAGGTCGATCCGCCCGCCGGCCGTGGGGTCGCGCGTCTCGGGCACGTGCCGCTGCGCGACGAACACCACCACGACAGCCAGCGGCAGGTTGATCAGGAACACCCAGCGCCAGGACGCGACCCCGATCAGCCAGCCGCCGAGGAACGGCCCGATCGCGGTGGCCACCCCGCCCAGCCCGGACCACGCACCGATCGCCCGCGCGCGGTCCGCCGGGACGAAGGACGCCTGGATCATCGCCAGGCTGCCGGGAGTCAGCAGCGCAGCTCCGACGCCCTGCAGCGACCGCGCCGCGATCAGCCACGACGCACCCGGGGCCAGCCCGCACAGCAACGAGGCGCAGGCGAACCAGACGACCCCGACGACGAACACCCGGCGCCGCCCGAACCGGTCACCCAGCGCACCACCCAGCAGGATCAGCGAGGCCAGCGTCAGCGTGTACGCCGTGATCGTCCACTGCAGCGCGGCGAACGGCACGTCCAGGTCCGCGCCGATCGCCGGCAGCGCGACGTTGACGACGGTCGCGTCGATCCCGGCCAGCCCGGACCCGAGGATCGTCGCCAGCAGCACCCAGCGTCCGGTCGGCGTGCCGTAGCGGACCCGGGCTGCGCGCGCGACCGCGGGCACATCGTCGGGCTCGCGGGCTGTCAACGCGGTCCCCCCGGCTCGTGGGTGGGCGGAGGCTGCTCCTTCGTACGATGCAGCAGCCAGTCGCTCGACGTGCGGATGAGCGCGTAGCGCCGGGCGTCCAGCCGACCGTGCAGGGTGAACACGAACCGCCTGTCGTTGCGGTCGTGCTGTTCCCACCAGCCGGTGTCGGCGACGCTCTTGTCCGCGTCCTCGTACGTCAGGTGGTCCAGGTCGTGGTCGTCGACCTCCACCGCCAACCGGTTGTCGCCGGGCTCGGCGGGCAACCCGCGCGGCAGCGCCCAGGACCGCAGCACCCCGCCCTCTTCCAGCCGCAGATCGAAGTGGTGCCGCGGCTGGCGGTGCTCGTGCAGGACGAACGCGGGATGCTCGGGCGCGACCGACGCTGCTCGGCGGTCGGGCTGTTCCATGGCAGGCAACCGTTCGAAGTCGGATGCGGGGCCGTCCACCCACTGCTTCGGACACTACCTGCGCGGGCACCGTCCAGCGACAAGAGCCGGCGCCGGGCGCGACGATGTCCGCCAGCTCCTGGAAGTACGCCTCCCGCGGCGCACCGAAGCGAAGAGCAGCAGCATCGACGCCGGGTACGTCATCGGACTGCTCCCGAGCTCCGCAGCCGCACCACGCGGACGGTCACGCCGACCGCTGCGCCGAGTAGGGTTCCAGGAGTGCCGCCGCTGCGGGTCGTGTTCTGCGACGACAGCTACCTCGTGCGCGCCGGGGTCACCGCGCTGTTCGCCGGCATCGCCGACGTCGACCTCGTCGGCACCACCGACGACGCGGCCGCCCTGCTCGACGCGGTCGCGGAGCTGCGGCCGGACGCCGTCCTGACGGACATCCGGATGCCCCCGGCGTACGCGGACGAAGGGATCGTGGCGGCCCGGCAGCTGCGTGCCGCACACCCGTCCCTGGGCGTCGTCGTGCTGTCGCAGTATGCGGAGCCCGAGTACGCGATCCAGCTCCTCCAGGACGGGGTCGCCGGGCTGGGCTACCTGCTCAAGGAGCGGGTGTCCGAGGCCGAGGAGCTCGTCCGGGCGTTGCGCGACGTGGCTGCCGGCGGCTCCGCCCTCGACCCGAAGATCGTCGAGATCCTGCTGGCCCGCAAGGACGCCGAGCCGCGCAAACCGCTCCTCGGGCTGACCGGGCGCGAGCGCGAAGTGCTCGCCGAGCTCGCGACCGGTCGCAGCAACGCTGCAGTCGCCGCCGAGCTGTTCATGAGCGAGCGCGCGGTGGAGAAGCACATCGGGGCGGTGTTCTCCAAGCTCGGCCTGACCGAGGAGTCCGGACGCAACCGGCGCGTCATGGCCGTGCTGGCGTTCCTCGAAGCCTCGGGCGGCACGTCGCCCTGAGCCGGACGGTCAGCCGGCTGCGCCGGCCGTGAGCCACGCTTCGCGCAGCCGCCCCGGGTCCAGCTCCGCCTTGCCGAGGTACGCCGCTGCCCCGCTTCCGGCGTGATCCACCTCGTCCTCTGCGTACGTGGACAGCAGCAGCACGGCGGGCGCACCCGGTCGCGTCCGGATCCGCCGGGTCGCCTCGATGCCGGAGATGCCGGGCAGGTGGACGTCCATCAGCACGAGGTCGGGGCGCAGGGCCGGGGTCCGGGCCACGGCGTCCTCCCCGGACGCGACCGCGCCGACGAGGACGAACCCGTCGGTCTCGCGCAGCATGGCCGCCAACGCACGCCGGAACGGCTCGTGGTCGTCCACCACGAGCACCCGGACTTCGTCCACGCTGCACCTCCGCCCGACCAGGTGACCACGTGCAGACGGCCTCCGCCATCGTGCTACCACCCCCTGTTGGACTCGGGCATGATGAGGCGCGTCGACTGGAGGCGGGCATGACCCCTCTGTCGCGCACGCCGGGTCCCGCCCCCACACCGGGGAGCCGGGCACCCGCAGCGGCGACGCTTGCGGCCATCGGTGGCGCCGGGCTGGCCGCGGCCGGGACGTCGGTCGGGCTGGCCCTGTACAACGACCAGGACCAGCCGCCCATCCAGGTCGTGCTGACGACGTGGATCACCCTGCCGTACGTGATGAGCGGGCTGGTCGCCTGGCGGCGGCGCCCGGACAGCCGGTTCGGCCCGCTCATGGTCGCGGCCGGGTTCGGCATCGCGCTGTCCACGCTGCAGTGGGCCACCGTGCCGCTGCTGCACTCCGTCGGCCACCTGTTCGACCTGCTCCCGGCGGTGCTCTTCCTGCACGTCTTCCTGGCCTACCCGACCGGCCGGCTCCGGCGACAGTACGAGCGCGGCCTCGTCGCCTTCGGCTACGCGGCGGCGCTCGGGCTCCAGGTCGTCGTGCTGATGCTCGGAGGCTTAGACCCCCTCGACGTCTTCACGGTGGCCTCCCGACCGGCGCTGGCCGACTCGCTGCACAACCTCCAGCTCGTCGCGCTGGGCCTGACCTGCTTCGCCGGCGTGGTCGTCCTCGCCACGCGCCGGGCCGGGGGACGGCGCACGTCGTTGCGCCCGGCTGCGCTGCTGGTCGACGCCTTCGCGCTGGGGCTCGTGGCGCTGGGCGTGCTGCTGCTGGCGGGAGCGTTCCAGTGGCCGGTGTTCGCCCAGGTTCGGCTGTTCGCTTTCGCCGCGATCGGGCTGGCACCCATCGCGTTCCTCGTCGGAGTCCTCGACGCCCGGCTGGCCCGCTCGGGGGTCGGCGACCTGCTGGTCGAGCTACGTGCGCACCCGGCCCTCGACCTGCGGGAGCCGCTGGCACGAGCGCTCCGGGACCCGTCGGTGCAGCTCGCGTACTGGCTGCCGCAGTACTCCAGCTGGGCCGACCGCGACGGGAACCCTGTGACGCTGCCGCCGGTTCCCGGCGAACGCTCCACGACGCTGATCGAACGTGACGGCGAGCCGGTGGCCGCGTTGATCCACGACCCGGTGCTGACGGACGAGCCCGAGCTGCTCGAGGCGGTGACCGCGGCGGCCGCCATCGCGCTCGAGAACGAGCGCCTGCAGGCCGAGCTCAAGGCCAGGCTGCAGGAGCTGCAGGGATCGCGCAGCCGGGTCATCGAGGCCGGCCAGTCCGAGCGCAAGCGGCTCGAGCGCAACCTGCACGACGGCGCCCAGCAACGGCTGGTCGCGCTCTCGCTGGAGCTGGCCATGCTCGGCAACAGGCTCGGCGACGACCCGGACGCCCGCGCGCGGGTCGAACGGGCCAAGGACCAGGTGACTCTGTCGCTGGGCGAGCTGCGCGATCTCGCCAGGGGGATCCACCCGGCGGTGCTCAGCGCGAGCGGGCTGCCGGCGGCGCTGCAGTCGTTGGTCGCGCGGGTCCCGCAGCCGGTCCGGCTCTCCGTCCAGCTCGCCGGCCGGCCACCGGAGCCGGTCGAGGTCGCGGCGTACTACGTGGTCAGCGAGAGCCTGACGAACATCGGCAAGCACGCCGCCGCGAGCGAGGTGAGCGTGACCGTGTCGCAGGCCGGCGGTCACGTGGTCGTCGACATCGTCGACGACGGTGTGGGCGGCGCCGACACCGAGAAGGGCTCCGGTCTGCGCGGTCTCGCCGATCGGGTCGAAGCCCTGGACGGGCGGCTGCGGATCTGGTCGCCGGCCGGCCGCGGGACCCGCCTGCGCGCGGAGATCCCGTGCGCGTAGCCATCGCCGAGGACAGCGTCCTGCTGCGCGAGGGTCTGGCCCGGCTGCTGGCCGATGCAGGTCTGGAGGTCGTCGCCCGCTGCGACGACGCCGAACAGCTGATGGACGTCGTCCGGGCCGACCCGCCGGACATCGCGATCGTCGACGTCCGGCTTCCACCGACCCACACTGACGAGGGCATCAGGGCCGCTCTCGCGATCCGGGCCGCCCAGCCCTCCGTCGGCGTGCTGGTGCTGTCGCAGTACGTCGAGGTGGCCTGGGCGGTGGAGCTGCTCACCGGCTCGGCCGAGGGGGTGGGCTACCTGCTGAAGGACCGCGTCGCAGACGTCGACGAGTTCGTCCGCGCCGTGCACCGGGTGGCCGCCGGCGGCTCCGCGCTCGACCCGCAGGTCGTCTCCAGCCTGTTCACGCAGCAGCGCGCGGACGACCCCCTGGCCGTGCTGACCCCGCGCGAGCGGGACGTGGTCAGGCTGATGGCCACCGGCAGCTCGAACCAGGGCATCGCCGAGGGTCTCGGCATCACGGTGAGCGCCGTCGAGAAGTACGTCTCCAGCATCTTCGACAAGCTCGGCCTGCCGGCCACCAAGAGCGACTCCCGCCGCGTGCTGGCGGTGCTCCTCGTCCTGGGCGCCTGAGCCCGGACACCAGAAACCCGCACCCCCGGTCGGCGGTCCGCCCCACCGCGCTCGCCCGCATGCCGATGGGACCTTCGTCGGGTCCGATCCGTCGACGAGGAGCAGCGATGAAGACCCGAGTCATCCAGGACCAACCGCCCGCCGGCACCACCGCGCCGACGATCGAGATCCACGACCTGACCAAGGACTACGGCGACATCCGCGCCGTCGACCACCTCAGCTTCACCGTGTCGCCCGGCACCGTGACCGGGTTCCTCGGGCCGAACGGCTCGGGGAAGACCACGACGCTCCGGGCGCTGCTCGGCCTCGTCGCTCCCACCTCGGGCACGGCCGAGGTCGGCGGCCGGCCGTACCGCGCCATCGCGGACCCGTTGCGCGAGGTGGGCTCCATGCTGGAGGCGTCGGCGCACCCCGGTCGGAGCGCCCGCAACCACCTGCGCATCGTCGCGGCCGAGGCGGGTGCGCCGCGCACCCGGGCGGACGAGATGCTCGAGCTCGTGGAGCTCACCGGCTCGGCGGACCGCCGGATCGGCGGCTTCTCGCTCGGCATGCACCAGCGTCTCGGCCTCGCAGCGGCACTCATGGGCGACCCGCAGGTCCTGGTCCTGGACGAGCCGACCAACGGACTCGACCCGGAGGGCATCCGATGGCTGCGTACGTTCCTGCGCGGGCTGGCA
Organism: uncultured Actinomycetota bacterium; assembly: GCA_963849365.1. Lineage (GTDB taxonomy): Bacteria > Actinomycetota > Actinomycetes > Prado026 > Prado026 > CAVQCJ01. The sequence continues at coordinate 120,865 of CAWKHA010000004.1, forward strand.
ACCCAGGGGCGCACGGTCCTGCTGTCCAGTCACGTCCTCGCCGAGGTCGCGCAGACCGTCGACGACGTCGTGGTCATCAACCACGGGCGCCTCGTCGTCCAGGCACCGCTCGCCGATCTCGTGAAAGGTCAGCGGGAGCAGCGCGTGCGGGTGCGCTCCGCACAGCCGCGGGCGCTGGCCGCGGCGCTCGCGGGAGCCGGCCTGTCCTCGACCGAGGACGCGAACGGCACTCTCACCGTCGACGGCGGTGACCAGGAGGCGATCGCCCAGCTCGCCTTCGACCACGGGATCGTGCTGTCCGAGATCGCCGCCGAGTCGGCCTCCCTCGAAGAGACGTTCCTCGACCTCACCACCACCACCACGACCGGCCAGGAGGCCCAGCGATGACCGCCATCGTCCGCGCACAGATCGTCTCGCTGCGCACCCTGCGCCTGACGTACATCGTCCCGCTCGTCCTGTTCGCGCTCGTCGCGTTCATCATCGTCGGCACGTTCGCCGGGGCGGGGGGACGCGAGCTGTCCAGCCCGGCTCAGCTGCGCGAGCCGGTCATGGCCGGCATCGGCATCTTCGTGGCGGTCGGCCTCGCCCTGCTGGCGGCGGCCCGCATGGCCGGCGAGTACCGGTACCGCACGATCACCCCGCGCACGCTCGCCGCCCCGAGACGGACGTCGCTGCTCGCTGCCGTCGTGCTGGTGTACGGCGTGTTCGCGCTGGCCGTGGGGGCCGTCACCGCCGCGGTAGGGATCGGGGTCGCCCAGCCGATGGCTGCCGCCAAGCACCTGACGATCGGCCTGACGGTCGCGGACGTCGCGTCCGTCCTGCTCGCCGTCGTTCTCTTCACGGTCATCGGCGTGAGCACCGCGGTCATCGTCCGCAGCCAGCCGGCCACCGTGCTGCTGCTCGTCGGGGCGTTCTTCGTCGAGCGCCTGCTGACGCTGGTGCTCGGTCAGCTGACCGCCTACCTCCCGTACAGCCTGCTCACCCCGCTGCTGGGCCTGCAGGGCGCCACGATCTCGCGCGCGACGGCCGCGCTCACGCTCACCGGCATCACCCTGGCGGTCGCCGCGGTGGCGTCGGTCGTGATCAGCCGGCGCGACGTGCACTGATGGACGCGGCATTCCCAGCGATGGCACAGTCGGGACGCCACGTGACGCGGCGATCGTCACGACGAGGGCTCCAGGCTCCGTGACGGTCACCGGGCACGACCAACGGCACGAGGAGCACCGCATGACCTCAACCGAGCCCACGGCCAAGGCGTCGACCTCCAGAGCGCGGAGCCTGCTCCCGCTGCTGCGGAAGATCCCCTTCACGTTGACGGTCGTCGTCACCCTGCTCGTCCTCGGCATCGTGACCGGGACGCTGTGGTCGGCCCTGAGCGGGCGTCCGCTGCTCGACGTCGTCGCGTACGGCCTGCCGGCGCTCCAGGACGGTCGGTGGTGGACACCGGTCACCGGCGCGTTCTTCGCGCTCAACCCGCTCGAGTACATCCCCGTCGTCGGCGGCTTCCTGCTGCTCGCCGGCTTCGCCGAGCTGCGGCTCGGCACCCGGCGGGCCGCGATGGTGACGGTCGCCCTCCAGCTCGGCGCCGTGCTGGCGGCGTCCGCCTTCTTCGCGCTGACCAGCGGTCACGGCTGGCCGTGGGCGGACGAGATGGCGCTCCAGCTCGACGTCGGCTTCTCGGCAGGGGCGCTGGGCGTCGCTGCGGCCGCGTCGGCCACGCTGGGCTCGCCGTGGCGGGGGCGCCTGCGCGCGGTGCTGCTCGCCTACGCGCTGGTGTCCTTGCTGTACGTCGGCTCGATCTGGGACGTCGAGCACATGATCGCCATCGCCCTCGGGCTGTTCTGGGGCCCCTTCCTGGTGGGCAGCAGGCCCACGTTGCGCGTCCCGTCCTTGAGCCGGCACGAGCTTCGCATCCTCGCGGCCGGCGGCTTCGTCGTGGCCGCAGCGGCGTCACTGCTGGCCGACGTCGGGCACGGCGGACCGCTGGCCACCGGTGCCAAGGACACCGAGACCTTCCCCACGACCGGGCTGCTTGGCGCGCTGATCTGGCTGTTGATCGCGAACGGTGTGTGGAAAGGACGGCGACGGGCGTGGCGCTGGGCCGTGGGCATCACCGGCTTCATCATGTTCGTCGTCCTCGCCTACGGCGCCGAGCTCATCGTCTTCGACGAGCCGGGCTGGCCGCTGGCGGTCTACTCGTTCGTCATCGTCGGAGCCCAGCTCACGATCCTGATCGCCGGGCGGCGCGCGTTCCGCAACCCGTCCAAGCGCCGGGCGCGCAAGACGGCCGGCTCGTTGCTGTCCGCCCCGGACGAGGAGCAACGGGCGGAGGCGCGCGCGCTGCTGCGCGCGGAGGGCACCGTCAACCATCTGGCCTGGATGACGACCTGGCCGGAGAACCGGTGGTTCACCCAGGAGCGCGACGGGAAGGGGTACGTCGCCTACCGGCCGTACGCGGGCGTCGCCATCGGCTTGTGCGACCCCGTCGCCGCCACCAACGAGCAGCGGACCGCACTGCTCACCTCGTACGCCGACGCGGTCCGCGCCGCAGGGATGCTGCCGTGCCTGTTCTCCGTCACGCAGGAGGCGGCCGACCACGCGACGTCGTTGAGCTGGAACTCGCTCCAGGTGGCGGAGGAGGCCGTGATCGACCTCCCGGCTCTGGAGTTCAAGGGCAAGGTCTGGCAGGACGTGCGAACGGCGCTCAACCAGGCGGACAAGCTCGGCATCACCCACCGGCTCGGCCCGCTGTCCGAGCAGCCGCGCGGCATCCAGGTGCAGGTCAGGGCCATCTCCGAGGAGTGGATGGGCGACAAGGGGCTGCCCGAGATGGGGTTCACGCTGGGCGGCGTGGACGAGGCGATGGATCCCGACGTGCGGGTCGGCCTCGCTGTCGACGCCGACGCGACCGTGCACGGGATCACGTCGTGGATGCCGGTCTACGCGCCCGGTGGGGGCGACCCGGTCGGCTGGACGCTCGACGTCATGCGGCGTGCACCCGAGGGGTTCCGCTACACGATGGAGTTCCTCATCGCGTCGGCCTGCCTGGCGTTCAAGGAGGAGGGCGCCACGGTGGTGTCGTTGTCCGGCGTGCCGCTGGCCAAGGCCGGGGCGCACGACTCCGCTGTCGAGCGCACCGGACTGGACGCGTTCCTGGACACGCTCGGCGCAACCCTCGAGCCGTACTACGGGTTCCGGTCGCTCCAGGCGTTCAAGTCCAAGTTCCAGCCGCGGTACGTCCCCCTGTACCTGGTCTTCCCGGACGAGGCGGCACTGCCCCGGATCGGTGTCGCGCTCAGCCGCGCGTACCTGCCCGAGGCCGGCGTGCGCGACTTCATCTCCATGGCCCGGCACTAGGCCGTGCTTCGTCATGCTCGGAGCAACAGTCGACTGCGTGGCGTCGCCGGTACGACGTTGCGGGTAGGCAGGTCCCGGGGCGGGTCCAGCGGCTTGCTCAGTCCTCAGCTCCACCGCCAGGTCGTCCACCCGCCGCTCCCCGCCGACCGGTTGCCCCAGGCTGGCAAGCATCCAACCCCGTCGTGGAGGATGGAGCCCCCAGCCGTGGAGGCAGCCGTGCAGGACATGAGCCCGACCGTCGACGTGCGACGGTCCGCGGACCGCTTCGCGACCAGGCTGTCGTGGCTGGACTCGAAGCACTCCTTCTCGTTCTCCCGGCACTACGACCCGCGCAACACCCACCACGGGCTGCTCCTGGTGAACAACGACGACATCGTCGTCCCGGGCACCGGGTTCGAGACCCACCCGCACCAGGACATGGAGATCGTGACCTGGGTGCTCACCGGTTCCCTGGTCCACCAGGACTCGACCGGGCACTCCGGCGTCGTCTACCCCGGGCTGGCGCAACGCATGAGCGCCGGCACCGGGATCCTGCACTCGGAGAAGAACGACTCCTGGCGGCTGCAGGGCGGCGCGGCGCACCACGAGCCGGTGCACTTCGTGCAGATGTGGGTGCTGCCCGACGAGGACGGGATCACGCCGGGCTACGAACAGCTGGAGATCGATGACGAGCTGCTGCGAGGCGGGCTGGTGCCGGTCGCCTCCGGGATGGCCAGGCATGACGGCGCAGCGGCGATCCGGATCAGGAACAAGCACGCCGCCCTGTACGCCGCGCGGCTGGGTCCGGGCGAGACGGTCGAGCTGCCGCAGGCACCGTTCCTGCACCTGTTCGTGGCCCGCGGCTCGGTGTCGCTCGAGGATGTCGGTCCGCTCGCCGAGGGCGACGCCGTGCGGTTCACGGCGACGGGCGGCCAGCACGTCACGGCGAGCGAGCCGGCCGAGATCCTCGTCTGGGAGATGCACGCGACGGTCAGCAGCTCGTGACCCCCGAGCGCACGGCGAGGGCCGGTACACCACGGTGCACCGGCCCTCGTTCGTTCCGGGAAGCTTGCGGGCGGAAGACCCGCAGACTTCCGGGCTCGACATGGCGTCAGCGAGGCGGTCCGTGCTCCGTCTTGGGGGTACGCACCTGGCCCATCCCGTCCTCCCTCCAGCAAGGGGACTGCAGATACGACGACGTTACGCCCCCTCCACCTTGATCGCAGAAAGTCGCACCTGCGGGCGAGTCAGCTGACCGCAGCGCGCCGGAAGATCCGCATGGACAGCGTGGCGAGAAGCGCCGCCCAGGCGGCCAGGACCAGCAGGCTGAGCACGGCTCGGCACCGGTGCTGCTGAGATCGCGCAGATCATGGAACGCACGCCGGACTCCACCCGGCAGCTGGCGAGCCGTGCGCGACGACGCGTTCAGGCCGCCCCCCAGCCGGAACACGACGTGGCGCTGCAGCGTCGCGTCGTCGTTGCCTTCCTCGCCGCTGCATGCGAGGGGGACTTCGACGCCCTGCTCGACGTGCTGGCGCCCGACGTCGTGCTGCGCTTCGACTTCGGGGCGGAACACGGCCAGCCACCGCTCGTCGGAGCCGATGCCGTCGCCCGGCACGTGCTCGTCACAGCGCCACCTCGGCAACCAGGCGTGACCGACCGTCCCGGGGCCACCCGGCGGGGCACTTGGACGGACCGGAAGACCGACGGGTTCCCGTGACGGACATCACCGGTGGTCGAGTTGGTCGCGGCCCGGGACCCGTGGCACCGTGGACGCGCTCCCGCACCGTCGGGGGCATTGTTGTGAGCACCCGACCGGGCGCCGAGTCCTGCCCACCGGTCGGCCCACCGACCCGCACGGGCAGGAGCGGGGGACCCGACGTCCCCAGCAGGGACCGACCGGCACCCGCCGGCCTTGGGGTGAAGCCGCAGCCCGCGTGACCGCACAGGTCGCCGGCCGGCCGGGAGCCGTTCCCGAACCCGACAGCTGACCTCGCAGGCGTACGGAAGGTTCGCTCGTGCCTGCCTACTCAGCTCCCGCGCGGCTGCGCCTGGCCGCAGCCGTCCCGCTGGTCGCCGCGGTCGTCGGCGTCGTCGCCGGCTCGGCCCGCGCCGAGACCGCACCGCCGGCCGTGGACTCCGTGGCGAGGACGGTCTCGACGCCGGCCGTCGTCGGGCCGGCCACGCTCAGCCTCGCGGTCGGCGCCCGGCTGGCCGCCCCGAAGGCGAACGTCCCGGCATCCGTACGCCTCGTGGCCCCCGGCGGGCAAGGTGTCGCGGGCGCGAGCGTCACGTTCTGGATGACCCCGTCGAACCGGCCGACGGTGCACATCGCTGCGGCACGGGCCGTCACGAACACGACCGGGCAGGCCGCGGTGCGGTTGCGGATGGCTGTGACCGAGCGCATCACCGCGAGCGCGACGTATCCCTCGCGATTGCTCGCGTCCGGCGACCGGCTCGAAGCCGGCACCGTGACGGCACGGCAGGTCGCCACGGTCACTGTCGCCGTCCCGCCGGCGATGCGGGTCCTCGCGCTGGCTGCCGCGCTGCGCGGACGCCCGTACGTCTGGGGCGCCGCCGGTCCGGGCCGCTTCGACTGCTCCGGCTTCACGATGTACGTGCTGGCCCACGCGGCCGGGCGGCACCTGCCGCACTCGGCGGCAGCGCAGTACGCGATGTCGCGCCACGAGAGCCGGTCGGCCGTCCGACCCGGTGACCTCGTCTTCTTCCTGCACGGCCATCACGCCTACCACGTGGGCATCTACGCCGGGCACGGACTGATGTGGCACGCACCGCACCCCGGAGACCGCGTGCGCCTCGCGCCGATCTCCTCCTCGAGCTGGGCAGCCGGCCGGGTGATCTGACCCGCCCCGGTCCATCCGGCCGGTTGCCCGTACCACCCCGAACAGCTCCCGAGCCTCCTCCGACGGAGGGCCGAACACAGTCGCCGGCTCCTCACAACGGCAGCCTCGTCCCCACGCCGCGTTGCTGGGCGGCCCGCAGCACGAGCGTCGCGGCGGCGACGTCCTCGACCGCATGGCCCATCGACTTGTACAGCGTCAGCTGGTCCGGGTCGGTCCGGCCCGGGAGCGTCCCGAGCAGGACCTCGCCGACCTCGGTGACCGTGGCCGGGTCGCGGCCGGCAAGCTCGCGGGAACCGGACGGGAACGGGCTGGTCGCGACGGCCCGCGACTCGACGAACACTGCCGCCGCCTCGACGGTCGCGGCATCCACCTCGACCCCGCTGCCGACCGAGCCGACATGCGTGCCCGGAGCCAGCCACGACCGCTCCACCACCGGGACCTCGGAGTCGGTGCACAGGCACACGACGTCGGCCCCGCGCACCGCCGTCTCGTAGTCGTCGACGGCGCGGGCGAGGGGATGCGTCGCGGCCAGTGCCCGCGCGCGCTCCGGGTTGCGCGACGCGATGCGTACGTCCGCGGGCGACAGCGCCCGCGTGAACGCGTCCAGGTGCGATGCACCCTGCACCCCGGCACCGATGACTGCGACGGTGCCGGTGTCCGGACGCGCCAGCGCCGCCGCGGCGACCGCCGCCGCCGCGGCCGTGCGCACCGCCGTCAGGTACGTCCCGTCCATCACCGCCAGCGGCGTGCCCGTCTCCGGGTCGAACACGGCGACCAGCGCCTGGTGCGCGGGCACGCCACGCGACTCGTTGTCGCGGAAGTACGCGACCAGCTTGGCGGCCAGGCCCTGGCCGGGCACGTACCCGGGCATCGCCGCGAGCATCCCGTGCGCGGTCACGGCGGCGCCCCGGGGCGGGACCGAGGCGGTGCCGGCGCTGAGCGCCCGCAGGGCGTCGCCGAGCGCCTCGAACAGGGCGTCGGGGTCGAGCAGCTGACGCACCTGAGCGGCGGACAGGACGAGGAGGTCTCCCATGGCTTGATCGTGGCCCATCCGAGCCGGGCACCTTCCGGTAATGGACGATTCCGTCGTGGGCTGGCCGCAGCCGGACACCGGCCACTAGCGTGACGGCATCCCGTTTGCCGTCAGGCCGCCGCTCGGAGGACGTCCAATGCCCATCGTCGAGTACCCGCCCGGTGCGAGCTTCCCCGGCGTGATCGGCCGGACGACCGACGAGTCGAGTCCTGCCTGGCCCGTCCCGCCCCGCCCGGCCACGGGCACGCCGAACGTCGTGGTCGTGGTCCTCGACGACACCGGGTTCGGGCAGCTCGGCTGCTACGGCAGCCCGATCCAGACGCCGCACATGGATGCGCTGGCCGCCAGCGGGCTGCGCTACAACAACATGCACACGACGGCGCTGTGCTCCCCTAGCCGCTCGTGCATCGTCACCGGGCGCAACCACCACGCCAACAGCATGGCGGCGATCACCGAGCTGGCCACCGGCTACCCCGGGTACAACGGCGTCGTGCCGTTCGAGAACGGCTTCCTGTCGGAGATGCTCCTGGAGCACGGCTACAACACCTTCATGGTCGGCAAGTGGCACCTGACGCCGAGCAACCAGGAGACCGCGGTCGGCCCGTACGACCGGTGGCCGCTGGCGCGTGGCTTCCAGCGCTTCTACGGCTTCCTCGGCGGCGACACCAGCCAGTGGTATCCGGACCTCGTCTACGACAACCATCAGGTCGAGCCGCCCCGGACGCCGGAGGAGGGTTACCACCTGACCGAGGACCTGGTCGACAAGGCGGTGCAGTTCATCGCCGACGCCGACCAGATCGACCCCGACAAACCGTTCTACCTGCACCTGTGCTTCGGCGCGACGCACGCCCCGCACCACGCTCCGGCGGAGTGGTCGGACCGGTACAAGGGGATGTTCGACGACGGCTGGGACGCCTACCGGGACAAGACGTTCGCCCGGCAGAAGGAGCTGGGGATCGTCCCCGCCGACGCCGAGCTGTCCAGGCACGACCCCGACGTCCCGGACTGGGGCAGCCTGCCGCCGGCCGCGCGCAAGTTGTTCAGCCGGATGATGGAAGTCTTCGCGGGCTTCCTCAGCCACACTGACCACCACCTCGGCCGGCTGCTCGCCTTCCTCGACCAGCTCGGCAAGCTCGACAACACGCTGGTCATGCTCGTCTCGGACAACGGAGCGAGCGCCGAGGGCGGCCCCACCGGAACGACCAACGAGGCGCAGTTCTTCAACAACGCGCAGGAGCCGCTCGAGGACAGCCTCGCGCACATCGACGAGATCGGTGGCCCCAAGCACTTCAACCACTACCCGTGGGGTTGGACCTGGGCGGGCAACACCCCGTTCCGCAGGTGGAAGCGGGAGACCTACCGCGGCGGCACGGCCGACCCGTTCATCTTGTCCTGGCCGAAGCGGATCGCCGCCAGGGGCGAGGTGCGCACGCAGTACGCGCACATCATCGACATGGTCCCGACCATCCTCGACCTGCTCGGGGTGGAGCCGCCGACGAGCATCCGCGGCGTCACCCAGGCACCGCTGCACGGGCTCAGCCTCGTCGGCACCATCGACGACGTGGACGCACCCAGCCCGCGCACCACGCAGTACTTCGAGATGCTCGGCCACCGGGCGATCTACCACGACGGATGGCGAGCGGTCTGCCCGTGGCCGGGGCCGTCCTTCACCGAGGCAGGCGTCGGCTTCGGGCAGCCGATCTCCGCCGACAGGCTCTCCCAGCTGGACGGGAGCGCTTGGGAGCTCTACCACGTCGCCGAGGACTTCGCCGAGAACCACGATGTCGCTGCGGACAACCGCGACCGGCTGATCGCCCTGATCGGTACCTGGTACAGCGAGGCGGGCAGGTACGGCGTGCTTCCGGTCGATGGCAGCGGCCTGGCCAGGATGATCTCGGAGAAGCCGCTGGCCGCTCCGCCGCGGGACAGCTGCACCTACTACCCGGGCACCCAGTCGGTCCCGTTCTTCGCGGCGCCGAAAGTGCTCAACCGCCCGCACAGCATCACCGCCGACGTCGAGATCCCCGAGTCCGGCGCCGAGGGTGTCCTGCTCAGCCAGGGCACGGCGGCGGGCGGCTACTCCCTGTACGTCAAGGACGGCCGGCTGCACTACGTCCACAACTACGTCGGCCGGGCCGAGTACGGGGTCGTCTCGGCCGACCCGGTCCCGTCGGGACGGCACGAGCTCCGCTTCGAGTTCGAGCCGACGGGGCAGCCGGACCTGGCCGCCGGCAAGGGCGCTCCCGGGCGGCTACAGCTGTACGTCGACGGTGCCCTGGTCGGCGCCGCCGAGGCCCCCGTCACGACACCGTTCGTCCTCAACCCCGGTGCGCTCACCTGCGGGGCGAACCCGGGGTCACCGGTGACCGCCGGCTACCCGAGCCCGTTCAGGTTCACCGGCACCATCCACACGGTCAAGGTGGACGTGAGCGGGGACCTGATCCACGACAGCGAGGCCGAGCTGCGCGTGCACATGGCCCGTCAGTAGCCGCTCGGACGACGGCCGGGGTGACATGCAGTTCCTGGTGCACGCCGAGGACGGCGACGATTCGGGCGATCGCCTCGAAACACTGGCCGAGGCGCACTGGGCGTACATGGACCGGCACACCGGCGTCCTGGTGGCACGAGGTCCGACGCTGACTGCGGACGGCAGCGCCCACACCGGCAGCGTCCACGTGGTCGACGCGTCCGGCGTCGACGAGGCGCGGCGGTTCGCCGCCGAGGAGCCGTACCGGCTCGCGGGGCTGTACGGCTCCGTGACCATCACCCGCCTGCTCAACACGCTCGACGGGACCATGTGGGACAGGCCCCCCGCTGCCGTGGAGACCTCCAGTGCGTTGGTGCTCGCGACCTGGCCCGCGGAGCCTCGCGCCTCCCACGGCCCCGGACGCGGCTGGACCACCCTGGCGAGGATCCGGGAACAGACGTCCCTGGTCTTCGGCGGTCTGCTCGTCAGCGACGATGCGTCGACCAGCGCAGGGGCGGTGCTGGCCGTCGACGCCGACCTGGTGGAGGCCGACCGGATCGCGGCGACGGTCTTCGCTGACCGAGGCGGTACGTCGGTCCTCACCCAGCGATGGCGTCGAGGCGGTCGCCCCGAACGCTGAGGCCGAGCCCGTGTCGCGGCTCCTGGCGCTCAGCCGGGGACCGCGGCAACAGCTTCGACCTCGATGAGGAACTCGGGCCGGACGAGCGCAGCGACCTGCACCAGAGAGCTCGCGGGGTTGGCTCGGCCGGCGAGCGCGGGACCGATGAGCTCGTCGCGAACGTCGCGGATCGTCTGCGCGGCCGTCGCATCGAGGACGTACCAGGTGAAGCGGGCGACGTCCGGCCACCCGGCCCCCAGCGCCAGCAGGACACCGTGGAGGTTGCCGAGCGCCTGCCGCGTCTGTGCGGCGAGGTCTCCGGCTCCGACCAGGCGACCGGTGGCATCGAGGGCGACCTGGCCCGAGATGCAGGCGAACCGCCCGGAAGCGGTCACCGCGTGGGCGTAGCCCGTGCCAGGCGCAACCCCGGGTGCGGCGATCAGGCGGTCGTGGACAGCCATCGGCTGACTCCGATCAACGCGCGGGCGACTCGGCGCATCATGCCAGGCCACAGGCCGGAACGAGGTTCGAAGGCCGGACCCTCGCCCCTGTCGGAGGACGGCGCTAGGGTCGAGGCTTCCTGACCGAGGAGCGCGTTCGGGAGGAGCAGCCATGACTGCAGTCCGCGTGCTGGTAGGCACACGCAAAGGCGCATTCGTCCTCACCTCGGACGGCAAGCGCGCGAAGTGGGACGTCAGCGGCCCGCACTTCCCGGGCTGGGAGATCTACCACGTCAAGGGCTCGCCGGTGGACCCCCAGCGCCTGTACGCCTCGCAGTCCAGCGCCTGGTTCGGGCAGGTCGTCCACCGCTCCGACGACGGCGGCGCGACCTGGTTGCCGGTCGGGAACAAGTTCGGCTACGAAGGGGAGGTCGGCACCCACCTGTTCTACGACGGCACGCCTCGTCCCTTCGAGTTCAAGCGCGTCTGGCACTTCGAGCCCTCGCTGAGCGACGTCGACACCGTCTACGCCGGCGTCGAGGACGCCGCGATGTTCCGATCCACCGACGGCGGCCAGGAGTGGCAGGAGCTTCCCTCGCTGCGTCAGCACCGGACCTCACCCGCGTGGCAGCCCGGGGCCGGCGGCATGTGCCTGCACACCATCCTGCTCGACCCGAGCAACCCCGAGCGGGTCTACGCCGCGATCTCAGCCGCCGGAGCCTTCCGCTCGGACGACTCCGGCGCCTCGTGGAAGCCCATCAACCAGGGCCTGCGCTCCGAGGGCATCCCCGACCCGAAGGCCGAGGTCGGGCACTGTGTCCACCGGATCGCCCTCCACCCGGCGCGGCCCGACACCCTGTTCATGCAGAAGCACTGGGACGTCATGCGCACGGACGACGCCGGTGAGACATGGCGTGAGATCAGCGGGAACCTTCCGACCGACTTCGGCTTCGCCATCGACGTCCATGCCCACGAGCCGGACACCGTGTACGTCGTCCCGATCACCAGTGACTCCCAGCACTTCCCGGTCGACGGCCAGCTGAGGGTGTGGCGCAGCAGGACCGGTGGCGAGGAGTGGGAGCCGCTCACCGCAGGGCTTCCTCAGCAGGACTGCTACGTCGACGTCCTCCGCGACGCCATGGCCGTCGACAGCCTCGACCAGTGCGGCATCTACTTCGGGACGACCGGTGGTCAGGTGTACGCCTCGGCCGACGCCGGGAACAGCTGGGCCCCGATCGTCCGCGACCTCCCGGCCGTCCTCTCGGTTGAAGTCCAGACCCTGGCATGAGCGGCTCCACCGCATCCGTGCGGGTCGTGCTGCCGGCTCACCTGCGCTCTCTGGCCAAGGTCGACGGAGAGGTTCGTCTCGATGTCGGCGGCGCCGTCACGCAGCGTTCGGTGCTCGATGCCCTCGAGGCTCGCTACCCGATGCTCTGCGGCACGATCCGAGATCACGACACCTTCAAGCGTCGTGCTTTCGTGCGGTTCTTCGCGTGCGAGCAGGACCTCTCGCACGACCCGCCGGACGAGGCGTTGCCGGCGGCGGTCGCGGCCGGCACGGAACCCTTCCTCGTCGTCGGCGCGATGGCCGGAGGCTAGCCGACCAAGACGCCGACGAGGAGGTCCTCGACCCTTCGCTCGAGTCTGCCGGAGGAGGTCCGAGACGGCTGGGGCATGAGCCGCGAGTTCGACTGGGGCCCGACGATCATCATCGCGGAGCGCCTGTCCAGGGACATCGCCCAGAACGCGTGACAGCAGGGGCGATCGCCGTCAGCGTCTGGACGCCATGTCGCCGTCGGCCTACAGTGCCGCTGTCGACAGGCGTGACCCGCTGCGGGTCCGCGGGTCGGCGGAACGGGGGCCCGATGAGTCGGACATCAGAAGTGCCGGCCTCTGTCGGAGGCGCCGTCCGATCTCCGCGTGCGCTGTGCTGCGCTGTGTCCTCGCCGTTCGAGTGAGCCGACGCGCGCCTTCGCAGTCGCCACGCGTCGAGCGCAGTTCGTGATGCGCACACGTCCTCGACCATCTCGCCGTTGAGCGCCCGCGGCCAGCCCCGTGCGTGGCAGCAGGACTGGAGGACCAGACATGCGACAAGCCAAGGCAGAGGAGACCGATTACGTCGCCAGCACGGGAGAGGACCGTTCCCGGGTCCGCACCCTTGTTCGCAGTGGCCGATGGCTAGAAGCCGAGCCGGACAGCGAGCGCCTGGCCAGCTATGTCTCCCGGCACCTGGCTGCCGCCCCCGCGGGCGCTGAGGCCATCCAGGGGGCCACGAACGACCTGCAGGCGGCGCGCTTCCTCGTGCGCGGTGCCCTCGCGCGTCGTGCTGTCGGCTACGTAGAAGTGACCACGGCCCAGGAGTCGAGAGCGGGAACTGGTTTCCTGGTCAGCCCGACGGCGCTGATCACCAACGCCCATGTCATACCGGACGTAGCGTCGGCGGGCGGTGCCGTGGTGACGTTCGACCGAGAGCTCACCGAGTACGGGCGACCTCGGCCGACGACCAGCTTCCTGCTCGACCCTTCGAGGCTGGCCGTCTTCTCGGGTGAGGACGCTCTCGACTACGCCCTGATCGGCGTCGGTGAGCGCACCGCCGGCGAGGCCAGCCTCGAGGAACTCGGTCAGTGCCCCCTGTCCGACCGAGGTGACAAGCACGTCATCGGGATGCCGGTGAACATCATCCAGCATCCGCGGGGCTGGCCGAAGATGATCGCCGTACGGAACAACTTCCTCGCGTACCGGACCGACCAGACGTTGCTGTACGAGACCGACACCGACGAGGGTTCCTCCGGTTCCCCGGTGTTCAACGACGACTGGGAAGTCGTCGCGCTCCACCACTGGGCCCAGCCCCACCTGGAGACGTCCGACCAGGATGGGAATCCCTTCCCGGTCGTGGTCAACGAGGGCATCCGGATCAGTGCCATCTACGGGGACCTCACCGCTCAGCAGTCCGGTCTTCCGTCACCGGCTCAGCGCGACGTCCTGGCCGAGGTCCTGGCAGCAGCCACGTCCGTGGCGGCCGAGACGCCGGCGCACACCCTCTCCCCGGCGGGGTCAACCGGTCAGCAGACGCGGCGCACCCAGGGCGGCGAAGCACTCGAGGAGGCAGCAGTGGACGCAGGTGCTCCTGACGGGTCGGTCCGTATCGTCATTCCTCTCGAGATCAGCGTTCGAATCGCAGGCCCAACCTCCGACGAGGTGCGTGCGCCCACGGGACCCGTGACGCCGCCTGCCCGTGTCCTCAGCCGGGGACCCGAGGCGGTCAAGGTCGACCAGAACTACGACAACCGGACCGGCTACGACCCGACGTTCATCCCCAACCACGAGATCGCGTTGCCGGCGATCGACGATGCGGCGCTCGACGCCCAGCTCGCACCGCTGCGTCCGGACGCCCCGGCGCCGGCAGGTGGCGAGCTGAAGTACGAGCACTTCAGCGTCAAGATGAACAAGGCAACCAGGATCGCCATCTTCACCGCCACCAACATCGACGGTCCCACGTACCTGATTGTCGATCGGGAGACCGGACAGGTGGGAGGGTCCGAGGGCGACCGCTGGTTCAAGGACACGCGCATCAGCGCCAGCTACTACCTCGACCAGTCCTTCTACGGCGGCTGGTCCGACTATTTCGACCGCGGGCACCTCACCCGGCGCACCGACCCCACATGGGGCACGCCCGACGAAGCCGAACGGGCCAACGCCGACACCTTCCACTTCACCAACTGCTCGCCCCAGCACTTCCGCTTCAACCAGACCGCCAAGTTCTGGCAGGGCGTCGAACGGTATGTCCTGGAGAACGGGCTCCTGGCCAACGACGCCCACAAGCGACTCTGCGTGTTGCAGGGTCCCATCTTCGACCCCACGATCGACCGCTGGGCCGACGACGTGCAGATCCCGTCTTCGTTCTGGAAGATCGTTGCCTGGGCAGGAGCCGGCGACACCCTCAAGTCCGTGGGGCTCGTCGTCGACCAGCTGCCGCTCCTTGACGAGTCCCGAACCTACGTGGGGCGACCCGTGGACCTCCCCGCTGTCGACGTCCGGCACTGGCGGGTGCCTGTCGTGGCCATCCAGGCGCGCACCGGACTCGACTTCGGCGCCGCCCTCCGTGCTGCGGACACGATCAACCAACCGGGCCAACCCGCGGTCGGAGCCGAGGCAGCCCTGCTCGTCACCCGCTTCGAGGACATCCGGCTCTAGCGGACCGGATTCGTCGCGTCCCGGGTCACGATGGCCGCCCGGGCGGGCTGTCACGTCTGGTCGGGACCAGCACAATGGTGCGGTGACCGAGATGCTCGAGCTCTGCGCCGACCTCCCGCTGCAGACCGTCCCGGCGGGGAGCGTGATCATCGCCGAGGGCTCGGCGCCGTCCCGGATGCTCATCCTGGTCTCCGGACATGTGACCGTGCAGCGCGACGGAGTGCCGTTCGCGAACATCGACGCACCCGGGGCGGTCTTCGGCGAGATGTCGGTGGTTCTCGGTCGGCCGGCGACGGCGACCGTACTGGCGAGCTCAGAGGTCCAGGTGCGCGTCGTCGAACAACCTGAGGAGTTCCTTCTCGGGCGACCCGGAGCCGCCCTGGCCGTGCTCCGCACGACCGCGTCCCGGCTGGACGGGCTCACCCAGCACCTGGTCGACGTCAAGCAGCAGTTCGCCGGACTCGAGGGACACCTCGGGATGGTCGACCAGATCCTCGACACCCTGGTACACCACCAGGGTGCGCCCGCCCGGCCCGGTTCCGCCCGCGACCCCGAGGACATCAGCCCAGACTGATCGCCTCCGAGCTGAACACCCCGAACCACTCCGCGGTCTGCGCGACAGTGTCGACGGTGATGTGCGGCGGGACGGGACCGACCTGACGTCCCGGGTTGAACACCAGGGTCCGCCCCAACCGGGCGTACCAGGAGCCTCCGTCGACCCACGGAGCCTGGTGGATGTGACCGCAGAGCACCATGTCCGGCTGGTGCTCTTCGATCCAGCCGGCCAGGTCCCGGTCCGGGAACTCACGTCGGCCGTCCCGGCACAGCGCCGTCCCTGCCGGCGGCGCGTGGTAGAGCCACACCCATCGTTCCGGCCGGTCCACCGCAGCCGCCGCCAGCTGCGCACCGACCGCCTCCCGGTCTGCGGCCCGTCCCACCAGCGGCAGACCGTGAACCGGATGCCGGCGAGGTCCACGCTGTCGCCGTCCACATGCACTGCCGCATCCCGGGACCGCTGCAGCCAGCCGGCGACCTGCTCGCCGCGTGAGCCCGGACCGTCCAGGTTGTGGTTGCCGGACGCTGCCAGCACCACGGCATGACGGCCCATCAGGCCCAGGTACTTCTCCAGGACGACCACCTTGACCTCCAGCGGCACAGGGTTCAGCACGTCGGCGAGGTCCCCCGCCAACGCAACGACGTCCACGCCGGTGGCAGCCTCCACCAGCCAGTCGGAATGCGGCAGGCGGTAGTGCAGATCTGAGGCAACCAGGATCCGCACCGCATGACCCTCTCGCATCGCCGAGCACGGCCGCGGCAGGCCCCCGTTCAGACGGCGGATCCGCTTTGGTCACATTTGGGCACTGACGTTTCCCCCTTCACGCGGGTACTTTGGTGTGCTCCGACGACAGGCCCGAGTCCCAGTCCGGGCGGGGGGAGACCTTGCCGTCGACACGGCGGACGAAGGAGTTCCCATGGCGGCGCAATCGATCGACGCTCTGCGGTCCCAGGTGAGCGGCCCGGTGATCACAGCGGCGGACCCGGGATACGACGAGGCCAGGAAGGTCTACAACTTCATGATCGACCGGCGGCCGGCCGCAGTCGTGCAGTGCGGCAGTGCTGCCGATGTGGCCGCCGTGGTGCGGCACGCGGCTGAGACCGGCTCGGAGCTGGCTGTCCGCGGTGGCGCTCACAGCGTCCCGGGCTTCGGCACCGCGGACGGTGCGCTGGTCGCCGACCTGTCCGCCATGGCGGGAGTCACCGTGAACCCCGCCGATCGCACGGCTCGGGCCGCGGGCGGGGTGACGTGGGGTGGCTTCAACGAGGCGACCGGTGCGCAGGGCCTCGCCACCACCGGCGGGATCATCTCCACGACGGGGGTCGGTGGGCTCACGCTGGGAGGTGGCATCGGCTACCTCGCTCGCGGATACGGGCTGTCCTGCGACAACCTGCTGTCCGCCCAGGTCGTCCTCGCCGACGGGCAGGAGGTCACCGCGAACGAGATCGATCACGCGGACCTGTTCTGGGCGCTCCGCGGTGGCGGCGGGAACTTCGGCGTGGTCACCGAGTTCACCTTCCGGGTGCACCCGGTCGGCGACATCTACGGCGGTCCGATGTTCTTCGAGCTGTCGGACGGTGCCGCACTGCTCGCCTACTTCGACGAGTTCATCCGATCCGCGCCTCGCGAGTACGGCGGGTTCCCCGCGTTCCAGATCGCGCCGCCGCTGCCGTTCGTTCCGGCGGACCGCGTCGGAGAACCGTTCCTGGCCATCGTGTCCTGCTGGACCGGCTCGCCCGATGACGGCGCGAAGATCCTGCAGAGGTTCCGGGATGTCGCCACTCCCGTCGCAGAGATGGTCGGGTCGATGCCCTACGCGGCGTTGAACAGCGCCTTCGACGCGTTGGTCCCGAGGGGGCTGCAGCACTACTGGAAGGCGGCATTCGCCAGCAGCCTGTCCGAGTCCGCCATCACGGCCCACATGGAGCACGGCCCACGCGTTCCGGTCGTCAACTCGACCGTCCATCTCTACCCGATCAACGGCGCATGCCACGACGTCGCTGCAGACGCGACAGCGTTCGGCCATCGTGACGCGACCTACGCCATCGTGATCGCCGGGATGTGGCCGGACCCGGCCGACAACGAGACCAACACACGGTGGGTCCAGGACTACTACTCGGCGATCGCGCCGCACTCGCAGAACGGCGGGTACGTCAACTTCGCCTCCGCGGACGACCAGGCGAAGGTCGCCGACAACTACGGCGCCAACTACGCCCGGCTACGCGAGGTCAAGCGCCAGTACGACCCGGGCAACATGTTCCACCTCAACCAGAACATCCAGCCCTGAGACCCGACCCCGGGGAGTGACCGACTGGCGCGGCGAGCCCATGGTCCAGGGCGAGCTCGCGTCCTAGCGCTGTACGGCGAAGAGCCGCCATGGTTCCGGCATGCCCTTCAGCTCGTGCATGCCTCGATCCTCGAACGCGATCCCCGACCCGGAGACGAGGTCCTTGACCGTCTGCGACACCAAGACCTCCGAAGGACCCGCAGCTGCGCTGATCCGTGCACCCACCGAGACCGTGATCCCGGCACACTTGCCTTCGATCAGCTCGCACTCGCCGGTGTGCACGCCCGCGCGGATCTGGATGCCGAGGTCGGGGACCCGCTCGACAACCTCGAGGGCGCACCTGATCGCGCGAGCGGGGCCGTCGAACGTCGCGTAGAAACCGTCCCCGGCCGTGTCGTTCTCCACTCCACGCCACCTGACCAGAGCGTCGCGGACGACCGCGTGGTGAGCCAGGACCACGCTCTTCCAAGCGTGGTCGCCCATGGCCGCCTGCTGGGCCGTGGACCCGACGATGTCGGTGAACAGAACCGTGGAGAGGACCCGGTCGACCTCCGGCGCCGGACGGGCTCCGGTCAAGAATTCCTCGATCTCGTCCACGATCGCGTCCGCGTCTCCCAGGAACGGGATGTGGTCGGATCCGGGCAGCTCGACGAGTCTGGCGTTCGGGATCGTCTTCGCCAGGAACCGCGCCTGGTCCAAGGGGACGATGCGATCACCGATCCGCTGCAGCAACAGCGTAGGCGCCTGGATCGACGGCAGGACAGCGCGAACGTCGAGGTCGCGGAAGATCGCAGCGAGCTCTCGGTAGGCCGTCGGGGTCGCCACCAGACGCTCGAAACGCGCCCACCAGCGCTTGAAGCGCTCGTCGTCCAGGCCACTCGGGCCTTGCAGGTCGAGGTTCTCGCCGGTTCCCATCTCGGAGACGAACCGGTCGATGAATGCCTGCTGCTCCTCGGCTGACTTGCCGTAGGGGTAGTCCGGACTGCGAACGGTCTTCGCCAGCGCCCCGTACAGGATCAGCGCGCTGGTGCGCTCCGGGTACGTCGCGGCGAAGAGCATCGCCATCGCTCCGCCGCGAGCACCACCGTAGATGGCGGCGCTCGCACTCCCTGCGGCGTCCATCACCGCGCGGATGTCGTCCATCTGGGATTCCAGGAACGGCGGCTCCGCGCCGCGGTCGGACAGCCCCACGCCGCGCATGTCGAAGACGATCAGCCGGGAGAACGAGGCGAGCCGGTCCAGGTAGCGGCCCCACCTGGGCTCCTCCCACATGATGTCGAGGTTCGACCAGATTCCCGTGGTGTACAGGATGTCGATGGGACCCTCGCCGACGACTGTGTAGGCGATGCGAACATCGGCGTTGTTCGCGTAGCGGATCTCGCGTTCCACGAGCGCAGCCTAGTCACGCGCCCCGGCGAGACCGCGGCGCAGCTGGACGCGCCGATCGGGGGGATCGTCGAGGCCGGCACGGGACAACGCCTGACCTGCCGGCTCGGGTCGTTCGCCTCTACCTGACCCGTCCCGGTTGTCGATCCTTGGTCTTGGGGGTCGGCAGTCTCGGAGGTGAGTTCCGTGTCCGCACCTATCTACAGGCCCGAGGTCGCGCCACGAACGGGCCCGGTTCTCACCGCGGAAACGGGTCTGGCACGAGCTCGAGAAGGCCTCGTTCGCGGTCATCAGCTACGTGAACCCGGCGGGCGAGCCCCGCGCGAGCGGTGTCGTGTGCGCAGCCGGGCGCGGGCGCCTATACGTGGTCACGGCTCAGGACAGCTGGAAGGCGCGCCAGATCTCGGACGGCGACGAGGTCGCCGTCACCGTTCCGATCCGGCGCGGCGGCCTGCTCTCGCTGGTCGCGCCCATCCCACCGGCCACCGTCTCCTTCCACGCGAGAGCGACGGTGCATCCCGCCGGCTCGGTGAGCATCGAGTCGGTGTCGAAGAAGCTGGCCTCACTGCTGCCCCGGGAGCGACGGATCGGCTCCCTGCTCGAGCTGGTGCCCGAGGGCAGCTTCCTGACCTACGGACTGGGTGTCTCCCTACGCGAAATGGCGAAGCCGGACGCCGCGCTGGCGCACGTGCCGGTCTGCTGAGCCCGGGTCGGCCTCGATGGTGATCAACACCCGAGCCTGGTGGCATTCCCGCTGACCCACCCCAGCCGCTCGACCCAGCGTTGCCGGCGCCTGATCGCGGACGTACGTTCAGGCGGTGCGGGTCATGCCGGTCATAGTCCGGGCCTTCCTCGCCGCCACCATGCTGACGGCGTGTACGAGTTCGTCGTCGCAGTCCTCGACAGAATCGCGAAACCCCGGCCAGGCAGGCCCAGCCCTGTCCTGCGCCGCTGCGGTGAAGGTTGCGCCGCTACCGTCGTGGGCCCGGGCCGGATTCACCCCACCCGACCAGCCAGTACCGCAAGTCCTCGGCCTGCACGGGGACATCCTCGGGGTGGTCTTCGGCGACCCCCTCCGAGCGCCTGCGGTCGAAGGCCACGGGAACAAGATCCTCTGGCTGGCCCGGCCCGTCGGGGAGAGCCATGCGACCGTTGTCGGCGGGGACCAGTCGCCCGACCTCAAGATCCATGCGACGCTCAACGGCTCCGCCCTCGCCGTGGACCGCCAAGTCGTCGGCGGCCCCGGGCCTTCCATCATCGACATGCCCGCGGCGGGATGCTGGACGTTCGCGTTGACCTGGTCGGCGCACCACGACAGCCTCGCCGTTCCCTACTCGAGCTCGTGACCACGGATGGCGTCTCGGCCCGCACCACCGTGACGCCGTTCCGTTCGATCAGTCAGTGCGAACCTGCCTGCCGTCAGCGATTCTTCAGCGACCTGCGGACTCGCTCGAGGCCGTCGAGGATCAGGTCGAGCCCGAACTCGAACTCGTTCCCGTAGTCGTAGCCAGGCAGCAGGACGTGCCCGATCGTCAGTTCGGCGAGGTGTGGGTACTCCTCGGCCGGGAACTGATCGAGGAAGGCCACGGCCATCTCGGGCGGTCTCCTCAACGGTGGTGAAGGGCAGGTTGAGCTCCTGCATCGCGAAGCCGTAGGGGTAGCTGTCGATGGCCGAGAAGGCGTGGGCCGTCAGCGCGATGGTGAAGCCCGCGTAGCGGAGGCAGCCGACGACTGCGTCGTGGTGCCGCAGCGTTGCAGGGCCGGGGGTCGCCCGCGACTCCATCCGGCCCATCGCCCAAGGGTGGCGGCGCAGCGCGGCGCGAGCGGAGGTGGCCCGTTCCCGCATGGCTGTCTTCCACTCCGCGTGCATCGAGGGCAGCTCGATCTCGCGGAACACGACATCGACCATGCCGTCGAGGATCTCGTCCTTGTTGGCGACGTGGTGGTAGAGCGAGCTGGGCTCGACGAGCAGGCGGTCCGCGAGCCTGCGCATGGTGAGCGTGCCGATGCCGTGCTCGTCGGCGAGCGCGACCGCTTCGAGGAGCACCCGCTCCCTGCTCAACGGGGTGCGGGGCTGCGTGCTCGTACCGATTCCAGACGCCACGGACATCGGCCCTACTGACTCGGTTGACAGCCTTACGTTGTAGCGCGGGGACGGGGAGTTGCCGAAGCCGTGCGGCCCACCATGAAGGCCGGCGTACGCGACACCTACGGATCGGCTGATCTGCTGGAGTTCAGGGACGTCGAACGCCCTGCGGTCGCCAGTGACGAGGTGCTGGTGCGGGTCCGCGCCGCGGGCCTCGACCGAGGCGTCTGGCACGTCATGACCGGACGGCCGTATCCGATTCGCCTCGCCGGCTACGGGATCCGCCGACCCAAGACCCCCACGCTCGGCTCGGACCTGGCCGGTGTCGTCGACGGCGGGACCGACCGCCCGCTGCGGGCGATGGCACCGTCGCCGTTCGTCAGTCAGCGACTCGGAACGTTCGTCGCGAGCCAGAACAGCACCGACCTCGACACCATTCGTGACCTCGAGGCAGGCCGCGTTCGAGGCAAGATCGTCGCCGCCATCTGACACCGTCGTCGGTCGACGGTGGCGCCCGGCAACGCGTCGCGCGCACTCCTCGATCCTCGGCTGTCCTGCTCGCCCGGCCACCTGAGTCCGAGCTGTGGCGTCGAGGGTCGTCTCTAGGGCGGGTCGCATGGTCGAATCCGCCGAGTCTCGAAGGCCTCGTGAGGTGGCTGACGACGCCCGGCACCTCTGGTGAGCCAGGGTGGCTTGTAGTGGCATCATGATGATGCCATAATGATGCCATGGATCTGTCCAGCTACATTATGGAACTCCGCGAGGAGCTCGCAGTGGCTGCCGCGGCGGGCGGAGACGATGCCCGAGCACTCGCTGAGCGGCTGACGGCGCCGTTGGAGTCGGCCGCCCGGCTCGCCCTGTTGGACGCGCTGTCCGGCGCCGCCGCAGAGATCACTCGCGAACTCGCCCCGGGGTCCGTGGAAGTGCGCCTGCGCGGCAAGGACCCGGAGTTCGTCGTCACCCCGCCCGTCGAGCACTCCTCCGCAGCGGATGTCTCTCCGGCCGAGACGCCGTGGCGGTCGGCTGCGGTCGGCGACGAGGCCACCATGACGCGGATCAACCTGCGGCTCCCCCAGGACCTCAAGGACCGCGTCGACGAGGCCGCACGCGACGCCGGCCTCTCCGTGAACGCCTGGCTCGTCAGATCCGCCGTGACCGCTCTCGGCGGCAGCACCAGCTCGCACGGTCAACCGCGACCGACCGCTCGAGGAGGCGACCGCTACACCGGCTGGACCCGCTAGCCGAGATCCCCAGCCGACAACGCCACGCCCGCGTGACGAGAACACGCCGATCAGCCGACGAAGGAACCGAGATGACCACCTTCCCCACCCCCACACCGATCACAGCAACCATCGACCTCGCGATGGGCGACGTCCGGATCACCGCAGACGACCGCACCGACACAGTGGTCGAGGTCGCCCCCAGCGATGCATCGAACGAGGCGGACGTCCGCGCCTCGGAGAGAACCCGCGTCGAGCTCTCCGACGACCGGCTCCAGGTCATCGGGCCGAAGCGTCGCGCCGTCACCCCGTCGAAGAAGTACGGCTCCGTCCAGGTCACGATCACCCTGCCGACCGGCTCCAACATCGACGCCACCTCAGCGCTTGGCGCGATCCAGGCCACCGGCGACCTGGGTGAATGCCGGGTCAAGACCTCAGCGGGCGACGTCCGACTGCAGGACGCCGTCAGCGTGGACCTGAGGACCGCCATCGGTGCTATCGCCGCAGAACACATCGCAGGCGATGCCCAGTGCGTCACCGGTTCCGGGACGGTCGACATCGCCGAGATCGGCGGCATCGCCGACATCAAGAACTCCAACGGTGACACGCGCGTCGGCGACGTGGGCTCGGACGTGAAGGTGAAGGCTGCCAACGGCAGCGTGCGCATCGACCGCGCCCGCGCCGGTGTCGTCGCGACCACGGCCAACGGCAACCTGAGTATCGGCTGCGCGGCACGGGGCATCGTCACCCTCAAGACAGCGCTCGGCCGCATCGATGTCGGGATCCTGGCTGGCACCGCCACTCACCTTGACCTGCACACGTCGTTCGGCACTGTGCACAACCACCTGGACGCCGCCTCCAGGCCAACCGCGGGCGAGACGACGATCGAGGTGCACGCCGAGACCAGCGCCGGCGACATCGAGATCACTCGCGTCCAGTCCGACGACGCCTAGCGGGAGCTGACAAACATGCCAGCCACGACCACGGCCGCCATCGCAGTAACCGCGCTTCGCAAGTCGTACGGCGAGAAGGTTGTCCTCGACGGCGTCGACCTGACAGTGGACCAGGGAACGGTCTTCGGCCTGCTCGGCCCCAACGGCGCCGGCAAGACCACCATCGTCCAGATCCTGTCCACCTTGATCCCCGCGGACAGCGGCAGCGCTCATGTGGGCGGCCACGACGTCGCTGGCAACCCCGACGCGGTACGAGCCGGCATCGGGGTCACCGGCCAGTTCTCAGCCCTCGACGATCTGCTCACCGGACGAGAGAACCTCACAATGATGGCCGACCTCTACCGCCTGAACCGCGCTGAGGGCCGACGACGTGTCAGCGACGTCATCGACCGTTTCGATCTCACAGGTGCGGCCGACAAGCCAGCATCGACGTACTCCGGCGGAATGAGGCGTCGCCTGGACCTCGCGATGACCCTGGTCGGCCGCCCCGACATCATCTTCCTGGACGAGCCCACGACCGGCCTGGATCCGCGCAGCCGCCGGACCATGTGGCAGGTCATCCGCGAGCTCGTCAGCGATGGCGTCACCATCTTGCTGACCACGCAGTACCTCGAGGAAGCAGACCGCCTGGCTCACCAGGTCGCCGTTCTGGACCAAGGCCGGTTCGTGGCCAAAGGCACGCCCGCCGAACTCAAACGACTCGTGCCGGGAGGTCACGTACGCCTGCAGTTCGCCGCCGCCCACGAACTCGACGCCGCGGCCCGCACCTTCCCCCGATCGTCTCGGGACGACGCGAGCCTGAGCCTGCAGGTGCCGAGCGACGGAGGGGTTCAGTCGTTGCGGACCCTCCTCGACGAACTGGACCAGAGATCGATCCAACCCGACGAACTCTCCGTCCACCTGCCCGACCTCGACGACGTGTTCCTGGTCCTCACCGACCGGGGCGGCCCCGATGGGACCCGATAGCGATGACCACCGTCTCCTACGCCGTGCACGACTCGACGACGATGCTGCGGCGCAGCCTTCGCCACATCGTGCGCTACCCCAGCATGACGATCGTACTGATCGGGATGCCGGTCATCGTCTTGCTGCTGTTCGTGTATGTCTTCGGCGAGACGCTAGGAGCCGGCCTCGGCGCCGGGTCGGCGGGGCGAGCCGACTACGCCAACTACGTCACCCCCGGCATCTTGCTGATCACCGTCGCGTCAGCGGTACAGGGGACCGCGATCTCCGTCGCCATGGACATGAGCGCCGGGCTCATCGCCCGCTTCCGGACCATGCCCATCACCCGGACATCGGTGCTCACCGGTCACGCGGTCGGTAGTTTCCTGCAGTCGATGGTCAGCCTCGTCGTCGTTGTCGGCGTTGCCGTCGCCGTCGGGTTCCGGCCCACTGCGGGACTCACCGACTGGCTCGCCGCGATCGGCGTCCTCGCGCTCTTCACCCTCGCACTCACCTGGCTGTCCGTCGCCTTCGGGCTCGTCGCGAAGACGCCCGAGAGCGCGAGCAACCTACCGACGTTCCTGGTGCTGCTGCCATTCCTCGGTAGTGGCTTCGTTCCCACGGAGTCCATGCCCACCGCGCTCGGGTGGTTCGCCGAGTACCAGCCCTTCACCCCGATGATCGAGACGCTCCGGGGACTGCTTCTCGGCGGCGCCATCGGACACAACGCGGCCGTGGCCGTGGCCTGGAGCGTCGGGCTCACGCTCTTCGCCTACCTGTGGGCGAGGAGCTTGTTCGACCGACGTCCGACTCGCTAGTGCCCCGCGGTGACGTCACCTTGCGGCTGGCCTTCTCGAGCCGATCCATCGACGGCCTTGGGCGACGTCAGGTGCTCGCGAGGATGACGAGTTGCTGGGTCGCACGGGTCATCGCGACATAGCGGTCGACCGCTCCTTCGATGCCGTTGCCGAACGCCTCCGGGTCGATGAGGACGACCAGGTCGAACTCGAGCCCCTTCGACAGCTCCGGGATCAGCGACCGGACGCGGGACGTCGCCCGGAACGTGGGATCGCCGATGACGCAGGCGATCCCGTCGGCATGCTCGGCGAGCCAGGTGTCGAGGATCGAGACCAGGTCCGAAGCAGATCCGTGTACGACGGGGACGTCGGTGCTGCGGATGGAGGTCGGCACGTTGGCGTCCGGGAGCACGGCCCGGATGACCGGCTCGGCTTCCGCCATGACCTCTTCCGGCGTCCGGTAGTTGATGCTCAGGGAGGCCAGGTTGATCCGGTCGAGTCCGATCCGCTCGAGCCGTTCCTGCCACGACTCCGTGAACCCGTGCCTGGCCTGGGCACGGTCGCCGACGATGGTGAAGCTCCGGGACGGGCAGCGCAGCAGCAGCATCTGCCACTCCGCGTCGGTCAGCTCCTGAGCCTCGTCCACGACGATGTGCGCGAACGGGCCGGCGAGCAGGTCCGGGTCGGCGCCGGGCAGTGCGGTCTCGTCGACCAGGACGCCCTGCAGGTCCTCCCCGCGCAGCATCGACATGACGTGCATGTCGGAGTCGTCGGTCGCGATCAGGTGGTCGACGACCTTCGCCATCTCCTCTCGTTCGGCGGCGAGGACCGCATCGCGCCGACGCCTGCGTCGTGACGCCTCCGGGTCGCCGAGTCGCTGCCGTGCTGCGTCCAGGAGCGGCAGGTCGGACACCGTCCAGGCCTGGGCGTCCTCGCGCTGCAGCTTCTGGACGTCATCGGGGCTGAGCCAGGGAGCGCACTTGCGCAGGTAGGCGGGTACCGACCACAGATCAGCGACGAGGTCAGCCGCTTCGAGCAGCGGCCACGCGCGGTTGAAGGTCGCGGCCAGGTCCTCGTTCTGCAGCAGCGACTTCCGGATCAGGTCAGCCGACGCGTCCTCGTCGTGCTTGTCCATCAGGATCGTGAGCAGCGCCTCCCAGATCTGGTCTCGCGCTTCGTTGTGCGGCAGTTCCAGGATCTGGTGCTTCGAACGCCTCGGCCCAGTCGTCGACACTCAGCCAGACGTCGGACCAGTGGGTCGTGACCGTCATCCCCTTGGTGGGCGGCTCCTCGTAGAACCTGACGGCCGCCTCGATCGCCTTCACCAGGTTCGCGGACGACTTCAGCTGCGCCACGTTCGGGTCGGTCTCGATCGCTGCTGCGGCTCCCTCGGCGACGAGATCCCGCAGGGTGCAGATCTGCACGCCCTCCTCTCCGAGGCTGGGCAGGACGTCGGCGACGTAGGCCAGGTAGGGCTGGTGCGGACCGACGAACAGCACGCCGCCCCGGCGGTGACCGAGGCGAGGGTCGGAGTAGAGGAGGTAGGCGGCGCGGTGCAGAGCGACGACGGTCTTGCCCGTACCCGGACCGCCGTCGACGACGAGAGCGCCGCGGGATCCCGCGCGGATGATGGCGTCCTGGTCGGCCTGGATGGTGCCGAGCACGTCTCGCATCCGGGCCGACCGGTCGCTGCCCAGGCTGGCGATGAAGGCGGACTGGTCGTCGAGCGCGGCGCGGTGCCCTTCGAACCCGTCCGGGGTGAACACCTCGTCCCAGTAGTCGCTGATCCGGCCGCGGGTCCAGCGATACCTGCGGCGGCTGGCCAGACCCATCGGGTTGGCGTGGGTCGCTCCGAAGAACGGCTCAGCCGCGGGAGAGCGCCAGTCGAGCAGCAGCCGACGACCCGCGCGGTCCGTGAGGCCGAGTCGTCCGATGTACACGGGCTCGGGGTTGTCGGCGCTGACGATGTGTCCCAGGCACAGGTCCAGACCGAAGCGACGCAGGGTGCGCAGGCGAGCGGTCAGCCGGTGGATCTCCATGTCCCGGTCCATCGCCTCCTGGCCCGTGCCGCCGGGCGCCTTGCGCTCGGCGTCGAGCCGGTCGGACAGGTCGGCGATCGACTGCTCGAGGCTCTCCGCGATGGCCGCGAAGTGCTGCTCGTCGCCGGCGATCAGCGTCGGGTCGGCCTTGCGGGTGAGATGGTCGGGAAGGTCGAACACGTTCGTAGTGGTCGGTCCGACGTCCCCGCGCGACCCATACGTCGACAACAGCTCACGCACTTCGTGACTCCCATTTCCGCAGGCTCTGGCCTCGGCCGGCGATTCTGCGGCACGACCCGGGTCTTGCCGCAAGACCCCCGGTGCGTTATACGTTGAGAGTGGCAAGGAGTGAGTCACCTCCTTGCCCTCATCGTCCGCTGTGGATGGACAAGCTCCGAGGTTGTCCCGAGTTCTTCAGGACTCGGAGACGCCTACCGGTCCTGAGACCCTCTAGGGCCTGTCTGATGGTTCATCGGAGCCAGAACATGACGATGGACGCCAGGACGATGCCGGCTCGGTAGTTACGGGCGTGCTTGTCATAGCGGGTGGCGATGCCGCGCCAGTGCTTGAGGCGGCCGAAGGCCCTTTCGATGACGTTGCGCTGACGGTAGGTGGCACGGTCGAACTCGGGGGGTCGACCACCTCGGCTGCCGCGTGAGAGTCGATAGGCGATCTGGTCGGATCGTTGCGGGATGACGGCCCGGATTCCTTTGCGGCGCAACGCCTGGCGGGTCGAGCGATGGGCGTAGGCCTTGTCCGCGATCACGGCCACTGGCCGCGACTTGGGTCGACGCCCGGTCGGCACCTTGATGTCGGCCAGGACCGGCAGCAGCTCGGGATTGTCACCGGCCTGACCAGCGGTGAGCCGGATCGCCAGTGGCCGCCCGATCGCGTCGACGGCGGCGTGGGCCTTGGTCGTCCAGCCGCCGCGCGAGTGGCCCAGGGCGTGATCGGCAGGCTCAGGCCACAACACCGTGTAGTTCGAGCGGGCCCCCCCGAAGGGTGCGGGGTGCGCCCGCCGCGTGCTGATGAGCACGAGCGATCGTCGAGTCGACCGACACGACCCATTCCAGGTCGCCCTCGGCGTGGGCGTGGCCCTGCAACTCCGCCAGGACCCGATCCAAGGTGCCGTCCTTGGCCCACCGATCCAAGCGCCACCAAACCGTTTGCCACGCAGGGAATCCCGGCGGCAGATCCCGCCACGGACACCCCGTCCGGAACCGCCAGATGATCGCCTCGCAAATCTCCCGATGGTCCGTCCACTGACCACCACGACGCGGCGCCCGGCTCGGCAACAACGGCTCCAGACGAGCCCACATCTGATCGGTCAACACCCGACGACTGGTCATGATCACAACGATGACCGAGCCGAGGCCGCCTGTTCGTCAGACACGCCCTAGTCGGCGAGAAGCCCAGGCAGGACCTCCTGCCCGGGCTGGTCTCGCGCGATTGGCCTGAGCGAAAGACACCTACGCGTCGTACGTGCCGCCGAGCTCCGCCATCAGAGGCCGGCTCTTGTGCCCAGCCTCCTTCAGGATCGGCCCGACCTCAGGGTCTGTGACGAAGCTCTGCCAGCCGTCGGCGTCCCAGTCGAAGAGCACCCACACGCGGTCCGGCTCGCTCGGGTCGCGGAACACGGTCGAACCCTTGGAGCCGTGCAGCTTGCGCTTGTCAGCGCTCGTGGTCGAGAAGATCTTGATCCAGCGGTCGTAGTCCTCGATCGTCGTCGTCGCCAGGAACATGGTGTTCTCCTTCGTTGTCGAGAGCCGGTTCCCGAGGCCGGGTAGGCTGCGCACGAGCGTATGGATCTTGGGCTCACCGCGCATGGGGAGGTCCCCCTATTTCCGCGAACACTCTGCGCACGGGTGAACTCGTCGCGACCCTGGCCCTGGCTCAGGACAACGCCTTCGGCCAGCCGCTGGAGTCGCAGCTGCGGTCGTGCCTCCTCGCCGTCTGGCTGAGTGAGGCCGCGGGGCATGAACCGGGGCTCCGCGACGACATCTACTGGGTCGCGTTGCTACGGTACATCGGTTGTACCGGCCACGCGCACGAGGTTGCCACCGTCTTCGGCGACGAGATCGCCATTCGTGCGCAAACGCTGGTGCACGACGCCGCGAACCCAGCCGAGGTCCTACGCGACGTGCTCGCGTTCGCGACCGCCGGACGGTCCGCCGAGGAACAAGAACAGATAGCAGGCACGATCCAAGCCGGCCTCGTCGACTGGGCGGTGAACAACTTCAAGTCCGGCTGCGAAGTCGCCGACACGCTGGCGGCCCGACTCGGTTTCGATACAGGCGTACGGGACGCCCTGGGCTTCACGTTCGAGCGATGGAACGGGACCGGCTTCCCCGCCGGTGCGTCCGGCGACGCGATCCCGCTGGCGATGCGGGTGGTGCACCTCAGCCACGACATGGAGGCGCACGGTCGCATCTACTCACCGACCGAGGCGCTCGAGGTCGCTCGCGAGCGAAGCGGCCGTACGTACGACCCCGAGCTCGTAGAACTCCTCGAGGCGCACGGGTTGAGCTGGTTCGACCAGCTCGGCAAGCTGGAGCCATGGGATGCCGTGCTCGACCTGGAGCCACAGCCGCACCGCACCCTCGACGGCGCGCAGCTCGATGACGCGCTCATGGTGGTCGCCGACTTCATCGACCTGAAGTCTCCGTATATGGCCGGGCACAGCCGTCGTTGCGCTCAGCTCGCCGCCCACGCCGCGGGGCTGCTCGGACTCGGCGACAGTGACATCGCGACCCTTCGCAGGGCGGCGCTCGTCCACGAGTTCGGCACGACGGCTATCCCGAACTCGATCTGGGACAAGCCCAGTCAGCTCACACGCGCGGAGTTCGACCGCGTCGAGCGTCACACCATGCTCACCGAGCAGATGCTCCGCCGTTCACCGGCCCTCGCGGTGTTGAATCCGATCGCTGCCGCGCACCACGAGAAGAAGGACGGTTCCGGCTACCACAAGGGTCTGCGCGCCGACGCGGCCGATCCCGGCGCGAGCCTTCTCACTGCCGCGGACATGTTCGTAGCGCTCACGACGGACCGCGCGGACCGGCCGGCGTTCTCGCCCGAGCACGCCGCGAGCGAGCTTCGCCGGCTCGCCGCCGGCGGCGTGCTCGACGAACGCGCGACCGACGCCGTCCTGGCGGCCGCAGGACACGATGGCGCCGTCGGGAGGAAGGCCCAGCGGCGCACGCACCCTGGCGGACTCACCAGTCGCGAGGTCGAGGTGCTTCGTCTCGCGGCGAGGGGGCTCACCACGAAGGAGATCGCCGGCCGGCTGTTCATCGCCCCAAAGACGGCCGATCATCACATCGAGAACGTCTATACCAAGATCGGGGTGTCGACTCGAGCTGCGGCCGCCCTGTGGGCGATGCAGCACGCCGTCGTTCAATGAGCGGGGTCGGAGGCGGGAGCCGCGAAAGACTCCTCCGACCGCGTTTGTGCAGGTGCATCAGAGGCTGTCGCATGAAGGCGGCAGCCTCTGATGTTCTGGGTTGTGTGAGTGGAGCAGGGTCGCCCTCGGGATCACCCCGTGGTCGCTGTGCGGTGGTGGTGAATCTTGAGCAGGTTCGCCGTGGCGCAGATCAGCTTCCATTCGCTGTCGACTGCTGCGAGTCCTGGTCGGGTGAATCTGCGGTAGCCGCGGTTGTGTTTGATCTGGCCGCCAATAGCTCCTACGCGGTCTCGACCGCGACGACCGTGAGGGATGTGATCCCGGAGAAGTCGGTGACGTTCCGCGTGAAGACTGGAAGGTCGTTGGCCACCGCAGTCGCGGCGATCAGCGCGTCGTAGGCGCGGGCAGTCGTCGTGCGACCCGAGGCACGCAACTCGGCTGCGACCCGGCCAAAGGCTCGCGCAGCCCTGTCGTCGAACGGGATGGGATGGAAGTCGGCCTCCACCTGTTGGAGAACGCTCTGCCGAGCGATTCTGTCCCGATCCGACTTGGCAACCAGAGGACCGACCGACAGTTCGGCCAAGGTGATCGCCGAGACGAAGCATCGAGCCGGCAGGGCTTCGACGTCCGTGAGCCCGGCGAGGCTGACGACCACGCTCGTGTCGAGCAATCCGCGCTGGTGGCGGGCGGTCACAGCGCCGGATCCAGGACCTCGTCCAGATCGTGCTGCAGTGCCTCGATGTCTAGAACCGGGAGCGCGTGCCACCGCTCCAGCAGGGTCGTGGCGAGCGTCCCCGCCTCGGCGATCGGCCGCAACTCCGCGATCGGCTTCCCCTGACGGGTCACTGTCACGCTCTCACCGCGCATCACCGAGTCCAGGACATCTCCTCCGTGATTGCGCAGATCACGAACGCTCACTTCAGCCATGCGTCATGGTCTCACGCGTGAGACATTGAGTCAACATCGCGCGTAGCGCCGCCAACTCTGTGGGGCTGAAAGAGACGGTTCAGCTCGCAGGGACACGGTCACGCATGCTTGTCCCTGCAGTCAGCCGGGCCGACCAAGCAAACGAAAGCAGCGATCGTGAGAGATGGGTCAACACCATCGGCGTGTCATGACGCATCTCAAGATCGCGGCGAGAAGTGCTGGTGGAGGGTCGCGTCCCCTGAGGTGGTGTAAGTACGGCCTGGGCTCCTGAGTGTTGGGGGCCACCGTGTGAGTCTTTGCGAGATCCGACCAAGGAACTCGCGAAGGAGATGCACACGATGGCCCTGGGTCAGTCTGCCCTGCTTGAGCTGCTCGAGGTGTTGAAGGCCGCGGATGCCAATGATGTGGTGCGGCGTGCGGTGGAGTCGGTGTTTCAGGCGTTGATCGACGCGGAGGCGACCGCCTGATCGGCGCCGCGCCGCATCAGCGCACTGGGGCCCGGGGGTTGCCCAGCGCAACGGCTACTGATCGGCTGGTGACCACCGCCGCGGGGGATGTGGAGCTGCGGATCCCCAAGCTGCGGGCGGGGTCGTTCTTCCCGTCGCTGCTGGAGCGCCGCCGGCGCATCGACCAGGCCCTGTTCGCGGTGGTGATGGAGGCCTACGTGACCGGCACCTCGACCCGCAAGGTCGATGACCTGGTGGTGGCGATGGGCGCGGACACCGGGATCTCCAAGAGCGAGGTCAGCCGGATCCTCGGTGACTTGTTCCGGCAATCGAGTGATGAAGGCCGACGACTGCTGGCCCAGGCATTTCGAGCGGTTCTATGCCGACGATCGGAAGATCACCGATGATCGACTGGCGGAACCGTTCGTCGCCTTCCGCCCGCTTCACCGCACGCGGGCCCGCTACGAGCGTCAACGGCAGACCGCACACCGCAACGGCGCCCGAGAGGGCGCCTCAAACGGATATGGGGTCCATGGCCGCCTTGCTGACGCCTTGCTGACGCCTTGCTGACCCTGGCTCTTAAGGCCGAGGGTCAGAACAAGGCCGCCATGGTGGAGGTGGCGGGAATCGAACCCGCGTCCTTCGGCATCGATACAGGGCTTCTCCGGGCGCAGCCTGCTGTGGTTTTCTCGGCCCCGGCAGTCTCGCAGGCGAGCTGCCGCCGGGCTCAGTCGCTGTTGGTTTCCCTGTGCCCCCCGCGACCGGGGACCCAGGTGGAGCCTCCTAGCGACGCCAGACACCGGGTCGGAGGCGACCCCGGGCTGACGGACTTCATGTGCTCAGCTGATTAGGCAGCGAGAGCGAAGTCAGCGCGGTTTGAATTGGCGCTTGTTGGTTTCCAGGGCGTGGTTAACGAGATCATCCCTGGCTCCTCGGCCCGCTTCCCCTGTCTCGGTGGTCGAAGTCGAAACCGTTCACCCCCTGTTGAGTTGTCCTCCCAGGGTAACCGAGCCCGCAAGCCCTCCGATCCACGTCTGCCCGCCGCTCAGGTAGTACCCCACGAGACCCATCGGTCCCCGAGAATGGGGGGCATGGGCGACATGATCGAGAACGTCTCCGTGCACGAGCTGGCCGCCGCGATCGAGCGCGGCGAGCCGGTGGTCGACGTCCGCTCCCCCGAGGAGTACGCCTCGGGACACGTCCCGACGGCGGTCCTGGTACCGATGCAGACGATCCCGGCCCGGGTCG
Source organism: uncultured Actinomycetota bacterium (assembly GCA_963849365.1). Classification (GTDB taxonomy): domain Bacteria; phylum Actinomycetota; class Actinomycetes; order Prado026; family Prado026; genus CAVQCJ01. Next base: position 154,105 of record CAWKHA010000004.1, read on the forward strand.
AGGAGCTGCGCGGCGACGGCGAGACACCGGTCTACCTCATCTGCGAGGTGGGCGCCCGGTCCTGGCAGGTGGGCCAGTTCCTGGCCCAGCTCGGGATCGCCAGCCGCAATGTCGGCGGCGGTACGGCGCACTGGCGCGAGCTCGGCTGGCCGCTGGAGTACGGCACCGCCGCGGCCGACTGAGCCGCACCCCTCGCACGAGCTACCAGGACCCGCCGCCCCCGCCGCCGAAGCCCCCGCCGGAGAACCCGCCGCCGCCGAAGCCCGACCCGCCCGACGACGCAGCCGTGGCGGCGATCGCGCCGGCGGTGGTGTCGGAGAAGGAACGCATCGAGTCGCCGAAGTTCGTGAAGTTCCATCCGTACGGCCCGACGTACCAGGCCAGCGCCGCCGTGTTCGCCGCGCCCGCAGCCGCCACCCCGGCGAAGGCGTGCGCCCACCGGTCGGTCTCGCCGAACACGACGGCGTACGGCAGGTAGCGGGAGAAGACGTCGGCCCGCTCTTCGAAGCGCAGCTGTTCGGCCTCGGCCGTGCGTATGTACTGCCGGAAGCCGAGGACCCGGGCCAGCTCGGCCGATCCCTTCGCGGTGCGTGCCGGCATCCGTGGCGCGACGATGAGCAGCGCGACACCGGCGAGCACGGCGGCGACACCGACGAGCCCCGCGTGCGTGTAGCGCGCGAGCAGGTACGTGAGGCCGGCCCCCAGCACGACGCAGACGAGCCCGAGCAGCATCCAGCGCTGCCGGGTCCGGTCCGGACGGCGCGCGAACCAGCCCTGCCGCACGACGTCGTCGTACAGCTGGTTCTCTACTTTCTGCAGGTCGGTGGCGAAGGTGCGCTTCAACGCGGAGACAGTGACCTCGCTGCGCCCGCTGAACAGCGCGTCGAGCAGCGTGCGTTCGTAGGTCGCCAACGCGCCATCGGGTGGCTTGAGCTGGGTGAGCTTCCAGTCGCGCCGGGACAGGAAGTTCTCGCGTGGCAGCTCCTCGATGCGCAGGTAGCCGCGCACGGCGAGGTCGACGATGGTGGCGGTGACGTCGAGCGGGTTCGCCTGCTCGTCGAGCAGCGTGCCGACCTGCCCCGGGCGGACGCCGTCGGGCGGACGGAACTCGACGGCACCCTCGGGTCCGGTGAACAGCGGGCGGAGCTCAACCGCGCTGGCGTCCTGCACCTGACCGGCCGCCGGTTCGAGGCCGGGAACCTGCCCGCGCCAGCGCCGGTCGCGGCCGCGGGTCCATGCGAACCAGCCGACGCCGCCGAGCCCGGCGAGGAGCACCGCCACCGCCCCGCCGATGGTCCACGGGGTGGCGGAGAAGGCCCGCTCGAGGCTGAACTTCTCGGCGAGGATCGGCGGCGGCACGTCGACCGACCCCTGCGGGAGCGCGACGGCGACGGTGAGGCCCTCGTAGGGTTCCAGCCCGTTCTGGGTGAAGGTCGCCCCGGCGCCGGTGGCCTTGGCGGAGGTGCACGGCAGCGCGCTGCCGTCCGGGCCGGCGTAGCACGCGACCTGCGTCGGCGCCGCAGGGGTGTGCACGGCAACGGTCGCCTGTTCGACGGGAACGGGCCACTCGGGTCCGATGGCGTTCCAGTAGACCTCGACGTGGTCGCTGAACTGGTTCATGGCACCGCGCACGTCGTAGTCGAGGACGTACGTCTGCTGCCCGGACACGGTCCGGTCCGGGTCGCCGATCTTGATGGTGAGGATCCCGCCGGCCTCGCTCTGGTCGATGTCGGTGGGCGCGCCGGTCGGGCTGGTCACGCTGACATCGGTGACCTCGACGACGCGGTCCTGCGTGTCGTCGTAGGTGTACCGGACCGGCAGCGTGCGGAAGATGCCGTGGTGCTGGTCCGAGCCGAAGTCGTACGGGATCTGCTCGCGCACGTGGAAGGTGCCGTCCGGCCGGACGGTGAGCTGGATGTCGTAGGTGGTGATGCCCACGTCGGCCCGGGCCGCGCCCGCTGGGCCGACCAGAGCAGCGATCGAGGCAAGGCCGAGGACGACGAGCAGGCGTCGGATCACGCCCCGCAGGCTACCGGCGGGCTCAGCGGATACCGCTGTCGATCGTGAGCGTGATGGTCAGGTCGCCTTGTGCGGGAACGTGGACGACCTGGCTCACCGAGCTCCGGTAGCCGCCCGACGACGTCGCGGTGAAGGTGTAGGTCCCGGCCGGCACCGACATGACGAAGGTGCCGTCCGCCGCCGACCGGGCGCTGACGACCGCGACGCCACCTCGAAGGGCGACGACATCGGCTCCGGCCACCCGGAAGGGCGGGCACGGCGACGCCACCTGCTGGACCGGGCAGCCGGGGGCGGACAGGACGGTGCCGAGGACTCGCGCGGACGCCGCCTGCCCAGACCCTGCGGAGCCGCAGCCGACGAGAACCGAGGCGACCAGCAGGACCAGCCATGACCTGCGCACGCCCGTTCGACGCGGGAGGGATGCCGGCCGTTCCCGGGCACGGCGGGGAGCGGGAGCCGCTACTCGCCGCGACCGCGGCGGGCGACCGCGCGATCGGTCTCGCGCTTGGCCTCGCGCTCGGCGAGCGCCTGCCGCTTGTCGTAGGTCCGCTTGCCGCGCGCGACGGCGATCTCGACCTTGGCCTTGCCGTCCTTGAAGTACAGCGCCAGCGGCACGAGTGTGAGGCCGGACTCCTTGGTCTTGCCGAGCAGCTTGCTGATCTCCTGCCGGTGCAGCAGCAGCTTGCGCGGCCGTCGCGGCTCGTGGTTGGTCCACGTGCCCTGGTCGTACTCGGGGATGTGCACGTTCTGCAGCCAGGCCTCGCCGTCCTTCAGCACCGCGAACCCGTCGACGAGCGATGCGCGCCCGGCACGCAGCGACTTGACCTCGGTACCGGTCAGGACGAGTCCCGCCTCGTACACATCCTCGATGTGGTAGTCGTGCCGCGCCTTCCTGTTCTGCGCGACGAGCTTGCGGCCCTGTTCGCGCGACATCAGCCACGCCCCGCGGCGAGCCCGCGCAGGACCTGGAGGGCGCGGCTCTGCGCGTACGACGCACCCGCGCCCGGATCGACGGTGACGTCGGGCACGATGCCGATGCCGTCGATGGCGCGCCCGGACGGGGTGAGGTAGCGCCCGATCGTGAACTCGATCGCGGAGCCGTCGGAGAGGGTGGTCGGCTCCTGCACGGAGCCCTTGCCGTACGTGCGCGAGCCGACGATCACGGCGCGGTCGCGGTCCTGCAGGGCGCCGGTGACGATCTCCGCGGCGCTGGCCGTGCCGCCGTCGACCAGGACCACGAGCGGGGTGGAGGTGTCGCCCCCGGCCGGGGCCGCCAGCACGTGCGACCCGCCCCGCTGCTGGTACGAGACGACCCGCCCGCCGTTCAGGAACGCCCCCGCGACCTTGACCGCCTCGTCGACCAGGCCCCCGGGGTCGCCGCGCAGATCCAGGAGCACCCCCCGGGCGTGGTCGGCGGGGTCGGTGGCCAGGGCCGTCGCGACCGTCCGGCCGACCCCCCGGCTGAAGGCGTCGACCTTGATCCGCAGGACCCCGCCGGAGAGCCGGTCGACGGACACGTCCCCGGCGTCGACGCTCGCGCGCTGGATCGTCACCGTGCGGGTGTCACCGCCGCGCGCGAACCCGACCGAGACCGTCGAGCCGCTCGCGCCGTGCAGCTGGTCGGTGACGGACGCGACCGACTCGCTGCGCACCGAGTGGCCCGCGATCGACACGATGACGTCGCCGGCGCGCAACCCCGCCCGTGCGGCGGGCGACGTCGGCTGCACGCTCGCCACCAACGTCGCGCCGTCGGTGCCTTGACGCACCCACACACCGATACCCGTGTAGCGGCCTTCGAGTGCCTGCGTGAACGACGAGAACTCCTGCGGTGTGTAGAACGCCGCCCACTTGTCACCGAGCGCGTCGAGCATGCCCTGCACCGCGGCGCGTTCGAGCGTCGCCTTGTCGACGGGTGTCTGCGCACCGTCGCCTATCTTCTGCGCAGCCTGGTCGACGACACTGCGCTGCGGTGCACCCTCGGCGGGACGGTTGCCACCTGCACCGACGAGCACTCCGCCCGCGAACATGAGCAGACCCACGACGACGACCGCGGTGCCGGTGCGCGCCCGCGTCCGGGCACCAGCAGCCTCGGACCGGGCCTTGGTGGACATGGTCGAAGTCTACGGTCCGTGACGACAGCGCTCCCGGTCCACCTGCACCTTGTGCACGAACGCGTTCCGGGGACCGCCGCAGACCGGGGTCAAGTTGAGGATGAGGGTCAGGGTGAGACCTTGGTCGAGACTGCGACCGGCGGCCCGACGCTCAGATGCGCAGGTACCGCCGCAGGGTGATCGTGCCGGCCAGCGCCGCGATGACGAGGGCGATCACGATGACCCACAGTCCGGAGACGAGCACGTCGCCCCAGCCGATGAAGTTCGTGATCTTGAAAGACGGCTCGAGCACCCGGTCGATGAGCAGCGCCTTGAACGCGAACATGAACCCGATCGCGAACAGCGCACCGATGAACGCGGACATCATCGTCTCGAGCACGAACGGCAACCGGATCGACAGGTTGGACGCGCCGACGAGCCGCATGATGCCGGTCTCCCTGCGTCGGGTGAACGCAGCCACGCGGATCGTGTTGGCGATGAGCAGCAGCGCCGCGATCACCATGATGACGGAGATGACGAGACTCGCCAGCTGGAACGCGTTGAGGATGCTGAAGATCTTGTCGAAGATCGCGCGGCTGTCCTGCACCTGCTCGATACCGGGACGCCCGTTGAACTCCGACGCGATCTCGCTGTAGCGGCTGGGGTCCTTGAGCTTCACGCGGTACGACTCCGGCAGCGAGTCCGCGGGAACGCTGTTCACGATGTCGGGGTTGTTGCGGAACTGCTCTTTGAAGTGCTGGTACGCCTCTTGCTTGCTCTCGTAGAACCATGCCTCGACGAGCGCGTTGCTGTTGAGGTCCGCCTCGATGTCCTTGCGCTGCTGCTCCGTCACGCTCTTGGCCTGGCAGCCGTCGAACTGGCTCTGGTCCGAGCACAGGTAGATCGAGACCTCGACCTTGTCGTACCAGTAGTCCTTCATGGTGTCGACCTGCTTGTGCAGCATCAGCGACAGGCCGCCGAGCACGCCGGCGACCAGCACGGTGAGGATGACCGCGACGGTCAGGCCGATGTTGCGCCTCAGGCCCTGACCGACCTCGCTGAGGACGACGCTCGCACGCATGGCAATCCTTGCTGGTCGGGCCGGACGGGTGGTCCGGCGGTCCGGGGGACGGCGCCGGGCTAGCGGGAGTAGCCGTAGACGCCGCGGGACTGGTCGCGGACGAGGTGCCCGCCCTCCAGCTCCACGACCCGCTTGCGCATCTGGTCGACGATGGCCGCGTCGTGCGTGGCCATGACGACGGTGGTACCGGTGCGGTTGATCCGGTCGAGCAGCCGCATGATGCCGACGCTCGTCGAGGGGTCGAGGTTCCCGGTGGGCTCGTCGGCGATCAGCAGCAGCGGCCGGTTCGCGAAGGCGCGCGCGATCGCCACGCGCTGCTGCTCGCCGCCGGAGAGCTCGTCGGGACGCCGGTGCTCCTTGCCGGCGAGGCCGACCAGCTCCAGCACCTCGGGCACGACCTGCGCGATCTGGTGCTTCGGCTTGCCGATCACGTCGAGCGCGAAGGCGACGTTCTCGAAGACGGTCTTGTTGGGCAGGAGGCGGAAGTCCTGGAAGACGGTGCCCATCTGCCGGCGCAGCGCCGGGACCTTCCAGCTGGACAGACGGTTCAGGTCCTTGCCGAGCACGTGCACCGAGCCGATGGTCGGTCGCTCCTCGCGCAGCATCAGCCGGAGCATCGTCGACTTGCCCGAGCCGGAGGCGCCGACCAGGAAGACGAACTCACCCTTCTCGATCTCAAGGGTGCAGTCGTCCAGTGCCGGCCGGGTCTGGGTCGGGTAGAGCTTGGTGACGTTGTCGAATCTGATCACTGAGGAGGCGGCCGGAGTCGGGGGCAGGGGGAAGGACTGGGTCGGGCGCGGCCGTCAAGCAGTGTACGTCGGCACCGGGCAGGCTCCGCGCAGGCGCGGCCCGTGTGATGACCGGGTCGTGTCAGACCGAGCCGGGCCTGTGGCCCTGGCTCGGTCTGACGCGAGATGTGGCTCTAGTGGCGGCGGCGCGACGCTGCGGGCATGGTCTGCGCGGCCACCACGAGGATGCCGCCGAGGCCGAGCAGCGCCAGCGAGAGCACGAGCGTTCCGCCAACCCCTGCGCTACCCGTGTGCGCCAGCTTGGTGCCCAGCACGCTGGTGGACGCCGAGTTGGTGATCTTGGTCGGCAGTACCGAGCTGGACGGTTCGGTGCTGCCCGTCGTCGTCGTCGACGGGCTGACGCTCGACGAAGGCGACGGTGAGTGCGAGTGCGTCGTCGTCGTGGTCGGGCTGGACGACGGCGAGTGCGAGTGCGTCGTCGTGGTCGTCGGAGTGGACGTCGGCGTGTGCGAGTGCGTCGGCTTGGTTGTCGGCGAGTGCGATGTGGTGCTGGTCGGCGTCGGGGACGGCGACGGCAGCGCACCGGCGCCGCCGAGCGAGACCGCGGCCGAGCTGCCCTGCAGGACACTCAGCGCCCAGTACGCGGGCTCCTTCCAGGTGATGCCGTGCGTGCCCAGCGCGAGGTCGATCGTCGTCGAGCTGCCGCCGAACACGTTGTCGGCGTCGAACGAGCCGCACTGGTGCTTGGCCGGGTAGGCGCCGCTGCTGCGCACGCACAGCTGTACCGGGTCGGTGCCGCCGACCGGGGTGTCCGGGAACGTCCACACCACGAGGTGGTTGTCCGACGTGCGCACCGCCCAGGTCTCACCCATGACCTTGGTCCCGTTGGGGCCGAGCAGCAGGCTGCAGCTCGCGTCGGCGGAGACGCCGCCGGGCCGCGTGGCGCAGCTGTCGTCGCCACCGCCGGAGGCCTGGGCCGTGCCCGCACCCAGCCAGGGCACGATCGCGAAGACGGCGACCAGGCCGCCCAGGACGCGCAGCGCGCGGACCTTCGTGTCGGACTGCATTGCTGACGACCTCCAGAGTGCGCAGCCTCCAGGGGTCGGTCTCACCAGTGGCTCCCCACGGCCGTCCGCTCGCAGGCGGACAGTGACCGGTCGACCGGCCGCGGATCAGTGCCTCCCCAAGGCGGACCCTCCCAGGTCCGCCGTGCGCTCATCCTGGCAGACCCGTGAGCAGGTTCAAGACCCCGGGCGGCGCCGTCGCCCGACTGTCGTGGAACTCCGTCCGAACGGACGACCGACCGCCGCCGAGCGATCACTCCGCGTCGACAGCGCGCGCCCGGAATCAGTGGCTATGCCCCGGTTTGGTGCTGCTTCCGCCACCGGATCCCGGACTCGATGAAGTCGTCGATCTCGCCGTCCAGGACGGCCGCGGTGTTCCCGGTCTCGTGCTCGGTGCGCAGGTCCTTGACCATCTGGTACGGGTGCAGGACGTAGGACCGCATCTGGTTGCCCCACGAGCCGCTGGAGTCGCCCTTCAGCGCGTCCATCCGGGCCTGGTCCTCGAGCCGGCGCCGCTCCAGCAGCTTGGCCTGGAGGACCGCCATCGCCGAGGCCTTGTTCTGCAGCTGTGAGCGCTCGTTCTGGCAGGAGACGACGATTCCCGTCGGCAGGTGCGTCAGCCGTACCGCCGAGTCGGTGGTGTTCACGCCCTGCCCACCCGGACCGGACGAGCGGTAGACGTCCACGCGGATCTCGTCGTCCGGGATCTCGATGTGGTCGGTCTGCTCGACCACCGGCAGCACCTCGACCCCGGCGAACGAGGTCTGCCGCCGGCCCTGGTTGTCGAACGGCGAGATGCGCACGAGCCGGTGCGTGCCCTGCTCGACGGACAGCGTCCCGTACGCGTAGGGCGCCTTGACCGCGAAAGTCGCCGACTTGATCCCGGCCTCTTCCGCGTAGGAGGTGTCGTAGACCTCGGTCGGGTAGCCGTGCCGCTCCGCCCACCGCAGGTACATGCGCAGCAGCATCTCGGCGAAGTCGGCGGCGTCGACGCCACCGGCCTCGGAACGGATCGTGACCAGCGCGTCCCGGCCGTCGTACTCGCCGGAGAGCAGGGTGCGCACCTCGAGCTCGGCCACCGCCTTGGCCAGCGCGGTGATCTCGGCGTCGACCTCGGCGCGGGCGTCCGCGTCGTCCTCGGACTCGGCGAGCTCGATCAGCACGGCCAGGTCGTCCACCCGGCGGCGCAGCCCCTCGACCCTGGCGATCTCGTTCTGCACGTACGACAGCCTCGAGTTGACCTGCTGGGCGCGCACCTGGTCGTCCCACAGGTCCGGGGCGGCCGCCTGCTCGTTCAGCGCGGCCAGCTCCTTGCTCAGGCGGGGCAGGTCGAGCACGGCCTCGACCGACGTCAGGGTCCCGTCGAGCTCGCGCTGCGCGTCGATCGGGTCGGTGGGGGCCACGGGGTACGAGGGTACGTCCTCCGACGGCGCCTGCAGTTCGGAGCGGGGACCGGGACGGCGCCTGCAGTCGGGCCGTCGGGGAGCCGATGAGAACCTCACCATGGACGATCCCGGCTTCGACGCGCTCTTGGACCGGGTCCGGTCCGGGGACGAGGCCGCCTTCGCCGCGATCTACCGCGACCTGCAGCCACGCCTGCTGCGCTACCTGCAGGTGCAGGCGCCCGAGCGGGCCGAGGACGTCGCGTCCGACACCTGGCTGGAGGTGGCCCGTTCGATCGGGTCGTTCGAGGGGGACGAGCCGGGGTTCCGGTCCTGGGTCTTCACGATCGGCCGCAGCCGGCTCGTGGACGGCATCCGCCGGGACGCCCGGCGCCCGGTGCGCCTCGTGGACGAGGCGTACGAGCTCGAGCTGCTGGCCGGCCACTGGGGGAACACCGGGACCGCGGACGTCGGGGCCGGGGTCGAGGAGGAGGAGGCGACCCGCCGCGCGATCGCCCTGGTCCGCACCCTCCCGCCGGACCAGGCCGAGGTCGTCCTCCTGCGCGTCGTCGCAGGGTTGGAGCCGGCCGAGGTCGCGGCGATGCTCGGCAAGTCGGTGGGCAGCGTGCGCGTCCTGTCCCACCGGGGACTGCGCCGGCTGGCCCGCACGCTCACCGCGACACGGGTCGAGCCGCAGTCTCCAGTTGCTCCGTCCGGGCGACCCGCGAGCGAGGAGGTGTAACGCGATGGCCCCGGGTGACGTTCCGGACGACGACATGAACGAGAACCTGTTCCCCTTCCACCGGCGCGAGGGCGGCCTGCCGTCCGACGACGCGGAGAAGCTGCTGCGCGGGGAGTCCCCCGCAGCCGGCTCCGCGCCGGACGTGCAGGCGGTCGCCGACGTGCTCGGGGCGCTGTGCCTGCCTGCGCAGCGCGGCGAGCTGGCCGGCCAGCGGGCGGCGGTCGCTGCGTTCGCGGCCGCCAAGGAGAAGGCTCTCGCGCCGCCCGAACCGAGGAGACGTTCCGTGCTCTCTGCCCTAACCGGAGCCAAGCTGGCGGTCGCCGCCGTGGCCGGCTCCCTCGCCCTGGGCGGCGTCGCCGCCGCCGCATGCACCGGCTCGCTGCCCGGACCGTTCCAGGACGTCGCCCACACGCTGGGAGCGCCCGCCGCCGGGTCGGACGAGAACGGTGCCAACGACCCCACCGAGTCCGGGTCGCCGGACGCTTCGTCGACCGCGTCGGGGTCGGCGTCGGGGTCGGCGTCAGGCTCGGCCTCCGCCTCGTCGTCGCCCTCGGGCTCTTCGGCCGGGTCGCACAACGGGCCGTCCACCTTCGCCATCTGCTGGTACATCGTGCACAAGACCGATGGCGCGAAGGGCGGTCCATGGGTCGACCGCACCACCCCGACGCCCTCGGCCGCACCGACCGACACGGCGCTGCCGCAGCCCTCGGCGTCCGGGAGCGACCCGAGCGACCGTTGGGACCACGGCCAGGGCGAGTGGTCGAACGCCTACGCGCGGCTCAAGGCCACCGCGGCCGCCAGCGGGCAGACAGTCCTGGACTTCTGCACCGCGTGGCTGGTCCAGAACGCCCCGAACGCGCACCCGAGCAAGCCGGCCAAGACCGGTGACAAGCACGGGAAGGGTCACCACGGCAACGGCCCGGACAACCACGGTCACGGCCACGGCCACGGTGGCGGGGACGGCGGCTCGCACGGTGGAGGCTCCGGGCACTGACGCCCACTGATACCTGCGGTCCGGCCGGGCGTGGCCGGGCCCGCACCCAAAGGTCGTGCCCTGGCCCCGCCCCGGGTCAGGGCACGATCTGGTTCGCGGCAGACCCGACGTACCGTGGAACCGTGCAGACCAGGACCATCGCCGACGCCAAGGTGAGCGCGATCGGGCTCGGCGAGATGCCGATGTCCATCGAGGGCCGTCCCGACGAGGCACGGTCGATCGCCACGGTCCACGCCGCGCTCGACGCCGGCGTCACGCTCATCGACACCGCCGACTCGTACCACATCCACGCGGACGAGGTCGGGCACGGCGAGACGCTCGTCGCCAAGGCGCTGCGCTCGTACGGATCCGGCACGTCCGGGGTCCTGGTCGCGACCAAGGGCGGCCACCTGCGCCCCGGCGACGGTTCGTGGACGGTCGACGGCCGGCCCGAACACCTGCGGCGCGCCTGCGAGGCGTCGTTGCGACGGCTCGGCGTGGACGCGATCGGCCTCTACCAGTTCCACCGGCCCGACCCGCGCGTCCCGTACGCGGAGTCCGTCGGCGCGATCCGCGACCTGCTCGACGAAGGGAAGATCGTGCGCGCCGGCATCTCCAACGCGAACCCCGAGCAGATCCGGCAGGCACAGGAGATCCTGGGCGGGCGGCTGGCATCGGTGCAGAACCAGTTCTCGCCCCGGTTCCGCTCCAGCGAGCCGGAGCTGGACCTGTGCGACGAGCTCGGCATCGCGTTCCTTCCGTGGAGCCCGCTCGGCGGCATCTCCTCGGCCTCGCGGCTGGGTGACCGCCACCACGTCTTCGCCGAGGTGGCGAGGCAGGTCGGCGCGACGCCGCAGCAGGTCACGCTGGCCTGGATGCTGGCGAAGTCGCCCGTGGTGGTGCCGATCCCGGGGTCGAGCCGGCCGGAGACGATCCGCGCCTCGGTCGCGGCCGTCGACCTGCAGCTCAGCCCCGAGCAGGTCGCCCGGCTGGACGCCGGCTGACCACAGCACGAGGCGGGTTCCGGCGGCGTCCGCTGGCAGCCTGCCGGAACCTTGCGCTACCTCGCGATGACGCTGTTCGACCTGGCCGACACCGGGCTGCGGCCGGTCGCGTTGAGGGCCACCACCTCGAACCGGTAGTCCCCGGCGGTGAGAGTGAACTGCTTCGTCCTGGCCGTCGGTGCGAGCACGTCCGCGACGGTCCGGCCGACCACTGTGGCGTTGGCCGCGGACGAGCTCATCAGCAGCGCCGTGACCTCGTACCCGAGGATCGGTGCCCCGGTGACGGGCGGAGTCCACCTGGCCGTCGCCGTGATCGTCCCGCCCGCGGCGCCCGATGCGGCCGTGCCGATGACCGGGCGGGACGGCGCCGGGACCACGGCGGGTGTGACGGCGGCCGACAACGCCGACGCCGTTCCCGCGCCGGCTCCGTTGATCGCCGCCACCTGGAACCGGTAGGCGGCGCCGTTCGTCAGGCCCGAGACCACGATGTTGTTGACGGTCGGCGACGCCGGCCGCAGGTTGCCGACCTGGGCGTTGTTGCTGTCCAGGACGCGGATCTGGTAGCCGGTGATGGCGGAGCCGCCGTTGTTGCCGGGTGCTGTCCACCCGACCGTGGCGGATGCGCCCCCGGCCGTGACCGTGCCGATGGTCGGGGCGCCCGGAGGCGTGCCCACGACGGCGACCTGGTTCGGCGCGGACGGTGAACCACCCGGTGCGGTCGACAGGGCCCAGCTGCTGCCCAGCGAGTTGTCCGCCGTCGGGTCGACCAGCTCGAGCGAGCTGCCACCGCTCGCGTCCGGCCAGCCCACGCCGCCGTACGTCACGGTGTCGGCGCTCGACCCGTCGGCGCGCGTGAGCGTCAGGGTCTCGCTGGGGGCGAGGTCGCCGGTAAAGATGCCGCCGACGAACCGCGTGCTGCCGTACGTGCCCCGGAAGGTCGGGTCGTTGCTGACGAAGGTCATCGTGCCGTGCGGCAGGATCACCGTCCCCGGCTGGATCGACAGGCTGATGCCGCCCGAGATCGCCCAGCCCGACAGGTCGACGGCCTCGGTGGCCGACGGGTTGTACAGCTCCACGTACTCCGCCGCCGAACCGTTGACCGGGGAAGCCTGGATCTCGTCGATGACGATGCCGGGCGCCGCGCTCTGGTTGCCGGGCACGCGCGAGTCGTTGGCGAACGCGTTGCGCCGCGCCTGGATCGCGTTGAACAGCTGGGTCCGCTGGCCTGTGAACGAGACCACGGTTCCCGGGCGCCACTTCGCGTAGTCCAGGGTGGCCTCGGGCTGGGCGGGCGCGACCTTGGTGTCGTAGACGGCCTCGAGGCGACCCGTGGCCAGCACCTGGTTCACGACCGTGCGGAGCCGGCGGAAGTACATGGTCTTCCACTCCGGCACGGCCAGCAGCGCCCTCATCAGCTCGCTCGTCTGGTCAGCGGGCTCGGCCGGCGTGACGAACGGGCTGTTCACACCGCAGCAGGTGTGCCCGAACGTGTGGTCGAGGTCCCAGGGGATGATCTTCCACCGCCCGGTGACCGAGTCCTGGATGAGGTAGAAGTTCTTCGAGATCGAGTCGACGTGCTGCACGACCGCCGTCACCACCGCGTAGTTGATCATCTCCGGGATGTCGGCGGTGGACACGAGGTTGTCGCGCTGCGCCGAGCCGGTCAGGTCGACCCCGGTGAGGAATGCGCTCAGGGCCGTGAAGTCCTCGTCCTCGGGGGCCTTCTTCTCGAACCGGTACTCGACGAGCCGCCTGGTCGCGTCGAAGCCGCCGTGCCCGCCCTTGAAGACCTGGTCGTCGCTGTAGCCCTCGCGGTCGCGCCAGGTCCCGTCGAAGATGTCCACGTAGGTGTACAGCCCCTGGAACTGCGAGTTGCGCTGCACCCTGATCGGGAACACCTGAGCGTTGACCACACCGGCCGTCGCGTACGAGTCCCAGGCCAGCAGCGGGCGGCCCCGGGAGCTGTCGCCGTAGTCGGCCTGCATGGCGAACTCGTCGACCGGGTCCACCGTCCCGGGCAGGGTCAGCTCGTGGTTCTGCGGCAGCTCGATCTTCCAGTTGGGCTTCGGCGCGGTCTGCGTGCTCTCGCCACGGATGCTGACCGCCGACCCGTCGAAGACCGACCCGTTGTAGGCGATGACAGCCGGCCGGGTGATGTCGATGATCGGGTTGGTGGTGATCAGGCTGTAGTCGGCTTCGGGCATGAACCACTCGATGACCGGGATCGCGCTGGTGAGGCCGTTCGCGACGACGACACCCTTGTAGGGCGAGCTGTCGTCGGTGCGCGGAGAGACATTCGTCCCGGCCGCGTTGGTCGCCTCGACCCGGTAGCGGATCAGGTGCCCGGCGCCGGCACCCGGGATGGTCGCGGTGAACCCGTCGCCGCCCGTGGGCGTCATCGCCACGGTCTGCCCGGCGGAGAAGTCGGTCTGGTAGCGCACGACGGCGCTGGTCTGGCCGGTGACGGTGGCGGTCACCGTCACCGCTTCGTTGGCCGCGGGCACGTTGGGTGCGGCCGTCACGGCTGTGATGTGCGGCTTGAGGCCCGTCGCCGCCACGGAGTTCGGCGCGCCCGGGGTGGAACCCGACAGCGCGGTGGACGCCGCCCAGTCGACCGGGTCGTTGTTGTCCAGTGCCGGGTCGATGAGCTCGAGCGACGGCCCGAGGCCGTCCGTCACGGTCGGCCACGGGTCGCGGTCGCTGTAGGTGACGGCGTCGATCACCGCGCTCGTCGCGTCCTTCAGCGTGATCGTCTCGCCGCCGTTGGACAGCCCGCCGGTGTAGACCGCAGCCGGTGCGAACCCGTACTGCAGCTGGAAGCGGGCCGCGTCCTTGCCGACCACCAGCCGGCCGCCGGCAGACAGGGTGGTACCGGACGCGAAGCACAGCGTGATCCCGCTGAAGCACCAGCCGGAGACGTCGACCGCGGTCGCGCCGGGGTTGGCGAGCTCGAGGAACTCGTCGCCGTCGACCCCGGAAGCCGGGTTGAACATCAGCTCGCTGATGACCACGTCGGACGGCGCCGCCGATGCCATCCGGACCGGCGTCACCAGGCTCGCGACGACGGCCAGCCCCAGGACAAAGGCCAGACCCGGCCCGCTTCTCGACCGCCCCCTGCGCGTCCTCACCTCGGTGCCAACGTTGCGGCGCAGCAGTACGGATCGAGCGGCCATGACGTCTCCCACCCCTAGTCCTGGCACGACAGGCAAGTTGAACGTAGTCCCAGTGCGGGCCCGCGAACGACAACTTGCACGAACTATCGCTTCACGTCAGGTGGCGACGACTCACGGTGAGCGGTTCACCCGGTTGCACGAATGTCAGGTGAGCACTGCGCTGCGGGCCCGGGCGGTCGCTGTGACGACTTCTCCGTCCGGGTGGCCGAGAATCGTGCCCAGCAACGGGACCTGCTCCGCCATCGCCAGCGTGACCTCGACCGTTCCGTCGCGGACCCGGACCCGGACGACGCGCACCCCGTGCAGACCGTTGGCAGCAGCCTGGACGGCGACATACTCCGCGACGTCGGTCTCGACGCGGCCGGCCGACAGGGGAAGCACGTCGGCCGCGCCGGTCGAGTACAGCGTCGCGCGGTCCAGATCGTGAGCCCCGCGCAGCGCCGCGCCGTCAGCCAGGCCGGCGACCGCGCGCCGGGCCAGGAACAGGCGTGACGCGTCGGCCGTCAGACCGACGGCGAGCACGGCCAGCACGACGAGTCCGAGGCCGAGCACGAGGACACTTCCGGTGTCGCCGGACGGTCGGCGCAGACTCGGCCGGCTCACGGGCGGGCCGGTTCGAACGGGTCGACGACCTCGACGTGGACCGCCCGGACCGGGATGCCTCCGCCGTCGTTCCCCACGAACGCAGGCAACCAGGGGAGGCGGACCGTCGCCGACACCGTGATGCGCACCGTGGCGCCGGGCGTCAGGCACGGCGTCGCGCTGCAGCCGATGTCGAGCCGGGCTCCGGCAGCGCCGGCACCCTGGTCGGCGAGCGCGAGGTCAACGGCCCGCACGGTCCGGCTCCGCGCCGACGCGCCGGAGGGTGCGGTCACGAACGCCCGGCCGCCCGACCGGGCCGCCTCGACGACCGCGAATGCGGTGCGCTGCACCGTCAGCGCCGTGAGCACGACGTACGCCAACGGCACGAGCAGCAGCAGCCCGACGAGGATGAACTCGACAGTCGCCGCGCCCGCGTCGCCACGACACCTGGGCCGGCGTCTCACGGCTGCTCGACGAACGCGTGCGCCGTCACAGTCAAGTCGTCGGACGGTCCGAGCAGCCCGACCACCGGCAGGGGTGCGCGGACCTGGACGACCACCGTCCGCCAGCCGCCGGAGTCCGCGTACCAGGCCCGTACGTCGTCCGCATAAGTCGCGGACAGGCTGGACGTAACGAGCTCCCTGGTCCTGCGTACGCCGTCGTCGAGCCCGCTGTCGGCCGTGGCCGCCAGCCGCGCCCCCTCCGCGGCCGAAGCCGCCAGGGTGTTGCGGACGTGCAGGCACACGGCGAGCTGGAGGACCGCCAGGAAGGCGAGCACGAGCAAGCCCGACACGAGCGCGAAGTCCGCCACGGCCGAGCCGCGGTCCGACCGGTCCGTCCGGCCCCTCCCGGCTGTGCGCCGCCGGCTCACGGGCCGTGGACGGCGTCGAGCGCCGACTGGAAGAAGCTCTTGAGCTGCGGCTCCGCCACCACCCAGAGGGCCGTGACCAGCCCCGCCGTCATCACGGTGATCAGCACCCATCCCGGAACGTCGCCACGTTCGCGGTCGCGGGTGCGGAGCTCGTCCGAGCGCGCGACGATCCAGGCACAGCATCGACTCACAACATCTCTCCTTCGACGGGTTGGTGGATCGGACCGGGTTGTCGTTCCGGCAGCCGTTCCCCCGGTGCTCAGGCCACGGTCAGAGTCAGCCCGTAGAAGCCGGGGAACAGAGCGAAGGCCACCGAGATGGGCAACACGAGGAACACGACGGGCAGCAACATCAGGACCTCCCGGCGGGCGGCCCGCTCCGTCAGCTCCCGGCGGGCCGCGTCGCGCGCGTCGGCGGCCTGTGCGCGCAGCACGCCCGCGAGCGGCGTGCCCCGCTCCAGCGCGACGGCGACGGCGTCGACGAACCGGCGCGCCGCAGCTACGTCACACCGGTCACCGAAACGCTCGAGCGCTCGGACCAGCGGCACGCCGGTCCGCGTGTCCGTGAGAACGTGCC
This sequence comes from uncultured Actinomycetota bacterium, assembly GCA_963849365.1. Classification (GTDB taxonomy): domain Bacteria; phylum Actinomycetota; class Actinomycetes; order Prado026; family Prado026; genus CAVQCJ01. Next base: position 170,411 of record CAWKHA010000004.1, read on the forward strand.
GAAGCTCCCGGGACAGCTCGCCGGTCCCGAGCCGCGCCACCCGGTCCAGCGCCGCCGCCGGTCCTTCTCCGGCCGCCACCGCCAGAGCCACCAGCTCGGCCCCTGCGGGGAGCTGGACGAGCAGCCGTCCGCGGGCACGAGCCGCACTCCGGCCCAGCTGCTGGTCGCAGGCGACCACGCCGAACACGCCCGCGCAGACGGCGAGCAGGGCCAGCGTGGGCGGCGCGGGCGGGTGGCCGGCTGCGGCCCGCAGCAGCCCGAGACCGAGCACCGACGCGACGGCGAACACCGCCCAGACCACCTGCCGGGTCCTGAACTGCTCGACCGACCCTCCGCCGACCTGCTCGAGCCCGCGGCGCACGGCCGCGCTTCCGCCGAGGGTGCGGTCCAGCCGGACGGCCAGCTCGTCCCGGAGTCGGTCCACTCGCTCGGGCAACCCGACGCCGGCCGCGCCCGGCCTTCCGACCTGCGGTTCGGCCGGGCCGCGCGGCGGGCCGACTCCCGGCAGGTCGCGCAGGTACGGCAGGATTCGGTCCGCGAGCCGCAGCCGGTGCAGAAGCGGAAGCCGGGACAGGACCAGGATCGCGCCCGTCGCGCCCGTCAGACCCAGCCACGCACCGGACCACGCCGTCACGCGAACACCCTGGGCTCGACCGGCAGGCGTCCGATCCACAGCATGACGCGGTAGGCCACGAGACAGGCGACAGCGCCGGAGGCCAGCACCACGACGCCGGCTACGGAGTCGTACGCGGACACCGCCTCCGGTCGCAGCGCCAGCATCGAGAGCACCACCCAGGGCGCGGCGACGGCCACCCGTGCCCCGTTGACCGTCCAGGCCTGCCGTGCGCACAGCTCTCCGCGGACCCGGTTGTCCTCGCGCAGGAACGAGGAGAGCGTGCGCAGCAGACCACCGAGGTCGTTGCCGCCCACGTCACGGGCGATGCGCAGCGACTCGACGACCCGGTCGCCGACCGGATCCGACAGCTCGGCCTTGAGCCGGTCGAGGCCGTCGCCGAAGCGACCGGTCGCGCGGTAGTGCGACGTGAACTCGACGAACGCGGGCCGCAGGCCGACGGGCCCTCGCAACCCGATCTGGACCAGGGCCTCGGGCAGGGCCAGACCGGCCCGAACCGCCGAGGTGAGGTCGTCGACGACGTCTGGCCACTCGTGACCCAACGTCTCCCGACGACGCAGCCGGCGCCCCCTGACGACGGCCAGGGGTGTATACGCCGCCATGCAGCCGAAGGCGACGGCCACCGTGGACGTGCGACTGATGCCCGCGAGCAGGACGGTCGTCGCCAGACCCGAGCCTGCGCTGGTGCCCAACAGCGCGGCCGGCCGCACCCTCGTCATGCCGGCCTCGTCCAGCAGCTGCCGCAGCGGGCGGCGGACGCGGGACGCCGCCGGTCCGGCCCAGCCGGCGTCCGGGGCGACGAGCGCCCAGCCGATCAACAGCAGGCCCAGCCCGAGGGCAAGGCCGACCAGGGCGCCCATCAGCCGGCTCGCCCCGCGGACAGCGCCGATCCGTCCAGGAGCTCGACCGGGTCGAAGCCGGCCCGGGCGAACCGGTCCGCGTGAGGTGGGAACCCGTGGGTGCGCACGAGCTCGCCGTCGACGGTGGCGAAGACCGCCGCGGTCTCCACGACGTCGCCCTCGACCCGGCCGGGAACGGCGAGGATCTCGCGCACCCTCCTGCGCCCGTCCGGCTCCATGGCCGTGTGGACCACGATGTCGACGCTCGCCGCGACCGTCGGCACGACGAACGCGCTGGTCACGTTCGGGCCGGCCAGCAACGGAAGGGTGCAGAGCTTGGTCACCGCTTCACGTGCGGAGTTGGCGTGCACGCTGCACATCCCCGGTACGCCGCTGTTGAGCGCGACCAACAAGTCCAGGCACTCCTCCTGACGCACCTCGCCGACCACGATGCAGCCCGGTCGCATCCGCAGCGCTTCCTTGACGAGGCGGCGCAGCAGTATCTCCCCGTAGCCCTCGAGGTTCGGCTGCCGCGTCTGCATCGCCACGACGTCGGGCAGCTTCGGCTGCAGCTCGAAGACCTCCTCGCAGGTGACCAGGCGGCAGCCGGCCGGTAGCGCGTTGAGCAGCGTCGTGAGCAGCGTCGTCTTGCCCGCCTGGGTTGCTCCGGCCACCACGATGTTGAGCCCGCTGACGACTGCCGCCTCGAGGAACCTGGCCGCGGGCAGGGTCAAGGTGCCGATCCGCACCAGGTCAGCGATGTGCGTCACCGGCGCGACGAACTTGCGGACGTTCACCGCCCAGTGCCGTCGCGTGACGTCCGGGATCACCACATGCAGGCGACTCCCGTCCGGCAAGGCGGCGTCGACGAACGGCGAGCTGATGTCCACCCGGCGACCCGAGCCCGCGAGCATCCGCTCCACCAGGTCCTCGACGGCTCCCGGCGCGAGCACGGTCGCCGTCAGCTCGCTGCGCCCGGCGCGCGCCACGAAGACCCGACCGGGCTCGTTCACCCAGATCTCCTCGACGGTCGGGTCGTCCAGGTAGGGCTGCAGCGGCCCGAACCCGGCCACGGCGTCCAGCACGACCTGCCCGATGGCCGCCGGATCGGCGAGAGCCGGCACACCCCCGTCCAGGCTGCGCCGGCCGTACTCGGCGAGCACCTCGTCCACCAGCGCGCGCACCCCGTCAGGAGCCACGAGTGGGTCGAGCCCTCGACTCCGGACGCGCTCGCGCACCTCGTCCTCGACCAGCGCTGTCACGTCGACCACCACTCAGCCCCATCCCCACCGACCGCGAAGGCGCCCCACCGCGCCTTGCCGGGCGAGGACTCTGCACCGGCGCGGACGGCCCGCTCAAGGGTCTGGCGGTGTCCGGTGCACGCCGTGTCCGGAACACGACACCGCACCAGCCGACGGTGCGCGCGCGCCTGATCGGCCCAGCACCGGTGGACGTCAGGGGATCTGGACGCCCTGGATCAGCACCGGCCCCAGGGTGGGGTCGAGCTCGGTCGCCTGGTCGACCCCGCCCGGGGTGAGCACATCGACCGCCTTGGGCACGGTCGAGGGGTCGACAGGGCAGATCGGGTTTCCCGCCGTCACCGCCGCCTGCGTGCACACGCCGAACTGGAACGGCTGCGCCGTCGCGGCGAAGGAACGCGCCTGGTCGGGGCTGAAGCCGTCCTGGCCGGTCAGCACGACTGCGAACGACCACCCCGGACCCGGTGTCCCGCCGAGTGCCGCCTTGCTGACGGTGAACGTGATGAACCGTGAGACGGCGTCGGCACGGATCTGGACGGTCCCCAGCGCGTTGCCGACGCCGTCGACGAAGTTCTGCCCGAAGCCCTGCACCTCGACCAGGCGGTTCCACGCCGACCCGCTGTCGATCGTGTAGTTGCGCGGGAAGGCAGCGGCCGTCGACGTGGACCCGCCACCGGGAGCGAACGCGTACACGTCCACGAGCTGCGCACCGAGCGGACTGCCGAACGTCGGTGTCAGGTCCCGGGTCTGCACCCGGAAGGTCACGCTGTCCGTCCCGGAGTCGTAGACCTGGAACCGCTGCAGGTCGAACGCGCCCGGCTGGAAGTCGTTGGAGCTGGGGTACGCGTACGTGCCCGGCCCGTTGTCGTCGCCGTCCGGGTCGCCCAAGTCGAACACCAGGGTCCCCGGTACGAAGTCGTAGTCGACCGTCCGCTGCGCGGTCCCGGTCGCGCCGTTCGGCGCCGTCGCGGCCGCCAAGACGACGTCGGTGCCGGGCGGCACCGGGACGGTCACCGAGAAGGAGCCGTCCGAGCCGGCCGTGGTGCTGACCGTGTGCGAGGAGCCGTCGACGTCGACGTTGACCGCCTCCACGTCCACGCGGGCGTTCGCCGCGGTCGTCCCTGCGACGAGGGCCGAACCGCTCACCGCAGACTGGTCCGGCGGCGAGGTGAGCGTGACGTCGATGGCGCCCTGCGTGTGCTTCACGTACCTGGTCTGGGTGTCGGTCGGCGTGTCGGTCAGGTGCCCGGCGCGCAGGTCGCCGGCGAGCCTTACGAACTGCGCCGCGGACCACGTGAGCGGCGAGGCGCTGCCGGCCGCCTGCCCGTTGCGGAACCCGATCGACGCGCACTCCGGGTCGGTGCCGAACCCTGACGCGGCCAGGTCCGCGTTCTCCCAGAACTGCTCCGGGATCAGCCCGACCCCGGACCCGGTGGCCGCCATCACGCCCCAGAGCGCACCCGACGCGCCCTGGTGACCCCGGGCCAGCTCGCTCTCGGCGCGCTCTCCCGACAGGACCGGCCACAGGTGCCCGGAGCCGACGCCGGGTGTCTGCGCGCCGCAGCGGCCGGCCCAGGGCTTGCCCTGCACGGTGCAGGAGGTTGCGTCGCCGGTGTTGCAGTCGCCGTAGCCGTCCTCGGTCCCGGCCGTGTCCGTGCCGTACCGGTAGAAGCCGGTGCCGCTAGCGGTGCTCCTGGCGATCACCGCGTCGACGATCCCGAGCGAACGCACCACGTCCGGGTCGGCCGGCGGGAGGATGCCCAGGCGCGTCAGCTCGAGGAAGCCCGCGTCGACGACGGTGCGCTGGTCGACGGTCGGACCGCCGTTGCCGAGGCCGTACGTGATCGCGGCGTCCGGGTCACCGCTCTTGGAGAGCCGGATGAAGTACGGCGAGGGGCTGTACGGGCCGTTCGTGGTGAGCGTCCACTTCTTGATGCTGCGCTGGTAGGTGTCCGCGGTGGCCCGGTAGATGCGGGCAGCGGCGTGGTCGCCGTTCTTGTCGGCGATGGCCCCGGCGGCGACGAGGCCGGCGATCTCGGCCGCGATGGTGGACGGCGAGAAGCCGCTCTGCTCCTCCCAGCGCTCGGGCCCGGACGACGGCCCGTGCCCGACCAGGTAGTCGGCGGCCTTCTTGATGTGGGCGGTGTAGAGCGCCGCCCCGGTCAGCCCCACGGTGCGGGCCATGAGGATCGGGTACGCCACCTCGTCGAGCTGCACGCCGAAGCTGTCGGGCGCGGCCTTGCCGTTGACCAGGGAGTTGCGCGGGATCGAGCCGTCCGGCAGCTGCTGCCGCTCGAACAGGAAGCGCACGGTGGCCTTCGCCGTCGGGACGTCGCCCGCGGCGAGCAGCCCGGTGAACGTCTCGTACAGGTCGCGCGCGAAGACCTCGCGGTAGGAGCCGAAGTACGTGTTGGACGGGTCACCGGCACTGACCGCCTGCCCCCACGGGCTGGCGAGCGAGGCCACGATCGCGCCGGGGAAGGTCTTGTCCTCGCTGGCCTTGAGCACGTTCGCGGACAGCCAGTACGTCCGGCCGAGGAGGGCGGCCTGGCCGGCCGGGGCCGACAGGGTCGACGGTGGTCTGAGGGTCTTGTCGTACGCCGACCAGCCGCCCACGTACCGGTGGAACGTGGTCTCGAAGTCGGTCCGCGCGCTCGCCCCCGCGGTCGCCACCGCCGCCTGGCTCGTGGCGCCGAACCCCAGCGCGAGCGTCACGTCGCCGCCGGGGCCGCGGGCCAGCAGCGCCGTCTGCACGACGTTGCCCAGCGGGGCGTCGTCGTAGGTCGTGCCCAGCGTGTGGGTGGCATCGAGCTGGGTGAGCCCGTCGCTGGCGGTCCCGGCGTACCCGCTGCTCACCACCGGGAACGGCTTGTCGGCGCGCAGCGCGGCGTAGACCGGCTGCGCGTAGTCGCGGTTCGCGGCGTTCGTCGCGGTCACCGGATCGCTCGAGACCGGGACCGGGTGACCGGTGGAGTGGTCGACGGTCGCCGAGTCGGCGCCGCCGTTGTCGCTGCCCCCGCCGCCGTTGCCGTTCACGGTCGGGTCGAGCCGCACGTACAGCGCGAGGTCCTGCCCGTTGCCCTGCAGCGGCACCAGCCGGGTGTGCATGACCACGCTGGCGCGGGCCGGGTCGGTCACGTAGTCGGTGACCAGGCGGTACCGCCCGTTGTTCGCGGTGCTCGTGACACGGCAGGCCATCCCGCTGGGGTCGAGCGCCTGGACCGTGTACGTGGTGTCCCTGGTCTGCACGTCGGTGAACGTCTGCCCGTCGGTCACGACGTACTGCATCGTCTCGACCTCGGTGTTGTCGACCGTCGGGTAGTAGACGTCGGACAGCACGCCGCCCGCCACGGTGAACCAGACCTTGGACGTGGTGTTGCGCGCGGTGCCCAGGCAGTCTTTCCGGGCCAGGTCGAAGTGCGAGAGGACACCAGGGGCGCCGGGCGCAGCGGAGGCCGCCGTGGCGACGGGGGCGGCAGTCGCGGACGCGGCCACCAGTGCCAGGGCGGCCGCGATCGCGAGGACTGGGCGGGTCCTCATGGCGCAGACGAGACTCCTGCGGATCGACCGGTGTCAAGGGGTGGGTGAGGCAGGCGCTCACGTGGCCGGCGGTTCGAGCCGCCGACGAGCACGCTGCGTGAACAGCCGGAGCGAAGCCAGTCACGACGGGGTGACGATCGGGGGCCAGTCTGGCCGGCTGTGGGCAAGGCGCGCGCCAGACGGGTGACACCGACGGCCGCGGCCAAGGACACCCTCGCCCCGGACGAGCGCCGGGAGATGGGACGGCGCCTCGGCCGGGACCTCTCCGACGTCCAGGTGCACACGGACGATGCGGCCCACCGTGCCGCCGCGGCGCACGGCGCGGATGCGGTCACCGCGGGCAACCAGGTCTCGGTCGGTTCCGGCGCCCAGACGGCGGGTCCGGCCGACCGGCGCCGGCTGATCGCGCACGAGCTGGCCCACGTCGTCCAGCAACGCGGTGGGTCGCAGGCCTCGTCGGTCGCGCACGCCGGACCCGAGACCCTGGAGGCGCAGGCAGACAAGGCTGCGACGGCCCTGGTGCGCGGCTCGGCCATGCCGCCGCTCAGCGCGGCACCCGCCGGCACGCAACGACGCGTGTCCATGCGCGACGTCGGCCGTGGCGAGCAGTCGGGCTTCGCCCGCGTCGAGGAGCTCGTCGAACGCCTGAACGTCATGTCCAAGGGCCTGCAGTACGACGTGACGGGCGGCTTCCTCACGTACAAGCGGGTGGAGGGCGGCACGCTCAGCGAGTTCGACCGGCAGATGGTTGCCTACATCGACGAGGCTGCCGACATCCCGATGCGGTTCACGAACCGGCACGGGCTGCTGGGCGACAAGGCCGTCGGGTTCCACTGGGCGGTCGAGGTGGACTCGTGGCTGGCCGGCTACGTCGACATCGACGACCTGCTGGCGAGCTCGGACATCGGGCTGCAGACGTCTCTGGTGCACCTGCTCCGTGAGCGTCAGCTGACGCGGAACTACGCCAGGCGGATCGGGACACCGTCACTGGACGCCTCGCAGCCGGCGCCGGCGGCCGAGTTCCGGGTCGCGCACGCGCGGGGCATCGACGCCGAGCTCGCGGTCCTGCGCGACTACTTCGGAGACCCGAGCATCCGGATCGTGGATGCGAACAGCCGCCGGTTCCGCAACGACCGCCGCGACTCGATCCGGGAGAAGGAGACAGCCCGGCACGGCGCCGAGGAGGGTGTGCTGGCGATCACCTGGGAGGTCGCGCTCTTCCCCAGCGGGACGGTGATCTCGGCCGAGGAGTACCGCGAGCGGCTGGAGATCGAGCGGCAGGTGGCGCGGGAACGGCTGCAGGGGGCCACCGAGCACCGCGAGGGCGGCCGCAGCGTCCCCGCGCCCTAGCTTTCGCGCCGAATTCGGCCGGCGTCACAGCGGACCGGACGAATGCGCCTACTCGGCCAGGTCCCGAGCGAACTCGGCCGAGCGGTCCGGGCAGTAGGCCGAGATCCCGATGCGGGTCAGCTTCTCCACGTTCGTGGAGCCGTTGTCGCGGATCAGGCCCGCCAGGTACTTCATCGACTCGCTGCTCGCGTCACACTGCCGCCGGGCCGCCGCGACCAGCCTGGCCGGATCCTTCGGGGCACTACCCATCGTCGCCTTGACCTGCGCGAGGAAGGCCGCGTCCTGTGCGGCGGGGTCGGCCCGGTGCGTCAGGACGTACGTCGCGATCGCCGCCGAGAGCACCGCGACGAGGACGATGACCGCGACCCACGCGCCGCGTCCGCGCCCGCGCGGCGGCTCGACCTCGGCCACCGTCGCCGGCGACTGGTCCCAGGGCTGATCGGCCATGCCGTGGAGGTCGGCACCGGACGGCTCTTCCTGAAGGGCGACCGCATAGGCTCGACGCATGCGCCACCAGCCCTTGGGGAACTCCGGCCTGCTCGTGTCCGAGGTCGGCCTCGGCTGCAACAACTTCGGGGGCCGCATCGACGCCACCGCCACCCGCGCGGTGGTGGACGCCGCCATCGACGCCGGCGTCACGCTGTTCGACACGGCGGACATCTACGGCGGTTCCGGCAGGTCCGAGACCCTCCTCGGCGAGATCCTCGGCGACCGCCGTGACCAGGTCGTCCTGGCCACCAAGTTCGGCCACCAGGACCACGACATGGGATACCCCGCTGCGATCGGTGCGAAGGGTGGTCGCGGGTACGTCCGGTACGCGGTCGAGCAGTCGCTGCGCCGCCTGCGCACCGACCACATCGACCTCTACCAGCTGCACACGCCCGACCCGGTGACCCCGCTGGAGGAGACGCTCGCGGCCCTGCACGAGCTGGTGCTCGAGGGCAAGGTGCGCTACGTGGGCCACTCGAACCTGGCCGGCTGGCAGATCGCCGACGCCGCGCACCTCGCCGCGGCCGGCGGCTGGACACCGTTCGTCTCGGCGCAGAACGAGTACTCGCTGTTGGAGCGGGAGACCGAGCGCGAGGTCGTCCCGGCCGCCGAGCACTACGGGCTCGGGCTGCTGCCGTACTTCCCGCTGGCCAAGGGCCTGCTGACCGGCAAGGTGGGCCGCGAGGGGGCCATCCCCGCGGGGACCCGGCTGGCGGGCATGCCCGGATTCGTGACTGACGCGAAGCTGGACCGGGTCGAGGCGCTGCGCGCCTGGGCCGACAAGCACGGCCGGACGCTGCTCGAGGTGGCGATCGGCTCGTTGCTGGCCCGCCCGGTCGTCGCCTCGGTGATCGCCGGCGCGACGAGACCGGAGCAGGTGCTCGCGAACGTGGCCGCCGGCACGTGGCGCCCGTCCCCCGACGAGCTCGCCGAGATCGACGCGATCGTCCCGGGGCAGGAACAGCCCTAGGCGGAGCTGCCGGACGGCACCAGGGTCCGGATGACGCGCAGCGCCACCGACAGGGTGGCCAGGTCGAAGCTCTCCGACGTCGCGATCTCGGTGAGGGTCGCCCGCGCGCGGGCCAGCCCCTCGGAGTTCTCCAGCTGCCAGGCCGCGATCCTGGCGTCCGGGTCAGTGAGCTCCTTCGTCACCGCCAGCACGTTCCCGGTCAGCCCGGCGAGGGCGCCGTACAGGTCGTAGCGCAGCGCCATCCTGGCCAGCGCCGACCAGCGGTCGTCGCGCGGGAGCGCGGTGATCCGGCCCAGCATGCGGTCCACCTCGAACTGCTCGGACAGCGCGAAGTAGAGGTCGCCGACCTGCTCGGGCGGCTCACCCGAGGCGCGGGCCAGCTGCACCACGTCGAGCAGGGAGAAGGCGTCGAGCATGGACGCGGTCTCCTGGGCGAGCTCGGCCGGCGCGCCGAGGGCGACCAGCTCGGCGGTACGCCGCTGCAACCGCTCGGCCTCGGCGCCACGCAGCATGTGCGGGATCCGCTCCTTGAGCGACGCGACCGCGGCGAAGTGCCCGATCTCGGCCTCGACGTCGAGCAGCTGGCGGCGGGACTGCAGCAGCCACCGCGTGGCCCGGTCGAGCAGGCGCCGGCACTCCAGGTAGAGCTCGGTCTGCGCCACGGTGGGCACCTGGTTGTCGAGACGTTCGACGCGGGCCCAGAAGTCGGGCAGGTCGAAGACCTCGCGGACGACCGCGAGCGCGCGGGCGACCTCCACCGGCGTGCCACCGCTCTCCTCCATGGCGCGGAAGACGAACGTGATGCCGGCACGGTTGACCAGGTCGTTGACGACACCAGTCGTGACGATCTCGCGGCGCAGCGGGTGGGTGTCGATGCGGTCGCCGTACCGCTCGACGACGGCCGGGGGGAAGTACCGCCTGGCGACGGATCGGAAGTAGGGCTCGTCGGGCAGGTTGGTCGCCAGCAGCTCATGCTTCAGCGTCATCTTGGAGTACGCGACGAGCACGGAGAACTCGGGCGAGGTCAGCCCGAGCCCGGCGGCGAACCGCGTGTCGATCTCGTTGTCGGACGGCAGGAACTCCAGCGCCCGGTCCAGCTCGCCACGCCGTTCGAGGTCGCGGATCAACCGCTTGTGCACCGGCAGCATCGAGTGCGACTGCACACGCGCGTTCCCGAGCAGGACATTCTGCTCGTAGTTGTCGCGCAGCACGTGGGCGGCCACGTCGTCGGTCATGGTCGCGAGCAGGTCGTTGCGCTGCTTGGCGGTCAGGTCGCCCGCGCGGACCACCTGGTCGAGCAGGATCTTGATGTTGACCTCGTGGTCGGAGGTGTCGACGCCCGCCGAGTTGTCGATGGCGTCGGTGTTGAGCCGCACGCCGCGCTGGGCCGCCTCGACCCGGCCGCTCTGGGTGAAGCCGAGGTTGCCGCCCTCGCCGACCACCTTGGCGCGCAGGTCGCGGCCGTCGATCCGGATCGCGTCGTTGGCCTTGTCCCCCACGTCGGCGTTGGACTCGGTCGAGGCCTTCACGTAGGTGCCGATGCCGCCGTTCCAGAGCAGGTCGACCGGCGCGGCCAGCACGGCCTTCATGAGCTCGGCCGGGGTCACCTGGGTCACCCCGTCGGCGACTCCCAGGGCGGCGCGCACCTGCGAGCTGACCGGGACGGACTTGGCCGACCGCGGGTACACCCCGCCGCCGGCGGAGATGAGCTCCTTGTCGTAGTCGTCCCAGGACGAGCGGGGCAGGTCGAACAGCCGCCGGCGCTCCTTGACCGAGGCCGCCGGGTCCGGCGCCGGATCGAGGAAGATGTGCCGGTGGTCGAAGGCGGCCAGCAGCCTGATGTGCTCGGACAGCAGCATCCCGTTGCCGAATACGTCGCCGGACATGTCGCCGACGCCGACGACAGTGAAGTCCGCGGACTGCGTGTCCCGTCCCAGCTCGCGGAAATGCCGCTTGACGGACTCCCACGCGCCACGCGCGGTGATACCCATCGCCTTGTGGTCGTAGCCGGCCGACCCACCGGACGCGAACGCGTCGCCCAGCCAGAAGCCGTACGCCTGCGACACGGAGTTGGCGATGTCGGAGAAGGTCGCGGTGCCCTTGTCGGCCGCGACGACGAGGTAAGGGTCGTCGCCGTCGTGCCGCACGACCCGTGCCGGCGGTACCACCGTGCCGTCGACGAGGTTGTCGGTGAGGTCGAGCAGCGCCGAGACGAAGGTGCGGTACCGCTGGATGCCCTCGGCCAGCACCGCCTCGCGGTCGGACGGGTCGGCGGTGCCGCCCTTGACCACGAAGCCGCCCTTGGCCCCGACCGGCACGATGACCGCGTTCTTGACCGCCTGCGCCTTGACCAGCCCGAGGATCTCGGTGCGGAAGTCCTCCCGGCGGTCCGACCAGCGCAACCCGCCGCGGGCCACGGCGCCGAACCGCAGGTGCACGCCCTCGACCTGCGGCGAGTACACCCAGATCTCGTACTTCGGCCGCGGCGCCGGCAGCTCGGGCAGGTGCTGGGGGTCCAGCTTCACCGCGAGGTAGGGCGGGTAGCCGGCGCCGTCCGGACCCGGCTGGAAGTAGTTGGTGCGCAGCGTGGCGCGGATCAGCCGCAGGTAGGAGCGCAGGATCCGGTCGTGGTCGAGGCTGGCGACGTCGTCGAGCGCGCCGGTGATCTCCTCGACCAGCGCGGCGACGACCTCGTCGCGTTCGCTGTCACCACCGGGCAGGTCCGGGTCCAGGTTGGCCTCGAACAGCCGGACCAGCAGCCGGGTCACGCTGACGTATGTCGACAGCGACTGCTCGAGGTACTCCTGGCTGAAGGTCGAACCTGCCTGCCGGAGGTACTTGGCGTACGCCCGCAGCACCATGGCCTGCCGCCAGGTCAGCCCGGCGCGGAGCACCAGCGCGTTGAACCCGTCGGACTCGGCCTCGCCCGCCCAGGTCGCGGCGAACGCCTCCTGGAAGCGCAGCTTGACCTCGCTGCCGTCGGACAGCCCGTCGAAACGCAGGCCGAAGTCGTACACCCAGGCCGGCTCCTGGCCCGGCCGCTCGACCTCGTACGGGCGCTCGTCGACGACCTCGACCCCCATCCGCTGCAACACCGGCAGCACGCGGGACAGCGACAGCGGCGAGCCGGAGCAGTAGATCTTGAACCGGCGCTCGCCGGGCCCGGCCCCCAGCGGCACGTACAGGTTGAGCGCCGTCGCCCCCGGCTGGAGCGCCTCGAGCTGCTTGAGGTCCGCGACCGCCGTCCTGGCCGGGAAGTCCTCCTTGTACGCCTCGGGGAACGCGTCGCCGTAGACGCGCAGCAGGTCGGTGGAGGCCTCCTCGCCGCACTGGTCGACCAGCGCGTCGGCGAAGTCGTCGGCCCACGAGCGGGTCGCCTCGACCAGCTTCGCCTCGAGCTCGTCCGCGTCGACGTCGCGGACCACGTCGCCCTTGGGCACCCGTACGACGAAGTGCAGCCGGGCCAGCACCGACTCGGACACGCGCGCGGTGTAGTCGACCGTCTCGCCGTGCAGCGCCTCGCGCAGGATGCGCTCCATGTCCAGCCGCACGTCCGTCGTGTAGCGGTCGCGGGGCAGGTAGACCAGGCAGGACATGAACCGGCCGTAGTCGTCCTTGCGCAGGAAGAGCCGGGTCTGGCGGCGCTCCTGCAGGTGCATGACGGCCAGCACGGTCTCCAGCAGGTCGGGAACCGAGATCTGGAACAGCTCGTCGCGCGGGTAGGTCTCCAGGATCTGCAGCAGGTCCTTGCCGCTGTGGCTGTCCGCGGCGAACCCGGACGCCTCCAGCACCTCGCGCGCCTTGCGCCGCAGCACCGGGATCCGCAGCACGCTCTCGCTGTACGACGACGAGGCGAACAGGCCGAGGAAGCGGCGCTCGCCGGTGACCTGGCCGTCCGCGTCGAAGGTCTTGACCCCGACGTAGTCCAGGTACACCGGGCGGTGCACGGTCGAGCGCGAGTTCGCCTTGGTGAGCACCAGCATCCGCGGCTCGCGAGCCTTGCTGCGCACCTCGGGCGGCAGCGCGCCGAACGAGCCGGAGACCCGCTGGTCCGAGCGCAGGATGCCCAGGCCTGACCCCGGCCGGGCCACCAGGGTGTCGATCCCCCGTCCGGCGCTGTCGTCGCCGGACGCCTGGGACAGGTCGTACTCCCGGTAGCCGAGGAACGTGAACTTGTCGTCGGCGAGCCAGCGCATCAGCTCCCAGGCCTCGGAGACCTCGGCGTCCGGCAGCGGTGGCGGGGAGGCGGCGATCTCCTCGGCGCAGCGCAGCGCCGCGTCCCGCATCTTCGCCCAGTCCTCGACGGCCTCGCGCACGTCGGACAGCACGCGACGCAACGCCTGGGCGAGCTCGTCGAGCTCGATCGCGTCGCTCTCCCGGTCGATCTCGACGTGCATCCAGGACTCGACCACGACGTCCTCGGACCCCGTGCCCGGGCCGACCGGGGCGCCCTCGGCATGCGGCTGCTTGTCGCCGAGGACCTCCAGCAGCTCGCCGGTGATGTCGCGGCGCACCGCGAGCTGCGGGTGGACCACCAGGTGGATCGACGTGCCGTGCCGGCCGAGGCAGCTGGTGACGGAGTCGACCAGGAAGGGCATGTCGTCGGTGACCACTTCGACGACGGTGTGCCCGGAGGCCCAGCCGTGCTCCTCCACCGTCGGGGTGTAGACGCGGACGTTCGCGCGCCCCTGCGGACGGTGCTGGGCGAGCTCACGGTGGGCGAGCGCGGCCCCGAAGACGTCGACCGGGTTCCGCCCCACGATGTCCTCGGCGGCGACGTGCTTGAAGTACCGCTGGAGGAAGACGGAGTCCGCGTGCGCGTCGCCGCTGCGGCCGCGCTCCCCCGCCTCGACCGCCTTGGCGATCAGCTCGGCCTTGGACTCCTCGAGACGCGTGGTCGGGATGCCGACGCTCGGGCTCACGGGCTATCGCCTTCTTCACCGGATGCCACCGCACGCCGTTGTGCGGTTGTCCGGTCGAGCCTACCGAGCAGCGCCGCCGCCAGATGCCCCGTCAGCCGGCGTCTTCGGTCTCCATCGGGCGGGACCGCTTCAGGAAGCGGCCGAACTGAGGCACGGTTAAGGCGGCCAGGCCGTACGCGGGCGCATAGATCAGGCCCTTGTCGACTGATCCGATCCGGTATATGCGGAGCTCCGGGCGGACGACGGTCAGGCCTGCGCGATGCGGACGAGGTTGCCCGAAGGGTCGCGGAACGCGCAGTCGCGCGCGCCCCACGGCTGTGACGCCGGCTCCTGAAGCACCTCGGCGCCCGACGCCCGGACCTTCTCGAACGTGGTGTCGAGGTCGTCGGAGCGGAAGATCGCGGCCTGCAACGACCCCTGCGTCACGAGTGACAGGAGAGCGTCGCCCTCGACCTGCGAGCGACCGCCGTGCGGCTGGAACAGGACGACGTCGACGTCCTGCCCCGGGGCGCCGACGGTGACCCAGCGGAAACCGTCGGACGCGACGTCGTTGCGGACCTCGAGGCCGAGCGCGTCGCGGTAGAAGCCGAGCGAGGCGTCGGGGTCGTGGACGGGGATGAACATGTGAGAGACGGTGACTGCCATGCGACGACCTTAGGAGCACCGACCCGTCGCGTGCTTCTTCGATCCTGCTCGGTGCCGGGGGCGGGTCGGGCCTCCGGTGCGCCGGGCACCGCCCCGTTCGGGGGCCGGCCCGTCGGCGCCGGTCGGCGGCGTTCAGACCGCGACCGTGGTACGCCGCGGTCGCGTCGCGACCATGCTCACACACGATGGCAGGACCTCGCGGTCGCTGTGGTCGCGGGCGCGGTACTGCGACGGCGTCACGCCAACGATCTCGGTGAAGCGCGAGCTGAACGAGCCGAGCGACGTGCAACCGACAGCGACGCAGGTGTCGGTGACCGACATCCGCTGACGCAGAAGAGCCTTCGCGCGCTCGATGCGGCGGGTCATGAGGTACGAGTAGGGCGTCTCGCCGTACGCCGCGCGGAACTTGCGCGAGAAGTGCGCGGGCGACATGAGCGCGGCACGCGCCATCGCCGGGACATCGAGGGGCTGCGCGTAGTCGCGGTCCATGAGGTCGCGCGCCCGGCGCAAGTGCGCGAGGTCGGTGATCTCCTCCGGCGTCATGCCGACGACGGTACGCGACCGGTCGCCCTCACGGTCAAGAACTGGGGTCGAGGCCGCCACGATGTGATCACGGGCGGGGTCGAGCTGGCATTCGGTGCGCCGTTCGGGACAGGGCTGCGGCATGGGGCCTCTGAGTTGTCACGGGTCAGGAGTCCTCGGGGTTCCCCGGAGTGGTCGCCGGCTGCCAACTCGTGCCAATGGGACTGTTTGGTGAACCAAGGGGGCGACGATGGCGTGGTACTAGTGCCAACGTCCGATGGCGTACCGGACCTGTCGGGCCTGTGAATGGGAGCAGTCAGAGACCACCGAGGAAGGAACCCGTCATGAAGCGACTGCTCACCATCGCCATCGTCACCGCGGTTGCCGCGGTCCCCGCCGTCCTGGGGCTCGCCGGCAACGCCTCGTTCGCCCAGTCAGTGCCGGTCCGGGTCCCCGCGCAGGCCCAGCTCGTCGACGACAACGGCGGCGCGACCAAGCACGCCGAGCCCGGCGACGACAACGGCGGCGCCACCAAGCACGCCGAGCCGGGCGACGACAACGGCGGCGCGACCGCCACATCGACCCCAGCGGCGACGCCCAGGGCGTCCGACGACCACGGTGGCCGCTCGGGTGGCAGCAATGGCGGCAGCGGCGGTGGCGGCACGGACGACGGGTCCGGTCACCAGTGACCCCTGCATCCGGGCCTGACGGCGCCGCGGAGACCTCACCGGTCCCTGCGGCGCTGCCGCGCGATCCAGGCCCGTCCGCCCCCGTGGGTCACCGTGGCGGACGGGCGACACGGACCAGGTCCGGCCGACCGGCCGATCCGGATGCGCCGCATCTTCGCCCAGGTCGTTGCGGCTGCCGCGCTCGTCCTGGTCGTCGTCGCGGTCGCGGGTGCATACGCCAGCCGAAACGTGGCCGAGCGCGAGGCGGTGAACGACGCGGCCCAGACCACCGACCTGCTCGCCGAGTCCGCGGTCCAGCCCGCCCTCGAGGACTCCCTGCTGACCGGGTCGCCGACCGCCCTGGCACACCTGGATGCCGCTGTGCGCAGCCGGGTGCTAGGCAAGACCGTCGTCCGGGTCAAGATCTGGACACCGAGCGGTAAGATCATCTACTCGGACGAGCCGCGGATTGTCGGCCAGACCTGGCACTGAGTGCTTGGTGTCTGAGCGTGACTGCGGGCCAGCACTGTGGTCGTGCTGACCCGCAGTCTCTGTGCGTTCTTTCTGGTTTAGTGGATGGCCACCACCTGGCCACCGCTGGAGCACAGGGTGGGTGCCAGCCCGGTTGCCGGGGCGATGCTGCAGTTGGACACGTACACGGTGCCGTTCAAGAACGCGAACCCGGACGGGAAGAACAGGCTGCCCATGCCCAGGGTGGTCCGTGTCCCGTTGGGGGCGATCTTCACAACGGCCCCCAGCGGGTTGGCCGTCGGGGACTCGTCTAGCCCGTTGACCTGGAACTCGGTGGCGTAGAAGTTGCCTTGCGGGTCGAACCCGCAGCCCTGCACGGTGGTCAGGCCGCGGGCCCAGACCGACTTGGTCGCCTTACCGTTCTTGACCACGACCCGCCACACGCGTGCGTTTCCAGGGGCGAAGTTCCCGCCGAGCAGCTCACCGACATACAGCGCACCGTCAGGGCCCTTGGCGACACAGGTGGGAACCCCGTCGGTCGGGCTTCCCGACGGAACGTTGAGGAAGGTCAGGACCTTGACCGTCCCATTGGGCATGACCTGGTCCAGGGTGTTCGCGCCCGCGTCGGCGACGAACATCTGACCACCGGTCACCAGCACCCCGTTGGGGTTGGAGTCCGGGAACTGATCCGGAACCAAGTTCACGTGGGCGCTGGACCAGATGTAGTCATGGTCACCGACCCCGGCCTTATCCACGAATGACCCGTTCCTGGCCTGCCCGAACTGGCCCAGGTCCTTCTGACCCGCCTGGAGCAAGAACGTCGGCAACTGGCCCAACGGGAGCCCGAAAGTGTTCGCCGCGAACTGCCCATACACCACTCCACCGGATGCGGAGACCGCGTCCATGCCTACCGCCGCGACGCCACCCGGGTTGGAGATCGAGATCAGGCCGGTCACCAGCCGAGTGACCCCGTTTGTCCCGACCTGGTCGATCGACCCGGTGAGCCCCACGCAGGTGGTGCCGCCTAGGCAGTAGGTGCTGCCGCCGCGCCCGGCCTCAGCGAGGTAGAGCTTCCCGCCATCGGCAGACAATGCCCGCGGGTTGTTCAAGTGCGACGCGACGACCGTCACAGACGACCCGGTGGCCGATGCCGTCGCCGGCCCCATAGCGAACGCGACACCCGCGGCCAGGCCGCAGGCAGTAAGTGTTCTAAGCACGAGCGTAGGTCTGCGCATGGATCCCCTCCAGGTTGATGAACCACGGCGACATCGGGCGCAGCAATCACCGCTGGGAGAGGCATACTCCACAAACCCCAATACCGCCAGGGAAGCCACGCCCTGCAGTCCACCGGTCACTCGCCGATGCGAGGTGCCACCGAACGCGTCGCGTCCGGTGGCACCTCACCCGACCACATCGCGACCCGCCGTTGTTCGTCCAGGGGCCGTAACCTCCACCATCGCAGCGTGCGCTCGAAGTGCCCGTTCACGGGCGGACGAACCGGCCATTCTGTGTGGGTGAGGTCGAAGGGTGTCCGTCTAGATCTGGCCGATGCTCTACCAGACACTGTTGATCTTGAAGCAAGGAGTTGAGGAAGAGCTGGGTTGGGATCCCGTGGAGCGGTTCGACCAGCGGATCGAACGAGTCGGCCCATTGCGCCAGGACCCACCTGGGATCGAGGTAGGGGTTGTGCTCCACTTCGACGCCGCCGCGGTGGCCGTTGCCAATCTCGGCGACGAGTGGATCGTTGGACCTTGGCCCTCGGACGCCTGGTCAGATGTCGACGTGGCCGAGCTCGTCTAGCGCCGAAGCGCCGTTGGAGGGCGCCGTCAGACGGGCCGTGGACGCCTGTCCGGGTCGACGTTCCCCCACCCGTGATAGGTACCCCCCTTCGGCACCGTGAACGGGACGAACGTCTCCTTGATCGAACGGGTGGATGTCCAGCGCAGCAGGTTCTGCGGCGACCCCGCCTTGTCGTTGGTGCCGGACGCCCGCCCACCGCCGAACGGCTGCTGGCCGACCACCGCCCCGGTCGGCTTGTCGTTGACGTAGAAGTTCCCCGCCGCGAACCGGAGCAGCTGGGTCGCCTCGGCGACCGCCGCGCGGTCCTGGGCGATGATCGAACCGGTCAGCGCATACGGCGAGGCCGACTCCATCTGGGCGAGCATCGCGTGGTAGTCCGCGTCCTCGTACACGAAGACGGACAGGATCGGCCCGAAGTACTCGGTCGTGAAGATCTCGTCGGAGGGGTCGCCGCCGAGCAGCACCGTCGGGCGGACGAACCATCCGTCGGCGTCGTCGGCCTCGCCACCGGCCAGGACCTCGATCGACGGCGTGTGCGCCGCCCGGTCCAGCGCTTCGGTGAGCCGGGCGTACGAGCGGTCGTCGATAACCGCGCCCATGAAGTTGGACAGGTCGGTGACCGGGCCCATCGACAGCGCCTCGACCTCGGCCACGAAGGGGTCGCGCAGCCCGCTCCACAGGCTGCGCGGGATGTAGGCCCGCGAGGCCGCCGAGCACTTCTGGCCCTGGTACTCGAAGGCGCCGCGCACCAGCGCGGTCCGCAGCGCATCCGGGTCGGCGCTGGCATGGGCGACCACGAAGTCCTTGCCACCGGTCTCCCCGACGATCCGCGGGTAGGAACGGTAGGAGGCGATGTTCTCCCCGACCGTGCGCCAGAGCTGCTGGAACACCCGGGTCGAGCCGGTGAAGTGGATGCCGGCCAGGTCGGGGTCGGCCAGGGCCACCTCGGAGACCGCGACCCCGTGCCCGGTGACCATGTTGATCACCCCGGGCGGCAGGCCGGCCTCTTCGAGAAGGTCCATGAGCAGGTGCGCGGACAGCTGCTGGGTGTGGGCGGGCTTCCAGACGACGGTGTTGCCCATCAGCGCCGGCGCGGTCGGCAGGTTGCCGGCGATCGCAGTGAAGTTGAACGGGGTCACGGCGTAGACGAAGCCCTCGAGCGGGCGGTGGTCCACCCGGTTCCAGATGCCGGGGCCGGACATGGGCTGCTCGGCCAGGATCTGCCGGGCGAACGCCACGTTGAAGCGCCAGAAGTCGATCAGCTCGCAGGCAGCGTCGATCTCGGCCTGGATCGCCGTCTTTGACTGGCCGAGCATGGTCGCCGCGTTGAGCCGGCTCCGCCACGGGCCGGCCAGCAGGTCGGCCGCCTTGAGGAAGACCGCGGCCCGGTCGTCGAAGGACAGCGACCGCCAGCCGGGTGCCGCAGCGCGGGCCGCCGCCACCGCTGCCGCCGCGTCGTCCTGGGTCGCGCCACCCCCGGTGCCGAGCACGTGGTGCCGGGCGTGCGGCTGGACGACGTCGAACGGCGCGCCGCCGCCGAGCACCCGCTTGCCACCGATCGAGCAGGTCAGGTCGATCCGCTGACCGGCCAGGTCGGCCAGCGCGGCCTCGAGCCCGGCGCGGGCGGGCGTTCCCGGCGCGTACTGCAGCACCGGCTCGTTGACGGGGACCGGAACCTGGGTCACAGCATCCATGGCCCCATCGTGGCACTCGGAGCGGGCACCGTTGCATACGGATTGGCTACCAGGGCAGCCCCGTGTGCAACGAGCTGCTCAGGACGAGTCGGTCAGCCCGGGCAGCTCCGCCGGGTCGTACCACAGCAAGTCGTGGTCGTCCAGGGCGGACACCACGGCCTCGCCCTCGGCGTCGCCCGCCTCGGCGGCGGCCAGAGCCGCTGCGGCCGCGACGACCGCCTTCGCGGCCGACGCCTCGTCGACGTGCACCGCCGCCACCCGGCCGACCGGTACCGCGTCGAGGGCCAGCCGCACCCGGCCGGGCGGGTCGTCCGGCCCCTCGTCGTCGACCGTCACCTGGGCCGGCGGCAGGTCGAGCGCCACGACGACCCGTTGCGCGTCCGCCGGATCGACTCCGGCGCCCAGCAGCCGCAGCGCGTGCCGGGCCGCCTCGGACAGCGCCGCCAGCTCCAGCTCCTCGTCGTCGGCCGGACCGTCCGCGCTCACCCAGCCGCGCAGGGCCGGCGTGACGGCGAAGGCTCCGGCGGCCGGGCGCCAGGAACCAGTGCGCCGCAGCAGGTCGAGATCGGCCCGGGTCGCGGGGGCGTAGACCCGCATCAAGCCGTCCAGGACATCTCGTCGTCGCGGGCCCGCTGCAACGCCTCGGCCGAGGTGTGCTGCGAGGTCTCGATCACCGCGTGCCGACGGCTCGGGTCCATGAGGTTGGCGCCGATCGCTTCCAGGTCCTCGCGTCCGGGGCCGAGGAGAGTCACCTCGGTGCCGCCCGCCCGGACCTTCCCGGCCTCCCGGACCATCCGCCGGGTCACGGTGCGGCGGAACGACCGCTCCACCCGGGACGCGACCGAGCTCGGCTCGTCGTAGTCGAACGAACACATAGGGGCCAGCACGAAGACCTCGTCCAGGCCGAGCCCGGCCAGCAGGTCCAGCGAGGTCGGCGAGCAGGTGCCGCCGTCGATGTACCGGCGGCCGCCGATCGTGGCCGGGGGGTACCAGGCCGGGATCGAGCAGGACGCGAGCACCGCGTCGGCCAGCTCGGCCTCCGGCTCGCCCGGCTTGCCGAACGCGACCCGGCGGCCGCTGTCGTAGTCCATCGCCACGACCCAGACCCCGGGGTGTGGCGACCACTGCCCGATCGGGTTGATCGCGTCCACCAGGTGCCGGACCGTCCACAGGCTGCCCCGCCCGGTCGGCAGCAGCGAGGAGGCGGCGGCCAGCGGGGTCACCGAGCGCGGGTGCCGGACCGCCCGCATGAGCAGCTTCGCCGAGCCCATCCGCGGCCGCGGTACGCCGGGGAGCGCCCCGCCGGTGGCGCGGTCGTGGTCGTACGTGTAGCCGGCCAGCGGGCCCTCCCGGACGGCCCGGCCGCGCTGATGGTCGAGCAGGTCCGTGGCCTTGATGCCGGCGCCGACGAGCGCGGCCAGCACCGCCCCGGCGGAGGTACCGACGATGTGGTCGCAGCTGGCGACCTCGAAGCCCTCGGCCTCCTCGAGCGCCGCCATGGCGCCGATCGTCCAGGCGGCTCCCAGGACGCCGCCCGCGCCGAGCACCAGCCCCCGTCTGCGCTGTTCCACGACTCAGTTGTACCTCGTCCGGGGTCGGCGCACGCGCCGAACCTCATCGGACCGTGTCGCAGAGCTCCGCCAGGGCGTCCACCAGGCACTGGGCCAGGACCTCCACGTCGGCCATCGCGTCCCGGTCGGCGTTCAGCCCGAAGTACACGCCGCCGTCGTACGAGGTCAGGCCGACGCTCACCGCCTGTCCTCTCGCCAGCGGGACCACCGGGTACGTCGCCAGCAGCCGCGCGCCCGCGGCGTACAGGGGGAACTGCGGGCCGGGGACGTTCGTGACGACCAGGTTGAAGATCCGCTTCGACAGCCCGCTGCCGACCCGGGCGCCTAGCGCGTGCAGCGTCGGCGGCGCGAACCCGGCCAGCCCGACGAGCGCGTCCGCCCCGACCGCCTGGCCGGTCTCCTTGTGCGCAGCCATCGCGTACGAGATCTGGTGCAGGCGCATCACGGCGTTCGGCTCGCCGACGGGCAGGTCGACCAGGTACGACGACACGCGGTTGCCGAGCGTGCCCTGCTCGTCCGAGCCGCGCACACTCACCGGCACCATCGCCCGCACCTCGGCGCTCGGCGTCACCGACTCCCCACGGGTCATCAGCCAGGTGCGCAGCCCGCCCGCGACGACCGCCAGCACGACGTCGTTGACGGTGCCGCCGTGCGCCTTGCGGATCGCCTTGTAGTCATCGAGGTCGGTGTCCGCGGTGGCGTAGCGGCGGGCGGCGCCGATGTCGACGTTCAGCGGGCTGCCCGGCGCCGACCGCGACACCGTGCGGGCCATCGCGAGCAGCCCCCCGGTGGCGCCGACCAACCGCATCGTGCTGCGACGGATGTCGCCCAGCCCGACCCGGACCGCGTCGACCGCTGCCGGGGGCCAGCGCACCAGGTCGGCGAAAGCTCCGGCCACCAGCTCGAGCCCGGACGGCTCGGACGCCGGGCGCCAGGTGTCGGACGGGGTCTCCCGCGGCTGCGGCGACACGTCCAGGAGCACCTGGCCGATGTCGACCGCGCTGACCCCGTCCACCATCGCGTGGTGCGTCTTGGTCAGCAGCGCGAACCGGCCGCCGGACAGGCCCTCGACCAGGTACATCTCCCACAGCGGCCGCTTGCGGTCCAGCGGGCGGCTGAAGATCCGGGCGGCCAGGTCGCGCAGCTGTGCGTCCGAGCCCGGCTTGGGCAGCGCGGAGCGGCGCACGTGGTACGTGATGTCGAAGTCCTCGTCGTCCACCCAGACCGGGCTGGCGATGTGGCCGGGCACCCAGCGGACCCGCTGGCGGTAGCGGGGCACGAACGCGATCCGGTGCCGGATGTGCTGCACCAGCCGGTCGTAGTCGAACCCGTCCGCGGGCACCTCGAAGACCGAGACCCCTCCGACGTGCATCGGGGTCGTGTCCTCCTCCAGGTAGAGGAAGGACACGTCCAGCGCGCTCAGCCGGTCGGACACGCCTCCATCGTGTCACGGGTCCGAGGGTCTGGTCGGCCACGTACCCTGCGGGGCATGCACCGCGCCAGCCCCCGGTCTGCCGGCATCCTGGTGGCCCTCGGGGCGGGCGTGGCCGCGGTGGTGCTCGCCGGCTGCGGCTCGTCCTCCAGCGGCGGCGGGGCGAGCTCCGGTGCGGCGTCGACCGCCGCGGTCAAGGACATCGCGGTCACGTACGAGGGCGGCCGGATCGACCCGCCGCCCGGCAAGATCCAGGTCCCGGTCGGCACCCACGTCCACCTCACGGTCACCAGCGACGTCGCCGACGAGGTGCACAACCACTACGACGGCAAAGAGCAGGAGGTGCCCGCCGGCGGTACCACGACCTTCGACTTCGTCGCGACCGAACCGGGCGTGTACGAGGTCGAGCTGCACCACGCCGACAAGGTGCTGATGCAGCTGCAGGTCGGCTGACGGTGCGCGGACAGGTGGCCGATGCCTAGCGCTGTGCAGTCAGCGGTCCTCGCCCACGGCATCGGCGGGCGGTCGGACCTGCCCATCCCGTTCGGGCTCGCCCTCGGCGCGTCCGCCTTCGTGCTCGTCGTCTCGTTCGTGCTGCTCGCGTTCCTGTGGCCGCGGCCACGCCTGGGTCGCCCGGGCGCCGGGTGGCTGCTGCCCGGTGCGGTCACGCGCGTCCTGGACGCTGCCGCCGCGCGCTGGGTCGTGCGGCTGGTCGGCCTCGCGTTCTTCCTGTACGTCGCTGCGGCCGCGTTCTTCGGCAAGGACGACGCGCTCAACCCGACGGCCGGCGTCGTCTACGTCCTGTTCTGGGTCGGCACGGTCGCGTTCGCCTCGGCGCTGCTCGGGCCGGTGTGGCGCTGGCTCAACCCGATGCGGACGCTGTACCTGCTCGGCTGCTCGGCGCTGCGGCACGACCCGCGGTCCGGGCTGCTCCCGTACCCGGCCGGGCTCGGCAACTGGCCGGCTGCGACCGGGCTGCTCGGCTTCGCCTGGCTCGAGCTCGTCGCGCCGCAGCGCGACACCCTGCCCGTGCTGCGCGCGTGGTTCGGTGCCTACTTCCTGGTGATGCTCGTCGGCGCCGTCGTGTTCGGGTCGGCGTGGTTCGACCGCGCCGACGGGTTCCAGGTCGCCTCGCAGCTGTACGGGCGCCTGTCCGTGCTCGGGCGCGGTCCCGACCGCCGCTGGGTGCTGCGGAACCCGTTGGACGGCATGGCTTCCACGGCGGCGCTGCCCGGCCTGGCCGCGACCGTCGCCGTGCTGCTCGCCACCACCATCTACGACTCGGGCGCCAACTCGACGCTGTGGATCCGGTTCGAGCAGAGCGACGTCGTCGGTCCGGTCGTGGCCGGCACGCTCGGGCTCGTCGGCGTCGTGCTGGTCGTGTACGGGCTCTACCTGGGCGCCGTCGCACTCGCGGGGTGGCTGGGCGGTGACCAGGCAGAGCTGCGTACGTTGCCGGCGATGTTCGCGCCGTCGATCGTGCCGATCGCGCTGGGGTACGTCGTCGCGCACTACTACTCGCTGCTCGTGCTCACCGGCCAGCAGGTCGTCGGCGAGCTCGCCGACCCGCTCGGCACCGGCGCGAACCTCCTCGGCCTCGGCGGCCGGCCGCTGCTGACCGGCTGGGTGCAGCCGACGTTCGTCGCGACCTTCCAGGTCGTCGCCATCGTCGTGGGCCACGTGCTCGGCGTGATCCTGGCGCACGACCGCGCCGTCGACCTGTTCCCGCGCAACCGCGCGGTCGCCGGTCAGATCCCGCTGCTCGTCCTCATGGTGATCTTCACGGTGTCCGGCCTGCTGCTCCTGTTCGCCGGGTGAGGGGACCGAGGCCCGCGTGACAGGCACCCGCTAGGCGGACAGCGTCCGGCCGAAGAGGACGTCGAGCTCGCGGGCGGTCTCCGCGTAGGAGACGTGCCGGACACTGACGAAGCCGAGCGCCACGGCTGCCTCGATGTTGTGCTCGAGGTCGTCCACGAAGACGCACTCGGGCGCGGCCAGCCCGAGCAGCTCCAGCGTGTGCACGAAGATCTCCGGCTCGGGCTTGCGCATGCCGACCTCGCCGGAGATCACGACGACGTCGAACATCCGGTCCCAGCCGTCGCGCGGGTAGTCGTTGCCCCACGAGTTCGACAGCAGTGCAGTCCTGATGCCGGACTCGTGCGCGCGGCGTACCAGCCCGACCATGTCGTGCGCGTGCTCGAACCGCGTGAACATGCGCGCCAGCAGACCCTCCGGCTCGACCGGCACCCCGCTGGTCGTGGTCAGCCGCTCGGCCAGCCGGCGCTCGAAGTCAGGCACCTCGATCTCGCCGCGCTCCAGCGCGTGCACCGGGTTGTAGCGGACCTCCTCGCCGGCGCTCGGTCCGAGCCAGTCGCGCATGAGCGCGCGGAGCTTCTCACCGTCCACGCCGCGGCGACGGCCCAGGCGCGCATCGCGTCACCGAGGTCGTGGGTGAGCACGCCGCCCCAGTCCACGACGAGCCCGCGCAGCTGCGGGGCGCCGGAGCCGCGGTCAGGCACCGCAGCTCTCCCGGGCCCGGGCCAGCAGCGCCGGCACGCCCTCGTCGAGCGAGCCGAAGAACGCGTCGTCGGCCATGCCGGCGAGCCAGCGGTGGTACGACGCCTCGAGCAGGATCGCGAGCTTCCAGATCGCCAGCGTCACGAACCAGCGCGTGTCGCCAGGGTCGCGTCCGGTCGCGGACGCCCAGCGCGCGACGAGCTCGTCACGGCCCGGGAACCCCGGCCCGGATGCGACCAGGGCGCCGAGCGGGAACGTCTCGCCGGGCTGCGGCCAGAACGAGAGCAGGTAGCCGAGGTCGGCCCGCGGGTCGCCGACGGTGGCCATCTCCCAGTCGACGACGGCGGCGATCCGCGGCCGGGTCGAGCCGCGGCCGAGGTCGACGATCGCGTTGTCCAGCTTGAAGTCCCCGTGCACGACCGCCGGTGCAGCCTCGGCCGGCAGGTGCGCGACGAGCCAGTCCCGTACGGCGTCGTAGTCGGGCAGGTCGCGTGCCATGCCACCGGCCGCGGCCACCGCCTGCTGGATGCCCTCGCGCTGCCCGGTCCACCGTCTCAGCTGCCGGGCCAGATAGCCGTCCGGCCGGCCGATCCCGGCGCCCGCGAACGGCTGCCAGTCGGTGCGGTGGATCTCCGCGAGCGCGTCCACGAGGTCGAGGCCCAGCGCGTGCTGCGCGGCCCGGTCGTCCTCCAGCCGCGCCGGCAGCGGGTGCCGGACGACGACGCCGTCGACCTCCTCCATCAGGTAGAACGGCGCGCCGATCACGGACGGGTCCTCGCACACGGCGACCACGCGCGGCACCCGAACCGGCGGGTCGGCTTCGCCGAGCAGGGACAGCACGCGGTACTCGCGGACGACGTCGTGCGCGGTCGGCAGCAGCGGCCCGGCCGGCGGCCTGCGCAGCACCCAGGACGACTCGCCGCCCGTCACCCGGAACGTGAGGTTGCTGTGCCCCTCGCCGATCACCTCGACGGCGTACGGGCCGGCGCCGGCCAGCGCACCCGCCCGCGCCGCCCACACCGCGAGCGCGCCGGGGTCGACGAGCTCGGCTGCGGTCGGCACGCCGCCGATCCTAGGCGGGCGCCTGGGCCTCCAGACCACGGCGGACGGCGGTGGCCAGCCCGGCGAGGGCCGCCAGCAGCGGCGACCGCGGTGCGGCGTCGGCGAGCGTCCGCCCCGACGCCATCGCCCGGTCGCACGCGGCCGGGTCGTCCGGGACGAGCACCGGCGTTGGCAGCCCGGCACCTGGCCCGGCGTCCTGGTGGAGCAGCGCGACGATCTGGCGTCGGGGCTGCCGGCGACCGACCGCGCCGGGTCGGACCCGGTTGACGACCACGTGGCGCGCGGCCGGTACGGAGCCGGGTCGCCGTTCCTCCAGGTCGCCCAGCTCGTGCATCCCGCGCAGCAGCCGGCCGAGCCCGACCGGATCGGCCCCGCCCACCACCACCACGGCGTCGGCGGCCGCGAGGCTGGTGAGGGTGGCCGCGTTCCGCCGTGCCGGGACCGAGTCGAACGCCAGCTCGTCGTCCTCCTCCAGGCAGAAGCCGCAGTCGACGACGGTGACCTCGGCCACCGTCCGGGCGACGCGCCAGACGTTCCCCAGGGCCGCCACCGGCAGCTCGGGCCACCGGTCGGCCCGGGTCAGGCCGGTGAGCACGCGCAGCCCGCCCGGAAGGGTGCGGGCGGAGGACGCCAGCGAGACGGGGTCGAGCTCGCCGGCGTTGGCCGCCCTCGCCGCGGCGGCCATCCCGGACGCCTCGTCGAGGACGCCGAGCCGCTGCGCGACAGACGGGCCGTAGGTGTCGGCGTCGGCCAGCAGCACCGCCCCGCCGAGCCGGGTCAGCTCGTCGGCGAGCCCGACGGCGACGGTGGTTCGGCCCGGCGCGCCGGTGGGCCCCCACACGGCCACCAGCCGTCCGGCCGGGCGGTCCGGCGGACCACCGGGGCCGGCGGGCGGGACCACGGCGGACGGTCCTGCGTCGTGGGCCGCGTGGTCGGCAGCCGGTCGCGGGTGAGCCGCGAGGGCACGGGACGCGACCTCCGCCGCGAAGGTGGCGGTGGCGCGCACGTCGGTCGAAGCGGGCGCGTCGACGGTCGCGACCACCCCGAGATCCGTCATGCGATCGGCCGCGCGATCGGCGGGGCCGGCCGGTTCGACCACGGCGACCACGGTCACCCCGTGCCCGGCCAGCCGGGCCAACGACTCCCGGTCGAGGCGGTGCAGCTCGGAGGAGACCACCGCGACCGCCGCCGTCCCGGTGCCGGCCACCGCCAGCAGGTCGACCAGGTCGAGGCACCGCCGTGCCACCCGGACCCGGCTGCCCGGCCGCCCGAACGCCGCGAGCAGCGCCTCCTCGTACGGACGCCCGGTGACGGCCAGCAGCACGGGCACGCGTCCTGGGGAGGTCACGGCGCGGCGACCAGCACGAGGTCGACCGCTCCGGTGCGGAGCGCACCGACCAGCTCGGGCACGTCGCCGTCCGGCACCGACAGGACGACCGCCGCGGAGGTGCCGGCCCCGCCGAACCGGGCGCCGTCGCCGTCCACCTCGACGACGGTCGCCCCGGCCAGCACCCGCTGCGGCCCCGGGTCCGGCCCGGCGGGGGACGCCGTCGCACCACGGCCGTCGGTCGGGCTCACGTAGACGTCGACCACGCCCCCGCGGTCCAGACCCGGCGGGTAGTGCAGCTGCTCGACCGGCACCGAGACGAGATGCCCCGCCGGTCCGCCCGCGTCACCCGCACCGGTCAGCGCCGCCGCGGGGACCAGCTCCCCGGCGAGGACCGCCCGGGTGACCACCTCCCCCACCGGCGAGCCGGTCCCGACGGCCAGGTAGCGCCGTGCCGCCTCGTCCAGCCGGACCTCGGCCACGACGAGGTCGTCGGCACGCAGCTGTGTGCCGGCCGGCAGGTCGCGGCCGGCCGCCCACACCGGCCGCGTCTGCTGCGCGGACGCGACGACGCGCGAACCGACGACCACCGAACCGAGCACCAGCAGCACGCCCAGCAGGAGCCGCGTGTCGGTCCAGCCCGGGCGTGACACGCGCCGCGCCGGCGGCGAGGCCGCGGGGCCGGCGAGGGCCGGCCCGGTCGTACGCAGGCTCATGCGTGGCTCCCCGCCCCAGTTGTCCACAGACCGACGTCCATCGGTTCGCGACCGGCTGCCGCTGCCAGACTGCCGGGGTGACCGGCCCGCGCTTCCTGACGCTCACCGACGTCGCCGAGCTGCTGAGCATCTCTGCCGCGCAGACGTACGCGCTCGTGCGCAGCGGCGACCTGCCGGCGGTCAAGATCGGCGGGCGCGGGCAGTGGCGCGTCGAGGCCGAACAGCTCGAGTCGTACATCCGCCGGCTGTACGACGAGACGGCGTCGTTCATCGCGCAGCACCCGTTCAGCTCCCCGCGTACCTGAGCCAGAGCAGCGCGTCGAAGGGGACGTACGACAGCGCCCGCACGTCGGCGGCGCGGCGCGGCCGGTCGGCCGGATGCTCGGCCAGCACGAGATGGTCGGCGCCGACGCCGTCGAGCGTCCCGCAGTCGCGCCGGCCACCCGAAGTCGCGATCCGGACGAAGACGCGACGGCGCCCGAGCGCACGCAGCACGGGTCGCAGACCCAGCGACTCCCTCGACGGGACGAGGGTCGGACCGGCCTCAAGCGATGGCACGCAGCGCACCCGGGAGACGGCACGCGCCACGACGAGCATCTCGTCAGTGGCGACGCCGACGCTGAGCCAGCCGTCCCCGACAGCGAGCAGCACCCCGCGCAGCTGCTCCCCGTCGACGGTCGCGACGTCGACGCGCCCGGTCGCTGCCACGGCCACCCGGTCGAGCAACGACGTACGCGCGAGCTCGTCGCGCGCGCGTTCACCGGCCTCCGCCCACCGCTCGCCGTCGACGACGGCACAGGCCTGTGCGGACAGATCGTCGAAGAGGTCGTCCCAACGCATCGGCGGACCGTATGGAGCGGCGCTGGCACGGCGCTGTCGCGACTGCCTCAGTACCAAGGACGTCCTGGAGTGCGGGCACCACGCCGCGTTCCATGGCCACCCCAGGCAAACGCAGGCAAACGGAGGCATCGATGCGACGAAGTGGACCGGCCCGGCCCGGCCGGCGGGAGCCACACGGACCGGTGGCGGCGACAGGCGCGACCGCGGGCGTGGTGACCACCGCCGCGCTGCCGGCGCTCGGCCTGGCGCTGGTCACACCCGGCACGGTCGAGGCGGCGACGGTTCCGGGCGCGGACGTGTCGTCCCTGCTCGCAGCGGTCGCGCTGGGACTGGCCTGGTTGGTGGTCACGCGCCTGGCGCTCACCGCAGCCGCGGTCCTGCTCGCCCGCGTCCCCGGCTTCCTCGGAGCCGCCGCCGGCCGCGTCGCCGTGGCGACGTCCCCGGCCGTCCTGCGCTCGCTCGTCCGCATCGCCGCCGGAGCCGCCGTGCTCACCGCACCCGGACCTGCGGCGGGCACCGCCCTTGCCGACGCCGGTCCGTCGCCGGCCGCGACCACGACAGCGACCGCGGCGAGCGTCCGGGTGCTGCCGGCCGACGAGGTGCCGGTCCTGGACCGGGTCGTCCGGGTCGCTGCGACGCCGCCCGCTCCCACGGTGCGGCCACCGGCGCACCCGGCCCGACCCGAACCAGCGACGGCACAGCACCCGAGCCGGCGGACGGTCGTGGTACGCAGCGGCGACACCCTGTGGGACATCGCCGAACGACAGCTGCCGCCCGGTCACACCGCCGCTGACGTGGCCCGCGCGTGGCCGCGGTGGTTCGCCGCGAACCGCGACGTCATCGGACCCGACCCGGGCGTGATCCGGCCGGGCGAGCAGCTGCAAGCACCTCCCGGGTGATCAGCCGGCACGGCTCGCCGCACCTGTCCTGCCCAGACTCCTAGGAGCCGCCCCATGTCCGTCCTCGCCGTACCACCGCTCGACCGTCCCACGCTGCGCCTGCTCCCGGCTCCGGACGCCGACCCGCCGGACGACGACGTCGCGGGTCCTCGCGGCGGGTCGGAACCGGTCCCGGGCGGGCAGGCCACCCTGGCGCTGCACTTCGTCCTGCCGTCCGGCGTGAGCGCGGGACCGGAACCGGTGGCCACGCCGGATGCCGGCACAACCGGCACCGACGCGGTCGACCACGTGTTCGACCGGCGGCGGACGGCGACCGGCGAGCTGCCCGACCCGGGGGCCTGGTCACGCCGGCTGGCCCAGGCGACGGTCGAGGTGCTGTGCGGGGCGCGACCGGTCGCGCAGCTGCGGCGCTGGACTTCCGACGAGGTTTACGAGCAGCTGCGCCGGACCATGCGACGGCGCACGCCGAGGGTGGCCGAGCCGCGCGGCGGGCCCGCGCGGCCACCCCGCGTCGTGGTGCGCGCGGTGCGCGTGTGCGAGGTGGCCGAAGGCACGGTGGAGGGCTGCGCGGTGGTCGACGACGGGCGCCGGGCCCGCGCGCTGGTGCTGCGCCTGGAGGGCGCGGACGGACGGTGGCGCTGCACGCAGCTCGCGCAGGTGTGACGCCGGGCAAACAGCGCCGCGCTCGTCAGCGCTTCTTGCGCTGCGCCCGCTGCTGCCGGCGCCGCTCGGCCCGGTTCGCGTTCGGGTCGACCACCACGTCTCCCTCGCCGTCCTCCGCAGAGCGGTGCACGACCCCGCCCTCGCCGTCCAGGGTCGGCGCCGAGTACTCGACGTGGCTCGGGCGCGCGACATCGAGGCCCTTGGCGCGCAGGGCCGGCGGCAGCTTCTGCACCGGCGGCTCCTTCTCGGAGTCGGTGGGCAGCGCCGGCGGCTCGATGGAGGGGATCGGGCCCGCGGCCTGGACGTCCAGGGTGGGCTTCGGCGTCTCGTCCTCCACCTGCACCTCCAGGTGGAACAGGAAGCCGACCGACTCCTCCTTGATCGCGTCCATCATGGCCGCGAACAGGTCGTAGCCCTCGCGCTGGTACTCGACCAAGGGGTCGCGCTGGGCGTACGAGCGCAGCCCGATGCCCTCCTTGAGGTAGTCCATCTCGTACAGGTGCTCGCGCCACTTGCGGTCCAGCACGGAGATCACGACGCGCCGCTCGAGCTCGCGCATCGCCGCTTCGCCCAGCTCCTCCTCGCGCCGGTCGTACGCGGCCTGCGCGTCCTCCCTCAGCCGCTCGACCAGGAACTCCGAGGTCAGCGAGTCACGGTCGCCGCCGGACTCCTCGATGAGCGCGTCGACGGGCAGGCCGACCGGGTAGAGCGTGCCAAGAGCGGTCCAGAGCTTGTCGAGGTCCCACTCCTCCGGGTATCCCTCGGACGTCGCCGCGGTGATGTACCCCTCGACGGTGTCGTCGACCATGTGCCGCACCTGCTCGTGCAGGTCCTCGCCGTGCAGGACGCGCCGCCGCTCGGCGTAGATGACCTGGCGCTGGCGGTTGAGCACCTCGTCGTACTTCAGGACGTCCTTGCGGATCTCGAAGTTCTGCGCCTCGACCTGGGTCTGCGCGGACCGGATGGCGTTCGTCACCATCTTGGACTCGATGGGGACGTCGTCGGGGATGTTGAACCGGGTCAGGAACGCGTCGACCACGTTGCCCTTGAACAGCCGCATCAGGTCGTCCTGCAGCGACAGGTAGAACCGCGACTCGCCGGGGTCGCCCTGCCGGCCGGACCGGCCGCGCAGCTGGTTGTCGATGCGCCGCGACTCGTGCCGCTCGGTGCCCAGGACGTACAGGCCGCCGATCCCGACGACGTTCTCGTGCTCGGTCTCGACGGACTTCTTGGACTTCTCCAGCGCGCCCGGCCAGGCCGCCTCGTACTCCTCAGGCGCCTCGACCGGCGACAGCCCACGCTGGGCCAGCTCGGAGGCGGCCATGTGCTCGGGGTTGCCGCCGAGCATGATGTCGGTGCCCCGGCCGGCCATGTTGGTCGCGACGGTGACGGCGCCGAGCCGGCCCGCCTGCGCGACGATCTGTGCCTCCCGCTCGTGCTGCTTGGCGTTGAGCACCTCGTGCGGCACGCCGTGCTTGCGCAGCTGGGCCGAGAGGTACTCGGACTTCTCCACGCTGACGGTGCCGACCAGCACCGGCTGGCCCTTCTCGTGCCGCTCGACGATGTCGTCGACGACGGCGCCGTACTTGGCCTCCTCGGTCTGGTAGATGAGGTCGGCCTGGTCGGCGCGCATCATCGGCATGTTGGTGGGGATCTGCACGACGCCGAGCTTGTAGATCTGGCTGAACTCGGCGGCCTCGGTCAGGGCCGTGCCGGTCATCCCGGCGAGCTTGTCGTAGAGGCGGAAGAAGTTCTGCAGGGTGATGGTCGCCAGCGTCTGGTTCTCCTGCTTGATCTCCACGCCCTCCTTGGCCTCGATGGCCTGGTGCATGCCCTCGTTGTAGCGGCGCCCGGCCAGGATGCGGCCGGTGTACTCGTCGACGATCAGCACCTCGCCGTTCATCACGACGTAGTCCTTGTCCTTCTTGAACAGCTCCTTGGCCTTGATGGCGTTGTTCAGGAAGCCGACCAGCGGGGTGTTCACCGACTCGTACAGGTTGTCGATGCCGAGGAAGTCCTCGACCTTCTGGACGCCCGGGTCGAGGATCGCCGTGGTGCGCTTCTTCTCGTCGACCTCGTAGTGCGTCTCGGGCTGCAGCCGGGTCACCAGCTTGGCGAACTCGACGTACCACTTCTGCGGCTGGTCGGCCGGGCCGCTGATGATGAGCGGGGTGCGGGCCTCGTCGATGAGGATCGAGTCGACCTCGTCCACGATCGCGAAGCTGTGCCCGCGCTGCACCAGGTCGTCCTGGGACCAGGCCATGTTGTCGCGCAGGTAGTCGAAGCCGAACTCGTTGTTCGTGCCGTAGGTGATGTCCGCGGCGTACGCGACGCGGCGCTCGTCCGGCCGCATGTTCGCCAGGATCACTCCGACGTCCAGACCCAGGAAGCGGTGCACCCGGCCCATCCACTCGGCGTCGCGCTCGGCCAGGTAGTCGTTCACCGTGACGACGTGCACGCCCTGGCCGGCCAGCGCGTTGAGATAGGCCGGCAGCGTCGAGACGAGCGTCTTGCCCTCACCGGTCTTCATCTCGGCGATGTTGCCCAGGTGCAGCGCGGCGCCGCCCATGATCTGGACGTCGTAGTGGCGCTGCCCGAGCGTGCGCTTGGCCGCCTCACGGACGACGGCGAACGCCTCCGGCAGGACGTCGTCGAGCGACTCCCCGCCCGCCAGCCGCTCCTTGAACGTGTCGGTCTCGGCCCGCAGCTCGGCATCGGTGAGACCGACGAAGTCCTCCTCGACCGAGTTCACCTGGCCCGCGATGCGGTTCAGGTGCCGCAGGATCTTGCCTTCGCCGGCGCGCAGGATCTTGTCGAAGATGGCGGGCACGCAGTCGTCTCCTGGTTCCAGGGCTCGCCCGCACCGGGTGGGCGCGAGCCGGTCGGCGGCCGTCGGCCGCCGTCCCGGGCCATCGTAATCGGATGGTGACCTGTGGCGGGCCCCTGAGAGGGTGGCCTGCGTGGACAAGCCCCGACCGGTCACGCTCAGCGACGGACGGCTGCTGCTGCGTCGGCCCTCTGACGATCTCGTGGAGCAGATCACCGCGGCCTGCCAGGACCGCGAGCTGCACCGCTGGCTGGAGAACCTCCCGGACCCCTACACCGAGCAGGACGCGCGCGACTTCGTGGCGCACTGCGCCCAGGGCTGGGAGAACAGCACCGAGCTGGTCTTCGCGATCACCGACTCCGGCGACGGGCGGCTGCTCGGCATGATCGGGCTGCACGACCTGCACCACCTGACCCATCCGCAGGGCGGCATCGGCGAGGTGGGGTTCTGGACGGTCGGGGCCGAGCGAGGCCGGGGGGTGTGCACCGGAGCCGTGCGGCTGGTCTGCCGGTACGGCTTCGACGAGCTGCGGCTGGGGCGGATCGAGTGGCAGGCCGAGGTCGGCAACGAGGGCTCCCGCCGGGTCGCCGAGAACGTCGGCTTCGTCGTCGAGGGCACCTGCCGGCGGCGGCTCATCCACGTCGGCGAGCGGGTGGACGGCTGGCTGGCCGGCCTGCTGCCGCAGGACCTGCCGTGAAGGACGTGCTGTGAGTTCCGGGCTTCCCGAGACCGCGCCGGTGCTGCCGGCGCCGGGCCTGGTGCTGCGGCCGTGGACCACGGACGACGCCGACGCCGTCCTGGTGCTCGCCGACGACCCCGCGTCGCGACGCTGGTCGCCGTCGATGCGCACGCTCCGGGTCCGGGCCGACGCGGTCGAGTGGATCGAGCGCCGGCTGGCCCGGCGCACGGACTGGGCGGTGGTGGAGGCCGCAACGGGCGTGCTGGCCGGCCGGGTCGGGTTGCACCACCACGACCCGGACGACCGCCGGTGCGAGATGGGCTACGGCGTCTCGCCGGCGTTCCGGCGCCGCGGCGTCGCCGGGCGTGCGATCGAGGCGGCCGTCGCGTACGCCTTCGCGCCGGCACCGGCCGGGCTCGGCCTGAACCGGGTGGACCTGCAGCACGCGGTCGGCAACGTCGCGTCCTGCCGAGCGGCCTGGGCGCACGGCTTCGCGTTCGAAGGTGTCGCCCGGGAGGGGCTGTCCCGCGGGGACGGCGGCTTCGACGACGTGCACCTGCACGCGCGGCTGGCCGCCGACCCGTCCGGTCCGCTGCCGCGGGTGGTGCCGTCCGAACCGGTCGAGGTGGTGGCCGGGCCGTACCAGCTGTGCGTCCCCGACCCGGACCTGGACGCGCAGCAGGTGGCGGCCGCGCACGCCGACCCGCTGATCGCGCTCTGGAACCCCGGCCCGCCCGACCTGGACGGCGCCCGCGCGTGGTGCGCCCGGCGCGCCGACTGGTCCGACGGCGGGCACGCCTCCTGGCTGGTGAAGGCGGCCGCCGCGGGCGCGGTGCTCGGATCGGTCTCGCTGCACTCGGTCGACGCCGAACAGGGCAGCGCCGAGGTCGGCTACTGGGTGGCACCGGCCGCCCGCGGCCGGGGAGTCGGGACGGCCGCGCTGTCCGCCGCGGCGCGGTTCGCGTTCGGTGCGCTGGGCCTGCACCGGGTCGAGCTGTTCCACGCGGTCGAGAACCCGGCCTCCTGCCGGCTGGCCGAGCGGGCCGGGTTCGTGGTCGAGGGCCTGCACCGGCAGTCGTTCCGGTACGGCGACGGCGTGCTGCGGGACGAGCACCCGCACGCCCGGCTCGCCACCGACCCCGAGCCCGGCGACGCCGGCGGCTAACCGACGGCCGGGGGGAGCGGCAGCGGGAGGTCACCGCGCCCGGTGGTCACGACGGACTCGAGCCCCAGCCACTGCGCCATCCCTCCCAGCTCGGCCGCGAGCTCGTCCCCGGTGTGGGCGGGTGCGTGCGGCTCGGCGTGCGCGGCCTGGACGAGCAGGCGCCCGGTGCCGCGGTCGGCCTTGAGGTCGGCGCGGGCGACCAGGCGGTCGCCGAGCAGGAACGGCAGGACGTAGTAGCCGTGCACCCGCTTGTGCACGGGCGTGTAGATCTCGATGCGGTACCGGAAGCCGTACAGCCGCTCGCACCGGTCCCGTTCCCACACGACCGGGTCGAACGGCGAGAGCAGCGCCCGCGCGTCCACCCGGCGGGGCAGGCGTGCCCCCGGGTCCAGGTACGCCGGCCGTCGCCAGCCCTCCACCTGGACCGGCACCAGCGCGCCGGCCTCGACCAGCTCGGCCACCCGCTGCGTCGCGTCGGCCACCGAGAGCCGGTAGTAGTCGCGCAGGTCGCGCACGTCGGCCACCCCCAGCGAGCGCGCGGCGCGCACCACCAGCTGCCGCTGCGCCTCGGCCCGGTCCGGCACCGGCGCCGCCAGCACCGCCGCCGGCAGCACGCGCTCCGGCACGTCGTACAACCGCTCGAAGCCGCGCCGCGAGGCAGTGGTCACCTCGCCGGCCCAGAACAGGTACTCGATCGCGCGCTTGACGTGCGACCAGTCCCACCACGGCCCGGCTCTTCGCGGGCGGCCACCGCCGTGCGACTCCTCGATCTCGCCCGCGGACACCGGGCCGGCCCGCCGCACCTCCGCGAGCACGTCCGCGACCAGGCCGGGCTGCTCCAGCGCGACACGCCGCATGCCACCCCAGGCACCGTCCTTGTCGTCGTGCGCCGCGTCCATCCGCCAGCGCAGCAGCGGGTAGGCGTCGACCGGGAGCAGGCTCGCCTCGTGGCCCCAGTACTCGAACAGCTCCCGCGGGGCGCGGTACGCGGCACGGTCGAGCAGGCCCGTCGGGTACGGCCCGACCCGGCTGAACATCGGGAGGTAGTGGGCGCGGGCCAGGACGTTCACGGAGTCGATCTGGAACAGGCCGGTGCGGCCGACCACCCGGCGCAGGGCGCGGCGGTCCGGCACGCCGGAGGGCCGCGGGTCGCCGAAGCCCTGCGCGGCCAGCGCGACCCGGCGCGCCTGCGCGAGCGTCAGCCGTTCCATGGCGGGCGATCCTGCCAGAGCGCTCCGTCAGGTGATCTCGAGCAGCTTCTCCCGCACGGCGTACACCACGGCCTCCATCCGGGAGTGCAGCTGCAGCTTCTCCAGGATGTTGCGGACGTGGTTCTTGACGGTGTTCTCGCTGATGTACAGCTGCTTGGCGAC
The DNA here is from genome assembly GCA_963849365.1 of uncultured Actinomycetota bacterium. Lineage (GTDB taxonomy): Bacteria > Actinomycetota > Actinomycetes > Prado026 > Prado026 > CAVQCJ01. The sequence continues at coordinate 207,285 of CAWKHA010000004.1, forward strand.
GTCCTTGTTGTTGAGGCCGCGGGCGACCAGGCGCAGCACCTCCAGCTCGCGGTCGGTGAGCCGCGGCACCGGGACCTGCTGGCGGTCGTCCCGCTTGATCAGGGTCGCGAACTCCGTCAGCAGCTTGGACGCCATCGCCGGGCTGATCAGCGACTGGCCGCCGGCCACGGCCCTGATCGCGGTGGCCACCTCGTCGATGGAGATCTCCTTGAGCAGGTACCCCGTCGCGCCGGCCTTGATGGCCTCGTACAGGTCCCCCTCCTCGTCGCTGATCGTCAGCATGATGATGCGGGTCGACGGGGCGACGTCCTTGATCGCGGTGCACGCCTCGATACCCGAGCGCCGCGGCATCCGTACGTCCATCAGCACGACGTCGGGCAGCAGGTCGGCCGCCTTGTCGACCGCCTCGGCACCGTCGCCGGCCTCGCCGACGACCTCGATGTCCGACTCCTGCGCGAGCACCATCTCCAGGCCGCGCCGGAACAACGCATGGTCGTCCACGACGAGCACCCTGATCGGCTCCACGCCGGGCATTGTGTCAGCCGGTGCCGTTGACGCTGAGCCGAATCACTCCGTAGTGGTAGGCGTGGCGGCGGTAGACGACCGAGGGCCGACGGCTGTCCGCGTCGACGAACAGGAAGAAGTCGTGGCCGACGAGCTCCATCTCGTAGAGCGCCTGGTCCAGCGACATCGGCTCGGCCTCGTGCGTCTTCTCGCGGACGACCATCGGGCCGTCGTCGTGCACGGCCCACGGGTCGGCGCCGTCGACCTCGACCGAGTCGGCCAGGGCCCGCCCGTTCTCGGCCGGCGCGGCGATGCCGGCGACGGCCTTCTCGTGCTTCTTCCAGTCCGTCCTGCGGTCCGAGGCGCGCCGCAGCCTCGACTCGAGGCGGCCCATCGCGAGGTCGAGCGCGGCCCGCTTGTCCTCGGCGGCCGCCTCGGCGCGGATCACCGGTCCGCGGCTGCGGCAGGTCAGCTCGACACGGTAGGCGCGGCCCGACAGCCGGGGGTTGGCTTCTTTGGAGACTTCGACGTCGACCCGCTGCATCCCCGGGTCGAGCCGCTCGACCTTGGTGAGCTTCTCCACGGCGTGGGTCCGGAAGCGGTCCGAGACCTCCATCCGGCGGCCCTTGACGACGATGTCCACCTGACCTCCTCCACCGGTTCCGAGGTCGCGCAGTCTCGACGCTAGCCCAGCCCCGCTCAGACGGCGAGAGAGCGTCTCCCGGTAGCCGCAACCACAGCCGCCCCGAGCACGCCGAACCCGTGCTCGCGCAGGGCACGGCACGCCTCGGCCAGGCTCGCCCCGGTGGTCACCAGGTCGTCGACCACAACGACCGGCCGGTCGGAACGCCCGTCGAGCCGGCGGACGGTGAGCGCGCCGGCCAGGTTCCGGGCCCGGTCGGCCGCGCCCAGCCCGGCCTGGTCCGCGACCCGGCGTGCCTGCCGCAGCAGCCCGGCCACCCGGACGCCCGGGCCGAGGCGGCGGGCCGCGACCGCGGCGATCCGGGCTGTCGGGTCGTGCCCGCGGGCGCGGACGACGGCACGCCGGGACGGCACCGGCACCAGCAGCAGGCCGGTCGGCCGCGGCGCCCCCGCGGGCAGCATGGCCACCGCCGCGGCCAGCGCCGCGCCGAGCGGACCGGCGAGCCGGAGCACCCCACGTTCCTTGTGCGCGATGAGCGCGGCGCGCACCGCCCCGTCGTAGGCCGCAGCGGCGGCCACCGGCGGCAGCCCAGGAGGTGCCTGGTGCGGCCGTACCAGCCGGGCCGGCCCCGCCAAGCGGCTCCGGCACGGAGCGCACAGCCACTCACCCGGCGCCCCGCAGCCGGCGCAGACGACCGGCAGGACGAGATCGAGCATCGACCCCCAGATCCGCCGCATGCGCCCGAGCGTCGCCGGTGGGCGACGGCCGCGCAAGCGACCCCGGCCGGGCTGTGGAGGGCGGCCGGCCGCTGCGGCGGCTCAGCCCGGGTACGCCGGGAACGCTCCGGTGCCGAGCGAGGAGTCCCAGCCGAAACCGGTGTACCAGAGCAGCGTCCCGTCGGCGGTCGAGGTGAGGACCGGATGCGTCGGTGCGGCGCCGACCGACACCATCGGCGAGCCGCCGGTGGCCGGACCGAGCCCCTGCTCGACGCTGCCGTTGAGGTCGACCAGCCACGGTTGCACCGCATCGGTCGGTTTGGACTGCCCTAGGATCACCAGCCGGTCGGCGGTCGCCCAGGCGGTGTCCACAGACTGGACGAAGCCGGTGTTCACCAGCCGGAAGCCGGCCAGCGCGAGCTTGGCCTCCGACCGCTCGACCCTCCCGACGTACACCTGGCCGACGCCGTGCTGGTCGACGACCAGCGCCGACACCCGAACACCGTCCCTCGCCAGCCGAAGTGTGCGGATCGTGCCGTCCGGGAGCCCGTCGACGGAGACCTTGCGCACGGCCGACCCGGGGGTGATCTCCCAGACCGTCGAGGTGTCACGGGTCCGGTCCGCCACCCACACGCCGCCGAAGCGGTCCCAGGACGGCGGGCTCAGCGCGGAACCTGTGAGCAGCACCTGCGCGTGGGCGTCCGCCGTCATCTTGCCGACCAGCAGCCGGCGCCGGTCCTTGTCCAGGGCCGCGAGCTGGGTGCCGTCGAACGACGGCAGGACCTGGCTCACGACGGTCGAGCCGTCGCCGAGCGGTCCGCGCACCGGCTCCAGCTTGTTGTCGTGCAGCACCACGGCGCGGCCCTTGGCCACCGCGTACGCGTTCGTGTCCGCCGCTCCGCCGTCCGGGTCGAATGAGGACCATCCGGCGATGCTCTGGGTGTCGCCCACCGACGGCACGCGCAGCGGAACGCCGTCGACCGTCAGCCGCAACGTCGTCACGCCGCTGAGCTGGCGCAGGGTCCAGACGAACTGGGCCGACATCGCCTGCGCCTCCTCGCGCGCGACGTTCGCCGCCGGTGAGGTCAGGTCGACCTGGACGACGCCGTTCTGCACGGGCACCGAGTCGACCACGAGCTTGGTGCCGGCCGGGACCGCCGTGCGGACGGCCTTGGCCAGCCACGGAGTCGGACCGTCCAGCAGCGCTCGCACCAGAGAGGTCGAAGTACCCGGCCCGACCGGGACCAGGATCTGGTCCGGCACGACCACGGTGCGGGACGGGTTGGGGAAGTAGATGTCGTAGGACCGGTAGGCGCGGCCCACGTCGTTCGTGGTGAGCAGCAGACCGGCCGGCAGGGTCGCGATCCGCCACTGGTCACCCGACTTGGTCAGCCGGAACTCGGCTGTCGCGATGGTCCCCGGAGTCGAGCCCGTGTACGCACCCTGTGCGCTGAGCACGCCCGCCTGCGGGGCGCTGAAACGGATGGTGCCGGGCGTGACCGCCGCGAACTGGACGCTGCCGCCCTGCGTGGTGTCCGAGTAGTAGACCGTGGCACCCGCATCCGCGTGCCAGGCACGGGCGGCCTGGGTGGTGAGGAACTGCCGGGCCACCGCGTGGTTGTCGTCGAAGGACGCCGAGGCCTTCACGAAACCCTCGACGATCTGCTCCGGACTCATGCCCTTCACCGGGCCGGCGGCGATGATCCGGGTGAACGGGTCGTCGCGCTCGTCGACGATGGTGCCGGCCTCGTGCACGGGGCCGGACGAGGGGATGCCCGCGCAGGCGGACAGCGTCAACGCTCCGAGCACGGCCACCGCCGCGACCCGGCCGCCGACCCGGGGCCGGCGCCCCGGCCCGCGGCTAGGCATCGCGGTTCCTCGGCCGTGCCCCCACCGACAGCGGCACGCGCCGGCCGGCGCGCGCGTCCGCCGGCTCCAGCGGCAGCGGGGCCGAGACCAGCTCGGCCTTGGCGTGCCGCGGCAACGTGAACCGGAAGTGCGCGCCGTCGCCGGGCTGTCCCCACGCCTCCAGCCAGCCGCCGTGCAGCCGGGCGTCCTCGAGCGCGATGGCCAGGCCGAGCCCGGTGCCGCCGGTGCTGCGGGCCCGGGCCGGGTCCGCACGCCAGAAGCGGTTGAAGACCAGCGCCGACTCTCCCGGCCGCAGCCCGACGCCGTGGTCGCGCACACCGACCGAGACGGCAGCGTCGTCGCAGGCGACGCGGATGTCGACCGGGCGGCCCTCGCCGTGCTCGATGGCGTTGACGAGGAGGTTGCGCAGGGCCCGCTCGACCCGGCGCGGGTCGGCCTCCACCGTGCAGCGCAGCTCGGGCAGGTCGAGCCGCACCTGGGTCTGCTTGCGGTCGGCGAGCGGCTCGGTGGCCTCGACCACGCGGCGGACGACGTCGCGCAGGTCGATCGTCTCGGCGTCCAGCACCGCGGCACCGGCGTCGTAGCGGCTGATCTCCAGCAGGTCCGACAGCAGCGCCTCGAACCGGTCCAGCTGGGTCTGCAGCAGCTCGGCGGACCGGGCGGTGGCCGGGTCGAACTCGGCCCTGGCCTCGTGCAGCACGTCGGCCGCCATCCGCACCGTGGTCAGCGGGGTGCGCAGCTCGTGCGAGACGTCGGACACGAACCGGCGCTGGACCCGCGACAGGTCCTCGAGCTGGCGGATCTGTGCCTGCAGCGAGCTGGCCATGTGGTTGAACGAGGCAGCCAGCCTGGCCAGGTCGTCGTCGCCGACGACCGCCATCCGCTCCTCGAGCCGGCCGGCGGAGAACCGCTCCGCGGTCCGGGCCGCCTCGCGAACCGGGTCGACCACCTGCCGGGTCACCAGCCAGGCGATGGCCGCGAGCAGCAGCACCAGCACCAGCCCGGCGACCGTCAGCGCGCGCTGCACCAGGGCCAGGGTGTCCTGCTCCTGGTTCAGCGGGAACAGGTAGTACAGCTCGTAGGCACCCACGCCCGGCACGGTGAGCGGCCCGCCCACCGCGACGCCGGGCACGAAGGTGCCGTCCTGGTAGCGGATCGTCGTGAACGTGTACGCCAGCCCGGACCCCGTCGCGACGACCTGCCGCAGGTCGTCCGGGACCGACGCGAACTGCACGTGGTTGGACAGGAACCCGGGCCGTTCGAGCACCGACGACGACCCGCTGGCGAGGGTCACCACCTCGTACCGCGCCGGCTGGCCGCCGGCCCGGCTGGCGAGCTGGAACACCAGCTGGTCCAGCAGCACCCCGCCGTTGGTGGAACGGTCGGCCGCGTCCAGCTTGCGCTGCGTCTCCACCAGCCCGGCCCGGGTCTCCTCGACCGACGAGCGCTCCTTGGCGTCCAGCAGCCCGGACGTGACGCGGGTCATCAGCACGTAGCCCAGGACGGTGACGACCGTGGCGGAAAGCACCAGCGTCGTGAGCACCACGCGCAGGTGCAGCGAACGGCGCCACGCGTACCTCAGCCGCCCGGAGGCGCGGCTGAGCGCCCCCCGCAACCGCAGGGCGGTGATGCTGAGGTCGGTGCTCACCGGATGGGCCACTAGGAGCTCGGTGTGCCGGCCTTGTAACCGACGCCGCGCACGGTCACGACGATCTCGGGTCGCTCGGGGTCCTGCTCGATCTTGGAACGCAGCCGCTGCACGTGCACGTTGACGAGCCGGGTGTCCGCGGCGTGGCGGTAACCCCAGACCTGCTCGAGCAGGACCTCTCGGGTGAACACCTGCCACGGCTTGCGGGCCAGCGCCACGAGCAGGTCGAACTCGAGCGGCGTCAGGTTGATCGGCCGACCGTCCCGGCTGACGACGTGCCCGGCGACGTCGATCGACAGGTCGCCGATCTCGAGGCGCTCGGGGGCGGGCGTGGTGTCGCGGCGCAGCCGGGTACGTACCCGGGCGACGAGCTCCTTCGGCTTGAACGGCTTGACCACGTAGTCGTCGGCGCCGGACTCCAGCCCCAGGACGACGTCGACGGTGTCGCTCTTCGCCGTGAGCATGACGATCGGGACCCCGGACTCGGCCCGGATCTGCCGGCATACGTCGATGCCGCCCAGCCCGGGCAGCATCAGGTCGAGCAGGACGAGGTCGGGACGGGTCTCCCGGAACACCCCCAGCGCCCGCAGCCCGTCCGAGCAGAAGGACGGCTCGAACCCCTCTCCCCGCAGGACGATGCCGAGCATCTCCGCCAGCGCCGGGTCGTCGTCGACCACGAGCACACGAGCCTTCATGGGCACATGGTCGCATCCCGGGGTGCCGTAGGAGGCCCGTGCGCGGCGACCGGGCCCGGCCAGGTCGGCGCTGCTCCCGTACGGGCGCCGGGACGCGTGCCACGATGGGTCGGCCGGGTGACCAGTCAGGCCGCCAGAGGTGGCTCCGCGACGGTGCACGAGGGGGGCATATGTCGGACCAGCCGGGCTGGGCCGCGCCGGACGAGGGAGCGCCGCCGCCAGCCGGCTCCGCGCCGCCGCCACCGCCGGGCGGCTATCCGCCTGGGTCTTCTCAGGGCTCTCCACCGGGCTACGACGCACCGCCGGGCTACGGCGTTCCACCGGGCTACGGGGCGCCACCCGGTTACCCGCCTCCGCCCGGCGGTCCCTGGGGTGCCTACGGTGCGCCCTACGGCGGCTCCCCCTACGCCGCGGCGCCGGCCGCCTACGCCGGCTACGAGGTCAAGCCGGGCGTGGTGCCGCTGCGGCCGCTGGGGATCGGCGAGACCCTCGACGGCGCACTGTCCGCCCTGCGGTCCAACTGGAAGGTGCTGCTCGGGTCGGCGGCGCTGATCGTCGGTGCGTACGCGCTGATCTCCTTCATCCTCGACCTGACGCTGCTCAGCGACGTGAGCACGTCGACCACGACCTTCAGCGACAGCACCGGCACCAACGTCGACTTCCACTTCGCCAGCCTTTTCGGGTTCCTGCCGAGCACGCTGGTGGAGCTGGTCGCGCTGCTCGCGCTGACCGCGGTGTGCAGTTCCGTGGTCGGCCGGGCCGTGCTCGGCGAGCGGCCGACATGGAGCCAGGCCTGGGAACGCACCACCCCGCACCTGGCCAAGCTGCTCGGCGTGGCCGTGCTGGCGTGGCTGGCGATCCTGGCCGGCTCGTTGCTGTGCGGCGTCGGCGCGATCTACCCGTGGGTCGTGTTCTCCCTGTCGGTGCCGGCGCTGGTGCTGGAGCGCGGCGGAGCGACGGCGTCCATGGGGCGGTCGTTCGCCCTGGTCAAGGGCGCGTGGTGGCGCACGTTCGGGACGCTCGTGCTGGGCCTGGTCATCTACCTGGTGATCTCGTTCGCGATCTCGCTGCCGCTGCTGATCATCAGCGGCGCAGCGACCGGGCTGTTCAGCGGGACCTACTCCGGCGGCGCCGACGTCACCACGGCGGCGGTGTCGGCCCTCGCGGGCTTCCTGGCCGGGGTCATCTCCTGGCCGTTCCTCGGCTGCCTGGTCGCGGTCATCTACGTCGACCGCCGGATGCGCACCGAGGGCCTCGACCTGGAGCTCCAACGGGCGTCCGGGGCCGTCCCACAGCCGGCCTACCCGCCGGCACCGCCGACGTACCCGCCGCAGTACCCGCCCCAGTACCTGCCGCAGTACCCGCCGATGCCACCGGCGTACCCGCAGCCACCGCAGTACCCGCAGCCACCGCCGTCGACCCAGCCGCCGACCCCGCCCGCGCAGCAACCGCCGACACCGTCCGACCCGCCGCCGGCGTGACCGCGCCCGCTCTCGCCGTGGTGATCGGACGGGTGCCCGTCGACATCGGTCGCGACGAGGCCGCCGCCGCTGCGCGGTCCGAGCTGGCCAAACCCGTGTACGGCGCGCACCGCCCCTCGCTGGCCGAGCAGCTCTACCGCTGGATCGGCGACCTGGTCTCCCGAGCCTTCGACGCCGTCGTCTCGGTGGCGCCGGGCGGCGTCGTCGGACTCGTCGTCCTGGCGATGGTCGTGGTCCTCGTCGTCGTGGTCGTCCGCTGGCGGGTCGGGCCGCTGCAGCGGGCGGCGGCGCAGGACCGCTCGGTCTTCGTCGGGGCGGTGCGCTCCGCCGCGCAGTACCGGGCCGACGCGGACCGGGCCGCGGCGGCCGGGAACTGGGACGAGGCGGTGCGCCAGCGCTTCCGCGCCCTCGTCCGTGCCCTCGAGGAGCGCGACGTGCTCGACCCGCGGCCGGGTCGCACCGCCGACGAGGCCGCGGCCGAGGCGGCCCTGGTCCTGACCGGTGCGGCCGCCGCGCTGGCGTCGGCCGCCCGCACGTTCGACGACGTCGCGTACGGCGGCCTGCACGCCGAGCCCGATGCCGACCGCCGGCTGCGCGAGGTGGACCGGCTGGTCGCGACCACGCCGGTGCCCCGGGTCGAGCTGACGGGGACGGCCGTGGGCGCCGGCTGGGAACCGCTGCGGTGAGCGGCACCCGTACAGACATGCCGCCGCGGGTCGAGGCGGGCCCGATCGGACCACCCGCCCGGGTCGGCGTCCGCCGGTGGGTTCTCGTGGCCGCCGCCGTGGCCCTGGTCCTGGCCCTCGCGCTGATCGTCGGGGCGGTCTCGGCCAGCGGACCCCGCGGCTATCTCGACCCCGGCTCGGCCGGCCCCGAGGGAGCCCGCGCGCTGCGCGTCCTCCTCGAGGGGCAGGGGGTGCAGGTCCGCGTCGTCACCGACGCGGTGACGGCTTCGCAGGACGCCGCCCGAGGCGTGACGTTGTTCGTACCGGACGCGCAGCGTCTCGACGACCACGACCTGAGCCTGGTCTGGGCCACGTCCGCCGACCTCGTCGTCACGGACCCCGACCGGCGAGCGATACCGGAGCTGATCCCGGGGACCGAGGCAGGGCACGTCCAGGACGAGCAGGTCCGTGAGCCGGCATGCACCCTGCGGGCTGCGACGCAGGCGGGCACCGCTCGCACGGGTGGCCTGGCTGTCGTCGGTATGCCGTCGTTCGGGAGGCTCGAGTCCTGCTATGCCGCCCAGGGCGAAGGCACCGTGGTCCGGCAGGACCTGCCGGACGGGCGGAGCGTGACCATCGTCGGCTCCGGCACGGCGTTCACGAACGACGCCCTCGACGAGGACGGCAACGCCGCACTGGCGATGAACCTCCTCGGTGGCCGCCAGCAGCTGGTGTGGCTCGACCTCGAACAGGCGCAGGCGCCCGCGCCCGACGGGACCACCGACCTGGCTGACCTGCTCCCCGGCTGGGTCGGCATCGTGGGGGCCCAGCTGGTGGTGGTCGTACTGCTCGCCGCCCTCTGGCGCGGGCGGCGGCTCGGTCCGGTCGTCGTCGAGCCGCTGCCGGTGGACGTGCGTGCCGCGGAGACGACCGAAGGGCGCTCCCGGCTGTACCGCCGGCGCGGGGCCCGCGGCCGTGCGGCCGAGCACCTGCGGGCGGCCAGCGTGGCGCGGCTGCTCGGCCCGCTCGGGCTGCCCGCCGGGGGCAGCCGCGACGCGGTCGTGGCCCAGGTCGCGGCCCGGTCCGGATGGGCGCCCGGTGACGTCACGAACCTCCTGTACGGTGCCGCACCGCACGACGACGCCGGGCTGGTCGCGCTGGCGTCCGCCCTCGACGCGCTGGAGAGGCAGGTCCGCCGACCATGACCGACGCGCAGCAGCTGCCCGACGCCCGCGCCGCCCTGCTCGCCGTGCGCGGCGAGGTGGCCAAGGCCGTCGTCGGCCAGGACGCGGCGGTCACCGGTCTGGTGATCGCGCTGCTCGCCCGTGGGCACGTCCTGCTCGAGGGTGTGCCGGGCACCGCGAAGACGCTGCTCGTGCGCGCGCTGGCGGCCTCCCTGGACCTCCAGTCGCGCCGGCTGCAGTTCACCCCCGACCTCATGCCCGGCGACGTCACCGGGTCGCTCGTGTACGACGCCCGTACCGCCGCGTTCTCGTTCCGTCAGGGCCCGGTGTTCACGAACCTCCTGGTCGCCGACGAGATCAACCGCACGCCGCCGAAGACCCAGGCGGCCCTGCTGGAGTCGATGGAGGAGCGCCAGGTCTCCGTCGACGGCCTGCCGAACCCGCTGCCCGACCCGTTCGTCGTCTGCGCCACCCAGAACCCGATCGAGTACGAGGGCACCTACCCGCTGCCGGAGGCGCAGCTGGACCGGTTCCTGCTCAAGCTCACGATCGGAACGCCGTCCCGCGAGGACGAGGTGGCCGTCCTGCAACGGCACGCGGCCGGGTTCGACCCGCGCGACCTCGCCGCCGCCGGGCTGCGACCGGTCGCCGGCCGGGTCGACCTCGCCGCCGGCCGCGACGCCGTACGGCAGGTCCAGGTCGCTCCGGAGGTGTTCGGCTACGTCGTGGACCTGTGCCGCGCGACCCGGCAGTCGCCGTCGCTGCGGCTGGGCGTGTCGCCCCGCGGCGCCACCGCGCTGATGGCCTGCGCGCGGGCGTGGGCATGGCTGTCCGGCCGCGGCTACGTGACCCCCGACGACGTCAAGGCGCTGGCCCGGCCGGCCCTGCGGCACCGGATCCAGCTGCGTGCGGAGTCCGAGCTCGAAGGCGTCACAGCTGACGGGGTGCTGGACGGCGTGCTCGCGTCGGTGCCCGTGCCCCGCTGACATGGCGGTCTCCGGGCGGCTCGCCCTGCTCGCGCTGCTGGGCGCGCTGCTGGTCGGCGTGGCCGGTTCCTGGGCGGCGTTCTGGGCGGTCGACGCGGCACTGGTCGTGCTCGTCGCCGTCGACCTGGCCCTGGCGGGGTCGGTCCGCGGTCTGCGGGTGGTCCGATCCGGCGACACGTCGGTCCGTCTCGGCGAGAGCTCCCGGGTGGTGGTCCGCGTGTCGAACCCCGGCCGCCGGTGGGTGCGTGGCGTGCTCCGCGACGCCTGGCCGCCGAGCGCCGGCGCGCGGAACCCGCGGCAGCCGCTGGACCTGCCGCCGGGCGAGCGCCGCGCGCTGACGGTCGAGCTGGTGCCGACGCGGCGCGGCGACCGGGTGCCGGACCGGGTGAGCGTGCGCGCGTTCGGCCCGCTCGGGCTGGCAGCACGCCAGGGCGCGCACGCCGCACCGTGGCGGCTGCGGGTGCTGCCGTCTTTCGCGTCCCGCAAGCACCTGCCGGCCAAGCTCGCCCGCCTGCGCGACATGGACGGCCGGACCCCGGTGCTCGTGCGCGGGCAGGGCACCGAGTTCGACTCCCTGCGCGAGTACGTGCCCGGCGACGACGTCCGGTCGATCGACTGGCGGGCCACCGCCAGGTCCCGCGACGTCGTCGTCCGTACCTGGCGGCCCGAGCGCGACCGGCACGTGCTGCTCGTGCTGGACACCGGACGCACCGCGGCCGGCCGGGTCGGCGACGCACCCCGGCTGGACGCAGCGATGGACGCGGCCCTGCTGCTGGCCGCGCTGGCGACCAGGGCCGGCGACCGGGTCGACCTGATCGCGCACGACCGCGTGCTGCGCGCCGCCGTGCAGGGCCGCTCGGCCACGGAGGTGCTCCCGTCGTTCGTGCAGGTCCTCGCCGGGCTGGACGCGCGCCTGGTCGAGGCCGACTGGCGCGCCGTGTCCGGCGAGGTGCTGCGCCGGGCCCCGCACCGCTCGCTGGTCGTGCTGCTGACCGCGCTCGACCCGGCGCCGGTGGAGTACGGCCTGCTGCCCGAGCTGGGCCGCCTGACCGCCCGGCACAGCGTGGTGCTCGCCTCGGTGGCCGACCCGCGGGTCGAGCAGATGGCCGCCGCCCGTGGGGACGCCGAAGCCGTCTACGACGCGGCCGCCGGCTCGCGCACCGTGCTGGCCCGCCACCAGGTGGGGGCGCGGCTGCAGCGGGCCGGCGTCCACGTGGTCGAGGGCGATCCCGAACAGCTGCCGCCCAGGCTCGCCGACGCCTACCTCGCGCTCAAGGCCGCCGGGCGGCTGTAGGTCCGGACGAGCCGGGGGCTAGGCCGCCACCGGACGGTCGTCGCCGACCGCAGCGCGTTCCAGGTCGCCGGTCTCGCCCGCCCGCGCGGCGGCGCGGCCCAGCACGAACACGTACGCCAGGAAACCGGCCCAGACCGCCAGGCCCACCGCGATGCGCGCCCACGTCGGCAGCGGCGAAGGCGTCACGAACGCCTCGACGATCCCGGACAGGAGCAGGACTCCGACCAGGCCCATCGCGACGCCGACCGCGGCGCGACCCTCCTGGGCCACCGCGGCGCCGCGGGGACGCTCGCCCGGCGCCACGATGGTCCAGCCCAGGCGCAGCCCGACTCCGGCGGCCACGAAGACGGCCGTCAGCTCGAGCAGCCCGTGCGGCAGGATCAGGCCGAAGAACACCCCCAGCCGACCGTGCGCGGCCATCAGACCCGCGATCAGGCCGACGTTCGCCGCGTTCGTGAACAGCAGGTACGGGATCGGGATCCCGAGCAGCCCGCCGGACGCGATCGCCAGCGCGGCGAGCCACGCGTTGTTCGTCCAGACCTGGAACGCGAAGGCCCCCGCGGGGTGCGAGGAGTAGTACGACGCGAAGTCCTGGTCGACCAGCTGCCGAACCTCGTCGGGCGTGGCGATCGAGGCCTGCACGTCGGCGTTCGCGTACACCCACCACGCCAGCGCGAAGGCCACCAGGAGGAAGCCGGCGCCGGCCGACAGCCACCACCAGCGGGCCCGGTACACCGCGGCCGGGAACCGTCGCGTCACGAACAGCGCGACCTCCCGGTACGCCGGCGCCCCCGAGGCCGTGACGACGCTGCGGGCCCGGGCCACCAGCGTCGACAGGCGCGCCACGAGCGCGGGGTCGGGGGCCGCGGTGCGGACCGCGGACAGGTGGGTCGCCGCGCGCTGGTAGAGGTCGACGAGCTCGTCCACCTCGGGACCGGTGAGGGTGCGGCTGCGGCGGGTGAGCTCGTCGAGCCGGTCCCACTCCCGGCGGTGGGCGTGAACGAACACGTCGACGTCGATGGTTCGGCACACTATCCGCAGGGCAGCGGCACCCGGCGCAGCAACGCGAGCGCCACGGCAGGGTCGCTGCGGAGTTCGAGGGGACGGCAGCGATGAGCCAGGGGGCGCCCGGAGCGGGCTGGGCGTCCGGTGCGCCCGGGACGGGCGCGGGCGCGGGCGGTGGCACGGGCGGTGGCGCGGGCAGCTGGGGCGCGCACCTCGGTGGCGACCTGGTCAGCGGTGAGGCTGTCCTGCTCGAGCTGCGGCTGGCCCGGTTCCCCAGCCGGGCGCTGGCCCGGCTGGTCGACCTCGCGATCACCTTCGTCCTGCTGTTCGGCATGGTCTTCCTGCTCGGGCAGGCGGACGTCGGCGACCAGGACGCGGCGACGGCGATCGTGCTGCTGGTCTACATCGGCCTCGTCGTCGGCTACCCGCTGCTGTTCGAGACCCTCACCAACGGACGCACGCCCGGCAAGATGGCGATGGGGCTGCGGGTGGTGCGCGACGACGGCGGTTCGGGACGGTTCCGGCACGCGCTCGTGCGCGCGCTGGTCGGGGTGATCGAGATCTGGACCCTGCCGTTCATCGCGATCCTGACCAGCCTCGCTTCCAGCCGTGGCAAGCGGGTCGGCGACTACCTCGCGGGCACCGTCGTGGTGCGCGAGCGGGTGCCGCAGGCGGCGGCTCCGTCCGTCCAGATGCCGCCCGGGTTGGCCGGATGGGCCGCCACCGCCGAGCTGTCCCGGCTGCCCGACCAGCTCGCCCTCGCGGCCCGCCAGTTCCTGTCGCGGGCCGCGCAGATCTCGCCGGCAGCCCGCACGCAGATGGCGCACCGGGTCGCCTACGACGTCTCCCGCTTCGTGGCCCCGCCGCCACCGCCGGGCTGCCCGCCCGAGGCGTACCTCGCGGCCGTGCTGGCCGAGCGTCGACGCCGCGAGCTCGCCCGCACACCGCAGCCGTACGGACAGGCGCCGCAGCCGGCTCACCCGCAGCCGTACGCGCCGTACGCCCCGCCATCGCCGACCGGGCCGGCTCCTGTTCCGCCCCCTGCGGATCCGTACGGCTTCGCGCCGCCCGGCTGACCGGCCCCCCGCTAGTGCGCGAGCAGGATCAGCAGCGCGCCCGGGACGTTGACCGTCGCATGCGCGACCATGCTCGCGGTCGTGCTCCCGGTGACGGCCCGGACCCAGCCGATCCAGCCGCCGAGCACCGCCAGCACCAGCAGCCGGGCGGGCTCGAAGTGGAAGCCCGCGAACAGCGCGGTCGTCCACACGACCGACCACGCCGGCGTGACCCCGCGCTTGCGGAGCGAGCCGTAGGTGAGCCCGCGGAACGCCAGCTCCTCGACAACCGGCGCACCGAACGCCGTCGCCACCGCAAACACGGCCAGGGCCGCCGGCGACGCCGCAACGATGTCGTGCGCGACGTCGGCCGCCCGCGCGTCCAGCTGCTGGTGGGTGATCGCCACCTGCAGCTGCGCGACCAAGGACGCGGTGAGCAGCCCGGCCGCCCCGCCCAGCACGCCGACTCCCGCATGGCGCCACGTGATCCGCAGCGCCAGGTCACGGACCGGACCGTTCCCCTTGGTCCTCGCCGCGTACAGCGGCCAGCCGCCCAGCAGCAGCCACGGGCCGGTCAGCACCACGACGGCCGTCCACGCCCGCACTGCGCCGGAGACGTGCCCGGCTTCGGAGACCAGCAGCACCGCCGCCAGGTTGCCGATCACGATCGCGCCACCAAGCGCGACGGCCACGTCGCCGAACCCCCAGCGCGGCTCGACCTGCGGGTGCTGGGGCGGCTGGGCCTCCAGCGGGTCGGCCGCCGCGCTCACCCGCGGACGACGTGGATGTTGAACGCCGCGCCGACCGTCCCGTGCAGCCGCAGCCACAGAGGCAGGTACAGCTCCAGCCCGCGCGCGGCCTCCAGGTCGCCGAGGTCGAGCACCTCGTCGTCCGTCCAGCCGAACTCCAGCAGGAAGCCGCGCGCCGTCGCCTTCGCCTCCGGGTCGTCTCCGGCGAGGAAGGTCGAGTGCGGGCCCGGCAGGGCGCGCGGGTGCACCATCAGGTCGGCGTTCAACGTGTTGAGCGTCTTCACCACCCGCGCGGTCGGGAACGCCGCCTGGATCCGTTCGGCCAGGCTCTCGGAGTCGCTCGCCCGCACCTTCGGCGGGAAGCCGCCGGAGAAGTCCAGGGCGTTCGCGATGTCCAGCAACGGCTTGCCGGCCAGGTTGTCCGCCCCGGCCAACGTGAGCGCGTCGATGCTGACCAGGCCGCCGGTGGCGTTGACCACCACCTCGCCGTGCGCCGCAGCGTCGGCGAACGTCCGTACGCCGTCGTCGTTCGCCGTGCGCGAGCCGTTGACGACGTCGTGGCCAACCTCAGCGAGCCGCGCGCCGACAGTGCGGCCGACGACACCGGTGCCGAGCACTCCGACCTGGGTCACGAACCGTGCTCCCAGCTCGACAGGTACTCCTCCTGCGCAGGGGTCAGGGTGTCGATGTCCACGCCCATCGCGGCGAGCTTGAGCGCAGCCACCTGCTTGTCGATCTGCGTCGGCACCTCGTACACACCCGGCTCCAGCGCGTCGGCGTTGTCCACCAACCACTCCGCCGTGAGTGCCTGGTCCGCGAACGACATGTCCATGACTGCGGCCGGGTGACCCTCCGCGGCACCCAGGTTGACCAGGCGGCCCTCGGCCAGCAGCATCAGCCGGCGGCCGTCCGCGAAGACGTACTCGTCCGTCTGGTGCCGGATCCTGCGGTTGACGACGGTGGCCTGCTTCTCGAGCCACTTGACGTCGATCTCGATGTCGAAGTGGCCCGAGTTGGCCAGGATCGCGCCGTCCTTCATCAGCGCGAAGTGCTCATCGCGCAGCACGTCGCGGTTGCCGGTGACCGTGACGAAGACGTCGCCGATGCGGGCGGCCTCGCTCATCGGCATCACCCGGAAGCCCTGCATGGTCGCGTCGAGCGCCTTCGTCGGGTCGATCTCGGTGACGATCACGTCGGCACCCATGCCCTTGGCGCGGTCGGCCACGCCCTTGCCGCAGTAGCCGTAGCCGGCGACCACGAACCTCTTGCCGGCCAGCAGCGTGTTCGTGGCCCTGAAGATGGCGTCCAGCGTCGACTGCCCGGTCCCGTACCGGTTGTCGAACATGTGCTTGGTGTCGGTGTCGTTCACCGCGACCATCGCGAACCGCAGCGCCTTGTCGACCGCCATCGCGCGCAGCCGGATCACGCCCGTCGTCGTCTCCTCGCAGCCGCCCTTGACGTGCTCGAGCAGCTCGGTCCGGGTCGTGTGCAGCGTGTTGACCAGGTCGCAGCCGTCGTCGAACACCTGGTGCGGGCGGACGTCCAGCGCCGCGTTGATGTCCCGGTAGTAGCCCTCGACGTCGGTGCCGTGGTGGGCGAACACCGAGATGCCGTACTCGTGCACGAGCGCTGCGGCGGTGTCGTCCTGGGTCGACAGCGGGTTGCTCGCGCAGAGCGCGATCTCGGCGCCGCCGGCCTGCAGGGCACGCATGAGGTTGGCCGTCTCGGTCGTCACGTGCATGCAGGCGGCGATCCGGACACCCTCGAACGGGCGCTCCTTCGCGAACCGCTCGCGGATCTGGCCGAGCACCGGCATCGACCGCTCGGCCCACTCGATGCGGGCCTTGCCCTGGGCTGCCAGCGAGGCATCGGCGATGTCGTGCCGGGGGGTCGTGGACGTGGTGGGAGTCGAAGTCATGCGCCGGATCCTAGGACGAAAACCGCGCCCGACGTGCTTTTCTCACACGATCGTGTAAAGAATGGCCTCCATGCGGATCGGCGCAGCAGCCCGGGCCCTGGGGACGACCCCGCGGATCCTGCGCTACCGGGAGGCGCTCGGCCTGCTCCCGGTGGGGGCCGAGGCGCCCGGACGGCACCGCACCTACGACCGGGACGACCTCGTCGCGGCCGCCTGGGCGGCCACCGTCGAGCAGCGGTACGGGGTGTCGCCGCAGGCGCTGGCGTTCGCCCTGCGCGCCGTGAGCGAGGCCGCGGTCGCGGCGGACGTACGCCGGCTCGGCGAGCTGACCGCGCGGATCACGCCGGCTACCCGGGCGCTGGACTTCGACCAGGTGAAGGCCCAGCGCCTCCTGCGGCCGCCGGCCCGCTGACGAACGCACCCCTGCTGCGACAGGATGACCGCGTGGTCACCACCGAGCTGCGCGTCGCGACCGGCGACCGGCTCGTCACCGACCTCACCGCCGCCGTCACCGACTTCTGCGGCGGCCGCGGGGACGGTCTGCTCAACGTCTTCGTCCCGCACGCGACGGCCGGCCTGGCGATCATCGAGACCGGGAGCGGGACCGAGCAGGACCTGTCCGACCTCGTCGACGGCCTGCTGCCCGCCGAGGACCGGTACCGGCACCGGCACGGCACCCGCGGCCACGGCCGCGACCACGTCCTGCCTGCGCTCGTCTCGCCGTCCGTGACCGTGCCGGTCGTAGCCGGCCGACCCGCGCTCGGCACGTGGCAGAGCGTCGTCCTCGTCGACAGCAACGTAGACAACCCCGTGCGTCAGGTCAGGCTCAGCTTCCTCGCCGGCTGACTGGCGCAGTGGGCTAGGAGGAATGCGATGAGAACCTCGGCCGTGACCAGGCTCGCCACCGTGGGCGTCGGTATCGCCGTCACCGTGCTCACCGCGACCGCCGGATCATCGGACGCCGCGCCGAACACGGACTGGGCCGGCTACGAGCACGGACCGGCGCACAGCTCGGCCGCCTTCAACGACACCGCCATCACGCCGGCGAAAGTCCCGTCGCTGCACGTCGCGTGGAGCTTCAAGGCCGGGCCGCCCACCCAGGCCGGCGCACCGGGTCCGCGCTTCGACGCCAGCCCGACCGTCGTCGGCGGCCACGTCTACATCGGTTCCCGCACCGGGATCTTCTACAACCTGAACGTGGCCACCGGAGCCGTCGTCTGGAAGAAGCAGCTGGACTTCGGCAGCGCCACCGTCTGTTCCGCCAAGGGCATCACCGGCACGGCGACCGTGGCCGCCGACCCGGTCACCGGCACCCTGACCGTGTACGCCGCCGGGTCGCACTACCTCTACGCGCTGAACGCCGCGACCGGCGCGCAGGTGTGGAAGGTCGCCATCGGGCCGGCCACAGCCGACGGCGAGGCGCGCTGGTACAACTGGTCGTCCCCGACCGTGGTCGGCGGGAAGATCTACATGGGCCTGGCCGCGGCGTGCGACGCGAACAAGATCCGCGGCGGTGTCGTGCAGGTCGACCAGCACACCGGCGTGAAGAACCACACGTACTACGCCGTCCCAGCCGGCAAGGTGGGGCCGAGCGTGTGGAGCAGCATGGCCGGCGACGGCACCTCGGTGTGGGTCACGACCGGTAACCCCGACCCGAGCGCCGGGCAGGTCTACGACGCCTTCTCCATCGTGCGGCTGTCCGCGTCCACGCTCGCGAAACAGGAGAAGTGGACCGTGCCGACGCCGATCACCGAGGACCTCGACTTCGGCAGCTCCCCGACGTTCTTCACCGCGACCATCGGCGGCACCGCCACGAACATGATCGGCGCGTGCAACAAGAACGGCATCTACTACGTGTGGCGGCGGGCGAACCTGGCGGCCGGACCCGTGTGGCAGCGACAGGTCGGGCAGACCGGCGGGACCGGGAACGGAGCATGCATCACCTCGGCCGCGTACGACGGTCCCGGCGCCACGCTGTTCGTCGCCGCGAACCAGACGACGATCGGCGGCAACGCCGCGCAGGGCTCGGTCCGGGCTCTGAACCCGGCGACCGGAGCGGTCCTCTGGGAACGGCCGCTGGGCTGCCTGCCGAACGGCTCGCCGACGCTGAACGCGACGACCCACGTGCTCGCCGTGCCCTTGTACGGATGCGTGGGCACGGCGAAGCCGGGTGTGGCGCTGTTCAGCTCGCAGACGGGTGCGCCGCTGCGGACGATCGTCTCCGCAGGCAGCGTTTTCTCGCAGCCGGTGTTCGCGGCCGGCAAGCTCTTCGTCGCCGACGAGTCGGGAGTGCTCACCGTCTACGGCCCCTGACGCCCGATCTGGTGATGAAAGAGCGATGTGGTCCGCGTGGCGGCGCGTGAAACGGCATCCGACCAGCGCGGTCCCCATGTGGTCACCCCTGGGTCACAGCAGGCCTGTCCCTCGAAGGTCGCGGTCAGCGGCCGATGATCGACCGGTCGGCGGCCACCGCCAGCGCGGTCAGCGCCAGCGCCGCCGCACCCTCCAGCATCGTCCGGTCACCCGCCGGCGTGACACAGTGCGCGGCGAACTCGTGCTGGTGGTTGACCGCCGGCCACGAGTGCACGGCGAGGTCCGCGTGCACGGCCGGCACCAGTTGGCTGACGTTGCCGAAGTCGGTCGACCCGCCCATGTCCTCGCCTTTGGGGTCCGGCGTGAACGGACGACCGATCGCGGCACACGCCGCCCCGAACGCGGCGACCAGACCCGGATGCGGTTCGACCGGGTCGTACATGTGGCCGACGCGCGTGATCTCCACTGTGGTCCCGGTCGCCCGCGCCGCGCCCTCGAGGCAGGCCCGCACCCGGTCCCGCAAGTCGGCGAGACCGGCCGCATCCACCGCACGCAGGTAGTACGAGGCGGCGGCCCGCTCGGGCACGACGTTGGGGGCGTCGCCGCCGTCGGTGATGACCCCGTGCACCTGCTGCCACGGCGCGAGGTGCTGGCGCAGCATCGCCAGGGCGGTGTACCCGGCCACGACGCCGTCGAGCGCGTTGCGCCCGAGCTGGGGCGCGAAGCTGGCGTGCGAGGCGTGCCCGGTGTACACGACGTCCCACTCCTCGATCGCCAGGCCGCGCGCGGCGTGCACGTCGAACGGGGAGGGGTGCACCATCATCGCGAAGTCGACGCCGTCGAGCGCGCCCGCGCCGATCAGGTCGACCTTGCCGCCGCCGCTCTCCTCGGCCGGTGTCCCGAGGACGGTGACCCGCAGCCCGGCCTCATCGGCGACCGCGGCGAGGGCGAGCCCGGCGCCGACCGCCGACGCCGCGATGATGTTGTGCCCGCAGGCGTGCCCGACACCGGGCAGCGCGTCGTACTCCGCGCACACCACGACGTGCGGACCGGTAGCGCCGGTGCGCGCCGCGAACGCCGTCGGCAGGCCGTAGGCGCCCCGCTCGACGCTCAGCCCGCCCGCCTCGAGCAGGTCGGCGCACCGGCCCGCCGCGCGGACCTCGTGGTACGCCAGCTCCGGGTCGGCGGCGATGGCGTGCGACAGCCCGACGAGTTCGTCGGCGACCGACTCGAGGCGGGCGCGGGCCGCCTGGGCGAGCGGCGTGCTGAACAGGGCGGGGTCGACGGTGCACTCGGCTGGGCGGGTCACCGGGGGATCATGCCCCACTCGCGGGCACGTCCGCGCCACGGTCGATGTCAGGCTCGAGGTAGATGCGCGTGGCCGTCGGCACGGCGGCCCGTACCCGCAGCTCGGCGGCGTCGATCGCCCGCGCGACGGCCGACGCCGTGTCGTCGTGGGCGACCGCGACCTTGGCGCCGACGAGGATCTCGTCCGGTCCCAGGTGCAGGGTGCGCAGGTGGATGACCCGCAGCACCTCGGGGGTGGCCTCCAGAGCTGCGCGGATGGCGGCGACCTCGTCGGGCAGCGCGGCCTCGCCGATGAGCAGGCTGTTCATCTCCTGCGCCAGGAAGATCGCGATGAGCACGAGGAGCACGCCGATCGACAGCGAGCCGAGACCGTCCCAGCGCCCGTTGCCGGTGAGGGCCGCGAGGCTGACCCCGACCAGGGCGAGCAGCAGGCCGACCAGCGCTCCGGTGTCCTCGAGCAGCACGACGGGCAGCTCGGGTGACTTCGCGTGCCGGACGAAGGACAGCCACGGGCGCCCGGCGCGCACGTGGTTCGACTCCTTGACCGCCGTGCGCAGCGAGAACGACTCCAGCGCGATCGACACCAGCAGCACCCCGATGGCCCACTGGGGCGAGGTGAGCGGCTCCGGGTTGAGGATCTTGTGCACGCCCTCGTACACCGCGAACAGGCCGCCGACGGAGAACAGCACGATGGAGACGACGAACGCGTAGATGTAGCGCGTGCGTCCGTAGCCGAACGGGTGCTCCTCGTCCGGCTCGCGGTGCGAGCGGTGCCCGCCGACGAGCAGCAACACCTGGTTGCCGGAGTCGGCCAGCGAGTGCACACCCTCGGCGGCCATCGACGACGAGCCGGTGAAGGCGAAGGCCACGAACTTGGACGCGGCGATGCCGAGGTTGGCGGCGAGCGCAGCGACGATGGCCCGGGTCCCACCCGACGCGCTCATCGCATCCGTTCTTTGAGGTCGGCCACGTGCGGCGACGTAGCCGGGTCCAGGCCGAGCCCGAGCGCCAGGTAGACCGAGGCGAAGTCGGTCAGCGCGACCAGACCGGCGAGGCGGGCCAGGTCGGGGCCGGGCTCGGCCCGCAGCTCGGTCACGCGCACACCGCCTCCGGTCGCGGTGTCCCGCACCACGTCGGCGACGCGGGCGACGTCCACGTCCTGGTGCTCCTCGTCGTCGCGCAGCAGCAGCAGTCGCAGGGTCGTCGGGCCGTTCGCGCCGACCGCGTCGTTGAAGATGTCGTCGACGAACAGGTCTTCGTTGCTGCGCACGAACGGCCCGTCGAAGGTGGCGACGACCTCGGCGGCGGCGTCGGGCAGGATGCCGGAGACCGCCGGGTGGCGGGCGTTGCGGGCCAGCTGGGCGGCCGCCCGCCGGGCGACCACGCCGGCCAGGTCGCCGGCGCCGAGCACCATCGGCACCGAGCCGGCCAGGTCCAGGGCAAGTGCCTTGGCCGGGTTGACGAAGGACTCCGACGCCGGTCGCGCCTTCTCCGCGACGGTGTCCAGCGCGTCGGCCGTGGCTGCCAGCATGGCGGCCTCGCCGGGGACGAGGCCCAACGCGTCCGCGGCCACGAGGACCGGTACGGCCAACGCCCACAGGCTGGTCCGTGACGAGCGCTGCGAGGCGGGGACCGGCACGTGCACGCCACGAGCCCGGGCGCAGACCTCGGCCAGCGGGGAGCCCTCGCGTCCGACCGTGAGGAGGCGGCAGCCGCGCCTGGCCGCCTCGGCGGCCACGGCGAGCGGGCCGTGCGCGCGACCGGACACCGACACGGCGACGACCAGGTCGAGCGGGCTGGCCCAGCCCGGCAACGTGGTGGAGTGCACCGGGAACACCGGCACCGGGCTGCCGGGACCGGCGAGTGCGGCGAGCAGGTCGCCGACGACGGCCGACCCGCCGAGGGCGGAGACGACGACCGCGCGCGGCCGGCCGTCGGCCGCGACCCCCGGCGCCCCGGCCTCGACCGCGAGCCGGTGCGCCGAGCGGACCTGCGCGCCCGCGCCGGCCAGGGCCAGCAGGGTCTGGTGCCGGTCGGCCGCCTCGAGGCGGCCGGGATCGTCGAGGAGCTCTTCGTCGACGGTCCGGCTCACCCCAGCCCCCGCCGTCAGAGCTCGGCGCCGATGCCCTGCGGGCCCGGCGTGGCCTCGTCCAGCAGCATCACCGGGATGCCGTCACGGACCGGGAAGCTGGTGCGGCAGCGGGTGCAGACGAGAGCGTCCTGCGCCGGCTCGACCGGTGCGTGGTGCTCGCACGGGCAGGCCAGGATCTCCAGCAACAGCGGGTCGAGGTCCATCAGCTCCCCTCCCTGACCACGGCCAGGACGCGGTCCCGCACAGACTCGACAGTGGCACCGTCGACAGCCTCGACGTTGAGGCGCAGCAACGGCTCGGTGTTCGAGGCCCGCAGGTTGAACCACCAGTCGTCGGCGTCGACGGTGAGGCCGTCGAGATGGTCGACGCGGACACCCGGCTCGTGCGCGAAGGCCGCCTCCACCGCGCGCATGCGCCCCGGCGGGTCGCCGACGGTCGAGTTGATCTCGCCGGAGACGGCATACCGGTCGTACGGGGCGAGCAGGCTCGACAGCGTCGTGCCCGCCGGCGTCGCGCCCAGCGCGGCGAGCACGTGCAGCGCCGCGAGCATGCCGGAGTCGGCCCGCCAGAAGTCCCGGAAGTAGAAGTGGCCGGAGTGCTCGCCGCCGAACACGGCCCCGGTCTCGGCCATGACCTGCTTGATGAAGGAGTGGCCGACCCGCGTGCGCACCGGCGTGCCGCCGTTCTCGCGCACCGCCTCCGCCACGGCCCTGGACGTGATCAGGTTGTGGATGATCGTGCCGCCCGGGTCCTGGGCGAGCTCGCGGACCGCGATCAGCGCGGTCAGCGTCGAAGGCGTGACGATCTCCCCGCGCTCGTCGACCACGAAGCACCGGTCGGCGTCCCCGTCGAACGCGAGCCCGAGGTCGGCCCGCTCGGCGAGCACCCTCGCCTGCAGGTCGCGCAGGTTCTCCGGGTCGATCGGGTTGGCCTCGTGGTTGGGGAACGTGCCGTCCAGCTCGAAGTACAGCGGGACGACGGTCAGCGGCAGGCCGGCGAGGACGACCGGCGCCGTGTGCCCGCCCATCCCGTTGCCGGCGTCGACGACGACGCGCAGCGGGCGGCTCCCGGAAAGGTCGACCAGGCTCTTGAGGAAGTCGGCGTACTCGGGCAGCAGGTCGCGGGTGGACACCGTGCCGGCCGGGCCGTCGTACCCGGGGACGCCCTCGGCGAGCATGCGCTTGATGTCCGCCAGGCCGGTCTCCAGCCCCACCGGCGCGGCCCCCGCGCGGCACAGCTTGATCCCGTTGTACTGCGCCGGGTTGTGGCTCGCGGTGAACATGGCGCCCGGCGCGTCCAGGTAGCCGGAGGCGAAGTACAGCGCGTCGGTGGAGACCAGGCCGACCTGCACCACGTCGGCGCCCTGGCCGGTCGCGCCGGCGGTGAACGCCGAAACCAGCGGGGTGCTGCTGGGCCGCATGTCGTGGCCGACCACGACGGTCCCCGGCGGTGCGTCGCCGGCGCGGACGAGCCGGACGAAGGCCGCGCCGACATCGTGCGCCAGGGCTTCGTCGAGCTGGTCGGGATAGACACCGCGGACGTCGTACGCCTTGACGATCTGGTCGAGAGCGGCGGGGTCCCGCTGAGTGACGTCCGGCATGCGCCGAGCCTATCGGCCGGCTGCTAGCGCACCTTCCGGGTCCGCTCCAGCACGGTCGCGCGGTCCAGCGGGCCGTCCGGGCCGACCCAGCTGCGGTGCTCGCAGGCGTGACAGCTGGTGAACCGCACCGGGGTCCCGTCGGTGAGCATCAGCGCGAGGCTGGTGATGCGTGTGGTCCCGCAGACGTCGCAGGTCTCACCGGTCCGGGCGCCGGGCTGGGTGAGCGAGCCGAGCGCGACCGGGACGACTGCGCGTGCGGAACGACCGCGGCGTCGGGTGGACTTTCGCGCCGGCGCCGGCAACGCGATGACCTCGGCGACCGTCTCGACCGGAAGGACGACGACGCGCGCTGCCCGTCGCGGCGTGGTCGAGGCAGCTCTGGTCGCCTTGGTCGCGGTGGGCGCCTTGGTCGCGGTGGGTGCCTTGCGTGCCTGAGCCGCCTTCGTCTTCTTGGTCGTCCCGGCCCCCTTGGTCGTCCCGGCCGGCTCGGTCGCCTCGACCGGCTTCGCTGCCTTGACCGCCTTGGCGCTACCGGCCTGCTTGGCCGGCGCCGCGGGCGCCGCGGGCGTCGCGGTCGCCCGGGTGGCGCGCTTCGGTGCTGCGGCGGGGGTGCTGCTCCTGGGCATCGCATGCTCCGAACGGGTGAGGGTGCGCGGATGCAGGGCTCATCGGCAGCACCCCCGTCCGGGCTTGAGCAACCGGCGATTTCCGCGCAAACCGGACACGGCTCCCGGTGGGCCGTCCGCGCCGGTCAGTCCTCGAGCGGACGCAGGACCCGCAGGTGCCCGCGGCGGCCGGGCTCGGACCCGGCCTGGACCGGCGCCCCACCCACCGGCACCGGCTGGCGGGCCGACTCGCGGACCGCGTCCGCGAGCGCCTCGAGGTCGTCGGTGTTCGGCACGAGGGAGTCCGGGTCGGGTGCCAGCCTGACCACCTCCCAGCCCCGCGGGGCGGTGAGCCGCTCGCTGTGCGCCAGGCACAGGTCGTAGCAGTGCGGCTCTGCGTAGGTGGCCAGCGGGCCGAGCACTGCGGTCGACTCGGCGTACACGTAGGTGAGCGTCGCGACGGCGGGCTTGCCGCAGGCGGTCCGCGAGCAGCGTCGGATGGGGCTCACGTCGGCGACGCTACCGGCGCCGGCGCACCGCCCGCCGGATTGGGAGTCCGGGCCGGTCCGTGTCGCGTTCTGGCTTCACCTCCGGCTGGGCGGAGCCGGGGGCGGCGTTACGCTCCGCCCGTGCGTCGACTGCGCGGACACGGCGACCGGGATGACGCCTCCGGTGCCGTCGGGCCCGACCGGCACCCGCGTCGCCGGGACCGGCACGGGCGCGGGCTGCGCGGCTCGCTGGCACCGCGCGAGGTACCGCTGGGCCGCTCCCGGGCCGAGGCGTTCGACGACCTCGTGCTCGACGCCGTCGAGGAGATCGAGCAGGCGGTGCGCGACGACCCGGCGCTGGTCAACCGGCTGGTGGCGGTCGAGCTGGGGGTCGAGGACGTACCGCCCCCGGCAGCGCTGGACGAGGCCGCGGCCGGACGCGAGCTGCCGCTCGCGCGGGTCGACGCCGGAGCACGGGACCGCCCGGCCCGGCTGGTGGTCTACCGGCGGCCGCTGGAGCTGCGGGCCGCGGACGCTGTCGACCGCGCCCGGCTGGTGCACGAGGTGGTCGTGGAGCAGCTCGCCGACCTGCTGGACGTGCCGGCGGAGCGTCTGGACCCGGACTGAGCCGGGCGGGCGCGACCGCTCAGTGCCCGGGGTAGCCCACGGCCGGGTCGGCGACCGCGGGCGGCTGCGGGACCGTCATCGGCGTCTGCAGCAGCGGCCCGCCGGCGATGAGCGGCCCGTGCGCACCGAGCTCGGTCGTGTACCAGCCGACCACGAGGTCGGCGCCCGCCGGCGCCTGGACCTCGACCGAGCCGACGCCCAGCTTCACCGACCCCGGTGCCAGCTGCAGCTGCCGTCCGGCCTGGACCGTGTAGTCCTGCGAGCCGACCTGCACGCCTGTCGAGTCGCGGGTGACGACGCGCACCACGACATCGTCGGACCCGGCCGCCGTCAGCTGGACCGCGGTCGAGACAGTCGCGGTGCGGTCGACCCACGGGACTACGACCGAGCCGCCCAGCACCCTCGGGCTGCCGCCGGCCCAGGCGATGTCGGTGAACTTGCCCTTGCCGCCTTCCGTGGTCTGGACGCCGGCCACGAACGGCTGGTCCGCGTCGAGCAGGACGCTGAAGGGCGCGGGGACCCCGGCCTTGTCGAGGTCGACCCGGTACAGGCGACCGGCCGGCACGTCCAGCGAGTTGTCCGACGACGCGGCGAGCGGCGGTGACAGGGTTCCGTCGGCGGTGGCGAATCGGACCCGCACCGACGCGTCCGTGTCGCCGGGTACCAGCAGCTCCAGGACGTGCCGGCCGGAGGCCTCGCCGGGGATCCCGACCAGGACCTGCTTGCGGGACGGCGGGGTGGAGGGTGGGACCCAGTCGACGCCGGCGGGGACCGAACCGACCGCAGCGGCGTCCCGGAGCGCGGCCGCCACCCGGCCGGACCGCACGTGCACCAGGACGGCCGTCGAGGCCAGACCCGGGGCGAGCGCGTCGAGCGCCTCGGTCACCTGGGCCCGCGCGGGCACGGTCACGCCCTGCGACTGTGGCGGCTCCAGCAACCCGTCCGGCCCGTACACCGATACGTCGACGATGGCCGGGGCCTGGTCGGCGTTCGTGAGGTACACGACGTCCCGGCGGCCGGAGACGGTGCTGCCGCCCACCAGCCAGGTGTCCCCCGTCGGCTCGCTGCACGGCGCGGCCGACACCGAGCGGCTCACACCCGCCGAGACCCGGGTGACGACCTCGGCGGTGAGCGCGCGGGCCCGGTCGCCGGTGGCGTGCACCAGGACGGGCGCGGTCTTGGCGCCCGGGGGCCCTGCGTAGCGGACCACCGAGCTGCCCGGGGCGAGCGAGGCCAGCGGGGCCGCGGTCGCGGAGCCGGTCAGCGTGCGGATCTCGATCGTCCCCTCGGTGCTCGGCGAAGAAGCCGAGACGACGCTGGTGGTCCGGGCGTCGGCCCCGGCGACGGCCGGGCAGACCACCACGGAGTCCGTGACGGGGATGGTCGCGACCCGCTGCGGCGGCGCGGCCGCACCCTCGCGACCGCCGGCGGCCAGCCCGGTCAGCAGTACGGCGGCGACGACGCCGACGGTCATGCCCAGGAGCGTCCGGCCCGGCGTGGGGCGGGTCACCGGACCTCCTCCGGCTCGGGCACGGCCGGCGGGGCCAGCGCGTACGGGGCGTCCTGCTCGGGCTCGTCGAGCCCGTCGTCACGGCGTCGCCAGGACGGCAGCGCGAGCAGCAGCACGGTGAACGCGAGCACCCCTTGGGCGACGAGCCAGCGGCCACGGTGGTCGACGTACGTGACCTGCATGTGCGTGGCCGAGGCCGGCACGGCGAACGCCTGAGCCCAGCCGTCGACGGTGCGGCCGGCGAGCGGCTTGCCGTCGGCGCTGGCCCGCCAGCCGGGGTCGGCGGCCTCGGCCAGGCACAGCGTGCCGTCGCCGGTGGGGGGCGCCGGGGTGCCGGCCACCGGCGGGACCGGCGCGTCCACGGTGGTCGCCGGCGCGGCCGGGTCGACGGGGATCGTCACCGCCGGTGCCGGCGGCCGCAGCAGCCGCACCCGTACGCCCGGTGGGACGACGCGCCACAGCGACCCCGAGCTGACCGAGCTGACCCGCTGCAGCCCCGGCGTGCCGTCCAGCCGTCGCTCGATCACCGGGTCGAGCGGGGCGTCGAGGACCACGTAGCCGACGCCGTAGGAGTCCAGGACCTGCGTCTGGGCGATGTCGCCGGTGCCGGACAGCAGCGTCTGCACCGTCCGGTCGAGCGTGCGGGTCAGCACGGCCGAGGGAGCGACCTCGGCGTCCCCCAGCTGCCGCCCCTCACCTGGCACCAGCGCGTACGACACCACGGCGTCGTGTGCCTGCAGCACCAGGGTGCGCGGGCGGTCCGGCCCCAGCGAGGTGACCTGGACGTACGGCGGGAGGACGTCGGCGGGACCGGTGGCCAGGACGGGGCTGGCACCGCGCAGCACCCAGCCCAGGGCCAGCGCGGCCGGGACCAAGAGGGCGACCCCGCCCAGCACGGCCGTCGCCGGCTGCCGCCAGCCGAACCGGTACGCACGCAGCCGCGCCCGGGCGCCCTCGGCCCCCAGGACCGCCGCGGCGACCAGCCCGGCGCCGACCAGAACAGTCGCCGTCCCCGGCCACAGCGGGACCGGTGTGCCGAGCGAGTCGGGCACGACGGTGCGTCCCACCGACGCCAGCCCGACGACGAGTCCGGCGAGGGCGACCGCCCAGGCCGTGGCCACCGCCCGGCGGCGGTCCGAGCGCAGCAGCGCCGCCAGGGCGACGACCAGGAGCGGGACGGTGACCCAGGCCGGGGGCACCCCGGGGCCGCCCGGGTTCGCGACCGCCACCTGCCAGGCCGGGAGCGCGGGGTCGGCCAGCGAGGCCGAGGGAGCACCGGCCTCGAGCAGCATCGCGGCCCGGTCGTGCAGGAGGTGCCACGTCCACGGCAGCAGCAGCACCGGCGGGATCGCCAGCACCACGGCCAGCCGCAGCCAGGCCTGCCAGACCCGTGCTCGCCACAGCAGCACCGCCCCGGCGCCCGCGAGCGCGGCCACGAACCACGCGCTCGGGACGAAGGAGACCACCACCGCGAGCAGCAGCCCGGCCACCCAGGCCCGCCCGTTCGAGGGCGGCCCGCCGATCCCCAGCGCCCGACCGCCGGTCCACAGGACCAGCGGCAGCAACCAGGCCACCACGGCCGTGCCCACCCGGCCCGCCGCCACCGCGCCGGTCACCGCAGGCAGCAGGGCGTACGCGGTGGCGCCGACGACCCGCAGCGCCTGGCCCGCGACGAGCCGGGACAGCAGCCGGTACGCGACCAGCCCGGCGAGCGGCACGGCGAGCAGGAAGAGGACGTCAACGGCCAGCCACGCCTTGCCGAGCAGCAGGCTCGACAGCAGCGCCATCGGGACGAGGTACGCCGGCGCAGCGGTCGCACTGCCCACCCCGACGTCGTGCCAGCCGGCCGCGTACGCGTGCCACAGGTCGGTGGCGCCGCCCGGGGCCGGCAGCAGCGCGCCGCCCTGCAGCAGGCCGCCGCCGTACAGCAGACCGCGGAAGGTGGCGAGTGCCAGCAGGACCAGTCCGAGGACCACCTGCACGCCGGGTCGGGACAGCGCGGTGCGCACCCGGCTGGGCGCGGCGACGAGGTCCTCGGAGTCTTCGCTGGTCGGCCCGGACTCCAGGGCGCTGCCGGTGGTCGCGGACAGGTCGACCCGGCCCGACAGCAGCCCGGCGACCGCGTCGACCCCGTGCCGGACCCCGGCCGTCCAGGTGGGCAGGAGGTGCCGGACCTGCCGGGCCGGCACCAGCCGGACCGGGCGGCGGGCCTGTCGGGCCCTGGCGAGGGCCAGCGGTCCGAACAGCACCGGCAGGGCGCCGGTCAGCTCGGCCCAGGCCTCGGTCGGTGCCTTGCCGAGCAGCAGGCCGAGCGTGCGCAGCACGGTGCCGACAAGCAGGCGCACCCAGTGCCAGGGCAGCGCGTAGCCAGGGCAGTCGGCCAGCAGCACTCGGATCGCCGAGCGCCGGTCGGCCCGGTGCACGCTGCCCATCCCGGGCGCCAGCGGGCGCCGCCCGTGGCCGGCCGCCTCGACGTGGTGCAGGACGGCCTCGGGCACCACCACGACGCGGTGCCCGGCGAGGTTGGCCCGCCAGCCGAAGTCGACGTCGTCGCGGAACAGCGGGAGCGCCGCGTCGAAGCCGCCGAGCTGGTCCCAGACGTCGCGCCGGACGAGCATCCCGGCGGACCCCACCGCGAGCACGTCCCGGCGGCCGTCGTGCTGGCCCTGGTCGAGCTCGCCGCGGTCCAGGCCGGTCTCGCGCCGCCCGCCGCCGCCGATGGCGACGCCTACCTCCAGCAGCCGGGAGGAGTCGTGCCAGCCTCGGACCTTCGGGCCGGCGACGGCGATCGACGGGCTGGCGTCGACCTCCGCGAGCAGGCGGCGCAGCGTCTCGGGCTCGGGGGCGCAGTCGTCGTGCAGCAGCCACAGCCACTCGACGACAGGGCCCTCGTCCTGCGCCGGCCCGGGCAGTCCCGGCGCGCCGCGCAGGGCCTCCACGGCGAGCGCCACGGCAGCCCCGAACCCGGTGTCCACAGGGGCGCGCAGGATGCTCGCCTGGCCCAGCTCGGCGTTCAGCAGGTCCCGGCTGGGGTCGGACGAGCCGGTGTCGACGGCGATGAGCCGCTGCGGCGCGAGCGCGAGCCGGTCCAGCGCGGCCAGGGAGTACGGCAGCCAGCGCGCCCCGTTGTGGCTCACCAGGACGGCCGTAACCCGGTGCCGTTCGAAGGTCCGCTCGTCCGGTCCGGACGGCTGGGCCGGCTCGGCACCGTCGTCGAGGAAGCCGTCGAAGATCCCCACGTAGGGGTTCGCGGGATCGTCGGGGGCGCGGTCGTCGAGTGTCGTCATGCCTCAGGGAACGGGGCTGGGGAACGCGACCAGCAGGTGGCTTCGCGGCTCAGGATCGCCGCGCCCCGCGGACGCTGCTCGCAAGCCGGGAGGGCCCCGGCCGGGCCCCAACGATACGTGACCGGGACCGCGCCCCCGGACCGGATCGGCAGTCCGGCCGCTCCCGGGCGGTCAGCTCCGCTAGACCGCCTGTTTCTTCAGGCGGCGGCGCTCACGCTCGGACAGGCCGCCCCAGATCCCGAACCGCTCGTCGTGGGCGAGCGCGTAGTCGAGGCACTCGCCGCGCACATCGCAGCCCGTGCACACCCGCTTCGCCTCCCGGGTGGAGCCGCCCTTCTCCGGGAAGAACGACTCCGGGTCCGTCTGGGCGCACAGCGCGCGCTCCTGCCAGGACATCTCGTCCTCGCCGTCGCGCAGCGGAAACACCACGCTCATCGCGTGCCCTCCTCGACCCGGGTCCCCGACGACAGGTTCCGCACCGAGCCTTGCCAGCGGAGCTCGCGTTTCCGCCTGCAACGGTGTGGCACCCGGTACCGGGAACGACATGCGTGGAATTACACGCGCGTCGCTGCGCCCGCGTCAAGCCGTTCCGTGCTACTCGTCTGTTTCACGACGTGTTTCACGCGGCTGTCCACAGGGCCCGGGATCCCGGGGACGCCGTAGGTGGTGGTGCGCTGGCGGGGGACGCGCCCGGCCGCGTGGGCCAGTGCCTCGAGCTCGGCCACGGTCATCGCAGAGCCGTGCTCGGAGCCGGCCATGCGGCTGATGGTCTCCTCCATCAGGGTGCCGCCGAGGTCGTCGGCTCCGCCGCGCAGCATGCGGGTGGTGCCGGCGCGGCCGAGCTTGACCCAGGAGGTCTGGATGTGGTCGATGCGCCCGTGCAGCAGGAGGCGGGCCATCGCGTGCACCGCCCGGTTGTCGCGCAGCGTCGGGCCGGGTCGGGCGACACCGGCCAGGTAGACCGGTGCGTTGGTGTGGACGAACGGCAGCGGGACGAACTCGGTGAACCCGCCGGTGTCGTCCTGGATGCGGGCCAGCACGCGCAGGTGCGCGAGCCAGTGCCCGGGGTGGTCGACGTGGCCGTACATCATCGTCGAGCTGGAACCGATGCCGAGCCGGTGCGCGGTGCTGACCACGTCGATCCAGGCGGCCGTGGGCAGCTTGCCCTTGGTGAGCACCCAGCGCACCTCGTCGTCGAGGATCTCCGCGGCGGTGCCGGGGATGGTGTCCAGCCCGGCCAAACGGGCCTCGGTCAGGAACTCGGCGACGGACAGTCCGGTGCGGGCCACGCCGTTCATGACCTCCATCGGGCTGAACGCGTGCAGGTGCACGCCGGGCGCGGCGGCCTTGACCGCTCGGGCCAGGTCGAAGTACGCCGTGGCGGGCAGGTCCGGGTCGATGCCGCCCTGCATGCAGATCTCGGTGGCCCCGGCGTCGACGGCCGCGCGGACGCGGGCGGCGACCTCGTCCAGCGACAGCGTGTACGCGTCGGGGTCGCTGCGCCGCTGCGCGAACGCGCAGAACCGGCAGCCGACGTAGCAGACGTTGGTGAAGTTGACGTTGCGGTTCACCACGTACGTGACCACGTCGCCGACGGTGTCGGCGCGCACCTGGTCGGCCAGCGCGCACACCGCGTCCAGGTCCGCGCCGTCGGCGGTGAACAGCGCCATCGCCAGGTGCTCGTTGGACGCCTCGAGCAGGGCCGCCGGGTCGCCGGAGGCCACCCGCAGGGCGGCCGCGACGTCACCGGTGACCACCGCCGGTGCTGCCGACGCGACAGCGCGGGCGTCGTCGGCGACGGCCGACCAGTCCCCGTACACCGAGCCGAAGTCGCTGCGCCGGTCCGAGCTGCGCCCGGTCGTGTCGACCTCGACGTGCAGGCCGGTGCGACCGCTGGACGCGGCCCCCCAGTCCGGGTCCGGCTCCTGCCACGCCAGCCCCGTCGCGCGCGCGCCGGGACGGGCCAGCCCGGTCGCGGGGTCGGCCAGCGCACGCACGTGCGGCAGCACCCGCGGGTCGATCCACGGCGCGCCGGCCAGGACGTACCGCGGGTGCACCGTCAGCCGCGCCCGCAGCTCGAAGCCGGCGGCCGCGCTCGCCGCCCGCAGCTCGTCCAGCTCGGGCCAGGGCCGCTCCGGGTTGACGTGGTCCGGGGTCACCGGCGACACCCCGCCCCAGTCGTCGACGCCCGCCGCCAGCAGCCGTCCCAGCTCGCCGGGGTCGGACAGGTTCGGTGGCACCTGCAACCGCACCCCGGCGCCCAGCACCACCCGCGCCGTCGCCACCGTCGCCAGGTACTCCTCGGGGTCCAGGTCCGCGGTGGCCGCCATCGCCGTGCCGTCCTTGGCCCGGAAGTTCTGCACGATGACTTCCTGCACGTGCCCGTGCCGGCGCGCGGTCGCCCGCAGGGCGAGCAGCGAGTCCGCCCGCTCGGCGACGTCCTCGCCGATCCCCACCAGCAGGCCGGTGGTGAACGGCACCGACGCCCGACCGGCGTCCTCCAGGACGCGCAGCCGCACCGCCGGGTCCTTGTCCGGTGAGCCGAAGTGCGCACCGGACGGCTCGGTGAACAGCCGCGTCGACGTCGTCTCCAGCATCATCCCCATCGACGGCGCCACCGGCTTGAGCCTGGTCAGCTCGGCCCACGACAGCACACCCGGGTTCAGGTGCGGCAGCAGCCCGGTCTCCTCCAGCACCAGCACCGCCATCGCCCGCACGTACTCCAGCGTCGAGGCGTAGCCGCGGGCCGCGAGCCACTGCCCGGCCACCGGCCAGCGGTCCTCCGGCCGGTCCCCGAGGGTGAACAGCGCCTCCAGGCAACCGGCCGCCGCGCCTGCCCGGGCGATCGTCAGCACCTCCTCCGGGGACAAGAACGGCTGCTCGCCGGCCTGCGCCAGCCTTCCGGGCACCGTCACGAACGTGCAGTACCGGCACCGGTCCCGGCACAACCGGGTCAGCGGCACGAACACCTTCGGCGAGAACGTCACCACACCCGGGCGGCCGGCCGCCGCCAGGCCACGGTCCCGCACGTCCCCCGCGATCCCCGTCAGCCGGTCCAGCGCCGCACCCCGCGCCAGCAGCAGCACGGACGCCTCGGTCGCGTCCAACGTCTTGCCCGCCGCGGCCCGTGCCAGCGCCCGCCGCATCGCGGCGCTGAGCTCCTCGCTGGGCGGCACCCGGCCAGCCTACGGACCCTCGCCCGGACCGGGCTGCGCACGGTCCGGCAGGCGGGACTGCGTGCCCGCCCACGAGACCGTGACGACGGGCCGCCGGCCGGGCTGCGGGTGGGCGGCGAGCGCCGCGGCCACGTCGGGCTCACGCTCCACCGGCAGGCACAGCCGGCGGGTGACCAGAGCGACGCGCTCCTGCGGCGTCAGGCCGTCGACGTCGGCGCGCGTCCAGCGGTCGACGGTGAGCGCGCGAACGCCGGCCTCGTGCAGCACCGCCACCAGGTCGCCGCTGGTCGGCCGTGCCGGCCGTTCCAGCCCGTGGAACTTCAGCCACAACGGGTTGAGCCAGGTCATCGGGTGCCGGGGCATGAGCTCGAGGACGACCCGGTGGCGCGCGGCGGCGGTCAGGGCCGCCACGAAGCCCGCGATGTCCGGGACGTCGTACACCACGTGGTGGCAGAGCACGACGTCGTGCGCGCCGACCTGGTCGGCCACCTGTGGCCACGAGCCCTCGACAGTGCGGAACGGGACCGGCGGGGTGAGCCGGCCGGCCCGCTCGGCGAACGCGGTGAGCATGTCGGCCGACCGGTCGACGGCGGTGATCTGCTCCGTCCAGGGCGCCAGCGGCAGGCACGCGGCCCCTGCCCCCGCACCGACGTCGAGCAGCGTGCCCGGCCGGCCGATGCGGCGGCGCACCTCGGCCAGCGCCTCCAGGGCGCGCTGGTAGGACATCCCGCCCGGGGTCGCGAGGTCGGCGTCGGCGCGGGCGGCGAACCGCTGCACCGGGTGTCCCCACGGACTGCGCCCGGTGGCGTTCAGGATCCGGTCCGGGATGGCCCACGCCGCGAGGTCGGCCCGCCATCGGTCGGCTGCGCCCGGGCTCATACCCCGACCGTAGTGCCGGCCGTCGTGCTGCCAGGATGGCCCGGTGCAGGTCACGGCGCTGGCGGGCGGCATCGGCGGGGCGCGCTTCCTGCGGGGCCTGCGCGCCGAGCTGGCCGTGC
This sequence comes from uncultured Actinomycetota bacterium, assembly GCA_963849365.1. GTDB lineage: Bacteria > Actinomycetota > Actinomycetes > Prado026 > Prado026 > CAVQCJ01. The sequence goes on from CAWKHA010000004.1 coordinate 241,701, forward strand.
GGGGCGAGCCGTACGAGATCACCGTGATCGGCAACACCGGTGACGACATCGAGCTGTTCGGGCTGCACGTGAGCCCCGACCTCGACACCGTGATGTACACCCTCGGCGGCGGCATCCACGAGGAGCAGGGCTGGGGGCGCGAGGGCGAGACGTTCGCGGTCAAGGACGAGCTCGCCGCGTACGGGGCGCAGCCGCAGTGGTTCGGCCTCGGCGACCGCGACATCGCGACGCACGTCGTCCGCACCCAGATGCTCGCGGCGGGCTACCCGCTGAGCCAGGTGACCGAGGCGTTGTGCACGCGCTGGCGGCCGGGCGTCCGGCTGCTGCCGATGACCGACGACCGGGTGCAGACGCACGTCGTCGTCGAGGACGAGCAGGGGCGGCGGGCCGTGCACTTCCAGGAGTGGTGGGTGCGCATGCACGCGCAGGTGCCCGCGCTGGCGATCGTGCCGGTCGGAGTCGAGGACGCCCGCCCGGGACCCGGGGTGCTCGAGGCGCTCACCGGCGCGGACGTCGTGCTCCTGCCGCCCTCGAACCCGGTCGTGTCGGTCGGCACGATCCTGGCCGTGCCCGGGGTGCGCGACGCGCTGGCTGCGACCCCGGCGCCGGTCGTCGGGGTCTCGCCGATCATCGGCGGCGCCCCGGTCCGCGGCATGGCGGACGCGTGCCTGGCCGCGATCGGCGTGCCGACCACGGCGGGCGCGGTGGCCGGGCTGTACACCGGGCTGATCCAAGGCTGGCTGGTCGATGACGCGGACGCCGGGACGCAGGTGCCGGGCGTGCAGGTGGTCAGCATGGACCTGTACATGCGCGACGAGGCCTCGACGCGGGCGATCGCCGCGGCGGCGCTCGACCTGGCCGCGCAGCTGCGGGTACGGGCCTGACCCGTGGCCGGCTACGAAGTCCTGGCGGTCGCCGGCATGCCCGAGGTCCGCGCCGGGGACGACATCGCCGCGCTCGTGTCCGCCGCCCTGCCGGGCGAGGCCGACCTGCGCGACGGGGACGTCCTGGTCGTGACCAGCAAGATCGTCGCCAAGGCCGAGGGCCGGACGGTCGCCGCGGCCGACCGCCAGGACGCGATCGAGGCGGAGGCGGTGCGCCTGGTGGCGCAGCGCGCAGACACCCGGATCGTGCAGACCCGGCACGGCCTGGTGCTCGCCGCCGCCGGAGTCGACGCGAGCAACACCGAGGCCGGCACGGTCGTCCTGCTGCCGCTGGACCCCGACGCCAGCGCGCGGCGGCTGCGGGCCGACCTGCGGGCGCGGCGCGGGGTGGACATCGCGGTGGTCGTCAGCGACACGCTCGGCCGTCCGTGGCGGCTCGGCCTCACCGACGCCGCCGTCGGGGTCGCCGGACTGGCGCCGCTGGAGGACCACCGCGGGCGTACGGACGCGTACGGGCACACCCTGGAGCAGACGGTCGTCGCCGTAGCCGACGAGCTCGCGGCGGCCGGCGACCTGGTGAAGGGCAAGCTGGCCGGGATCCCCGTCGCGCTGGTGCGCGGGCTCGCCGGCCGGGTGCTGCCCGGGGGTGCGGACGGGCCGGGCGCAGCGGCGTTGGTGCGCCCGGCGGACGAGGACATGTTCCGGCTGGGCCACCGGGAGGTGGTGCCGGCCCGGCGCACGGTGCGCAGCTTCGCCGACCGTCCCGTCGACCGGGCGACCGTCCTGGTCGCCGTGGCCGCCGCGGTCACCGCCCCCGCACCGCACCACACCACGCCGTGGCGGTTCGTCCTGGTCGAGGACCCGCAGGCGCGCACGCGGCTGCTGGACGCGATGGCGCAGCGCTGGGCGCAGGACCTGCGCGCCGACGGGTTCGACGAGGGCGCCGTGGCACGACGGCTGCGCCGCGGGGACGTGCTGCGCGCGGCGCCGTACCTGGTGGTGCCCTGCCTGGTGGTCGAGGGGGCGCACGACTACCCGGACCGGCGGCGCGCCACGGCGGAGCGGGAGATGTTCCTGGTCGCGGCCGGCGCCGGTGTCGAGAACCTGCTGGTGGCGCTGGCCGCCGAGGGGCTGGGCTCGGCGTGGGTGTCGAGCACGCTGTTCTGCCAGGACGTCGCGGCCGCCGCGCTCGACCTGCCGGCCGGATGGGAGCCGATGGGCGCGGTCGCCGTCGGCTACCCGGCCGGGCCGCCGCCCGCGCGCCCACCGCGCGACCCCGCCGCGTACACGCTCGTCCGCTGACCGTGATGGCGGAACACCGCGAACCTACGGGCAGGCGGCGGCGCGCTGGGCGGTCAGCGGGAACGGTGGTCGAGTGGGGCGTAGCGGGGGCCGCGTCGCGGCAGCGCCACCCCGGACAGCTCGACCATGCGGACGACCCGGTAGCGGTGCCCCGCGTACGGCTCCAGCAGCTCCAGCATCGCGGCGTCGTCGCCACCGGTCCGGCCGGTCAGCGCGTACACGACCTGACCGGCCAGGTGGAAGTCGCCGACCGACACGGCGTCCGGGTCGCCGTGCGCGCGCTGGCGCACCTCGGCCGAGGTCCACGGTCCGATCCCGGGGAGCGACTGCAGCCGCCGGTCGGCCTCCGCGTGGTCGACCGCGAGCGTCCGTTCCAGCGCGGTGGCCCGTGCCGTGGCGGTCACCACCGTCCTGGCCCGGTCCGGCCCGACGCCCGCACGGTGCCAGGCCCACGAGGGCACGAGCGTCCAGCGCTGCGGCGCCGGCACCACCCGCATGCCGTGGGGTGCCGGGCCGGGCGCGGGATCGCCGTACGCCGTCACCAGCCGACGCCACGACCGGCGGGCCTCGTCGCCGGTGACCTTCTGCTCCAGCACGCTCGGGACCAGCGCCTCTGTCACAAGGCCGGTCCGCGGTACCCGCCATCCCAGGTGCCGCCGCCAGACATCGCGCAGCAACGGGTGCTGCGGCGCGAACTCGTCGGCGTCGACGTCCGCCGCGCCGAGCAGCTCGGGCAGCCCGTCCAGCAGCCAGCCGGCGCCGGGGCCCCAGGCCAGGCACTCGACCGCGCCGCCGACCACGCGCAGGCGCTGGGTCGCCGGGCCGTCCGGTGTGCGCGCGGTCCGCCACAGGCCGGCAGCGTCGATCCGCAGCGTCGGGTCGGCGCCGCCGCGGCGCAGCGGCCCGAGCGTCACGCGCAGGTCGACCGCGCGGCCCGGTCGCCAGATGCGCCGCAGGACCGGCCCGGCAGGGTCGGCCGAAAGCAGCTGGTCCGGCACGGCTCAGCCCGCGTCGGCGGACGTACGCACCGACCGGTCCGGCAGCGTGGCATCGACCCAGATCCGGGTCCCGGGCGCGATCTCGCAGTCGGCCCCCACCACTGCGTCGTCGCCGACCACGGCGCGCTCGACGAGGGTCCGCTCGCCCACCCGGGCCCCCGAGCCGACGACGGACGCGACGACCACCGCGCCGGCGGCGACCACCGCACCGTCCTGGAGCACCGACCCGTGCACCTCGGCACCGGCCGCCACCCTGGCCCCGGCCCCGACGACGCTCCCGCCGTCGACCACCGCGCCGGGCTCGACGACGGCGCCGGGCAGCACGAGCGACTCCCCCGGCGGTCCGGGCACGGCCGAGGAGCGCACCACCCCGAGCACCAGGTCGCGCGACCCGGTCACGAACGCCTCGGGAGTGCCCAGGTCCAGCCAGTACGAGTCGTCCACGCACCCCAGGACCAGGGCGCCGCGCTCGAGCAGTGCGGGGAAGGTCTCGCGCTCGACCGACACCACCCGGCCGGCGGGGATCTCGTCCAGCACCGACCGGCGGAAGACGTAGCAGCCGGCGTTGACCTGGTCGGTGACCGGCTCGGGCATCTTCTCCAGGAACTGCGTGACGCGACCGGACGGGTCGGTGGGCACGCAGCCGTACGCCCGGGCGTCGGCCACCCGGACCAGGTGCAGCGTCACGTCCGCCCCCGCGTCCCGGTGCCAGGCGATCTGCCCGCCGACGTCGTGCCCGGACAGGACGTCGCCGTTGAGCACCACGACCGGGTCGTCCGGCCCGGACCGCAGCCGGCCGACCACGTTCGCGATCGCCCCGCCGGTGCCCAGGGGCTCGTCCTCGGTGGCGTACTCCAGCTCGAGCCCGAACTCCCGGCCGTCCCCGAGACAGCCCTCGAAGACCTCGGCGCGGTACGAGGTGGCCAGCACGACGTGGGTGACGCCGGCGTCGCGCAGCCGGGCCAGCTGGTGCAGGACGAAGGGCACGCCGGCCACCGGCAGCATCGGCTTGGGCGTGTAGACGGTCAGTGGACGCAGGCGCGTCCCCAGCCCGCCGACGAGGAGCACCCCTTCGACCGGGGCTGGGTCGGCCACGGCCGGACCCTACCCCGCTCGGCCGGCTCGGCCGGTCGGTCCGGGGCCGGGACGCCGTGCTAGGGGCTGGGGGGCGGAGCGGGCCGCGTGGTGATGGACACCAGCGCCTTCCAGTGCCAGCGCGGCACGATCGCGAACCTGGCCGTCCGTCCGGACCCGGACACCAGGACCACGGTGCTCTCCATCCGGTACGACCAGCACCGACGGGTACCCGTCCTCGCGTTCGGCGCGCACTGGGTCATCCACTGGTAGCCCCCGGACGAGTACATGCCCGGGACCCCCATGATCTGCGCGTCCCAGCTCGGGGTCTCGTAGGAGACGTACGTCGTGGTGTACGCGAGCCAGCCCATGTGGGTGACGTAGCTGCTGCCCGAGCGCGACCAGTAGGGGCCGTACTTGAGCACCGCGCACTTGAGCAGCTGCAGGCTCGGGTACGTGCACACGGTCCGGTACAGCGCCGACGCGAGGGTGTGGTCGCCGGACGTCCAGTACAGCGGGTCCAGCGGTGGTGTCGGGACGTCAGGGCTGCCGGTCTGCACGCTCACCGCGTACGGCACCGCCGTGCCGGCGGCCGACGACCCCGAGAGCGTCATCGTGTACAGCCCGTCCGGCACCTTGTGCCCGGACTCGTCGTTCAGGTCCCACGGCACCGACAACGCCTGCGCTCCGGCGGTGGTCCCACGGTAGGTCCGCACTGCGGTCCCGCCGGAGTCGGTCACCTGCAGCACGTACGACATCGCGGCGGACGTGCGCGTCGTCAGCGTCATCGGCGTGGTCTGCGGCGACGGCACCACGGTCGGCGACACCGACGGGTCGTAGAACGCGGCCTGCTGCAACGCCTTCGCGACGGTCCGGATGGTGGGCAGGTACGGGTAGAGGTAGCTGCCCGGGCACGCGGTCGCGCCGGTGTCGCGGTGCCCGGCGATGTTGTTCAGCGTGACGGACGCACCGACCGGCCACCGATCGGTGCCGCCGCCGGCGGAGATGAGCGCGGTGGTCCCGGTCGGGTCGCGGTGGAACAGCCCGAGCTTCCATGCCGCGATCTTCTCGATCCCGGCGACGAGCGCGGACGAGGGCCGGGCCGTCTGGAAGTTGCCCAGCGCCGAGATCGACATCGTGTCGGTGTTGAAGCCGCCGGTGGCCGCGCTCAGCACGGCCTTGTCCACCCCGCCCGCGCGACCCTCGTAGATGCGCCCGGCCTGGTCGACCAGGAAGTTGTACGGGACGTCGGCGTACCCGGTCGCCACCGAGTACGCGTAGATGGCGCGCAGGTCCTTGGCCGCGGCTGCGAGGGTGTCGCCGCCGGTCTGCCAGTAGCTGTTGCCCGACGCGGTGTGGTGCACGACGGCGATCTTCACCGTGCTCGTGTACTTGAACGTCGGGTCGCGCAGCCTCTCGTCCGCGCCCCACTGGGCCCGGGTGACGATGGTGGGCATCCCCGCCCACGCGGACGCGGACGACGCCGGAGTCGGCTGGACCTGCCCGTCCGCGGCGGACGTACCGGGGTCCACGAGGTCGAGCTGCAGTCCGGCCGGCGCGCGCCCGGCGTCCGTGTCCACCCGGACCTGCACGGCGTCGGAGTCCTGGGCGATGATCGGCTCGGTGTGCGGGCGGACCCGGGCGTACTCGGCGCTGCCCAGGTCCGGCGACGCGTCGGAGGTCTCCAGCGCCGACCAGGGGGTCCAGCTGCCGTCCAGCGCCCGGGTGCGCACCTGCACGCTGCTCGGGTCGGTCCCGGCGGCCGGCGAGCGGTCCCAGGCCAACCCGACGAGGGAGAACCTGGAGGTCTGCATCGGCGCCGTGAACACGGCCAGCCGGGCCGTCTTCGCCACCGGGCCGCCCGCCGCCCGCGCGCCGCCAAGTGCCGTCAGGCCGCCGGCCTTCGCGAGCGCGGCGCCGTCGACCCCCCCGAGCCCCAGGTGCTGCACGTGCGGCGCCACCGGGTGCGGCGTCGCGGCCGGCGCCGTGGCCACGGGCAGGGTGAGGACGACGGGCACCACCACGGAGGTGGCGATGCCGAGCGTGAGCAGCTTCTGGTGCAGGCGCATGGGCGAGGGGTTCCTAGCATCCGGAGGGACCGTGCCGAGGGCTGCGCATTCGTGCTCGGGGTGATGCGCGAGAGTGGTGCTCAAGGTGTCGGTGCGACGGACGGGTCGCTTGAACCCGGGGACGAACCGACTGTAACCCGGATAGTTCGGATTGCCAGGAACCCAGCGCCGGGGTCGCACGTCAGGAAGATCGACTGCGGTGCGCCCGTACACTCGGGTGGCCTGTGAACGCGCGCCCAGAGCCAGTCCGCCGCGGTCCATCGCAGCCAGCCCGCCCAGGAGGACGACCCGTGACCACGCCCGCGCCCGAGCCGCGACACCCGCGGTGGCAGCGCGCCGCCGCCGCCGTGGGCATCACGTTCGCGCTGCTGCTGGGCATGACGGCGGTCGGTGGCTACCTCGTGTACCGGCACCTGGACTCGAACATCACGGTCGACCCCAGCGCGGACGGCGAGCTGGGCCGCGCGCAGACGGCCTCCGGGGCGGCGTCCGCCGCGCCGACGCCGGTCACCGACCTGTCGCCGATGAACATCCTGGTCATGGGCTCGGACACGCGCGTGGGGCAGGGCGGGGAGGGCGGCTCGGCGAAGGTCTACAGCACGGCGCAGTCCGACGTCGTGATGCTCGTGCACCTGTACCAGGGGCGCCAGCGTGCACTGGTCATGAGCATCCCGCGTGACACCTGGGTGACCCTGCCCATGTGCAAGACCAAGAACGGCAGCAAGGGCGGCTTCGAGGGCAAGTTCAACGAGGCGTTCACGATCGGCGGCGCCGCCTGCACGATCAAGCTGGTCAAGCAGGTCACCGGGCTGCCCGTCGACCACTTCGTCGTCGTCGACTTCAACGGCGTGAAGGACATCATCAACGCGCTCGGCGGCGTGCACATCTGCCTGAAGACGGCGCTGCACGACCCGGTCGGCGGCGGCGAGGGCTCGGGCCTGAACCTCAAGGCCGGCTCCCAGGTCGTCTTCGGCGACCAGGGGCTCGCGCTGCTGCGGGCCAGGCACCACATCGCCGACGGCAGCGACATCAGCCGGATGACCCGGCAGCACGCGTTCCTCAGCGCGATGGTGCGCCAGGTGGAGGCCACGTCGCTGCTGAGCAACCCGATCCGCCTGTACAAGCTCCTCGACGCGGGCACGAAGTCGATCACCACCGACACCGGCCTGGGCAGCCTGCTGAAGCTCAAGGCGCTGGCGCAGACGCTGACCGGGCTCAAGCCGGCGAACGTGACCTTCCTGACGATCCCGTGGAAGAGCCGTGGCGACGGCGCGAACGTGCTGGTCGACACGAGCCAGGCGCAGCCGATCCTGGACGCCCTCGCCGCGGACAAGCCGTGGCCGCCGGTGGCCCCGGCGACCACGAGCACCGGCAAGCCGCTGAAGACACCGCCGGCGCAGATCCGGGTGAGGGTCCTCAACGCCACCGGTACGCCCGGGATGGCCGCCAAGGCGGCCGCCGCGCTCAGCGCTGAGGGCTTCCAGGTGGTCTCGGTCGGCACCGCGCCGTCGGTCTCGGCGACGACCGTCGTGCACTACGACCCGGCGTACGACGAGTCCGGGCGCACGCTCACCGCGGCGGTCAAGGGCGCGTCGTCCGTCTCCGACAGCTCGCTCAGCTCGACGCTGGTGCTCGACGTCGGCACCGACTACGCGGGGGTGCGCACGGTGTCGGTGCCGAGCACCTCCGGCAACGGGGGGCTGCCCTCCACCGCGGTGGTCCAGACCGCCGCGGACTCCGGCTGCTTCTGAGCCCGGGCAGCGCGACGCTCCGCCTCCTCGATGAACGGCGTGAAGTTGATGCCGTAGAAGAGGTGCTTCAGGAACGGTCGCCAGTCGTCGTCCGCTACCGCAGGACCAGGGCGAGCGCCAGCGCGAAGATCACGACGGTCTGCGCGCTGTGCACGGCGATCGGGACCAGGACGCTGCGGTACCGCTTCGCCGGGTAGGCGAGGATGAACGTGTCCGCGATCGTCACCGGGATCACCCACGGCACGTGCAGGTGGTAGAGCGCGAACAGCACGCCGTTGGCCAGCCAGTCCCGGCGGCCGAAGACGCCCTGCATCCGCGGCAGCAGGAGCCCCCGGAAGAGCAGCTCCTCGCCGAGGACGGTGTTGAACACCAGCAGCACGCCGACGAGTGCCAGCCAGCCCCAGCTGCCGGACAGGAAGGCCTGGCCCGCGTCCGATCCCAGGAACTGGCCCATGTCGCGGTCCGCCGGAGCCGGGATCGCCGGCACCAGCTGCTCGGCCGCGAAGGCGACCACGAGCGGGACGACCACCAGCCAGACGAGCCCGCCGCGGCGACCGGTACGGGGGCTGCGCGGGGCGTGCAACCAGAGCGCGTCCTTCAGCACCGACCATCGCAGCGACCCCTGCTCGCGGCGCACGAGCAGGAGCACGAGCGCGAACTGCCAGACCAGCCCGGCCGTCAGGGTGACGATCAAGGCCCGAGGCAGCGCCGCCGGACCGTCCAGCGCCAGGGCGAGCAGGGGCGCGACCACCCAGGCGAGCACGGCCATCGGCAGGGCCGCTGCGGCCCACACGCCGGCGATCCGGCGGGCCGTGTACTGCGGGATCGTGAGGCGGTGCTCAGGTGTCAGGCGTTGCTCGAGCGTGCTCATCGCGAGGACCTCCGGCGGCGAGGGTGCACAGAGTGGGTCGCCGAAGATGCTGCCCGCGCGGCCGGGCGAAGTGATCAGGGACGGACCCTGCCCCGACCCTGGCCGGCCCCTGGTCCGCCCCTGACGCCGGCGCCTGTCCGGGCTCGGTGCGCAGCCCGCGGTACGCGCGGGTCGCCGCGTCGACGCGGAGCCGGTGCGCGGGATGACCCGCCTCGTGCAGCCCCCGAGCCGGCTCCGCTGGTCAGGCGTCCTCGGCCAGGACGCCGCCAGTCTCGGTGTACGTCGCACCGGTCCGCGGGCACCGCCAGCGCCCGCCGCCATCGGCCTCCAGCGGCACGCCGGCCCGGCCGACCCAGCGGACGAACCGCGCCGGGACGCCCGCGACGAGCGCGAAGTCGGGGACGTCCTTGACGACGACCGAGCCGGCGGCGACCAGGGCCCACCGGCCGACCGTCACCGGCGCGACGCACACGGCCCGGGCGCCGATCGACGCCCCCGTGCGCACCGTCACACCGACCGGGTCCCAGTCGTCCGCGGTCTTCAGCGAGCCGTCAGGGGCGACCGCACGGGGGAAGTGGTCGTTGGTGAATACGACGGCCGGACCGACGAAGACGCCGTCCTCGAGCACCGCGGGCTCGTACACCAGCGCGTAGTTCTGCACCTTGCAGCGGTCGCCCATGCGCACCCCGGAGCCGATGTACGCGCCGCGGCCGATGACGCAGTCGGCGCCGACCACCGCTCCCTCGCGGACCTGGGCCAGGTGCCACACCGATGTGCCCTCGCCCAGGGTTGCCCGCTCGTCGACGTCCGCCGAGGGCTGCACGCGTCCTGCCACGTCCCGCTCCTTCTCTCCGTCAGCCGGCGCCGGCCGGCAGCAGCCCGGCGACCACGTCGGCGAGCTCGTCGTACGGCGAGCTCCCGGACAGGTGCTCCTCCGCCCATCCCCGGGCCGCCTCCCGGCAGCGCTCCAGGCCGTCCGTGTCGGCGGACCACCGGTTCAGCGCCGCGCCGGCCTGCGCGGCGTCGGCCGCGAGCACCCCGGCGCCGCTGGCGGTCAGCAGCTCGGCCGTGCGCGACAGCGGGGTGGCCAGCACGGCCAGCCCGCAGGCCAGGTACTCGTAGACCTTCGTCGGAAGGGCCTGGCCGAACGCCGGGGTGTCCTCGAGCAGGGCCAGCCCCGCCCAGGCGCCCTCGGCGAGCGCCCACGCCTGCGCCGGCCCGAGCCGGCCGTGCATCCGCAGCCGGTCGGCGGCGGGCGAGCGCCGCGACCAGTCCGCGAGCCAGCCGGAGTCCGCGGCGGCCACCGGGCCGACCACGTCCAGCGTCCAGCCGGGGGCCGCCTCGAGCGCGGCGAGCATCGTCTGCAGGCCGCGCGAGCGGCGCACGTCGCCGACGTACAGGGCCCGCGGCTGCGGCCCGCGCGGCCCCGGAGCGGGCAGCGCGGACAGGTCGGGCAGGTTGCGGACCACGACCCGGCGCCGGGCCCGCTGCGGCGGCACGTGCTCGTCGGCCACGACGGTGACGTCCGCGTGCCGTGCCAGCGTGCTGCCGCCGGCGGCGACCATGCGTGCGCCGGCTCCCACGACTCCGTGGGCCCACCCGCGGTCGCGCAGCAGCGCGGCGTAGTCCTCGTGAACGTCGACCACGGTGGCACCGCGGCGCAGCGCTCGGCGCAGGACGGCAGCCGGGACCAGGTCGGGGTCGAGGGTCAGCACCACGGACCCGCGCGCCTGCCACGGCAGCGCCAGCGCACGCCCCATCCGCCGCGCCGGACCGGGCCGGGCGCCGAGCGCGCGGACGTCGGTGCCGGGCGGGCCGCCGGCGGCGGCGCCCAGGCCGACCACCTCGACGCTGAGCCCGCGGCGCAGCAGGGCGGCGCAGATCCGGTGCAGGCGGGCGTCGGCGACGTCGTGCCCGGTGGACAGCACGCTCACCTGCGGCCGGGCCGTCGCCTGCGTGCCGGCGGCCACGCCTCAGACGTCCTCGAGGGTGATCGCGCTCTCGCCCACGTGCAGGAACTTGCGGTACGCGGCGATCACGCTGGTCGGATCGCCGCTCTCGAGCAGCTCGCCCTTGTGCAGCCAGACGGCCTGGCTGCACAGCTCCTCGATGGTCGCCAGGGCGTGGCTGACGATGACGATCGTCCTGGCCTCGGCGACGAGCTCCTTCATCTTGGCCATCGACTTCTCTTTGAAGGCCGCGTCGCCGGTCGACAGGGCCTCGTCGACGAGCAGGATGTCCGGCTCCATGTTCACCGACACGGCGAACGCCAGCCGCCCGTACATGCCCGACGAGTAGGTGCGCATGGGCATGTCGATGAAGCCGTCCTCGAGGCCGGCGAACGCGGCGATCTCCTCATACTTCTCCTCGACCTGCTCGACCGTGAGGCCCGCGGCCAGACCGCCGAGCACCACGTTCTCGCGACCTGACAGGGCCGGGTTGAAGCCGACGCCGAGGGCCAGCAGGGTGCTGACGCGGCCGTTGACGATGATCCGGCCCTCGCTGGGCGCCAGGATGCCGGCCATCGCGCGCATCAGCGTCGACTTGCCGGCGCCGTTCGCGCCCAGGATCCCGAGCACGCTGCCGGACGAGACGTCGAACGTCACGTCCTTGACCGCCTCGACCACCCGGACCTGGCGCTTGCGGCCCTCCCTGCGGCCGGCGCGCAGGAACGCCCCGCGCAGCGTGGGGTTCGCCTCGAACGACGTCCGGTAGCGGATCCAGACGTCCTCGAGGCGGATGGAGACGTCGTCCGGGATCAGCGGCTCAGATGCGGACGGCAAAGTCGCGCTCCCGAGAGACGAAGATGTACGAGCCGAAGAAGAGCATGATCAGCGCCCAGCCGACGGATGCGGCCAGCAGGGACGGGCTCGGCCCGACGCCGTCGGTCCAGCACCTCGTGATCGACCCGATGATCGGGCCCAACGGGTTCAGGTACAGCACCCACTTGTGGTCGTCGAGCTTGGAGATGTCGTAGAGGACCGGCGTGAGGTACAGCCAGATCCGCAGGAAGTAGCCGAGGAACTTGCTGGTGTCGCGGAAGTACACGGTCATGGTCGCGAAGATCATCGCCAGGCCGAAGCACTCGATGGTGAGGATCACCAGCAGCAGCGGGACCCACAGCAGCGCGGGGTTGTCCAGGCCGGGCAGGTGGTGCGCCGCCGGCTCGGTCCCCACCGGCTCGTACGTGTCGAACTTGGACGCGAGCAGGTAGTAGACGATGTACACCGGGATGGTTGGCAGGTACATCAGCGCCGCGGAGATCACCGATGAGAGCGGGAGCAGCGCCCGCGGGAAGGCCTGGTTGAGGATCAGCCGCCCGCCGGCGGTGATCGACTGCGAGCCCAGGCTCATCGAGTTCGACGCGAAGTACCACGTGAAGATCCCGACCAGGATGCGGCCGAGGTTGGCCTTCCAGTCGCCGACGCCGCCGCTGAGCACCGAGATCAACAGGAAGTACACGAACCCCAGCAGCATCGGGTTGAGCACCAGCCACAACGCACCCAGCGCGCTGTCGAAATGGTTCGCCTTCTGGGTCGCCCGCGAGAGCTCGTACGCGAACCGGCGGCGGTTCCAGAACTCGCGCAGGTACGGCCCGAGCGGCGGCAGGCTGGCCTTGTGCGGCTCGTAGACGTGGATCCGGGCGCCGTAGGTGTTGGGTCGCGGCGCCGGAGCCGTCGTCCCGGCTGAGCTCACAGGGCCGCTCCTCGATGGGTTGACGTGCCCCGTCCGGGGCGCCCCAGCTGCACCCCGCAGATCGGGACTGCCTGCGTGCGCGTCAGGGAGGTGCCCGACTTTACCGGACCTGGGCCGACCCGCCCGACACATCGCGGCCGTGGACGAGCAGCGCCGCGGCCGCGTCGAACCCGAGCACCGCCTCGGCCGCGGTGTTGCGCCTGGCCAGCCGCCAGGCGGTCAGCGTCGCCGGTGTGTCCAACGCCACCAGCATCCCGGCGGTGGCAGCCAGGTCGCGGACCTCCCGGCTGCGCCGGGCGGCCCGCCACAGCCGGCCCGGGTCGCGCAGGCGACCCAGGACCCGGGTCGACAGCGCGGCCCGCCCGCTCACCGACTGCACCGGGGCGCCGGCCGGGCCGAGCACCACGACCCGACCGACCGCGGCGACCAGCTCCGCGCGCGGCGGGTGCCAGCTGACGAGCACGAACTCCGCGCCGTCCGGCCGGACGGCGGCGGACAGGTCGGCGATGGCCTGCACGGTCCGCGACGGCTGGGCCCGGCGGCCGGCGCTGAACAGGACGACGGTCACCGGCCCATCGCCTCGACGACGGCGCGCAGCCGGGCGACCCGGGGCGCGAGCTGACGGTCCCGGCTGAAGCCCTCGGCGTACGCCAGCGCGGCCGCGTGCAGCGACGAGTCGGCCTTGCGCGCGGCGGCGGCCGCCTCGGTCAGCGCAGCGGCGACGGCCGGCGCGGACAGGTCGCTCACCGGGAACCACAGCGGGTAGCCGGACAGCACGTCCGCGACGGCGTTGCCCGGGTCGTGCACGGAGACGATCGGCAGCCCGGTGGCCAGATACTCGTACACCTTCCCCGAGGTGACGAAGCGCCCCGCGCCCAGGAGCAGCAGGAGCACGTCGAAGCCGGCGTAGACCGACGCTGCGCGCGACTTGCCCACCGGCCCCTCGTAGCTGACGCCGGGGGCGGACTGCTCCACCAGCTCGAGCGTCTCGGCCCGCGGCGTGTGGAAGTAGCCCAGGTAGCCGTGCAGCCGGGCCTGCGCGTCGGCCAGGTCCCGGCCCTGCCCGCGGGCCAGCCGCCAGCCGTCCAGGAACTGCGCCAGCGGCACCTTCGGGGTGACCGTCCCGATGTACCCGAACACCAGCGGCCGGCCCGGGTCCGCCGCCCGCTCCGCGCTGCGCTCTGACGCAGCGGCGGCGGCGCCGCCGGAGCCCGGGTCGTAGCCGTTCGCCACCACGTGCAGCCGGTCGGCCGCGTCGGGGTACAGCTCGGCGTGCCATACCCGGATCGGCTCGTTGACGAACCACACCTCGGTCGCGGCGCCGACCAGCCGGCGCTCCCAGGTCGCCGCCCGGCTGCGCGGGCCGTGCAGCCGCTCGCCGGTGAACACGTCCAGCAGCCACGCGTCCCGGTAGTCCAGCACGTACGGGACAGCCGCGGCCTCGTGCAGCCGCCAGGCGGCGGTGAACGCGACGTGCGGGTTGGCGGTCGCCAGCACCAGGTCCACGGGGTGCTCGGCGTGCACGGCGAGGGCGGCGTCCTCCAGCGCGGGCCTCCACGGTCCGTAGCCGCTCTCCGGGAAGCGGACCAGGTCCAGCCGGCTGCGCACGCGCCGCCACGTGACAGGTGCGCGCACCCGCAGCCAGGAGTACCGGCGCAGGTCGGTCTCCAGTCCGGCCCAGCGGAACGGGACGCGCACGACGCGGATCCGCGGGTCGACCAGCTCCTCGAGGGTCGCGTCGACGCCGGTGTACCGGACGAACACGTCGCGCGGGGCGGTCAGGACCGTGACGTCCCAGCCGGCGGCGGCGAACGCGTTCGCCATGGCCAGCGCGCGGTACACCCCGCCGGACCGCCCTGGCGGGAAGCCCCAGGCGACCAGGAGCAGGTGCGGGGCCCGCGCTGCGATCACCGGGCGAGGGTAGCCGCCACTACCCTGGCGGCCGGACCGGCGAGGCGACGAGCGAGCGCAGCGAGCGAGGACCCGAGCGTGACCATTCGAGAACGTCTGCCGCAGCCCGTGGTGGACGCGCTGCGGGCCGGCCGTCGTGGCTGGTGGCGGGCGTCCACACGGTTCCGGCCGCGGCCGGCCGGCGAGCCGCCCCGACCGCCCGTCGCGGACACCCCGGTGCGCCTGCTCATCGGGCCCGCCAACTTCGCCGGCCAGGCCTGGGCCTGGGGGCGGGCGGCCCAGCAGTACCTGGACGGCGTCGGGGCCACCGTCATGGCGGTCCGGCGCGGCCCGCTCGAGTTCGAGGCCGATTACCTGGTGCCGCTGCCCGTGTACCGCTCGTACCCGTGGTCGGTCGCGCAGCGCCGATGGGTCACCAGCTCGTTCTCGCACATCCTCATCGACGGGATGCGACCCCTGCTGGGCCCGCTGTACGGGGACGACTGCGGGCGCGAGATCCACATGCTGCAGGCCGCCGGCGTCCGCGTCGGGCTGATCGCGCACGGCAGCGACATCCGCGTGCCGTCGCAGCACCGCGCGCTGTACCCACGCACGCCGTTCGACCCGGACCACCCGACGACGCGCGGTCTGCAAGCGCAGTCCGAACGACTGTCCGCCGTGTTCCTGGGGTTCGACGGCCCGACGTTCGTCTCCACCCCGGACCTGCTGGACTTCGCGCCGCGGGCGGCGTGGCTGCCCACCGTCGTCGACGGGGACCGCTGGGCGAGCGACGAGCCCGTCCTGGCACGGGCCCGGCCGGTGGTGGTGCACGTGCCGTCGAACCCGTTCCTCAAGGGCAGCGACCTGGTCGACCCGCAGCTGATGGAGCTCGACGAGCGGGGCGTCATCGAGTACCGGCGGCTGGCCGGCGTGCCCCCGGAGCAGATGCCCGGGCTGATCAAGGACGCCGACGTGGTGCTGGACCAGTTCGTGCTGGGCCTGTACAGCGTCGCCGCGATCGAGGGGATGTTCGCCGGCCGGCTGGTCGTCGCGCACGTCGCCGACCGCGTGCGGGCACGGGTCCCCGGCGAGCTGCCGGTGGTCGAGGCGGGGCCCGACGACGTGGTCGCGGTGCTCGAGCAGGTGCTCGCCGACCGCGACGCGTACCGGTCCGTCGCCGCCGCGGGCCGGGCGTACGCGCAGCACGTGCACGACGGCACCAGGTCGGCCGAGGTGCTCGCCGGCTTCCTGGGACGGCCGCTGCGCGCCACCGGGGACGGGCCCGGCGCGGCGGTACCATGACGCGGCTCGCGTGAGAGCGTGACGCCCCGACCGACGACGCACCGACCGCCGCCCCGGCACGCCTGGAGGACCTCCCATGACCGGCACGATCCCGATCGCCCGACCCCTCATCGGCGACGAGGAGCGCGCCGCGGTCGACCGCGTGCTGCGCAGCGGGATGCTCGCCGCCGGGCCCGAGGTCGCGGCGTTCGAGACCGAGTTCGCCGAGATCGTCGGCGGCCGCCACTGCGTCGCGATGAACTCGGGCACGTCCGCGCTGCACCTGGGGCTGCTCGCGGCCGGCGTCGGGCCGGGCGACGAGGTCATCGTGCCGTCCTTCACGTTCGCCGCCACCGCGAACTCGGTCGCGCTGACGGGTGCGACACCGGTGTTCGTCGACATCGAGCCGGACCACTTCTGCCTGGACCCGGCGGCGGTCGAGGCCGCCGTCACCGAGCGCACGGTCGGCTTCATGCCCGTGCACCTGTACGGCCACCCGGCCGCGATGACGGCGCTCGAGGCGGTCGCGCAGCGGCACGGCCTGGCGATCTTCGAGGACGCGGCCCAGGCGCACGCCGCATCGCTCGGCGGCCGGCCGGCGGGGACGTTCGGCACGTTCGCCGCGTTCAGCTTCTACCCGACCAAGAACATGACCTCGGGCGAGGGCGGCATGGTCGTCACCGCCGACGCCGAGCTGGCCCGCAAGGCCCGGCTGCTCCGCAACCAGGGCATGGAGCGCCGCTACGAGAACGAGGTCGTGGGCTTCAACACCCGGATGACGGACCTGCACGCCGCGATCGGGCGCGTGCAGCTCGGCCGGCTCCCGGGCTGGACCGAGCAGCGGCAGGCCAACGCGCGGTTCCTGGACACCAGCCTCGAAGGGGTGGTCGTACCGCCGGTCGCCGACGGGGCGACCCACGTCTACCACCAGTACACGGTGCGGGTGCCGGGCGACCGTGACGCGTTCGCGGCGAGGCTGGCCGAGCGCGGGGTGGGCAGCGGGGTGTACTACCCGATCCCCAACCACCGGCTGCCGTCGTTCGCACTTGAGCTGGACCTGCCCCAGACCGAGCGCGCAGCGCGCGAGGTGCTCTCGTTGCCGATCCACCCCAGCCTGACCGGCGACGAGCTGAAGACGATCGTCGAGGCCGTGAACACCACGGCGGCGGAGGTCGCGTGAACGCCCCGCTCCGGGCCGGTCTCGTCGGCCTGGGGATGATGGGCCGCCACCACGCCCGCGTGCTCGGTTCGCTGGACGGCGTCGAGCTGGTCGCCGTGGCCGACGCCGCCGGCGACCCGCACGGCGTGGCCGGCGGCCGGCCGGTGCTCGGCTCGGTCTCCGAGCTGATCGCCGCCGGCATCGACTACTGCATGGTCGCCGTCCCGACCGCCTTCCACGAGGAGGTCGGCCTGGAGCTCGCCGCCGCCGGCGTGCACGCGATGGTGGAGAAGCCGCTGGCCCCTGACGTCGTCGCCGCGCAGGTGCTCGCGGCGGCCTTCGAGTCCGCCGGCCTGGTCGGGGCGGTCGGCCACATCGAGCGGTACAACCCCGCGCTGCAGAGCCTGCGCAGCAGGCTCGAGGCCGGCGAGCTCGGCGACCTGTTCCAGATCGTCACCCGCCGCCAGGGCCCGTTCCCGGCCCGCATCGCCGACGTGGGCGTCGTCAAGGACCTGGCCACGCACGACATCGACCTGACCGCCTGGGTCGCGCGCCAGCCGTACCACGCCGTCGCCGCACGCACGGCGCACAAGAGCGGGCGCCAGCACGAGGACCTCGTGGCGGTCGTCGGCTCGCTCGCGGACGGCACGGTGACCAACCACCTGGTCAACTGGCTCACGCCGATGAAGGAGCGGGTCACCGCCGTCACGGGCGAGAAGGGCATGTTCCTCGCGGACACGATCTCGGCGGACCTCACCTTCTACGCCAACGCGCTGGTGCCCTCGCAGTGGGAGGCCATCGCCAAGTTCCGCGGGGTCAGCGAGGGGGACGTGACGCGGTTCGCGATCCCCAAGCCCGAGCCGCTGCGTGCCGAGCACGAAGCCTTCCGGGATGCGGTCCTGGGCAAGGACGCCGACATCGTCACCATGCGGGCCGGTCTGGCGACCGTCGCCGTCGCCGAAGCGCTGCTGACCTCTGCGACCGAAGGCCGGACGGTGGTTCTCGGCCAGGTCGGGCCATGACCGACCGCCTGACGGCCGCGCTGCGGCGCACGGCACCGCTGCGCGTGTGGGGTGCGCTGTCCGCGGCCTACCTGGTGGCGTACGTGTCCGTCGTCTACACCCGCCAGCTGTTCCAGCCGGACACCCGGTACTACGCGGCCATGGCCCTGTGGTACTCCGGGTCCAGCAAGGCCGAGGCCACCGAGACGGTCCGCGCGTACATCAGACCGTTCCACCTCGCCGTCCCGACCGACCCCGACCTGTTCACGTACGGCCTCACCGCACCGCGCCTGCTGTACCCGGCCCTCTCGGCGCCGTTCGTCAAGGTCTTCGGGCTGCCCGGACTGGCGGTGGTACCGGCGATGACGATCGTGGGGTTCGTGGTGACGACCTTCGTCGCCGTCGCCGCACGGTGGGGCTGGCGCGCCACCCTGGTGCCGATGCTGCTGGTCGCCGTCGACTGGCGGGTCGTCTTCTACGGCGCCTCCGAGGTCACCGAGGGCCTGACCACCTTCCTGGCCGCGCTGATCATGCTGGTCGGCCTGCGCCGGGTCCGGCTCGGAAGCCGCACCACGGTGATCTGGCTCGTGGTGCTCACGACGCTGATGGCGTTCAGCCGGCAGGCCACGCTGATCCCGGCGGCGGCGTTCTCGCTGGCCTGGCTGGCCCTCAGCGTGCGGCGCGGATCCGTGCGCAACCGCTGGGCCCTGCCCGCGCTGGTGACCACGGTCACGGCCGTTGTCGTGCAGATCGCGCAAGGGTTCATCTGGCCGGGGTTCAGCCAGATCACCCAGCTCAAGTGGGTCACGGGGACGGACACGCTCACGGCTGCGCTCGCGAAGGTGCCCCACCTGCTGGCGCAC
This sequence comes from uncultured Actinomycetota bacterium, assembly GCA_963849365.1. Lineage (GTDB taxonomy): Bacteria > Actinomycetota > Actinomycetes > Prado026 > Prado026 > CAVQCJ01. The sequence goes on from CAWKHA010000004.1 coordinate 260,540, forward strand.
ATCGTGCACGTGGACGCCATCAACCTCACCCACGCCGACCCCGCACTGGTCCTGCTGATCGCGGCGGGGGCCGTCTCGTGCGTGGTGCTCTGGCGGCGCGAGGAGACCTACTTGCTGCTCGGGTCGGTGGCGGCCGCGCTGCTGTACAACGTCAGCAACGGCACACCGGTCGCGTTCCGGTACGAGATGCCCGCGCTGCCGTTCTTCGTGCTGTCCGTGGCAGGGCTGGCCGCGTGGCTGGGACTGGGTCCGGGCAGGCGCGCCGACGCTCCGGTCGAGCCGGAGTCCGGCGACGACCACCTGGTCAGGTCCGGAACACCCACACCCGCATGAGGACGAAGTTCACCACCGCGATCACCGCCGCCACCGCGAGCTTGGCCAGGCGGTACTCCACGTGCGCGCCGTCCACGAGCCAGCCGACGCTGACCGTCGTCAGTGCGAGGTTCGCGAGCACCAGCACGCTGTAGCGGCGCAGGTGCCGTCCCGACGCGCCTGCGGCCGCGAACACCCAGTTCCGGTTCAGCCCGAAGTTGACCGCGAACCCGACGACGTAGCCGCCGGCGGCGGCCGCAGCGGCGGGCAGGCCGAGCATATGCAGGCCGACGTACACCACGAGGTCGATCGCGAGGCTGAGGAAGCCGACCACGATGAACCGGAGCACCTGCCCCGGGGCCGCCGACGGTGCCCGGGCAGCCGTCAACGTGGTGTCGCCGCGATGTCGAGCGCGAGTGCCTGCACGAGCATCGGCACGCCGGTCAGGAAGGGAGTCACCGCGAGGAGCACCGTCCCCGCGCTCGCCGTCGCCGGGCCCAGGCTCTCCCATGTCGCCCACGCACCGACCGCGAGCCCGACGAGGACCAGGAACGACCCGACGAAAAGCAACAGGGCGATCGGCGAGAACGACCAGAGCACGTACTTCAGGAAGATCCGTCGCCAGAAGCCGGTGAACATCAACCACGTCAGCCGCGGGACGACCCGGGTGAGCCGGATCGAGGAGCGCTCACCGCGGTACAGGGCGGGGATCGGGACGTCGATGGCGCGCACGTCCAGGATGTTCAGCCAGATGAGCTGGTCGTTCTCGAACTCGTACCGCTCGGCCAGCCGGTCCAGCGGCAGCCGCTCGAGAACCTGCCGGGTGATGGCGGTGTAGCCGTTCTGCGGGTCGACCAGGTTCCAGTAGCCAGAAGCCGCCTTGGTCATGAACGTGAGCACGATGTTGCCGAACAGGCGGTGCCGCGGCATGCCTGCGTAGCTGGTCGTGGAGTAGAAGCGGTTCGCCTTGGCGAACCCGTAGCCGTGGTGGACCAGCGGGTCCAGCAGGTCGGTCAGGTGGGCCGGGTCCATCTGGCCGTCCCCGGCCATGACGACGTCGATGTCGGCGCCGAGCTCGAGCGCCTTCCGGTGCCCGGTGACGATCGAACCGCCCACGCCCTTGTTGGACTCGTGCCTGATCAGGACGACGCGCGGGTCCCCGACCGCGAGGGCGCTCTCGGACGTGCCGTCCGGGCTGGCGTCGTCGACGACGACGATGTGGTCGACCAGGGCCGGCATCGTGCGCACGACGTCGCCGACGTGCGCCTCCTCACGGAAGGCCGGCACCACCACGGCGATGCGCTGACCGTTGTACACGACCCGGGTCGTCCTTCCCTCGACAGGCCACCGGCCGCGTCATTCTGGCACGCTCGTTCCCTCCCGCCCGTTCACACCAGGTGCCTGCGCAGCTCCTCGACGACGCGCGGGGCCGCGTCACCGGCGCCGTAGGGCCGGCCCCGCGGCGCGGTCGGGGCGGGCCGCGCAGCCGACCCGGCGACCAGGGACAGATCCGGGTCCAGGACGTTCCAGCCGTTCTCCAGCGTCTCCACCCACTCGGTCTCCGTGCGCAGCGTCGTGCACGGGACGCCCAGCAGGTACGCCTCCTTCTGCAGGCCGCCGGAATCGGTGACCACCCCGCGGGCGTGCACCACGGCCCTGACCATCCCGGGGTAGTCCAGCGGCGGGCGGGTGCGCAGCGCCCCTGTCTCCAGCGACAGCCCCTGTCCGGCGCACCGGGCGACCAGGCGCGGGTGCGCGAGCAGCAGGACAGGCACGTCGAGGGCGGCGAGTGCGGCCACGATCGCCCGCAGCCGGGCCGGGTCGTCGGTGTTCTCGGCCCGGTGGATGGTGGCCACGACGTACGACCCGGCCGCGACGCCCTCGGGCAGCTCCGGCGGCGTTGCGGCGACCGCGTCGCGCACCCGCAGGCACACGTCGGTCATGACGTCACCGACCAGGACCGAACGCGCAGCCAGCCCCTCGTCGGCGAGGTGGCCCATCGCGACCTGGGTGGGCGCCAGCAGCAGGTCGGCCGCGTGATCGGTGAGCACGCGGTTGTGCTCCTCGGGCATCCGCCGGTTGAACGAGCGCAGTCCGGCCTCGAGATGGGCGACGGGCAGGTGCAGCTTCACGGCGGCCAGAGCTCCGGCCAAGGTGGAGTTGGTGTCGCCGTACACGAGCACCCAGTCCGGCCGGTGCTCGGCGAGCACGCCGTCCAGCGCCGCGAGCATCGCGCCGGTCTGCACGCCGTGGCTGCCCGACCCGACGCCCAGGTGCACGCCCGGCTCGGGGATCGCGAGGTCGGCGAAGAACACGTCCGACATCCGCGCGTCGTAGTGCTGCCCGGTGTGCACGATCAGGTGTTCGTCGCCGGCCGCGGCCAGCGCCTCCGCCACCGGGGCGAGCTTCACGAACTGCGGACGCGCGCCGACGATGCTCACGACCTTCACCAGCGTCCTCCGTCCTGCACCGGGTCTCCGACGCCCTGGAGGGTAGTTGGCCGCGCGTGCAGGCGGGTTATCCTGACCTGGCCCCCGCCCCCTGCCTTCCCTTGAGGCTGCCCTGTGAGAGTCACCGTCGTCGCGCTCGGCAAGATCGGCCTGCCGCTGGCGGTCCAGTTCGCCGCCGCAGGCCACCAGGTGGTCGGGACGGACGTCGACCGGCGCGTGGTCGACCTGGTGAACGCGGGCGCGGAGCCGTTCCCCGGCGAGGCCGAGCTCGACGTCCGGCTCAAGGCCGTGGTGGAGTCCGGCGCGCTGCGGGCGACCACCGAGACGACCGAGGCGGTCGCCGAGAGCGACGCCGTCGTGGTGGTCGTCCCGCTGTACGTGGACGCGGACGGTACGCCCCAGTTCGGCTGGATCGACGCCGCCACCAGAGCGATCGCGGCGGGCCTGCGGCCGGGCACGCTGGTCTCGTACGAGACCACGCTGCCCGTCGGTACCACGCGTGAGCGCTTCGGGCCGCTGCTCTCGGAGGGTTCGGGCCTGCGCGTGGGGACGGACTTCGCGCTCGTGTTCAGCCCCGAACGGGTCTTCACCGGGCGGGTGTTCGCCGACCTGCGGCGCTACCCCAAGCTGGTCGGCGGTGTCGACGCCGCCAGCGGCACGCGCGGGGTCGACTTCTACAGCCGCAGTCTCGAGTTCGACGACCGGCCGGACCTGCGCCGGCCCAACGGCGTGTGGGACCTGGGCAGCTGCGAGGCCGCCGAGATGGCCAAGCTGGTGGAGACCACGTACCGAGACGTCAACATCGGCCTGGCCAACCAGTTCGCCCGGTTCGCCGACGCCCACGCCATCGACGTCGCCGCCGTCATCGAGGCGAGCAACTCGCAGCCGTTCAGCCATGTGCACCAGCCCGGCGTCGCGGTCGGCGGGCACTGCATCCCCGTCTACCCCCGGTTCTACCTGTGGAAGGACCCCGACGCGACCGTCGTGCGGGCCGCCCGCGAGGCGAACGCGGCCATGCCCGAGTACGCGGTGGCGATGCTCCAGAGCGTGTACGGGAGTCTGTCCGGTGCCCGGGTGGCCGTGCTCGGCGCGGCCTACCGTGGCGGGGTCAAGGAGACCGCGTTCTCGGGCGTGTTCCCGGTCGTGGCGGCGCTGCGCGCCCGGGGCGCCGACGTGGCGGTGAACGACCCGCTCTTCGACGACCACGAGCTCGCCGGGTTCGGGCTGGCCCCTTACCGCCTGGGCACCGCGGTGGACGCCGCGCTCGTGCAGACCGACCACCCCGAGTACCGCGAGCTCTCCGCCGCCGATCTGCCCGGCGTCCGGGCCCTGGTGGACGGGCGCGGGGTGATCGACCCGGAGCGGTTCGCCGGCGTGCAGGTCCGAGTCCTGGGGCGCGGCGCCGGCCCCCTGACCGACCACCCATGAGCCCGGACCCCGCTGCCCCCGTTCCGCCGCACGTCCTGTACGTGGCCTGGGGGTTCCCGCCGCACCGTGGGCCGGGCACCTACCGCGCCCTCGCCACAGCGAACCTGCTGGCCGAGATCGGATGCCGGGTGACCGTGCTCACGGCAGACCTGGCGACCTTCGACCTCGTCGTCGGCGCCGACAACTCTCTGCTGGCCGAGATCGACCCGCGGATCCGCGTGCTGCGGGTGTCGTTCCCGGCCGGCCGGCGCGACCCCGTCGTGAACCGCTGGGAGCTGGCCCGCGTGGCCGCGCCGCCGCAGTGGCTGGAGCGCACGCTGGCCCGGGAGGCCAAGGTCTTCCCGGAACCGGTGTACGGCCCGTGGCGACCGCGCATCGACGCCGCGGCCCAGCGGCTGCACCGCGTCGACCCCGTCGACCTGGTGATGGCGACCGGCAACCCGTACGTGGACTTCTCGGTGGCGCAACGGCTGCACGTCGACCACGGCGTCCCGTTCGTGCTGGACGACCGTGACTCGTGGGTGCTCGACGTGTACACCGGCAAGCCGTTCGCGGACTCGGCCGAGACGCAGCAGATGCTCGGCTGGATGCTCGGCCGGTGCGAGCAGGCCTGGTTCGTCAACCCGCCGATCGCCCAGTGGCACCGGGAGCGCTATCCCGAGCACGCCGATCGGATCCGCGTCGTGGAGAACGGCTGGGACCCGCGCTTCCTCGACCCCGCGGCCGTGCGGCACTCGGTCGGGGAACGCACGGTGCTCGGCTACGTGGGCACGATCTCGGACCGGTTCCCGCTCGGGCTCATCGTCGACGCCTGGCGTCGGGCCAGGAACCTGTCCGCACGGCTGAAGGACGGCGAGCTGCGGCTGTTCGGCCAGCTCGGTGTGTCCGGCAGCGGGGTGTCGGTGCACCAGAGCCTGCTCGACGATGCGGCCGCGGACGGCGTCGTGCACATGGGGCGCTGGCCCAAGAACCGCATCACCGAGGCCTACAGCGACATCGACGTCCTGGTGTTCGCCAAGGAGGGCTCGGGGATGGTGACCTCGGGAAAGGTGTACGAGTACGTGGCGACCGGCCTGCCGATCACATCGACGATCGAAGACGAGCACGACGCGCGTCGTGTGCTGGCCGGCTACCCGCGCTGGCACCCGGCCGCAGCCCAGGACCCCGACGCCCTGGCCGCCGCGATGGTCGAGGCGGCCGAGGACGCCGCCGCGTCCGACCCCTCGGTGGTCGCGGATGCGACGCTGCACGGGCTGGGCTTCCGGCGGGATCGGATCCTGGAGCCGGCGCTGCGGGAGATCGTGGCCGGCAGGACGGCCGGGTGAGCGCGAACCAGCGGGCCCGGCGGGACGAGCTGCTGCTGCTCCTGAGCACCGGCGCGCGACCGGGTGTGGCCCAGCTCGAGCAGCTGACGCGCGCCGCCCGGGGCCGACCGATCCGCTGGCTCGAGTACACCCGCGACCTGTCGGTCGAGCACACCTGGACTCTGGTCGACGACCAGCTGGTCGCGTCGGCCGACGAGCTCGGCGATCCCGAGCTGTCCGCGGCTGTCGCCACCGAGGCCGCGACCGACGAGGTGAAGACCGAGCCGGTCGACCCGGGGGTCGCCAAGGCCGAGCGGGCCGCCCGCCGCCGGGAGGCCGTGCGGCGACCCGTGCGCGCCGTCGTCCGGACCTCGATCCGGCTCGCCCCCGAAGCGGTCCGCCGCAGCGCCAAGACGCTGCCGGAACCGATCCAGGACCGGCTGCGGCGGATGGCCGCCCGCCCAGCCCGCGGGGTCACGCCGGGCAGCCTGCTGGCCGCCGCCCTGCTGAACGGGCCGCTGTCCGTCGACAAGCCCGCGCTCGTGGTGGCGATCGACCGCGCCGCCGCGGCGGGCGCCTGGTACCTGGTCAACCACCGGCCGGAGATCACGGCCGTCAACGCGCTCGACCCGGCCATCCGCTATCTCGATCTCGTCGCCGAGCGGGGCATGCCGACCCTGCAGTGGGCGCCGCTGTTCGGAGCCGGCCAGGAGCACGACGTCCTGGCCGCGCTGCCGGCGCTGGACGCGATGCGCCCCCGGGTGGTCCTCGTCGAGGTCGATCCGGACGACCTCGCCCCGCCCGTGAGCGGGCTGCTGGCCGGGGGGCAACGCGACATCGTGGTGGTCCGTGCCGAGCCGCCGCACGACCCGGGCGAGGACGCCGGGCCCACCCCGCTGCTGCGGATCGGCCGGCGGCGGCTGGACGTGCACCTGCAGCCGTCCACGCCGAGCACCGGCCTGGCGCAGCTCGACCTGGGCCCGGAGGAGGACGACACCGACCCGTACGCGGCGGTGGTCGCCGAGCTCCACGCCGACCTGCTGGTCTCCGCCCCCACCCCGACGCCGCACTGGGGAACGGTCCGCGCCGTGGGTCCCGATCCCGCCGCGGTCGCCGCCGCGCTGGAGCGGCTGCCGGAGGCGACCGCGGACGACGCCGCCCACCTGCTCATCGCGCCCGCCAACTACGCGGGCCAGTCGGCCGCCTGGTCGCGGGCGGTCGAGGAGCACGCTCCCGGCGCCGTCTCGCGGAACCTGTCCGTGGGCCACGCCGACGCACCGTTCACCTTCCCCGCCGACTTCCCGGTGGCGATCGGTGAGTGGCAGCGTCCACGCGTGCGGGCGCGGCTGACGGTCGAGGCGGTGCTGCCCAGCACGCACGTGCTGCTGGAAGCCATGCGCCCGATCGTGGCGGCGGCCGACCCGACCGGGCACCCGGGCGCCTGGGACTTCCATCTCGGGCGGGCCGACGTGGACGAGCTGCGGGCTTCCGGCCGCCGGGTCGCGCTGCTGTTCCACGGCTCGGAGGTCCGCCGGCCGGCGCCGCACGCCGAGGCGTACGACTGGTCGCCTTTCCGCGACCCCAGGCACGCCGGCCCGACCGCCCGGATGGCGGGCATCACCGAGCGCGTGCACGCCCTCATCGAGGGCTTCGACGGCCCGGTCTTCGTGTCCACGCCGGACCTGCTGGACGATCTCCCCGGCGCGACCTGGCTGCCGGTCGTCGTGGGTCCCGACTTCTTCCGGCCGGCCCCACCCGCGCTGACCGGCCCGCGACCGGTGGTCGTCCATGCGCCCAGCAGCCCGCTGCTCAAGGGCACGGCCGTGATCGACCCGGTCCTGGAGGCGCTGGACGCGGAAGGCCTGATCGAGTACCGCAGGCTCTCCACGGTGCCGTCCGCCTTCGTCGGCGACTTCATCCGCGAGGCCGACGTCGTCGCCGACCAGATCGTGCTGGGCAACCCCGGCGTCCTGGCCGCGGAGGCGCTCGCGGCGGGGCGGCTGGTGGTCGCCCACGTGGCCGAGCACGTGCGCGCGAGGTGCCCGTTGCCGCTGCCGGTCGTGGAGGCCACCCCGCCGACGTTCGAGGCGGTCATGCGGCAGATCTGCGCGGACCGGGAGGCGTACCACGAGACCGCACGGCAAGGCTCCGAGTTCGCCGCGCAGGTCCACTCCGGTGGGCTCTCGGCCGGGGTGCTCGGCCGGTTCCTGGCGACCTGACACCTCGAGGCCGACCTGCCGCCGGGGTGGACTCCCAGGCCCGGCACGGGGGAGGGTCGGGTCAAGTGCCCGACCAGGGGCGCCGAGACAGGTGGAGAGACCACGGGCTCTCCCTCACGTCCCTGCAGTCACAGCCGTCCCGTCAGCAACGCCCAGGTCAACCGGAAGTGACCCCTCATGCTCCTGCGCAGCCACCGGCCCACCTTCCTCGCCGCAGCGGTCCTCGCGGTCGGCTCGAGTCTGGTCGGCGGAGCCGTGTCCGCAGGTGCGGCGACGACCGTCCCGCCGACTTTCCACTTCGCCGGCAGCGGCTTCGGGCACGGTGTCGGGATGTCCCAGTACGGCGCCCTGGGCATGGCGAAGGGCGGCTCGACGGCCGCGCAGATCCTGACCCACTACTACAGCCACGCGGCCGTGACAGCGGTTGACGACGCGGTCGAGCTGCGCGTCAACATCCTTCACGCGGCGGCCAGCTTCACCCTCGGTTCGCGCGCGCTGGCTACCGGCGGCGGCCTCATCCAGGTCACGGTGAACGGGCTCCCGCACGTCCTCGGGACGTCCGCCGACACGTGGACCGTCGCGGCAGCCGGCACGCTCGTGTCGGTCAAGCGCAACGGCGTCTCGATCGGCACGGGCAGCACCGTCGGTATCCGCTGGGGAGGGACCCGGGACCCCGGGTCGGCGCGGACCATCCCCACGCTGGCGCTGGTGAACGGGGTCCCCTTCCGGTACGGCAACATCGACGCGCGGGTCGTCGCCGGCAGGCTCGAGGTCGTCAACCCCGTGCTCGTGCACGACGAGTACCTGCGGGGGATCGCCGAGGTTCCCTCGTCCTGGCCGGCCGCAGCGCTGCAGGCGCAGGTCGTCGCGGCCCGGTCGTACGCCATGAGCAAGCTCGCGGCCGGGATGCGCAGCTCCTGCGTCTGCCACGTGTACGGCAGCACGCTCGACCAGGTCTTCGCCGGCTGGAACAAGGAGGCCGGCTCGTACGGCGCGCAGTGGGTCGCGGCTGTCACCGCCACCGAGCCGACGAGCACGACCGGCCTGGCCGTCACCTACGCAAGCAAGATCATCACCGCCTACTACTTCTCCTCCAGCGGCGGCCGCACCCAGAACAGCGAGGACGTGTGGGTCGCGGTGCTGCCGTGGGCCCGCAGCGTCGACGACCACTGGAGCCTCGACCCGACCATCAACCCCAGCTACGCCAGCTGGGGCGTGGACCGCACCCAGGCGCAGGTGGCCGCGGCCTTCGGCCTTCCGAACGTGCTCTCGTACACGGTGACCGCGCGGACGGTCGGTGGCGGCGCCAAGACCGTGACGGCCCGGTCCTCGACCGGCGCCACCGCGACCATCACCGGGGAGACCCTGCGCAGCCGGCTGTCGCTGCCGTCGACATGGCTCCAGGGGCCGGCCGCACGCGCCGCCGCACCCGTCGCCCCGAGCGGGGCGGGCACGGGCCAGCCCGCGCGTCGCCTCCCGCCGGTGGGTGCTCCGCTCTGAGCGGACGGCCCCGGACGAACGGCCGATCCCGCGACGAACGGACCAGTCAGTCCTGGCCGATCGCCTGAGCCGCGGGGCCGGGCGCCGCCCCTACGTTTCGGGCTTACGTGGGCCAGGTGTGACACGTGTGAACGGTCCGAGCATGCCGAGTACCCTCCGCTGCGGCCACGCAGGGTGGGTCGAACCAGCCTGGGGGCAGGTCAATGACTGCACGTGCACGTTCTGCCGCGATCGCCATCGGTGCGACGCTGGCAGCCCTGATCCTTCCGGTCGCCGCGACGACGCCAGCGTCCGCCGCGCAGCCGGTGCCAGGGCACACGCACCTCGTCCCCCAGGTGCCGCGCACCGACATGCCGAAGATCTCCAGCGGTGAGATCTGGGACATCGCCGCGATCGGCAACTCGGTCTACATCGCCGGGTCGTTCTCGTCCGTCACCAAGAACGGGACCACGACCGCGGTGCCCGGCCTGACCGGCTGGGACATCAACACCGGCAACCTCCTGCCCAGCTTCAAGCCGACCATCACCGGCGGCGGCGTGGCGGCGGTCGAGGCCTCGCCCGACGGCACCAAGCTCTTCATCACCGGCACGTTCAACACGGTCGGCGGCCTGTCCCGGCAGAAGGTCGCCGCGCTGAACCCGACCACGGGCGCGCCGCTGGCCTCGTTCGCCTTCACCGGCGCGACGAACAACCCGGGCACCGCGCTCGCGGCCACCAACACGACGCTGTACGTCGGCGGGCGGTTCACCCGGATCAACGCGACCAACCACTCCGGCCTCGCCGCGGTCAACTCCACCACCGGCGCCGTCGACCCGAACTTCAACCTGAACCTCTCCGGCGGCATCGGCGTCAACGGCGCGCTCACCGTCCAGCAGCTCAAGCTGACCCACGACGAGACCAAGCTGCTCGTCGTCCACACCGGCCGCCAGATCAACGGCCAGGACCGCCTCGGCGTCGGCCTCATCGACACGGCCAGCAAGACCCTGCTGCCGTGGCGGACCCGGCTGTGGGACGACAACCTCCCCCGACTCGGCGGCGTCACCCGGATCTACGCCGGCGACATCGCGCCCGACGACTCCTACTTCGTCGTGTCCAGCGGCTCCGGCGGCGACGCACCGCCGATCAGCGACACCGCGATCCGGTTCCCGATCGCCGGCGCCGACAACGTCCAGCCGGCGTGGATCTCGCGCCACTTCGACAGCGTCTACTCCGTCGCCATCACCGAGGACGCGGTCTACGTGGGTGGCCACTTCCAGTTCGAGCCGTCGCCCACCGCACCCTCGCCGTGGCCCGGCCTGGACAACGTCGGCTACGGCACCGGCCAGGGCCTGTCCGGCTACGGCCTCGGCGACGACGTCGTCCGCCGCGACCACCTGAGCGCCATCGACCCGGCCACCGGGCACGCGCTGGAGTGGAACCCCGGCTCGAACTCGTTCGAAGGCAACAAGGCCATGCTGGCCACCTCGCGGGGCCTGTTCGCCGGCGGCGATGCCGGCATCCAGGGCACCAAGAGCGTGGGCCGGGTCGCGTTCTTCGACTTCAACAACGACCCGAACCCGCCGACCGCGATCAACACCACGATCACGACGCCGATCGAGGGCCGGGTGGTGGCCGGCGGCACGCCGTTCACCATCACCGGCACCGCGACCGCCCCGTCCGGCGTGCGGCGCGTGCAGGTCGAGATCCAGAACCGTGACACCAAGCGCTGGCTGGCAGCCGACGGCGTCACCTGGCAGACCCAGGAGACCAACGCCCTCGCGACGCTCGCAGCGCCGAACGCCACGTCGACCACGTACTCGCTGACGAGGACGCTCACCGGGACGGCGCGCTACTTCGTGTACGCCAAGACGTTCGGCATCACCGGCAACGACGCCTCGAAGGCGGTCAAGAAGATCGAGTCGTTCGACTTCAGCGACCAGACGCCGACGACGAACATCACCGGCCCGTCCGGGAGCATCATCGCGACCACGACGTTCACGATGACGGGCACGGCGACCGACGACCACGGGATCAACCGGCTGTCCTTCTGGTTCCGGGACGAGAACAACCAGTACCTGCAGAACGACGGCAGCGTGTCGTCGATCTTCAACAGCTTCAGCGGCACCCCGGACGTCATCGGCGCCCCGAACGCGACCTGGTCGTACACCGTGACCCTCCCGCACGAGGGGACCTGGCGCGGCAGCGCGACGGCGGTCGACGACGCCGGACAGGCCGACCTGCGCAGCGGGGTCCGCGACTGGCTGGTCACCACCACGGCGGTCGCGCCGACCGTCGCCATCGCGGCGCCGGTCCCGATGACCCCGCCGTTCACGGTGCCCGCCGTGGTCGTCAACCCGGGCGGGACCATGACCTTCTCCGGCACGGCGTCCGACGACGACCGGCTGCAGGACGTCGTGGTCACCCTGCGCAACTCCACGACCAGGGAGAACCTCGGGGCCGACGGCACCTGGGGTGTGAACGTCACCGCCGGCTCGCACCGCATCTCTCCGATCAACATCAACGCGCCGACGTACAACTGGTCGTACACGACCCCGTTCAACCTCACCCCGGGGACGTACTCCTTCACGGTCACCGCCAGCGACAACCTCGGGCTGAACAGCAGTCGCGGCTCGCTGACCATCACCGCCCAGGTGCCCGGTGACCTGTCCCCGAACGGTCTGCTCAACTTCACCGGTACCGACAGCACCCTTCAGGTCCTGCACCTGGACCTGTCCGGCACGGCGACCGACGACCACGGGGTCGAGAGCGTCCGGATCTCCGTGTTCGACAACGACAGCGGCCGCTACATCCAGCCGAACGGCACGATGGCGTCGACGTTCGCCACACTGAACGCCACGCTCGCCTCGCCCAACGCGACGAGCACGACGTTCACGCTGCCGGTGGACCTGCCGACCCAGGGCAACTACAGCGTCACCGCCTGGGCCTGGGACACCGCCGGACAGCAGGACCCGTCGACCACCGGGGCCACGGCCCGCTACCTGGTCTACCCCGGTGACCTGCCGCCCGTGTTCGACCCCAACCTGGGGGCGCCGATCACCGGCGCTTCGTTCAGCCAGGGGGTGATCGTGGTCAGCGGTCGCGCGAACGACGACCAGCAGATCGCCAGGGTCGAGGTCGGCATCGTCAACAGCCTCGGGCAGTTCATGAGCTCGAGCGGGACGTTCACCAGCACGACGCCAAGCTGGCGGACCGCGTTCCTGAACAGCCCCGGCAGCCTCGGGTCGAACTTCGCGTACACATCGCCGGTCATCCCGGCCGGTGTGTACTCGGTGCAGACCCGCGCCACCGACCAGCACGGGTTCGTCTCGGTCCCGCAGGTGGTCACCAACATCACGGTGACCCAGCCGCCGAACAACCCGCCGGTGGCGGTCGCCACGGTGTCCTGCGTGCAGAACGTCTGCACCTTCGACGGTCGCAGCTCGACCGACGAGGACCCGACGTCGCTCACGTACTCGTGGAACTACGGGAACGGGACGACCGGCACCGGACCGCTGCCGGTGAAGACCTTCACCGGGCCGGGAGCGTTCACGGTCACGCTGACGGTCAAGGACATGTGGGGTCTGACGGCCACCACGACGCTGCCGGTGACGATCGTCGAGCCCGCGGGCAACGTCGCCCCGGTGCCCACGTTCATCACCAGCTGCACCGCGCTCGTCTGCGGGACCAGCAGCTCGGGGACGATCGACCCCAACACGGGTGACGTGATCACGTACTCGTGGAACTGGGGCGACGGAACCGCGCTGGGCACCGGGACGGCTCCGTCGCACACGTACGCGCTGTCCGGCACCTACACGGTCACGCTGACGACGACGGACGGCTGGGGCAAGTTCACCTCGGTCAGCAAGGTGCTCAGCCTGATCGAGCCGGGGACGAACGTGGCTCCGGTCCCGACGTTCACGGTCTCCTGCACGGCACTGGCGTGTCTCACGAACAGCTTCGGCACGGTCGACCCGAACGGCGACGTGATCAGGTACTCGTGGAACTTCGGCGACGGCACGGCACTGAGCACGGCCACCTCGCCGGCGCACACGTACCTGGTCGCCGGGACGTACCCGATCACGCTGACGGTGATGGACGGCTGGAACAAGTCCGCGTTCATCACGCAGAACGTGACCGTGGCGTAAGAGGCTGAGGGTCCTCGCGGGGGCCCGCTGAATGTCCCGGAGGGTGGCGGCAGGCCGCGCGACAGGCCGCCACCCCCGGGGCGCCAGTCCAGCAACCCGGGGTCAGCCGCCCGCGCGAGCGATCGCGGTGACGCGCTCCTGCTCGCCCCTCGCGTCCTGGCGGTCCGGGTCGGCGTGCGCGACCAGCACCACGGAAGCCGCCAGCGCCAACGGCAGGACCGAACCGGCGAGCACGTCGTCGATGGCGCCCAGCGGCTCGGCCACCAGCAGCCTCCCTCCGGGCTGCAGCCCCCACAGCTCGGCCAGGACGCGGGCGCGCGCGACCACCTCGTGGTACGAGAGCGTCCCGGCATCCGGGTCGAGCAGAGCCGGAGCATCGTTGCCGACCGGTGGTCCGGCGTACCGGTCGCCGTACCCGGCCACCTCGCGGGCGTAGTCGAGCGCACCCGCCGGCAACGGCTCCGGGAACGGACCGCCGAGCGGGCGCAGCGACAGGCCGATCACCTCGTGGGCGCCGGCGGCGAGCGGCGGCGCCGCGCCACTGCCGGCGTCCGAGCCGACCCCGCCACCCCGACCGGTGACGGCGTCCGGGCCGACCACGGCGACGGCCGGCTCGTCCTGCGTCGCACCGACGGCGAGCGTGAGCCCGGCCGTCCAGGTCGCACCGGCCCAGACCGCCACCTGCCAGTGCCGTGGCAACCCGACCAGGGCGACCACGTCGCCCGGAGCCGCCCCGAGCCCGTCCACCAGCAGGTTCGCCGTCTTCGCCACCCAGTTCGCGTACGTGGCGACCGACAGCTCGACCCGCTCGCCGCTCGCGTCGTCGTAGAACGTCACCAGCGGGCGACCCGGGTCGCCCTCCAGAGCCGCGGCGAGCAGCCCACCCCAGCTCACGGCGGGTGCCGTCCCAGGTCCTTGGGGCTGGTCAGGAAGCCGGCCGCCCACGAGCCGTGCATCGTCGCGTACACCAGCGGGAGGCGGGCCAGCGCCGCGCGCGGCAGGCCGCGGCCGGTGACCAGCGAGCCGGCCAGCACCCCGGCGACGTACCCGGCCGGGAGCGCGAAAGCCGCCAGCAGCGGCGTGCGGCCGGTGACCAGTCCGGCCGCCCCGACGACAGTGCCCGCGGTGACGGCGACGAGCGCGGCGGGTGGGGCCAGGTACCGCGCCGTCACCGAGTCCTCGTGCCGGCGCGTCACCACCCGGCGCCAGCGGCCGTAGTCGAAGTACTGCCGCCCGAGCGCTCGCACGCTCCCGCGCGGCCGGTATGACACCCGCAGCCTGGGAGTGAACCAGACCAACCCCCCGGAGCGCCGGATGCGCAGGTTCATCTCCCAGTCCTGGGCACGCAGGAACGACTCGTCGTACCCACCGACCCGGTCGAGCACGTCCCGCCGGAAGACCCCGAGGTAGACCGTGTCCGCCGGCCCCGCCTCACCGCCGGTGTGGAAGCGCGAGCTGCCCACGCCCAGCCGGCTGGTCATCGCCCGGGCCACCGCCTGCTCGAACGGCGTCGTTCCCTCGGCCGCCATGATGCCCCCGACGTTGTCCGCCCCCGTCTCGGTGAGCACCTCGACCGCCGTCCGCACGTAGTCGGCCGGGAAGAGCGCGTGGCCGTCGACCCGGACCACGATGCCGTACCGGGTGGCCGCCACTGCAGCGTTCAGAGCGGAAGGCGTCGCCCCCGCCGGATTGGGCACGGAGCGCACCCGCCCGCCGTGCTCGGCCACCAACCCGGCGGCGATCGCGTCGGTCCCGTCGGTCGACGGACCCAGCGCCAGCACGAGCTCGAGCTCGCCGGGGTACTCCTGTGCGAGCACCCCCTCGACCGCCTCGCGGAGGTGGCGTTCCTCGTTCAGCACCGGCATGACGACGCTGACCGGCGGCCAGTCGGAGGCGGGTCGTGCGGGCATGAGGCCGCCAGGGTACCCGCGGGCGCGCGGCGCGCCTGGTCGGGCCGCTCCCGCGCCCGACCTACCCTGGAAGCCGCCCCCGCCCGGCCCGGGCCCGGCCGTGACCGGGACCACACCCGCCCGGGCGAACCCCGACGGAGCCCTGAGCGTCCTCACCTCATGAGCCATCCCATGCTGCCTCCCGAGCTGGACCCGCGCGGTCCGCGCCGCCCGGCGCGGCGCAGCCGCCAGGTCCGCGAGGGGGCCGCGCCCGCGGGGCTCCGGCGGTGGCCCGTCTACGTCGCCGGCGGGCTCTCCGCGATGGTCGTGGTCTTCAGCGTCGTGGGCTCGGGTCTGGCCAGCTACTACGTGAGCAAGACCCAGCGCGTCTCGGCCATCGGCGGCGGCAGCGCGGACCCCGGGGCCGCGCAGAACTGGCTGCTGGTCGGCTCGGACAACCGGGCGGGGCTGACGCCGGAGGAGATCGCGCAGCTGCACGTCGGCGGCGCGACCACGGCCAACGCCTCCGGCCGGCGCAGCGACACGATGATCCTGCTCCACCTGTCCGCCGGCAGCGACAAGGCCACGCTGATCTCGCTGCCGCGCGACTCGTACGTGCTGATCCCGGCTTACACGGACTCCAAGGGCCGCCACCACGCTGCGGCGCACAACAAGCTGAACGCCGCGTACGACCTCGGTGGCCCGGCGCTGACCGTCCAGACCGTCCAGAACGCCACCGGCCTGCACATCGACCACTACGTCGAGATCGGCTTCGGCGGCTTCGTGAAGATGGTGGACACCATCGGCGGCGTCGACGTCTGCTCGACCACGGCCCTGCACGACCCCAAGAGCGGCCTCGATCTCAAGAAGGGCACCAGCAAGCTCGACGGCAGGCAGGCCCTGGCCTACGTGCGCGCGCGGTATGTCGACCCGACCGCCGACCTGGGCCGGATGAAGCGGCAACAGGCGTTCCTGGGCTCCCTGTTCCGCACCGCGCTGAGCACCCAGGTGCTGCTCAACCCGATCAAGCTCAACGCCTTCCTCGGCGCGACCCTGTCCTCGGTCACGCTCGACCAGAACCTCTCCCGCGACGACCTGCTCAACCTCGCGACCCGCACCAAGGGCCTGTCGCCGTCGAACGTCGTCTTCGCGACCGTGCCGCTGTCGGACGTGAACTACCGTCCCGTGGCCTCCCTCGGCTCGACGGTGCTCTGGGACAGGACCAGAGCGATGGCACTGTTCGCCGCGCTCAAGGCCGACCAGCGGATCGGCGGTCAGTCCGACAAGCCGTCGGCCGGGGCGTCGGCGACGCCGGTGCAGGTAGCGCCGGCACGCATCACCGTGCAGGTGTCCAACGGCGGCGGGGTCACCGGCGCCGGAGCCAGAGCGCTCAACGACCTGACCAAGCTCGGCTTCGTGATGGCCGGGCCGGCGACCAACGCGGTCCAGCACGGTGTGACCCAGACGCTGATCACCTACGACCCGCGCTACGACGTGAGCCTTAAGACCTTGCAGGCCGCCTACCCGGACGCCGCGGTGAAGGCGGTCAAAGGCCAGGGCAAGGTCTTCCACGTGATCGTGGGCACCGACTACCAGACGCCCAAGTCCGTCGCCGCGACCCCGACGACGTCTCCCACCGCACCCGGCGCCGTCAAGACCACGTCGGCCGCGCAGACCGTCTGCAAGACGAGCTGACGCACCCCGCACCTGCCCACAGCCGGTCACCACGGTGGTTCGGGGGGGTTGCGGTGGTGGGTGCCAGCTGACGCCGTCGGTGGGGTTGATGGTGATGGTCCATCCGTCGTGGTGGGCCATGTCGTGGTGCGGTCGCAGGCCAGCGTCAGGGTGTTCAGGTCGGTGGTCCCGCCCTGGCTCCAGGGCATGATGTGGTGGGCCTGGCACCATTCGGGGGGCCGGTCGCAGCCCGGGGCGGTGCAGCCACGGTCGCGTAGTGCCAGGGCGCGGGGTTGGGCGGCGGTGGCGGTGCGCACGGCCCGGCCCAGGTCCAGCAGCTGGCTGGGCCCGCCCAGGACGGCCGGGATGAGCGCGGCGTCACAGGCGATCCGGCCGGCCGCCGCCGCCGAGATCGGTTCGCGCACGCTCGACCCGGCGATCAGCGCACACCCCTCACCGCGGGCGGCTGCCCGGCCCGGGGCGGGCTCGTGGATGCGGGCCCGGAGCTGGTCCACGCTCATGGTGACCACCACCTGCGGACGCACACCGCCGGAGACCGGCAGCCGGCCAGCGGCCAGGGCCCGGCGGGCCAACTCGACCAGCGCATCGGCGCGCCGGCGCCCCGGGCCGCGCGGGTCCGGGCCGTTCACCGTGGACGGGGCCGGGGCGGCGAGTGGGTCCAGCGCCGCGGCCAGGGTGGCGGCGGCCGCGGTGTCCAACCGCCCACCCAGGTGATGCATCCCATCGGTGCCGCGCCACACGGTCAGCTCACGGCCGGCCCGGGCGGCGCGTTCTGGCCCGGCCAGGTCCCCGGACCCGGCCGGGTCGACCCGGGCCGCCTCGACGAGCGCCAGCCGACGCAACCGGCCCAGATCCAACCGCCCGGCCTGCGCCAACAACCGGGCCTCGACCTGACCGCGATCCTGCTCCCCGACCCGATCGGACAGCCCGTCCAACGCGGCGGTGATCACCTGCGCCCGCTCGGGGTCGATCACCCCGGAGGCCAACGCCCGCCGGGTCCGGTCGTGCTCGACCAGCGCGGCCGCCAACCCGACCTGCCGGGCCGCGGCCCCGCGCCCATCCCGTCCGCGCGCAGCCACCCCGCCGTCGAGATGGCCCCGGTCGTACGCCGGGCCGCCCCGCGCCGATCCACCTCGGCCACCGCGGCGAGCTTGACCGCGGCGATCCGCGAGCCCGCCCGGGTCAGCCGCCGCACCCCCTCGACCAGGCCGTTGTCACCGACCGCCGCGACATCCAAACCTTCGGCCCGGTCCAGCAACGCCTCGATCGCGCCCAGCCACGCGAAGAGCGAGTCGCCACCCGAAGATGACGACTCGACCTGCAACACGGTGACCGACATGCCACGAACCTACGTCGACCGTCCGACAACCATCGAGCGTGTAACCGGAACCTGTTGACAGCCAACGACTTTCCACAGGTCGAGCCAGACAGCGGGGACGACCGGCAGCCTCAGCCGACGTCCGAACGGGACCGCTTGATCTCCTCGCGCATGGCCAACCGGTGCCGGCGACGGATCTGTGCCTCGTGGTAACGGCGCCGGTCGTCGTCGGTCTCCGGGACGACCGGCGGGACCTCGCGCGGCCGCCCCTGCGCGTCCACGGCCACGAAGACGAGGTAAGCGGTCGCGACGGTGACCGGCGGCTCCCCGGCGCGGTCCCATCGCTCGGCGACGGCTTTCACGCCGATCTCGAGCGACGTCCGCCCGGTCCAGTTCACCTGACCCATCACGTGAACGAGGTCGCCGACACGCACCGGCGTGACGAAGACCATCTCGTCCATCGCCGCAGTCACCGCCGGACCGCCCGAGTGCCTCGTGGCCACCACGCCCGCGACGTCGTCGACGAACTTCATGACGACACCGCCGTGCACGGTGCCGAGCAGGTTGGTGTCGGCGGCGGTCATGATCTGGGACAGCGTGGTGCGCGCCGCGGACGTGGGTCGCCCGGGCGACGGTGGCTGGTCGGCCGTCACGGGTCGAACCTACGGCGTCAGCGGTGTCAGCACGGCCACGTCCTGGGTTGCCGGTGCAAGGCGTCGGGTAGGTCCGTAGGGTCGGGCCTCTGGACCCGGCACGGCAGGAGTCCGGGATACCACGGCACGAGGAGGAGGCACGTCGATGAGCGACTCGGACGAGCTGGACACGCAGGGCCCGGCTGACGGCGGCGCGGACGGTGGCGCGGACGGCGGTGCCGACGGTGGCGCCGACGGTGGCGCCGACAGTGGTGCCGACAGTGGTGCGGACGGTGGTGCCGACAGCGGTGCAGACAGCGGTGCAGACAGCGGTGCCGACAGTGACGCAGACGGCGGTGCCGACGGCGGCGCGGACAGCGGCGCCTGAACGATGAGCCAACCGGTGGACGCCGGGAGCGGGGTCGAGCCGCACGCCGACTCCGCGCCCCGCGCCGCCCTCGGCCGGCTCCTCGGCCGCACGACGGTCGCCGACTTCGCCGAGCAGTCGTGGGCCAGGGACGCCTTCTGGCGCGCCGCCGGTGCCGGGCCGGACCTCACCGGTCTCTTCACCCTCGACGACGCCGACGAGCTGCTGTCGACCCGCGGGCTGCGCACGCCGTTCCTGCGCATCGCCAAAGACGGTGCGGTGCAGGCCGAGTCCACGTACACCCGTGGCGCGGGCGTCGGCGCGGCCGTGCGCGACCAGGTGGACGCCGACCGCGTCGCCCGGCTCCTCGCGGACGGCTGCACGGTGGTGTTCCAGGGACTGCACCGGGTCTGGCCGGCGGTCGTCGACTTCACCACCACTCTCACCGGAGAGCTCGGACACCCGGTCCAGGTCAACGCCTACCTGACCCCGCCGACCGCGCGCGGCTTCGCACCGCACTACGACACGCACGACGTCTTCGTCCTGCAGACCGCCGGGGACAAGCGCTGGCAGGCGTACCGCCCGGTGGTCGACCCTCCGGCTGCGGACGACGGCTGGACCGGGCACCGCGACGCCGTCGCGGCCGCGGCGATGGCGCAGCCGGTCCTCGACCGGGTGCTGCGCCCGGGTGACGTCCTGTACCTCCCGCGGGGCTGGATCCACGCGGCCCAGGCGCAGCAGGCCATGTCGCTGCACCTGACGATCGGGATCCACCCGTACACGCGGCGGCACCTGGTCGAGGCGTTGCTGGAGGAGGTGCTCGACGCCCAGCCCCTCGAGCGGTCGCTGCCGCTGGGTATCGACGTCGCGGACGCGCACGACCTGGCGGTCCCGCTGGCGACCGTACGGGACCTCGTCGCCGACGGGCTGGCTGCAGCCTCGGCCCCGCGGATCGCCGCCCGCATGGAGCGGCGCCGGGCCGTCGACACCCGTCCGGAACCGCTGCGCCCGGTCGCGCAGGCCACCGCAGCGGCCCTGGCCGAGCAGGTCGCGCAGCCGGGTTCGGCGGTCGCAGTCCGGGCACGGCCGGGCTCGCGCCTGCGCGTCGAGGAGGCGATCGACCGGACCACGCTCGTCCTGGACGGGCGCCGGCTGGAGTTCGAGCCGGACCACGCCGCCGCGCTGAAGGCCGTGGTCGAGGGCGGTCGCTGCGTCGCCGAGCAGCTGCCCGGGCTCGAGCCGGCTGCGGGCCGGGCCCTGGCCAGACGCCTGCTGCTGGACGGCGCGGTCGTCCCGGCGTGAACCCCCTCCACGACACGGCCGACACGGCCGATCCCGGCTACGAAGCCGCCGATCCCGGCTACGACGCCGACCCGGACGGGCTCGGATCGGACGGCCCCATCCCCGTGCCGCGCTGCTCGGTCGCGGCCCGCGGCCGGGCCGACGCGCTCGCCGGCACCGCGCTGCCCACGGACCGCTTCCTGCTCGTCGAAGACCCAGGCCCGTGGGGGCCGGCGCCGCACCCGGTCGGGACGCTGCCCGGCCCCGTCGCCGAGCACGTCCACGAGCAGGCCCGGGTGCTCTCGGCGCGCCTGCTGCTCATCCGCCGTACCGGGCGCCGCGCCGCCGGCGACACCACCCGTACCTGGGCTTGCGTCGACACGACGCGCGCGCAGGTCCGCACCGGCACGGTCGGACACCCCGACGCCTTCGCCGACGTCGACTTCGCCACGGGCGGCCGGCGCGACGACGAGCCGTGGTACCTCGTCTGCACGCAGGGGCGGCACGACGTCTGCTGCGCGGTCTACGGGCGCCCGGTCGTCCAGGCCCTCGCCCGGCTGTCGCCGGCCCGCACCTGGGAGTGCACGCACGTGGGCGGGGACCGGTTCGCCGCGAACGTGCTGCTGATGCCGACCGGGCTGGTGTACGGCCACGTCGACGCCGCCTCGGTGCCCGGGCTGGTCTCCGCGTACGAGCGCGGCCGGGTGGTGCCGGCGTTGCTGCGCGGACGCTGCGGCACGGTCCCCGCGGCCCAGGTGGCCGAGCACCACGCGCGGGCGCTGCTGGCCGACGACCGGCTGGACGCCTTCGCGCCGGTCCGGGTGACGCACGCGGGGCACGACCGCTGGCAGGTCGACCTCGTGCACCAGCCGGGGGGTGAGCGGCTGCGTGCCCTCCTGGTCGAGCGGCACGAGGACGTCGCGATCGGCCTGACCTGCGCCGCGACCGGTACCGGGCGGCTGCGCAGCTGGGACCTGCTCGCCCTCGACCGCCTCGGCTGACGTGCGCTTCGTCGCCGCCGACCCGATCAGCGTCTACGCTCCTCGTGGAATCGGGGAGGCCGCCATGACAGTGCCGTGGGCGAGACCATTCAGGGCATCCGCCCTGTCCGTCCTCACCATGCTCGCCGCCGTCCTCTCCGCCCTCCTCGCCGCGCCGGCCACCGCGGCCACCACCGCGGTCGCCACCGCGGTCGCCACGCCGGCAGGCGGGTCCGGCCCCGCCCACATCGTGCCGGGGCCGGCCCGGCCGGATGCAGTGGCCGGCAGCGAGGGTGCGGGGTTCAGATCGACCAACTGGTCCGGGTACGTCGTGCTCCACCAGAAGGTGCAGTTCGTGCACGCGCGCTGGGTCGTCCCGCTGACCACCTGCGCCGCGAACGACCCGAACTTCCAGGACACCTCGTTCTGGGTCGGCATCGACGGCTGGAGCGACGGGACCGTCGAGCAGGCCGGGACGGACGTCCGCTGCCTGCCCGGGTCGACGCAGCCCTCCTACGTCGCGTGGTGGGAGATGTACCCGACCAACGCCGAACAGTTCGTGTTCACGGTGCACCCCGGTGACCGGATGGATGCCTCGGTGAAGCTCACCGCCGGCACCTACGTGCTGAAGGTGACCGACCTGACCACCGGGCAGTCGTTCAGCCGCAGCAAGAAGTGCGGCGCGGGCGTGACCTGCCAGAACACCAGCGCCGAGTGGGTCGCCGAGTCCCCGAGCTACAGCTCGGGGCTGGCGGACCTGGCGAACTTCAAGACCTGGAAGCCGACCCAGATGACCATGACGGTCGCCGGCGGCCCGGTGGCGACCGGCCCGGCCACGTACGTCTACCACCCGGTGACGATGGTGACGTCCGACGCGAGCGCGCGGACGCGGGCGAAGGTCAGCGCCGACCTGCAGACCACCGCGAAGAACACGTTCGTCGACACGTTCGTGTACGCAGGCGTCACCTGAGCCGAGGGCGGGGAGGGGTCGTGGACACCGAGGAGCTGCTGCGCGACTGCATCGTGAAGGTGTGCGGCGTGCCGCCGGAGAGCGTGCACAGCGACACCGACCTCGACGCGCTGGGCATCGACTCGCTGGCGTCGGCGGAGGTCCTCTTCGAGCTGGAGATCCGGCTCGGCCGCGAGCTGCCCAACCACGTGCTGCGGCAGGTCCAGCAGGTGCGCACGGTGGGCGAGGTCGCCCGGCAGCTGGATGCCGCGCTCGCCGAGCCCGGCACCACGGCCGGCCCATGACGGCAGGCCGGCGGCTCGAGGCCGCGGGGAGCTCGCCGGCGGCGATCCGCAGGCACTACGACATCTCCGACGACTTCTTCCGGCTGTGGCTCGGCGACGACCTCGTCTACTCGTGCGCGCTGTGGGACATGACCGACCCGGCGGACAGTCTCGCCGCGGCGCAGGACCGCAAGCTCGACCACTTCGCGACCGGGCTGGGGGTGCACGGCGCCCGTGTCCTGGACGTCGGCTGCGGGTGGGGGGCGCTGCTGGACCGCTGGGTCCGCGTGCACGGCGCGGCCGGCGGCGTCGGTCTGACGCTCAGCCCGGCGCAGGCGGCGCACGCTGAGGCCCGCGCGGTCCCCGGCGTCCGGTTCCGGCTGGAGAGCTGGGCCGACCACGAGCCGACCGAGCCGTACGACGTCGTGACCTGCATCGAGTCCACCGAGCACTTCGCCTCGGACGCGATGTCCGCCGACGAGAAGGTCGAGGTGTACCGCCGCTTCTTCGAGCGGGCGGCCTCGTGGCTGCGTCCGGGCGGGCGGCTGGGCCTGCAGCTGATCTGCCTCGACAACGTGGGGCACGCCGGCAGCCGGCCCGGTCGCGGGCCGCTGACCGACCTGATCCTCGGCGAGATCTTCCCTGAGGCCATGTCCCCCGCGCTGTCCGAGCTCGCGCTCGGCTGGGAGACGTCCTTCCAGCTCGACACGTTCGGTGACCACACGTCGCACTACCGCCGGACGTTCCGGGCGTGGTCGCTGGCGTACCGCGAGCGCAGGGACGAGGCGCTGCAGCTCGTCGGCGCGGACACCGCCCGGATCTTCGAGCGGTACTTCGCCGCGGGCGAGGCCTGCTTCCGGCTGCGCGAGCAGGCGCTGTTCCGCGCCACGCTCACCCGCCGTCCGGAGCCGAAGGTGTGGGCGACCCCGCCGCGACTGCCTGCCGACGAGTCCGAGCCGCGCGCGCGTCCGGGCGGCGCGTCCCCGGCCGCCGTCCAGTCCCACTACGACGTGTCCGACGACTTCTACGCGCTGTGGCTCGGGCCGACGATGATGTACTCCTCCGGCCTGTGGCCGCAGACCGGCGGCGACCTCGACACCGCAGCGCTCGCGAAGATCGACTACTTCGCCGGCCTGGTCGTGCCGCGGCCGGGGGCGCGGTTCCTGGACATCGGGTGCGGCTGGGGCGGGACGCTCGGCCGGACGGTGGCCAGGCACGGTGTCGCCGACGGCACCGGCCTCACCTTGAGCGAGGCGCAGCGGGCGTACGTCGAGGCGTTGGCGCTCCCGGGGGTGCGGGTGCGCCTGGAGAGCTGGGTCGACCACCGACCGGCGACGCCGTACGACGCGATGACCTCGTTCGGCGCGTTCGAGCACTTCGCCCCCGACGGGTCGTCGAGTGCCGAGCGCGTCGACATCTACCGCGAGTTCTTCGGCCGCTGCTTCGACTGGCTCGTGCCGGGCGGACGGCTCGGCCTGGAGACCATCGCGCACGACCAGGCACCGGACACCTCGCACATCCTCGGGCGCGGTCCCCTCGGCGACAGCGTGCTCGAGGTCTTCCCGGAGTCGATCTGCCCGCAGCTGTGCGAGGTCGTGCTGGGCTTCGAGCCGTACTTCGAGGTCGAGGTGCTGCGTTCGGACGCCGCCGACTTCGCCCGCACCTGCCGTGCCTGGATGCTCGGTCTGCGCGCTGCCCGGGCGCGCGCCGAAGAGCTCGTGGGCGCCGACACAGTGCGCCGCTTCCACCGCTACCTCGTAGCCTCCGAGGTGCAGTTCCGGACCGGCGTCATCACCAACTACCGGCTGGTGCTGCACCGGCGCGAACGCGTCCGTCGGTGACGGACCGCCACCCGGCGTGACGTCGTGACCGCAGCCGGAGTACCACGCCGGCCGATCCGTTTACAGGCTCGCGCCTGCGCAGTACGTTCCGACCGCCGAGCGAGCTCCCAGGGAGGCATGCGATGGCGTCCAACGACACTCCGTCCAGCGACGAGACGACCCTCGGGCAGTCCCTTTCCCGCCGGCGGGTGCTGACCGGCGCCGGGGTGGCGGTCACCGGCGGCGTGGCCGCGGCCACGCTCGGCGCGACCGGGTCGGCGGAGGCGGCCGTCCCGCCCGGCACAGTCGGCACCGGACCGCGCGGCAGCACGACGAGTGAGTTCCGCGGCCGGATCGCGCAGAGCGGCCCGACCGGCGAGTCGTTCACCAGCTACGGCTTCCTGTACGCGACCCGTGGCGCCGACGACGCGGACCTGTTCAGCGGCTCGGCCCACGACGTCACGACCGCGCTGCTGACGGTGTACGCCACGGGCGAGCTGGTCGCCCGGGTCCTGGACCAGTCCGTGCACGCCCTCGACATCGACGGGACCCTGACCGTCTACCAGCGCAGCGCCCCGGGTGCCGACTTCTCCGACTCCTCGTCGTTCGCCGTGGGCAACGCAGTCGCCCGGTTCGCGGTGACGATCCAGGACGTCCTGACCGTGTTCACCCCGGGCAAGGGTCTGCCGGTGATCACCGGTGACATGAACCAGACGTCGGCGAGGCACCTCGGCGGACCGCTCGCCGGCAAGATGTTCGGCTTCAAGGGTCAGCGGCTGCGGATGTCGGCCACCGGGCTGGGCACCCTCATCGACCCGGTCACGCTGAACTCGCTGCACGAGATCGCCGGGAGCTGGACGGCCGAGTGACGTCCGGGCGGCCGCCGGTCGCCGTCGTCGGCGCCGGGGTGAAGGCGCCGGGTGGCAGCACGGTCGAAGAGCTCTGGCAGGCACTGGGAGCCGGGCGCTCGACCGCGACGCCGTTCCAGGACTCCCGGCTGCCGGCCGACACCGGGATCCTCGTCTCGCGCGTCGAGGGCTTCGACCCTTCGGCGTACCTGTCGCCGGTGGAGCAGCGCCGGTTCGACCGCTCGCACCAGCTGGCCGTCGCAGCGGCCCAGGACGCGATGGACGCGGTGCCTGGTCCACTGCCGCCGCCGGAGCGCTGCGCGATCGTCTGCGGCGTCGGGCTGGGCGCGACGGCGACCTACGAGGCGCAGCACGCCAATCTGCTCGAGGGCGGGCTGCGGGCGCTCAACCCGCTCACGATCCCGATGGTCATGCCGAGCACGACGGCGGCGTTGCTGTCGTTGCGGTTCGGGTTCCGCGGACCGTGCGTCACGGTGTCCACCGCCTGCGCGTCCGGCGCGACCGCGATCGGTGAGGGGGTCGAGCTGCTGCGCCGCGGGGCGGCCGACCTGGTGCTGGCCGGCGGGGCCGACTCGATGGTCACGTACAACGCCCTGTGCTCGTTCTACCGGCTGGACGTGATGAGCTCGAACCTCGACGAGCCCGCGCTGGCCTCGCGGCCGTTCGATGTCGACCGGGACGGGTTCGTCATGGGCGAGGGCGCCGGGTTCGTGGTGCTCACGACGCCGCAGTGGGCGGACGCGGCCGGGTGGGACGTCCTCGGCACGGTCGCCGGCTACGGGTCCAACGCGGATGCGCACCACCTCGTCGCGCCCAGCCCTGGCGGCGAGGGAGCACTGCGCTGCATGCGGCTCGCCCTGGCCGACGCCGGCGTCGCGCCGGCGGACGTCGCGCACGTGAACGCGCACGGCACGTCCACGGTCCTCAACGACCGTGCCGAGGCCGACGCGCTGGTCCATCTGTTCGGCGCGCGGACGCCGCCGGTCACGGCGGTCAAAGGCATGACCGGGCACCTCATCGCTGGGTCCGGCGCGGTGGAGGCCGTCGTCGCGCTGATGTCCGTGCGCACCGGCCTCGTACCCCCGGTGTCCGGGCTGCGGACCCCCGACCCGGGCACGCCGGTCGACGCCGTCCGGTCCGAGCCGCGCCGCATCGGGCCCGGCTACGGACTGAGCAACTCGTTCGGCTTCGGCGGCGCCAACGCGGTCCTGGTCATCGGGCCCGCCTGACGCACGTCAGCCCGGGTCGGCCCAGCGGCCGCTCAGCGTCTCGGTGTTGTCGGTCAGCGTGAACCGGACCGGGGCGCGCGGCTCGTTCCAGTACGTCCGGTCCGGTCCGAGCAGCTCGAGCCGCAGTCCCAGCAGCCCGACCAGCCGGCGGGCGCGCAGCGACATCATCCCGCACGCGACGCCGTACCCCTGCGTCCGCATCTCCAGGTACAGCCGGCACAGCAGCCCGACGAAGGCGGCGTGCCGGTAGCTCTGGTGCGCCCGCACCACGGCCATCCGGCCGACCTCGACGACCCGGCCGTACGGCTCGATCCGTGCCCCGCACTCGTCCTCGGTGGGCAGCGCGGCGGGCGGCAGGACCAGCCGCCCGGTGCTCACCGGCTCGCCCTCGTACCACCCGACCACGTGCAGCGCGTGCTCGTCGTACGCGTCGTGCTCGAGCCCGTCGGCGCCGGGCGGCGGTGTCCAGCCGAGCCCGACAGCGGCTTCGTACCGGATCCGGTAGCCGAGAGCCCGCTCGTCCTCGGTGCCCGCGACGGTGAACACGTACGGGTACGTCGACAGGATCCGCGCGACCAGCGGGTCGAGCGTCCCGCTGCCCGGCAGGTCCGAGGGCGCGTCCACCCGCGCATCGTCTCGCACCCGGCTTCTTGCCGCGTCCGTGCCTGGGTCAGGACGCCCAGCCGCTGCGGCTCTCGAGCCGGTCCGGACGCACCGCGACGATACGCGAGCCGACCCGCTCGATCGCTCCCTGCGCCTCGAGCGCCACGATCACCCGGTTCACCTGCTGCCGGGAACCCCCGACCAGCCGGGCGAGCTCGCTCTGGTTCAGCCTGAGGTCGACCGGGACCGGCGCACCCGGCCGGGGCGGGCCCGGGTGGGCGCCGGCGGCGGCGGCGAGGAACTTGGCCACCCGTCCGGGCAGGTCCAGCAGCACCAGGTCGGTCGCGTGGTCGTCGACCTGACGGATCAGCGCGGCGAGGGCGGACAGCAGCGCCGCACCGACGTCGGGAGCCTCGCGCAGCAGCCGCAGGACCTCCGGCCGAGGGATCGCGATCACCACGGACGGCTGGCGCGCGGTGGCCGTCGCCGCCCTCGGCCCGTCGTCGATCACCGCCAGCTCGCCGAAAGTCTGCGGCGGCTTCAGCACGGCCAGGGTCACCTCGCCGCCGTCGGCGGAGATCACCGACAGCGCGACCGACCCCTCACCGACCAGGAACATGCCGCCGCCGACGTCGCCGCGGGCGAAGACCTGCTCGCCCTTGGTGTACCGGCGGACGCGGCACTCGCGCGCGAGACGGTCCAGCTGGCCGGGCTCCAGCCGGCCGAACACGTCGCTGCGCGCGAGCGCCCGTACCACCGCCTCGTGCGTCATGGCCGCCGCCCACCGGAGCAGATGACGACCACGACGCACCGCCTCACGGCATCTGGAGCTGACGGGAGTGGATCTGGTGCCGCCTGGACAGTACTGCGATGCCGGCCACGACAGCAGCGATCAGCAGCACCGAGGCGGCCCCCGTCGCCATCCAGGCGACCTGCTGCGCGAACGACGGGCCGCCTCCGGTCGAGACCGGCGCCGGCGCGGACAGGGGGCCGTCAGGCGGCCCCACCGTCGCGTAGGCCGCGGAACCGATCGCGGCGGGCACGAGAGTGAACAGGCCGACGAGCAGTCGGACCAGGGGGCGAGTGAGTCGGGACATGGCCTTCTCCTTCGGTCCTGCGCCGTGAGTTCGGCACGAGGTGAAGGCTCCGCCCGGTGGTGGGGCCGCCGCTGTCACCGCGGTGACAGCGGCGTGGATCACCTGAGCAGCCGGCGCGCGACGACGACGCGCTGGATCTGGTTCGTGCCCTCGTAGATCTGGGTGATCTTGGCGTCGCGCATCATCCGTTCGACCGGGTAGTCCTTGGTGTAGCCGTACCCGCCGAGCAGCTGCACCGCGTCGGTCGTGATCTCCATCGCGGCGTCCGACGCGAAGCACTTGGCTGCGGCCGCGAACGCACCGGCGCCGTCCTCTCCGCGCTCGGACTTCGCCGCCGCCGCGTACGTCAGCTCGCGCGCCGCGTGCAGCTTGATCTGCATGTCCGCGAGCATGAACTGAAGGCCCTGGAACTCAGCGATCGCCTTGCCGAACTGCTTGCGCTCCTTGACGTACCCGGTCGCGTAGTCCAGCGCGCCCTGGGCGATCCCCACGGCCTGCGCGGCGATCGTCGGCCGGGTGTGGTCGAGGCTCCGCAGCGCCGTCGAGAAGCCGGTGCCGGGCTCGCCGATGATGCGGTCGGCCGGCAGCCGTACGCGGTCGAAGTACAGCTCCCGGGTCGGCGAGCCCTTGATGCCCAGCTTGCGCTCGGGCGCACCGAGGGTGAAGCCGGGGTCGTCGGCGTGCACGACGAACGCCGAGATCCCGCGCGACCCGGCGTCGGGGTCGGTCACCGCCATCACGGTGTAGTAGCGCGAGACGCCGGCGTTGGTGATCCAGCGCTTGACCCCGTCCAGCGTCCAGCCGTCCGCGTCGGGCACGGCCCGGCAGCGCATCGCGGCCGCGTCGCTGCCCGCCTCGGGCTCGGACAGCGCGTAAGAGAACATCGCCTCGCCGTGCGCGACCTCGGGCAGGTACCGCTGCTTCAGCTCCTCGCTGCCGGCCAGCAGCATCCCCATGGTGCCGAGCTTGTTGACAGCCGGGATCAGCGACGCGGACGCGCAGCCGCGGGCGACCTCCTCGATGACGATGCACGAGGCCACCGCGTCGGCACCGGCACCGCCGTACGCCTCGGGGATGTGGACGGCCTGGAAGTCGGAGGCGACCAGGGCGGCGAGCGCGTCGGCCGGGAACTCGCTCGACTCGTCGACGGCTGCGGCATGCGGCGCGATCTTGTCCTCGACGAGCCGGCGCACCGACTCCCGCAGCAGCTCATGCTCCTCGGACAGCTCGGCCATGGTGCCCGCCTCCCGTCGCCCGCCCCGGCCCAGGCAGATCCTTTGGCGTCAAACTACCCTACGGGCGGACGTGGCAGCGCGCCGCCGTTGATCTAGGCTCGCCCGGTGACCCGACGCATCACCGTCATCGGTACCGGTTACCTCGGCGCCACCCACGCGGCGGCGATGGCCGAGCTCGGCCACGAGGTGCTCGGCGTCGACATCGACGCGAAGAAGATCGAGCAGCTCTCCGCCGGCGACGTGCCCTTCTACGAGCCGGAGCTGCCCGAGCTGGTCCGCAAGGGGCTCGACTCCGGCGCGCTGCGGTTCGGCACCGACCCGGCCGAGGCCGCGGCGTTCGGCGACGTGCACTTCGTCTGCGTGGGCACGCCGCAGCGGCAGGGCAGCTACGCGGCCGACCTCACCGCGCTGGAGGCCGCGACCGACTCGCTGGCCGCGCACCTGGGGCGACCCGCGCTGGTGGTGGGCAAGTCGACGGTGCCGGTCGGCACCGCACAGCGGCTGGCCACCCGGCTGCGCGCGCTGGCGCCGGTGGGGGACGGGGTCGAGGTCGCCTGGAACCCCGAGTTCCTGCGCGAGGGCCACGCGGTCAAGGACAGCCTCGACCCGGACCGCCTCGTCTTCGGGGTGGGCTCCCCGGAGGCGGAGGCGACGCTGCGCGCGGTCTACGAGCCGGTGATCGCGCGCGGGACGCCGGTCGTGGTCGCCGACCTGCCCACGTCCGAGCTGGTCAAGGTGGCGGCGAACTCGTTCCTGGCCACCAAGATCTCGTTCATCAACGCCATGGCCGAGCTGTGCGAGGCGACCGGCGCCGACGTGGGGACGCTCTCCGAGGCGCTGGCTCACGACAAGCGGATCGGTGGGGAGTTCCTGCGCGCCGGTCTGGGCTTCGGCGGCGGCTGCCTGCCCAAGGACATCCGCGCGTTCATGGCCAGGGCCGGGGAGCTCGGCGTCGACCAGGCGCTCACGTTCCTGCGCGAGGTGGACGCCATCAACCAGCGCCGCCGGGCCCGCACGGTGGACCTCGCCCGGGCCGCCCTCGGCGGCTCGTTCGACGGGCGGGCGGTCACGGTGCTGGGTGCGGCGTTCAAGCCCGGGTCGGACGACGTGCGCGACTCGCCGGCCCTGGACGTCGCGGTGACCATCCACGAGCAGGGCGGCCACGTGCGCGTGTACGACCCGAAGGCGATGGAGAACGCGCGGGCGCGCTTCCCGCTGCTGACCTACTCCCCCGACGTGCGCAGCGCCAGCGCGGGTGCCGACATCGTGCTGCACCTGACCGAGTGGGCCGAGTTCCGCGAGCTCGACCCGGTGGCGCTCGGCGAGGTCGTCGCCCACCGGCGCGTCGTGGACGGCCGCGGTGTGCTGGACATCGAGCGCTGGCGCGCGGCCGGGTGGACGTACCGGGCACTGGGCCGGCCGTGACCGCTGCCGGCCAGGCCGGGCGGGGCTGCTACGCGGACGACGCGGTGATCCGTCGGCTGCTGGTCGAGGCGCGGGTGTGGGCCGTCGTCGGGCTGGCGGACAACCCGGCGCGGCCGGCGTGGGGCGTGGCCAGGCGGCTGCAGGCGCACGGCAAGCGGATCGTCCCGGTGCATCCGCGGGCGGAGCGGGTGCACGGCGAGCCGGGTTACCCGACGCTGATGGACATCGGCTTCCCGGTGGACGTGGTGGACCTGTTCGTGAACTCCACCCGGGTCGGCGGGATCGTCGACGCCGCGGTCACGATCGGCGCTCCGGCGGTCTGGACCCAGCTGGACGTGGTCGACCTGGACGCAGCCGCGCGGGCGAGCGCGGCGGGTCTGGACGTCGTGATGGACCGCTGCCCGGCGATCGAAGGACCCCGGCTCGGCCTCTGGTAGCCGGTCTCAGAGAGTCGGCGAGAAGCCGGCCTCGGCCGCGCCCGCGCGACGGCGGCGTAGCTTGCCCCGCTTGGCCGCCGCCTCCTCACCGAGCTTCGCCTGGAACGCCTCCATGGCTGCACGCAGGGCGGGCTCGGCCACCGCCAGGATGCGTACGGCCAGCAGCCCGGCGTTGCGCGCGCCGGCGACCGAGACGGCCGCGACCGGGACCCCGGCCGGCATCTGCACGATCGAGAGCAGCGAGTCCACCCCGTCCAGGTGGGCCAGCGGCACCGGGACGCCGATGACCGGCAGCGGCGTCACCGACGCGAGCATGCCGGGCAGGTGCGCGGCTCCGCCGGCCCCCGCGATCAGGACACGCAGGCCGCGCCCGGCCGCCCCGGCGCCGTAGTCGAGCATCTGCCGCGGCATCCGGTGGGCGGAGACGACGTCGACCTCGTACGGGACGTCGAACTCCTCCAGCGCGGTAGCGGCGGCCTCCATCACGGGCCAGTCCGAGTCCGAGCCCATGACGACCCCGACCAGCGGCTCAGCCATCGCTCTGCCCGGTCAGGTACGCGGCCGCGTGCCGAGCCCGCTCCTGCAGGTCGGCCAGGTCGTCGCCGGTCACGGTCACGTGGCCGACCTTACGGCCCGGCCGGACCTGCTTGCCGTACACGTGGATCTTCAGGCCCGGGTCGCGAGCCATGCAGTGCAGGTACGCGGGGTACAGGTCGGGCAGCGTGCCGCCGAGGACGTTGACCATCACCGCGTGCGGCGCGACGGCGACCGGGGAGCCGAGCGGCAGGTCCAGGACCGCCCGCAGGTGCTGCTCGAACTGCCCGGTGACCGCACCCTCGATCGTCCAGTGGCCGGTGTTGTGCGGGCGCAGCGCCAGCTCGTTGACCAGCACGCCGTCCGGGGTGTCGAACAGCTCGACCGCCATCAGCCCGACCACCTCGAGGTCGCCGGCGACGCGCAGAGCGGCCTGCTGGGCCGCCAGGGCGTGGTCCGGGTCGATGCCCGGAGCCGGGGCGTACACCTCGCGGCAGATGCCGTCGACCTGCACGGACTGCACCACCGGGTAGGCCACGGCCTGGCCCGACGGCGAGCGCGCGACCAGCACGGACAGCTCCCGCGTGAACGGGACGTACTCCTCGACGAGCAGACGGGGGCTGTCGTCCGCGAGCCGGGCGTCGACGTCGGCGCCACTGGTCACGACGGCGACGCCACGTCCGTCGTACCCGCCGCGCACCGTCTTCAGCACGGCGCGCCCGTCGGAGCTCCCGGCGAGGAACTTCTCGACGTCCTCGGCCGCGGTGACCGGGGCCCACCGCGGCACCGGGACGCCCATCGCGCCGAGTCGCTCGCGCATCACCTGCTTGTCCTGGCCGTGGACGAGGGCGGCCGGGCCCGGGCGTACCGCGTGGCCCTCATCCTGCAGCGTCAGCAGGTGGTCGGTGGGCACGTGCTCGTGGTCGAACGTGAGGACGTCGCAGCGCGCGGCGAACGCCCGCAGCGTCGTGAGGTCGCGGTAGTCGCCGACGGTGACGTCCGGGACCACCTGCGCGGCCGGGTCGTCGGCGCTCTCGGCCAGCACGCGCAGCCGTACGCCGAGCTCGACCGCGGGCCCCACGGACATGCGGGCCAGCTGTCCGGCACCCACGATGCCCACCGTCGGGAAGCTGCCGGGTGGCCCAGTCACGCCGCCGACCCTACCGACCGCCCTCCCCCTCCCCGGGGTCGGGGCCGGGCGCCCCATCTGTGGATGAGCCGGCCGGGAATCCCGCTCGATGGCGGACGATCGGGCGTGCCACGACACCCGTACGTTCCCCTGACGTTGACCCACGGGCCGTTCCGGAGCGCCGAAGCGCAGGCGGCAGGCGTGTCCCGGGAGCAGCTCCGCGGGCAGGCCTGGCAGCGCCTGCACCGGGATGTGTTCATCCACGCCGGAGTGCCGCTCACCGATCGCGTCCGGCTGGAGGCGGCTCGACTGGCGATCCCGCAGGGCGCTGTCGCCATCGGCCCGACGGCCGCCTGGCTGCACGGCGTCCTCGACCCTCACCCGGACCGCCCGGCCCCGCTCCTCTTCGCACGAGGCTGGGGCGCCAGCGCGCCGCGGGCGAGCGGGGTCCGGAGGGCGCGACTGACGTTCGACGCCGAGGACGTCGTCGAGATCGACGGGATCCTCGTGACCTCGGCCGACCGCACCTGCTTCGACCTGGCCAGGACCGGCTCGACCGTGGACGCAGTCGTGGCCGTCGACGGATTCCTCTCGGCCGGACTCACCGGCAAGGACCGGTTGTGGCGCTACTGCGCCGAGCGCCGCCGGTGGCCGGGGAGCGACCGGCTCAGGCAAGCAGTCCTGCTCGGCTCGGACCGGGTGCGCTCGCCGGCAGAGAGCCGGTTGCGCATGTTGCTCGTCCTGAACGGACTCCCGGAACCGCTGGTCAACGCGCCGGTCCACGACGAGCACGGACGACTGCTCGGGATCCCCGACCTGCTCTACCTGAAGCCGCTGCTGGGGATCGAGTACGACGGCAGCTACCACCGCGACGGGGACGTACCCCCGGCGGACCTGGTCCGCGAGAACGGGTTCGTGACGAAGGGCCTTCCGCTGCTGCGGTACTGCGGCTACGACCTCTCACGCCGGCAGGATCTCGTCGTCGCCGAGGTACGAAGTGCCCTCGGCGGGGCCCGCTGAGCCCCGCCTGATGCGCGTCTTGGGCCTACCGAGTGCGGTTTAGGCCGCGCGCACGTCGGGGGGGGATGGGTGGGTGGGTGGGTGGGTGGGACGGCGGGGGTCAGAGGCCGAGGTCGCGGGCGATGAGCATCCGCTGGACCTCCGACGTGCCCTCCCCGATCTCGAGCACCTTCGCGTCGCGGTAGAACCGGCCCACCGGGAACTCGTTGGTGAACCCGTACCCGCCGTGCACCTGCACCGCGTGGCGGGCGTTGTCCACCGCAGCCTCCGACGCGTACAGCTTGGCCATCGCCGCCTGCCGCTTGAACGGCCGTCCGGCCAGCAGCCGCGCGGCCGCGTCGTAGTACGCCAGCCGGGCCGTGTGCGCGCGCACCTCCATGTCCGCGATCAGGAACTGCACCGCCTGGTTGCGCCCGATCGGCCGTCCGAACGCCTCCCGCTCCCGGGCGTACCGCACACACTCGTCCACGCAGCCCTGCGCCAGCCCGACCGACAGGGCGGCGATCGCGATCCGCCCCTCGTCCAGGATCTCCAGGAACTGCGCGTACCCCCGGCCGCGCTCGCCGACCAGGTTCCCCAGCGGAACGCGGCAGTCGTCGAACGCCAGCCCGTGCGTGTCCGAGGCACGCCACCCGACCTTGGAGTACTCCGGCCCTACGGTGAACCCGGCCGTCCCGCTCGGCACCAGGATCGAGGAGATCTCGCGCTCGGGGCCGGTCAGCGCCGTCACCACGACGAAGGCCGTGAGCGACGTCCCGGAGTTGGTGATGAACGCCTTGCTGCCGTTGAGGACCCAGTGGTCGCCGTCCGCTGCCGCGGTGGTCCGGGTCGCGCCGGCGTCCGAGCCTCCGCCCGGCTCGGTCAGCCCGAAGGCCCCGAGCGCCCGCCCTGCGCAAAGCCGCGGCAGCCACTCCTGCTTCAGCTCCTCGCTGCCGTGCCTGAACAGCGGCATCGCCCCGAGCGAGACCGCCGCCTCCAGCGTGATCGCCACCGAGGAGTCCACCCGGGCCAGCTCCTCGATCGCCAGGAACAGCGCGAAGACGTCCCCGCCCATGCCGCCGTACTCCTCGGGGAAGGGCAGCCCGAACAGTCCCATCCGGCCCATCCCCGCCACGACGTCGTACGGGAACTCGCCGCGCTCGTACAGGTCGCCGATGACCGGCCGAACCTGGGACCGGGCGAAGTCCTCGACGCTGGCGCGCAGCGCCTCGTGCTCCGGGCTCAGAGCGGTGTCCACCGCGGCTCCCTCGGTCGTGCCACCCGCCGGGTCACGGCGGCCTTCTCGTCCCGCCGGGTCACGGCGGTTTCGTCATCGTGGCACGGGGCACGTACGCTGACGCGGTGAGCCACCCCGAGCCGGCCGCGCCGGGCGTGTTCGTGCGGCTGTACGCCGCGGTCATGGACCAGATCGGCCACCTGCTGCACGAGCTCGCGAAGTTCGGCGTGGTCGGGGCCGTGGCGTTCGTCGTGGATGTCACGATCTTCAACCTCCTGCTCTACCACAGCAGCAGCCCCCTGTACGGCAAGCCGGTCACGGCCAAGATCGCCTCCACGACCATCGCCACGGTGGTCTCGTACATCGGCAACCGGTTCTGGACGTTCCGGCACCGCGACCGGGTGGGCAGCGCGCGGGAGTACATCCTGTTCTTCCTGCTCAACGGGGTCGGCATGGCGATCGCCGCCGGCTGCCTGGCCTTCTCGCACTACGTGCTGGGCTTCACCTCGCAGCTGGCCGACAACATCTCGGCCAACCTGATCGGGCTCGGCCTGGGCACGATGTTCCGCTTCTGGGCCTACCGGCGCTGGGTCTTCCCCGAGTACACCGACGACGACGAGCTCACCGACGAGCTGCGTCAACCCGTCTGAGCCGCGTGCCACCCGGCTAGACCGGCGTCACGCCGTGCCGGCGGCGGCTGAACGTCCGGTCCTTGCCCTGCGCGGCGGCGAACCGCCGGACCAGCTGGTCGCGCAGCTCGGACGGCAGCACCACGGCGTCCACCACGAGCTCGCTGGCCAGGTGCACGATGTCGATGTCCTCGTCGTACTCGGCCCTGCGGGCGGCCACGAACGCGGCCCGCTCGGCCGCGTCCTCGATCGCCGCGATCTTGTTCGCGTAGACCGCGTTGACCGCCGCCTCGGCGCCCATCACCGCGATCGACGCGGTCGGCAGGGCCAGCGTCGCGTCCGGGTCGAACCCCGGTCCGGCCATGGCGTACAGGCCCGCTCCGTACGCCTTGCGCACGACGACGCAGATCTTCGGCACGGTCGCCTCCGCCACGGCCGAGATCATCTTGGCGCCGTGCCGGATGATGCCCTGCCGCTCGACCACGCTGCCGACCATGAACCCCGGCACGTCGGCGAGGAAGAGCAGCGGCACGTTGAAGGCGTCGCACAGCTGGACGAAGCGGGTGGCCTTGTCCGCGCTGTCGACGAACAGCACGCCGCCCTTGTGCAGCGAGTTGTTCGCCACCACGCCAACGGCCTCACCGTCCAGCCGCCCGAAGCCGACCACCACCTCGCGCGCCCACAGCTCCTGGATCTCCAGGAAGGACCCCTCGTCCAGCAGCCCGCGGACGTAGGCGCGCATGTCGAACGCCTGACGCCCGCTGGCCGGGACGAGCGCACCGAGGTCCACCCCGGCCGGCGGCGGTACGGGCGGCGCGGCCGGCGGGCGGCCCTGCCACGACGACGGCAGGTACGACAGGTACCGCCGCACCACGGCCAGCGCCTCGTCCTCGTCGGCGCACAGGAAGTGGCCGACCCCGGACTCCCGGCAGTGCACGCGGGCCCCGCCCATCTCCTCCAGCGTCGTCTTCTCCCCCGTGACCATCTCGACCATGCGGTCCGAGCCGAGGTACATCGAGGCGTTGCCGTCGACCATGGCGACCACGTCGCAGAAGGCCGGGATGTACGCCCCGCCGGCT
Organism: uncultured Actinomycetota bacterium; assembly: GCA_963849365.1. Taxonomy (GTDB): domain Bacteria; phylum Actinomycetota; class Actinomycetes; order Prado026; family Prado026; genus CAVQCJ01. Next base: position 297,594 of record CAWKHA010000004.1, read on the forward strand.
GCGCTCGGCCCGAACAGCGCGCACACCTGCGGCACCGAACCGCTGGCCCGGACCTGGTTCCAGAAGATGCGCCCGGCGCCGCGGCGGCCCGGGAACAGCTCGACCTGGTCGGTGATCCGGGCACCGGCGGAGTCGACCAGGTAGACCATCGGCACGCCGGTCGCGTACGCCCGTTCGACCACGCGCACGATCTTCTCCACGGTGCGGGCCCCCCACGAGCCGGCCTTGACGGTGGAGTCGTTCGCCATCAGGCAGACCGGCCGGCCCGCGATGGTGGCCGCCCCGGTCAGAACCCCGTCGGCCGGCAGGTCCGCGGCCCTGGCGTTGGCGAGCTCCCCGTCCTCCACGAACGACCCGGGATCGACCAGCCGCGCGACGCGCTCGCGGGCGAACAGCTTGCCCTTGGCGGTGTTGGCCTCGTGGTAGCGCGGCGCCCCGCCGGCCCGGACCCGCTCGCGCAGCTGTTCCACGTCGTCGGTCACGGCGTGAGACTAGCCCGCGAGCGCGACCCCGAGCGCGGCACGCAGGACCGCCGGAGCGTCCGCCGGCAGTCCGGCAGAGCCGCACAGCAGCTCCCCCACCCAGGGCCCGGCCGCGGCGACCACGACCCGGTCGACACCGCGGACGGCGGCCAGCGGGACGTCCTCGTCGTCGGCGCGGACCACCAGCCCGCCGGCCCGCGCGGCCACCAGCCACCCGGTTCCGGCCGCCGCGGGGACCGACGCGAGGTAGACCCCGTCCGGTACGCGGTGGGCCACCGGCATCGCCGCTCCCGACCGGATGCGGTCCAGCACCCAGCCGGCCGCATCGCACGCGTCGGCCACGGCGGCCACCGCGGCCTCGAGCCTGGGCTGGTGGGAGCCGTCGGGGCCGACCGCCACCGCGGCGACCGCGGCCAGCGCCGACGCGAGCAGCGCCGGCTCCTCCTCACGCGCGCGCAGCGAGCGCCGCTCGGCGGCCACCGAGGCCGGGTCGGCGAGCACCGGATGACCGGCTCGGGTCCGCTTGGCCTCGTACTGGGCGCCGTCGGCCAGGGCGAACAGCCGCTCCCGCGTGACCGGCCCCTCGAACCGCTCGGTCGAGGCGACCCCGCAGGCCACGCTCACCCCGAACGGCGCCGACTGCGTCCCCCGCAGGAACGCGCCGGCCAGGGCCTCGCCGACGGCCATCCCGTAGCCGGGCAGCACCGCGCAGAACTCGTCGCCGCCGATGCGCCCGGCGACCGCACCCGGCACCCGCCCGCAGGCGGCCGACAGCGCGTTGGCGACATACACCAGCGCCCGGTCGCCGGCGTCGTGGCCGTAGCTGTCGTTGGCCTGCTTGAGCCGGTTGACGTCGGCCATGACCACCGTCACCGGGCCGGCGCCGGACCGGCGGTCGGCCAGGGCCCGGTCGAGCTCGTCCTCGACCAGCCGCCGGTTGCCGAGCCCGGTGAGCGGGTCGTGGTACGCCAGCCGCTGCACCAGCTGCAGGTGCTCGATCTGCGCGAGCCCGGCCGAGACCATCCCGGCGAACGCCTGCGCGAAAGCGAGGTCCTCGTCGTCGAAGTCCCGGTCCGGCGCGGCTCGGGACGCGAAGAGCTCGCCCCAGACCCGGCCGCCCGCGAGCAGTGGTGCGGCCAGGGCCGAGCTCGCCCCGAGCCGCTGCAGCAGGGCCCGCTCGGCCGAGTCTGCGCCGGCGTCGTCGACCTGGATCCGCCACGGGCGCGCTTCGTCGATCATCAGCCCGAGCAGGGGGAAGTCGGCCACCTGGTACGTCTCGTCGGGCGGGAACCGCTCCTCGTCCGGGGCCAGCGCCCCGACGTTGACGAGCGTGCGGACCAGGCCGTGCTCGGGCTCCAACCGGGACAGCGACACCGCGCGTGCCCCGAGCGCGAACCGGGCCTCCTCGCTGACCAGCTCGGCCAGCTCCTCGAGCGAGCGCGCGCCGGCCATCACCCGCGCGAGCCGGACCAGGCCGGCGAGGCGCTCGTCGGCCCTGCCGGTGGGCTGCTCGGTCACCGCCACCCGGCTACGGCTGGGGCAGCGGCCGCAGCGGCGGCTGGGCGGGAGGCTGCTGGGGCGGCGGGAGCAGCGCGCAGGCCGTCAGTGCCCGCAGCGCGGCAGCGAGCGAGGAGACGTCGCCGGCGATGTCGTCCACGTAGACCTCGACCAGCCAGCCGTCGCCGGATCCGTCGGTGCCGCCGGCCATGACCAGCGCCGTGTACCCGCCCCCCTCCAGGATCGCCCGCTCGGACGGGTCGGCCAGCGGATCGTCGACGGAGACCACCCAGCCGTGGCCCTCCAGCATCCGCCGGCTGGTCGGGTAGTCCTCGAGCGCGAACGCGGTGGTCCCGCCGAGGGAGGCCTCGTTGTCGGCGACCATCCCGCCGCCGTACCGGATCGCCGAGTAGCTGATGGTCTGCAGCACGGTGAACGACGGGTCGGTGCGCGAGACCCACCAGCTGCACCCGTCCACGAGCCGGCACACGGCGTCGGCGACCACCTCGAGCCGTTCCTGCGGACCGGTGGCCCCGGAGTGGTCCAGCGTCTCCAGCACGTCGTCGAGCAGCCGGCTGAACCCGCGCCGCGAACGCACCCGGCGCCGGTCCCCGCGCGGGCTCTGTCCCCGGGGCATCCGCTCGGCAGCGTCGGCCAGCCGCACGGTCGCGTCCTGCGGCAGGCCCCGGCCGGCGACCACGGGGTGACGGGCCCGGCTGCGCTTGGCCCGGCTCTGCGCCGCGTCGGCCAGCCGGAACAGCCGGGACGCGCTTGCGACCGGGCCGATCGGGTCGTCCGTGGAGGCGACGCCGCACGCGATGCCCTCGTCGAGCGCGGCGTTGGCCCGGCGGCAGAGGTCCTCGGCCAGCCACACGACGTGGTCGGAGCTGCTGCCCTCCACGATGACGCAGAACTCGTCGCCCCCGCTGCGCCCGGCCAGGCTCCCGGGCAGCAGGCCGGCGGACGCCGCGAGCAGCCCGGCGAAGTGCACCAGGGCCCGGTCGCCGGCCTCGTGGCCACGGTCGTCGTTGATGCGCTTGAGCCCGTTGACGTCGACCACGACCAGGCTGACGGTCGTGCCGGCCGTCCGGTAGCGGTCGATCGCGGCGTCCAGCCGGTCGTCGACCGCCCTGCGGTTCGCCAGCCCGGTCAGCGGGTCGGTGTACGCGAGCCGGGCCACGCTCTCCACGTGCTGGGCCTGGGCGATCCCGGCCGCGACCTGGTTGGCGACAGCCGTCGCGTAGTCCACGTCGTCCTGGGTGAACGGCTCGGCGTCGGCGTCCCGGGTGGCGAACAGCTCGCCCCACACCCGGGCCTCAAGCACGATCGGGACGCTCAGGCCCCAGCCCTTGCCCAGCAGCCGGAGCAGGCGGACGAGGTTCGGGTCGGCGCCCGGGGAGTCCGGCTCGACATCGGCCGACTGCACGAAGCCCACGCCGTCGTCGAACATGCGCGTGATGAAGGGGTAGTCGGTGATCTGGTAGGTCTCGTCGACCGGCTCGTACGACTCGCCCGGCCCCAGGTCGCCGGCGTTGATCAGCACTCGGACCCGGGCCTTGTCGCGTTCCCACACCGAGATGGACAGCGAGGCCGCCTCGAGCGCGACCATCGCGGCACCGGCGGTGCGGCGGAGCACGTCTGCGAAGCCGGACGCGCCGGTCGAGGCCTTGGCGATGGCGGTCAGGGCGTGCAGGCGCACCACGGCGCGGTCGCGTGACAGCACGACCGGGGCCGCCCCGAACGGTGCGTCCGCGGGCATCACGGCGCTCAGACACTCCTCCCCAACCCGGCTCCTGGCGCGGAACCCGGCTCCTGAATGCTTTTCGGCTGCCTCACGGTAGGGCTGGACCCCGACGGGCGGAAGTCACTCATCCGAACCATGCCGGCCTGGTGGCCGACCGGGGCTCAGCCGGGTGCGCGGACCGGCGCGCAGCAGCTGGGACGGCAGCGTTCGGCCGACCACCTGCTCGGCCTGCGCGGCCACTTCGAGCAGCGCCTCCAGGTCGATCCCGGTCGCCACCCCCATGTCCTCGACCATGTGGACGAGCTCCTCGGTCGCCACATTCCCGGACGCGCCCGGCGCGTACGGGCAGCCGCCCAGACCGCCGACCGACGCGTCGAAGTCCGAGACCCCCAGCTCCAGCGCCGCCAGAACGTTGGCCAGCGCCGCACCCCGGGTGTTGTGGAAGTGCAGGTTCAGCTGGGCCGCCGGGAAGGCCATCCTGGTCTGCCCCACCAGGCGGGTCACCCGGCCCGGCGTCGCCATGCCGGTGGTGTCGCCGTACGACAGCGTGTCGGCGCCGTCCGCGAGCGCGCGCCCGGCCACCGCGACCACCCGGTCGACCGGTACGTCGCCCTCGTACGGACAGCCCCAGGCCGTCGAGACGATCACCTGCACCGTCGCCTCCCGGGCGTGCGCGAGGTCGACGATCCGGGCGATGTCGTCCAGCGACTGCGCGGTGCTGCGGTTCAGGTTGGCCCGGTTGTGGGTGTCCGAGGCCGAGACGACGACCTCGAGCTCGCGCACCCCCGCGTCCAGGGCCCGCTGCACCCCGCGCAGGTTCGGCACCAGCGCCGAGTAGCGCACGGCACCCGCGCGGTCGATCGCGGCCCAGACCTGCTCGGCGTCGGCCATCTGCGGGACCGCCTCCGGGCGGACGAAGGACACCGCCTCGATCCGGGACACACCCGTGCGGGACAGGCCGTCGATCAGGGCCACCTTGTCCGCGGTGGGGACCGGGTCCTCGTTCTGGAGGCCGTCGCGCGGGCCGACCTCGCGAACGGACGCCGACGCCGGCAGGTCGCTCATCCGGTGACGTTAACCCCCATCGCTCAGAGGCGGTACGCGGCCCGGTGTGATCTGCGCGTCACGACGAACGGCTCCACGAGGCCGAAGCCGCGCACCGGCCGCGGCCACAGCGCGGCGACCGTGAACCGCTCGTCGTCGCCCAGGTCGTCGGCGGTGCTGCGGTCCACGACCACGGTGCCCGGCCGGGCCAGCGAGGTCAGCCGGCTCGCCAGGTTCACGGTGGTGCCGAACACGTCCCCCATGCGGTTGATCACCAGTCCGGTGGCGAGCCCGATGCGCAGCTCGGGGATCGTCTCGTCGGCGACGAAGCCGCGCAGCAGGTCCAGGCCCGCCTGCACGGCGGCGCCGGGCTGGTCGGCGACGAACAGGACCTCGTCGCCGAGGGTCTTGACCAGCCGCGCGCCGGCCGCGGCGACCAGGTCCGACCCGGCCTGCTCGAACCGCTCGACCACGGCGGCCAGCTCGCGCTGCTCGAGCCGCCGCGAGAGCCGGGTGAAGCCGACCAGGTCGGCGAACCCGACCGTCAGGTGCACCGCGTCCACGAGCGTCGCGTCGTCCTCGACCACCCGGTCCACCGCCGCGGCGAGCTGCAGCCTCCAGGAGTGCACCAGCAGCGCCTCCAGCTCGGGCAGCAGCAGCCGGGCCGTCTCGTACGCCTGACTCGTCGACACCCCTTCGCGCAGACCGGTTCCCCGGGACAGCTGGTCCAGGGCCAGGTCGACCTGCCAGGTGGCCAGCCGCGCCGTCGTGTGGCCCAGCGCCCGGACCAGCCCGACCGCCATCTCCTGCGACACGACGCCGCCGGTCACCAGCCGCTCGACGCGCTGCAGTGCGGCCACGTCCAGGTCGGTGAAGGCCCGGGCCGCACCGGTGTCGGCGAAGCCGAGGGCCCGCCAGTACTTCCGCGCGCGCTCGAGGGGGATGCCGGCCATCCCGGCCACCTCTTCACGGGTGTACCGGCGCCGCGCCCCCAGCAGCAGGGCGTCGAGGTCGTCAGGGTCCGGGAGCACGGCGACGGTTGGCGTCGGCCTCGGCCAGCCGGTAGATCTCCCGCTGGATCTCCTCCACGCGCGGGACGTTCCGGATGACCAGCGCACCGTCCTCGGAGGCCGACGAGGCGGTCAGGGTCCCGCAGTGCAGCAGCCGCTCGACCACCGTGTACTCGAACGCCACGTCGTTGAGCTTGGACAGCGGCATGTCCTTGCCGCTGCGGGAGATGATCCCAGTCCGGGTGATGATGCGCCGGTTGGTGAAGACGTACTGCGTGGTCAGCCACGACAGCAGCGGGTGCACGAACCAGACGATCAGCACGATCACCGCGACGGCGATGATCGCCCAGCGCAGGTACTTCTGCATGCTGCCGTCCGGGGTGGCGGCCAGCAGGTACGAAGCCCCGGCCACCGTCACGAGCAGGACGATGGACGGCACGATCATCGAGCGCCAGTGCGGGCGCATCTCGAACTCGATCTGCTCCCCGTCCATCAGCAGCCTGCCCGGGTACCCCATGCGCGCATCGTGGCACGGAACGAGTCCGACCGGCTGGTAACCTCGCGGGCCGGATGCGCGGGGAAGGTCTAGGACAGCGGAGGATCCCGGCTATGTCGGAGCCCGCGACCGCCCCGGGGCGGGTTCGCCCGGCCGTCGTGGTGAGCCTGGTGGCCGTGGCGCTCGCGCTGGCCTGGGCGCTGGTCGGCTTCAGGCTCGTCGTCGTGCCGCACGAGTACGCCGAGGGCGTCCACGGCTACCCCATCCCGGCCGGCGGCGACCACATGTACTACGCCAGCACGATGCTCCAGTACGCCGGGACCCCGTATGCCGAGTCGCTGCGGGAGACCGCCGACAAGCTCGACTACCCGTTGGCCTGGCAGCGGCTGAGCGTGGGGTACCTGAGCCCGGCGGTGGCCCCGCTGGTCTACCCGCGCACGACCTTGCCGCTGGTCGGCGCGCTGTTCGAGCCGGTGCTGGGGATCTGGGCGATCACCGTGCCCGGCATCCTCGCCGCCCTGGCGCTCCCGGGCGTGATGTACGTGGCGGCGCGCCGGTTGCACGCGACCCGCTGGCTGGCCGTCCCGCTGGTGCTGCTGCTGTTGACGAGGTTGTTCGACGAGTACGGGACCGGCGTGTACACCGAGCCGCTCGTGGGCCTGTTCGTGGTGGGGGCCGCGGCCACCCTGCCGTGGGACCGGCGGCGGCCGAGCATCCCGGACCTGTGCTGGCTGGCCTTCTTCGTCCTGGCCGGGTCGCTGACCCGCCAGATCGGTCCGGCGTTCGCCGGCCTGGTCGTCGGTGCAGCGGCGTGGGGGCTCCTGTTCGGCGCCGACCGGCGCGCCTGGTGGGCCAGGTGGTGGAGGCCCGCCGCTGTCGCCACCGCCGTCGCGACCGTGACCACAGTCGTCGTCCAGGTGTGGGCCCCCTACGACGTCCTCGCGTACGCCGCCGGCAGCACCGGCGCCGCGACGCGGCGAGAGGGTCTGTTGCGCAGCCTGGAACGCATCCCGTCGGTCTTCCGCGACGGGGTCGCCGAGGCCTGGAGCCACGGCGACCGGCTGCTCCTGCTGCTGGTCGCGCTCGGCGTCCTCGCCATCGTCGTGGCGTTCAGGCACCCCTTGACCGGCGGGGTCTTCGGCTGCGGCGTCCCGATGCTGGTCACGGTAGGCCTCAACGGCCACGACGCCTTCCGCTACACCGAGCCGGCGCTCCTGCTGGTCGTGCTGCTGATCGCGGTCGCGATGGCCAGGACATGGCCGGCGCGGCCGGTCGAACCTGCCGCGGTCGCCGGCGCGGACGGCGCCGCCCGCCTCGGGCACACGCTGGCCTGGTCGCTGCCCCCGGTCCTGCTGGGAGTCGTGCTGGTCGGCGCCAGCATCGCGGTGTACCGGCCGGCCCCGCCCGTACCCGTCGGCACCCTGACGGCGACGGACGTGACCGGCACCTGGCCGCTGACAGTGCGCAGTCTCGACCTGGTCTGCGGGGGCGACGACGGCCAGGTCTGGGGAACGACGCCGAGCGGGCAACGCGTGAGCGTGACCGGGACCGCGATGGCCCGCGCCCTCGGCACGCCCTCGGTGGAATCCCTGGCGCTGAGCACGGCCATGTCGCCCAACGCCATGGACGCGCTCGTGCGGGCCGCCGTCACGCGCTGCCCGGTGCCGGTCCCCATGCCCTGACACCGGTCGGCACGCCGGGGGCGAGTGCTGCCGCCCGGCTCAGCGCACGTGGACCACGTCTCCGGCCGCGACGCGCTCCGGCCCCGCTGCGGTGACCACGACCAGACAGCCGCGCCCGTCCACGTCGGTCGCGAGGCCCTCGAGGGTCCGGTTCGGGAGGATCGCGCGCACCTGGCGACCGAGGGTCGTGCAGGCGGCCCGGTAGTCGGACCGAAGGATTCGGTCCGAATCCGCCCGGCCCGGCCCGGGAGGGCCGTCCCACGCGGCGTAGCGCGCCGCGAACCGGGCGAGCACCGCCTCGAGCAGCTCGACCCGGTCCAGCCGCGCCGAACCCTCGAGCAGGACGGAGGTGGCGGCCGGGTCCGGGAGCTCCCCGGCAGTCAGGCTGACGTTGAGGCCGAGGCCGACGGCGACCGCGTCCGCGCCGCGTTCGGCCAGCACTCCGCCCAGCTTCCGCGACCCGATGACGAGGTCGTTCGGCCACTTCAGCGCGACGTCCAGGCCGGTCGTGGAGCGCACGGCCTCGGCGGCCGCCAAGCCCGCCAGCAGCGGCAGCCAGCTCGCGTCGGCCGGTTCGCGCACCGGGCGGACCAGGACCGACAGGGTCAGCCCGGAGCCGGCCGGTGCCGTCCACGTGCGGTCGAGCCGACCCCGCCCGGCCGTCTGCTCCTCGGCGACCAGCACGAGGCCGGCCGGCTCGCCCGCGGCGGCCAGCGCCAGGACGTCGGCGTTGGTCGAGCCGGTCACCGCGACGACCCGGACCTCGCGCCACGACGGGACAGCGAGCGTGCCGAGCGGCAGCGGGCTGCGCCAGTCGTCTGTCTCAGGTCCAGCGGGCACCTGGCTACGCTACGGCGCGGACGAGTTCCCTTGGAGGTCCGCATGACAGCGCCCGCGCCGGCACCACCCGAGCAGCCCGACGCCGTCCCCGACCTGCACACGACGGCGGGCAAGCTGGCGCAGCTGCGGCACAAGATCGACGAGGCGGCGCACGCCGGCTCCCGGAAGGCCGTGGACGCGCAGCACGGCCGCGGCAAGCAGACCGCGCGCGAACGGGTCGAGGCGTTCCTGGACCCCGGCTCGTTCGTCGAGACCGACGCGCTCGCCCGGCACCGCTCGGGCAGCTTCGACCTCGCGGCGCGCCGCCCCTACGGCGACGGCGTCGTCACCGGGTTCGGCACCGTCGACGGCCGTCAGGTCTGCGTCTTCGCGCAGGACTTCACCGTCTTCGGCGGCAGCCTCGGCGAGGTGTTCGGCGAGAAGATCGTCAAGATCATGGACATGGCGCTGAAGGTGGGGTGCCCGGTCGTCGGCATCAACGACTCCGGCGGGGCGCGGATCCAGGAGGGCGTGGTCTCGCTCGGCCTGTACGGGGAGATCTTCCGTCGCAACGTGCTCGCCTCCGGCGTCGTCCCCCAGCTGTCGCTGGTGATGGGACCGTGCGCCGGCGGCGCGGTCTACTCGCCGGCCATCACCGACTTCACCGTGATGGTCGACCAGACCTCGCACATGTTCATCACCGGGCCGGACGTGATCAGGACTGTCACTGGCGAGGACGTCGAGATGGAGGAGCTGGGCGGCGCGCGCACGCACAACAGCAAGTCCGGCGTCGCCCACTTCGTCGCAGCCGACGAGGCAGACTGCCTCGACCTCGCGCGCGCCCTGCTGTCCTACCTGCCCAGCAACAACCTCGAGGACCCGCCGGTCTTCGCCGAGGCGGCCAGCCTGGAGCCGACCGCCGCGGACCTGGCGCTGGACACGATCATCCCCGACTCGGCGAACCAGCCGTACGACATGCACGCGGTCATCGGGGCGGTCGTCGACGACGGCGAGTTCCTCGAGGTGCAGGCCCTGTGGGCCCCGAACATCCTGTGCGGCTTCGGCCGCGTCGAGGGCCACTCCATCGGCGTCGTCGGCAACCAGCCGATGCAGTTCGCGGGCACCCTGGACATCGACGCCTCCGAGAAGGCCGCGAGGTTCGTCCGTACCTGCGACGCCTTCAACATCCCGGTGCTCACGTTCGTGGACGTCCCCGGGTTCCTGCCCGGGACCGACCAGGAGTGGAACGGCATCATCCGGCGCGGGGCCAAGCTGATCTACGCGTACGCCGAGGCCACCGTCCCGCTCGTCACGGTGATCACGCGCAAGGCGTTCGGCGGGGCGTACGACGTCATGGGGTCCAAGCACCTCGGCGCGGACGTGAACGTCGCGTGGCCGACGGCGCAGATCGCCGTCATGGGTGCGCAGGGCGCGGTGAACATCCTGCACCGCAAGGAGATCGCGGCGGCCACCGATGCCGAGGCGACCCGGACCGAGCTGATCGCGGCGTACGAGGACGCGCTCCTGAACCCGTACATCGCCGCCGAGCGGGGCTACGTGGACGCGGTGATCGAGCCTTCGCAGACCCGGGTGCACGTGGTGCAGGCGCTGCGGGCACTGCGGAACAAGCGGCAGAACCGCCCGCCGCGCAAGCACGGGAACATCCCGCTCTAGTGGACGCGACGAGCGAGCCCGTGCTGCGGGTGGTGCGCGGCGAGCCGACCGACGACGAGGTGGCCGCGCTCGTCACCGTCGTCGCGGCCCTGGCGGCCCGCTCGGCCGCCGGCGTGACCGAGCCGCCGCGGTCGCAGTGGCGCAACCGTGCGCGCAACATCCGGCCCCCGATCGGACCCGGACCGGGCGCCTGGCGCGCCTCCGGGCTGCCCCGCTGAGCGTCCGGCTGGTGCTCGCCTCGGCCTCGCCGGGGCGGCTCGCCGTGCTCCGTGCCGCCGGCGTCGAGCCCGAGGTCGCAGTGAGCGGCGTGGACGAGTCCGACGTGCGCGGTGAGCCGGCGTCCGTCGCCCTCGAGCTGGCCCGGCGCAAGGCCGCGGCCGTCGCCGCGCTACCCGGCTCGCAGGGCGCCGTCGTCCTCGGCTGCGACTCGCTCCTCGAGCTCGACGGCGAGGTCCTCGGCAAGCCGGCCGACGGAGCGGACGCCGTGCGGCGCTGGCAACGGATGCGGGGTCGCCGCGGGACGCTCGTCACCGGTCACTGCCTGGTGGACCTGCGGACCGCAGCGCCGGTGGTCGTCTCGGGCGTCGCCCGGACCGCCGTCGCCTTCGCTGACCTCACCGATGCCGAGATCGAGGCGTACGTGGCGACCGGCGAGCCGTTGTGCGTCGCCGGCGCGTTCACGATCGACGGGCTCGGCGGGTGGTTCGTGACCGCCGTCGAGGGCCCGCCGTCGAACGTGGTCGGGCTCTCCCTGCCGCTGCTGCGCCGGCTCCTCGGTGAAGTCGGCATCGCGGTCGCCGACCTGTGGACGGCGTTTGCCAACCGTTGACCTGGCGCGATCTATCGTCGGCCAGCACCCGGCCGCCTGCCGGACGGGAGCCCGGCGGCACCGGTGATGAGGCCCCCATCATCGCCGGTGCCGCCTCTCTTCGTGCTCCGCCTCACGCCGGAGGCTGAGGCTGGTGGCGGCCTACCTGCGACGGGTCGGTCGGCAGGCCGGGCGGTGCCGTCCGCACCGCCACGCTGTCGGAGGCCACGAAAGCCGCCCGGTCGGTCCAGCTGTTGCCGTCGATGCCCGGGCCGCTCACGGCAGTCGAGGCGCCGGTCGGAGCGCCGGCGGACAGCGCCACGCGGTACAGCTTGTGGTCGGCCCGGGCGAAGTACAGGTTGCCGCTCGCCACGAACATCTCTCCCGCGTCGGTGTAGCCGGTGGCCGCTGCCGTGATCGGCTCCGCGCCCACGAGGTCCGACTCGATCGAGAACCAGCGGTAGTAGAGCTTGCCGTCGCCCGTGACGTAGTACAGCCGCCCGGCGTCGAACGTGAAGGACTTGACGCCGGCCATGACCCACCAGCTGCTCACCGTCACAGGCGCCGAGAACGTCCCGCGGTTGAGGCTCAGCTTGTGCAGGGTCCCGTCCGGCAGGCCGTAGTAGACGGATGTGCCCACCATGAAGGCGCCGGTGACCGAACCCCAGGGCACACCGCTCGAGCCGGGCACTGCCGCGACGGCGCCGAACGACGAGCCGGTGTACGCGCGGTGCAGCAACGTCCCGGCCGACGTGGCGAGGTACACGTCTCGCGGCAGGAGCGCCGGCCGGACCCGGGTCAGGCTGGTACCGCCGGCGACGGGGAAGAAGGCCACCCGGTCGTGCCCCGAGCCGAACGACGTCTGGTTGTCGCTGCCCACCCACAGACCGGCGGGCGTGGCCATCAGGGCGTAGATCCCGTTGCCGCCGCGGGTGACCGCCGGGTTCCACGACACGGGGAGCCCGGTCACCGGGTCGAGGGCGGCGATCATCTTGCGGTCGACGGCGCCCGGACCGGCCGAGTTGCTGCCCTGGTAGTTGTTCATCCAGCGCTGGTGCCCGCCGACGTACACCGCGGTCCCGGTCGTGGCGACCGAGTACAGGGTGTCGCCGCCGGTCGAGTCGACCCACGTGGGCTGCTGGCCGGAGCCGACGTTGCCCAGCTCCCAGCGGGACGCCGAGTCGCACAGCGTGTCCTTCACCGGACCGCCGCCGTTCGCGAGGACGAAGTAGCTGCCGTCCGGCGCGATGCTCACCTGCCGGACGTAGGTGTTGATGTTCGGGTCGGCACAGCTCGCGAGCAGCCGGGATGTCTGCCACGTGGTCGGCACGCCGCCCACGGCATCGATGATCGCGAGCTGGTTGCGGGGCAGACCGCGGACGGCCGTGAAGTTGCCGCCGACGACCAGCCTGCTGCCGTCGGGCGAGACGTCCAGGGTCGCAACCGCGGGAGGAGTGCCGACCTTGAGCGTGCCGGTGACGGGCACGTTGAAGGACTCGACGGCACCTGTCACGGCATTCAGCACCACCAGCGAGCTGCGGAGCACGCCGCTGACCTTGTCGAAGCTGCCACCGACGAACACCCGCCCTGCGCGCACCGCGAGGCTGTAGACCCGCTTGTTGGTGCCGTTCAGGTCGACCGCGAACGCGGCCACCCGCGCACCCGTCAGGGTCAGCTCGGTGATGCCACGCTGAGTCGCGCCGTTCACGCTGGAGAACACGCCGCCCACGATGACGTCGGAACCGTTGGCAGCCAGCGCGTCCACCCCGTGCCCGGCGGTCACGTCGCCGGCGGAGACACCCGCCAGGGTCGGCGCGAAGCCCGTGTCGACGAGACCGGTGGTCGCGTTGAACGCCGCGATGTACGGGCGTGAGTAGATCGTGCCGCCGCTGGCGTTCTGCACCTGGGTGAATGTCCCGCCGATGACGATGTCGCTGCCCACGGCAGCCATCGCGTTGACCTGTCCGTCGAGGACCTGCGGAGTCCACCCGGTGGGGGTGGAGCTGACCACGAGCGACTGGGCGGCGTCGACCGCGTGGGCGGCCGACGGCGCGAGGATCGCCGACAGGACCGTTGCGAGTACGGCGGTCCCGGCGACCAGCGACGGACGGTGCATGGACGGACACTCCCTCGGCTCGTTCGCTGCCGGTCGTCGCCGGCGATGTCACGCTGCGGTGATCAGTGATTCATTCTCCGTTCCCGACGCAGGCTTGCCCGTCCCCCGCACGGCGGGACCCTGATGCCCGACCGGGGTTGTCCGAGAGCCGAACGGCTGAGCCCGAACGGGTCATGCCCCGCCGCGCTCCGGAGGGCTTGACATGTGACCGGATGGTCACCTATTTTCTGGGCACCAAGACCGGAGCCGCACGACGGGAGAACCGCCATGGAGAAGGTGTACGAGATCTACATCAAGACCTCCCCGGAGCGCCTGTGGGAGGCGATCGTCGACAGCGACATCCGGAGCAAGTACCAGTTCGGCGCCCGGGTGGTGTCGGACTGGACCAACGGGTCGCACTTCGAGATGACCGGTCCCGGCGCCCCCGGGCCGCTCGGCGAGGGCGAGAACCTCGAGGTCGACCCGCCGCGCCGGCTCGTCCAGAGCATGGTCGCGCTGTGGAGCGACGACGTGAAGCGCGAGGGGACCTCGCGGATCACCTGGGAGATCGAGCCCGTCGGCGACGACTCCTGCCGGCTCACCGTGACCCACGACCAGCTGCGCGACGGCGCGCACGACGAGCTCTACGGCGGCTGGCCGATGATCCTCTCCGGCCTCAAGACCTGGCTGGAGACGGGCGAGCGCCTGACCACGCCCGGGTCGCTGCTGTACGGCTGACCGGTGACCGACGACGGCCTGGTCTTCAAGGCGCTCGCCGACCCGACTCGCAGGTTGCTGCTCGACAAGCTGTTCGAGCGCGACGGCCGTACGCTCACCGAGCTCGAGGCCGACGTGGACATGACGCGCTTCGGGGTCATGAAGCACCTGCGGCTGCTGGAGGAGGCCGGGCTCGTCGTCACCCGGAAGTCGGGGCGGGAGAAGCTGCACTTCCTCAACCCGGTCCCGATCCGGCTGATCCACGACCGGTGGATCGACAAGTACACCGAGCGCCAGGTCTCGGCCCTGGTCGACCTCAAGGCCGAGCTGGAGAGAGCCACGTGAGCGCCGGCGTCCGCACCCGTGACTCGTGTCAGACTCAGCCGGGGCTTCAGCCCCGGCTGAGTCTGACCCGAGTCATCGAGGAGCAGCCATGCCCGAGCTCACCGGCGAGCAGATCCAGGCGATGCTCGACGCCTTCTACCCGTACAAGAGCACGATGCCGGTGCACGGCGCGATCCCGGCCAAGGGGGTCGACCGCGACGAGATCCTCGCCGAGGTCACGACGATGTCCCGGGCCGAGGACCGGCTCGGCGACAGCGGCAAGGTGTCCGGCTCGCTGTACCTCGGCGACCACGAGCAGTACGGGTTCTTGACCGAGGTCTACGCCAGGTACGCGCACGCGAACGTCCTGCAGCGCGACATGTACCCGTCCGCGACGAAGTTCGAGGGCGAGATCGTGGCGATGACCGCACACATGCTGCACGGCGACGCGGTCGGCGAGCACCACCCCGGCGAGCAGGTGAGCGGGCTGGTGACGGAGGGCGGCACTGAGAGCCTGATCGAGCCGATGCTGGTCTACCGCGAGCGCGGGCGGGCCCAGGGCATCACCGCGCCGGAGGTGATCATCCCGAACTCCGCCCACGTCGCCCTCGACAAGGCCTGCCACTACTTCGGCGTCAGGTTGCTGCGGGCGCCGCTGCTGGCGGACTTCCTGGTCGACGTCGACTGGGTGCGCGAGCACATCACCGCGAACACGGTGGCGCTGGTCGGATCGGCGGGCTCGTACCCGTACGGGCTGGTCGACCCCATCGAGGAGCTGGCCGCGCTGGCGACCGAGCACGACCTCGGGCTGCACGTGGACGGCTGCCTCGGCGGCTTCATCCTGCCTTGGATCGAACGGCTCGGCGTCGACGTCCCGCCGTGGGACTTCCGGGTGCCCGGCGTCACGTCGATCTCCGCGGACACGCACAAGTTCGGCTACGGCCTGAAGGGCACGTCGGTGCTGCTCTACCGCAACGCCGACCTGCGCCGGCTGCAGTACTTCACGTTCCCGGACTGGCCGGGCGGGCTGTACGTCTCACCGGGCATGGCCGGCAGCCGGTCCGGCGGCCTGCTCGCGGCGACGTGGGCGGCGCTGCTGACGACCGGCGAGCAGGGCTACCTCGATGCGGCCGAGGCCATCCACGGCACCGCGCAGAAGATCAAGGCCGCGGTGCAGGCCCAGCCGGAGCTGCGCCTGTTCGGCGACGGCCAGACCTTCCACGTCGCGTTCGGCGCGGCACGGGCGGAGGCGGACGGCGGCATCGACATCTTCCTGGTGAACGACGCGCTGACGCAGCGGGGCTGGCGGATGAACCCGGACCAGCTGCCGGCCGGGCTGCACTTCTGCGTGACCCGCCCGAACACCCGACCGGGCCTGGCCGAGGAGTTCGCCCGCGACCTCGCCGAGTCGGTCGCGTACGCGGTCGAGCACCGCGGCACGCCCGCCGGCAGCGGCGCGCTCTACGGGTTCGCCGGCACCCCCGGCGGCGCCGACATCATGCGGTTCCTGATGGCCGGCGCGCTGGACGCGATGAACGCGCTGCCGCCGGGCGTCGAGCCGACGACCGCCTGAGCGTGGCCCCGGGTGCAGCCTGGCTGCTGACGGTCGACCTCGGCACCAGCGGGCTCAAGGTCGGCGCGGTCGCCGAGTCAGGCGAGATCCTCGGCTCCACGCACTGGGACATCAGCACCGAGCTGTCCGGCGGCGGTGGCGTCGAGCAGGACACCGCGCAGTGGTGGGACGGCATCCGCGCCGGCGCCCGCGAGCTGCTCGGCTCCGGGGCCGTGGACCCCGGCTCGGTCAGCGGCGTGGGGATCACCGGGCAGTACGCGTCGACGGTGCCGGTCGGTGCGGACGGCGCGGCGGTCGGCCCCTGCCTGACGTGGGCCGACGACCGCGGCGGACGGCTCGCGCGCAGCACGTACGGCGGGATGGCAGCCGGCTACAAGCCGACGGCGATCGTCCCGTGGCTGCGGTACACCGGCGGCGCGCCGTCGCCCAACGGCGCCGACCCCAGCGGCCACGCCTTGTTCCTCAAGCACGAGCGGCCGGACCTGTACGCGCGCACGAAGGTCCTGCTCGAACCGGTCGACTTCGTCGGGCTGCGCTTCACCGGACGCGCCGCCGCGACCCCGGCCTCGATGGTCGCGTCGTGGCTCACCGACAACCGGTCCGGGCGGCCGGCGCAGTACGTCCCGGCGCTGGTGCGCATGGCCGGGCGCGACAGCGACCGGCTCCCCGAGCTGCTCCCGTCCGGGTCGCTGCTCGGCCCGGTGCAGCCGTCCGTCGCCGCCGAGCTCGGGCTGCCCGACGGCGTCCCGGTCGTGACCGGCGTCCCCGACCTGCATGCGGCGTACATGGCCTCCGGCACCGTCGCAGACTTCGGCGCGCACATCACCATCAGCACGACCTCGTGGGTGTCGTGCGCGGTGCCGTTCAAGAAGACCGACGTGCTGCACCAGATCGCGTCGGTCCCGGGCGTGCGTCCCGGCCAGTACCTCATGATCGACAACCACGAGACGGCCGGGGTGTGCCTGCAGTGGCTGCGCGACGGCGTGCTCGCGCACCCGGCCGGCTTCGGGCCGGCCTGGTCACCCTCGTACGACGACCTGGTGGAGCTGGCTGCGCGGTCCGAACCCGGCTCCGGCGGCGTCGTCTTCACGCCGTGGCTCAAGGGCGAGCGCTCCCCCGTCGACGACCGGACGCTGCGGGCCGCCTTCCTGAACGTGTCGCTGGGGACCGACCGGGCCGACTTCGTCCGCGCGGTGCTCGAGGGCGTCGCCTACAACATGCGATGGCTGGTCGAGGCCGCCGACAGGTTCGCCGGGCGGCGGCTGGAGCCGCTGCGGGTGCTCGGCGGCGGCGCGCAGTCCGACCTGTGGTGCCAGATCCACGCCGACGTCCTCGGCCGCCGGGTGGAGCGGGTGCCCGACCCGGCGTTCGCACAGCTGCGCGGCGTCGCCCTGTACGCACTGGTGGCGCTGGGACGGCTGCAGCTGGAGGGGGTCCCAGCGCTCGTCCCGGCCGGGCGTGTGTTCGAGCCGGATCCGGCGGCCGCAGCGGTGTACGCACCGCTCTACCGTGAGTTCACCGGGGTGTACGGGCGGCTCAAGAGCATGTACCGCCGCCTCAACGGCTGAACCGCCGCCGTCCTAGACTCCGAGCCAGCCGGCCCGGACCAGCTCGGAGGAAGCCCGTGCACAAGGTGCTGATCGCCAACCGCGGCGAGATCGCGGTGCGGATCGCCCGCGCGTGCCGGGACGCCGGGATCGGCGCCGTGGCCGTCTACGCCGACCAGGACCGCGACGCGCTGCACGTCCGCAGCTGCGACGAGGCGTTCGCCCTCGGTGGCTCGACGCCGGGCGAGACCTACCTCGACGTGGCCAAGCTGCTGGACGTGGCGTCCCGGTCCGGCGCCGACGCCGTGCACCCCGGCTACGGGTTCCTGGCCGAGAACGCGGGCTTCGCCCGAGCCGTGCAGGACGCCGGGCTGATCTGGATCGGGCCCCCGCCGGCCGCGATCGAGGCCCTGGGCGACAAGGTGCGGGCCCGGCACATCGCCGAGAAGGTCGGTGCCCCCCAGGTCCCGGGCACGGCGGACCCGGTCTCCGGTGCGGACGAGGTGGTCGCGTTCGCGACCGAGTTCGGGCTGCCGGTCGCGATCAAGGCCGCGTTCGGCGGCGGCGGCCGCGGCCTCAAGGTGGCGCGCAGCATGGAGGAGATCCCCGAGCTGTACGACAGCGCGGTCCGCGAGGCGGTCACCGCGTTCGGGCGCGGCGAGTGCTTCGTCGAGCGGTTCCTGGACCACCCGCGGCACGTGGAGACCCAGTGCCTGGCCGACCGGTTCGGCAACGTCGTGGTGGTCTCGACGCGCGACTGCTCGCTGCAGCGCCGGAACCAGAAGCTCGTCGAGGAGGCACCGGCGCCGTACCTGACCGAGGAGCAGCGGGCCCGGATCTACGCCTCGTCCAAGGCGATCCTGGCGGAGGCGGGGTACGTGGGCGCGGGCACCTGCGAGTTCCTGGTCGGGACGGACGGCACGATCTCCTTCCTCGAGGTCAACACCCGCCTGCAGGTCGAGCACCCGGTCACCGAGGAGGTGTCCGGCGTCGACCTCGTCCGGGAGATGTTCCGGATCGCGGACGGCGAGCCCATCGGTTACGACGACCCGGTGCTGCGCGGGCACTCCATCGAGTTCCGGATCAACGCCGAGGACGCGGGGCGCGGCTTCCTGCCCTCGCCCGGTACCCTCACCCGGCTGTGCGAGCCGTCCGGCCCGGGCGTACGGGTCGACTCCGGCTACGAGCAGGGCGAGTCCATCCCGCAGGCGTACGACTCGCTGCTGGCCAAGCTGATCGTGACCGGCGCGGACCGGCGGCAGGCGCTCGAGCGGGCCCGCCGCGCGCTCGACGACTACGTCGTGGAAGGCATGCCGACGGTGCTGCCGTTCCACCGGGCGGTGGTTCGGGACCCGGCGTTCGCGACGGACGACGCGACGCCGTTCTCGGTGCACACGCGCTGGATCGAGACCGAGTTCGACAACACGATCGCGCCGTACACAGCGGCGGCCCAGCACGACGGCAGCGGCGACCCGGCCGAACGGGAACGGGTCACCGTCGAGGTCGGCGGGCGGCGGCTGGAGGTCGTCCTGCCGGCCGGGCTGGGGGCCTCCGGGCGCTCCGGCGCCGACGGCGCGACCGGGGCCGGGGCGGCACCGCGCCGGCGCAGGTCGGCCGGCCCGGGAACTGCCGTGTCCGGCGAAGCGTTGACCAGTCCCATGCAGGGCACGATCGTCAAGCTGGCCGTCGCCGAGGGCCAGGTGGTGGCCGTGGGCGACCTGGTGATCGTGCTGGAGGCGATGAAGATGGAACAGCCGCTCACCGCGCACCGCGCGGGGACGGTCACCGGCCTGACCGCGGAGGTCGGCGCCACGGTGGCCAGCGGCACGGTCCTGTGCCAGATCAAGGACTGACCATGCGTGCGGCCCGGGCCGCCGCCTCGCTCGGGGCGGCCGTCGCCCTGACCCTGGGTGCCCTGTCGGTCGCCGCGGGTCCTGCCGCGGCCGACACGACGATCGACCAGGCGGCAACGGCGCTGCAGCACCAGTACGTCTACGCCGACCCGGCGGCCGAGGCGAAGCTCACCGACGCCGAGCAGCAGCTGCTGACGAACCAGGTCGCCTCCGCCGGCACACCCATCTGGCTCGCCGTCCTGCCCCGCTCGGTGCTGTCGGACTACGGCGGGTCGGCCCGGGAGGTCACGCTCGCACTCGCCCAGGCGGTCGGCGGGAGCGGGACGTACGGGATCGTCATCGGCCCCTCGTCGTTCTACGCCTACAACAACACCGGCCACCCGGTCGGCGACATCGCCGACAAGGCGGTCCAGCAGAACAGGACGGCCTTCGACGTGCTCAGCGCCTTCGTGTCGGGCGTGAGCTCCGCCTACGGGTCGGAGGCGAGCTCCGGCGCCGGCAGCGGTGCGTCCCGCGGTTCCGGGACCGCGATCGCGCTGCTCGTCCTGGTCGCGGCCGGTGGCGGTGCGCTGCTGATCGCGTCCCGCCGCTCGAAGAAGCGCGCGGCCGAGCGGGCGGCCGCCAACCTGGCCGAGGTCCGGCCGACCTTCGAGGAAGACGTGACGAAGCTGGGCGAGGACATCGACGCACTCGACCTGGACGTGGACGCGGCCACCACCACCGACCAGATGAGGCAGCGCTACGAGCAGGCGCTGAACGCGTACGACGCGGCGAAGCAGGCGATGGACCGGTCCACCAGCACCATCGACCTGCCCAACGTCACCGTGGCGCTCGAGGAGGGTCACTTCGCGCTGGCCTGCGTGCGCGCGCTGGAGGCCGGCCAGCCGGAGCCGGAGCGGCGGGCGCCGTGCTTCTTCAACCCGCAGCACGGTCCGTCCGTGCAGGACACGTCCTGGGCACCACCGGGCGGCGCCGCCCGCGAGGTCCCGGTCTGCGCGGACTGCGCGGCGCGGCTGTCCCGCGGCGAGGACGTCGACGCGCGCACGGTGTCGGTCGGTGGCCAGCCGACGCCGTACTGGAACGCCGGTCCCCAGTACGCGGGCTACGCCGGCGGCTACTACAACAGCTTCGGCTCGGTGCTGCCGGCCCTGCTGATCGGGACGGTGCTGGGCAGCGCGATGGGCGGCGGGCTCGGCATGGGCGGCTTCGGCATGGGCGGCTGGGGTTGGGGCGGCGGCGGCTGGGGCGGTGGCTGGGGCGGATCGGGCAGCGGTGACATCAGCGGCGGCGGGGACTTCGGGGGCGGGGACTTCGGCGGCGGTAGCGACATGGGGGGTGGCGGAGACTTCGGGGGTGGCGGGGACTTCGGCGGAGGGAACTGACGGCGTGAACGACTACCCGGCGATGACCGTCCCGGTCGACCACGTCGAGCCGGTGCCGCGACGGGTGCGCGCCGTGCTGGCCCGGCGCACAGTCGTCGACACCACCAGGGCCCGGGACGTGTGGGAGTGGCCGAGCTACCCGCAGTACTACATCCCGGTCGACCTGGACGCCTGAATCGCCGACCTCGACCTACGCACCGTGCGCCGGCACCGGGTGACCTTGGTCCCTGCCCTCGGGGCGCCCCGGACGCGACAGTGGTGGTGGGAGCCGAGGCGAAGGTCGCGCGGCGAGGTGCGCACCGGGGAGATGAGGGCGATGACGACACCGTCGCCAGGCTGGTACTCCGATGCCGACAACTTCGCCAGGCGGCGGCACTGGAACGGTTGCGAGTGGACGGACGGCTCGGTCGACGCCGGCCCGGACCCGGACGGTGGCGAGGACCCGCGGGCCGGTGCCGGACCGCAGCGCAGGGGCCTCAGGTGCGCTGTGCGGGACCGGTTCGTGGCCGTCCGTGCCCGGCTGCGGCGGCGCTCGCGACGAGCTCCCGGGCGGCGCGGACGCCGCTGAGCAGGGCGCCCTCCATCAGCCCGGCGAGATCGCCGGCGGTGTGCTCTCCGGCGAAGTGCAGCGGTCCGACCGGCCGGGCCAGCGCGCCGGTGTCCACCGGTCGGCCGGCCTCGATCGCCGAGTACGCGACCCCCGCCCACGGGTCGTCCCGCCAGGTGCACAGCAACGCCCGGTCCGGGCCGGCCTCGGCGTCGTCGGCGAGCGGCAGCTCCGGCGCCACCGCGGCCAGCCGCTGCAGCCATCGCTGCGGGCCGACGTCGACAGCCAGATCCGCGAGGGCGGGCACGGTGCCGGTGAAGCAGGACACCACCCGCGGCGACACCCCGGACCCGTCGTCGGCCGCCCAGAACCAGAACCTGTCGCGCACCGACGTGACAGCCTGCGCGTCGACCGGCCCGGCCAGCCGTACGTGCAGCTTGGCCGCCTGACCGCACCCGAGCCGGTCGAGCGCGGAACGCTTCCAGTCCGGCAGCGCGGGCTCGAAGACGATCCGGTCCAGCACGGTGAACGGCACGGTCACGACGGCGGCGTCGGCCTCGACCTCGCCACCGTCGGCGCGCACGGTGACGGCATGACCGTCGCTGGCCGGCTCCGACCAGGCGATCGAGCGCACCGGGTCCGAGAGCCGCACCCGCCCGCCGGCGTCGACGAAGCGTCCGGCGAGCCCGGTGGCGACCTGCTGGTTCCCGCCGACGACGCGGTGCGACGGCAGCGGCTCGTAGCCGGCGACGGCGTCAAGCAGCGCCGACGCCGCGAGCAGCTCCGGCGCGAGAGCCCCGGCGACTGACACACGGACGCAGACCGCCTCCCGTACACCAGCGGGCAGGTCCATCGAGTCGAGCAGCTGCCGCACCGACCAGCCCGCGGGCGCCGTCGCGGCCGCCGCCGCCACCGTCCGGGCGACCGTGGCGAGGCCGGCCGGGGTGACGCCCTGCACTCCGCGCTGCTCGCGGACGTAGTAGCTCATCCCCGTCGACGCGAGCTCCAGGCCGAGGACGTCCGCGTAGGCACGCATGCGGTCGTACCCCTGGAGCACGAACTCTGCCCCGCGCTCGACCACCGTCCCGCCGAACGGCACCGACCAGACCCGGCCGCCGACCCGGTCGCGCGCCTCCAGCACCGTGACGTCGTGACCGGCGGCGAGCAGCTCGGTCGCCGCAGCCACCCCGGCGAACCCGGCTCCCACGACGACCACCCGCACGAGGCGGAGACTACCCATCCGGCGCACCAGCACCGCGACCCGGGGACCGACGTGGACATCGTGACCCCTCGTCGGAGCGCCCGCTCCACCCGGACCGCCGTGGCCGGGCTGCTGACTGCAAGCGCATGTGCTGCCGCTGTCGCCGTCGCGAGCCCGGCCATGGCCCGGACCGGTGCGGTCCGCACCGCCCCCGCCTTCCCGCCGCCCCCCGCGCGCACAGCCGGAACAGCGGCGCGGCTCCCTGGTACGACGTGCACGGCCTTCCCGGCGGACGACATCTGGCACGCGGACGTGAGCCTGCTCCCGGTGGACAGCCACAGCGGGGTCTGGCTGTCGAACATGCAGGCGTCCACCCGCAGGCTGCACCCGGACTTCGGCGGGTCCGGGGACCCCCAGGTCCCCTACGGCATCCCGATCACCGTCGTCGCCGGATCGCACGCCAAGGTCACGGTGGCCTTCGACTACGCGTCCGAGAGCGACAAGGTCCCGTACCCGCTCGGCGCGGACACTCTCATCGAGGGCGGCGCGGGCTCCGGCGGCGACATGCACGCGATCGTCGTTGACGCAGGCGCCTGCCGGCTGTACGAGACGTGGGACACGCGCACGTCGGGCGGGAAGTGGTACGCCGGTTCCGGCGCGACCTGGGACCTGACCAGCGACGCGCTCCGGCCGGCCGGCTGGACGTCCGCCGACGCGGCCGGGCTGCCCATCATGCCGGGGCTGCTGCGCTGGGACGAGGTGGTCGCCGGCAACGTCGACCACGCGATCCGGTTCACGACCAACGTCACCAGTACGTCGTACCTGTGGCCGGCGCGGCACCAGGCCGGCAGCACGAGCAGCTCGGCGTACCCGCCGATGGGTGCGTGGTTCCGGCTGAAGGCGGGCTACTCGACAGCTGGGCTGTCACCGCAGACGGTGGTCATCATCGACGCGATGAAGAAGCACGGCCTCGTGCTGGCGGACAACGGTTCGCCGTGGTACTTCCAGGGCACCGCGGACAACGCGTGGCCGGACACCGTGATCAGCCAGCTCAAGTCCATCCCGGCGAGCGCGTTCGAGGCGGTGGACGTGTCCGCCCTGCGGGTCAGCGCCAACAGCGGGCAGGCGGTCCCCCCGGCACCGCCGGCACCCGGTCGCCGGCTGCCGCCCACCTGACTCGGCGCGAGCCGACGGACCCGCGCGACCTCAGTGCCGGCCGGGCAGGTGCAGCTGGCGCGCCGCCTCCGCGATCGAGCCGGACAGGCTCGGGTACACCGTGTACGTGTTGGCCAGGTCGTCGACCGTGAGCCGCAGCTGCACCGCCAGCGCGACCGGGAACACCAGCTCGCTCGCCCGTGGTGCCACCACGACGCCGCCGACCACGATGCGCGTCCCCGGGAGCGCGAACAGCTTGACGAACCCGTCCCGGAGGCCCTGCATCTTGGCCCGCGCGTTGGTGTGCAGCGGCAGCTTGACGACCAGCGCGATGGACTCGCCCGAGTCGACCTGGGCCTGGGTGACCCCGACCGTCGCGATCTCCGGCTCGGTGAAGATGTTGGACGAGACGGTGCCCAGGTCGAGTGGCCGCACCGCGTCCCCGAGTGCGTGCCACATCGCCACGCGCCCCTGCATCGCCGCGACCGAGGCCAGCATGAGCACGCCGGTGCAGTCACCGGCCGCGTACACGCCGCGGGCCGACGTGCGGGACACGCGGTCGACGGTCACGAAGCCGCCCTGGCCGAGGGCCACGCCGGCCTCGACCAGGCCGATCCCCTCGGTGTTCGGCACCGAGCCCACGGCCACGAGGCAGTGCGTGCCCTCGACGACGCTGCCGTCCCCGAGGGTGACCTCGACCCCGCCGTCCGTGCGGCGGGCCGCGGTCGCCCGGGACCGGGACAGGACCTGCATGCCGCGGCGGCGGAACACGTCTTCGATGACGCGGGCGGCATCCGGGTCCTCGCCGGGCAGGACGTGGTCGCGCGAGGACACGAGCACCACCTGCGAGCCGAGCGCGGTGTACGCCGACGCGAACTCGGCACCGGTCACGCCCGAGCCCACCACCACCAGCCGCTCCGGCAGCTCGCTCAGGCCGTAGAGCTGCTCCCAGGTGAGGATCCGCTCCCCGTCGGGCATGGCGTCGGGCAGCACCCTTGGGTGCGCACCGGTGGCGACCAGCACGACGTCGGCGTCCAGCCGCTCGGTCCCGCCGCCGGCCAGCTCGGCCGTCACGGCGCACCCGGACTCGAGCCGGCCGACCCCCTCGACCCAGCGCACGCCCCCGGCTTCGACACCTGCGCGGATGTCCGCCGACTGCGCACGGGCGAGGGCGAGCACCCGGCGGTCCACGACGTCCATGTCGGCGGCGAGCGCGGACCCGGCCGCTGCGTGCAGTGCCTGGTCGGGGGCGCGTCCGCCCAGCCGCACCCCCAGCTCGGCCGCCTCGGCGACGGTGGTCATCACCTCCGCGGTGGCGACGAGGGTCTTGCTGGGGACGCAGTCGGTGAGCACGGCCGACCCACCGGCCCCGTCCCGGTCCACCAGTGTCACGTCGGCACCCAGCTGCGCGGCGACCAGCGCCGCCTCGTAGCCGCCCGGACCGCCGCCGAGGATCACCACGGATGTCACGGCGCACATCCTCCCCCACCCGGCCCTACCCTTCGTGCCATGGCCCTGTACGCCGCGTACGGCAGCAACCTGGACCCGCGGCACATGGCCGAGCAGGCCCCGCACTCCCCGCCCGCCGGCACCGGCTGGCTGGTCGGCTGGCGGCTGGCGTTCGGCGGCGACCACGCCGACGCGGGCGGCGCGCTGATGACCGTCGTGGAGGAGGCCGGGACGCAGGTCTTCGTGATGCTCTACGACGTCACCTCGGCCGACGAGCGCGAGCTGGACGTCTGGGAGGGCGCCGAGTCCGGCCTCTACCGGAAGATCCGGGTCCGGGTGCACACCCTGGACGGTGAGAACACGGCCTGGCTGTACGTCCTGGACGCGTACGAGGGCGGGCTGCCGTCGGCGCGCTACCTGGGACTGATGGCCGACTGCGCCGAAGCCGCGGGCGCGCCGGACGACTACGTGGCGGAGCTTCGGCGCCGACCCTGCCGTCCCGACCGCGGGTGACGGTAGCCTCCGCGTCGTGAACGCCGCCGCAGGGAGCAACCCGCTGCTGGACGACCCCTACCGCGCCGCGAAACTGGCCGCGCAGACCCTCGCCGAGGTCACCGGCGTGCCGCGGCACGACGTGGCGCTGGTCCTGGGCTCCGGGTGGGTGCCCGCGGCCGAGCTGCTGGGGGACGCCAGCCACGACCTCCCGGTCACCGAGCTGCCCGGCTTCTCCCCGCCCGCGGTCGAGGGGCACGCCGGCCGGTTCCGCTCGGTGGTCGCCGGGGACAAGCGGCTGCTGGTGTTCCTGGGTCGTACCCACCTGTACGAGGGACGCGGCGTGGCCTCGGTGGCGCACGCGGTCCGCACGGCCGCGGCCGCCGGCTGCCGGGTGGTGGTGCTCACGAACGGCTGCGGTGGCCTGGACCCGTCCTGGGCGCCGGGCACCCCGGTGCTCATCTCGGACCACATCAACCTGACCGGACGCTCGCCCCTGGTGGGCGCCCGGTTCGTCGACCTGACCGACCTGTACTCGGCCCGGCTGCGCGCCCTGTGCCGCGAGGTCGAGCCCGACCTGCTCGAAGGCGTCTACGTCCAGTTCCCGGGCCCGCACTACGAGACGCCGGCCGAGATCCGGATGGTCCGCACCCTCGGCGGCCAGCTGGCCGGGATGTCGACCGGGCTGGAGGCGATCGCCGCGCGCGAGGCCGGCCTGGAAGTGCTGGGCGTGTCGCTGGTGACCAACCTCGCGGCGGGCATGACCGGGGAGCCGCTGAACCACGAGGAGGTGCTCGCGGCGGGCAACGCGGCCGCGACCCGGATGGGACACCTGCTCGCCGATGTCGTCGCGCGGCTCTGAGCGGCGGGCGAGCAGTGGTGGGCAGGCCGCGTGTCCTCGTGACGGGTGCGGCCGGGTCGGTCGGGTCGGCGCTCGTCGCCGGGCTGCCGGACGCCGGGTGGGACGTGACCGCGCTGGACCGGGTCGAGGCCGCCGCCGTCGACGACATCGAGGTCGTCGTCGGGGACGCGTTCTCCGCCGAGGTCCTGGACGCCGTGCTCCCGGGCTGCGTGGCCGTGGTGCACCTGGCCGCGATCCCCGGCGAGGCGCCGGTGGAGGACATCGCCGTCTCGCACCTCGTCGGCACCGCCCAGGTCCTGGCAGCGGCGCAGCGGCACGGGGTGGAGCGGGTCGTGCTGGCGAGCAGCAACCACGCCGTCGGGTTCACGCCACGGCAGCCCCTGGCCGGGACCGACCTGCGGGCCCGCCCGGACACCTTCTACGGCGTCGGCAAGGTGGCCACGGAGGCGCTCGGCTCGCTGTACAGCGACCGGTACGCGATGCGCGTCGCCGCGCTGCGCATCGGCACCTTCCGGGACCGGCCTGCGTCGCGCCGGCACCTGTCGACGTGGCTGTCTCCGGGCGACCTCGTCCGGCTCGTCGACGCGATGCTGCGCGCGCCGGACCTGACGTACGCCGTGGTGTACGGGATCTCGGCGAACACCCGCGGCTGGTGGGACCACGGGCCGGGCCGGGCCCTGGGCTACGAGCCGCGCGACGACGCCGAGGACTACGCGCAGGAGATCCTCGCGTCCACGCCGGAGCAGGCGCCCGACGACCCCGAGGTCGCGTTCCTGGGCGGCTGGCTGGCCGCGCGCGAGGTCCGCGGAACCGGCGTGGCGGCGACGCAGCCGGCAGCTGCGGTCGCCCCACCCGCCCCGGCCCCGCCCACCCCGCCGGTGGCGTCCGGCGCCGGCGACCTGTTCGGCCGGGCCAGGGCCTGGCTCGCCGAGGACCCCGACGAGGACACCAGGAGCGAGCTCGAGGCGCTCCTGGTCGCGGACGACGTCGAGGAGCTCGCCGACCGGTTCGACGGCAAGCTCGAGTTCGGGACCGCCGGCCTGCGCGGACGGCTGGGCGCCGGCCCCAACCGGATGAACCGGGCGGTCGTGGTGCGCGCCGCCGCCGGCCTGTGCGCGTACCTCGCCGAGAACGACCCGGGTGCCGTCGTCGTCGGCTACGACGCCCGGCACAAGTCGGACGTGTTCGCCCGCGACACCGCCGAGGTCGCGGCTGGTTTCGGCCTGCCTTCGATGGTGCTGCCGCGCCCGCTGCCGACGCCCGTGCTGGCGTACGCGATCCGGCACCTGGGCTGCGCGTCGGGGGTCATGGTCACCGCCTCGCACAACCCTCCGCAGGACAACGGCTACAAGGTGTACCTCGGCTCGGGCTCGCAGATCGTGCCACCGGTGGACCAGGAGATCTCGGCCCGGATCGACGCGGTCGGACCGTTGGCGTCGGTGCCGCGCGGGGACGACTGGACGACGCTGGGCGACGACGTCGCGGAGTCGTACGTCGAGCGGGTGGCCGGCCTGGTCGACCCGCACGAGCAGCGCGACCTGCGCGTCGTGTACACCCCGATGCACGGCGTCGGCCGCGACGTCGTGCTGGCCGCGTTCGAGCGCGGCGGCTTCCCGCCGCTGATGGTCGTCCCGCTGCAGGGCGACCCCGACCCGGACTTCCCGACCGTGGCATTCCCCAACCCCGAAGAGCCCGGGGCGATGGACCTGGCGCTCGCGGCCGCGCGCGAGTCGGCGGCCGACCTCGTCATCGCCAACGACCCGGACGCGGACCGCTGCGCCGTCGCGGTGCCGACCGGGGACGGCGACTACCGGATGCTGCGCGGCGACGACGTCGGCGTCCTGCTGGGCGTGCACATGCTGCGCCGCGGCGCCCGCGGCACGTTCGCCAACTCGATCGTGTCCTCATCGCTGCTCGGCAAGATCGCCGCGGACGCCGGGGTGGACTTCGCCGAGACGCTCACCGGCTTCAAGTGGATCGCGAAGATCCCCGACCTGGCCTACGGGTACGAGGAGGCGCTCGGCTACTGCGTCGACCCGGCCGCGGTCCGCGACAAGGACGGGGTGTCGGCCGCACTGCTGATCGCCGAGATGGCTGCGCAGGCCAAGGCCCAGGGGCGCTCGCTGACCGACGAGCTGGACGACCTGGCCCGGCGCTTCGGCGTGCACGCCACCGACCAGCTGTCCGTGCGGGTCGAGGACCTGTCGCGCATCGGCGCGGTGATGGACCGGTTGCGCGCCGAACCGCCGCAGGCGCTGGGCGGCCGCGCAGTCGCCGGCGTCGAGGACCTGTCCGAGGGGGTCGGCGGCCTGCCGCCCACCGACGGGCTGCGCTACCGGCTCGAAGGCGGCGCGCGGGTGATCGTGCGGCCGTCCGGGACCGAGGCCAAGCTCAAGTGCTACCTCGAGGTCGTCGTCCCGGTGACGTCGTCGCTGGCCGGGGCGCGCGAGGCGGCCGCGTCGCGGCTGCTCGCGCTCAAGACGGACCTGGCGGCCGCGGCGGGTCTGTGACCGGCCAGCCCGCGCTCCCGTGAGTCCTGACCTCAGGGCAGGAGGCCACGCACCAGAGCCGCTTGCCCGGCGTGCTGCAGATCGTCGGCGAGCACGCTCACCAGACGCACACCGAGAGTCACCGGCGGCGTCCACGACGTGTCGACCACCCGGTCGAGGTCCACGTCGCGCAGACCCTGGACGTACCGGACGGTCTGCTCGTGCACTGCGTCGTGGTACCCGAGCAGCAGGTCCCCCGAGCCCACCTGGACCGCGGAGACGTCGTCGGAGCCATGTCCGTAGCCCGTGGCCGTCCGGTCGAACGGCAGGCCGAACCGCTCGTACCAGCCATCGGCGGTCCACACCTGCTGGATCTGCGCGGCGTCCGCGATGTGGTCGTCCTGGATACGCGTCAGGTGCCACACCAGCCATGCGATCGAGTTGGCGTGGCCGTCGACCCGCAGGCCCAGCTGCTCCGGCGCCAGGCCGTCGACGACCCGGTGCACGACGCCCTGGACGCGTCCGAACGCATCCACCATGAGGTCAGTGCTGCGCATGTGGTCCCCTCTTCTCGGGTTCAGCGTGGGCGGACCGCCGTGAGCACGCCGATCTTGTCGATGCGGTGTTCAGGGTTTCCGAGGGCGTCCGCCCAGAAGTCACCGGCCGCGTGGTCTTCCGGCGTCGCGCAGGTGGACAGCGTGATCATGGCTCGGGTCGCCGGCAGTCCGGGATGACCCGGGACGACCGCGGACTGCAGGGCCGACGATGCCTTGGAGCGGAACGAGATCGTCATGGTTCCGGTCACGACGTAGTCGTAGACCAGGCTGCCCGAGCTGACCAGGATGTGCGCCCCGACGCGAAGGGACGGAAGGAGCCGGAGCGGGCCACCGGCGGACGTCCGGTGCCCGGTGACGATCAGGTTGCCCACCTCGCCGGGGCCGACCCCGCCGAACCGACCCCGCGGGCTGGCGGCGAGGCCACGGTCCTCGATGCGCGTGCCGCGCAGGTCGTCGGCCCGGCCTGCGTACGCGACGACGGGAAGGTCGTGGACACCGATCGAGGGCATGCTCAACACCGCGGTGCCCGGGGCTGTGCGGGCGGTGACACGGACGGCAGCGACAGGGGCCGCGGACGCCACGGGCGGCTGCTCCACGACGACGGGAGCGACGCCCCCGGGGGTGGCAGCCGCCGGGGCACACGCGACGAGCAGGACGCCCAGGGAGGTGGCCGTCGCGGCCGCGGCCGCACCACGAGCCAGCGCCGGCATCGCAACCACGCGCGGGTTCGCAGCCATGCCACACATACTGCCTCCTCGTGCTCCTCCTCGCGCTGCCTCCTCCCGCGCTCACTTCGTCGCCGTGAGCCACCCGAACTCGCTGGTGACCCTCACCCCGAGGCCAGGGACTTCGGCCTCCGCGAACGCATCGTTCAGGGCGTGTCTGAAACGGTCTTCGCCGACCTGCTCGAGCGCGGGGAACGACGGCCCTGCCGCTGCGGCGGCCCGGGTGAAGGTGTCCAGGTCGGGGAACTCGTTCGTCACCCGGACCGCGCCCCGATCGAGCACACGCAGCCCCGCCGACTCCAGCAACGCCTCGGCCACGCCCGGTCGGCCCGTCCCGCCCTGGTCCAGGGTGGACTGGATGTGCGAAGGCGGACTGTTCTCGACCACCGTGACGAAGTACGGCAGCAGGCCGAGCCGCTTGGGCGAACCCCAGAACGTCATGCCGAACCGGCCACCGGGCCTGAGTACGCGGGCCGCTTCGGCGGCTGCCTGCTCGCAGCCGGCCCAGATCGAGTTGAAGCTCGTCACCACATCGAACGCGGCGTCGTCCCACGGCAGCACGTCCATGTCGCCGACCCTCAGGTCCGCTTCCGGGGTGCGGGCCCGAGCGATCTCGAGCAGCGCCGCCGACGCATCGAGCCCGGCCACCAGCGCGCCGCGGTCGGCTGCGAGCCGCACGGCGAAGCCCGACCCGCAGCCGATGTCCAGCAGTGACATGCCGGCTGCCAGGCCGCACTCGTCGAACACCTTCTGGTTGGCCGGGCGGGAGTACGGCTCGAACAGGTAGGCCCACTCGGTGGCCCGAGCGCCCCACGCTTCCCCTGCCGATTCCCAGCCCATGCCAGCTCCTGCCCAGCCGTGCCGGACGGCGTCGCTCCCGGCGCCCGGCGCGTACCAGCGATCGTAGGATCCCGGCGGTCAGCTCGGGAGTCGGGATGGCGTTCCCCGCCGCGAGGGTGGAGTCTGCTGACGTGGCGGAGCAGGCAGGACGGTTGGACGAGTTCGAGGGCGGTGCGGTCAAGGCCGTCGGAGCCTACGCCGTC
This sequence comes from uncultured Actinomycetota bacterium, assembly GCA_963849365.1. GTDB lineage: Bacteria > Actinomycetota > Actinomycetes > Prado026 > Prado026 > CAVQCJ01. The sequence goes on from CAWKHA010000004.1 coordinate 328,861, forward strand.
GGGGTCAGCAACGGGCAGCCGTTCGCCGTGTCCCGTCGCTGCCGCCACCTGGGTGCCGATCTCGCCGGGGGTCACGTCGACGAGGACGGCCGGCTGGTCTGCCCATGGCACGGTTCCAGGTATGACGTCGGCTCGGGGCGGATGGTGCGCGGGCCGCAGGGGATCTTCGCGAAGATTCCCGGGCTCGACTGGGCGTTCGAGACCCTGACACGGGTCGTCCCGCTCAGGCGCGGCCACGTCTCGGAACGCGACGGCTGCCTGTTCGTGGAGTGAGGCTCGCCTACGCGAGCACGCGCTGCATCCGGACCTCGACCGGCAGGCCGTCGACGGGCAGCGTCTGGCGTTCGCCGTCGAGCGTCCAGCCGTGCCGCTCGTAGAACCGCAGCGCCCGCGAGTTCTCGGCGAGCACCCACAGGCGGGCCAGCGGCCAGCCGTCGTCGGTCAGCGCGCGCAGCGACGCTTGCATCAGCTCGTCCGCCAGGCCCGAACCCCAATGGCCGGGGTGAAGGTAGAAGGCGTAGATCTCGCCCACCGTCCCCGGTTCAGCCCAGTCGACGACCTCCATCGCCTCGTCGAGAGAGACCGATCGGTACGGACCGAGACTGCAGAACCCTGCGACCGCCGGCCGGCCGTCGCCGGCGGCCTCCACCACGAGGGTGCGACGCAGGCCCGTCTGCGCAGGCAGCAGTGACTCCCACATCGTGGTGTCCCGGACCACCGACATCGAGTCGAGGTGCGACGCCGCGACGATCCCGTCGTAGCCCACCTGCCAGCCACGGACCCGGGCCTCCGCGAGCGCCTGCTCGTCCCCGGAGCGTGCTGCTCGGACGGTCACGAGCGCCATCGTCCCCCGCGACGGCTCAGCCCACATCTCGATTCCGTCCCCTCCTGATCTCGCGTTGCCGGGCTTCGACCAACAGCCTGACCAGACCCGCCGGCAGCGACGCGTCGTTGGCGAACTGGACGGAACCCTTCGCGGTCACGAACCCACCGAGCTCGCTCGCGAGCTCAGTGGTGATCGATCCGCTCATGGGGAAGTAGGTGCAGTGGTTCTTGTACCAGCCGAACCCGGCCACGCCCTTCCCCTCGACCTTGAAACAGGGGACGCCGTAGGCGATGCCCTGCTCCGCGTCGGGGAGCAGGGCGGCGATCGTCTTCCGCATGCTGGTGAGTGTCGACCGCTGCGGTTCGGGCACCGCCTCGAGGTACTCGTCCACGTCGCGCGCGGCCACAGCGGCTCCTCCCATCCGCAGTCGACGGGGACAGGATGCCGGATACAGCGGCTGGGAGGCAGTCTGCTCAGAGGATCCGTCCGATGACCGGCACCCTGCTGATGAGGAGCCAGGCGAGCGCGAACGATCCCGCGACACCGGCGCCGCTCACGATGAGCGCCTTCACCTCCGCCGGTAGCGGCAACGGCCGCAGCGCGACGGCGAGCCCCAGGAGAACCAAGCCCTGCAGGATGAACGCGCCGTAGGCGCTACGGCTGACAGCAGGGCGGGTCCACCGGAAGGGTCGGTCGAGGTGGCGCTGCCCGACGGCGAGCAGCCACAGGGGTCCGAACACGCTCAACGTGCTCTCGAAAGCTGCGAACACCAGCGGTTGCCATCCCCAGCCGCCAGTCCACACGTCGAAATCCCCGCCAAGCGTCGCGCCGAAGGCTGCGATGACTCCGAAGGTACCGACCGCCGCCAGTGTCGCGGTGCGGCTCTGCCGGCGCAGCCGATCAGGAACAGCTGTCAGCCAACCCTTCCCGTACGCAGCGACGCCCAGCCCGAACAAGGCGATGCAGGCCGGCCACTGGGGCAGGTGCAAGTCGACGAGCTTGTTGTCGCTCTCGAGCGGGAGCACCAGTCGGACCAGGAACGACGTGACGGCGACCGCAGCGGCGAGCACGAGCAGGCCGCCCGCACCGACCTCCCCCCGCCACAGCCGACCGGTGTCGCCCCGGTGCGCCCGGACCCAGCCCGCGTACGCCAGCGAGAAGACCAGCAGCGCGCCGACGAACCAGAGCACTCCGGTGTCCAGACTCCCCTCGGCACGCAGGTAGACCCACAGACCGGGCACCGTTCCCAGCCAGCGGAACAACCCGTACTCCAGCAAGGGCCACACCAGCAGGCCGAACACCGCGAACGGCACACCCAGACGCAGCAGGCGGTCCCGCACGTATGCCGCTGTGCCTTTGCGCTGCAGCGACGGCGGGGTCAGCAGGCCGGCGATCAGGAAGAGCAGCGGGATCATGAACAGCAAGAAGGGGGCGGCCACCACGAACAGGACGATCACCGTCATCGTCGACAGCGTGGCCTCCCGCACATCGGCGTAGGACCACCAGTCGAACTCCGAGTACCCAAGGACGGCATGCCCCGCGATGATCGCGGCGATCAGCAGGACCTTGATGTTGTCCAGGTAGAGCCGACGTCTCGACGCCCACAACTCCACCGAGAGACCGTGCCCACCGGGCGCGGACCCACGAGCAGAGCCCTGAGCCCCTGTCGCCACGGTCCCAGACTGGGGCCTGCCGCCCGCGGCCCCAAGAGTCGAAGGTCCCCGCTGGCCGGCGCGCCCGGCCTCAGGGCTGTCAGGAAGGCTCGGTGCGCAGGAACGAGTAGCCGACGAGGTCGTGCCGTCCGTCGGCGCGGCCCTGCGCCGAGCGCAGCACTCCTTCGCGCGCGAAGCCTGCCTTCTCCAGGGAGCGCTGCTCGGCAACGTTCTCGACATCGGTGGTGGCCTCGATCCTGGCGACGTCCGTCGTCGCGAACAGGTGCTCGACCAGGAGTCGTTGCGCCTTCGACCCGATCCCCCGTCCGCGCACGGACACGGCGAGGGAGATGCCGATGTTCCACGCGCGCGACGCGGCGTTGGGCCCGTACCAGACCGAGTGCCAGCTGACGTCCCCGACGGCGACCCCGTCCTCCTCGACCACGAGCCGGCCCAGGTCGGGCGGGCGCGGGGCGTCGCGCTCGCCCCAGTCGTCCCAGACCGAGCTCGAGTCGACCAGCTCCTCGCCCTCGCGCTGCTCGCGCAGTGTCACGCGACCGCTCAAAGCAGCACCAGCGCCACCAGGGCCAGTGCAACCCCGAGGCCGAGCGCGGCCAGAGCGTCCGGGGCCCACTGCGTCGTGACCGCCTCCGGCTGCCCGGGCTGTACGGCACCGGCATAGCCGCGGCCGTGGCGGTCGCGCATCTCCACCAGCCGCCGCGCCAGCGCCTGCGCGCGGGGCTCGCCCGACTTCGGCTGCCAGCCCTGGTCCGGGTTCCTGGCCGGCAGCATCCCGCCGGTCGTCGTCGCCGAGCTCAGCATGGACGGGGGCGGCCGTCGGCGCGGCACGGCGAAGCAGCGCACGTAGTCCTCCCCCGAGCGCACCCGCAGGACGTCGACCACGTCGACGTCGCTGACGGCCGCCCACGGCACCACAGTCGTGCGCAGCGGGTTGCGCACCTCCAGCCCGGCCGGTCCCTCCAAGACGGCGGGCCGGACGCCCAGCACGTAAGCCAGCGGAAGCAGGAGCAGCAACAGGCAGGTGGCCGCGCCGTAGGACCCGAGCTGACCGCGGCGCCAGGCGTCCACCACGACGAGCAGGACGACGGCCCCCAGCACGAGCGCGACCATCCGCCCGGTGGTCAGCCGGTGGACCGCGAACGGCGTGGGTGCAACAGCCATGGAGGCATTCTGCCTCGTCCGGCGCGGCAGCCGTTGTCGCACGATCTTCGCCTGTCGGCCCGGTCGCGCGACGAGACTAGGATCGCTGGATGACCAGCACGGCGACGGCGCCGCGCCCGCTCGGCGAGGTGACCGGCTCGCAGGCGGCACTGCGGCGCTTCCTGCACGGGCTGCCCGGCGTCGACCAGGTGGGCGCGCAGGCCCGCGCGGCCGACCTCGCCACCCGCTCGATCAAGACCACCGCGAAGGCCTACGCCCTCGACCTGGCCGTCCGCATGATCGACCTCACGACGCTGGAGGGCATGGACACGGTCGGCAAGGTCCGCGCCCTGTGCGCGAAGGCCGTCCGGCCCGACCCCACCGACCCGACCGCCCCGGCGGTCGCCGCCGTGTGTGTCTACAACGACCTCGTGGGAGTCGCCAAGGAGGCGCTGGCCGGCAGCGGGGTGAAGGTGGCGGCGGTGACGACCGCGTTCCCGTCCGGCCGCGCCGAGATGCACGTGAAGCTCGCCGACACCCGTGACGCGGTGGCCGCGGGCGCGGACGAGGTCGACATGGTCATCGACCGCGGCGCGTTCCTGGAGGGTCGCTACCTCCAGGTGCACGACGAGATCGTGGCCGTGCGCGCGGCCTGCGGCGATGGTCCGGACCGCGCGCACCTGAAGGTGATCCTGGAGACCGGCGAGCTGCAGACGTACGACAACGTCCGGCGCGCGTCCTGGCTGGCCATGCTCGCCGGCGCGGACTTCATCAAGACCTCGACCGGCAAGATCCAGCCGGCGGCGACCCCGCCGGTGGTGCTGGTGATGCTCGAGGCGGTGCGCGACTGGCGGGAGGCGACCGGCCACCAGGTCGGCGTGAAGCCGGCCGGCGGCATCCGGACGGCCAAGGAGGCGATCCGCAACCTGGTGATGGTGAAGGAGGTGGCCGGCCCGGACTGGCTCGACCCGGACTACTTCCGCTTCGGCGCCTCGAGCCTCCTCAACGACCTGCTGATGCAGCGCGCCTGGCTCGCCACCGGCCGCTACAGCAGCCCCGACTACTTCACCCTGGACTGACCGATGCCCACGGAGTTCACGTACGCCCCGGCGCCGGAGTCGCGCGCCGTCGTGAAGCTGCGCTCGTCGTACGGGCTGTTCATCGACGGGGCGTTCGTCGACCCCGCCGACGGTGGCGCGTTCAAGACGGTCAACCCGGCCACGGAGGAGGTCCTGGCCGAGGTCGCCGAGGCCGCCGCCGCCGACGTCGACCGCGCCGTGGCGGCGGCCCGCCGCGCCTACACGCGCACGTGGTCGCGGATGTCGGGGCGCGAGCGCGGGAAGTACCTCTTCCGGATCGCCCGCATCATCCAGGAGCGGTCGCGCGAGCTGGCGGTGCTGGAGACCCTCGACAACGGCAAGCCCATCAAGGAGTCGCGCGACGTCGACATCCCGCTGGTGGCCGCGCACTTCTTCCACTACGCGGGGTGGGCGGACAAGCTCGGGTACGCCGGCCTCGGGCCCGACCCCAAGGCGCTGGGCGTGTGCGCGCAGGTCATCCCGTGGAACTTCCCGCTGCTCATGCTGGCCTGGAAGATCGCACCGGCGCTCGCCGCCGGCAACACCGTCGTCCTGAAGCCGGCCGAGACCACGCCGCTGTCGGCGCTGGTGTTCGCCGACATCTGCCGGCAGGCCGAGCTGCCGCCGGGCGTGGTGAACATCGTCACCGGCGCCGGTGCCACCGGCCAGGCGCTGGTCGAGCACCAGGACGTCGACAAGGTGGCGTTCACCGGCTCGACCGAGGTCGGCAAGGCCATCGCCCGTGCGGTCGCCGGCACCCGCAAGAAGGTCACGCTGGAGCTCGGCGGCAAGGCCGCCAACGTCGTGTTCGACGACGCACCGCTGGACCAGGCCGTGGAGGGGATCATCCGCGGGGTGTTCTTCAACCAGGGCCACGTCTGCTGCGCCGGTACCCGCCTGCTCGTCCAGGAGTCGGTCGCCGACGAGCTGCAGCGCAAGCTGCGCCGGCGGATGTCGACGCTGCGGCTGGGCGACCCGCTCGACAAGAACACCGACATCGGCGCGATCAACTCGGCCGTGCAGCTGGAGCGCATCCGAGACATGGCCGCCGTCGGCGAGGCCGAAGGGGCGCAGCGGTGGTCGCCTCCGTGCGAGCTGCCCGCCCACGGGTTCTGGTTCGCACCGACGATCTTCACCGGGGTGACCCAGGCGCACCGGATCGCGCGCGAGGAGATCTTCGGGCCGGTCCTGTCGATCCTGACGTTCCGGACGCCGAAGGAGGCCGTGGAGAAGGCCAACAACACTCCGTACGGGCTGTCCGCCGGCGTCTGGACCGAGAAGGGCTCGCGGATCCTCTGGATGGCGAACCAGCTGCGGGCCGGCGTGGTGTGGGCCAACACCTTCAACCAGTTCGACCCGTCGTCGCCCTTCGGCGGCTACAAGGAGAGCGGCTACGGCCGCGAAGGCGGCCGGCACGGGCTGGAGGCGTACCTCGCATGAGCAGGCTCGCGGTGCGCAAGACGTACAAGCTCTTCATCGGCGGGGCGTTCCCCCGTTCGGAGAGCGGCCGCTCCTACGAGGTCACCGACGCGCGCGGCACCTTCCTCGGCAACGTCGCGAAGGCCTCCCGCAAGGACGCCCGGGACGCCGTGGTCGCCGCTCGGGCTGCGTTCCCTGGCTGGTCGGGCGCGACCGCGTACAACCGCGGCCAGGTCCTCTACCGGGTGGCCGAGGTGATGGAGGGCCGCCGCGACCAGCTGGCCGACGAGGTCGCAGCGGCGGAGGGGTCGAGCCGGCGGCAGGCGGAGCGGGTGGTCGACGTGGCCGTGGACCGCTGGGTCTGGTACGCGGGCTGGACCGACAAGCTCGCCCAGGTCGTGGGCGGCACCAACCCGGTGGCCGGACCGTTCTTCGACTTCTCGGTCCCGGAGCCCACCGGCGTGGTCGCCGTCGTCGCCCCGCAGGACTCGGCGCTGCTCGGGCTCGTGTCCGTCCTCGCGCCGGTCATCGCCACCGGCAACACCGCCGCGGTGCTCGCCGCACAGGACCGGCCGGTGCCCGCGGTGACGCTCGCAGAGATCCTGGCCACCTCCGACGTACCGGGCGGGGTCGTCAACCTGCTGACCGGCGACCCGGCCGAGGTCGCCCCCTGGCTGGCTTCGCACATGGACGTCAACGCGATCGACCTCACCGGCTGTACCGACCCCGGGGCGGCAGCGGATCTGGAGCGGGCCGCCGCGGACAACCTCAAGCGGGTCCGCCGCCCTGACGTCGAGCCGCCGGACTGGACGGCCGACCCCGGGCTCGGCCGCCTGACCGCGTTCCTGGAGACCAAGACCGTGTGGCACCCGATCGGTCTCTAGGTCGACCCGTGCCGCGCCAGCACGCGGCGACCCGACCCAGCGCCCTGCCCTAGCCTGTGCGGCGTGCCCGGGCCCGAGCTGCGCATCGTCGAGATGGTGATGCCGTCGGGCACCTGGTACGCCCTGCACCAACGCGGCTGGGACGACGCCGACGACGAGTCCGGGCCGTTCCTGGCCCGCGCCGGTGAGCTGTACGTGTTCGGCGGCCCCGGTGCGCTGCTGGCATGGTGCGCGGCGACCGACGATGTCGACCACGAGCTCGCCGACAGCCCGCTCTGGGCGGACGTCAGCGAGCTCACGGCCGTCGTGGCGGACGAGGACCGCTACGACCTGACGTGGCCCGGCGTCCCGGCCGAGGGTCCGGTCCCGCTCGAGGCGGTGCCGGACCTGCACCGATGCGCCGCCCTGCTCGACGACCTCCTCGTCGCGCTCGACCTCGTGGCGGACAGCGGCGGCGAGGACGGCGACGGCCAGGCGCCCGACCCGGACCTGCACGAGCTCTGGCACGCGGACGAGCTGCTCGACCTGCTCTACGAGCCCGAGCACCTGGACGGTGCGCTCTCCGGGCACCGCCGGGGGAGGTTGGCCGACGTCCTGCGTGCGCACGCCGCCGCAGTCGTCCGCCTAGTGGAGCGCCGGCTCACGCTGCCCGAGCCGGCGACCACCGGGCGCGCACCGGTCGGGCCGGCGCCGGCCGTCGCCGAACCCTTGGATGTCGCCGTACCGCTGGAGAACGTCGCGGGCGTCGAGACCGTCTGGGTCGGGCTCGGCGCCAACGCCTTCTACACGCTGCGCGAGATCGCCTCGGGGGGTGACGCTCCGGCCTACCTCGGGTCCGGCGGGCGGCTGCTCGGTGCCCCCGAGCTCGCCGGCCTGCGGCGCTGGCTCGGTACCGCGCCGGCCCGGGACGGCTCGCACGACCTGTCCGGAGTGCCCGGCTGGGACGCCCTCGTTGCCGACCCGGCGGCGGTCGACCTGGAGGTCTACGACGACGACGTCTTCGATCTGGCCGAGGTCCGGGACCGGATCCGTACCGACCTGGACGTCGCCGGCGCCGACGCCATGAACGACGCCTGGCTGCTGCTGGCCGATCTCGCGGACTGGGGCGGCTGGGACGACGTGCGGGACGCGCTGGAGGCCGACCAGCCCGTCGGCTACGTCCTGTCCGCGGTGCTGCCCGAGGTGGTCACCGGCGACCCCCGAGGCGCACGGCGGCTGGCCGAGCTCGACCTGGCCGCGGTCCGGGTGGCCTGGGACACCGTCCTCGACGCCGTCGCCGCCCGGGTCGACCTCGTCGCCGAGTAGCCGGCCGCTGCCTGCGGACGGCTCGGGGTCAGGCGAGCGCGGCGTACCCGGGCTTGATCACGTCTTCGATGAGCGCGAGCCGCTCGTCGAACGGCACGAAGGCGGACTTCATCGCGTTGACCGCGAACCACCGCCAGTCGTCCGGGCCGTAGCCGAACGCCTCCGTCAGCAGGGCGAGCTCCCGCGACATCGAGGTGCCGCTCATCAGCCGGTTGTCCGTGTTGACCGTGACCCGGAACCGCAGCCGGGTCAGCAGCCCGATCGGGTGCTCGCCGATGGAGCCGGCGGCCCCGGTCTGCAGGTTGGACGAGGGGCACATCTCCAGCGGGATCCGCTTGTCCCGCACGTAGGCGGCCAGCCGCCCGAGCCGGGCCGCGCCGCCGGCGGCCACGGTCACGTCGTCGATGATCCGCACGCCGTGCCCCAGCCGGTCGGCGCCGCACCACTGCAGTGCCTCCCAGATCGACGGCAGCCCGAACGCCTCGCCGGCGTGGATCGTGAAGTGCGCGTTCTCCCGGCGCAGGTACTCGAAGGCGTCCAGGTGCCGGGTGGGCGGGAAGCCCGCCTCGGCGCCGGCGATGTCGAAGCCGACCACCCCGTCGTCGCGGTAGCGGACGACCAGGTCGGCGATCTCCAGCGACCGGGCCTTGTGCCGCATGGCGGTCAGCAGCACCCCGACCGTGATCGGGTGGCCGGCCTCGCCGGCGAGCCGACGGCCCTCCCGGAACCCGGCGAGCACCGCCTCGACCGTCTCCGGCAGCCCGAGGCCCTGCTGCACGTGCAGCTCGGGCGCGAACCGGACCTCGGCGTAGACCACGCCGTCGGCGGCCAGGTCCTGGGCGCACTCGGACGCCACCCGCTGCAGCGCGGCCTGGGTCTGCATCACCCCGACCGTGTGCTCGAACGTGGCCAGGTAGTCCTCCAGGGACCCCGACGAGCAGGTCGTGACGAACCATGGCCCCAGCTCGGCCGGGTCGGTGGTCGGCAGCCGGTCGTACCCGGCCTCGGCCGCCAGGTCGACCACGGTCGCGGGCCGCAGGCCGCCGTCGAGATGATCGTGCAGCAGCACCTTGGGGACCCGCCTGAGCAGGTCGGCTACGTCGCTCACGCGGTGGAGGCTAGCGGTACCGCGAACGGGCTAAACCCGGGCCCGGCGGCGACCGATGAAAGCCCCATGCGACCCGCCCCAGGTGATGACACCAGGATCATCCGGCCCGCGGCCGTGCTGGACCAGCGCACGGCCTCCCGTGTCCTGTCCGAGCTCGAGCGCCTGGACGTCGCCCGCGGGGGGATCTGGAACGCGACCTCGTCCCTCTGGCAGCGCTACGACCAGCCGTGGGACGGCCTGGGCGGAGCCCGCGGGGCGGCCCAGCTGATCGGCTCGATCGCCGTCATGTACGACGCGCCGAACCGCCACCAGATCACGATCTACAAGGTCACGGTCTCCGCGTACGGGCTGAGCCTGGGCTGGAGCGTGGAGTCGCTGTGCGACGACGCGCTGTCCTGGGTGGGGCTGTCGCTGGACAGCTGCCCGCGGGCCGAGCTGGCGTCGCCGCCCACGAACGACCCGTTCAAGCGCGCCGCGGCCGCCACCAACCTCAACGCCTGACCCTCCCCGGCCGCGCCGCTCCCCGACGCTGCGACCTGGTGGACGGGACCGGGATGCCGGGTGGGCGCGGCGACCGGCTCAGGCGCCGGCGCCCCCGGAGTCGGTCCCGGAGTCGATGCGGTCGATGACCAGCGGCAGCGGCGGCGGGCCGTCGCCGTCGACGCTGTACGCCCCGGCCAGCGCCTCCAGCGCGCGCTCGAACCGTTCCGGCTCGTCCGCGTGCAACGTCAGCAGCGGCGCTCCCGCGACCACCCGCTCGCCGGGCTTGGCGTGCATGACGACGCCCGCCCCGGCCGACACCGGGTCCTCCTTGCGGGCCCGGCCGGCGCCCAGCCGCCAGGCCGCGACGCCCACCCCGTACGCGTCCAGGCGGGTCAGCACCCCGGACGACGGGGCCGGCACGACCGCGGTCTCGCGCGCGGTGGGCAGCGCCGCCCACGGGTCCCCGCCCTGGGCCGCGATCATGCGCCGCCACGTGTCCATCGCCGAGCCGTCGGACAGCCGCCGGGCCGGGTCCTGCCCGGTGACCCCGGCGGCGGTGAGCATCTCCTCGGCCAGCCGGACCGTGAGGGTCACGACGTCCGCGGGCCCGCCGCCGGCGAGCACCTCGACCGACTCTGCGACCTCCAGCGCGTTGCCGGCGGTCAGCCCGAGCGGGGTGTCCATGGCGGTCAGCAGCGCCACGGTGCGCACGCCGGCTGCGGTGCCGAGCCCGACCATCGTGCTGGCCAGCTCGCGGGCCCGGTCGACGTCCTTCATGAAGGCGCCGGAGCCGACTTTGACGTCCAGGACCAGCGACCCGGTCCCCTCGGCGATCTTCTTGCTCATGATCGAGCTCGCGATGAGCGGGATCGCCTCCACGGTGCCGGTGACGTCGCGCAGCGCGTACAGCTTGCGGTCGGCGGGCGCCAGCCCGTCCCCGGCCGCGCAGATGACGGCTCCGACGTCGCGCAGGACGGCGAACATCTCCGCGTTGCTCAGCCGGGCCCGCCAGCCCGGGATCGACTCCAGCTTGTCCAGCGTCCCGCCGGTGTGCCCCAGGCCGCGCCCGGACAGCTGCGGCACGGCGACCCCGCAGGCCGCGACCAGGGGCGCCAGCGGCAGCGTGATCTTGTCGCCGACACCGCCGGTCGAGTGCTTGTCGGCGGTCGGGCGGCCGAGCCCGGAGAAGTCCATCCGCTCGCCGCTGGCGATCATCGCGGCGGTCCAGCGGGCGATCTCGCGCGCGGTCATGCCGTTGAGCAGCACCGCCATCGCCAGCGCCGACATCTGCTCGTCGGCCACCGCGCCGCGCGTGTACGCGTCGACGACCCAGTCGATCTGCGCGTCGGTCAGCTCGCCCCGGTCCCGCTTGGCGATGATGACGTCGACGGCCGCGAAGGGCTCCGCGCTCACGCCCTCGTCTCCAGGTCCTCCGGCCCGAACGCGTCCGGCAGCACCTCGCTCATGCGCCGCACGCCGGACACCGTCTGCAGCAGCATCGGCGCACCGCCGTTCTCCCAGAGCAGCTGGCGGCAGCGGCCGCACGGCATCAGCACCGCGCCGTGGGCGTCGACGCACACCACCGCCACCAGCCGTCCGCCGCCGGACGCGTGCAGGGCCGACACCATCCCGCACTCGGCGCACAGCCCGAGCCCGTACGACGCGTTCTCCACGTTGCAGCCGACCACCACCCGGCCGTCGTCGACCAGGCCCGCCACGCCGACCTTGAACTTCGAGTAGGGCGCGTACGCCCGCTCCATCACTTCGACAGCCGCCGCGTGCAGCGCCGACCAGTCGACGGCGCCGGCGTCAGCGGGACCGCTCATCGTCCCTCCCCGCGCCGGTACGGGATCCCGTCGGCGGCGGGTGGTCGTAGTCGTTGCGACGCCAGCGACAGCACCAGCAGCGTCGTGATGTACGGAGTCATGTACGTCACCTGCGGCGGCAGCGAGTCGGTCGTTAGGTACCACACCAGGACCAGGATCGCGAAGGCGGCGCCGGCGACCCCCGGCACGATCTTGCGCCGGTAGAACGACCAGCCGGCGAACACCGCCAGCCCGAACGCGAACAGCAGCAGCAGGGCGTGCACCGCGCTGTCGCTGCGCAGCTGCAGCGCGTCGGTGTAGCCGAACAGGCCGGCGCCGGCCGCGAGCCCACCCGGGCGCCAGTTGCCGAAGATCATGGCGGCGAGGCCGATGAACCCGCGGCCGGACGTCTGCCCGTCGCGGTAGATCGAGGAGATGACTGCGAGGTAGGCGCCGCCGAAGCCGGCCAGCGCGCCGGAGACGATGACAGCGATGTACTTGTACTTGTAGACGTTCACGCCGAGGGTCTCGGCCGCGTACGGGGCCTCGCCGCACGACCTCAGCCGCAGCCCGAAGGCGGTCCGCCAGAGCAGGAACGCCGTCAGCGGCAGCAGCAGGACGGCGATGATGGTGAAGTACGAGATCTGGTACGTGACGGCGCGCACGACGCCGGCCAGGTCCGACACCACGAACCAGTTGTGGCTCTGCACGGTCTGCATCGCCTCCGGCAGCCACGGGACGCTGACCGTCGGCGGGCTCGGGATCTGCGGCGACTGGGTCACCTGTTTGGGGAACGCGAGCGCGGACAGGTACTGCGCGGCACCGAGCCCGAGCAGGTTGATGGCGACACCGGAGATGATCTGGTCGACGCCGAACGTCACGGTCGCGATCGCGTGCAGGACACCGCCGAGGGCGCCCAGCAGGATCCCGAAGCCGACCCCGGCCCAGACGCCCCACTTCGGACCCGCGAACCCCGCTCCCCAGGTGCCGAGGATCATCATGCCCTCGAGCCCGATGTTCACGACGCCGGAGCGCTCGGACCACAGGCCGCCCAGTCCGGCCAGCCCGATCGGGATCGCGGCGATGACTGCGGCGCCGAACGTGCCGCTCGTGCTCAGCTCGTGCTGGCCGGTGACCTGGCGCACCAGCGCCACGACGAACAGCAGGCCGATGGACAGGTAGGCGAGGCGTAGGCCCTTGAACGCACCACGGCGCTGCTGCAGCATCACCGTGCCGAGCACCTGGTCGGGGCGCGGGAACCGGTGCTCGCTCATGCGGGTGCCGCACCGGTGAGTGCGGGCTCGGTGGTACCGAGCTGGCGGCCGACGTCGCGTTGCTGCTGAACCAGCCTGTAGCGGCGCACCAGCTCGTAGGCGATGACGACTGAGAGCACCGCGATGCCCTGCATGATCGTCACGATGTCCTTCGAGATGCCGTTGAAGTCCAGGATCAGCCGCGAGGTGTCCAGGAACGCCCACAGCAGCGCGCCCGCAGCCATGCCGACCGCGTTGTTGCGGCCGAGCAGCGCGATCGAGATGCCGGTGAACCCCAGCCCGGTCGGGAAGTCCGTGCCGTAGGAGTGCACCTCCCCGAGCAGCTGAGGCATGCCGACCAGCCCGGCGACAGCGCCGGAGATGATCATGCTGACGACGATCATGCGCTTGACGTTCACCCCGCTGGCCACGGCGGCCGGCTCGGAGCGACCGGTCGCGCGCAGGTCGTAGCCGAACCGGGTGCGCGACAGCAGGAACCAGTAGCCCGCGCCGACGACCACGGCCAGGAAGAACAGCCCCTCGATCTTGCCGTTCGCGTCGCCGAACAGCGCGAAGCCCGGGACCTGGCCGTTGGGCGGGATCGGGCGCGTGCCGATGTTGTTGCTGCCCGCCACCGGCACGGCCAGCCGGCCCGGCGTGAGCAGGTACGCGATCACGCCGGTGGCGATGTAGTTCAGCATGATCGTCGAGATGACCTCGCTGACGCCGCGACGAGCCTTGAGCAGACCGGCGATCGCCGCCCACGCGGCACCGGCGATCATCGCGACCAGCAGGATCATCGCGACGTCGAGGATCCCGGGCAGGTGCAGCACACCGCCCAGCGCCGCGGCCAGCAGGGCCGCGATGCGGTACTGGCCGTCGACCCCGATGTTGAACAGGTTCATCCGGAAGCCGATGGCAGCGGCGACCGCCGCGAGGTAGTAGGTGATCGACAGGTTGACGGTGTTGACCAGGCTCGACTCCGTCGTCCCGTAGTCCCACATCGACCGGAACGCAGGCAGTGGCGCGTGCCCGCTGATCAGCAGGATCACCGAGGTGACGGCGAGGGCGAACAGCATCGCGAGGACCGGCGCAGCGAGCGTGTACACGGCCCGGCGCAGCCATCCGGTCGTCTTCATGCCGCCTCCCCCGCACCGGCGCCGGTCATCGCCGAGCCGAGCTCCTCGGGGGTGACCGTGGCCGGGTCGGCCGAGGCGACCAGCGCGCCGCGCAGCAGCACCTGCAGCGTGTCGGACAGACCGATCAGCTCGTCCAGGTCGGCGGAGATCAGCAGCACCGCGAGCCCTTGGGCCCGGGCCTGGCGCAGCAGGTCCCAGATCGCCGCCTGGGCCCCGACGTCCACGCCGCGGGTCGGGTGCGCGGCGATCAGCAGCCTCGGCGTGCCGCTCATCTCGCGCCCGACGATCAGCTTCTGCTGGTTCCCGCCGGACAGCGACGAAGCCACCACGTCGATGCCGGGCGTGCGGACGTCGTAGTCGTCGACGATACGTTGCGTGTCCGCCTTCGCGCCCTTGATGTCGATGAGCGGGCCGCGGGCGTTGGGCGGCTGGGTCTGGTGCCCGAGCATGCGGTTCTCCCACAGCGGCGCCTCGAGCAGCAACCCGTGCCTGCTGCGGTCCTCAGGGATGTAGCCGATCCCGGCCTCGCGGCGCCGCCGGGTCCCCCACGAGGTGATCTCGCCACCCTCGAAGACGATCCGGCCGGACGTCGCGGTCCGGATGCCCATGATCGTCTCGACCAGCTCCGCCTGGCCGTTGCCCTCGACGCCGGCGATCCCGAGCACCTCGCCCTTGTGGATAGTGAACGAGATGTCGTGCAGCAGGTCGCGCCCTTCCTCGGCCAGCGTCAGGCCTTCCAGGGTCAGCACGGGGACGTCCGTGACGGTGGACTCCGCCGTCTGCGGCGAAGGCAGCTCGCTGCCGACCATCAGCTCGGCCAGCCTCCGCGCGGTCACCTCCGACGGCAGCACGGTGGCAACGGTCGTGCCGGCGCGAACGACGGTGATCTCGTCGGCGACCGAGAGCACCTCGTCGAGCTTGTGGCTGATGAAGATGACGGTGAGGCCTCGTGCCTTCAGCTCGCGCAGGGCGGCGAACAGCTCGTCGACCTCCTGCGGCACCAGCACCGAGGTGGGCTCGTCGAGGATCAGGATGTGGGCGCCGCGGTAGAGCACCTTGAGGATCTCCACCCGCTGGCGGTCACCCACCCCGAGCTCCGCCACGAGGTCGTCCGGCTCGACCGGCAGGCCGTACTGGGCGCCGAGCTCGCGGATGCGCGCACGCGCGGTCGCGACGTCGAGCCGGCCGCCCTTGGTCGGCTCCTGGCCGAGCACGACGTTCTCCAGCACGGTGAGGTTGTCCGCGAGCTGGAAGTGCTGGTGCACCATGCCCACGCCGTGGGCGATCGCGTCCGCCGGGGAGTGCATGACGACCGCCTCGCCGTCGATGGTGATGGTCCCCTCGTCCGGCTTGTGCATGCCGTACAGGGTCTTCATGAGAGTCGACTTGCCGGCGCCGTTCTCCCCGACGATCGCGTGCACGGTGCCGCGCCGGACGACGATGTCGATCTCGTAGTTGGCGACGACGCCCGGGAAGCGCTTGGTGATGCCGCGCAGCTCCACCGCCGGGGCGGCAACGTCCGCCGCCGCGGGACCCGCTGCCGTGGCCGGACCCTCTGCCATGCGCTGACCACCCTCCGCCGCTGCGTCGACGGGCTCGCCCGAGCCCCGGAATGGCTCCGGCCCGGACGCTATCGCGTCCGGGCCGGAGCCACGGGTAGTACTACCGGAGAATCAGCCGAGCTTGTCCGGCACGGTGACCGCCCCGCTGACGACCTGCTGCTTGGCCGCCTCGACGTCGGCGACGTACGGGTCGACCGACGGGTTGGACTTGGAGTAGCCCACGCCGTCGTTCTTCAGGTCGAACGTCTGCACGCCGGTGAGCACCGCACCGTCCACGGCCGACTTGATGTAGTCGTACGTGGCCACGTCGACCCGCTTGAGCGCCGACGAGAGGACCACCGACGCGAGGTCACCGGCCGTGAGGTACTGGTCGGAGTCGACCCCGATCGCCCACTTGCCGGAGGCCTTGGCGGCCTTGAACGCGCCGGTGCCGGAGCCGCCGGCCGCCGCGTACACGACGTCCGCGCCCTGGTCGAACATGCCCTGGGCCGTGGTCTGACCCTTGGCCGCGTCGTTGAACCCGGTGAAGTCCGGCGGCTGGGTCAGGTACTTGTCGATGATCTTGATGCTGGGGTTGCCGGCCTTCGCACCGGCGTCGAAGCCGGCCTGGAAGGACTGCAGCAATGGCACGTTGACGCCGCCGATGAAACCGACCGTGCCGGTCTTGGACGCCTTCGCCGCCAGTACGCCGACGAGGTACGAGCCCTGGTTGGCCGCGAAGACCAGGTTGGCCAGGTTCGGGGCCGTGAAGCTCGAGTCATCGATGATGGCGAAGTTCGTCTTGGGGTACTTGGGCACGACGTTCTTGATGGCGCCCGCGTACGCGAAGCCCACGGCGACGATGGGGTTGTAGCCGCCCTGCGCCAGCAGGGTGAGCCGCGCCTCCTTCTGGGCGTCGGTCTCGCCCGCCACCGCGGACAGCTCCTTGGTGCTGACGCCGAACTCCTTCGCGGCCTTGTCCAGGCCTGCGGCGGCGGCGTCGTTGAACGACTTGTCCCCGCGCCCGCCGATGTCGTAGGCCATTCCCACCTTGATGCTCGACTTCGAGGCCGAGGGCGTGCTCCCACCGCCACCGCCGGAGCTCGAGCTCCCACAGGCGGCGAGCGCGAGCGCGCCGGCCATCGCTACGGCGGCGACCTTCATGACGCTGCGCAAGGGCTTCTCCTTCCGATAAGCGCCCGCGACCCGGGGCGCTTGAACCCGCGTGAGCGTATACCTTCGCTCTCAGACCATTCGCCGGTCCGACGCTGGCCGTCCCGCTCGTTGGGCAATCCGTTATGAAAGCGAGAGCAAGCCGAGCAGGGCAGTGGCGGAGAGCAGCCGCACGCCTACTCCGATCGCACGCTCGTCGACGTCGAACGACCCCTGGTGCAGGTCCCGCTGCACGGTTTCGCCGGGGCGGCGCACGCCGAGCCGGGCCAGGGCGCCCGGCACGGTCGACAGGTACCAGGCGAAGTCCTCGCCACCCAGAGACTGCTCGGTCTCGAACACCGAGTCGGGCCCCACGACGGCGTACGCGGCACCGGCCAGCAGCCGGGTCGACCCGGCGTCGTTGACCACCGGTGGCACCCCGCGGGTGTAGGTCACCTCGCAACCGACGCCGTACGGGGCGACCACCGACCGCACCGCCTGCTCGACCACGTGCGGGGCCCGCTCCCAGACCGCGGCGTCCAGCGTCCGGACGGTCCCGGAGAGCACCCCGTCGCGCGGGATGGCGTTGGGCGCCGTGCCCGCCTGGACATGACCCCACACGACAGACAGCGCGGACCGGGGGTCGACCCGGCGGGAGAGCACGGCAGGCACGTCGGTCGCCACCTTGCCCAGGGCGTAGACCAGGTCGGCGGTCAGGTGCGGCCGGGCGGTGTGCCCGCCGGGTCCGGTCAGCCGGACGTGCACGTGGTCGGCCGACCCGGTGACCGGACCGACCCGGAGCCCGACGTCGCCGACGTCCGAGCGCGGGTCGCAGTGCACGCAGAAGATCCGGGTGGCCCCGTCGAGCGCACCGGCGGCCACGGCGTCCAGGGCTCCGCCCGGGGTCAGCTCTTCGGCCGGCTGGAAGAGCAGCCGCACCCCGCCCCGCAGCGGCACCCGGTCGGCCGGCCCGTCCAGACCGGCGAGCAACAGTCCCGCCCCCAGCACCACCGCGGTGTGCACGTCGTGACCGCAGGCGTGCGAGCAGCCGGCCACCGTCGAGCGGTAAGGCACGTCCTTCTCGTCGGGTACCGGCAGGGCGTCCAGGTCGGCGCGCAGCACGAGCAGCGGGGCGTCCGGCCCCGCGCCGCCGGGTCCGACGTCGCAGACCAGGCCGACGTCGCCGGGCAGCAGCCGCGGGTGCAGACCGGCGGCGGCCAGCCGGGCCGCCACGACGCCGGTGGTCCGGACCTCTGCGCGGCCGAGCTCGGGGTGGGCGTGCAGGTCGCGGCGTACGGCGACCAGCTCGTCGTGGAGCCGGTGAGCGCCGTCGACGACCGCGACGCGCAGCTCGTCCGGGAGCGCGGGGGCGCCCTTGCCGGTCAGGTCGGCGGCGACGGTCACCCGGGCAGGTTAGTCGTCCGCTCCACGGGTTCGTCGACCGCGGGCACCGCCTGGAACCGCGGCCCGGGCTCGGCCCACGAGGAGGTGATCTCGCGGGCCCGGTTGAACCGATCCGTCTCGTCGGTGCGCTCGTGGCGGAGGACGCCCCACACGAGCCCGGCGAGGACGCCGGCGGCCAGGAGCAGGAGAACGGTGGTCAGGACCATGCCTCCACCGTCACAAACTGCGCGGAACAGGTCAAGTCGGGCCCCACCGGCCCCACCCCTCCCACGACTGATGCGCGCGTCTTGGGGCTACCGGGGACCCGGAAACCCCAAGACGCGCGCACCAGTCGGGAGGGCTCGGGGTCAGAACGAGTCGGCCGGGACGTACGTGCCCCACACCGCGCGCAGCGCGTCGCACACCTCGCCCACGGTGGCCCGGGCGGCCAGCGCGTCCTTCATCGGGTAGAGCACGTTGCCGGTGCCGGCGGCTGCGGCCTGGATCCGTTCCAGCGCCGACGCGACGGCGTCACCGTCGCGTTCTGCGCGCAGCTTGGCGAGCCGCTCGGCCTGCTCGACGCCGATCGAAGGGTCGACCCGCAGCGGCTCGTACGGCTCCTCGACATCGATCGTGAACCGGTTCACGCCCACGACCACGCGCTCGCCGGAGTCCACGGCCAGCGCCATCGCGTACGCCGCCTGCTCGATCTCGGACTTCTGGAAGCCCCGCTCGATGGCCGCGACGGCGCCGCCGAGGTCCTCGACCCGCTGCATCAGCGCGACCGCGGCCGCCTCCAGCTCGTCGGTCATGGTCTCGACCACGTACGAGCCGGCGAACGGGTCCACCGTCGCCGTCACGTCGGTCTCGTAGGCCAGGACCTGTTGCGTGCGCAGCGCCAGCCGCGCGGCCTTCTCGCTGGGGAGGGCGAGCGCCTCGTCGAAAGAGTTGGTGTGCAGCGACTGCGTCCCGCCCAGGACCGCCGCCAGTCCCTGCACCGCGACGCGCACCAGGTTGACCTCCGGCTGCTGCGCGGTGAGCTGGACGCCCGCGGTCTGGGTGTGGAAGCGGAGCATCTGCGACTTCGGGTCCTGGGCACCGAACTCCTCGCGCATGACGCGGGCCCAGATCCGGCGGGCGGCCCGGAACTTGGCCACCTCCTCGAGCAGCGTCGTGCGCGCGACGAAGAAGAACGCGAGCCGGGGCGCGAACTCGTCGACGTGCTGACCGGTGGCGACGGCCGCGCGCACGTACTCGATGCCGTCGGCGAGGGTGAACGCGACCTCCTGCGCCGGCGTCGCCCCGGCCTCGGCCATGTGGTAGCCCGAGATGGAGATGGTGTTCCAGCGCGGCAGCACCTGCCGGCAGTAGTCGAACACGTCGGTGACCAGGCGCAGCGACGGGCGCGGCGGGTAGATGTACGTGCCGCGGGCGATGTACTCCTTGAGCACGTCGTTCTGGATCGTGCCGGTGAGCTGTTCGGGCTCCACACCCTGCTCGGCGGCGACCAGCTGGTAGAGCAGCAGCAGCACGCCGGCGGGGGCGTTGATCGTCATCGACGTCGAGACCCGGTCCAGCGGGATCTGGTCGAACAGGATGCGCATGTCGTCGATCGAGTCGATCGCCACCCCGACCTTGCCGACCTCGCCGGCCGCGGCCGGGTGGTCGGAGTCGTAGCCCATCTGGGTCGGCAGGTCGAACGCCACCGACAGCCCGGTCTGGCCGGCGCCGAGCAGCTGGCGGTAGCGCCGGTTGGACTCCACGGCGGTGCCGAACCCGGCGTACTGGCGCATGGTCCAGGGCCGGCCGGTGTACATCGTCGGGTAGACACCGCGCGTGAACGGGTACTGCCCCGGCTCGCCGAGGGCGGTCGCCGGGTCCCATCCGGCGAGCGCGTCGGGTCCGTAGACCGGCTGGACCGGCAGCCCGGACTCGGTCTTGCGCTGCTTGCTGCTCACGTGGCGAGCGTAGTGACCCCGAGCACCGCGGCCGCAGCCCCCCGGCCGGTGCGAACCGCGCCCTCCATGTAGCCGCACACCCACTGGTCCGATCCGCAGACGTAGAACGGCGGCTCGTGCGTCCCGTGCAGCGGGCCGACGGCCATCACGTCGCCGGGGTGCCAGCCGGTGATGTACCCCAGCGTCCACGGGTCCCGGTGCCAGCGGCGCAGGAAGACCGCCTGCGGAGCCGCCGCCCCCGCCCCGAACGCCCGGGCAATCTCCACCCGCAGGTCGGCCTCGACCAGCGCGGGGCTGACGGCGTCGAACGCACCCAGCCGCTCGGGCGGGACCAGCGCGGAGATCACCCCGGGCTGCTGGGACCACGTGCCGCCGAGCAGCTCGCGCTCGAAGTACGCGGCGCCGTTCTGCCCGGCGCGCTCCCAGAACGGCTCGTCGTAGGCGAACACGGCCTTGGCCGCCGGCGCGTGGCGCTGCCGCTCGAGCGAGCGCATCCGCTCCGCCGAGACTCCCTCGACCTGCACCGCGCGCAGCGGGCCGACCGGCAGCGCCGACACGACGGCAGCGGCGTGCAACGACTCGCCGGTGGCCAGCACGACCGCGCAGCCGGCGCCGGACACCGAGACCGACCGCACCGGGGCGCCCAGCCGCAGCCGGTGGCCCAGTCCCTCGGCGAGCCGCCAGGCCACCGTCGCCGAGCCCTCGACGACTCGCAGGCACTCCCAGACCTCGTAGGCGTAGAAGCGGCCCGAGCCGGTGCCGGCCGGGCCGACGGCCGCCTCCTTGCGCAGGTCGGCCAGCAGCGACGTCCGCTCGACCGACTCGGCGCCGAGCGCGAGCATGGCCAGCTCGCGGGCCCGGACCGCGGCGGGCGTGGCCCCCTCGGCGCGCAGGAAGTCGCCGACGGACAGCCGGTCCAGCCGGGTCGCGTCCGGGTGCGTCCACGGGTCGTCAGGGTCGACCGTGCGCATGAGCTCGGCGAAGGCCCGTTCCGCCCGTTCGTACGAGGCCCGGTCCGCGCCGTCGAACCAGGGCGCGCCGTCCCCGACGACCACCCGGTCGGCCAGCACCCAGGTGTCCTCGCCGGGGCACGCGGTGAAGGCCGGCTCGACGGTCAGGCCGAGCTCGGCGACCAGGCCGAGGTAGGAGGTGTGCTCCGGACCCACCACCTCGCCGCCCAGCTGGACGGTCCGGCCGTCGGCGAGGGCGGTCTGCTCCACCCGGCCCCCGGGCCGGCCCCGAGCCTCGACCACCACCACGTCCACCCCGGCGGCGGCCAGGTCGCGCGCGCACGACAGCCCGGCGAGCCCACCGCCCAGGACGACGACGTCGTGCCGGCTCACGGTCGGCAGCTCACCTCAGGACGATGAAGGGATGCCGGACTGGAAGGCCGACCACGCCGCCTCCAGCGCCTGGCCCACGATGCCCACCATCTCGTCCAGCAGGTGGCGGTCGGCCACCAGCGGCGGGGACAGCTGGATGACCGGGTCGCCGCGGTCGTCGAGCCGGCACAGCAGGCCCAGCCTGACCATCTGCTCGGTGAGCACGTCGCGCAGCAGCCAGTCCGCCTCGGCGCCCTCGAAGGTCTCCCTGGTGTCGCGGTCCTTGACCATCTCGACCGACCAGAAGTAGCCGGCGCCGCGCACGTCGCCGACCAGCGGCACGCGGCGCAGCTCGTCCAGGGCGCTGCGCAGGTACGGCTCGTTCTCGCGCACGTTGTCGATCACGCCGTCCCGCTCGTAGATCTCGAGCACCTTGAGCGCGACCGCCGCCGTCATCGGGTGACCGCCGTAGGTCAGGCCGTGCTGGTACATGGTCCCGGTCACGAACGGCTCGGCCACCCGGTCGCTCATCAGCACGCCGCCGAGCGGCGCGTGGCCGGCGGTGACGCCCTTGGCGAAGACGACCATGTCCGGCCGCGCCTCGTACCGCAGCGACGCGAACCAGTCGCCCACCCGGCCGAAGCCGGTGATGACCTCGTCGGCGACGAGCAGGATCCCGTGCCTGTCGCAGATCGCGCGCAGGCCCTGCCAGTACCCCTTGGGCGGGGTGAACGACCCGCCGGAGTTCTGCACCGGCTCGGCGATGAGCAGGGCGATGTTCTCCCCGCCCTCCCACTCGATCGTCTCCTCGATCTCGGCGAGCAGCGCGGCCGTGAAGGCCTCCTCGTCGTGGCCGAGCGGGTGCCGGTAGGCGTTGGTGTTGCTCACGAACGAGGTCTGGATCGGCAGCGGCTCGAACATGGTCCGGCAGTACGGCAGCCCGGTCAGCGAGAGCGCCCCGAGCGAGGTGCCGTGGTACGCCAGCTTGCGGGAGATCGCCTTGCGGCGCTGGGGCTGGCCGTTCGCGGCGTGGTACTGGCGGGCCAGCTTGTACATCGCCTCGTTGGCCTCGCCGCCGCCGCTGGTCAGGAACACCCGGTGCAGCCCGAGCGGGCCGGCGACGTCGCTCAGCCGCTCGCCCAGCGCCGCCGCCACCGGGTTGGTGATGAACCAGGACGGGGTGAAGACGAGCGTCCTCGAGCTGCTCGTGCGCCGCCCGGCCCACCTCCTCGCCGTAGCCGTGCCCGAGGTTCGAGCAGAAGAGCCCGGAGATGCCGTCGATGGCGCGCCGGCCGTCGGCGTCGACCACGTAGCAGCCGTCGCCGCGGACGAAGACGCGCACGTCGGAGTCGGCGAACTCGGACATGTCGGTGAAGTTGAGCAGCAGGTGGTCCTTGACCTGGCGCTGCAGGCGGGCGCGGTCGGTCATGGTGGGCCCGGCCGGGCCCGCCGGCACCGAGGACAGCGGGGTGGCCGTGTTCGTGGCCATGTCTGATCACTCCTCGCAGCCGCCGACCGGTCCGCTCGGGCGATCCGGACCTGATCTGAACGGCCATTCAGTATGCTCGCGAGGTTAGCACCACACCCGACGGCCTGCCTAGCGGTCACTCCGGGACCAGGTCGGCACCCAGCTCCAGCCCGGCGGCGGTCAGCCAGAGCCGGACGAACCGCTCCGTGGTCATGTCCGGGTCGGCCAGGGCGAGCTGGATCGCCAGCCCGTCCATGAGCGCGGCCAGGCGGGCGGTCGTGTCATGCGCGTCGACCGGCCGGAAGACCCCGGCCGCCACCCCCTCATCGACGACCTCGCGCAGCGAGCCCCGCCAGCGGCGGTCCAGCTGCTCACGGGTCGCACGTGCACCCGGGTCGCGCAGGGCCCGGACCCAGATCTCCAGCCACAGCCCCCAGTCGCCGACCGCCGGACCCGAGCCGGCGCCCATCTCGGCCATCCGCCGCAGCCGCTCGACCGGCCCGGCCGAGGCACCGAGCTCGCCCTCCAGCTCCACGTAGAACTCGTCCTCGACCGTCGTCAGGGCCTGCGACAGCGCCCCCTCGAGCGACTTGAAGTGGTAGAGCACCAGCCCGGACGAGGTGCCGGCCGCGTCCGCGATGTCGGCCACGCGGGTGCCGGCGAAGCCGCGCTCGCGCAGGACGTCGACGGTCGCGGTGAGGATGCGGCGGCGCCGCTCCTCCGGGGCCTTGGGGGCCAGTGCCATCCGCACCTCCTGCGTCGGCGCGAACGGTGCGCCCGCGCCGGCTCCGATGATCGCGCACAGTCGCGGCGCCGTGCACACGACGGGCCGGAGCCTGACGTACGGTGTCGGGCATCATGCGCTGCCCAGCCCGTCTGCGCGTCCGGCTGGCCGTCCCGGGACTGCTCGCGGCGGCCCTGCTGGTCGCGGCCGGCCCGGCCGGGCCTGCACAGGCCGACGGCCCGGTTGGCGGCCCGCAGCTGGGCGGCACCGGTGCCGTCGTCACGCTGGGCGCCACCCCGATGCCCAAGGTGGCGGCCGGCTCGTGGCTGGTCGCCGACGCGACCACCGGGACGGTGCTGGCGGCCAAGGACGCGCACGGGCGCTTCATGCCGGCGAGCACGCTCAAGACGCTGACCGCGCTGACGCTCCTGCCCCGGCTCGACAAGGCCGAGGTGTACGTCGGCCGGGCCCAGGACACCCGCGTCCAGGGGACCCGGGTGGGGATCGTGGCCGGGGCCACGTACACCGTCGACCAGCTGTTCTACGGACTGTTCCTGGCGTCCGGGAACGACGCGGCCAGCGCGCTGGCCAACGCCGGGGGTGGCTGGGCGCCCACGGTCGTGGCCATGAACGCGGTGGCAACCGAACTGCAGGCCGACGACACCCATGCGGTGAACCCCAGCGGCCTGGACGCGCCGGGCCAGGTCACGTCGGCCTACGACCTGGCCCTGTTCGCGCGGGCGGGCCTGATGCGCCCGGACTTCCGGACGTACACCTCCACCCGGCGGTACGCCTTCCCCGGCGTGCACGTCCGCGGTGGTCCGCCCGGCCGCGGGACGTACCAGATCCAGAACCAGAACCGGCTGCTGATGCACGGCTACAGCGGCATGGTCGGGGTCAAGACCGGCTACACCTCGCTGGCCGGACGGACGTACGTGGGCGCGGCCGAGCGGGACGGCCACCTGGTCGTCGTGACCCTGATGAAGATCACCGGGCCCACCGAGGACGCCGCGCAGAAGCTGCTGGACTGGGGTTTCGCCAACGTGGGCAAGGAGGGCGTCGGCGAGCTCGTGCAGCCGCTCTCGCTGGCCACCGCCTCGGGGTCGCCGACTCCGGACGCGAGCGCGCACGCGATCGCCGCCGCCGGCGTGGCCGGCGCCGGGAGGGGGTCAGCCCTGCCCTCGTCGCTGTGGCTGGCGGCCGGCGCCGCGGGCCTGCTCGCCGTCGTCGCCGGCCTGGTCGGGCTCCGGCGCCGGCGGGAGGGCCGCCGCGAGGCCCTGCGGATGGCCGTCGCCGCCCGGCGCAGCACCCGGCTCTGACCGGTCCGGCTGCTCCGGCTCCTGCCGGGCGGGCATCTCCACGAGCGCCCAGGCGCCGACGAACAGCACCCACTTGGACATGTACGACATCCAGATGAGCACGCCCACCGTGGCGGCGAACGTCCCGTAGATCACGTTGTGCGAGGCGGCCGCGATGATCAGCCCGGCCAGCTGCTTGAGCACCTCGAAGCCGAACGCCGCCACCGCCGCGGTGACCAGCAGGCGGCGCCCGCGCAGCCGCGGGTCCGGCACCACGTGGTAGAGCGCCCACCCGACCGCCAGGTCCGTGGCCAGCGCGGCCAGCAGCGTGAGCAACCGGAGCAGGTTCGGCATGTGGGTGGTACCGAGCAGGTCCGCCAGCAGCCCCGTGGCCAGCTGCGTGATCAGGGACAGCGCGATCGAGGCGAGCACCGCGGCGCCGAGCAGCGCGAGCGTGGCCGAGTCGCGCAGCACGCCGGTCAGGTAGGGCACCGAGCGCGGCGGCAACCCGGCCAGGACGGTGAGCGAGCGGCGCAGCGCGCCCACCCACCGGACACCCGCGTACAGCATGACCGCGAGACCGATGATGCCGACCGTCAGGCTGGCGTTGACCATGGCGTCGACGTTGACGTTGGGCATGAGCTGGGTGATCTGCTGGCGCACGGTCTCGTCCACGGACGGCACGACCTTCGACAGGATCGAGGTCACGCCGAGCGCCACCGCCACCAGCGGGAAGAGCGCGAGGAAGCCGTAGTAGGTCATCCCCGCCGACAGCAACGAGCCCTGGGCGTACAGGTAGCTGTCGACGGCGCGGACGAGGCGGTCGGCGAAACGCCAGCGGTCCTGCACCCGGGCGAGCAGGGCGCGGGTCCACGCCAGGAGTGAGGCGCCGCGCGCGCTACCCGCCGGCGAACGCGAACTCACGGTCCGGCACCCAGGCGCCGTCGAGGTGCTCGTAGAGGACGAAGCGGTCGACCGTGAAGTCGGCGGCGTAGCCGGCGAGCTCGTCGAGGGCCGCGTCGAGGACGTCCGGCGGACGGTCGTGCGCGACCGTGACGTGCGGGTGGTAGGGGAACAGCACGGGACGCCACAGGACGCCGGCACGGACCCGCGTCTCCAGCATCTCGCACGAGGCGATGCCCTCGGCCAGCGCGACGAACACGACCGGCGAGACCGGGCGGAACGTCCCCGACCCGCGCAGCCGGATGCGGAACCGGTCGGTCTTGGCCGCGGTGTTGACCAGGTGCTGGTGGATCTCCGGCAGCAGCACGTCGTCGACCGTGGTCGGTGGAAGCAGCGTGATGTGGGTCGGGACGGTGTGCGCCTCGGGGTCCCCCAGCCGCTCGCGCAGGGCCGTCAGCTCCGGGCCGAACGGCTCGGGGAGGGCGACGGACACGCCCAGGACGCGGGTCCCGAGCTCGGGTCCGGCCGCCGGAGCCACATCGGGTCGGGTCACGGCGCCGCCGGAAGGAAGCCCACCCGGTCGAACACCCGGGCCAGCGTCGGCCCGGCGATGGCGGCGGCCTTGGCCGCACCGGTCGCGAGCGCGGCGTCGAGCCGATCCGGGGAGTCCACGTACGCCATGGTCCGCTCGCGGAACGGGGTCGCGAACGCGACGTACGCCTCCGCGACGGCCGCCTTGAGATCGCCGTAACCGCTGCCGGCGAAGCGCTTCTCCAGCGCCTCGACCGACTCCCCGCCGAGCGCGGACAGGATCGTCAGCAGGTTGGATACACCCGGCTTGGCCTCGGGGTCGTAGCGGATCTCGCGCTCGTTGTCGGTGACGGCAGAGCGGATCTTCTTGGCGTTGGCCGCCGGGTCGTCGAGCAGCCACAGCACGCCCGGCCCGCCGACGCTCTTGCTCATCTGCTTGTCCGGGTTCTGCAGGTCGAGGATCTTCGCGGTGCTCCGGACGATGTACGGCTCGGGCACGACGAAGGTCTCGCCGAAGCGTCCGTTGAACCGCTGGGCGAGGTCCCGGGACAGCTCGATGTGCTGGCGCTGGTCCTCGCCCACCGGCACCTGGTTCGTCCCGTACAGCAGGATGTCCGCGGCCTGCAGCACCGGGTACGTGAACAGCCCGACGGAGGCGGCTCCCGCACCCTCACGCTGCGACTTGTCCTTGAACTGCGTCATCCGGTTGGCCTCGCCGAAGCCGGTGATGCACCCGAGCACCCAGGCCAGCTGGGCGTGGGCGGGCACGTGGCTCTGCACGAACAGGATGCTGCGGTCGGGATCGATGCCGGCCGCGAGGTACTGCGCCGCGGTCGACCGCGTCCGCTGTCGCAGCGCCTCGGGCTCGTGCCCGGCGGTGATCGCGTGCAGGTCGACGACGCAGTACACCGGGTCGTGGGTGTCCTGCAGCGCCACCCAGCTGGTCAGCGCGCCGAGGTAGTTGCCCAGGTGCAGCGACTCGGCGGTGGGCTGCATCCCGGAGAAGACGCGCGGACGGGACGGGGACGGGGTGCCGGGCATGGCGGTCATTCTGGCGTACCGGGTCCGGGCGCACCGGGCTCGGGGACCTGCTCGTCGGGGACGTCGGCACGCGGCGCCACGACGAGCCGGGAGACCCGGCGGCCGTCCGTCTCGGTCACGGTGATGCGGCGCCTGTCGAACTCCACCGTCTCGCCGACCTGCGGGATGTGCCCGAGCGAGGCCTGCACGTAGCCGGCGACGGTCTCGTACGGCCCCTCCGGCAGGGCGAAGCCGGCTTCGTCCTCGAAGTCGTCCAGGTTGAGCAGCCCCTCGACCTCGAGGTCGCCGCCGCGGGTGCGCCGGGCGGCCTGCTGCTCTTCGTCGTACTCGTCCCGGATGTCCCCGACCAGCTCCTCGACCAGGTCCTCGAGCGTGACGATCCCGGCCGTCCCGCCGTACTCGTCCACGACGATCGCCAGGTGCAGCCCGGCGCGGCGCAGCTCGCTCAGCGCCGGGAGCAGGCGCTTCGTGCCGGGCAGCAGCGCCACGTCGCGGGCCAGCTCGCTCAGCCTGGTCGAGGAGTCGGCCCCGAACAGGTCGCGCACGTGCACGAAGCCGACCACCTCGTCCGCGCTGCCCTGGATGACCGGGTAGCGGCTGTGCGGGAGGTCGGACACCACCCGGACCGCCTTGTACACCGGCATCGACGCGTCCAGGAAGTCCACCTCGGTGCGCGGGACCATCACCTCGCGCAGCTGGCGGTCGCCGGCCGCGAACACCTCCTCGATCAGCTCGCGGGCCTCCCGGCCGAAGGACTGGTGGCCGGCCACCAGCAGCCGGACCTCCTCGTCGCTCATCTGCTCGCGCCCGGCCGACGGGTCCCCGCCGAGCAGGCGCACCACGACGTTGGTCGACTTCGACAGCAGCCAGACGAACGGCGTGACGAGCTTCGCGAACCGGTCGACCGCGGGCGCCGCCAGGAGCGCCAGCCGTTCCGCGCGCTGCAGAGCCAGCCGCTTGGGGACCAGCTCGCCGAGCACCAGGGAGAGGTAGGAGATCAGGACCGTGATCGTCACCAGCGCGACCGTGGTGGACAGCCCGTGCGGCAGCCCCCAGCCCTCCAGGACGGGCGCGAACTCGTCGGCCAGCGTGGCCGCGCCGAACGCCGCGGACAGGAACCCGGCCAGGGTGACGCCGATCTGCAGGGCGGCCAGGAACCGGTTCGGGTCGGACGCCAGCTCGGCCACCCGGCGCCCGCGGCGGCCGTGGGTCGCCAGCGTCCGCAGCTGGCTCTCGCGCAGCGAGACCAGCGCCATCTCGGTCGCCGCGAAGGTCCCGCCGATGCAGACGAAGACGACGACGAGAGCGATCTTCGCCCAGGTGCCGCTCACGGGGCCCAGGGTACGGGCGGGCTCAGCCCGCCGAGGCCATGGCGGCCCGCAGGTTCTCCTCGATCGCGGCGAGGAACTCCTGCGTGGTCTGCCACGGCTGGTCCGGGCCGACCAGCATGGCCAGGTCCTTGGTCATCGCACCGGACTCGACAGTGCGCACGCACACCTGCTCCAGCGTGCGGGCGAACCGGGTCACCTCCGGCGTGCCGTCCAGCGTCCCGCGGTGGGCCAGCCCCTGCGTCCAGGCGAAGATCGACGCGATGGGGTTGGTCGAGGTGGGCTGGCCCTGCTGGTGCTGGCGGTAGTGCCGGGTCACGGTGCCGTGCGCCGCCTCCGCCTCGACGGTGCGGCCGTCGGGCGTCATGAGCACGCTGGTCATCAGGCCGAGCGAGCCGAAACCCTGCGCCACGGTGTCGCTCTGGACGTCGCCGTCGTAGTTCTTGCAGGCCCAGAGGTAGCCGCCCTCCCACTTGAGCGCGGCGGCCACCATGTCGTCGATGAGCCGGTGCTCGTACGTCAGCCCGGCGGCGGCGAAGTCCGCGGCGAACTCGGCCTCGTACACCTCGGCGAAGAGGTCCTTGAAGCGTCCGTCGTACGCCTTGAGGATCGTGTTCTTGGTCGACAGGTACACCGGGTAGCCCCGGGCCAGGCCGTAGCGCATCGAGGCCCGGGCGAAGTCACGGATCGAGTCGTCGAGGTTGTACATCGCCAGCGCGACACCGGGCCCGGGGAAGTCGTAGACCTCCAGCTCCATCGGCTCGGACCCGTCCTTGGGCGTGAACGTCAGCGTGAGCGCCCCGGCACCGGGGATCCGCACGTCGGTCGCGCGGTACTGGTCGCCGAACGCGTGACGGCCGACCACGATGGGCTTGGTCCAGCCCGGCACCAGCCGCGGGATGTTGCTGATGATGATCGGCTCGCGGAAGATCACCCCGCCGAGGATGTTGCGGATCGTGCCGTTCGGCGACCGCCACATCTTCTTCAGGCCGAACTCCGCGACCCGGGCCTCGTCCGGGGTGATCGTGGCGCACTTGACCCCGACCCCGTGCCGCCGGATGGCCTCGGCGGCGTCCACGGTGACCTGGTCGTCGGTCGCGTCGCGGTGCTCGATGCTCAGGTCGTAGTACTCCAGGTCGATGTCGAGGTAGGGCAGCACCAGCTGCTCGCGGATGGCGTGCCAGATGATGCGCGTCATCTCGTCGCCGTCGAGCTCGACGACGGTGCCCTCGACCTTGATCTTGCTCATCAGCGGTCTCCGCCCCTCACAGGTCTTTGACGTCGGCCTGCTTGGCCCGGACGGCCTCCGCGGCCTGGACCAGCCCGGCCACCTCGTCGGCGGTCAGGTCGGTCTCGACGACCTTGCGCACGCCCTCGCGGCCGATCTGCGCCTCCACCCCGAGGTACACCCCGAAGATCCCGTACTCCCCGTCGACCCACGCGCACACCGGCATCACCGCGCCGGCGTCGTCGTGCACCGCCCGCGCCATCCGCGCGGCGGCCGCCGACGGCGCGTAGTACGCGGAGCCGGTCTTGAGCAGGGCCACCACCTCGGCACCGCCGTTTCGGGTCCTGGTGACCAGCTCGTCGATGCGTTCGGCGGGCATGACGTCGGCCAGCGGCTTCCCGTCGACCGTGCAGCGCGAGGGCACCGGCACCATGGTGTCGCCGTGCGAGCCCAGCGTGAGGGTGCGCACGCTGCCGACCGGCACGTCGAGCGCCTCGGCGACGAAGTACGTGAAGCGCGCGGTGTCCAGCATGCCCGCCTGGCCCATGACCCGGTGCCGCGGGAAGCCGGTCGCGAGCTGGGTGAGCGCGGTCATCTCGTCGAGCGGGTTGGACACGACGATCACCACGGCGTCCGGCGAGTGCGCCGCGACGTTCTCGGCGACCCCGCGGACGATGCGCGCGTTGGTCTCGATGAGGTCCATGCGGCTCATCCCCGGCTTGCGGGGCAGGCCGGCGGTGATCACCACGATGTCCGAACCGGCCGTGGCCTCGTAGCCGCCGCCGTCCGCGGTGGTGGTCCGCCCGACCACCCGGGTCTCGAAGCCCTCGACCGGGCGGGACTGGTTGAGGTCCAGCGCCAGTCCCTCGGGCTTGCCCTCGACGATGTCGGTGAGGACCACCGTGTCGAACACGTCGTACTCCGCCAGCCGTTGCGCGGTCGTCGAGCCGTAGAAGCCGGCTCCGACCACGGTCACCTTGCCGCTGCGCTCAGCCATCGCGTGCCGACCCTTCTCCACCTGCGGACCCGATATCTCGGCGTCAAGACATCCCGGGGTCACCGTACCGGGACGCGGCCGTCGCTCACGAGGGCGGGGGCACGACGAGCGCGACCACCGACAGCCCCAGCCCGAGCGCCAGCAGGGTGAGCACGTCGAAGGCGCGGCCGCGCACCCGCAGCAGGCCGAGCTGGTCGTCGGGCAGCAGTGCGCGCAACCAGGCGGCGAGCAGCACGGTCGCGGCCATCACCAGGGTGCCGCGCCGGAAGCGGTCCAGCAGGACGACGACCGCGAGCCCGGCGAGGACGCCGGCGCACAGCAGCGCGAACGGCCAGTTCGCGCGCAGCGCACGCAGGACCGGGCGCAACCCGCCCTCGCCCGATCCCTCGGCTGCCACCTCGGTCCTCGCTCCGGTCATGAGCTCGTCCGCGTCGGGCGCCCGCTCGGGCGCGGCCCTGAACGTACAGCCAGCAGGACCGCTCCCACCGTGGCCAGCGCGCCGACCACCGTCACGAGCTGCAGCGACTGGCCGGCGACCGGTGCGAGCGCGTCCAGCAGCAGCGCGCCGAACACCTGGCCGGCGACCGTGGCCAGCGTCACGACGAGCACGCCGATGGTGCGCACGACGCCGGCGACCACGGTCACGAACGCGACGCCGAACAGGCCGCCGGTGTACAGCCACCACTGGGGTGGGAGCGCCTGCAGCTGGTGGCCGGAGGCGAGCAGGGCCGCGTCGACCACCAGCAGGACGAGCAGGCCCAGCACGAAGTTCAGCCAGGACGCGGCCACCGGCGACCCGGTCGCCCGCCCGACCTGTCCGTTCAGCGCCGACTGCACCGACACCGCGACGCCGGCCGCCACGCACAGCACGACCAGACCGGGGGCGAACAAGGCCGAGCCGAAGCTGCCGGAGACGGCGAGCACCACGGCCGCGACCGCGATCCCGGCCGCGACCGCCCGGCGGGCCGTCACCGGCTGCGGTCCGGCCGGTCCCAGACCGACCTTGTCGACCAGCAGGCCCGACGCGGTCTGCCCGCCCACGACCGCAACGGTGAAGACCGCGACTCCGACGGTAGGGACGCTCGCACTCTGGCTCAGGATGAGGAAGGCCCCGCCCAGCCCGCCCAGGCACTGCCACGTCGCGAGCCGCCGGGCCCGGACGGCGGGCAGCAGCGCGGCGAGCGCGGCCCGCTGCGGGCGGGCGACCAGCACCCACGCGCTCAGTGCGACCAGCCCGACGACGAAGTTCGCCGTCGCGGCGAGCGCGCCCCCCGGGAAGCCGCCGCCGAGCTGCTCGGCGAGGTCCCCGTTGAACCGGGCCTGCAGGGCGACGATGGCGCCGACGACGAACGCGGCGGCGGTCGCCAGGACGCTCCCGCCGGCTCTCACCCGGGCACCGGGAAGGGGACCCGCAGGGTGAACGCCTCCGGCCCGGGTCCGTCGCGTTCGAGCCGGGCGAGCCGCTCACCCGCCTCGACCAGGTCGGGCCGGTGCCCGGCCGGGACCCACCACAGCACCAGGTGCGGGGTGCCGAGCACGGCGAACCACTCGCGGCGCAGGCGCAGGACCGCCGCGTGCTCGGGGCCGTACACGTAGTCCCGGAGCGCCTCGACCGACGCCCAGACGCTCATGTTGACGATGACGTCCTCGCCCCACGGGCGCACGTCGGTGGCGTTCCCCGACTCGGTCTGCAGCCGCCAGACGAAGCCGGGCGCCGCGTCGGCCACGGCGTTCACCTCGTCCAGCGCGGCCACGAAGCCGGCCAGGCGCGGGGAGTCCAACGGCTCGAGGAGGCGCGCGACGTTGAGCTGGGCCAGCTGCACGGCGAGGACGTCCGGGCGCTCAGTGGAAGAAGTGCCGGACACCGGTGAAGTACATCGTGACGCCCGCGGCCTCGGCAGCGGCCACGACCTCGTCGTCGCGCACCGACCCGCCCGGCTGCACGATCGCGCGCACGCCCGCCGCGATGAGCACCTCCGGGCCGTCCGGGAACGGGAAGAACGCGTCCGACGCGGCCACCGAGCCGCGGGCCCGGTCCTGTCCGGCCCGCTCGACGGCGAGCCGGGCCGAGTCGACCCGGTTGACCTGGCCCATTCCGACGCCGACGGTCGCGCCGTCCACGGCGAGCACGATCGCGTTGGACTTCACCGACCGGCAGGCCCGCCAGGCGAACCCCAGGTCGGAGCGGGTGGCGTCGTCGGCCGGCACGCCGGTGGCCAGCGTCCAGCTCTCCGGCTCGTCGCCGTCCTCGTCGACCACGTCTGTCGTCTGCATCAGCAGCCCGCCGCTGACCGGCCGCCACTCCACGCCGCGTCCGGGGTGCCGCCCGTCGCAGCGCAGCAGCCGCACGTTCTTGCGCTGGGTCAGCACCTCGAGCGCGTCGTCGTCGAACGCCGGCGCCACCACGACCTCGGTGAAGACGTCGCCGATCGCCTCGGCCATCGCCCGCGTCACCGGCCGGTTCGTCGCCACCACGCCGCCGAACGCCGACACCGGGTCGCAGTCGAACGCCTTCGTGTACGCGTCGGCGATGTCCACCCCGACGGCGATGCCGCACGGGTTCGCGTGCTTGATGATCGCCACCGCCGGCTCGGCGAAGTCGTACGCCGCCCGCCGGGCCGCGTCCGCGTCGACGTAGTTGTTGTAGGACATCTCCTTGCCGTGCAGCTGCTCGGCCTGCGCCAGGCCGGGCGCGCTGTGCTCGGCGACGTACAGCGCGGCCTCCTGGTGCGGGTTCTCGCCGTAGCGCAGCACCGAGCCGCGCTGCCACGCCGCGCCGACCCACCCCGGGAACCGCTGGGCACCCGGCGCCAGGGCGCTCCCCATCCAGGACGCGACCGCGATGTCGTACGACGCGGTGTGCGT
The DNA here is from genome assembly GCA_963849365.1 of uncultured Actinomycetota bacterium. GTDB lineage: Bacteria > Actinomycetota > Actinomycetes > Prado026 > Prado026 > CAVQCJ01. The sequence continues at coordinate 362,714 of CAWKHA010000004.1, forward strand.
GAACGCCTCCACGGCGAGCCGCGCGCGCTGCGCCAGCGTGAAGCCGCCGGCCGCGACCGCCTCGAGCACCTCGCCGTACCGCTGCGGGGACACGACCACCGCCACGCTCGGGTGGTTCTTGGCCGCCGCCCGGACCATCGTGGGGCCGCCGATGTCGATCTGCTCCACGCACTCGTCGGGGGTCGCGCCCGAGCGGACGGTGTCGGCGAAGGGGTACAGGTTCACGACGACGAGCTCGAACGGGTCGATGCCCAGCTCGGCCAGCTGGCGGGCGTGGTCCGCCTTGCGCAGGTCCGCGAGGATCCCGGCGTGCACCCGCGGGTGCAGCGTCTTGACCCGGCCCTCCAGGCACTCCGGGAAGCCGGTGAGGTCGGCGACCTGCGTGACCGGCACGCCCAGCTCGGCGATCGCCGACGCAGTCGAACCGGTCGACACGATCTGCACGCCGGCCCTGGCGAGCCCCAGCGCGAGCTCGGGCAGGCCGGACTTGTCGTACACGCTGATCAGCGCACGCCGGACCCGCCTGCGCTCGTCGGCGCCGGTCGCGGCGCTGCCCTGGGAGCTCTCGTCGCTCACGGAATCGTCACCTTCCTGCCGTGGACGGACCATCCCGACCGGGCCATCCGGCCGACCGCGTCGACCAGCATCGCCCGCTCGGACGTCTTGATGCGCTCGTGCAGCGTGGCCTCGTCGTCTCCGTCACGGACGTCGACCGCAGCCTGCGCGACGATCGGCCCGGTGTCGACCCCGGCATCCACCAGGAACAGGGTCGCGCCGGTCACCTTCACCCCGTGCGCGAGCGCGTCCCTGGCGCCGTGCATGCCGGGGAACGACGGCAGCAGCGCCGGGTGCGTGTTCACGAAGCGGCCGCCGAAACGCGCCAGGAAGTGCCCGCCGGCGAGCTTCATGAAGCCGGCGGAGACCACCAGGTCGGGCCGGTACGCGGACACGGCATCGGCGAGCGCCCGGTCCCACCCGGCCCGGTCCGGATGGTCGGCGAGCGGCAGCACGAACGTCGGGACGCCGGCCCGCCCGGCCCGCTCAAGGGCGGCGATGCCCGCCCTGTCGGCGCCGACCGCGACGACCTGCGCGCCGTAGCCGGGGTCCGCGCACGCCTCCAGCAGGGCTTGCAGGTTCGTCCCGCTGCCGGAGACCAGCACCACCAGGCGCGCCGGTGCGGCCGGGGCGGGTACGGCCAGGTCGGGCTGGTCGGGCTGGTCGGGCACGGGCGCACGCTACCGGTCGGTCTTGCCACCTCCGGGTCGGGGGACGTGGGCGGCGAGGCTCCGGCCGAACCCGCCGATGCGCCGGCCCGCGGCCACCAGCCGGGCCCGGTGCCGGCAGCCCTCGTAGGCGACCAGGGCCGCGACCGCTCCCACCTCGACCGCGGTCGCCACCGCCACCCGCAGTGCGTCCGGCCCGAGCTCGGTCATCCGCGCCGCGCCGATCGACCCCGAGCTCAGCAGCACGAGGACGCCGAGCCCCACCCCGGCGAGGGCTCCGGAGGCCAGCGCCTCCACCGCGGTGCGGCCCGGGGTCGGCGCCGGGCGCCGGGCGGCCAGCCAGCCCACCGCCAGGCCGGCCAGCGGCGGCACTGAGAGCGCCACCATCGACGCGCCCGGTGCGTGCCCGGTGTCCGGGAGGGCGCCGAGCAGGGGCAGCGCCGGTACCGGCCCGAGCAGGACGCCCGACGGCGCGACCGCGGTCCCCACGCCGACCGCGAAGCCGGGACCGACCGCGTACGCAGCCGCCCAGACCACGGCGGTGGGAACGCAGAGCAGGCCGAGCAGCAGCAGTGCCAGCCCGCCGGCCGCCCCCACGTGCAGCGAGCCGGCCAGATCGCTGACCCGGCCGAAGTGCGCCAGCAGCGACCCGGCCACCAGCGCGGCACCGCCGCCCAGCAGCACGGCCAGCCCGGCCGCGGCACCGCGCAGGACGGGCACCGCCTGCTCGGGCAGCACGTCCCACAGGTCGGACCACAGGCCGGCACCGTGCACCGTCCCGCAGCCGCCCGCGACCAGCGCGAGGGCGGTGGCGCCGACGAGCACGCTGCCCACCTCGGCGGCCGATCCGCGCTGCGCGCTCGCCGAGGCCACCACCGCGGCCCCGATCCCGTACGCCAGCGCCATCGTCACGGTCGCGGCCGCCGCCGCGGGCAGCGCCTCCGCGGCCACCCGCCCGGCCCAGCGGCCCGAGCGGAACAGCGCAACGACCGGCACCGCCACCAGACCCAGCGGTACCAGGTCGATGGTCCCGGTGGACAGGACGATGCTGCCGTGGTTCGCGGCGAGCCAGGTCAGCACGCCGCCGTGCACCGCATCGCCGGAGCTCGCCGCGCCGTGCGCGGCGAGCAGCCACACCAGCAGGACCGTGACGACACACACGGCCAGGCCGACCACCGCGGCCCAGACCGCGGCGACCGCGCCGGTGACGACCGGCGAACGCAACGCAGGGACTACACCGGGGCGGGTCGTCTCCTCGAGCTGCGCCATCACCTCGGCATCGTCGCAAACCGGACACGCGCTGCCGGGTTGCCGCGCCGCCGGTCGGGCTTCGTCGGGGTCAGTGGGCGAGCGCCGCGCGCATGGCGTCCAGATGTTCCGGCGTCGACCCGCAGCAGGCGCCGATCAGGTCCACGCCCGCGGCCCGCAGGCGCAGCGCGTGGTCGGCCATGTCCGCCGGGCGCTTGTCGTACTCGAAGTGGTCGCCGACCGGCACCGGAAGGCCGGCGTTCGACTGCGCGACGAGGAGCAGCCCGTCGGGGCGCACCGCGGCCATCTGCCCGACGATGATCTCCATCTCGTCGGGTCCGCGGCCGCAGTTGGCCCCGACCGCGGTCACGCCGAGCGCTCCGAGGGCGCGGACCGCTGCTGCCGGGCTCACGCCCATCATCGTGTGCAGGTTGGTGTCGAAGCTGAGCGTCGCGATGACCGGCAGTCCCGGGGCGAGCTCGTGCACCGCGCGGACGGCGGCCTCGGCCTCGGAGAGATCGCTCATCGTCTCGACCAGCACGAGGTCGATGCCGCCCGCCAGCAGGCCGCGGAGCTGTTCGGCGAAGAACGCCTGGGCGCCGGCCGACGTCAGCGTGCCCAGTGGTTCCAGCAGCTCACCGGTGGGTCCCAGACCGCCGGCGACGAGCGCGCCGTACGGCTCGGCCGCCTCGCGCGCGATCCGTGCCGCGGCGGTGCTGAGCGCCTCGACCCGGTCGTCCAGCCCGTGCATCGCCAGCCGCGGGCGGGTGCCACCGAAGGAGTTGGTGGTCACGACGCGTGCGCCGGCTCGCAGGTAGCCCTCGTGCACCGCGCGGACCACATCAGGCCGTTCCACGTTCCACAGCTCCGGAGCCCCGCCGTCGTCCAGTCCGAGGTCCTGCATCATCGTGCCCATCGCCCCGTCGAACAGGACGAACGGTTCACGGTCGAGCAGCTCCCAGAGCCTGGACGCAGTCATGCGCCCAAGGGTAGTCGGGCACAGCGTGTCGCCCCCGTTCGGATTCACGCGGCGAGCAGCTCGTCCAGATGCTCGTAGCCCTCGCGGACGCCGCCCTCCATGCCGCTGGCGACCCACGCGTCGCGCGACTCGAACGAGTCGACCAGCGACGTCGAGGTCAGCCGGGTGCGCCCGTCGCCGAGGTCCGCGAAGACGAGGCGCTCCAGCGCGACCCCGTCGGGCTCGCCCTCGTACGTGAAGGTCTGGACGATGAGCTCGGACGGACGCACCTCGTGGAAGCTGCCGTGGAAGCCGAACTCGTTGCCGCCGCTGGCCATCACGTAGCGGAACGACCCGCCGGTGCGGCAGTCGTAGCGGTCGATCGTCGTCACGTGCCGGCGCGGTCCGAGCCACTGGACGACGAGCTCGGGGTCGGTGTGGGCCCGGAACACCTTCTCGGGCGGGGCGTCGAACTCTCGGGTGATCCGGACGAGGGGAACCTTCGCGTCGACCTCGATCTCGGTCTCGTGGGTGCTGGCCGTGGTCATGTCGGAGCTCCTGTCCGCGTTGGCGGGATGGGTTGGACGTCGTCCGGCATCGACCGGAGCACGTCGTCGAGACGGCGGTAGCGCTCCTCGGCCTGCCGCCGGTAACGCTCGATCCACTTGGTCATCAGGTCGAAGACTTCCGCCTCGAGGTGCACCGGACGGCGCTGCGCCTGCCGGCTGCGGCTCACCAGACCCGCGTCCTGGAGCACCTTCAAGTGCTTGGAGACGGCCTGGACGGTCACGTCGTAGGGCGCGGCCAGCTCGTTGACGGTGGCGTCGGCGACAGCCAGCCTCGCCACCATGTCCCGCCGGGTGGGATCGGCCAGGGCCGAGAACACCCGCGACAGTGGATCGGCCGCCACAGCCCGTCCTCCTTGTGCTCAACCATTTGGTTGAATGCACGTTAGCCGCTCTGCCAACCGTTGGCAACCATCTGGTTGAAGAACGTCGACCGGCGGACGCAGGTCGAACCTCGACCACCCGCGGTTCGTCTGCCAACGACCACTTCCTGGCCAGGGACCGCCCCCTGGGTGCGGCCCGGCTGCTGTGGGAGATCGGCACCGAAGGGCGCGACGTACGGTCCTTGCGCGCGGACCTGGCCTCGACTCGAGCTATGTGAGCCGGCTGCTCCGTTCCCTGGAGTCGGCCGGTCTGGTCACCGTCGGTCCGAAGGAGACCGACCGGCGGGTCCGGGTGGCACGGCTGACTCCGGCGGGACCGGCTGAACGTGCGCTGCTCGACCGACGCAGCGACGAGCGGGCCGCCTCGATGCTTGCGCCCCTCAGCGCGGGTCAGCGGGCTCGACTGACCGCGGCCATGGCCGACGTCGAGCAGCTCCTGACGGCGGCCGCGGTCGAGCTTGCGCAGGTCGATCCCGCTCACCCGCACGCCCAGCGTTGTCTGGCCGCGTACTTCTCGGAGCTCGACCGCCGGTTCGACGTGGGCTTCGACCCTGCGCTGAGCATCCCGGCCGACGAGGAAGAGCTGCGCCCTCCCGCCGGGCTGCTCCTCGTGGCTTCGCTCCGCTCCGAACCCATCGGCTGCGGGGCGCTCAAGCTGCACGGGGACGAGCCCGCGGAGCTGAAGCGCATGTGGGTGGCCGAGTCCGCGCGCGGTCTGGGGGTCGGCCGTCGCATCCTCGTCGAGCTGGAGGCCCGGGCCGCCGCCCACGGCGCCGCTGCGATCCGGCTCGAGACCAACAAGTCGCTGGTGGAGGCGATCAGCCTGTACCGCTCAGCCGGGTACATCGAGGTCGGACGCTTCAACGACGAGCCCTACGCGGACCACTGGTTCGAGAAGCCGATCGACCGTGGTGTCAGACCCAGGAAGGGCCATAACCCGCTCTGGGTCTGACACGACCGGCGAGGTCTGGCCATCATCAGGCTCGTCGTGTCAGGGCGAGCAGCCCCCAGAGCTCCCGCGATCGCATCATGTCGGTGCGGCACCCGGTGTTCTCGGGCCGATAGGTTCGGTGCATGGGTCTCGCCGTCTACCTCTTGATCGTTTCGCTGTGGCTGCTCACTGGTCTGGGTGTGGTCAGGTTGGTCCGGGGATCGCACAGAACCGTTGGATCCCAAGCCCGCTAACGGCATCACATGGGAGATCCCATCCTGGGCGCCTCCGAAGGGAACACCGCTATGAAGCATCGAGCACCACTGATCCTGGCAATGACTGCTGGACTGCTCGTCCTGACCGCTGGGGTGTCCTGGGCCGGGCCGCACGGCGGGGTCGCCGCCACAGTCGCACCGGACGGCACGTTCGTCTTCTCGACCACGAACGGGCCGGCCACCACTGACATCGCGGTGTCCGCCGCGTCCTACGTCGGCCTGTGGAAGACCCAGACCGAACCTGAGCGGCTGTTCAAGGTCGTGCACGGAACCATCGCGGCCGGGACCAGTCGCCTGGTGCTGCACGTACAGGTGCCCTCGTGTGGGCCGTACCAGCTCGATGCGTTCCTCGGGACGCAGGTCCCCGCGACGATCACGTTCCCGGCTGGCAGCGGCCCGAACGGGCTCAAGGGCCAGGAGTACCCGAACGGGGCCCCTTGCGCCACCTCGACACCCACGCCGACAACGAGCCCTTCCGTCTCATCGACCGCGACGGCCACCGCCAAGCCCAGCCCGACGACCAGTGTGCTCGGCGTCAAGCTGGGATCCGACGGGAGTCTCGCGCAGACGGGTTCCGCTGGCGCCGGCCCTGCGACAGCGCTGGGCGTTGGACTACTGCTCCTGGGTCTGGCCGTTGTGACAGCCGCCCGCCGAGCCGGGCGCCACTAGTCCTCCTCGCCACGGGCCCAGCGCGGACCCCGCGTCCACGCTCTGACCGTTGCGGTTTCGGAGGGTCTGACCGTCCATGGACGGGGTTCGTGGTGGTGTTCGGCATGCACCCGAGGGCTACACGATGCGTGCTCCCGCGGCGCTCGGAGCGTCGCCAGATGCGCAGCGCGGTCAGCCGCAGGAGATGACCTCGCGCATCAGCCGGGCCGCCTCCGACGGCGTCTTGCCGACAAGCACGCCGACGGCCTCGAGCGCCTCCTGCTTGGCCGCCGCCGTGCCGGACGAGCCGGACACGATCGCACCCGCGTGCCCCATCGTCTTGCCTTCGGGCGCGGTGAAGCCGGCCACGTAGCCGACGACCGGCTTCGTCACCTTGTCCGCGATGAACGCCGCCGCCCGTTCCTCCGCGTCGCCGCCGATCTCACCGATCATCACGATGGCGTCGGTCTCCGGGTCGTCCTGGAACGCGGCCAGGCAGTCGATGTGCGTCGTGCCGATGACCGGGTCGCCGCCGATCCCCACGGCCGACGAGAAGCCGAGGTCACGCAGCTCGTACATCATCTGGTACGTCAGCGTGCCGGACTTCGACACCAGCCCGATGCGACCGGCGCCGGTGATGGTGCCGGGGATGATCCCGGCGTTGGAGCGTCCCGGGCTGATGAGGCCCGGGCAGTTGGGGCCGACGATGCGGGTCGAGCCGGTGTTCTGCGCGTACTGGAAGAACTGGGCGGTGTCCTGCACCGGGATGCCCTCGGTGATGACGACGCACAGCGGGACTCCCGCGTCGACCGTCTCCAGCACGGCAGCCTTCGCGAACCGCGGTGGCACGAAGACGACGGCGACGTCGGCACCCGTCTCGTCGACAGCAGCGGCGACGTCGTCGAACACCGGGACGTTGGTGCCGTCGGCGTCGACCGAACGGCCGCCCTTGCCCGGCGTCACGCCGGCGACGATGTTGGTGCCGCTCGCCAGCATCCGCCGGGTGTGTTTGCTGCCTTCGGAGCCGGTGATGCCCTGCACCAGCACCCGGGACTTCTCGGTGAGGAAGATCGCCATCGCGGGCCGGGTCCCTACTTCGCCGCAGCCGCGGCGAGCTCGGCCACCCTGCGGGCGGCACCGTCCATGGTGTCGACCAGCTCGACGCCGTCGAGACCGGCACCGGCGAGGATCCGGCGTCCCTCGTCTGCGTTGTTGCCGTCCAGCCGCACGACCAGCGGCTTGGTCACCGGCTCGCTCCTGGAGGCCAGCATCGCCAGCGCCTGCACGATGCCGTTGGCGACCTCGTCGCACGCGGTGATGCCGCCGAAGACGTTCACGAGGACGGCGCGCACCTCGGGGTCGGACAGGATGATCTCGAGCCCGTCGGCCATCACCTGGGCGGAGGCGCCGCCGCCGATGTCGAGGAAGTTGGCCGGCTTGACACCGCCGAGGTCCGCGCCGGCGTACGCGACGACGTCGAGCGTGCTCATGACCAGGCCCGCGCCGTTGCCGATGATGCCGACCTCGCCGTGCAGCTTGACGTAGTTGAGGTCGCGTTCCTTGGCCCGCTGCTCGAGCGGGTCTGCGGCCGCCTGGTCGACCAGGTCGGCGTGGCCGGGGTGCCGGAAGTCCGCGTTGTCGTCGAGGGTGACCTTGCCGTCGAGCGCGACGACGCGACCGTCCGGTGTGCGCACGAGCGGGTTGACCTCGACCAGGGTGGCGTCCTCGTCGGTGAACACCGTCCACAGCTTCTGCAGGATCTCCACGACCTGCTCGCGCACGTCCGGGCCGAACCCGGCGGCGTCGGTGATCTCCTCGGCCTTGGCGCGGGTGACGCCTTCGAGCGCGTCGACGTGGACACGGGCCAGGGCGCCGGGACGCTCGACGGCGAGCTGCTCGATCTCCATGCCGCCCTCGACCGACGCCATCGCCAGGTACGTGCGCGCGGCGCGGTCGAGCAGGAACGACACGTAGTACTCGGCGTCGATGTCGCTCGCCACGGTCACCAGCACGCGGTGCACGGTGTGGCCCTTGATGTCCATGCCGAGGATGTCGGTCGCCCGCTCGTACGCCTCCTGCTCGTCCTTGGCCAGCTTCACCCCGCCGGCCTTGCCCCGCCCGCCGGTCTTGACCTGTGCCTTGACCACGACCGTGTTCCCGAGCATGCGCGCGACGTGCCGGGCCTCCTCCGGCGTGGCCGCCACCTGTCCGTCCAGCGTGGGGACGCCGTGGCGGGCGAACAGGTCCTTGGCTTGGTACTCGAACAGGTCCATGGGCGCAGCGTAGGCCCGGGCCCGGGACGCGCAGCTAGGGGGTGCGCACCGGGACGTTGGAGCGGACCCACGCGACGATGTCCTGGGTGGTGGTGCCGGGCCCGAACACCTTGGCGACGCCCGCGGCCTCGAGCTCGGCCGCGTCCGCAGCCGGGATGATGCCGCCGCCGAACACGACGATGTCCTCGGCGTCCCGCGCGCGCAGCAGCTCGACGACGCGGGGGAACAACGTCAGGTGGGCGCCGCTGAGCACCGAGAGGCCGATGGCGTCGGCGTCCTCCTGGATCGCCGTCTCCACGATCTGCTCGGGCGTCTGGTGCAGGCCGGTGTAGACGACCTCGACCCCGGCGTCGCGCAGCGCCCGGGCGACGACCTTCGCCCCGCGGTCGTGCCCGTCCAGCCCGGGTTTGGCGACGACGACGCGCAACGGTGAGCCGGCCACGAATGCGAGCGTAGTCCGCTGGCGTTGCGCTGCGGCCAGCGGCCCGGCCTGCGGCTATGGTCGGCGGATGCACCCGCTGCGTCGCGCGGACGGCGCCAGCCGGGCCGTGCTCACAGCCCGCGGGGCTCGGGCGGCGGTCGTCGAGCTGGCCTGGATCGGCACACACGTCGCGCTCTACCCCTGGGGCCTGCTCGAGGAGCGGTCCCGGCCGGACACGGCCGGATACTCCTTGGGGGGTTTGCGCCCGGTGCACCGCGGCCTGATCGTCGGCGACGTCGAGGCGGCCGGGACGCCGATCCTGCTCGTGCACGGCGTGGTGGACAACCGCTCGGTGTTCGCGGTGCTGCGGCGCGGCCTGCGCCGGCGCGGGTTCGGTCGGGTGTCCGCCCTGAACTACAGCCCCCTCACCGAGGACGTCCGCGAGGTCGCGCTGCGGGTCGGCTCGGCGGTCGAGGCGATCTGCGAGGAGACGGGGTACGAGCGGATCCACCTCGTCGGGCACTCGATGGGCGGGCTGGTGGCGCGGTACTACGTGCAGTGCATGGGCGGGGACGAGCGGGTGCACACCGTGGTGACGCTGGGCGCACCGCACGCGGGCACGCAGCCGGCCCGGCTGGTCCCGCACCCGGTGGCGCGGCAGCTGCGTCCGGGGAGCGAGGTCGTACGGGAGCTGGCCGAGCCGGCGCCGGGGTGCCGGACCCGTTTCGTCGCGTTCTGGTCCGACCACGACGAGCTGATCATCCCGCACGCCTCGGCGCGCATCGAGCACCCGGACCTGCGCGTGCGCAACGTCCTGGTGCAGGGCGTCGGACACATCTCGCTGCCGATCGACGGGCGTGTGGTGCGTGAGATCTGCACGACGCTCGCTCACCTGGACCACGACGGAAGCACGCTCGCCGAGGGCACCACGCCAATTGCGAGCACAGCGAGCACGGCGAGCACGCGCAGCAGGCGCCCGGGCGGCCAGCGTGGGCGACGTGCCGAAGCGTGAAGCCTTCCTCGCCCAGCTGAGCTCCGACACTGCGGCACTGGTCGCGCAGCTGCGCCCTGCGGACTTGAGCGCGGACGTTCCGACCTGCCCGGGCTGGGACGTCCGCCGGCTGGTGCGGCACCTGGGGCGCGTGCACCGGTGGGCCGCCGCGATCGTGCGTACGGGGGAGGAAGCCGAGGCCGGGCGACCGCCGGACGGCGACGACCGGACGCTGCTGGGGTGGTTCGAGGAGGGTGCGCACGAGCTGGTCGGGACACTGACCGGCGCCGACCCCGACGCGCCCTGCTGGACGTTCGGCCCGGACCCGCAGCTGACCGGCTTCTGGATCCGTCGTCAGGCACACGAGACAGCAGTGCACCGCTGGGACGTCGGCGCCGCGCTGGGCGCACCCGAGCCGATCCCGGACTGGCTGGCCGAGGACGGCGTGGACGAGGTGTGCCGGATGATGTTCCCGCGCCAGGTGCGGCTCGGCCGGCAGCCGGCGCTCACCGACTCAGTCGCGCTCGTCAGCGCGGCGTCTGGCCGGACGTGGACGCTGGCCGACGACGGGACGCGTGTCGGGACCGTCGAGGCGGACGCGACGGTGACGGCGCCGCCGTCGACGCTCGAGCTGCTGCTGTGGCACCGCGCCGACCCCGGTGACCCCGACGTGACGGTCAGCGGGGACGTCGAAGCGGCGCGGCGCGTGCTGGGAGCAGCCCTCACGCCCTGAGCAGCGACCCTTCCCGTCCCGGGACGCTCAGTACGACCAGGACTGCAGGGTGGGCCAGGACGGGTCGCCGCCGCGGTCCATGAGCCAGCCCAGCAGGCGACCCGCCGTCGCGTGGACGTACACGGTCCGCTCGCCGCGCCCGAAGGCCCGCGAGGGCCGGTCGCCGGGGACCAGCACGGCGGTCAGGTCGTCGGGCAGCCGGGCGGCGAGCCCCTCCGTCATCAGTGCGAGCTCGCGGTCCAGGTACGCCGGCGGCAGCCGGTCCCATGGGTCCGCGCCAGCGTCGTCGAGGTCGCGCAGGCCGAGGTCGGCGCGGTGCACCTCCACCTCGCGCCAGCGCAGGAAGACGAAGTCGGACACGGTCGTGCATCCGGCGTTCCGGATGCCCAGGCCCTGCTTCCAGACCTCGTGCGAGGCGTCGGCCCAGGCCTGTTCGAGCAGCTGGTGCGACGCGAGCACGTCGGCGAGGAGCTCAGCGGCCGGGCGCCCCGCGCCCTCCTCGATCGCCGCGGTGCGCGCCGGCGCCCCGCCGAGGTACATGGGCACGACCTCGCCGCGGCCGGCCGAGCCGACCACCCAGGTGTGGGCGTCCGCGTTGCGGGCGATGTGCGTGACGAGGTGGCCGACCGTCCAGCCGTCGAGGCGGCACGCTCCGGCGGCGACGTCGTCCGTCAGCGTCGCCGCGAGCAGCGACTCCAGGCGCCGGTGTCCGGCCACGCAGCCGTCCAGCCAGTCCTTGGGGACCACGCCGTCGATCATGCGCACCTCACAGCTTCTCGACCGGGGCGTACCGCAACAGCAGGCGCTTGACCCCCTCCGTCCCGAAGTCGATGGTCGCCTCGGCCCGCTCGGCCACGCCCGCGGTGGATATGACCGTGCCCAGGCCGAAGGTGTCGTGGCTGACCCGGTCGCCGGGTGCGAGGGCGACGACCGCACGGTTGCCGGGAGACTTCGCCGCCGGCCGCGCGGCCAGCGCCGCGATCGCCGGCGTGGACGACGGGCTGGACTGCGCCCGCTGCCAGTCCAACAGCTCCTCGGGCACCTCTTCGAGGAAGCGTGACGGCAGGTTGTACTGCGGCGCCCCCCAGGCCGAGCGCAGGACGGCCCGGGACATGTACAGGCGGCGCCGTGCCCGGGTGATGCCGACGTACGCCAGGCGTCGCTCCTCCTCGAGCTCCTTCGGGTCGCCGAGCGAGCGCAGGTGCGGGAACACGCCCTCCTCCATGCCGGTCAGGAACACGACCGGGAACTCCAGGCCCTTGGCGGTGTGCAGTGTCATCAGCGTGACCACGCCGCCCTGCTCGCCGTCGGCGTCGGCGTCTGGGACCTGGTCGGCGTCGGCGACCAGGGAGACCTGCTCGAGGAAGTCGGCCAGCGTCCCGTCCGGGTTCGCCTCCTCGAACTCCCGGCACACCGCCTCGAGCTCGGCGAGGTTCTCCACCCGCGTCTCGTCCTGCGGGTCGGACGAGGCGCGCAGCTCGGCCAGGTAGCCGGTCTGCTCGAGCACCGCCTCGAGCACGGTGGCCGGACCCGAGCCGGCCTCGACCAGCGTGCGCAGCGACTCCACCAGGCGATTGAACGCGTCGACCGCCGCGAGCGAGCGGGGCGCGAGGCCGGGCGCCTCGACAGCCCGCAGCAGAGCCTGGCCGAACGTGATGCGCTCGCGCTCGGCCAGCTGCTGCAGGCTCGCCTCGGCCTTGTCGCCGATCCCCCGGCGCGGGGTGTTCAGGATCCGGCGCAGCGAGACCTCGTCGTCGGGGTTGCCGAGCAGCCGCAGGTACGCCAGCGCGTCGCGCACCTCCCGACGCTCGTAGAAGCGCACGCCGCCGACGACCTTGTACGGCAGGCCGACGCGGATGAACACCTCCTCGAACACGCGCGACTGCGCGTTGGTCCGGTAGAAGACGGCGACGTCCGCCGGCCGGGCCTGCTCCGCGGTCGCGAGCCGGTCGATCTCGCCCGCGACGAACGCCGCCTCGTCGTGCTCGTTGTCGGCGACATACCCGACGACCTGCTGGCCACGGTCGGAGTCGGTCCACAGGTTCTTGGGCTTGCGGCCCGCGTTCCGGGCGATCACGGCGTTGGCGGCGGACAGGATCGTCTGGGTGGAGCGGTAGTTCTGCTCGAGCAGGATCGTGGTCGCGTCCGGGTAGTCCTGCTCGAACTGCAGGATGTTGCGGATCGTCGCGCCGCGGAAGGCGTAGATCGACTGGTCCGCGTCGCCGACCACCGCGAGCTCGGCCGCTTCCGGACCCGGACCGACGAGTTCCTTGACCAGCACGTACTGCGCGTGGTTGGTGTCCTGGTACTCATCGACGAGCACATGCCGGAACCGGCGGCGGTAGTGCTCGGCGACGTCGGGGAACGCCTGCAGCAGGTTGACCGCCGTCATGATGAGGTCGTCGAAGTCCATGGCGTTGGCGTCCAGCAGCCGCGCCTGGTAGCGGCCGTAAGCCTCGGCGAGGGTCTGCTCGTGGTGGTTCTGCGCCGACCGCGCGAACGTCTCGTGGTCCACCAGCTCGTTCTTCAGGTTGCTCACCTGCGCCAGGAACGAGCGCGGCGGGAACCGCTTCGGGTCGAGGTCGAGCTCGCGGCACACCAGCGCCATCAGCCGCTGGCTGTCCGCGGCGTCGTAGATCGAGAACGTGGACGTGAAGCCCAGCCGCGCGTGCTCTGCACGCAGGATGCGCACGCACGCGGAGTGGAACGTGGACACCCACATCGCCCGCGCGCGGTTGCCGACGAGCGCGGCGACCCGCTCCTTCATCTCGCCGGCTGCCTTGTTCGTGAACGTGATCGCCAGCACCTGCCCGGGCTGGACCCCACGCGCGGCCAGGAGGTATGCGATGCGGTGGGCGAGCACGCGGGTCTTGCCCGAGCCCGCGCCCGCGACGATCAGCAGCGGGCCGCCCTCGTGGACCACGGCGGCGCGCTGCTGCGGGTTGAGACCCTCCAGCAGCTGCGCGACCCGCTCGGCGCGCTCGCGCTCCCGGTCTGCCGCTCGATCGGCCGGCTCGCCGGCCGGCTGCCCGGCCGGCTGGTCGACGCCGGGCCCGGTGGCTGCGTCGTCGAAGAGGGTGGTCATCGCGCGGTCGAGTCTAGGCGGCGGAGGCGACCGTACGATCGACCCGACGGTGCCTCAGACTGCCAGGGAGACGTGCGTGCCCGACGCCAGCCGGCCGGACCTGCCCGAGCGGGTCCTCGTGGTCGTGGCGCACCCGGACGACGTCGACTTCGGGGCCGCCGGGACGATCGCCACCTGGACCAGGGCCGGCGTCCAGGTCACGTACGCGATCATCACCAACGGCGACGCGGGCGGCTTCGACCCGGACGTCCCGCGCTCGCAGATCCCGGCGATCCGGCAGGCCGAGCAGCGGGCCGCCGCGAAGGCGCTCGGTGTGGACGACGTGCGGTTCCTGGGCTACACCGACGGCGAGCTGGTGGTGTCGCTGGACCTGCGCCGGGACATCAGCCGGGTGATCCGGGACGTCCGGCCGCAGCGGCTGCTGTGCCAGTCGCCGGAGCGCAACTGGGAACGGCTGCCGGCCTCGCACCCGGACCACCTGGCGGCCGGGGAGGCGGCCATCCAGGCGGTGTACCCGGACGCGCGCAACCCGTACGCACACGAGACCCTGCTGAAGGACGAGGGCCTGCAGGCCTGGACCGTGCCGGAGATGTGGGTCATGGGCGGCCCGCGTCCGGACCACTGGGTGGACGTGACCGACGCCTTCGATGACAAGATCGCGGCCCTTCAGTCGCACGTCTCACAGGTGGGGCACCGGCCCGACCTGGCCGACGTCGTGCGCGGCTGGGCAGTCCGGCAGGGCGTTGCCGGTGGGCTCCCCGATGGGCGGCTGGCCGAGGCTTTCATGGTCGTCGCGGTGCCCTGAGCGGTCTTTCGTAGCGGCCTCCGGGAGAGTTCTCAGGATCCTCTCAGCAGGCCGACGCACCGTGGGTGCATGACCGACAGCACCCCCTCGCAGCCCGCCGACCCCACGCGTCCGACCGAGCCGGTCCCGCCCGCGCAGCCCACGTACGCGCAGCCCACGTACGAGCAGCCCACGTACGAGCAGCCCACGTACGAGCAGCCCGGGTACGGCTCCGGCGCCGACACGCTGACGATCACGCCGCCAGTCGGGGACGGCGCTCCGCCGACCGTGCAGCCGCCGGCACCGGACCCGGCCGACTCGTCCGCGCGCCACCCGGGCCGCACCGTGGCACTGGTGCTGGCGACCGCGCTCGTCGCGGGCGGCGTCGGGGGCGGCGTCGGCGCCGCAGTCGCGACGCGGAACGACGGCACCAGCACCCCGGTGACCTCGCTCAACAGCGGCAGCACCGGCCAGCCTGCCACGGTCACGCTGCCGTCCGGCACCGTCGAGGCGGCCGCGGCCAAGGTGCTGCCCAGCGTCGTGTCGATCACCGAGCGTTCGTCGGACGGCAGCGGGGGCGAGGGCTCGGGCATCATCCTCAGCGCGGACGGGCTCATCCTGACCAACAACCACGTCGTCTCCGCGGCGGCGAACGGCGGGACGCTGCAGGTGACGTTGCCGGACAACAAGACCGTCGACGCGACGATCGTCGGCCGCGACCCCTCCTCCGACCTGGCCGTCGTCAAGGCCAAGAACGTCTCCGGTCTCACGCCGGCCACGCTCGGCTCGTCCGCCTCGCTCGTCGTGGGTCAGACCGTCGTCGCGGTGGGCTCCCCGCTGGGGCTGTCCGGCACCGTGACGTCCGGCATCGTCAGCGCGCTGGACCGCCCGGTCAGCACCAGCGACAGCAGCGGCGGCAACGGGCAGGACCCGTCCCAGCAGCAGACGACCCAGCAGGCGGCCGTCCTGGACGCGATCCAGACGGACGCCGCCATCAACCCGGGCAACTCGGGCGGCCCGCTGGTCGACCTGGCCGGCCGGGTCGTGGGGATCAACTCGGCGATCGCCTCGCTCGGCTCGGCGGCCGGGTCCAGCCAGTCCGGCTCGATCGGCCTGGGGTTCTCCATCCCGATCGACCAGGCCAAGCGGATCGCCCAGGAGCTCATCGACACCGGCAAGGCCACCCACCCGCAGCTGGGCGTGCAGGTGACCGACGCGACGACGGGCAGCGGTGCGGTGCTGCGGGCTGTCACCTCGGGCGGTCCCGCCGACAAGGCCGGGCTCAAGGTCGGCGACATCGTGACCTCGGTCGATGGCAAGGCCGTCGACAGCGCGGACGACCTGATCGCGCACGTGCGGTCCGCCGCGCCGGGCTCGACTGTGAAGGTCACCTACGTCCGGGACGGCAAGACGTCCACCGTCGACGTGACCCTCGGCGAGACCACCAGCTGACCGACCACCCGACTGATGCGCGCGTCTTGGGGCTAACGCGAAGCGTTTAGGCCCAAGACGCGCGCATCAGTCGCACGAGGGGTGGGCGGGGCACGTCAGACGAGACGGCGGTCGGAGGCCCAGGCGGCCAGCTCGTGCCGGTTGGACAGCTGCAGCTTGCGCAGGACCGCCGAGACATGCGTCTCGACCGTCTTGATCGAGATCACCAGCTCCTTGGCGACCTCCTTGTACGCATAGCCCCGCGCGATCAGGCGCAGCACTTCGCGCTCGCGCTGCGAGAGCCGGTCCAGCTCCTCGTCGACAACCGGCGCCTCGGGACCGCCGCCGAACGCGTCCAGCACGAACCCGGCCAGCCGCGGCGAGAAGACCGCGTCACCGTCGGCGACCCGGCGGATGGCGTCCGCGAGCTCGGGCCCGGTGATCGACTTGGTCACGTACCCGCGCGCGCCCGCGCGGATCACGCCGATGACGTCCTCGGCGGCGTCGGACACCGACAGGGCCAGGAACCGTGACGTGACACCGGCGTCGGCGCAGCGCCGCAGGACCTCGCGCCCGTTCCCGCCGGGCAGGTGGACGTCGAGCAGCACGACGTCCGGGGCCGTGGCGATCACGACCGACACCGCGCTGTCCACGTCGTGCGCCTCGCCGACGATGTGCACCGCCTCCCCCAGCTCGGCACGAACTCCGCTGCGGAACATCCGGTGGTCGTCCACCAGCACCACGGTCGGCCGTTCGGTCACGACGCCTCCTCGGGCTCGTCCCGCGGGACCGCACCGCGGGGCATCGACAGCCGGACCTCGGCGCCCTGGCCCGGCTCGGTCACGACCTCGGCCCGGCCGCCGTGCCGCTCCATGCGGCCGATGATCGACTGACGGACTCCGAGGCGGTCGTCGGGGACGCCGCCCAGGTCGAACCCTGGCCCCCGGTCGCGCACGAACACCGTCACCTGGTCGGCGTCGACCTCGGCGTACACCGAGACCGGACCGGCGGCGGAGGCGTACTTGGCCGCGTTGACCATCGCCTCCCTGGCCGCCTGCAGCAACGCCCCGAGCCGGTCGTCGACCTTTGTGTCGCCGACCACCACGACCTCGACGGCGCCGCCGTGCACGTCCTCGACGTCGGCGGCCGCCGCCTCCAGCGCAGCCCGGAAGGAACCCGGTTCGGGTCCCTCCGGACGGTAGAGCCACTGCCGCAGCGCTCGCTCCTCGGCGCGGGCGAGGCGGGCAACCTCCCGCGGGTCGTCGGCGTTGCGCTGGATGAGCGTCAGGGTCTGCACAACGGAGTCGTGCACGTGCGCGGCGAGCTCGGCGCGCTCCTGCGAGCGGATCCGCTCGCGTCGCTCGTCCGCCAGCTCGCGGCCGTTGCGGACCAGCCACGGTCCGGCCACGAGCGCTACCCCGGCGACGACGACGAGGGCGCCGGCCAGGCCGTCGAACGCGGCCCGGAAACCCCCGCGGGCACCCAGCACCGCCGCCGCACCGATCACGACCAGCACGATCCCGACGACCACGCGTACCCAGGCGCGGCGACCGGTCGTCGCCCCGGTGGCGGTACGCCGCCAGCGCGCCCGCTGGGTGTCGTCGGCCACCCGCCACAGCACGGCGACACCCAGCCCGAGCACGAGCAGCGGGATCGCGACCGGACCGGAGGGTCCGAACCCCAGCTGCTGCGCGAGCAGCAACCCGCCGAGCGCCACCGCTCCGAGCGCGAGCAGCGGGCCGACCCGTGCCGCCTGCTCGTCGGGCTGCTGCTGCGCCTCGGGAGTGCGGGACTGCCCGTCCGGAGACAGCGGGACCAGCGCCCAGAAGGCCGCGTAGGCGGCCACCCCGGCGCCGCCGTTCAGCGCCAGCAGCACGAACGCCACCCGGACCACCCAGGCCTCGATGCCCAGGTGCAGGGCCAGGCCTTTCGCCACGCCTCCGACGACGCGGCCCTCGGTCGCACGGTACAGCCGCGGACGCTGGGCCGGTGCTTGTGGCACCGGTGGGGCGGGCGGCGCCGGACGGACCGGTGCGACCGGTGCGCTCGTGGGCGCGGACGGCGGAGCGGTCTCGGTCACGGACACCATGGTGGTCGATCGGCCCCGCCGGGTCATCAGGTTCGACCCCCCGGCCGGGTCAGGGTCCGGCCAGGGTCCGGCCAGGGATCGCCCCTGATCCGCCGGACCTGGGCGCGGGCGCACAGTGAGTGCCATGAGCGAGACATCTGCGACCACGTCCCCGGGCCCGACCCCACCCCCGCCCCCGCCGGGCGGCACCCCCACCGGACGCCCGCCGCTTACCCGCAGCCGCAGCGACCGCAAGGTCGCCGGCGTGGCCGGCGGCGTCGCCGCGTACCTCGGTATCGACCCGCTGATCCTGCGGATCGTCATCGTCGTGCTGACAGTCTTCGGTGGCTCCGGGCTGCTGCTGTACGCAGCCGGCTGGCTGCTGATCCCCGAAGAGGGCGAGCAGTACTCCGAGATCGAACGCGTCGTCGGCCGCGACCGGAGCCGAGGCCCGTCCGCAGGTGCCGTGATCGTCACCATCGTCGGGCTGATCGTCCTGGTCACCTCGCTGAGCGTCGGCGCGGCCTTCGGGCAGCACTGGTGGTTCGGCGGGCCGGACATCTGGCCGCTGATCGTCGTCGGCGCCGTGGTCGCGCTGGTCTGGTACGCCCGACGGGACAGCCGGCCCGCGGTCGCCCCCCCGCCGATGCCGACCAGCCCGATGCCGACCAGCCCGATGCCGACCACCCCGATGTCGACCAGCGCGATGCCCGAGGGCGCGACAGCCGCCAGCTCGACTCCGGCTGCGGCGGTGACCGAGCCCGCTCCGGCGTACGCCGTCGGGTCGGCTGACGCAGCGACTCTGGTCGACGTCCCGGTCGCGACCGGCGCGGCCGGCGGTGGGCAGCCACCGTACGGCTGGGCCACGCCGACCCCGCCTCCGCCGCCTCCCCCGGCTCCGCCTGCTCCCCCGCGCCCGCGCTCCGTGCTCGGACCGATCACCTGGTGGGTCGCGCTGGTAGCCGCCGGCGTGATGTTCCTGGGCGACCGCACCGGTGCCTGGCACCTGCACGCCGTCACGTTCTTCGCGGTGCTGCTCGCCGTGGTCGGCGTCGGGCTGGTCGTCGGTGCGTTCGTCGGCCGCTCCCGTGGCCTGATCGCGCTCGGGATCGTCCTGTCCGTGGTGACCGCCGTCGTGAGCGCCGTCCCCGCGGTCGGCGTCGGGCGCACCGGCACGGTGACCTGGAGTCCCACCAGCATCAGCGCCGTCCCGGTGGACGGCTACAGCCTGGCCGCCGGCAAGGCGACGCTGGACCTCACCCGCACGAGCTTCGACAGTACGCAGGAGGTCTCGGTACAGCTGGGCGCCGGGAAGCTGCTGGTGATCGTGCCCACCGGCGTGAGGGTCGACCTGCACGCCAACCTCGGCATCGGGACGCTGCGCACCCCGGACGGCCGCCACGACGACGGCGTCGGACGGACGGTCGACGCCGTGTTCGGCCCGCCGGGCGCGAACGCCGGGACGCTCACCCTGCGCGCGGACGTCGGATTCGGGAACCTGGAGGTGCGCTATGCGCAGGCATGAGCTCGACCTGACCTCGCTGGTCACGGGACTGGTCTTCCTGGCGATCGCGGCGGCGTACCTCGTCGCCGAGTTCACCGACCGGGACATCAGCGCCGGCTGGGTGCTGCCGCTGGGCCTGATCGGCCTGGGCCTGGCCGGCCTGACCGGTTCGCTGCGCCGCGGGCTGCGCAGCGACGCGGCGCCGGTCACCCAGCCGCCGGCGGCGGTTGACGACGCCGAGCACCCGGCCGAGGATCCTGGACTGTCCTAGAGTCGCCGCACGGGACGCGGAGCCGGCGAGGGAGTGGCGATGACGGTGGTGCGGGCAGCCCTGGTGCAGACGGCGTGGACCGGCGACAAGGAGTCGATGATCAAGGCGCACGAGGGGTACGCGCGGGACGCCGCCGCCCAGGGCGCCAGGGTCATCTGTTTCCAGGAGCTGTTCTACGGCCCGTACTTCTGCCAGGTGCAGGACGCGAAGTACTACGAGTACGCCGAGTCCGTGCCCGGGCCGACCGTCGAGCGGTTCGCCGAGCTGGCCCGCGAGCTCGGCCTGGTGATGGTGCTGCCGGTGTACGAGCAGGAGCAGCCCGGCTTCCTCTACAACACGGCCGCGGTGCTCGACGCCGACGGCAGCTACCTGGGCAAGTACCGCAAGCACCACATCCCGCACGTGAAGGGGTTCTGGGAGAAGTTCTACTTCCGCCCCGGCAACCTCGGCTTCCCGGTGTTCGACACCGCGGTCGGCCGGGTCGGCGTGTACATCTGCTACGACCGGCACTTCCCGGAGGGCTGGCGGGCGCTCGGCCTGAACGGCGCCGAGATCGTGTTCAACCCGTCGGCGACCCGCGCGGGCTCTCGTCGTACCTGTGGAAGCTGGAGCAGCCGGCGGCGGCGGTGGCCAACGAGTACTTCGTCGGGGCGATCAACCGGGTCGGCGTCGAGGACCTGGGCGACGACGACTTCTACGGCACCGACGTACTTCGTCGACCCGCGAGGGCCAGTTCGTGGGCGACGTCGGCTGACCCGAACAACGCCGAGCTGTTGGTGCGCGACCTGGACATGGACCTGCTGACCGAGGTCCGCAACCGCTGGGCGTTCTACCGCGACCGCCGGCCGGACGCGTACGGCGACCTGGTGCGGCCGTGAAGCGGCCGCACGGACGGGGGAACCGGCCGTGACGCTGCTGGTCCGCGGCGGCCTGGTCGTCGGCCCCACCGGCGCGCAGGCGGCGGACGTGCTGGTCGACGGCGAGCGGGTGGTCGCGCTGGTCGCCCCAGGTGACAGCTCGCTGGGGGCGGACCTGACGGCGAGCGCGGACCGGGTGATCGACGCGACCGGGAAGTACGTCGTGCCGGGCGGGGTCGACGTGCCACACGCACATGGAGCTGCCGTTCGGCGGCACGTTCGCGTCGGACACCTTCGAGACCGGTACCCGGGCCGCGGCCTGGGGCGGCACCACGACGATCGTCGACTTCGCCGTGCAGCGGACCGGCGAGCGCGTGCAGGACGGGCTGGCGGCCTGGCACGCGAAGGCCGACGGGCAACTGCGCGATCGACTACGGGTTCCACCAGATCATCGGCGGCGTCGACGACGAGTCGCTGAAGGCGATGGACGAGCTGGTCGGACGAGGGCATCACCAGCTTCAAGCTGTTCATGGCCTACCCGGGCGTCTTCTACTCCGACGACGGGCAGATCCTGCGGGCGATGCAGACGGCCGCGAACAACGGCTCGATGATCATGATGCACGCGGAGAACGGCATCGCGATCGACGTGCTCGTCGCGCAGGCGCTCGCGCGGGGCGAGACCGACGCCGCGCTACCACGGGCTGACCCGGCCGTGGGAGACCGAGGAGGAGGCCACCCACCGGGCGATCATGCTGGCGCACCTGACCGGGGCGCCGCTGTACGTCGTGCACATGTCCGCCAAGCAGGCGGTCGCGGCGCTGGCCGCCGCACGCGGCGAGGGCTGGAACGTGTTCGGCGAGACCTGCCCGCAGTACCTGTACCTGTCGCTGGAGGAGAACCTGTCGGCGCGCCGGCTTCGAGGGCGCCAAGTGGGTCTGCTCGACCCCGCTGCGCTCGCGGGCCGAGGGCCACCAGGACGAGCTGTGGCGCTACCTGCGCACCGACGACCTGTCGGTGGTGAGCACCGACCACTGCCCGTTCTGCATGAAGGAGCAGAAGGAGCTCGGCATCGGCGACTTCTCCAAGATCCCCAACGGCATCGGCAGCGTCGAGCACCGGATGGACCTGCTCTACCAGGGCGTCGTCGACGGCCGGATCTCGCTGGCGCGCTGGGTGGAGCTGTGCTGCACCACCCCGGCGCGGATGTTCGGCCTGTACCCGCGCAAGGGCGAGATCCTGCCCGGCGCCGACGCCGACCTCGTGGTGTACGACCCGTCGGCCCGCACCCGCATCTCGGTCGACACCCACCACATGAACATGGACCACTCCGCGTGGGAGGGCTTCGAGGTCGTCCGGCGGCGTGGACACCGTCGTGTCCCGCGGCTCGGTCGTGATCGCCGGCGGCGAGTACACCGGCACCAAGGGGCACGGGCGGTTCGTCCGCCGTGGCCTGTCTACGTACCTCACCTAGTCGCTCAGAGGGAGCCCCGGTGGACTTCGGCGTCGTGCTGCAGTGCAACCCGCCCGCCTGGCAGGTGGTGCGAGCTGGCCCGCCGGGCCGAGCTGGCCGGCTTCTCGTACGTGTGGACGTTCGACTCGCACCTGCTGTGGGAGGAGCCGTACGTCATCTACAGCCAGATCCTCGCGCAGACGCACCGCGATCACCGTCGGGCCGATGGTGACCAACCCGGCCACCCGGGACTGGACCGTCACCGCGTCGGTGTTCGCCACGCTGAACGAGATGTTCGGCAACCGGACCGTGTGCGGCATCGGCCGCGGCGACTCGGCGGTGCGGGTCACCAACGGCAAGCCGGTGACCATCGCCGAGCTGCGCGAGGCTGTCGAGGTGATCCGTGACCTGGCCAACGGCCGGGCCGCGGCGTACAAGGGCAGTCACCTGCGCTTCCCGTGGAACCCCGGCAGCCGGCTGGACGTGTAGGTGGCCGCGTACGGTCCCAAGGCGCTCGCGGTCGCCGGCGAGGTCGGCGACGGGTTCATCCTGCAGCTGGCCGACCCGGACATCACCGCCTGGATCGGTCAAGGCGGTCCGCGAGGCCGCGGCCGCCGCGGGCCGCGACCCCGCCGCGGTGAAGATCTGCGTGGCCGCGCCGGCGTACGTGGGCAGCGACCTGGCCCACCAGCGCGACCAGTGCCGCTGGTTCGGCGGCATGGTGGGCAACCACGTCGCGGACATCGTCGCCCGCTACGGCGCGGGCGGTGCGAACGTGCCGGCGGCACTCACCGACTACATCGCCGGGCGGCACGGGCTACGACTACAACGAGCACGGCCGCACCGGGAATCCGCACGCAGACTTCGTGCCGGACACGATCGTCGACCGGTTCTGCATCCTGGGCCCGGCTGCCGAGCACATCGAGCCGTCTCACCGAGCTGCAAGGCGCTCGGCGTCGACCAGTTCGCCGTCTACCTGCAGCACGACGCCAAGGAGTCGACGCTGAAGGCGTACGAGGACGTGGTGATCCCGGCGCTGCGGGACGCTGCCCTGGCGAAGACCTGACGGTGCCGTGCTCCATGCTCTCGGGCATGGTGACGCTCGAGGACGTACGTGCGGTGGCGCTCACGCTGCCCAGGACCGAGGAGGCGCTGGTCCGGGACTACGTCAAGTTCCGGGTCCGCAGCCTCGTCTACGCGTCGGTCTCGCCGGACGAGACGCTGATGGGCTTCGCCTTCCCCAAGGAGGAGCGGGCCGCGCTGGTCGCCTCCCGGCCGGATGCGTTCCTCATGCCGGTGCGCTCGGACGAGCGCTACCAGTGGGTCCGGGTACGGCTGGCCGCGATCGACGCCGCCGAGATGCGCGAGCTCGTCGTCGACGCCTGGCGCATGTGCGTCCCCAAGTCGGTCGCCGCCGGCTACGACGCCACCGGCCCCCACTAGCCCCGACCTTGCCGAGCGACTGGTCGCTGGGAGCGGTTCCATCGGCTGGGCCGGCGACCACCGGCTCGGCAAAGTGGACAGGCTGGGGGTGGCGGGTGTCGATCCGCGGGGGGACCGTTCGTCGTGAGGACAGGTAGGCGCTGGGTCTGCCGATCGCGAGAAGGGCAATCGGATGAGCAAGTACATCTTCCTGTACCGCGGGCCGGCCACCCCGCCCGAGTCGATGACCCCGGAGCAGGGCGCCGAGATCATGGCCGCCTGGACCGCCTGGATGGGCAAGGTCGGGCCGGCGCTGGTCGACGGAGGCTCCCCGTTCGGCCCCGGCACGGCCGTCGTGGACGACGGCACGACCGGAACCGCGAGCGACCAGAACGGCTACACGATCGTCGAGTCGGCCAGCCTGGAGACGGCCAAGTCCCTGCTCATCGGGCACCCGTTCCTGACCGAGGGCAAGGGCCGGTTCGCGGTCGACGTCTACGAGCTGCTGCCGATGTGAAGCGCGCTCCCGTCGAACCTACGGGCAAGTAGGGCCGGATTCCGGCCTTACCTGCCCGTAGGTTTCGCTTCAGAGGGCGGCGAGGGCGTCGAGGAGGCGGGTGACGTCGTCCTCGTCGGTGTAGTGGTCCAGGCTCACCCGCACCGCGCTGCCGGAGTCGCGGATCCCCAGCGCCCCGGTGACCTCCCACGCGTAGTTGTGCCCGTCCCAGACGTTGACCTCGCGCGCCGCCAACGCTGCGGACACCTGCGCCGACGACATCCCGGCGACGTTGAAGTACACCGTCGACGTACGCCGGGCCGCGCGCCCGTACAGCGTGATCCGCTCGTCCGAGCCGAGCGCCGCGAGCAGACCGGCGAGCAGCGCCTGGTCGTGGTCCTCGGCCGCAGCCATCGACTGCACGAGGCGTTCGCGCCGGGTCCCGGTCGCTTCGTCGTCCAGCCCGGCGAGGTGGTCGACGGCCGCGGCGACGCCCGCGAAGTTGGGGAACGACGGCGTCCCCCACTCGAAGCGGCCCGGGACCTGGTCGGACGACGACGCCAGCTTCTCCGGTCGCAGGGTCTCGAGCAGGGCCGGGTCGGCGATCACGCAGCCGACGTGCGGACCGGCCCACTTGTACGCGCTGGTCGCGTAGAAGTCCGACCCGTAGGCGACCACGTCCGTGACGCCGTGCGCCGTCGAGTGCACGCCGTCGACGTACGAGAGCGCGCCGCGCGACCTGGCCAGGTCGGTGATCGCGCGGACGTCCGGACGGGTCCCGAGCACGTTGCTGGCGGCGGTCACGGCGACCAGCCGGGTGCGCCCGTCGACGAGCCCGTCGTACTGGCCGGCCGGCAGCTCGCCGGTGTCGAGGTCGACGTCGGCCCAGCGGACGACGACACCCGCGCGCGCGGCCATCTGCACCCAGGGGCGGACGTTCGCGTCGTGGTCCAGCCGGGTGACGACGACGTTGTCGCCCGGCCTCCAGGCGTCGGCGAGCGTGCGGGCGAACCGGTACGTCAGCGTCGTCATGTTGGGCCCGAGCACGACCCCGTCCGGACGGCCGTCGACCAGATCGGCGACCGCCTCACGGGCCGCCCACGTGTACGCGTCGGCTCGTGCGCTGCTGGCGAACGCGCCGCCGCCGTTGCTGGTGCCCAGCCGGTACGCGCCGGCGATCGCGTCGACGACCGACTCCGGCGACTGCGTGCCGGCCGCGCCGTCGAGGTAGACCGTCGGTCCCTGCAGCGCCGGGTACTGGGCGCGCACCCGCTTCACGTCGAAGGCCATGGCCGGGAAGGTACTCCACCGGGCCCGCTGACCCGTCCGTCAGGATCTGCCAGGATCGGGACATGATCGACCTGCCGAGCGCCGCCGCTTTCACTGCTCCCGAACCCGGCGAGCGGGTGCACTGGGTCGAGCACCTGCGCGTCGACGCACTCTCGCTGGGCACGTACTCCATCCCGGCCGGTGCGGTGGACGGCCAGGAGCCGCACACCGAGGACGAGATCTACGTCGTCGTCTCCGGGCGCGGGGCGTTCGAGGCGGGCGGTGAGCGGGTCGAGGTCGGGCCCGGGACGACGTTGTACGTACCCGCCCGCGAAGTGCACCGGTTCGTCGACGTCACCGAGGACCTCGCGGTGGTGGTGGTCTTCGCGCCGCCCGAGGGCTCGCGGGCCGTTGGCTGAGGCGGCCGCAGTGCGGACGCGGGTGGCGGTGCGGTGGTCCGACGAGGACGGGTTCGGGCACGTGAACCACGCGGCGTTCCTCACCTACGCCGAGGAGGGCCGCGACCGTCTGCTCGCGTCGGTTCTGGGTGACGACACGGTGTCGGACGTCGTCATCGTCCGGGTGGAGGCCGACTACCGGGTCGAGGTGACCCACCGGGACGGGGAGGTGTCCGTGGACGTGCGGATCACCGGCTTCGGGCGCTCCAGCGTGCGGACGGGCGAGGTGATCGGCCGGCCGGACGGGACGGTCGCCGCCGAGCTCTCGACGGTGTCGGTGGTACGCGACCGGGCGACCAGCAGCTCGCGGCCGTGGACCGAAGCCGAGCGGGCCGCGCTGGCCGGGGCGGTCACCGAGACGACCCCGGGCCGGCCGTGAGCCGTACCGGGGCACGCCTGGCCACTCCGGCTGAGCAGCAACACGTGGCGGTGACACTCGCGCTCGCGTTCTCCCGCGACCCGGTGTGGGGTACGTGGGCGTTCCCGGACCCGACCGACCGGGTCGCCCGGCTGACGACGTACTGGGGGCCGTTCGTGCGGGCCGCCTACAAGTACGACGGGGCGTGGGTCACCGGGGACGCGGGAGCGGTCGCGCTCTGGGTACCGCCCGGCGTGGCGGAGATGGACGCGCAGGACGAGGCGGCGTTCGTGGCCACGACCGGGGACGTGTGCGGCGCCCGGGCGCCGCTGCTGTTGGAGGCGTTCGAGCGGTTCGAGGCGGCCCACCCGCGCCACGAGCCGTCGTGGTACCTGAGCCTGCTGGCCACGCACCCGGACCACCGCGGCCGCGGCCTGGCCATGGACCTGGTCGCCGACCACCTGGACCTGGTCGACGCCGAGCACACAGCCGCCTACCTGGAGTCGACCAACGACGGGAACCTGGCCCGCTACGGGCGGGCCGGATTCGAGCCGTACGGGTCGTTCGACCTCCCCGACGGACCGACGGTGACGACCATGTGGCGCCCCGCCCGCTGACCCGGCGGGGAACTGGGCGGGAGCGTCAGGTGGCGACTTCGGCGACGGCGGCGGCGACCTGACGGCAGGACCAGCGGAACAGGTCCGGGTCCATCGTGAGCGCGGGCTGCATCCGGTACAGCGGCTTGTTGTCCTCGCTGATGGCGAGCACCCCGCGGCGCAGCGCGGCCTGGTGCACCGCCCACTGGAAGTCCGGGTGCGGCCGCACCGACGACTTGTCGGTCACGAACTCCAGCGCCACCCAGGCACCCAGCGGCCGGACGTCGCCCACCTGCTCGTACGCCCCGACCAGCGGCACCAGCTCCTCGCGCGCGATCGCGTCGAGCAGCTTCGCGTTGTCGAGCGCCCCGCCGAGCAGCAGGTCCAGCCCGGCCAGCGCCCCCGCGCAGGCGGCCGGCTCCCAGGCGTACGTGCCGCCCAGGTGGGTGTGCGAGCCGGCCAGCACTTCCTCGGTCGCCATGATCGCGGCGATCGGCTGGCCACCGGCGGCGAGCGACTTGCCGAGCAGCAGGATGTCCGGCTCGAGCCCCCACAGGTCCGCCGCGAACACCGTGCCGCAGCGGCCGAGGCAGGTCTGCACCTCGTCCAGGATGAGCAGCCACCCGTACCTCCGGCACAGCGCGACCAGCCCGCGCCAGAACGCCTCGGACGGGGCGAGGATGCCCGCCTCCCCGGCGACGGGCTCGATCAGCACGCCGGCGATCTGATCGGGCTCGACCTGCAGCCGGAGCAGCCAGTCCTCGATGAAGTCCAGGTACAGGGTGTCGTCGAAGGGGCCGGCACCGCGGTGGAACGGCGCGCGGAACCGGTTCGGGTACGGCGCGAACACGAACCCCGGCACGTACTGCGCGTTCGCGGTGGTCGGCACGGACGTGTCCGTGGAGTTGGCCGCGGCGAGGTACGTCGACTCGCCGTGGTACTGCCCGAGGAAGCTCAGGATCATCGGGCGGCCGGTGGCCTCGCGGGCCAGCTTCACCGCGCCCTCGACCGCCTCGGTCCCGGTGACCGTGGGAGCCACCCGGCTGATCCGGCCCGGGGCGAGCTCGACCAGCCGCTCGGCCAGGGCGACGACGGGCTCGCTCTGCACGTAGTTGCTGATCTCCATGCCGTAGCGGTCCCATGCGGCGTTCACGGCGGCGCGGACCTGCGCCGGCTGGGCACCGTACGGCGACGCGCCCCACGCGCTGACATGGTCGGCGAACGTGTTCCCGTCGAGGTCCTCGATGACGAAGCCGTCCTTGGCCGCGACGGCCAGCGGCACCCCCGACCAGTCCCGCAGGGGCCCGTTCAGGACCCGGTCCTTGCGTTCCAGCAGGGCGCGCGTGCGCGGGCCGGGCAGCTCGGTGAGGACCCGTGGCTCCATGCGTCGCTCCCTTCCTCCGGGGATGTCCCGGACACTACCTGAACAACCGTTCAACCGGGCTGGGTCCGGCCCCGTCGAGCGGCGTCCGCGCGGCGTAGGGTGACCGGCATGCCGCCGGCCCGGCCCGAGCACGCACGCGGTCCCATGCGGGGCGTCCGTGCCGGGGTCTTCACGTTGGCCGCGCTGGTCCTCGCCGCGGCCGCGCACCTGGCCGGCGGCGGACCCTTGCCCGCCGCACCGGTGCTCGTGCTGCTCGCCGTCCCGCTGGCTTGGGGGGCGGTGGCGCTGACCGGCCGTGTCCGTGGGCGCGCGGCGGTGCTGGCCGCGCTCGGCGTCGCCCAGCTCGGGCTGCACGAGGCGTTCATGGCCCTGGCCGGACCGTCCTGCCCGGACGCCGGCGCCGGCGTGGCCGGGATGGCCGGGATGCACGGCTCGGGCCCGGCGCCGTCTGTGTGCAGCAGCACGGACACGATGGCCGGCATGGGCGGCCACCCGCTGGCCGGGGCCACCGTCATGCTCGCGGCCCACGTGGTCGCGACCGTGGCGACCGCGCTGATGCTGGCGTACGGAGAGCGCCTGCTCGCCGCGCTGCCCGTCCTGCTGCTCGCCCTGCTCGTCGCGCACCTGTCCCGATGGGTCGGCGGGATCGTCGTCCCCGCGCTCCCCCGGCCGGGCCGGCGGCCGCGCGCGAACGCGCTCCGACCCGCGGTCGCTGCCGCAGGAGCCGTCTCGCGGCGCGGGCCCCCGATGCGGGCCGGCGTCGCCATACCGGCCTGAGCGCGTCCTCGCAGCGGTCCGGTCGGGCGACGCACCACCACCGTCCCCCGACCTGGCGTGGTGCCGAGCACCGCGTCCGACCCGCCCGGAGTCTGTCTTGCCATCACTCCCGAAGACCCGCGGTCGCGCCCACCGTCGCGTCCGCATCCGCATGCTCGTCACCGCCCTGCTGGCCGGCGTCGCCGGTGCCGCGCTCGCGGCCGCGCCCGCGTGGGCCCACGACGAGCTCGTCACGACGGCACCGGCCGCGGGGCAGACCGTCGCCGCCGTGCCGGCCGACGTCGTGCTGACGTTCGCCGAACCACCCCTCGCGCTGGGCCTGGCGGTGCAGGTGACCGGGCCCGACGGCACGGACCTCGCCGCCGGGAAGCCCGCCCTGGTCGGCAGCACCGTGCACCAGGCGGTCCGGGCCGGCGCGCCCGCCGGTCGGTACACCGTGCACTGGCGGGTGACCGCGGACGACGGGCACCCGGTGACCGGGTCGTTCGCTTTCGTCGCCCGCGCCTCCGGGGGCGAGCCGACCGCGGCCGCCCCGACCCCCGCCCCCCCGGTCGACGGTGTCGCGAACAGCCAGGACCCCTCGTACGTACTGTGGTGGACGGCCGCCACCATCGGTGTCGCACTCGTGGCGGGGACAGCTGCCCTCACGACCGTGCGGCGCCGGAACCGGGTGGGGGCCGAGCACGCGCAGGAGGGAGCGCTCGATGACTAGCCGGTACGCGCGGGCCGCCGCGCTCGCCGTACCGCTGGCTGTCCTGACCACCCTGCTCGGACTCGTCCTCGCCGGCCAGCTCGAGCAGACCCAGCCGGGTCTGCCCGACGCCGGAGCGTTCGTCCGCGCCGGCCTTCCGGCCGGCCGGACCCTGCAGGACCTGGCGGCCGCGCTCACCGTCGGCCTGCTGGTGCTGGCGGCGTGCGTCCTGCCGCCCGCGTCGGGGAAGGTGAAGGACGACCTTGTCGGGCACCGGGCCCGGGCCGTCCGGTTCGCGGCGGTGGCCTCGACGTGCTGGCTGGTCGTCGGCACGCTGACCCTGGTCCTGACGTACGCCGACGTCGCCGGCCTCTCGCCGTTCGCGCCGGGCTTTCCCTCGCAGCTGGGCTACTTCCTGCGCTCGTTCGACCTGGGCCGCTCGATGGTGGCCTCGCTCGTGCTCGTCGCGCTGGTGTCGATCGGCACGATGCTCGCCACCCGCATGAGCACCGTGGGCTGGATGGCACTGCTGTCGCTCGGCGCGCTGCTGCCGCTGGCGCTGTCCGGGCACACCGCCGGCTCCGACGACCACCAGGCCGCGGTCGACAGCCTGGGCATCCACCTGCTCGGCGTGACCGTGTGGGTCGGCGGGCTGGCTGCGCTCGTGCTGCTGTCGCCGTGGGTCATCGGGACGCTGCCGGTCTCGGTGCGGCGGTACTCGACGCTCGCCGGCTGGTGCTTCGCGCTGGTCGCCGTGTCGGGCGCGGTGAACGCGTGGCTGCGGCTCGGGTCACTGTCCGGGCTGGCGACGGCGTACGGCGCGCTGGTCGTGGTCAAGACGGTCGCGCTCGTCCTGCTCGGAACCGCGGGCTGGTGGCACCGCCGCAGAACGCTGCCGCGCCTGGATGTCGACGAGCCGTCCCGGCGGGACTTCCTGCGGCTGGCCGTGGTCGAGGTGCTGGTCATGGGCGCGACGATCGGTGTGGCCGTGGCGCTGTCGCGGTCGGCGCCACCGGTCTCGCAGACGGCGGTGCCGAGCGGAGACGGGATCGCCGCGCTGCTGGGCTACCCGTTCCCCCCGCCGCTGACGGCAGCGCGCTGGCTGACCACCTGGTACCTCGAGCCGGCCTGGGCGCTGGTGTCGGTCCTCGGCCTGGTCTGGTACGTGATGGCCGCGCGGCGACTGCGGCGGCGCGGCGACGGGTGGCCGGCGTACCGCGCGGTGCTGTGGGTGCTCGGCTGCGTGGTGCTGCTGTGGACCACGAGCGGGGCACCGGGTGTGTACGGCAAGACCCAGTTCTCGGCGCACATGGTGCAGCACATGACGCTGATGATGGTCGTGCCGATGCTGCTCGTGATGGGCGCGCCGGTGACGCTGGCGCTGCGCACCCTGACGGCCCGCACCGACGGCAGCCGGGGACCGCGCGAGTGGCTGCTCGCCGTCCTGCACTCGCGCTACCTGGCCTTCCTCGCGAACCCGGCCGTGGCCGCCGGGCTGTTCATCGGCAGCCTGTTCGTCTTCTACTACAGCCCGCTGTTCCAGCTGGCGCTGTCGACGCACAGCGGCCACATGCTCATGAGCGCGCACTTCCTGGCCATCGGGTACCTGTTCGCCTGGGTGCTCATGGGACCGGACCCGGGGCCCGCCCGGGCCGGCTACCCGGCGCGCGTGCTGGTGCTGCTCGTCACCGTCTCCGCGCACACGTTCTTCGCGCTCGGGATCATGGCCGCGACCACCGTCCTCGCCCGGGACTGGTTCGCCTCGATCGGCCTGCGCGACGCCGCCGCGCTGCTCGCCGACCAGCGCACCGGCGGCGGGATCGCCTGGGGGCTGGCGGAGATCCCGACGATCGTGATGGCGGTGATCGTGGCGTACCAGTGGTCGCGTTCGGACGACCGCGAGGCCCAGCGCCGGGACCGGCAGGCCGACCGCGACGGCGACGCCGAGCTGGCCGCCTACAACGCGTACCTGTCCAGGCTCCCCGACCGCGACTAGGGCGTGTCTGACGGATGATCCGTCGCGGGTCGGTCAGGCTCGGGGGCATGACGACGCGGCGGGTGCTGACTGATGAGATGTGGGCTCGACTCGAGCCGTTGCTTCCGGACCGCACCCCCAGGCGGGGTGGGCAGTGGATCGATCATCGGGACGTGGTCGAGGCGATCATCTGGCGGACCAGGACGGGGTCTCCGTGGCGGGACCTGCCGGCTGATTTCCCGTCGTATCAAACGGTTTGGTACCGGTTGGACCGGTGGGCGAAGGACGGCACCCTCGATGCCGTCCTCAAGACCCTGCAGGGTGACGCGCACGCGGCCGGCGATCTGGAGTGGGTGGTGTCGGTGGACTCCACCATCGCCAGGGCGCATCAGCACTCCGCCGGCGCGCCCCGCAAGA
Source organism: uncultured Actinomycetota bacterium (assembly GCA_963849365.1). Taxonomy (GTDB): domain Bacteria; phylum Actinomycetota; class Actinomycetes; order Prado026; family Prado026; genus CAVQCJ01. Next base: position 394,657 of record CAWKHA010000004.1, read on the forward strand.
TTCGGGGGGGCACCAGCGAACTACACGCTCACGTGGCCTGAACCGGTCGATCACGCCCTGGGGCACTCCCGTGGCGGGTGGACCACCAAGGCCCATGTCGCGGTCGATGCGGCCGGTCGCCCGCTGGCGATCCGGCTGACCCCCGGCCAGGCCGGGGACAACCCCGAGCTGCTGCCGGTGCTGCGCGACATCGCCGTCCCGACCGGGCACCGGCCACGGTCGCGTCCCGACGTCCTGGTCGCGGACAAGGCCTACTCCCACCCCTCAACCCGAAACGCGCTGCGCCGCATGGGGATCAACGCCGTCATCCCCCAACGCCGCGACCAGATCGAGCTACGTGAACGACGCGGAAGCCGAGGCGGACGACCCCCAGGGTTCGACCCCGCCACCTACCGCGGACGCAACGTCGTCGAACGCGCTTTCGCCCGACTCAAGCACTGGCGCGCCATCGCCACCCGCTACGACAAGCACGCCCGCACTTACCGCGCCGGCCTCGTCCTCGCCGCGATCGTCATGTTCTGGCTATGAACCGTCAGACACGCCCTAGCCGGCCCGGCACCGGCGGCGCACAGTGGGAGCCGTGTTCGGACGGCGGCGGCGCGGCGAGGACCCGGACGAGGTCTTCGACATCGTCACGCCCACCGAGCGCGAGGCCCTGGAGCGTTCGATCGCCGCGCGGAAGCGGCGGTACTTCATGGTGATGGTGCCGTGCATCGTGCTGGTGCTGTTCGGGTTCTTCGTCCCGGCCCCGGTGCCGCTGCGGGTCGCGGCACTCGCGCTCGCCGCCGTCCTCCCCCCGGTCGCGGCCATCCTCGGCAACAGCTGAGCACCCGTGTGGCTCAAGGTTCGTCCATGAGTCCCTTAACGCCCGGATAACCACCTTTCGCCCGGCCGTACGGCTCAGGACAGTGGTGTCACCCGAGCAAGGAGCACCCCGATGAGACGAACCCGTCGTATCGCCCTCTCCACCGCCGTGACCACCGGAGTCCTCGGAGTGGCCGGAGTCGCCGCGGCCGCCGTCCCAGCGGCTCTGGCACTGGGCTCGACTGCGTCCGACACCACCGCGGCCGACCAGAGCGCCGCGGAGAAGGCGGCGCTGCAGAAGGCGCTGGCCGACCTGGACTCCCAGACCCGGACCCTCGGCCGGGACCTGTCCGACGCCCACGCGCGGCTCGCCGCCGCCAGGCGGGCGGCCGCAGCCGGCCAGGCCTCCGGGGGCGCCCAAGGCACCGGGTACTCGTCCCGCCCGGTCAAGCGCAAGGTGGTCTACATCCACGCGCCGGCCACGGCCCAGCCCTCGCCCTCGACCCACACCACCACCGGGGCCAGTGGCTCCGGCGGCGGCGAGAACGAGCACGAGGGCAATGGCGGCGGCGATGACTGAGCCGCGCGGCCGGGCCGCCCGCTGGTCGGCGGCGGCGCTGGCGGCACCGGTGGCGGCGGGACTGTTCGCCGGCACGACCGCCTGGGCGGCCGGGCACGACCCGTTGCACCCGACCGGCGCGGCCGCGACCACGAAGCCGGCCGCCGCGCCGGTCGCCAAGCCGGACCCGACGCTGGTGGCACTGCGCCAGGCGGTGGCCGCCAACGCGCAAGCCGTCGCCCGGCTGGCCAAGCAGGTGGCGGCGGTGAAGGCGCAGGCGGCCGCGTTGTCGGGAAAGGGCCATGCGGGCGCCTCGTCCGGCCGGTCCGGCTCGGCGGGTTCCGCGCGCTCGTCGAGCTCGGGCAGGTCCTCGGGCGGCGGCTCGAAGACCGTGGTGGTCACGGTTCCCGCCGCGAAGCCGCCGGCGACGCAGACCACGACCGGGGCGTCCGGGGCGCCGAAGTGACGGCCGGCCCGGCCGGCGCCGAGCCCGGTACGCCGGGGACCGCCACGTCGCCGCGACCGATCGGCGGCCTGGCCTTCTCCGTCATGCCGGACCTGGTGGCCCGGTTCCGGGCGATGGCCTGCGATGTCACGGTGCGGGTGGTCGGTCCGACGGGCTCGGCGGCCGCCGCGGTCGACCGGGCCCGGGACGTGTTCGAGCGGGTCGAGCGGGCCTGCACCCGCTTCGACCCGGACAGCCCGCTCATGCGGGCCAACGCCGCACCGGACGCCTGGCACCAGGTGCCGGTGGAGCTCTTCGACGCTGTCTCGGCAGCCGCAGCGGCGTACGAGGAGACGGGCGGCCTGTTCGACCCGCGCGTGCTCCGAGTGCTCGAGTCGCTCGGCTACGACCGCTCGCTCCCCTTCGAGGGCGCGGCGGCCGTCGTCACCGGGGGGCCGCCGGAGGAGGGCGCGCGCCCCGGTCCCACCCCACCCGCGACGACTCCGTGGCTGCCGCGGCTGGGCAGCGATGGGCGTTCGATCCGGCTCGGCCCGGCGCCGATCGACCTCGGCGGGATCGGCAAGGGCCTGGCCGTCCGGTGGGCGGCCCAGAAGCTCTCCGGCGCCGGCCGCGCGGTGCTGGTCGAGGCCGGTGGCGACGTCGAAGCGGCCGGCGGCGGGCCGGACGGCGATGGCTGGAAGGTCGGCGTCGAGGACCCGCTCGGAGGAGCCGACCCGGTCGCGGTCCTGAGCGTCAGCGACCTGGCCTGCGCGACCTCATCGACGCGGATCCGGCGCTGGCGCTCCGGCGGCCAGGCCGTGCACCACCTGATCGACCCGCGGACCGGACGTCCGGGCGGGCCCGGGCTGGCGGCCGTGACCGTCGTCGCGAACGACCCGGCCCGCGCGGAGGTCTGGAGCAAGTCGCTGTTCCTGGCCGGGGGACGGGACGTGCGGGCGCTGGCCGAGGAGCGGGCGCTCGCGGCGATGTGGGTGCACGAGGACGGCACGGTGGACAGCACGGCGGCGATGGACGAGCTGGTGCTCTGGCGGAGCGACCGTGCGCGCTGACCCGGGCGCCGAGCCGCGCCCCGGACCGACCGTCGCGTCCGCCGCCACCGCCGTCGTCCTGGCCCTGGGCGTCGCGGCCAGTGCCGCGGTCAGCGCGTACCTGGTCGGGAAGGCGTTCGACAGCGTGGCCGGCGACAGGCAGGAGCCCTGGATCCTCGGCCGCGCGGCGGGCGTCACCACGTACGTCCTGCTGGTCGCGCTGGTCGCGATGGGGTTGGTGCTCTCACACCCGTGGCGCAACCGCGTCGCCCGGCCGAGCACCGCCACCCGTATCCGGGTGCACGTGAGCCTGGCGGTGTTCACCCTCGCCTTCCTGGTGCTGCACGTGCTCGTGCTCGCGACGGACTCGTACGCCGGCGTCGGACTGCGCGGTGCACTGCTGCCCATGGGCGCGACCTACCGGCCGGTGCCGGTGACGCTCGGCGTGATCGGCGCGTACGCGGGCCTGCTCGCCGGGCTGACCGCCGCGCTCGCCGGGCGGGTCACCGCCCGGGTGTGGTGGCCGCTGCACAAGGTGGCGGCGCTGTCGCTGGTCCTGGTCTGGGTGCACGCGGTGCTGGCGGGCAGCGACAGCGCGCCGCTGCTCGCGCTGTACCTGGTCAGCGGTGGTGCGGTGGCCCTGCTGGCGCTGAGCCGGTACGCGGCGCGCACGCCTGCCGACCGGTTCGAGGAGATGGCGGCCTCCCGGCCGCAGGTCCGATGAGCACCAGCCACCACCGGCGCGAGGAGCGCTGGCTGACCAGCGTGCCGAGCCCGGCCACGGCCGGGGCGCGGGCGGTCGCCGCGGTGCTCGAGCCCGGTCCCGGCCTCCTCGACGAGCCCGCGGTCTTCCCGCTGCGGTCCCGGGAGCGGTCGTCCGGGGTCCTGGCGCACGACCTCGACCGCCACCTGGAGGCCTACGGGCCGCGGCCGGCGGCCACCTGGGACCGCGGCGACGCCGTGATGGCCGCGCTGGAGCACAGCGCCCTGACAGGTCGCGGCGGCGGGCACTTCCCGGTCGTCGCCAAGTGGCGGGCGGCGCTGTCCGCCGGCGGTGGCGGGCTGGTGGTCGCCAACGGCGCCGAGGGCGAGCCGGCCAGCGTCAAGGACGCCGCGCTGCTGCAGCTGCGTCCGCACCTGGTCCTCGATGGGCTGGCCATCGCCGCGGAGACCGTCGGAGCCCGGGCCGCCGTGGTGTGGCTGCACGCAGGGGATGCCGAGGCGTACCGGGCGGTCTCCCGCGCCCTGGCCGAGCGCCGGGCCGCGGGGGCCTCGGAGGTCCCGGTCCGCATCGCCCAGGGACCGGACCACTACCTCTCCGGCGAGTCCAGCGCCGTGGTACGCGCGCTGTCGGGCGGGCCGGCGCTCCCGCTGCTGAGCCGCCGGCCGGCCGCCGCGTCCGGGGTGGACGGAAGGCCCACGGTGCTGCACAACGCCGAGACCCTGGCGATGGTCGCGCTGGTCGCTCGCTCCGGGCCCACGGCGCAGGCGGATCTGTGGCTGGTCACGCTCGTTGCCCCGACCCGGCGCCTGGTGCTGTCGGTGTCCGCGGGCGAGACGCTCGCCGGGCTGCTCGCCAGGGGTGGGCTCGGCGGTCATGCCCCGCAGGCCGTGCTGGTCGGCGGGTACGGCGGGAGCTGGCTGCCCTGGGCCGAGGCGGGCCGGGCGGAGGTCAGCGAGCGCGGGCTGCGGGCGCTGGGTGCCTCGCTCGGCGCCGGCGTCGTGGCTCCGCTGCCGGCGGCGGCGTGCGGCATCGCCGAGACGGCGCGCCTGGTGGAGTACCTCGCCGGCAGCGGCGCCCAGCAGTGCGGCCCGTGCATGTTCGGGCTCCCGTCGATGTCCGAGCTGGTGGGCAGGCTCCGCGACGGCCGGGCCGGTCGCGGCGATCTCAAGCTGCTGCACCGCTACGCCGGTGAGATCGACGGTCGCGGGGCCTGCCACCACCCCGACGGTGCGGTCCGGCTGGTGCGTTCCGCCCTGCGTACGTTCGCGTCGGACGTGCGGCGGCACCTGGCCGACGGCCCCTGCCAGGGCATCCGGAGGCCCGCCCTGCTGCCGGTGCCGGGGGTGGCCTGAGTGGGCGGCCACCGTGCCAGATCCGAGTCGCGCCGGCTCCGGGTCGACCCGGTCGCCTGCGAGGGGGTCGGCATCTGCGCGCACCTGGCGCCGGCGCTGGTCACCGTCGACTCGTGGGGCTACCCGATCATGCCGTCCGGCCGGCTGGAGCGACGTGATCGCAGGCAGGCCGAGGCTGCGGTCGCCGCCTGTCCGCGTCGCGCACTGTTCCTGGAGCAGGACCGGCGCTGAGGCGCCGCGCCGCTCACGCCCTGCCCAGTCGTCGTCCGCTCACTCGTCCCCGCCGCCACCACCCGAAGAGCCGTGGGTCTCGACGGTCTGCACCGGGCCCGACGACGAGCAGTGGACGTGCACCGTGACCGACGACGCGTCTGACTCGAACTCGATCTCGGCCTCCGCGGCCGGCCCACGGTTGCTGGGCGGGTGCGCCGAGTACCCCTGCGCAGGGCTCCAGGAGACGAGGTAGACCAGGGCCGAACCACCCGCGCCGGTGCAGCGGGCCACGATCGAGCCGCCCGACGAGGTCAGTAGCCGCGTGACGGAGGACTGCGTCGGGGCCGGCTTGGAGGTCGGCGAGCCCGAGCCGCCGGCCGCCTGCGAAGGAGACGGCCCGTGCGACGACGTGGCACCTCCCGCAGACGGCGACGTGGGCCCCGCCGTGCCCTTGTGGCCGGGGGTCGGCTGCGCCGACGAGGACGTCGCCGGTCGGGTGGACGGGCCGGTCGTCGCGCCGGTCCCCGCCGGCCCGCCTGCACCGCCCCCGGTCGTGGCGGCGGACAGCTGCGCGCTGACGTCGGCCGGGCTGAGCGCCCCCACCACCAGCTCGCCGCCCACCGCGCCACGGACCAGGACGACCGTGGCGAGCGCGATGGCCGTGGCCACCGTCGCCACCGCGACCCAGCCGAAGAAGTAGCGCCTACGGTGCACCCGGTCATGCTCTCCCGGGTTCGGCCGGACGAGCGATAAGACATGGCTAAGCAGTGCCCATCGCTGCGCCCGAAGCACGGCCGGACCACGAGGCCGGGGCCGTCCGCCGATACATTCCAGGCGTGCCGCACGTGCTCGTGGTCGAGGACGACCCGGCGATCCGCTCCGCCCTGATCCGCAGCCTGGGCGAGCGCGGGCACGCCGTGTCGTCCGCAGCAGACGCGATGAGCGGTCTGCGCGAGGCGATCGACTCCCGCCCCGACCTGGTCCTGCTCGACCTCGGGCTGCCCGACATCGACGGCACCGAGCTGCTGCGCATGCTCCGGGCGGTCAGCAGCGTCCCGGTCATCGTCGCCACGGCCAGGGACGACGACGCGTCCATCGTGCGCGCGCTGGACGCCGGCGCCGACGACTACGTGGTGAAGCCGTTCAGCGCTGTGACGCTCGAAGCGCGTATCCGTGCGGTGCTGCGCCGGGCGCTTGCCCCCGACGCGGACTCGGTGCTCACCGTCGGCGGCCTCGAGGTCGACCCGCGGGCCCGCACCGTGACCCTCGACGGCGTGCCGCTGGAGCTGTCCCCACGCGAGTTCGACCTGCTCGCGTACCTCGCCGCCCGGCCCGGGCAGGTCGTCACCAAGCGCGAGCTGCTCACGGAAGTGTGGCGGCTTCCGTACGGGGGCGCCGACAAGACGGTCGACGTCCACCTGTCCTGGCTGCGCCGCAAGCTCGGCGAGAGCGCCCAGTCCCCGCGGTTCCTGTTCTCCGTCCGTGGCGTCGGGGTCAAGCTCGTGGGGCCGGACGAGTGAGACGGCAGCTGCTGCTCACGGTGGCAGCGTCCACGCTCGTCGTGCTGGTCGCGTTCCTCGTGCCGCTGGCCTGGCTGATCCGCTCGTCGACCGCCGACCGTGCGACCAGCGAGGCCACCGTCGGCGTGCAGCCGCTCGCCGCCGTCGTCGGGGTGGCGGACACGCCGACCATCCGGCTGGCGGTGGACCAGGTGCGCTCCGCGGTGCACGAGCCCGTCACCGTGTTCCTCGGTGACGGCGAGGTCATCGGCGACCAGCGGCCGCACAGCTCGTCGGTCAAGCTGGCCGAGCTCGGCCGGGCCTTCAGCGCCGACCTGCCGGGCGGCGCCCGGGAAGTGCTGATCCCGGTCGCGGGCAGGGCCGAGGGGACGGCCGTCGTCCGGGTCGAGATCCCGGCCGCGACCCTGACCAGCGGCGTGACCACCGCGTGGCTGGTGCTCGGCGCTCTCGGACTGGCTCTGCTGGCCCTGGCACTGCTCGTCGCGGACGGGCTGGCCCGCTCGTTCCTGCGACCGCTGCACTCGCTGACCGAGACGGCGACCAGGCTGGGCATGGGGGACCTGGCTGCCCGGGTCCTGCCCGGTGGCCCGCCGGAGGTCGCCGACGCCGGTCGTGCGGTCAACCGGCTGGGCAGCCGGATCCAGAGCCTGCTGCACGCCGAGCGCGAGTCCGTCGCCGACCTCTCCCACCGCCTCCGCACCCCGATTAGCGCGCTCCGGCTGGACGCCGACGACCTGCGCGACACCGAGGAGCGGGAGCGCGTCTCCCGGGACGTCGCGGCGCTCTCGCGGGCGGTCGACCAGCTGATCAGCGAGGCGAGGCGCCCCGTCCGCGAGGGGGTGACGGCGGCCTGCGACGCGGTCGCCGTCGTCGTCGAGCGGGCGGCGTTCTGGCAGGTGCTGGCCGACGACACCGACCGGCGGATGGACGTCGAGACCCCCGGCCGGCCGCTCCCGGTCCGGCTCACCGCGGCCGACCTGGCCAACGCGGTGGACGCCTTGCTCGGCAACGTGTTCGCGCACACTCCCGACGGCACGCCGATCCGCGTCGCGCTGCTCGCGCGACCGGACGGCGGGGCGCTGCTGATGGTGGAGGACGAGGGCCCCGGGCTGCCCGGCCCGCAGGTGCTCCGCCGGGGCGAGAGCACGGCCGGGTCGAGCGGGCTGGGGCTGGACATCGTCCGCCGCAGCGCCGAGGCGTCCGGCGGCGTGCTCCGGCTCGCCGAGGGGCCGCAGGGAGGGCTGCGCGCCCTGGTGGAGCTCGGACCCCCGACCTGAGGTCAGGCCTGCAGGCGGTGCCGGCGGGTGAGCCAGATCGCGATCCCGAGGATGACCATCCCGAGAGCGAAGATGGACAAGGGCGCGGCCACGCTGCGCGGCAGGTACCGGATAGCAACCACCGGAACGATCTCCAGAGCGCCGAGTGCTCCGATGCCGACCAGCCAGACCTTCCGCAGCGCGACCCCGCCGGTGATCACGACTCCCACCGTGGCCAGGGCGAGCACGTTCCCGGCTGCGGTCGTCATGGTCATCATGGCGCCGACGAGCAGGCCCACCGCGGAGGCGAGCAGCCCGGCCACCCGCGGCTCGAGCAGGTGCGTGCGCAGCACGACCGCGCCCCAGGCCGCGGACAGGACCCACACGGCCAGGCCTGCGCTCCACGGCTGCAGCGAGTCGTCCAGCACGACGAACGTCGTCAGACCGGCCACCGCGACGACCGCCGCGAACATGACCAGGTGCTGCAGGATCTCGCGGTGCAGCAGCCACAGCCCGACCGCCAGGACGCCGACGGCCGCGAACACGGCCAGCGCCTCCTGCTCACCGGTCAGGTCCCAGCGGTCCACGCCGAAGAGAGCGAGGGCGGCACCGAACGTCCCACAACTCAGCGCCCACAGCACACTGCGCAGGCGCCCGAACGCAGGGTCGGCGGGAGCAGGGACGAGCCACCCACCGGCCAGCAGGACCACGGTGGCGGCTGCCGCGAAGACCGCCGCTCCCGTCGAGGTGATGTCCGGCCAGAGCTGCTGGACGGCGATCGCGCCGGCGACGAGAGCCATGATCCCGCCGAGGTAGCCGAGTGCCTCGACGACCAGCGGGATGCGGCGGGCGGGAGCAGAAGGCGCCTTCTGCGCCGCCGGAGCGGCGCGGTGGGCCTCGAAGTCCTCGATGCGCTCGGCGACCTCGGGCGCGAGCAGTCCCTCGGACACCCACAGGTGAAGCTGTTCCTCGATGGGTCGGGTCTCGAGGTCGTTCACGGTGACCACCCCCTCGACAGATCCAGCGTCGCTCGCGGCCGTGGCGCTGCGTAGAGCCCAACGTCCCTGGCCGATGACGAATTCAGCGTTCATGCGCTGCGCCAGGCCGCCCAACGCGAGGTGTCCGCTGCGGCGGCCCGAGCGGGCCACGACAGGTCGGCGGCATCGGCGGGCATCGGCGGGCGAGGTGCTCGCTCAGAGTGGGTGGCTTACTCCCACTCGATGGTGCCGGGCGGCTTGCTGGTCACGTCGAGCACCACGCGGTTGACCTCGCGCACCTCGTTCGTGATGCGGGTCGAGATGCGCTCCAGCACGTCGTACGGGAGCCGCGACCAGTCTGCTGTCATCGCGTCCTCGGACGACACCGGACGCAGCACCACCGGGTGCCCGTACGTCCGGCCGTCGCCCTGCACTCCGACCGAGCGGACCTCGGCCAGCAGCACCACCGGGCACTGCCAGATCGAGCGGTCCAGCCCGGCCGCGGTGAGCTCGGCGCGCACGATCGCGTCGGCCTCGCGCAGGACGGCGAGCCGCTCACGGGTCACCTCGCCGATGATGCGGATGGCCAGCCCAGGACCGGGGAACGGCTGCCGCCACACGATCTGCGCGGGTAGACCGAGCTGCTCTCCGACGGCCCGCACCTCGTCCTTGAACAGCGTCCGCAGCGGTTCGACGAGCCGGAACTGCAAGTCTTCCGGCAGCCCGCCGACGTTGTGGTGACTCTTGATGTTCGCGGTGCCGGTCCCGCCGCCGGACTCGACCACGTCCGGGTAGAGCGTCCCCTGCACGAGGAACTCGACCGGCTCCCCCTGCGCCCCCGCCTCGGCCACGACCTCGGCGGCGGCGGTCTCGAACACGCGGATGAACTCGCGCCCGATCGTCTTGCGCTTCTGCTCGGGGTCGGTGATCCCGGCCAGCGCGGTCAGGAACCGGTCCTGGGCGTCGACCACCTGGAGCCGTACGCCGGTGGCCGCGACGTAGTCGCGCTCGACCTGCTCGGCCTCGCCCTTGCGCAGCAGGCCGTGGTCCACGAACACGCAGGTCAGCCGGTCGCCCACCGCGCGCTGCACCAGAGCGGCGGCCACCGCGGAGTCGACACCGCCGGAGAGCCCGCAGACGACCCGGCCGGAGCCCACCTGCGCGCGGATCGCCGCCACCTGCTCGTCGACGATCGACGCAGTGGTCCACGTCGGCGCCAGCCCGGCCACGTCGTACAGGAACCGCTCGAGCACCTGTTGCCCCTGCTCGGTGTGCAGCACCTCGGGGTGGAACTGCACGCCGGCGAACGCCCGCCCGCGGTCCTCGAACGCGGCGACCGGTGCGCCCGCCGTGGTCGCGGTCACCTCGAAACCGGGCGGCGCCGCCGACACCGAGTCGCCGTGTGACATCCACACGGTCAGGCCCTCCGCAGGCATCCCCTCGAAGAGGGCCGACTTCTCGGCGGTGATGCGCAGCGGCGTCCGCCCGAACTCGGAGCGGCCGGTCCTGGCCACCTCCCCGCCGAGCGCGAGCGCCATCGCCTGGAACCCGTAGCAGATGCCGAACGTGGGGACCTGAGCCTCGAACAGGGCGGGGTCGACCTGCGGGGCGCCGTCGGCGTACACGCTGGACGGGCCGCCGGACAGGATCACTGCGGCGGGGCGGCGCGCGACGATCTCCTCGACCGGCATGGACGACGGCACGATCTCGCTGTAGACGTGTGCCTCGCGGACGCGGCGCGCGATGAGCTGCGCGTACTGCGCGCCGAAGTCGACGACGAGGACCGGGCTGGGCTGGCTCGGCTGACCGGGACTGCTGGGCGCGCTGGCGGCATCCGGGTTCACCCCGGTCAGCCTACCGGCGCAGGCAGGCGAAACCTGTTCGCGGGTACCCACTGCGACCGCCTAGCGTGGCCGGGTGCGTAGCCTGCCCCTGACCGACCCGGGAACGCCGGCGCTCCGGTCGCCGGGCGGTTACCTGTGGTGGGTGGCTCGCGGGCAGTGGCTCAGCCTCCTCGGCGGGATCACGTTCGGCGTCCTGTGGATGAGCGGGCAGGCCGTGGTGCCCTTCCTGCTCGGCCGGGCCATCGACCAGGGCGTGGCCGCGGAGGACACCGCCGCGCTCGTGCGCTGGTCGCTCGCGCTGCTCGCGGTCGGGCTGCTGCAGGCGGTCGCCGGGGTCTTCCGGCACCGGTTCGCCGTCGGCAACTGGCTGCTCGCGACCCTCCGTACCCAGCAGCTGGTGTCCCGGCAGGCCGCCCGGCTCGGAGCGTCGCTGCCGGCGCAGGTGCCGACCGGCGACGTCGTCAGTGTCACCGCGGCGGACGTGTTCCGCATCGGCGGCGCGTTCGACGTGTCGGCCCGCGCCGCGGGTGCCGTCGTCTCGTTCCTCGTGGTCGCCGTGATCCTGCTGCACTCGTCGACGTTCCTGGGCCTGGTGGTCCTGCTCGGAGTCCCGTTGCTCACCCTCGGCGTGACGCCGCTGCTGCGCCCGCTCAAGCGCCGCCAGACCGAGCAGCGCCGGCTCGTGGGCGAGCTGACGACGCTGGGGGCGGACACCGTGGCCGGGCTGCGCGTGCTGCGCGGCATCGGCGGGGAGGATGTGTTCCTCGGCCGCTTCCGGGACAAGTCCCAGCAGGTCCGGCTCGCCGGCGTGCGGGTGGCCCGGGTCCAGGCCCTCCTGGACGCCGCGCAGGTGCTGCTGCCGGGCGTGTTCGTCGTGACGGTCACCTGGCTGGGCGCGCGGCTCGCCGTCGACGGCGAGCTGTCGATCGGCCAGCTGGTCGCGTTCTACGGCTACGCGGCGTTCCTGGTGACCCCGCTGCGAACGGCGACCGAGGCGGCCGACAAGATCACCACGGCGCTGGTCTCGTCGGCCCGGGTGATCGATGTGCTGCGGCTGCAGCCCGTGCTGCCCGAGCCGGCGCATGCGGCCGTCGAGCCGGCCCCGGGCGGCGCGCTCGTCGACCCGACCAGCGGGCTGAGCGCGCCGGCGGGCCGGATGGTAGGGGTGGCGTCGGCCGTCCCCGAAGAGACCGCGGCGCTGGCCGACCGCCTGGGCCGGTACACCGACGCGGCGCCCGACCGCGCAGTCACTCTCGGCGGCGTCCCGCTGGCCGATCTGCCGATCCGCATCGTGCGCAACCTGGTCCTGGTCGGCGACAAGGACCCGCGCCTGTTCACCGGCACGCTCCGCGGCGAGCTCGACCCGCTGGGGCACGCGCACGGCGACGACGCCGTGCTGCTGGCAGCGATCGACGCCGCCGGGGCCGAGGACGTCCTGGAGGCCCTGCCCGACGGTCTGGACGCCGACGTCGAGGAGCGCGGCCGGTCGCTGTCCGGCGGGCAGCGCCAGCGGCTGGTGCTCGCCCGCGCGCTGATCGCCGACCCGGCGGTCCTGGTGCTGGACGAGCCGACCAGCGCGGTGGACGCGCACACGGAGGCCCGGATCGCCGAGCGCCTGCACGCCGTCCGTGCCGGGCGCTCGACGGTCGTGATGACGACCAGCCCGTTGCTGCTCGAGCGCTGCGACGAGGTCGCCTTCCTCGAGGACGGCGTCGTGGTCGACGTCGGTCCGCACCGTGCGCTGATGCACTCCAACCCCCGCTACCGCGCGGTCGTGACGCGCGGCGAGGCGGAGCTGGCCGCCGTCCGGCCCGGGGAGCGGTCGTGAGGCGGACCCTGCCGATCGCCACCGGCCGGCAGACCCGTGCGTACGCGCGCACGCTCGCCCGGCGGCACCCGCGCGCCCTCACGTCGATGCTGGTTCTGCACGGGCTCGCGGCCGTCACCGGGCTGGCCGGACCGCGGCTGCTGGGCGCGATGGTCCAGTCGGTGCAGGACGGCACCACGCAGACGCACGTCGACCAGCTCGCCGCCCTGCTGGCCGGGTTCGTGCTGGCGCAGACGGTGCTGACGCGGTGGGCCCGCGCCAAGTCGTTCGTACTCGGCGAGCAGGTGCTGGCCGACCTGCGCGAGGACTTCCTGGGCCGCGTCCTGAGGCTGCCGCTGTCCACGGTCGAACGGGCCGGCACGGGCGACCTGCTCACCCGCACCACCAGCGATGTCGACGCGCTCACCCGCACCGTGCGGTTCGCCGTGCCCGAGACGATGGTCGCCGCCGTCACCACGTTGCTGACACTCGTCGCCACCTTCCTGGTGTCGCCGTTGCTCGCGCTCGGCTGCCTCGTCGCGCTCCCGATCCTGCTGCTGTCGACGCGGTGGTACCTGCGTCGCGCGCCGGCCGGCTACCTGGCCGAGCGGGAGGCGTACTCGGTCATGACGGCCGGCGTCGCGGAGACCGCCGAGGCGTCCCGGACGGTTGAGGCGCTGCAGCTGGGCGACCTGCGCATCCGCACGGGAGACGACGACGTCGCGGGCGCGTTCCGGGCCGAGAAGCGCACGCTGTTCCTGCGCACGGTGTGGTTCCCGACGGTCGAGATCGCGTACGTCCTGCCGGTCGCGGTCACCGTGCTGCTGGGTGGGCTGCTCTACCAGCGCGGGTACGTGACGCTGGGCCAGGTGACGGCGGTGACGCTGTACGTCCAGCAGCTGATCGACCCCGTCGACTCGCTGATCTCGTGGCTGGACGAGGTGCAGGTGGGCAGCACGTCGCTGGCACGGCTGATCGGGGTGGCGCACGTCCCGCCGGACCGGACTGCGACCGGCGCCGTCCCTGCCGACGAGCACCTCGTCGCACGCGACGTCCGCTACGCGTACAACGAAGGACGCGACGTGCTGCACGGGGTTTCGCTGGACCTGCGCCCCGGCGAGCGGCTGGCCGTCGTCGGTCCCAGCGGCGCCGGGAAGTCGACCCTGGGCCGCCTGCTGGCCGGGATCCACGGCCCGCGCGAGGGCAGCGTGCTGCTCGGTGGCGTGGAGCTCACCGAGCTCGAGCTGGACGAGTTGCGCGGCCACGTCGCGCTGGTCACGCAGGAGCACCACGTGTTCGTCGGGACGGTGGAGGACAACGTACGGCTGGGCCGTCCGGAGGCGAGCGCCGAGCGTGTGCGCGACGCCCTGGCCGCGGTGGACGCGCTCGAATGGGTGGACGCCCTCGAGGACGGGCCGCGGACCCGGGTGGGTCAGGGCGGGGCCACGCTGTCACCCGCACAGGCGCAGCAGGTCGCGCTGGCCCGGCTCGTGCTCGCCGACCCGCACACCCTCGTCCTGGACGAGGCGACCTCACTGCTGGACCCCAGAGCCGCACGGCACCTGGAACGCTCGCTGGCGGCGGTGCTCGAAGGCCGTACGGTCGTCGCGATCGCGCACCGCCTGCACACGGCGCACGACGCCGACCGGGTCGCCGTGGTGGAGCGGGGTCTGGTGAGCGAGATCGGCACGCACGACGAGCTGGTCAGCGCCGGTGGGCCGTACGCCGCCCTGTGGAGGTCCTGGCGCGACGAAGGCTGACGACTCTGCGCTGCCGCGGCCGGCGCCCCCACCCTGCCCCCGATCACCGACTGATGCGCGCGTCTTGGGCCTTCCCGGACCGTGAAGGCCCAAGACGCGCGCATCAGTCGCAGGGGGCGGGGCGGTGCTTGGGGCGGCGCAGGCCCGCCTGGGTGAGGCGCCGGACGAGCTCCCGGCTGCGTACGGGCAGCGCGCCTGCCGCGATCAGGTCGTCGCGCCGGTCGGCCGGCACGTCGTAGTGGTCGCCGTCGAACGCGCGCTCCGGGATGCCGCAGGTCCGGGCGAAAGCGTGCAGCTCGTCGAAAGACGAGTCGCTGACGAGGTGGCACCACAGCCGGCCCCGGCCGGACCAGGTCGCCGGATCGACCAGGATCGCCATGCGCCGCAGCCTAGGCTCGGGCCGTGGACGAGACGTCGTTACCCGTTCCGACGCCGGACGGCGGCCTCTTGCTGGCCGCCGCCTTCGGTCCGCACGACGGCCGGCCGGTCCTGGTCTGCCACGGGACACCCGGGTCGCGGCTGTTCACCGTGCCCGACCGCGGGCTGCTCGACCGCATCGGAGTCCGCCTGGTCAGCTACGACCGGCCGGGGTACGGCGGGAGCACGGCGCGGCCGGACCGGACCGTCGCCGGCGCGGCGGCCGATGTCGCGCTCGTCGCGGATGCGCTGACCCTGCAACGGTTCGCAGTCCTCGGGTTCTCCGGGGGAGGTCCGCACGCGCTCGCGGTGGCAGCGGGTCTGTCCGACCGGGTCACCCGGTGCGCCGCCGTGTCGTCGGTGGCGCCGATGGACGCGCGCGGCCTGGACTTCTTCGCCGGCATGTCCCAGGGCAACCTCGACGAGTTCGACGCCGCGCTCTCCGGACGGGAGGCCCTGCACGCCGTCCTCGACCCGGTGGCTGCCGCCGTCGCCGACGACGTGTACGCCTTCATCGTCGCGCTGCGGGCCGAGATGCCGGAGGTGGACCGCGCCGCGCTGGACCACCCGGCGATCGACCGGCTGCTGGCAGAGTCGATGACGGAGGGTCTGCGGCCGGGAGCGGGGGGCTGGGTGGACGACGACCTGGCCTTCTGCCGGCCGTGGGGCTTCGACGTGGGCCGGGTGCGCGTGCCGTCCGGCGTCTGGCACGGCACCGAGGACACCCTCGTACCGCCGGCCCACGCCGCCTGGCTGTGCGCGAACGTGCCGAGGGCGCAGGGCCATCTGATGGTGGGCGCAGGCCACCTGGGACCGCTGCACGAGATGGACGCCATCCTGCGCTGGCTCACCGACTGACGCGACCGCCCGCACCGACGCCCGCCGTCCCGGCCCGGTGCTGCTCGGGATCAACGCCAGCCGGCGGCGGGGAAGCCGCGAGGGGCGGACCCGGGTCTCGGGTCCGCCCCTCGGCGGTCGTACGGATGCGGGCTGGACTCAGAAGTCCATGTCCCCGCCGCCGGGCATGCCGCCAGCCTGGCCGCCTGCCTTCTCCGGCTTGTCCGCGATGACTGCCTCGGTGGTGAGGAACAGCGCCGCGATCGAGGCCGCGTTCTGCAGCGCCGAGCGCGTGACCTTGGCCGGGTCGATGATCCCTGCCTTGATCATGTCGACGTACTCGCCGGTCGCCGCGTCCAGGCCCCAGCCGGGCTCCAGACCGCGGACCTTCTCGGTCACCACACCGCCCTCGAGGCCGGCGTTGACCGCGATCTGCTTGAGCGGCGCATCGAGCGCGACCTTCACGATGTTCGCGCCGGTCGCCTCGTCGCCCTCGAGCTCGAGCTTGTCGAACGCGCGCGCACCCGCCTGGATGAGCGCCACGCCGCCACCGGCGACGATGCCCTCCTCGACGGCCGCCTTGGCGTTGCGGACGGCGTCCTCGATGCGGTGCTTGCGCTCCTTGAGCTCGACCTCGGTGGCCGCGCCGGCCTTGATGACGGCCACGCCGCCGGCCAGCTTGGCGAGCCGCTCCTGCAGCTTCTCGCGGTCGTAGTCCGAGTCGGACTTCTCGATCTCGGCGCGGATCTGGTTCACCCGGCCGGCGATCTGCTCGGGGTCGCCGGCACCCTCGACGACCGTCGTCTCGTCCTTGGTGACGACGATCTTGCGGGCGCGGCCGAGCAGGTCCAGCCCGGCGTTCTCGAGCTTGAGACCGACGGTCTCGCTGATGACCTGGGCGCCGGTCAGGATCGCGATGTCCTGCAGCATGGCCTTGCGGCGGTCGCCGAAGCCCGGCGCCTTGACGGCGAGCGAGCGGAACGTGCCGCGGATCTTGTTGACGATCAGGGTGGCCAGCGCCTCGCCCTCGACGTCCTCGGCGATGATCAGCAGCGGCTTGCCGCCCTGCATGACCTTCTCCAGCAGCGGGAGCAGGTCCTTCACCGCGGAGATCTTGGACTCGACGATGAGGACGTACGCGTCCTCGAGGACCGCCTCCATGCGCTCGGGGTCGGTCACGAAGTAGTGCGAGATGTAGCCCTTGTCGAAGCGCATGCCCTCGGTGAGCTCGAGCTCGAGCCCGAAGGTGTTGCTCTCCTCGACGGTGATGACGCCTTCCTTGCCGACCTTGTCCATCGCCTCGGCGATCATGTCGCCGATCTGCGGGTCGGCGGCCGAGATCGAGGCCGTCGCAGCGATCTGTTCCTTGGTCTCGACCTCCTTGGCGGCCTCGAGCAGCTGGGTGCTCACGGCCTCGACGGCCTTCTCGATGCCACGCTTGAGCGCCATCGGGTTCGCGCCGGCCGCGACGTTGCGCAGTCCCTCGCGTACGAGCGCCTGGGCGAGCACGGTGGCGGTGGTGGTGCCGTCGCCGGCGACGTCGTCGGTCTTCTTCGCGACCTCCTTGACCAGCTCGGCCCCGATCTTCTCGAACGGGTCCTCGAGCTCGATCTCCTTCGCGATGGAAACGCCGTCGTTGGTGATGGTGGGAGCGCCCCACTTCTTCTCCAGCACGACGTTGCGGCCCTTGGGACCGAGCGTCACCTTGACGGCGTCGGCGAGCTGGTTCATGCCGCGCTCGAGGCCGCGACGGGCCTCCTCGTCGAACGCGATGATCTTGGCCATGTGGTGTCCGTCCTCCTGGAACGGTTGCGGTCAGGGCAGTCAGAGCGATGGGGGCGCCCGCGACGGTCGGTCCGCGCCGACCGGGGCGTACGCCTCGGGGCGAAGACCTCGTCCCCATGCCTGACGGGTCTGGATCACTCCGTGCTGCTGTCACTCTCACCAGGAGAGTGCTAACCCAATGATTAGCACTCGCGCCCGGGGAGTGCAAGCCGCCCCGGACGTCCCCGGCCCGGCCTCAGGCCTGGTCGAACACGCCGGGTGGTCCCACGCCGGCGGCGTTGACCGCCGCGACCTCGACGTGCAGCGGCGTCCCGGAGGGCACCGACCCGACGGCCGTCTGGGTCGGCGAAGGCATGACCCGCACCGCGGGCAGCCCGTTCACGCTCACGAGGTAGCTGCTGACGGTGGCGCCGTTGGCACCGGCCGCGCCCCAGCTGACGTAGACGCGACCAGCCGCCCCGCGGACCGCGCGCACGCTCAAGGCGGCACCCGGCAGCCCGTACGGCACGGCGGCCGGACTCAGCGCGGGCACCGACGAGCCCGCCGCGCTGGTCGCGACGACCGAGGCGGAGTACCGCACCCCGTTGGTCAGTCCGGTGAACGTGGCACTGCGTCCCGACGACGACACGGTCGCCCGGGCGCCCCCGGGCAAGAGGGTGACCACGAACCCGGTCACCGCAGCGCCGTGCAGGGCAGGTGCCGTCCACGACACCGCCAGCCGGTGGTCACCGGGAACCGCCCGCACCGGGGCGGCGGCCGACGGTGGCCGGGGTCCCGCGACCCGCCACGGCGTCTTGACGAAGTAGATCGGCACGGCGTTGCTGAGGTAGTCGTAGATGTACTTCGCGTCGGCCGCTGCCATCCGCAGGCAGCCGTGGCTCAGCGGCCCGCCGTGGAAGGGCGCCTTGCCGAGGTCGGCCGCGCTCATCGAGCGGCGCCCGCTGTACCGGTTGATGGGGATGTCGTGGGCGCCCATGCCGCGATCGGCGCACAGCCGGGTGAAGTAGTTCAGCTGCCAGGTGAGCGAGTAGTCCCAGTTCACCCGCATGCGGCCGCCGGTGTAGCAGACGCTCGGCTTGGGGATGAGCGGGTTCCCGGCGATCTTGATGGTCCGCGTGACGCGGTTCTGCGCGTCCACGACCTGCAGGATGTTGAACCACTCGAAGTTCTCCAGGTGGAGCCGGGAGATCGGGTGGGCCACGGTGCCGGGGACGGGTCCGAGCGTGCTGGCGCCCGCCGGGACCGCGGGGACCACTGCCGCGACCGACGCGCCAGCGGTCAGGAGCCCGGCGAGGAGCGATCCGGAGAGCAGCCGGCTGACCACCCCGCGCGCGTGCTTGTGTCCCACGAGGTCATTCTCGGCACGCCCGTCACCGGGCACGACCCGAATCGTGGGAAAAGGTCCGCCGCCCCTGCCCCGGCGGCCCGAGTGGTCTCAGACCTTGCGGACGGCGTCGGCCTGCGGGCCCTTCTGGCCCTGCGACACCTCGAACTCCACCCTGTCGCCCTCTTCGAGGCTCTTGTAGCCGGTGCCCTCGATCGCGCTGTAGTGCACGAAGACGTCCGGCCCGCCGTCTTCGGCGATGAAGCCGTAGCCCTTCTCGGCGTTGAACCACTTGACGATGCCCTGAGCCATTACGCACTCCCTGTCGTACCCGGGCAGCCTGTCCTGCCCGACTGCCGGCCCGTCCGGCGGTCCGGCGCCTGCGCAATGTAGCGATCACCGCCGCCCGTTGGCGAGATCCAGGACAGATCGTCGCCGCGTGGCGGTCAGCCGCCTGCCACCGCCGGGATCACCGAGACGGTGGAGCCGTCCGGGGTGGCCGTGCCCAGGCCGTCCGCGAAGCGCACGTCCTCGTCGCCGACGTACACGTTGACGAAACGGCGCAGCCGGCCCTCGTCGTCCAGGACCCGCGCCGCGATGCCGGGGTGGGCGGCTTCCAGGGCGGCGACCACGTCGGACAGCGTGGCCCCCTCGACGGCCACCTCGGCGGCGCCGCCGGTATAGGTGCGCAGGATGGTCGGGACCCGGACGGTGACGCTCACGCAGAGCCTTCCTCTCGGTCGGGGCCGGGCGCCTGCGCCGTCGTGGCGACGGCGGCGCGGAAAGCCTCCAGGGACGGACGGATCGTCGCAGTCGGACCGACGGCACCGGAACCGGTGAGCGCGTCCAGGGTCTTGAGCCCGTCGCCGGTGTTCAGCAGCACGGTCTCCGCGTCGGGGTCGGCAAGCCCGAGGTCCAGCAGCTTGCGCAGCACGGCCACGGTGACCCCGCCAGCGGTCTCGGCGAAGATGCCCTCGGTCCGGGCCAGCAGCGTGATGCCCTCGACGAGCTCCTCGTCCGAGACGTCCGCGACCGCACCGCCGGTGCGCCGGACCGCGTCCAGGGCGTAAGGCCCGTCGGCCGGGTTCCCGATCGCCAGCGACTTGGCGATCGTGTCGGGCCTGACCGGCTGCACGACGTCCTGTCCGGCCGCGAACGCCTGCGAGACCGGGGAGCAGCCGGTGGCCTGCGCGCCGAACACCTTGTACGGCGTCGCCTCGACGAGCCCGAGCGCGGCCAGCTCGCGCCACGCCTTGTCCACCTTGGTGAGCAGCGAGCCGGACGCGACCGGCGAGACGACCTGCCCGGGCAGCCGCCAGCCCAGCTGTTCGGCCACCTCGTACCCGACCGTCTTGGACCCTTCGGCGTAGAACGGGCGCAGCGTGACGTTCACGAAGCCCCAGTCCTCCCGCTCGAACGCGACTTCGCTGCAGAGCCGGTTGACGTCGTCGTACGTGCCTTCGACCGCGATCAGCGTGCCCCCGTACACCGAGGCGCCGAGGGTCTTGCTCGCCTCCAGGTCGCTGGGCACCAGCACGACGGACCGCAGGCCGGCGCGCGCGGCAGCCGCGGCGACCGCCCCGGCCAGGTTGCCGGTCGAGGCGCACGCGACCGTCGACAGGCCCAGCGACCGGGCCGCGGCCAGCGCCACGGCGACCACCCGGTCCTTGAACGAGTGGGTGGGGTTGCCGCTGTCGTCCTTCACCCACAGCCGGCGCATGCCCAGCGCGGCGGCGAGCTGGTCGGCCCGGTGCAGGCGGGTCCACCCCGGCGCGAGGTCCACCGGCCGTCCGGCCGGGTCGGGCGAGACCGGGAGCAAGGGTGCGTAGCGCCAGATCGACGCCGGGCCGGCCTCGATCTCGGCGCGCGTCACCGGCCCGGTCTTGTAGCCCACCTCGAGCGGGCCGAAGCACTGCTCGCAGGCGTAGCGGGCACCGATCGGGTAGGTCGCCGCGCACTCTCGGCAGACGAGGGCGCTGGCCCGGCCGAACGGGGCGCCGACGGCGGGGGGCGCGGGCGAGCCTTCGGCGGCGGTCGGCCGGCTGTCGGTCGGGGGGATGCTCAGGCTGGTCACGGCGAGGCCTTTCTCCTCATCTTTCCCCGGGCCGGTGCCCGGGGACGGACTTGGCACCTGGTCGGCCGGCCTCGCGGACGCGATACGTCGCGAGCTGGAGCCGAACTGGTTGCCGGGGCTTCGTCGGGCCGTTTCCCTCTGCCCCTCTGGATGAGCGGTGTTCAGTTGTGCGGTCGACCGGGGTCGTCCACAGCCGGACCCCCTCGCGTGGACGGGGCGGACGGGCTGACGGAGACTGTACCGAACGCCCTGGGCGGACCGGACCGGAGGGAGGTGCAGCCGTGCGACCCGACGTCGAGCGCTGGCTGCAGCGCCGCACCTCCGCGGCCGCCGACTGGCCCGTCGAGCAGCTGCTCGCGGCGAAGGGCGCGACGCGGGTCAGCGTGGTGCTGCCCGCGCTCGACGAGGAGGAGACCGTCGGGAGCATCGTGTCGACGATCGCGTCCGAGCTGCTGGCCGCCGGGGGCGGCAACGGGCTGGTCGACGAGCTTGTCGTGCTCGACTCCGGCAGCGCCGACGCCACCGGCGAGCGCGCGGCCGGCGCCGGCGCCTCCGTCGTGCGCCGCGACGACGTCCTGCCGGCCCTGCCCGCCGTCGCCGGTAAGGGCGAGGCGCTGTGGCGCTCGCTGGCGGCGACCACCGGCGACGTCCTGGTCTTCGTCGACGCCGACCTGCGCTCGTTCGCCCCGTCGTACGTCACGGGGCTGCTCGGACCGCTCCTCACCGACCGCGGCGTCGCGATGGTCAAGGCCGTGTACGACCGCCCGCTGAACGATGGTGCCGGCGTGGTCGCCACCGGCGGCGGGCGCGTCACCGAGCTCGTCGCCCGTCCGCTGCTGAACCTGCACTGGCCCGAGCTGGCCGGGGTGGTGCAGCCGCTCGCCGGCGAGTACGCGGCCCGCCGCGGCCTGCTCGAGCTGCTGCCCTTCCCCACCGGGTACGGCGTCGAGCTCGCGCTGCTCGTGGACACTCTCGAGGTCGCCGGCCTCGACGCGATCGCGCAGGTCGACCTGGGGGTGCGCCGGCACCGCCACCACGACGACGCCCGGCTCGGCCTGATGGCCAGCGAGATCATGCAGGTGGCACTGGCCCGGCTGGACCGCTCCGGGCGGGTGCGCCAGCACGGATCCGTCAACCCCACCCTCGCCCAGTTCGACCGCACCGGCGGGCGGCTGCGGGTGCGCACCCACGACGTCGAGCTGGTCGAACGGCCCCCGATGGTCACCGTTCCCGAGTACGCCGCCGCACGTGCGGCCCGGGCGTCGTGATGCCCGCCGGGGTCGTGCTCGCCTCGAACCGGGGACCGCTGTCGTTCTCCCTCGACGACGACGGTTCGTTGCGCGCGGTCCGCGGCGGGGGTGGCCTGGTCGCGAGCCTGTCCGGCGGCGCCGAGGCGATCTGGGTCTGCGCGGCGCTGACCGAGGGCGACCGGAGGGCGGCCGAACAGGCACCGGGCGGGCTGCTCGCCCACCCCGACGGCGGCGCCACCCGGGTCCGGATGCTCGAGCTCGACCCGTTCACGTTCGCCCGCGCCTACGGCTCCGTGGCCAACTCCACGCTCTGGTTCCTGCACCACCTGCTGTTCGACACCGCGCGGCAGCCGGCGTTCGACCGCCGCTTCTCCCGCGACTGGCAGGCGTACGTCGAGTACAACGCGGCTTTCGCCTCCGCGGTCGCGCAGGACGCGGCCGAGGGCGGGATGGTGCTCGTGCAGGACTACCACCTGACGCTGGTCCCGCGGCAGCTGCGCGAGCTGCGGCCGGACCTGCGCGTGGGGCACTTCTCGCACACGCCCTGGGCCCCACCGGAGTACTTCCGGCTGCTCCCAGAGGCGCTCGCCGCCGAGCTCCTGCTCGGGCTGCTCGGCGCCGACCGCGCCGGGTTCCTCAGCCGCCGCTGGGCCGAGGCGTTCGTGCGCTGCTGCGCGGCCGTGCTGGACGTCCGGGTCGAGGGCGTCGGTGACGGCGGACAGCTCGCCGTGCACCACGACGGCGGCAGCACGCTGGTCGACGTGCATGCCCTCGGCGTGGACGGAGCGGGGCTGCGCGCACGGGCGGCGGCGCCCGACGTGGCGGCCCGGCTCGCGGTGCTGCGCGAGCAGGTCGGTCCGCGCCAGGCGCTGGTGCGGGTGGACCGCACCGAGCTGTCCAAGAACATCGTGCGCGGGCTCGAGGCGTACCGGGAGCTGCTCCAGCGGCACCCGCACTGGCGCGGCGAAGTGGTGCACCTCGCGTTCGCCTACCCGAGCCGGCACGACCTGCCCGTCTACCGGGAGTACACCGGTCAGGTGCAGCGGCTGGCGCAGGAGATCAACGACGAGTTCGGGCACCCCGGCTGGGAGCCGGTCCTGTTGCACGTAGAGGACGACTACCCGCGCTCGCTCGCCGCCTACCGCATGGCCGACGTGCTGCTCGTCAACCCGGTCCGCGACGGCATGAACCTGGTGGCCAAGGAGGCGCCGGTGCTCTCCGACATCGGTTGCGCGCTCGTGCTGTCGCACGAGGCGGGCGCTGCCGACGAGCTCGGCGAAGGAGCCTTGATGGTGAACCCCTTCGACGTGTCCGGCACCGCCGACGCGCTCGACGCCGCGCTGTCCATGGACAAGGCCGAGCGGGCCGAGCGCACGGCCCGGCTGGCCGCCGCGGCCACGGCGCTCCCGCCCGAGCGCTGGCTCGCCGCCCAGCTGGAGCTGCTCCGCCGGCTGCCCGCGCGCTGACCCCGGCCGGCGAAGAGCGTCAGGGGCCGGCCCGGCCCAGGGCCGAGCCGAGCGAGACGAGCAGCCGTACCACTCCGGCCGGTCCGTCGACGACGAGGTCGGCGGCGGCGGCCACCTCGGGCGTCTCGGGGCTGGCGGCCGCGACCGCCCAGGCGGGCACGCCCTCGGCGCGCAGCGACCGCACCGCCTCGAAGGCGGCCAGGTCGCCCAGGTCGTCCCCCGCGTACAGCACCGCCGACGGTCCGGTCGGCAGCTCGTCCACGAGCGCGCGCAGGGCGGCGCCCTTGTCGGTGCCCGGTGGGCGCAGCTCCACGACCAGCCGTCCGGGCTCGACCACGAGCCCGGCGCGGGCCGCCACGTCGGCGAGCGGGCCGTTCAAGGCGGCCAGCGCAGCCGCGGGGTCCGCCGCCCGCCGCAGGTGCACGCCGAACGAGCCGCCCTTGTCCTCGACCCACGCGCCCAGCGCCGCGGCTCCCCCGGCGCCGGCGGCCAGCATCGCCCGGACCTCGGTCAGCGCGGCCGCGACCTGCGCCGAGGTCTCCGGCCCGACCAGCCGTCCGGCCTCCCAACGCTGGGCGCCGTAGAGCCCGAGCACCACCAGCCCCGGCACCCGGTCCAGCCCGGCCAGCCCGACGGCCTTCAGCGCGGGGCGCCCGGTGACGACCGCCAGGCGACCCAGGGCCGGCGCCAGGGCCGACAGCGCCGCGACGGCGCCGGGCGCGGGGAAGGCCCGGTCCGGGTCCTCGACGATCGCCGACAGGGTGCCGTCGTAGTCGCAGGCGACGAGCGCCCGGCCGGGCCCGGCCAGCAGCGGCGCGAACACCGCACGGATCCGCGTCGGGTCCGTGCTCACGTCGTCGCCGGGTCCACCGGTGTCCGTGCCGCGGCGCAGTCTGGTGGGCCTCAGGCCAGCGGGTCGCTGGTGAGGACCACGGTCAGCCGGTCGGTCAGCATGCCGGCGACGCGCGGCCGCAGCCGGCTGATCCCCAGGTCGTACGCCAGCGACCGGGCGGCGGCCAGCTGGCCGGGCGGGTAGTACACCGTGCTGGTGGTGATGTTCCCGCGCCAGTTGCCCACCCCGCTGACCGTCCACCCGAGCGAGCGCAGGTGCTGGGCGACACGGGCCGCCATCCCGCGCTGGGTCGTCTCGTTGAGCACGACGACCGGGGCGTGCACCACCGGAGGCCTGACCGGCCCGGTGGCGGTGGGCGTCGGCTTGCTGCTCGGCTTGGCGGTCGTGGGCTTGCTGGTAGCCGTCGGCGACGAAGCGGGCGACGAGGCCGCAGGCGACGACGCGCCGGTGGACGGCGCCGAGCTGCGCGGCGTGGAGACGTGGACCTGGGACCCGGCCGGACCCGCCTGGTCGTCGGGCGTGCCGCGGCCGACCCAGCCGGCCAGCCCGCTGCCGATGAGGACGACGACGACGGCACCGAGCAGGGCAGGCAGCACGTACCGCAGCGGGCTGCGCCGGACCCGGTGCGCGCCCGCCACCCGGGCGGGTGCCTGGCCCTCATCGCGCGCGGCTTCGTGCTCGGCGGCGACAGCGGCCGGGTCGACCGGCTCGGAGTAGGGCGAGCCGGTCGGGAAGGTGTCCTCGGGCGTGAGGTACGGGTTGTGCGGCGGCGTCGACCCCGCCGGGTCGGTCGGGGGCGGGACCGGCCCGCCCGGGGGACCCCAGTTGGGCGGGGACGGAGGGATCGGTCCGTCGTTGGACACGGGGAGTCGGCCGCGCCGCCGTCAGACGTCGAAGCCGAGGCGGCGGGCGGACCGGGCCCGCTGGCGCGACGCGCGCAGCCGTCGCAGCCGCTTGACCAGCATCGGGTCGCAGGCGAGCGCCTCGGGCCGGTCGATCAGGGCGTTCAGCACCTGGTAGTAGCGGGTGGCGGACATGTCGAACAGCTCGCGGACGGCCTGTTCCTTGGCGCCGGCGTACTTCCACCACTGCCGCTCGAAGGACAGGATCCGCAGGTCACGCTCGGTGAGGCCGTCGGTGCTGCCGGTGCCCGGCGCGCCCGCGTCGACGGCGGCGTTCGCGGCATCCATGCTCGTGGCTCCCCTCGCGGTCTCGGTCTCGGTGTGCGGGCTCTGAGGTTGTCGGGGCTCGAGGCGGCCCGGGCTTCCCCTCCCGGGCCGCGCGGCCATGCTACGCAGCGAATCCCATTCGTGTCATTCACCCCCGCCGCACCCGGGCGGCCCGACTTGGGGCCGGACCGATGCTGCCGTGCCGAGGTTAGGGTCCGGGGCATGTCGACGTCCCGGGTGGTCCACGCGGCCACGATCGCCCTCCCGCCGGCCCCGCTCGAGCCCGCGCAGGTCGTGTCCGGGGCGCCGGAGGTCGGCGCCCGCGACATCGTCGCCGACGGCCACCGGGTCGTGGGCGTCTGGGAGCACGGGCCGGGGGTGTCCACCGACGTCGAGGTCGACGAGGTGTTCGTCGTCCTGTCGGGCCGGGCGACGGTCCAGGTCCACGACGGCCCGCTGCTGGAGCTGGGGCCGGGCGACGTGGGCGTGCTGACAGCCGGTGACCGGACCACCTGGACCGTGCACGAGACGCTGCGGAAGGTCTACCTCCTCCGGCCTGGCTGACTCCGCCGGGTTTGAGACCGGCGCCGCCCGGGGCAGGGTCGGCGAGGACGTCGAGGACGTCTTCACGAGCTGACCGGCAGTTCCGGACCCGGTCCGGCGCCTTCGCGGCGTCGGGCCGAGCCGCCCGCGGTACCCGGGACGTGGTCCGCGGGCGGCACCGACCGGTTCCGGCGCTCGGCGGACGCCGGGCCGGGACGTGAGGGTGGGGTGCTCTCCCGGGGGGCACCTCATCCGCGGTCCAGGATGCGGACTCCCCCTCGCCTCCCGGTAACCGCTCTGCGAGACTTCCCGCATGCCGGTCACGCCGCTCCTGGTCTCGCGTCGTCACGTGGACCTCATGCGCGTGTGCCGTATGGCGTGCCGCCCTTGTCGCTCGGCTCTCTGACCGCCGCCCCTCAGCCGACCGGGCGCGCGCGAGTGCCCGGGACCGGCCCCCCGGCCGTTCGACCGCCGCACCCGTGCGTCCGAAGCACCGACAAGGACGCAACCGATGACTACGCAAGCCGCTCCGGCGGCCACCGGACCCCAGCCCGCAGCGGTGCCCGCGCGCCGCGGGGCGGGTCGCCCCGGCCGCGCACGCGGCGAGGGGCAGTGGGCGCTCGGCTTCCACGAGCCCCTCAACCCCAATGAGCGGACGAAGAAGGACGACGACGGGCTGAACGTCCGGGCCCGCATCGAGAACGTCTACAGCCATCGCGGCTTCGCCTCGATCGACCCCAGCGACCTGCGCGGCCGGTTCCGCTGGTGGGGCCTGTACACGCAACGGGCCGAGGGCATCGACGGCGGCCGCACCGCCACCATCGAGCCCGAGGAGCTGGACGCCCCGTTCTTCATGCTGCGAGTGCGCGTCGACGGCGGCCGGCTCACCCTCCCCCAGCTGCGCGCCGTGGCCGAGGTGTCGACCACGTACGGCCGCGACACCGCCGACGTCACCGACCGGCAGAACGTGCAGCTGCACTGGATCCGGGTCGAGGACGTCCCGGCGATCTGGGAGCGGCTGGAGACGGTCGGCCTGACCACGGCCGAGGCGTGCGGTGACACGCCGCGGGTGATCCTCGGGTCACCCGTCGCCGGCGTCGACCCGGACGAGATCGTGGACGGCACTGCGGCGATCGAGGAGATCCACCGGCGGTACGTCGGCGACCCGCAGTTCTCCAACCTGCCGCGCAAGTTCAAGACGGCGATCAGCGGCTCGCCGCACCAGGACGTCGCGCACGAGGTCAACGACCTGTCCTTCGTCGGTGTGCGGCATCCCGAGCACGGCCCGGGCTTCGACGTCTGGGTCGGTGGCGGCCTGTCCACCAACCCCCACCTGGCGCAGCGGCTGGGGGCCTTCGTGTCGCTGGACGAGGTGCCCGAGGTGTGGGCCGGAGTCGTCGGCATCTTCCGCGACTACGGCTACCGCCGCCTGCGCACGAAGGCGCGGCTGAAGTTCCTGGTGGCCGACTGGGGGATCGAGCGCTTCCGGAAGGTCCTGGAGACCGAGTACCTGAAGCGCCCGCTGCGGGACGGTCCGCCGCCGGCCGACCCGCCGCGCGGGCGCCGCGACCACCTGGGCGTCCACCCGCAGCGCGACGGACGGTTCAGCGTCGGGGCCAAGCCGACCGTCGGCCGCCTGTCCGGCACGGTGCTGACCGCTGTCGCCGACGCGATCGAAGAGGCCGGCGCCGACGAGCTCCGGCTGACCGTCGAGCAGAGCCTGCTGGTGACCGGGGTCCCGGCCGGGTCCGTGGACCGGCTGGTCGAGCGGCTGCGCTCGGTCGGCCTCGACCCGGAGCCGTCGACGTTCCGGCGCGGGGCGATGGCCTGCACCGGGCTGGAGTACTGCAAGCTCGCGATCACCGAGACGAAGAGCACGGCCGGCCGGCTGGTCGCCGAGCTCGAGGACCGGCTGCCGACGTTCGACGCGCCGCTGACCATCAACGTGAACGGCTGCCCGAACTCGTGCGCGCGCATCCAGGTCGCCGACATCGGGCTCAAGGGTGTGCTGATGCCCGGGGCGGACGGCGGCGACGTCGAGGGCTTCCAGGTGCACCTGGGCGGTCGGCTCGGCCAGGAGGCCGGGTTCGGCCGCACGGTGCGCGGCCTGCGCGTCCAGGCCGCCGACCTGCCCGACTACGTCGAGCGGATGGTGCGCCGGTTCGAAGCGGAGTCCGGCGACGACGAGACCTTCGCCCAGTGGGCCGTGCGCGTCCCCGAGGAGGCCCTGCGATGAGCGGTGCGAGCGCCGTCTACGCGACGGCCGCGACCCGGGAGCTGGCCGAAGCGGCCGACCGCGCGTTCGCCGACGCGCACCCGCTCGAGGTGCTCGCCTGGGCGGCGCGGACGTTCGGCTCCCGGCTGGCGGTCGCGTCGTCGATGGCCGACGAGGTCGTCGCCGACCTGACCGCGACCGTCGCTCCCGGCGTGGACGTGCTGTTCCTGGACACCGGCTACCACTTCGCCGAGACCCTGCAGTTCCGCCGCGACGTGGCCGCCCGGCTGGACGTGACGATCGTCGACGTCACTCCCGAGCAGACCGTCGCCGAGCAGGACGCGCTCTACGGGCCCAGGCTGCACGCCCGCGACCCGGACGCCTGCTGCACGGTCCGGAAGGTCTTCCCGCTGAACGCGGCGCTGGAGCCGTACGACGCGTGGGTGAGCGGCGTGCGGCGAGCCGAGTCGGCCTCCCGCGCGACGACACCGGTCGTCGGCTGGGACGGGTCCAGAGGGATGATCAAGATCAACCCGATCGCGACCTGGAGCCACGAGCAGCTGGCGGCGTACGTCGCCCAGAACGGGCTGCGGCACAACCCGTTGCGCGAGCTGGGCTTCGCCAGCATCGGCTGCGCCCCGTGCACCCGGCCGGTGGCTCCCGGCGAGGACCCGCGGGCCGGCCGGTGGGCGGGTTTCGCCAAGACCGAGTGCGGCCTGCACCGGTGAGCCGGCCACCCGCCCGTCCGTCGAGCCGGCGTCCGTCCGGCCCGTCCAGGGCGACCGCGCACCCGGGCGCCCTCGTGCTCGCGGCGCACGGCAGCCCGCACGGCGCGCACGCGCCCGCGGTCCTCGCGCTGAGCCGCGCGGTCGCCGCCTCGGCCGGGCCGGGTGCGTACGTCGGGGTCGGTTGGCTGGGGTTCTCCGAACCCTCGCTCGGCGACGCCGTCCGGGCCGCCGCGGAGCGCTGCGACAGCGCGGTCGCCGTGGTACCCCTGCTGCTGACCGACGGGTTCCACGCGCAGGTCGACGTGCCCGCGGCGCTGCGCGGCAACCCGCGCGCACGGCAGCACCCGGTGCTGGGTCCGGATCCGCTGCTGGCCGACGCGGTCGTGCGGCGGCTGCGCGAGGCCGGGGCGGGGCCCGGCGACCTGGTCGTGCTCGCGGGTGCCGGGTCGGGCGACCCGGCCGCGCGCGAGCAGTGCCGGGAGGTCGCCGCCATGGTCGGCGATCGCCTCGGCGCGCCGGTGCGGACGGCGTTCGCGAGCGGGTCCGGGCCGCGGGTCGGCGGCATCGTGGCCGCGGCGCGGCGGTCGCCCCGGTCCGCGCCCGGGGCGCGCGCGTTCGTGGCCACGTACCTGCTGGGGCCGGGGGCCCTGGCCGGGCGGATCGCCGCGGAGGCCGCCGCGGCGGGGGCCACGGCGACGTTGCCGCTGGGGACTGCCCCCGAGATCGTCGAGCTGGTCCGCGCGCGCTGGCTCGGCCCGGCGCTGGCGGCCGTGCGGGTGGCCTGACCGGGCGTACGGTCGCGGGCCGCGTCCTTGCTGCACCGGCTGGAGTCGGTCCGGCGATCCCGTTCGTGAGAAGGTGTCGGGGCACCCAGGCACCCACGGACGCGCTCCAACCGCGGCGGAGGAGGGTTCGCCTCGGCCGGAAGGGGACGTCCCACGTTGAACGGAAACTCGGTCTACCGCCTGTCGAACACGGCCGTCCTGGCGGTGTCGGCCGTCGAGGCCGCGCAGGTCGTGACGTCGGACTCGTTCGACGAACGCCTCTCCGGGACGCTGAGCAGGCTCGGCCTGCGGCCGGGGCTCCTGCAGGGCCTCGCCGGGATCCACGAGCGGCGCTGGTTCCCCGAGGACACCACCTTCGTCGACGCCGCCGCGACCGCGGGCGCGAAGGCCCTCGCCGAGGCGGGCATCGACCCCGACCGCGTCGGCCTGATGATCAACAGCTCGGTGTCGCGGATCTACCTCGAGCCGTCGTCGGCGGTGGCCATCCACCACCAGCTCGGGCTGCCGACCTCGTGCATGAACTTCGACCTCGCCAACGCCTGTCTGGGCTTCGTCAACGCCATGCAGGTGGCGGCGACGATGATCGACGCCGGCCAGATCGAGTACGCGCTGATCGTCGACGGCGAGGACGCGCGCTATACGCAGGAGCGGACGCTGCGCCGGCTGGAGCAGGACTCGACCACGGTGACGGACCTGTTCCGCGAGTTCGCCACCCTGACGCTCGGGTCCGGCGCGGCCGGGATGGTCCTGGGCCCGGCCGACCGGCACCCCGGGGCGCACCGGCTGCTCGGCGGCGTCGCCCGTTCCGCCACCCAGCACCACGAGCTCTGCGTCGGCAACCTCGAGCACATGGACACCGACACCAAGGGCCTGATGGACGCCGGGCTCGACCTCGCCGAGGCCGCCTGGTCGCAGGCCCGGGACGTGTACGACTGGGGCGCGATGGACTGCTACGTCATCCACCAGGTGTCGTCGGTGCACACCAGCTCGCTGTGCGCGCGCCTGGGCATCGACCCGGCACGCGTGCCGCTGACCTTCCCGCTGCTCGGCAACGTGGGACCCGCGTCGGTGCCGATCACCCTGGCGCGCCAGGCCGAGTCGCTGGTCTCCGGCGACCGGGTCCTGTGCATGGGCATCGGCTCCGGCCTGAACACCTCGTTCACCGAGATCCGCTGGTGAGCCCGGGCAGATGAGGAGCCCGGCGGTGCACCCCGCCCCCGCGGCGCTGCCACCGGCCGGCCTGCCCGGCCTGGACCCGTCCTGGTCCCGGATCGTCGAGGCGGTCGCTGCCGACGGCCGGCTGCGGCGCTTCCACGTGCTCGACTCCTGGGCCGCGCGCGCGGACAGCGCCGAGCCGCTCGGGACGGTCCTGGCGGTGCACGGGAACCCGACCTGGTCGTACCTGTGGCGCGACCTGCTCGCCGCGGCGCCGCCGGGCTGGCGCGTCGTGGCGGTCGACCACCTGGGGATGGGCTGCTCCGAGCGGGTCGACTCCGTGCAGCGGCTCGCCGACCGCGTGCACGACCTGGGTGCGGTGTCGCAGGAGCTGGGGATCGACGGGCCGGTGGTCACCGTCGCGCACGACTGGGGCGGGCCGATCTCGCTCGGCTGGGCGCTGGCGCACCGCGAGCAGCTGGCCGGCGTCGTGCTGACGAACACGGCGGTCAGCCAGCCGGCCGGTTCCCCGGTGCCGGTGCTGATCGCCCTCGCCCGTACGCCCGGCCTCCTGCGCACGCTGTGCGTCGCGACGCCCGCCTTCCTGGACGGCACGCTGCGCCTGGCCCACCCGGCACTGCGACCGGAGGTGCGGGCGGCGTACCGCGCGCCGTACCGCGGTCCCGGCCGGCGTCGCGCCATCGGCGACTTCGTGGCGGACATCCCGCTGTCCGCCGACCACCCGACGACGGCCACCCTCGCGGCGATCGCCGCCCGCCTGCCCGACCTGGCCGACGTCCCCGTCCTGCTGCTGTGGGGGCCGCGCGACCCGGTGTTCGCCGAGCGCTACCTGCGCGACCTGACCGAGCGGCTGCCGCACGCACAGGTGCACCGGTTCGAGGGGGCTGGGCACCTGCTCGCCGAGGACGCGGACGTCGCCGGCACCGTCTGCGCCTGGCTCGCGACGCTGCCGTCTGCTCCGGCCCGCGCACCGGCCCCTGCGCCCGCCCCCGCGCCCGCCGTTGATCATGAGAAATGTGTCCCTGGGATCGCTCCCAGGGGACACATCTCTCATGATCACGCGCGCGGGCGGCCGCTGTGGGCGGCGCTCGTCGACCGTGGCGGCGACGACTCCGCGGCGGTGCTGGAGATGTCCGGGGGACGACGGACCGTGTCGTGGCGCCGGCTGGAGACGGCCAGCCGCGAGCTCGCGGCCGGGCTCGCGGCCAGCGGGATCCACGCCGGGGACCGCGTGGCCCTGCTCGTACCGCCGGGGCCCGACCTCGTCGCTGCGCTCTACGGCTGCTGGCGGGCGGGGGCCGTCGTGGTCGTCGCCGACGCGGGGTTGGGCCTGCGCGGGCTGTCCCGGGCCGTGGCAGGGGCGGCGCCGAAGATGGTGGTGGGCGTCCCGCGTGCGCTGGCCGCGGCCCGGGTGCTCGGCTGGCCCGGACGACGCGTGCTCGCCGGCCCGGCGTCGCCCGCCGCCCGTCGCGGCGTGGGTGCTGCGATGACCCTCGCCGAGCTGCGTGAGGCCGGCCGCGAGCTGTCCGCACCGCAGCCGCCCGGCCCGGACGCCGAGGCGGCCGTGCTGTTCACGTCCGGGGCCACGGGCCCGGCCAAGGGCGTGGTCTACACGCACCGCCAGCTGCAGGCCCAGCGCGACCTGGTCGCCGCGACGTACGGCGTGGGCGAGCACGACCGGCTGGTCGCGGCGTTCGCACCCTTCGCGCTGTACGGCCCCGCGCTCGGGATCGCCTCGGCCGTCCCGGACATGGACGTGACCTCGCCCGGGACGCTGACCGCGGCCGCGCTGGCCGACGCGGTCCGGGCCGTCGACGCCACGCTGGTGTTCGGGTCCCCGGCGGCGCTCGCGCACGTCGTCGCCACGGCCGGCGGGCTGACGCCTGCGCACCGCGACGCGCTCGGCGGCGTGCGGCTGCTGCTGTCGGCCGGGGCGCCGGTGCCACCGGCACTGCTGGAGCAGGTCGCGGCCCTCACCCCGAAGGCGAGCCTGCACACGCCGTACGGGATGACCGAGGTCCTGCCCGTCACCGATGTCTCGCTCGACGGTCTGCGCGAGGCGCGCGCCGAGGTCGGCGGCGCCGGCAACGGCGTCTGCGTCGGCCGCCCGCTGTCCGGGGTGCGCGTCGAGGTGCTGCCGCTGGACGAGCTCGGCCGGCCCGATCCGCAGGCCCGGCCCGCCACCGCGGCCCCGGGCGTCACCGGTGAGGTCGTGGTGCACGCCGCCCACGTCAAGGCGCGGTACGACGCGCTGTGGGCGACGCAGCGGGCCGGTGTCACCGCCGACGGCGGGCACCGCACCGCAGATGTCGGCCACCTGGACGCCGCCGGCCGGCTGTGGGTCGAGGGCCGGCTGGCGCACGTGGTCAGCACGCCGGCCGGGCCGTTGACGCCGGTCGGCGTGGAGCAGCTCGTCGAGGAGCTGCCACAGGTCGCCCGGGCCGCCGTGGTCGGTGTCGGTCCGGCCGGCACCCAGGCCACCGTCGTGGTCGTGGAGCCGGCGCCGGACGGCGTGGCGCGGGCCGGCGCGGTCCGCCCGGGCCTGGCACCGCCGGCTCTGGCGGCGGCGACCCGCGCGGCGGCGGCCGGGCTGACCCGGCACGTCGCGGCCGTCCTGGTCGTCCCCGCGCTGCCGGTGGACATCCGGCACAACTCCAAGATCGACCGGACCAGGCTCGCCCGGTGGGCCGCGCAGGTGCTGGCCGGGGGTCGGGCCGGCCGGCCGTGAGGGTCCTGGTCACCGGGGCGAGCGGCCTGCTCGGCGGTGGCGTCGCGCTGGCGCTGGCCGGTCGCGGCGACGAGGTGGTCGTGATGCAGCGCCGCCCGGCCGGGCTGGGGCTGCCCGAGCGGCTCGGCGACGTCGCCGATGCCGATGCCGTACGGGTGGCCGTCGACGGGGTCGACGCGGTCGTACACCTGGCCGCCCGGGTGTCGGTGACGGGCGCCTGGGACCGGTTCGTGCGCAGCAACGTCACCGGTACGGCGAACGTCCTGGACGCGGCGCGGGCGGCTGGCGTCTCCCGCGTCGTGTACGTGTCGTCCCCGTCGGTGGCGCACTCGGGTGCCTCGCTCGTCGGTGCCGGCGCGGGTCCGGCCGACCCGGACCGGGCGCACGGTCCGTACGCGCGGAGCAAGGCCGTGGCGGAGCGGCTCGCCCTGGCCGCTCCCGGCCCGGCCGTCGTCGCGATCCGGCCGCACCTGGTCTGGGGGCCCGGCGACACCCAGCTCGTGGGCCGGATCGTGGAGCGGGCCCGGTCCGGCCGGCTCGCGGTCGTCGGCAGCGGAGCGGCGCTGGTCGACACGACGTACGTGGACAACGCGGTCGCCGCCCTGGTCGCCGCGCTGGACCGCGCACCCGCACTGGCCGGGCAGGCGTTCGTGGTCTCCAACGGCGAGCCGCGTCCGATCGGGGAGCTGGTCGCCCGGATATGCGCCGCGGCCGGGCTGCCGGCGCCGATGCGGCACGTTCCCTACCCGGTGGCGCGTGCCGCGGGAGCCGTCCTCGAGGCGGCCTGGGCGCTGCTGCGGCGTGAGGACGACCCGCCGATGACACGGTTCCTGGCCGAGCAGCTCGCGACCGCGCACTGGTTCGACCTGCGCGCGACCCGCGCGGCGCTGGAGTGGGAACCGACCGTCACCCTCGACGAAGGCTTCGAACGGCTGGCCGCCGCGCTGACCGCCCGACCGGCGGGTCAGCGGGTGTCGGAAGCGCCGGAGCCGAGCGCGGCGCGGCCGGCTTCCAGCCGCGCGACCGGCACCCGGAACGGCGAGCAGGACACGTAGTCCAGCCCGATGTCGTGGAAGAAGTGCACCGACTCGGGGTCGCCGCCGTGCTCGCCGCAGACACCGATCTTGAGGTCCGGCCGGGTCGCCCGTCCCTCCTCCGTCGCGATGCGCACCAGGCGGCCCACTCCGTCCGCGTCGAGCGTCTCGAACGGCGACACGGTGAACACGCCCTTCTCCAGGTACGCCGCGAAGAACGCAGCCTCCACGTCGTCGCGCGAGAAACCCCACACGGTCTGGGTGAGGTCGTTGGTGCCGAACGAGAAGAACTCCGCCACCTCGGCGATGCGGAACGCGGTGAGGGCCGCGCGCGGCAGCTCGATCATCGTGCCGACCGGGATGTGGAAGGTCAGCCGCTCCCGCTCGGAGATCTCTTTGAGGATCCCGTCGATCTCGTCCTTGATCAGGTGCAGCTCCATCACCGACCCGACCAGCGGCACCATGATCTCCACCGACGGGTGGCCGCCGGCGTGGATCCGCTCGACGACCGCTTCCGCGATCGCGCGCACCTGCAGGGCGTACAGGCCGGGCACGACCAGGCCCAGACGTACGCCGCGCAGCCCCAGCATCGGGTTCGACTCGTGCAACCGCTCGACCGCGGCGAGCAGCCGCAGGTCCGCCAGATTGCGCTGGCCGCGCTCCTCGGCGAGCGCGACCCGGACCTTGAGCTCGGCGTGGTCGGGCAGGAACTCGTGCAACGGCGGGTCCAGCAGCCGGATCGTGCAGGGCAGCCCGTCCATCGCCGCGAGCAGGCCGACGAAGTCCTCGCGCTGCAACGGCAGCAGTGCGTCGAGCGCCTCGTCCCGCTCCGGCCCGGTCTCGGACAGGATGACCCGCTCGATCAGCACCCGGCGGTCGCCCAGGAACATGTGCTCGGTGCGGCACAGCCCGATCCCGGAGGCGCCGAGCGCCCTGGCCCGGGCGGCGTCCTCGGCGGTGTCGGCGTTCGCCCGCACGCCGAGCCGGCGCGCCGAGTCCGCGTGCGCCAGCAACCTGTCCACTGCGCTGACCAGCTCGCCGGTCTGCTCGTCGACCTGGGCGATCGCCGCCTCCAGGCCGTGCTCGAGGTAGAACGCCACCGGCGAGGGCACGACGGCGAGCTCTCCGGCGAACACCTCGCCCGTCGTGCCGTCGATCGACAGGACGTCGCCGGTCTTGATGGTCACGCCGCCGGCCCGGGCCACGCCGAGCACGGAGTCGACGTCCAGCTCCTCCGCGCCGCACACCGCGGTCTTGCCCATGCCGCGCGCGACGACGGCAGCGTGCGAGGTCTTGCCGCCCCGGCTGGTCAGGATGCCCGCGGCGGCGATCATGCCCTCGAGGTCGTCGGGGTTCGTCTCGCGCCGGACCAGGATCACGGCCTCGCCCAGGCCAGCCAGCTCGACCGCGGCGGCGGAGTCGAACACAGCCTTGCCGACCGCGGCCCCCGGTGACGCCGCGACCCCCTTGGTCAGCACCACGCGGCCGTGCGAGGCGTCGAACTGCGGGAACATCAGCTGCATCAGCTGCTGCCCGGTGACCCGGTCCAACGCCTCGTCCAGCGTGATCAGCTGTTCGTCGACGAGCTGGGTGGCGATCCGGAACGCCGCGGCCGCGGTGCGCTTGCCCACCCGCGTCTGCAGCATCCAGAGCTTGCCGCGCTCGATCGTGAACTCGATGTCGCACAGGTCGCGGTAGTGCGTCTCGAGCCGGCGCATGATCTGGCGCAGCTGGTCGTGCGAGGTGGGGTCGAGCCGGCCCAGGTCGTCCAGCGACAGCGTGTTCCGGATGCCGGCGACCACGTCCTCGCCCTGCGCGTTGGTGAGGTAGTCGCCGTACACGCCGGGGCGGCCGGTGGCCGGGTCGCGGGTGAAGCAGACCCCGGTGCCCGAGGTCTCGCCCAGGTTCCCGAACACCATCGTGCAGATGTTCACGGCGGTGCCCAGGTCGTTGGGGATCCGCTCGCGCCGCCGGTACAGCCGCGCGCGCGGGGTGTTCCACGAGTCGAACACCGCCCGCATCGCCAGGTCGAGCTGCTCGCGCGGGTCCTGCGGGAACTCCCGCCCGGCCGCATCGGCCACGATGCCCTTGAAGACCTCAACCAGCGTCTTGAGGTCGCCGGCGTCCAGCTCGACGTCACTGGCCACGCTTTTGGCGTGCTTCGCCGCGTCCAGCGCGTGCGCGAACAGGTCCCCGTCGATGCCCAGCACCGTCTTGCCGAACATCTGCACGAGCCGGCGGTAGGAGTCCCAGGCGAACCGCTCGTCGCCCGCGGCCTGCGCCAGGCCGTCCACGGAGTAGTCGTTGAGGCCGACGTTCAGGACCGTGTCCATCATCCCGGGCATCGAGTACTTCGCGCCCGAGCGGACCGAGACCAGCAGCGGGTCGACCGAGTCGCCGAGCCGGCGCCCGACCTGGTCCTCCAGGCGGCGCAGCGCCATCGTCACCTGCACCCGCAGCTCGGCCGGCTCCGAGCCGTGCAGCAGGTACGAGCGGCACGCCTCGGTCGTCACGGTGAACCCGGGGGGCACCGGCAGGCCGAGCCGGGTCATCTCCGCGAGGTTCGCGCCTTTCCCGCCGAGCAGGTCCTTGTGGTCCTTGTCGCCCTCGACGAAGTCGTACACGTACTTGGTCATCGCCGGTTGCCTCCCAGTCGTCGCCGCGGGCGCGGGCCCCAACTGTCGCAGGTCCGCCGGGCGTGGCTCCGCCCGGGTTTGGGTGGGAAGGCTCCCATCGTCGTGTCCGGGGTCAGCTCGCCGCGGAGCCCAGCCGTCGTGAGACCTCGCCGGCCGCCGTCAGCACGGCCGCCCCCAGTTCCGGCAGCCGCGCGCGCGGCAGCCGGAACACCGGGCCGGACGCGCTCAGCGAGGCGACGACGTTCCCGCTGAGGTCACGCACCGGCGAGGCCACCGCCACCAGGCCCAGCTCGAACTCCTCGAACACGGTCGCGTACCCGCGCTCGCGCACCAGCGCCAGCTCGCGCAGGATCTCGTCGACGTCGGTGATGGTCGTCTCGGTGAACCGCGCCAGCGGCTCCTCGAGCAGCTCACGCTGGCGCCACTCGGGCAGGAACGCGATCAGGGCCTTGCCGTTGGACGTGCAGTGCAGCGGGATCCGGCGGCCGACCCAGTTGTGCAGCTGGAGGGCGGAGGTCCCGGCCACCTGGTCCAGGTAGAGCGCGTCGTGACCGGACAGGATCGCGATGTTGATGGTCTCGTCGAGGTCGCGGGCGAGGGCCTCGATGACCGGGCGCGCCTGCTGGGTCACGTCGAACCGCGCGGCGGTGGCGCCGGCCAGCCGAAGCACGCCCAGCCCGAGGCGGTACTTGCCGCGTTCGGAGTTCTGGTCGACCAGGCCGCGCGCCTCCAGCACCGAGACCAGCCGGAAGGCCGTCGACTTGTGCACGCCCAGCTCGAGCGCGATCTCGGTGACGCCGGCGTCGCCCCGGCGGGCGAGGATCTCCAGCACGCTGATCGCGCGGTCGACGGACTGGACGGCGGCGGGCGCGGACGGCCGGGCGCCGTCGACGCCGGGGCCGCGCTCGCTCAGCGACTCGCTCACGCTGTCCGCACTTCCGTGGCCCTCGGGTTCCCTTGGTCTGGCCAGGACGGTGTTGCGTATCGTACCGTCCGTTGTGCAAGCCGCAACGGGTTCACGCCGTGGTGCACCCCGCCGACCACCCCTGCAGCGCCGGCTGCCGCCCCCGAGAGATGCCGCGATGACCCCGCCGAGCGACGCCGCCAAGCCCGAGTTCGTCCTGACCCTGTCCTGCGCCGACGTGCCGGGCATCGTCTACGCGGTCTCCAGCTTCCTGGTCCAGCACCGCTGCTCCATCGTGCAGAGCCAGCAGTTCGGCGACCACGAGTCCGGGCTGTTCTTCATGCGGGTGCACTTCGAGAGCATGGACCCGGCCGCGGACGTGGACGCCCTGCGTACCGACTTCGCGTGGGTCGGCGACTCGTTCCAGATGGGGTGGCAGCTGCGCGAGGCTGCGGCCAGGCAGCGCGTGCTGCTGATGGTGTCCAGGTTCGGCCACTGCCTGAACGACCTGCTCTTCCGGTACAGCACCGGCTCGCTCAACATCGAGATCCCCGCCGTCGTGTCGAACCACCGCGACTTCGAGCCGCTCGCGACGACGTACGGGATCGCGTTCCACCACATCCCGGTGGGCGACGGGACGGGCGGCACGTCGACCAAGGCCGAGGCCGAGGCGCGGCTGCTGCAGCTGGTGGAGTCCGAGCGGGTCGACCTGGTGGTGCTGGCGCGCTACATGCAGGTGCTGTCCGACGACCTGTGCAAGCAGCTCGAGGGCCGGGCGATCAACATCCACCACTCGTTCCTGCCCAGCTTCAAGGGGGCGCGGCCCTACCACCAGGCGCACGCGCGCGGGGTCAAGCTCATCGGCGCGACGGCGCACTACGTGACGGCGGACCTGGACGAGGGCCCGATCATCGAGCAGGAGGTGGCCCGGGTGGACCACGGCCTGGACGCCGACCAGCTCGTCACGGTCGGGCGCGACGTCGAGTGCCAGGCGCTGGCGCGCGCGGTGAAGTGGCACACCGAGAGCCGCGTGCTGCTCAACGGCAACCGCACCGTCGTCTTCCGCTGACCCCGCCTTCACCCCCCGCCGGGGCCGTCGATCATGAGAGATGTGCACGGTCAAAGCCTTGATCCGTGCACATCTCTCATGATCGCGGGGGAGGAGGGGGCTAGTCGCCGAGCTCTTTGCGGCGGCGGGTGACGTACGCCTCGAGCTCGGCACGGATGCCCTCGTCCAGCGGCGGCTGCTCGTACTCGTCGAGCTTCTTGCGGTAGATGTCCCCCGCGCGCACAGCCGCGTCCTTGCTGCCGTTCTTCGTCCAGCGGTCGAAGTTCTCCGAGGACGACAGCAGCGGCCGGTAGAAGCACGTGCGGAAGCGCTCGAGCGTGTGCGCCGCGCCCAGGAAGTGCCCACCTGCGCCCACCTCGGTGTGCGCGTCGAACGCCAGCGACGCCTCGTCCACCTCTAGCGGGGTGAACTCGGCCCGCAGCATCCGCAGGATCTCCACGTCCACGACGAACTTCTCGTACGAGGACACCAGCCCGCCGTCGAGCCAGCCGGCCGAGTGCATGACCCAGTTCGCGCCGGCCAGGAACGTCGGCAGCATGGTCATCATCGCCTCGTACGCGGCCTGCGCGTCCGGCACCTGGCTGGAGTTCAGGCCGCCGCCGGAGCGCCACGGCAGCCCGAAGTGGCGGGCGATCTGGCCGGTGCACAGCAGCCCCATCCCGGACTCGGGCGTGCCGAACTGCGGCGAGCCGGACTGCATGTCGATGTTGGACAGGAACGAACCGAAGATGACCGGGCACCCCGGCCGGACGAGCTGGGTCAGCGCGATGCCGGTGAGCGCCTCGGCCATCTGCTGGACCAGCGTCGCCGGGACCGTCACCGGTGACATCGCACCCATCAGCAGGAACGGCGTCATCACGACCGGCTGGTTCGCCAGGTTGTACTCCCACATCGCGTCGAGCATGCGGTCGTCCCAGCGCAGCGGTGAGTTGCAGTTGATCAGCGAGATGCACACCGGCGTGTGCTCGATCGCCTCGCGGCCGCCGAAGAGGATCTCGCTCATGGCGATCGTGTCGCGGGCGTTCACCCCGGACACGACGTTGCCCATGTAGATCTTGTCGGTGAGGGTCATCAGCGCGTAGATCATGTCCATGTGCCGCGAGTCCAGCGGGGTGTCGTTCGGTTCGCAGATGACCCCGCCGGCGCTGTCCAGCTCGGGGAAGGACTGCGCGAGCTTGCTGAACCGCCGGAAGTCCTCCATGGTCGCGTCGCGGCGCACGTCGCCCTCGCGGACGAACGGCGGGCCGTAGACACCGCTGAAGACCATGTTCTGGCCGCCGATGTGCACCGTGTTGGCCGGGTTGCGGGCCTGCACGTCGAACTCGCGCGGCGCCTTGGCGGCCTGGGCGAGCACCCACTCCGGGTCGAACTTCACGTTGTTCCCGTCGACCTCCTGGCCGGCGTCGCGGAACAGGTCGAGCGCCTCCGGCTTGAGGAACTCGATGCCGATCTCGGACACGATCCGGCGCCAGCCCCGGTCGAGGGTGGCCATCGCGTCGGCCGACAGGACCTCGTACCTGGGCATCCGGTTGACGAACATGCACGCCTCCGCTGGGGACCCGCTCGATGACTCGCCTGACCTGCTTGACCTGCGGTTCGGCGCGATCCTACTATCCAGATCTGGAACAGTCGTTCCATGATATGGAACTCTTGCCCAGCGAACTTCCCCCGGCGGACGAGGCCCGACCATGAGCACCCAGTCAGGCACGCAGGCGGTCGACCGTGCCGCCGCGCTGCTGGTACGCGTGGTCGAGGCCGACGGCCCGGTCAGCTTCGGGGCGATCACCGAGGCCACCGGGCTGCCCAAGAGCACGACCTCGCGGCTGCTCGGTGCCCTGGAGCGGCACGCCCTGCTCGAGCGCGACCGCGACGGCGCGCTGCGCCCTGGCACCGTGCTGACCAGGTACGCCCGCCGCGCCAGTGCGACCGACCAGCTGGTCGCCACGGCCCGGCCGTACCTGGAGCAGCTGGGCCGCGGCACCGGGGAGACGGTGAACCTGGCGGTCCCGGGGCAGGGCGCGGTCGAGCAGATCGACCAGGTCGACTCCTCGTACCTGCTCGGCGCGACCAACTGGGTCGGGCTGGACGTCCCGTTCCACTGCTCGGCGCTCGGCAAGGTCTTCCTGGCCCACCGGGTGGTCACTCTCCCGCCCGGCCGGCTCGAGCAGCGGACCACCCGCACGATCACCACCCGGGACGCGCTGGCCACCGAACTGGACCTGGTCCGGCGGCGTGGCCATGCCGTGGCCGACGAGGAGCTCGAGCCGGGGCTGGTCGCCATCGCCGCACCGGTGCGCGACTCGGCCGGCCACGTCGTCGCGGCGCTGTCGGTCTCCGGGCCCTCGGTCCGCCTCACCCCGGACCGCATCGTCACGGTCGCGGAGCTCACCGCCCGCACCGCCGCCGAGCTGTCCGCCGCGCTCGGCCACGACCCGCGCGCCGCGCACCCCCCGCACAGCCAGCAGCCCCAGCACGCACGGCACGAGGAAGGCGCCGCATGACCCACGAAGAGATCCTCAAAGGGCTGTACGACGAGACCCTGGTCGGCAACGCCCCCGAGGTGCTCCGGCTGACCAACCAGGGCCTGGCCGAGGGCCTCGGCCCGGAGTCGATCCTGTTCGACGCGCTGATCCCCTCGCTGGAGGAGGTCGGGGCGCGCTTCGAGCGGGGCGACTTCTTCGTCCCCGAGATGCTCATCGCCGGCAAGGCGATGGCCGGCGCGCTCGAGGTGCTGCGCCCGCTGCTCGCACAGACCGGTGCGGAGACGGTCGGCAAGTTCGTCATGGGCACGGTCAAGGGCGACGTCCACGACATCGGCAAGAACCTCGTGAACATCATGCTCGAGGGCGCCGGCTTCGAGGTGATCGACCTCGGCGTGCAGGTGGCGCCGGAGAAGTTCATCGCGGCGATCGAGGAGCACGAGCCGGACATCGTCGGCTTCTCCGCGTTCCTCACGACGACGATGCCGATGTTCAAGGCCAACCTCAACGCGATCGAGAAGGCGGGCCTTCGGGACAAGGTGATCGTGCTGGTCGGCGGTGCGCCGGTCACCCAGGAGTACGCGGACGCGGTCGGCGCCGACGGTTACGCCGCCGACGCCTCCCAGGCGGTCAAGCTCGCCAAGGAGCTCATCCAC
The DNA here is from genome assembly GCA_963849365.1 of uncultured Actinomycetota bacterium. Lineage (GTDB taxonomy): Bacteria > Actinomycetota > Actinomycetes > Prado026 > Prado026 > CAVQCJ01. The sequence continues at coordinate 437,096 of CAWKHA010000004.1, forward strand.
AAGCGCCGCACCTCGGTGCCGGTCTGAGCCGCGGCGCACCGCAGAGACCACGATGAAGCTGCTCCCGCTCGTCGAGCACGCCGTGAAGGGTCCGGTGTGGGACTGCCGCATGTGCGGGCAGTGCGTCCTGCACTCGACCGGGATGACGTGCCCGATGACCTGCCCGAAGACCCTGCGCAACGGGCCGTGCGGCGGGGTGCGCGAGGACGGCCGGTGCGAGGTCGACCCCACGATGCGATGCGTGTGGCTGAAGGCGTACGAGCGCTCGCGCGACCTCCCGCTGCTGCCACGCGCGTGGCGGGACGAGTTCAACCACCTGCGTCCTCCGGTGGACAACCAGCTGCGGGGCGACTCGTCCTGGGTCAACCTCGTGACCGGGCGCGACCGCGAGACCCCCGCCGGGTGGGCCGCGGCCGCGGACCGGGCCGGCGTGGCCCCGTGAGCCGCCTCGAGGAGCTCGTCCGCACACCGGGCGCGACGATCGTCACGGCGGAGATGCCGCTGTTCGACACCGGCGGCTTCGACGCCGTGCAGGTCCACCTGGACCGGCTGATGCCGTGGGTGGACGCGATCAACGCGACGGACAACGCAGCCGCGCACGCGCACTGCTCGAACGTGGCGATGGCGGTCGCGATGGCCAGGCTCGGCGCCGAGCCGATCATGCAGGTGGTCTGCCGGGACAAGAACCGGCTCGCGCTGCAGTCCGACATCGTCGGGGCCAGCATGTTCGGCGTCGAGAACATCTGCTGCCTGACCGGCGACGACGTGACCGCGGGTGACGAGCCGGGCGCCCGTCGCGTCTTCGACCTGGACGGCCCGCAGCTGGTCCGGCTGGCCACGACGCTGGCGGCGGGCACCTACCTGTCTGGGCGGCGGCTCGACCCGGCCCCGCACCTGTTCGTCGGCGCGGTGGAGAACCCGGCTGCACCGCCGTTCGCCTACCGGGCCGAGCGCACCGCCAAGAAGCTCCAGGCCGGCGCCCGGTTCTTCCAGCTGCAGATCTGCTTCCACCCGGACCGGCTCGAGGCGTTCATGCGCGAGGTGGTCCGGCTGGGCGTCACCGCGCAGGCCGCGTTCCTGCCGACAGTGTGCCTGGTCCGCGGCGTCCGCGCGCTGCGGTTCATGCACGAGCACGTGCCCGGCATCGACGTACCCGCCGAGACGATCGCGCGGGTCGAGTCGGCCGCGGACCCCTCCGAGGAGGCGTACCAGGTCGTGCTGGAGCAGGCCCGGCACGCGCTGGCCCAGCCCGGCGTACGCGGCATCCACATCACCGACTTCCGGCACGACGACAGCGTCGCCCGGATCGTCACAGACCTGGGCCTGGCCTCCCGCCGGCAGGGCTCGAGCACCCCGACGACCGACCCCGACGAGGAGAGCAATGCACACGGTTCTGCGTTCGCCGTCCAAGACCGTCACGATCGGCCACGACCAGCCGTTCTGCATCATCGGCGAGCGGATCAACCCGACCGGCCGCAAGAGGTTCCAGGAGCAGCTGCGGGCGGGTGACCTCTCGCAGATCGAGCTGGACGTCGCGCAGCAGGTCGCCGGCGGTGCGCACGTGCTCGACGTGAACATGGGTGTGCCGCTCACCGACGAGGCCGACCTGCTCTCGCGCGCGGTCAAGATGATCCAGGGCCTGACGGAACTGCCGCTGTGCATCGACTCCTCAGTGGTGGAGGCGCTGGAGGCCGGGCTCGCGGCGTACGAGGGCAAGGCCCTGGTCAACTCGGTCACCGCCGAGGACGACCGGATGGACATGATCCTGCCGCTGGTGAAGAAGTACGGCGCCGCGGTCATCGCCCTGCCCAACGACGAGACCGGGATCCCCGCCACCGCAGCCGAGCGGGTCGAGCTGACCGGCAAGATCGTGCGGGTGGCGACCGAGCAGTACGGCATCGCGGTGGAGGACATCGTCATCGACCCGCTCGCCATGACGGTGGGGGCCGACCCCGAGGCGGTCGTGATCACGCTCGAGGCGATCTCGAGGATCCGGGCGGAGTTCGGCGTGAACATGACCTGCGGGGCGTCCAACGTCTCGTTCGGGCTGCCGAACCGGCACGCGGTCAACGCCACGTTCCTGCCGGTCGCGGCGTCGCACGGGCTGACCAGCGCGGTGATGGACGCGCGGACTCCGTCGATCGTCGAGGCCGTACGCGCCGGAGACCTGCTGCTCGGCCGCGACCCCTGGGGCTCGAGCTGGATCGCGGAGTTCCGCCGCCGGCAGGCCGAGCTCGACGCCACCGCCACGGCCACGGCGGGGTGAGCCCCGCCCCGTGACCTCCCAGCCCGAGCCCGACGGCCCGCCGGCGGCGCCACCCGGGCGCTACCGCCGCGAGGCGCTGATCGACGTCCCGGAGCCGTCCGCCGCCGCGCCCACCGCGGCATCGGACGGGATCGGCCGCGTCCGGCTGCGCTTCCGGCCTGCGGACGTCGAGTTCCGCGTGCCCCCGGGTGTCACCGTCTTCGACGCGGCCAGCTGGAACGGCATCGCGGTGGACTCCACCTGCGGCGGGCACGGCACGTGCAAGAAGTGCAAGGTGCGGATCCTGGACGGGTCGGTCCCGGTCTCCAAGCTCGACGTGCGCGCCTTCAGCGGCGACGAGCTGCGGTCGGGCTGGCGGCTCGCCTGCCTCGCGCAGGCGAACGCCGACCTGGAGATCGAGGTCCCGCCGCTGACTACCCGGCCCAAGGCCGCGACTGTCGGCGTCGGGCGGCAGGTGATCCTGCGGCCGGCCGTGCAGAAGCGGTACGTGGAGCTGATCGAGCCCACGCTGCAGGACCAGGCCACCGACACCGAACGGCTGCTCGCCGCGATCGACGACCTGGAGCTGCGGGTCGACCTGGACGCCGTACGGACGCTCGGCCGCACGCTGCGCGCGAACGACTTCAAGGTCACCGCCGTCGTGGTGGACGACGCGCTCATCGGCGTCGAGCCCGGCGACACGTCGGCCGTGCGGTACGGGCTCGCGTTCGACCTGGGGACCACGACCGTCGTCGCGACGCTGCTCGACCTGGGCACCGGCGCCCCGGTCGCGGTCCGGTCGATGCTGAACAAGCAGCAACCGTTCGGCGCGGACGTCATCACCCGGATCAGCGCGACGATGCTCGACCCCGACGCCCTGGGCCGGCTGCGCGACCTCGCGCACGAGACGCTCGACGAGCTGGCCCGCGAGGTCTGCGAGGCCGGCGACGTCGACGCCCGCCACGTGTACGAGGTGGCGCTGGCAGGCAACGTCACCATGACGCACCTCGCCCTCGGGATCGACCCGGAGCCGGTGGGGGTCGCACCGTTCATCATGGCGGCGCGGTCGTTCCCCGACCTGCTCGCCAGCGACCTCGGCGTGCACGTGCACCCGCGCGCGCGGGCGACCGTCTTCCCTGCCCTGGGGGCGTACGTGGGCGGCGACATCGTCGCCGGGGTGCTGGCAGCCGGCATGGAGCGGGACAAGCGCCTGCGGCTGTTCATCGACGTCGGGACCAACTGCGAGATCGTGCTGGGCAACGCCGAGCGGCTGGTGGCGACCGCCGCACCGGCAGGGCCGGCGTTCGAGGCGGCGTCGATCCGGTGCGGGATGCGGGCGGCCGACGGCGCGATCGAGGTCGTCCGCATCGAAGCGAGGACCGAGCCGGCAGGCAAGGAACCGAGCGACCGCGGGCATGCCGGCGGCGGGCTGCAGCTACAGGTGATCGGCGACGTGAAACCGGTCGGGCTGTGCGGCTCCGGCCTGGTCGACGCGGTGGCGGAGCTGGTACGGGTCGGCCTGCTCGACCGCTCGGGGCGGTTCCTGCCGGACGACAGGGCCGCTGCGGCCGCGGCCGGAGCCGGCGTGCCGGGGCTGGAACGGAACCTGCTGACGCTGGGCGGCGAGCGGGTGTTCGTGCTGGCCGGGCTGGGCGAGTCCGGCGACGGGCCGGTGGACGTGGCGGCGCTAGAGGAGGACCCGACCGGCCTGGTGTACCTGTCGCAGCGGGACGTGCGCGAGCTGCAGTTCGCCAAGGCGGCGATCTCGACCGGGTGGCGGCTGCTGCTCGAGGAGCTGGGGGTGCAGGAGTCGGACGTGGCGCAGGTGCTGCTGGCCGGGTCGTTCGGAACGTACCTCTCACCGGCGAGCGCGATCCGGATCGGGTTGGTGCCGAAGCTGCCCGTGCTGCGCATCGTGAGCGCGGGGAACGTGGCGGGAGAGGGGGCGAAGATGGCTCTTCTGTCGAAGCCGGAGCGGGCGGGGGCGGTGGCGTTGCTGGACGAGGTGGAGTACGTGGAGCTGTCGGACCGGGGCGACTTCAACGATCGGTTCGTCGATGAGCTCTCGTTCCCGGTCTGAGCGCTCGGCGCCGGCCTCGTCCGCCTCGGGGCTCGGCGTCGCGGTCATCGCATGCGGAGCTCTCGCTGCGCATGTCGCGGAAACAGCGGCTCGCCGCGGCTGGGCTGTCGATGTGCATCCGGTGAGTCCGTTGCTGCACAACCGGCCGGAGCGGATCGCGGCTGCGGTCGAGGGGATGGCGGGGCAGCTGCGGGCGAGGTACGGAGAGCGGATGGCGGTGGCGTATGCCGACTGCGGGACGTACGGGGCGCTGGACGAGGTGTGCGGGCGGCTCGGGCTGAAGAGGTTGGGCGGGGCGCACTGCTACGACGTGTTCGCGGGGCAGCGCGAGCTGGCGGAGCTGATGGCGCAGGAGCCGGGGACGTACGTGCTCACGGACTACCTCGTACGGTCGTTCCGGCGCTCGGTGATCGTCGAGCTGGGGCTGGACCGCTACCCGGACCTGCGCGACGACTACTTCCGGCACTACCGGCGCGTGGTGTGGCTGGCGCAGTCCCCCACCGGCGAGCTCCGGGCGCTCGCCGAGGACGCCGCCGCGGCGATCGGGCTGCCGCTCGAGGTGGTCCCGACCGGCGACCGCGGTCTCGAACGCGAGCTGGCGGCCCTCCTCGACCAGCCCCCGGACGAAACCCGCGCTCCGGTAGCGCAGGAAGACCCGAGTGCTGCACCGTAGGTCGAGGCGGGGTGGGACGGAGGCGGCTCATGAGCGGCAGCGGCACCGAGGACGACCCGTGGGTGCTGAGCACCCCCAGCGGCGGCGCGCAGTACGAGGTGCACCGGGACGAGGCCGCCGACCCACCCGCGCTGGTCTGCCAGGTCGGCTCGACCCGGCTGAGCTACCGGCTGCGCTGCCTGGACGACCTGCACGCGATGCTCGCCGCATACGGCGACTGGATGCTGCTCGGCAGTGCCGACGAGAGCAAGCCGGCGGCCGACGGCACCGTCGAGGCCTGGGCACGGTCCGCGGACAACCCGGTCGGCGGCTGGTACGGGCTGCGCAAGGGCTACCGGGGGCGGTTCGCGATGTACGTGCCGCCGATCCTCGCCGAGCTGGGACGGGCCGAGGTCGAGCGCAACCCCCGCAACAACCGCATGCGTGCGACGTGACGCGATGACGCCCACCCGCACCGACCAGCACGGGAACGTGCTCTGCGTCGGCGGCGCCGGCGCGCTGACCGCCTACGACGCGGCGGTCGACCATCTGCTGCACTTCCGTGCCGACGTCGTGCCCGCGCTCGACGAGGCCGTGGCTGCCGACCCGAGCTTCCCGATGGCGCACCTGACGCAGGCGTACCTCGGCGTGCTGGGAACCGAGCGTGACGATACGGTCGCGGCCGGGGCGGCGCTCGAGGAGTACCTGGCGACAGCCGACGTGCGCGGCTGGCAGCCGCGCGAGCGCGCGCACCTGGCGGCGGCGCAGGCGCTGGTCCACGGTGACCTCACGACCGGTGGCGAGGTGCTGCGGGCGGTGGTCGACGAGCACCCGAGGGACGCGCTGGCCCTCGCGATCGGGCACCAGGTCGACTTCTTCACCGGGGACGCGGCGACGCTGCGCGACCGGGTGGGGTCGACGCTGACCGCGTGGAGCCGGGACGACCCGCACTACGGCACCCTCCTGGGCATGTACGCGTTCGGCCTCGAGGAGACCGGGATGTATACGCGGGCCGAAGACACCGGGCTGGAAGCCGTCGAGACGGACGGCGCGGATGTCTGGGCGATCCACGCGGTCGTCCACACGTTCGAGATGCAGGGACGGTTCGGCCCGGGACTGGCGTACCTCGACCAGCGGCGGGACGACTGGCAGTCCGGCAACTTCCTCTCCGTGCACAACTGGTGGCACTACTGCCTCTACCTGCTCGAGACCGGCGACCGCGGGCGGGCGCTGGAGATCTACGACGCGGTGCTGCACCACGCAGAGTCCCAGAACGTGGCCATGGAGATGCTCGACGCCGCGGCGCTGCTGTGGCGCCTGTTGCTGGAGGGCCAGGACGAGACCGAGCGCTGGCGGGTGCTCGCGCAGGCCTGGGACGCCAAGATGGCCGAGCCGTACTACGCCTTCAACGACATGCACGCCGTCATGTCCTACATCGGGGCGGGCCGGATGGCCGACGCCGAACGGCTGGTGCAGGCGAGGGCCCGCTTCGTCGCCGAGGCGACGGACGAGTCGGTGACCAACGTACGGATGACGCGGGAGGTCGGGCTCCCGGTTGCGCGGGCGCTGGTGGCGTTCGGGGCGGGCCGGTACGACGCTGTCGTGGCGGAGCTGTTGCCGATCCGGTCGGTCGTCAACCGCTTCGGCGGCTCGCACGCGCAGCGGGACGCCGTGCAGCGCACGCTGCTCGAGGCGGCGCTGCGCTCCGGCCGGCACGACCTGGCCCGGGCCCTGCTGTCCGAGCGGCTGGGGATCAACCCGTGCAGCCCGTACAGCTGGCTCAAGCAGGCGGCGCTGTCGGACGCGCTGGGCGACGTCGCCGCGGCCACGGCCGCCCGCTCGCGCGCCACCGAGCTGCGCGGCCCCTCAACCCGACCGAAACCTACGGGCGGGTAAGGCCGGAATCCGGCCTTACCCGCCCGTAGGTTCGCGACCCTGCGACGCGGTTACTGCGGCGCTGGGCTGTCGCGACCGGCGCGCACGCTGGCGACGGTCACCATGGTGACGCCGACCGCCAGGAACAGCAGCCCAAGGACGAGCAGCCCGGCTGCCACCCACCCGAGGGCAGGCAGCTCGGCGCTCACCTGCGCGGACACGGCCACCCCGCGTGAGGCGTCGGGGTTGAGCGCGACGATCGTCCAGTCACCGTCGGAGGGGGACCAGACCAGCGTCTGGGTGCCCGGACCGCTCGCGCTCGCGGTCCAGATGTCCACCGTCGTCGGGACCGCAGGCGCGGTGCCGAGGTGCTCCACGTAGAGGGTCGGGCCGGAGCCGATCCTGCTGACGGTGGAGTACGCGACACCGTGCAGGTAGCCGCTCGCCAGACCCGAGGGCGCCAGGCCCACGAACGTCGTCCTGCCGGGCCCGGTCGACTCCGCGCTGATGCGGACGTCGCCGATCATCGAGCTGACCGCGCCCCAGCCGGTGCTGACGCCGTACACGTGCAGGCTGTCGGTCGACACCGCGTAGCCGGAGCTCGAGTACGTCTGCGTGCCGAGCGGGACGAAGCCGGAGGCGTCGCGCTGGACGCGGTCCAGCCACGTCCCGAAGCCGCCGGCCCCGAGCAGGCCGAGCGAGGCCAGCACCAGGACGGCGCCGACGACGACGGATACCGTGCGGCCGGCCGTCCAGCCGCGGCCGGGAACCGGCGGTCGGTCCTGCGGCGTCGCCGTGGTCGGAGCCGGAACCTGAGCCGGAGCCGGGACCGTGAGTGTGTCACCGGGCTCGTCGCCGCCCATGTCCAGCCGGAACGGCGGGTATGCGTCCGTCATCAGGGCGGCGTACGCGGCGACGCGCAGCACCCACCGGTTCATGCCCAGGACGAAGTCGTACAGGGGTTTCGGGTACTGGCCGGACACCAGCAGGATCACGGCCGCGACGGTGACCAGGATCCCGATCAGCCCGCCGCCGCCCCAGGCGATGTGGCTGTCGCCGAACCGCCAGGCCAGCCAGGCCCCGCTGATGAACAGGCCCACCACGATGTACTGCGGGATGGCGAGCAGCCACCACTTGACCAGGACCAGACCCCGGGACAGGTGGTCGGGGTAGCTGATCTCCAGGTGGGCCGGGTAGTCCGGCACCTCGTCGAGGCTGAACGGCGGGTACTGGTCCGTGCCCAGCGCGCCGTAGGTGTAGTACGACACCCGCCAGGTCCACCGCAGGACCCCGACGTTGAAGTCGAAGATCGCCCGCGGGTAGCGGCCGGTGAAGAGGATCGCGAAGAACGCGACGACGCTCAGGACGGCGAAGGCCATCCACAGGAACGCCAGGACCACGAAGTGCGGGATGGCGAGGAACCACTTGACCAGCCACAGCCAGCGCGACAGCGGCTCGTCCAGAGTGGCCTTCACCCGCACGGGATAGACAACGGCAGCCATCTTGACCATCTCCTTGCAAGGCCTGCTCCCAGCATCCGGCCGGCCCGGGACGTCGCGGTACGGCCGGAGGTCCCAAGACCGCCGGGGCCGTACCGTCGCCCGCGGTCCCCGAGCAGGGACGTTCGCCCCTGGCGCGGTCGCCACCCACCGCCGGACCCTGGAACGGCAAGGCGAGTAGTGACGGAGGTGGGTCATGAACACCGAGACAGACCCGGTCTACGGCTCCGAAGGCACCGTTGCGGCGTCACGGCCAGAGCAGTCCGAGCGCGCCCTCGCCCGCAAGCACCTGGAGGACAAGCGGGACTTCGGGGCGCACATCGCCTCGTACGTCGTCGTCAACGCCTTCCTGGTCGGCGTCTGGGCGCTGACCGGGGCGGGCTACTTCTGGCCCGCCTGGGTGCTGTGCGGCTGGGGCATCGGCCTCGTGCTGCACGCTTGGGACGTTTTCGTCCGTCACCCGGTGACCGAGGCCGACGTCGATGCGGAGCTGCGGCGGCGGCAGGCCTAGGGCCGGCGTCCGCCCGCGGCGGCGGGTGCGAGAATCGCGGCCGTGACGGGCCCGTATGCGACGGCGATCATCGTCGTCGCGCTCCTGCTCGGCGTCTGGACGCTGGTCCTGGTCGCCGCCGACCGCCCGCCCTCGGTCCCGCTGGTGGCGGGCGGTGCGCTGCTCGAGCTGCTCCTGCTCGGGTTCCTCGTCGGCGGCATCGTCCAGATGGCAGGCACCGACCACGACTTCGCCCGGGTCGAGTTCGTCGGTTACCTGCTGGCGACCCTGCTGGTCGCGCCGGCGGCCGTCGCCTGGGGCTGGGGGGAGAAGAGCCGCTCGGGGACGGCGGTCGTCGCGGTCGGGTTCCTGCTCGTGCCGGTGCTGGTGATCCGCTGCCAGCAGGTCTGGGCCGGTCCGGTTGTCTGACACCGGTGCCCAGTCGTCGGCGCGACCGACCGGTCGCGGGTTCGGCCGCGTGCTCGTCGCGGTCTACGGGATCTTCGCCCTGTCCGCGACGGCCCGGTCGGCGTACCAGATCGCGACCAAGTTCCACGAGGCGCCGCTGGCGTACCTGCTGTCCGCCTTCGCCGCGCTGGTGTACATCGTCGCGACGGTGTCGCTGGCCAGGGGCGACACCGTCTCGCGGCGGGTGGCGACCGTCGCGATCAGCATCGAGCTCGTCGGCGTGCTCGTCGTCGGTGCGGCGAGCGTGGCGTTCCCCGACGCCTTCCCCGACGCCGCGGTCTGGAGCGGGTTCGGCAGCGGGTACGGGTTCGTGCCGCTGGTGCTGCCGTTCGTCGGGCTGTGGTGGCTCTACCGCACCCGCGCGCCCGCATGAACGAAACCTGCGCGGCGCCTGCCTAGGCCTCGGAGACCGCCTGCCAGCCGGGGTCGCGACCCAGGAACGCCACGAGCTGTTCGACCGGACCGGCAGTGGGCGACACATCGGCCTCGTACCCGAACTTCTTGCCCGGACCGCGGTAGGCCGGCTCGAGCATCTGCCGTCCCGCGTCCAGAGCACGGTCGGCCTCTGCCGAGGTGTACGTCACCGGCTGGCCGGTCGCAGTCGCGAGATCCCACCCGTGCGCGACGAACTCGATGAGCGGCACGCCGACCGGGAGGCCACCGGCGGCTGCACCACCCTCCCGATAGGCACGCACGATGCTGCGAGCGGCGATGCGGAACTCCGCCGCAGGATCCGGGCCGGCCCGGTAGTCGTTCGGGTCCGCATCGACCGGCTCTCCGGAGAGCCTGGCGGCGAAGCTGCCGGCCCAGCCCACCATGTGATCGACGACCCGTGCGACGTCGAAGTCGGTGCAGGGCGTCGGCAGGTGAGCCTGCTCCGGGCGCACCCCGGCGATGACGCCGGCTGTCTTCTCGAGTGCGGACTCCAGGAGATCAGTGTCGGTGCTGCTCATGCGGCGCAGGCTACCCACCCACCCCGGAAACCTACGGGCAGGTAAGGCCGTTTCCTGGCCTTGCCTGCCCGTAGGTTTCCGTCAGGGGGCGGTGCGGAGCTGGGCGAGGTGCTGGTGGTCGTGCGCCAGCACCTCCTCGCAGAGCCCGGCCACGGCCAGCTCCCCGAAGACCGCGTGCCGGGCCCGGCGCGCCCAGCCCTCGTCGGGCAGCGCACCGAGGTAGGCCAGCGTCGCGTTGCGCGCCAGCTCGAACTCGTCCGCCACGTCGTCGTACACCCGGGCGCCGTACAGGCCCGCCCAGTCGACGCCGTCCGGCTCCCACCACTCCCAGACCGGGACGTCCTGCTCGGCCATCTCGTGCAGCCGTGGCAGCCAGACGTGCTGCTCCACGTACGTCAGGTGACCCAGCACGATGACCGGCGGCCAGCCATCGCCGGCACCGGCTACGGCCACGGCCGGCTGCAGGGCGCGCGCCAGCCCGGGCGTCGCCCCCATCCGCTCCAGCAGCTCGCCGTGGTCGACCAAGTCAGCCGTCCGACCGCTCCGCCGCCTCGACGACGTTGGCGAGCAGCATGGCCCTGGTCATCGGCCCGACGCCGCCGGGCATCGGCGCCACCCAGGCCGCGACCTCCAGCACGGAGCGGTGCACGTCGCCCTCGAGGCCGTGCTCGGTCCGGGTGATGCCGACGTCGAGCACGGCGGCACCGGGCCGGACCATGTCCGCGGTCACCAGCCCGGCCACGCCGGCGGCCGCGACCACGATGTCGGCGGTACGGGTGTGGGCGGCAAGGTCGCGCGTGCCCGTGTGGCACAGCGTGACGGTGGCGTTCTCCGACCGCCGCGTCAGCAGCAGACCCAGCGGGCGGCCGACCGTGACCCCGCGGCCGATCACGACGACCTCGGCACCGTCGATCGCGACGCCGTAGCGGCGCAGCAGCTCGACGATCCCGCGCGGCGTGCACGGCAGCGGCGCGCTCTCGCCGAGGACGAGCTTGCCGAGGTTGGTGGGGTGCAGCCCGTCCGCGTCCTTGGCCGGGTCCATGAGCGACAGCACCCGGCCCGGGTCCAGGCCCTTCGGCAGCGGCAGCTGCACGATGTAGCCGGTGCACTCGGGGTCGGCGTTCAGCCGCGCGACGGCGTCGTCCACGTCGTCCTGGGTGGCGTCCGAGGGCAGGTCCACCCGGATGCTCGCCACGCCGACCTCGGCACAGTCGCGGTGCTTGCCGGCGACGTAGGCGTGGCTGCCGGGGTCGTCGCCGACGAGCACGGTGCCCAGCCCTGGCCGTACGCCGTGGGCCGCGAGCTTGGCGACCCGCTCGGCGAGCTCGGTCCGGATGGCGGCCGCGGTGGCCTTGCCGTCGAGGATCTGCGCGGTCATGCGTCGTGGCTCCTTGGCGGTCTGTTCACGGGATCGCGGGTCACAGGAAGTAGTCGGTGATGTACTTCTCGCCCTCGTCGCTGAAGAACGTCACGACGTGGTCGAGGTCGTGCTCGGCCTTGAGCTGCCGCGCGGCGATCAGGTGCGCGCCGGAGCTCGGCCCGACGAACAGGCCGAACCTGCTCGCCATCCGGCGCATCTCCGCGATCGCCTCGTCGGAGTCGACGGCCACCATCGTGTCGATGTCGGCGCGGTGCCGCTCGATGATGCCCGGCACGAACCCGTCCGAGATCCCCTCGATCAGGTGCTTGCCGACCTCCCCGCACATGAGCGTGCAGGACTCGTTCGGCTCCACGGCCACCACCCGGCACGCGGGGTTGACCTCCCGGAACGCCTTGCCGACGCCCACGATCGTCCCGCCGGTACCCACCCCGCCGACGACAGCCTCCGGCAGGACGCCGGACGGCAGCTGGCGCAGGATCTCCGGCCCGAGCCAGGTGCGGTTCTCCTCGACGTTCCACTCGTTGTCGAACTGCTGCGGCGCGAAGTAGCCGTCCTGCGCGCCGAGCTCGCGGCACTTGGCCAGGGCGTCGTTCACGTGGAAGTCGCCGATCGTCATCACCTCGGCGCCGAACGCGCGCGAGATCGCCGCGCGCTCACGGCTCATGCCGTTGGGCATGACGACGATCATCTTGTAGCCCTTTACGGCGGCCACCATGCTCATCGCGTTCCCGGTGTTGCCGCTGGACGCCTCGACGATGGTGTCGCCGGGACGGAGCAGGCCCTCCCGCTCGGCCCGCTCCACCATGTACTTCGCGATCCGGGCCTTGACCGACCCGGAGGGGTTGAGGAACTCGAGCTTGACCCAGATGCCGTCCACCCGGATCAGCGGCGTGTCGCCGATCCCGTCCAGGACGGTGGCTGTCCAGGGATCGACAGCAGTGACGGTCATGGCTGCCTCGCAGAGATCGGAACCGCGCGCGCTTCCTGCGCGCGCCCAGGGTAGGACGTGCCGAGCGGGACGGCCCGAACGGGGGCCGGGCCGCCCCGCGGCACATCGGCCGCTACCAGGACACCGGCTCAGGTGCCCTGGAGCCAGGCCTTCACCTTGTCCGGGTTGGCGTCCACCCACTTCTTCGCTGCGGCGTCGTCGGTCATCCCCTCGCTGGCGATGGACTCGGCCACCGAGTTCTGGTCGTCGTTGGCCCAGGTGAAGTTCTTCACCACGGTGACGGCCGGGCTGCCGGAGTCGGCCCACTTCACCCGTACCACCTTGTTCAGGGCGTACGGCGGGTAGTCGCAGGCCACCTTGGCCGGGTCGGAGTCGCAGCCGGTCGCGTACGGCGGCAGGTTGACCCGGGTGACCTTGAGGTTGGCCAGCGCCCACTGCGGCTCGTAGAAGTAGAACAGCAGCGGCTTCTTCTGGTCGGTCGCCGTCTGCAGCGACTTGATCAGCGTCGCCTCCGAACCGCCGACCACCACGGTGTAGTTCAGGCCGAGGTTCTTGACCAGGGCCTTGTCGTTGGTGACGTAGGACGGGTCGCCGTCCAGGAGCTGGCCCTTGCTGCCGGACTCAGCCGTCTTGAACAGGCTGGCGTACTTGTTCAGGTTCTTGTAGTCGGTGATGTCGGGGTACTGCGTGCTCATCCAGGCGGGCACGTACCAGCCGATGATCCCCTGGTTGCCCTGCGAGCCGAAGTCCTCGGCGACCTTCTTGTCGGTGATGTAGGTCTTGGCGAGGTCCTCGTGGCCCCAGTTCTCCAGGATGACGTCGACCTGGCCGGACTCGAAGCCCTGCCACGACACCTGCTCGGTGATGTTCTTGCCGGTCACGGTGCAGCCGAGGCTGTTCTTGAGCACGTACGCCACGACGGCGTAGTCGGCCTCGTACCCCACCCACGGGTTCACGGCGATGTTCACCGCGCCGCACGGCTTGTGCGAGCCCCCGCTCGCCGCAGCCGTCGAACCCGAGTTCACCTTGGTCCCGCCGCAGGCGGCGACCACGAGCCCGGCCACGGCGAGCAGCATCGCCGCCCGGAGCCGCCTGGTCCTGTTCCTCGTCACTCGTTCCTCCTTGGTCGCCCGATCCCTGGGGGGTTCGGAGTCGTTGTCGCCCGGTGTCCGGCGGCTGTGGCCGTCAGATCACCGCGCTCTTGCGGATCCGCCCCGCCCCCTGGGTGATCCGGTCCAGCATCACGCCGAGCAGCACGATGGCGATGCCGGCGGCCAGTCCGGCGCCGGCCTCCGACACCTGCGAGAAGCCCTGCACCACGACCAGGCCGAGGCCCTGCGCGCCCACCAGCCCGCCGACGACCACCATCGCGAGCACGTAGATGACGCCCTGGTTGAACGCCAGCAGCAGGTGCGGCCGTGACATGGGCAGCTGCACCTTGCCGATGAGCTGCCAGCGGTTCGAGCCGGCGGACTGGGCCGCCTCCAACGTCGTGGCCGACACCCCGTGGATGCCCTCGATGACGACCTTGATGACCGCCGGCGCCGCGTAGACGATGGCCGCGACGATGCCGGTGAAGCGGCCGACGCCGAACAGCGCCAGGCACGGCGGGAGGTAGACGAACGCCGGCATGGTCTGGCCGGCGTCCAGCAAGGGCCGCATCCAGCTCTCCACCCAGCCGTTGCGGCCGGCCCAGACGCCGAAGAACGTCCCCAGCGTCATCGTCGCGACGGCGGCGATCAGGACCGAGCCCAGCGTCCACATCGACTGGTACCACAGGCCCAGGCCGATGCAGCCGAGCAGGCACACCGCGGTCACGATCGCGATCCGCACCCCGGCCAGCAGCTGCGCGATGACGACCAGCGCCAGCACCACCAGCCACCACGGCGAGTTGGTCAGGAAGTTGGTGACCGGCACGATGATGTGCAGCGTGCACCAGTTGGTGATCGCGAGCGTGGTCTCCTGCACGTTCCGCTCGAGCCACCGGGTCGCCGTGTTCACCGGGGACGAGATCGGGTGCACCCAGCTGTCCGGGAACGTGTTGGCCCAGACGTACTGCTGGCCCTGGGAGATGCCGAACACCGCCAGCACGATGCCGACCGCGTAGACGACCAGGCGCCTGCGGCGGCTGGACTCGTGGCCGCTGCGCCGCTCCTTCTCGGTGCGCATGCTGACCGCGGTCGTCGTGCGGTCCAGCACGATGGCCATGACCACGATGGCCAGGCCGGCGTTGAACGCGACACCGATGTTCAGCGACTCGATCGCCTTGACCACGACCTGGCCGAGGCCGGGAGCGTCGATCAGGGCGGCGATCGTCACCATCGACAGCGCCGCCATCGTGGTCTGGTTGATGCCCAGCACGATGGTGTTCTTGGCCATCGGCAGCTGCACCTTGCGCAACAGCTGCATCTTGGTCGAGCCGATCGAGGTGGCCGCCTCCACCGTGGTCCCGGACACCTCCCGAATGCCGACCGCGGTGAGCCGGATCACCGGCGGCACCGCGTAGACCATGGTCACGACCAGGGCCGCCGTCGGGCCGATCGTGAAGATCAGGGTGGCCAGCGGCAGGTACGCGAACGTGGGCAGGATCTGCATGAAGTCCAGGACCGGGGTGATGAAGGCGTTGAACCCCCGGTTGAGCCCGGCGACGATCCCGAGCACACCGCCGATGATCACCGACAGGAAGACGGCGCACAGCGTGTACGCCAGCGTGTCCATGCTCTCGTAGAACAGGCCCAGCATGCCGAAGGAGAGGAAGCCGAGGAACGCCAGCAGGGCGGTGCGCCAGCCGGCGAACACCAGTCCGATCGCGGTAGCCAGCAGCGTCGGCCCGGTCCAGCCGATCGAGTGCAGCCAGGACTGGACGTTCGTCACGTACGCGTTGAGCACGGTGGTCAGCGGGTCGATGAAGTAGACGAAGAACGGGTTCGTGTCCCGGTTGGCGTTGACGTTCTCGTTCAGCGTCTGCAGCTTCTCCTGCGCGGCCGTGCTGGGCTGGCCGTCCTGGAACGTCCAGTGCCCCTTGAGGAAGAAGTACAGGACGATCCAGACGCCGAGCACCACGAGCAGCTGGTTGGTGCGCTTGGACAGCCACGGTTCCCTTACCGGGTAGGTCGTCGTCGGCGTCGGCGCCGCGGGCGGGGCCGGCGGCGTGGCGACCGCCGTGCTCACGGTTCGGGCTCCTCGCGCGGCGCCGGCACGGCCGGCTCGCCGACGTGGTGCGCAGCGTGCGCTGCCGGCGCAGCGGTGGCACCGGGCTCGGCGCCGGCGATGACCTCGAGGATCTGGACACTGTCCACGACGCCGAGCAGCTGGCCACCGGCGACCACCTTCACCGGGTGCTGGGACGCGAGGATCTGGCGGGCGGCATCCCTGATGACGACGTCCGGGCCCAGCTCCGGCCCCTCGAGCGAGTCACCGGGCGCGGGCGGTCGCATGATCCAGCGCAACGTGAGCACGTGCGAGCGCGGCACGTCCTGGACGAAGTCGCGCACGTAGTCGTCGGCCGGCGCGCCGACCAGCTCGTCCGGACGGCCCATCTGGACGATCGCGCCGTCGCGCATGATCAGGATGCGGTCGCCGAGCTTGAGCGCCTCGGCCAGGTCGTGGGTGATGAACACCATCGTCTTGCCGACCTCGTGGTGCAGCCGGATGACCTCGTCCTGCATCCCGCGCCGGATCAGCGGGTCGAGCGCGGAGAACGGCTCGTCGAAGAACAGCACGTCCGGGTCGGTGGCCAGCGCGCGGGACAGCCCGACCCGCTGCTGCATGCCCCCGGACAGCTGGTCGGGGTAGGCGTTCTCGTACCCCTGCAGACCCACCAGGTCGACGATCTCGCTGGCCTTCTTGTACCGCTCGGCCTTGGGGACCCCGCGCACCTCCAGCCCGTACGCGACGTTGTCGATGACGCGCCGGTGCGGGAGCAGTCCGAAGTGCTGGAAGACCATCGCGAACTTGTGCCGGCGCAGCTCGCGCAGCCGTGCCTCGTCCGCCTTGCGGATGTCCTCACCCTCGAACACGATCTCGCCGGCCGTCGGCTCGATCAAGCGGGTCAGGCAGCGCACCAGCGTCGACTTGCCCGATCCGGACAGCCCCATGACCACGAAGACCTCGCCCGGCGCCACGTCGAACGACACCTCGCGGACAGCCGCGGTGCAGCCGGTCTTGCGGCGCAGCTCCGAGCGCGGCAGCGCCGCGTCCGGCGAGCCGACGATCTTCTCCGCGTCCGGCCCGAAGACCTTCCACAGGTCCTTGACCGCGATGAGCGGCTCCTTGCCGGCATGCCGTCCGCCGCCCGCCGGAGTCTCAGCGGCGGTCCCGGTCGTTTGCGTCATCGCGTCCATGGGTTCCTCCACGACCGGGTCAGCCGCCGAACCAGCGCGCGGGCGCCGGCGAGATGTTGTGCCAGATGTGCTTGGCCTCGCGGTACTCCTCGATGCCGCTCGGCCCGAGCTCACGCCCCACGCCGGACTGCTTGAAGCCGCCCCACTCCGCCTGCGGCAGGTAGGGCCCGAAGTCGTTGATCCACACCGTGCCGTGCCGCAGCCGGTTCGCCACCCGCTGCGCCTTGCCCGCGTCCTGCGTCCACACCCCCGCGGACAGCCCGTAGACGGTGTCGTTGCCGATGCGCACCGCGTCGTCCTCGTCGGTGAACCGCTCGACCGTCAGCACCGGCCCGAACGACTCGTCCTGCACGCAGCGCATCTCGGTCCGGCAGCCGGTCAGGATCGTCGGCCGGTAGAAGAACCCGCTCTTCAGCTCCGGCTCGTCCGGGACGCTCCCGCCGCAGGCGAGGGTCGCGCCCTCGGCCAGCCCGGCGGCGACGTACGCCTCGATCTTGGCCAGGTGCGCGGCCGAGATCAGCGCCCCGGTCTCGGTCTGCGGGTCGAACGGGCCGCCGAGCCGGATCCGCCCGGCCCGCTCGACCAGCCCGGCCACGAACTCGTCGTGGATCTCGTCCTGCACCACCAGCCGGGCGCCGGAGGAGCAGACCTGCCCGGAGTGCGCGAACACCCCGCTCAGCGCCAGGTCGAGCGCCGCCTCGCGGTCGGCGTCGGCGAAGACGATGTTGGGGTTCTTGCCGCCCAGCTCCAGCGCGACCTTCTTCACGGTCGCGGCGGCCGCGGCCATCACGCGCCTGCCCGTCGACAGCCCGCCGGTGAACGAGACGAGGTCGACCAGCGGGCTCTCGGTGAGGGCGGCGCCCACCTCGGGACCGCCGCCGAGCACGAGGTTGGCCACCCCGGCGGGGAGCCCGGCCTCGGCGAGCAGCCGGACCAGGTGGATCGTCGTGGACGGCGTCAGCTCGCTCGGCTTCAGCACGAACGTGCAGCCGGCCGCCAGCGCCGGCGCGACCTTCCACGACGCCTGCAGCAGCGGGTAGTTCCACGGCGTGATCAGCGCGCACACCCCGACCGGCTCGTAGACCACCCGGCTCACCACGTCCGGGCTGCCGGTGTCGACCACGCGCCCGGCGCCCTCGCCGGCCAGCCCGCCGTAGTACCGGAAGACCCGCACCACGTCGGCGACGTCGTACTCGCTCTCGGCCAGCCGCTTGCCGGTGTCGAGTGACTCCGAGCGGGCGACCAGGTCGCGGTCCCGCTCCAGCAGGTCGGCCACGCGCAGCAGCAGGGCGCCGCGCTCGGTGGCCGCGGTGCCCGGCCACGGCCCGGAGTCGAAGGCGGCTCGGGCCGCAGCGATGGCGGCGTGCACGTCCTGCAGCCCTGCCTCGTCCACGACAGCGACCAGCGACTGGTCGAACGGGCAGCGGATCTCCCGCTCACCGCCCGCGGCAGCGCTGAGCCACTGGCCGTCCACGAAGAGCGAGGGCACTGAACCTCCGGAGGGCGCGGCGCGGTCGGTTCGGCTGGTCGGGCGGCTGTGCGGTCGGATCCTGGACGGTCGTTCAGGAAAAGGCCAAGATGAGCGCGAGCAGGACAGTCAGTGTGGTGCAATGGTCCGTGCGCTGCTGTTGCAAATTGCGCAACATGGTGCTCGACTTGCAACAAGCGACGATGCTGCGCGTTCGGCGGTTCGTCAAGGGGAACCGGCCAGATGCGTCGAGATCGCGCCCGGTCCGTTATCCGGGCGACTTAGCATCGACGTGGGGACAGAGGGCCTGCGGGCGCTGAGGAGGAGCGCGTGACGAGCGCGTCGGACGTGGTCGGCACCCGACCCGAGTGGTCGATGGAGCGCGCCACCGAGGTGGTGCAGGCGCACTGCGGAGGCCGCGGCCCGCTGCTGCCCGTGCTGCACGCGCTGCAGGACGAGTTCGGCTATCTCGACCCGGCCGCCGTGCCGCTCGTCGCCGGGCTGCTGAACCTCTCCCGCGCCGACGTGCACGGCGTCGTGACCTTCTACCGCGACTTCCGCTCCACCCCGCCGGCGCCGGTGCACGTGCAGGTGTGCCGGGCCGAGGCCTGCCAGTCCGTGGGTGCCCACCGGCTGGCGGAGCACGCCTGCCGCTCGCTGGGCACCGACTTCGGCGGCACCTCCGCGGACGGCTCGGTCGCGCTCGACCAGGTGTTCTGCCTCGGCAACTGCGCCCTGGGACCGTCGGCCGTCGTGAACGGCACGCTGTACGGGCGGGTCGACGCCGACCGGCTCGACGAGCTGGTCGCCGGCGCCCGTGCCGGGAGCGCCGGGTGAACACGGTCTACGTGCCCAAGGACGCGTCGGCCCGGTCGGTCGGCGCCGACCAGGTCGCGGCCGCCGTCCAGGCGCAGGCCGCGGCGCGCGGGCTCGACGTCACGGTCGTCCGCAACGGCTCGCGCGGCCTGCTTTGGCTGGAGCCCATGGTCGAGGTGGCCACCCCCGCCGGTCGTATCGCGTACGGCCCGGTCGCCGCGGCCGACGTTCCCGGGCTCTTCGACGCCGGCCTCCTGTCCGGCGGCGAGCACCCGCTCGGACACGGGCCGACCGAGCAGATCGACTGGCTGGCCCGCCAGAACCGGCTCACGTTCGCCCGCGTCGGCGTGACCGACCCGTTGTCGCCGCAGGAGTACGAGCAGCACGGTGGCCTCGCCGGGCTCCGCCGCGCGCTCACCATGGAGCCGGCCGAGCTGTGCTCCCTGGTCGCCGACTCCGGGTTGCGCGGCCGCGGCGGCGCCGGCTTCCCGACCGGGATCAAATGGCGCACCGTGCTGGACAGCCCGGCCGACGTGAAGTTCGTGGTCTGCAACGCGGACGAGGGCGACAGCGGGACCTTCGCCGACCGGATGCTGATGGAGGGCGACCCGTTCCTGCTCATCGAGGGGATGCTCGTCGCCGCGCTCGCGGTCGGGGCGACCGAGGGCTACGTCTACATCCGCTCGGAGTACCCGGACGCGATCGCGACGCTGCGGCAGGCCATCGACGTCGCGTACCTGCAGGGCTGGCTCGGCGCGGACGTCCTGGGCAGCGGGAAGCGCTTCGACCTGGAGGTGCGGGTCGGCGCCGGGGCGTACATCTGCGGCGAGGAGACCGCGATGCTGGAGAGCCTGGAGGGCAAGCGCGGGGTGGTCCGCGCCAAGCCCCCGCTCCCGGCCGTGGAGGGGCTGTTCGGGCGGCCGACCGTCGTGAACAACGTGCTGTCGCTGGCCGCGGTCCCATGGATCGTGGCCGAGGGCGCGCAGGCGTACGCCGACCTGGGGGTCGGGCGCTCGCGCGGCACGCAGGTCTTCCAGCTGGCGGGCAACCTGCGCCACGGCGGGATCGTGGAGACCGCTTTCGGCCTGACCCTGGACGAGCTCGTGCACGGGTACGGCGGTGGCAGCGCGTCGGGCCGGCCGCTGCGCGCCGTCCAGGTGGGCGGGCCGCTCGGGGCGTACGTCCCGGCGGACCGGTTCTCGCTGCCGATGGACTACGAGGAGTTCGCGGCGGTCGGCGCGATGGTGGGGCACGGTGGCGTGGTGGCGTTCGACGACACCGTCGACATGGCCGCCCAGGCGCGGTTCGCGATGGAGTTCTGCGCGGAGGAGTCGTGCGGCAAGTGCACGCCGTGCCGTGTCGGCGCCGTCCGCGGCGTCGAGGTGATCGACAGGATCGTGGCCGGCGAGAACAGGCAGGCGAACCTCGTCCTGCTGCAGGACCTGTGCGAGCTGATGGTCGACGGCTCACTGTGCGCGATGGGCGGGCTGACGCCGATGCCCGTGCGAAGCGTGCTCGAGCACTTCGCCGCGGACTTCGGCTCGGAAGACCTGGAAGGGAGCCGGCGATGACGCTGCTTCGGGAGCACGACTACGGCACCCCGGCCCGGCCCGGACCTGCGGACGTCGAGGTCGAGGTCGACGGCCACGTCGTCAGCGTCCCCGCCGGCACGTCGGTGATGCGCGCCGCGTCGATGGCCGGGATCGACGTACCGAAGCTGTGCGCGACCGACCGGCTCGCGGCGTTCGGCTCCTGCCGCCTGTGCCTGGTCGAGATCGACGGGCGGGGCGGCACCCCCGCCTCGTGCACCACCCCGGTCGCCCCAGGCATGAAGGTGTCGACGCAGACTCCGCGGCTGGAGAAGCTGCGCCGTGGTGTCATCGAGCTGTACCTCAGCGACCACCCGGACGACTGCCAGTCCGCTCCTGCGGCCCAGGACTGCGAGCTCCACCACATGGCCGGCACGGTCGGTCTGCAAGAGACCCGGTACGGCGCAGGCGGCCACAACCACTTGCACTCCGCGAAGGACGAGTCCAACCCCTATTTCACCTTCGACGCGTCGTCGTGCATCGCGTGCTCGCGGTGCGTGCGGGCCTGTGACGAGATCCAGGGCACGTTCGCGCTCACGATCGAGGGCCGCGGTTTCGACTCGAAGGTCTCCGCCAGCGCCGGAGAGTCGTTCATGTCCTCCGAGTGCGTCTCCTGCGGCGCCTGCGTGCAGGCCTGTCCGACCACCGCGCTGGAGGAGAAGACCGTCGTCGAGCTCGGGATGCCGACCCGGTCCGTCCTCACGACGTGCGCGTACTGCGGGGTCGGCTGCGCGTTCAAGGCCGAGCTCTCCGGCGACGAGGTCGTGCGGATGGTGCCGTACAAGGACGGCGGCGCGAACCAGGGCCACAGCTGCGTGAAGGGCCGCTTCGCCTGGGGGTACGCCTCGCACAAGGACCGCCAGCTCAGTCCCATGCTGCGGGAGAAGATCACCGACCCGTGGCGCGAGGTCTCCTGGGACGAGGCGATCTCCTACACGGCGCAACGGCTCATGCAGATCCAGGCCGAGCACGGCGTGCACGCGATCGGTGGCATCACGTCCAGCCGCTGCACCAACGAAGAGGTCTACGTCGTCCAGAAGATGATCCGGGCGGCGTTCGGCAACAACAACGTCGACACCTGCGCGCGGGTGTGCCACTCCCCGACCGGCTACGGACTCAAGCAGACCTTCGGCACGTCAGCGGGCACCCAGGACTTCAAGTCCGTCGACTCCGCCGACGTCATCATGGTGATCGGCGCGAACCCCACCGACGGGCACCCGGTGTTCGCGTCGCGGATGAAGCAGCGGCTGCGCGCCGGCGCGCGGCTGATCGTGGTGGACCCGCGGCGCATCGACATGGTCCGCACGCCGCACATCGAGGCCGACTTCCACCTGCAGCTGCAGCCGGGCACCAACGTCGCCGTCGTGAACGCGATCGCGCACGTCGTCGTCACCGAGGGCCTGGCCGACACGGCCTACGTCCAGGAGCGCTGCGACCCGGTCGACTTCGGCCGCTGGGAGGAGTTCATCCGCGGCCCGGAGAACAGCCCCGAGGCCACCGAGCCGATGACCGGCGTACCGGCCGCCGACCTGCGCGCGGCCGCCCGCCTGTACGCCGCCGGGCCGAACTCCGCGATCTACTACGGGCTCGGTGTCACCGAGCACTCGCAGGGCTCGACGATGGTCATGGGCATGGCGAACCTGGCCATGCTGACCGGAAACGTCGGCCGCGACGGCGTCGGCGTCAACCCGCTGCGCGGGCAGAACAACGTGCAGGGCTCGTGCGACATGGGCTCGTTCCCGCACGAGCTGCCGGGCTACCGGCACGTGTCCGACCCGGCGGTCCGGGCCATCTACGAAGAGCTGTGGGGTCGTCCGATCGAGCCCGAGCCAGGGCTGCGGATCCCGAACATGTTCGACGCCGCCATCGCCGGCACGTACCGGGGGATGTTCGTGCAGGGCGAGGACCTGGCCCAGTCCGACCCGAACCAGGCCCACGTCAAGGCCGCGCTCGCGGCGCTGGACCTGCTCGTCGTGCAGGACCTGTTCCTCAACGAGACCGCGGCGTTCGCGCACGTCTTCCTGCCAGGCACGTCCTTCCTGGAGAAGGACGGCACCTTCACCAACGCCGAGCGCCGGATCAACCGGGTGCGGCCGGTGATGGCGTCCAGGTGCGGCAAGCAGGAGTGGGAGGTCGCCTGCGAGCTCGCGACCGCGATGGGCTACCCGATGGGCTACTCCCACAGCTCGGAGATCATGGACGAGATCGCCGCCACCACGCCGACGTTCGCCGGGGTCTCGTTCGAGCACCTCGACGAAGTCGGCTCGATCCAGTGGCCGTGCAACGACAAGGCGCCCGACGGCACGCCGATCATGCACATCGACACGTTCGTGCGCGGCAAGGGCCGCTTCGTCGAGACGCCGTACGTGCCGACCGACGAGCGGACCAGCCGTAAGTACCCGCTGATCCTCACCACCGGGCGGATCCTGTCGCAGTACAACGTGGGCGCCCAGACGCGGCGTACCGAGAACGTGCTGTGGCACGAGGAGGACCTGCTCGAGATCCACCCGCACGACGCCGAGGACCGGGGTATCACCGAGGGCTCGACGGTCCGGATCGCCAGCCGAGTCGGCGAGACGCTGCTGCACGCGCGGCTGTCCGAGCGGATGACGCCGGGCGTCGTGTACACGACGTTCCACCACCCGGTCAGCGGCGCCAATATCGTGACCACGGACTACTCGGACTGGGCGACGAACTGCCCGGAGTACAAGGTCACCGCCGTCCAGGTGGGGCTGTTCACGCGCGAGCCGCTCCACGCCGCCGCGGGCGCGGAGCCCGCCACCCCCGCCGCCTCGGCCACCGGGCAAGGGTGACGGATGTCGACGGACGCCCTCGACACGCTCGTACGCATGGCCAACCAGATCGCGGCGAACGTCGCGCACCACTCGCGCGAGGAGGCGGCCGACCTGGTCGCCGCGCACCTGCGCTCGTTCTGGGCGCCGCCGATGCGCGCCGACCTGGTCGCCTACGTGGAGCGCGGCGGCACCGGTCTGGACCCCATCGCCCACGACGCCGTCGCCCTGCTCCGCGCCCCGACGCCCCATTGAGCTGAGCCTCCTGTTGATCTTGAGCAGGACCTGCTCTCGCCGGCCAGTCGCACACGTGTCGCTCAAGGTCGACCGCTGGGAGCACCCCGGAACGTCAAGCAGATCCAGCAGCCCGCGGTGATCGCCGTGCTGGGCGGCCTGGGTGCCGCGCTCATGTGGGCAGCGGCGACCCTGTGCTCGTCCAGGTCGACCCGGATGCTCGGCGCGCCGCCCGTGCTGGCCTGGGTCATGACCGTCGGCCTGGCGCTCAACCTGGTGCTGCTGGCCGTCGTCCGTCCGCCCCGGCCGACCGACGGACCGACGATCGGCTGGCTGGCCGTCGGCGGCATCGGCAACGTGCTGGGCCTGCTGCTGGCGTACTCCGCGCTGCGCGTCGGCAAGGTGGGGTTGGTCGCCCCGATCACGTCCACCGAAGGTGCGCTGGCGGCACTGGTCGCCGTGATCGCCGGCGAGCCGCTCGGCACCTCGTCCGCGGTGCTGCTGCTGGTGATCACCGGCGGCGTCGTGCTGGCGGCGGCCGCCCCGGAGGTCCTGCCGGTCGTCGACGAGCGCAAGGGCGCGGCGGTCGGCCTGGCCGTCCTCGCGGCTCTCGCGTTCGGGCTGAGCCTGTACGCCACCGGTCACGTCAGCTCCACGGTCGCGCTGCCCTGGGTGCTGTTGCCCCCACGGTTGCTGGGCTTCGTTGCCCTGGCCGTCCCGCTCGCACTGTCCGGCCGGCTCCGGCTGACCCGGCCGGCGGTCCCGCTGGTCGTGACGTCCGGCGTCGCCGAGGTGATCGGCTTCGCGTCGTACGCCGCCGGAGCGCGGCACGGGATCGCGGTCGCGGCGGTGCTGGCCTCGCAGTTCGCGGCCTTCGCCGGCGTGGGCGCGTACCTGCTGTTCCGCGAACGCCTCACCCGGCTGCAGCTGACCGGCGTGACCGTGGTGATCGTCGGTGTCGCCGTCCTCAGCGCCGTCCGCGCCTAGCTGGCCGCCCGCCGCCTCGCGCTCACCACGGTGGTTCGGGTGGGGGTTGGGGTGGTGGGTGCCAGCTGACGCCGTCGGTGGGGTTGATGGTGATGGTCCATCCGTCGTGGTGGGCCATGTCGTGGTGCGGTCGCAGGCCAGGGTCAGGGTGTTCAGGTCGGTGGCCCCGCCCTGGCTCCAGGGCACGATGTGGTGGGCCTGGCACCATTCGGGGGGCCGGTCGCAGCCCGGGGCGGTGCAGCCGCGGTCGCGTAGTGCCAGGGCGCGGGGTTGGGCGGCGGTGGCGGTGCGCACGGCCCGGCCCAGGTCCAGCAGCTGGCTGGGCCCCGCCCAGGACGGCCGGGATGAGCGCGGCGTCACAGGCGATCTGGCCGGCCGCCGCCGCCGAGATCGGTTCGCGCACGCTCGACCCGGCGATCAGCGCACACCCCTCACCGCGGGCGGCTGCCCGGCCCGGGGCGGGCTCGTGGATGCGGGCCCGGAGCTGGTCCACGCTCATGGTGACCACCACCTGCGGACGCACACCGCCGGAGACCGGCAGCCGGCCAGCGGCCAGGGCCCGGCGGGCCAGCTCGACCAGCGCGTCGGCGCGCCGGCGCCCCGGGCCGCGCGGGTCCGGGCCGTTCACCGTGGACGGGGCCGGGGCGGCGAGTGGGTCCAGCGCCGCGGCCAGGGTGGCGGCGGCCGCGGTGTCCAACCGCCCACCCAGGTGATGCATCCCATCGGTGCCGCGCCACACGGTCAGCTCACGGCCGGCCCGGGCGGCGCGTTCTGGCCCGGCCAGGTCCCCGGACCCGGCCGGGTCGACCCGGGCCGCCTCGACGAGCGCCAGCCGACGCAACCGGCCCAGGTCCAACCGCCCGGCCTGCGCCAACAACCGGGCCTCGAGCTGACCGCGATCCTGCTCCCCGACCCGATCGGACAGCCCGTCCAACGCGGCGGTGATCACCTGCGCCCGCTCGGGGTCGATCACCCCGGAGGCCAACGCCCGCCGGGTCCGGTCGTGCTCGACCAGCGCGGCGGCCAACCCGACCTGCCGGGCCGCGGCCCCCGCGCCCATCCCGTCCG
Organism: uncultured Actinomycetota bacterium; assembly: GCA_963849365.1. Lineage (GTDB taxonomy): Bacteria > Actinomycetota > Actinomycetes > Prado026 > Prado026 > CAVQCJ01. The sequence goes on from CAWKHA010000004.1 coordinate 462,985, forward strand.
CGCGCAGCCACCCCGCCGTGCGAGGTCGCCCCGGTCACCCGTCGGGCCGCCCCGCGCCGATCCACCTCGGCCACCGCGGCGAGCTTGACCGCGGCCAGCCGGGACGCTTGCGCGTTCAGCTGCCGCACCACGTCGACCAGGGCCGAGTCGTCGGCTCGGCGTACGTCGATACCTGTCAGGGCGTCCAATGCACGAGCAAGGCATGCGAGCGCGCCAGACATCGACGCACCGACACGAAACCCCTTTGTCCACAACGGCTTCCGTGTCCACCTCACGACATGTCGCACGACGGACAGGTTCTACCGACGTCAGGCGGTGCTGGGACCGACGGTCGAGCCGACGCTCGGGTCCGCCGCCGGTTCCTTGAGCTCCACGAAGATCGTGTGCGTCGGCGTCTCGCCGATGTTCTCGCCCGCGTGCTGCTGCGCCGGCACCCAGTGCGCGCCGCCCGCAGCGATCTCCACGTCGCGGTGCGTATCGCCCACGTGCAGCCTGCGCCGGAACGAGCTCAGCGTGTACATCACGCTGTCCGGATGCCGGTGCGGCGTGGTCCGCTCACCCGGGGAGTCCGTGTACTCCAGCACCCGGACGCGGTCGTTCTCGTAGATGACGCGGTAGTGCTTCGGGTTCGTCTCGACCGGGTCCATGCTCATGCACGACAGTGTGCAGGAGGTTCTCGTCCACATCGGCTAGAAGGTACGCAGACAACGCAGCGACGCAACCCCGGCGGCCGTCGCACCCACGATGCAACGCGAGGAGGCACCGATGCGACTGCCACACATGGACCCCACCCTCGAACGGACGCGCCGCAGCCTGCACGGCATCGCCGAGACCGTCCTGGCCGGCCCGGAGCATCGCACCGTCGGGCGGATCCGGCTCGCCGTGACGGCCGACGGCTTCAGCACGCTGCCGCTGCCCGGCACACCGTCTCGGATCGCCGTCCGGGGGGCCGAGCTCGTGGTCGAGGACGGGGCGGTCCAGCGTTCGGTACCGCTGGCCGGCACCTACGCCGACCTCGCGCGCCTGGCCGGAGTCGAGGCCGGCGCACCCGAGGGCGTCTACCACGACGGCTCGGGGGTGAAGGTCGACGAGCCCATCGAGGTGGACCCGCCAGCGGCCGCCACGATCCTGCGCGGGTTCACCGTCGGCGACCGAGCACTGCGCCGGCTGGCCGCCGCGCACACCCCGCCGGGGGCCGAGGTCCCGGAGCCGGTCCTGTGGCCGGAGCACTTCGACGTCGGGGTCACCCTCGACGAGGTGAACTACGGGGTCTCCGCGGGCGACAGCGGCATCCCGGAGCCGTACGCATACGTCGGCCCGTGGAAGTCACGAGCGGGCGACTTCTGGGACAAGACGTTCGGTGCCGCCCGAACGATCGGCGAGCTCGGTGACGCCGACGCGGTGCTGGCCTTCTTCGAGACCGGCATGGACCGCGCCGCGAACGACCCGCTGGCCTAGCGCCCAAGCCCCAGCCGCGCGGACGCGTGTCAGACCTTCGAGCAGGGGGGACTCGCCCAGGGTCCGAACGGCGCAGACGCGCCATGGACCGACGCCGGCGAGGATTACTGGACCTACTCGTGTTCCCCGCCGTGTCGCTGGGCCTGCTCCGTGCCGCGGGCAAGGGGTCCGCCGACGACCGGGCGGGCGAGCCGCAGCCCGCACCCGCCCTGCGCGGCTCCGAGGCCAGGTAGCCGGCTCGGGTGCGATGAAGGGAATCCCGGGCGACAAGAGGCGCAGGCTCTGGCAGCCTTCGACCTCATGGTCGACTACCAGGGCGTGAACCGGGCGATGTGGGACGAGCGCGCACCCGCCCATGCGGCGTCGCCCGACTACGCCGTCGACCGCTTCCTCTCCGACCCTGCGTTCATCAGCGACGTGGTGCGCTTCGACCTGCCCCGGCTCGGTGACGTCGCCGGCCTGCGCGGTGTCCACCTGCAGTGCCACATCGGCACCGACACCGTCTCGCTGGCGCGGCTCGGGGCACGCATGACCGGCCTGGACTTCTCGGCTCCGGCTCTCGAAGCGGCACGGGCCCTGGCGGAGCGCACCGACAGCGACACCGACTTCGTGCACGGCGATGTGTACTCCGCGGTCGATCTGCTCGGGGGTGGGGCGTTCGACCTGGTCTTCACCGGAATCGGAGCACTGTGCTGGCTGCCTGACGTCCGCCGGTGGGCCGCCGTGGTGGCCGAGCTGCTGCGGCCCGGGGGGCGGCTGTTCATCCGCGAGGGCCACCCGGTGCTGTGGGCCCTCGAGGACTCCCCGGCGGACGGGCAGCTGCTACTGCGCTACCCGTACTTCGAGCACACCGAGCCTGACTCCGCGGAGGAGGAGGGGACCTACGTCGCCACCGAAGCGACCTTCACGAACAACCTGTCGTACATGTGGAACCACGGCCTCGGCGAGATCGTCACCGCGCTGCTGGACCGCGGCCTCGAGCTGACGATGCTCGTCGAGCACGACAGCGTCCCCTGGCAGGCCCTGCCCGGTCTGATGGACGACATCGGCGGGGGCGAGTGGCGGATCTCGGACCGGCCCGAGCGCGTGCCGCACTCGTACACGCTGCAGGTGGTCAAGCGCGGCTAGCTGCTGGCTACCTGCTCAGTGCTTCCCACGCGCCGCTGCGGTGAGCGAGTCGAGCTCGGTCTGCAACGCCGCGGACAGGTCCGGCAGCTCCGCAACCGCGTCCGGGTCCGCGACGACGGTGACGGCGAGGACGCCTGCGTAGGACAGCGCCGCGAACGCCACGGTCGCGTTGCCGTAGGCCCCCGAGAGCGGGATGACCTCGCTGACCGTGGCGTCCATGAACGTCACCGGAGCGGCCGGCCCGCGTACGTTCGTGACGAAGGTGTTGACGAGCCGCTGGTGGTTGATGGACCAGCCGAGCAGACCCAGCGCCGCCAAGGCCCGGGAGGCCGGTTGGATCAGGGCGGCCGACGCTCCCCGTGCCGGCCGCTTACGGGTTCGGGTGATCGCCGCGATGGACTCCAGGCGGCCGACCGGGTCGCCGGTCGTCGGCAGGGCCATCGGGATCACTCCGACCTCGTTGCCCGGCTCGGCGGTTCGCGGCACTGCCGCAACCGCGGGACGCGGGCCAGGCGCCGCCCGGCCTCCGCAACGGCCGCATCCAGATCGAAGGCCTCCGCGGGCTCCATGAGCACCACGGCGGCGATGTGCATCGGCACCGGTCCGACGGCGAACGCCAGCTGCATCAAGTCGTTCGGTCCGGCACGCTCGATCACCGCCCAAGTGTGCTCGGTGCGACGGACTGCCACCATGACGTGATGGGTGCGGTGCGCGGTGGTCGGCTCAGGGCAGCGAGTAGATCAGACAGAACTCGTTGCCCTCGGGGTCGGCCATCACCCGCCAGCGGAACCCGTACTCGCTGACGTCCTGGGACGAGAGCCGGCTGCCCCCCATGCCCTGGATGCGGGCCGTCGCCACTTCGACATCGTCGACTGCCACATCGAAGTGCAGGCGGTTCTTCACGGTCTTCGCCTCCGGTACCCGGTGGAAGCTCACCACCGGTTCGCCAGGGCCGGCCGGTATCAGCCCCAGGTAGTGCGGAGGGTCTCCCATCGGCCGGTCGATCTCCGTACCCAGGACTTGGCTCCAGAAGATGGCGAGGGCGAACGGATCGGCACAGTCGATCTGTATCCACCCAAGCCGGCCGACTCGGTTCATGGGCCCATGATGCCGTCATCGAGCCACGGCGCACCGGACCCGACAACGCCGGACGGACCGACGCGCTGGACGCCTGCTCGGGCTGTCGTCGTCAGGCCAGCGTGTGCACGTCGTCGGCTGCGGCGACCAGCACCGGGTCGTGCGTGGCCGCGACGACAGCGGTGCCGTGCCCGGCCGCCTCGCGCAGTGCCGCCACCACCCGTTCGGCGTTGGCCTCGTCCTGCTGCGACGTCGGCTCGTCGAGCACCGCGAGGTCCGAGCCCGACACCAGCACGCGCGCCACCAGGGCGCGCTGCCGCTCGCCACCGGACAGCACCCCGACCCGGCGGTGACGCAGCGGATGGAGGCCGAGCCGGTCCACCCACAGCTCGACCGCGGCGGAGTCGTGCGGCAGCCCGCGTGCATCCCGCGCCAGAGCGAGGTTCTCCTCGACGTCGAGCGCGTCGACCAGGCCGCCGCCCTGGCCGGCCATGGCCACGTGCGCCCGCCGCACGTCCGCGAGTGCGTCCCGGTCCAGATCGTCGAGGGAGCGGCCGGCGAGCGTCACGCTGCCCGAGTCCGGGCGCACCAGACCGGTCATCACCCGCAGCAGCGTGGTCTTGCCCGATCCGGACGGACCCTGCACGACGGTGAGCCGGTCCGGCTGCACGGCGACGGTGACGCCGTCCAGCACGACGCGGGCGTCGCGGACCATCCGGACGTCGGTGAGGCAGGCGACCGGTCCCGGACGGCGGGCGGCCGGCACCCCTCCCCGCGGTGCCGCTTCGGCGGCTGCCGGGCGCGCCGGCGCGGCAGGTTGACCTGAGGGCTGCCTGGTGCGGCTGGCCGCGGTCAGCACGATCCCCTCGGCTCCGATGCGCGCGCGCACGCCGCCGTCGACCTCGGCGTCGTGCCGCATCCGCTCGGGCAGCCGGACCCAGCCGCGGTCGTCCACGACCAGTGTCTCGTCGTGCGTGCCGCCGGCGGACGGCTCCCACTCCTCCGACAGCCGGCCGTCGCGGATCCGCACCACTCGGTCGGCGATCGCCGCCGCCCGTACGTCGTGGGTGACCAGCAGCAAGGACGCGCCGGCCGCCTGCGTGGCCTCCGACAGCAGTGCGTACACCTGCTCCGCGGAGACCCGGTCGAGCTCCCCTGTCGGCTCGTCGGCAAGGACCAGCGAAGGACCGTGCGCGACCGCCGAGCAGACGGCGACCCGCTGCGCCTCGCCTCCGGACAGCGTCTGCGGCCGCCGGGCGCCGAGCGACTCCAGGCCGAGGCGGGCCAACGCCTCCCGGGCGCGCTCGGTGGCCAGGACGGCTGTGCACCCCGCCAGCCGCAGCTGCAGGGCGACGTTGCCGACGACGTCCAGCTCCGGGCGGAGAGTCCGTGCGTGGTGCTGGTCGACCAGGCCGAGCCGTACCGACCGCAGCTCGTCCAGCTCGCGGCTCTCGGCACCGGACAGCTCGACGCCGGCCACTCGCACCAGCCCGGCGCTCGGCGGCTGCTCGCCGGCGAGGACGCGCAGCAGCGTCGTCTTGCCGGAACCGTTCGGACCGTGCACGACCACCCGCTCACCTGGCGAGACCTCCAGGGACAGCCCGCGCAATGCGGCGACGTGGCCCGTCGGCGTCGGGTACAGGCAGAACAGGTCGTGCGCCACCACCGCGGGCTCGCCCGCCGCCGGCACCGCAGGGTCTCGCCCGCTCATCCCAGCACCGTGTCCGGTGGTCGCGGCATCGCCTCGCGCAGCGACCCCGCGGCGACGAGCGCTGCGGCCGCGAGCGCCAGCCCCAGCCCGCTGCCGAGGACCACCGCCACCCAGACCGGCCCGACCGACAGCACGAGCGGGGGGTGCGGCGTGGTGCCCACGGCCGTGACGGTGACGATCGCCGCGGTGGCCCGCGCGAGCAGCAGCCCGAGCACCACCCCTGCGGGCAGCGCCAGCAGCACCACGGCCACGGCGCGGAAGAACAGCGACGACCGCAGCGTGCGCGGCGCGACACCGTCGCTCTCCCAGGCGTACAGCTCGGCCGCCTCGTCGCGCCGGTCGGCCACGACGAGCAGCAGGACGGCGAACACGGCGACGGCGAGCGCGAGGACCGCGCTGGCGACGAGCAGCCCGGCCGCGCCCCGGGCGAGCGGGTCGGCTGCCAGCCGTGCCTGCTCGGCGGCCCGCACGTCGACTCTCAGCTGGTCGTACGGAGCCTGCCCGAGCGCCGTCGCGAGCGTGCCCTCGGCCGGGTCCGGACCGGCCAGCCACAGCTCGGCGACCGACCCGGTGCCGGGTGCGCGGCTGTCGAGCCGGTCGGCGAGCGCGGCTTCGTCGGCGACGACGAACGTGTCGCCCACCGTCGGGAACCGCGGGAGCACCCCGACCACCCTGGCCACGACCGGAGCGCCGGAGGTCAGGCCGAGCTTCAGCTCGCCGCCGACCGCGTGGGCCGCGGTCTGCGGGTCGACGAGCACCGGGAGGATGGCTTCCGGCACCGTCGCGGCGGCCCGTACGACGAGCCGGTCGCCGGTGAAGGCGTACTGCACGGCGAGGTTCGACCCGCTGGTCGTCGCCGTCACCGAGCCGCTCGCCGACGTGGCACCCCAGCCCGCCCACGAGCCGTCGGCGAGCCGCGCGCCGGAGTCGTCGAGGTACTGCGGCGCGCCCAGCACCATCCGGCCGCCGAGGACGCCGAGCGAGGTGAGCCCTTCGCCGATGTGGTGCTGGACCCGGGTCGCGAAGTCGGTGGCCTCGGCGAGCGTGAACGACTGCAGGCGTGGCGCCCCGGAGGCGGCCGGGCCGGCCAGCGCCGGTGGCAGCTGCGCCACGAAGCCGCCGTCCACCACGGTCGTGGCCACGCCGACATCCAACCCGTCGGGCAGCCGGAACCACGCGGTCAGCTGCACCTCCTCCGTGTCCCCCCTGGCCGGCAGCACGAACCGCGCCGCTCCCGAAGGCACGGTCCCGCCGACCGGCGTCGCCGGCAGGCGGATCGCAGCCGCGGCGGCCTGCGGGTCGTCGCCTCCCACGACGTGCGCCCACGATCGCACCTCGGGCAGCGCGGACGGGTCGACTCCGAGCACCTCGACCGGCACCGCCTCGCTCGCCGACAGCCGCACCCCGGCCGCCGAGCGCACTACCCGACGCACCTGCACCCCGGGCGCGAGCGCGGTGTAGGCGCGCAGCGGTCCCACGTCCAGCGGACGCTGCAGGGTCGACCCCGTGGTCACCCGCGCGTCCAGCGGGACCGTGAACGCGGCCTGGTCGACGGCACCCTGCGCGAGCGTCGAACGGTACGAGCCCGCGAACACGACGACGGCCGTGGCCGCGGTGAGGAAGGCGACGGTCGCCACCGGGCGCAGCGGCCGGCGGGCCCCACCGAGCAGCGCGAGCCTGGCGGCCACCCAGCGATGCGGCAGGACCCGTCCGAGCACCGTGACCGTCGCCGGCCACAACCGGGCGGCGAGCAGCCCGCCACACAGGACCACGAGCACGGGCAGCGCCGTCAGCAGTGGGTCGGTGCCGGCGCCCAACGAGGCCGCGCCGACCGTCCCGCGGGCGACCGAGAGCGCCACGACGGCGAGACCGACGACGACCGTCGCGTCGACCACGCGCCAGGCCGCCCGCTCCGCGGAGCCGGCCCACGACGACGTGACCGCGACCACGACCACGGCCAGGAGCGCACCGACGAGGACGCCCGGCAGCGCGGCGCCCACGGCTGCCGCCGCCGTCGAACCGGCCGGCAGCCCGGCCTGGGACGCCGTGACCGCGCCGACCACCGCACCGAGCCCCAGCCCGAGCAGTGTCCCGACCAGCACCGGGACGACCGCCTCGACCACCGCGAGCAGGCGTACGGTCCTGCGGGTCGCGCCGCGGCGGCGCAGCAGGGCGTCCAGCGCCAGGCGGTCCCGGCGCAGGCCGGTCGCGGCGATCACGCAGAAACCCAGCAGCAGCGCCGTCGCTGAGGCCCCGAGCAGCGTGAAACGCCGGGCCGAGAGCCGGGCCCGGTCGTCCTGCGCCCGCAACGTCGCGTCCGGCGAGGTGAGCACCAGGCCCGAACCTAGGACCGAGAGCGAGTCGCTGGTCGCGGCGCTGCGTCGCAGGTAGGCGTCCACACCGAGCCGGCTCACGACTCCCAGGTCCAGCGGGGCGACCCATCCGTACGACCGCTGGAACAGGTGCAGCGCAGCGAGCTGCTGCGCCGCCGCGACGCCGTCGGCCAGCAGGAGCGGTGCGTCGTGCCCCGGGTCGAAGGTCCCCGTGAGCAGCAACGGGTCCGTTCGCACCGCCCGGCCGACGACGACGAGCCCCAGGGCCGGGTCGAGATCCGGCGTGCCGCTGCCCACGACCACGACCTCGCACCGCTGCGGGGTGCAGGACGACGGCAGCCGTCCCTCGGTGACACGGACGGCGCTGTGCAGGTCATCGGCGGCGCCGAGGAAGAACGAGCCACCGCTGCGGTCGGCCGCGCGCCGGAACAGCAGCTCGCCGCGGACGCTGCCGGCCGCCAGGCCGGCCAGCGCAGAGCGGGACCGGCCGTCGATCGTGGCGAGCTCGGAGCCGGGGAGCTCGATGCCGGATGAGGAGACGATCAGGCTGCGCTCTCCCGGCGGGAGGGCCTGCACGCCGTACTGCACCGCCTGTGAGGCGACGACCTGGGCGCTGGCCTGGGCGGCGACCGGCAGCGCGGTGGCGGCGGCGACGCCGAGGACGACCAGCACTCGGCGCAGCGGCCGGTAGCGCAGGCGGGCCCAGGCGAGCGATGCCACCACGGAGGTACGCACGGCGTCGCCTCCCTCTCCCGGTCCGGCCTCAGTCGTACTAACCAGTCATCGGACAGTAACAGGTTAGCCGGGGTACAGTACCGCGGACACGGGAGGTGGAGATGGCTTGGGAGATCGTCGACGGACAGCGCATCCCGCTGCCCGTGGCCGGGGTTCCCGCGCTGGACTTCCTCAACACCCGCGCCGGGTGGCCCACGCAGACGAACGAGTACCTGGTCGGCTACGCGCCGCTGGCCGTCTGGTGCCGCGAGCGCGGTCTGGTCGACGCCGGCACCTGCCGCCGCGCCCTGGCCGCCGCACACCGGGACCCCGCGAGGGCCGACGACGTACGCCTCCGCGCGCTGGCCCTGCGCGAGGCGCTGCGTCCCGTGCTCGTGCTCGGCCAGGGCACCCCGAAGACCGCGCGGGACGGCTGGCCGCTCGTGCGGGCGGAGGGGGCGGTGGCGCGCAACGCGGCCGAGCTCACGCGGACTCCGCAGGGCGACGGCCTGGCGGCCTGGCGGCTGCCGCCCACGACCGAGCCGCTGCTCGTCCCGTACCTGGAGCTCGTGCTCGCCGTCACGCAGCTGCTCGCGACCCCGGAGGCGCGCTCGGTGCGGGCCTGCCCGATGCCCGACTGCGGCTGGGTGTTCACGGACCCGAGCGGCCGCCGTCGCTGGTGCTCGATGGCGTGGTGCGGCAACCGTTCGAAGGTACGGGCGCACGCGCGCGCGCGCCCGCGCCCGCGCCCGCTCCACCCCGCGCATACCTACGGGCAGGTAAGGCCGCTTTCCGGCCTTACCTGCCCGTAGGTTTCGCCTAGGCGTGCGTGGCGGGGATCGTGCCCATGCGCCCGGACTGGAAGTCCTCGAACGCCTGCACGAGCTCGGCGCGGTTGTTCATCACGAATGGCCCGTACTGCGCCACCGGCTCGCGGATCGGCCGGCCGCCCAGCACCAGCACGTCCAGGGCCGCCGTGCGGCTGTCCTGCGACTGCTCCGCGGCGAACCGGACGACGTCGCCGGGCCCGAACACCGCGAGCTGGCCGCCGCGGATCGGCCGCCGGTCGGCGCCGACCGTGCCGCGCCCGGAGAGCGCGTAGACGAGCGCGTTGAAGCCGGGCTCCCAGGGCAGCTCGACCTCGGCGCCCGGGCTGACCGTCGCGTGCAGCAGCGCGATCGGCGTGTGCGTCACGCCCGGACCGCTGTGCCCCGCGACCTCGCCCGCGACCACGCGCAGCAGGGCGCCGCCGTCGTGGGAGGTCAGCAGCGCCACCTTGCTCGCGCCGATGTCCTGGTACCGGGGCGGCGTCCACTTGTCCGCCGCCGGCAGGTTGACCCACAGCTGTACGCCGTGGAACAGCCCGCCGCGCACGACGACCTCCTCCGGCGGGGCCTCGATGTGCAGGATCCCGCTGCCGGCGGTCATCCACTGCGTTGCGCCGTCGGCGATCACGCCGCCGCCACCGGTCGAGTCCTGGTGCTGCATGATCCCGTCGATCATGTACGTGACGGTCTCGAAGCCACGGTGCGGGTGCCAGGACGTGCCCTTGGGCTCACCCGGCGCGTAGTCGACCTCGCCCATCTGGTCCATGTGGATGAACGGGTCCAGATGGCGCTGGTCGATCCCGGCGAACGCGCGCTTGACCGGGAAACCCTCGCCCTCGAACCCGCTCGGGGCGCTCGAGACGGCCAGGACCGGGCGGTCGACCGCGACCGCGGCGTCCGGTCGCGGGACGCGTGGCAGGGTGAGCAGGTCCTGGACGACGACTGCGGGCATGTCGAGCTCCCAAGTTCTAGGCTGCCAGCCACCTCGGCCGGACACCCGCACGTAACAATAGTTGAAGTCTGAACATTTCTGCCAGCGGCCCCCGGGCGAGCCGGACCGACCCCGCCGACCCCGGGAGCATGCCTCGTGAACGCCGCACCCACCGCCGGAGCGCTGCTCGAGCTCTTCCCGCCGGGCACGACGCTCGCCGCCGACGGCACCCTCGTCGTGGGCGGCTGCCGCCTCGACGACCTCGCCGAGCAGTTCGGCACTCCGGTGTACGTGGTCGACGAGGGGGCCCTGCGGGCGCGGGCCCGCGAGCTGCGCGACGAGCTGGCCCGGGTCTGGCCCAGCTCCCGGGTGGCCTTCGCGTCCAAGTCGTTCCCGGCCAAGGCCGCGTACCGCCTGGTCGCCGACGAAGGGCTGAAGGTCGACGTCGCCGGCGGCGGCGAGCTCGTGCTCGCGCTGGCCGCGGGCGTGTCGCCGCACGACATCGTGCTGCACGGCAACGCCAAGACCGATGCCGAGCTCGAGCTGGCCGTCCGCAGCGGGGTGGGAACCGTGGTCGTCGACAATGCCGACGACGTCGACCGGCTCGAGCGTCTCCTCGCTGCCGCCCCCGCCGGCCGGGGACCGCAGCACGTGCTCGTACGTGTGGTCCCGGGGATCGACGCCGACACCCACGCGGCGATGGCCACCGGCGGCGACAGCTCCAAGTTCGGCCTGCCACTCGACCAGGCCCGCGCGCTGTTCGAACGGATCCGTGCCGCGGAACGGCTGTACCTGGACGGCGTCCATGTCCACGTCGGGTCGCAGATCATGGACGTGGACACCCTCGCCCGAGCCGTCGAGGTGGTCGCCGGGCTCGGGACCTTCGAGGTGTACGACCTCGGGGGCGGGCTCGGTGCGCGCTACACCTTCGCCGACCACGCGCCGTCGGTCGCCGAGTACGCGGACGCGCTCGGAGCGGCCTGCCGCAAGTTCTTGCCGCCCGGCGCGCAGATCGTCATCGAGCCGGGCCGCTCGCTGGTGGCCCGTGCCGGCGTCACCGTGTACCGCGTGGTGACGGTCAAGCGCGGCACCGACCGCACGTTCGTCGCGGTCGACGGCGGCATGGGCGACAACCTCGAAGTGTCGTTGTACGAGCAGCGGTTCGAGGCGACCGTGGTCGACCGCGTCGGCGGCGGGGAGCCGTACGAACTGGTCGGCCGGCACTGCGAGTCGGGCGACCGCCTGATCGCCGGCGCCTACCTGGACGCACCCCGCGTCGGCGACCTCGTCGTCCTGCCGGTGACTGGCGCCTACTGCTACACGATGGGCAACAACTACAACGGGGCGCTGCGACCGCCGGTGGTGTTCTGCAGCGGCGGAAGCGCCCGCGAGGTCGTCCGGCGGGAGACGTACGAGGACCTGCTCGCCCGCCAGATCGGCTGACGGGGCGGCCGCTCAAGTCGGGCACCCGGGGTCCCGAAACGGTGTCGTGACCCTTGCCGACCAGCTGGACCACACCCGGCGCACCCGCGCGGCCATCGAAGACCTGATCGCGGATCCTTCCCAGCTCGGACCGGACTTCCAGCCGATCGTCTCCCTCACCGGGACGGGCGCTGTCGTCGGCTGGAAGGCGACCGGCCGCGGCAAAGCCGGCTCCGCGGTCGCGGACACGTTGTCACTGCTGTCCGGGGCGCAGTCGCTGGGTCTGGTGGAGCGCCTGGACTGGGCGTTCCGCTGCCACGCCTTCGACGTCGCCCTCCGCGACGGGCTGGCCGGTCAGCTGCACCTGACTCCCGAGCCGGAGACCTTCGGCTCGCCGTGCCCACCGCGCCTGGCGGTTGCGTGGGGACGCGGCCGGCGGGCACTGCAGGTCGTCGCCGAGCTGCACGAGGACGCGCTGGCCGACCTCGACGTCCTGCGCCCGGCCGTGGACGAGATGCGCGGGTGGGGCTGGCGGCTCGCGGTCGCCGACCCTTCCGCGGACCGCCACGACGCGGCTGCACTGGACTGGCTGCGGCCGGACTACGTGCAGGTCGACGTGAGCAGGCCGGAGCGCCTGACCGACCCCGCCGTACGTAGGTGGCTGGCAGCGGCAGCCGGCACGGGCGCGACGACCATGGCGGTCGGAGTCGACTCCCAGTCCGCCCGCGACGCGGCGCTACGGGTCGGTGCGCAGTGCGGGCGCGGCTCGTTGCTCGGGGAGCCGGGCGACCTGCCGGACTCGACGGCGAACCGGTCGGCGAGCGGGCTCCCGGTCTAGACGTCGAGCCGGAACCACACCACCTTGCCGTCGGCGATCTCCCGGGTCCCCCAGTCCCCGGCCAGCGCCTGCACCAGCTCGAGCCCGCGACCTCCCTCGTCATCGCCGCGCGCGTGCCGCAGGCGCGGCAGCCGGGTGTCCTTGTCGGCGATCTCGAACCACAGCGCCGTGTCCCCCCGGCGGATCTGCAGCTCGATCGGGCCGAGCGAGTAGCGCACCGCGTTGGTGACCACCTCGGACACCAGCAGCTCGGCGACCTCCAGCGGCCGGCCGTGGTGCCCACCGGGATCGTCCAACCCCCACGACGCCATCGCCGCGGAGACCTCGGCGCGGGCACGCGCCGGCGACTCCGGCTGCGCCGGGAGCACCACCGTCAGCACCCGCCCGTCCTGCTCGGCGGTGGCCATCAGCAGGAGCAGCGCAACGTCGTCGTCGAAGCCGCGGTCGGTCTCCCGGGGGGCCGCCGCGAGCGCGCCGTCGCACATGTCCTCGAGGCCGGGGCCGCTGGCCACGAGCCGCTCGGCCAACGCGGCGATGGCCAGGTCGAGGTCCGCACCGGGCCGCTCGACGAGACCGTCGGTGTAGAGGGCCACGACCGCCCCGGCCGGAAGGTCCAGCTCGGTCTGGCTGAAGTCGTCGTCGCCGAGCGCTCCGACGCCCAGCGGGACCGACACCGCATCGGTCAGCAGCTCCCACCGGCCGCCCCTGATCAACACCGGCGGCAGGTGCCCTGCGTTGGCCAGGCAGACACTGCCCCTGGCCGGGTCGTACACGACGTACGCGCAGGTCACGATCTGCCCGGACGGCAGCCCGGCCACGACCTCGTCCAGGCGGGCCAGCAGGTCGCGCGGCATCGGGTCGGTCATCGCCAGCGTGCGGACCGCTGTCCGTACCTGCCCCATCACCGCCGCGGCCCGGAGCCCGCGGCCCATGACATCGCCGACCACCGCGGCGACCCGTCCCCCCGGCAGCTCGAACGCCTCGGCGAAGTCGCCGCCGACCTGCGTCCCCGCCGTCCCGGGGACGTACCGCCAGGCGACCTCGACGCCCTCGAGCGCAGGCAACGTGCGCGGCAGCAGCGATCGCTGCAGCGAGACCGCGGCCTCGCGCTGCTGCTCGTACGACAGCGCGTTGGCCAGCGACACCGCGCCGCGGGAGATGACCTCCTGCGCGAGCGTGCCGTCGCCCGCGGAGAAGTGCCGCCCGCTGACCGACGTGAGCAGGGACACCGTGCCGATCGGCCGGCCCGCCACCAGCATCGGGACGACGACCGCGCTGACCACGCCGATCGCGGCGACCAGGCGCGCGTCCGCTCCGGGCGGAACCGACGAGGCGTCCTCGACCACGTCCTCGATGAGCGTGGTCCTGCCTTCCTCCGCGGCCAGCCGGACCGGGTGACCCGGGGCGTAGTCCGGGATCGTGCCGACCGCCCGCAGCAGCTCTGCAGGGACGTCCGTCCCCGGCGCGTGCCGGATGGCCCGGCGGCGCAGCCGGCCGCCCTCCTCGCGCAGGTCGACGAAGACGTGGTCGCCCAGGGCCGGTACCAGGACGTCGCACAGGTGCTCGAGCGTCTCGTCCGGGTCCAGCGAGGTGCCGAGGACCGTCGACGCGCGCGCGGTCAGCTCGAGCCGGGCGTCGGCCGCCGCCTGGGCACGCTCGTGGCCGCGCTGCTCGGTGAGGTCCAGCCGCAGCAGCGCGACCGCGGCGAGGACGCCCTCCACGCGCAACGGCACCAGCACGTCGCGGTGGTCGTGTGCGGCCTGGCCCACGTGGGCCACGGGTTCTGACGGCTGTTGCGCGACGAGGAGCTCGAACGCCTCCCGCACCGCGGGACCCTGTCCACCGAGCACGTCGGCCACGTCCCGCCCGAGCAGCTGGTCGGAGGTGCTGCCGGTGGAGGTGGCGAACGTCGGGCTGGTCCGGACCAACCGCCCGTCCAGGTCCAGGACGGCGAGCGCGACGGGCAGCGACTCCAGGAGCGCGTCCAGCAGCCCGTCGTACTCCGAGGTCCCCGGCACCGTCGCAATCTAGCGCCGCGGGCTCCACCCACCCGACCTGACCGAGCGAGTGGTCGCGGGTGGGGCTGCCGCAGACATCGGCAGCGACCACTCGGTCGGCCAAGTGCGCGACGGAGGGTGGGAGCCGGCGGGGGGAGTCGAACCCCCAACCTCCCGATTACAAGTCGGGTGCGCTGCCAGGTTGCGCCACGCCGGCGGGACTTGACCCACTGGGGGAGACCCGACGGACCGCAGTCTCCCATCCGGCCGGAGATCTCGTCACGGCTCTCTCGCATGACCGGAGCGCGAACCCGCTCTCAGCCCAGATCTGCCCCGGACGGCTCGTCGGCCGCGTCGACATCACCGACCAGCCCGTGCGGGGCACGCATCTGCCACGCGTCGGTCACGAGCTCCCGCAGCCGCTCGACGTCCACCTCCGCCAACCGCAGCAGCACCAACGGCCAGCCGTCGTAGCCGGCCGTCGTGAAGAAGACCTCAGGCTCACCGAGCAGCAGAGCCTGCTTCTCGGCCTCGTCCCCGACGAACAGGACCGCGATGTCGGTCCGGATGAGCCGCGGCTGGCCCGGTCGGCGCTCGGGGTAGGACCAGACGAACCCCTTGTCGGCCACCCGGAAGTCGAAGCCATCGCTCTCGATCTCCACCACGTGCGGCAGGGCCAGCGCGAGGCGGCGTACGTCGTCGGCGTCCGCCATCGAGCCCCTTCCCGGATCGCCGCACCGGACGACCCAAGGCTAGGTGTTCTGTCGGCCACTCGGCCTGGCCGCCGTCGAGCCCCTGGTGTACCAGGCCGGGTCCTTCGCCTCTGTCACCGCGGCCGGACCGGTCGTCCCATGGAGTTCGGTGAACGGTCTGTCTCGGCTCTGCGCGAGGGAGGCTCGCGATGACGCAGGCGCAGGTGCAGCGGGCCGAATGGCCCCCGGCCGTGGCTGATGCGTGGCCCCTGCTCGCGCAAGCGCTCCCCGCGGTGTTGACGACGGTGCTGGCGGACGGGCGGCTGCAGTCGACCCCGGTGTGGTTCGTCGGTGACGGGCCGCAGCTGCTGGTGTCTACGATGCGCGAGTTCGCCAAGGCGCGGAACCTGCGAGCCCGCCCGGTGGCGACCCTGCTGGTCACCAACCCGGCCGACACGACCGACTGGGTGGAGGTGCGGGCCAGGGTCAGCCTGGACGAGCACGGTGCCGGCG
Source organism: uncultured Actinomycetota bacterium (assembly GCA_963849365.1). GTDB lineage: Bacteria > Actinomycetota > Actinomycetes > Prado026 > Prado026 > CAVQCJ01. The sequence goes on from CAWKHA010000004.1 coordinate 478,626, forward strand.
AGATCCTGGACGACATCGGCTACCGCTACACCGGCCGGCGCCCGTACTTCGGCCAGGTCGTCCCCGCCGACCTGGCCGCGACCGAGCATCCGGTGACCTGTCGGCTCGATCCTGTCGCGGTGAGAAGCGCGCCGCCGGTGCCCCCGGTGACCGGACTGGCCAGCGCGCACACCACGCGCACCGAGTCGTCGGCGCCGCCCCGGAGCGACCTGGCGCCCCTGCCCGCGGTGGTCGGCTGCATGGACGAGGCGACGTTGCCCGCCGGCCACCTCGACCTGCTCGACGCGCCCGTGGTTGCGGCCCTGGCCACCGTCCTGCCCAGCGGGCTTCCGCAGACCCAGCCGGTCTGGTTCGCCAGACAGGGCAACGACGTCCTGGTCAACACCACGCTGCAGCGCCGTAAGGGCCGCAACCTGCTCGCCGACCCTCGCGCCACCCTGCTCGTCGTCGACCCAGCCGACAGCAGCCGCTGGGTCGAGATCCGCGCCGACGTCGACCTCAGCACACACCAGGCCGAGCAGCAGCTGGACGCGTTGACCCGGGCCTACACCCGGCACACCGCGTACTACGGCCAGATCTACCCCGTCGACCAGCGCGAACGCGAGACGCGGGTCATCGCCCGCTTGCATCCGCGCGCCGTGCACTGCGACGCGATCCACCGCCAGGCCGAGGGCTGAAGGACGGCGGACCGCCCGCCGTTCGGTGCAGGTCCGTGGACCAGCCGGGTGCCTGCATGCGGAGCCGTGCGGTTCCTCCGCCTGCCCTGCCACTTGTGAACGGTTCGCTCCGAGCGGATCCTCGTGGTGTGAGAACGCCCTGGCAGTGCCAGCTGCTGCGACACGACTGGCAGCAGCAGGATGATGACGCTGGCGGCGTGGTCAGGTTCTGCCGCCGCTGCGGTGACGAGCAGACAGTGGCGTTCGTGGTCTTCGGTCCTGGGGCCGGGGCAGGTCTGGTGGTCGGGATGCACACCAACGGCCGAGAGCCCATCTCAACCGCCTGAGTCCTCAGGAGATCCAGCAGAGTTGGCCTCGCCACCGCAGCGGCCCCGAGGCTCGAGGGACCAACGGCCCTACCTGCTGCCAGCCACCCGCTTGAGGCTTCGGGTGGACCGCAGGGAGGCGAGCCCATGATCAGCCACGACGATGTTCCTTACGCGGACCCCGAATCGTTGTCCGACCTCATCGAGGAGTGCCGCTGCGTCGAGGGTGAGTGCGCGGCCCACGGGGTGGCCCTCCACTCGGAGCACCACCGCGGCGCCAGCCCCTCACCGGCACCGATCGTGATCGGCGAGGTGATCCGGCACGTCGTGGACGGGTACTCCGACTACGGCAGCTGACCGCCTCCGGACGGGCCTCCCGGCCACGGCGTCAGGCCATCGTGTCGAGGATCCCGTTGATGTCGGCGACCGTCGTCCGCGGGTTCACCACAGCGAACCGTGTCACGACCTCGCCGGCGTGCGAGGTCGGGGTGACGAAGGCGTAGTGCGCCTGCATCAACCGGTCCGACCAGTCGTAGTACTGCTGCTCGGTCCAGCCGATCCGGCGGAACACCACCACCGACAGGTCCGGCTCGCGCAGCAGCTCGACGTACGTGCGCCGGCGCACCTCGTCCGCGGCCGCGCGAGCCACGTCGAGCGTGCCTTCGATTGCGTCCGCGTACGCCTGCGTGCCATGCGCAGCGAGGGAGAACCAGAACGGCAGCCCGCGCGCGCGCCGGGTCAGGTGGTAGGCGTAGTCGGACGGGTTGAACTCGGACGGGTCGGCGTTGAGGACGTCGAGGTAACCGGCCTGCTGCGCGTGCGCCGCACGGCCCTTGGCCGGGTCCCGGTAGACCAGTGCACAGCAGTCGAACGGTGCGAACAGCCACTTGTGCGGGTCGACGATGAACGAGTCGGCCCGCTCGATGCCATCGAACCGCGGCCGGGCCGACGGCGCGGCCATCGCTGCGAGTCCGTAAGCGCCGTCGATGTGCAGCCACAGGTCCCGGGCCGTCGCGACGGCCGCGATCCCCTTGATGTCGTCCACGATGCCGAAGTTCGTGGTGCCACCGGTCGCGACGATCGCGAAGACCTCGATGCCGCTGCCGTCCGCCGGTGCGGCCTCGACGTGCGCGGCGAGGGTCTTCTCCAGCGCGGCGCCGGTGAGCCGGCCGTGCTCGTCGACCGGCACCGTCAGCACGTCGATGTCCATGACCCGTGCGGCGTGCGCGATGGACGAGTGCGCCTCGGCGCTGCACGCGACCGCCCAGCGGTGCGGGCGGCCCAGCCCGTGCGCGCTGCGGACGGCGGCCGCGTCGTGCCGCGCGGCGACCAGGGCCGAGAGGTTGCCGAGCGTGCCGCCCTGGACGAACACGCCGCCGGCCTGCGGCGGGAAGCCGGCGAGGTCGGCCAGCCACCGCAGCGCCTGGTTCTCCGCGAAGACCGCGCCGGCGCCCTCCAGCCACGAGCCGCCGTAGATCGACGAGGCTCCGACCACGAGGTCGAACAGGCTCGCCGCCTCGGTCGGCGCGGCAGGGATGAAGGACAGGTACCGCGGGTGGTCCACCGAGATGCACGCCTTCGACAGCACCGAGTCGAACAGCTCCAGCACCCGCTCCCCGCCCAGCCCCTTCTCGGTCACCGTCTGGCCGGCGTCGGCGTACAGGTCGTCGTAGCTGCGCGGGCCGTCCAGCGGCACCGGGTCCAGCTGCATCCGGCGCCGGGCGTAGTCCATGACCGCCAGCGCCAGCCGCTCGGTCTCCTCGTCGAAGCGGTGCACGCCCGGATCGTAGGGCACTCGCCGCGGCTGCGGATCCCTCGGGGAGCCATCGGCCCGCCTTGCTAGCGTGACTGGCCGGTCGGGTCGCCCGGTCGTCCGCGGTCAGGAGGTCCTCGTGCGTCGCGCAGCCGTCCGCGGGAGCCTGGCGCTGACGGCGCTGATGCTCCTGGCGACCGGCTGCACCGCCTCCCCGAGCGAGCCGGCTCCCAGCGCCAGCTCGAGCGGCGGCCACATCCTGTGGTGGGACATCAGCACGCTGACCGGGGCGCTCGCCGCCGACAAGAGCCTTGCGGAGCAGTTCGTCCGGGCGAACCCCGGGGTCACCGTGGATGTCGAGGTCATGCCGCCGGACGAGGCCCACGGCAAGTTCGACACCGCGGTGCAGACCGCGGCCGAGGCGCCGGACGTGATCACCGTGCAGGCCAGCTGGATCCCGGACTGGTCGGCGCGGGGCTACATCACCCGGCTCGACGACACCGAGGCGGCCGACGGGGCCGAGGACGTGCTCGCGTCGTTGCTGCCCATGGCGAAGTACGACGGCCGGATCATGGCCGCGCTGCGCAGTGCCGACGGGCTCGCGCTGCTCTACAACCCGAAGCTGCTCCAGAAGGCCGGCCTGCCGGTGCCGCGCACCTGGAACGAGGTCGCGGCCGACAACTCCAGGCTCACCGCGCTGGACGTGCAGACGCTCTACGCCCCGGCCACCGGCTACGGCCTGCTGCCGTGGATCTACGGCGAGGGCGGCACGCTGGTCGACCCGGAGGCCAAGACCATCGACATCAGCCAGCCACCGGCGGTCGCGGGCCTGTCGAGGCGGGTCCAGATGCAGGCCACCGGCGTGGCCGTCGACGACACCGAGCTGTGGAAGGCCACCTCGACCCCGCCGAACGAGGTCAGCACGACCGCGATGCGGGCCGCGTTCCGGCAGGGCCGGGTGGCGATGATCCTGGACGAGGCGGCCTCGCTGCCGCTGCTGGTCGGCGGACCCGCCTTCCCGTCCCGGTCGTCGGTGGGTATCGCGCCGGTGCCCGCGGGGAGCGTGCGCTCCAGCGGGCCGTTGACCGCCACCGGCTATGCGGTGTTCTCGGGGTCGCACCACCTCCCCACCGCGTACTCGTTCGTCAAGTACGTCCAGTCGCCCACCTCTCAGGCTGCGCTCGCCGAGCAGCTGGGCCTGCTGCCGACGCGGGCCTCCGCGTACACCGCCGACGTCGTGAAGGCGGACCCGGTGCTGGGTGCCTTCCTGCCGGTCCTGCGCACCGGGACGCCGCTGCCCCAGGTGCAGATCCAGCCCTCGATGGTCCTGGTGCTCGACGACAACTTCCGGGCCGCACTGGTCGGGGACGAGTCGCCGCAGTCGGCGCTGGACACCGTCGCGGCCGCGTGGCAGAAGGACCTGAACGGGGGCTACACGATCGGCCCAGCGACCGGCTGATCCGGCGGATCCTTCCCGGCTGCACCGCCGGCCGCCCGATCACCCGGTTACCGCCCCGGTCCTGGCGAACAGGTGACGGGAGCCGGTCGGGCCGGTACGTTCGCCCCTGCACGGCATGTCCCTCCACAACGGATCGTCCGGCACGTTCCTGCCGGTGAAGGGCTGGTGAACGATGGCCACCGTCGTCTTCGACGAGGCAACCCGTCTGTACCCGGGCGCAACGGTCCCCGCGGTCGACAAGCTCAACCTGGACATCGCCGACGGGGAGTTCCTCGTCCTCGTCGGGCCGTCCGGCTGCGGCAAGTCCACCTCCTTGCGGATGCTGGCCGGGCTGGAGGACGTCAACGGCGGATCGATCAGGATCGGTGAGCGCGACGTCACCAACCTGCCGCCCAAGGACCGCGACATCGCGATGGTCTTCCAGAACTACGCGCTGTACCCGCACATGACCGTCGGCGAGAACATGGGCTTCGCGCTCAAGATCGCCGGCGAGCCCAAGGAGCAGATCGCCAGGCGGGTCGCCGAGGCCGCCAAGCTCCTCGACCTGGAGCAGTACCTCGAGCGCAAGCCCAAGGCCCTCTCCGGCGGCCAGCGCCAGCGCGTCGCGATGGGACGGGCGATCGTGCGCGAGCCCCAGGTGTTCCTGATGGACGAGCCGCTGTCCAACCTGGACGCGAAGCTGCGGGTGCAGACCCGTACCCAGATCGCGGCGCTGCAGCGCAGGCTCGGGACGACCACGGTCTACGTCACGCACGACCAGATCGAGGCCATGACCATGGGCGACCGGGTGGCCGTGCTCAAGGACGGTCTCCTGCAGCAGGTCGGCACGCCGCGCGAGCTGTACGACCACCCCGGCAACGTGTTCGTGGCCGGCTTCATCGGCTCCCCCGCGATGAACATCATCGAGGCGCCGCTGACCGAGGGCGGCGCGAGCGTGCGCGGGGTGCTGATCCCGCTGCCGCGCGAGGTGATGACGAAGGCGGCCGACGCCGGTCTGAAATCCGTGACGCTGGGCTTCCGCCCGGAGGACGTCACCGTGGCCGAGGGTGCCGCCGGCGGCATGCCGATGGAGGTGCTGCTGGTCGAGGAGCTCGGCGCCGACGCGTACATCTACGGCGAGACCCAGCTTCCCGACGGAGGCACCAGGCAGATCATCGCCCGCACCGACGGCCGCCGGCCGCCCGGCAAGGGCGAGACCGTCCACATCACCGTCAAAGAGGGCCACGCGCACGTGTTCTCGCCGGCCACCGGCGAGCGGCTGAGCTGACCCGGCGCAGGTCGTAGGGCGGGGCGGCAGGACGGAGCCGGCATGGCTCTGCAGGTGACCGCCGCCCCGGACGACCCCGACCTGCTGTTCCTGCCGTGGGACGTCCCGCTGGAGGTGTGGCCGGCCGACCGGCTGGTCGCCCTCCCGCGGGGCATCTCGCGGCACGTCGTGCGGTTCGTACGGCTGCACGGACGCGTGTACGCGATCAAAGAGGTGCCGGAGCGGCTGGCCCGCAAGGAGTACCGGCTGCTGCGCGACCTGGACCGCCTCGGCGCCCCGACGGTCGAGGCGGTGGCCGTGGTGCACGGACGCGAGTCCGTCGACGGCGAGCCGCTCGAGCCGGCCCTCATCACCCGGCACCTGCAGTTCTCGCTCCCGTACCGCGCCCTCTTCTCCTCGACGTTGCGGCCGGACACGGCCAACCGCCTGCTCGACGCGCTGTCGTTGCTGCTCGTCCAGCTGCACCTGTACGGCTTCGCCTGGAACGACTGCTCGCTGTCGAACACGTTGTTCCGCCGGGACGCCGGCACGTTCGCGGCCTACCTCGTCGACGCCGAGACCGGTGAGCTGCACGAGAGGCTGTCGGACGGGCAGCGCGAGTACGACCTGGACGTCGCGCGCACCAACATCTTCGGCGAGCTGTCGGACCTCGAGGCCGGCGGGATGCTGCACGAGTCGATCGAGGCAGTGCACACGGCCGACGCAGTGGTGCGCCGCTACGGCCGGCTGTGGGACGAGCTGACCGAGCCGCTCGAGGTCGCGCCGGGCAGCCGCTACCTCGTGGACGCGCGGATCCGCCGCCTCAACGACCTCGGCTTCGACGTCGCCGAGCTCGACGTCGTCGGCTCTCCCGGGGCCGAGACGATCCGGGTCCAGCCCAAGGTCGTCGACGCCGGTCACCACAGCCGTCGGCTGCTGCGCCTGACCGGGCTGGACGTCCAGGAGAACCAGGCCAGGCGCCTGCTCAACGACCTGGACTCCTACCGGGCCGCCCTGCAGCTCGCCGAGGCGGACGAGAGCGTGGCCGCGCACCGGTGGGTCATGGAGGTGTTCGAGCCCGTGGTCCGGGCGGTGCCCAAGGACCAGCGCGGCAAGCTCGAGCCGGCCGAGATCTTCCACGAGGTGCTCGAGCACCGGTGGTTCCTGTCCGAGCGGGCCGGTCAGGACGTGGGCCTGGACGTGGCGGCCGAGGCGTACGTCCGCGACGTCCTGCGGGCCAAGCCGGTGGAGCAGGCGGTACTCGGCACCCGGCTCGACGGCGCCCCGGACGCGACCGGCGACCTGCGGCTGAGCTTCACGCCCGCCGAGGACGACGGCATCTCCCCCTGACCATCCGCTCGCACCTGTGCGACCCCGGCACCCCGGCACCCCGGCACCCCGGCGCCCGAGGGGGCGAGGACTACGAGGCGGACGCCGCCGACGCCGCGCGGCGGCGAGCCACTTCGTAGAGCACGATGCCGGCGGCGACGCCCGCGTTCAGCGACTCGTTGCCCGACGTCATCGGGATCCGCACGAGCACGTCGCAGGTGCGCTCCACGAGCCGGGACAACCCGTGGTCCTCCGAGCCGACCACGAGCACCAGCGGGTCCACCGCTACCTCGAGCTCGTGCGCGTCGACGGTCCCGTCGGCCGACAGACCGACGACGACGAAACCAGCCGCGCGGTACGCCTCCAGCTGCCGGGTCAGGTTGGTGGCGCGCGCCACCGGGATCCGCGCCGCCGCACCGGCCGACGCCTTCCAGGCGCCCGCGGTCATCCCGGCCGAGCGCCGCTCCGGCAGCACCACACCGTGCGCCCCGAAGGCTGCCGCCGACCGGACCACCGCGCCCAGGTTGCGCGGGTCCGTCACCGAGTCGAGCGCCACCAGCAACGGCACGTCGCCGGTGTCCGCGGCGCGCTTGGCCAGGTCGTCCGGGTGCGCGTACGCGTACGCCGGAACCTGCAGCGCGAGGCCCTGGTGCACCGACCCCGAGCTCATGCGGTCGAGCTCGGCCCGCGGCGCCTCCAGCAGCGGCAGCCGCCGGTCGGTCGCCAGCCGCAGCGCTTCCTTCACCCGTTCGTCGCTGTCGATCCGCTCGGCGACGAACAGCGCCGTCGCCGGGACGTTCGCGCGCAGCGCCTCCACGACCGGGTTGCGCCCGACGACGAGCTCGCTGCCCTCGCGGGTGCTGCGCCGGGGGTCGGCACGCGACCCCGGCCGGGTCCCGGGGCGCGGTCCCCCGCGCGCGACGGGTGCGGTACCGCGCTTGCCGGGACGTCCCGTCGCCCGAGCACCCGCCGCCGCGCCCTTGGCCGCCGGACGGCCGGACGCGCGGGTGGCCGGTGCGGCACCCTGGGCGGTCGGTCCAGCCGCGGACGGCGTGCCGCGACGGTCGGCCTGGGCCCGTGCACCCGGCGAGCCCGCCCGCTTGGCTGCCTTCCCCCGGTCGTTCGCCTTCGACGTCGGGCCCTTCGGCCGCAGCCCCTTCGACTTCGCGCCGCCGCTGCCGACCGTCGCGCCCTTCTTCGAGCCGGGCGTCCGCCGGGCCCCCTTGCGCTGGCTGTTGCCGGCCATCAGGCCTCGTCCTCGTCGTCGGGGTGGGCAGGACCGTCGGGGCCGTCGAGCACCCATCGCGTACCGGCGGGGGTGTCCTCGAGCTGGACCCCGGCGGCCTTCAACGCGTCCCGGATCGCGTCCGCGGCAGCGAAGTCCTTGCGCGCCCGGGCCTCCTGGCGCTGCGCCAGCGCCACCTCGACCAGCGCGTCGATCACGCCGCGCAGGCCGGCCCCGGTCCCGGCGGCGGAGGCCCACGGCTCGTCCGCCGGGTTCAGCCCCAGCACCGACGTCATCGCGGCCACGTCGCGGGCGGCTGCGAGCACCGCGTCACGTTCGCCGGCGGCAAGCGCCGCGTTCCCCGCGCGCACCGTGTCGTGCACCACGGCCAGCCCGTGCGGCACGCCCAGGTCGTCGTCCATCGCGGCCGCGAACGACGCCGGGACGTCGGCACCCCTGAGGGTGTCGGCGCCGAGGAACGCGCCTGCCCGCTCCAGGAAGCCCTCGATGCGCCGGTAGGCGACCGTCGCCTCCACCAGCGCCGCCTCGGAGAACTCGATGTGGCTGCGGTAGTGCGCGGCCGCCAGGTAGTAGCGCAGCTCCACCGGCCGTACCCGTCGGGTCACCTCGGACACCAGCAGGCTGTTGCCCAGCGACTTGCTCATCTTCTCGCCGGACGTCGTCACCCAGGCGTTGTGCATCCAGAAGGACGCGAACGGGTCCCCGGCCGCGCGTGACTGCGCCAGCTCGTTCTCGTGGTGCGGGAACACCAGGTCCAGCCCGCCGCCGTGGATGTCGAACGCGGGGCCCAGGTAGCGCGACGCCATCGCCGAGCACTCCAGGTGCCACCCCGGCCGGCCGGGACCCCACGGCGTCTCCCACGACGGCTCGCCCGGCTTGGCCCCCTTCCACAACGCGAAGTCGCGCGGGTCCCGCTTCGCGGAGCTCGTCGAGTCCGCGGCCGGCAGCATCTCGTGGGTGCGCTGCCCGCTCAGCTCGCCGTACGACGGCCAGGACCGCACGTCGAAGTACACGTCGCCGTCGCCGGGGTAGGCGTGCCCGGCGTCGACCAGCCGCCGGATGAGCGCGACCATCTCCGGAACGTGGCCGGTCGCGCGCGGCTCGTACGAGGGGGGCAGGCAGCCCAGCACGTCGTACGCCCACGAGAACGCGCGCTCGTTGCGGGCGGCGATCTCCCAGAACGGGACGCCCTCGTGCTCGGCGTTGTGCAGGATCTTGTCGTCGATGTCGGTCACGTTGCGGATGAACGTGACGCGGAGCCCGCGGTACTCGAGCCAGCGACGCAGCACGTCGAAGGCCACGCCCGAGCGGATGTGGCCGATGTGCGGCGGGGCCTGGACCGTGGCGCCGCACAGGTAGACGGACACGTGGCCCTCGTGCAGCGGCACGAAGGGACGGGCCGACCGGGCGCCGGTGTCGTACAGGGTCAGGCTCACCCGCCAAGGGTACGGGTGATCGAATACGCCCCGGCCGGCCCAGGTACGGGTCCGCCACTCAGAGTCGTACGACCACGGCGGTCGCGACGGCGGCGACTCCCTCGCCGCGCCCGGTGAGACCCAGGCCGTCGCTCGTGGTGGCCCCCACCGAGACCGGCGCGCCGCACGCGGCCGACAGCACCGCCTGCGCCTCGTCCCGGCGCCCGGCGATCCGGGGGACCGCCCCGATGATCTGGACCGCGACGTTGCCGATCTCGTACCCCGCGGCCCGGACCGCCCGCGCCGCCTCGACGAGCAGGGCGCTGCCGGCCGCACCGGCCCACTCCGGGCGGTCGGTCCCGACCATCGCGCCCAGGTCGCCGAGCCCGGCCGCGGACAGGAGGGCGTCGCAGCAGGCGTGCGCCGCGACGTCGCCGTCGGAGTGCCCCACGCAGCCGGAGGGCTCGTCGGGGAACGAGAGCCCGGCCATCATCATCGGCCGGCCGGCCTCCAGCGCGTGCACGTCGACACCGACGCCGACGCGCGGCACCGGGCTCATCGGGACGCCGCCCGGTACGCGAGCAGCGCCTCGGCGAGCAGCAGGTCCAGCGGGCGGGTCACCTTGAACGCCTCCTCCGAGCCCTCGACCACGAGCACTCTGCCGCCGATCGCCTCGACCAAGGCGGCGTCGTCGGTCGCGGTCCTGCCCTCGGACGCCGCCCGGTCGTGTGCCGCCTCGAGCCACCCGCGCACGAAACCCTGGGGGGTCTGGACCGCCCGGAGCCGGTCGCGGTCCAGCGTCTCCAGCGGCGTCCCGTCGGGCGCCACCGACCGGATGGTGTCGTGCACCGGCAGGCCGGGGACGACGGCGGCGACCGGGTCGCCGACCGCGGCGACGACGCGCTCGACCAGCTCAACGGGGGCGAAGGCGCGAGCGGCGTCGTGCACGAGCACGACATCGACGTCGGCGGACAGCGCCGCCAGCGCAGCGGCGACGGACTCCTGCCGGGTGGCGCCGCCGGCCACGACGGACACCGGCGCGCCCGGCAGCCGCTCGGCCAGCACTTCGCGGGCGGCGGCGATCCCGTCGGGCGGAGCGGCGACCACGACCACGGTCACGGACGGCGCCGCGAGCAGGCCGCGCACGGCGTGGACGAGCAGCGGTTCCCCCCGGACCGGCCGCATGGCCTTGGGCACACCGGCGCCGAGACGCTCACCGCGTCCCGCGGCGGGCAGCAGCGCACCCACGCTCACGGCTGGACCACTGCGGACCGCAGCGCGGACCCCACCTGGCCACCCCTCATCCGGGGCGCCGGCTCAGACCCGGCTGCCCGCGATCGACTGGGGACGAGCAAACACCATCCGGCCGTTCGCCGTGGTCAGGACGCTCGTCACCTGGACGCGGGCCTCGGCGCCGATGCCCTCGCGGGCCCGCTCGACGACGACCATCGTGCCGTCGTCCAGGTATCCGACAGCCTGCCCGGACTCCTTGCCGGGCTTGGTCAGCAGCACGGTCACCTCGTCGCCGGCCACGACCGGCGGGCGCAGCGCCAACGCGAGGGCGTGCAGGTTCATCACCCGTACGCCGGCGAGGGCGGCGCTGCGGGCGAGGTTGGTGTCCAGGGTGAGCAGGCCGACGCCCCGGTCCAGGCACATCCGGACGAGCTTGGCGTCGACCTCGGGGACTCCCGGGGCCTCGTCGTCGACCACCGACACCTCGACCCCGGGCTCGCGTCGCAGCGTCTCGAGCACCTCGAGGCCGCGCCGACCGCGGCCCCGACGCAGCTCGTCGGACGCGTCCGCGAGCCCCTGCAGCTCGGCCAGCACCGGTGCCGGCACGAGCATCTCCCCACCGAGGAACCCGGCGCGGACGACGTCGATGATCCGACCGTCGATCGCGACGGAGGTGTCCACGATCCGCGGCAGCAGCGCCGTCGACACCGACCGGGGACCCAGCCCGGCCGAGGCTCCGAACATGTGCAGCATGCCATCGCGCCGGGCCGAGCCGACCCGGAAGCCGAGCAGGCCCAGCGTGACGAGCACGAACGCGAACAGCGGGATGGCCATGAAGCGGTTGCCCAGCAGGAACACCGGCCACGCGATCGCGGACCCGGCGATGACGCCGATGATCGACCCGAACACCCCGGCGACGATGTGCTCGGCGGAGATGTCGGACAGGGACCGCTCGGTGCGCCGGACCGTCCGCTCGGTGGCCCGGCCCAGCACGCCGCCCAGGACGAAGCCGAGCGCGGTGCCCAGGAGCAGGCCGATCCAGACCGGGTCGACCCCGCCGACGACGTCACGCCGCCCTGAGGCCTCCAGCAGCAGCGCGATCTCGTAGCCGAGCCCGGCGAAGAACACGACGACGCACAGGCGCAGCAGCTCGACGACCACGCTCGGGACACGCGCCGCGCGAGGGCTCAACCTGACACCACCAGGCTCGGGCACCGGCGGGGCGACCGCCGGGCGTGCGGGACGAAGGCCCCGCTACGACGCGAGCACCTCGTCGAGGATGGTCTCTGCCTTGTCCTCGTTGGTGTTCTCGGCAAGAGCGAGCTCGGACACAAGGATCTGGCGCGCCTTCGCCAGCATCCGCTTCTCACCCGCCGACAGGCCCCGCTCGCGCTCGCGGCGCCACAGGTCGCGGACGACCTCGGCGACCTTGATCACGTCGCCCGACGCGAGCTTCTCGAGGTTGGCCTTGTACCGGCGCGACCAGTTGGTCGGCTCCTCGGTGTGCGGCATGCGCAGGACCTGGAAGACCCGCTCCAGCCCCTCGGCACCGACGACGTCGCGGACGCCGACGAACTCGGCGTTCTCGGCCGGGACCCGCACGGTGAGATCGCCCTGCGCGACCTTGAGCACCAGGTAGACCTTCTCGACACCCTTGATGCTGCGGGTCTCGATGGCCTCGATCAGTGCAGCTCCGTGGTGGGGGTAGACAACGGTCTCGCCGACAGTGAAAGACATGTGGCAGGTGCCCCTTTCTCGATCTCCAGGATAACACGGTGCCCGGACGCCGCCGCCGGTGTTTGCGCAGGTCAGGGGCCTAGTCCGGGGTCGACCGGAGCACTGGCGGGGGTTGACAAGGCGGGCCCCTGCGTGCTTGCCCGGTTCGCACCATCGTCGGACCGGGCGGCGCGGCGCATACTGAGACCATGCCAGGCGTGCCGGGACCCGACGGCCGTCACGACGACCTCGACGCCGACCAGCTCGAGGGTCTGGCGCTGCTCGTCCCCGACGACGCGCGCAGCCTGGACGCCGACCGGGACGCGTACCTCCGCGAGCTGCGCCAGCGCCAGCGCCGGTCCGGGCCCGGCGCCCCGCCCGGCTCCCGGCGCGCGCTGCTGCTGCGGGCGTTCGGCGGCGGGCGCCCCGGGGTCGGTCTGGCCGGACCGCTGCTGCTGGTGCTGCTGGTGCTGGTCGGGCTCGTGGGCAGCACGCTCAGCGTCTTCAGCGGCAGCACCACGGACACGCGACGGCTGACCCCGCTGGCCACCGGCGTCGCGGTCCCGCCGGGGGCGGTCGGCGGACTCCTGCCGGACTCGAGCGTGACCGTCCGCGGCTCCACGTACTCCCTGCGGGACGCCCGGCCGGCGATGCTGGTGCTGGTCCCCGAGGCATGTCCGGACTGCGGCACCGTCCTGCAGCGGCTGCGGGCCCAGTCCGCGGAGTACGGCCTCTACTGGATCGTGATCGGGCCACCGAGCCAGCAGGACCAGCTGCGCACGCTCGACCAGAGCGACCTGGGCGGCAGCGCCGCGGTCGCCACGGACGACGCGAACGTCATGCGGTCGCGCTACGAGCCGACCGGGGTCACCGCCGTGCTGGTGCGCGACGACGGCGTCGTCGCGGACGTGCGGAAGAACCTGACCGCCAGGGACAACCTGGAGACCGCTCTGGCGCAGCTGGACGGCCGCTCCGCGCCGACGGCGTAGTCCGGGTCCGGGTGAACCGCGCCGCTGCCCTGGTGAAGGCCGCCCACCCCGGGCCGAGCCTGGCGGTCACCGTCGTGGGCACCGCGCTCGGCGCGACGGCCGGGGCTCCCGCGCCGACCTGCGCCCTGCTCGCGTCGGCGCTGCTCGCCGGGCAGCTGTCGATCGGGTGGTGCAACGACGCGACCGACCGCGTGCGGGACGTCGAGGCCGGCCGGCGCGACAAGCCGGTCGCGCTCGGGGTGCTCAGCGCGCGGACGGTGTGGGTCGCGGCCTGGGTCGCCCTGGCGATCTGCGTGCCGCTGTCGTTCGCGCTGGGTGCGGCCGCCGGCGTCGTGCACCTGGTCGCGGTCGGGGGCGGCTGGGCGTACGACCTGGGGCTCAAGCGCACGGTCTGGTCGTTCACCGCGTTCGCGGTCAGCTTCGGGCTGCTGCCGTCGGTGGCGACGCTGGCCCTGCCGGACCCGACGACGCCGCCGTGGTGGGCGACGGTGGCCGGAGCGCTGCTCGGCGTCGTGGCCCACCTGGCCAACGCGCTGCCGGACATCGACGACGACGTGGCGGCCGGCGTGCTGGGACTGCCGCAGCGGCTCGGCAGCACCCGCACCCGCCTGACCGCGGGGGTGTTGCTGGTGCTCGCCGCCGTCGTGCTCACGGTGGGGCCGGACGAGCCCTTGGGGGTCGCGGGGGTGACCCTGCTCGTCGTCACCACGGCGGCGCTGGGCCTGGCGTTCGGTCGCCGCTGGCCGGAGCGGTCCCGGGCGCCCTTCGCCCTGGCCGTGCTGGCTGCGTTGGCCGTGGTCGGACTGCTGCTGGCGCGGGGGGCGTCACTGGCCTGAGCCGGATCGCTACGCTGTCCCCGCCTACCGAGCAGGCACCTCGCCAGCAGCATCCAGGAGCCCACGAGCATGGCCGTGATCCGCACCCGAGCCCGCACCCTGTCGGTCGCCGCAGCCGCGGTCCTCGCCGTCACCGCCCTCAGCGGCTGCGCGGCGGGGCTGGGAGCGAACACCTCCACGCCGTACGACCCCGCGCTCGGCAGCGACGCGGTCGTCGGCAACATGCACGTCAACAACGTGGTCGTCGTCGACGACGGCAACGTGCCCGAGCTGGTCGGGGTCCTGATCAACCAGGGTCGCGAGGTCGACACGCTGATGTCGTTGACAGTCTCCGACACCGACTCGGTCACGCTGCCCAGCGGCGGCGTGGACATCCAGCCGTCGAACTTCGTGGTCTTCGGCCCGTCCTCCCAGCAGCGTGCGCTGGTGAGCGGCCTCACGGCGACGCCGGGTCAGGTCGTGACGGTGACGATGCTGTTCCGGATCGCCGGCAGCGTGAGCGTGCCCGCGATCGTCACGCCCCCGCAGGGCCTCGTCGCCGGCGACTAGCAGGCTGGTCAGGGCTCGAACTTGTAGCCGAGCCCGCGCACGGTCACCAGGTGGCGCGGGTTCGCCGGATCGGGTTCGATCTTCGCGCGCAGCCGCTTCACGTGGACGTCGAGCGTCTTGGTGTCGCCGACGTAGTCGCTGCCCCAGACGCGGTCGATGAGCTGCATACGGGTCAGGACCCGGCCGGCGTTGCGCATGAGCAGCTCGAGCAGGTCGAACTCCTTGAGCGGCATCGGCGCGGAACGGCCGTCCACGGTGACGACGTGCCGCTCGACGTCCATCCGCACCGGGCCGGCCTCGACCGTCCCCGGCGTCAGCTCGTCCAGGTCGGAGCCGCGCCGCAGCACCGCCCTGATCCGCGCGACGAGCTCGCGGGACGAGAACGGCTTGGTGACGTAGTCGTCCGCGCCCAGCTCCAGCCCGACCACCTTGTCGACCTCGCCGTCCTTGGCGGTCAGCATGATCACCGGGACCTTGGACCGCTGCCGCAGCTGGCGGCAGACCTCGGTGCCCGGCAGGCCGGGCAGCATCAGGTCCAGGAGCACCAGGTCGGCGCCCGACCTGTCGAACTCCTCCAGCGCCGCCGGACCGGTCGCGGCCAGCGCCACCTCGTAGCCCTCCTTGCGCAGCATGTACGCCAGGGCCTCGCTGAAGGACTCCTCGTCCTCGACCACGAGCACGCGGGTCACGGGACCACCTTTCCGATCGGCTGCTCCGCCGGGAGCGGGTCGGGTGCGGGTCGGGCGTCCTCGAGCGGCTCCTGCCGCACGGGCAGCCGCAGCGTGAAGGTGGAGCCGGAGCCCTCGGTGCTCCACACCACGACCTCGCCGCCGTGGTTGACGCAGACGTGCTTGACGATCGACAGCCCGAGCCCGGTCCCGCCGGTGGCTCGCGAGCGGGCCGGGTCGACCCGGTAGAAGCGCTCGAAGATCCGCTCCTGGTCCGCGGCCGAGATGCCGATGCCCTGGTCCGCCACGCTGAGCTCGACCAGGCCGCCGTCGCCGGTCGTCTGCACCGAGACCACCACGCGGGTTCGTTCCGGGCTGTACGCGACGGCGTTGTCGAGCAGGTTGCGCAGCGCGGTGAGCAGCTGCGCGCGGACGCCCTCGACGACCACCCCGTGCCGCCCGGCGGCGCGCAGGTCGATCTGCTTGGCGGTCGCGGCGGTGCGGACCGAGTCGAGCGCCTCGGCGACGATCTCGTCCAGCGGGACGACGTTGGCGTGCGCGCCCACCTCGTCGCCCTGCAGCCGGGACAGCTCGATCAGCTCGTTGACCATGGACGACAGCCGAGCGGCCTCGTGCTGCATGCGGGCCGCGAACCGCAGCACGGCCTCGGGGTCCTCCGCGGCGCCCTCGACCGCCTCGGCCAGCAGGGACAGCGCGCCGACCGGGGTCTTGAGCTCGTGCGAGACGTTCGCGACGAAGTCCCGCCGTACGTCGTCGACCCGGGCGACCTCGGACCGGTCGTCGGCAAGGACGACCACCAGGTCCGGGCCCAGCCGGGCCACCCGCACCGCCAGCAGCACCCGCGGACCGCCGCGACGGCGCCGCGGCTCGAGGTCGAACGAGCGGACCTCGCCGCTGACCCGGACGGCGCGGACCGCGCGGACCGCCTCCTCGTCGACCAGGCGGTTGTCGCGCAGCAGCCCCCAGGCGTAGGCCGAGGGGCTGGCCCAGCGCACGGCCTCGGAGTCGTCGACGACCACCGAGCCGGAACGCAGTGCCGTCAGGACCTCGGTCACCCCCGGCGGCAGGCCGGCCGGCTCGGCAGCGGGACTCGGCGCGGACGGCTCGGACGTACCACCCGGGCGGCCGGGACGGCCGGCCAGCCCGAACCCGACGGCGACGCCGACGAGCCCGGCGACCAGGCCCGCCGCAACGGCTGCGGTCGTCGCGTCCACAGCACCGATGGTAAGAGCAACTCCGGTCCTGGCCGTGCCGCTCCGGCGAGCACGAACCGGCCGTCGCCAGAAGTTCACCCGGCGTGCGCAGGCTGTTCATCGGCCCGCCCGGCGGGGTCGACCTCGCGGCGTAGGGTTCCCCCATGCGTGACGCCTACCACGACGCCCTCGACTCGATCACCGACGAGCTGGTCTCGATGAGCCGGCTCGTCGCGTCGATGATGCAGCGCGCGTCCGCCGCCCTGCTGGAGGCGGACCGGGAGAAGGCCGAGGCGGTCATCGAGGCCGACGAGGAGATCGACTCGATCAACCAGGAGGTCGAGCTCTCCACGACCGAGCTGATCGCGCTGCAGCAGCCGGTGGCGACGGACCTGCGCATGGTGGTCGCGTCGATGCGGATCAGCACCACGCTGGAGCGGATGGGCGACCTGGCGCAGCACGTGGCGAAGACGGCGCGGATGCGCTACCCGGACAAGGCGGTGCCGGCCGACCTCGAACCGCTCTTCCGGGAGATGGCGCAGGTCGCGGACCGGATGGGCGCGCAGATGGGTGAGGTGCTGGCGTCCAAGGACGTGGACCTGGCCCGCAAGATCGAGAACGACGACGACCGGATGGACGAGCTGCACCGGATGGTCCTGGACCACCTGTTGAGCCAGGAGCCGGGGCCGATGAACCAGGCGGTCGACGTGACGCTGCTGAACCGGTACTACGAGCGGTACGCGGACCACGTCGTGAGCGTGGCGCGCCGGGTGATCTATCTCGTGATCGGGGAGCGGGCGTCCACGTAGGCCTGCCCGCGGAGGCTGCGGCGCACTTCGGCGGTGGGCGGGGCTAGCGGCCCTGGTTGGCCACGGCGGTGATGGCGGCGGCGGCTGCGTCCGGGTCGAGGTACCGGCCGCCGGGCTCGGCGGGTCGCAGGTCGGCGTCCAGCCGGTAGGCCAGCGGGATGCCGGTCGGGATGTTGAGGGCGGCGATGTCCGCGTCGGGGATGCCGTCCAGGTGCTTGACCAGCGCCCGCAGCGAGTTGCCGTGCGCAGTGACCAGGACGGTGGCCCCCGATCGAAGGTCGGGCACGACCGCGTCGTACCAGTAGGGGAGCATCCGCGCCACGACGTCCTGCAGGCACTCGGTCCGGGGGCGCAGCTCGGACGGCAGGTCCGCGTAGCGCGGGTCGTGGTGCTGGCTGAACTCGTCGTCGTCGGCGATCGGCGGCGGGGGGACGTCGTACGAGCGGCGCCAGAGCATGAACTGCTCCTCGCCGAACTCCGCCAGCGTCTGCTTCTTGTCCTTGCCCTGCAGCGCGCCGTAGTGGCGCTCGTTCAGCCGCCACGAGCGGCGCACCGGGATCCAGTGCCGGTCACAGGCGTCCAGGGCGAGGTTGGCCGTGGCGATCGCGCGGCGCAGGACGGACGTGTGCACGATGTCCGGCAGCAGCCCCGCGTCCGCCAGCAGCCGCCCGCCCCGGCCGGCCTCGGCCGCGCCGCGCTCGGACAGCTCGACGTCGACCCAGCCGGTGAACAGGTTCTTGGCGTTCCAGTCGCTCTCGCCGTGACGGAGCAGGACCAGCGTCCCCGGCTCATGGGTCATGCGTCCGACCCTATCCAGCGGGGTTGGGCTGCTTGCCTGCCCGGCCCGGGTCGGCGAAGCGGGCGAACGCCTGCAGGTTCGCCAGCGACTCGCCGCGGCTGACCCGCCACTTCCACTCGCGCCGGATCGACTCGGCGAAGCCCAGCTCCAGCAGGGTGTCGAAGTTCTCGTCCGAGTACGCCAGCACGCAGCCGAGCAGCCGGTCCAGCTCGGTCGCGGTCACGGCGTCCAGCGACACCCGGCCGACCAGGTAGACGTCGCCGAGCTGGTCCGCGCAGAAGTGCACGCCGTACATGCGGGCGTTGCGCTCGAGCAGGTAGCGCCAGAAGGCCTCGTGGTTCTCGTCGGGGTGGCGGACCACGAACGCTTCGACGAGCAGGCTGTGGTCGCCCACGACCAGCCAGGTGTTGGTGACCAGCTTGTGCGTGCCGGGGAGGCTCACGAAGAAGGCTCCCTCGTGCGGGTGCTGGTAGCCGAGCTCGCGCTCGTCCAGCACCCCGGCGATCAGCCGGTCGAGCTCGGCCGACCGGTGGGCTGTCACTGCGAGCCGACTCCCGACGCCACCATGAGCCGGTGCCGGTGGTCCGCGACTGCACCCTCGTAGACGTCGAGCACGGCCGCGGCCGTCGCCGGCCAGCCGAAGCCCGCGGCGTGCCGCACCGCCCCGAGGGCGAGCTCGGCACGCAGCTGCGGGGCGGCCAGCAGGTCGCCGATCGCGCAGGCCCAGGACCAGGGGTGGTGGTCGTCGACGAGCACACCGGAGCGCCCGTCGGCCACCGCCGCCCGCAGCCCGCCGACGGCCGCGGCCACCACCGGGGTGCCGCAGGCCTGCGCCTCCAGCGCCACCAGTCCGAACGACTCGCTGTACGAGGGCACGACGGCCAGGTCTGCGGCGCGGTACCAGTCGACGAGATCGGCCTGCGCGACCGGCGGTGCGAACCGGACGAGGTCGGCGATGCCCAGGGCCGTGGCGAGGTCGGCCAGGTGGGTCGGGTGGGCGAGTCCTGAGCCGGACGGGCCGCCCACGACCGCGACCACCAGCCGCGACCGGAGCGACGGGTCGTCGGCGACCAGCCGGGCAGCGGCGCGCAGCAGGACGTCCGGCGCCTTGAGCGGCTGGATGCGGCCGACGAAGAGCAGGACCACGGCGTGGGCGGGCAGGCCCAGCCCGGCTCGCGCCTCGGCCTTCGCGCCGGACCGGCCGGGGCTGAACAGGTCGAGGTCGACTCCGGGGAAGACCGGGACCACCTTGGCCGGGTCGGCGCCGTACAGGTCGACGAGCTGCGCGGCCTCCGCCGGGGTGTTGGCGACGAGCCGGTCCGCCAGCTCGACGACCTGCTCCTCGCCGATGACCCGGGCCGCCGGCTCCGGGTCGTCACCCTCGGCGAGCGCAGCGTTCTTGACCTTGGCCATCGTGTGCATGCTGTGCACCAGCGGGACCTGCCAGCGCTCGGCCGCGAGCGAGCCCACCTGGCCGGAGAGCCAGTAGTGCGAGTGGACGAGGTCGAAGTACCCGGGCTCGTGGCTGGCCTCGACGCGCAGCACGCCGCGCGTCATCGCGCACAGCTGGCCGGGGAGGTCCTCCTTGGCCAGACCTTCGAACGGTCCGGCGAACACGTTGCGGACCAGCACTCCGGGGGTCAGCTCGACGGCCGCCGGCAGCTCGCTCCGGGTGGCCCGGGTGAAGACCTCCACCTCGGTGCCGAGGGCGGCCAGCCGGCGGGCCAGCTCGACCACGTAGACGTTCATGCCGCCCGCGTCCCCCGTGCCGGGCTGGTCGAGTGGCGAGGTGTGCACGGACAGCATCGCCACGCGCCGCGGAACCGGCACCGGAGACCTCCTGTCCACAGACCTGCCTCGTCCCCGAAGCAGGACAACCCGGGCCGATCCTTCCGGATTCCCCCTGCCCGCCCGCATCCGGGGCGGGCCGGTGCCGCCGCCGCGGGTCACCCCGCGGGAGGGGCCAGGATGCTCGCGTCGGTCAGGTCGATCTGGGCCCGGCCGACCGCTCCCTGGAAGGCCTCGAAGGCGGGCTGGCTGAACAGGACGAAGCGGACCACGTCCACCTGGGTCGGGGTCGCCAGGACCGTCCCCACGGCGATGCGGGCCACCTCGTCGATGGGCCAGCGGTAGATGCCGGCCGAGATGGCCGGGAACGCGACCGACCGGGCCCCGAGCTCGTCGGCCAGCCGCAGGGACTCGCGAAAGCACGACGCGAGGACGTCGGAGCGGTCCTCGCCGGGCTCGAACACCGGGCCCACCGTGTGGATGACCCAGCGGGCGGACAGCTCGCCCGCCGTCGTGGCCACGGCCTGTCCGGCCGGGAGCCCGTGCACGTAGTCCCCGGCGCGCAGGGCGCGGCAGGCGGCGTGCAACTCGGCGCCGGCGGCCTCGTGGATGGCTCCGTCGACGCCACCGCCCCCCAGCAGGGAGGAGTTGGCAGCGTTGACCACGGCGTCCACCTGCTGGCGGGTGATGTCACCCAGGACGAGCTCGATCCGAGGCATGCCAGGCACCTTTCCCCATCGTCTCCCCGTCGATACCGGCCGGTCACAGGCCCCTCACGGGTCGGTCGCGCTGCTGCACCCTGCGTCCCAAAGGCCGCCGGGCGCAAGTCCTCCCGGCGCGTCGGCCCCGTACCAGCGGCTCACCAGGGCCCGTACGGACCGTCCGACGAGCTCCCGCGCCGCTTGCGGGGGCTGTAGCGGATGAGCTCGGGCCGCATCCCGAAGAGGTAGATCAGGGCGGCGATGATCCCGATCAGGTTGATGGTCCCCGCCCAGCTGGGGGCCAGGCCGTAGGTCAGCGCATAGACCAGCTGGGCTCCGGCGGCCAGGAAGAGCACGATCAGCCAGAAGATCTTGGGCAGCTTGCCAACGGCGGCGTACGCGGCGGAGGGCCGGACGATGCTGTCACCGAGAGCGAACACCTTCACCCCGAGCGTGACTGCGGAGAGCCCGTAGCTCACGAGGGTGACGACGTCCATGCCTTGAACGGTAGACGACGGACCGCTCAGGTCCCCCGTCCCGCGACCTGTGTGCGTGTCTGGGGCCTGTGACCCGTGTTCGAGCCCCAGACACGCACCGCAGTCGGGAGGGCGGCGATCAGGCCTGCGGGGTGCTCTCGCCGGCGGCCGGGGCGGCCGGGGTGGCCGGCGTGGCCGGCGTGGCCGGCGTGGCCGGCGTCGCCGCGGGCGCGACCTTCTTGACGGCGGGCTTGCGAGCGGTCGTCTTGCGGGCGGTCGACTTCTTGGCCGGCGCCTTGCGGGTGGACGGCTTGGCGCCTGGCTTCGACGCAGCCGGCTTGCGGGCGGGCTTGGCCGGCTTCACGCCCGGGATGCTGCTGCGGACGACCTCAACGGTCGCGCCGACGTGGCCGGCGACCTGCTTGGCGACGCCGCTGACCTGGTCGACGACCTGCTTGCGGGTCGGCTCGACGGCCTTGACGACCGTCCCGGCCTGCTTGGAGACCTGCTTGCCGAGCGTCTCGGTGCGCTTGCTGACCTGCTTGGTCAGAACGTCGGCCTTGTCGGTGACCTGCTTGCGGACGGTGACCGCCACCTCGGCGGCTGTGCTGGTGATCTCGCTGATCGTGGGCATGTGTGGTGTTCCTTCCTGGGGCGGTGGCGCCTGGTCAGGCGCTCTTGCTCGGGGTCGTGCCGGTGGTCTTGCGGATGGTCTTGCGGGTGGTCTTGCCGGGGGCCTTGGCGGCGGCCTTGCGCGGGCTGCGGCGACGGGCCGGGCCCGCAGTCGTCGGCGCCGCTGCCGGACCCGGTACGGAGGTGCCGCCGGCGGTCCTGGCCGCGCTGTCGTTCTCGCGCCTGAACGCGTCGTACACGTCGAGCAGCGCTCGCTTCTGGCGCTGCGTCAGATCCGGGTCGGCGGCGACGGCCGCGGCCACAGTCGGGACGCGCTCACCGTCGCGCTCGTCGAGCAGACCGGCGCGGACGTACAGCGTCTCGGCGCTGATGCGCAGGCCCTGGGCGATCTGCTGGAGGATCTCGGCGCTGGGCCGCTTGAGGCCCCGCTCCACCTGGCTCAGGTAGGGGTTGGACACACCGGCGGTGCGGGCGAGCTGGCGAAGGGACACCTCGGCCTGCTCGCGCTGTTCACGGATGTACTCGCCGATGGACCCGACATTCAACGAAGGCACCCCGTGAGTCTGCCTGCTGGTGCTTGCTAGAGCAAGCGGATGGCAAGCACTCAGTCGGTGAGGTCCGTCACTTACCCCCCGGAAGGCGACTTGCACCTCACGCGACGTGAGGTCCTAGCGTCGTCGACGGAGGTGACCGGACATGAGCTGGTCGGTCGGTGACGTGGCCCGCCTGGCGGGCGTGACCGTGCGCGCGCTGCACCACTACGACGAGATCGGGCTGCTGTCGCCGGGTGGCCGGACCGCGTCCGGGCACCGCCGCTACGACGAGGCCGACCTGCAGCGGCTGCAGCAGCTCCTGTTCTACCGGGAGCTCGGCTTCGGGCTCGACCAGGTCGCCGAGCTGCTCGACCGGCCGGACGCCGACCCGGTCGAGCAGCTGTCCCGCCAGCACGCGCTGCTGGAGGAACGGGCGGCGCGGCTGGCGGCGATGGCCGACGCCGTCGCCAGGACCATCCAGGCCCGCAAGACGGGCGTCAGCCTGACCCCTGAGGAGATGTTCGAGGTGTTCGCAGACTTCGACCCATCGCAGTACGCCGACGAGGCGGAGGAGCGCTGGGGCCGGACCCAGGCCTACCAGCAGTCGCAGGCACGGACCTCGCAGTACACCAAGGACGACTGGGTCCGGCTGCAGGCGGAGGCGGCCGAGGTGAACGGCAGGTTCGCGGCTGCCATGGCGGCCGGCCTCGCGCCGGACAGCACCGAGGCCATGGACGCGGCCGAGGCGCACCGCCGGCAGATCAGCCGCAACTTCTACGACTGCGGCTACGACATCCACCGCGGGCTCGCACAGATGTACGTCGAGGACGAGCGGTTCACGAAGACCTACGAGGACGTGGCTCCAGGGCTGGCGCGGTACGTGCACGACACGGTGCTGGCGAACGCCCAGCGTGCCGACGCCTAGGCCAAGGCGAAACCTACGGGCGGGTAAGTGAGGTCAGGCGAGTGGGACCGCGCGCACCTGCCCGACCGGACGCCCGCCCCCGCTGAGCGGGAACGTACGTTGCTCGGCCACGATCGGCTCGTCGACGCCCAGCGCGTGCAACGCCTCCGCCGTCACCACCTGCCGGGCCCGCGAGGCACCGTCGTCGATCTTGACCGCGGCCGCGCGGCCGTCGGCGAGGGCCGCCACCGCCACCCCCTCGGCACCGTCCTTGGCCAGCAGGCCGGGCACCCCGCGCATGAGCGCGGTGACGTCGCGGCCGGTGCCGCCGACCCACTCCGGGTACGCGCGCATGGCGTCGGCGACGCGGCGGCGCGGGCTGCCGGGGTCGGCCAGCACGCAGCCGCGCACCGCAGCGGCGAGGCCGGTCAGCGACAGCGCGAGCACCGGGGCACCACAGCCGTCCACGCCGGCCGCCGTCACCGGCTCGCCGGCGTAGCGCTCCAGCGCCGCCTGCAGCGCGACCTGGAGCGGGTGCGCCGGCTGCAAGTACGTCCCGGTGTCCCAGCCGTTCGCCACGCAGGTCGCGAGCATCGCCGCGTGCTTGCCGGAGCAGTTCATCGTCAACGGCTCGGGGCCGCGCCCGGACAGCAGCCAGGCGCGCGCGGCGCCGGTGCCGTACGGCTCCTCGGCGGGGGTCTGCAGCGCGCCCTCGTCCAGGCCCGCGGAGGCGAGGATCCGCCTGACCCCGTCCAGGTGGAACGGCTCGCCGGAGTGCGAGGCGGCGGCCAGGGCGAGCAGCTCGCCGTCCAGGTCGAGTCCGAGCTCGACCATGCCGGCGGCCTGCAGCGGCTTGCTGGCCGAGCGCGGGAAGACCGGCACCGACGGGTCGCCGACGTACAGCGCGAGGTCGCCGCCGGCCGACAGCCCGACGACGCTGCCGCGATGGACCCCCTCGACGAACCCGGACCGGACGACCTCGGCGAGCACGGGCGCAGCCGGGTGGGCCGACGGCGCCAGGGTCAGTCCCGGTCCGTCTTGAGCAGCTCGTCGACCGACGCAGTGCCCTCGCGGTACCGGCGGGCGACCTCCGTGGTCAGCGTGTCCATGGCCTGCTGGACCCGGCGGCGCAGGTCGCTGACCTCGCGCTCGTGCCGGCTGATCTCCTCGTACGCGGTGCGGGTCTCGGCATCGCTCAGCGTGGCAAGGTCGGACAGGTGCGGGTCGGCGATCAGCTGCTCGACGCGGCGGCGGCTGTCCGCCACCCGGCTCGGCTCGACGCTCAGGAACCGGCTGGTGCCGTGGCTGTTGCGCGGGCCGTCGTCGGACAGCACCTCGGTCAGGTGGTCGACGACGCGCTCGGACTCCGCCGCGCTGCCCCGGCGCTCGATCTCTGCGCGGATGATGTCGAGCCGGCCCTGCAGCAGCCGGCGGATGTACGACAGGTCGGCGTCCTCCTGCTCGGCGTCGTGCCGGCGCTCACGCAGCTCGTGAAGTGTCAGCTGGTCGAGGTCGTCCAGGAAGCCGGGGCCCAGGACCCGGTCGACCCGACGCCTCCCCCCTGCGATCGGCTCGCTCATGCGGTCCCTCCCCGACGGTCACGGATCTTGAGCAGTGCCCGCGCCTCGTCGCCGGTCATCGGTGGCCGCCCCGCCAACCGAGCCAGTGCCGCGGCACGTTCGACGAGCTGTGCGTTGTCGCGCACCGGCTCGCCCGGGTAGTACGTCAGCGTGTCCTCCATGCCCACCCGCAGGTGGCCGCCGGCCGACAACGCCGCAAGGGCGACGGGCAGCGTCGTACGCCCGACCCCGGTCGCCGACCAGGACGCCTCGGCCGGCAGGTCGGCGACCACCGTGACCAGCGTCTGGACAGTGCCGGGCATCCCCCCGGGGACGCCCATGACCAGGTCGCAGTGCACCTGGCCACCGAATGGGGGGCCGTACTTGTCGAGCAGCCGCTTCATGGCGGTCACGTGGCCCAGGTCGAACAGCTCGAACTCCGGCACCACCTGCGACTCCTGGGTGCGCCGGTAGAGCTCGACCATGAACGGCCATGGGTTCAGGAAGACGTCGCCGCCGAAGTTCACCGTCCCGCAGGTCAGCGAGCAGGAGTCCGGCTCGGCGTCCAGGACGGCCAGCCGGTCCTCGAACGGGTCGTGGACGGAACCGCCGGTGGACAGCTGGACCACCAGCCCCGTCGACTCGCGCAGCGCGGCCACGGTGTCCTTCAGCCGCGCCTGGTCGAGCGTGGGCTCGGCGTCCTCGCCGCGGATGTGCACGTGGATCATCGCGGCGCCCGCGGCCTCGCAGGCCTGAGCGGCCGCGACGAGCTCGTCGAGCGTGACGGGGAGCGTGGGGGCGTCCACCTTGGCGGTCTCCGCGCCGGTCGGCGCGACAGTGACCAGCGTGGACGGACTTGACATGGAAGGCATGGTGTCACGTTCGCCCAGGCGGCGTAATCACGGCACTCCCGACATCCAGGGCACGCACCCGAACGAGTGACGGCGAACGGGCTCAACACAGCGGCCGGATGTGCCGATGGGACGTTATTCAGGGGTTGGGCCGGAGGGAGGCGATCGATGCTCGACAGCGACCTCCTGACCAGTCCCCTGGAGCAGGTCCTGCTCGATCTGGGGGCCCAGGGGTCGACGGGGTGCCTTCACGCGACCAATGTCTCCGGCGAAGAGGCAGAGGTCTACCTTCGTGACGGCTCCGTCTACTCGGTCTTCGTGCCCGGCCGGCGGCCCCTGCTCGGGGCCCGGCTGATGTCGTCCGGCTCGCTCGCGCCCGAGACCCTCGCCGAGGCGCTGGAGATCCAGCGCACCGAGCTGCAGGGCTGGCGGCTGGGCGAGCTGCTGGTCTACCTGGGCTTCGTCGACCGCGACGTCGTCGAGGCCTTCGTGTCCGAGCAGCTGGTCGACATGCTCACCGACCTCATGCGCTGGGACGTGGCCAGCAACAAGTTCCGCAAGAACAAGAAGGCACGCCAGGACGTCGCTCCGCCCCAGCCCGTACCCGAGCTGCTGGCCGAGCTGCGCCGGCGCCGGGCCCGCTGGGAAGAGCTGTCCGCCGCGCTCGGCGGCCCGGACGCCGTACCGATGCTGTCCGCACAGGGCGGCACCGTCGACGACGTCGTGCTGGGCCCGGGTGAGTGGGCGATGCTGTGCAAGGTCGACGGCGAGCGCTCGCTGGCCGACCTCGCCGCGGACTGCGGCTACACGCTGTACGAGGCCGCCCAGGTCGTGCACTCCCTGCTGGATGCCGGCCTGGTCGAGGTGGATGGCCAAGTCGACGTGGCCGACGTCGCCGCGGGTGGTGCGGTCGAGGACGACGGCGACTGGGTCGCCGACGACAGCGACTGGGTCGCCGACGACGAGCCGAGCGACGCCGAGCTGGCCGACTCGGTGGAGCGGGTACGGCGGGCGCTGGCGTCGATGCTCGAGCCGGACGCCGAGCCCGACCCCGAGGCCTACCTGGAGGCCTACGCCGAGGCCGAGGCTGCGGTCGAGGCCGAGGCGCCCTCGCGCAGCCTGGCCGACCTGGTCGCCGAGGAGGAGGCCCGCGCCAAGAGCGACCGCAAGGCCCACCTGCGCGTGGTGGAGGACGACTCGCAGCGCCGTCGCCGCGAGGCCGAGGAGATCGCGGCCGAGGTCGAGGCGGCACGGCGCAAGGAGCTGGGGCGGATCGAGTCCGAGCGGGCCGCGGTCCGGGACGCCGGCCGCCGCGAGGTCGAGGACGAGGCGTACGAGGAGCACCGGCTCTGGCTCGTCGTCCAGCGGGTCGAGGCCGAGTCGGAGGCGTGGCGGTTCCACCGCCTCTGGATGGCCGAGCAGCGCGCCGAGGCCGAGGACGAGGCGTGGGAGGCGCACGCGGCGTGGGTCGCCGCCGAGCGCGCCCGGGCCGAGGTCGAGGCCTGGGACGAGTACGCACAGCGCCTGGCCGCCGAGGTCGCCGCTGCCGAGGTCGAAGCCTGGGACGAGCACCTGGCCCGGCTGGTCGCGGAGCGTGCCGCGGCGGAGGAGGCAGCGTGGGCCGAGCACGCCGAGTGGCTCGCCGCCGCCCGCGCGGCTGCCGAGGAACCCGCCTGGGCCGACCACGCCGACTGGCTCGCCGCCGCCCGCGCGGCTGCCGAGGAACCCGCCTGGGCCGACCACGCCGACTGGCTCGCCACCGAGCGCACCGCCGCCGAGGAACCCGCCTGGGCCGACCACGCCGACTGGCTCGCCGCCGCCCGCGCAGCTGCCGAGGAACCCGCCTGGGCCGACCACGCCGACTGGCTCGCCGCCGAGCGCGCCGCGGTGGAGCCCGAGGCCTGGGCGGAGCACGAGGCCCGCCTGGCCGCCGAGGCCGAGGCGGCTCGCTTCGCCGCGGAGGAAGAGGCCGCCCGGATCGCGGCCGAAGCGGAAGAGGCCCGGATCGCGGCAGCGGAAGAGGCCGCCCGCCTGGCCGCCGAAGAGGCCGCGCGGGTCGCGGCCGAGGAAGAGGCCCTGCGCATCGCCGCCGAGCTCGAAGCCGCCCGCCTGGCCGCCGAGGAAGCCGCTCGGGTCGCGGCCGAGGAAGAGGCCCTGCGCATCGCCGCCGAGCTCGAAGCCGCCCGCCTGGCCGCCGAGGAGGCCGCCCGCGTCGCGGCCGAGGAAGAGGCGGCCAGGATCGCCGCCGCGGAAGAGGCGTCCCTGCGCGCCGCGGAGGAAGAGGCCGCGCGGCTGGCCGCCGAGGAAGCCGCCCGCGTCGCGGCCGAGGAAGAGGCCGCCCGGCTGGCCGCCGACGAGGAGGCCGCCCGGCTCGCCGCGGAAGAGGCCACCCGCGTCGCCGCCGAGGAAGACGCCCTGCGCATCGCCGCCGAGCTCGAGACTGCCCGCCTCGCGGCCGAAGAGGCGGCGCGCGCCGCGGCCGACGAAGAGGCGCAGCGCGTCGCCGCCCAGCTCGAGATGGCCCGGATGGCGGCCGAGAGCGAGGCCGACCACAAGGCGGCCGAGGCAGCCGCCGCGGAGGCCGCGATGCAGGCCGAGGCCCAGGCCGCGCGCCTGGCCGCCGAAGAAGAGGCTCGCCACGCCGGCGAGCACACGCAGTTCGCCACGGTCGGGGCGGCCGCCGACACCAGCGCGGTGGCGCACATGCTCACCCAGATCAACGCCGAAGCCTCCAGCGCGGTCGCGCAGGCCATCCGTACCCAGGAGGCCGAGGTCGCCGAGACCGCCGAGGTCGCCCAGCAGGCGCCGGCGACAGACTTCGACGACCCCGGCGCGGGCCGCGGCCAGACCGACACCGCCGCGCTGCTGCGCGAGCTGTCCGGCCTGTTCGCCAGCGGCAACGAGGACTCCAAGCCGGCGTCGAACGGCAGCTCACCCGCCGGCGAAGGCGGCAACGGCAGCCCGTCCGGCCCGTCGACGCCCACCGGGCGCGCAGCACCGTCGAAGGACGAGGGCAAGAAGAAGAAGCGTGGGCTGTTCGGCCGCTGAGCCGTTCTCCTGACAGAGCAGTGCTCAGGCACCGCGCGCCGGCGCCGGGCCGACCGTGGCCAGAGCCGCGGCCGTGGCGACGACCGAGGGCAGCAGCAGGAACCCGATCGACGCCGCCCCGAGGAACATGCAGAGCACGTACACGACGAGGGCCACGACGACCGCCGGCCGCGGGTTGCGGACCAGGACCACCGAGCACACCAGCAGGCTGGCGAGCCAGACCAGGCCGACGTACCACCAGGCGATGCCGTTGCCCTGGTTGCGGACGATCGTCACGTAGACCAGGACGAAGCCCAGCGCCCACCCAGCCGCGACGATCGCGTACCACCTGGCCCGCACGGACCGCATCATCCTCCGTGTGGTCCCCCGGGGGGGTGCCGGTCCCCGGTACGACACGATGGCCGCATGCGCGCGGTGGTGCAGGTCGTCGACGGCGCGTCGGTGTCCGTCGACGGGCAGCCCGTCGGAAGCATCGACGGCGCCGGACTGCTCGTCCTGCTCGGAGTGACGCACGGCGACGGCGAGGCCCAGGCCGGCAAGCTCGCCGCCAAGATCTGGGGGCTGCGCATCATGGACGGCGAGCGCTCGGCGTCCGACCTGTCCGCGCCGGTGCTCGTCGTCAGCCAGTTCACGCTCTACGCGGACACGTCCAAGGGACGGCGTCCGGGCTGGTCGGCGGCCTCGCCCGGGCCGGTCGCGGAACCGGTCGTCGAGGAGTTCTGCGCGGCGCTGCGCGCGCTCGGCGCGCACGTCGAGACCGGGGCGTTCGGCGCGCACATGCGGGTGTCGCTGGTGAACGACGGGCCCAGCACGCTGATCCTGGAGGCCTGAGCGCCAGGCCGACGCGACTCAGGTCGGCGGCGGCTGGCGCAGCGCGGCCGGCGCCTGGCACTCCCAGGCGTCCGTGATCAGCTCGCGCAGCTCGTCGGGATCGACAGCCGCGAGCCGGACCAGCACCGCGGGGAAGCCGTTGTAGTGCGGCTCGGTGAAGAACTTCTCCGGGTCGGCGGCGAGCAGCAGGTCCTTCGCCTCCTGGCCGGGGACCCGGACGGCGACCACGTCGGCGTTCTCCACCTTGGGCTTCTTCGGGTGGGTGCGTTCCATCCACGACCACACGAAACCCTTGTACCTGCCCCTGTCGAGGACGCTGAACGCGAAGCGGTCGGTGCCCTCGACGGTCTCCGGCAGCGACAGCGCGATCCGCCGGACGTCCTCCTGGTCGGCCATGCCCCCGATGATGCCGTGCGCGAGGTCCACGTCCGGCAGCGGCTCAGCGTCCGCGGAACACGGCGACCACGGTACGGACGAGGATCAGCAGGTCCATGGCCAGCGACCAGTTCTCGACGTAGTACAGGTCGAGGCGGACAGCGTCGTCCCAGGACTGCTCCTCGCGACCGCTCACCTGCCACAGCCCGGTCATGCCCGGCTTGACCAGGTGACGGCGGTGCTCGTGGTCCTCGAACGCCTCACCGTCCACAGCCAACGGACGCGGCCCCACCAGGGACATCTCGCCGAGCAGCACGTTCAGCAGCTGCGGCAGCTCGTCCACCGACGTGCGGCGCAGCACCTTGCCGATCGGAGTCACCCGCGGGTCCGCGGCGATCTTGAACAGCAGGCCGTCACCCTCGTTCAGCTCGCCGAGCTCGTCCCGGCGGTCCTCGGCGTCCACGTCCATCGTGCGGAACTTGAAGACCCGGAAGCTGCGCCCGTCCAGCCCGACCCGCTCCTGCCGGAACAGCGCCGGGCCGCGGGACGTCAGCCGTACGGCCAGTGCCACCGCCAGCAGCAGCGGCGCGAGGACGACCAGCCCGGCTGCCGCGCCCACCCGGTCGATCGTGCCCTTGACCAGCCGCTGCCAGCCCGTGAAGCGCGGCTCGTCCACGTACAGCAGCGGGAGACCGGCCACCGGCCGCACCGACACCCGGGGGCCGGCCACGTCCGTCATCGCCGGCGCGACCACCAGGTCGACGTCCAGCCCTTCCAGGCTCCAGGCGATCCGGCGCAGGTTCTCCGGCGTGATGCTGTCCGAGGCCGTCACCGCCACCACATCGGCCCGGACCGCGACCGCGACCGAGGCGACGTCCGCGTAGTCACCGAGCACGTCGACCTGGTCACCCGAGCGCAGCTTCTCGTTGCGGTCCGGCAGGCAGGCGCCGACCACCGTGAACCCGGCGCGCGGCTCCAGCCGCAGCTGCGCGGTGAAGTCGCAGACCGACGCCCGCTCGCCCAGGACGACGACACGGTGGCACAGCCGCCCGGCGCTGCGCTGGCGTACCAGCCAC
Organism: uncultured Actinomycetota bacterium; assembly: GCA_963849365.1. Lineage (GTDB taxonomy): Bacteria > Actinomycetota > Actinomycetes > Prado026 > Prado026 > CAVQCJ01. The sequence goes on from CAWKHA010000004.1 coordinate 509,644, forward strand.
TGCCGCACCGTGAAGCGACCTACCAGCAACGCGAACATCCCGACCGGGAACGCGACCGCGACGAACCCGCGGGCCAGCTCGAACTTCACGATGTACGACCCGATGGCCATGGCGCCGAAGACGACGAAGGACGCCTTCGTGACCCGGCTGTACTCCTCGCCGCCGACACCGAGGAAGCGCGGCTCGTAGCCCCGCTGGGCGGCGATCGTGGCCAGCCAGGCGATGCCGAGCAGGATCGAGACGGCGACCCCGCTGACCCCGCTGTAGGCGACGTCCGTGGTGGCGCCGAACCGGCCGAGGTACCCGACGGTGAGCGCGAGCCCGACGGCCAGGGCGTCGACCAGCACGAGGGCGGCGACCAGACCGCCGGCCCGGCTGGGCAGGCTGTCCCGCAGCCGGGCCGGCGAGACGAGTTCGGCAGTGGCCGCGAGCTTGTCGGGGGCCAGGCGGCGCTCTCCGGGCGGTACGTCGGGCCCGATGGGCGCCGGCTGCGCGGTCGCGGCCGAGGGTGGGGCGGACGAGGCCGGCATTGCGGCGCGCGAGGTGGAGGCGCGTACGTCCATGTCGGTCACTTCGTCCCCCTAGCCAAGGGTCAGCGGCGGGGACGCCGACAGAGCTCCCGCCTCTGGGTCTGCATCGGCAGGTTCGCGCCGGTGGGTAAGCCCGGGCGACTACCCAGCGTGTGTACCGGGGGCTGCGGTAGCGCTTCACCCCTCCGGCCGATCGGCCGATGCACAACCGGGGGGCGGCCGCCGCCGCCCAGGGGACCGAGGGGACCGACGATGGCGATCAGCACCACGGAGCACGCAGTCGTGGCCTGTGCCGGCATCCCGATCTCCGCTCTGAGCCCCGAGGACGCCGCGTACAAGATCATCTGGTTGGCCCGGGCGCCGCTCGCCGCGGGTGTGGACGTGCACCTGTGCAACGCCTACACACTCGCGCTCGCCGACCGCGACCCCGACCTTCACGCGCTGCTGCGACGGGCGATGCTCAACCTGCCGGACGGGACTCCGGTCGTGTGGGCGAACCGCCTGATGCACCCCGATGCAGACGTCCCGAAGCAGCGCGTCCGCGGCCCCGGCCTGTTCCTCGACGTCTTCGACTTCGGACAGGAGGTCGGCCTGCGGCACTACCTGCTGGGCTCGACCCTCGACGTGCTGGAAGCACTGACCGGGAACCTGCTCGCGCGCTTCCCCCGGGCGCAGATCGTCGGCGTCGAGAGCCCCCCGTTCCGCGAGCTCGACGAGATCGAACGCGCGCAGCAGCGGGCCCGCATCGAGCTGTCCGGCGCCGAGGTCGTGTGGGTGGGGCTCGGTACCCCCAAGCAGGACTTCGAGGTCGCCCGGATGGCCCGTGAGACGAAGCGCGTGTTCGTTGCGGTCGGCGCCGCCTTCGACTTCGCGGCCGGTACGAAGGCCGAGGCCGCGCCCTGGATGCAGAACAACGGTCTGGAGTGGGTGCACCGGCTCAGCCAGGAGCCCGGGCGGCTGTGGAAGCGGTACCTGTTCGGCAACGCACGGTTCGTGCGCGCGACACTGAAGCGCCGGGGCTGAGCATGCGGATCGCACTGGTCCACAGCTTCTACTCGTCGCGGCAGCCCAGCGGGGAGAACGTCGTGGTGGGCGCCCAGGCGGCCGCCTTGAGCGCGGCAGGGCACGACGTGCTGGTCGTGGCGCGGCACACCGACGAACGCGAGCGCCGGCGCACGTACCCGATCGAGGCAGCGTGGACGGTGGCGAGCGGGCGCGGCCCTGACCCGACGCGGGAGCTGCTCGAGTTCGAGCCCGACATCGTCCACGTGCACAACCTGTTCCCGAACTTCGGGACGAGGTGGCTGGCGGACTGGACCGGTCCGGTGGTGGCCACACTGCACAACTTCCGTCCGATGTGCGCAGCCGGAACGCTGTACCGCGACGGGAAGGACTGCACGCTCTGCCCGGACGGTGATCGCCTGGCGGCTGTCCGGCACAGCTGCTATCGAGGGTCGCGAGCGGCGACCGTGCCGCTGGTTATCCGCCGGCGAGGCGCAGTGGCCTGGGACCCGGTCGTCAGGCGGTCCGACGCCCTGATCGTGCTCACCGAGAGTGCCCGCAGCGTCTACCGGTCCTACGGAGTCGACGACCTGCGGCTCCACGTCGTGCCGAACTTCGTCGACGACGCGCAGTCGGACCGGCCGTCAGCCGTACCCAACGGACGATGGATGTTCGCCGGAAGGCTCTCCGCCGAGAAGGGGGTCGACGAACTGTTGCGCGTGTGGCCTCCGGGCTTCGAGCTCGACGTCTACGGCTCCGGACCCCTGGCCGATCGCCTGACGGGCCTGGCCCGCCCAGGTGTGCGTCTCATGGGACCGATGGATCGCACTCAGCTGCGGGCGGTGATGCCCCGCTACACCGGCCTGGTGTTCCCGAGCCGATGGCGGGAGGGGCTCCCGACGGTCTTCCTCGAAGCACTGGCAGCCGGCCTGCCCGCGGTGGCGGTCAAGGGCAGCAGCGTCGCCGACTGTGTGACCCGGCACGGGCTCGGGGCTGCGCCGGAACGGGACTCGGACGAGCTGGAGTGGGCGGACGAGCTCACGTCGGTGGCCCAGGATCGGGACGCGCTTTCGGCTCGATGCCGGAGGGTCTTCGAGTCGGAGTTCTCTCTGGGACGTTGGCTCGCATCCGTGCAGGCCCTCTATGCCAGCGTGGGAATGCCGCTCACTGTCGAGTGACGGGACTGCATGCGCGCCGGCAGCGACCGGGGCCGCTCGCGGGCCGACAGCCGCGACCGCTGAGCCGGGAGTCCGGCTGACGCGGCGAGGATCAGGAACCCCAGGAAGATCTGCGTCACGCCGTTCATCTGCAGGGACGGGTTCACGAAGCTGATCACGATTCCGTAGGCCAGGGTGCACCAGACGAAGGTCTTCACCGACCCTGACGTCCCGCGCAGCGACCTCAGCGTCACCACGGTTCCGATGACCAGGAACAGCGCCAGGAACAGCGTGCCGATGACGCCGACGTCGACCAACGACTCGAGCCACGTGTTGTCGAGGTTCGAGTGGGCCACCGTGCCCGGCAGCGGAGGAAGGCCGAGGCGATGGCCCGAGTAGAAGCCGTGCCCCAGCCACGGAGCGTCGTCCAGGTACTCCACGGCCTGGTTCCAGACCGGCGTGCGACCAGTCAGCGTCGAGACGTCGCGAGCGTTCTGGCCCCTCAGCAGGTAGGAGGCGATCGTGTCGTTCAGCAACGCCGCTCCCATCACGCCACCGACGCTCACCACCATGAGGAGCACCAGGGCCCCGACACGCTCGCGCGCGACACGTGCCAGCGCGAACACGATGAGCACCACTGCGATCAGGACCGACGTACGGGTACGGGTGCCCAGCAGGATCCCGCTGTAGACCGCGAACAGGACCACCCGGACCGGCACACGAAGGGTCCAGGCCGGACCGATCCCGACGACGAGCAGGAGCATGCCGAGCACTGCGACGTAGGCGAGCGGATTGTCGGCGATGGTCGGGACGACACTTCGCAGGCGTGGCACGGAAACGGAGTCCCCGGCGTACGCCTGGCCCGGGATCAGGACCACCTGGAGGCACTCGCCCAGGAGGAGGACGTGGACGAACAGAGCGAGGCCGCGCACTGCGTCGTCGTACGTGTCATAGGTGCGGACCAGGAGACCCAGAGCAAGAAACGTCGCGGCCAGCAGGAGCGCCTTCACCAGGGTCTGGGTCGAACCGATCGACCAGAGCGCGCTGACTGCGATCACCGCCAGGTAGGCGACGAGAAGCCAGTCGACCGCGTGGATGCCCCTGCGCCGGGGTCGCTGGATGAGGACGGCGGCGACAAGAGCGACGATCGGGATCGCAGCCCGGACGATGTCCAGGCCCGCGACCTGCTGGGTGACGATGTCCTGCTGGCTCTTCTGCGTGGTCAGCATGAACGGTCCCAGCGCAGCGATCCACAGGAACGCACGCGCCGTCGCGGCCGAGCCCTGCGCCGCGAACACGACGACGGCGAGCACGACGACGGCGAGCACCATGGCACCGGCGACCGGTGACAGCGCGACCGATGCGCCGGCAGCCAGGGCGAGGCCTCCGGCTCCGATAGCCAGGGGCAGCTGACGGTCTCCGATGATGGCTGTCACTGCGACTGCACCGCCCGCACACTGGCGACGAGCCGATCGCGGCTTCGGTAGCACTGGTCGACCAGGCTGGCCCACTGCGTGCCGGCGATGAGAACCCGGGCCTGCTCGCCGGCCGCGTGCCGGACCCTGGACGGCCGGGCCACCGCCCTCTCGTCGAGGACGCCACCGGCGAACTCGGTTTCCATCCGGTCGATCTCCGATCGGACGCGCGCCTCGGCAGAGATGTCCGACCGGTACACCGCGAAGGCGGTCCCGTATCTCGCGTTGACCCGCTCGATAACAGCGCCGAACTCGTGCGTCACCTCATCGAAGTCGGCGACAGTGACCCGCTCCCGCAGGTCGTAGATCTCGTCGTGGAAGCGGATGTAGGCCTTGAGCGCCGAGCGGGGATGCACGCGTTTGTCGCGCACGAGCAGCGAGGCGATCGCATCGACCGGGTCCCGGACGAGGACGACGGTCGGGATGCCGCGCCGCACCGCCTGTCGGACGGAGCGGGCGCTGTGCAGGTGGGAGGCCACGCGGACCGACGGGTTGGCGTCCAGGAACGCGGCCTTGGCGTAGGTGTTCGCCGACCTCGGGAACCCTTCGATGACCAGCCCGGTGGCTGAGGTCGGCCGCAGTCCGCCGAGGCCTCTGAGCGCGCAGTACAGCGCCCCGGCCAAGGGAAGATCGACCGCAGCCGAGTGGATCGCGAACGAGGAGACCCGCCTCCTCGACGCTCTTGGCCCGGTGCCCGGTCGCAGGCCGACGAATGCCACGACCACGAAGGCAGCCACGCCACTGCCCTGTGCCCACGTGACCAGGGCGAGGGACCGCGAGCCGCTGACCAGAAGCATGGCCATCACGCCGACCAGCAGCATCAGCAGCCTCGAGACCAGCAGCAGGCTCTGGCGCGAGCTGGCGTGAACGCGCAGGGCGGTCGCCTGAGCGCTCGACAGGCTGAGCAGGCAGAAGAGCACGAACGTGGCCAGCGCCAGCGACTCGGAGACCACGACCCGCCCGAACACCAGCTCCTGGGCAGGGCGAGCGAAGACCAAGGTGACGAGCCCGACAACGGAAACGGCGGCGAGGTAGCGCGATCCGAGCGACGCCACGGTCCCTGGCGAGGACCCCCGGCTCCGCAGCCGAGGTAGCGCGTACATGTTGAGGGCGACGATCGTGGCCATGCAGCCGCCGAAGAGCGACTGTGCCGCCCGGTACTGCCCTGCGCCGGTCAGGCCGAACGCCGCGATGATCAGGAAGACCGTCCCCTGTGCATAGATCTGGCTGAGGAACATGTCGAGTCCGGTGGCCCTGCTCACGGTCGCGCACTCGCGCCGCCACCAGGCGAACGCCGCCGAGACGGAGACCAGGGGCCGGGCCACCGACGCGGACAGACCGAGTCCTGCCAGCAGACCTACCGCGCCCGAGCCTGCCCAGAGCCAGACCAGGACCGAGCCTGAGGCGTGCGGCAGCAGGAGGATCGCGAGGAGGACCGCGCCGAGCCAGAGGCCGTCCATGGCGACAGCGATCTGCGGACGGCCGACCCGGCTGGACATGTAGCGGGCGTTGTCCTCCAGCGCCAGGAGAGGCAGGAAGACCGCGAGCGGCAGGAGTGCGTGAACGCCGGACAGACCGACGGCGAGCAGGACGACGCCGGTCGGAACGCTGGCAGCAAGGACGAGAACACTGCTCGCACCCACGGCCGGGTCGGGTCCACCGACTCGTCTGGCTGCCGCCGAGGGTTCCGAGAGTGTCGCCCGCTGCACGGCGAGGTAGATGGTGAAGACGGCGGCGATGGCGGCGAAGGATCCCAGCGCAAGCTCCCCGCCCCGCCTGATCAGGGCGACCGTGACCACGAGGTTCGACCCCATCGACAGGAGCTGGTCGACCCCGAGCCAGATGGCCCCACGAGGTAGTGACCTGGTCAAGCCGCGCATCCGGGCTACCGGTCGACCCGCACGTAGCGCCCGGCGAGCTCGTCTTCGAGCTGCTCGACGTCGGCGTCCACCATCAAGCGGGCGAGCTCGGGGGTGTAGGTCCGCGGTGTCCAACCGAGCAGCCGCTGCGCCTTCCCCGCATCCCCGATCAGCGAGTCCACCTCCGACGGGCGCAGGTAGCGCTCGTCGAACCGCACGTGCTCACGCCAGTCCAGCCCGACGTGGCCGAACGACAGCTCGACGAAGTCCCGGACCGAGTGGGCCGTTCCCGTCGCCACCACGAAGTCCGTCGGCTCGTCGATCTGCAGCATTCTCCACATCGCCTCGACGTACTCCGGTGCGTAGCCCCAGTCGCGAACGGCCCCCAGGTTGCCGAGGTAGAGGTGCTCCTGCAGCCCGGCCCTGATCCGGGCCACGGCCCGGGTGATCTTCCGAGTCACGAAGGTCTCACCGCGCCGCGGCGACTCGTGGTTGAACAGGATCCCGTTGACCGCGAACATCCCGTAGGCCTCGCGGTAGTTGCGCGTGATCCAGTAGCCGTAGACCTTGGCGACCCCGTAGGGCGAGCGCGGGTGGAAGTACGTCTCCTCGTTCTGCGGCGGCGATGTCGCGCCGAACATCTCCGACGAGGAGGCCTGGTAGAAGCGGGTCTCGAGCCCGACGCTGCGGATCGCCTCGAGCAGCTGCGTGGTCGCCAGACCGGTGACGTCCCCGGTGTAGACGGGCATGTCGAACGAGACGCGAACGTGGCTCTGCGCACCGAGGTGGTAGACCTCGTCCGGCTGGATCCGGGCCAGCAGCGACACCAGGCCGGCACCGTCGTGCAGGTCGCCGTGGTGCAGCGTCAGGCGCCGCGCCGGCTCCTGCGGGTCCTCGTACACATGGTCGATCCGGCCGGTGTTGAACGAGGACGAGCGACGGATCAGGCCGTGCACCTCGTACCCCTTGCCGAGCAGGAGCTCAGCGAGGTACGAGCCGTCCTGTCCGGTGATGCCGGTGATCAGAGCGCTCTTGGTCACGCTCAGACACTCGTCAGACCACCCCATCTGCTTTAGCCCGAAGGGGTGACGGCCGAGACCTCGGACATGGAGCGCGATGAGATCCGGCGCAGGCTCGCTGCAAGTTCCGCGGCCCGGCTGGCCACGATGCCGACACGCGTGGCCGCGGTCGCCCAGCACAACGGACGGTCGCTGGGCTCGTCCGCCCGCTGGCTGGCTCGCTCCCGCGAGCACACGAACTACACGTACGACCTGAGCCCGCTGAACATGACGCAGCTCGCGTGGTTCGTGGCCTGCCTGGCCAGCTGCCCCATCGGGGATGCCGTCGCGGCCATCCACGAAGCCGCCCGCGACAGGGATCTCGAGTCGCAGGTCCTCGAGGCGATCGAGCGGAGCCCCCGCCGACGGACGATGGACCGGTCGGTGCGTCTCGGCCGCCGGCTCGGCTGGTACGCCCTCGTCCGGCTGCTCAAGCCGGAGCACGTGGTCGAGACGGGAACCGACAAGGGCCTCGGGGCCTGCGTCCTTGCCGCGGCGGTCCTGCGGAACGGGTCGGGCCGGGTGACGACCATCGACGTCAACCCCGAGTCGGGGACGCTCGTCACCGGGCCGTACTCGGCTGTGGTCGACCGCAGGATCGGGGACTCCGTCGCCACTCTCGCCTCGCTCGGGACCGTCGACCTGTTCATCCACGACAGCGACCACTCCCCGGAGCACGAGATGAGGGAGCTCCTCGCCGTGGCGCCACGTCTGAGCGCATCCGCCCTCGTCCTGAGCGACAACTCGCACGTGACCGACGTCCTGCCCCGGTGGGCCGGGGAGACTGGTCGCCGGTTCAGCTTCTTCGCCGAGAGCCCGGTCGACCACTGGTACCCGGGAGCGGGGATCGGCGCCGCAACGACCGCTGAGCGGTCCCGATTGCCGCAGCGAGGCTTTAGCCCGATGGGGTGACGGCCGAAGCAACCCGTATGGACCAGTCGACGGCCGTGCGGCCCCGCTGGCAGCCCCGCCCGCTGCCACGTGAGGCCCGCGTGTACGTCGCCGGTCACGGGGGACTGGTCGGCTCGGCCGTGTGGCGGCACCTGGAGGCGCAGGGCTTCACCGATCTGGTGAGCCGCTCCTCGGCCGAGCTGGACCTCCGCGAGCGCGACGACGTCCTGGACTTCTTCGCCAAGGAGCAGCCGCAGTACGTCGTCCTCGCCGCGGCCCGTGTGGGCGGCATCCTGGCCAACTCGACGCAGCCGGCCGACTTCCTGTCGGACAACCTGCGGATCCAGGTCAACGTGCTGGACGCGGCCGCCGCGCACGGCGTCGAGCGGCTGCTCTTCCTGGGGTCCTCGTGCATCTACCCGCGGCTCGCACCGCAGCCGATCAGGGAGGCGGCACTGCTGACCGGACCGCTGGAGCCGACCAACGATGCGTACGCGATCGCCAAGATCGCCGGCGTGCTCCAGGTTCAGGCGCTGCGCCGCCAGCACGGCCTGCCGTACGTGAGCGCGATGCCGACGAACCTGTACGGCCCCGGGGACAACTTCTCCCCCACCGGCTCGCACGTGCTGCCGGCCCTGGTCCGGCGCTTCCACGAGGCGAAGGTGGCGGGCGCGGAGTCGGTGACACTGTGGGGGACGGGCTCGCCGCGGCGGGAGTTCCTGCACGTGGACGACCTGGCCCGGGCGTGCCTATTGCTGCTGGAGCGGTACGACGGCGACGGGCCGGTGAACGTGGGCACGGGCACGGACCTGACGATCGCGGATCTCGGGGCCCTGGTGGCCCGGGTGGTCGGCTACACCGGTGCGATCGCCTGGGACCCGGCCAAGCCGGACGGCACGCCCCGCAAGCTGCTCGACGTGACACGTATCCAGGAACTGGGGTGGACCGCCGAGATAGGTCTCGAGCGGGGCTTGGAATCGACGTACGCCTGGTATCTCGACCACGGCGCGGAGCTCAGGGGCTGAGGGAGCAGACGACATGGACCTGCGGGACTACGGGCGCATCCTGCGCAAGCGGTGGCTTCTCATCGTGGTCTGCATGCTGCTCGGCGGCGGCGCCGCGGTCGGCGTCTCGGCGCTCCAGACCCCGGTGTACGAGGCGCAGACTCAGCTGTTCGTGTCGGCGCAGTCGTCGTCGTCGAACCTCGCGGACGCGGCCCAGGGCGGGATCTTCACGCAGCAGCGGGTCAAGTCGTACGCGCAGATCGTGACGTCGCCGGACGTCCTGCAGCCGGTGATCGACCGGCTGCACCTGAACACGACGCCGGACCGGCTGTCCGACCAGATCACCGCGTCGGCCCCGCTGGACACGGTGCTGATCAACGTCGCCGTGGACGACACGTCGCCGCAGCGGGCCATGGACATCGCGAACGCCGTGAGCACGGAGTTCACCTCGCAGGTGCTGATCCTGGAGACCCCGGTGGGCGGCGGCGACTCGCCGGTCAAGGTGACGGTCGTGAAGTCGGCCGACAAGCCGCTGGAGCCGGTCTCGCCCCGGACGAAGGTGAACCTGGCGCTGGGCCTGCTGCTCGGCCTGGCCGTGGGCGTCGGCATCGCGGTCTTCCGGGAGACGCTGGACACGACGATCAAGCGCATCGACGACCTGCAGCGGATCACCAGCTCCGGCGCGCTCGGGATGATCGCCTTCGACAGCGACGCCGCCAAGCACCCGCTGATCACGGCGATCGACCCGAGCTCGACCCGGTCCGAGTCGTTCCGCACGCTGCGTACGAACCTGCAGTTCGTCGACATCGACCGGCCGCCGCGCACGGTCGTGATCACGTCGGCGGTCGCCGGCGAGGGCAAGTCCACGACGGCCTGCAACCTGGCGATCACGCTGGCGCAGGCGGGGATCCGGGTGGCGCTGGTCGAGAGCGACCTGCGGCGGCCGAAGATCGCCGAGTACCTGGGCGTGGAAGGTTCGGTCGGGCTGACGTCGGTGCTGATCGGGCGGGCCTCGCTGGACGACGCGCTGCAGACGTGGGGCCGGTGCGGGCTGGCGGTGCTGGCCTCGGGGCCGATCCCGCCGAACCCGTCCGAGCTGCTCGGCTCGGGGCACATGGTGGCGCTGCTGCGGCAGCTGCAGCAGCGCTTCGACGTGGTCATCATCGACGCCCCGCCGCTGCTGCCGGTGACGGACGCCGCGGTGCTGTCCCGGATCTGCGACGGTGCGGTGCTGGTGGTGCGGTACGGCAAGACGCGCCGCGAGCAGCTCGAGCGGACGGCCCAGGCGCTGCACACGGTGGACGCACGGATCCTGGGCACGGTCATGAACATGGCGCCCACCAAGGGCCCGGACGCCTACGCCTACGGGTACGGGTACTCGTACGCGTACAAGACCCGCACGGACCGGCCACGGATGAACTCGGTGACCGCGCAGGGCGACGTCCTGCCGGACACGCGGGTCGGCCGTCGGGCCCGGGCCGGGCGCTAGGCACGAGGGCCCGGCGAGGGCACCGGGGCACAGGCCCCACCGGGGGCGACGGCCCCCGGCACCGGACAAGGTCCGGGTCACTGCAGGCAGGTGCGGTGACCCGGATCTTTCACGTACGGCAGGCTGCGGCGAGGCCAACGGTGGGCGCCGGGTCCCCAGCACCCCGAAAGCTACGGGCGGGTAAGGCCGTTTTCCGGCCTTACCCGCCCGTAGCTTTCGAACAGGGGGGCGGTGGCGTCAGTGCGACGTCGTCTGCAGCGGCTCCGGCTGGACCGGGGCAGCAGCCGCGGCCACGGCCCGACGGCGCCGGACCACCATGACGATCAGGATGCCCACCACGAGCAGCCCCAGCGCAGCCAGCAGGTACTCCATCACGGGGAAGCCCGTGTGCGAGAGCTGCGACCCGGCGGGGGCAGCAGCCTGAACGGTCACCGTGGCGGACAGCGAGACCGGCGCGCCGGCCGCGTCCACGCCGGTCAGCGAGATCACGTGCTGGCCGGCGGCGGTGAACGTGATGGCCGTGGTGACCGAGCCGGCGGCGTCGGCGGACAGCGCCCGGGCGCCGAACGGCAGCGCGGTTGCGGCGAGCCCTCGGGCGCCCGGCCCGGTCCAGCTGCAGGTGACCGCGGACAGCGATTCGAAACCCTGCCCGGTGACGGTGACGGTCTGGCCGGTGTCGACGACCGTCGCGCTCACCGAGATGGCGGGCGTCGCGGGCGGGTAAACCGGGGCCGCCTGCGCGGCCGGGCCGAGGAAGAGCAGCCCGGCGCCGACCGCTGTGGCGGCGAGCGCAGTGAGATGACGGATCCGCATCGGAGAACTCCCCAGTCGAAGACAAACCGGACACAGGGGCCCACCAACGGGTGGTTACGGCCCGGCGAAGGGTCCCCGGGGCCTTATCGGCAGGTCGAAGCGGTGACCGTAGTGCTCGGCGTCTGCACCAGCGGGGCGACCCACACCCGCACCGGCACCCGCACTGGCGGCACCGGCTCGACCAGCTGCAGCACGAGCACCCGGGCCTGCCCGGCCTTCAGCTCGACCGGGAGCGACACCACAGGCCGCCCGCCGGCGCCCCCGTCCAGCCCGGGCGACACCGGGGTGGGCTTGCCGTCCAGGGTCACGCCGGTGACCTGGGCGCCCTCGGCGAGGTAGACCAGCACCCGGTCCAGCACCGAGCCGTCGCCGCCGCGCCCCGCCGCGGACGTGGCCGGTCCGCGGTCCAGGCGGTAGGCGGCGTACTCGGGCAGCCCCGAGCCGGGGGCGCCGTCGTGCAGCGTGAGGGTGACGGTCGACTCGACCGTGCCGACGGCCGAGTCCATGCAGCCGCGCACGTACGACAGCGTGGCCTGGGTGTAGTAGTCGATCTTGCTGCCGGAGGCGTTGTCCAGCGCGACCCCGACGTACGGGCCCGGGCGGTCGTCGACCACCCCGGACACGGCTGTCCCCGCGATCAGCGCCTCCTCGTCGGGATGCGCGCTGTAGACCAGCAACCTCCGCTCACCGGCGGCTCGGCCGAGCGCGTGCACGAAGGCCTGGGCGTCCCCGGTCCCGCTGAGCACCTTGGTGAGCGAGGCGGCCGCCACCGACTGGAGGAACCGCTTGCGCTGCGCGGTCTGTCCGGGCAGCGGGTAGCGGTCGTACACCAGGCGCATGGTCAGCGCCGCGGTCCCGGCGCCGTCGAGCCGGGTCCCGTCCGGGAGCGTCGCGGGCCCGGTCACGGTCAGCAGGAAGCCCAGCACGACGGGGTCGACCGCCACGACGCCGTCCAGCCGCTGCCCGTGCTGGCGCCGCCAGAGCTCGAGCTGTTGCCGGGCGGCGTACGGGAAGTGGGCGGACAGGTTGGTGTTCGCCCACAGCGCCGGGTCGCTGCCGAACAGCGACCGGTACGCCGACCCGAGGTCGACCACGGGCGCCTTCGCCGACACCAGGTCGGAGTCGGCCCCGAGGGAGTCCACCGTCAGCCGGCCCGAGGTCGCCGTGACGACGGCGTACGCGCCGACCAGGCCGCCGGTCCCCCTGGCCTCGGCGTTGTTCTGGAACACGACGAGGTAGTGCCGCTCACCGTCCGAGCCGAGCATCGTCGGGATCACCCGGGCGGCCGTGGAGACCGCGGTCAGGTCGCCGGACAGACTGCCCAGCTGGTGCTGCAGCGAGCCGACCCCGTTCGAGATCGGACCCGGCACACCGCCCAGGTCGATCGCCCCAAGCCGGGTCCGCAGCGGTGCCAGGCTCGACTGGGCCGCCTCGACGGCCGGCAGGGCGGCACTCACGGCGGACAGGTCGACGCTGGCGCCGTGCCGGACGCTGCGCGGGCTGAGCCGGCCGGCCGCGTCCACGAGATCGGGAAGCACGCCGTCGACCGCGTCGGCGAGGACGTCCGTCGCCTGGGTGATCGCCCGCGGCGTCCGGCCGAGCATCGGGACGGAGCCCGCCAGCCGCCACACGGGGTCTGCGGTCAGGGTGCGGGCGTTGGCGGCGTGCCGGCTCGCCTCTTCGAGGACCCGCAGGGCGCCGTCGTGGTCGCCGGCGACGAGTGCGGCCCGCAGTCGGCTCACGTCGCTGCGCGCGGCGGCGAGCTCGTCCCGCGCGCGCAGGCCGGACCAGGCCATCCACGCCGCGGCCCCGGCCACGACGAGCAGGGCGCCGGCGAGGATCCGGAGCGCGACTGTCCGACGGCCCCGGTGCCTCACAGGTCGGTGCTGGTCTCCGGTACGACGGTGCCGGGACACGGCGCCACTGTACGTGCGGCCGGCCGCGACCCACGGTGACTCGGCTGATCCGATCAGGTGATGCGGCCTGTGCAGGCCGTCGGCCGCCTCAGGCGATGTGACCGGTCCAGGCCGACCCGTCCCAGTACCGCCGTCCGCCGGGGCGGGCCGGGTCCGGGTCCGGGTACCACCCGGGAGGCGGGCCGGCCGGGGCGGCGTACGCCTGCGGGGTGTACGCCTGTGGCTGGTACGCCTGTGGCTGGTACGCCTGCGGCTGGTACGTCGCGGGGTACGCGCCCGCCGGGTAGGCGGCCCGGCTCGCCCGCCGGCGCTGGCTCAGCCCGACCGCGAGCAGCACGACGCCGACGATGACGAGCAGACCGCCGCCCCCGATGCCCAAGCCCCACCAGCCGCGGCCGGCCAACGCTGCGACGAGGTCGTGCGCGACGACGATCCGGCCGCCGGTCTCCGCGAGCCCGCTCACGGTCACCTTGTACACGCCGGCGCGCGGCGCGTCGAACCCGGCGACCGCCACGAACTGTCCGTCGGTCCGGGCGAGCTCCTCGTGGCCGACGACGTCGTACACCGGGACGGACGAGCCGTCCGGCCCGGCCACCGTGATCTGGCCGGGCCCGAGAGGCACGAAGTCGTTCACGTCCTGGAACACCTTGTAACGGCCCTGGTCCAGCGTCAGCGTCGTGGTGCCGGACCCGTCGATCACCGGCGCCGAGAACTGGTCGCCGACGGCGCCGACCAGGCCTCCGATGAGCAGGATGAACGAGAGAAGGGCCACCACCACGCCCACGGCCGCAGTCACGATCCCGGCCACGATGAGCCCGCGTCCGCCGCCGGGCCGCGCTTCCGGTACCGCGCCGGGGACCGGCTGCGAGGGCGGGGACGGCTCGGCGGTCATGGCGCCGGGACGCTCTCCACGGCCGCCGCCACCGCTGCGTCCGGCGCACCGGCGAGCAGCTCGGCGCCGTCCTGCACCGTGCGCTTGACCAGCGCCAGGGCGATCGGGCCGAGCTCGAAGTCGCGGATGGCGGTGCCCACGAAGCCGAGCCGGCGTCCGTCCGCGCCCGTGACGGGCTCGCCGTGCGCCGGCAGCATCGACTCGGAGCCGTCCAGGTGCAGCAGGACCAGGCGGCGCGGCGGTCGGCCGAGGTTGTGCACCCGCGCGACCGTCTCCTGGCCGCGGTAGCAGCCCTTGTCCAGGTGGACGGCGGGGCCGATCCAGCCGACCTCGGCCGGGATGGTGCGGTGGTCGGTCTCGAAACCCAGCCGCGGTACGCCGGCCCGGACCCGCAGCGCCTCGGCGGCCCACAGCCCCGCGGGCCGGCCGGCCGCCGCCGTCTCGCGGTCCAGGCCGTCGCGTGCGACGAAGCGGTCGCCGGACGCCGTACGCAGGACGGCGACCTCGCCGGTGGCGTCCTCGACCTCGACCGCCGACCAGAAGACCATCGAGCGAAGGTACGTCATGAGGGCGTCCAGGGTGCCCGGCTCGACATGGGCGAGTACCGACTCACCGTCGTCCACGAGCGCGAGGTGGTGCTCGACGTGGCCGTGCGGGGACAGGATCAGCGCTTGCGTCCACACGCCGGGGGGCAGCTCGGTCAGGTGCTGGGAGGTCAGCGCGTGCAGCCAGGTGAGCCGGTCCGCCCCGCGCACCCGTACGACCGGCCGGTGCGAGAGGTCGACGACAGCCTCGCCCGCGGCCAGCGCGCGCTCCTCGGCGTACGGGTCGCCGTAGTGCCAGGGGGCGCCGGCGTCCGGGCCGGCCTCGACGGGGACGGCGCTCGCGCGTGCCGCGGGCGCGCTCACCGGTGCCCCGCATGCGGAGCCGGGTGCACGGTCGGGTGCGGACGTGCCGCCGCCGCGCAGGCCGCGCACGTACCGGAGATCGCCATGTGTCCCACGTCAGGGGTGAACCCGTGGACCTGCGCCAGCCTTCCCACGAGCTGGTCGGCGAGCCCGAGATCCGCCTCGGTGACCCGGCCGCACGACTCGCAGACGAGGTGCAGGTGCGCCGTCTCGTCGCCCGGGTGGTAGGTCGCCGCGCCCGGCCCGAGGTGGGCGTGCCTGATCACGCCGAGCCGCTCGAAGAGCTCGAGGGTGCGGTACACGGTGGACGGGTTCACGCCAGGGTCGGTGCGGGTGACCTCGGCGCAGACCGCCTCGGGTGTCGCGTGGCCCAGGGCGGTGACCGCGTCCAGGACGATCTGGCGCTGCGGCGTCATCCGCAGGCCCTCGCTGTGCAGGCGCTCCCGCAGGGTCACGGCCTCAGCCGACCTTCTTGAGCCGGGCGGACAGGTGCGACTGCAGCGGCTGGCCGACGGAGGCCATGTCGAACGCCCAGAGCAGGTCGCCCTCGACGAGCCCGTAGAGGCGGCTGCCGGCGGTGTACTCCTTCGCGGTGGCGGTACGGACCACGACGTCGGTGCTCAGCTCGATCTTCGCGCCGGACACGGTGCCCAGCCAGATCTCGGCGAATCCGGTCGGGTGGGCCAGGACGACCTCGACGGTGCCGTCCGGCTGCGGCCGCCAGTAGCCGGACTCAGTCGCGAGCGGGCGCACCTGGTTGCCGTCGTCGTCGAGGAGCCAGGTGCGGGAGACGTACGTCAGGAAGGGCTTGCCGACGTGTCCGAACGTGATCTCCTGACCGAAACGGAAGCTGTCGATGGTCGGGTACCCGCCGACGCCGGCGCCTTCCCAGCGGCCGACCAGCCAGGCCACCGGCACCAGCTCGGCCGGCAGGTCTGCGGACAGCTCGACGGGCACGGTCCGGGCTCCTCGCTCCTGGGCTCCTGGGGGTCAGTCCTGGTCGCGGTACAGCCGGCGGACCATGGCGGCGGCGAACCACACCACGGACAGCGCGACCAGGACGAGCAGCGCGGTGTAGACGGTCTCCAGCACGGTCGCAACTGTAGTGCGCGGCCGTACGCTGACCGGCATGCGCGACCTGGTGGTCAAGGTGACGGTGGGGGCGGAGGAGCCCGAGCGCTGCTCGCAGGCGTTCACGGTGGCGGCGACGGCGGTGGCGTCGGGGGTGACGGTGTCGCTGTGGCTGACCGGCGAGGCGTCCTGGTTCGGGGTGCCGGGACGGGCGGCGACGTTCACGCTCGAGGGCGCGGCACCGTTGGCCCAGCTGCTGGACGCGGTGCTGACGGCCGGGACGGTGACGGTGTGCACGCAGTGCGCGGCCCGGCGGGGACTGGGCGCGGACGACCTGATCCCGGGGGTACGGATCGCGGGCGCCGCCGCGTTCGTCGCCGAAGCGACCGCCGACACCACCCAAGCCCTCGTCTACTAACCCCCACCCCCCGCGAAACCTACGGGCAGGTAAGGCCAGATTCCGGCCTTACCTGCCCGTAGGTTTCGCGAGCGCGGCGCGGATGTCGGCCACGACCACGTCGGGTGACTGGGCCAGGTCGACCCAGGTGAAGCGCAGCACCGTGCAACCCCACAGGACGAGCGCGTTCTGCCGTTCACGGTCTCCCTGGAACCGCTCTGGCGACACGTGCCATGCCTGCCCATCGACCTCGACGGCGAGCCGGGCAGCGCCGAACCAGACGTCGACGACGACGGTACGGCCGTCCCCGGTTCGAAGCCGATGGTTGGCCACCCAGCCTGTGATGCCCGCAGCTCTCAGCAGCCCGTGCAAACGACGCTCGGCAGCGGACCATGTGCCCGCGGCGGCCTGCTCGACCAGGCGTCGGAGCTGGCCGACGCCGTGTGACGACTTCGCCGAGTCCACCGCCTCCCGGATCTGCGGCAGGGGTGCGGTGCCCGTACGCAAGACGTGGTCCAGCAGGTTGGCAGCTGACGCCCGTGGCCACGTCGACAGACATCGACGACCGTGCGCAGGCGCGACGTCAGCGGCAACCCGTAGAGACAGCTGACATCGTGGGCGCCGAGCGTGCGTCGGTGCACCCGGACTCCCGCCACGCGCGGATGAGCCGCCACCGGAGCTGTCGCGTGCAGCGACCGCTCGCACTCCGCCGGCACCGGGAGGTCCCAGAGGGCTGCCGCTGATGCGTGGCTGAGTACGCCCGCTGTCGCAAGCACCGCGGCTCGAAGCCGTCGCCGCGGAGTGACCACAGTCCCGGAGACGGCCAGCACGTCCCCGACGACGACCTGCCAGATTCCACTGGCCAGCTGACGACGGATCCGTGCTGAGCGGACGCCGGCGGCTCGAGCTTGGCGGGCGGTGAACAGCCCGTCCTGGGCGGCAGTGTCCGGTGGCGGCGTCGGTCGAGGCATCCGCACACGGTGCCTCGTCGCGCAGGCTCCGGTCGCCGTCATCCACAGGGCAGAGTTACGGGCAGGTAAGGCCGGTTCTCGGCCTTACCTGCCCGTAGGTTTGCGGGGGGCTAGACGGAGATCTCGACTTCGGCGACGACGCCCTGCTCGGCGACGACCGAGTGGTCGACGGGATCGGTACCAGGTGCGAGCACGCGCAGCGTCCACGTCCCCGGCGCCGCGAAGAAGCGGAAGTGCCCGCTGGCCGACGTCGGCACCTCAGCGGTGAACTCGCCGCCGGAGTCGAGCAGCCGCACGTAGGCCCCGCCGACCGGGCTCTCGCCGCGGACCACGAGACCCTGCACGACGGCCTCCTTCGTGACGTCGATGCCCTCGACGCTCAGGCCGCCCTTCGTCGCGCCGCACATCAGGCACCGCCTTCGGGGCCGCCGGGCTCGTCACCGAGCTGCACAGGGACGCCGACCAGCGAGCCGTACTCGGTCCAGGAGCCGTCGTAGTTGCGGACGTTCGGCTGCCCGAGCAGCTCGTGCAGCACGAACCACGTGTGCGCCGAGCGCTCGCCGATCCGGCAGTAGGCGATCGTGTCCTTGGACAGGTCGACGCCCGAGTCGCCGTACAGCGTCGTGAGCTCGGCGTCGCTGCGGAACGTACCGTCGTCGTTGGCCGCCTTGGACCAGGGGATGTTCGCCGCCGTCGGGATGTGCCCGCCGCGCTGCGACTGCTCCTGCGGGAGGTGGGCTGGGGCGAGCAGGCGGCCGGCGTACTCGTCGGGCGACCGGACGTCGACCAGGTTGAGCGAGCCGATCGCCCCGAGCACCTCGTCGCGGAAGGCCCGGATCGACTTGTCCTGCTCCTTGGCGGTGTACGTGGTCGCGGGCCGGACGGGCACCTCGGTCACGAGCGAGCGGGAGTCGAGCTCCCAGCGCTTGCGGCCGCCGTCGAGCAGCTTGACACTGTCGTGCCCGTACAGCTTGAAGTACCAGTAGGCGTAGGCCGCGAACCAGTTGTTGTTGCCGCCGTAGAGCACGACGGTGTGGTCGTTGCCGATGCCCTTGGCGGACAGCAGAGCCTCGAACTGGCTCTTGCTCACGAAGTCGCGGCGGACGGGGTCCTGCAGGTCCGCCTTCCAGTCGATCCGGACGGCACCGGCGATGTGGCCCTTGTCGTACGCGCTGGTGTCCTCGTCGACCTCGACGATGACGGTGCTCGGGTCGTCGATGTGCGCTTCGACCCAGTCGGCGTCGACCAGGACGTCGGAGCGGCTCATGCGGGGATCTCCTCACGGGTGGGGGTGAAGCGGCGGATGAGCAGGTAGACCTCGCAGCCCAGGCAGAGGCCGAACGCGGCGTTGAGGAACGCGGCGGCGAGCGCGAGTCCGGTGGCCACGAGGAAGAGCGTCGTGGCGCCCGAGGCGGCGGCGAGCAGCGCGACCACGGCGAAGCCGAGGCCGACCCCCTGGGCGAAGCGGGGCGGCCGGGCGTCCTCGAGGTCGGCGGGCGGTGCGAGACGGGGCCGGACGAAGCGGCGGAACAGCCAGCCGTACGGCCCGGCCTGGATGCCGCGGAAGGCGCCGATGGCGAACACGACGCCCTGCAGCGCGAGCAGCCAGGGGCTGCCGGTGACCAGGGTGAGGGTGAGCACCACTGCGGTGAGGGTGGCGGCGAAACGGGGACCGCGCGGGTCGACGAACACGGGGGTGGCTCCTGACGGGTGCCGGCACGAGGAAGCAAGCAGGCGCCGCGAAGGGCGCGAAGGGGGTGCGGCTAGGAAGTCAGGACATTCGACACAGGCAGGTGGCCATGCGGCACAGGTCGACCGCACGCCGTTTGGTGAGCACCTGCCCGGACATGCCGGAAAGAGTAGGCGATGGCGCCGTCCGAGTCACGTGAACGTCCGGATGCTGGTACGGCCGTCTCACGGGATCGCCTCGCCGAGGGCCGCGACGAGGTCGGCCTTGCGGGGCACGCCGGTCGCGCGGCGCACCACCCGGCCGGTCGCGTCGACGACGAGGACGGTGGGCGTACGGACGATGTCGAGCCTGCGGACGAGCTCCAGGTGGGACTCGGCATCGACGTCGACGTGCCGGACGCCGTCCACCATCCCGGCCACCTCGGCCAGCAGGCGCCGCGTGGGCCGGCACGGCTGGCAGAAGGCGGTGGAGAACTGCACCAGGGTGGCCCGCTCGCCGAGGTCGGCGCCCAGGTCCTTCGCGGTGAGGAGCTGCCGCGGGTCGGGCGCCGCGGCCGGATGGTCGCCCGCGCTCACCCCGCGGATCCGGCCGTCGGTCACGCGGCGGTAGACGCCGAAGCCGGTCGCCGCGAGCAGGACGACGAGCAGGACGACGACGCCGGGGGTCACGCCGACCCAACGGCGGGGCTCGGCGTCCCCATTCCCCGGCTCACCCGTAGGACGGCTCGCTTGCCGGGCACGCTCAGCCGCCCGCGAACGGGGGGAGGGCCTCGACCACGACGCCGGGTGCCAGAGCGACGTCGGCGTGCGGCCGGATCCCGACCGGGTCGCCGTCGACGAGGAACGAGCACCGTCCCAGCACCCGGGCGAACGCGCCGTCGTCCGGGTGCGCCTGCACCGCTGCGGCCAGCAGGCCCGCGAGCGACCCGGTGGAACCGGCGTCGAACCGCTCCTCGGCGACCCCGGCCGCCTGCTTGGCCGCCGCCCAGTAGCGCAGCGTCACCTGCCGCTCAAGACCGGGCACCGGTCACCTCGAGACCCAGGACCTCGCGCACCCAGGCCGCGATCCGCGCGGTGAGCTCGGGGCCGATCGCCGCCTCGGCGTGCCCGAACCCGGGCTCGACCCACAGCTCGCCGGCCGGACCTGCCGCGGCCGCCAGCTCGCGCGGGTGGTCGAGCGGGAAGAACCGGTCGCGGTCCCCGTGCACGACCAGCAGCGGCGTCGGCGCGATCCGGCCCACGACCGCCCGCGGCTCCTCCGGCAGCGGGTCCCAGCGCTGCGAGCCGATGCGCGTGCGCAGCGCCACCCGTGCGACGAGCCGGCCGACCGGGAGCTCGACGACGTGGTGCACCCGCCGCATGGGCGCGGTCCCTTTGTAGAACCAGCGCGCTGGGCCGCTCACCGCCACCACGGCGTCGACGCCGCCGAGCAGCGCGGCGTGCCGGACAGCCACCGAGGCGCCCATGGAGAATCCGACCGTGGCGACCCGCGAGTACCCCAGCAGCCGGGCCCAGCGGACAGCGGCGTCCAGGTCGAGGACCTCGCGGTCCCCGACGGTGCTCCGCCCGCCGGAGCGTCCGTGGCCGCGGAAGTCGAAGGCGACGACGGCCCCTGCGTCCGGGCCATCCGAGAGCACGTTGGCGACCCGGCCCAGCCCGGCCGAGCGCCAGGTCCCGGTGAAGCCGTGCGCGAGGACGTACGCCAGCCCGGTCCGATCCGTCCCGCCGGTCGCGGCGGAGTCACCCGGACGGCGCAATGCGGCCGACACCCTTACGCCGTCCGAGGTCAGCAGCGTCTGCTGCTCGGACCAACCGGACGGGGTCGCCACCACGTCCGCTATCCTCACACCGGGATCCAGGCGACGGCGCCGCTGGGTCCCATCGTGCTTTCACGGAGTGCCTTCACCGGCCGGAGGACGACAGTGAGCCAGCTGCTGCTGCTGACCAACGCGCTGCAGCCGTCCACCGAGGTGCTGCCCGCGCTCGGGCTGCTCATGCACCAGGTCCGGGTCGCCCCGGCCGAGGCCTCCGCCCTGCTCGACGCACCCTCCTGCGACGCGATCGTCGTCGACGGCCGCCGCGACCTCCCGCACGTGCGGAGCCTTTGCCGGCTCATGCGTACGACCGGGGTGGACGTGCCGGTCCTGCTGGTCGTCACCGAGGGCGGGATGGTCGCGGTCAGCGCCGACTGGGGCGTGGACGACGTACTGCTGGACACCGCCGGGCCGGCTGAGGTCGAGGCGCGGCTGCGGGTCACGGCCGGGCGCCTGGCCGCGGCCCGCGGCGGTGACACCGACATCCCGGACGAGATCCGCTCCGGCGACGTCAGCATCGACGAGTCCACGTACACCGCTCGCGTCCGCGGCCGCGTCCTGGACCTCACGTTCAAGGAGTTCGAGCTGCTGAAGTTCCTCGCGCAGCACCCCGGCCGGGTCTTCACCCGGGCCCAGCTGTTGCAGGAGGTCTGGGGCTACGACTACTACGGGGGCACCCGGACCGTCGACGTGCACGTCCGCCGTCTGCGGGCCAAGCTCGGGCCCGAGCACGAGGCGCTGATCGGCACCGTGCGCAACGTCGGCTACCGGTTCGTCGTGCAGCGACCCGACGCGGGGGCCGAGGAGCGGGTCGGAGTCGGGGCCGGCTGAGCCGCGGCACTAACCTCCAGCCGTGGGCGTCGCTCAAGGGGCACGCGTCGAGGTCCTGCGCCGGCTGGACCCGGGCGAGCTGTCCGCGGTGGCTCTCGTGGTGGAGCGGGCCACGGAGGCGGACGGGGTGCGGCCGCTGTCCGAGCACGTGAGCCTGCACCTGCGCCACGGCGGGGACGCCGCGGTCCGGCACGTGCTGGTGTACGCCGGGCCGGACCGGCTGGCCGGCTACGGCCACCTCGACGTCACCGACGAGGTGGCCGGGTCGAGCGCCGAGCTGGTCGTGGACCCGGAGCTGCGGGGGCAGGGGTTCGGGCGGCTGCTGGTCCGCCAGCTGCTCGCCGAGACGCCGGACGGCCGGCTGCGGCTGTGGTCCCACGGCGGGAACGCGGCGGCGGCCGCGCTCGCCCGCTCGATGGGCTTCACCGTCTCCCGGTCGCTGTGGCAGATGCGGCGGTCCCTGTACGCACCGCTGCCGGAACCGGTGCTGCCGGCCGGGGTCGAGATCCGTACGTTCCGTCCCGGACTGGACGACGAGGCCTGGCTGGCGGTGAACGCGCGCGCGTTCGCGGCGCATCCGGAGCAGGGCCGCTGGACGGCCGCGGACCTGAGCCGGCGGATCGGGGAGCCGTGGTTCGACCCGGGCGGGTTCTTCCTGGCGGTGCGGCCCGGGCCGCCCGAGCGGCTCGCCGGCTTCCACTGGACCAAGGTGCACGGCGGCGGCGGGCCGGACGGGCATGCCCATGCGCACGAGCCGGAGCCCGGGCACGACCGAGGGCACCCGCACCAGCACGAGGACCCGCAGCACGGCCACGAGCCGATCGGCGAGGTGTACGTCGTGGGGGTCGACCCCGACGAGCAGGGCACCGGTCTGGGCCGCGCCCTCACCCTGGTCGGGCTGCGGCACCTGCGCGCCGCCGGGCTGCCCGAGGCGATGCTGTACGTCGACGAGGACAACGGCCCCGCGATCCGGCTCTACACCGACCTCGGCTTCACCCACTGGGACACCGACGTCATGTTCACCGCCACCTAACCCCCCCCCGCTCGTTCCCCCCGCTCGTTCCCCCCGCTCGTTGATCATGAGAGATGTACGTGTCCGGGGGCCGGCAGCGTGTACATCTCTCATGATCGGCGGCGCGGGGGGCGCGGGGGGCGCGCGGGGGGCGCGGGGGGCGTGGGAGCAAGGGGATGGGCGGACGGGGGGCGCCGTTCACCTCGGGGTGCCACCATGGGGGGATGGAAGAGGTGGCCGTCGCCGAGGTCGAGTACGACAGCGAGAGCGAGCCCCTGCCGGCCGACCGGTTCCTCGACCGCGAGCTTTCCTGGCTCGCGTTCAACCAGCGCGTGCTCGAGCTGGCCGAGGACCAGTCCGTGCCGCTGCTCGAGCGGGCCAAGTTCCTGGCCATCTTCGCCAGCAACCTGGACGAGTTCTACATGGTCCGCGTCGCCGGCCTGAAGCGGCGCATCGCCACCGGGATCGCGGTCCGGGCCGCCAGCGGCGGCCTCCCTCGCGAGGTGCACGAGGCGATCCTGAGCCGCAGCCGCGAGCTGATGGCGCGGCAGGCGCGCTGCTTCGGCGAGGACATCCGCCCGGCCCTCGCCAAGGAGGGCATCGAGATCCTGCGGTGGGACGAGCTCACCGCGCAGGAGCAGGCCGAGAGCGAAAGTTTCTTCGACGACCGGATCTTCCCGGTGCTTACGCCGCTGGCCGTCGACCCCGCGCACCCGTTCCCGTACATCTCCGGCCTGTCGCTGAACCTGGCCGTGGTCGTCCGCAACCCGGGCACCGGCAGCGAGCACTTCGCACGGGTGAAGGTCCCGCCGAACCTGTCCCGCTTCCACGCGGTCGCCGACCAGCGCTTCGTCCCGCTCGAAGAGGTCATCGCCGCCCACCTCGACACGCTGTTCCCCGGCATGGAGGTGCTGCAGCACCACAGCTTCCGGGTGACCCGCAACGAGGACGTCGAGGTCGAGGAGGACGACGCCGAGAACCTCCTGCAGGCCATGGAACGCGAGCTGATGCGCCGCCGCTTCGGCCCGCCCGTACGGCTGGAGGTCGTCGAGACCGTCGACCCGCACGTGCTGGACCTGCTGGTACGCGAGCTGGGGGTCTCCGACTCCGAAGTGTTCGCACTGCCCAGCCCGCTGGACCTCACCGGGCTGATGGACCTGCTCAGGCTGGACCGGGTCGAGCTCAAGGACCCGCCGTTCCTGCCCCGGACCAGCCACGAGCTGGCCGAGTTCGAGTCGGCGACCGCGCCGGACATCCTGGCCGTCCTGCGCGACCACGACGTCCTGCTGCACCACCCGTACGACTCGTTCTCGACGTCGGTGCAGGCGTTCCTGGAGCAGGCCGCGGCCGACCCGAACGTCCTGGCCATCAAGCAGACGCTGTACCGCACGTCCATGGACTCGCCCATCGTCGAGGCGCTCATCGACGCCGCCGAGGCGGGCAAGCAGGTGCTGGTCCTGGTCGAGATCAAGGCCCGCTTCGACGAAGGCGCCAACATCAAGCGGGCGCGCAAGCTCGAGGAGGCCGGCTGCCACGTCGTGTACGGCCTGGTCGGGCTCAAGACGCACTGCAAGCTCAGCATGGTGGTGCGCCAGGAGAACGTCGGCATCCGTCGGTACTCGCACATCGGGACCGGCAACTACCACCCCAAGACCGCGCGCCTGTACGAAGACCTGGGCCTGCTGACCGCGGACCCGGTCGTGGGCGCCGACGTCGCCGACCTGTTCAACGTGCTGTCCGGCTACTCGATGAACACCGAGTACGAGCGGCTGCTGGTCGCGCCCAACTCGGTCCGCTCCGGGCTCGTCGAGCGGATCGAGCGCGAGCTGGACCGGGCCCGGAACGGGCAGCCGGCCGCGATCCGCTTCAAGCTCAACTCGATCGTTGACGAGGAGATCATCGACGCGCTCTACCGGGCCAGCCAGGCAGGTGTCCCGGTGGACATCTGGGTGCGCGGGATCTGCTCGCTGCGTCCCGGCGTGCCGGGGCTGTCGGAGAATGTGCGGGTCCGGTCGATCCTCGGGCGCTTCCTCGAGCACTCCCGGCTGTACGCCTTCGGCACGGGCCCGGACAGCGAGATGTGGATCGGCAGCGCCGACCTCATGCACCGCAACCTGGACCGCCGGGTCGAGGCGCTGGTGCGGATCGAGGCGCCCGAGCACATCGCCGAGCTGGACGAGCTGCTGGACCTGGGGTTCGAACCGGGTACGGCGTCCTGGCACCTGCGGCCCGACGGGGAGTGGGAGCGCTTCGCGTGCGGTGCGGACGAGGAGCCGCTGCTCGATCTGCAGGCGTACCTCATCGCGCTGCACCAGCGCCGCAAGGCGACCGCGTGACGCAGGACTCGCCCCGTACGTACCGAGAGGTCGAGCGCAAGCTGCGGGTGCACGGGCTCTACCGGCTGCCGGACCTCACCGCCGAGGGCAGCGGCGTGGCCGAGGTCCGGGCGCAGCCCCCGCTGGAGCTCACCGCGACGTACTACGACACCGGCGACCTCCGGCTGGCCCGCGGGCACGTCACGCTGCGCCGCCGCGACGGCGGCGAGGACGACGGCTGGCACCTGAAGCTGCCGGCGGACGACGCCGCGGCCGCCGACACCGACGCCGGCGCGGCGGTGCGCGACGAGGTACGGATGCCGCTCGAGTCGTCGCCGGTCCCGCCCGATGAGCTGCTCCGGCTGGTCCTGGGGGTGACCCGGGGGGCGCCGGTCGAGCCGGTCGCGACGCTGCGCACCGAGCGCCGCCCGTACGAGCTGGCCGGCGCCGACGGCACCGTGCTCGCCGAGCTCACCGACGACACGGTCTCGGTGCTGGACGGCACGCACGTGGCCGCGCGCTTCCGCGAGCTCGAGGTGGAGACCAGGGACGGCTCGCCCGACGACGTCGCGCGGGTGGTCGAGGCGCTCGTGCGCTCCGGAGCCGTCGAGGGCGGCCTGCCCTCGAAGGCGGTGCGGGCGCTCGGGCCGGCAGCCATGGCGGCTCCGGACGTACCGCCGCCGGGCAGCCTGCCGCCGGTCGGGCCGGACGACCCGGCCGGGGCGGCGATCCGGGCGCACCTGGTGCGCAATGCCACCGCGTTCTTCGCCCAGGACCTGCGGGTCCGGCGCGGGCTACCGGACTCGGTGCACCAGATGCGGGTCGCGGCCCGGCGGCTGCGCAGCGGCCTGAAGGTGTTCGCCCCGCTGGTCGACCACGAGTGGGCGACGCGGCTGCGCGACGAGCTGTCCTGGATCGCGGCCGAGCTCGGGCACCTGCGCGACCGCGAGGTGCTCGAGCAGCGCCTGCTCGACGACCTCGCGGCGCTGCCCTCGGCCGACGCCGCCGCCGCCGGCACCCACGAAGGACACGGCCGGGTGGGCGTGGACCACACCGACCGGCGCGACGTCGCCGCAGCGCAGGCCGTCGTCCGCCGCGTCTTCGACGCCGAGCGCCCCGCGGCCCAGGCCGAGCTCGACGAGGCGATGCGCTCCGAGCGGTACGTCGCGCTGCTCGCTCTGCTGGTCTCGGCCGCGCGCGAGCCGGCCCTCACCGAGGCCGCCGGGCAGCCGTCCGCGCAGGTGCTGCCGCCGCTGCTGGCCAAGGCCTGGCGGCGGCTGAGCCGGGACGCCGCGCAGCTGCACCCGGACGGCACCGACGACTCGTGGCACGAGACACGCATCGCCGCCAAGCGCGCGCGGTACGCCGCGGAGGCGCTGACGCCGGTGTTCGGCGCGCCGGCCCGCAAGCTGGCCAAGCAGCTGGAGCAGGTGACGGAGCTGCTCGGCGAGCACCAGGACGCGGTGATCGCGGCGACGACCGCCCGCGAGCTCGCGGCGGGACGCCGCGTCACCGGTACCACCGGGTTCGTCTTCGGCCTGCTGCACGAGGCCGAGCGCGCGGCGGTCGTCCGGGCGCGGACCAGGTTCGCAAAAGTCTGGCCGGACATCTCGACCGCCCCGGACCCGGCCCGCCTCGGCCGGCACAAGGGCTGAGCCGTGGCCGAGACCACGATCCGGGCCGCGGGCGCCGTGCTCTGGCGCCCGGTGTCCGCCGGTCTCGAGCTCGCCCTGGTGCACCGGCCGGTCCGCAAGGACTGGTCGTTCCCGAAGGGGAAGCTCGACCCCGGCGAGCACCCCGCCGTGGCCGCCGTCCGCGAGGTGGCCGAGGAGACCGGCTACGCCGTGGCCCTGGGGCGGCCGCTGCCGACCCTCCGGTACGTGGTCGAGGGCTTCCCCAAGCAGGTCCGCTACTGGGCGGCCCTGGCCGACCACGAGGCCGCGGTCCCGTTCGTGCCGTTCGAGGAGATCGACGAGCTGCGCTGGCTGCCGCGCGACGAGGCCCGCGACCTGCTCAGCTACCCGCAGGACGTCAAGCTGGTCACCGCCCTGCAGCGAGAGCCGCTGGACACGGTGCCGCTGGTCGTGGTCCGGCACGCCAAGGCGGTCAAGCGGGCCCAGTGGGCCGGGACGGTCGACGCGGCCCGGCCGCTGCAGAGCCGTGGGATCGCCCAGAGCCGCCAGCTGGTGCCGCTGCTCGGGGCGTACGGGATCCGCGCCGTCCACTCCTCGGATGCGACCCGCTGCCGGGACACCGTCCTGCCGTACGCGCGCAGCCGCGAGCTCGAGCTCGTCGACGAACCGCTGCTGTCCGAGGAGGGACACGCTGCCGCCCGCAAGGCGAGCCGGGCCCGGATGGCCGAGCTGTTCGCCCGGCCCGAGCCGCTGGTCGTGTGCAGCCACCGCCCGGTGCTCCCGGACCTGCTCGCCCTCGCCGACCGCCGCGGTGCGGCCGGCGACCGCCGCCCGCTGGCGCCCGGCGCCGTCCTCGTCCTGCACCGGGCGTTCACCCCGGAAGGGGTTCGGGTCGTGGCCGTCGAGCGGCACGGCTCCTGAGCCGTCCGTTCACCTTCCGGTTGCCCGGCGCCAGCCGGACCGACGTCGGATCGAGGCCCGCCGTTCACGCTGCGTTCACCTGCTGACCCGGGTCAGGACACCTGCGCTGCCTAGCGTCACCGCTGAACACGTGATCAACAGACGCACGCGTGCCGGACGGCACGCCGAACCCTGTCGCCCCACAGAAGGGACGCACCTGAAGTGAACCTCAAACGCCACGGTCGCCTCGCCGCCCTCGCCGTGTCCGTCGCGGCCGGCGCCATGCTGCTCGCGGCCTGCGGCTCGGACAGCAACGCCGGCGGCGGCTCCTCCGCCAGCGGCAGTGCGAACGCTGTCTCCTGCCAGAGCGGCAGCATCAAGGCATCCGGCTCGTCGGCACAGGCCAACGCAGTCGCGGAGTGGATCAACGAGTACCAGTCCGCGTGCACTGGCGCCACGATCAACTACCAGTCCAACGGCTCTGGGGCCGGTATCACGGACTTCGGCAACAACCAGACGGCGTTCGCCGGCTCGGACGCGGTCATGAAGCCGGAGGAGCAGGCGAAGGCCGACGCTCGCTGCGGGTCCGGCAACAAGGCCATCCACATCCCGATGGTGGGCGGTGCTATCACCGTGGCGTACAACGTCTCGGGCCTGACCGACCTGACACTGACGCCCCAGGTGATCGCCGGCATCTTCTCCAGCACGATCACCAAGTGGGACGACCCGGCGATCAAGGCACTGAACCCGAGTGCCACCTTGCCGTCCGCGGGCATCGCCCAGTTCCACCGCTCCGACTCCTCGGGGACCACGAAGAACTTCACCCAGTACCTGACCGACGCGGCGGGCAGCGCGTGGACCTACGGCTCCGACAAGGAGTGGAAGGCACCGGGCGGACAGGGCTCGAAGGGCAACGAGGGAGTCTCGGCCTCGATCAAGAGCACCCAGGACTCCATCGGCTACGTCGAGCTGTCCTTCCAGAAGGACGCCGGCGTGCCGGCCGCGAAGGTGGACAACGGTGGCGGAGCGGTCGAGCCGAACTCCGACACGGCGTCCAAGTCCCTCGGACTGGCGACCGAGACGGGGTCAGGGAACAACGTGACCCTGAAGCTGAACTACGCGACCAAGGAGGCGGGGGCCTACCCGATCGTCCTCCTGACCTACGAGATCACCTGCGAGAAGGGACTGCCGAGCGACGAGCTGGCGCTGACCAAGTCCTTCCTGACGTACACGACCGGTGACACCGCGCAGGGAAAGCTGACGAGCATCGGATACGTGCCCCTGAGCGGAGCCCTGTTGGCTAAGGTCAAGACGGCGGTGGCAAGCATCAGCTGACGGCAGCGCTTGGTGACGGGTCCCGCTCGGCCGGCCGAGGCACGAGCCGGGACCCGTCGCCAGGTCCGCACCCGACGAGCTGCGTTCGTGGACGAAAGGAGGGACGGTGGGTACGTCCACGGTGGCGCCACCGGAGGAGAACGCATCCGCCGGTCCGCTCTCGGCCCACAAGCCGGGGCGCGGCGACATGGTGTTCGCGGGGGTCTCCCGGCTTGCGGGCAGCATGGTCCTGGTCATCATGGCCGGCATCGCGGTCTTCCTGCTCCTGCGGTCGATCCCGGCACTCCAGGCCAACACAGCCAACTTCTTCACGTACCAGAAGTGGTTCCCGGACGACACGCCGTCGAAGTTCGGCATCGCATCTCTTGCCTTCGGGACCGTACTGACAGCCGTGTTCGCCATGATCCTCGCGGTACCGGTCGGCTACGGCATCGCGCTGTTCGTCTCGCACTACTCGAACAAGCGGCTGGCCGCGGTCCTCGGGTTCGTCGTGGATCTTCTCGCCGCCGTCCCGTCGATCGTCTTCGGGCTCTGGGGCCTGCAGTTCCTGATGCCGAGGCTGACCGGTCTGCAGGTGTTCCTGACCGACCATCTGTCCTTCATCCCGCTCTTCCGCAACGACGCCGGCATCTACGGGAAGTCCATCTTCGTCGCGTCGATCGTTCTGGCGCTGATGATCCTGCCCACCGTGTCCGCGATCAGTCGTGAGGTGTTCGTCCAGACCCCGCACGCGCACATCGAGGCCGCGCTGGCTCTGGGGGCTACCAAGTGGGAGATGGTCAGGACGAGCATCCTCCCCTTCAGTCGTCCCGGGATGATCAGCGCGGCGATGCTCGGTCTGGGCCGCGCACTGGGCGAGACGATCGCGGTCGCTCTGATCCTTTCCGCCGCGTTCGACATGAACTGGCAGATCACCGAGCCCGCAGGCAACACGTTCGCCGCGAACATCGCCTTGAAGTTCAACGAGGCCGGCGACATCGGGGTCGGCGCCCTGATCGCTTCCGGTCTGGTGCTGTTCTTCATCACGCTCGCGGTGAACTCGGCCGCGCGCCTCGTGATCGCCCGCCGGGCGGCCTTCTCCGGGGCCAACTGATGACGACGACCGTCGAGCCGAAAGCCGGCTCTACCCTGACGGCGCGCCGGCTCAGCAGGTTGGCACCCATCGAAGCGGCGGTGGCCGCTGTCCTGCTTTCGGTGGTGCTCGCTGCAACGACGCCGGTCTCGGGAACGGCCGGCACGGCCGTGGTGGCAGTGCTGCTGTTCCTCGTGATCTACACCGTGTGGAGCAACGCCGTCGAGGGGCGCCGCCATGCGGCCGATCGACTGGCCTCGACCCTCGTCTACGCGTGCTTCGTCCTGGCCGTGGTGCCGCTCGTGGCCATCCTCGGCACTGTGGTCGTCGAAGGAGCGAAGGCGCTGAGCCTGGACTTCCTGACCCATTCCATGCGGAACGTGAGCCCTCGGGAAGCCGGAGGCGGCGTCTACCACGCCATCATCGGCACGATCGAGCAGGTCGGCCTCGCGGCCCTGATAGGTATCCCGGTCGGGATCCTGGTCGCCGTCTACCTCGTGGAGTACGGGCGCCGCGGCTGGTTCGGGCGGGCCATCAGCTTCTTCGTGGACGTCATGACGGGTGTGCCGTCGATCGTCGCCGGCCTGTTCATCTTCTCGTTCTGGGTGCTGACGCTCGGTTTCGACCGGTCCGGCGTGGCCGCCTCGCTCTCCCTGGTGATCTTGATGATCCCGGTCGTCGTCCGGGGCTCGGAGGAGATGCTGCGCCTGGTCCCCAACGAGCTGCGGGAGTCCTCGTATGCCCTGGGTGTGCCGAAGTACCGCACCATCCTGCGGATCGTGCTCCCGACCGCCATGGCGGGCCTGGTGACGGCTTGCCTGCTGAGCATCGCGCGCGTCGCCGGCGAGACGGCGCCCCTGCTGCTGACGGCGTTCCTGTCCCAGTCCATCAACACGAACCCGTTCACGGGCGCGCAGGCCTCGCTGCCGACGTTCATCTACGCGCAGATCGGAAGCGGAACCACGGCAGGACTAGCACGAGCATGGGCTGGGGCTCTTACGCTGGTGCTGCTCATCACGATCCTGAACCTGACCGCCCGGCTCGTCGCCCGTACCGTCCGAGTCAAGTAGGAACTGGACCACCATGGCCAAGCGGATCGACGTATCCGACCTGAACGTGTACTACGGCAGCTTCATGGCCGTGGAGGGGGTCACGTTCACGGTGGAGCCACGGTCGATCACGGCGTTCATCGGCCCCTCCGGCTGCGGCAAGTCCACGGTGCTGCGCACGCTGAACCGCCTGCACGAGGTCATCCCCGGCGCGCGGGTCGAAGGCAAGGTCGGGCTGGACGGCGAGGACATCTACGGCTCGGGCGTCGACCCGGTGAACGTGCGGCGCACGATCGGCATGGTGTTCCAGAAGCCGAACCCGTTCCCCACGATGTCGATCTACGACAATGTCGTCGCCGGCCTCAAGCTGTCCGGGCGGCGCAAGAAGTCGGACATGGACGTCGTGGTGGAGCGGTCGCTGCGCGGGGCGAACCTTTGGGAGGAGGTCAAGGACCGGCTGCCCCGGCCGGGTTCGGGGCTGTCCGGCGGCCAGCAGCAGCGGCTGTGCATCGCGCGCGCGATCGCCGTCGAGCCACAGGTGCTGCTCATGGACGAGCCGTGCTCGGCGCTGGACCCGATCTCGACGCTGGCCATCGAGGACCTGATGCAGGAGCTCAAGGAGCGCTACACGATCGTCATCGTGACGCACAACATGCAGCAGGCCGCCCGGGTCAGCGACACCACCGCGTTCTTCAACATCGCGGGCACCGGTCAGCCCGGCAAGCTGATCGAGATGGACGTCACCCAGAAGCTGTTCAGCAACCCGGTCGAGAAGCGCACCGAGGACTACATCACCGGTCGCTTCGGCTGACCTCCCGCTCCCCCGCCTCCGGCACCGTTCGCGTTGATCTTGAGCAACACGCCCGCGACACGCCGATGACAGCGCCGCCTTGCTCAAGATCGACGAGGCATCGACGAGGGATCGGCGGGGCGGTTAAGCGGGATCGGGTCAGGCGGTGGGGCGCAGGCCGAGCGCTTCGTCGACCTCGGCGGCCGACAGCGGGCCCTCGTGCGCGGACGCAGCGATCACCAGCGCGCCGTACAGCTCGATCTCCTCGAGCTGCTGGGCGTCGTGCAGGCGCAGGTCCGGCGTCACTCCTGCAGGCTATGTCGCGTCGGAGCGCAACCGGTATGACCCAAGCGGGGGGTTGTCCGGGCTAGTCACCGCGTGGGCCGGCCGCGCCCGGGCAGGCCGGGCGGGCAGCCGGGGACGGGCGCCGGGCCGCTGCGGGACCCGGATCGCCCGTCCCGTAGGCGCGTGCGCGCCGGGCGACGTACGGTGGGGGATCCTGACGGCGGGGCGGGACCCGGGGAGGCGACATGGACGAGCGCGGGGCTACTCCGTCGACTGCGCCGCCGGGGCCGACGGCGCCGGGCGCACCACCGGTGCTGCCGTCGCCGTCCCCCAGCCCTGACATCAGGCTCGACCTCCCGGTGGTCGTCCCGGACCCGGTCGAGGTCGACGACCCCGACCGCCGGCGCGACCTGTTCGACCCGCGGATCCAGCACCGCTCCCACCTGATCGAGCGCGGCCCGTTCACGGTCGCGGTCTGCTCGGGGTGCGGCTGGGAGAGCTTCGCCAGGCGGTCGCGCCCGCTGGCGCGCCGCGAGGGCCGCGACCACGAGGTGCTCTTCCGGGCCGTCGGCGGCTGAGCCGAGCCGCGCCGACGCGCGTCGAGCCGGTCAGTCCTGCGCGGGCGGGCAAACAACGTGGTGCACGGACCAGGGGCGCGCCTCCAGGCGCTCCACCGGGATCGGCTGCCTGCAGCGGTCGCAGACGCCGTACGTGCCCTCGGCCAGCTTGGTCTGCGCGCGCGTGATCTCCGCGAGCAGCACGCCCAGCCCCTCGTGCGCCGCGACCTGGGTGATCCGCTCGACCGCGATGCTCGTGCCGTCGCCGACCCGCTTGCCGAAGGAGATGCCGCCCGACTCCTCCGCCGGCGCCTCGAGCCCGGCGATCTCGGCCTCCACCTCGGCCCGCTTGGCGGCGAGCAGGCCGCCCACCTCGGTGTCGCTCACAGCCTGAACCCCGGGTCCCAGGTCACCTCGGGCACGTCCATCTGAGCCTTCTGCAGATGACCGGACCAGTCCCAGTTCAGCGCCTGCCAGCGGGTGAACTGGTCCAGCACCCAGATCCCCGACTGTCGCGAGCCGTTGCCGCTGCGCCCGTTGCCGCCGAACGGCAGGTGCGCCTCGGCGCCGGAGGTGGAGTTGTTCACGCTGACCATGCCCGCGCCGATGCCGGCGCGGAACCGCCACACGGCCTCTGGGTCGCGGGTGTAGATCGAGGCCGAGAGCCCGTAGCCGTGCCCGTTGGCCAGCTGGAGGGCCTCGTCGAGGGTGTCGAAGACCCCCAGGCCGACCAGCGGGCCGAACGTCTCGGTGTCGTACAGCGCGTCGCCGGGCCTTACGCCCTCGACGATCGTCGGGTGCGCGAAGAGGCCGCGCGCCGGGTCGCCGACGAAGCCCTTGCGCGGGTTCTCCCCGGTGATCCGGCCGGTGCCGGTCGAGCCGTGCACGGTGTGGTGGGCGCGGACCATCTCCAGGTTGCGCAGATGGTTGTCCAGGTACCGCTGCGAGATCATCGGACCGTAGAGGACCGGCTGCGCGGGGTCGCCGACCACAGCGTCCTC
Organism: uncultured Actinomycetota bacterium; assembly: GCA_963849365.1. Taxonomy (GTDB): domain Bacteria; phylum Actinomycetota; class Actinomycetes; order Prado026; family Prado026; genus CAVQCJ01. The sequence goes on from CAWKHA010000004.1 coordinate 543,361, forward strand.
GACGGCCGCGACGAACCTGTCCCGGAACGTGTCGTACACCGCGCGCTGCACCCACGCCGTGCCCAGCGAGGTGCAGCGCTGCCCCGACGTACCGAAACCGGAGAAGAGCGCACCCTCGACCGCGAGGTCCAGGTCGGCGTCGGCCATGACCACCATCGGGTTCTTGCCGCCGAGCTCCAGGCACGGGGACTGCAGGTGCCGCCCGCACAGCTCGCCGATCGCGCGGCCGACCGCGGTGCTGCCGGTGAAGCCGACCTTGTCGACGAGGCGCTGCTCGAGCATCTGCTCGAGAGCGGCGTACGTGGTCGGGCCGTCGGCCACGACGGTCGCCATGGCGCCGGCCGGGACCCCGGCCGCCTCGAACAGCGCCGTGAACGCCGCGGCCACCGCGGGCGTGCTCTCGGCCGGCTTCCAGACCACTGCGTTGCCGCACAGCAGCGCCGGCACCAGGTACCACGAGGGGACGGCGACCGGGAAGTTCGGCGCCGTGACGATGACGGCGACGCCCACCGGCACGCGGTAGGTGAACAGCTGCTTGGCCGGCATCTCGCTGGGGACGGTCTGCCCGTACAGCCGCCGGCCCTCGCCGAGGAAGAAGTCGCAGGTGTCGACGACCTCCTGCACCTCGCCCAGGGCCTCCGCGTACGGCTTGCCGATCTCGCGCGTGACCAGGGCCGCCAGTGCCTCCTCGTTGGCCTCGACCAGGCGGCCGATCTGGGCGACGACACGGCCGCGGGCCGGAGCCGGCGTGGCGGCCCAGCCGGGCTGGGCGGCACGGGCGGACGTCGCGGCGGCGACGAGGTCGGCAGCGGTGGCGAGCTCGACGTCGGCGACGACGTCGGCGAGGTCGGCTGGGTTGCGGGACACGTACCTGGTCATGGGCCGACAGCCTGCCACGTCGCGCGCGGGCCGCACCCAGGTCGAAACCTACGGGCTGGTAAGCCCGGATTTCGGGCTTACCCGCCCGTAGGTCGGCGATGATCGGCGGATGGAGCCGGAGCGGACGGCGGCGGCCGGGGTCCTGGACGTGCTCGCGGCGGCCGGTGTCCAGGCGGCGTTCGGGCTGCCGGGCGTGCACAACCTCGCCTTCTGGGAGGCGCTCGGACCCGGTCGGCCGCGCATCGTCGGCGTCCGGCACGAGCAGACCACGGTGTACGCGGCCGACGGGCTGGCCCGCGCGAGCGGTGGCCTCGGGGTCGCGCTGACCACCACCGGACCGGGGGCCGCCAACGCGGTCGCGGCGTTCGGCGAGGCGGCGGCGAGCGGCTCGCCGGTCGTGCTGATCGCGTCGGAGGTCTCGACGGCGCTGCGCCGGCCGGGGACGCAGCGCGGGATCCTGCACGAGATGCCGGACCAGGGGGCGCTGTTCGCGCCGCTGGCGAAGGCCGTCTACCGCCCGACGTCGGCGCTGGCCGCGGTCGAGGCGGTCGCCCGAGCCGCGGCGTTCGCGATGACCTCGCCGCGCGGGCCGGTGTACGTCGGGATCCCGGTCGACGTCCTCGGCGCCCCGCTCCCGGACGAGGGCCGCCCGCTGCCCTCCGCCCGGCCGCCCGCCCCGCCGCAGCCGTCGGCGGGTGACGTCGAGGCGGCGCTGCGCGAGCTCGCCGCGTCCGACCGTCCGGTGCTGTGGGTCGGCGGTGGCGCGGTCCAGTCCGGGGCCGGGGACGCGGTGACCGAGCTCGCCTGGCGGCTGGGCGCGCCGGTGCTGGCGACGTACGCCGGCCGCGGGTTGCTCCCGCCCGGGCACGCGCTGCTGGTCGACCTGCCGCCGCACGAGCCGGAGGCGGCCGACGTGCTCGCGTCCGGCGACCTGCTCGTCGCGCTCGGCACGGCGTTCGACGAGATGACGACCAAGAGCTGGACGCTGGCCCTGCCCCCTCGGCTGCTCGCGGTCAACACCGAGCCCGCACACCTGGCCTCCGGCTACGCCGCGGACGTCGGGATCGTCGCCGACGTCCGGGCCTGCTGCGACGCGCTGGCGGTGCGGCTGCGAAGTCGCGAGCCGTGGGCGGACTCGGTCTTCCGGCTCGGCCCGGCGGTACGCGCGCGGCTGGCGGCCGACCCGGGTACGGCACCCGGCGTCGCGCTGGCCGGGGCGGTCACAGACGCGTGGGGGGCGCGTGGCCCGGTGCTGTGCGACATGGCGGTGGCCGGCTACTGGGTGGGCGGCTACGCATCGATGGCCGCGCCGCGCCGGATGCAGTACCCGGTCGGCTGGGGGACGCTCGGCTACGCCCTGCCCGCGTCGGTCGGGGCGGCCCTGGCCGGTGCCGGGCCGGTGCTGGTCGTCTGCGGGGACGGCGGCGCGGCCATGGCGGTCGGGGAGCTGGCGACGCTGGCGCAGGAGCGGCTGCCGGTGACGGTGCTGGTCGTGGACGACGGCGGCTACGGGATGCTGCGCTACGACCAGCAGGTGGCCGGGCACGCCGAGCGCGGGGTGGACCTGGACGGACCGGACTGGGTGGCGCTGGCGGCGGCGTACGGGATCGGCGCCGAGGTCGCGCCGGACACCGGCACCGGACTGCGCGCCGCCCTGGAGCGGGCGGCCGGGATGGGCGCGCCGCGGCTGGTGCTCGTGCGAGCCGCGCTGCACCCACCCCGTACGACGTCCCCCCGCTGGACCGAATAGCCCCACCCCACCCCACCCCACCTCCCGCGTGATCATGAGAGATGTGCGCGAGAACGTCGCAGAACAGAACACATCTCTCATGATCACGCGGGGGGTTGGGCGCGGGGGGTTGGGCGCGGGAGGTGGGGTGAGGTGGGGTGGGGGACGCGGGGTCCGGGGGGCGCCGCGGGTAGCCTCCACGGGTGGTCGAGGGGCTGGTGCCGGTCGCCGTACAGGTCCAGCCGGACCGCCGGGCCCGAACCGGTTACGTCATGGTCGTCGCGGCCGCGCTGCTGTGGGCCGTCAACGGAACTGTCTCGAAGGTGATGCTGATCGGCGGGATGCCCAGCGCCGACCTCGCCGAGCTGCGGGCCACCGGAGCCTTCGCCTGCCTGCTGGCCATCGTGCTCGCGACCGCACCGCGCACGCTGCGCATGACCCGGCGCGAGCTGCCGGCCGTCGCGGTGTACGGCCTCGTCGGCTTCGTCTTCGTCCAGCTGCTGTACTTCGTCGCCATCAAGCGGCTCGAGGTCGGGATCGCGCTGCTCATCGAGTTCACCGCCCCGGTGTTCGTCGCGCTGTGGGCGCGGTTCGTGCTGCACGAGCCGGTGCGCGGGCGGGTCTGGGCCGCGCTGGCGCTGTCCGTCGGCGGGCTGTCGCTGGTCGCGCAGGTCTGGCAGGGCGGGACGCTGAACGGCATCGGCGTGCTCGCGGCCTTCGGCGCCGCGGTGTCGCTGGCGGTGTACTTCCTCCTCGGCGAGCACAACGTCGGCCGGCGCAACCCGGTGTCGCTGACCTGCCTGGCGTTCGGCTTCACCACGCTGTTCTGGGCCGTCGCCAGGCCCTGGTGGCGCTTCCCGTACGACCTGCTCGGGCAGGACGTCTCGCTGCTCGGCAACTTCGCGTCGCACCAGCTGCCGATGTGGGTGCTGGCCGCGTGGCTGATCCTGCTGGGCACCGTGGCGCCGTTCACGCTCAGCATCGGAGCGCTGCGGCACCTGCGGGCGGCCCAGGTCGGGTTGGTCGGGATGGTCGAGCCGGTCGCCGCGTCGGTCGTGGCGTACTGGTGGCTGGGCGAGCAGCTCGGCGTGGTGCAGATCGTCGGCGGGGCGGTCGTGCTCCTCGGCGTCGTCCTGGCCGAGACCGCCCGCCGCTGAACGTTCACCCGGCCGTCGCCTGCGGATCGGCGGCCGGGGCCCCCGATCCGTGGGCAACCGGGCCAGGATGGGCGGGTGACCGCCGAGCAGCAGCGCATGGCCACCGTCGGGCATCCCGAGGAAGGCCTGGAGTACGCCGGCCCCTGGTACACCTGGGGCCCCTACCTCAGCGAGCGCGCGTGGGGCACCGTGCGCGAGGACTACAGCGCCGACGGCGACGCCTGGCGCTTCTTCCCGCACGAGCACGCCCGCTCCCGCGCGTACCGCTGGAGCGAGGACGGCCTGGCCGGGCTGAGCACCCTGCACCAGGACCTGTGCCTGGGCCTGGCACTGTGGAACGGCCGGGACCCGATCCTCAAGGAGCGCCTGTTCGGGCTCACCGGCCACGAGGGCAACCACGGCGAGGACGCCAAGGAGTACTGGTGGTACCTCGACGCCACCCCGAGCCACTCGTGGCTGCGCTGGCGCTACCACTACCCGCAGGCCGCCTACCCGTACCAGGACCTGGTCGAGGAGAACGCCCGCCGCGGCCGGGACCAGCCCGAGTACGAGCTTTTCGACACCGGCGTCTTCGACGACGACCGGTACTGGGCCGTCGAGGTCAGCTACGCCAAGAACGGCCCGACCGACGTGCTCATGCAGATCGACGTCACCAACGAAGGCCCGGACGACGACACGCTGCACGTGCTCCCGACGCTGTGGTTCCGGGACATCTGGACGTGGGACACGAAGTACAGCGAGCCGGTGCTGCGCTGGGAGAACGGCGACCTGCTCGCCGAGCACGAGCGGGCCGGGGTGTACCGGTTCGCGGCGGCGCCCGGACCGGACGGCAGCGCGCCGGCGCCGCTGTTCTGCGAGAACGCCACGAACACCGAGCGACTGTTCGGCCAGCCGAACACGACCCCGTACCCGAAGGACGGGATCAACGACCACGTCGTCGCCGGGGCAGCGACGGTCAACCCGGCCCGCACCGGTACGAAGGCGGCGTGGTGGTACCGGGTGCCGGTACCGGCCGGGCAGACCGTCCGGCTGCGGCTGCGGCTGTATGCGCCGACCTCGGGCGACGAGCCCGACCCGCTGTGGTCCGGCTCCGCGTTCGACGCGACCATGCGGCTGCGCCGCGCCGAGGCCGACGAGTACTACGCCGGGATCGCACCCCCCGGCACGTCCCCGGAGCGGGCGGCCGTGATGCGCGCGGCGTTCGCCGGGATGGTGTGGGGCAAGCAGTTCTACCGGTACGACGTACCGCGCTGGCTGGACGGCGACCCGTCCGAGCCGGCGCCGCCACCGGGCCACGCGAGCGTGCGCAACGCCCGATGGCGACACTTCGACGCGTACGACATCCTGTCGATGCCGGACCCGTGGGAGTACCCGTGGTTCGCCGCCTGGGACCTCGCCTTCCACACGGTGACGCTCGCGCACATCGACCCGGCCTTCGCGAAGTACCAGCTGGTGCTGCTGTGCCGTGAGTGGTTCATGCATCCCGGCGGGGGGCTGCCCGCGTACGAGTGGTCGTTCGACGACGTCAACCCGCCGGTGCACGCGTGGGCCGCGCTCAAGGTGTTCCAGATCGACGCGGCCGCGACAGGCCGGCCGGACTACCAGTTCCTCGAGCGGGTGTTCACGAAGCTGCTGCTGAACTTCACCTGGTGGGTCAACCTCGAGGACCCCGACGGCAACAGTGTCTTCGAGGGCGGCTTCCTGGGGCTGGACAACATCGGTCCGGTGGACCGCTCGCACCTGCCGCCGGGCTGCCGCCTCGAGCAGACCGACGGCACGGCCTGGATGGCGTTCTACGCGCTGTCGATGCTGGGCGCCGCACTCGTGCTGGCCGAGCACGACGAGGTGTACGAGGACATCGCGACCAAGTTCTTCGAACACTTCGCGACGATCACCGACGGCATGGCCGCCGGCGGTCTGTGGGACCCTGCCGACGGGTTCTTCTACGACCAGCTGCTGACGCCGGACGGGCGGCATGTGCCGCTGCGGGTGAAGTCGCTGGTCGGCGTCATCCCGGTGCTCGCGGCGGTGTCGATCTCGGAGTCGATGGCGGCACCGCCCGCGCGGCTGCGCAAGCGGTTCGCGGACTTCCTCGCCCGGCGCGGCATCGACGAGACGGACATGGACCGCTGCGGCTTCGTCACCACGGCGCCGCACACCAAGCGCATCATGCTCACCGTGGTGGACCCGGTCCGGCTGCGGCGGGTGCTGGTCGAGGTCCTCGACACCGAGGGCATGCTCTCCCCGCACGGCATCCGTTCGGTGTCGCGGCGGCACCTGGCCGAGCCGTTCTCCGTGCAGGTGGACGGCCAGTCGTTCGAGGTCGGCTACGAGCCGGCCGAGGCGACCAGCTACCTGTACGGCGGCAACTCGAACTGGCGGGGGCCGGTGTGGTTCCCCATCAACTACCTCGTGATCGAGGCGCTGCAGCGCTACGACCGCTACCTGGGGCCGTCGTTCACCGTGGAGTTCCCGACCGGGTCGGGCCGTGAGCTGACGCTCGGCGAAGTGGCCCACGAGCTGCGCGAGCGGCTCATCGGGCTGTTCCTGCCGGGGGCGGACGGGCGGCGCCCGATCGACGGGGAGTCGGGGCCGTTCGGCGTGGACCCGCGCTGGTCGGCGCCGGTGTTCAACGAGTACTTCGACGGTGAGAGCGGCCGTGGGCTGGGCGCCTCGCACCAGACCGGCTGGACCGGGCTGGTCGCCGACCTGATCCGCGGCCTCCCCGTGCGTCCGGCACCTCCGCCCCCGCCGTCCCGCTGACCCCCCGGTCCCCCTGACCGCCGCCGCGACTTGCAGGGGTGGCGGTGCCAGGATGCCCGCGTGGACAACCAGACTCCGGCCGCCGGTTCGGTCGAGCCGGTCGAGCCGGTCGAGCCGGCACCCCGTCGCACCGGCGGCGCGCGCGAGTTGCTGGAGGGCAGCGTCCTCGGGGAGTTCGGGTCGGAGGTGGCGCGGACCAGGCTGCTCGACCTCGCGTACACCCTGTCGGCCCAGGCCTTCGTCGCGCTGATCCCGCTGGTCCTCGTCGTCACCGGCGTGTTCACCGGCGCCGACGACGACGCCCTCGTGGCCAGGGAGCTGGCCGACCGGTTCGGCCTGGCCGGCGCCGCCCGGGTGGCCATGAACCAGCTGTTCCAGACCCCCGGAGCCGGATCGGGCGTCTACTGGACCGGTCTGCTCATCACGCTCTACTCGGCGTACGTGCTGTCCCGCCGCGTCGGCCGTGCGTACGCCCTGCTCTGGGACGTCCGCGCCCTCCCGGTGTCCCAGCAGTGGTGGCGGGGACTGTCGTGGATCGCCATCCAGGTCACGATGGTCCTGCTCGTCTCCGGGCTGCGGTCCTTCGGCCGGGACCACGGCACCACGCTGGAGATCGTGGCGCTGGTGCTGCTCATGGCCGTCTGGGGCGGCAGCGAGTACGCGGCACAGCTGCTCCTGACAGCCGGTCAGGTCGCGCGCCAGCGGCTGCTGGTCGCGGCCGGGCTCGTGTCGCTGGGGCGGCTCGGGGTCGGGATCTGGTCGGCGGTGTTCCTGCCGAACTCGCTGGCACGACAGGCCGAGCAGTACGGGTCGATCGGCGTCGTGTTCGGCCTGTTCACCTGGATCCTCGCCAGCGTGCTGGTGCTGCTCGTCATGACGTTGCTGGCGGCGGTGCTGACGCGCCGTCCGGTGGCGACATGGCTGCGTGCGCCGGCCTGAGGAACACCACGGCGAGCAGGCAGACGATCACTGTCCCGAGCAGCCACCCGGCGATCACGTCGGTCAGCCAGTGCATGCGCAGGTACAGCCGGGTCACGCCGATCAGCGCCGAGAAGGCGGCCATCGCCGCCCACGCCCAGTGAAGGCCCGTGCGGGTGATTACCGGTGACGCGAGCAGCACCAGCGTGCCGCTCAGCACCACCGCGGTCGTGGCGTGGCCCGACGGGTACGACGTACCGCCGTCCCCGAACGAGCCCACCGCGAACGGGATCCGTGAGCGCGCGATGACCTGCTTGCCGGTGCCCACCGTCGCGATCAGCAGGGCGACCGCCGTGCCCCCGAGCCACACGGGGGCCCACGACCGGCGCCGGAACGCCACAGCCGCGGACACCACCAGCAGCGCGATCGAGCCGAACAGGAAGTCGCCCGCCCAGGTGATGTTCTGGAACACCTCGACCAGCCAGTGCCGGCGGATGTGGTTCACCAGGTCAAGCGCGCGCACGTCGACGCGCAGCACCCGGCCCACGCGGTGGATGGCGACGGTGAGGGCGACGAGGCCGGCGAAGCTGACGGCTGCGGTCCACAGCGCCGCGACGACCCAGCGCGGACGTGGGTTCGCGACGGGCACGCGGCGAGGCTACGCGACCTGGAACGAGCGCTTGGACAGGCCGAACCAGTAGCCCTCGACCTCGGTGCTCGGCACCGCCTCGGGGTCGTCGGAGGCACCCAGGGTCACGAACATCGGCGCGAGGTGCTCGACGGTCGGGTGCGCGAACCGCAGGGAGGGCGCGCGGTGGCGGTAGTCGACGAGCTCGTCGACGTCGCCGCGCGTCAGCGCCTCGGCGGCCCAGGCGTCGAACTCGGCCGACCACGCGGGCGGGGCACCGGCGGGGTCGGTGAAGTCGACGTACGGCAGGCCATGGGTGAGGAAGCCGGAGCCGACGATGAGCACGCCCTCGTCGCGCAGCGGCGCGATCCGACGCCCGAGGTCGAACAGCCGCACCGGGTCCAGCGTCGGCATCGAGATCTGCAGCACCGGGACGTCCGCCTCCGGGTACATCACCGTCAGCGGGACGTACGCGCCGTGGTCCAGGCCGCGTTGCGGCTGCTCGGCGACCTCCTCGTGGTCAGGCATCAGCGCGCGGACGCGAGCCGCCAGGTCGGGCGCACCCGGGGCTCCGTACGTGACCTGGTAGTACTTCAGCGGGAAGCCCCAGAAGTCGTACGTCAACGGCACCGGCGTGGTCGCACCGAGCGTCAGCGGCGCCGACTCCCAGTGCGCGCTGACCACCAGGACCGCGGTCGGACGCGGGAGCCGGCGGGCCCACGCGGCGAGCTCGCCCGGCCAGACCGGGTCGTCGACGAGCGGCGGCGCGCCGTGGCCGAGGTAGATGGCCGGCATGCGCTGCGACGTCACGCGCCCATCCTCGCACCCGTCGCCGGTCGATCCGGCCGCACTCGTCCGCTCTGCCTCAGCCGGGAATCCCGTTCCCGTTGCCGTTCCCGTTGCCGTTGAAGCCGCGCGGCCCGCCCGGGCCGAAGCCGCCACCCTGACCGGGTCCGTTCTGGCACAGCCGGGACGCGAAGCCGGCGGCGCCGTTGCCCGGTGCGGGAGCGCCGCACGGCAGCGTCCCCTGCTGCGCCATCCGGACCGCGTCGATCAGGGACTCCGGACCCGACGGCGCCGTCAGCCGTCCGAGCCCGAAGCCGGCGCCCAGCAGCAGCAGTCCGGCCACGACCGAGCCGGCGACGAGCAGTCCGGTCCGTCCGGCGCGAGCCGGTGGCGGTGCGGCGGCCACGGCCGAACCGGCGTCGTACGGCGGCGGTGGCGCGAGGGTGGTGGCCGTCCCGTACTGCGGCGGGTAGGGCGCCTGCGGGTACTGCGGCTGGGCTTCCGGTGGAGTCGGTGGCGGCTGCTGGCCTACCGGAGGCGGCAACGGTTGCGTGGGCTGCTCGGGAACAGCGGGAACGTTCGGTTCGGTCACGTCAGGCTCCTCGGTCTTCGTCGGTGTCCATCATCAGCCCTTCGACGGGCCGCCGCCCGGGACGAAGCCGCCCGCCCCGCCCAGGCCACCGAGCCCCGCCGCGCCCGCGAAGCGTGCGAACCGGTTGTTGATCGTGCTGGTCGGTATGGCTGCGCGCACGTCCGCGAGCACCACCTGCTGGCCGGCGGACAGGCCTCCGGTGATCTGGGTGTACAGCGGGCCGACGGCGCCGACGGTGACGACCTGGCGCTGCTGCGTGTCGCCCTGGAGCAGCAGCACGTACGTCAGCGCGCCGAGGTGCTGGACGGCCGACGTCGGGACCGACAGGGCATCCTTCGCCTCGGCGACGACGAGCGTGACCGATGCCTGGATCCCGTCGCGGAGCCCGGCCGGCGTGCCACCGAACGTGAGCCGCACCAGATAGCTCGAACCCCCCGACGTGGTCGGCGCGGCCGCGACGTAGGACACCGTCGCGGCCAGCGGCCGGCCGGTCCCGTCCGGCACCACGGTCGCCTGCTGGCCCACCTCGACGAGCGGGACCTCGGCCACGTCGACCGGCACCGAGACGCTGTGCAAGACCGGGTCGATCACGTCGATGGCACTGCTCGCCGAGCCCGCCGTGGCGGTCTGACCGACGGTCAGCCCGACCGAGCTCACCGTCCCGGCGAACGGGCTGACGATGACCGCCTGCGCGAGGTTCTGCCGGGCGACTGCGAGCTCGGCCTGAGCGGCGTCCACGGCGGCCTGGTCGGCGGCGAGCTGGGCCGCGCTGACGGCCGTGGTAGCCGATGCCGCGCTCGTGCTGCCCGACCGGTTGCCGCTCGAGCTCTGCCTGGACGCGGTGGCCAGCAGCCGGTCCAGCGCCGCCTCCTGCGCGGAGACGCCCTGCTGCAGCTGAAGGACCCGCGTCTCGTCGGAGAGCACGAGCTCTTGCGCCTGCGCGCACGTCGTGGGCGCAGCCGTGGGGGCCGGCGCGGTCGACGGCGACGGCGACGCGGAAGCCGACGGGGACGCGGACGGAGCCGGACTCGGTGTCCCGGCGCACAACGTGGCCGCGGTCGCGAGGTCGGTCTTCGCCGTCGCGAGCGCCCGGTCGACCTGGCGGACGGACGCGAGCAGCTTCTGCTGCGCCCGCGCCATCGAGACGGTCGAGGAGCCCGAGCCGGACGACGCCGACGAACCCGACGTACCCGATCCGGAGGTCGAGCTCTGAGCGGTCTCCGCCTGGTGCAACGTCAGCCCCGCGTCGGCGACGCCGGCCGCGGCGTACGCGACCGCCGAGCGCAGGGCAGTCGTGTCAAGCCAGGCCAGCAGCTCACCGGCGCGCACCGTGTCACCCACCGCGACACGTACGGCGGCGACGGTGCCGGAGACCGGGAAGGACACCGTCGCGGCTGTCCCCGGCTCGATCGTCCCGGTCGCCTGCAGGACCTGCTGCACCGTCTGCGTGCTCACGGTCGCCGTCCGGTAGGCGGGTGAGTCCTGGCGGGTCGAGGCGTACGCGGTCACGCCGGCGGCCACGACCAGCACCCCCGCGGCCACTGCGATCGCGGTCAGCGCTCGGGCCGTGGCGCCGCGACGCGTCCGGCTACGCATTCGTCCCGCTGCCCGTCGCGCTGCGGCCGAACCCGCCGAACCCGGCGCGGCAGCCGTTCGCGTCCGGCTTGCTGATCGCGATGGACGTCGCCGCGATGTCGCCGCGCTCGTTCGCCTTGCCGAGGGCCGTTGCGCACACCCCGACGACAGCAGCGGCACTGGTCGCTGTGACCGTCTGCGTGACGGTCGTGGTCGACGTCAGCGTGATGGTGATCGCCGCCGGCGAGCTGGACGGCGCGGCCGTCGAGCGTGCCTCCCGCAGCACGCCTTGCACGGTGACGGTCGAACCGGACACCGAGCTCACCGTGCCGGTGGCGAACGCGAACTCCCGCACACCCTGGGCACCCGAGGGGGCTCCGCTCGGCCGGGGCGCGCCGGTGCCACCGCCCTGCGCGCGGCCCTGGCTGTCGTTGCCGCCTGGACCGCGGCCGTTCGCCGTCGGGCAGGAACCGTTCGCCTTCGTTTCGATGCGCACCGACGTCGCGGTGAGCGTGTCGCTCGACCCGGACACCGGCGTCCCGGTCACCGTGACGCACTGCCCGGCGGCGACCGTGCCGGTGACGGTCCGGGAGAACCGGGTCGCCTTCGTGTACGTGACCGTCGTCTGCGAGTCGGTGCCCTGCACCTGCAACGACCCGGGCGAGGCCGCGGCGATCAGGCCCGATGCGCCGGGGAAGTTCGCACCGCCGAAGCCACCGCCCTGGCCACCCTGGCCGTTGCGCTGACCGCTGGGCGCCGACGAAGGTGCCCCAGCCTGCGCCGTCCCGGACCCGGAACCGGAACCGGAACCGCACGCGGCGACGACGACCACGAGCGGGACCAGCGCGAGCGCCGCCGCCGTCCGGGCGGACCGTCGCCGGGACCAGCTCGCGCCGCGCCGCCACCCCAGCACCGTTTCACTCCCGCCGTGGCGGTTCCCCGTCCGGTCGACGGTGCCGGCCACGACCACGGCGGGTGTGGAACGGGGCTGTGCGGGAGCGTTCATCGCGGCCACTCCTGGGGCGTCGTCGGTCGGGGCGTGGTCATTCGCTGCGCAGGGCGTCGATCGGGGCCAGCCGCGCCGCGCGGCTGGCCGGGTACACGCCGAACAGCAGCCCGATCGCGAGCGCCACAGTGATCGAGCCGACGACGGCCGGGACCGACAGCGCGACCGGGTTCGCGATGAACGAGGGCAGCACCTTGGCCCCCGCGATCCCGACCGCCGCACCGAGCAGGCCGCCGGTGAAGCCGAGCAGCGACGCCTCCAGCAGGAACTGTCGACGGATCAGCCGCGGCCGGGCCCCGAGCGCCTTGCGCAGGCCGATCTCGCGGATCCGCTCGGTCACCGAGACCAGCATGATGTTCATGACGCCGATCCCGCCGACCAGCAGCGAGATCGCGGCGATCCCGGCCAGCAGGATCGTCAGAGTCTTGGACACCGCCGCCGCCGTGCTGACCAGGGAGTCCTGCGTCGTGATCGTGAAGTCGGCCGACGCGGCGTCGGTGATCCCGTGCAGCGCCAGCAGCTCCGATTGCGCCTCCTGGTACGCCGCGGACAGCGTCGCCTGCGATCTCGCCTGCACGTAGACGGTCTGCACCGACGTCCGGCTGGTACCGCCGAAGACGCGCTGCTGCGCCGTGCTCATCGGGATCACGGCCGTGTCGTCGTTGTTGGCGTTGCCGGTCGACCCGTTCGCGGCGAGCACCCCGACCACCGTGAACGGCTTGCCGGCGATGGTCACCGACTGGCCGACGACATCGGTGAACCCGAAGAGCTCCTCCGCGGTCGTGGCACCGAGGACGACGTCGGTGGCGGCCGCCGCGTCGTCCGCCGCTGTGAAGAACGAGCCGTGCTGGAGGGTCCGGGACCGGACCGAGAGCCAGGAAGGCGTGGTGCCGACGACCGTCGTGGTCCAGTTGTTCGTACCCGCGGTCAGGCTCTCCGAGCCGGACGTCGTCGCCGCCACCGCCGCGATGTCCGGCGCGACGACCGGTGACGCCAGCGCCTGGGCGTCCGCCTGCGTCAGCGTCGACGCGGTGCCGAAGCCGCCGCGCAGACCGGTCGTGCTCGTCGTGCTGCCCGGGGAGATGATCAGCAGGTTGGTGCCGAGCGCCTCGACCTGCGCCGTCACGGCCTGCTGCGCCCCGACGCCCAGGCCGACCGTGAGGATCACTGCGGCGATGCCGATCAGGATGCCGAGCACGGTCAGCATGGACCGCAGCCGGTGCGTGCGCATCGCGTCCAGGCTGGTCCGGAGCGTGTCGAGCCAGGTCATACCGCGACCTCGCCGTCCGGGCGCCGCCCGGTCGAGGGCGCGTCCGCGACGACCTGCCCGTCCCGCATCCGTACGACCCGGCGGGCCTGCGCAGCCACGTCGGCCTCGTGCGTGATCAGGACGATGGTGCGACCGGCTTCGTGCAGCTCGCGCAGCAGGCCCAGCGCGTCTGTGGTCGACACCGAGTCGAGGTTGCCGGTCGGCTCGTCGGCGAGGATGAGGTCCGGCTCGGTGACCAGCGCCCGCGCCACCGCGACCCGCTGCTGCTGACCGCCGGAGAGCTCGCCGGGTCGGTGCTGTACCCGGTCGCCGAGGCCGACCCGGTCCAGCGCGGCGACGGCCCGGTCGCGCCGCTCGTGCCTCGGCACGCCCGCGTAGGCCAGCGGCAGCTCGACGTTGCGCAGCGCCGTCAGCGAGGGCAACAGGTTGAACTGCTGGAACACGAACCCGATGCGCCGGTTGCGGACGGCGGCGAGCTCGTCCTCGGACATCGTCCCGACGTCCTCGCCGGCGAGGTGGTACGAGCCACCGGTCGGCACGTCCAGGCAGCCGACGATGTGCATGAGGGTCGACTTGCCGGAGCCGGAGGGGCCCATCACCGCGACGAACTCGCCGGGGTGGATGTCCAGGCTCACCCCACGCAGCGCCTCCACCTCGAGCGAGCCGCTGCGGTACACCTTGTGGACGTCCTGCAGCGCGATGACCGGCGCGGCGAGCGGGATCGGGACGTACGACGTCGTCGGTGCGGCCATCAGCCGCTCCCCGCCTTGGGGACCTCGACGACAGGACCGCCATCGTTGCCACCGAAACCGCCGTTGACGCCGTTGCCGCCACCGAAACCGCCGTTGCCGGCACCGAAGCCGCCGCGTGTCCCGCCGGTGCCGGTACCGGTACCGCGGGTGACGGTGCGGATCGCGAGCACGACCGTGTCGCCCTCGGTCAGGCCGGAGACGACCTGTGTCGAGCCACCCGAGCTCAGCCCGGTGGTGATCTCCTGCTGGGAGCGGGTGCCGTTCCGGTCGACGGTGACGTACGCCTTTCCGCCGCTGCGCGTGACGGCCAGCGTCGGCACCACGAGCACGTTGCTGACCTGCTTGTACGTGATCGCCAGGCTCACGGTGGCACCCGCGTACAAGCCGGCGGGGCTGCCGGTGACCGCGACCACGACCGGGAACGTCGCGCTGCCCGAGCTCGATGACGCGACGATGCCGACCGAAGTGACGAGGCCGAACACGGGGGTGCTCGCGCCGGTCGGGGTGATCGTGACCTGGTCACCCTTCGCGACGTTGGCCACGTCGGTCGCGTCGACGGTGGCGTCGACGACGTACGACCCGGTGCTGATGACCTGGATGTCCGCGGACGAGGACGAGGACGACGAGGAGGACGAGCTTGCGGTGGACGACCCGCCGCCGGACCCCGACCCGTTGCCGGCGCCGCTCGACCCCGAACCGCTCGTCTGCTGCCCCACCGTCACGTTGACCGCGGTGACCGTACCGGCGATGGGTGAGGTCAGCGTTGCGCCCGCCAGTGCCGCCTGCGCATCTGCGACCTGCGCTCTCGCGACCGTGATCCCGGCCCGGTCCGCAGCCAGCTGGGCCGACGAGGCTCCGACCGTCTGGCCGGAGTCCAGGCGGGCCCGGGCCGAGGCCAGCGCCGCCTTCGCCTGCGCCACCTGGCTGACCAGGGACGCCGAGGAGAGCCTCGCCAGCCGCTGCCCCTTCGCGACCTTCTGGCCTTCTTCGACGTACACCCCGGTGACCTCGCCGGAGGCGCCGAAGCTCAGGTCCTCGGTGGCGGCGGGCTCGATCGTGCCGGACGCCGTCACCGACTGGCGGACGTTGCCGGTGGAGACCGTGACGGTCCGGTAGGTGACGGCGGCGGCGCTTGCGCCGGCCGAGGAGCGGGTTATGGCCCAGGCACCGGTCCCGGCGGCCGCCAGCACGACCACCACGATCGGGACGACGACTTTCCACCACCGCCTGCGGCGCACCGAGGACTGCTCTGCCACCGAACCTCCCGCCCGGGACGCCGTGGCGCGCGACCGCGCGCACGGACTGGTGCGACGCCCACGGTGGAAGGGCTACCTGCGGACAGCCTCGGGCCGCCCTGAGAGTTCCGTGAGAATCCGCCCGCCGACGGCCCCCCGCCGACGGTGGGCCGCGGCTCCCCCCTCGCCCCCGGGGGGCCCCCTCCTCCGACTGGTGCGCGCGTCTTGTGCCTAAGCAGGCCTGGTTAGGCCCAAGACGCGCGCACCAGTCGGAGGCGGGGGCCGCGGGCGGGGTCGGCGGGGGGCCGCGGGCGGGCGCCTCTCCTGGCTGGGGTCCGCGCCCCGCCGCCGGCCGTCCGGGAGTCAGCCGGGAAGCGGCTGACCGGAAGAGACCACCCGCTGGCGCCGCCCGTGCACCCCGTACACGACGAAGCCCAGCCCGATCAGCAGCCCCAGCGCGGGGATCAGCGGGGCCCACAGGAACCAGATCGTGGACGTCACGGCCGCTGCCGCGACCAGGTACGCGCCGTTCGACTGTCCGACGGCGAGCAGGAGCAGCCCGACGAGCGCAGCGATCGCACCGCCGATGACCACCGGGCCCACCCATCGGCCCTCCGTCCAGCCGTCCTCCGAGGCGATGGTCCAGCCGAGCCCCACGTACAGGGACCACACCAGGACGGGAACGGACAGGACCGTGGCGACGAGGCGTCCACCCGGTTCCGGCCCCTGTTGACTCATGACGCCTTCCTTCCGACCCGCGGGCCTCTCGGCCCGCAGGTGCTGGTGGCGCCAGGAGAGGTCGGCGGGGATGCCGAGGAGCATGCGGGCGGCGATCGCCCGGGAGACCGGACCCGGCCCGATCCCGGCTGCCCGCGCGGCAGCCAGCTGGTCGTGCAGGTCGGCGGCGATCTCGCCGCGCCGGGTCAGCGCAGTCGGGCGGTCCAGACCGCGGGTGTAAGTGCGGGTCCAGAGCTCGGTCAGCCGGGCGCCGAGCACGGGCGGCCGTGCTGCGGTGGTGCTCACGCCGGGCTCGCCCCGGGCGAAGGGTGGCGGGCGGCCCGACCACCAGGGGCGGCCTCGGGGCCGCGGTCAGCGCGGACACGAGCCGCGGTGAGCGCCGCCGCGCCGGCACCGGTCACCCGGTAGAGCCGGCGGCGGGGGCGGCCCTCGGCCTCGGCCACCGCCGCGTCCTCCCACCGGGCCTCGAGCAGCCCGGCCTCGGCGAGCCGGCCGAGGGCCTTGTAGAGCGTGCCGTGGGCGGTCAGCCGCCTCGCGCCCGTTTCGTCGGCCAGCTGCGCCGCGACCGCGTACCCGTGGAAGTCGGGCCGGCCCGCCCGGCCGAGGGCCACCCCGGCGGCGAGCAGGTCGATCTCGATGGGAAGCAGCGAACCGGGTGCTCGACGGACCATGGGGACAGTTATAGGAAGATATCTTCCCCATGTCAAGGGTGCTCAGGGAATTCTCAGACAGCGCGCAGACGGCGGACAGCATGCCCACCTAGATTCATGGCATGGCCGATCCCGGTGCAGTGCGCCTCCTCGTCGTCGACGACGAGCCCGACATCGTCGAGCTGCTGTCAGCGAGCCTGCGCTTCGCCGGCTACGACGTCAGCTCCGCCGCCAACGGCAAGGAGGCGCTCGAGCTCGCCAAGACGTTCCGCCCCGACCTCGTCCTGCTCGACGTGATGATGCCCGGCATGGACGGCTTCTCGGTCCTGACCCGCCTGCGCGGCGAGGGCCACCGCGTCCCGGTGCTCTTCCTGACCGCACGTGACGCCACCGAGGACAAGGTCCGCGGCCTGACCACCGGCGCCGACGACTACGTGACCAAGCCGTTCTCGCTCAGCGAGGTGCTGGCCCGGATCGGCGCGATCCTGCGCCGGTCCAACGGGGGCGAGGTCGCCCCGAGCAGCCGGCTGACGTTCGCGGACATCGAGCTCGACGACGACACGCACGAGGTGTGGAAGGCCGGCAAGCCGGTGCAGCTGTCCCCGACGGAGTTCAAGCTGCTGCGCTACTTCATGAGCAACCCGCGGCGGGTGCTGTCGAAGGCGCAGATCCTGGACCACGTGTGGAACTACGACTTCGCCGGCGAGGCGAACGTCGTCGAGGCGTACGTCTCGTACCTGCGCCGCAAGCTGGACACGACCGAGCCGCGGCTCCTGCACACGCTGCGCGGGGTCGGCTACGTGCTGCGGGTCCCGAGCGGTTCATGAGCTCGACCCGCGCCGCGGGGATCGCCGCCCGTACGCCGCTGCGCATCAAGCTGGTCGCCGCGCTGATCGGCCTGCTGGTGCTCGGCCTGGCGGTGACCGGCTTCGCGGCCTGGACGTCGATGCGGTCGTACCTGGTCGGCCGGGTCGACGACAACCTGGTGGGCGCTGCGTCGGGTCTCCAGGTCCCGTTGCGGCTGCTCGACAACCTGTCGCAGCAGAACAGCTCGGACTGTCCGTCGAACACGAACGGACCCGGAGGCCCTTCGCCGTACGCCTTCGCACTGTCGAACAGCACCGGGTCGTGGTCGTGCTCGTCGACGGACGAGTCGGGCACGTCGGTGCCCGGGTACCCCACCCTGACGACCGCCCAGGTCCGCGCGCTCGGCGGGCACCCGTTCACGGTCAGCTCGCTGGACGGCGGCCCGCGCTGGCGCGTGGTCGCGACCGTCGCTCCCGAGAACACCGTCGTGCTCGTCGCGGTGTCCCTGAGCCCTGTCGACCGCACGCTGGGGCAGCTGATCCTCATCGAGCTCGTGGGCGGGCTCGTCGTCGTGCTGCTGCTGGGCGCCCTGGGCTACGCCCTGGTCCGGCGCAGCCTGCGGCCGCTCGTCGAGTTCGAGGAGGCCGCCGAGGACATCGCCGCCGGCGACCTGACCCGGCGCGTGCCCGAGCTCGACCCTTCGACCGAGGTCGGCCGGCTGTCGAAGGCGTTCAACACGATGCTCAGCCGGATCGAGACCGCCTTCCACGCGCGCGAGGAGTCCGAGGCCGCCGCGAAGGTGTCCGAGGAGCGGATGCGCCGTTTCGTCGCCGACGCCAGCCACGAGCTGCGCACGCCGCTGACGTCCATCCGCGGCTTCGCCGAGCTGTACCGGCAGGGAGCCGTCCCGGCCCCGGCCGACATCGCCCGGATCCTGCGCCGCATCGAGGACCAGGCCACCCGGATGGGGCTGCTCGTCGAGGACCTGCTGATGCTCGCCAGGCTGGACCAGCAGCGCCCCCTGGACCTGCAGCACGTCGACCTGCTGACGATCGCGAGCGAGGCCGTGCAGGATGCCCGCGCCCTCGAGCCGGACCGCCCGGTGACGCTCGTCGTGGCCGACGACGCTCCGCCGCCGGTCGTGCTCGGCGACGAGACCCGGCTGCGGCAGGTGGTCGGCAACCTCATGAGCAACGCGCTGACGCACACGCCACCCGGGACGGCGATCACGGTCTCCGTACGGACCGACGGCGGGTTCGGCGAGCTGGACGTCACGGACCGCGGCCCCGGGATGTCGGCCGAGGACGCCGCGCACGTGTTCGAGCGCTTCTACCGGGCCGACTCGTCCCGCGCGCGCATCAGCGGCGGGACGGGACTCGGGCTGTCGATCGCGGCGGCGCTGGTCGCGGCGCACTCGGGCGCCCTGACCGTACGGACCGCCCCGGGCGAGGGCGCGACGTTCACCGTGCGGATCCCGTCCGTCGCCGCCGATGCCACCACCGATGCCGCCGCCGATGCCGCCGCCGACCTCGTCGCCACCCCCAAACCTACGGGCGAGTAAGTCCGGATTCCGGCCTTACCTGCCCGTAGGTCTGGCGAAACGCGGGCGAAACGACGGTGCGGCAGCGTCGGCACCATGCGTAGCCCAACAGGACCTGTCGCGCACGAGCTCGGTCCGGTCGCGCGCGCGCTCACCGGCGCCCCGACCGAGCACCTGGTACGGGTGCGGATCCCCGACCAGGTCGGCGGGCTCGCGGCGCTGGCCGGCCTGGTCGCGCGCGTCGGCGGGGACATCGTCAGCGTCGAGGTGATCGAGCACGATCCGCCCTGGGTCGTCGACGACCTCGTCGTCCTGCTCACGCCCGACGGACGCGCCGAGCTCGTCGCGGCAGCGGACGAGGCGGGGTTGGCGCTGGAGACCGTCCGCCCGTACGGCGGCCCGGCCGACCTGGGTCCCGACCTCGACCTCGTCGACACGCTCGTGACCAGCTCGGCACCGACTCTCGCCCTCGTCTGCGGGGTGGCCGCGTCCTCGTTCAAGGCTTCGTGGGCGGTGGTCCTGCAGTCCGGGCCGACCGGCGTGAGCACCGGTCAGGGCACCCCCGGTGCGCCGCGGGTGCGCTGGTCGTCGTCGCACTGGCTGCCGCTGACCGGTGCCGTCGTCGTGGACGGTGAGGCGGACTGGGTTCCGGCGTCGTGGGCAGCAGCCGGGACCGCCCTGGCCGCGGCGCCGGTCAGCGGACCCGGCCGGGCGCTGCTCGTCGGGCGGGCCGGCGGCCCGACGTTCCGGCCGGCCGAGGTGCACCGGCTCGGACAGCTGGCCGTCCTCGCGGGCGCACTCACCGGCTCCCCCGGACCTCCCGCCGGCGAACCTGCGGTGGGGTAAGGCAGTAGTACTCGGCTACCCGACCGCAGGCCTCGGGACCAGCGGCGCGAACGGTGCGGTCGGGAGGGTGACCACCATCGTCAGCCCGCCGCCGGGGGTGTCCTCGGGCACGATCGAGCCGCCCATCGACTCGGCCAGCCCGCGCGACAGCGCCAGCCCCAGCCCGACGCCGGTGGAGTTGTCGGCATCGCCCAGCCGCTGGAACGGCGCGAACACCCGCTCGCGCTCTTCGACCGGGATCCCCGGACCCCGGTCCACCACGCGCAGCTCGAGCACGTCGCCGAGCGCGCTGGCGGTCAGCCGCGGCGGCTGCCCGTCCGGGGAGTGCCGCAGCGCGTTCGACACGAGGTTCGCCACGATCCGCTGCACCAGCGCCGGGTCGGCCACCACCTCGGGCAGCTCGGGCGGCACGTCGACCTGGACGCGACGGGCCTCGTCACCGAGCTCGTCCAGCGCCAGCGCGACCACGTCGTCCAGGCCGAACTGCCGGGTCGCCACGTCGAGCGCGCCGGCCTGCAGCCGGGACAGATCCAACAGGTCGTCGACGAGCCGGGCGAGCCGGTCCAGCGACGAGTCCGCGGTGTCGAGCAGCTCGGCGCGTTCGGCCGGGGACCACTCCACGTCCTGCCCGCGCAGGCTGGTCACGGCTGCTTTGGCCGAGGCCAGCGGCGTACGCAGGTCGTGGCCGACCGCAGCGAGCAGCGCGGTACGTAGCCGGTCGGCCGCGGCCAGGGGTGCCGCCGCCGCAGCGACCTCGGTCAGCCGCGTCTGCTCCAGCGCCACGGCTGCCTGGGCGGCGAAGGCCCCCAGCACCCGGCGGTCCTCGGCCGGCAGGGGTCGTCCGACCAGGACCAGCGTCAGGCGCTCGCCGGCCGGGACCTCCGTCTCGCCCTCGCCGGGACGGCTGCACGGGTGGGCACCCACCCAGGCGACCGGCTGCCAGGCCTCGGCTCCGCCGTCGGTGTCGGTCCGCTCCAGCAGCGTCACGGACTCCATCGCGAACGCCTCGCGGACCCGTTCCAGCAACGCGGTCAACGAGCCCTCGCCGCGCAGCACGCTTCCCGCCGTGGTGCTGAGGAGCTCGGACTCGGCGGCCGCCCGTGCGGCCTGCCTGGTCCGCCGGGCAGCGGAGTCGACGACCGCGCTGACCAGGATCGCCACCGCCACGAACACCAGCAGCGCCAGGAGGTTGTTCCGCTCGTTGATGGTGAACGTGTGCACCGGCGGTACGAAGTAGTAGTTGAGCAGCAGCGAACCGACGACCGCCGCCGCCAGCGCCGGCCAGAAGCCCCCGACCAGCGCGACCAGCACGACGGCCAGCAGGAACACCAGCATGTCGCTGACGAGGTTGAGCCCGACCTGGCTCTGCACCAGCACCAGCGTGAGCGCCGCCAGCAGAACCGCCGCCAGCGCGAAGCCCTCTGTGCGCCGCCGGGCGGTGAGGCCGCGCCCGATAGACGGCAGCCCGCGACCGGTCCCGGCCGCCGAGTGCGTGACGATGTGCACGTCGATGTCACCGGACTCACGGACCACCCGGGCGCCGATGCCAGGTCCGAACATCCGGCCGAACCACGACCGCCGGCTCGCCCCCAGCACCAGCTGGGTCGCGTTCTCCGCGCGGGCGAACTCCAGCAGCGCCGCCGTCACGTCGTCCCCGACGACCTGGTGGTACGTCCCGCCGAGCGACTCGACCAGCCGTCGCTGCGCCGCCAGGGCGGCCGGGCTCGCTCCGGTCAGCCCGTCCGAGCGGGCCACGTGCACCGCCATCAGCTCGCCGCCGACGGCACGCGCGGCGATCCGAGCCCCTCGGCGCAGCAGCGTCTCGCCCTCCGCGCCGCCGGTGAGCGCGACGACGACACGCTCCCGGGTCTCCCAGGTCCCGGTGATCTCGTGCTCGTGCCGGTACTTCTGCAGGCCCTCCTCGACCTTGTCCGCCAGCCACAGCAGGGCCAGCTCGCGCAGCGCCGTCAGGTTGCCGACGCGGAAGTAGCGCGAGAGCGCGGCGTCGATGCGCTCCGGCGGGTACACGTTGCCGTGCGCCATCCGCCGGCGCAGCGCCTCCGGCGACATGTCCACGACCTCGACCTGGTCGGCCGCACGCACCACCGAGTCCGGCACGGTCTCGCGCTGCGGCACCCCGGTGATCTTCTCGACCACGTCGTTCAGCGACTCGAGGTGCTGGATGTTGACCGTGGAGATCACGTCGATGCCGGCGTCGAGCAGCCCCTGCACGTCCTGCCAGCGCTTCTCGTACTCGGAACCGGGCACGTTGGTGTGGGCGAGCTCGTCGACGAGCGCGACCTTGGGGTGCCGGGCCAGCACCGCGTCGGTGTCCATCTCGGTGAACGTCGCGCCGCGGTACTCGATCGTCTGCCGCGGGATGATCTCCAGCCCGTCGGTCATCGCCCGGGTGAGCGCCCGGCCGTGGTCCTCGACGAAGGCGACGACCACGTCCGTGCCGCGCTCGAGACGGCGGTGGCCCTCGCCGAGCATGGCGTACGTCTTCCCCACCCCGGGGGCCGCCCCGAGGTAGATCCGCAGCCGTCCGCGTCCCATGCCTGCAGTCTCCGCCTACCCGCCGAGCTGCTGCAGGGCGATGTTGAGCTCGAGCACGTTGACTGTCTGCTCACCCAGGAAGCCCAGGTCCCGTCCCTTCACGTGCGCGGCCACCAGGTCGTGGACCTTCGTCGGGTCCAGGCCCCGCGCCTTGGCCACCCGGTCAACCTGCTCGTACGCGTACGCCGGGCTGATGTCACGGTCCAGGCCCGACCCGGAGGCGGTCACCGCGTCCGGCGGGACGCTCGCCGGGGCCACGCCGTCCAGCAGCGCCGCCGCGGCGCGGCGGTCCTGGACAGCCTGGAGCAGGTCGGAGTTGTTCGGACCGAGGTTCGACGCGCTCGTGGACGTGGGGTCGTAGCCGCTAGCCCCGGCCGCGGACGGCCGTGGCTGGAACCACTGCGGGAGCGGGTTTCCCTTGTCGTCGGTGAAGTTCTGCCCGATCAGGCTCGACCCGACGACGTGGCCGCCGGCCGAGACCAGCGAGCCGTTCGCCTGGTTCTTCAGCAGCAGCTGCCCGACGGCCGTCACGGCCAGTGGGTACAGCACACCCAGCAGGACGGTCAGGACGAAGAGCACTCGCAGCGACGCCCAGTACTGGCGGACGACGGCGGAGAGGTTGGACGGCATGACAGTCACCGGATCCCTGGGATGAACTGGATGATGAGGTCGATCAGCTTGATGCCGATGAACGGCAGGACCAGCCCGCCGAGCCCGTACACGTACAGGTTGCGACGGAGCATCTGTGACGCGCTGCTGGGCGTGTAGCGGACCCCACGCAGCGCGAGCGGGATGAGCGCGATGATGATGAGTGCGTTGAAGATGATCGCCGACAGGATCGCGGACTCCGGGCTGTGCAGCCCCATCACGTTGAGCCGGTGCAGGCCCGGGTACACCACGACGAACATCGCCGGGATGATGGCGAAGTACTTGGCGACGTCGTTCGCGATCGAGAACGTCGTCAGCGAGCCGCGCGTGATGAGCAGCTGCTTGCCGATCTCCACGATCTCGATGAGCTTGGTCGGGTCCGAGTCGAGGTCGACCATGTTGCCGGCCTCCTTCGCCGCCGACGTCCCGGTGTTCATGGCCACGCCGACGTCGGCCTGCGCGAGCGCTGGCGCGTCGTTCGTGCCGTCGCCCGTCATCGCGACCAGCTTGCCGCCCTCCTGCTCCCGGCGGATGAGAGCCATCTTGTCCTCGGGCGTGGCCTCCGCGAGAAAGTCGTCCACGCCCGACTCGTCCGCGATCGCGCGGGCCGTCAGCTGGTTGTCACCCGTGATCATCACCGTCCGGATGCCCATGCGGCGCAGCTCGTCGAAGCGGGAGCGCATGCCCTCCTTCACGACATCCTTCAGGTGGATGACGCCAAGAACGCGCGCCCCCGTCGAGTCCACCGCCCCGACGACCAACGGCGTGCCACCCGACGCTGCGATCCCGTCGACGACCTCGCCGGCCTGGTGCGGCATGCTGCCACCGTTCTCCCGCACCCACGCCACGACGGCGGACGCCGCGCCCTTGCGGACCTGCCGGCCGTCGTCGAGGTCGACACCGCTCATGCGGGTCTGCGCCGTGAACGGGACGAAGTGCGCTGTGCCGAGCTCGCCCTCGTGCCGCTCGCGCAGCCCGAAGTGCGCCTTGGCGAAGACGACGATCGAACGGCCTTCCGGGGTCTCGTCCGCGAGTGACGACAGCTGCGCCGCGTCGGCCAGCTCCTCCTCGGTCACGCCCTCCATCGGCACGAAGTCGCTGGCCTGCCGGTTGCCGAGGGTGATGGTCCCGGTCTTGTCCAGCAGCAGCGTGTTGACGTCACCGGCCGCCTCGACCGCGCGGCCGGACATCGCCAGCACGTTGCGCTGCACGAGCCGGTCCATGCCGGCGATGCCGATCGCGGACAGCAGAGCCCCGATGGTGGTGGGGATCAGGCAGACCAGCAGCGCGACAAGGACGGTGAGCGACTGCTCGGCTCCGGAGAAGACCGCCAGCGGCTGCAGCGTGGCCACCGCGAAGAGGAAGATGATCGTGAGCGCGGCGAGCAGGATGTTCAACGCGATCTCGTTCGGTGTCTTCTGCCTCGACGCCCCCTCGACCAGGGCGATCATGCGGTCGATGAACGTCTCGCCGGGCCGGCTCGTGATCTGCACCACGATGCGGTCCGAGAGCACCTTCGTCCCGCCGGTCACCGAAGAGCGGTCGCCACCGGACTCACGGATGACCGGTGCCGACTCGCCGGTGATCGCGGACTCGTCGACGCTGGCCACACCCTCGACGACGTCGCCGTCACCGGGGATGACCTGGCCGGCTTCGACCAGGACGCAGTCGCCGAGGACCACCGCGGTCGCCGCGACCTCCTCGACGCGGACGGAAGCCGGGTCGTCACCGGCCGTCCAACCGATCAGGCGGCGCGCGACCGTCTGCGTGCGGGTCTTGCGCAGGGACTCCGCCTGCGCCTTTCCGCGCCCTTCGGCGACGGCCTCAGCGAGGTTGGCGAACGTTACGGTCAGCCACAGCCAGGCGGCGATCGACCAGCCGAAGACCGACGGGTCCTTGACCGCCAAGACCGTGGTCACCAGCGCGCCGATCTCGACGATCAGCATGACGGGGTTGTGCCACATCACACGCGGGTCGAGCTTGCGCAAGGCATCCGGAAGGGCCTTGACCAGCATGGCCGGGTCCAGCAGGCCGCCCGCCACCCGGCGCGGACCCTCGTGCGGCGCCGTGGAGCCGGCCGGCTGGGGAGTACCCGGTGCAGCGGTGGTGGTGGTGGACATCAGTGCAGACCTTCCGCGAGCGGTCCCAGCGCCAGCGCCGGGAAGTAGGTGAGGGATACGACGATGACGATCACGCCGAGCAGCAGCCCGACGAACAGTGGTCGGTGGGTCGGAAGCGTTCCAGCGGTCACCGGCACCGGCTGCTGGCGGGCCAGCGACCCGGCCAGCGCGACTGCGAAGATCATCGGCAGCAGGCGGGCGAACAGCATCGCCAGGCCGAGCGCGGTGTTGTACCAGACCGTGTTCACCGAGATGCCCGCGAACGCCGAGCCGTTGTTGTTGCTCGCCGAGGTGAACGCGTAGAGCACCTCGGACAGCCCGTGCGGACCCGAGTTCAGCATCCCGGCCCGTTCACCGGGCAGCGCCATGGCGATGCCCGTGCCGATCAGCACGCACGCCGGGGTGGCGAGGATGTACAGGCTCGAGAGCTTGATCTCACGGGCCTGGATCTTCTTGCCCAGGTACTCCGGCGTTCGCCCGACCATCAACCCGGCGACGAACACTGTGACGACAGCCAGGACGAGGATCCCGTAGAGGCCAGAGCCGACCCCTCCGGGAGCGACCTCGCCAGTCATCATGTCGAAGATCAGAACTCCGCCACCCAGCGACGTGTAGCTGTCGTGGAAGCTGTTCACCGAACCGGTCGACGTAAGCGTCGTCGAAGACGCGAACAGTGCGGACGCGGGTACGCCGAGCCTGGCCTCCTTGCCCTCCATCGCGGCCCCGGCCGACTGCAGTGCCGAGCCCTGGTGCGCCGTCTCGAATGCCGTCACGCCGATCACCGACACGACCCAGATCACGGCCATCGCGGCGACGATGGCGTAGCCCTGCCGAACGTCGCCGACCAGCTTGCCGAAAGTGCGCGGCAGCGAGAACGGGATCGACAGCAGGAGGAAGATCTCGACCAGGTTCGTCCACTTGGTGGGGTTCTCGAACGGGTGCGAGGAGTTGGCGTTGTAGAAGCCGCCCCCGTTGGTGCCCAGGTCCTTGATGGCCTCCTGGGAGGCGACCGGGCCTCCCGTGATGGTCTGGTGTCCGTTGGCCAGCGTGGTGATGGTGTCGTAGCTGCCGTGCAGGTTCTGCACCGCGCCGCCGACGATGAGCACGATCGCGAACGCGAACGACAGCGGAAGGAGGATGCGCAGGCAGCCACGGGTCAGGTCGACCCAGAAGTTGCCGAGGCGGTCGGTACGCGACCGGGTGAAGCCGCGGATCAGGGCAACGGCGATGGCGATGCCGACGGCCGCGGAGACGAAGTTCTGCACTGCCAGGCCGGTCATCTGGACCAGGTACCCCATGGTGCTCTCGCCGGAGTACGACTGCCAGTTCGTGTTGGTCAGGAAGGAGGCCGCAGTGTTCCAGGCCTGGTCGGCCTTGACCGCGGGGAAGCCGAGCGAGAGCAACAGGTGCTGCTGCACGCGTTGGAACCCGTACAGGAACAGCAGCCCGACCAGGGTGAAGGCCAGCATGCTGCGCACATATGCGACCCAGCGCTGGTCAGCGTCGGGGTCGACGCCCATGACGCGGTACATGCCGCGCTCGACCCGCGCGTGCTTCGACGTCGAGTACACGCGCGCCATGTAGTCGCCCAGCGGGACGTGCACGGCGGCGAGCAGGAGGATGAGCAGGCCGGCCTGCAGGAGCCCGGCAGCGGTGTCGGACATCAGAACTTCTCCGGGAAGACCAGGGCCACGACGAGGTAGACCACGATGGCCACAGACAGGACAAGGCCCACGATGTTCTCGGCGGTCACAGCTTCTCCACCGCCTTGACGACCAGGGCGAGCACGCCGAACACGACGAGGGTCAACAGGACGAACGCGACATCAGCCATGCCGGTAGTCCACACCCCTCGGTCACGCGCCGGCGGCTGATTTGACGAGTCGTTGACGGCCCGCCGAGCGATCTTGACGCCCTCTTGACGGGCGGCGGCAGGCGCGACGCCCCAGGGCACGGGTCAACCGAGTCCCGCACCGACCTGGTTGGCCAGGGTCACCGCGACGAGGCGCTGGGTGAGGCCGGGGTGCCGGTCCGGTTCCGCCCGCATGAGGTAACGGCCCTGCAGACGGCCCCCGGACTCGACCAGCAGCTCGATGTCGACGTCGACCGGGAGGCCGCGGCGCTGGACGTCCCAGACCTCGCGATGCCACTCAAGTTCACCGTCGTGGCGGAGCCTGGCCGGCTGTCCGACCCCGGCCGCACCGTACTCGAAACGGCACTGGGTCAGCCCGAGTATCCGCACCAGCTCCTGCGCGACGTCCTGCACCAGCTTGGTCCCCGATCCTCCGGTCGACACGACCTCGGTCGCCGCGCGGATGCCGGCCAGGTAGGCGGCCTGCCCACTGGCCAGGGCGGCCTGGCGCCGCCCCCACACGGCGAGCTCGGTCACCGCGATCCCGACGACCAGCAGCAGGACCGTGGTCCTGACGTCGGCCCGGCGGTCGATGGTGAACCTCTGGTACGGCGGGGTGAGGAAGAAGTCGAACCACACTGCAGCGGACACCGCCGTCAGATAGCCGGCGACCCGGTCGCCGTTGGCGGCCACGGCGACCACGACCAGGACGAGCACCAGCGCCGCATCGGTGTTCGGGAGGTGGTCACGGAACAGTGCCAGCACGGCGCACGCCACCAGCGGCCCGAAGACCGCGGCCACCAGCGCCACGCGGTCGCGCCGTTGCGGGGCCAGCGCGCGAACCACGTTCGTCATTGCCGCCGCCTTTCCCTCGGGCCGGTGTCAGGTCAGATCGTCGCAGACGCGCCTGCGGCCGCCCGTAAGGGTGGGTTCAGGACCGGCGCGGCGCGGCCGACACAAGACCGATGACCCGTACTGCGACCGCCACTGGTTCGGCGACACGGCTGTTCCTCGTGTACGCCGCGGTCAGTGCCGTCCCGGTGCTGGTGCTCGGCCTCGTGCTCGCCGCGTCGTACCACTCCGAGGCCGACCGGCGTGGTCTGGACGAGGGCCGCGCGCAGGCCGCGGTCATCGCCGGCACGGCGCTGGAGCCGCTGCTGACGGGTGCCGACCTGCGGCAGGGCATCCCCCCGGCGACGCTCGACCGGATCGACACGGTCGCGGACCGGGCCGTGGCCAGCGGCGTGGTGATGCGGCTGCGGATCCGCGACCTGAGCGGCAACGTCGTCTACACCCAGGACGGCTCCGGGCTCACCGAGAAGCCCGAGGACGACGCGCTCGAGGCCGCCGAGGGCCACGTCCACGCCGAGATCACGCACCTGAACACCGACGCCAACGACACCGGGCCCGTGGGCGCCCAGGTCGTGGAGGTCTACCAGCCGCTGTCCGGCGGCTCGGCCGGGACCCGGGTCGGCGTGCTCGAGGTGTACCTGCCGTACGAGCCGATCCGCAAGGACATCGCAGCCGGGCTCGACACGCTGTACCGCGACCTCGCTGTCGGCCTGCTCGTGCTGTACGTCGTGCTCGCCGGCATCTCGCTGGCGACCACACGCCGGCTCCAGCAGCAGGCCCGGCGCAACCTCTACCTCGCCGAGCACGACCAGCTCACCGGGCTGCCCAACCGGCGGCAGTTCCTGGCGCGCATCGGTGAGCTCGCGGACGGCCCCTCGGGCAGCCAGGGGGCCGTCGCCGTCCTGGACCTGGACCGGTTCAAAGAGGTGAACGACTCGCTCGGTCACGACAACGGCGACCAGCTGCTCGTACGGCTGGGCGAGCGGCTCGCCGCGGCGGTGCGGCCCGGCGACGTGGTGGCCCGGCTGGGCGGGGACGAGTTCGGGCTGGTGCTCGCCCGGGTGACGTCGGAGGCCGACGCGACGGCTGCGCTGGAGCGGCTGCGCGCCACAGTGGGGCAGCCGGTGCAGGTGGGCGGCCTGCCGCTCGCGCCGGAGGCCAGCGTCGGGTTCGCGCTGCTCCCGGAGGACGGCGACACCCCGGACGTCCTGCTGCAGCGCGCGGACATCGCGATGTACGTCGCGAAGGCCGGCCACTCCGGGGTCGTGCGCTACGACCCGGCCCAGGACCACTACGACGCCGACCGGCTGGCCGTCGTCGGCGAGCTGCGCCGGGCCCTCGCCCACGACGAGCTGGTCCTGCACTACCAGCCGAAGCTGCGCATGTCCGACGGGACGGTGTCGGCGGTCGAGGCACTCGTGCGCTGGAACCACCCGCGGCACGGGCTGCTGTACCCGGACGCGTTCTTGCCGCTGGCCGAGCAGACGGGACTGATCGACCCGCTGACCGACTGGGTGGTCGCCACGGCGCTGGAGCAGATGCGCGCATGGTCTGGCGCCGCCGCCGAGCTGTCGGTCGCGGTGAACGTGTCGGCGAGGAACCTCTCGCAGGCGAGCTTCGCCGAACGGGTGCTCGCGGCGGTGGCGTCGAGCGGGCTGGAACCACGACGGCTGGTCCTGGAGATCACCGAGACGGCGCTGTTCACCGACGTCGAGCGGGCCCTGACCGGCCTGCACCGCCTGGAGGGCGCCGGGGTGCCGATCAGCCTCGACGACTTCGGGCAGGGGCAGACGTCGCTGGGCTACCTGTCCCGCCTGCCGCTGCACGAGCTCAAGGTCGACCGCGCGTTCGTCACCGACATGACCCGGGAGCCGACGAACGCGGCGATCGTCCGTTCTCTCGTCGAGCTGGCGCACAACCTCGGCTTCGTCGTGGTCGCCGAGGGCGTCGAGGACGCGCACACGCTGGGTGCGCTGGGTGACATGGGCTGCGACTTCGCGCAGGGCTACCTGCTGGCACGGCCGATGCCGGCCGAGGCGGTACCCGCCTGGATGGCCGCGCACCGCCCCGTCGTCTTCGCCCGCTGACTCCCTGCCGCCCGTGAAGCTCCCGACTGATGCGCGCGTCTTGGGGCTAACACGCAGTGTTTAGGCCCAAGACGCGCGCATCAGTCGGGAGAGGTGGGGCCGTCAGACGCGGGCGCGCAGCTTGTCCGGATCCTTGACCGACAGCGGCACGACCGTGGCGTCCATCGCGTCCGAGCCCGCGTCCACCTGGACCACCCGCCCGTCGACGGCGGATCCCGTCGCCAGCATCGCCAGGCCGATGCCCCCGAACCTCGGGCTGCTGACGCGGCTGGACACGGTCCCGACGACCGCACCGCAGTCGCGAACCAGGGCCCCGACCTCGGGCAGCTCGTCCCCGTGCACCTGCAGGGTCTTCAGCCGGTTCGGCGGCGCCGCCGCGATCTCGGCGAGCCGGGCGCGGCCGACGAAGTCCGCGCCCGAGCCGAGCGCGACGAAGCGGTCCAGGCTGACGTCGTACGGAGAGTGCTCGCCGGGTGTGTAGTCGGTCGAGTAGATGATCAGGCCCGCCTCGATACGGGCCGGCTCGACGGTGTCCAGGCCGATGGGCACCGCGCCCGCGCCGCCGAGCGCCGCCCACAGTGCGGGCGCCCCGTCCGGCTCGGGGACCAGCTCGAAACCCAGCTCACCGGAGAAGCCGGTACGCATCAGCCAGCACGGCACACCGGCGACGTCCACCCGCTCCGGCAGGAAGCGGAAGTACTTCAGGCCGGACAGGTCCGCCGGGGTCAGCCCCTGCAGCAGCGCACGCGACGCCGGGCCCTGCAGCGACACCAGCGGCATCTCGTAGACGCGGTTCTCGAACACGAAGTCGAGCCCGGCCGTGTGCGCCGTCCAGTGCTCGCCGAACCCAGACGTGTTGGTGAAGACCCAGAAGTGGTCGTCGGCGTGCTTGAACACCGTGCCGTCGTCGACGAGCCGGCCGTCGGAGTCCGTGAACGCGCCGTAGCGCACCTGGCCGGACGCCTGCCCGAACACGTCCCCGGTGAACACGCGCTGGACCGCGGTCGCCGCCTGCGGTCCGCGGACGTCCCACTTCACCAGCGGGTACACGTCCCACAGGGCGGCGCCCTCGGTGATGGCCGCGTACCCGCCGGCCGGGTCGCCGAAGCCGGTGGTCCAGAGCCATCCGTCGTCGTCGCGGAAGCTCGCCCCCTGGGCGGCCTGCGCATCGTGCAGGACGGAACGGACGGGTTCGGCCATGGTCCGGCTCCTGACGGCGGACGGAGTTCGAGGCCGCCCACCCTAGAGCCTTGCTGACCGCCCGGTCAGCAGTGCCGCGAGGACCGGGCTGGCGTGCGCGCGCCTCAGCCGCGGGCGCCCAGCACGTGCTCGACGGCGAGCTGGTCCAGCCGCACGTAGCCGTAGCCCGGCGCAGCGACGGCGTCCGCGTCGAACTCCTCGTACGCGTCCCGGTCCGCGAGCAGGTCACCGTAGGTCTCCCCGGGCGCCAGCGTCGGAACCGCCAGCTCCGGGATCCGGCTCGCGACCATCGCCTCGGCCACCTCCGGGTCGGCGCGGAACGCAGCGGCCCGCTCCTTCAGCAGCAGGTACGTACGCATGTTCGCCGCCGCCGACGTCCACACGCCGTCGATGTCCTCGGTGCGGAGCGGTTTGTAGTCGAAGTGCCGAGGCCCTTCGTACGCGGGGCCGCCCCCGGGACCGCCGTTCTCCAGCAGGTCGACGAGGAAGAACGCGCTCAGCAGGTCGCCGTGCCCGAAGACCAGGTCCTGGTCGAACTTGATCCCGCGCTGACCGTTGAGGTCGATGTGGAACAGCTTGCGGTGCCAGAGCGCCTGCGCGATGCCGTGCACGAAGTTCAGGCCGGCCATCTGCTCGTGCCCGACCTCGGGGTTCAGTCCCACCATCGCGTGGTGCTCGAGGGAGTTGATGAACGCGAGCGCGTGCCCCACCGTCGGCAGCAGGATGTCCCCGCGCGGCTCGTTGGGCTTGGGCTCCAGCGCGAAGCGGATGCCGTACCCGCGGTCGAGGACGTACTGCGCGAGCAGGTCGAGACCTTCGCGGTAGCGCTCCAGCGCGACCCGCACGTCCTTGCCCGAGTCGGTCTCGGCGCCCTCGCGCCCGCCCCAGAAGACGTACGTCGTCGCGCCCAGCTCGGCGGCCAGGTCGAGGTTGCGCATCACCTTGCGCAGCGCGAACCGGCGTACGTCACGCTTGTTGCTGGTGAAGGCGCCGTCCTTGAAGACCGGGTGGGTGAACAGGTTCGTCGTCATCATCGGCACGACGAGCCCGGTCTGGTCCAGGGCTTTGCGGAAGCGGGCGATGTGCTCGTCACGGTCGGCGTCGGACGAGCCGAACGGGATCAGGTCGTCGTCGTGGAACGTCACGCCGTAGGCCCCCAGCTCGGCGAGCCGGTGCACGCTCTCGACCGGGTCCAGCGCCGGGCGGGTGGCCTCGCCGAACGGGTCCCTGGCCGGCCAGCCGACCGTCCAGAGGCCGAATGTGAAGTGATCCCCCGGGGTGGGCTGCGCGGTCATCGGGACCTCCTGCTGGCCAATTAGTTCGCCCGTTGAACTTATGGCGGCGCTGTGGCAGTGTCAAGACCGTGCCGGAGCTGTTCGACGGACCGCCGGTCCGGGCGGAGCCCCTGGTCGCGCGCCAGCAGAGCCTGCGCGACCACAACCTCGCGGTCGTGCTGCGCCGAGTCGTCGACGCGCCGGCTCCGGTCTCCAGGGCCGAGATCGCCGCGGCGACCGGGCTGACCCGCTCGACGGTGTCCAACCTCGTCGAGACGCTCGTGGCGGCCGACCTGCTCGCCGAGGTGGGGCCCGGCCCGCGCGCAGGTGCCGGCGCCGGCCGCCCGGGGATCGGCCTGGTCCCGTCCGGCCGCCGGGTCGCGGGTCTGGGCCTCGAGCTCAACGTCGACTACCTGGCCGCCTGCGTGCTCGACCTCACCGGCGAGGTCCGGCACCGCACCGTGCTCCCGCGCGACCTGCGCGGGCTGGGCCCGGCCCGCGCCGTGGGCGCCCTCGCCCGGTTGGCCCGGCGCGCGCTGGCCGACGCCGCCGACCAGTGCCTGTCCGTCTGCGGTGCGACCGTCGCGCTCCCCGGTCTCGTGCACGCGCCGGACGGGCTGCTCCGGCTGGCCCCGAACCTGCAGTGGCGCGACGTCGACGTCCTCGCCCTGCTGCGGCGCGAGCCCGCGCTGGCCGCCCTGGCCAGCGGCGGTGGTCTCAACGTGGACAACGAGGCCAACCTCGCCGCGCTCGGCGAGCTGTACGCGGGCCGCCGGCACGCGGGTGCGCAGCCCGCCCCGGAGAGCTTCTTGTACGTCTCCGGCGAGATCGGCGTCGGGGCGGGACTGGTGCTGGACGGGCGGATCTTCCGCGGTACGCACGGCTGGGGCGGGGAGATCGGGCACCTGCCGGTCGACCCGGAGGGGCCGCCCTGCCGGTGCGGGTCGCGCGGCTGCCTCGAACAGGTGGCCGGGCAGGAGGCGATCCTGCGCCGGGCCGGGCTGACCGTCCAGGCGGGGACGTCGATGGCGGGACGGCCCGCCGTCGCGCAGCTCGTCGAGTCGGCGCAGGCCGGCGACGCCAGGCTGCTCGGCGCGCTGGACGAGGCCGGCCGGGCCCTGGGCCTGGCCGTCTCCGCGGTCGTCAACGTCGTCGACGTGGACACGGTGGTGCTCGGCGGTCTGTACGCCGCGCTCGCCCGGTGGGTGGCGCCGGTGGTTCAGGAGGAGGTGGCCCGGCGGGTACTGGCCCACGCCTGGTCACCGGTCACCGTCCGGGTGAGCGCGCTCGGCGGCGACGCGGCGACCCTCGGTGCCGCCGGTGCCGTCGTCCGGTCCGTCGTCGACCGCCCAGCCGAAACCCTGCGCGTCCTCGGGTAGCCCCCGTTGCATACGGCAGCGGGGGACTAGAGCAGCCCCGCGGCCTCGGCGGCCTCGGCGGCGTCGGACTCCCGCTGCGCCATCGCCGACTGCGTCCGCAGCGGCACCTCCGGCAGGAACAGCAGCACAACGAACGCGATGGACAGGACTCCTGCGCCGAGCCAGAAGACGGTGTGCATGGCGTCGGAGAACCCGACCTTGAACGGGTGGGCCAGCACGTCGGACAGCTTCTGGATGAAGGACGAGTCGTTGAGCGCGTTGGCCGCGTTCGCGCCGGCTCCCCCGCCGGCTGCGCCCGACGTCAGGGCGTCGACGACCTGCTTGTCGGCCGGGTTCGCCAGCACCGACGGGTCCTTGAGAGCTGCCTGGAAGGCCGGCGTCTGCGCGGCCTTCCCGAACGCCGAGGCGATCTTGTCGCCCACCGTCGAGAACAGCACCGAGAGGAAGACCGCCGTCCCCAGCGTGCCGCCCATCTGGCGGAAGAACGTCGACGACGCGGTGGCCACGCCCACGTCGGTCGGCGGCATGGCGTTCTGGACCGCGAGCACCACCGGCTGCATGACCAGGCCGAGGCCGAGGCCGAAGACGGTCATGAACACGGCCGTCTCCCAGAACGGGGTGTCGGCGCCGATACGGGTGAACAGCACCGCGCCGAACACCATCAGCGCCGAGCCGATCACCGGGTAGATCTTGTAGCGCCCGGTGCGCGAGATCATCTGGCCGGCGACCACCGAGCCGAGCATGATCCCGGCGACCAGCGGCACCGTCAGCAGACCCGCCTTCGTCGGCGAGGCGCCCTTGACGATCTGCAGGTACAGCGGCAGCGACACGATGACGCCGAACATCCCCGCTCCGGTGATGAGCCCGACGACCGACGTCATCGAGAACGTCCTGTTGCGGAACATCCGGAGCGGGATGAGTGCGTCGTCGCCGGCCCAGGACTCGGCCCACACGAACAGGCCGAGGCCGACCAGGCCGAGGAGGTAGCAGCCGACCGCTCCTGGCGACGTCCAGCCCCAGCCGCGACCCTGCTCCGCCACGATGAGCAGCGGGACGAGTCCCACGGTCAGCGCGAAGGCGCCCTGCCAGTCGATGCGGTGGTCGAGCCTGGTGTGCGGGATGTTCAGCACCCTGGCGACGACGACCAGGGCGGCGATCGCGATCGGGACGTTGACCAGGAACACCCAGCGCCATCCCGCGATGCCGAGGATCGCGGCCTGGCCGGCGAAGAAGCCGCCGACGACCGGCCCGATCACCGACGACGTTCCGAAGACGGCCAGGAAGTAGCCCTGGTATCGGGCCCGCTCTCGCGGCGGCACGATGTCGGCCATGATCGCCAGCGCCAGCGTGAACAGACCGCCGGCCCCCAGCCCCTGCAGGGCGCGGAACGCCGCCAGCATGTACATCGACGTGGAGAGGGTGCACAGGACGGACCCGACCAGGAAGACCGAGATCGCGATGAGGAACATCGGCTTGCGGCCGTAGATGTCCGAGAGCTTGCCGTACAGCGGGGTCGTGATCGTCGCGGTGATGAGGTACGCGGTGGTGACCCAGGCCTGGATCGACAGGCCGTGCAGGTCGTCGCCGATGGTGCGCATCGCCGAGGCGACGATGGTCTGGTCGAGGGCGGCGAGGAACATGCCGAGCATGAGCCCGGACATGATCGACAGGATCTGCCGGTGGGTGAGCTCGGTGCCGGCCGGCGCAGTCGCGCGGCCGGTGGGTGTGCTGGTCACGACGTCTCCGTACGGGTCGACGGGCGGTCAGGCTGGGCCTGCACGGCGGGGTGGTGCGCGGTGACGGTGGCGGCGAAGGAGTGCGCGAACCGCTCGAGCAGCTCGGCGAACCGCTCGCGGTCGTCGGCCGACCATCCCTGGGTCATCCGGGCCAGCAGCTGGTCGCGCATGCGCATGCGGTCGGCGAAGACTTCGCGGCCGGCGTCGGTGACGGCGAGCAGGGTCGCGCGGCGGTCCTCGGGGTCGGGCTCGCGGACGATCAGGCCCTGGTCCACCAGCGCAGCCACCTGCCGGCTCACCGTCGACGGGTCGCTGTACACGGCCTCGGCCAGCAGGTTGGCGCGCAGCGGGCCGGACTCGACCAGGACGAACAGGAGCCCCATGGCGTGGAAGACGCCACCGCTGGCCGCGTCTTGGGCCTTGGCCCGCCCGGCGGCGCGCATGAGCGTGGACATGGCGAGCCCGATCCGGCGCGTCGCCTCGGCCTGCCCGTGAGTGGGCTCATATAGTTGCATGACACACGCAACTATATGAGCCACTCGGCAGCCACGCAACCTACGGGCAGGTAAGGCCGGAAAGCGGCCGTACCTGCCCGTAGGTCTGAGGGAGGGAGGGGGGAGGGGCTCAGGGGCGAGCCTCGTACACGATGTTGAAGGGGGTCTCGGCGGCGCGGCGGAACCGGGTGAAGCCGGCCTGGGAGACGATCGCCCGGATCGCGGCCTCGCCCGCCTGGGCACCGAGGGTGTGCACGCCACCCTGCGACTTGGCGTTCGGGACGCACAGCAGCGTCGAGAACGAGTAGTAGACGCGGCCGACCGGGTTCAGGTTGTCGGTGACGTCGTCGCCGGCGTACGGCTCGACGATCAGCCACGTGCCGTCGTCGGCCAGCGACTCCCGCACGTGCCTGGACGCGGCGAGCGGGTCACCCATGTCGTGCAGGCAGTCGAAGGTCGCGACCAGGTCGTACCCGGTGCCGCCGAAGGTCTGCGCGCTGGCGACCTCGAACGAGACCCGGTCGCTCACGCCGGCGTCCGCCGCCCGCTTGCGGGCCGCCTCGATGGACCCGTCGTGGTAGTCCGAGCCGGTCAGCGTCGACTTCGGGTACGCCTGCGCCAGCAGCACCGTCGAGGCACCCAGCCCGCAGCCGATGTCGGCCACCTTGGCGCCGGCTCTCAGCTTGTCCTCGACGCCCTCGAGCGCCGGGATCCACGACGGCACGAGGTTGGCGATGTACCCCGGGCGGAAGAACCGCTCGCAGCCGACGAAGACGTCGTCGTCGTGCTCGTGCCAGCCCATCCCGGCCCCGGTGCGGAACGCCTCGGCGATCCGCGGCTGGGCGTGCAGCGCGCCGAGCGCGAGCTGGAACGCGCCCGGGGCGTAGATGGCGCCGTCGGGGTCGGTCAGCGCGAACGCCTGCTCGGTGGTCAGCGAGAAGGCGTCCGACGCCGGGTCGTACTCGATGTAGCCGCTGGCCGCCTGCCCGCGGGCCCACTCCCGCACGTACCGGGCGTCGGTGCCGGTGCGCCCCGCCAGCTCCTCGGCCGTCGCCGGGCTGCCCAGCAGCCCGCGGTACAGCCCGAGCTGGTCACCCAGCACGACCGACCCGGCGGCCGCCGTCGCGCCCAGGTCCCCCACGAACTTGTGGAGGAAGTCCATCAGCTTGCCCTCGTCCAGTGCCGTTGCCGTCATCGTCGCCTCCGGGGAACGTCGGTGCCGGACCTGCTCCGGCAGCGACGAGGCTGCCCAAGGGGGTTGCACCGGCGTTGCGATGCCGCTGCAATGCCAGGAAGGACGCTGGCCTTCGCACCGCTGAGCGGCTGCGGTCGTCCGAGGGAGGTCCCGTCCATGCGCGCCAGGTACCCCGAACACGAGGGCTTCGTGGAGAACGACGGCCTCAAGATCGCCTTCGAGGTGTACGGGGACGGCGAGCGCACGGTCGTCTTCCCGCCGGTGGACCCGATCGTCCACAACAGGATCTGGAAGGGCCAGATCCCGTACCTGTCCCGCTACGCGCGCGTGGTGACGATCGACCCGCGCGGCAACGGCCGCTCGGACCGCACCACCGACCCGCAGCTGCTCCGGGACGAGTGCTTCATGGCCGACACCCTGGCCGTGATGGACGCGGTCGGCGTCGACAAGGCGCTGCTCGTGGCGATCTGCTCGAGCTCGTGGTGGTCGTTCCTGGCAGCTGCCCGCCATCCGGACCGGGTCCTCGGCGTCGCCAGCCTGGCCACCTACGTCCCGTACCTGACCCCGCCGATACCGCAACGGATCGGGATCCCGTGGGACGAGGAGCTGGACACCGACGAGGGCTGGGCCAAGGAGAACAAGTACTACTGGCAGCGCGACTACCCCGGCTACACCGAGTTCTTCTTCCAGCAGCTGCTGCCCGAGCCGCACTCGACCAAGCAGTGGGAGGACGCGGTCGGCTGGGCCGCCGAGAGCGACGTCGAGGTCCAGATCGCGGCCGCCGAGGCGGCGCAGTGCGTCAAGAACCGGGAGGAGTCCGAGCAGGTCCTGCGCAGCATCTCCTGCCCGGTCCTGACCGTGCACGGCGACGACGACCGCTGCCAGCCGCTCCAGCGCAGCCTCACCGCCGCCGAGCTCACCGGCGGGCGCTCGGTCATCCTGGAGGGGGCGGGGCACCTGCCGCAGGCCCGCTACCCCGTGCAGGTCAACCGGCTGCTGCACGAGTTCCTCGACGAGGTCGCCCCGCTGCCCCTGGCCCGACGGCCGCTGCGGACGCGCACGACCGCCACCCGCCAGCCGCGAGCGCTTTTCCTGTCCTCGCCGATCGGGCTCGGCCACGCCCGCCGTGACCTGGGCATCGCCCGGTCGCTGCGCTCCTTGAGGCCGGACGTGCGGGTGGACTGGCTCACGCAGCCCCCGGTCGACCGGTTCCTGTCCGGGTACGGCGAGCAGGTGCACCCGGCATCCGCGCTGCTGGCGAGCGAGTCCGCGCACGTCGAGTCCCAGTCCGGCGAGCACGACCTGCACGCCTTCCAGGCCGTACGGGACATGGACGAGATCCTCGTCAGCAACTTCATGGTGTTCGCCGAGGTCGTCGAGGCGGGCCAGTACGACCTGGTCATCGGCGACGAGGCCTGGGACGTGGACCACTTCCTGCACGAGCACCCCGAGCTGAAGCGGACCGCGTTCGCCTGGCTGACCGACTTCGTGGGATGGCTGCCGTTCCCGGACGGCGGCGAGCGCGAGGCCGAGCTGGCCACGGACTACAACTCCGAGATGGTCGAGCACCTGGCCCGGGCGCCGCGGGTCCGGGACCGGTCGCTGTTCGTCGGCGACCCCGAGGACGTCGTACCGGACGGCCTCGGAGCGGGACTGCCGTCGATCCGCGAGTGGACCGAGTCGACGTACGAGTTCTGCGGCTACGTCACGGGCTTCGAGCCGCTGGCCGACGCCGACCGCGCCGGCGTCCGCGCCGAGCTCGGCTACCGCGACGACGAGCAGGTCTGCGTGGTGACGGTCGGCGGGTCCGGCGTGGGCCAGGACCTGCTGCGGCGGGTGGTGTCGGCGTACCCGCAGGCGCGCGCCCAGGTGCCCGGGCTGCGCATGGTCGTCGTGGCGGGGCCACGCATCGACCCGGCCTCGGTCCCGGCTGCCGAGGGGCTCGAGGTGCGCGGGTACGTGCACGACCTGTGGCGGCACCTGGCCGTGTGCGACCTCGCCGTCGTGCAGGGCGGCCTCACCACGACGATGGAGCTCACCGCGAACCGGCGCCCGTTCCTCTACGTCCCGCTCCGGCACCACTTCGAGCAGCAGTTCCACGTGCGGCACCGGCTGGAGCGGCACCGGGCCGGCCGCATGGTCGACTACGAGGCCACCGGGCCGGAGCAGCTCGCCGCGGCGATCGCCGCCGAGATCGGGCGCCCTGTCGACTACGCGCCGGTGCCCTCCGACGGCGCCGACCGGGTCGCCGCCCGCCTCGCCGGACTGCTGTGAGCATGAGCGCACCGGTCCAACAGCTCGTACGCACCGGCGGCGCGGACCAGCGCGGACCAGCCGCTCGCCTCGGCCGGGCCGACCAGGCTGTTCACGACGGTGCCCGCGCGGTCGGGCTCGCCGGCGGCCAGCCAGGCCCGGCCGAGCGCGAGGTACGCGTCGGCGCCGGCCATCCAGGCGAAGCCGTCCGGCAGCCGGGCGTCGGCGAGGACCCGGTCGGCCTGCAGCAGCACGTCGCGGGAGCCGGTCGCCTCGGCCAGCGGGGCCATGCAGCGCAGCCGGTAGCCCTCCGCACCGGTCCGGTCGGCAGCCGCGAGCCCGGACCGCAGCAGCCGGACGGCTTCGGCCCGGTGCGCGGCGACGCCGGTGCTGAGCAGCGTGGTCGCGAGCATCGCGTTCGCCGTCGCCCCGAACCAGGAGTGCCCGTCCGGCGGAACCGCGGCCACCGAGCGCCGGCCGTGCCCGATCGCGTCGTCGGTATGGCCGGCCAGCCGGGCGATCCAGCCCAGGTGCGCCAGCAGCCACCCTTCGTACTTGATCCGCCCGCTCCGCCGGGTCAGGGCGGTCGCCTCCTCGACCAGCGCGGCGGCCCGGTCCCACTCGCCCGCGGCCAGCGGGATGAACGCCTGCTCGAAGACGGCCCACTGCAGCAGGAACAGGTCCCCGGCCCGGCGGGCCAGCGGGTCCAGCTCGGCCGCCACCTCCGCCAGCCCGACCAGGTCGCCGACGTAGGCGTAGGAGGTCTTCAGCCCGTCCAGGCCGTGCCGGAGCGCGGTGGGGTCGCCGCTGCGGCGACCGGCCGCGACGGCGGCGAGCCCGTGCTCGCGGCCGGCCAGGAAGTCCAGCCGGTTGCACCACAGGATGGCCAGCCGGGCGAGCAGCTCGGCGGCCATCGCGTCGTCGCCGAGGCGCCGGGCGATGGCCAGCCCGTCGTGCAGGTGCGGGATGCAGCTGCTCATCGGCCGGCCCAGCGCCACCGGGGCGTCTCCCGCCAGCGCCTGGTGCACGCACATCTCCAGGTGGTCCATCCCAGCCCGCCGGGACAGCTCCAGCGCGAGCGTGAAGTCGGCGACCGCCTCGGTGTAGCGGCCGAGCGTCTCGCGCTGGCCACCGCGCTCCAGCAGCACCCGGGCGACCAGCCCGTCGTCGCCGCACTGCTCGGCGGCGGCCAGCGCCGAGCCGAGGATGCGGTCGGCGTCGGCGGCCGCGAACCGAGCCGCCGCAGCGAACGCCGCCTCCAGCCACGCCGCCGCCGCCCGGGCCGGCTGGCCGCACGCCGCGGCGTGCGCCGCGGCCGCCTCCGGGCGGTCGGCGAGCAGGTCCATCGCCAGCGCGTGGTAGGCGTACCTCGTCGGTTCGGGCGTGCTGGCGTACAGCACCTCCTGGACCAGGTCGTTCGCGAACTCGTACTCGGGCCCGGCCTCGACCACCAGGCCCGCCTCGACCAGCTGTTCGGACCCGCGCACGGCCACCGCGGTGGGCACCGACAGCAGCGCCGCGACCGTCGCCGGCTCGAAGGACGCACCGAGCACGCAGGCCGCCCTGACCAGCTCCTGCTCGGGCTCGGCGAGCCGCCCTACCCGGGCCAGCACCGCCGCCGTCAACGACGCAGGCACCCCTTCCTCGCCCGCGGAGATCGCCCGCAGCGTCTCCACCACCGAGAGCGGGTGACCGCGGGTACGGCGGGCGATGCTGTCGCCGAGGGCGGCGTGCCCGGCGGCGTCGGCCAGCCGGTGGACCGCGTCGTCGGGCAGCGGCCCGAGCGGGAGCTGTTCGGCGACCGCCTCGAGCCGGCGCACTGCTTCGGCCCCTTCCGCGGTGCGCAGCGTGGCCGCGACCAGCAGCGGCTCGGCGCCGGCGGTCCTGGCCAGCAGGTGGAGCTGCTCGAAGGTCGCCAGCCCGGCGTTGTGCAGGTCGTCCAGCAGGAGCAGCACCGGCCCGCGGGTCGACAGCTGGCGCAGCACGGCGGCCACCGCCTCGTACGCCAGCCGCCGCTCGGTCTCCGGGCTGTGCCGCTCGTCCCGGACCGGACCGACGACGGCCACCACCTCGGGCACCAGCAGGGCCAGCGACGCGGCCCGGTCGACCAGCTCGCGCAGTACCGCCGGCGAGGAGCGCATCAGCTCGGGCCGCAGCGCGTCCACCAGCGGCTGCAGGAACAGCGACCGCTCGGTCTCGTAGCACCGGGCGGACAGCACCGTGCCCCCGGTCTGCCGGGCGTAGCCGGCCAGCTCCTCGGTGAGCCGCGTCTTGCCGATACCCGGCTCGCCGGTGACCAGCAGCAGGCCCGGGTGGCCGCCGACCGCCTCCGTCCAGCGCGCCCTGACCCGCTCGCACTCGTCCTCGCGGCCGACCAGCGCGGGCTCGCCGGAGCGCTGGCCCGAACCGCGCTCGGCCCTGGCCGCACGTGGCACCGCGGCCGGAGCGGACTCGGTGAGCAGCTCGACGTGCAGCGCCCGTGTCTGCGGCGCCGGGTCCGTCCCCAGCTCGTCGGCCAGCCTGCGCCGCAGGTCTTCGTAGCGCGCGAGCGCGCGGGACGGCTCGCCCGCCGAGCGGTGCGCCTGCATGAGCACGCGGACCGACGCCTCGTCGTAGGGGTCGTCCCGTACGGCGTCGGTGGCGACCTCGACCGCCGTGCCGAGGTCGCCGGCCTGGAACGACGCTGCCGCCGCTGTGCGCCGGGCGCGCCGCAACGTCGCTGCCGCGTGCTCGCGCACGTCGTCGGACCAGGCGGCGGACGGCGCGTCGGCCAGCACGGCTCCGGCCAGGTGCCGGACCGCGGCGAGCGCCGCGGCCGCGGCCACCGCCGGCTCCGCGTGCCCGAGCGCCGCCTCGGCCCTGGCGAGCAGCGCGCCGGCGGTGTCCAGGTCGACCCGGACCGCCGGTCCCAGCCGCCACCCGGACCGGTCGCCGACCACGAGGTCGGCGCCGAGCGCACCGCGGAGCCGGCTCACCAGCGTGGCGAGGTTGTCCGCCGGAGCTCCGGGCGGGTCGTCGCCCCACACGGCCTCGGCCAGGCTGTCGACGCTCAGCGCCTCGCCACGGGCGGCCGCCAGCCGTTGCAGCAGCAGGCGGGCCTTGCGCGTGCCCACCTCCTGCGTGGGCAGCTCGACCGCATCGACGAGGACACGCAGCCGGCCCACCAGCAACACTTCGACCGTGGGCACCAGCCCTTGCTACGCCACGGCGCACCCCGCGGCAAGGCCCGTATCCGTAGGCTCCGTCACAATGCACCGGTCAGCAGGAGGAACGCATGACCCAGCCGGACATCCCCGCAGCCGCCGAGCAGGCGGCGCCGTGGACCCTGGGCTCCGTCCTGGGGGTGTGGGGTCACCCCGACGACGAGGGCTACCTGTCCGCGGCGCACATGATGCGCGCCCTGTCGGCCGGCCACCACGTCACCTGCGTGACCGCGACCCGCGGCGAGCTGGGCTCCCCCGACCCGGAGCGCTGGCCGCCGGGCGAGCCGCTGGCCGAGGTCCGGACGGCGGAGCTGTACGCCGCGCTCGGCGTGCTCGGCGTCGAGGACCACGTGTGGCTCGACTACCCGGACGGCGGGTGCGCGGACGTCGACCCGGCAGAGGGGGCGGCCCGGGTGCTCGAACAGCTGCGCCGGACCCGTCCGGACACGGTGCTGACGTTCGGGCCGGACGGCATGACCGGGCACTCCGACCACCAGTCGGTGTCGCGATGGGTGGACATCGCGGTCGACTCGTACGACGGCCCGCGGCCGCGGGTCCTGCACGCGACGAACACCCCGCAGTGGCTGGCCCAGTGGCGGCCGCGCCTTGACGAGCTCAACGTCTACATGGGCTCCGAACCGCCGTGCCACCCGCACGACCAGCTGGTCTCGCACGTGCGCTTGACCGAGGCGGAGCAGGACCGCAAGGTTCAGGCGATGCTGTGCCAGACCAGCCAGATCGACCCGCTGGTCCAGGTCTTCGGCCGCGACTCGTTCCGCTCGGCGTTCTCCGAGGAGTCGTTCCACTAGCAGCGCCGACCACACCAGGCACTGACCACCCGCGAGGAGGAGCCGGACCGTGAGCGAGGAGAGCAACGCCGGGACGCTGGCCCGGTTCCAGTCCGCCAGCGACACCTTCGACGAGAAGGTGCACCTGGTGCCGGACGACCGCTGGTCCGCGCCGACGCCCTGCACCGACTGGGACGTGCACGCCCTGGTCAACCACGTCGTCGGCGAGCAGCTGTGGGTGGTCCCGCTGATGGCCGGCAAGACCGTGGCGGACGTGGGGTCCGAGCTCGACGGCGACCTGCTGGGCACCGACCCGTGCGCCGCCTGGCACCACGCCTGCGGACCGGCGCACGAGGCGTTCGCCGTGCCGGGCGCGCTGGACGGGACCGTGCACCTGTCGTACGGGGACGAGCACGCGGCGGCGTACTGCGACCAGCTGACCTTCGACGCCCTGGTGCACGCCTGGGACCTCGCCCGCGGCGCAGGCTTGGACGACGAGCTGCCGGCCGACCTGGTCGAGTGGGGCCTGGGATGGGCGACGCCGATCCTGGCGATGCTCACCGGCTCGGGCCTGTTCGGCCGGCCGTTGCCGGTCGACGCCGGCGTCGATCCGCAGACCCGGCTGCTGGCGCTGGTCGGCCGCGCCCGCTGACCCGACCGTGGCGTCCCGGGTCGGGGGTTACTGCAGGTAGCCCTCGACCTCGCTGGCGGGGCGTACCCGGGCCTGCTCGGCCGGGGCGCCGGAGTCGCGCCTGGCCTGGCGCTGCCGCAGCAGGTCCCAGCACTGGTCGAGCTGCTCCTCGAGCTGGGCCAGCCGGTGCCGCGCCTCGTCGTCGACCTCGCCGGCCCGCAGCTCGTGCTCCTCGTCGACCAGACGGGACACCTTGGCGAGGATGTCGTGGTCGTCCATGCCCACCCCTTCTGCCGGATCCTGACGGTCCCCACCGTACGTGTCGCTACGCCGGCCTGGTGGGTAGCCGCCGTAGGCTCGATGCTCACACCCCGTGACGGCTCTAGCCTGTTCGGGTGATCCCCCGGCCCGACCGGAGCCGGGGGCCAGGCACGACGAGCACCCCGGGCAGGTTGCGGATGGAGCACGCGGCGCCGACCACGAGCCGGACTCGCCGGGTGCCGTCGCGGGCCGCGGCGCCGCTGGTGCTCCTGGTCG
Source organism: uncultured Actinomycetota bacterium (assembly GCA_963849365.1). Lineage (GTDB taxonomy): Bacteria > Actinomycetota > Actinomycetes > Prado026 > Prado026 > CAVQCJ01. Next base: position 588,036 of record CAWKHA010000004.1, read on the forward strand.
CGCTGGCGTGGGTCGCGGTGACGTTCGTCGCCCTGCCCCAGCCGCACGCAGCCGCGGACGGCGTGGACACCGTCGACGAGATCAGCGCCAACTACGGCGACGACGCCGGCAGCAGCATGTGGCTGCACTGGCGCGGGGCCGAGACCGACGTCGCGTACGGCACCGACACGGGGTACGGGCAGCAGGCGACGGGCCAGCCGCCGCAGGTCGCCCCGGTCGACGTCACCGGCCCCTTCTACCGCGTGCTGCTCACCGGTCTGACGCCGGGCACGGTCTACCACTACCGGATCGGTGCCGGCGGGGCCGACCACCAGTTCGAGACCGCCCCGACCAGTGACTTCAGCTGGGACGACATCGGCGACACCGGCAGCAGCTACTACCTGCCCGGTTCGCCGGCCGGCTGCAACCGCCCGTTCATGCCGTCGTACTGGCAGCTGCTCGCCGCCGACAACGCCGACCTCTACACGCACGGCGGTGACGTCTCCTACGCGAACCAGTGCGGGAACGCCGCCAGCCACCAGGTGTTCGACGACGTCCAGACCGTCACGACGCTTCGCCCGATGGAATGGACGCAGGGCAACCACGAGTACGGCGCACCCCAGCCGGGCGCACCCGCCGGCACCGTGCGCGACGTCCTCAACAACTACAAGGGGCGCTGGGTCATGGCCCACGGGCAGAGCGTTCCCAACGACACCGCTCTGCAGACCTCGCACCCGGGGTGCGCCGCGACCGGGGTCACCGGGAACGCCTGCCCGGGCAACGACTGGGGTTGGTTCGACGTCGGCCACGTCCGGTTCATCAGCCGGCCCGAGCCGGAGCCGAAGGCGTACCCGGACTGGCAGGCCAAGGCGGACGCGATCATGGCCGACGCGCAGGCGGACCCGAACATCTACCTCGTCGTCACCTACGGACACCGCACCGCCTGCTCGAGCCTGCGGGTGAACGGGGCCTACGCCAGCGACCCCAACGTCGCCCCGGCCGTCGCCGCGCTCGGCGACAGGTACAGCCCGGTGGCGCGCCCGGACGGCAAGTACGTGCTGGACATCGGTCACCACGTGCACGCGGCGGAGATCTGCGGGCCGGTGCACGGCGTGTGGGAGCTCACCGACGGCGGCGGGGGCGCCGAGGAGGCATCGATCGTCGCGACGAACCCGCTGTCGGTGTGGAACTCGATCCACCTCGCGTACCTGCACTCGACGATGGTGGGGAACACCCTGACGCTGAACTACGTCTGCGGACCGTTGTTCACGGTGAACCCGACGAAGGCCCCGCCGTGCACCATGGGCTCGGTGATGCGCACGCTCACCATCACGGCACCGACCGGCGCGACGCCTCCGCCGCCGCCCCCACCGCCGACCGAGTACGTGCTGAACCAGAGCTTCGAGGCCGGTACCACCGGCTGGGCCGGCGTCTACAGCGTCGCCTCGCGGAACCGCCTCGTGGCGGGCGGCTTCGACGGCGCGTACAGCCTGCGCTCGGTCAACGGGACCGCGGCCACCGCCAACGTCGGCGTGATCGACAAGCCGCACTGGCTGACCGCCGCGACCGTGGCCGGCAGCACGTACACCTGCAGCGTCTGGGTCGCGCCCGACGTGGCCGGTACCAAGATCACCCTCGCGTTGAAGGAGCTCTCACCGTCCGGTGCTGTGGTGAAGACCACCGCGAAGGTGCTGACCACGAACGCCACCGGGTGGGCGTCGCTGAGCCTGCCCGCCGTGGCGACCGCGACCGGCGACTCGTACGGGATCTACCTGAGCGCGGCCGGCGTCGCCCCTGGGCAGGGGTTCGGCGCCGACCTGTTCAGCCTCACCGCACCGTGAGTCCGCGGGCGAGGTCGGTGTGCTCGGCGAGCAGCGCGGACACCGCCTGCGCTCGGTCCGGCGGGAACGGCACCACCCGGCCGCTGCGCGTGTCGACGTGCAGGTACAGGTACTCGGCAGTGAGCACCGCGCGCTCGTCCGCGTCGAGCAGCGTGGTGTGCAGGCGCAGCCGCTTCGCGTCCGCGGCGAGCAGCACCGTCTCCGCGTGCAGCTCACCGTCCGGACCCACCTCGGCGAGGAAGTGCAGGTGCGCCTCGACGGTGTACGTGGCGCAGCCGGTCCGGTCCCGGTAGGCGGCACCGACTCCGAGCGCGTCGAGCACCAGCTCGTTGGCCTCGCCGCACGCCACGGCGTACGCGGAGTCGTTCAGGTGCCCGTTGTAGTCGATCCACTCGGGACGCGCCGGCGCGCGGTAGAGCCGCAGCGGGGTCCCCGGCCCGGTCACGACGTCACCGCCGCCGCGACGTCGGCCGCGGCCTGGACCGTCAGGGCACCGAGCTCGGCAAAGCGTTCCGGCGGAACCCGGTCGTGCGGTCCCCAGACGCTCAGGACCGCCACCGGGCGCCCGGCGCCGTCCAGCACCGGCGCGGACACGCCGTTCAGCGTCGGCTCGAGCTCGCCGACGCAGAAGCCGTAGCCGCGCTCGCGGGTCTGCGCGAGATCGAGCCGCAGCGCCTTCAGCGACGTCAGCGTCGACGGTGTGTAACGCGTGAGCCGCTGCTCCAGCAGCGCCGACACCTCCGCGTCGGGAAGCCAGGCGAGCAGCGCCTTGCCGGACGACGTCGCGTGCAGCGGCACCTGGCGTCCCAGCCAGTTGGCCGCCAGGACCGACGGGGGCGCGACCTCGTCGACGTAGGTCAGTCCGAGCGGCCGGGCGACCGCCAGGTCGGCCGTCTCGCCGGTGCGCTCGCTGAGCCGGACCAGCACCGGGTGCGCCCGCCGGACCAGCCCGTCGACGCCGGCCGAGGCGGCCAGGCGGGAGACCGCGAAGCCGACCGAGTACCGCTGCGTGGCCGGGTCGCGGTCGACCAGACCGTGCGCCTCCAGCGTGCCCAGCAGCCGCCAGGCGGTGGCCCGGTTCAGACCGCAGCGCAGCGCGAGGCCGGCGACCGGGGCGCCCCCCGGCGAGGCGTCCGCGACCGCGTCCAGCAAGGCGATGGCACGCTCCAGCGACTGGACGCGCCCACCTGTCGCAGCTGCCGGCACCTCGTCCACCTCGTCTCGTCGCCCTTGACCGGGCGTGCCGCGCGTCTCTATCGTCGTCGCACGATACAAGCATCCGTCGCACGATGTGAACAGGTGGGCTCCACGACCGTGACCGAGGTCTTCGACTTCCCCAGCACCCGCCCGGGCGGCTGGGACGATCCGGCCGCGGCGCCGATCCCCGCCCCGCTGCGGCTGTACGAGGCCGCGGTCGGGCCGGACTGGGTCGACTACAACGACCACATGAGCGAGTGGTGCTTCCTGCTGGTGATGGGCAACAGCTCCGACGCCTTCTTCCGGTACCTGGGGATCGACGACGACTACCGGGACTCCGGGCGATCGCTGTACACCGTGGAGACGCACATCCGGAACCTCGACGAGGTCGGTGAGGGCGGACAGCTGATGCTCACGCTGCGCGTCCTGGGCGTCGATACCAAGCGGGTCCACATCGCGCACGAGGTGCTCGTCCGGGCCGACGAGGCCGGCGTCCCGCCCACCCTGGTCGCCACCGGCGAGCAGCTGCTGCTGCACGTCGACGCCGCACTCGGCAGAGTCACCCCCATACCGCCGGTCCTGCTGGACCGGCTCGAGCGGCTGGCGCACGCGCACGCCGTGCTGCCCGTCCCGTCGTGGGTGGGGCGGGCCGTCGGCCTGCGCCGTGGGGACGGCTGAGCCGTGGACTTCGAGCTGACCGCGGAGCAGCGGCTCATCGTCGAGACGGTGCGCGCCTTCGTCGAGACCGAGCTCTACCCGCACGAGGACGAGGTCGAGCGGCTCGACGACGTCCCGCCCGACCTCGTCGCCTCCGTCCGGGCCAAGGCGCTGGCCGCCGGGCTGTACGCCGCGAACATGCCGGCCGAGATCGGCGGCGGCGGGCTGGACGCGATCGGCCTGACCCTCGCCGAACGCGAGCTGGGACGCGCTTCGTACGCCCTGCAGATGCTGGTGTCCCGGCCGAGCAACATCCTGCAGGCGTGCACCGGCGACCAGGTCGAGCAGTACCTGCTGCCGACCGTGCGCGGCGAGCGGCACGACTGCCTGGCGATGACCGAGCCCGGGTCCGGCTCGGACGTGCGCAGCATGACGACGCGGGCGGTGCGGGACAGCGCGGCGGGCGGCTGGGTGATCGACGGCACGAAGCACTTCATCAGCCACGCGGACATGGCCGACTACGTGATCCTCTTCGCCGCCACCGGCACCGAGGAGACCGCCCGCGGGACCCGGCGCTCGATCAGCGCCTTCCTGGTCGACATGGGCACGGCCGGCTTCGAGGTGCACCGCGGGTCCAGCTGCGTCTCGCACCATGGGTACCACCAGTGCGAGCTGGTCTTCCACGGCTGCCGCGTGCCGGCGGGCGCCCTGCTCGGCGAGGAGGGCCGCGGGCTCGAGCTGATGGACCGATGGCTCGGCGCCAGCCGGCTGACGGTCGCGGCGACCAGTGTCGGCCGGGCCCGGCGGGTGCTCGAGTCCGCGCTGGACTGGGCGGCCACCCGCGAGCAGTTCGGGCAGCCGGTCGGCCGGTTCCAGGGTGTCGGCTTCCAGCTCGCGGACATGGCGGTGGCGGTCGAGGCCGCCGAGCTGCTGACGCTGCAGGCCGCGTGGAAGCTGGACCAGGGCCGCATGACCACCCAGGACGCGGCCATGGCCAAGCTCTTCGCTTCCGAGGCGCTCGGCCGCGTCACCGACACCGCGGTCCAGGTCTACGGCGGCATGGGGCTGATGACCGAGGCCCACGTGGAGCGCTGGTGGCGCGACGCGCGGGTCGAGCGCGTGTGGGACGGCACCAGCGAGATCCAGCGCCTGATCATCTCCCGAGCCCTGCTGCGCCCCCGAGAGGCCTGAGCCCAATGAGCGACGCGACGAACGAACCGGCAGCCGGCAGCGGGCCGGCGGTCCGGACCGAGGTCGACGACGCGATCCTCGTCATCACCCTGGACCGGCCGAAGGCCAACGCGGTCGACGCGCCGACCAGCCGGGCCCTGTACCGGGCGTTCGCCCAGCTCCGCGACGACCCGGCGCTGCGCGTCGGCATCCTCACCGGCGGTGGCGAACGGTTCTTCAGCGCGGGCTGGGACCTCAAGGCCGCCGCGGCCGGCGAGCGACCCGATGCCGACTGGGGCCCGGGCGGCTTCGCCGGCCTCACCGAGATGTTCGACCTGGGCAAGCCGGTGATCGCGGCAGTCAACGGCATGGCCATGGGCGGCGGGTTCGAGCTGGCCCTGGCCGCGGACCTGATGCTCGTCGCCGACCACGCCGAGATGGCGTTGACCGAAGCCCGGCTGGGGCTGGTCGCCGATGCCGGCGGCATCCTGCGCGTACCCGGCCGGCTGCCCCGCGCCGTCGCCGTCGAGCTGCTGCTGACCGGTCGTCGGATGGACGCCGCCGAAGCCGCCCGCTGGGGACTGGCCAACGCCGTCGTACCGCTGGCCGGCCTGCTGCCCGCCGCGAAGGCGCTCGCGGCCCGGATCTGCGAGGCCGCGCCGTTGTCCGTGGCCGCCGTGCTGGAGGTGCTGCGCGAGACCGAGGGCATGAGCGTCCCGGACGGCTTCGCGGCGCTGCGGTCCGGGCTGCCGGCGTACTCGCGGGTCGCGACCTCGCTGGACGCGCAGGAGGGCGCGCGCGCGTTCGTGGAGAGGCGACCGCCGCGCTGGCAGGGCCGCTGACCCGTGCCGCACTCACGACCTGTCAGACCCAGCCGGGCCTCTGGCCCTGGCTGGGTCTGACAAGAGCCATCGACCGGAGGAGCAGCAGTGCGCACCATGAGCACGTCTGCGTTCATCACCTGTGCCGTCACCGGCTCGGGCGACTCGACCGGCAGCAGCGACCGGGTGCCCGTCACCCCCGAGCAGATCGCCGGCGCCGCGATGGAGGCCGCCGCGGCCGGCGCCGCCGTCGTCCACATCCACGTGCGGGACCCGCACACCGGCAAGGGCGCGCGCGACGTCGCGTACTACCGCGAGGTGGTCGAGCGGCTGCGCGCGTCCGGCACCGATGTCGTCATCAACCTCACCACCGGGATGGGCGGCGACCTCGTCCTCGGCGGCGCCGAGCAGCCGCTGCCGCACCTGACCGCGGGTACCGACATGGCCGGCGCGACCGAGCGGCTCGCGCACGTGGCCGAGCTGCGGCCCGAGATCTGCTCGCTGGACTGCGGGACGATGAACTTCGCCGCGGGCGGCGACTACATCATGGTGAACACGCCGGCGATGGTCCGGGCGATGGCGCAGGGCATCAAGGACCTCGGGGTCAAGCCCGAGGTCGAGGTCTTCGACACCGGCGATCTCGTCCTGCTGAACCAGCTCGTGGACGAAGGGCTGGTCGACGGGCCGGCGCTGGTGCAGCTGTGCATGGGCATCCCGTACGGAGCCCCGAACGATCCGTTGACGCTCGCGGCCATGGTGAACCGGCTGCCGGCGGGCGCGGTGTTCTCGGCCTTCTCGATCGGACGCTTCCAGCTCCCGTACGCCGCGATGGCCGTGCTCTTCGGCGGCAACGTCCGGGTCGGGCTCGAGGACAACCTGTACCTGTCCCGCGGCGTGCTCGCGACCAACGGTCAGCTGGTCGAGCGTGCGGTCACGTTGCTGGAGGCGATGAACGTGCGGGTGCTCAGCGCCCCGGAGGTCCGCGACAACCTGGGCCTGGTCAGGCATGGCTGACCCGCCGACCCGGCCGCCCGCACGCGTCGGACTGCTCGGCGGCGGCGTGATCGGCGGCGGCTGGGCCGCGCGCTTCGCGCTGGCCGGGTGCGACGTGCAGGTCTTCGACCCGGACCCGCAGGCCGCGCGCAGGCTCGGCGAGGTGCTCGACGGCGCGCGTACCGCCTGGGCCGGGCTGACCGAGGCGCCGATGCCGGCCGAGGGCGCGTGGACGGTCGTGGGCTCGGTGGCCGAGGCGGTGGCCGGAGCCGGGTTCGTGCAGGAGAGCGCTCCGGAGGACCCCGCGCTGAAGCAGGGCCTGCTCGCCGAGGCCGACGCCGCCGCCGACCCCGACGTCGTCATCGCGTCGTCCACGTCCGGGCTGCTGCCGTCGGTGCTGCAGTCCGGCATGGCGCACCCTGAGCGGATGGTCGTCGGGCACCCGTTCAACCCGGTGTACCTGCTGCCACTGGTGGAGGTGTGCCCCGGTGCGCGCACCGGTGCCGGCAGCGTCGCGCGAGCGGCGGCGGTCTACTCCGCCGTGGGCATGCACCCGCTGGTGCTCCGGCACGAGGTGGACGGGTTCGTCGCGGACCGGCTGCTCGAGGCGCTGTGGCGGGAGGCGCTGTGGCTCGTGCACGACGGCGTCGCGACGGTCGCCGAGATCGACGACGCGATCCGCTACGGCGCCGGCCTGCGCTGGGCGTCGATGGGCACGATGCTCACCTACCGGATCGCCGGCGGGGAGGGCGGCATGCGGCACTTCATGGCGCAGTTCGGGCCCGCGCTGCAGTGGCCGTGGACTCATCTCACCGACGTCCCCGAGCTCACCGAGGAGCTGCTGGACCGGATCGCCGAGCAGTCCGACGCGCAGGCCGAGGGTGCCTCGGTCCGGGAGCTGGAGCGGCTCCGGGACCGCTGCCTGGTCGCGGTCCTGCGTGGTCTGCGCTCGGTGCCGTACGGTGCCGGAGCCGAGCTGGCCGGCTACGAGGCCACCCTGACCGAGACCCACGGCGGGGTACGGTCCCCTTCCTCGCCTACCCGACCGTAGGTTGCGGGTTCAGGGTGAGCCGGCGGAAGGACTCAAGGAGCACCAGCGCCAGCGCGGTGGACAGGGCCACCGTCGCGCTGACGACCACCGGGAGCTGAACGGTCACCACGGCGTAGACCAGCCAGCAGGTCTGCGAGACGACCTTGATGGACCAGGTCGTGATCGACACCCCGGACTCGCCGCCGCCCCGCCACCCCGTGAACGAGTCGAAGACCTGTGGCCAGGCGGAGACCAGACCGACGGCGAGTGCGAGGTAGCCGACCGACGTCGCCGGCACCGTGAACGCGAGCAGGAGGAGGGCGGTCGCGGCGGCGGCCAGGCGTGCGGCGCGGCTCCGACGCGACGTGGTGCTCGGGACCAGCAGCACGATCGCCACCGCGCCGCTGACCAGCAGCACGTTGCCGGGGATCTGCGGGACCGTGCCGGTCCGGACCCCGTACGTCATCCAGGTCAGGCAGGCCAGAGCGGTCAGCGCCCATGACGCCGGCGACACCCCGTCGAGCTGGGGGTGCCGTACGGTGCGCAGGATCTGCGGGACGACCATGGCCACACCGAGAGTGGCTCCGAGGTAGGCGAGGCAGACGGCGAAGGCGTGGACGGACACGGAGCGGCTCGCTTCGACGGGGGCTTCTGTATGGATACAGTCTTGAACGATACAGGACGACCCGGACCGGACGGAAGGAGGGCGGCGGCATGACGGCGGACCGGCCGACCCTGGACACCGTGGCCGAGGCCGCCGGCGTCTCCCGGATGACGGTCTCGAACGCCTACAACCGGCCGGACCAGCTGTCCGCCGCGACCCGCGAGCGGGTGCTGGTGGTGGCAGCCGAGCTGGGGTACCCGGGGCCGGACCCGGCCGGCCGGTCGCTGCGGCGCAGGCGCGTCGGCACCGTCGGCGTCCTGCTGACCGAGCGGCTGCCCGCGGCGTTCACCGACCCGGGTCTGGTGTCGTTCATGCGCGGCCTGGCCACCGAGCTCGGCGCGGCCGGCCAGGCGGCCCTGCTGGTGCCCGCCGAGGCCGACCTGGACGGCTCGCTGGTCCGCAACGCGCTCGTCGACGCGTTCGTCGTCTGCTCGATGGGCGCCGCCGACCCTGCCGTCACCGCGGTCACGGCCCGGCGGCTGCCTGTCGTCACGGCGGGCAGCCCGCGCATCCCCGGCGTCCCGTTCGTCGGGATCGACAACCGGAAGGCGGGGGCGCTGGCGGCGGACCACCTGCTGCAGCTCGGGCACGCACGGTTCGGCGTGATCGCGCTGCCCGGCCGCGACCCGTCCGCGCCCATCGACAGCGCCGTCCCGGTCCGGCTGGGCAGCAAGGAGCGCGTGGAGGGCTTCACCCGGGCGCTCGCGGCGGCCGGGGTTCCCGCCGGCTCCGTGCTCGTGGCCGGCGCCGACGCCAACACCGTCGAGGCCGGCGTCCGGGCCGCGCACGGGCTGCTCGACCGTCCCGCGTCGAGCCGCCCCACCGCCGTCTTCGCGGTCACCGACGTGCTGGCACTCGGTGCCCTCGGCGCCGCGGCCGACCTGGGTAGGCGCGTCCCGCGCGACGTCTCCGTGGTCGGGTTCGACGACATCCCGGAGGCGGCCCGGTCAGAACCGGGGCTGACCACGGTCTCCCAGTCGCTGTACGACCAGGGGCAGGCCGCGGCGCGGCTGGCGCTCGAACTCGTCGCCGGTCACGAGGTCCGCTCGCCGCGGATCAGGGCCGAGCTGGTCGTCCGGCAGAGCACCGCGCCGCCGCCGCCGCGCTGACGGCGAGCCCGAGCCACCTCCGCGGTCACGCTGCGCAGCCTCCCGTCGCCCCTGCGAGACGAGCCTGTCCGCAACCGTGTTGCATGAGTAGCGTGACCGGGATCGTCGCCGGAGGGGCCGGCGGCAGGGGCGTCGGGGAGCGCTCCGTGCTAGGGGAGGGAGCTTGATGAGCCGACTACGCGTCGCCCTGGCAGCGGGGGCTGCCGTCGTACTCACGACCGTGTGTCTGGCACCACCGGCAACAGCAGCAACACTGACGACGGTCGCGTTGTGGAACATGAACGAGAGGAGCGGCTCGACGCTCGTCGACTCCAGCGGCCACGGCATCAACGGCAGCATCGGCAGCGAGGTCGTGAAGAACGGCTCCGTGCACACGTTCAACCCCCTGAAGGCAACGCCGCCGGCCCACCCGGGACACATCGACCTGGTCAGCAACTCCAAGCTCAACCCAGGCACGCGCGACTACAGCATCACGATCCGGCTGAAGTGGACGAACGCGTTCGGCAACATCATCCAGAAGGGTCAGTCGGCGACGGCCGGCGGCTACTTCAAGTGGCAGGCCCCGAACGGGAAGGTGCAGTGCCTGTTCCGCGGCTCGGTCGGGAACGCGGGAGTGGGGTCTCCGACGGCGCTCAACAACGGCGCGTGGCACGTGGTCAACTGCACGCGCACCGCCACGGCGGTGACGATGACCGTCGACGGCGTGCAGGTCGCCAAGATCGCCCACGCGACCGGCAACATCTCCAACACCAAGCCGCTCTCGATCGCGGGCAAGAACAGCTGCGACCAGATCACGGTCACGTGCGACTACTGGGCCGGCCAGATCGACTACGTGCAGATCCAGACCAGCTGACGTCACGGCCACGCGACCGAGCAGGACTTCAGCGCTGGAGGAGCACGCTGAAGTCCTGCTCAGTCAGGGGCAGGGCCGTCAGCTCGCCGTCGGGCAGCGCTGCTTCCAGCGGACGGCCGTTGCGCGTGAGCAGCACACTGTCGACCAGGGGCATGGCCGTGAGCGTCAGCACGACCTGACCGGTGGCCAGGTGGGCCTGGTCCGCGGCGGGACCGGGGTCGCTGCCCTCCAGGTCGACCACCGCCTGACCGTCGACGAGGCTGACCAGCTTGAGCGTCAGGCCGGGTGGGATCGCCGACGACAGGCCGGCCTTGCGCTCCGTCGCGTCCGGCCCCGCGACCAGCTGCGCGAGCGTCTGCGCGATCGCCTGCTGGGTGTCCGCCGACACCGGCGCGCGGCGGACGGGGCGCAGCATGTTCTCTCCCGACACGAAGAACAGGTCCGCCGTCCCTCCCGCCGCGGGACGGGACTGCGTCTGCGAGCCCGCGGCCGCGTGGTCCGGCACCCCGGCCTGGTCGATCGCAGCCGGCTCGTCCATCGTCGGCAGCCCGCACCCGGACAGCCCCACCGCCAGCAACGTGGCCCCGAGCGCGCACCCGACGAGCGCCCGTACGACGGCCCGGCGGCGCCGGTGCAGCGAACCGTTCACGGCATGGCCTCCACGCAGGGCAGCCAGAGCACGAAGCGGGCCCCACCGCCGGGCCGTTCGGTGCACCACACCTCGCCACCGAGCGAGGACGCGGTCTCCTTGACGATCGCCAGACCCAGCCCCGTCCCGCGGGCCGAGCCACGGGCGCCCCCGCTGGTCGCGAACCGCGCGAACACCCGCTCCCGGTCGGCCAGCGGCACTCCAGGTCCCGCGTCGTCGACGAGCACGCAGACCCCGGCGCTGTCCTGGACCACTTCGACAGCGACCACGCCGCCGCCGTACCGGTCCGCGTTCTCGACCAGGTTGGCGAACGCGCGCTCCAGCCGGGCCCGGTCGGCGTTGACCACGACGTGGGTGTCCCCCTGCACGAGCGTGGCCGGCAGGCTGCGCATGGCCAGCGACTGCTCGACCAGACAGCGCAGGTCCACGTCCTGCAGCTGCTGGTCGGGCAGCCCCGCGTCGAAGCGGGCCAGCTCGATCAGCTCGTCCAGGAGCCGGCGGAACCGCGCCAGCTCCGCCGACGTCAGGTCGAGTGCCTGGCGCTGGACCGGCGACATCCCCGCCGCCCGCGCCTGCAGCAGGTCCACGGCGGCGACGAGCGTCGTCAACGGGGTGCGCAGCTCGTGGCTGACGTCGGCGGCGAACGACGCGTCCCGCTCGATCCGCGTCTGCAGCGCGTCCACCATGCTGTTGAACGAGCCGACGATCGTCACCAGGTCGGGGTCGTCGGTGGGCTCCAGCCGGCGGGACAGCTGACCGCCGGCGATCTGCGCGGCGGCGGTCGCCACGCCGTCCAGCGGCTCGAGCACCCGCCGGCTCGACCAGACGCCGATGCCCACGCCCGCGGCCGCCGCGCAGACGGTGCCGATGGCGAGGATGAGCCCGAGGATGTTCAGGCTGCGGACGAGGTCGTCCAGCGGGGCGACCTCGTACAGCTCGCCCCCCACGCCGGTCAACGGGATGCCGACGACGACGACCTCGCCCTGCGGCCCGTCCACCACCTGGTAGCCGGCCGACCCGCCGGACGACATCGAGACCAGCGCGCCGGGGACCGACTCGGCGCCGACGTCGAGCGAGGACGAGAACCAGCTTCCCGCGCGGTGGATCAGTACCACCGAGGCGGACAGCGGGTCGAGCGCGTTGAGCACGTCGCTGGCGTCGGTGCCGGGCGTCTCCAGCCTGGCCGTCGAGAGGCGCGCGTCGATGGCTGCCCGCCGCTGCACGCCCTCGACCCGCTGCTCGAGCAGGTAGCTGCGGGCCAGCAGGAAGGTCGCCATGGCGAACAGGACTGCGACCAGGAGCGTCCCCGCGCCCAGGTACAGGGTCGTCCGGGCCCGCAGCGACCGGGGCCGCAAGCTCATCGCCGGTCGAGCCGGTAACCAAGACCGCGCACGGTCACGATCAGCTCGGGGTTCGCCGGGTCCTTCTCGATCTTCGTGCGGAGCCGCCGGACGTGGACGTCGACGAGCCGCTCGTCACCGAAGAAGCCGTGGTCCCAGACCCGTTCCAACAGCTGCTGGCGGCTGAGCACCCGGCCCTCGGCGTCGGCGAGCTCGCTGAGCAGCCGGAACTCGGTCAGCGTCAGGTGCACCGGCTCCTCGCCACGGCGTACCCAGCCGGCCGCCGTCGCCAGCACCAGCGGGGCCAGCGGGTCCGAGCCGTCCAGCAGCACCGCCCCGACGTCTTCGGACCCGTTGTCGTGGCGGCGCTGCGTCCGGCGCAGCAGCGCCCGCAACCGGGCCGTCATCTCCTTCACCTGGAACGGCTTGGTCAGGTAGTCGTCGGCCCCGACCTCCAGGCCGGCCACGATGTCGTGGGTGTCGTCGCGGGCGCTGACCACCACGATCGGGATGTCGCTCGTCCGGCGCACCTCGCGGATGCAGTCGAAGCCCGACATCCCGCCGAGCATCAGGTCGACCAGCATGACGTCCGGCCCCACCGCAGCGAAGGTGTCCAGCGCCTCCTCGGCGCTGGCGGTCGGGGCCACCTCGTAGCCCTCGTCCTCGAGTGCGAGCCCCAGCACGGCGCGGACGCGGTCGTCGTCCTCGACCAGCATCACCCGGACTCCCACCGCACGATGCTCGCACAGCCGCGGGACCGCCGGACCCGGCTGCCCGGACCCACGGAGTTCGTCACACGACCGCAAAGTGGCCGACCGCACCGTCGCAAGGTTGGCTGAGCACGGTAGGGGCCAAGGGACCGCGGCGCTACAGCCGCAGACGACGCACCGAGGAGGCAGGCGCTGCGATGACGGCCACAGCGTTCGACCTGCGCGAGCAGGCCGTCGTCGAGCTGGACGACCACACGATCAACGAGGGGCTGCCGGACCTGCGCTGGCACCTGCGCGACCTGGTACTGGGCGGGGCCCAGACCATCCGGGTCGACCTGACGCACACGACCCGGATGGGCTCCACGGCGTTGGCGGCGCTGCTCAGCGCCCACCGGGCCTGCCGGGCCCGCGGCGGCGGCGTCGTGCTCGTCAACCCGAACCGGCAGGTGCTGGAGCTCATGCGGCGCACCGGGCTGTGGCGCGTCTTCCGTACCGAGCAGGCCGGCCGGGCGGGCAGCGAAGGCACCGGCCGACGGTGAGCGCCGCACCCACGCTGGGCCCGGACAGCGCCGTCTACCGGCTCCCGCCACGCCGCGTGCACGAGCTGCTCGGCTGGAACGTCTGGTCGGCCCGCGGCCGCGCTGCCAGTGTCGACGTCCTGCGGGTGGGCGACCACCTCGAGGTCCTGCTCGCCGAGGCCGACCCCGGGGGCGGAGCGGCCGGTGCGTCGTCGGGCAGCCGCACGCGGCTCGTGCTCGGCGCCGACGGCAGCTGCAGCGCCGCGCACGTGGCGTCCCCGTCCGTCCTGCACGTGCTGCACGCCGGGACCACGGCATCGGCCGCCAGCCGGGACGGCGGCCGGTCGAAGGTCGAGACCGAGTACGGCGACGTGCTGGTCGCCACCACCTCGGCGTTCCTGCAGGCTGCCCCGGCGGAGCTGCTGGCCCAGATCCCACAACGCACCAGACGCCGGCGCAGCCTGGCGGGGCTCGCCGACGAGCTGGTGCGTCGGGTGGGTCGCAGTCCCGCAGGGGACCGCGCGGGGATCGTCGTCGCCCAGAGGGTCTGGCCTGCCGGGGCCTGACGGCGACACCGCGCCGTGGCGCGCCGCAGCCGTTGGGGGCCTGCGGCGCGCCACGATCGGTTCAGAGGGCGCGAACCCCGTTCAGCCGGCCAGCGCGCGAAGGTACGCGAGCGTCTGCGGGATCTGCGTCAGCGGCTGCGAGAAGCTCGCCGCAGCCGTGTTGTTGTACCAGGCAGCGCCGATCGGCGGGTAGGGCGCCCACTGGTTGATCGTCGACTGGATGTACGCGATGTCCTTGGCGTCACCGGAGTGGTAGCCGAACTCCGGGATCGCCCATGGCTTGTGCTTGGCCTTCGCGTAGTTCATCGCACGCACCACGTTGTCGGGCACGTAGCAGTCGAAGCCGAGCACGTCGGCGGGCACGTACCAGCTCTCCGGGTCACCGTGCGGCTTGCTCGGCGCGAGCACGTATCCCTCGAGGATGCTCATCGACTTCACCCGCGAGCTCGGGTACTTCTTCTCCACCGACAGCAGCTGCGCCCAGCCGGCGCGGTACTGCGCGGTGTTGAAGTGGTTGCTCGGGTTGTCCGCCTCGTGCTGCCAGTCCCAGTAGACCGTGCGGCCGGACTTGTTCCACGCCTGCAGAAGAGTGGCGAACTGCGCGTTGAACTTGCCGGAGGCGACCGTCGCCAGGCTGACACCGTCGAAGGACACCCAGATCTGGTAGCTCGACGGCAGCGCGGGCAGCGTGGTCTTCGGGGTGCTCCAGAAGACGCGACCGACGCGGGCGTTCGGGAACATCTTGATCGTCTGGGTGCTGTTGCCGCCCATCGAGGTCCCGAAGGCCACGCCACGTGCGGCCGCGGGGATCGTGTAGGACGTCGTGGCGCTGGTGGGCTCGCGGTGGCCGCCTTCGCGGTGGCCGCCTTCGCGGTCGTCGCGGTCGTGGCCGCCGGGGTGGCCGTGGCGCTGACCGCCGCCTTGTCCTTGTGATGCTTGTGCTTGTGCTTGTGGACCGTGGCGGCGTTGCTGGTGCTCACCAGCACCGGTATGAGCAGCGGGACGGTGAAGAGGGACAGGGGCGCGAGTCTGCGGAGTAGGGCGGTTGACATCCGGTGAACCTTCTCTGTCGGGGGCATTGCCTGTCTCGGATCCCGGGGTCCCGCCCTGGTACACCCGGGTGTCCGATCTGTCTCGGCGGACAGCATGCCACGACCACCGCAACCTTTCTGTGACCTGAGGGGCGTGACATGAGCCACGGGGCCCCCGGGCTTGTGACATCGGCGTGAATTCGAAACCCGTTGGCCGCACACGCCACACGGCGCCCTCCTCCCCCACCGCAGGCCGCAGGCGTGGCATGGTGTCCTCGGACCAGATAACGAACTGGTCACGAGGTGCGGCGGATGCCGCAGGATAGGGAGGCGCCGCTTCGACGACGCGACCAAGGAACATCCGACCGGAGTCCGACGTACAAGGGCGGGACGACCGGCTCCCAGGCAGAAAAGGTCAGCCGTATGTCATCCGCCCTACTTCGTAGGCTTGCTCCACTTTCCCTCTTCGCCGTTCCCCTTCTGATACCCGTACTCGTCAGCACCAGCAACGCGGCCACCAACCACAAGCACAAGCACAAGCACCACGCGAACAAGGCGTCGGTGAGTGCGAAGGCGACTACCTCGGCCAAGACCACCTCCGCCGCGAAGACCAGCACCACCGCGAAGGCCTCGACGGCCGCCGTGGCCGCGGCGCCGAACATGGCCATCCCGGCGGCAGCACGAGGTGTCCTGTTCGGCACCTCGATGGGCACCGACAGCGCAGCGACGGTGCGGCTCTTCCCGAACGCCCGGATCGGCCGGGTCTTCTGGAGCTCGCCGAAGACCACGCTGCCGGCGCTGCCGTCCTCGTACGCGATCTGGCTGTCCTTCAAGACCAGCCCTTCGACGGTCGCGTCCGGTCAGTTCAACGCTCAGTTCGCCACGATGCTGCAGGCCTGGAACAGGTCCGGACGCACCGTGTTCTGGACCTGGCAGCACGAGGCCGACCGGCACGCCGGGTTCAGCTCTGCGCAGTTCCGGCAGGGCTGGGCGCAGCTGCTGTCGGTGGAGAAGAAGTACCCCAGCTCCCGGGTGAGGTCAATGAGCATCCTCACCGGCATCGTCCTCGCGCCGAACAGGCCGCACGGAGACCCGGCCAACTGGTACGTGAACGCGGACGTGCTCGGCTTCGACTGCTACGTCCCGGCCAGCGTCCCGCGGGCCATGGCGTACGCGAGGGCGAAGCACAAGCCGTGGGCGATCCCGGAGTTCGGCGCCGACAACGGTGACGCCGGCAACATCAAGTACATCCAGGACACCATCAACCAGTGGGCTGCGTACCCGCCGGTCGGCGCGTCCTGGTACAACAACACAGCCGCGGCCAGCTTCTCGCAGCCGTTGCGGCAGCTGCCGCAGACGACGACCTACCTGCGCGCACTCGCAGCCGTCGGCTGAGGCACTTCTCCTGCCACTCGACCGGGCGAGCGGTCGCCGGCGGAGCCCGAAACGGCTCTGTCGGCGACCAACCGCCCGGTCGAGTGGTCCCCGGGGCCGCCTGCGCGTCAGTGGGTGGGGTGCGCCCGGTAGTAGTCGCGCCAGATGAGCCGGTGCACCGGCACCCAGCGCGGGATCGACCGCAGGACGGGGATGAACGGCAGCAGCAGGAACCCCAGCGTCAGCAGCATCATCAGCCCCCAGACGTAGGCGTCCGCGCTGGCCCCGACCGTGGTGCTCTCGTCGCTGAACGGCTTGACCTGGTACCAGAAGGTGTACAGCCACAGCCACGACTGGCCGGGGTAGCTGCCCGTCTCGTTCATCATCCCCCACTGGTCCCCGCCCAGGTGCTGGCCGCGGGCCTGGTCCTCCAGGTACGTGCCGTCGGCGAGGAACAGCAGCGGGTAGGTGTAGTCGGTGTTGAAGAACTTCCCGCGCGCCTGCAGGACCCCGTCCAGCGAACCCTGCTGCGCCGCGTCCAGGGCCGCCGCCGTCAGCGCCGGTACCGGACCGTAGTCACCCGACGCGGCCTGGGTGTAGTCGCCCTCCGGTGCGTTGGCCACGGCGTCCGCGTACGCGCCCGCCCACGCTGCCTGCTGGTCCGCCGTCGCCTGGTTCCAGGTGTTGAGCGCCGCCGTGACCTCCGCCGACGCCGGCAGGCTGCTGAGCGGGTCGATCACGAAGTCCTTCGCGGCGTCGATCGGGATCCGGACGCCGGAGGCCTTCTGCAGGTCCAGCGGACCGAGCTTCTGGGTCGCGTCCGTCGTGTTGTACGGCGGCCCGTAACCCGCCGTGCCGCTGGTTCCGGCCAGCTCCTGTGCCGCCGTCGAGACGAAGTCCGACGGGGCCGCCTTGGCCCACGACTGCAGGGTGAGGCTCTTCTCGTCCGGTGACCCGAACGCGAACGCCAGCCCGATGACGAGCGCCCCGACCACGACCAGGGCGATCACGAACTCCTTGACCAGGTCGTACTCCCGGGTCGCTCCCGACCACGGGCGGCTCGCGATGTCGGTCATGACTGCACCTCCTGCGGCTCCGGGGAGGCCAGCGGTTCCTCGTGCGCCTCAGGCGCGTCCGTCGCGTCGATCGGCGGCACGACACCGCGCCTGCGGACCTGGAGCACGTGCCACACCACGACCGCACCGAGGACCAGCGGGAGCAGCGCGACGTGGAACAGGAGCATCTGGCCGACGTCGAGCACGTTGAACCACGCGCCGATCCCGACCGAGTTGAGCCCGTCCTTCGCCTGCGTCGAGATCCACTGCGCGTCGAAGTTCGTCTGGACGAGGTAGCCCGTGAAGGCCGTGCCGATCGAGGCCAGGAAGGCCACGACCCCCGTCATCCAGGTCGCGGCGCGGCGACCCCGCCACGACGCCATCCAGAACTTGCCCCACAGGTGCACGACCATGAACAGGAAGAACAGCTCGACGCTCCACAGGTGGGTGCTGTTCACGTAGTGGCCGACCGAGGACGTGTGGTACCACTGCGGACCCGCGAGGGTCAGGACCAGCCCTGACACGATCACGAAGATGAGCGCAGCGATGGTCGCGACGCCGAAGACGTAGATCCACGAGGCGACGTACTCGGGCTGCTCCTCGGGGAGGAGCTTCTCCGGTGGGAGCGCACCGAAGAACCGGCGGCGGAGCCGGCCGGTCCAGGTGCGCGGCTGCGGCTCCGCGTGGTGCGTGGCCGCCGTCATGGCCGCCGCCTCCCCTTGGGGAACGGCAACGCGATCGCCAGGACGAACAGCACGATCCCGATCGCGATCATGACGAGGTTGCCGACCGAGATCTGGATGGGCCCCGCGTCCAGGTAGCGCGCGGGCTGGTCCAGGTTGCCGGTGAGCGCCCAGAGGGCGGAAACGGCGGAACTCATGGCGTCTCCTGACGTCTCGGTGCCATGCCCCCATGACGAGCAGCAGGCTAGGGGCGGGCCGCTGGGCGGCAATAGGGACCAACGTCCCTTCCGGCCCCGCTGCCGGGGACGTTGCGGTGACGCGCCGGGACGACCCTGGAGGGCTCCGCCGGTCGCCGGACGAGGCGACCCTTGACGAGGACGCGCCTTGACCGAGCAGGCCCGAGCACGGCGAGCCGGCACCGACCACCCACTGGCCATGAGCTCGCCGCATGACGCCCAGGAGCAGGAAGCAGAGGGCGCGGCCCGCGCTGTCGTCGGCGGCGGGTCGGCGCGTCCGGTGACCCGGCGGCCGGCGGCGGCCGGTGCTGCGGGCACGGCAGCCGCTGCCGCCGAGATCTCGGCGCAGATCGACCCGGCCCGTAGCGGCGGCGACGCGCTGCCGGGCGACGTCCGCGGTCGGATGGAGCGTGGCTTCGGCACGAGCTTCGGTGGCGTACGGCTGCACACCGGTGCCGACGCCGACCGGTTGGCCGGCTCCGCCTCCGCCCGCGCGGTCACCTCCGGCCCGGACGTGTTCCTGCGCTGGGGCGAGAACCGTCCCGCCAGCCCCGAGGGGCAGCGACTGCTGGCCCACGAGCTGGCGCACGTGGTCCAGCAGCGCGGTGGCGAGCGGGCCATCCACCGGCAGACCAACCCGCCGCCGACCGGTGGCGGTGGAGGCGGGACACCGGCAGCACGCGTGGTGTACATCGACGCCAACGTCGTCATCCAGATCAACCGCGGCAACCAGCCGGTGGCCGACGCGCTCCGGCAGATGCGGGCATCGGGCGTCGACGTGCGCATATCGCCGTTCCAGCGCGACGAGCTGGTCCGCAACCCGGACATCCCCCGCACGGCCACCGCTCAGCGCCTCATGCTCGAGGAGATGAACGTCCAGACCGGGACGGCACCGACCCTCGCACAGCGGATCGACGTGGCTACCGAGGGCCAGACGGCCAGCGGCGGCAACATCATGCAGCTGCGCGACCAGCAGCTGGTCGCCTCCGCGCGGGCGGACGGCAGGAACGTCGAGATCTGGAGCCTGGACACGCCGTTCACGTCCAACTCCGGGCAGGTCGAGGGCACGTACGGCGTGCGCGTCGCGCCGGAGAGCCGGTTGCCCGTCGTCGCGGCGCGTCCGGACTACCGGGTGGGGCGGGCCCTGCTCGGGCTCGATCCCGTGGAGATCTCGCTCACCGGCGAGGTCACGCGCGGCACGCCGCCGAGCGGAGGCGGCGGCACCACCACGGGGGGCGGCGGACCGGCCGGAGGCGGTGTCCGACCCGTCCCGCCGACGCCGGGCAGCTCGGGCGCCGGGTCCACCGTCGGGACCGGAACCAGGGTCGTGGCCGGTGGTCTGGCCATCCTGATCGTTGTCAACGAGGTGCTCGGCGGGATCAACCGCGTCCGAAACGTCCAGCAGCAGAACATCGACATGGGAGAGGCGCGGCTGGCCTTCTGGCAGCGGTTCGGCGGCAGCCCCACCCGAGGCGTCTGGGACCAGACCGGGCAGCACCCGCTGCCGGCCGGCACGACGCCGGAGACCAGCGTCTTCGGGTCGCCGTCCTTCCCCTACGTCGTCGACATCGATGTCGCCGGCTTCCGCACCAGCCTGGCGAGCCACATCGACAGCTACCAGGACTTCTTGTACTTCCTCGACGCCGCCAAGACGCTGGGCACGATCGAGGAAGACCCGCTCATGCCCGACTTCCCCAACAGTGCGCAACGGGCCGCGAGCCGGCGCTACTACGCCTGGGTCAACAACCCCGACCGCGCCGGACGGCACAGCTACGACATCACGGACACGATCACCAGCGTGCGCGACGCCGCGCTCAACGAGCTCGGCGAGGGGATGCGCGACCAGGTGCGCGGGCTCTCGGCGGCGCAGCAGGGCAGCGTGTTCCGGCTGAAGGACCGGGCCGACACCCCGATCTACCGGTCGGCGGGGGGTGGCCAGCAGATCCTCACCGCGCAACAGGTCTTCGGGCCCGACCCGTGGGTCCGGACGACGGGTGAGCAACGGGACGTGGGCGGCTGGTTCAGCACAGACATCAGGAAGCTCGTCGTGCCCGCGAACGCCGACGCCCAGCGCGCGGCGCTGGTCAGCGGGTACTGGGTCAAACAGCCCATCGAGGACACGCTCGACGAGGTCAAGGCCGGCGGACGGCCGGTCCTGGACCGGCAGCCCGCCACCGGTCCGGTCAACAGCTTCGTGGCCGGCCCCGAACCGGCGGGCCGGGACCGCTTCGGCCAGACGCGCTACTACCGTCATCCCGACCCCGACATCAGGTGGACCGTCGCGCTGGGCGAGCTGCACGAGTTCTGGGTCAAGGCGGGCGACCTCGAGAGCATCCCCGTGGCCGACGTCCAGGCCTACGCGGGCAGCCGGTAGCCGGGAGCGACAGCCCGCTTCCTCACAGCACGGCGACCGTGGTGCCGGGCGTGCTCGGCACGTCCCGGTCCATCGCAGCGAGCGCGTCCGGCACCTCGTCGAGCCTGATGCGCCGGCCGATCAGGGCGGAAGGGTCCAGCCGCCCCGACACGATGTCGGCGAGCATCGGGGCGTACTCCGGCGCCGGCATCCCGTGGCTGCCCAGGATCTCGAGCTCGCGGTACACCACGTCGCCCATGTCGACCGGGGGATCGGCGTCGGGCCCGGTCAGCAGTCCGACCTGGACGTGCCGGCCGCCCGGGCGCAGGCTGGCGACACCGTCGGCCAGTAGAGCCGCTCGACCCAGGGCGTCGATGCTCGCGTGCGCTCCCTCGCCGGTCAGGTCCCGGGCGGCGCCGCGCACGTCGACCGCGGCCGGGTCGAGGGTGACCTGGGCACCCATCGTCGTGGCCGCGGCACGGGCCGCGGGTGACGGGTCGACAGCGATGACCCGCGCGCCACGGCTGGCGGCGACCATCACCGCGGAGAGGCCGACTCCTCCGCAGCCGAGGACCAGCACCCAGTCCTGCGCCCCGACCCGGGCCTGCGAGACGACGGCCCGGTAGGCGGTCGCGAAGCGGCAGCCGAGCACGGCGGCCGTGACGTCGTCGAGCCCGGCAGGGAGTGCGACCAGGTTGACGTCCGCATGGTCGACCAGCACCCGCTCCGCGAAGGAGCCGTCCCTGGTGAACCCCGGCTGAGTCTGGCGGAGGCAGACCTGCGGGCGACCCTCCCGGCACAGCGCGCAGCTGCCGCACGCGTTCACGAACGGCGCCGTGACGCGATCGCCGGGGCGCCAGCCGACGACGTCCGGACCGACCTCGATCACCGCACCGGCGAACTCGTGCCCCGGCACGTACGGCACGGTCATGCTCGGGTCGTGCCCGCGCCAGCCGTGCCAGTCGCTCCGGCAGACCCCGGTGGCGCCGACCTCCACCACTGCACCGTGCGGCGGGCAGACGGGCTCGGACACCTCGTGCAGCCGAGGCCTGCGCCCGAACTCCTCGACGACCACCGCTTGCACGGCCGGCCTCCCGCTCTTCGTGGCAGGACCGCAGCCGGCGAACGCACGGCCGCTCCCTGCTGGAGGAACGTACCCGGCGCTGCGGTCCGCCGGGCGGGACCAACGACCCTGCGCGGGGACCGGGACGGCGCGTGTACTCGGACGGTGACTCGTCCTGCGTCGCCCTGGAAGGTGATGGCTGCGGCCATCGGCGCTGTCCTGCTGGCCGGTTGCGTCACCGTCGACGGGCCGGGCGGGGGCGGCATGGGCGGCCCGGGGATGATGGGCGCCGACTCGGCCTACCACTACTCGCGCCTGACCTGCTCGGCACCCGCGGACCTCACCGGCGCGCGGGTCATCGTGATGCTCGGTGACATGGGCATGATGCGGATGATGGGCGGCACGGCGCCGCTGGGAGTTCGCATGATGCTGCGGGCGGTACCCGGGACCGTGCCGGCCGGGCCGGTGAGCCTGCTCGCGGAGAACATGGGCTGGCGCACCCACGAGCTGGTGATCCTGCCGCTGGCCGCGGGGGTCGCCGCCGGCCAGCGCGTGCCGGGGGCGGACGGCACGATCGACGAGACCGGCAGCCTCGGCGAGGCCTCGGCCTCGTGCGGGGCCGGAACCGGTGATGGCATCACATCTGGCTCGGTCGGCTGGATGACCGTGACGCTGGCACCCGGACGCTACGAGCTCCTCTGCAACCTGCCGAACCACTACGCCGACGGCATGTACCAGGAGCTGATCGTCACCTGACGGCGGGCTCGGGCTCGGGCTCGCGCCGGGGCCGACCAGCGGTCGCACCGCTGCTGGCGACCAGAGCGCGGAGACGGCCACCTCGCAGCCACTCGACCATCCTGGTGACCGGGATCCGCAGCAGCACCCAGCACAGCACCGCGACGGCCGCGCCGAACACGAGCCCGGCCACCACGTCCAGCGGGAAGTGGGCGCCGACATAGACGCGGGCGAAGCCCATCGCCACCGCCGCCAGGCCGGCGACCAGGCCCAGCTGCCAGGCCACGAAGAACAGCCCCGCGGCCACCGCGCCCGCCATGGCCGCGTGGTCGCTGGGGAAGGAAGGGTCGCCCGTCCTGGTCACCAGGACCAGAGCATGCGGGTGGACGACGTAGGGACGGGTCTCGTCCACGGCTTTGATGATCGGCTGGTTGAGGCCGACCGCGAGAACCGTGGCCACCGGCGCGACGAGGGCCGCCGCCATCCTGGGCGCGGGCCGGAAGCGGGCGACCCACCAGCCGGCGAGCAGAAGCAGTGCGAAGGCGACGAGGCCGTACTTGGCCCAGGCCGTCACCGGCCCGTGCAACCAGGACGTCGATCGCGCGAAATCGTTGACGCGCACGAAGAGGCCACCGGGGTCGTAGGCGGTCAGGCTCACGCTGTTCCTCATGGTCGAAGGGAGCGATCAGGGTAGGACTCGCCAGGTAAGGCCCCGGTCAACCCGGGGCGTCGGGCGTCCGTGGTGCCGCGGGCTGGCAACCTGGTCGCGTGAGCGATCACCCGCGCGCGCCCGAAGGGGCGCCTCCCAGGCGTCGGCCCGGGCTCACCGGTGATGGGCGCCGGGTGGTCTGGGCCCAGGCCCTCCGCGCGGCCGGGTACGGGTTCACGTCCGTGCTCCTGGGCCGCTTGCTGGCGGACCGTGGTGCCTCGCCGACCGTCGTCGGGCTGCTGCTCGCCGCGCTGGTGGCCGGGTCGGCGATCTCGTCGCTGGTGGTCGGCCGCTTCGGCGACTTGGTGGGTCGCCGCCGCTCGTACGCGCTGATCTCCCTGGGGATCGCCGGCACCGGCGTGGTGGTGGCTCTCGGCGCCCCGGTATGGGTGATCGCCGTGGTCGCCCTGACCGGGACACTGTCCACCGACGTCGTCGACAACGGGCCCGCGACCACGTTGGAGCAGGCGATGCTCGCGGCCGAGGACGGCGGCAGGTCGGGGGCCCGGGCGCTCGGGGTCTACAACGCCGTCGGCTACGCGGCGGGTGCCCTGGGCGCGTTGGCGCAAGGTGGTCTGTCGCTGCTGACGAACGGCCCGATGAGCGCGGTGGCGTTCGTGGTCCTGGTCCCGGTAGGCTTGGCCGGGGCGGCGCTGGCGTGGTCGTTGAGTGCTCGGGTCGAACCCGAGCCGCCCCAGCGCGACCGGCCCGACGGGGCGCGCCGCGAGCGTCGCCGGTTGGGGCCGTCCCGCCGGCGTGTGTTCGGGCTCGCGGGACTGTTCGCCGTCGACGCTGCCGGTGGCGGGTTGATCACCACGACGTTCCTGTCCTACTACCTGACCAGCCGCTACGGTGCGGCCCCCTTCGGCCTGGGGGTGCTGTTCTTCAGCATCACCGTCGTGCAGGCCGTCAGCGTCCTGCTCGCGCCGCGGTTGGCCGACCGGTTCGGGCTGATCCCCACCATGGTCGGCACGCACCTGCCGAGCAACCTGCTGCTGGCCGCTGCCGCCTTCGCTCCGACCCTGGCGTGGGCGTCGGTCCTGCTGCTGGCACGGAGCCTGCTGTCGCAGATGGACGTCCCGACCAGGCAGGCTCTGGTGATGGCCGTCGTCACTCCGGCGGAGCGCACCCCCGCCGCCGCGACGACGAACGCCGCCCGGTACGTCGTGCGGCCGCCCAGCGCGACCTGCTGGAGGCCGGCAGCACATCGGCTCCACCCTCCCAGCCGAACGGGCGCCGACGCCGACGCCCGACGCCCAGGGCGACAGGAGCCCTTGACTCAGCGCTGTCTGAGCCGGGCGACCGCACCGGCCGTCACCGCGACGAACACGACGTCGCGGTTGTAGTCGCTGTGGCCACGGATCGGCGGGTCCTCGATGTCACCCCGGGGCGGTGCCAGCCCGGTGGGGTCGACCAGTGGTCGTTCGTCTACGTGCAGCTCGCCACCGACGTTGGGCACGACAACCTTGACGGGGTAGCCGAGCGGGTCCGTCGGGCGGTACAGGCTGCGCCAGCGCAGCCACGTCGGATGACTCACCGTGCCGACCAGCTTTCCGCCGATCGCCTCCAGCTCGGTGGGACCGAAGAAGAACGGGAAGACACGGCCGTACAGCGCCCTGAGCTGGGTGCCGTAGCTCAGCAGGAACACCCTGGCCTGCTTGCTCTCAGGGAGCTGCAGGATGGTGGCCACGGCGAGCACGGCGCCCTGGCTGTGCCCGGACAGGACATAGCCGGGGCGGTGGTCGACGTCGTTCGCGATGCGGGTGACCAGCTGGGGGACGCAGCGCTCCGCGTAGCAGGGCGGAGCCAGCGGGTGCCCGGCGCGTGGCCAGAACGTCGCGAGGTCCCAGATGATCGCGACACCTCGGCGCCGCGGGTCCGCGCGGTACACCAGCGTGCCGAGCAGCATGACGAACAGCAGCAACAGCAGGCTGAGCCGCACACCGACGTTGCGTACCGGTCCGGCCCACGGACCTGCCCATCCCACATCCACACGAGTCGTCGCTACGGAGATGCCGAGCACGACCTCCACGACCGCGAAGAGCATCAGCACGCCGATGTACGTCAGCAGCCGGTCCTGCATGAAGTCGTGGAAGGCACGGTGCCTCGTCACGGCCAGCTCGCGCCGTCGTTCGTGCGTGGTCAGCCCGGTGGCACCCCGCGCCTCGCGGTAGGCGCGCCCTCGGCGTGAGATGAAGTACATGGTCCAACCGGCCGCGATCACGACGGCGACCAGGAAGAACGGCAGCCCGAGAGCCGCCCACTGGAACGGAAGCGGCAGCTCGACCCGCGGTCTCCCGTCGGGTCCGACGAGCCCGTTGCTCAGCCAGTCGGCTGCGAAGAACAGGACTCCCGAGGAGTAGAGCAGGGCGAGCAGCCAGCCGAGCATCATCAGGAGCGGACCACCCAGCAACCGCCAGGCCTGACCTCCCGCGTCGGCACCGCCGGTGCCGGTGGTGGGGACGAGCAGGACCAGCGCACAGAGCACAGTCAGCGGGACGGCGACGACCCAGAACACGGCGTGCCCGCCGAGCAGCTCGGACCGCCCCGATGCTGCGTCGAGCTTCAGCCAGGACGACAACGGCAGGCCGTCAACCGTGTTCGCTGCGACGAACCAGAACATCAGCAGCAGGACGAGCACCAGGCCGACGGTGAACGGGGACGTCCAGCGCTGCCCGGCAGCCAGACCGATCAGGAGCAGGAACTGCGCGGCGAACAGCAGCAGCACCGACTCGGAGTAACCGGGGAAGTCGAGGTGACCCTTGCGGTCCAGCCCGATGCCCGGAAGAGCGCAGAGGTAAATCACCGTCGCCGGCACGGCGAGCGCGAAGCCGAGTATGACCAGAGCGCGCATCGCCTGCCAGGACCCGGAAGCCTCACCCGGTGCCTGCCTCACCGTGACGTCGCTCGGCAGCAGCGACGTGGCGCACAGGAGCAGGACCAGGACCAGCGCGACGACGATCGCGCGCGCGATCCATCGACCGGCCGGCTCGGGGACGGTCGCCCGTCCGAGCCCGACGGGCGCGAGGGTCATGAGACACGCCGCCGATATTCCGGCGACGAGGTGCAGCCAGGCGAGCCTGCGCGCCTGGGTCTCACCGCGCCAGAACCACCTGCTCTCGAACGCGGACACCTCGGTCGGCTCGGACGGCACAGGTCCTGCCGGCCCGGTGTGCTGCACCGTGGCCTCGTACTGGAACGAGCGACGGGCGACCAGCCACACCAGCAGCATGACCGCGAGCGGGACGGCCAGCGCCGCTGCCAGCGGTCGGGTGCCGTGGCTCCACCACCCATCGTGCAGGAAGGCCAGCTGCGTGACCCACCGGACCTGCGTCGGGTCGTCGTACCCGAGCCACTGCCAGGCCAGCAGGTCGACCGACACGCCGGTCGCGGCCAGGCTCAGCGTGACGGTCAGGCTCAGCGCGAAGAGCCGCGAGAAGAACGACGCGACGCCGGTCGTCTCCGAGAGAGTCCAGCTCTGCCTGCCCGGCAGGTTCTTCCTGGCCCAGAACCCGACGTTGGCGAAGGCGAACGGCAGCAGGGTCATCCAGAGCCCGCGGCTCAGGTCCTTCTTCGCGCGTACCCCGCCGGTCAGCTGCCCCCAGCTGTACGCCTGGGTGTCGACCGTCGGATCGAGCGGACGGACCCGTCGGTAGAACGCCGTCGAGTCGTCCCCGGCCACGCGCTCGATCTGGCTCTCGTCCTGCAGGCCGAGCGTGAACTGCGGTGGCGTGTTGGAAACCCCGTGGATCCGGATCTCCAGGACGGGCGGGGCGGCTGTACCCGCTCCCGCGCCCGGGACTTCGCCCGCTCCAGCAGACATCGGCCCCCCGAAGATGATCACCGAACCCGTCCCCGGCGATCATCCTCCGCCGATACCGATGTGGGAAGCCCGCTTCGGTGGTTCTTCCACGCTCCACTCGCACGCACTCCAGGCCGTGCGCGAAGCGCTCAGCGGGTCGGCTCGACCGGGGGTTCGAGGCCCGGCGCACCAGCCGCACCGGGCTCGGGCCGTCCACCGAACTCCTGCCTCGCGTGCTCGGTCAGCGTGTCCAGCTGGCCGCCGATCGAGTCCGTCAACCGGGTCACGAGCCGGGTGAGGGTCTCGACGTCGCCGCGGTCCCAGCCGGCGAGCACCTTGCGCGTCAGGAACCGCCGCATCGCCTTCGAGTCCGCCACCACCTGGCAGCCCAGGTAGGTCAGCGACACGGTCGTACGACGGCGGTCGACCGGGTCCTCACCCCGGACCAGCAGGCCGTCGGCCTCCGCCTCCCCGAGCAGACGGCTGACGGTCGAGTGCTCTAGCTCCAGGGCAGCGGCCACGTCCTTGACCGTGACCGACCCACCCGCCTCGGTCAGCTCGGCGACCGCGTCGCAGGCGAACACCTTGGCGATGTCGACCGGGCGGCCCAGCGACGGGATCGGGATCACGGCCTGCGGCGGCTTCATCATGGTGCGACGCAGCCGGCGGAATCCTCGGTCCAGAGTGTCGACCAGGTCGTCCGGCAGGGCCGTCTCGTCGGCCCCGTCTGACGGCCCACCCGGGATGGCGGTTGACGGCACGGTCGGGTTCGCGATCACGCGCCTCACCCCCTGACTGTTCACCTTCGGGGACACGAAACGGGATTGCCTGTGTCGCACACATAGTCTAGCGTGCCGGAAGACCCTATGTGAGGCACATGTGTCGCCGTGCGCGGCGCTCCGGAAGGTGGACGTGATGGGCCGGGTATCGCAGTGGGCGGTCCGCCGCCCCTGGTATGCGTTGGTGACCTGGATCGGGATCATGCTCCTGGTCGGGATCCTCGGAGTCAGGTTCGGCGGCGACTACAACGACAACTTCGAGCTTCCCGACACCGAGTCGACGACCGCGCAGGATCTCCTGTCCAACCTGTCCGGCGGTGCCGGGACCGGTGCCGGGCTGGACGGCCAGGTCGTCTGGAAGTCCGAGTCCGGCAAGGCCACCGAAGGCCAGGCGGCGACCTCGATGAAGGCGCTGCTCACCGGGCTGTCCACCTCGCCGGGCGTGGCCTGCGTGATCACGCCGTTCGGAGACCCGCTGGGCACCGCGTGCCCACAGCAGCCGGCCGGCCAGGGTCAGCAGAGCGGAGGGGCAGGACAGGGTGAGCAGCCACAGCTCTCGCCGGCCGCGGAGGGCGCGATGGCGCACTTCGGCCAGGCCGGGGTGAGCCCCGACGGCACCATCGCCTACGGCACGGTCACGTTCAAGGGCAAGGACTTCAACGACCTGAGCACCGCTGACGCCACCAAGGCGTTGGACAAGATCAAGGCACAGAACGGCAAGGACGGGCTCGAGGTCGGCGCCAACGGCGTGTTCGGCTTCGTCGGCGGTGAGCCGCCGTCGTCCGAGAGCATCGGCGTGACCGTCGCTCTGGTGATCCTGCTGTTCGCCTTCGGTTCGATCCTGGGCGCGTTCCTGCCGATCGTCTCGGCCGCGATGTCCGTGGCGCTCGCGACCACGTTCGCCCTGCCGCTCGTGGCGCGGTTCTTCGACGTCGCGACGTTCGCGCCGATCCTGGCCTCGATGATCGGCCTCGGGGTCGGCATCGACTACTCGCTCTTCGTCATCAACCGGTACCGCGAGGCGATCATCCACGGCCGCCCGCCGCGCGAGGCCGCACTGGAGTCGGTCCGTACGTCGGGTCGCGCCGTGCAGTTCGCCGCAGCGACGGTGATCATCGCGTTGCTCGGCCTGTTCGTCATGCGGATCACGTTCTTCAACGGCATCGCAGTTGCGGCCGCTGTCACCGTCTTCACGGTGATGGTGGGAGCGCTGCTGCTGCTGCCTGCTGTCCTGTCGTTGCTGGGCACCTGGGCGTTCGTCGGCCGGATGGCCTGGATCACCGACCAGGAGGCCATCCCGAAGCAACGCCTAACCGGCATACGGCACACAGTGGGGCGGCTCCTTCGGTACCTCGGCTGGGTGCTCTACTTCCCGGTCACCCTGATCGGGCTGGTCTGGCGCCGGCTCGTGCACCACGGCACGGCACCGGACCCGCACCGACCCAACGCTTTCGCGCGGTACGGCAACTGGCTGCAGAAGCGGCCCTGGCTGACCGGCGCTTTCGCGCTCGTGGTCATGCTCGTGATCGCCCTTCCGATGCTCTCGCTGCGCCTGGGCTTCTCCGACGACTCAGGAACCCCGCAGGGCAGCTCGCCGCGGATCGCGTACGACCTGACCGCCAAGGGCTTCGGGCCGGGAGTCAACGGACCGTTCTACCTCGCGGTCAAGCTCCCGAAGGCCGGCGACCAAGCGTCGGTCACTGCGTTGACCGACGCGCTGAACAAGGACCCTGGCGTGGCGCTGGCCGCCGCGGCGCCGGTCGCCGCGGAGGCCACGGTCGCGCCGATCCAGGTGTTCCCGAAGACGGCGCCGCAGGACAAGGCGACGACCGACCTGCTGTTCCACTTGCGCGAGGACGTCATCCCGACAGCCACGGCAGGCACCGGGGCCAAGGCGTACGTCGGCGGCTTCCAGGCCGTGACCGTCGACTTCACCCAGGTGCTGCAGAACGCGCTGCCGTGGTTCCTGCTGATCGTCGTGGGCCTCGGCTTCCTTGCCATGGTGGTCCTGTTCCGGTCGATCCTGGTGCCCGCGACCGGTGCACTGTCCAGCCTGCTGTCGCTGGGTGCGGCTCTCGGCATCACCGTGGCCGTGTTCCAGTGGGGCTGGTTCCAGAACGTGATCAAGCTGGAGGCGACCGGACCGATCTTCCCGTTCCTGCCGGTCATGGTGTTCTCGATCCTGTTCGGGTTGTCGTGTGACTACCAGGTGTTCCTGGTGAGCCGCATGCACGAGGAGTGGGTCAACACCGCCGACAACCGCAAGGCGGTACGCCGCGGGCTCGCCGGTTCCGGCCGGGTGGTGGCGATCGCGGCGGCGATCATGACGAGCGTGTTCGGCGCCTTCATCCTCGGCAACGACGCCATCATCAAGCTGTTCGGCGTCGCGCTGTCGACTGCCGTGCTGCTCGACGCGTTCGTTGTCCGGCTGATCCTCATCCCGTCGTTGATGACGATCTTCGGCAAGGCGAACTGGTGGCTGCCAGCCTGGCTGGAGAGGCTGCTGCCGCACATCAGTGTCGAGTCCGAGCGCGATGTGGAGGCCGGCGCCGCTGAGATCGTGGACATCAGCGAGCCGGGTGAGGAGACCGAGCCGGCGCGCGTCTGACCGCAGGACAGAGCCGCTTTCCTCGTAGGTGCCACCGCCCGACGAGAGGGCAGTCGGAAGAAGCAGCGGACTCCGAACCAGTCCTCGGCCATGCCCATATCCTGCCGAAGCGTGGGCCAGTCCAGGCGCCCTGCAACGGCAGGGCGCAGCTCGGGTGACGCCGAATCGCTATGGGCCCGCACGTTGAATGCCGGAGGATGGACCCCATGTCACATGTACGACGTTTCGACCATGTCGGTATTACCGTTGCGGACCTCGACACGGTGACCTCATTCTTCGTCGGGCTGGGTCTCGAAGTCGAAGGCACGCCGATGTTCGTGGAGGGAGAGTTCCTGGACACGGTCATCGGTATACCCGACTCCCGCACCGAGATCGTCATGCTGCGGCCGCCCGACGGAGGTACCCGGCTGGAGCTCTCGAGCTTCATCCGGCCCGACCATCAGCCCGGATCGCCCGCCGCGATGGCCAACGAGCTGGGGCTGCGCAACGTGGCCTTCGAGGTGGACGACCTCCAGGCGGCCGTCGACCGGCTGGCCGCGGACGGCTACGGGCTGGTCGGCGACATCGGCCAGTACGAGCACATCTGGCGCATGGCCTACGTTCGCGGCCCGGAGGGGATCATCGTGTCGCTGGCCGAGCGGATCGGCTGACCCGTCTTCAGCCGCGCCGACCTCACCGGTGACGCCCGCCTCCGGCTAGTCGCGACGGTCCTCGGAGCCTGGGTTCTCGACCAGCACTCGCCCGACGACCAGCGGATCAGCGGGAGCAGGCGGGACGGACCCGTCGGGCCACGTGGCGATGCACACCCGGTTGCCGGCGCGGTCGGCGAGGATCCAGTTCGCAGGGGCGTCGGCGTCGTTCGACGATGCGGCCTCCTGCGGCAAGGGCCGCCGCCACACGTGCCTCGGCGTGCTCTCGGGCGACGGACACGTCGACGTGCATGGCGTGCCGGAGCGGCTTGTCCGGGTCGAGCTCTTGCATCCAGACCGTCGAGCCGTGGCCAAGCGGGTCGATGGCGTTGTCGTCGTCCTGCCGTGCGTAGCCGAGGACAGCGCGCCAGAAGCCGACATCGACCGCGTCGGGCTTCGCAGCTATCGCCAAGTGAACCTCGTGCACACCTGTTCGGTCGGCGACGGCACCAAGGCTCCTCGCCACCGCCGAGACGGCCCGCGCAAGGTCGATGTGCCGCTCCTCCACCCGAAACACACCGCGGCTCAGCCGCACGCTGAGACCGTCGTCGGCGATCGTCAACAGAGCCGCCGAGCCCTCGAGGCCGGGGACCTGGGTGATTGCCTCGGCGAGCTGCGCCGCTGAGCGGAGCGACGGGACGCGGAACACAGCAGTCGCACCGCCGTGCAACACCACCCAGTCGTCAACGCCTTCCGCGGCGAGGAACGCCTGCCACCCCTGCTCGCTCATGCCGACCTCCCACAGGGAACGTGGTTGAACAGCACGACGTCGGCCATCTTCGGCTCCTGATCCTACGTCGGCAATCGAGGCAACCCGGAGGTGCGCAGTTCGACGGTGGAGCGCATCCCGGACGATCTGCGTCCGGAACCGCTCGACAACCGCTCATCGACATGCGCGTGATCCGGGGGCGATCGGTACTGCCGGATCTGATCAGCCCCGTAACGGGTCCCCTCTGTGCGCCATGGGGCCTGACAGTTGACGACGTGTTCCGCCGTGTCCCCTGGGGTCAGTCCTCCCAGGTCCATCGGACCTTGCCATTCCCCGAGCTGGCTCCTGTGCATGTTCGGGTCAAGGATCATGACCGCTCGCCAGGTCAGCGATGCCTGCGGAACCGGCAGGTCCGATCCGTTGGCCGCGGTGACCCACAAAGTGGGCCACGCGCGACGTTCCCTCGATCCCGAAGAACGGCGGAATCGCTTGCATTCTGCGGTGACTGAGACCTCCGTGACTGGCCACATTGTGGGGAAGAACTTTGGCCAGTCTTGGACCCCCGAGTGGCGCGCGGGATAGCGTGGGCCGGTGAGCAGTGACCCGTACCAGCAGTGGGCCCTGGTCGTCGTCGATGTCCAGCAGGGTTTCGACGACCCCTACTGGGGGGCTCGCAACAATCCCGACTGCGATCGCAATATCGCAGCACTCGTCGAGGCGTGGTCTGCCAACGGCCGCCCGCTTGTCTACGTCAGACACGACTCGGTCGAGGACGGCTCGCCGCTCGACCGCGAGCGCGCTGGCAACCAGCTCAAGCCGTACCTGACGGCGACTCCCGACCTGATCGTGTCGAAGTCGGTGAACTCGGCTTTCCACGGCGCACCCGACCTGCACGCGTGGCTGGTCGCCCAGCGAACCGCTGGCATCGTCGTCTGCGGAATCACGACCAACCATTGCTGCGAGACGACGGCCCGTGTCGGCGGCAACCTGGGCCATGACGTGCTGTTCGCCCTCGACGCGACTCACACGTTTGATCGGGCCGGACCCGACGGCCGCACCATGACCGCCGACGAGTTGGCCCGTGCCACGGCAACTAACCTCCACGGCGAGTTCGCCACGGTCACCCGAACCGCCGACCTCCTCGCCGGGGTCGCGCGCGTCCTCGACTGACCCACCGTCGACGCCGCGCGCCGCGACGCAGGCCGGGCTCCGCGCGTCGCGCCGTGCGGTTCGCGGCGATCATCGGCAGTATTCGGGGCATGCCATCGCCGACCCCGACAGACCTCCTGCCAGGCCTGCCCGCGCACCGCGTCGCATTGTCGGGCTACACATCCCGTGCCGACGCTGAAGGCAAAGTGATGACCACAGCCGACGCCGCGAGCCTGTCGGATTCTGTCCTGCTCCAACTCTCGCTCGCGCAGGTTCTTGCCCTGTCGTAGCGCCACGACGCTAAACGCACCGGTGACCACGAACGCACCGACAGTGCCAACGGCTTCGACCCAAGCTGCGGGCCTCGCTCACGCGCCGAGCGTAGAGCCGCTGCCCGCCCTCACTCTGGAGAACACGCTCCGGGTCCAACGTGGGTTACGCGACGTTCTCGATCATCCCGTCCGCGGCGCTTCCAGCAGTCCCTCATCCGCCAGACCTCGGCCCCGACGACCCAGGCCGGCGCCCAGGCCAACCGGTGCCGGCTGGCCAGCTCCCGCCCGTGCATCACTTCTGTCTCCCACGGGCTACGCCGATGTCTGCCCTGGGACGCGGAAGCGGAGGAGGGTGACGGCTCCCGAGCGTTTGCTGCTGATCGGTTCCAGGTCTACTCGAGCGAGTCCCGGGGACGAAAAGGGGATGCCGTCGCCGGCAAGAATGGGCAGTACGTACACCAGGATCTCGTCGACGAGCCCGCGCTGCAGACACTGACCGGCCACGTCAGCGCCGAGGATCTCCAGGTCCTTGCCGCCCGCAGCGTCCAGCGCGGTGGCGACCGCTGTCCCGATGTCACCGGTGAGAACCCTGACCACCGGGTCCGGCGGCTCCAGGGGCCGATGAGTCAGGAGGAACATGGGTCCGGAGAACGGGTAGTCGTAGCTGCCCGGCTCCTCGGCCTCCATCCTGTCGCCCGTGTCCCATGTCCGTCGGCCGATGAGCATGGCGCCGGTGGCCGCCGCGATCTCCGCGAAATCGTCCGGCGCCACGAGGCGGCTCAAACGCGGCCAACTCCGCGAGTCCATCGCATGACCGGGACCGGCGATGAAGCCGTCGAGCGACATTGCCCTGTTCACGACGACTTTGCCGCTCATGTCACGCCCACCATCCCGTCTCCACAACAAGTCACGAAAGCCTAACCGTCGGCACGTCCGACGGCACTCGACGCAGCCGACTCCGAGTCGTTCCGCGATCCTCGCCGAGGTGTCCTCCCGCGCATATTGGGCCGGATCAGATCAGCTCTAGAACGGCATCCCTTCGCGGAGTTGTCGATCTGCACACAGTCCAGCACCCCGCCCTCGGGGTCCATCCTGGTGATCACACTGCGCCGGCGAGCCAGATCCACCCCCACGAACTGACCCGGCCCGGCATACGATTTCCTCACGGCGGCCTCCCAACACGTGGTCTTCACTGGCAACCCGAGAATGACTCGGGCACCACGGGAACGGGAGGCCCCATCCCCTCATCGCAGCACTTCGGTGCGGCCTAGCCAGAGCGTCGCGGCCACTCAGTCGAGACAGAACTCGTTGCCCTCGATGTCCTGCATCACGAGGCACGACTCGTCGTCGCCATCGGCAAGCAGTAGTCGAACGCGTACCGCGCCGAGCGCGACCAGGCGTGCGCATTCGGCCTCAAGTACGGCCAGGCGCTCTTCACCCACCAGCCCGGTGCCGACCCGCACGTCAAGATGCAGCCGATTCTTGACGACCTTGCCTTCAGGAACGCGCTGGAAGAACAGTCGCGGGCCCACACCTGAGGGATCAATGCATGCGAACCTTGAACCCTGATGCTCAGGTGGCAGCGCGCGATCGAAATCGTCCCAAGTAGCAAACCCCTCCGGTGGCGGCGGTATGACGTACCCCAACACCTCGCACCAGAAACGAGCGACGCGCTCAGGTTCTGCGCAGTCGAAGGTGACTTGGATCTGCTTGACCGACGCCATCGGCCCACCATAGAGGCGCGACCCAGCCATCGCCGCGCGGGTCGCGGTCTCGCGTCACATGGGTTGGTGACACACCCAGGAGGACCTGCGCCCGTCCGACCGCGCGAAGTTCACCCGGAAGCACCCCGGTTCGGTCGTGGCCGCGACCGAGTCCAGCGTCGGCGGCCGCCTCTTCCGTCACCCGCACACACACTGTCGGATCCGTTCAGTCCTCCAACGGCACATACCGTGAGGTCAGCGGCCGCACGTCCGGCCAACTGAACTGTTGATTACGTGGCGCCGCGAAGCTTGCCGTTCTTGGACACCGCTGGGTCCGTGCAAGCGGAGAGGTCGAAGCAGCACGGCCGCCGCTTGCCGTGTTGCATCTTGGAAATGCTCACCTCTACTCGGCGCTGGCGCGTCACCGGGTTTGCGGTCCCGTTGACCCAACGCACCCATTCCCAACGGGCCATCGGCGTGATGTCGCCCCACATGTCTCGGATGTTCTGGGGCGCGGCCGCCAGAGCCGTTGCCAGGTCTGACGGCACGTCCGGCTCCGGCCAGTCTCGAGTTACCTCAATGACCAGGGTGACGACGTCTCCGGCGCCTATGTCAGCGGCGTGCCGGAGTCCTTGCGGAATGTGCATCCAGTGGCCCCTTAGGCCGTCTGGCTCCAGCACCGTCTGAAACTCATAGCCATTGATCGCTCCCTGCACGGCCACCTGACCGCGTGATGGCAACCCCCCGCTCGCCTCCCTGGGCAACCGCACGATGGTCGATGAGTCGATGCTGTCCAGCCTGGCCGCGAATCGAATCGCCGTCCCGGTCCTGTGACTCACACCAGGCATGCTTTCACGGCGTCACCACGCCGGGTACCCGATGGGCATCAGCACCATTTCGCGGATCTTGGGAAGTTCCTCGGGTGCCGCTGCTGCCAACGGATCGCCACCGCACTCTCGATCAATCCGCCGACGGCGAGAACCCGACTCAGAATGGCCGGTTCGTCCGCCCGTGAACAGGTAGGCGCATTGGTGCGCCTGCGACTAAGAGAGGTCGAGGGTCAACGCGGAGACGGGGTGGATCAGCACGAGCAGCAGCCTGCGGCCAAGCGGAAGGTGAGCGAGGTCTGCCCGAAGCACGAGCTACCGCCCGGCAGGTACGTCAACTTCGCGTGGACGACTCAGGTAGTACCACCGGCGCACTCGGACGCGGTGGGATCCCGGCGAGACCGGTACGACAAGAGCTCCCTCATGCGGTGCCACGCCCGCTCGGCGCCCGTCCACGTAGACCACGAACGCGGCGACTCGCGGGTCCCAAACACCCAACGACGATCGTTGCGGACAACGATCTCCGTGTTCTGCTCCACGACTCCCTATCGGCTGCATTCAAGATCGACAAGAGCGGCCCCTAGTTCCGGGACAGCGCGGTCCGTCCCGCACATCACATATGTGCTCGCGGGGTCGCTCGCGCCCCGGCACACTCGTCGTCATGTCTCGCAGCCGCCTCATCGATTCAGTGGGAGGGCGACCTGCGCGGCCTGACTGACCAGGGCGTCCGAGACCGGCTGGCGTTGGCAACCAAGAACGCCGCCGACTCGCAGGGCGGCCGTGGACGGAACCCCAAGGCTGCCCGGATGTGGCGAGATAAGGCCGCCCGAGCCGAGGCTGAGCTGGAACTCAGAGGACTTGCTCGGTAGCCCGCTAACGCACTTCGGGGCGCTCCAGGGGGGCCCTCGGACGCTGCCGCGTCGGGTTCGGCGAGATGGCCATGCCAGGCAGGCGCCAGGCGTACCGTCCCGGCGCTGGATCGAGGCTGAGAGCGAGCGAGCGTGACCCAGGACTACAACTAGTGCGGGCCCACCGGTCCGGTCGCCCCGCTGAGCGTGGTGATCCTGGGCGGGCTTGCGGACGATGCTCTGGACGTCGGGGGCGACGGGCTAAAGCCCTTTACCAGCAACCAGACGGCGAAGACCATCTCCTGGACCGCGATGGGCAGGAAGAGAAGCACGTACCCGGTCACTGGATTGTCGCTGAACAGCGCCAGCAGGCAGGCGGTGATCATCGGAAGCGCCGCGGCCAAGCCCCAGCCCGACAGCCAGCGCGGAACGAGACGGGATCGGTACAACACGACGTAGTACATGCACGCACCCAAGGTGAACGCGAAGACCGCGACGAGAGCGGAGTGTTCGCGAACGCTCAGGAGCGAGTCGGCCATCGCATATATCGGGGCACGATCGGCGGCCGATGCCGTGGCGAACTGCTGGCCGAGGGTGCCGATGGATAGCAGGCTCACGACGGCGGCCGTGTAGAAGACCGCTTCGATGGTCCTGAAGACCACTGAACCCAGCGCCAGGGTGGCGTTGATCTCCTTCAGCAGTGGGTAGAGGGCGATGGCGATGCCGACGCTGGCGCCTGCCGCGATCAGGTACAGGAGCGCAGCGGCAGCCATCTGATCGGCGTGGTTGGCGACTCCCGTCAGGTAGTCCGCCCCGGTGAGGGCGGGTAAGAGCGCAGCCGCCGCGAGCGACGAGACGGTCGCGAGAATGAATAGGGCTCCCGTTGCGATCGCGATTCTTCGAGTTGCGCGCATGGTGAGTCTCTTCTCAGAGTGAGGAAGTGGCGGTAGAGCCACTTCGGGCGGAAGGGTCTGATCGGGACAACCGGACTGTCTGGTGTCGAGCAGTCCCGTCGCGCGGTTCGAGGACGACCACGGGCGTCTCGGTCGACCGCAGACCGGCGTACGCGTCGATCTGCGGGTCGAGCGCGACCCAGCGCTGCCACAGCCGATCACGCTCGTCCCCGGCGGCCTGGCGCGCGCGCACCGGGCGTGGACGCTGGCCCGCTAGTCGAACCATGGCGTCCGGGTGCGCCTCGAGATTGAGCCACCAAGAGGGATGACCCTCGTCCACCCAGCCGTTCATCGCGAGCGCGACGAGGTCAGGGCCATCCTCGACGTAGCCGATGATGACGCCGCGTTCCTGCCCGGACTGCCGCCCGATGGTCGTCAGGCGTAGCGCACCCCAGCCGCGCTTGTTCGACGTGGTCCACAGGAACCGGCCTCCACTCAGTCGGTAGAGCGCTCGATGAGCGCGCCAAGCCGTGTGCACGAACCACGGCGGCGAGATTCTCGGCGGTCTGGGTGAAGGTGTGTTCATGGCTGACCTACGCACCGGCCGGTTTGCCGCGCACGAGCTCGGGCGTGGTCGCGACAGCCGCCGGCCGGAAGCCGCGCGCGATCATCCAGACCGCCAGCACCATCTCCTGCACGGCCAGGGGGATGAACATCAGCACCTGCGCGGGACCGTTGGCTGCGAAGGCGCCGTACATCGCAAGCAGGTCGGCCGCCACATAGATGGGGATGGCCACAAGGCCCCACGCTGAGATCCAACGCGGAACGATGCGCGACCGGTACAGAAGCACGTAGAACATTCCGGCACCAAGGCAGAACACGAGTGTGAGCACGGCGTTGGTGGCGTCAGCGTCGATGACCAGGGTGCCGACCCGCACGCCTGCCGGTGAGGCCGCGCCTCCTCCTGCCGCCATGGCCTCACCCAGCGGCACGAGCAGCAGCCAGCCGATCGCGAGGATGACGTAGCAGACTGTCTCGACCGCTCCGCGCACAACCAGGTAGCCGACCGCCAACACCTCGTCCACCCGGCGCAGCACCGAGAACAACACGACCGGGACGAACGCGAGCGATAGCCCCATGACGAGCACGAGCAGCGCGCCGGTCACCACTGTGCCGGAGTGCTCCCCGGCATAGGCCAACGGGTCGCCCGCGTCACCAACCGGGGCAATGACGACGAAACTGAGGAATCCGGCAACCGTTCCGATGATGTACAGGATCCCGGCCGTCGTGGCGGCAGCCCGGTGCTCACGCGCCGACCGGTGGTGCTCGACCGAGACCTGCTCCGACACCGCCTTGTGCTGTAGATCAGTCACAGCACTCACCTCCCGGCCGCCGAATCAGAAGCCAGGGCTACGCCGCCCTGGGCGGCCACGCACAGCCTCGCGGCCTGCCGGTCCGCTCCCGTAGAGGCGAAGGTCACCACCTGACCCAGCACCGAACGAGAGGCCGCCCCGGCCGCACTGGTCCCCGGATCGCGTACGTCTCAGAAGCGCACCTAATGGCCGGTTCTTGTGCTCCTAGGCGGCTCCGGCGATGAAGGCGGCAACGACGTAGTTGGCGTGCCGGTCCAGCGGGCCCGGTCGTAGCGCGCGGTGGTGCGGGGGTCGGCGTGGCGGGCAACGATCTGGACATCGCGCAGGGACTGGCAGCCCACCCGGTGGTCCATCCCGGCCTTCTTGGCCAGGCGGTGCACGATCCGGGAGGCGGCGTAGCGGTCCATGCGGCGCCCGGTGCGGGTCAGCAGCAGCGGGCCGGTGCCCCGTTCGTCGGCGGCCAGGTCCAGGGTCCGGGCGACCCGGGGGTGGGATCGGGATGAGGGCGGGTTTGCCGCCTTTGCCGATGATGTGCAGAGTGCGGTGGCCTCGTTCGGCACCGAAGTCTTCCAGGTCGACCGAGCAGGCCTCTGAGACCCGCCCCCATCTGCATCCAGTCCAGCCCGAGGGCCTGGGACTCGGCCGAGACCCGGGGCCGGCGCACGTACTGGGCCGGGGACTTGTCCAGCCGACCGTCGATGACCATGAACCGGGAAGCCCGATCACGGTGGACAGCCGGCGGGCCACGGTGGCCCGGGCCAGGTGCCGATCCTTCGAGCCAGCGGGTGTAGATCTCCACGTGCGGGCGGGTCGCGCCGAACACGTCCAGGTGCCGGGTCTCACACCAGGCCAGGTAGGTGCGCAGGTCCGCCGGACACCTGGTTCTTCGGACGCACCCGATACGACCTCAGTGCTGTGCGGTTCGAACACGGCCCGGCCTCAGGCGCACTCCCGGGCCCGTGCCGATGAGTCGACACGGGCCCGATAGGAACTGGGCGGGCCTCCCCTCCCTGATCCGGCCGAGCCTTCAGGACTTCAACTCGGCACCGTGTACACAGATCGCGTAGATGACGATCAGATCAATCGCGATCACGGTGACTGCCCAAACGGGTGCCGCCGCGACGAACGCCAAGTTGACGATCGCGCTCACCGCCGCCACCACCACACCCAGGACCCGGCCCCACATGCGACCGGCCAGCAGGGCGAACCCAGCCAGAAGCGCGACCGACCCGATCACCAGGTGGGTCCACCCCCAGGTGTTGTAGTTGACGGTGACCAGTAGTCCGTTGGACGCCACCAGGTAGTAGGTGTCCTTGAACAGCGCGGTCAACGCCTCGATGAACTGGAAGATGCCGAGCACGATCATCATCGCGCCGGCGAAGACCACCCACCCTGTCCAAGCGGTGCGCTCGGGGGTGTGGTCGACACGAACCTCGATCCGACCGTTGGTCGTCGACGGGGCCGCCTTGTATGTCTGGCTCATCACGCGCTCCCTTCCGGGACTCAAGCCGGAAGGCCAACGGCCCAGCGGCCGTCCTGTTTCAAGCCTCAGACGCGACGGCTGCCGCTGCCAGAGTCTTTCGACCCGACCTCGTATGTCCAGCGCCCGACCCTGAGAGCACAAGAACCGACCAGTGTGTGCGGCGGTTATCGATCAGGCAGTTTGGGATCAACAACGGACCACACGACACTCTGCTGGTCTAGGCCGGGCCAGGATCGCCGATTCCTAGGCGAGTCGGCCGAGGAGTTCTCCACGGCCGGTCACGTTTGCTTTGCGGTAGATGGAGCGCAGATGGCCGTTGGCGGTCTGCGGGGATAGCTGGAGTCGGGTGGCGATGTGCTTGCCGGGCAGGCCGTCGGCAACGAGCTGTAGGACCTGAGCCTCACGGGGAGTCAACCCGAGCCAGGCGTCGACCGCTGGCAACAGCTGGCTGAGGCTGGCTGGCTGAAGGATCACCGCGATGTCGGCGGAGCCCACATCGATCCGGTTCCCTTGCAGTGCAACCCAGGCGCCGCCACTCGTACGGATGCGACACAGGCTCTGATCTTTGCTGACGCTTGTTCGAGTGGCGTGAGCGACCTCGTAGACCACCCGCAGCATGTCGTGCATGGTCATCTCGTCCGACCCGCCGGCGCACAGGGCCTGCAGCCAGCTACGTGCCTCTTCGCTCATCGAGACGATGTTGTTGTTCGGGTCCACGAGCACGATGCCGGATGGAGGCACCTGCAGACGGGAAGGAAGCTTGCGGAGCGGGCGCTGGCGTACTGCCGTGCTCAAGGCAGGAGCCAGCCTTGTGGCGAGGACAGCGTCATCGGTGCTGAAGGGGTGCCGGGGATCCTGGCGGAACAACGAGAGCGCCCCCCACCAGCCCCGGTCGGTGCGGAGGGCGAGACGAAGCTCGGACCGGAAGCCGGCGGGCCGCAGAATGTCGTGCAGGCGTGGGCTGGCGGGCTCCCTGGCGCTGCCCCCGAGGATGCCCGCCGGCACCCTGCCCCTGGCCAGTTCCGCGTAGCGGTTGACGTCATGCTCACGCGTCTCGTTGTGGGATAGCCGGGCCACGACGCCGTCGAGGCCGTGCCGCGAGAGCATGAACGAGCGAAGCCCGCTTACCGGGTCCACGCCGAACAGGCAGTAGCCGTCGTACGGCAAGATAGCCGCCACGGCTGCCAGCGCCTCATCGGCAAAGTCCGCGTCCGAGGCGTATCCGCCCGCCTGCGCAATGGTGCGGGCCGCGCGCTGGAACGCGTCCATCCATCCATGGTGACAGCCCGACGCCTACCTAGAAATAGGGAGAGCCATGGCGGTGACCACATCATGACCATGGCCGGTGGCTCGTTCATGCGCCACGGCCGTGCCCCGGCACCGAGCCCGCGAGGGCGGCGACGATCAAGGTTAGGGAACCCCTGGGCCTGGCCGCACGGTCATCGTCAACCCCCAGGAAATGACTGTGGCGGGCGCGGCCCGCCACTGCGACGCTGCCCTCGACAGCCCGGTGCCGCCGACGACCGCTCCGCCGGATCTCGACGCGCACGGTGCGTCGGCGTCCGGGCACGCCAGTAGGAGCCGCAGCACGCGTGCGTCGGCCGGGCCGAGAGGAGCGCGGGATGGCTCGTCGCAGCTCCAGCGTCCTGATCGTCAGCCTAGGTCTGCTGACGTTGCTCGGCTTGCTGGCCGGGTGCTCGGGAGATTCGCGCGCCAGCACGTCCGCTACCGGCGACACCACCACGTCGCGCGCGCCGGTCGGCACGGCGAGCCCTGCCGGCTACGCGACCACCCGGTTCGTCGTCCCGCTCACGGTGACTCCGCCGTCGTGGGGGCCGGGGCCGCCCACACACGAACAGGCCAACTTCATGACTTGGGTGAGTGCCGACCATGCGCACGCCGTGCGCTTTCTGGTGCCCCTCACCGTCTACCAGCCCGGCTCCTCCACCGACGTGGCGGCGCCGGCGCCGGGCAAGTACTTGCCCTACCTGCGCGGACTCAGTCGCGCCGGGGCGAGCTTCTTCGACGTTCGCAACACGGTTGTCGGAGGCCAGTCCGCAACCATCCTCACCGCGACGACGACCGAGTCCCTCGACGGCTCCCTCGGCTGCCAGGAGAAGGGGCTGGCCGCGCGGGACTGCTTCGGCCTGCAACCTGACCTTCTTCTGCGCGTGGCCGTGGTGACGGTTCGCGGCGAGACGATGCTCATCTGGGAACGCATCGCCGCATCCGCGTCGGCTGGGCTGCAGAACGCCGACGTAGAAGCCTTCCAACGGATGCTGGACACCGTCACGTTCCAGTGAGCGAGGCCGTGCCGATGGCCTCAGGTCCTAACCAGATCGATGGTCCGCCCCGCGGTTTGTGTCGGCGTCGCAGAAGCACCGAAGTGCCCAGTTCTAGGGCGCCCGCCGCGAGCATCATCCGGCAGCAAGGATGACGTGGCGCTGCCGAGGTAGTGATCGTTTTGGTGGCAGCGTGTGGGTGAGCGTCCTGGCCGGGTCTGACTCGAATCTTCCGGCTGACGTCCTTTGGGCCTGTCTTGCGAATGATCTGTCGGCCCGGTTTGGTCGCTCACCCGACACCGACCGGACGGGGCACGTGACCTACTAGGAGCCTGCCGTTACCAGGCTCTTTGCTGTCCTGTCCGCCGTCCCGGCCGGCGCGGTGTCAGTCCTTCCTGCGACGAAAGGGTTGACGATGAACAGCATCGCAAGTGTGACCGGAGGTGTCGACACCCACCTGGATGTGCATGTCGCCGCCGCGTTGGATGAGCGCGGCGGGCTGCTGGGGACCGGGTCGTTCCCGACCACCCCGGCCGGGTACCGGTCGCTGGTCGGGTGGCTGCGCGGGTTCGGTGAGGTCAAGCTGGTCGGGGTCGAGGGCACCGGCAGCTACGGCGTCGGCTTGGCACGACATCTGCGCGCCGAGGCCATCGCAGTCGTCGAGATCGACCGACCCAACCGGCAGAAGCGACGGCACAGCGGTAAGTCTGACTCCCTGGACGCGATCTCGGCGGCCCGGGCCGCGCACAGCGGCGACGCGACCGGTGCGGCGAAGACCAGAGACGGAAACGTTGAGGCCATCAGGGTTCTGCGGGTCGCCAGGGTCAGCGCACTCAAGGCCCGGACCCAGGCACTGAACCAGCTGCGGTCACTGATCTGCACCGCCCCCGACGAGCTCCGCGCCCGGCTGCGAGACCTCGGTGTCGCCGAGCTGGCCGTCACCGCCGCCGCCCTGCGGCCTGGGACGACACCCGGGGTGGACGCCGCGACCAAGCTCGCGATGCGCAGCCTCGGCCGGCGGGTGAAGGCCCTGGAGGTCGAGGTCGCCGACCTGGACGCGGTGCTCGGTCCGCTGGTCGCCGCCACCGCACCCGCACTGCTCGCCCACCACGGCGTCGGCACCGACACCGCAGCCGCCTTGCTCGTCGCCGCCGGCGACAACCCGAGCCGGCTACGCACCGAAGCCACCTTCGCCCGCCTGTGCGGCGCCGCACCGATCCCGGCCAACAGCGGCAAGACCCAGAACCGGCACCGGCTGCACCGCGGCGGAGATCGACAAGCCAACAGCGCCCTTTGGCACATCGCCCTGACCCGCATGAGTAGCCACCCCAGGACCAGGGCCTACGTCGAACGCCGTCTCGACCAAGGGCTGACCAAGCGAGACATCATGCGCTGCCTCAAGCGATACATCGCACGCGAGCTGTTCCCCGACCTACCCCACGAAATCCTCGCTTGACACACCTAGGAGCATCATTCTCTGCGTGAGTTGCTTCCCAGGTTCGCTCATGGGCCTGCTGCTTCATCCGCCTCATGGGGCGGGCGATAGAGCTCCTGAACCGCAACGGCGATGTCGCCACCACCCTCCTCGACTGGCTCCATGTACAGGCGAGCCCACGCGATCTTGTTATCGCGTATGCCGAGGACCGTTATGCCCCGCATCAGGAAGGGGGACCCGTCGCGATACGTGCCCTGCCAGCGCATCTCCGACCAGACCATGCCCTGGGCGGAGGCCGACGCGACTCGCTCGGCGACAAAGTCCGGCACACCCTCGAAGACCGACGTCCAGTTCGCCAAAACCTGCTCGCTCCCGCCGAAGCCACGGTTCGGGTGCAGCGGCTGCTCGCTGCGATAGTCGGCCGCGAAGAATGCCGCGACGGCTCCTGCATCGTGACGGTTCATCGCCGCGATCAACTGCTCAGTTAGGTCGGCCACCATTCCACCCCCTGTCTTGTCTCGCACGCGGCGCCGGAGTCGCCGTCCGACGCGTAGCACCGATGGTCCCGCGCCTTGGCGGATTGCTGAACGCC
Organism: uncultured Actinomycetota bacterium; assembly: GCA_963849365.1. Lineage (GTDB taxonomy): Bacteria > Actinomycetota > Actinomycetes > Prado026 > Prado026 > CAVQCJ01. The sequence goes on from CAWKHA010000004.1 coordinate 632,816, forward strand.
TGGGCAGGCCCTCCAATCTCACCCGAGCATCCTGGCAGTCCAACCCGAACAAATGTGCGGTGGGCGCACGAGATCCGGCATTCTGTGCGCATGGACGATCTCGTCACTCAGTCGTTCGGCTATGACGGTGGACGACAAGTCACGGTGTACGTTCCGTCGGCGCCGCCCGAAGCAGTTGTGTTCGCAGGCGATGGTCAAATGCTTGCGGAGTGGGGCGCCGACCTGGAGAAGGCGGATGGCCCGTCAACCTTGATCGTCGGTGTCCACAGCCGACCAGATGAATCCGGACGCCTCGGCGAGTACTCGCCGGCGCTAGACCCGGATCGGTTCGCGGCTCATGAGCGGTTTGTAATGCGGGATGTATGTGACTGGGTGGGATCGCACTTCCGGTTCACCTCAACTGCTGCTACGACGGCTGTCTTTGGTGTTTCAGCCGGCGGGGAATTGGCACTTGCCCTGGGTCTTCGGCATCCGGATGTGTTCGGTGCGATCCTCTGCGCGTCGCCCGGTGCGGGCTACCGCCCGCCCGGATTCATGCCTGATCCGATCCCCCGTACGTACTTCGTCGCCGGAACCGAGGAGCCGTTCTTCCACGAAAACGCGACTCGTTGGGCTTCGGCCCTACGCGACGCGGGAGCCGAAGTTGTCATGACGGAGCGGCCCGGGTCGCACGGCGACGCGTTTTGGCGCGAAGAGTTCCCCACGATGGTGCGGTGGGCCTTCGGTCGATGACGCCGTCTGATAGCCCTAACGCGAGTGCCGTTAGAGGGCTGAGCCGATCCGGCATTATCGGGTGCACGGGAAAGGCGTGCACCCACCCGTGAGTCGCGCGTCCTTCCCCCCGGCTTGGCGCTTGAGTATCACAAGTGCAGGGGAGTCCCTGGATCATCTCTCCAGTGCTTGTATGTGGGAGGCAGTCAATGAGCACACAGGGCTGGCAGAAGTTCCTCGCCGCGGAGGGCGTTGACGACTGGGTCGTTCTGCACGGCGGTGCGACCGCTGTCTTCCGCGTTCCAACACTCGCCGAGGCGGCGCAGCTCGCCGGGGCAGTCGCAGCCCTCCCCGGCCTAGAGGGCTCGGGGGTTCTCTTGACGATTGCCGATGACCGTCTCACCGTGCGGCTGAGCCGGGGTGTGTTTCGGCTGGAGGAGCGGCACATCGACCTGGCGCGGGCAGTCTCGGCTGCGGCGCGGAAGCACGGTGCCGTCGCCGACCGCGCGGGTACGCAGGAGGTCTCGCTAGCGATCGCAGCGAAGCCCGACGCGATCGATGTCAGGTTTTGGCGGACCGTCCTCGGCTATGCGCCGCTGGCCGAGGACAACGCGGTCGACCCGCTGGGCCACGGCTCGACGGTCTGGTTGCAGGAGCTCAACGCCGACAAGCCGCTCCGGCACGCGATGCACCTCGACGTGTCCGTCGCTCGTGAGCACGTCGAGGCGCGATTGGCGGCCGCGCTCGCCGCAGGCGGCCGCATCGTCCAGGACACCGACGCCCCCGGTGCCTGGATCCTCGCCGACCGTGCCGGAAACCGCGTCTGTGTCGTCGCTTGGCCGGACGGGTCCGTCTCGCCTGCATCTGTTCTTCCCCAGTAGCGTGCCGCGCGGCGTGCACCGAAGTGCCTACCTGTTGACTTCGGGCAGCTCCTGGTCGGCAGGCTGGGGGTCAGATGGTCAGCGGGTCGCTCTCGAAGTGCCTGCCCACGGAGGCTTCGTGTGGCTCTCGAACGGAGTGCGTCCGCCGGCCATCGTTGACGGGATGTGGCTCGAGAGGGGTCTGCGTCGCCCGAGGTAGGCATGCCCTCCCGTCGTCCCTTCGAAGACAAGGAGACTGGCGGATGGCTGCTGTAGTGATCGGTGTGGATCCGGCGAAACGTTCGCACACGGTTGAGGTGATCGACGGCCGGGAGCACGTGCTGGCGACGGGACGGTTCGAGAACAACAACGACGGCTATCGGGCGATGCGGGTGCTGGCCAACCGGTGGCCGGCCCGGGTGTGGGCAGTGGAGGGCGCGTCCGGTGTGGGCCGGCAGCTGGCCCAGCGGCTTGTGTCCGATGGCGAACGCATCCTTGATGTGCCCTCGAAGCTGTCGACGCGGGTCAGGGCGATGGACACTGGGCATGGCCGTAAGAACGACCCGGCGGACGCTCACGCTGTCGCGGTCGTGGGGCTGCGCACGACCGATCTTCGCGAGGTCAAGTCCGATGACCAGATGGTCGCGTTGCGACTGCTGTCCGCCCGCCGCCGTGACCTGGTCCGCTCTCGCACGCAGGCGGTGAACCGGCTGCACCAGACGTTGATGGAGCTGATTCCCGCTGGTGCACGCAAGGATCTGTCCGCGACCGCCGCGAGGGCCCTGATCGCCACGGTCCGCCCACGCGACGTGGCCGGCAAGACTCGACGGCAGGTCGCGGTCGACCTGATCGACGACGTGGCCGTAGCGGACCGCAAGCTCAAGGCCGTCGAATCCAGCATCAAGGCGGCCGTCGCAGCGACCGGCACCACACTGACCGACATCGTCGGGATCGCATCGATCACGGCCGCGGTGATCCTCGGTGAGGTCGGCGACGTCGCCCGGTTCGCCAACGCTGACAACTTCGCCAGCTACACCGGCACCGCACCCCTGGAGGTCTCCAGCGGCGAGGTCGTCCGGCACCGCCTGAACCGAGCCGGGAACCGGCGACTGAACTCCGCGTTGCACGTCGCCGCCCTGGCCAACAAACGCCACGACTCCCGCGGCAAGGCCTACTACGAGAAGAAGCGCGCCGCCGACAAGGGCAAGAAAGGCGCCCTGCGCTGCCTGAAACGACGCCTGGCCGACGTCGTCTTCCGCACCATGCTCACCGATCAGGCGTTAAGGAACCCGGGAGGGCAATTGGGGGCGACACTCACATCCAGCGCGGCTGACCTGATCCCCATGGCCAACACTTCGGAAAAGCCACAACCCGGGTCCAGGACCGACCATACGCCCGCAACCGCAGCCGCGTCTTGACACAGAGGGGAACCGTTCGCGGGTGGCTCTGGTTGCTCGGATCCGGCGCCCGAGCGCGCATCCGTTCTGCACCATTGTTTCGCGGCCCACCGGAAGCAGGGATGAGAGACATGCCAGTCATCGCGCTAAGGCCGGTCGCCGACGCTGACCTCGACGCGCTGTTCGATCAGACGCGCGACCCCGAGTCGGTCTGGATGGCCGCGTTTACTCCCGACGACCCGGACGACAAGAGTGCATTCGAAGCGCACATGGCCAAGGTGAGATCCTCGCCAGACATCACACTGCGCGCGGTCACGTGCGACGGCCAGCTCGTAGGCAGCGTTTCTTCGTTCGTCATCGACGGCGAAACGGACGTCACCTACTGGATCGACCGCGCAGTCTGGGGACGCGGCATCGCGAGCCGAGCGCTGGAGCTGCTCATGGACCTAGTCCCCACCCGGCCGCTGCACGCCCGCGCGGCCAGCGACAACGTCGCCTCGCTCAGGGTCCTCCAGAAGGTCGGTTTCAAGATCATCGGAACCGAGAACTCGTTCGCACCCGGCCGGAACAGCCATATCGAGGAAACCATTCTGCGCAGGGACTAGCGTCCTGGGCTGAGCTGGCCCCCCGCGTGGTACGCGACCGTGACGCCGCGCGAGCGCCGACCTACCCCTGCACCTGCGGCAGCGGGCATGAGTAAGCCCGCTGCCACGGCTCGCTGTTGCGGCTCACTGGGCAGCCAGCACGATCGACCACATGACGGCCATGTTGCTGGCCACGCTGGACGTCGCTGACAGCCCTCCGACCGTGCCGAGGCCGACCGGGCCAGCGCTGTCCCCCGACAGCGAGCTGATCCGGCCGCCGCCGGTGCCGACCGACTGGTAGCGGCGGGTCACACCCGCGGGCGCGGTCCAGCCGGTCGCCGTCCCGGTCTTGTCCGCCCAGTACGACACCAGCCACCCGCCCGGCGCCGTCACGGACACCGTCGGCGTCCGGTGGCTCGCGGAAGTGCCCGGCTCGGTTGCGACGGCGAACGCCTGGATCGCCGGCCCTGCCACACCCGAGTACGCGAGCAGCTGGACGTCCGTCTTCGTGGTCAGCGACGCGGTGACCGTGACGCCCGAGCCGGCGTCGGCGGACCCCGCCACCCGCCACCAGACCGCCGACTGCATGCTCGCGTCCGTGGCTCGGCTCAGCTGCGTCCAGCCGGCCGGGACACCCACTGTCGAGTCGATCCGGTTGGCGGACACGAGCAGCAGCAGCACGTCACCGGCCCGCACGGCCGCCGGCACCGTCACGGTGGCCGTCCTGGCGTTGACCGTCCGGGTGGCACCCGCGCGGTAGGCAACGGCCGAGGGTGTACCGACCACCACCGTCCTGGCCGCCGTCCCTGTCGCGTACTCGTTGTCGGTCACGGTGAGGGTCACCTGGTAGCTGCCCGCGCTCGGGTACGTGTGAGTGGGCGCCATTCCGGTCGTGGTCTGGCCATCACCGAACTGCCACCGGTATCCCACGATCGTCCCGTCGCTGTCGTACGAGCCCGCCGCTGAGAAGGTGCCCGTCAGCCCGGTGAAGACCGGAGTCGCCATCACCGCGACGGGCGGCGAGTTCACCGGTGTGTCCGACACCACGCACTGCTGCCCGACACAGCTGCGCAGAGCAGCCAGGCGCGCGCTCCACACCGCCTCGTCCGGGTCGTTGGCCGCGCTCGCGTCACCCAGCAGGTTGAGCAGCTGGTCAGGATCGTTGCTCAGGTCGTAGTACTCACGACCTGTCACCGCCCCGGTGGTGGGGTCGTACCACTGCGTGTACTGCGCTGTGGGTGTGACCACCGATGACCACGGAGGCAGCGGTGCGTCGAGGCTCCGCCCGTACTCGACGAGGAGCTGCGAGCGACGGACGCCCGACAGGATCGACGTCCCGTCCAGCGGGGCCTTCAGGGTCGGCGTCACGCCGGCGGCGTCGAGCAGCGTCGGCAGCATGTCCACACCACTCACGAGGCGCCCGTCCGAGGTGCCGGCTGTGATGTGCCCCGGCCACCGCATGATCAGCGGTGTGGTCTCGCTGTCGGTGTACGCAAACCGCTTGTCGAGGATGCGGTGCTCACCCCACAAGTACCCGTTGTCGGAGGTGAAGATCGCCAGCGTGTTCTGGTCCTCACCCAGGCGGGTGATCTCGTCGGTGACCTTGGCCACCATGTCGTCCACCGACATGAGCGTCCGCAGCTGGTCCGTGCGCCGTTGCTGCGCGGTGGTCACGTTCACCAGCGGGCGCCAGCTCACGTTGGACGGCTTGTCGGACACGTCCGCCTCGTTGAAGCTCGGCGGCGGCGTCCAGGCCGGCACGGCCGCGTTGGCGTACTTGGCCTCCGGAGTGAACGGGTCGTGCGGTGCCTGCGGTGCCACGTAGATGAGCCATGGCTTCGCGTCGTTCTGCTCGAAGGTGTTCAGGTCCTGCACGACCTCGTCGCCCAGGACGGTGGAGTAGTAGCCGGGGATCTTCCGGACCGTGCCGTCGTCGTTGTACGACACGTCGCTGTACCCGCCGGTGGTGAACAGCCAGTGGTCCCACTGCTGAGGGCTCCGTGCCAGCGGGACCGTGTTCATGAACTTGCCGGCCATCGCCGTCGAGTACCCGGCCGCGTGCAGGTACGCCTCGAACGTCGCCGACTGGTCCATCGCCGCGATCTCCGCGTCGAGGCCGTTGCCGGTGATGCCGTTGTTGTGCCCGTACCGACCGGTGAAGAGGCTGCCGCGCGACGGGGAGCACAGCGGGGTGCTCGGGTAGTTGTGCGTGTACGTCTGGCCCTGCTGCTGGAACCAGCTGCGCACGTGTGGCATCACGTCGAGCGTGCCCCCGGACGGCCGCATGTCGTCCAGGTTGATGAGCAGGATGTTGGGCTGGGCGTTGGCTGCCGCCTCGGCCGGAGGGGCGAGGGAGCCGGAGTTGGCACCCAGCGCAACCACGGCCCCGGTCGACGCGGCCAGCAACGCTGCCATCCAGGGGGAGCGCTTCATTGCAGACACCTCGGACCAATTCCGCACCTCGCGGGCGGCGGCCGGGCCCCTGCACCTGCCTGTCGCAGCGTCGGCGGAGAAGCACCGCCCCCGCGCTCACCAGCAGTCAACGCCGCACGGTGCGCCCGCCGGTAGGGACGAATGGCCTTGCGGTTCGGGGCGGCGGCGGTGAAGTCACGGCCGAGCAGGTCACCGGCGCGCTTGCCGTCGTTGCCCGGGATCGTGGTCCGGTTGCCTTCGAGCGGCGGATCCCTCGCTCGCAGGCCAAGGGATCTCATCGCCCGGTCCACGCTGCCTGGCGACGCGGTGGGCAGCTCACAGCGCACCGCGGCGGTGATCTTCCGCCGCCCATACAGCCCCTCCGGAGCCAGCCGGCGGCACCCGTTGTGGTCGACGGTCCAGGCCAGCTCGCGGACCTTGTCGAGCACGACAGCGTCGGTGATGGTGCGATCGGCGACCGCCCGGCCCGGCTGTGCCCGATGGATCCCCCGAGCCCGCTCGCGCACCGGGTGGCTCGCGGCACAATGGCACCGCTTCAAGGGCCGACAGGAAGGTCCAGCCCTGACCCAGGGCCAGCCGCTGACAACCCGGCAGCGACGCCGGAACGCCGCCGTCATCATCCTTCGCGTCCTCGCCACAGCGACGGTTGTGGTCGCGCTGTACTACATCCTCCCGCTGGACCGCCTTGACGGAAGCCCAGCGGTCCTGTCGTTCGCGGTCGGGTTCGTCCTACTCGTCGGCGTGGGGGCCTGGCAGATCCGCACTGTCCTAGATGCCGAGCATCCATCGATCCGCGCCATCGAGTCGCTGTCCGGGTACGTTCCGTTGCTCCTGGTCCTGTTCGCGGCCGACTACTACCTGATGGCCAGGGCCGACCCTGCCAGCTTCAACGTCCACATCCTGACCCGGACGGACTCCCTGTACTTCACCTTGACCATCTTCAGCACCGTCGGCTTCGGAGACACCAACGCGACCAGCCAAGGCGCCCGAGTCGTGGTCATGGTCCAGATCGTCCTCAACCTCACCGTGCTCGGCCTAGGCGTCCGGCTGCTGACGCAGGCCGTTCACATCGGTGAAGCCCGACGACAGAACGAGCAGCCTCCGCACCCAACGACGACACCCCGGCCAACCGCCTAAGGAACGCGAAAGCGCCGCCTCGAGCCGATCTGTTCGCCTTATCGGTCAGTCACGACTCGCACAACTACGGTCGCGTCTTCGTCCGCTTCCGCTGGCAGTGAGCACCTTCGAGGACGCCGTCTGAGCTGTCCTACGACGTACGGGAGAGAGTCCGCTCGAGACCGTCGAGGAGCAGGTCGAGCCCGAGCTCGAAGTGCTCGACCCGACCTGTCTTGCTGATCTCGGTGACCACCTCGACCACGTACGGGAACTGTGCCGGGTCGAAGAGCTCGAGTGCGTCCGCTGACACCTGCGCGTTGTCCACGGCGTCGAACGGCAGCTGGAGCTCCTGCAGCGTGAAGCCGTAGATGTGGCTGTCCAGGGTGTGCCACGCGTCGAGCGCGCCGTGGATCGAGAACCCACCTTCGCGCAGCCGGCCGAGGGTCGCATCGAGGTAGCGGGTCATACCGGGGCCGATGTTGAACCTGGACATGATCAGCATTGCGGCCCAGGGATGGGCCAGCAGGACCTCGTGCGCGGAGATCGCGCGATCACGCATGGCCGACCGCCAGTCGGTCCCGCTCGGGGGGACGGCGATCTCACTCACGACGAGGTCGGTGATGCCGTCGAGGACGTCGTCCTTGTTCGCCACGTGGTGGTAGAGCGACATGGCCTCGACGCCGAGCTCCTGGGCCAGCCTGCGCATCGTCAGCGATGCGAGGCCCTCGGCGTCCGCGATGGCGACAGCAGCCGTCAACGCCCGCTGGCGACTGAGCGGCTCACGCGCCTTGCGGGGCTTGCCGGTCTTCGTCGTGGCCTGGCGCACCATGTCGCTCGCTCGCCTTCCGGTTACCTGGACGGGGTCCAACGTTGACAACCTTACAACGTATGGCTATCTTGATGGACGACACCTTACACCGTAAGGCTCACGAGTCCGACCGGGCTCACCGACGCGAAGGACTCGACATGACGACCTCAGCACCTCGCAGCAACGAGCACGAGGCAGCACCCGAGACGACGCAGGCCCGGACAATGCGTGCGATCACGCAGACCACGTACGGCACTGCCGACACCTGGGGCATTGACGAGATCGGCCTCCCGGTGATCGGATCCGGCGAGGTGCTGGTCAAGGTGCACTCGGCGGGTCTCGACCGAGGCACGTGGCACCTCATGGCCGGCAAGCCCTACGTGATGAGGCTCGGCCTGGGCTTCCACGGGCCGAAGACCGCCGTTCCCGGCATCGACCTCTCCGGCACCGTCGTGGCGATCGGCACGGACGTCACACGCTTCCAGGTCGGCGATCAGGTGTTCGGCATCGGCAAGGGCGCCTACGCGGAGTACGCGGCCGCCCGCGAGGACAAGCTCGCCCTGAAGCCCGCGAACCTCCCGTTCGACCAGGCCGCAGCCCTGGCGGTCTCGGGGTCGACCGCCCTGCGCGCCGTCACCGACGTCGGCCGGGTCGAAGCCGGCCAGAAGGTGCTCGTCATCGGCGCCTCCGGCGGAGTCGGCAGCTACGCGGTGCAGATCGCCATGACCCTGGGGGCCGAGGTCACCGCCGTGTGCAGCGCGGCCAAGGCCGACCTCGTCCGCTCCCTCGGCGCCGTCCACGTACTCGACTACGCCCGGGACGACTTCGCGGACGGGCGCACGAAGTACGACGTGATCCTCGACATCGCCGGCAACTCCTCGATCTCGCGACTGCGCCGCGCGCTCGCCCCGCGTGGCACGCTCGTCATCGTCGGCGGCGAGGACGGTGGGAGCCTCACCGGCGGGATGGGCCGGCAGTTCCGGGCACTGGCCGTCTCGCCATTCATCCGCCAGCGCATGGCACTCGTCGTGCCCAAGGAGCACTACTCCGTGATCGAGCGCCTCGCGGCCCTGGTCCAGGACGGCACGCTCACTCCCTCCGTCGAGCGGACCTACCCGCTCAGCGAGGCACCGACGGCCATGAGACATCTCGTCGCAGGACAGGTGCGAGGCAAGCTCGTTATCACGATCTGACGAGGGCCCGTCGTGGCGGACGCACTCAGCGGAACCCCCCGAAGTCGTGACCACCAATCAACCGAAGTAGGCGTCACCCATCAGCCGAAACACTGTCAAGCCTCACCCGAAGGCGAAACGACAAGCATCAGCCGAAGTAACACACACAACGTGGGTGGGCCGCCTGGGGATCGAACCCAGAACCCGCGGATTAAAAGTCCGCTGCTCTGCCAGTTGAGCTAACGGCCCGGGATACAGCTAACACTCCGTCAAAGCCTCCCATGAAGGCTCCCAGGAGCCCCACAGTGTGACCGACAACGACTCATGCACTTGACGGTCTCTGGTCGGGTGCCTGACGTCGCGGCTGCCGTCCAGGCTGCCGAGATCCTCACCGGCCGGCAGGGGAGTCCGCCGCGAGTCCGCGGCTGGGCACTGACCGCCGGGTCCGCCGTATGCGCCTTCAGCCGCCGGCCGGTCGTTTCACCCGGGTGAGCCACGGTCGGGGTGATCCGACCACCTGGCCCTTGTCGAAGGATCGGGTCGGCGGGTCGGGCCAACCGCGCCGGCCTGTTCGAGCTCCGGCCCCCGGTCTTGCTCAAGACGACCCGATCGGGCGAGGCACATGAGAGAAGGACGCGCCATGAGCACTGTCGTCGAGCGGGACCAGGCACCCGACCTCGTCCTGACGCATCGCAGCAGGGACGAGCGCGTCGCCGCCGGCAAGGCCGCCCGCGCAGACGTGCCGCTCGAGGCCCATGCGCACTTCACCCCGGCGTCCGGACGCGACCCGGTCGCGCTCCTTCTCGAGCAGGGCATCTCCCGCGTGGCCGAGCTGGTGCCGGTCCGGCACGGGCGGATGCTGGTCTCGCCGTTCACGTTCTACCGCGGGGCTGCGCTGCCGATGGCCGCGGACCTGGCCGACGACTCCCACGTCCGGGCTGTCGGGTGCAGCTGTGCGGGGACGCGCACCTGTCCAATTTCGGGGCGTTCGCCTCGCCGGAGCGCAGGCTGGTCTTCGACGTCAACGACTTCGACGAGACTCTGCCCGGCCCGTTCGAGTGGGACGTCAAGCGGCTGGCCGCCAGCCTGGCGGTGGCGGGCCGGGACAACGGCTTACAGCCGCCAAGGACACGCCGCAAGATCGTCCTCGCGGCGGTCGACGGCTACCGGACGGCGATGCGCGAGTTCGCGAAGCAGTCCATTGCTGGACGTCTGGTACGCGCACCTGGATATCGAGGACGCCATCGTCACGTTCAGGTCGCAGGTCAAGGCGAAACGGTTCAAGGCCGCCGAGGAGATGCTGGCCAAGGCCCACACCCAGGACAGCACTCCAGGCGCTGGCCAAGCTCACCACCGTGGTCGACGGGCGGCGACGGATCATCAGCGCACCCGCCGATGATCGTCCCGATCGAAGAGGTCTTCACCGAGCAGCAGGCCGACGCGATCAATGCCGAGCAGCTGGAGTCGCTGCTGGGCAAGTACCGGCGCACCCTGCAGTCCGACCGGCGGCACCTGCTCGAGCAGTTCAGCGCTGGTCCAGGTCGCCCGCAAGGTCGTCGGGCGTCGGCAGCGTCGGCACCCGCGCCTGGATCCTGCTGATGGACGCCGGCGACGGGATCGAACCGCTGTTCCTGCAGGCCAAGGAGGCCCAGCCATCGGTCCTGGCGGGCTACTGCGGGCGCAGCCAGTACACCAACCAGGGCGAGCGGGTCGTCGCCGGGCAGCACCTGATGCAGGCCAGAAGCGACATCTTCCTCGGCTGGACCCGCGCACGACCGGACCCGACGGGGTGGATCGCGACTTCTACGTGCGCCAGCTGCGGGACTGGAAGTTCTCCGTCCCGATCGAGCAGATGCTCCCGACCGGTATGAGCGCTGTACGCCCGGCTGTGCGGCTGGACCCTCGCCCGGGCGCACGCCCGCTCCGGGGACCGCGTCGCCCTGGCCGCCTACCTCGGCGGCTCCGACAAGTTCGACCAGGCGATCGCCGACTTCGCCGAAACCTACGCCGACCAGAACGAACGCGACTACGCCGCTCTCGCAGCGGCGGTCGCCTCCGGTCGGGCCGAGGCGCAGTCCGGCGTGTAGCCGGCCGCGATCACCCACCCCAACCGAAAGGAAGATGGCATGTCGCACAAGACGATCACCCTCGCGCTCTTCGACACCGAGGCTGCTGCGGACGCCGCAGCCGCATCCCTCGGCGCCTCGAAGCTCGCGCAGCACGACGCGATCGGCGTTCTCGCCCTCGACACCGATGGCAAGCTCAAGGTGGACAAGGTCGGGGCCCGCAGCACGGGCAAGGGCGCCGGCATCGGCGCGGTCCTGTGGCTGCTCGGCCCCGTCGGGATCGGCGCGGGCGTGGTCGGCGGTGGCCTGCTCGGAGCTCTGCACCACAAGGGCCTCGGTCTGGACGACAGCGACCAGGCACGCATCACCAAGGAGCTCGAGGGCGGTCACGCCGCGGTCGGGGTCCTGACGTCGGCGAGCGAGGCAGCCGCCGTGTCTGCGCACCTGGCCTCCCTCGGCGGCTCCCCGGAGCTGCACGATGCGCCGGACGAGGCCCTCGAGCATGCTGCCTCGCAGGACCCTCCCGCCAAGCCCTGATCCCCACCAGCGCTAGCCGGAAGGGCCGCCCGTGACCGGCGCGTCTGCGCTCACCTTGGTCCTGCTCGCACTGGCGTTGGCGGCCCAGCCGTGGTCGGTCCTGGCTGCCGTTCTCCTGGTGGCCAGCGACCGCGGCGTGGCCAAGGAAGTCGCGTATGTCATCGGATGGGTGCTTGCGCTGACCGCGGTGGCGGTCGTGACGGTGGTGCTGTACCCGGCGCAGCCGAAGCCGACGTCGAGTTCCGCGGTGCTGAGCGGGATCGAGGTGGCCGCCGGGATCGTCCTTGTCCTGTGGGTGCTTGTCCGGTGGCGAGGCCCGGCGAAGCCGAGCGGTCCCGACCAGCCCAAGTGGATGGCTCGCATCGACACGATGCCGCCGGTGCTGGCCGGTGCCCTCGGCGCGTTCTTGCCCAACTACGTCCTCGTCGTCGCGGCTGTGACGAACGTGCTCGAGCTGGGTCTGAGCAGGGCCGCTGCATCGGCGGTCGTGGTCACGTGGGTCGTGGTCGCATCCCTCGGTGTCGCGGCTCCCCTGTTCGTCCTCCTGGTGCGTCGGGACGACGCTGCCGGCATCTACCGGAGCTGGCGCGTCTGGCTGCTCAGCAACGGGCAGGCGATAGTGCTGGTCGTGCTCGGCGTGGTGGGCGTCGTACTCACGATCAAGGGCGTCGTCGGCCTGGCCACCTGACGGTTCGGGGCGCGGGGCCGCTCAGGCGACCCGAGGCTGCCCGGCTCCGAGGTCCGGAGAGTCCGGGGCACGGTCGGTTCCCCGACTGCCAGGAAGGCCCGGGGCGCCCGCCCCGACCAGGACCTGGACGACGGCGAGCAGCACCAGCAACAGCAAGGCGGACCAGCCCAGCCGCGACACCGACACGTCGTTCCCCCACAACAGGACGACGACACCCAGGACACCGACGGCGACCCGCAGCCATCCGGCGTTCGCGCGAACCCAGCGGCCGGCCGGGGCCACAGGCCCGTCGGCGAGCTTCCCGCCGACCCCTTCCAGCCCGTCCCGGACGCTGGTGCGTACCGCGGTTCCGGCCCGGTTCGGTCCGGCGAACAGCCCTGCGAGGATCAACAGGACGCCCAGCCAGCACATCACGTGCCAGCCGCGCTCGAGGTAGCTGAGCATGGTGTCGTAGAACACCGAGCTGGCCGGGCCGAACACGGTTCCGGCGAGCTCGTTGATGAACAGCTGGCGGGCGACCGACAGCGCAAGGGCCAGCAGCACTCCGTTCGCCGCCAGGAGCACGCCTACGGTCACGACCATGCGCGGGCGACGTCGGGCGAGCAGGACGGCGGCCAGGTACAGCACAGCGACGAGAATGATGAGCCAGCGCGCGACCGGGTTGGCGAAGGCGTAGATGGTACGCACCTGTCGCAGCTGCGGGGCGTCCAGCAGCACGATCTGCTTGTCCACGTTCGGGACGGGGATGTTCTCGACGATCGTCAGGCCGCGGTCGACGAGGCGCTGCTTGACCTGCTCGATGACTACGGACAGGTCCAGCACGACCTGGTCGCCCTGCAGGGACACCGCGCCGCTGTCGTCTCCCTGGAGCAGCCGGACCAGGGATTGCTGTGCCTTGGTGTTCAGCTGCACCCACAGGTCGGCGAAGGTGTCGGAGGCGACGAAGTTGCGGACCTGGGTCTCGATGAGGCCATCGATGGCACCGGACAGCGGGCCGACCAGCTTCGCCAGCCTGGGGCGGTCGGTGATGACTCCCGCGAACACGTCGTCGAGGATCGCCTGCACGTCGACCTGCTTCTGGATCGCGTCGGTGACGTTCGTGACGATCGCGTCCTGGACCTGCGGGGAGTCGATCAGCGGGCCGACGGTGTCCAGGTAGCGCTGGGTGTCGTTCAGGGTCCGCTGGCCCCAGAACGCCAGAACGGCCGGGGTCGTGAGCAGTGCGGCGATGACCAAGCATATGACCGCGCTGGCCGCCTTGCCGCGACCCCGGTGCGCGGCGGGCGTCGCCGGGCCCGGCTCGGCGTCGACTGGTGCTGAGCTGGACACGTCATGCCTCCTGGTGGTCGGCGTTTGGACGGTCAGAGCGGATCGGCGACCTGGCGTTCGACCTGGGTCGCAGCCAGACGGTCGACGAGCCGGGTAGCGAAAGCGCGGGCCTGCTCGGGGTACTCGGGCTGCAGGTTCGCCGGAGGGATCGGGATCCCGAGCGAGCGGGGGCGGTCCTCACCGGTACCCAGGTAGCTGATCAGCGACAGCAGCGAGCGGACCTGCCCGCCGGCGGCGACGAAGTGGGTCTCGTCGACGTACTCCCCGCCGCGCGCGGTGGCCAGCCTGCGGAGCGACTTGAGGTTCCCGCGCCAGTACCGCCGGCAGACGACGAACGCGGCGAACCGCTTGCCGGCCAGGACGCGGCCGGACGCATCGGACACCAGGTAGGACCGGATCGGCAGACAGGTGGTGAGCCACCAGGTCGCCGAACCGATGCAGACCAGGTCGTAGTCGCCGTCGCGCGCCTCGGCCGGGATGGCGATCTCACCGGTGGCGCGACGCAGCTGCGCCGGGAGCATCGCGACGACGTCCAGGACCCGGTGCCGCAACGGGAACCGGGAGAATCGATGCAGGTACCGCAGGTCGGTGAGCTCGATGCCGGCGAGGGTGACGTCGCAGCCGCGTTCGCGCATCGACTCCGCGACGACGTCGGCCACCCTCCGGTGCTGCTGGGTGAACGAGTAGTACACGACCAGGACCCTGGGCGCTGACGTGGCTGATGACATGGTCACTGGACGTAGGCGCCGGCCATCGCAGGGGGCTACGCCGTCTCGAGCTCGTCGGAGGCGAGCAGTCCGATCTCGACCAGGTCCAGGGGGTGGACCCATTCGTCGCTGACCGCGACCCCGCCGGCCCTGGCGATGGCTGCGCGCAGCGGCACGGCCCAGACGTGCTCGATCAACGCGATCGCCGCCGCGCTGCCGGGCTCGATGGCGTCGGCGACATTCCAGACCTCGGACTCGTCGATCAGGTGACCGTCCGACCCGGCTTCCATCCCGGCGATGGCTCCGGCCTCCATGCCGGCCTCGCCGTCCAGGCCGAGGCCGAGCAGCGCGCCAACGGTGGCGCCCAGACCCTCGGCCTCGGCCACGGACAGGTCACTCCACTGCAGGGCGACGAGGGTGCCGTCCATGTTCTTCTGGACCGCGATCGCGTCGATGAGCCGGATGACGTCGTTCTCCCGGAGCCGCCTGAGCTCCGCGAGGATCTCCCCGGAGAAGTCAGGCTTCTCGAAGCCGACGACGAGCAGCTGTACGGGTCCGATAGTCATGCTCAACGCTCCTGTGTGTTCGCCGAGCAGGCAGCCCGGACTCGGGACGGGGGACTGGGCTCAGGCGCCGAGGATCTTCTGCTTCTGCGCGTCGAACTCTGCCTGTGTGAGCGCGCCGGCGTCCAGCAGCTCCTTGAGCTTCATCAGATCGCCGTAGGTGTCCTCCGGCGGCGCCGCAGCCGGGGGAGCCTCCTGGACGGGCGGTGGCGGCGGTGCAGCGGCGGCGGCCTGCTGCTGGGCGGCTTCGGCCTTGGCCTGCCCACGGTTCGACGCCACATGAGCGGTGGCTCCCAGGACCGCTGCGCGTCGCAACATGCGTGGCATGGTGATCTCCTTCGGTCGGGTCCGATGAGGCACATCCTCGAAGCCGGGGAGGGGCCCTGTGCTCACCCGGGGAGCGGCTCACCCGGGTGAACAGCCTTGCTGACCGGCTCGAGGCTGGGAGCCGCGGTGAACGAGACCACGACCAGGCCCAGATCGAAGAGCTGGCGCAGGACGCCCTGCAGCTGCGCCTGGTCGGCGAGCGACCCGCTCAGCTCGGTCATGCCGTCGCCTGCGGTCAGCGCCAGGCCCTCGAACGCGGCTCCGAAGCGTTGGTCCAGCTCACCCGAGACGACGATCGTGCACGCGAGCTGGCCCATTGCTGGATCGTCGTCCGCAGGACCGGTCGTTGAAACACCCGCGGCGCGCGTCACCCGGGTGAGCCTGACGGCAGATCTCTCTCGTCGTGGGTGAGTTCCAGCGCCACGAACCTGGCCACCGCTTCGTCCCGTGAGGTCACACCGAGCTTGCGGTAGCTCGCCTTCAGGTGCGACTTCACCGTGTTGTAGGAGATGAACAGCTGCTCGGCGATCTGGCGCTGCCCCAGGCCGGCCGCGGCCAGCCGGAGGACGGACATCTCGCGATCGGTCAGCTGCTCACCGAACTCCGACGCGCGCCGGACCGGCGCGGCGAGCAGCTCCCTCAGCCGTTCCGACCGCTCTCTGAGGTCGCCAGGGTCGGGGAGCCGGTCCAAGATGTCGTCGGCATGATCGAGATCGGCGACGGCGGCAGCCGGGTCCCCCAGGTCGCGATGAACGGCCGCGAGCAGCAGATGGGCGTTGGCCAGCCAGGCACTGCGGGGCATCGCCTCCAGGAGCTCGATGGTCAGCTCGAAGCGTGCCGCCGCGGCCCGCAGATCCCCGCCGCGACGGTCCCGCTCACCGATGGCGAGGTGGACGACGGCACCCGCCGGGGTGCGGTCCGCGCCGATCAGAGCGAGCTGGCCGAGCACCTGGTCGAGCTTGGCGTCAGCTCGGGAGGCCACCTCGAGAGCCGACTCGGCCAGGCCGAGGTTGCCGACGCCTACGGCCAGCAGGATCGGGTTGGCGTCCGGGATCTGGCCGACCGCCTGGCGCAGCGTCTCGACCGCCGCAGTGATCCGCCCCTGCAGGTACAGCGCCTGCCCGAGCCCCGCCAGCGCGATGCCTTCCCATCCCGATGAAGGCGCTGTCGCGACCGCACGACGCGCAGCGGCTTCGGCCCGCCCGATCTGGGTGACCCCGACGACTCCTTCCAGGAAGTCGGCGCGGAAACCCAGCGGCAGGCCGGCCGCGTCGAGCTGGTCGTGGGGGCCCGTTCGGGCGAGGTCGAGGTAACCGACGGCCTGGTCGATGCGGTTCTCCAGGCTTGCCGCGACCGCCCGGACGAAGGCCAGCTCAGGGTTCTGCTCCGCTTCCGGCCACGAGAGCTGCGACAGCCATCGGCGGGTCGTCGCCGAGCGCCCGGTGGAGGCCATCAGCTGAACCTGCCCGGCGACCAGCCGCGCCGCGGTCGGGACGTCGCGGGCGGCGATCGCGTGGTCGGTGGCGGTCTCCTGGTCGCCGGCTACCTCGAACCAGGCTGCCGCCCGGGCGTGCAGCACCGGCACGAGCTCTGGTCGGGTCCGTACCAGCTCCAGGCGAAGGGCTTCGGCGAAAAGCTGGTGCTCGGAGTACCACTCGCCTGCGCTGTCGACGGAGACGAACAGGTTGGACCGCTCCAGGTCGGCGAGCACTGCCCCCGACCCCGTCGTGCCGACGACGGCGTCGCACAGGCTTCCGTTGAGCCGGCTCAGGACGGACACCTGCAGCAGGAAGTCCCGGGTGGCCGGCTCCAGCAGGTCGAGCACGTCGCGGGTCAGGTAGTCCACGACCTGGCGGCTGCCACCGGTGAAGGACTCGATGAACGAGTCGCGGTCGTCGTCGGGGATCAGGAGGGCGGCCAGCCGCAGCGGCGCCGGCCACCCGCCGGTCCGGTCGGCGAGTCGGCGTTCCTCCGAAGGTGTCAGCCCTTTGACCCCCATCCCGTCGAAGAACCGTGACAGCTCGGTCGCGTCGAACCGGAGCGAGTCGGCTCGGATCTCGATGAGCTCCCCGGAAGCCCGCAGCCGGGCCACTCCCAGCGCCGGGTCCGACCGGGTCGCGACCACCAGCTGAACGCGGGCGGGACGGTCCCGCAGGAACGCCTCGAGCTGGGCGTTGACGCCGGGAGTCTCCGCGAGGTGGTAGTCGTCGAGGATGACGACGATCGGGTCACCCACGGCGAGCTCGTCGTACAGCACCGGCAGGACCGCGTCGGTGACACGGTCGGGACTGGCCCGCAGCGCCGCGAGGGAACGCACGCCGAGGTCGAGCCGGGCTGCGGCCAGCGAGGCGATGACGTGGGTCCACAGCCGCACCGGTTCGGTGTCGCCCTGATCCAGCGTCACCCAGGCGAACGAGCGCTCGGAGTCGGTGCTGACCCATTCGGTCAGCAGGGTGGTCTTGCCGAAGCCGGCCGGCGCGGAGACCAGGGTCAGCGCCCGGTCACTGCCGGCGCGCAGCCGGTCGAGCAGCCCCGGGCGGCTCACCGAGCCGCGCGGCAGCCGGTGCGGGGCGAGCTTGGTCCCAATGACGCCGACCTGGGGTCGATCCGTGGACCGACGCCCCTGCGGCGGCTCGATGGGGCGCGGCACACGACCTCCTCGGCCTGGTTGGGGTCGAGCCTAGGACCACCCTCGTTCAGCGGACTCCCGGAAGCCGGAATCGCAGCCCCTGCCCCCGCCGGGGGGACCGCGCTCGATTCACCCGGGTGAGCCCGGTGCGGGGTGATGGCGGCCGTCCACGGGTGCCCCAAGGATGGCGGTTCGCGAGACCTCGGCGGTTCGCCGCCGACATCACCCCCCCGGGTTTGTGTGCTGACCCAGCCCAGACGAGGAGACCGATCACCATGAACCTGCTCGCGACGTCGTTCGGCGACGGAGACGTCCTGCTGTGGATGTTCGAGTTCTTCCTGTTCGTGATCTGGTTCTGGCTGTTGCTCACGATCTTCTCGGACCTGTTCCGCGACCACGAGATGTCCGGCGGGACCAAGGCGCTCTGGGTGATCTTCGTGGTGCTCCTCCCGTACGTGGGCATCCTGGTGTACCTGATCGCCCGCGGACACGGGATGGCCGAGCGGGCCGCCAAGGCCCAGGCGCTGGCTCAGGAGCAGATGAACGCACAGATCCGAGCGGTGGCCGGGACCTCGGCCTCGACGTCGGCGGCGGACCAGATCGCGCAGGCCAAGTCGCTGCTCGACTCCGGAGCTATCGACCAGGCGGAGTTCGACAAGCTGAAAGCCAAGGCGCTGTCCAGCTGACTCCGGTTCCATCGTCCAGCCACCAAGGGGAACGAACGATGACAGACACAACGCTCAACGATCTCGGTCCCGTCGACTACGTCGTGGTCGAGTTCCCGGCGGGGGCGAGCAACTTCACGGGCGAGATGACGGCGGAGCTGCTCGCACTGGTCGACTCCGGGACCATCCGCGTCATCGATGTACTGATCCTCACGAAGGACGAGGACGGTTCTGTCGAGGCGATGGAGCTCTCCGACGTCGGTGAGCTCGGAGCGCTGCAGGCACTGGAGGCGCAGCTGGCCGAGCTGCTGGCCGAGGAAGACGTCGTGCACCTCGCTGCTGCCATGGAGCCGGGAAGCACGGCCGGAGTGCTCATCTGGGAGAACCTCTGGGCGGCACCGTTCGCATCCGCAGCTCGGCGGTCGGGCGGCCGGCTGATCGCCGACGGACGGATCCCGATCCAGGCGATCATCGCCTCGATCGAAGCCGACGAAGCATCTGCCAGCCAAGGAGACTGACATGCCGCTCAGACGAGCACGGGTAGGAAGAGTCGGTGTCATCGGCGCGCCGGTTGCGAAGACCGCCGTCGTCGCAGCTGCCGTCACACCGGGTCCCTCGCCAGTCGCGAAGACCGCAGTAGTCGCTGCCGCCGTCACACCGGGTCGAGGCCGTCGGCGCATCTGACTCAGCCCTCGGTCACCTCGTAGATCTCGTCAGCCACCAGACCATGCGCTTCGCGGTGGACCGTGGCGGCGGCCTCGGCGCTGGGCGCGTGGACCAGGCAGAAGATCCTCCCGGCATCGGCATCGACCCAGTAGCGCTTGTAGTCGACGCCGTGGGCCTTCTGGACCTCGACGTCCCTGGCGTGAGCCCCAGCCACATCCTCGGCGGACACTCGGCCCTGCATGTGGTGCACGTCCATGTACAGCGGCATGACCGCTCTCCTTCCTCAGCGCCCCTCCCGGGGCTTCCCTGTCGGCTGACGAGTCAGGTGATCGAACAACGGGGCGTACCGGGCTCCGACTGGAAGCCGGAGCACAGGAGGTCCAGGGACTCGATGCGCTCTCCAGCCGTGGCGAACACGTGCTGCTCGACGAGGCGGCCGGAGCCCGGGTTGCTCATGGAGCGCATCCGGACCCGCCAGCGCAGGTAGAGCCGGGTGCCGACCTGGCCGATCGAGGCGTCCACGACCTCGAAGTCGTCCTCGCCGTCGAACCATCGCCGGAAGTGGCTCACCGCAGCTGCGGCACCCGTCTCCTCGAAGGGTCCGGGCGGGACGAGCGCGCGGAACCGGACGTCGGGGTCCAGACAGGAAGCCAACGCGGGGAAGTCACGGCGGGCCAGGGCCTCGAGGAACAGTCCGGCGATGGGCCATTGCGCACCGTCACGCGCGTCCACCGCTGCGGCTGGCCGAGGAGACGTCTTGTTCATGCCGCCGTTCTACGGCGGCGCCGTGGGCCGTCGCATCGGTCATTGACCCGATCTTCGGGGTACCAGGTCGTCGGCGGTGGTCGCGTCCACCAGGCCGTGCCGCATCGCGAACATCGCGGCGGCCCCGCGGGTGGTGACGCCGATCTTCGCGTAGATGTGCTCCACGTGGCTGCCCACCGTGCGCGCCGTGATCGACAGCCGGCCGGCTATCTGCTTGTTCGACCACCCGCGGACCAGCAACGCGAGGACCTCCGCCTCACGCTCGGTGAGTCCGGCGACCATGGCCGGCCTGCGACGCACCTGGTGCCCGGCGGCGGCGAGGACGGCTCGCACCGAGCCGGAGTCGAGGCGTCCGGCGGCAGCCTCGTCGAGCAGCACGGCCTCCCGTTCCGACCGCGCCAGAGCGGGGCGGTGCGGGCGTGCCTCACCCATGGCCTGGTACACGTCGGCGGCGGCCAGCAGTCGGGCAGGAACCGGAATCGCGCCGCCGGCCAGTCCGCGGGGATAGCCGGAACCGTCCATGCGTTCGTGGCCCATGCCCGCCACCGCGCCGATCTCGGCCAGCCGGGGCTGGCGGCACAGCACCCGCTCGGTGAAGTAGGGGACGGTACGCACCCGCTCCCACTCGATCGACGACAGCGGGCCGGACCTGTCCCAGATCCCCGTGGAGACTCCGATCGCACCGAGCCGGAAGACCAGGCCGGCGCTCTCGACCAGGGTGACCTCGGGTTCCCGCAGCCCAGCACGGCGGGCAGCCTCGGCGGCAAGGGCGGCAACGGCGCGCGAATGGCCCAGGAACCACGGTGACTTCAGGTCGGCGTAGTCGGCGAAGATCTCCAGCACGGCCGTCAGCTCGGACTCCTCCACGCGCCGGTCCAGGGCCGAGCACCCGTCGATCACGACGCCCCAGGCGTCCACCGTGTCCAAGTCGCCGAAGACCTCCGCGACGTGACGGCAGCAGGTGTCGACCAGGGCCGGGTCGAACTCGTGGCCGCTCCGGGCCCTCAGCATGTCCAGCGCCGCCTGCACCCCGCCGACCCGGCAGAACACTTCGGCGTCGTTGGCGACCTGCACCACCCGCATCACCGGTTCGATCTGCTCGCCCTGGAGCCCCGCCGGCCCGCCGCGGCCGTCCCAGCGCTCGAACGCCTGCGGCAAGGCTCGGCGCACGTCGACGGGCAGGCCCAGCCGGTCGGCGATCTCACCGGTGGTCTGGCAGTGGGCGACGAAGGACTCCATGGCGTCCCGGATCCCGCCGGTGAGGAACCGGCCGACCATCGTGAACCGGCGCAGCGGCGGACCCTCGGTCGCGAGGTGGCCGAGCAGGAAGCGCAGCATCGGCAGCCCGGACCTGTCCACCTCGAAGCTGTCCGCACGTACCTGCCGGTCGTCGCCGAACCAGCGCGAGAGCTCGTGGGAGTCGGCGACACAGCCCACCAGGGCCAGCAGGGACACGTAGAACGCGGCTGCCTGCTCGTCCTCGCCCAGTCCCGCCGCCGCGGCGAGGCGGGTGGCGATCACGGTCTGGCGCAGCACGTGCTCCTGCGGTTGTCCCAGCCCGAGGTCGGTCGCAAGGGACAGTGACGCGACCAGTTCCGCCAGCCGCACCTCGGACATCGCGTGCTGCACCATCAGGGGTGAGCGTACGGTCAGCGGCGCTCCGGCGAGCCGCATCCGGGTAGTGCTACCCGCTAAGTCGCGGACCTGATGACGCCCACACCCTGTGCCGCGTCCTTGCCCAGGCGTGCGACGACCGCCGCTCTGGTCATCGGGTCCAGCTCGTCGAGCTGGTCTTCGATGTCCGTCACGGTCGCGTCGGCCAGCTGCTTGCGCTCCTGCACCTTCAACCACGCAGCCACGACCGCAGCCAGTCCCGCGAGCACGATCAGCGTCACGACGATTCTCTTGATCATCTCCGTGCCCCAATCTCTGCGACCCGATGACGGACAAGCCTCGGCCTTGTGGGGGGCGACATTCAAGGGCGAGGGCGTCCGCTGCGTGCGACCAACCTCAGCCATGGGCCGCTAGCGTCGCCCCATGCGGCGGTACTTCGCCTACGGCGCCAACATCGACCCCGAGCGGATGGCAGCGCGGGTCCGGGGGGTACGCGCCGTCGGACCGGCGACGCTGGACGGCTACCAGCTCGAGTTCACGATCCGCGACCGCGCGTGGGGCGGCGGGGTGGCCAACATCCGACCCGAGCAGTCCGGCCGGGTGTGGGGGATGGTCTGGCAGGGACCGGACAAAGCCTTCGCCGTCCTGGACACCTTCCAGGGCGACGCTTCGTCGCTGCGGCGCGAGACGGTGAGCGTCCAGACCGAGGACGGCCTGCTGGAGGCGTTCACTTTCCGGGTGCACCAGATCGCGAACTTCGTCCGCCCCACGGCTCTTTACATGAGCCACCTGCGTCGCGCGATGAAGGTCCAGGGCTTCCCCAACGAGGCGTTCGAGGCGCTGATCCAGGCCGAGCGGCTCGGCCCGACGCAGACCGGACCCAGCATCGTCTCCTGAGCGGGCCCCGTGACCGGCGACGTCTACGCGCGCCCGCTGTCCTGGCCGGGCCGGCCGGCGACCACGAGCAGGTCGAGCGCGTGGCGCGGGCCGTCGTCCGTCGCCACCTCGCGGACGACCTGTTCGGCCCGCTCGACGGCCAGCCCCGTCCCGACGAGGTCGGACGTGACGTCGGCGGCGGAGTAGAGCACGGCCGGGTCCGGTGGACCCCCGTACCCGCGCTCGAGGTTGTCCGAGTCGTGCGCGACGACCAGGAGCCGGCCGCCCGGCGCCACCGCGTCGGCGGCTGCACGCAGCATTTGGGTCCGCTCCGTGGCGACGACCTGGAGGTAGACGACGAGCACGAGGTCGTACGCCCGCGCTCGCGGCCGGTACACGAGAAGGTCTGCGCACTCGGTGTCGAAGCGGTCGGCCGCCGGTCCCAGCCGCTCGACCGCGAGACCGGCGGCACGGTCGAGGGCGACCCGGGAGAAGTCGACGGCGGTGGCCCGCCACCCGCGCTCGGCGAGCCACAGCGCGTTGCGACCCTCACCGGCGGCCAGATCGAGCACCCGGCCGGGCGGCAGGTCCCGGGTCACCTCCTCGACCCACATGTTGGGCGTGGCCGACCAGACGAGCTCGGCCTGGTCGTAGCGGCGGTCCCACTCCCTCGCGTCCACGGCTCTCCTCGGTCAGCGTCCGCGCAGCCGCGGTACGAAGCGGTTCGTGTGCCTGGCGTAGGTGACGTAGTCGGGGAACCGCCGCACGAGGTGCCGTTCCTCCCACCGCGCCTTGACGTCGAGCAGCAGGACGAGCAGCGCGCAGGCCACCGCGACCCACGGGTTGCCGGACGCGACGGCACGCGCGACGGCGAGCAGCATCAGCCCGCTGTAGATGGGGTGACGGACGAAGCGGTACGCACCGCTGGTACGCAGTCGTGCGTGCTGGTTGGGCAGCGGCGCCGCGGTGAGTCCCCGTCCGAGCGCTGTCGCGGCAACGGCCATGACGACGATCCCGGCCAGCACGAGGGCGTCGAGGCCACGGCGGAGGGCAGGCGGAAGGCTCCAGCTCTGACCGGCCGGCAACAGCACGACCAACCCGATCAGGACGAACTGGAGCAGGACGAGCGACCATGCCACCCGCCGGTCGCCGACCGAAGCGACTCCCGCCTGCCCGCCAGCCATCGGCATCGGTATCGCCGGATCAGGCCAGGGAGAGGAAGAGCTTCTCGAGCGCGGCGAGGTCGGGGGCGCCGGCCTTCTCGGGCTCGGCGACACACTGGCGCAGGCCGCTGGCGACGATCGCGAAGCCGGCCCGGTCGAGCGCCTTGGAGACCGCGGCCAGGAGGGTCACCACGTCCTGGCAGTCACGCCCCTCCTCGAGCATCCGGATCACCCCGCCCAGCTGCCCTTCGGCCCGGCGCAGCCGGTTGAGGATCGATGTGGCGTCTGTTGCGTTGAGCTCCACGTGGGTCTCCCGATCGGATCAGTCGGTCAGCTCGGCGAGTGCCGCACGGAGCCGCGTCGCGGCCTCGGCCGCGACCGGCGTCAGGGCGGGGTTCCCGGACACGCCCACCATCATGTCCGGGTCGACAGCCTCGACGACGGTGCTCCCGTCGACCTCCCGGACGATCACGTTGCACGGCAGCAACAGCCCCAGCGAAGGGTCGATGCCCAGAGCGCGGTGGGCCAGCGGCGGGTTGCAGGCCCCCAGGATCAGGTAGGGGCCGGTGTCCTCGTCGAGCTTGGCCTTCATGGTGGCCTGGACGTCGATCTCGGTGAGCACGCCGAAGCCCTCATGGCCGAGCGCCGACCGGACCGCCGCGACCACCTGGTCGAACGGCTCGTCCAGGGTGACCGACGTTCCGTAGCTCATCGCCCGGCCGCGGTCTGTTCGGCAGCGGTGTCGTCAGCCTGCTCGCTCATCAGCCGGCGGACGTGCTCCATGTCGAGATCGCGGACGGCGGCGATGACCTGCTCGAGGGCCGCTGCGGGCAGCGCGCCCGGCTGGGAGAACACCAGGATGCCCTCGCGGAACGCCATCAGCGTGGGGATGGACGTGATGCCGGCGGCCGCAGCGAGACCCTGCTCGGCCTCGGTGTCCACCTTGCCGAACACGATGTCGGCGTGCACCCCGGCCGCGCTCTCGAAGACCGGGCCGAACTGCCGGCAGGGCCCGCACCAGGAGGCCCAGAAGTCCACCAGCACGATGTCGTTGTCGACCACCACCTGCTCGAACGTGCCGGCGGTCAGCTGGACGGTTGCCATCATCTCTCCTCGTTCTCGACGCGAGTCTCGGTGATACCCCGATGGGTATGTCAACAGCGGACCGCACCCGAGTCTTCCCCGCCTCAACGGCAGTCGCAGCGCCGGTCCGCGGGAACGGCGGCCAGCACCTGGTCCACGTGCCTCCCGCATCCCGAGTACGTGATCTTGCGACACCTGCGGCAGATGGCCGGACTGCACATCCTCGACGTCCTCCTCGGCTCCGTACGGTCTGGAGGACTATACCCTAGGGGGTATTATGGTCGGGCCACGTCGAACCGGAGGAAAGGACGAGCATGTCGTACGGAAAGCAGGTCCAGGACGAGCTCCGGCCGCACGCCCGGGAGCTTCGACGGATGATCCCCGGGGTGTACCGCGGTTTCGCCTCGCTGCACGACGCGGCGCTCGCCCCCGGCGCGCTCGACACGAAGACCAAGGAGCTCATCGCGCTGGCCATCGCGGTCAGCTCGGAGTGCGACGGCTGCATCGCCGCGCACGCCCACGCGGCCGTGCAGCACGGCGCCACTCTCGAGGAGGCGGCCGAGGCCATCGGCGTGACGATCCTGATGAATGGCGGTCCCGCCACGATCTACGGCCCGCGGGCGTACTCCGCGTTCGCGGAGTTCCACGGCGAGCAGGCGGCCGCGAAGGCGAGCTGACCCGAGTACCGTCCCGGTCAGCGAGCAGGGCGAGGGAGGTCCGCGGTGTCCGAAGTCGAGACTCAGGCCCCGATCCGGCTGACCAAGAAGGAGTACGAGAGCGAGCTGGCGCGCCTGCAGACCGAGATGGTGGCGATGCAGGAGTGGATCCGTGCCTCCGGGCAGCGGCTCGTCGTGATCCTCGAGGGCCGGGACACCGCGGGCAAGGGCGGGATCGTGCGCCGCATGACGTACCTGATGAACCCTCGCTACTGCCGGACCGTCGCCCTGCCGGCCCCGACCGAGCGCGAGCGGAGCCAGTGGTACTTCCAGCGCTACATCGCCGAGCTCCCCGCGGCCGGCGAGATCGTCATCTTCGACCGGTCCTGGTACAACCGCGCGGGCATCGAGCGGGTCATGGGCTACTGCACGGAGGAGGAGTACGAGTACTTCATGCGGATCTGCCCGATCCTGGAGAAGGCGCTGGTCCGGGACGGCATCTACCTGGTGAAGTACTGGCTGTCCATCTCCGACGAGGAGCAGCGCAAGCGGTTCCGGGCGCGGATCGACGACCCGGCCCGGCGCTGGAAGCTGTCGCCGATGGACATCGAGGCGCAGGCGCGGTGGGTCGACTACGCCGAGGCGAAGGACCAGATGTTCGCGTACACGGACACCAAGGACAACCCGTGGTACGTCGTGGACGCAGAGGACAAGCGGACGGCGCGGCTGAACCTCATCACGCACCTGCTCGCGCAGGTGCCGTACCAGCCGATAGAGCACGACGAGATCGTGCTGCCACCACGGCAGAAGCGGGCGTACGTCCGCCCGCCCATGGACTCGCAGACCTTCGTGCCGCGCACCTACGACGTGAACCACTGAGCTCCCTGCACCGGCGAGCCGGGGGTCAGGGCAGGTACTGCTCGGCGACCTTGGTCACGATGCCGCTCTTCACGGTGATCCAGAACAACGCGTCCTCCAGCGCGGGGTAGGACGCGAGCTTGGTCAGGGTGACCGTCGTGTCCTTCGTCGCACTTCCGGACTCCGCCGCGCTCAGGACGTTGACGGTGACCGGGGCCCCCGATGCGACGGTGAGGGTCCGCAGCTTCTTGCTCGCGTTGCGGATCCAGTAGTCGTTGGGCGGGGGGACCTCGGCCGAGTGGTCCCCGGCGGCTGCGGTGGCGGCCGCCTTCCCGGTGAAGAACTGGACCACGTCGACAGTCACGCGACGCTTGCCGGCGTCCACCCTGACCACGTACGCCGGGTAGCGGCCGTCCTCGAGGTCGGTCGCAGCGGCGCTGCCGGTTCCCGACGGGGAGGCGGAGGCCGACGACGTCTGCGCGGACGGCGATGCGCTGCTCGAAGCTGGTGGCGACGTGCTCGCGCCGGATGCAGCGGTCGTCGGTGCTCCAGTGCTGCCGGTGCTCCCTGACGTCGTGCACGCCGCCAGCAGGACAACGGCACCGGCACCGGTGACGGCCCACCACAGCCGAGCGCTCATGCCAGCATGCTGCCAGGAAAGTCCGCATCGATCGTCGCGCCGCCGTACCCGGTCGCCAGCAGCACGCGCACGAGGACGGGCGGGCCCGGTTCGACGTCGACCGGAACCGGCGCTCCCTCGAGCCACCCGTCCAGCCGGCCACTGTCCGCACCGACCACGACGCCGGTCAGCGACGCGGGGCCGGCCCGGTGCCGGACGTCGAGCCGGCCCGGCAGCACCGTGCCACGGCCCCACTGGATGAAGAACGGCAGCGCCGGCTCGGCGGTCGACTGCTCGACCCCGGCGATGCGCCATGTCAGCCGCCCGCCGGTCGGGGTCGCTCTGGACCCCTCGCCGACAGCGAGGCCGAGCCGACCCGCGACGCCGTCCAGGTCGTCCGTGCGCACGGCCCAGCCCAGCGGCGGCCCACCGTCGAGCATCGACCGGACCCATCGCCCGAACGGACTCGCCGCCGCCTCGGCGGCGTCGACGACGGTGACCAGCTCGAGGACGGCGCCGGCTGGCTCGCCGAGCTCCGCGGCCTGCGCGACGAGTCGATCATGAACACGCTGGCCGCGGGCTACACACCGCGCCAGCTGGCCCGGCGGTTGCAGCTGTCCAAGACGCAGATCGTCAACGTGCGGCACAAGTACCTGCGGAACCTGGAGACGGTCGCGGACCGATCCAGCCGGATCGTGTACAGGTCGTGCGACGGCGTGGTCGTCTACGTCAACGCCGCGTTCGAGGCGGTCACCGGGATGCAGGCTCACGACGTCGTCGGCACGCCGGTCGGTGCGATCGGACATCCCGAGGACTGTGCGGTCGTCATGCCGCAGCGGGACGAGGCCGTACGGCACGGGTACGGCCGCTTCCGGCACCGGGTCCGGCTGCTACCCGCGTGGGCCGGCTGGGTCTGGGTGGACGCCGACTTCAGCGTGATCACGAACCCGGACACGGGGGCGGTCGAGACGCACGCGCACGCGCGCAAGGTGCCTGAGCCGGTCGCCGGGGAAGGGGTCCAGGCGTCCTGAGCAGCTGCCCCTGACGCGGCCGAGGTCGGTGCGGCGGTCAGCGCGGTTACCCCTTACGGTGCCACCGCCGGGACGGGGAGTGCCGACGGCTCACGCCGCCAGCCGGGGAGACTATCGGGGGAGCTCCCCGTCCCGTGCCACCCTTCGTCCGTCCACCAGTTTTGTGCACAGCCCTGTGCACGCGAGCGCGTTCGCGCGCACCCGCCTGTGGACGGACCTGTGGGCGACGAGAGGCCGGAAAACTGTTGGCCTGAAACACTTGTGCGGGGTTCCGACAAGCGACTATCAATCTCTTCACGTCCTCACGGACCGAACCAGTACTGGGGCAACCCGGGACCGGCTTAGAGGTGAGGCGGACCGGACGGAAAGCGGTTCATCTGCCCCGACGAGGCAACTCGACGGGCCGCGCTCGACGGCGCGGAAGGTGGGAGCGCACCGCTCGGGCGACCGAACCGGAGGGCACCGGGCAACCGGAAGCCACCGGCCGCACGTCGAGGCGGACCAGTCGCCGTCTTCGGGCAACCGGAGACGGCGGCGGACGGTCACGCGGAGCCCCTCGGACTCATACTCCGAGGGGCTCTGTGGTTTCTCCATGACTGTGCCCGTCGGGTGATCGGGGACCAAAGTCCCGTGCAGGCAACCCCCGAGAGCGCATGATGAGGGTGACCACCGAACGGGTCAGGAAGCGAGCGGGCGTGATGATCCACCGTGGGTACGGCTTCGGGTACGGCGGCGGTCTGTTGATGCTGCTGCTCGTCCTGCTGGCTCTGCTCGGCCTGGCCCTGCTCGTGGCGCTGGTGCTGATGCCCCGCCGGAGCACGGTCGGCGCCGTTCCGGCCCCGGCTCCCCTGCCGCCGCCCAGCGCGCCGCCGCCCGCCCCCGTGCCGTCTCCGGCGCGGGCCATCCTCGACGAGCGCCTGGCCCGCGGCGAGATCACGGTCGAGGAGTACCAGCGGCTGCGCGTCGCGCTGGAGGGACCGCCCGGCTGAGCCGGCCAGGGCGGGTCTGTCCCTCCCCTCGGACGCGGTCAACAGGCACCTGCGCGAGCACGTAGGTTACGGAGCCATGGCCACCCAGAACCACCCCGGCCGGCTGCTGGCGGGCCTGGCCGCCGTGGTGGTGCTGGTGGTCGGTGGCACCGGCGCCTACGTGTTCACGCAGACCCGTTCAGACGGTCCCGATACGGTCGTCGCCCCGATCCCCCCGCTGCTGCCCGAGGCGCCGCAGCTCATCACCCCGGACCCCGCCCCGCCGGCGACCGTGCCCGCCGCCGGTTTCGATGTCTCCCACCCGCAGTGCGCGCGCACCCTGCCGACCACGGGCGGCTTCGGCATCGTCGGGATCAACGGGGGCAAGCCGCTTTCGTCGAACAAGTGTTTCGCCAAGCAGGTGCGCTGGGCGACCGGCAAGCCCGGACGCGCGGTCTACATCAACACCGGCTACCCGGGCACCGGCGACCCGGTGGGCTACGGGCGCCGGCTCGTCGACGACGCGGTGGCGCGCGAGCATGCGGCCGGGGTCTCGGGCACCACCGTGTGGTGGCTGGACGTCGAGACGGTCAACACCTGGGAGGGCAGCCAGCGGGAGAACGCGACCGTCCTGGACTCCATGGCCGCCCACCTGCAGGATCTCGGCGTCCGCGTCGGCATCTACTCGACACCGTCCATGTGGCGGGAGATCGCCGGTACGTGGGAGCCGGGCCTGCCGGTCTGGTACGCGACCGGGACGGGCACGCAGGCCAGCGCGCAGGCAGCCTGCGCGCGCAGCTTCGCCGGCTCTGCGACCGCGATCGTGCAGTGGGTGCAGTCGGCACCGGGGGGGCCGCTGGACCACGACCTGATCTGTCCGGCGTTCCGGGACCGGGCCGGGGAGCTGCTCGACCTGAGTTGACGAAACCTACGGGCAGGTAAGTCCAGAAACCGGCCGTACCTGCCCGTAGGTTTCGCGCCGACGTCAGGCCGCGTGCCGCCCGCGGTCGGGCGCCGGTGCGGGCAGCGCCGGGTCGAGGTGCTCGTCGCAGAAGGGGACGTCGGCCGCGGCGTCCAGGTCGCAGCCCGGAGTCGCGCACGTCGCGCTGGCGAGGGCGAGCGCCGCGAGGTGGTCGTCGCGGCAGCCCGCCGAGCAGTAGACGACGATGCCGGCGCGGACGATCCCGGTCACCGGTCGGACCGTCCGGTCGCCGCAGTGTGCGCACCGCTCCGGCGCGCCGTTCGTCGCCTCCGGCGCGGACGGCTGGGTCGCCATGAAGTCCTCCTGCGCGTTCGTCTCGGCACCATGGTGCGCACCTCACCGACGGAACCGTGCGGTCGCCACGCCGGACTGCCCCCCGCGAGACCTACGGGCAGGTACGTCCACTTT
Source organism: uncultured Actinomycetota bacterium (assembly GCA_963849365.1). Taxonomy (GTDB): domain Bacteria; phylum Actinomycetota; class Actinomycetes; order Prado026; family Prado026; genus CAVQCJ01. The sequence goes on from CAWKHA010000004.1 coordinate 663,097, forward strand.
CCGGCCTTACCCGCCCGTAGGTTTCTGGGTGTAGGGCTTCCAGGTCTCGCCCCCGTCGGTGGTCTCGAGCACCTGGTCGGCCGCAGTGCAGGACGGCTCACCGGTGCAGGCGCCCGCTGCCACCGTCACCAGCGCCGCCGTCTCGCTGGACGCGGAGACCGACACCACGCCGCCCGGCAGTCCGGACGGGCTGATCACCGTCAGCTCGCCGTCGGCCGAGACCAGGACGACCCGGTCTCCCGACGGCGTGACGAACCAGACCGCACCGGGGACCACCGATGCGGGGACCGGCGTACCGGGCCCGACGTCCACCCCTACGCGCGTCGAAGCGAGCGGGGTCCAGGTCTCGCCGCCGTCGGAGGACACGCAGGTCAGCAGCGTGGCTCCGCCCCCGGCGGCGGGAACGGTCACCGGCAGCGCCATCGTCCCGGTGGCCAGAGCCTGCGGCGCCGCCGAGTAGGTGTGCACCGACCCGGCGCACGGAACGGGCACCGGCGCCCATGTCTGCCCGGAGTCCTTGCTGCGGTACAGGGTGTCGCCCTGCGGCCCGCCGGCGAGCCAGGCGAACCCTTTCGTGTCGGAGGCCGTGCCCCCGGACGGGGCGGCGTACCGCGCCCAGGCCCGGCCGCTCCAGGAGTACCACTCGCCGCTGGAGAAGCTCGACGAGCTCACGTCCGTGACCGCCAGGGCGACCAGCCTGCGCGCGTCGGTGACGAACCTGGCCGAGCCGACAGCACCGGCCGGGGCCGGCACCTGCTGGGCCGTCCAGGTCCGCCCGTCGTCGGTCGACCCGAACACCTGCAGGCCGCCGGAGGCAGTGACGGCGACCAGGTCGAGGAACTGCGGCGAGACGGCGAGGTCGGCGACGGTGCCGATCGCGACCGGCAGGGTCGGGAGCGTCGTCACGCTCTGCGCGCCGTCGGTGGTGACCGCCACCGACGTCCCGTCCGTCAGCCAGCCGTCGCCCGCCGCGGTCAGCGTCGCCGCGGTGAAGCGACTGGTGCCGGTCGACGGGTGGCTGGGCACCACCGTGTCGGACACTCGCGTGTCGATCTGGTTGGTGCAGCCGGTGAGTGCGAGGGCGCAGGCGGCGGTCAGCGCCGCGGCGCGCCGGGACCGGGACCGGCCGCCGCCCTGCGCCCTTCGCACGCCGATGGCTCAGGCGAGCGGGTGCAGCGGCCAGCCGGGCAGGTTGCGGACCACCATCCAGACCACGGCGACGACCAGCAGCGCGTACGAGGTGCGCTTGGATAGCCGCAGCTGGTAGGCCCCGCCGGTGAGCCCGGCCACGAACCAGCGCAGCCACACCAGGACCGCGATCGGGGTCAGCACCAGCAGGAACAGGTTGGCGTGCAGGGCCGCCGACCACTGGCCGCCGGTCAGGGCCCGCACCATGCGCAGCCCACCGCAGGCCGGGCAGTCCAGGCCGGTGATCAGCTTGGTCGGGCAGCGGGGCAGGACGGAGCCCGGGTCGTTCGGGTCCTCGACCCCCAGGTAGGCGCAGCCGGCGACGGCGAGCAGGCCCAGGACCGCCGGCGCCAGCCATGGGCGCGACGTGGCCACCACGCGCGTGCCGGGTGCCGTCGCCTGCTCAGCCACGCAGCGGCCTCCCCTCCGGATCGGTCACGTCTCCCGCCAGCATGATGATCCCGTCGATCAAGGACCAGATCCCCAGCCCGCCGCAGGTGAGCAGCTGGGCGACGGCGATCCCGTAGTGGCCGGTGTACCAGCGCCCGGCCCCGAAGGCGCCGAGGACGAGCTGTAGCACGCCCGCGATGATCTTGGACTTGTCCGAGTACGGCCGGCCGAAGCGGTCCACCCCGTAGGGGGCCCCGGGCATGGGGTACGGATACGGATAGCCGTAACCGGCCGGAGCGCCGGGCGCCGCGCCGTACCCGGGCGGCGGGGGCGGCGCGTACCCGGGCGGCGAGGGCGGCGCGTACCCGGGCGGCGGTGCTGCGGGAGGCGGCGGCGGCGGTGCTGCAGGAGGCGGCGCTTCCGGAGGCGGAGGCGACGCCGGCCGCTCGGCGTCGCCGTCCGGAGCGCTGGACGTGGTCACGCCCGCATCCTTGCACCGCTGCCGGGCTCAGGGGTGGGCGACCGACGCCTCGGGGGCGGCCGGACGCTCGGCCGCGACCCGGGCAGCCTTCGCCGCGCGCTGCCGGTCCCGCATCCGCTCCCACCACCAGCAGGCCACCAGCACGGCCGCCACGTACGCGTACCCCATCAGGAGGTCCACGACGTAGTGCTCGCCGCCGTACACCAGCGAGAACCCCATCGCCAGCGTGTAGAGCACCATCAGCACCCGGCCCCAGCGGGGCAGCCGCGGCCACAGGAACACGGTCAGCATCGCGGTGAAGGCTCCGTGCAGCGAAGGCAGCGCGGCGTAGTCGTTGCCCTGTCCCTGGGCCTGCGAGATGAGTGCCGACGCCGAGCGCAGGTGCATCGCCTCGAACCCACGCGAGGCGATCCGGTGCACTCCGTCCAAGAGGCCCACCTGCGCCGCGTACCAGGGCGGCGCAGCCGGATAGAGGATGTACGTGAGCAGCCCGGCGTACGACAGCAGCAGGATGCGCCGCGCCCACTGCCCCCAGCGCTGCCGGTGGGTGACGTACAGCACGGCGGCGTACGCCCACACGACCACGAAATGCGAGCAGTAGACGATCGCGACCAGCAGGTCGTACCACTGGACCTGCACGTGGTACAGGTGCTCCTGCAGCCACTGGGTCGGCACCAGGCCGTTGAACAGCCACTTCTCCGCGTTCAGCGGCTCGGTCACGTGGATCGGCCGGCCGAGGACGTCCGCGAAGCCGCGGGTGATGTCGTAGAGCATCAGGAAGCCGACGAACGGCAGCCAGTCGACGACGATGCGGACCTGGCTGCGCCACGGCCGCCCGAAGTTCACCGCGTACAGCCCGAGCAGGATCCACAGCGTCTGGATGGTGCGCTCGAACGGGACGCCGCGGGTCGCGATGAACACCAGCAGGCCGACGACCCAGGCGACCACCAGCCAGCGCCGCCAGACCCGCCACCGGTCCGGCTCGACGGCTGCGGGCGGGGCGGGGCCGGCGTCGGTGCTCACTGGTTGACCGCTCACTAGACGACGGCGCGGGCGTTCTTCCCGAGCACGACGATCCCGCCTTCGGAGACCGTGTACCGCTCGGCGTCCCGCTCGTGGTCGACGCCGATCACCGCGCCGTCGGGAACGACCACGTTCTTGTCGAGGATGGCGCGCCGGACCGTGGCGTTGCGGCCCACGACGGCGCCCGGCAGCAGCACCGAGCCGGTGACGTGCGCGCCGTGGCCGACCCGCACGTCGCTGGAGATCACCGAATGGTCGACGAGGCCGCCGGAGATGATCGTGCCGAGCCCGACCAGCGACTCGTGCGCCTCGCCGCCCTCGACGAACTTCGGCGGCGGCAGCGGCGGCATCTGGGTCAGGATCGGCCACTGCCGGTTGTAGAGGTTGAAGACCGGGTGCACGGAGACCAGGTCCATGTGCGCGTCGTGGTAGGAGTCCAGCGTCCCGACGTCGCGCCAGTAGCCGCGGTCGCGCTCGGTCGCGCCGGGCACCTCGTTCAGGTCGAAGTCGTAGACCTTGGCCGCGCCGCGCTTGGTCATCATCGGGATGATGTTGCCGCCCATGTCGTGCACCGAGCCCTCGTCGCCGGCGTCTGCCTTGAGCGCCTCGACCAGGACGTCCGTGGAGAACACGTAGTTGCCCATCGAGGCGTAGCAGGTGTCCGGGTCGTCGGGCAGCGTCGGCGGGTCGGCGGGCTTCTCGAGGAACGCTTCGATGTCCACGCCGTTGGGCTTGGTCTCGATGATGCCGAAGCCGCTCGCCTGCGACCGCGGCACCCGGATGCCGGCCACGGTGACCCCGGCCCCGCTGTCGACGTGCGCCTCGACCATCTGCGAAGGGTCCATCCGGTAGACGTGGTCGGCGCCGAAGACGACGACGACGTCGGGCATCTCGTCGTACACGAGGTTGAGGCTCTGGAAGATCGCGTCCGCGCTGCCGGTGTACCAGCGCGGCCCGAGGCGCTGCTGGGCCGGCACGGGGGTGACGTAGTTGCCCAGGAGGGTGGACATCCGCCAGGTCGTGGTGATGTGCCGGTCCAGCGAGTGCGACTTGTACTGCGTCAGCACGCAGATCTGCCGGTACCCGGCGTTGACCAGGTTCGACAGGACGAAGTCGACGAGCCGGTAGTGGCCGCCGAACGGGACCGCCGGCTTGGCCCGGTCGGCGGTCAGCGGCATGAGCCGCTTGCCCTCGCCCCCGGCCAGCACGATCCCGAGCACATGCCTGCGGCTCCGCATGGGGTCACCCTAGGGTGCTGCCGTGAGAGTTGCGCTGCTGACCAGGGAGTTCCCGCCGGACGTCTACGGCGGGGCCGGGGTGCACGTCGACTTCCTCGTACGCGAGCTGCGGTCGCTGGTCGACGTGGAGGTGGCCTGCTTCGGCGCCGCCCGCGACGGGGCCGCCGCGTTCGAACCCCCGGCCGAGCTCGCGGGGGCGAACTTCGCCGTCCAGACCCTCGGCGTCGACCTGGAGATGGCCGCCTCGACCGCCGTCGCCGGCGCCGACGTCGTGCACTCGCACACGTGGTACGCCAACCTCGGCGGCCACATCGGCGGGCTGCTGCACGGGGTGCCGCACGTCGTGACCGCGCACTCCCTCGAGCCGCGGCGGCCGTGGAAGCTCGACCAGCTGGGCGGCGGTTACCGGGTCTCGTCCTGGATCGAGCGCGCCGCGTACGCCGAGGCCGACGCGGTGATCGCGGTCAGCGCCGGCATGCGGGCGGACGTCCTGGACTGCTACCCGTTCCTGGACCCGCACCGCGTGCACGTCGTCCGCAACGGCATCGACACCGAGCTGTACCGCGCCGACGGCGGCACCGAGGCGGTCCGCCGGGTCGGGGTCGACCCGGACCGGCCGTACGCCCTGTTCGTCGGCCGGATCACCCGGCAGAAGGGGGTCGGCCACCTGATCGCGGCCGCGCACGGCTTCGACCCGGACGTCCAGGTGGTCCTGTGCGCGGGGTCACCGGACACCCCGGAGATCGGCACGCAGACCCGCGAAGCGGTCGAGGAGCTGCAGACGCGGCGTGACGGGGTCGTCTGGGTCGAGGAGATGCTGCCGCGGCCCGACCTCGTGCAGCTGCTCACCCACGCGACCGTGTTCGTCTGCCCGTCGGTGTACGAGCCGCTCGGCATCGTCAACCTGGAGGCGATGGCCTGCGGGTCCGCGGTGGTGGCGTCGGACGTCGGCGGGATCCCCGAGGTGGTGGTGGACGGCGAGACCGGCCTGCTCGTGCACTACGACGAGGCCGACCCGGAGACCTTCGAGGCCGGGGTCGCCGCCGCGGTCAACGCGGTCGTGGCCGACCCGGCCCGGGCCCGCGCGATGGGCCGGGCCGGCCGGCTGCGGGCCGAGCAGGAGTTCTCCTGGCGGACGATCGCCGAGCAGACAGTGGCCGTGTACCGGGCCGCGATCGCCGCCCACCGCTGACCCGGGCCGGACGGCACCGCCGTCAGGCGGCCCTGGGCGCCGGGATCCCCTTGGGCGGCGCGCTGCGCAGCAGCCACACCGGGTTGGACAGGGCGACGACCGCGCCGGTGGCGTCCACCACCTGGGTGCGGACGAACCTGGCCGCGCTGGTGTCCAGGGTGAGCGAGGCCTGTCCCCCGGACAGGGTCGCCGCCGCGAACGACGCGACCACCGAGGTGCCCGCCCTGACGTCGTTGGTGCCCGCGTAGTCGACCGTCCCCTGCACCACCTGGACGGCGCCCCCGGCCGGCACCCCGGTCGCGGAGAGCGCCAGCTGGCGGCTGTTCACCGACGACACCGACACCGACCCCATCGGCACCGAGCCGTCCACGAGCAGGTCGAGGCTGCCGCGGAACCCGGCCAGCGGCGCGCACCAGGAGCGGCCGGCCGCGAGCGCGGCGAGCAGGTCGGCCTCGGCGGTGCTGGCCGCCCAGACCGAGCTGTAGAAGTTGTTGACGATGCCCAGCCAGTCCTGCCCGTAGTGGTCGTCGTTGCTGCCGTTCCCGGTGAGGAAGATCGCGTTCCTGGACATCACGTCCCACAGCGCGACGTGACCGCCCAGGCCGACCCCCTGGCGGATGTTGTAGCCCACCTCGAGCAGGTCGGCGCCGCTGGCGCGGTTGCCCAGCAGCGCCGTGCCGGTCGTCGTCAGCATGGCGTTCTGCTGGGCGACCGGCAGCAGCGTGCCCTGGGCGTACCCGTAGGGATGGTTGAGGCTGGCCAGCCCGCCGGCCGCGTGGATCTGCGGGATCGCGACGTTCCGGATGAAGGCCGGGTAGCCGCCCGCCTTCGTCGTCCCGTAGTCAGGCAGCACGACGTTGCCGCCGAACCAGTTGATGTGCGGGAGCAGCCAGGACACCTCCAGCCCCTGGATCTGGTGCACTCCCGGGTACTTCGGCGCCAGCGCGGCCATCATGTCGGTCTGCATGTCGAACTGGGCCGAGCCGCTCATCTGGCGGGTGAACCGCAGGTAGTCGACGTACCCGCCGACGACGTCGCCGGTGCTGACCGCGCTGATGGTGATCGCGAACAGCGCGAAGTCCCGGGCGTCCAGGTCCGGCCAGAGCGCCGCGATGTCGTCGGACGGCCGGATCGTGACCGACGTCCACTGACCGGCCTGCACCGGCTGGGTGATCACCCCGAGCACCCCGCTCGCGGTCCGGGTCGCCGTGCCCGACGGGGCGAACCGGTAGGACAGCGTGTAGTCCCCGGCCGGGCGACCGGCGGTCGCCGGGTGGAACGAGCTGGTCACCCGGAACTCGACGTAGCCGCGGGACCAGCCGGCCGTCGACCGGACCTCGAAGGCCAGCGACTGCCCGGTGAGGTTGTCCTTGTAGTTGTCACCGGCCGGGTGGCAGTTCGCGAAGTAGCCGAACGTCGCCGGGGCGCCGGTCGAGCTCTGCGCGGCCACGTGCAGCGCGCCGCCGGCGACCGGGTCGAGCGGCGAGCTCGGGGTCGTGACGATGCCGCCGTTGGACGCGCTGGTGACCAGCGGCCCCGAGGTCCGCTTCTGCCACTTCCACGCGCTGCTCTCGCCGGTGGCTCCCGTCTCGGCGGTCAGGCTCGTGAAGTGCACGGTCTTGCGGTAGTTCTTGCTCGCCATCCGCGCGTCGTGGTCGGTCCACCAGAGCACGTCGACGTCGTTGCTGGCGGCTTGGAAGAGCTGCGCGTCCATCGAGCCGTCCTGCTCGCTGAACGAGGAGTGCACGTGCATGGCCATCGAGTAGGCGAGGTTTCCGTCGAACCCCACGTCGCGGGCCGCCGAGTGCATCGCCAGCCGCTGCACCGGCTCCGTCCCGGGGCGTACCGGCCGCTGTGGGAGCAACGCTCCGGCCGCCAACATCCCGGCGCCCTGCATAAAGCTGCGCCGGGAGAACCCGTCGTCGGCCGTGCCGTCGCCGTGGTCGTCGCACATGTCGAACCCCCCTGCCCCGTCCAACCCCGTCCCGCCCCGTTGCGGACGCTACCCCTGCATCCGGCGCCGGACCATGGCTTCGACCAGATCCGGGTCCCGGCTCCGGCCGCTGCCGCCCTCGGGATGCCGCCCTCGGACCCGTCGTGGATGCCGTCGTCACACATGGTTCCCCATCCCGCCGCCGCGGGACTCACTCCCGGATGCGCGCCACGACCAGGGTCGCCAGGTCCTCGGCCCGCTGCTCGGGAATCCAGTGGCCCACGCCGTCGAGCTCGACGAACCGGTACGGCCCGGTGACCTGCGCGGCGCAGCCGTACGCGGCCACCCGGCCGACCGCGACGTCGCCGGCACCCCAGACGTACGTCGTCGGCACCGGCACCGGCGGGATCGAGGCGAAGTCCGCCCGGTGCATGCCGCGGTACCAGCTCAACGCCGCGGTGAGCACACCCGGCTCGAGCAGCGGGTCGACGACGGCGGACACGTCGGCAGCGCTCAGACCGGAACCGTCGAACATCCGGCGCAACCGCGCGCCGCCGTCCGCGGCCAGCACCTGCTCGGCCTTCCCCTCCGTCCGGAACAGGCGCATGTACGCCGAGCGCTGCTGCTGGTCCGGGTCGTCGCGCAACGCGGCACCGAACGCCGCCGGGTGCGGCACCGAGACCGCGGTGAGCGTGCGGACCAGCTCGGGATGCCGCGCGGCCAGGGTCCAGCCGACGATGGCGCCCCAGTCGTGCGCGACGACGTGCGCGGACCCCCGGCCCATCGCCGCGACGAACCCGACGGCGTCGTCGACCAGCCGGTCCAGGGCGTAGGCCTGCGCCTGCTCCGGTCGCGCGCCGGCGCTGTAGCCGCGCTGGTCGGGAGCCACCACGTACAGGCCCGCCGTGCCCAGCAGCGGGCCGACCTGGTCCCAGCACCGGGCACCCTCGGGGAAGCCGTGCAGCAGCAGGACCGGCTCCCCGTCCGCGGGGCCCCACACCGTGGCGTCGAAGACCATCGGGCCCACGCTCAGCTGCACACCGCGACCCTACGTGCGGCCCCGGGACTCGTGTCAGACCCAGCCCGGGCCATGGGCCCGGCTGGGTCTGACACGAGCGGTGATCTCCGGCCGGAGGCTGCCGGGGTACCGTCGCGGCGTGGTCGCCGACGAGACCGCGGGGACGACCCGCTTCGACCGGACCACCTTGCGGCGCGAGGTCCTGCTCGTGTTCGCGCTCTCGCTCGGCCAGTCCGGCGTCTACGCGGTCGTCCGCCTGCTCGGGATCCTCACCTCGGGCAAGCCCGTCTCCAGCGCCACGGCGGCGCTGAACACCACGCAGGCCCCCGGCCGGCCCACCCTCGACCTCGTCTACCAGCTGCTCGGGATCGGGTTCGCCCTGGTCCCGGTGCTGCTGGCCTGCCACTTCCTGCTCGTCGGCGGCGAGCGCCCGGGGCGAGTGCTCGGCATCGACCTGCGCCACAAGCGGTTCGACCTCGGGCTCGGGGCCCTGCTGGCCGCGGTGATCGGCGGCACCGGCCTGCTCCTGGTCCTCGCCGCCACCGCGCGCGGCTTCAGCGCCCAGCTCGTGCTCAGCACCCTGCCGGCCGTCTGGTGGCGGCTCCCGGTCCTGCTCCTCTCGGCCCTGGAGAACGCGGTCCTCGAGGAGACCCTGGTCGTCGGCTACCTGCTGCACCGGCTGGCCCAGCTGGGGTGGCGGCCGTGGCCGGCGCTGGCCGTCAGCGCCGTGCTGCGCGGGTCGTACCACCTCTACCAGGGCGTCCCGGCGTTCGTCGGCAACGCCGCGATGGGCCTGGTCTTCGGCCGCGTCTACCAGCTCAGGGGCCGGACGGCCCCGCTGATCGTCGCCCACTTCCTGATCGACGCCGTGGCGTTCGTGATGTGGACGTACTTCCACGGCCGGTGGTCCTGGCTGCCCTGACCGCCGCGAACCACCCGGTCGGCCGATGACAGGACGCTCACGGACGGGCGATTGCCACGCTCTGTCATCGGACCGATGCTGAACGTATGAGCGGCCTCTGGACGTGGGACCCGGAGACAGACGCGGTGACGTGGTCGGGATCGGTGGTCGACCTCTTCGGGATACGCACGACCGCGACCACGTACGCGGAGCAGCTCGACGCCGTCCACCCCCGCGACCGGGAGGCCGTCGACCGGGACTGGCGGCGGATGGCCGCAGCCGGGATGGCCGGGCGGCAGGTCTTCCGCTCGGTGACCGGGGCGCAGCTGACCTCCCAGGCTCAGCAGGTCACCGTCCAGGGCCGGCCGCTCGTCGTGGGAGTCTTCCGGGAGGCCCGCGTGCACCCCGACGAGGCCCGGTTCGCCGAGATCTTCCGTACGTTCCCGGTCGGCGTGGCCCTGCTCACCGACGAGGGCTTCTTCGTCGAGGTGAACGACGCGCTGTGCTCCCTCCTCGGCCACCCGCGGGAGGAGCTGGTCGGCACGGCGTTCGCCCGGCTCGTGCACCCCGACGAGGTCGAGGCGGCCCAGGACACGCGGCTGCGCGTGGTCGGGCGGCGGGAGTCGCGAGCGCGCACCGAGCGCCGGCTGGTCCGCGGCGACGGCACCGTGGTCTGGGTGCTGGTCAACACCCGTCGGTACGAAGAGGACGGCACCGCCTTCTCGGTCAGCGTGATCGAGGACATCACCGCCCGGCGGGCCGCCGAGGACCAGCTGGTGGCACTCGCCCTGCACGACTCCCTCACCGGCCTGCCCAACCGCCGGCTGCTGCTGGACCGGCTCGAGCAGGCGCTGGCCCGCTCGCGCCGGGACGGCCGCGACGTCGCCGTCCTGTTCGTCGACCTCGACCACGTCAAGCGGGTCAACGACGCCCTGGGCCACGAGGCCGGCGACGAGCTGCTCATGGCTGCGGCCAAGAACCTGCAGTCCGTCGTCCGCGAGACGGACACTGTGGCCCGGCTCGGCGGCGACGAGTTCGTCGTCGTGGTGGAGCGCGCCGCCGGGCTGCCCGAGCTGGAGTCGCTCGCCGCCCGGATGCTCGAGGCGGTCCGGATACCGGTCGCCGTGGGGTCGGAGTCGGTGGTGGTGACCGCGAGCATCGGGCTGGTGACTCCGACCTCCGCGCAGGACCGCCCGGTCGACCTCTTGCGGGCGGCGGACGCGGCGATGTACCAGGCGAAGCAGGCCGGACGCGGGCGGTTCGTGATCGGGACCGCACCGGTCGAGACCGGCAGCGAGGAACGCCTCTCGCTGGAGTCCGAGGCCCGCCGCGCGCTGGACCGGCGCGAGCTCGTCCTGCACTACCAGCCGATCGTGGGCATGGACGGCACGCTGGTCGCGATGGAGGCCCTGCTGCGCTGGCGGCACCCCGATCGAGGGCTGCTGCTGCCGGAGGACTTCCTGCCGGTCGTGAGCGAGTCCTCGCTGTCCGCACCGGTCACCAGCTGGGTGCTGCACCAGGCGCTGGCCGACGCTGCGGCCTGGGGGCCGGACGGTCCCGGTGTCCACGTCAACGTCTCCGTGGACCGGCTGCAGGACCCGGCGTTCGCGGACGAGGTGCTGGCGCTGCTGGCGCTGCACGAGGTGCCCGCCGTCCAGCTGACGCTGGAGATCCTCGAGGACCAGCTGGCCGAGATCGACGCGATCCTGCCGTGCGTCGGACGGCTCGAGGATGCCGGGGTCGCGTTCGCCGTGGACGACTTCGGCACCGGCTACTCCTCGCTGGCCTACCTCAAGCGGCTGCCGATCAGGTCGGTCAAGATCGACCGGACGTTCATCGCGACGGTCTGCGACAACGCGGACGACGCCTCGATCGTCAAGGCCGTGCTGGACGCCTGCCACGCGACCGGGCGCACCACGGTCGCCGAGGGTGTGGAGACCCTCGACCAGCTGCAGCTGCTGCGGGCGCTGGGCTGCGACGCCGTCCAGGGCGCGCTGGCCGGGATGCCGACCCCGCTGGAGCTGCTGCACGACCTGCTCGACCGCGGCCGGGTCCTGCTCCCCGAGTAGCCTCCCCCCGCCGGTCCGCACGCCTCGAGCGCTGCGGTCAGCCGTAGCCGAGGTCGTGCAGCTCGTCGTCGTCGATCCCGAAGTGGTGGGCGACCTCGTGCACCACCGTCACCCGTACCTCCTCGACGACCTCCTCGTACGTCGAGCAGCGCCGCAGGATCGGGCCGCGGAAGATCGTGATCCGGTCCGGCAGCACCCCTGCGTACCAGCCGTCCCGCTCGGTCAGCGGGATGCCCTCGTACAGACCCAGCAGCTCGGGCCCCTCCTCCGGCGACTCCGGCTCGACCAGCACGACGATGTTCTGCATCGCTCGCGCCAGCCGCGGCGGGATGGTGTCGAGAGCCTCCCCGACCAGCACCTCGAAGCGCTCCTCGTCGACCTCCACGGGCTCCCTCCAGGGCGGGCTCACCCCCGTTCGTACCACTTTGGAGGAATCCGACGCCGTCCCCTATGCTTTGCCGGTCTCCGACGGGAACTACTGGCCCTCATCGTCTAGTGGCCCAGGACACCGCCCTTTCAAGGCGGCAGCACGGGTTCGAATCCCGTTGGGGGCACGGTCAGCGCAAGGTCACCGAAAGATCCAAGGCCCCGTAGCGCAGTTGGTTAGCGCGCCGCCCTGTCACGGCGGAGGTCGCGGGTTCGAGTCCCGTCGGGGTCGCCATCCAAAGCCGGCCCCCCGCCACCCGCCAGGGTCGCGGGGGTTCGCTCGTTCCGGTGGCTACTTCGGCTGCAGCCTGGCCCCGCCGTCGATGCGCACGACCTCCGCGTTCATGTACGGGTTGCGCACCAGCTCCAGCACCAGCGACGCGAATTCGTCCGCCGTACCCAGCCTCGGCGGGAAGAGTACGTCGCGCTTGAGCTGCTCCTTGAACTGTGCCGGGTCCGGGAACACGTCGTAGATCGGGGTGTCGATCAGCCCGGGGGCGATCGTGTTGACCCGGATGCCGACCACGGCCAGGTCCCGCGCCACCGGCAGTGTCAGTCCGACGATCCCGCCTTTGGAGGCGCTGTACGCCGCTTGCCCGATCTGCCCGTCGAACGCGGCGATGGAGGCGGTGTTGACGATCGCGCCGCGCTGGCCGTCGGCGTCGGGCTCGGTGCGGCTCATCGCGCTCGCCGCCAGCCGCAGGCAGTTGAACGTCCCGATCAGGTTGACCGCGATCACCTTGGTGAAGACGTCGAGCCGGTGGGCCGACTCGTACGAGCCGTCCCGCCCGACCGTGCGCATCGCCGCGCCGATCCCCGCGCAGTTCACCAGCACCCGCAACGGCCCGAGCCCGGTCGCGACCTCGACCGCCGCGCGTACCTCCTCCTCGGAGGTGACGTCCGCCCGGACGTACCGGCCCCCGATCCGGTCGGCGACGGCGGTGCCCTTGGCGTCGTCGAGGTCGAGCACGACGACGGTCGCACCCTCCGCGGCGAGCCTGGCCGCGGTCGCCCCTCCCAGGCCCGAGGCCCCTCCGGTCACGACCGCCGACGAGCCCTTGATCTCCATGCGGTCAGCCTAGGGTCCGGGGGTCGTCGGGTATCCTCGGGGCCTCCACGGCCAGGTAGCTCAGTTGGTACGAGCGTCCGACTGAAAATCGGAAGGTCGGCGGTTCGACCCCGCCCCTGGCCACTACAAAGTCGCAGGTCACAGGCCTACTGGCCCTCTTGAGGACTTCGCGCGGACCCCATCGCCGCCCATGCCGTACCTGCAGCGGGTGGGCAAGGTCTGAACACGGCCATCCAGGATTCGCACAACCTGGGCTGAAAGCTCGCGGCGGTTCTCCGCGGTGCACCGGCGTCGCTGCTGGACACCTTTGAGGAGGAGCGACGCCCCAACGCAGTTCAGTTGATGGCGGGGCTGAACACCGTCGACGAGCACGGCGAGAAGCCGGACATCTTCCAACTGCGAAGCGACTCGCTCAGATATCGCTCCGCCTCGGCTGAATGCTGATGGACAGCACACGTGGTGAGCCGGCTTGCAGCACACGGTGGGGCGGCCCCGGACTGGGAATGCGCTGATCGTCACCGGTCACGACAAGTCGATCTCACGAAGCCGAGTGCGCGTCGCCGCGTAGATGAACGGCCCTGGCCGGTTCCGAACCTGCTCGATCGCCCGCCACTGGCTCATGACGATCTCCAACTGCGCCCAGGTGGTCACGGCTTCCCTACCGCTCAAAGCGACCATGCGTGCACCGTGGTCCCGCACTGCGGCGATCTCGGCCCGATTCGCCTGGATCTGGCTGTCCCGCGTGATTATGAGCAATCCCAAGGCAGACACCAAGGGGATCCAAACCGAGTCCTTGACCTCGGTAGACGTGATCGGACAAGGGGGTCGGACCCGCTTGTGCAGCACGCCGCCAGGATCACCCGGAAAGGTCACATCGTTGCGGACCTGCACGAGAACCTTGGCCAGGCCGCCCACGTCAGCGTCTACGTAGAAACGAACTGTCGCGGGCCTGAGCACCGCATCACGCCGCGCGGACCGTGGTCTCGTACGCCAACGCCCAGTGAACGTCCAAGGGATCCAGGTCGAAACCCGCCGCGATCTCCTCGACGCTCTCGCCACCAAGTTCCGCGTGCTCCCAGAGCACCTCCGTGCTGACGCCTTTGATGGCCGGTCGACCGAACCGGACATCGGGTGCCATCACGATGGGAGAGTCTGGGTCCCTGTGAGGGTGCCAGCCTGCCGCGAGGTCGCCCTCCCAGACCACTCGGTCGAGGAACGATTGAGAGGGCGCCGTAAGGATGCGCTGATCGCCTACGACTGCGACCAGGCAGAACTCGGCATCCAAGCCAGCGACCTCCTGCGCCTGCTCGATCAAGTGCCGGCCGCTGATGAAGGGGCGCCGATCCGCCAGCGGGTAGGGGACTCCGAACTGATCCCTGAGCCGGTCGATGAAGACTCGGAGTTCCGCCATCGGCACGCGGTTGGTCCGGCGGTACTCACGCAGCAGAGCCGCCTCGACGAACTCGGCCCAGGTCACCACGCGCGTGCCCTTGGGCTCGCTTCGGATCACCGGCTTGTATTCCCGGCTACCGCGGACCCCACCCTCCAGCCAGTAGTGCAAGGTGCCCTGGGCGACCTGGAGCAGCCGGGCGGCCTCAGCCTCGGAGTACATCTCCCGCTCAAGAATGCTCGTGTCAGCCATCGGCGCGAAGTCTGACATCTCACCTCCCAGGCACCTAGCACCGGCCCACATGCTGGTGCGCACTTCACAGCCCAACGTAGGAGGACCTACCGTCATCCGACTGACTGCCGGGGAGGGGGCTGCGCGGACTCCCAGGCGAGCCCCCCAGTCCGCGCGGTTCCCGCGCGGTCGTCGGGAGGCCTTGGAAGACGTCGCTACTGTTCGGAGCCCCTCCGTGAAGGGCCGTCCGAAGTGGCAGGTCACTCTCCTGCCGTCGCGGGCAGCGGGAGGCTTTGACGATGTTCCGCCACAGGGCGGATCTCCGGGAGAGGAGGCGACCACGACAGCCAGTGCTCTCGACCTGGGACGTGACGCCTTCCGGCGGCACGCGTGGGCCACCGCGTCCGACCAGCTAGCCACGGCGGCCGAGCGGACGCCCCTCGACGTCGCCGACCTCGAGCTGCTCGCGGTCGCGGCCTACCTGGCCGGCCGGGACGACGCCAGCGCCGCGGCCTGGGAGCAGGCCCACCACGAGCACCTCCGGCGCGGCGACCCGGCGGGGGCGGCTCGGTGCGGTTTCTGGCTCGCGCTGGCCATGATCATGCGCGGTGAGATGGCCCGCGGCGGGGGCTGGGTCGCGAGGGCCCAGCGTTTGGTCGAGGACGCTCGGCTCGACGGTCCCGAGCGCGGGTTCCTGATGCTGCCGGCAGCGTTTGCCACCCTGCTCGAGGGCGGGGCCGCCGCGGCGTACGCGATCTTCGAGCAGGCCGTCGCGATCGGCGAGCGCTTCGCCGAGCCCGACCTCGTGGCGCTGGCCCGACACGGCCTGGGTCAGGCCCTGCTCCTGCGCGGCGACACGGCGGCCGGCCTCGCGCTGCTAGACGAGGTGATGACCGCGATCACTGCCGGCGAGGTGGGGCCGATCACGAGCGGGCTGATCTACTGCGCCGTCATCGAGACCTGCCAGGACATCTACGACCTGCGCCGGGCGCACGAGTGGACGGCGGCGCTGAGCGACTGGTGCGCGGCACAGCCCGAGCTGGTTCCCTACCGCGGCCAGTGCCTGGTGCACCGCTCCGAGGTCATGCAGCAGGCCGGCGAGTGGCCCGACGCGATGCAGGAGGCGCGGCTCGCCTGCCAGCGACTGTCCACGCCCACCGTGCATCCGGCGCTCGGCCGGGCGATGTACCAGCTGGCCGAGCTGTACCGGCTGTGCGGCCAGGCCGTCGAGGCCGAGGCCGCCTACCGCCGGGCCGGCGAGTGCGGGCACTACCCGCAGCCGGGACTCGCACTGCTGCGCGTCACCCAGGGTCGGGTCGACGCGGCGGCGGTCGCGATCCGCGGTGCGGCCGAGCAGGTGACCGACCGGATGGCGCGGGCGCGGGTGCTCTCGGCGTACGTCGAGATCGTGCTCGCCACCGACGACGTCGGTGCCGCCCGCACCGCGGCCGACGAGCTGACCGTCATCGCCGGCGACATCGGTGCGCCGCTGCTCCTGGCGATGGCCGCGCACGCCCGTGGGGCGGTGCTGCTCGCCGAGGGCGACGCACGCGGCGCGCTGGATGCGCTGCGCGAGGCGGATGCGGGCTGGCGAAGCCTGCAGGCGCGGTACGAGGGCGCGCGCACACGGGTTCTGGTCGGCATGGCGCGCAGCCGGCTCGGTGACGACGACACCGCGCAGCTCGAGCTGGACGGCGCGAGGGCGGTGTTCGTCGGGCTCGGCGCCACGCCCGACGTCGAGCTGCTGGACCGGATGACCGCAGCGCCGCGGCGCGACCCGAACCCCGGTGGTCTGAGTCCGCGCGAGCTCGAGGTGCTCCGGCTGGTCGCGACCGGCCGGACCAACCATGCCATCGCGGTCGAGCTGGTGCTGAGCGAGAAGACGGTCGCCCGCCATGTGAGCAACATCTTCGCCAAGCTCGACCTGAGGTCGCGGTCGGCAGCGACCGCCTACGCGTACGAGCACGGCCTGGTCTGAGCGCGCTCGCGCCATCGGCCGCTGGGCAGAAGTACCCATGCCGGCGCGGTGGAGGTTGGGTGGTTCGGCCGAAGCCGCGGTGCGGTCACTTCCCTAGCGTCGAGCCGAGACGAGAGGGAGGCCCGCCATGGACACGATCAGCAGCGCGAGGGACATCGAGACTGTCGTCATCGGGGCCGGCCAGGCCGGGCTCTCGGCCGGCTACCACCTGGCCGAGCGGGGACGCGAGTTCGTGATCCTCGACGCCTACGAGCGGGTCGGCGACAACTGGCGCTGCCACTGGGACTCGCTGCGGCTCTACAGCCCGGCGCTGGCTGCGTCGCTGCCCGGCATGAAGTTCCCCGCCTCGCGCACGTCCTACCCGACCAAGGACGAGATGGCCGACTTCCTCGAGGCCTACCGCGCAGCGTTCGAGCTGCCGGTCCGTGGCGGCGTGCGGGTGAGCGGGGTGCGAGGCGACGGCGACCGGTACCTGGTGACGTGCACCGACGGCTCGTCCTACCGGTGCGACAACGTGGTGATCGCGACCGGGACATTCGGCCGGAGTCCGAACGTGCCGGCCTTCGCAGGCGAGCTGGACCCGGGGATCCGTCAGCTGCACTCGAGCGACTACAAGCGCCCCTCCCAGCTGCGACCGGGCCGGGTGCTCGTCGTCGGGGCGTCGCACTCGGGCGGCGACATCGCCTTCGAGGCGGGCTCGGCCGGCCACCCGGTGGTGCTCAGCGGACCCATCCACGGGCAGGTTCCGTTCCACCTCGACTCCAGGCCCGCCAAGGTCGCCTTCCGCGGGCTGTACTTCCTGGCCCAGCACGTGCTCACCCTCCGCACCCCGGTCGGGCGCAAGATCCGCCCGGAGGTCCGGGCGCACGGCGGCCCGCTGATCCGGGTGAAGAAGGCCGACCTCGCCCGCGTCGGTGTCGACATGACGCCCGCCCGCACCGTCGGGGCGAAGGACGGCCGGCCGGTGCTGGACGGCGACCGGACGCTGGACGTGACCAACGTCGTGTGGTGCACCGGCTTCCGGCAGGACTTCTCCTGGATCGATCCGCCGGTCACCGGCGACGACGGCTGGCCGCTGGAGCGCCGGGGAGTGGTGGGGACGGCACCCGGCCTGTACTTCGTCGGGCTCGCGTTCCAGTTCGCGTTCTCGTCGATGCTCGTCGGTGGTGCCGGCCGCGACGCCGAGTACGTCGTGAAGCACCTCGTCTCGCGCAAGCGGTCGGGCGCCTCCGTCGAATCGGCCGGCGCGGCGGCGTAGGGGACGCAGTGTGTCCGAGCCGGCCCGGGTCGGTACGGCCCGCGGCCACGAGGACCTCCGCGCGGGTGCGGCACCGGCAGGCCGGCCAGCACCTCACTCGGAGGTCCTCCCCCGCGTTCGCGGCTAGCTCGGGCAGTGCACGGCCGGGTTCCACATCTGGAACGTGCCGGCGGAGTTGTGCTTCCAGACCCACACGTGCAGCGAGTAGAACGGCGGCAGGTTGTAGCGGTTGGGGGTGTCGGTGAAGTTGAACGTGTGCCCGAACAGCTTGGGCGGGTACTTGTGCGTCGCATCCCACGCGGCCTTGACCACGACGTACTCGACGGCCGCCAGTCGCAGCGTTCCGTCCGCGTCGGGGGCGTACACGAGAGCCTCCGGTCGGTTCGGGAGCTCTGCCGGGTCGCCGACCAGCGTGCCGTTGACCCAGTGCACGCCCATGGCACCCATGCCGGGCATGGCGATGCAGGCGATCCCGGCCGCGTCGGTGAACAGGCCGTAGCCGTGCTGCTCGGCGGTGGCGATGCTGTGGAACTTGTCCGTCGCCGCACGCAGCCCGGCCAGCTTGTCGGGCACGCTCGCCGACGCGCCGGTGACCGTGGCGGTCCCGGCCAGCACCGCTACTGCGACCGCGGCGGCGGCCACGACGACATTCCGTCTGGTGATCATCGTCAGGTTCCCTCCTGGACCTCGAACACGTCGTCTGCGACCAGCCCGTGCGCCTCGCGGTGCACAGTGGAGGCGGCGTCCGGCGACGGGGCTTCGACGAGGCAGAACACCTTGCCCTGGCTCTCGTTCACCCAGTAGCGCAGGTAGCGCACGTCGTACCTGGCCTGAGTCTGCAGGTCGGCCATGTGCGCCTTGGCCACGTCGGCGACGGCGACACCGCCGTCGATGCTGTGCACGTCCATGTAGAGCGGCATCCAGGTCTCCTCGTCCGCTGGAACAGGTCCCTGCGAACGTACCGATCACGCCGGGTCCGCGGATGGGGAGCGACTACCCAGATCGACCGGGACGCCTCCCTATGTTCGGGCGCCGGCGACCAGACCGAGCCGTACGGCCTCGGTGGCCGCGACCCTTCTGGAGGGGACCCCCAGCTTGTGCAGCACGGCCGACACGTGGTGGTCGACGGTCTTGCGGGAGATGAACAGCCGGCCGGCGATCTCGTCGTTGGTGTGACCGCCGCAGAGCAGCTCGAGCACCTCGCGCTCGCGCTGGGTCAGGCCGGCCGGATGCTCGCGCGTCGAAGGCCTGGCACCGGACGGGACCGATCGCACGCCGACGTCGCGCAGGCGCTGCCGGGCCACGCGCACCGCCGCCACAGCGCCGAGGTCGTCGAGCCGGGCGAGCGCCTCGCGCAGCAGCCCTTCGTCGGTCGAGCCCAGCAGGGCGAGCGCCGCGTCGTACGGGCAGCCCAGGTCGTCCCACCGTCTGGCCGCCTCGGCGTGGTCACCCGCGACCTCGGAGGCGAACGGCTCCACGAGCGCGACGCCGGACGTACGGGTGCGGTCGATGCGGTACCGCCACACCGCCACCTCGGATGCGGCCAGCGCGTCGCCCGGCGGCACGGCCTTCTCCGCCTTCGCGATGTCCTCCTCCGCGGCCACGAGGTCACGCTCGAGCCACCGTGCCTCCGCGGCAGCGGTCCTGGCGGCCACGATCCACAGCGGCTCGTCGAGCCGGTCGGAGGATGCCACCGCCTCATCGAGGCAGTCCCAGACACCCGCGTCACCGCGACGGGCCCGCACGCTGCCCAGGCTCATCAGCGGGTTGAGCCGGTTGACCGGCGAGACAGCGGGCAGCGCGAGCAGCGACGCGGCCAGCCCGGCCGCCTCGGCCCAGCCACCCGTCCGGGCCAGCGCCTGCGTGCGCTGGCCGCGCAGGCAGGTGCCGAACGTGCCGATGTCGTGCTCGTCGCTGTAGGCGATGCCGTCGACGAAGTACCGCTCGCCCGTCGCAAAGCTCAGGAAGCTGCAGTGCAGCGCGTAGCTGTTCGCGAAGGCCCGACCCGCCTGAGCCTCGAGGCCGGTCGCCACGGCCACCTCCAGCGCGCGGTCGAGCAGTTCCCGCCAGTCGCCGCCGATGTCGGCCGACGCGCAGCCCTCCGTGTTCAGCGCATCGCTGAGCACGTCGGGCAGGCCCCACTGTTCGGCGAGCGCACGGGCGCGTCGGGCGAGCTCGATCGCCTCGGTGTGCCGGGACTCCTCCATGCGCGTACCGGCCAGGTTGACCAGGGCACGGGCGAGCTCCGGCGTGGAGCCGAGCGGCTCGAGTACGGCCAGGGCGTCCTCGGCGGCACGGTGCGCCTCGGCGCCCCGGCACAGCCGCCACATGGCGCGCGAGAGCAGGCCGAGCGTGCCTCCCGCACGTAGCGGGTCGTCGACCTCGCGCCACAGAGCCAGCGCCGAGCCGCAGGCGTCGGCACACTCCTGCCAGCGGTCGACGAGCGACATCTGGATGGCCAGCGCCTCGTACAGGGACGCGCGCGTCAGGACGTCGGTCCCGGCCGAGAACCGCAGCGCGCGCTGGTACTGCGCAGCCGCCTCGCGGTGCGACCCGAGCTCGGAGGCGACCCGCGCGGCGACGGGGGCGTGCAGCAGCACCAGCTCGCCGTCCGCCGCGGCCTCGGCGTGGAAGGCCAGGCGCGCGGCGTCGTCGCAGCCGGTCGCGCGCAGCGCGTCGAGGATGCGGCGATGGATCGGGGCGCGCCGGTGCGCGGCGATGCCCTGCTCCACGGCCAGCCGGGCGATCTCGTGCCGGAACCGCAGGCGGTCGCCGTCACCGGTCAGGATGCCGCCGGCGACGACCTCGTCGACCGTCCCCGGCGGCTCACCGGTGACGGCCGCGAGCAGCCCGGGCTCGACCTTCGACCCGATCAGCGCGGCGGCGTCGAGCACGGCGCGGGCCTCGCCACGCAGGCGGGCCGCGCGGGCGAGCACGGCGTCACGCGCCGACGTGGGCAGCTCCGCGGACCCGTCGCGGAGCACTTCGGTGACGTAGAACGGGTTGCCGCCGGTCAGCCGGTACAGCTCTCCCGGCTCGACGCCGCTCCCCTCGGCCAGGAGTCCGACCGCCTCCGGCGACAGCGGGGGCACGTCGAGCCGGCGGGTGTGCCGCTGCGTCGTCAGCTCCCCCAGGGCGACCTGCAGACGGTCGTTCCCGGCCAGGCCGTCGTCGCGGTAGCTGACCAGCATCAGGGCGCGCGCCGAGCGGATCCGCCGGCCGGTGAAGCGCAGCAGGTCGAGGGTGGCCTCGTCGGCCCAGTGGACGTCCTCCACAGCGAGGACGGTCAGCACGTCGGGCCGGTCGAGCTGGCGCAGCAGCGCGGCGAAGAGCTCGTCCCGGGGGGCGCCGACGCGGCACAGCTCGGCCAGCTCCCCCCCGAGCGCGCCGGCGATGTCGAGCAGCGGCGCGAGCGGGCGGGGGGTGAACAGACCGTCGCAGCCGCCCCAGCACCAACGCGCGCCGGGCAGCTCGGCCTGCAGCCGTTCGAGCAGGCTGGACTTGCCGACCCCCGCCTCGCCCGCGACCAGGACCAGCCGGCCGTGCCCGTCGCCTGCCTCGCCGGCGTACTGGGCCAGCGCCGCGCGCTGGGCCTCCCGTTCGAGCAGCCGCATGGGCCCGATTGTCGGCCAACGCGCCCGGCCCGTCCATCGACCTGCGGGACCGTCGCCGGACGGTATGGGAGGTTCTGGTCGGATCGTGTCGATCCGGGACCGGGCTGTTCGACCCATGGGTAAGCCGGAAGCACCGGCAGGCAACGCCCGGAGCACGAGACCGAAGGAGACCAGCCATGCGATTCCTGATGTACACCCTGGGTGACGAGTCCGTCCCGATCCCGCCGCCGACGCCCGAGCTGATGACCGAGATGGGCGCGTTCGTCGAAGAGGCCACCAAGGCCGGCGTCCTGCTGGCCACCGGCGGTGTCGCACCGACCGCGATGGGTGCGCGGGTGTCGCTGCGGAACGGGGAGTTCACCGTGACGGACGGGCCGTTCGCCGAGGCGAAGGAGCTGATCGGCGGCTGGGCGCTGTGCGAGTGCCGGGACAAGGACGAGGCGATCGAGTGGACCAAGCGGTTCCTGGCCATCGTCGGCGAGGGCGAGTCGACCGTCCGTCCGGTCTTCTGACGCTGCGCTTCACCTCGTGAACCGTCACTGACTGGGACGTGGGAGCCGTCCCGCGTGACGGTTCACGGGGTCAAGACGGTCGGGAGGGGGACCTGTGGTGTCATCGAGGGCGTGACGGTCCCGGACACCAGCGGCGCCATCGAGGCCGTCTTCCGGATGGAGTACCCCCGGCTCGTCGCCGCGCTGGCGCACTACACCGGCGACCTGGGACTGGCCGAGGAGCTGGCGCAGGACGCGCTGGTCGCCGCCCTCGAGCAGTGGCCCTCCGACGGCGTTCCGCGCAACGCCCGCGGCTGGCTGCTGACCGTCGCCAAGCGCCGTGCCGTCGACCTGTTCCGCCGCAACGAGCGACTGGGTGCGAAGTACGCCGAGATCGGCCGCGAGCTCGGACCCGACGGCGCAGTGGTCACGCCCGACTTCGACCGCGCCTTCTCCGACGACATCGACGACGACCTGCTGCGGCTGGTGTTCACCGCATGCCATCCCGTGCTCGGCGTCCCGGCGCGGGTCGCGCTGACGCTGCGACTGCTCGGCGGTCTCACGACCACGGAGATCGCCCGCGCGTACCTGGTCACGGAGTCGACCATCGCGCAGCGCATCGTCCGGGCGAAGCGGGCGCTGGCCAAGGCGGGGGTGCCGTTCGAGGTCCCGTCCGCGCAGGAGCGGTCCGGTCGCCTCGCATCGGTGCTGGAGGTCGTGTACCTCATCTTCAACGAGGGCTACTCGGCGACGGCCGGGGACGACTGGATGCGTCCGGAGCTGTGCGGGGACGCGCTGCGCCTGGGCCGGCTGCTCGCCAACCTCGCGCCCGACGAGCCCGAGGTCCACGCTCTGGTGGCGCTGATGGAGATCCAGGCGTCGCGGGTGCCCGCCCGGGTCGGGCCGGACGGCGAGCCGATCCTGCTGCTCGCCCAGGACCGCGCCCGCTGGGACCGGCTGCTGGTCAACCGCGGCCTGGCCGCGCTCGAGCGCGCCGAGGAGCTGGGCGGCTCCGGTCCGTACGTCCTGCAGGCCGAGATCGCCGCATGCCACGCGCGCGCGTTCCGTCCCGGTGACACCGACTGGGAGCGGATCGTCGCGCTCTACGGCGTCCTGGCCGGGGTGACGCCCTCGCCGGTGGTCGAGCTGAACCGCGCGGTCGCGGTCTCGATGGCCTCGGGTCCGGAGGCCGGCCTGGCGCTGGTGGACGCGCTCGCCGACGAGCCGGCCCTGCAGGGCTACCACCTGCTCCCCAGCGTCCGCGGCGACCTGTTGATGAAGCTCGGCCGACCCGAGGAGGCTCGCGTCGAGTTCGAGCGGGCTGCCGCGATGACCCGCAACGCGCGCGAGCAGGAACTGTCGCTGCGCCGCGCCGAGGACGCCGCCCGCGCAGACGCCGCGTCCGGCAGGATCGGGTCATGACCGAACGCTTGCGCTGGGGGATCATCGGGACCGGCTGGATCGCCACCGCCTTCGCGAAGGACCTGCAGCTGCTCGAGGACGCCGAGCTGGTCGCGGTGGGATCGCGGGCGCAGGACACCGCGGACGCCTTCGGGGCCAAGGTCGGCGCCCGCAACCGGCATCCGTCGTACGAGTCACTGGTGACCGACCCCGAGGTCGACGCGGTGTACGTGTCCACCCCGCACCCCGGCCACCACGACGCCACCCGGCTGGCCCTGCAGGCCGGCAAGCCCGTGCTCTGCGAGAAGCCGTTCATGCTCAACGCCGCCGAGGCCGATGACGTGATCGGGCTGGCGAGGTCCCGCAGCCTGTTCCTGATGGAGGCCATGTGGGCGCGGTTCCTGCCGCACATGGTCCGGGTCCGGGAGATCCTCGCCGCCGGCACGCTCGGACGGATCGTCACCGTGCAGGCCGACCACGGGCAGTGGTTCGCGTACGACCCGGAGCACCGGCTGTTCGCCCCGCGGCTGGGCGGGGGCGCGCTGCTCGACCTCGGGGTCTACCCGGTCTCGTTCGCGTCCTCGGTGCTCGGTGCGCCCGACCGCGTCACCGCCGTCGCCGACATGACCGACACCGGCGTCGACGGGCAGACCTCGCTGCTGCTGCAGTACGCAGGCGGCGCCCAGGCCGTGCTGACCACCACCCTGTGGGGAGCCGGCCCGAACCGGGCCGCGATCGTCGGCACCGACGCGCGGATCGAGATCGACGGCACCTGGTACACGCCGACCTCGTTCTCGGTCCTGGACCGCGACGACCAGCTGCTGGAACGCTTCGACGAGCCGCCGGTCGGGCACGGCCTGCGGTACCAGGCGGCCGAGGTGGCCCGCTGCCTGCGGGCCGGGCTGACCGAGAGCCCGGTGCTGCCGCTGGACGAGAGCCGTTCGATCATGGCGACGATGGACGAGGTACGCCGGCAGATCGGCCTGGTCTACCCGGGCGAGCAGGGCTGAGCCGGCCATGGCCTTTTTCGACCTGTCGCTGGACGAGCTGCGCAGCTACGACCCGCGCCCCAAGGCACCGCCGGACCTGGAGGAGTACTGGGCACGGACGCTCGCCCAGGCACGCTCCGCCGGCGCCGGGTCGCAGCCGGCCTTCGTACCGGTCCGGACCCCGCTCACGCTGGTGGACGCGTACGACGTGACCTTCCCGGGGTTCGGCGGCGACCCGGTCCGCGGCTGGCTGCACGTCCCGGCCGCGAGCAGCGGCCGGCTGCCGACGGTGGTGCGCTACCTGGGGTACACCGGCGGTCGCGGGCTGGCCCACGAGGTCAGCGTGTGGACGCTCGCGGGCTACGCCTGCCTCGTGGTCGACACCCGTGGCCAGGGCACCGGCTCGACGGCCGGCGACACGGCGGACAGCGGCGGGACCGGGCCTTCGTACCCCGGCTTCATGACCCGCGGCGTGCTCGACCCGGACTCGTACTACTACCGGCGGGTCTTCACCGACGCGGTGCGCGCCGTCGACGCGGTGCGCACGCACCCCGCGGTCGACCCGGACCGGGTCGCGGTGACCGGGGCCAGCCAGGGCGGCGGGATCACCATCGCGGTCGGGGCGCTGGCCGAGCGGCTGGTCGGGGTCATGCCCGACGTGCCGTTCCTGTGCCACTTCCGGCGGGCCACCGAGATCACCGACGCGGACCCGTACGCGGAGATCGTCGGCTACCTGAAGGCGCACCGCGACCACGTCGAGCAGGTGTTCGGCACGCTGGCGTACTTCGACGGGGCGGTGCTGGGACGGCTCGCGTCGGCCCCGGCGCTGTTCTCGGTGGCCCTCATGGACACGGTGTGCCCGCCGTCGACGGTGTTCGCGGCGTTCCACGCCTACGGCGGCGCCGACAAGGCGATCACGGTGTACCCGTACAACGAGCACGAGGGCGGCCAGGCCTTCCAGCACGCCGAGCAGCTCGAGTGGCTCGCCGCCCGCCTGGCCTGACCCCTGATCCCGCTTCACCTCGGGAAGCGGAGGGTTCCCGGGTCGGGGCAGCAGCCGTCCGGGCCGCCTCGTCGACGGCCCGGGCGGCGCTCCCGCCCCGGGTCCTAGTCCCCTGAGTCGCGCTGCTGCGGAATCTGGCCGAGCAGCTCCCGGACCTCGGCCTCGCGGTACCGGCGGTGCCCGCCGAGCGTGCGGATCGAGGTCAGCTTGCCGGCCTTGGCCCAGCGGGTCACCGTCTTCGGGTCGACTCGGAACATGGCCGCGACCTCGGACGGGGTCAGCAGCGGTTCGGCGTCGGGGGTACGGGTGGTCACGCTGGGGCCTCCTGGGTGGACCGCCACGGCGACGGTCAGCCGCGCACATCATCCCTTCCGTCCCGCTTGTCCGATATGGCCCGTAAGGGCTAGGCGGGTGATGGCCCGGACGGACTAGTCGCCGGCGTCCGGCGATCACCCGAGCGGGCTCGCGGATCTACGCTTCGGGCCATGCCCGACGTGCCGGCGCCGCCCACCGCACCGTCCGTGAGCGACCTCCTCGCCGGAGCGGAGCACGAGCAGGTCGTCCGGTTCCGCGACCACGCCACCGGCCTGCTCGGCTACGTGGCGATCCACAGCACCGCGCTCGGGCCTGCGCTGGGCGGCACCCGTTTCCGCCCGTACGCCTCCGAAGCCGACGCCGTCGCCGACGCCCTCCGGCTGGCCAGGGCGATGTCGTACAAGAACGCCCTGGCCGGGCTGCCGCACGGCGGCGGGAAGGCGGTGATCATCGGCGACCCAGCCACCGGCAAGTCCGCGGACCTGCTGCGCGCCTACGGCCGGTTCCTGGAGTCGCTCGGGGGCAGGTACGTGACGGCCTGCGACGCGGGCACGTACGTCGCCGACATGGACGTGGTCGACGAGACCTGCCGCTGGGTCACCGGGCGCTCGCCCGGGCGCGGCGGCTGCGGCGACTCGAGCGTGCTCACGGCGTACGGGCTCTTCGAAGGGATGCGTGCGGCCGCTCGGTTCCGCTGGGGGACCGCGACCCTGGCCGGCCGCCGGGTGGGCATCCGCGGGGTGGGGAAGGTCGGCGCGCAGCTCGTCGAGCACCTCCTCGAGGACGGGGCCACGGTGGTCGTGACCGACGTGGACCGCGCCGCCGTCGAACGGGTGCTCGCCGCGCACCCCGGCGTCGAGTCGGTGCCGGACGGGGACACGCTCGCCCGCGAGCCGCTGGACGTCCTCGCGCCCTGCTCGCTCGGGGCCGAGCTGGACGATGCGGTGGCCGCGGTGCTGTCGGCGGAGATCGTCTGCGGTGCCGCCAACAACCAGCTGGCGCACCCCGGCGTCGCCGCCCTGCTGGCCGCCCGCGGGATCCTGTACGTCCCCGACTTCCTGGTGAACTCGGGCGGGGTGATCCAGGTCGCGGACGAGCTCCGGGGCTTCGACATGGAACGGGCCAGGGCGGCCGCAGCCGCCATAGGCGTGACCACCCTCGAGGTCCTGGACACCGCCCGGGAGGGCGGGGTGCTGCCGGAGACCGCGGCGGAGAAGATCGCCGAGCAGCGGATGGCGGCAGGGCCCTGGGCGGGACGGCTGTACCCCGGGCTGGCTGCACTCGAGCGGGGCGGTGAGGAGCCGGCGTCCGGCGCTCGCGCGAGCGGGACCATCACGCCCGCCGGTCAGGTGCCCGGACCGGGCTGAGGCCTTGTACCCTAGGCAGACGTCGACCGAGCAGCCATCGGTCGCTCGCACAGTGACGCCGACCGGGGCGATGCCCCGTCTTGAGGGGGTCGAGCCATGGGGCGCGGCCGGGCCAAGGCCAAGCAGACCAAGGTGGCCCGCGAGCTGAAGTACAGCTCGCACGGGACCGATCTTGACGCGCTGCGCGCTGAGCTCGCGGGGGGACGCCCCGCAGGTCCACCGGACCACGTCGAACCCGACGGGGACGAAGTCGACGACCCGTACGCCGAGTACGAGGACGACGACGATGACGACGAGGACGACGACGACTTCGGGGGCCAGGTCCGCGGCGGCCGCTGAGCCTCAGGCCCGGTAGGACCCTTCCAGCCGCACCACGGGGGGCGCCTGGGCGTCCTCGCCCGCCAGCACCTCGCCGCAGACCCAGGCCCGCACGCCGCGCCCGCCGAGCAGTGCGACCGCGCGGTCGACCCCGCTCGGGTCCACCACAGCGGCCATCCCGACACCCATGTTCAGCGTCCGCTCCAGCTCGGCCCGGTCGACCCGGCCCAGCGACCCGACCAGCCCGAAGATCGGCTGGGGAGCCCAGGTACCCCGGTCGACCCGGGCGCGGACCCCCGCCGGGAGCACCCGGGCGAGGTTCGCCGCGAAGCCGCCTCCGGTGACGTGCGCCATCGCGTGCACCTGGGCGGTGGCGTCCCGGGCCAGCGCGAGGCAGTCGAGCGCGTAGACGGTCGTCGGCTCGAGCAGCTCCTCGCCCAGCCGGCGCCCCAGCTCGGGAACGTCCCGGTCCACGTCCCATCCGGCCCGCTCGAACAGGACCTGCCGGACCAGCGAGTAGCCGTTGGAGTGCAGGCCGGAGGAGCCCATCGCGACGACGACGTCGCCGGGGCGCACGCGGTCCGGGCCGAGCAGCCGGTCGGCCTCGACGACCCCGGTGCCCGCGCCCGCCAGGTCGTACTCGTCCGGGCCGAGCAGGCCGGGGTGCTCGGCGGTCTCCCCGCCGACCAGGGCGGCGCCGGCCAGCCGGCAGCCGTGCGCGATGCCGGAGACGATCGCAGCCACCCGCTCGGGGACGACCTTGCCGCAGGCGATGTAGTCGGTCATGAACAGTGGCTCGGCGCCGCAGACGACCAGGTCGTCCAGCACCATGGCGACCAGGTCGATGCCGATCGTGTCGTGCCGGCCGACCCGCTGGGCCACGGCGACCTTGGTACCGACCCCGTCGGTCGAGCTGGCCAGCAGCGGCCGCCGGTAGCCGGCCAGCGCGCTCGCGTCGAACAGCCCCGCGAAACCGCCGATCCCGCCCACCACCTCCGGGCGGGTGGCCCTCGCGACTGACGCCTTCATCAGCTCGACCGCGCGCTCGCCGGCCTCGATGTCGACGCCCGCGGCGGCGTAGCCGGACTCGCTCACGGGCGGCTCAGCGCATCCGCCGCGCCACCGCCGCCGACCAGGGTGGGCAGACCACCGACGTCCGTGGACACCGAGCGCTCGAGCCCCTCGAGCAGGTGCTTGCCCAGCAGCTCCGGCTCGGGCAGCTCGATCGGGTAGACCCCGTCGAAGCAGGCCCGGCAGAGCCGGTCCGCGGGCACGGTCGTCGCGGCCACGAGCTGTTCCAGCGAGATGTACGCGAGGGAGTCCGCGCCGATCGACTGCCGGATCTCGTCCACCGTCAGGCCGTTCGCGACCAGCTCAGCGGGCGACGCGAAGTCGATGCCGTAGAAGCAGGGCCACTTCACCGGCGGCGACGAGATGCGGACGTGCACCTCGGCGGCCCCGGCCTCGCGCAGCATCCTGATCAGCGCCCGCTGGGTGTTCCCGCGCACGATCGAGTCGTCGACGACGACGAGCCGCTGGCCTGCGATCACCTCGCGCAGCGGGTTCAGCTTGAGCCGGATGCCGAGCTGGCGGATGGTCTGGGACGGCTGGATGAACGTGCGCCCCACGTACGAGTTCTTGACCAGGCCCTGGCCGAACGGAATGCCGGACATCTGGCTGAAGCCGATCGCGGCCGGCGTTCCGGACTCGGGCACGGGGATGACCAGGTCCGCGTCGACGGGCGCCTCCATCGCGAGCCGGCGGCCCATCTCCACCCGGGCGGCGTGCGTGCTGCGGCCGCTGATGGCGGTGTCCGGGCGGGCCAGGTAGACGTACTCGAACAGGCAGCCCTTGGGAGCGGCCTCGGCGAACCGTTGCGTGCGCAGACCGTGCTCGTCGACGGCCACCAGCTCGCCCGGCTCGACCTCGCGCACGAACGCGGCGCCGACGATGTCCAGCGCCGCCGTCTCCGACGCCACGACCCAGCCCCGCTCCAGACGACCCAGCACCAGCGGCCGGATGCCCTGGGGGTCGCGGGCCGCGTACAACGTCGTCTCGTCCATCCAGACCAGCGAGAACGCGCCGCGCAGGGTGGGGAGGACCTCGAGCGCTGCCGACTCCAGGGACAGGTCGGGGTGCGAGGCGAGCAACGTCGTGATGAGGTCGGTGTCGCTGGTCGAGCGGATCGCCGGCGTGCCGTGCAGCGGCAGCTCGCCGCGCTCGGGCCGCAGCCGCTCGACCGCCCTGAACAGGTCGCCGGTGTTGGTCAGGTTCCCGTTGTGGCCCAGCGCGATCGATCCGGTCGCGGTGGCACGGAAGGTGGGCTGTGCGTTCTCCCAGACGCTGGACCCCGACGTCGAGTACCGGCAGTGCCCGACGGCGAGGTGGCCCTGCAGCGACGAGAGGTGCGACTCGTCGAAGACCTGGGCCACCAGGCCCATGTCCTTGTAGACGAGGATCTGCGAGCCGTTGCTGACGGCGATGCCGGCCGACTCCTGGCCGCGGTGCTGCAGGGCGTAGAGCCCGAAGTACGTGAGCTTGGAGACCTCTTCGCCGGGGGCCCAGACACCGAAGACCCCGCAGGCGTCCTGCGGACCCTTCTCGCCGGGGAGCAGGTCGTGACCCAACCGACCGTCGCCACGTGGCACGCCGGCGAGTCTACCCGCCGGGTCGCGCCCGACCTGACGCGCGTCAGGGCCAGCGCGGCGAGTCCGGGTGCAGGTCGAGCCGGCCGCCGTCGTGGCACTCGTCGCTGCGGTAGTCGTCCGGCATCCGCGGGTAGACCTCAGTGGCATAGCGGACGGCGATCGCCCGGGCCTGGGCCGGCGTCGCGCCGAGGAGCCGGGCGGCCCGCTCGGTGGTCTGGACCGAGTAGCACTCGGCCCGGCTCTCGCTGGTGACCCCGGCCAGGTGCTCGCTCTCGTGCGCGAGGACGTGCACCGAGATCACCTGCATCTCGGTCGGGTCCTGCTTGTCCGACCCCATCCAGTCGTAGAGGGCCTGGCAGGCGTCGTACTTGATCACCGTCTCGTCACCCGGCCGGCCGCCGGGGCCGTCGTACGCCACGTAGCCGAGCTCGGCGCCGGCGTCGACGAACGCCCCGCTCAGCCGCTGGCAGGTGACGTGGACGTCGCGGCCGGCGAGTGCCGACGCGGTACGGGTCATGAGGTCGTCGGCCCGGTGGTTCTCGAACTCGAAGAAGCCGAGCAGCAGCCCCGGCAGCAGGACGAGGGTCAGCGCGAGCCGGTGGGCGTGGCCCATCGCCTGCCGTACGCCGAGCACGCCGGCGCCGGCCAGGAGGACCGAGACGATCACCAACCGCACCACCTGGTGATCGGCTCGGGTCAGGTCCTGGTGGAGAGGCGGCGGCCGACCTCGGTGAGCGGGCGTTCGAAGAACCTGGTCGTCAGCCAGGCCAGGAGCACGGCCACCGCGATGACGAGCCACCAGGGCGTGCCGTTCCGGAAGACGGACAGCCCGTTGTACTCGACCGGCGTCTGCCACAGGTACAGGCTGTAGGAGATGCCGCCGAACCAGACGAGCGGTCGCGCGGCCACCAGCCGCGGCCAGGGCATGTCCGGCAGTGCCAGCGCCGTCACCACGGCGACCAGCGGGAGCAGGACGGCCACGGCCAGCGCGGTCGACGCGTGCAGCACCGCGCATCCGGCGACGGCCAGGACGAGCAGCCCGCCGCCTGCGACCAGGGCGCGGCGGGTCCACCGGCCGGCCGTCCGGGCACCGACACAGGCGACCAGGCACCCGGCGAACAGCGCGAACGCGACCGAGACGCTCCCGTACAGGACGGCGAGCAGCGAGGTGCCCGCCATGCCGATCCGCCAGGCCAGGCTCACCAGGCCCAGGCCGGCCGCGGCCGCGACCATCCGCGGGCTGCGCGCTCCGAGCAGGAGGATCAGCAGCGGCCACACGAGGTAGAACTGCTCCTCCACCGACAGGGACCAGGTCTGCGCCAGCGGCAGGGTGAAGTCGCCCTGCTCGACGCCCCAGTTCGCGCGGTACGTGAGCACCTGGACCGCGTCCCTGGCCAGGGTCACCTCGTACACGTGCCACACCAGGCACCACAGGACGGTCGCGGCCAGGACCAGCAGCAGGGTCGGGGCCAGCCGGAACACCCGGCGCAGGTAGAACGTGCGCAGGTGCAGCCGGCCGTGCTGCTGGTGGTCCCTGAGCAGGATGCCGGTGATCAGGTAGCCGGAGAGGGCGAAGAAGACGGTCACGCCGGTGGCGGCCAGGAACCAGAGCCTGGGCAGCGCGTGCCCGACGAGGACCAGGAGGATCGCCACGCCGCGCACACCGTCCAGCGCGGCGACGCGTGCTGGCGAACGGCGCTCGGCCGCAGGACCGGCGTCCGCGGGAGCCGCCGCGGGTACGGCAGTGCCGGACAGGCCCGCGCTCATGGCAAGCGGGTCGGCAGTTCGGCGGCGTGCCTTGAGCGGGCGGCTAGATGCGGCCGCCGGGGGTGGTGCTGTCGCCGGCCAGCCGCTGGCTCAGGTAGATCGGGAAGATCGACAGCACCACCAGGCAGGCGGCGACCACGTTCACGACCGGCCCCTGGTTCGGGCGGAACAGCTGCTCGAAGATCCAGATGGGCAGCGTGGTGACGCCGGGGGGCGCGGTGAACAGGGTGACGACGATCTCGTCGAACGACAGCCCGAACGCCAGCAGCGCACCGGCGAGCAGAGCGCCGCGCAGCAGCGGCAGCGTGACCAGGCGGAAGGTCGTGAACGTGTCCGCGCCCAGGTCCATCGACGCCTCCTCGGGCGTCGTGCCCATCCGGCGCAGCCTGGCGATCGCGTTGTTGAACACGACGACGATGCAGAACGTCGCGTGCGAGGCCGCCACCGTCCACAGCGACAGCTCGACGCTCAGGATCGTCCGGAACGCCGTCCGGAACGCCAGCGCCGTGACGATGCCGGGCAGCGCGATCGGCAGCACCACCAGCAACGACACGGTCTGCCGGCCGAAGAACGAGTACCGGCTCAGCCCGAACGCCAGCAGCGTGCCGAGCACGAGCGCGATGGCGGTGGCCACCAGGCCGACCTCGATCGAGGTGAGCACCGCGGAACGTACGCCGTCGTTCTGGAAGACCGCGCTCCACCAGTGCAGCGTGAACTCCTTCGGCGGCCAGGCGAAGACCTTGCTGGCGTTGAAAGAGTTGACGACGACGACGAAGAGCGGCACGTAGATGAACGCGAGCCCGAACAGCATCGCCAGCCCGAGCAGCCAGCGCGCGCGCCTGGAGAGAGTCATCGCGTCACCACGGCGCCGTCACAGGTTCTCCAGCGCGCCGGTGCGGCGCACCGCGGCCAGGTAGACCAGCATGATCACGACCGGGACGATGGCGACCGCCGCCGCGAACGGCAGGTTGGCCGCGTAGTTCTGGTAGACGATGCTGCCCAGCATCTGCAGCTTGCCGCCGACGATCTGCACGGTGATGTAGTCGCCGAGGCTGAGCGAGAACGTGAAGATCGAGCCGGCCACGATCGAGGGGTACACCAGCGGCAGCACGATCGAGCGGAAGGTGCGACCGGGCCGGCCGCCGAGGTCGCCGGAGGCCTCCAGCAGCGAGTCGGGCAGCCGCTCCAGCCCGGCGTAGATCGGCAGGATCATGTACGGCAGCCACAGGTACGACAGGGTGAGGATGACAGCGACGGCGCCGTAGCCCGGCCCGTCCAGGCCCAACGGCTTGAGCAGCCATGCCAGCACGCCGGAGTCGGGCTGCACCATCGCCTGCCACGCGTAGACCTTGACCAGGTACGACGCCCACAGTGGTGTGATGACCAGCGCGACCAGCAGCTTGCGCCAACGCGGCGACGCGACCTTGGCCATGAAGAAGGCCATGGGTACCCCGAGCACGGCACAGATGACCGTCACGGAGGCCGCGATGCCGACGGTGCGCAGCGTCGCCTTGATGTACACGGGGTCGGTGAAGACGTCGGTGAAGTTCTGGGTGGTGAAGGTGCGGACGACCTCGTTGGTGAACTCGTCGACCGAGAAGAACGCCGTGGCCAGCAGCGAGAAGAGCGCCGCGAAGTAGACGGCGACCAGCCAGACCATCGGCAGTGCGAGCAGTGCCGTCAGCCGCACCCGGGCGTGCCGGAACAACGACGAGGACAGCCGGCGCCGCGCCGAGGTCGGCAGCGGTGGCACCGACTCGGTCGGCGGCAGCTCGGTGGCTGTGCTCATCGACGCCCTCCCGGGCCCGTGTCAGACCGAGGCTGGGCTCTGGCCCTGCCTCGGTCTGACACGAGCACGTGGCTAGCTGTTACGCAGGTCGCTCCACGCCTTCGACCACTCTGCGTACGGGATGCACTTGGTGTCCGTGCGCCCGTCCAGGCAGTCGCTCTGCGGCGTGGCCCAGAACCAGATCTTCTTGAAGTAGGACTCGTCCGCCGCGTGGTACGTCGCGCAGTGGTTCTTGTCCGTCGTGAGGGCGCAGGCCTTGGTGTTGGCCGGGGCCTCGCCGAACCACTCCGCCACCTGCGCCTGGACGTCCGGGTTGGTGATCCAGTTCATCCACATGTACGCGCAGTTCGGGTGCGCGGACTTGGCGTCGATCATCCAGGTGTCCGCCCACCCGGTGGCGCCCTCCTTGGGCAGCACCGAGTCGACCGGCGCCTTGTCGCCCTGGGCCAGGTTCACGATGATCTGCCAGGTCGAGCCGACGACGGTCGAGCCGTTCTCGAGCGCCTTCTGGGCGTCCGCGTACGCCGCCCAGAACGAGCCGACGTTCGGCTTGGTGGCCTTGACCAGGCCGACCGCAGCGTCGAACTGCTTCTGGTCCAGCGCGTACGGGTTCTTGATGCCCAGGTCGGGCTTGGTGGCCATCAGGTAGACCGCCGCGGCGGCGATGCCGTCGGTCGGCGAGTCGTACATCGTGATCTTGCCCTTGTACGCCGACGCCGGGTCGTAGACCAGGCTCCAGGAGTCCGGCGCCGGCTTGACGACGTCGGTGCGGTACGCCATCAGCTGGGCGCCCCAGCCGTGCGGGATGCCGTACGCCACGCCGTCGACGGAGTTCCACTGCTGCAGCTTCTGGAACGGCGCGATGTCGGGGTAGTTGGTGAACAGGTCGGTGTTCACCGGCGCGACCTTGCCCGCGTAGATCATGCGCAGCGAGGAGTCTCCGGACGCGGACACGACGTCGAACTCGCCGGTGCCCATCTTCTCGAACATCTCGTCGGAGGTGTTCGCGACCTGGACCTTGGCCTTGCAGCCGGTCGCCTGCTCGAACGGCGTCACCCAGTTGACGCTCTTGTCGGTGCTGCCGTCTTCCGCATAGCCGGCCCAGGCCAGGATGTTGACCGCGCCCTCGCCGGTGCCGATGCTCTTGAGAGCGGTCATGGCCGGCGGCTTGGCGCGGCCTCCGGTGCCGCCGCCGCTCCCGCCGCTGCTGCTTGTCCCGCAGGCGGCGGCCAGCAGGGCCACCACCACACCCGCGGTCCCGATCGTGAGCAGACGCCTGGTGCGCATCTGCAACCTCCGTTCCGTGATGGTGTCGGACTCCCGGTGGCGGCTCACGGTTGAGCCGCCACCTCGAACTCGTGCTCTGTCTTCCAGATGAGCCGTACGGGCGAGCCGCGCAGCTCCTGGACGTCCATGGACGAGGTCTGCAGGTTCTGTTGCAGCGCCATCAGCGCCGCGCCCGCCTCGAGGTCGACCAGGAAGCGGGTGGCCGAGCCGACGTACACGACCTCGCGGACCGCGCCGGTGGCGGCGTGCTCGTCCGGGCCCGGCTCCTCGTCGACGGGCGCGAGCCGGATCTTCTCCGGCCGCACCGACCACACCCCCGCCCGGCCGAGCAGCGTCCGGGCGGCCGGCCCGCTGAGCAGGTTGGAGGTGCCCACGAACCCGGCGACGAAAGGCGTGGCCGGGCGCTCGTACACCTCGGCCGGCGAGCCCACCTGCTCGATGCGGCCGGCGTTGAAGACCGCGATCCGGTCCGACATGGTCAGCGCCTCTTCCTGGTCGTGCGTGACGAACAGGAAGGTGATGCCGACGCCACGCTGGATCTGTTTGAGCTCGACCTGCATCTGCTCGCGCAGCTTGAGGTCGAGGGCGCCGAGCGGCTCGTCCAGCAGCAGCACCTTGGGCCGGTTGACCAGGGCCCGGGCCAGCGCTACCCGCTGACGCTGCCCGCCGGACAGCTGCGACGGCTTGCGGTCGCCGTACTCGCCGAGGCGGACGCTGGCGAGCGCCTCGTGCGCCTGGTGGTTCCGGGCGGCCCGGCCGACGCCGCGCACGCGCAGTCCGTACGCGACGTTCTCCTGCACGGTCATGTGCGGGAAGAGCGCGTAGTCCTGGAAGACCGTGTTCACGTCCCGCTCGAACGGCGCCCGCCTGGTGACGTCCAGCCCGGCGAGCTCGACGGTGCCGCCGGTGGGCAGCTCGAACCCGGCGATCATCCGCAGCACGGTGGTCTTGCCGGAGCCGGACGGGCCGAGCAGCGTGATGAACTCGCCGTCCAGCACGTCCAGGTCGATCCCGTCGACCGCGACGACGTCGCCGAACTGCTTGCGCAGGCCGCGCAGCCGGACCGCGACCCCGTCCGCCCCGCCATTGGCGGCGGTCGAGCTCATCGGCGGCTCCCTGGCGTACGGCGGCTGGCGGGTTCCGCGGACACTACTCCTCCGGCGGGGCGCGACGCCGGGTCAGGTGCCTGATTCCGTTGCGATCGTTACCAGATCGAGCGGAAACCGCGGTCTCGATGGGCTGAGCCTGCCGGATCCGTCGTGCCCTCGGCGCGCCGCCAAGCCCTCGACCCGTACCGACTGATGCGCGCGTCTTGGTCCTTCCGGGTGCCGGGAAGGACCAAGACGCGCGCATCAGTCGGGGGTACGGGGTGGTCAGAGCGGGAGCAGGGCGGACAGGTCCGACCGTTCGCCGCCGGCCCGGACCCGGCCGTCCGCGGCGGCATCCGCGAACGAGTCCAGCCCGGCCGCCAGCCGGACCCAGGTCACCGGGTCGGTCTCGACCACCGCACCCGGCGTCCCACGGGTGTGCCTGGTGCCGGCCAGGCACTGAACCGCGGCCCACGGGGGCACGCGCACCTCGACGCTGCGGCCGGGCGCCTTGGCGGCCAGCGCCTTGAGCCCGGCCCGGGCCGCGTCCCGCAGCTGTTCCCGGGTGGGCTCGCGGCCGGCTCCGAGCTCCGCCGCCGCGGCGCGCACCGCCGCCCGCCCGGCCACCAGCAGCTGTTCGTCAGTCGGTGCCACGTGTCGCGAGTCAGTCCGTCGCAGGCTCGGCGTACAGCGCGTCGATCCGGTCCGAGTACGCCGCCAGCACGCCCCGCCGCTTCAGCTTCATCGTCGCAGTGAGCTGCTCGGAGTCCGGGGTCCACTCCTCGCCGAGCACCAGCCAGCGGCGGATCGACTCGACCTGGCTGACGTGCACGTTCGCCTCGGTCACCACGCGCTCGACCTCGGCGAGCACCGCGGGCTCGCCGGCCAGCTCGCCGAGCGTTCGGCCGGTGATGCCCCGCGCCGCCGCCCAGGCCGGGGTCACCTCCGGGTCCAGCACCAGCAGCGCGACGAGGTACGGACGGCCGTCGCCGACCACGGCGGCCTGTCCGATCAGCGGTGACGCCTTCAGCCGCGCCTCCAGGTTCGCCGGGCTGATGTTCTTGCCGCCCGCGGTGATGATCAGCTCCTTCTTCCGGTCGACGATGCGCAGGTTGCCCTCCGCGTCCCACTCCCCGATGTCGCCGGTGTGCAGCCACCCGTCCGGGTCGAACGTCTCGGCCGTGCGGACCGGGTCGTCCAGGTAGCCGCGCGAGACGATGCCCCCCCGGCAGAGCACCTCGCCGTCGTCGCCCAGCCGCACGTGCGCGCCCGGGTACGGCTTGCCGACGTTGCCGGGGGTGGCGAAGTACGGCGTCCACGTCATGCCGCCGGTGTTCTCGGACATGCCGTAGATCTCCGAGAACGGCAGCCCGACCGCGCGGAAGAACTCGAACACCTCGGGGGCGAGCGGTGCCGCCCCAGAGAAGGCGTAGCGCAGCTCGTCCAGCCCGGTCCGCTGCCGGAGCGGGGCGAAGGCCTGCGCGTCGACCGCCGCCCACATCTGCTCGAGCTCGGCCGCGATCGGGCCGCCGCCGGACTCGTGCCGGGCCTGTGCCACCTTGCTGCCCAGGCCCAGCGCCTGCGCGAACCCGGCCTCCGCCTCGGGGCCGGCCGCCGCGACGGCGGCGAGGATCCCGGCCCGCAGCTTCTCCCACACCCGTGGCGGGCCGAACAGGTTCTGCGGGTGCACCCCGGCGAGGAACCCGGCGAGCTGGCTCAGCTCGGGGCAGCAGCTGACCACCGCACGGGTGTAGAGCCAGCCGTAGTGGGTGACCATCCGCTCGGCGACGTGCGCCATCGGCAGGTACGAGACGGATCGCATCCCGGGCTGGATGGTCCCGATCAGGTCGGTGTAGCCGGCCACCTGCCAGACGACGTTCGAATGGTCGAGCATCACGCCCTTGGGCGGGCCGGTGGTGCCGGAGGTGTAGATCACGGTGACGAGGTCGTCGGGGCGGGCGGCGCCGGCCGCGGCGTCCAGGTCCACGGCGCCGAGGTCGCCGGCGGCGGTGCCGGACGCCAGCAGGTCCGCGTAGCGCCGGACGCCCTCCGGCAGCGGGCCACCCGGCTCGGCCGCCGCCTCGTCCACCGTCACGACGGCACGCAGGCCGGGCAGCCGGTCACGCCCGGCGAGCACGCGCTCCAGGAAGCCCGGCCCTTCCACGACCGCGACACGTGCGGCGCAGTGCCCGGCGAGGTACTCGACCTGCTCGGCCGCGCTGGAGTTGTAGATGCTGACCGGGACGGCGCGCAGCAGCAGCGCGGCCAGGTCGGCGACGTGGAACTCCGGGCGGTTGCGGACGAACAGCAGCACCCGGTCGCCCGGACCCACGCCCAGCTGCGCGAACGCGGCAGCGAGCACGGTGGCGTCGCGGGCGACCTGTGCCCAGGTCCGCTCGTCCCAGCTGCCGTCGGCCCGGCGGGCCCGCAGGGCGACGGCGTCGGGCAGCTCGCGTACGGCGTCGCGGAACCAGCCCGTCACGGTCTGCCCGTCGACCCACGCCGCGATCTCTTCCGTCGTTCTCATGAGGCGCACCGTAGCCCTGCGCGGGCGTCCGCGGGCAGGTCAGCCGAACAGGGCCGGCAGCGTCGACCCGGAGACCGTGCGCAGCTCGTCCAGCGGCACCTCGAAGAGACCCTCGACCACGAGCGCGGGACCGCCGGTGACGCCGATCGGCTCGGCGGGCACACCAGCGTTGGCGCACGCAGCGGTAACCGCCTCGACGGCCAGGCGCGGGACCGCCACCACGGCCCGGCCGGCGGACTCCGAGAACAGCGCGACGAACGGGTCGGCGCCGGACGGCAGCGACACGCGCGCACCGATGCCCTGCCGGAGCGTCATCTCGACCAGCGTCTGGGCCAGCCCGCCCGCGGACAGGTCGTGCGCGGCGCTGAGCAACTCCAGTTCCGACCCGGCCACGAGGACGCCGGCCAGGGCATGCTCGGCGACCAGGTCGGCGTGCGGCGGACGGCCGCCGAGGTGGGCGTGCTCCTCGTGCGCCCAGGCCGACCCGCCCAGCTCGTCGCCGGTCGTGCCCAGCAGCAGCACGACGTCGCCACCGACCTCGAACCCGGTCGGGGTCCGGCGGGCCACGTCCCCGATCACGCCGAGCACGCCGACCACCGGAGTGGGCAGGATCGCGACGTCGCCGGTCTGGTTGTAGAAGCTGACGTTCCCCCCGGTCACCGGGACGCCGAGCTCCAGGCAGCCGTCCGCCAGCCCGCGCACGGTCTCGGCGAACTGCCACATCACCGCCGGGTCCTCCGGGGACCCGAAGTTCAGGCAGTTGGTCACCGCGACCGGGCGGGCGCCGGACGCGGCCACGTTCCGGTACGCCTCCGCCAGTGCGAGCCGGGCGCCCTCGTACGGGTCGAGCTTGCAGTAGCGCCCGTTGCCGTCCGTCGCCAGCGCCACGCCGAGCCCGGTGCGCTCGTCGATGCGCACCATGCCGGAGTCGTCCGGCTGCGCGAGCACCGTGTTGCCGAGCACGTAGCGGTCGTACTGGCTGGTGACCCAGTCCTTGGCGGCCAGCCCGGGCGAGGCGGCCATCCGCAGCAGCGTGGCCCGCAGCTGCTCGCCGCCGGCCGGACGCGGCAGGCGGCCGGAGGTCGGTGCGTCGGCCTGCAGGGTGTCCTGCCAGCCGGGCCGCGCGTACGGGCGCTCGTACACCGGACCTTCGTGCGCGACCGTCCGCGGCGGCACCTCGACGACGACATCGCCGTGCCACTCCACGACGAGCCGGTCCCCGTCGGTGACCTCGCCGATGACGGTGGCAGCGACGTCCCACTTGTCGCAGATCTGCAGGAAGCGCTCGATGTGCCGCGGCTCCACCACGGCGCACATGCGCTCCTGCGACTCGCTCATCAGGATCTCCTCGGGCGCCAGCGAGGCGTCCCGCAGCGGCACGCGGTCCAGGACGACGTGCATCCCGCCGGTGCCGGCGCTGGCCAGCTCGGAGGTGGCGCAGGACAGGCCCGCGCCGCCGAGGTCCTGGATGCCCACGACGAGGTCCTCGGCGAAGATCTCCAGGCAGCACTCGATCAGCAGCTTCTCGGTGAACGGGTCGCCGACCTGCACGCTCGGGCGCTTGCTCGGGCCGGTGGAGTCGAACGTCTCCGACGCCAGCACCGAGACGCCGCCGATGCCGTCGCCCCCGGTCTTGGCGCCGAACAGCACGACCAGGTTCCCCGGCCCGGACGCCTTGGCCAGCTTGATGTCCTGGTGCCGCATCACGCCGACGCACAGGGCGTTCACCAGCGGGTTCCCCAGGTAGGTCGGGTCGAACTCGAGCTCGCCGCCGATGTTGGGCAGGCCGAGGCAGTTGCCGTAGCCGCCGATGCCGGCGACGACGCCGGGCAGGACGCGGCGGGTGTCGGGTGCGTCGGCGGGACCGAAGCGCAGCGGGTCCATGACGGCGACCGGGCGGGCGCCCATCGTCAGGATGTCCCGCACGATGCCGCCGATGCCGGTGGCGGCGCCCTGGTACGGCTCGACGTACGACGGGTGGTTGTGGCTCTCGACCTTGAAAGTGACCGCATAGCCGTCGCCGACGTCGACGACTCCCGCGTTCTCGCCGATGCCGACGAGCAGGATGTCGGACGCCTCAGTGGGGACCTTCTCGCTGAACTGGCGCAGGTGCACCTTCGAGCTCTTGTACGAGCAGTGCTCGCTCCACATCACCGAGTACATGGCGAGCTCGGAGGAGGTCGGGCGGCGGCCGAGGATGGCGCGGATGCGCGCGTACTCGTCCCCGGACAGGCCCAGCTCGCCGTACGGCTGCACGACCTCCGGCGTCGCCCCCGCGTTCTTGACCGCGTCCGCGCTCACGCCCGGGTCCCCCCGCACTCTGCCGCGGGCCGGGGGGTCATGAGGCTCCGACCAGGGACTTGAGGACGGAGGTGAAGAACGGCAGGCCGTCCGTCGACGGGCCGGTGAGCGACTCGATCGCGTGCTCGGGGTGCGGCATCAGGCCGACGACGTTGCCGGCGGCGTTGCTGATCCCGGCGATGTCGCGGCGGGAGCCGTTCGGGTTGACCTCGAGGTAGCGGGCGACGACGCGGCCGTGCGCCTCGAGCTCGTCGAGGGTGCGCTCGTCCGCGACGTAGCCGCCCTCACCGTTCTTCAGCGGCACCACGATCTCCGCACCCGGGGCGTACTCGCCCGTCCAGGCCGTCGCCGTCGACTCGATCCGCAGCCGCTGGTCCCGGCAGACGAAGTGCAGGGTGTCGTTGCGGGTCAGCGCGCCGGGCAGCAGGTGCGACTCGCACAGGATCTGGAACCCGTTGCAGATCCCGAGCACCGGCAGCCCGGACCGGGCCCCGTCCGCCACGGCTGCCATCACCGGCGCGAAGCGCGAGATCGCCCCGCAGCGCAGGTAGTCGCCGTACGAGAACCCGCCCGGCAGCACCACCGCGTCGACGCCGTGCAGGCTGCGGTCCTTGTGCCACAGGGCCACGGCCTCGCCGCCGGCGACCTCGACCGCCCGCCGCGCGTCGCCGTCGTCGAGCGACCCGGGGAACGTGACCACGCCGACCCGGGCGCCCATCAGCCCTCCACCCGCACGTCGAAGTCCTCGATCACCTGGTTGGCCAGCAAGGTCGCGGCCATCTCCTCGGCGCGGGCCCGCAGCGCGTCGTCCACCGGGCCGTCGACGTCGATCTCGAACCGCTTCCCCTGCCGCACCCCGGTCACCGAGTCGAAGCCCAGGCGGCGCAGCGCCCCCTGCACGGCCTGGCCCTGCGGGTCGAGGATCTCCGGCTTGAGCATGACGTCGACGACGACCCGGGCCACGAGGCACTCCCCTGAGTGGTGTTCGGCGGTACGCCTCAGCCTACCCGGCGGGCTCAGCACGCATGAGCGCCTCGACGGCCTCCGGCTCGACATCGTCGACCTCGACCAGCTTGGTCCGTCCAGAACCGCCCGACACCAGCCGGACGGCCGACCGCCGCACCCCCAGCGCTCGCGCGAGCGCGTCGACCACGGCCTGGTTCGCCCGCCCCTCGGCAGCGGGTGCGGTGACCGCGACGAGCAGTGCCGGCGCGTCGGCCGGGCCCCAGCGGCCGCCCACCCGCGTACGCCGGGCGGCCGGGCGCACCCGGACGGCGAACCTCACCGGCCGGACGCCTGCCAGGCTTCCCAGGCGGAGCGGACGCAGTCGTCCAGCGACCGCCGGCCCGCCCAGTCCAGGTCGCGCGCGGCGAGCTCGCCGGACGCGACG
Source organism: uncultured Actinomycetota bacterium (assembly GCA_963849365.1). Lineage (GTDB taxonomy): Bacteria > Actinomycetota > Actinomycetes > Prado026 > Prado026 > CAVQCJ01. Next base: position 705,177 of record CAWKHA010000004.1, read on the forward strand.
ATCCGGGCCGGGTCGCCCGGCCGGCGCGGCGCGACCTCGGGGACGAAGTCGACACCGGTGACCCGGGCCATCGCCGCCATGATCTCCAGCACGCTGACCCCGGAGCCGCCGCCCAGGTTGTACACCGGCTCGAGCGGCCGCCCGGCCTGCAGGGCCCGCGCCGCCTGGACGTGCGCGTCCGCCACGTCCGACACGTGGACGTAGTCGCGCACGCACGAGCCGTCCGGCGTCGGGTAGTCGGTGCCGCGGACCACCGGCGTGCGTCCCTCGGTCAGCGCCTTGAGCACGAGCGGGAAGAGGTTGTGCGGGCTGGTGTCGAACAGGTCCGGCGCTCCGGACCCGACCACGTTGAAGTACCGCAGCGACGTGTGCCGCAGCCCGGTGACCCTGGCCACGTCCTTCACCAGCCACTCGCTGACGAGCTTGGACTCCCCGTACGGAGACTCCGGCCGGCACGGGGTCACCTCGGTGACCAGGTCGACGTCCGGGGTGCCGTACACGGCCGCCGACGACGAGAAGACCAGCTGCTCGATCCCCAGCTCGGCCGTGGCGGCGAGCAGTACCTGCATGCCGGTGACGTTCTGCTCGTACGTGTGCAGCGGCCGGTCCACGGACACCCCGGCGTACTTGAAGCCGGCCAGGTGCACCACGCCCGTGCAGCCGTGCTCGGCCAGCGCCGCCCGGACGGTGGCCGGGTCCGTCACCGAGCCGTCGACGAACGTGGTGCCGGCGCGGACGAAGGAACGGTGCCCGCTGGACAGGTCGTCCAGGACGACCACGGGCAGACCCTTGTCCTCCAGGGCCCTGGCGACGTGCGCGCCGATGTAGCCGGCGCCGCCGGTGACGAGCCAGGTCACGTGAAGGTCCTCCCGGTCAGCTGTTCGTACGCCTGCACGTAGCGGGCCCTGGTCCGCTCGACCACGTCGTCGGGCAGCGGCGGTGGCGGCTCGCCCGAGCCCCGGTCCCAGCCCGAGGCCGGCGAGGTGAGCCAGTCGCGCACGAACTGCTTGTCGTACGACGGCTGCGGGTGGCCGGGCTCCCACCGGTCGGCCGGCCAGAAGCGCGAGGAGTCAGGGGTGAGCACCTCGTCGGCCAGGACGGTGGTGCCGTCCGCACGGTCGCCGAACTCCAGCTTGGTGTCGGCGACGATCACGCCGCGGGCGCGGGCGATCTGCTCGGCCCTGGCGTAGACCGTCAGCGTCAGCCGGCGCAGCTCGTCGGCGGCCGCCCGACCCACCGTGGCGGCCACCCGGTCGAAGTCGACGTTCTCGTCGTGCTCGCCCAGCGCCGCCTTCGTCGCCGGGGTGAACACCGGCGCCGACAGCCGCGACCCGTCGACCAACCCGGGCGGCAGCGCGACCCCGCACACCTCGCCGGTGCGCGTGTAGTCGGTGAGCCCGGACCCGGCGAGGTAGCCGCGGGCCACGCACTCCACCGGGTACATCCGCAGCCGCTCGCACACCATCGCGCGCCCGGCGACCGCCGCTGGGACATCGAGGGAGACCACGTGGTTGGGCACCACGTCGGCCAGCTGCTCGAACCACCACACGGACAGCTGGGTCAGGATGCGGCCCTTGTCCGGGATGGTCGTCGGGAGCACGTAGTCGAAGGCGGAGATCCGGTCGGACGCGACGAAGAGGAGCCGGCCGTCGGGGCCGGCGTACAGGTCGCGGACCTTCCCGCTGTAGACGTGGTCGAAGCCGTCCAAGGTGGCCGTGCCGCCCCCTGCGGGCATGCCATGCTGCTCCGGGACCACGCCGACCACCCTACCGAGCGACGAGAGGGGCGCCGCGTCAGATGAGCGAGCGGCGGGCGCTGACATGAACGGCACGACCCTGCTGCTGGCGGCCGGGCTCTACCTGCTGTTCGCGGCACCGTGGTGCCTGGTGTTCGTCAAGGCCGGGAAGCGCTGGTGGGTCGCGCTGCTGCCGGTGGTCAACCTGCTCGTGGTCATGCGGATCGCCCAGCGGCCGGTGTGGTGGGTGCTGCTGCTGTTCGTGCCATTGCTCGGAATCGCCGTGTGGACGGTGGTCTGCCTGGATGTCGCCGAGCGGTTCGGGCACGGCGTGCCGGTCACGATCGGGCTGGTGTTCCTGCCGTTCGTCTTCGCGACGTGGCTGGGGCTCGGTCCCGATCCGTACGTCCGCCCTCCGGTCGCCGTTCCGGAGCAGACCGAGCCGAGCCAGGCCGGGGCAGCCGAGGTCGAGGCGGCGGAACCGCAGCCGGCACCCGAGCCGGAGAACGAGCCCGCACCCGAGCCGGAGAACGGGCCGGATCAGAGGATCGGCGCGGGCGAGTAGGCCACCGCCCCGGGGTGCTCGGCGGCCACCGCCTCGACGCGGGCGACGACTGCTTCGACCTGCGCCGACGCGGCGCCGGTGAACCCGGCCGGGTCGGCGACCAGCGCCGCCAGCTCGTCCGCCGAGAGTCCCAGCCGCGGGTCGGCCGCCAACCGGTCGAAGAGGTCGTTGCGCTCGGCGCCCTCCTCGCGCATCCGGAGCGCCACGGCGACGGCGTGCTCCTTGATCGCCGCGTGCGCGACCTCCCGGCCCACGCCGTTGCGCACCGCCGCAGCCAGCACCTTGGTCGTCGCGAGGAACGGGAGGTAGCGGTCCAGCTCGCGCTCGACGACGGCCGGGAACGCGCCGAACTCGTCCAGCACGGTCAGGAACGTCTCGAACAGTCCGTCGGCCGCGAAGAAGGCGCCGGGCAGGGCGACGCGACGGACGACAGAGCACGACACGTCACCCTCGTTCCACTGCGCTCCGGCCAGCTCGCCGACCATCGACAGGTAGCCGCGCAGCACGACGGCGAGCCCGTTGACCCGCTCGCAGGAGCGCGTGTTCATCTTGTGCGGCATCGCCGACGAGCCGACCTGGCCGGGCGCGAACCCCTCGGTGACCGTCTCGTGGCCGGCCATCAGCCGGATCGTCGTCGCCAGCGACGACGGTCCGGAAGCGAGCTGGACGAGAGCGGACAGCACGTCGAGGTCGAGGGATCGCGGGTACACCTGCCCGACGCTGGCCAGCACACGGGTGAAGCCCAGGTGCGATGCGACGCGGCGCTCGAGCTCGGCCAGCCGCGCCGGGTCGCCGGCGAGCAGGTCGAACTGGTCCTGGGCCGTTCCGACGGGCCCCTTGATGCCGCGCAACGGGTAGCGGTCGAGCAGGTCGGTCAGCCGTTCGTAGGCGACCAGCAGCTCGTCGGCGGCGGACGCGAACCGCTTGCCCAGCGTGGTCGCCTGGGCCGGGACGTTGTGCGACCGCCCGGCCAGTACCAGGTCGTCGTACTGGACGGCGCGCGCGGCCAGCCGGACGAGCGTCGCGACGACGCGCTCGCGCAGCAGCAGCAGGCCGTCGCGGATCTGCAGCTGCTCGACGTTCTCGGTCAGGTCGCGCGAGGTCATCCCCCGGTGGACCTGCTCGTAGCCGGCCAGTGCGCCGAACTCCTCGATCCGCGCCTTGACGTCGTGCCGGGTGACCCGCTCGCGGGCCGCGATCGAGTCCAGGTCGACCTTGTCGACGACGGCCTCGTACGCCTCGACCGCCCCGTCGGGGACCGCCACGCCGAGGTCGCGCTGGGCCCGCAGGACGGCGACCCAGAGCTGGCGTTCGAGCACGACCTTGCGCTCCGGCGACCACAGCGCGGCCATCTGCGGCGAGGCGTACCGGGCGGCGAGGACGTCCGGGACCACCGGCTTGGCTGTCACGCCACCCATTCTCGCGTACGGCGCGCTGGTCAGCGGACGGCGTAGGCGTCGGTGATCGTCTCGGTGACGCTGCGCCCGGAGGTGTCGACGGCGCCGACCCGCAGCGAGGCCGAGCCACCCGGCTCGTTCCGGACCGACACGTCGCACTGCGTCACCAACCCGGCCGAGCCCGCCACCTTGCCGGCGGCGCAGCCGTGCACGCCGGCCGGGCGCCACGTCGCGCCGCCGTCCCAGGAGATCTCGACCGTCGGCGCCGTCACCGGCACTGCGGTGACGCCCATCGGCATCGAGAGCCTCAGACCGAAGGCGTACGGACCCGGGGCCGCGTCGTTCATCGGCGACAGGGACAGCTCGAGCCCGACGTTCATCAGCGGGAAGACCTGGTGGTCGGTCTTCGGCGTCTGCGAGAAGAACCCCCACACCGTGCGCACACTGGTCGAGCGCTTCCAGAACGGGTTGGCGCGGGTGAACTGCACGTCCAGCTGGTACGCGCTGCGCCCGGGCACCATGTCGATCCAGCCCAGGTACAGCGGGTCGGGACCCTCGGCGAGGACCGTGCCGCCGGCCGCCGAGAACTTCGCGTAGTACTCGCCGTCGTACAGCCAGGCGCCCTGGTGCCCTGCTGCATCGACCAGCGGCGCCGCGTACGCGTTCCCGACGTCGCCCTGGCGGTTCGGGTTGACCGCCCAGCCGAACGCGTGGGACACCAGCGCAGACGCCCCCGAGCCCAGCGGCCCGCCGAACCAGGTGTCCGCCGTGGTGGTGCCGCCCTCGACCGGCGCGGGCGGTGCGTAGAGCACGGCGTAGGCGCCGCCCTGGGAGGACGTCACGGTGACGTCCCGCTCCCAGTTCGGCCCCGGCGTCACGTAGTGCGTGACCACGGACGGCACCGGCACGACCCGGGTCAGGCCGTAGATGCCCCAGCCGAGGTCCGGCCACATTCCGGTCATGTTCTCGTAGAGAGCGAGCCCGTCGGACGCGGTCGTGCCGCCCATGGACCGGTAGCTCTCCACGAGCGTGGCCACGTGCCTGCCCGTGCCGTCCAGCGTCGCGCCGGCGGGGACCCGGTCCGGCCAGTGCGCGGCGAGGTCGTAGATGTACGCGGGACCGGGCTTGGCGATCAGCGACGCCGCGTGCCCGGCGCTGCGCAGCAGCCGCGCCGCGTCCAGCGGCCGGGCGCGGAACGACGGCAGCGGGGGAGTGCCGGTGATCGTCCCCGCGCAGGAGAAGCCGTGAGCGGGGTACGCGACCATCGCGGCGGCTCCAGCCGCGGCGAGCGCGTGGGCGGCTGCGGTCATGTCGGCGCAGCTGCCGGCGACGACGGCGAGCCGCCCGCGCACCGACCCGGTGCGCAGCGCGGACACCGACCCCGCGTCGACCACCCGGAACGAGCCCGCGACCGCCGGGACCGGGGTGACCCAGGCCGACTGGCCGACGTCGGTCACGGGGCGCAGCCCGATGGGATCCGCACCCACGGCCCCGCTCAGGGTGAGCAGACCCTCCGGGGCCGAGAGCTGCATGTTCAGGACGGTGGTGACGGTCCCGCCCGCCGGGTTCGTCATCGGCCTCGCGTACAGGCGGTCGACGCTGCCGGCGAGGGCTGCACCGACCGACCCGGCCCGGCCGATCCAGTTGACGTTCATGATCTCGCCGTCGTTCACGACCGTCTTGTCGGTCCGGTAGCCGAAGAGCCGGGTGGAGCCCTCGTCGAGCACGACCGTCGTGTTCTTGCTGACCTTCGTGAGCGGCTTGAGGTCGAGGACGCCCTCCTGCGAGTCGTCCTTCGCGGTCCCGAACGACACGACGTTCGTGCCGTAGCGCCCCGGTGCCACCCGGAACGTCACCTGCTGCGTCCCGGCAGCAGCGTCCAGCGTGCGCTGGGTGTACGAGAAGTCGTCCAGCCCGGCCAGCGCCACGATGTGCGACGCGGACTGCGTTCCGGGCCGCGGCTTGACGACCACCGTGATGTCGTACCGCTCGTCCTCGAGGACGTAGCCGAACGCGGTACGGACGGTCGCGCCGCCACCGGTCGGGGTCGCGGTCACGACGCCGGAGTACGCGCCCGGGCCCGCGGCGGTCGGATCGACGGTGACGGCCACGGACGCCCGGCCGCCCGCCGGGACGGTGACGTGGTCCGCCGACAGGCTCACCCCGGGCGGCGGGGCCGCGACGCCGTCCTGCGAGCCCTCGGTCAGCGCGTAGGTGACGGCGGCGCCGCCCAGGTTCGTGTACGTGAGGGTGCGCGAGCTCGGGGCGAGGTCCGTGTGCGGCCAGGCGAAGAAGCCGAGGTTCAGTGTCGGGTCGGCGACGACGCTCTGGCCGACGGCCCGCAGCGCGTCCACCCGCCCGGTGCCCGCGTCGTACGCGCCCGCGCCGGCGACCGGGACCGCGCTGCCGACGATCGCGGCCTTGAGCCGTTCGCCGTCCCAGTCCGGGTGCTCCTGCTTGAGGATGGCCGCCAGGCCGGCCACGTGCGGCGTCGCCATCGAGGTGCCGCTCAACGACGTGTAGTACTGGTCGACCGGGTCGCCGAGCGACGTGCCGGCGGCCCGCGCGGCGACGATGCCGACGCCCGGCGCGACGACTTCGGGCTTGACCGTGCCGTCCAGGCGCGGTCCCCGGCTGGAGAAGGAGGCCATCGTGTCGGTGCCGTCGACCGCTCCGACGGTGAGGGCGGCGGCGGCCGCGCCCGGGGACGTCACGGTGGTCGGGCTGCTGCCGTTGTTGCCGGCCGCGATCACGAACAGGGTGGAGGACGTCGCCGAGAGCTCGTCGACCGCCCGCTCCAGCGGGTCGCTTCCGTCCCCGGTGTCCCCGCCCAGGCTCATGCTCACGATGTCCGCGTGCTGGGCGACCGCCCACTCCATGCCGGCCAGGACCTGGGAGTCCGCGCCGCTGCCGTCCCTGCCCAGCACCTTGCCCACGATGAGCTCGGCGCCGGGGGAGACGCCCTTGTGCGCGCCGGCGGACGCCGCGCCGCTGCCGACGATGGTGCCCGCGACGTGGGTCCCGTGCCCGTTGCCGTCGGCGACGTCGGCCTCCGGGGTGAAGTTCGCGCTCGCCCCGACCTTGCCCGCGAGGTCGGGGTGGGTCGCGTCGTAGCCGGTGTCGAGCACGGCGACCTTCACGTCGGTGCCGTCGTAGCCGGCCGCCCACGCCTGGGGGGCATGGATCTGCTGCAACGGGTCGACGCCGTCCGTCGCCTTCACCGTGCCGTCGAGGTCCACGCGGACGGCCCCGCCGGCCAGCTCCGTGGGGGCGCCGCCGGAGTCGGGGCTCGTGGTCAACGATGCCCAGACCTGGTGCGCGTGCTTCTTGTCGGCTGCGAACGCCGCGTCGCCGAGCAGCCTGATCAGGTGCGTGCGGCGGGCGGAGCGGACCGAGGCGGCGGCTGCACGACCGGCCCCGGCAGCGCCGCGGCCGTAGTCGACGATGATCGGCAGGGTCGTCCGGGTGGCGTCGTCGTACCCGTCGGCGATGAGCCGCCCGACGTCGAACAGGTCGGGGTTCAGCCGCTGCGTCGCGAGCAGCCGGACAGCCGCGCGCGGCACGACGTACAGGTGCTTGCCGACCTGCGTGACCGCGGCCTGCGGGATGGTCCCGTCCGGTCCGGGCGGCAGGCTCGCCGAACGCTTCCCGTCCGGCTGGGTGAGCACGCGCACCACGTCACCGGTGACCAGCGTGACGGTCTTCGCGGTCGGGACGGCGGGTCCGTGCGCTGTAGACGCGCGGTGCCCCTTGGCGGCGGCCGAGGCCGGTGCGACCGCACCGGCGACCAGAACGGTCGCGATGCCGAGAGTGACCAACGGGGCGGTGCGGCGCATGCGGCGGTCCTCTCGCGATGAGCCGGAGGGTCTCCCCGGCTCCGCCGGCATCCGGGGTGGGACGCGGGCACGCAGACCCTAGGCGAACTGAGCGGCCGGTCAGGACACGTTCGCGTCACGGATCTCTGAGCGTTTGCTCTGAACGTGTGCGGGTTACCGTCGTCCTGTGACCGACGGACCACTGCCCGGCACCGACTGGGTCGCCGCCTACGCGGGGCTCGACCTCGACGATGCGCTGGCCCTCGCGCAGTCGCAGGGACGGACGACCCGGGTGCTGCGGCCGGGCGATGTGATGACGCTGGACTGGCGTCCGGACCGGGTGAACCTCTACCTCGACGACGACGGCGCGCTGGTCGACGTCCGCGCAGGCTGAGGGCTCCTGCCGGGACCCCGGGTCAGGGGACGATGACGTCGCCGGCGACGGCCGCTGCGGCGATGTCCGTGCGGTGGTGGGCGCCGGCTAGCTCGATGAGAGCCGTTGCCGCATAGGCGCGTTCGCGCGCCTGCTCCAGGTCGGCGCCGGTCCCGACCACCGAGAGCACCCGGCCGCCGTTGCTGACCACCGCGCCGTCGACCGCCTTCGTGCCGGCGTGCAGGACGTACGCACCCTCGACCGCCGCAGCCGCCTCGAGCCCGCGGATCGGGTCGCCGGTGCGCGGGGACGCCGGGTATCCCTGCGCCGCCACCACCACGGTGACGGCGGCGCCGGCGTCGTGGCGCAGCGGTTCGACCTCGCCGAGCCGCCCGGTCGCGGCGGCCCGCAGCAGTCCCGCCAGCGGCGTACGCAGCCGCGCGAGCACGACCTGGGTCTCCGGGTCGCCGAACCGCGCGTTGAACTCGATGACCCGCGGGCCCTTGGGCGTCAGCGCCAGCCCGGCGTACACGACGCCTGCGAACGGCGTGCCGCGCCTGGCCATCTCGTCCACCGTGGGCTGGACGACGCGTTCGACGATGTCGTCGGCCAGCCCGAACGGCGCCCACGGCAGCGGCGAGTAGGCGCCCATGCCGCCGGTGTTCGGCCCGGTGTCGCCGTCCCCCACCCGCTTGAAGTCCTGGGCCGGGTGCAGGGCGAGGACGGACGTCCCGTCGGTCAGGCACAGCAGCGAGACCTCGGGCCCGTCCAGGAACTCCTCGACCACGACGCGCCCGGAGGCGGCCGCGTGGGCCAGCGCGGCGTCGCGGTCGTCGGTCACGACGACACCCTTGCCGCCGGCCAGCCCGTCGTCCTTGACCACGTACGGCGGTCCGAAGGCGTCCAGTGCGGCGACCACCTCGGCGGCCGTGTCGCAGACGTGCGCCATCGCCGTCGGCACGCCCGCCTCGGCCATCACATCCTTGGCGAAGGCCTTGCTGCCCTCCAGCCGCGCGGCCTGCGCCGAGGGGCCGAAGCAGTCGATGCCGCGGCCGCGCACGGCGTCGGCGACCCCGGCGACCAGCGGTGCCTCCGGGCCCACGACGACGAGGTCCGCGCCCCACGCGACCGCCAGCGCAGCCACGGCCTCGGGGTCGTCCGCCACGATGTCGAGCTGCTCGGCGACGGACGCGGTGCCGGCGTTGCCCGGGGCGCAGGCCAGCGCGACCACGTCCGGGTCCTGGGCGAGGGACCGGCACAGGGCGTGCTCGCGTGCGCCCGCCCCGAGCACGAGGACTCTCACGCGTGCAGGCTACCGGCCCGGCCGCGCGCGCGTTCCGACCACCTGCACCGCCGCGGATACCTTGGCCCAGCGCCGGTCCGAGGTCAGCAGCGCCGTCACACCGTCGACGCCGGCCGTGATCCGGCCGGGTTCGCGACGTCTCACGAGGTGAAGCGGGAAGGTGGGGGGGTGCTGCCCGAGCTGATCCGGCCCATGCTGGCCACCGCGGGCGAGCTGCCGCGCCCGGCCGAGGAAGCGCGCTGGGCGTACGAGATGAAGTGGGACGGCGTCCGGGCCGTCACCTACGCGGAGCCCGGCCGGGTCCGCGTCCTGACCCGCAACGACCGCGAGGTCGCGCGCACGTACCCCGAGCTCGGCCGCGCCGCCGACCTGCTCGGCGGGACCCCCGCGGTCCTGGACGGCGAGATCGTGGCGCTGGACAAGGGCGGACGGCCTGACTTCGGCCTGCTCCAGCAACGCATGCACGTCGTCGACCCGGCCCAGATCCGCACCCTGGTGGAGCGGGTCCCGGTGGCGTACCTCGTGTTCGACCTCCTGCACCTGGCCGGTCGCGACCTGCTCGACCTGCCCTACATGGCCCGGCGCGAGCTGCTCGAACAGCTGGACCTGGACGGCGACGGGTTCGCGGTGCCGCCGGCCTTCGCCGGGGACGCGCACGCAGCGCTCGCGACCAGCCTGGAGCGCGGGCTGGAGGGCGTGGTCGCCAAACGGCGCGACTCCCGCTACGAGCCGGGGCGGCGCTCGCGCCACTGGCTGAAGGTCAAGCACGTGCGCATGCAGGAGGTGGTCGTCGGCGGCTGGCGGCCGGGCGCCGGCCGGCGCGAGGGCACCATCGGGTCGCTCCTGGTCGGCGTGCCGGGGCCCGACGGTCTCGCGTACGTGGGGCACGTCGGCACCGGATTCAGCGACGCGGTGCTCGACGCGCTCGACGGGATGCTGCGACCGCTGCGGCAGCCGGCGTCACCGTTCGCGACCGAGGTTCCGCGGGCCGATGCGCGGGACGCGGTGTGGGTCGAGCCGCGGCTCGTCGGCGAGGTGGCCTACGGCGAGTGGACGAGGGACGGCCGGCTGCGGCACCCGACCTGGCGCGGACTGCGGCCGGACAAGTCCCCCGCCGACGTCGTGCGCGAAAGCTAGGCCTTACAGCTAGGCCTTGGAGCTGGCGGAGGGCGAGGCCGTCCGAGGCTGGGTGTTCCGTTCCAGCGCCGCCTGCGCGACCACGGTGACCAGCGCCGCCTGCGGAGGGCCGGACGACGCGTCCGCGGGCACGACCGCCACCTCGAGGACGGCGGTGCCGACCTGGAACAGCACCAGCCCGGTGCGCATCCGGTTCTGGACCAGCCACCAGGACTGCGCGCCGACGTAGCCGGCCGACAGCGACGCGGGGACGATCTCGTTGTCGGCGTCGCGCACCGACAGCCCGGTCTGGCCGCTGTCGCAGGTCAGCATCCGCAGCCGTACGTGGTCGAACGCGACGATCGCCTTGGCGGCCGAGCCGTACTGCCGCACCTGCTCGACGACGTCGAAGCCGGGGCCGCGCATCAGCAGCACCTTGGAGCTGCCGACCACCGGCGCCGCCGCGTCCAGCGCGGGCGGGCAGAGCTCGGACACCGGGCGGACCGGGTCCACGGTGTCCAGCCGCCACGCCGACCCGAGGTCGGGCGGGCAGAGCAGGTGGCTGTCGGGGGCCGAGGTGAGGGCCGACGGACAGCCCTGCGCGTCCGTGGGCACGCCCGTCGTGGCCGTGGCCGAGGCGGAGGGGGTGCCGGCCGGGGCCGACCCGAGTCCCGAGGGGGACCGGGTCGCGCTGGGTACGGCCGCGGACACCCCCCGGTCGGTGGGGTAGAGGGCCAGCGTGACGGCGACGACGGCGACCGTCCCGGCGGCGACGGCCGCGACCAGCCAGACGAGTACCCAGGGTCTGCGGTCACCGGCCATGCCTCCTGATCGACGCCCGGCCAGGGTCTCTTGACCCGGCGTCCGGACCGGCTACTGCGCTCAGGCGTACGGGTGCCGGCGGCGCAGGTGTGCGAGCGCGGCGGGGTCGGCGACCGCGACGCCGGGCCGCCCCTCGTCCCGAGCGCCGATCATGAGAGATGCACACGTTCTTGCCACGAAACCGCACACATGTCTCATGATCACGCGGAAAGGGGCTTCATGACGCGGCCGCCCTTCATTACGAACGGGATGTCCTCGAGCAGGCGGACGTCGTCCAGCGGGTTCCCGGCGACCGCGACCAGGTCGGCGTAGCGGCCCGGTGCGACCGTGCCCAGCTCGTCGTCCCAGCGCAGCAGCTCCGCCGCCGTGAGCGTCGCGGACCGGATCGCCTCCAGCGGCGTCTGACCCCAGCGCACCTGGTACGCGAGCTGGCGCCCGTTCCAGCCGTGCGGGTAGATGCCGCTGTCGGTGCCGAACGCGATCCGTACGCCGGCCTTGACGCACTTCGCGAAGCCTTCGCGCTGGGCGAGGGTGGTCTCGTCGTTCTTGCGCAGGACGTCGGCGTCCCAGCCGTCGGCCGTGCCCCGCTCGGCGATGTAGTCGCCGCAGTACACGTCAGCCACCAGGTAGGTCCCGGCCTGCGCCATCATCTCGATGGCTTCGTCGTCCATCAGCGAGCCGTGCTCGATCGAACGGACCCCCGCCCGGACCGCCCGCTTGATGCCCTCGGCGCCGTGCGCGTGGGCCGCGACGTCGGCGCCGTACAGTGCGGCCTCCTCGACCGCAGCCCGGATCTCGTCCGCGCTGAACTCCGGCGCCCCCGGTACGCCGCCCGCAGTCATGACCGCACCCGTCGCGATGACCTTCACCAGGTCCGCCCCACCGTGCAGCACCCGCCGCACGACCTTGCGCACCTCGTCGACCGAGTCGGCGACACCGGCGCGCAGGTCGCGCGGCACGACGACGTCCACGTCTTGGGCGAGGCCGGTGATGTCGCCGCCGCCACCGGAGCTGGTGATGTACGCCCCGGCCACGCGCATCCGCGGCCCGTCCACCCACCCGGCGTCGATCGCGTCCCGCAGCGCCACGTCGACGAACGCGCGGAACGTGCCGACGTCGCGGACCGTGGTGAACCCGGCCAGCAGCGTGTCCCGCGCGTTGCGCACGCCGGACAGCGCCTCCTGCGCGGGACTGCGGGTCAGCAGCTCGGCGTAGCTGTGGCCGGAGTCGGGCTCGCCGACCAGGTGCGCATGGCAGTCGGTCAGCCCGGGCAGCAGCGTGTGGCCGGGCAGCTCCAGGACGGCCGGGCCCTCGGCCGGGGCGTCGACCACCGGGACGACGGCGACGACACGTTCGCCCTCGACCACCACCGCCCGGTCGGCCAGCAGATCGCCGGAGACGACGTCCAGCAGCAGGCCGGGACGCAGGACGGTCCGTCGCGGTGTGGTCACGCCGCCACCGTAGCCGCAGACTGACTCGCGAGTCAGCCGGTGTAGTGCCTGTCGACGGTCGTGAAGACCTCGTCGAGCACGGCCAGGCCGTCCTTCACCTCGGTCTCAGACACGGTGCACGGTGGCACGACGTGCAGGCGGTTGTAGTTGGTGAATGTCAGCAGCCCGCGCTTGCGGCACTCGGCGCCGAGCTCGTTCATCGCCTCCGACGTCCCTCCGTACGGAGCGAGCATCGCCCGGGTGGCCCGGTCGCTGACCAGGTCGAGCGCCCAGAACACGCCCAGGCCGCGCACGTCGCCGATGACGGGGTGCCGCTCGGCGAGCTCGCGCAGCCCCGGCCCGAGGACGGTCGCGCCGATCCGGGCGGCGTTCTCAACGATGCCCTCCTCGCGCATCGCGTCGATGGACGCGACGATCGAGGCGCAGGCCAGCGGGTGCCCGGAGTACGTCAGGCCGCCGGGGAAGACCCGGTCGTCGAACGTCGCGGCCACCGGGTCGCTGATGACGACGCCGCCGACCGGGACGTACCCGGAGTTCGAGCCCTTGGCGAAGGCGATCAGGTCCGGGGCGACGCCCCAGTGGTCGATCGCGAACCACTTGCCGGTACGGCCGAACCCGGCCATCACCTCGTCGGCGATGTAGAGGATCCCGTACCGGTCGCAGAGCTCGCGCAGGCCGGCGAGGTAGCCGGGCGGCGGGATGAGCACGCCCGCGGTCCCGACCACCGTCTCCAGCAGCACCGCGGCGATCGTCGCCGGACCCTCGAACTGGATGACCTGCTCGAGGTGCTGCAGCGCCCGCTCGCACTCCTGCTCCTCGGTGGTCGCCCAGAACGACGAGCGGTACAGGTACGGCCCGAAGAAGTGCACGTGCCCGTCGGCGTACTCGTTCGGCCAGCGCCGCGGGTCGCCGGTGGCCGTGATGGCCGCGCCGGTGTTGCCGTGGTACGAGCGGTACGCGCTGAGGATCTTGTCCCGCCCGGTGTGCAGGCGGGCCATGCGGATGGCGTTCTCGATCGCGTCCGCCCCGCCGTTGGTGAAGAAGACCTTGTTCATGCCGTCCGGGGCCAGGCCGGCGATCCGCCTGGCCGCCTCGCCGCGCGCCTCGTTCGCGTGCTGGGGGGCGATGGTCGCGAGCCTTGCGGCCTGCTCCTGGATCGCCGCGACCACCTTCGGGTGCTGGTGGCCGATGTTGGTGTTCACCAGCTGGCTGGAGAAGTCCAGGTACCGGTTGCCGTCGTAGTCCCAGACGTACGAGCCCTCGCCGCCGGCCAGCGGCAGCGGCTTGAGCGCCGCCTGCGCGGACCAGGAGTGGAAGACGTGGGCGCGGTCGAGCGCGTAGACCTCGGCGCCGCGGGCGGGGTCCGGAGTGGGAGCTGTCATGGCGGCAGGGTAGGTGCGCCCGGCCGGGGAGCGCGAGCCTCACCCTGTCAGCGCACGGGGGGCTGGACCGACAGGGTGTCAGCGGCGACCGGTGGTCAGCCGCCCGGCGCGTCGCCGAGCGCCGCGAGCAGGCGGGTCCGGACCTGCGGCCACTCGGCCGACAGGATCGAGTAGTAGACGCTGTCCCGCCACTGCCCGTACCGGTCCACCATGTGGTGACGGAGCACGCCCTCGCGGGTCGCGCCCAGCCGTGCGATCGCCGCCTGCGAGCGCTCGTTGCGGTGGTGCGTCTTCAGCGCCACGCGCTCGTACCCGAGATCGTCGAAGGCGTGCCCGAGCAGCAGCAGCTTGGCCTCGCTGTTCACCGCCGTCCGCCAGACCCGGCGCGCGTGGAACGTCCAGCCGATCTCGATCCGACGGTCGCGCGGGGAGATGTCCAGGTACGAGGAGGAGCCGACGGCCCGTCCGCTCGCCTGCTCGACCGCCGCGAACGGGAACCGCTCGCCCCGGGCCCGCTCACCCAGGGCCCCCTCGATGAACGCGGCCATCCCGGCCTCGTCCCCCGGCGGGGCAACCAGCCAGCGCCAGACGTCCTCGTCGCCCCCCAGCTCGGCCGCCAGGTCCGCGGCGTGCTGCGGCCCCAGCGGCTCGATCCGGACGTGCCGCCCTGCCAGCACGACGTCACCGGGCGCCAGCGCAGTCATACGAGTGGGCGCACGACGACGGTCTCGTCCCGGCCCGGGCCGACGCCGACGGCCGAGAACGGCGCCCCCGAGCGCTCCTCGAGGAACCGCACGTAGGCGCGGGCGTTGGCCGGGAGGTCCTCCAGCGTCCGCGCCTTGGACAGGTCGTCGGTCCAGCCGGGCAGGTACTCGTACACCGGGCGGGCGTGGTGGAAGTCGGTCTGGTTGACCGGCAGCTCGTCGACCCGCTCGCCCTCGATGTCGTACGCCACGCACACCGGCAGCCGGTCCCAGCCGGTGAGGACGTCCAGCTTGGTGAGCACGAAGTCGGTGACGCCGTTGACCCGAGCCGCGTACCTGGCGATCGGGACGTCGTACCAGCCGCACCGCCTCGGCCGCCCGGTGGTCGTGCCGAACTCCCAGCCGGCCTGGCGCAGCCGCTCGCCGTCCGCGTCGAGCAGCTCGGTCGGGAACGGCCCCTCCCCGACCCTGGTGGTGTACGCCTTGACGATCGCGATGACCTTGTCCACGCGGGTCGGCGGGATGCCGCTCCCGGTGCAGGCGCCGCCGGCGGTCGCGCTGGACGAGGTCACGAACGGGTAGGTGCCGTGGTCGACGTCGAGCAGCGTGGCCTGGCCGCCCTCGAGCAGGACCGTGCGGCCCTCGTCGAGCGCGCGGCCGAGCAGCAGCCCGGTGTCGGCCACCATCGAGCGCAGCCGGTCGGCGAATCCGAGCAGCTCGGCGACGACGTCGTCGACGGCGACCGCCCTGCGGTTGTAGACCTTCACGAGCAGCTGGTTCTTCTGCTCGAGGGCGCCGGCGACCTTCTGGCGCAGGATCTTCTCGTCGAAGACGTCCTGGACGCGGATCCCGACCCGGTTCATCTTGTCCGCGTACGTCGGACCGATGCCGCGGCCGGTCGTTCCGATGCGCCGGCTGCCGAGGAACCGCTCGGTGACCTTGTCGATCGTGCGGTTGTACGACGGGATGACGTGCGCGTTGGCGCTGACCACCAGCCGCGTGGTGTCGATGCCCCGCTCGGTCAGCTGCTCGATCTCGCCGAAGAGCACCGCGAGGTCGATGACGACGCCGTTGCCGATGACCGGCACGACGCCCGGGGTCAGCACACCGGCCGGCAGCAGGTGCAGGGCGTACTTCTGGCCGTCCACGACGATCGTGTGCCCCGCGTTGTTGCCCCCGTTGAACTTGACCACGTAGTCGACCGAGGCGCCGAGCAGGTCCGTCGCCTTGCCCTTGCCCTCGTCGCCCCACTGGGCGCCGACGAGCACGATCGCGGGCACGGCGGTCCCCTCAGGTTCGGCCGAGCAAGTCGGCGGCGGCGGGCGAGCTGTCGCGCAGGAAGGTAGCGCACCGCTCGGCCTCGGCGGTCTCGCCGATGGTGGCCGCGGCCCGCCCGAGAGCGTGCAGCGAGCGCAGGAAGCCGCGGTTGGGCTCGTGCTCCCAGGGCACCGGACCGTGGCCCTTCCAGCCGCTGCGTCGCAGCTGGTCCAGGCCGCGGTGGTAGCCGACGCGGGCGTAGGCGTACGACTCGATGGTCGAGCCCCGCGCGTAGGCGTCGTCGGCGAGGGTGGCCCAGGCTAGCGAGTACTCCGGCTGCGCGGCGGCGACCTCGACAGCCGGGACCCCGCTCTCGAGCATCGCGCGCGGGCCGGGGTCGTCGGGCAGCAGCGTCGGCGGCGGCCCGGCCATCAGATCCTCGTGCGTCATACCCCCCATCCTCCCTCCCGCGCCCCGCTCCCCACGACTTTGCCGAGCCAATGGTCGCTGGAAGCCGGCCGGCCGGTTCTCCTGGCGACCACTCGCTCGGCAAAGTGATGGCCGGGGAAGGCGCTCCTGCCTCAACTTCTCCTGGCGCAGTGCCTCCGCGTCGGTGTACTTGAGCAATCCATCGCTCTCACCGACGACGGCGTGGTCGGGCCAGAAGTCGTCGACGCGGCCGATCAGCCCTTGATCGTCGTAGAGCACGACCTGCGTGAGGGGTCGCGGCAGGCCGGCCTCGTACTGGCACACGTCAGCCAGGGACTCCAGCGGCGACTCGCTTCCGGGGTCTGCAACGCCCAGTGCGTGCCGAGCCGCGCAGATGCCCGGCCAGCGACGTTGCCGAGCAACGACGGCGCGAGTTCCTCCAGACTGCTGCCCGCTCGCAGCGCCGCGTCGAGGACGACGACGCCGCCGCGCAGGGACGCCCCGCGAGCGACGTCGACCGCGGTCCGGGCGGAAGACGTCACGGGCAACCCACCGACCTCCCACACGCCCTCATCCGGGAGAACCGAGCGACGGGCTCGCAGGTCGGGCAGGCTTTCGCAGGTCGCGACCCGGCGACGAGGCATCGTGACGGCGACCCACCCCGGCGTACGCCCGTAGGTCGCCAGGCCCAACAGCAACGCCGCGGAGTGGTGGCTCGCGACAGCACCGGGTCCCACCGCCGCCAGTGCGGCTGCCACTGCGCTGAGCGCGGGTGTCTCGGCGTAGGCGACGGGGGCTGTGCACGCGGTGGAGTCGGCGAACACACCGCGCCGGAGCCTGCGCCACTCGCCGGTGGCGAGCCGGTGCCTGAGCGCCGAGCGGGAGATGCCGCAGGCCTGGGCGTCGGCCGTGGTGAACACGCCGCCTTGGGCGTCGGCCAGCCGTAGCAGATCGTCGATGGACATCGGTGGAGCCTGCACCGAAGTGGCTGCCAGGGTCGCCGCCCGTCCACAAGATGTCACTTTGCCGAGCGAACGGTCGCTGGGACCCGAGTCAGGGGCCCTTCCAACGGCCACTCGCTCGGCAGAGGGGTGGGGGTCAGGTGAGGCGGGTGCCGGTGGAGCGGAGGTCTTCGCAGGCCTCCACGACGCGCGCGGCCATGCCCGCCTCGGCGGCCTTGCCGTACGCGCGCGGGTCGTACTGCTTCTTGTTGCCCACGTCCCCGTCCACCTTCAGGACACCCGCGTAGTTCACGAACATGTGGTCCGCGATCGGGCGGGTGAAGGCGTACTGGGTGTCGGTGTCGATGTTCATCTTCACCACGCCGTAGTCCAGCGCCTCGCGGATCTCCGACAGCAGGGAGCCCGAGCCGCCGTGGAACACCAGGTCGAACGGCTTCGACCCGGCGGGCAGATCGAAGCGTCCCGCCACCGCGTCCTGCAGGTCCCTGAGGATCGGCGGGCGCAGCACGACGTTGCCCGGCTTGTAGACCCCGTGCACGTTGCCGAACGTCGCCGCGAGCAGGTAGCGCCCGCGCTCGCCCAGCCCCAGCCGCTCGGCCGTCGCGATGGCGTCGTCGGGCGTCGAGTACAGCTTCGCGTCGTGCTTGGCCTCGACCCCGTCCTCCTCGCCGCCGACGACGCCGATCTCGAGCTCCATGACGATGTTCGCGCGGTGGCACTGGTCCAGCAGCTCGTCGGCGATGTCGAGGTTCTCCTTCAGGCTCACCGCCGAGCCGTCCCACATGTGCGACTGGAACAGCGGCGGCCGCCCGGCGGCGACCCGCTCGAGGCTCACCTGGAGGAGCGGTCGCATGTAGCCGTCGAGCTTGTCGACCGGGCAGTGGTCGGTGTGCAGCGCGATGTTGACGTCGTACTTCTCGGCCACGACGTGCGCGAACTCGGCCAGGGCGACCGCGCCGGTGACCATGTCCTTGACCCGCTGCCCGGAGGCGAACTCGGCGCCCCCCCACGAGAACTGGACGATGCCGTCGCTGCCGGCCTCGGCGAACCCGCGCAGGGCGGCCACGACGGACTGCGAGGAGGTGCAGTTGATCGCCGGGTAGGCGAAGGCGCCCGCCTTGGCGCGGTCGAGCATCTCGCGGTAGACCTCGGGGGACGCGATGGGCATGGCCGGTGGCTCCTCGACTGGTACGTACGGGGCGGGCCCATCCTCGCATCGGCCGGCCGGAGCCCGGCAAGGGACCGAGGTCCTGGCCGCCCGGCCGCCTGGCCACCCGGCCGCTCAGACCTCCGGGTCGCCTGGCCGTTGCGAGAACGCGTGCCGGCGCACCCAGGCGTGCATCGCGACGGCCGCGGCCGCACCGGCGTTGACCGAGCGGGTCGACCCGTACTGCGCCACCGAGAGCACCTCCAGGCAGGCCGAGCGCGCCGCCGCCGACAGCCCCGGCCCTTCCTGCCCGAACAGCAGCACGCAGCGCAGGGGCAGGTCGTAGGTCTCCAGCGGCACCGAGCCCGGCAGGTTGTCGACCCCCAGCAGCGGCACCTCGGCACCGGCCGCCCACTCGGCCAGGCCGGCCACGTCCGGGTGGTGCGTCACGTGCACGTACCGGTCGGTCACCATGGCGCCGCGCCGGTTCCAGCGCCGGCGCCCGACCACGTGCACCCCGGCGGCGTTGAAGGCGTTGGCGGTGCGTACGACCGACCCGATGTTGAAGTCGTGCGCCCAGTTCTCCACCGCGACGTGGAACGGGTGCCGCCGGGTGTCCAGGTCCGCGACGATCGCCTCGACGGTCCAGTACCGGTAGCGGTCGACCACGTTGCGCCGGTCGCCGCCGGCCAGCAGCACCGGGTCGTACCGCGCGTCGGCCGGCCAGGGCCCGGCCCACGGACCCACGCCCACCCCGGCCGGGTCCGGGACGGACTCGCGTTCCTCGTCGCCCGCCATCGCGGACAGTGTGCCGGAGCCGGAGCGCACCCCCCGTACCCTGGCACGATGCCCGCGACCGCCCTGACGTACCCGGACGTGCTCGTCGGGGTCAGCCTGCTCGACCCGGACCGGCTGCTGAGGAGCGTGGGGCTGATCGGGCTCCTCGCGATCGTCTTCGCCGAGTGCGGGCTGCTGGTGGGCTTCTTCCTGCCGGGCGACACGCTCCTCTTCGCCGCCGGCGTGCTCGTAGCGAACGACAGCCCGGTGCTGCCGTCCTCGCTCCCGCTGGTCTGCCTGCTGGTCTCGGTGGCCGCGATCGCCGGCAACCTCGTCGGCTACTGGATCGGGCGGACGGCCGGCCCGAGCGTCTTCAGGCGGCCGGGGTCGCGACTGTTCAAGCCCGAGTACGTCGAGCGGACGAACGACTTCTTCCACCGGTTCGGCGCGTGGGCGATCGTGCTGGCGCGCTTCGTCCCGGTGGTGCGCACGTTCATCACGGTGATGGCGGGCGTCGGCCGGATGCGCTGGGGCCGGTACGTCGCGTACTCGGTGGTCGGCGGCACGCTGTGGGGCGTCGGCGTGGTCCTGCTCGGCTTCTGGCTCGGCCAGGTCGCGTTCATCGCGGACCACGTCGAGCTGATCCTGATCGCCGGCGTGGCCGTCTCGGTCGTGCCGGTGACCGTCGGCCTGCTGCGCCGCCGCCCGCGGGACGAGCAGGCTAGAAGCTGACCTGCGGGTTGGCCCGGACCTGCGGGTCCTCCGCCTCGAAGTACTCGGCGATCTTGAAGCCGAAGAGCCCGGCGATGATCGACGACGGGAACGACTGCACCCGGGTGTTGAGGGCGCGCACGTTGCCGTTGTAGAAGCGTCGACCGGCCGCGACCCGGTCCTCGGTCTCGGACAGCTGCCGCTGCAGCTCGAGGAAGTTGGTGCTGGCCTTCAGGTCCGGGTAGGACTCGGCGACCGCGAACAGCTGGCGCAACGCGGCGGTCAGCACGTTCTCCTGCTGGGCCTGCTCGGCCGGACCGCTGCCGGGGGCCGAGGCCGCCGCCCTGGCCGCTGTCACCGCCTCGAGGGTCTGCCGCTCGTGGGCCGCGTAGCCCTTCACTGTCTCGACGAGGTTCGGGATCAGGTCGTGCCGCCGGGTCAACTCGACGTCGATCTGCCGCCAGGACTCCTGGACCAGGTTCCGCTGCCGCACGAAGCGGTTGTACGAGAGCACGCCCCCGAGCAGGACCAGGACGACGACGCCGAGGATGACCCACATGACCGCGTTCACGCGCTGCTGCCTTCCGCTGGGGGAGCGGGCACGGCCGGCGGAGCCGGGTCGTACCCGTTGTCGTGCCAGACGAACGACGGGATGCCGTCCACCACATGATGCAGCGTGGACAGCCGGGCGAGAACGTCCACGGCGCTCATGGTGCCGCCGGCCCAGGATACGAGGTCGGACATCTCGATCCGCCACGCCGTCGGCGGGCACGCCAGCAGGGCCTGCATGGTCCTCGGGGTGAGCACGTCGGAGGCGAACTTGGGCTGCCGGGCGTGCACGGTGAAGCGCCGGTTGAAGTCCTCGGACTCCAGGTCGATGTCGCTCCCCAGCCCCACCGCCGAGACCGCCCGCTGCAGGAACCCCTCCGGGGTCACCTGCAGGGTGGGGAGGACGGTCGGGAGCGCCAGCGCGACGATGTCGAAGCGGTGCGTGGTGCGCGAGGTGTTGCCGCGGCTGTCGGTGCTCTCGGTGTCGTACTGGTAGTCGAAGGCCACGAACGGGACGCCGCGGTCGGTGCCGCGGACGACGTTGCGGGCCCGGCGGCGGTCGCCCTCGCCGAACGGCGTCCCGCTCCAGCGGACCGCGAAGGAGTCGTCCTCGGGGGTGTACTGCCAGCCCTTCGCGGCGCAGAACTGCTGGAGCGCCTGCCGGCGCTTCGCGTCCTGCAGGTAGTTCCACACGAAGAACGCCACGGCCCCGGCCGCGAGCAGCACGAAGACGAACGGCGCCAGCCCCTGCATGGCTAGATCTTCGGACGGCCGGGGCCAGGACTCAACGTCAGCGCGCCGTCAGGACAGCCCGAGGTCGGCGAGGGTGAACACGCTGCGGTACGGCAGCCCGGCCCCGGCCACCGCGGGAGCCGCGCCACGCTCGACGACCACGGCCACGCCGACGACCTCGGCGCCGGCCTCGCGCAGCGCCTCGACGGCGGTGAGCACCGACCCGCCGGTCGTCGAGGTGTCCTCGACCGCGAGGACCCGGCGCCCGCCGACGTCCGGACCCTCGATCCGCCGCTGCAGGCCGTGCGCCTTGCCCTCCTTGCGCACGACGAAGGCATCCAGGAACCGGCCCTGGGCCGCGGCCGCGTGCAGCATGGCCGTGGCGACCGGGTCGGCTCCCAGCGTGAGCCCGCCCACCGCCTCGTACTCGAGGTCGGCCGTTGCCGCGAGCATCGCCCGACCCACGAGCGGGGCCGCCACGGCGTCCAGGGTGACCCGGCGCAGGTCCACGTAGTAGTCGGCCTGGCGGCCCGAGGACAGCACCACCCGTCCGTGCACCACGGCCTTGGAGGTGATCTGCTCGAGCAGGGCGGCGCGGTCGGCGGCGGCGTCGGTCATGGCCCGCGAGCCTAGGGCAGGCTGAACGGGTGGAGCCGACCCCCCTCGTCCTGCTGCACTCGCCGCTGACGTCGGCGGCGGCGTGGGGGACGCTCGCGGATCGGCTGCGGGCCGAGGCCGGCGTCAACGTGACCGCGGTGGACGTCGGCGACGACGACCGGCCGCCGTACGCCACCCGCTACGTGGCGGCGGCCGCCGGCCAGGCCGCCGCCGCGCTGCCGCCGGACCGGCCGGTGCTGCTCGTGGCGCACAGCGGCGCCGGTCCGCTGCTCCCGCCGCTCGCCTTCGCCCGCCGGGCCGCCCACGCTCCCGTCGCCGGCTACGTGTTCCTGGACGCCGCGCTGCCCCGCCCCGGCGGGACGGCCTCGCGGCTGGACTTGCTCGAGACCGAGGACCCGGACCTGGCCCGCGACGTACGTTCCGTGCTTGAAGGCGGCGGCAGGTTCCCGGCGTGGTCCGACGAGGACCTGACCGACGACGTACCCGACCCGGGTGACCGCGCGGTGCTGCTCGCGACCCTGCGCCCGCGCGGGCTCGGCTACTTCACCGAGGCGGTCCCGTTCCCCGGCGACTGGCCGGACGCGCCGTGCGGCTACCTGCGGACCTCCGCGGCCTACGACTGGTCGGCCCGGGTGGCCGCGGGACGGGGCTGGCCGGTGGAGTCGATCGACGCCGGCCACTTCGCGGCACTGGCGCAGCCCGAGCGCACCGTAGCGGCGCTGCTGGGGCTCGTCGGGCGGCTGTGAGACCCGCCATACAGCCCAGCGCCGTCGCCACCCCACCCTGGCCGGGTTTCACACCCGCTGTTGGCGTGGCTGACCCCGTAGACCGGGACATTCACCGCAACAGGGGGTGTGAAACGGTCAGGACGGTCGGTGGGAGCACCGGAGCGGCGCTGCCTCGGCGGTGCACCGGCCTACCCCTCCGAGGGCCGGTGCACCGCCGGGCGCGGTGCGCGGACCCGTCCTCCCGACGGGCCCTGCAGTCCCGGGTCCAACCCCTCGATGGACCCGGTTCGTTCCGGAGCCACCCCCTCAGATGGGTCCGGAAGAGTGCCGGGCCGGCCCCCTCGGCAGGCCCGGCACATCTCTCAGCGCTCGAGCTCCCGCAGCAGTGCGAGCGCCTGGTCGTAGTCCGCGGGGAGCGGCTCGAGCCACACCCGCGGGGGTCGGCGGGAGGCTCGCGAGAGCCCCGCCAGCACCATCCGGACCTCGACGAGGTCGCGGAGCCGGGCCAGCATCGGCCCGAGGTCTTCGTCGCGTGCCACCAGCGCGGCCACGCGGCCCGAGCCGAGCGCCACCAGCGACTCGCCACCGGCGAACTCCTCGCGCAGGCAGTCCGCGAGCACGCAGACCCGCGCCAGCCGCTGCCAGGGGTCCGGGGTCATCACTGAGGCGTCCAGGATCACCAGGCCCACGACGTCGGTGACCAGCACGTTCTCGGCCACGGCGGTGCGGTAGACCTCGCCCAACCGGGTTCCCAGGTACGAAGGCGTGGCCAGCCCGGTCATCGCGTCCTCGCAGCCGGCCGTGCGGACCGGGTCGACCCCGGCGTCGGCCCAGCCGGAGCTGAACGAGCGGATGACCCCGAACGGGGGAGCGTCGGCGCCCAGCACCGCGTAGAGCGCGGCCAGGTCGTCCAGACCCTCGGCGAGACCCACTCCGGCCTGTCCGCGGACGGCACCCAGGAGCTCGGCGGGGACCGTCGCGTCCCGCCCGTCCGCGACGGCCTCCGCCAGAGCGTCGACGGCCGGGTCCCACCAGTCGGCGGGGTGGGCCCAGCTGGCCTCGGCGGAGAGCCGCTGCCACCGGGAGCGGAGGGCAGAGGCAGGTCCGCCCAGGGGGAAGAGAGTGGCCAGTGCGTCCTCACCCATCTCGATCCCCTCCTTTCCGCTGCTCTACGGCGTCTGACGGGGATGAGACTGGCCGCCGGCTCAATCGTGACGCGGTATTTGTCGATGAATTTCGCGGACGTCCCGGAACCGTCCGCGGGCCCGTCATGACCGGACCTCCTGGGCGTCTCATTGGCAGTGCGCCGCTGGACGCCCCCGCGCGGTGGACGAATAGGGACGGATAGTCACGAGTAGTACGCAAAGCGTGACGACGCCGTCTACGATCAACAGCGCCCGCGCCGAGGAGAGTCCCACCCGTGACCGACCTGCCCCCGCTCGAGACCGAGCCTCGGTCCGCCGAGGCGCCCGGTCCGAGCGACGCGGAGCTGATCACGGCGGTCCGCTCCGGCGACAAGGCGGCGTTCGGGCCCCTGTACCTGCGCCACGTAGGCGCCGCCCGGGCGCTGGCCCGCCAGATGACCCGCGACCCGAACGAGGCCGAAGACCTCGTATCCGAGGCGTTCGCGAAGGTCCTGACAGTCGTGCAGGGCGGCGGCGGACCCGACGTCGCCTTCCGGGCCTACCTGCTCACTGCGCTGCGTCGCATCGCGTACGACCGCACCCGGGCCGGGAGCCGGGTGACCGTCTCCGACGACCTGACGCCGTACGACCCCGGGGTCCCGTTCGTCGACCCGGCCCTGGAGGGGCTTGAGAAGTCGATCGTCTCCCGGGCGTACACCTCGCTGCCCGAACGGTGGCAGACCGTGCTCTGGCACACCGAGGTCGAGGGACTCACCCCGGCCCAGGTGGCGCCGATCCTCGGGCTGACGGCCAACGGGGTGGCGGCGCTGGCGTACCGGGCCCGGGAAGGCCTGCGCCAGGCCTACCTGCAGCAGCACCTCGCCGCGCCGCTGGACGACGGCTGCCGCCCCTACTCCGACCGGCTCGGCGCGTACGCGCGCGGCGGCCTGTCCAAGCGGGAGACCGCGCAGGTCGAGGAGCACCTGGACACGTGCGCGCGCTGCCGCGAGCTGGTCCTGGAGCTCACTGACGTCGGCAGCGGGATGCGGGCCGTGGTGGCGCCGCTGATCCTGGGCCTGGCGGTCGCCGGCTACCTCAGCTCGGGCGCGCTGCTCGGCACCGGCAGCGTGGTGGCCGGCGCCGGAGCGTTGGCGGGGGCCGGAGCGACCGGCACCGGGACCGGAGCGGGAGCGGGTGTTGGAGCAGGTGCGGGCGCCGGTGCGGGAGCGGGCGTCGGCGCCGGGACCGGCGCCGCGGCGGCGTCAACCGGCGCGGCCGCAGCCGGCGGCGTCGGGGCCGGGACCGCGGCGGCCGTCGCGGCCGGAGTCGTCGGCGCCGGCGCGCTGACCGCAGCGGTGTCCGCCGGAGCCCAGCCCGCGGCGGCAGCGGGGGCCGGAGCCGGAGCGGGCGCTGCCGGAACCGGGGCGGCCGCAGCCGGCACGACCGGCGGCGCCATCGCCGGCGGGGCCGGCGGCTCGGGGGCGGCGACCGTGACGGTCTCGGGCGCCGGGGGCGGGGGCGGCGGACTCCTCGGCCTCGGGACCGGCGGCTGGGTGACCGGCGCGGCTGCCGCGGCGGTCGGGCTGGTCGGGGCCGGGATCGTCGCCGCCGTGGTCATCGGCGGGGGCGGGGGCAGCGAGGTGACGGGTTCCCCGCCCGGGGCTTCCGGTCCGGTGCTGCCCGGCGCCACTTCGTCCTCGGGCACCAGCACGTCCGGGCCCGGCACCACCAGCAGCAGCGAGACCCCGTTGACACCGCCCGTGACGGCCACGCCGACGTCCGGCTCGACCGCGACCGCGACCGCGCCACCGTCCACGTCCGCGACGCACTCGCCGACCCCGACCCCGAGCCCGAGCGGCACTCCGAGCAGCACCCCGACCGGCACTCCGTCGGCCTCCCCGAGCGGCAGCCCGACCGGGTCCGGGTCGCCCTCGCCGTCGCCCTCCCCGACCGAGACCCCCAAGGCCGCGCTCGTGGTGACGTACACCCCGCTCGGCGACCTGGTGCAGGGACGGCCCGGCGTCGTCGGTTTCGCCGTCGCCAACACCGGCGACGCGGCGTCCGGGCCGATCACGGCGACCGTCGCCCTGCCCAGCGGGGTGCGCTTCGTCGGCCTGCAGAGCAGCGGGTCCGCCTTCGACGGGTCCAAGGCGCAGCCCCCCAAGGTCATGGACGTCGAGGCCACGGACGGCTGGACCTGCATCGGCACCGACGCCGGCGCCACCTGCACGCGCACCCCGCTGACAGAGGGCACCGACACCCAGGTCTACCTCGACGTGGACGCCGCGGACGGCTCGGGCGGCAGTACGCCGGTGAGCGTCACCGTGAGCGCGGACGGACTGGAGCCGGTCACGGTCAGCGGCACCCGCGGGGTGCAGCAGAGCGGCCTGGCCGCACGGTTCGCGGCGACCGGGACGCTGCGGGTGACCGAGGTCGGCAACGGTCTGCTGTCCTGCCCGGGCAACAACCCGGGGTGCGCCGACGCCCGCCTGGGCCAGGGCAACAAGCTGGACGACGACGACTGGTCCATGACCCCGTTCAACCAGGCCGGCGACAAGACGACAGCGTCGTCGGCGGCCGACCTGCAGCTGCCGCCGGGTGTCACGGTGCGCTGGGCCGGGCTCTACTGGTCCGGCGGCCTGATCCCCAACTCCAAGCTCGAGACCCTGAAGCTTCGCGGTCCCGGTGCCGCCGGGTACACCCTGGTTGCAGCCGACCGCACCGACACCGGCACCGAGAGCAGCTGGAGCGTCTTCCAGTCGTACGCCGACGTCACCGACCTGGTGACCAAGGGCGGCCCGGGCACGTGGTGGGCGGCCGACCCGCAGGTGCTCCACGGCAACAACAAGTACGCCGGCTGGTCGCTCGTCGTCGTCTACGACGACCCGACCGCCCCGGTCGACCAGGTGACGGTGTTCGACGGGTTCGCGCAGGTCGTCAAGGGCGGGCAGCCCCAGTCGTTCACCGTGGTCCCGCGGGCCAGCGGCCAGGCCCGGATCGGCACCGTCGCCTGGGAGGGTGACCTGGGCATCCCCGGCGACGCCATCTCCCTGGACGGTACCGACCTGGTCCCGCAAGGCGGCACGCAGGACTCGACCAACGTCATGGACTCCTCGGCAGCCGGGGCGCTCGGGCCGAGCAACACGTTCGGTACCGACGTCGACTCGTTCGGGACGACCGTCGCGACGACCGGGAACCCGGTCGTCACCGCACGCACGACGGGAGACACGTACTTCCTCGGCGTGCTGACCGTCAGCGACAGCTGACCCGCGGCGACACCCCGAGGAACCAGGGCCCGCCGCGGACGCTGCCGCCGGGGGCTGACGCCGCGCGATACTCGCTCGTGTGGCCGGCCGTACCCGTTCTGTCGAGGTCGTCCTCGAGGTCGGGGCCAAGCGCGTCTTCGCGCGCGCGGTCGACTGGCCCGGCTGGTGCCGGTCCGCTCGCGACGAGGAGGGCGCGCTCGAAGCCCTCGCCGCGTACGCCGAGCGCTACGCGCCGGTCGTCGCGGCGGCCGGGCTGCGGCTCCCGGCGGAGCCGTCGCTCACCGTCGTCGAACGGGTCCGCGGGGACGCCGGCACGGACTTCGGGGCGCCGGGCGCGGTCAGCGGCCCGGACTTCCGGGTCGTGCTCGCCGCCGACGCGCGGCGGCTGGCCGCCCTGGTGCGGGCCTGCTGGCAGACGCTGGACGAGGTCGCGGTGACGGCGCCCGCCGAGCTGCGCAAGGGCCCGCGCGGCGGCGGCCGGGACCGGGACAAGATGCTGGCGCACGTGGTCGACGCCGAGGCGGCGTACGCACGCAGGATCGGGTTGCGGGTGAGCCCGGCGGCAGCGGGCGACCGGGACGCGCTGCTGGCGAACCGGCAGGCGGTGCTGGACGTGCTGCGTGAGCCGTCCGACGGGCAGCGGCTCGTCGAGCCGAAGGGATGGCCGCAGCGCTACGCGGCCGGGCGCATCGCCTGGCACGTGCTCGACCACGCCTGGGAGATGCAGGACCGCTCCAACGCCTGACCGGCCCCGGCCAACGCCTGGGTCAGCGGGAGCGGCGGAGCAGGCGCCACAGCACGTACAGCCCGAGCAGCACCAGGACCGCGGGCACGACCCGTTTGAGCACCGGGACGCCCGCGGTCTCCACGAGGTCGATCGCATCCGCGGTGGGCCGCGGCGCGGTGACCGCCGGAGCCGGGGGCACCGCCACCTCCGGACCCTCGCCCACGGCCGGAGCGGCCGCGGCCTTCGCGGCCACCTCGGCGGCCGACGGCTCGCCGGCGAGCTGGCCGGCCAGGCAGTCGGCGAACTGCCCGACCAGCTTGGCCCCCACCTCGGCCATCACGCCCCGGCCGAACTGGGCCGGCTTGCCGGTCACGTTCAGGTCGGTGACCACCTTGACCCGCGTGCTGGTGCCCTCGTCGGTCAGCTGGGCGTGGATCGTCGCGCTCGCCGTACCGGGTCCGCGGGCCTCCTTGCCGGCCGCCTCGATGACCGCGCGCCCGGCCTCCTCGTCCCGCTCCGCGAACCGCGCCGTCCCGGCGTAGGTCACGGTGATCGGACCGAGCTTGACCTTGACCCGCCCCTTGAAGCCGTCGCCCTCGTAGCCGTCGAACGTCGCCCCCGGCATGCAGGGGGCGACCCGTTCGACGTCCATGAGCACCGCCCAGGCCTGGGCCTTGGGCACCGGGACGACGAAGTCGTTCTCCAGCTCCATCAGAGCCCAGCCGCCGCGGAGACGGCTCGCCGGGTGAGCACCCGGGCCAGGTGGCGCCGGTAGTCGGCGGCCGCATGCAGGTCGCTGGAGGGACTCGCGCCGTCCGCGGCGTGCTCCGCGGCGGCAGCCACCGAGGCGGCCGTCGCGTCGGCGCCGGCCAGCGCGGACTCCGTCGCCGTCGCCCGCAGCGGCGTGGACCCCATGTTGGTGAGCCCCACCCGGGCCTCGGCGATCGAGCCGTTGGACCGCCGCACGAGCGCCGCCACCCCGACCAGGGCGTACGCCTGCGCGGTGCGGTGGAACTTCTCGTAGTGGTAGCCCCAGCCGTCCTGCTTGGGCAGCCGCACCTCGACCAGGACCTCGTCGGGACCGACGTCGGACTGCAGGTAGTCGTGGAAGAAGTCGTGCGCGCTCACCGTGCGCCGACCCCCCGCGCCCGCGATGACCATCTGGGCGTCCGACGCGAGCGCGACCGCCGGCAGGTCACTGGCCGGGTCGGAGTGCGCCAGCGCGCCGCCGAACGTGCCGAGGTGCCGCACGGCCGGGTCGGCTACGGTGCGCGTCGCGGCCGCCAGCAGCGGTGCGTGCGCCGCCACCAGCGGGTCGCGCATGACCTCGTCATGCGTCGTCATCGACCCGATGACGATCGCGTCGCCGTCGTCGCGCACGCCGTGCAGCTCGGCCACGCCGGCGAGGTCGACCAGGACGCTGGGGTACGCCAGCCGCAGCCGCAGCAGCGGGACCAGGGACTGGCCCCCGGCGAGCACCTTCGCGTCCTCGCCCCCGCCGGCCAGTGCCGAGACGGCGGCGGCGAGCGAGTCCGGCCGTACGTAGTCGAAGCTCGCGGGGATCACTGCGCGCCTCCTTCGCGGCCCGCGTCCTGCAGCGCGCGCCAGACGTTCTGCGGTGAGCACGGCATTCGTATGTCGTCGACGCCGTGCGGTCGGAGCGCGTCGACGACGGCGTTGACCACGGCCGGCGTCGAGGCGATCGCACCGGCCTCGCCGACACCCTTGACGCCGAGGGCGTTGGTCGTCGACGGGGTCACGGTGCGGTCGGTGACGAAGTCGGGCAGGTCGGCAGCCGACGGCACGAGGTAGTCGACCATCGTGCCGCTGACCAGGTTGCCCTCCGCGTCGTACACGGCCTCCTCGAACAGGGCCTGCGCGACGCCCTGGGCGATGCCGCCGTGCACCTGTCCCTCGACGATCGCGGGGTTCACCACGTTGCCGATGTCGTCCACGGCGACGTACTTGCGGATCGACACGGCACCGGTCTCGGTGTCCACCTCGGCCGCGCACAGGTGCGTGCCGTGCGGGTACGAGAAGACGTTCGGGTCCACCGTCGAGTCGGCCACCAGCGTCGGCTCGACGCCGTCCGGCAGGTCGTGCGCGGTGAAGGCCTCGAACGCGACCGCCTGGATCGGCTTCTCCGCCCCCGGCGTCCCCCTGACCTTGAAGACCCCGTTCTCGAAGTCCAGGTCGCCCGGGTCGCACTCGAGCTGGTGCGCCGCGATCTTCCGTGCCTTCTCGACCACCCGCTCGGCCGCGTTCAGGACCGCGATCCCCCCGACCACCAGCGAGCGCGAGCCGTAGGTGTCCATGCCGTTGGGCGCCATCTTCGTGTCGCCGTGGATGACCTCGATGTCGTCGAAGGGGACGCCGAGCGCGTCCGCCGCGATCTGGCTCCATGCGGTGACGTGGCCCTGGCCGTGCGGCGACGTGCCGGTCACCACCTCGACCTTGCCGGTCGGCAGCACGCGCACGGTCGAGGTCTCCCAGCCGCCGGCCACGTACTTCAGCGCCGAGAGGATCCGCGACGGGGCGAGCCCGCACATCTCGGTGAACGTGGAGACGCCGATGCCGAGCTGCACGGTGTCGCCGGACGCGCGGCGCTGCTGCTGCTCGGCGCGCAGCGCGTCGTAGCCGAACAGCTCCTTCGCCCGGGCCGTCGCCGCCTCGTAGTTGCCGCTGTCGTACTCGAGCCCGGCGATCGTCGCGAACGGGAACTCGTCGTGCTTGATCCAGTTCTTCTCGCGCAGGACCAGCGGGTCCAGGCCCAGCTCCGCGGCCAGGTCGTCCATGATCCGCTCGATGGCGTACGTGGCCTCGGGGCGCCCGGCACCGCGGTACGCGTCCGTCGGCGTCTTGGTCGAGAACACACCGGTGGTGCCGAAGTGGTACGCCTCGAACTTGTAGATGGCGTTGTACATGAACGCCCCGAGCAGGGGGATGCCCGGCGTGATGATCTGCAGGTAGGCGCCCATGTCCGCGAGCAGCTCCACGTGCAGCCCGAGCACGGTGCCGTCCGGAAGGTAGGAGATCTCGATGTCCTGGATCTGGTCGCGGCCGTGGATCGTGGCGAGGTAGCCCTCGCTGCGCGACTCGGTCCACTTCACCGGCCGGCCCAGCTTGTTGGCCACGATCGCGGCGATGATCTCCTCGCGGTAGAAGTCGAGCTTGGAGCCGAACCCACCGCCGACGTCGGGCGCGATGACCCGGATCTTGTGCTCGGGGAGTCCGGTCGTCAGGGCCAGCAGGAGGCGGACGATGTGCGGGATCTGGGTGGAGGACCACAGCGTGATCTCGCCCGTCGCGGCCATCGGCGCGCACACGACGGCCCGCGGCTCCATCGCGTTCGGGATGAGCCGCTGCTGGACGTAGCGGCGGTGGAACACCGCGCCGCCGCCGGCCTCGGCCTTGGCCTTCGAGGCCGCGTAGTCGCCGCCGTTGAGCTCCCAGTAGAAGCACTTGTTGGTGCCCTTGTCCGAGTGCACGAGCGCGGCGCCGTCGGCCAGCGCCGCCTCCATGTCCAGCACGGGCGGCAGCGGGGTGTAGTCCACCTCGACCGCCTCCAGCGCGTCCGCGGCGGCGTAGCGGGAGTCGGCCACGACGACGGCGACCGCGTCCCCGGCGAAGCGCACCTCCTCGGTGGCCAGTGCCGGGAACGCCGGCGCCACCATGTCGTCGGTCACCGGCCACACGCACGGGACACCGGCCGCGCCGGTGTCGGCGCCGGTGAACACGGCGACCACGCCCGGGCGGGCCAGCGCGGGGGTGGCGTCCAGCCGGTCGATGCGCGCGTGCGCCATCGGGCTGCGCAGGATCGACATGTACAGCATCCCGGGCAGCTGGATGTTGTCGGTCCACGTGGCCGACCCGGTGACGAGCTTGGCGTCCTCTTTGCGCTTGAGCGGCTGCCCTACCAGCTTCGCGCCGACGTCGACGGTCACTTCGACGCTCCCCTCATCTCGGCGGCGGCGGCCTGCACCGCGCGCACGATGTTCACGTAGCCGGTGCACCGGCACAGGTTGCCCTCGAGGCCGGCGCGCACCTCGGCGTCGGTGGGGTCGGGGTTGTCCCTCAACAGGTCGACCGCCGCCAGCATCATCCCGGGCGTGCAGTAGCCGCACTGCAGACCGTGCTCCTCGTGGAACGCCTTCTGGATCGGGTGCCACTCGCCGTTGGCGAGCCCCTGCACCGTGGTGATCTCGGCACCGTCGGCCTGCACGGCGAGCACGGCACAGCTCTTCACCGACCGGCCGGACAGCAGCACGGTGCACGCACCGCAGTTGGAGGTGTCGCAGCCGATTGGAGTGCCGGTCCGACCGAGGTCGTCCCGCAGGAAGTGGACGAGGAGCCGGCGCGGCTCCACGTCGCGCTCGTACTTGGTGCCGTCGACGCTGACGCTGACGTGGACCGTGCTCAAGGGACACCCCCACGGGGTCTTGGGACGTATAGCCGCACCCTAGGGCGCCTGATGCGGTCGCACCACAGGTAGGACCGGCCCGTTTCGATCGTCGCTGCGCCGGGGCGGCCGGGGCGGCTCAGCGCTTGGGCCGGCCGCGCCGGTACGCGGCCGCGACCATGCCTCGCGGGGCGTGCCTGGCCAGGGTGGACAGGACCTTGTAGCGGGTGGTCGGGACGCTCACCGGCCGCCCGCGGCCGAGGTCGGCCAGCGCCCCGTCGACCACCTGGTCGACGGACAGCCACAGCCAGTCCGGGATCGCGCTCACGTCCATGCCGCCGCGCTGGTGGAACTCCGTACGGACGAACCCAGGGCACACGACCATCGCCCGCACGCCGGTGCCGGCCAGCTCGCCGGCCAGGCCTTCGGTGAACACGGTGACCCAGGACTTGGCGGCGTTGTAGGTCCCGCCGCAGACCCAGCCGCCCACCGAGGACACGTTCACCACCGCCCCGGCGCCGCGCGCGACCATCCCCGGTACGACTGCGTGGGTGAGCCGCAGCACCGCCCGCACCAGGACGTCGAGCTGGTTCTCCTCGGACTCGACGGTGTTGGCGGCGAACCGCCGGTTCGTGCCGAAGCCGGCGTTGTTGACGAGCAGCGCCACCGGGCGGGACGCGTCGTCCAGCCGGTGCTCGACCCGCAGGCACTGCGCACGGTCGGAAAGGTCGGCAGGCAGCACCTGGACCGCACCGCCGTACCGGTGCCGCAGGTCGGCCGCCTGCTGGTCGAGCCGGTCGACCGAGCGCGCGACCAGGATCAGGTCGTGGCCCCGCGAAGCCAGCCGCTCCGCGAAGGCGGCCCCGATCCCCGACGTCGACCCCGTCACCAGCGCCACCGGCGCCCTCGATCCAGTGCTCATCCCCTCACCCTCGCACCCCACCCCACCGACTGAAGCGCGCGTCTTGGGCCTAAACCGGGCCATGTAGGCCCAAGACGCGCGCTTCAGTCGGGAGAGGGGGCTCTACGGTGGGCCGCGTGGATGGGAAGCGGCCGCTGCTCGCCCCGCACCTGAGCGGTCTGGGGACGACGATCTTCGCCGAGATGTCGGCCCTCGCCACGGCGACCGGGTCGATCAACCTCGGACAGGGCTTCCCCGACACCGACGGGCCCCGAGCCGTCGCCGAGGCCGCCGCTGCGGCGATCCTCGAGGGGCGGGGGAACCAGTACCCGCCCGGCCCCGGCATCCCCGAGCTGCGAGCGGCGATCGTCGCGCACCAGCGC
This sequence comes from uncultured Actinomycetota bacterium, assembly GCA_963849365.1. Lineage (GTDB taxonomy): Bacteria > Actinomycetota > Actinomycetes > Prado026 > Prado026 > CAVQCJ01. The sequence continues at coordinate 738,550 of CAWKHA010000004.1, forward strand.
CGCCAGTACGGCATCGAGCTCGACCCCGAGACGCAGGTGCTGGTCACCGCAGGGGCCACCGAGGCCATAGCGGCCGCGATCCTCGCGCTGGTCGACACCGGCGACGAGGTGATCGCGCTCGAGCCGTACTACGACTCGTACGCGGCGACCGTGGCGATGGCCCGCGGCGTGCGCGTGCCGGTGACGTTGCGCGCCCCGGCGTTCAGGCTCGACGTGGCCGCGCTGCGGGCCGCCGTCTCCCCCCGGACCCGGCTGATCCTGCTCAACACCCCGCACAACCCGACCGGGACCGTCCTGACCCGTGACGAGCTCGCGGCCGTCGCGGCAGTGGCCGTCGAGCACGACCTGCTCGTGGTCAGCGACGAGGTCTACGAGCACCTCACGTTCGACGGCAGCGAGCACGTGCCGATCTGCACGCTGCCGGGCATGGCCGACCGTACGGTCACCATCTCCTCGGCCGGGAAGACGTTCTCGTTCACCGGCTGGAAGGTCGGCTGGGTCACCGGATCGGCCGAGCTCGTCGCGGCGGTGCGCACCACCAAGCAGTTCCTGACCTACGTCTCGGCCGGGCCGTTCCAGTACGCCGTGGCCGAGGCGCTGGCCGCGGACCCGTCGACCTACCTGCGGCTGCGCGACGGCCTCCAGGACCGCCGCGACCAGCTGTGCGCCGGGCTGGGCGGGCTGGGCTTCGAGGTGTACGTCCCGGCCGGGACGTACTTCGCGACCACCGACGTGCGGCCCCTGGGCTGGACCGACGGGTTGGAGTTCTGTCGCGCGCTGCCCGAGCGGTGCGGGGTCGTGGCCGTTCCGCACCAGGTGTTCTACGACGACGTCGAGGCCGGCCGGCCGCTCGTACGGTGGGCGTTCTGCAAGCGGCCCGAGGTCCTCGACGAGGCGCTCGCCCGGCTCGCGACCGGCAAGCTCGCCCGCTAGCGCGACCGGGCAACCCGCCGCTGCTGGCCCACCAGCCGGAACGCCGCGAACGCCCCGATCGCGAGGAACGCCCAGGCCAGGGCGCTGCCGGGCGACTTGATGATGAACTCGCCCCAGCCGATGTACTGCCCCACGAAGTCGACCGCGTCGAGGAAGCTTCCGTGCAGGGCCTCCATGCCGGCGACGAGCTGGGACAGCGCGAAGCCGAACAGGATGCCGACGGCGGCCAGCGCGGCCGACGCCAGCGCCACGCCTGTCGAGGCGATCCGTCCCACCCGGTGCACGGCGTACCCGACGCCGTACCCGATGCCGACCGCCACGATCCCGAGCTGCCACTTGGTGATGTAGACGAGAGCGCCCCAGACGATCGCGCCCAGGAGCGCCGCACCGGCACCGGCCAGCAGGCCGCGGAGCTGGTCACCGGGCGGCGCCGGCTCGGCCGCTCGGGGCGCGTACGTGCCGTACTCGGGGAACGTCGGCGCCGCCGGCTCCGCGGCGTTGCCTGGTTCGGCGGCGTCGGTCGGCTCGGCGGCGTCGGTCGGCCCCGTCTGGTAACTCATGGCGCGCAGACGGTACCCAAGGCGGTGGCAGCGGGTCAGGACTTCGAGGTCACCGAGAGGGCCGTGCCGTCTACGGCGACGTCCACGAGGACGACGTCGCCGTCGCGGACCTCGCCGCTGAGGATCGCCTTCGCCAGCTGGTCGCCGATCTCGGTCTGCACCAGCCGTCGCAGCGGCCGCGCACCGTAGACCGGGTCGAACCCGGCCAGCGCCAGCCACTCCCGGGCGGCCGCCGTGACCTCCAGGTCCAGCCGCCGGTCGGCCAGCCGCTTCGCCAGCAACGCCACCTGCAGGTCGACGATCCTGGCCAGTTCCTCGGTCCCCAGCGGGTCGAACACGACCACGTCGTCGAGCCGGTTCACGAACTCCGGCCTGAACGTGGCGCGGACCGCCGCCATGACCCCTTCGCGCCGCCCGTCCGCGTCCAGCTCCGGGTCCTGCAGGAACGCCGACCCCAGGTTCGACGTCATCACCAGGATCACGTTGCGGAAGTCGACGGTGCGGCCCTGCCCGTCGGTCAGGCGCCCGTCGTCCAGCACCTGGAGCAGCAGGTCGAAGACCTCGGGGTGCGCCTTCTCGACCTCGTCGAGCAGCACCACGGTGTACGGACGACGGCGCACCGCCTCGGTGAGCTGGCCACCCTCCTCGTACCCGACGTAGCCGGGAGGCGCTCCGACCAGCCGCGCGACGGAGTGCTTCTCCCCGTACTCGCTCATGTCGATGCGCACCATCGCGCGCTCGTCGTCGAACAGGAAGTCGGCGAGCGCCTTGGCCAGCTCGGTCTTCCCGACGCCCGTCGGCCCGAGGAAGAGGAACGAGCCGGTCGGCCGGTCGGGGTCGGAGACGCCGGCCCTGGCCCGGCGTACGGCGTCGGACACGGCGCGCACCGCCGCGTGCTGCCCGACCAGTCGCTTGCCCAGCTCGGACTCCATCCGCAGCAGCTTGGCCGTCTCACCCTCGAGCAGCCGGCCGGCCGGGATACCGGTCCACGCGGCCACGACCTCGGCCACGTCGTCCGGACCGACCTCCTCCTTGACCATGGCGCTGCGGGAGTTGGCCGCCTCGCGGGCCCGGGCGAGCTCGGCCTCGACCTCGCGGACGCGGCCGTACTGGATCCTGGACGCGGTCTCCAGGTCGCCGTCGCGCTGGGCCAGCTCCACCTCGGTGCGCAGCCGGTCCAGCTCCTCGGCGAGCGCGCCCGCCCGGTTCAGCGCACCCTTCTCCTGCTCCCACCGCGCGACCAGCGCGGACAGCCGTTCCTGCTTGTCGGCGAGGTCGCGGCGGAGCCGTTCCAGCCGCTCGACCGACGCGGGGTCGGTCTCGTTCTCCAGCGCCAGCTCCTCCATGCGCGCCCGGTCGACGGCGCGCTGCAGCTCGTCGATCTCGACCGGGCGGGAGTCGATCTCCATACGCAGCCGGGAGGCGGCCTCGTCCACGAGGTCGATGGCCTTGTCCGGCAGGAAGCGCGAGGTGATGTAGCGGTTGGACAGCGTGGCCGCGGCCACCAGGGCGGAGTCGGCGATCTGCACCTTGTGGTGCGCCTCGTACTTCTCCCGCAGCCCGCGCAGGATCGCGATCGTGTCCTCGACCGAGGGCTCGCCGACCAGCACCTGCTGGAAGCGGCGCTCGAGCGCGGCGTCCTTCTCGATGTGCTCGCGGTACTCGTCCAGCGTCGTCGCGCCGACCATGCGCAGCTCACCACGGGCCAGCATCGGCTTGAGCATGTTGCCCGCGTCCATCGCGCTCTCGCCGGTGGCGCCGGCGCCGACGACGGTGTGCAGCTCGTCGATGAACGTGACCACCTGGCCGTCGGAGCCCTTGATCTCCTCGAGCACCGCCTTGAGCCGCTCCTCGAACTCGCCCCGGTACTTCGCCCCGGCCACCATCGCGGCGAGGTCCAGCGACACCAGGCGCTTGCCGCGCAACGACTCCGGGACGTCGCCGGCCACGATGCGCTGGGCGAGACCCTCCACGACGGCCGTCTTCCCGACGCCCGGCTCACCGATCAGGACCGGGTTGTTCTTGGTCCGGCGGGACAGCACCTGCACGACCCTGCGGATCTCGGCGTCCCGCCCGATGACGGGGTCGATGTCGCCTTTGCGGGCCCGCGCGGTGAGGTCGACGCCGTACTTCTCCAGCGCCTGGAACGACCCCTCCGGGTCGGCGGAGGCCACCCGGGCGGCTCCGCGCACCCGGTCGAGCGCCTCGGCCAGCGCCTGCTCGGTCGCGCCGTGCCGGGCGAGCCGGTCGGAGGCGTCGGCGCCGGCCGCCGCGAGGCCGAGCAGCAGGTGCTCGGTCGACAGGTAGGCGTCGCCGCGGGCCTGCGCGCGCTCGGTGGCCACGGCCAGCACCCGCTGCAGCGCGCCGGACGCCTGCGGCCCGGAGACCGTCGTCCCGCTGGCCCGGGGCAGCTGCGCCATCGCGGCGTCGGTGGCGGCGAGCAGCGCGGCCCGGTCGACGCCCACCGCGTCCAGCAGCGCCAGCGCGATGCCGTCGGGCTGGTGCAGCAGGGCGTCCAGGAGGTGGATCGGCTCCAGGGCCGGGTGGCCCGCGGAGACCGCGGCGCGCTGGGCGGTCGCGATCGCTTCCTGGCTACGGGTGGTGAGGTCCATCTGGCTCCACTACTGGACTGCTCGGGGGTTCCTTCGGGAGTCTGCCCGCGTCAGTCTGCCCCGACGCTAGACACATAGCTCGAACGCCGAAAGCAGAAGCCTTCTTCCCTGGTCCCGCCCGGAGCACCGGCCGCGCGGCGCGGGTCAGAAACGCAGGCCGGGGCGCATGCTCGGCTGGCCAACGGCCCGGTTCAGCCGGGCCAGCCCGAGGATGTCCTCGGTCGTGCCCAGCAGGGAGTACAGGTTCTGGTCGGTGCCGTCGACGGCGCCCGGAACGATGTAGGGCGAGACCACGATCGTCGCGATCTTGCAGTCCGGGTGGCCCGGGTAGTAGCCCGGGTCCGTGCAGTCGACGCCGTTGGTCGCGGCCTCGCCGCCTTCGTCGAAGGTGATGACGATCAGCGTGTTGCCGGCCCGGTAGCTGGGCATCGCCGTCAGCCGCGGGACCAGGTCGGCGAGCCAGCTGTCGCCCATCGCCACGCGCTGCGCTCTGGGGTACGAGCACGCGGAGGCCCAGTGGATGTCATGGCACAGGTTCGGGGCGATCCAGGTGTACGCCGTCAGCGCGTCGGCGTCGATGGCGGCGTCCAGGCCCGGGGCCAGGGGGAGGTCGTTCTGCTTGCACGTGTTCTGCGGCGAGCGCAGGTCGGTGTACCAGAACGCGGGATTGTGCCCGGTCTTGTACGTCGGCGCCGACGACGTGGCGGTCGAGCACGCCGCCGGCATGGACTCCGCGTACGCCCGCCAGGTGCGGCCGGCGTTTTGCAGCTGGAAGAAGACGTTGTTCGCCGCCGTGTGCACGCCGACCCCGCTGGCGATCCCGGACGTCGCCGCCATGTAGTTCGGCTGGCTCGGGTGGGTGGCCGCGTGCATGTTCGCCTCGGACCCGCACGCATCGGCCAGCCCGTGCAGGTACGGCGCCGTCGTCGAGGCCTTCAGCTGGGCGTAGCTCAGGTTCTCGTCCATGATCATGACGACATGGCTGTACGTCGGCGGGTTCCCCGCGTCGTACTGGAGGGTCCCGCACGGACCGCTCGACGCGGCGAGCGGACGCGCGGCACCGGCGGGCGGCGCCGGTAGCCCCACGATCGCGCACAGCAACGCAGCGGAGCCGACCGTCCGCGTCACCACCCGCCGGCCGGGCCGCCTGCACGAGCGCATGGCGCGAGGCTAGGCGGGAAGGCATGCGGCCGCCGTCGGCCGATCGACGGATGGCGGGGACGCCTGCGCCACGGTCCGTGGGCGCGCGGTCGCAGCCCGTCGGCCCACCCGTGTCCCACACAGACCAGGCCCATGGAAGGCTGCGCGTCGTGACTTCGCCCTCGATGCCGGGTCGCGTCGTCGTCGTCGGTGCCGGGCTCGGCGGGCTGCGCGCCGCCGAGCAGCTGCGCACGGCCGGCTACGGCGGCAAGGTCGTAGTCCTCGGCGACGAGCCGCACCTGCCGTACAACCGCCCGCCGCTGTCCAAGGAGGGGCTGGCGACCGGGCTGGACCACGAGACCGTCGCCTTCCGGCGCAAGGCGTCGGTGGACGACGTCGTCTGGCGGCTGGGCGGCGAGCAGAACACGGTGGTCGGCGTCGACCTGGTCGCGCGCAGCGTGCGGCTGGCGGACGGTGCCGAGCTCGGCTACGACGGGCTGGTCATGGCGACCGGTGTGAGCGCGCGCCGGCTGCCGCTGGACGCACCGCTGCCGTGGCGGCACATCGTGCGCACGCTGGACGACGCGGCGACCCTGCGCGCGCGCCTGACCCCCGGTACCCGGGTCGTGGTCATCGGCGCGGGGTTCATCGGCTGCGAGGTCGCCGCGACGGCCCGCGTGCTCGGTTGCGAGGTCGACGTGGTCGACCCGATGCCGGTGCCCCTGCAGCGCCCGCTCGGCGTCGAGCTCGGCGAGGAGATCCGGCGCCGGCACGAGGAGTGTGGCGTTCGGTTCCATCTAGGCCGGACGATCGGGAGCCTGGACGGCGACACCGGACCGCGGCTGGTCACGCTCGACGACGGGACCGGGCTCCCGGCGACCGTGGTGGTCGAGGCCGTCGGCTCGGTGCCGAACGTGGCCTGGCTGGAGGGCAACAACCTGGACCTGTCCGACGGCGTGCTGTGCGACACCGGCCTGCGCGCGGTCGGGCCGGCGGGACCGTGGCGCGACGCGGTCGCCGTCGGCGACATCGCGCGCTTCCCGAACGTGCTGTTCGACGACGTACCGCGCCGCGTCGAGCACTGGAACTTCCCGACCGAGACGGCCAAGCGCGCCGCGAAGGTGCTGGCGGCCGACCTCGCCGCGCGCGCGGACGGCCGGGACAGCAGCGCCGACCCGGACCCGATACAGGCGCTCGGCGACTTCACGCCGATGCCGGCCTTCTGGAGCGACCAGTTCGACATGCGGCTGCAGTCCTTCGGTCTGCCGGGGCTCGGCGGCGCCGACATCCGCCTGCTCGAGGGCGAGCTCACCGGGGACTGCGCGGTCGGCTACCACCGGGACGGGGTGCTGGTGGGCGTGGTCTTCCTGGGCCTGGCGGCACGCTTCTCGCACTACCGCGGGCTGATCGCCGCGCGCGAGCAGTCCGGGGTCTAAGTCGTTGGCTGCGGGTGGATGTCAGCGCGAAGAACGCGGCCGCCACACCACCAGGGCGCCGCTGGTCCGCTCGGCCTCCACCTGGGCCAGCCGGCGGCGCAGCCGGGCGAGCTCGTCCTCGAGGTCCAGCACCCGCCGGATGCCCTCCAGGTTCACGCCCTCGTTCGACAGCCGCTGCACCTCGCGCAGCAACGCGATGTCGCGCGCCGAGTAGCGCCGGCCACCGCCAGGGGCGCGACCGGGCACGACCAGGCCGAGCCGGTCGTACGTACGGAGCGTCTGCGCGTGCAGTCCGGCGAGCTCGGCCGCCACCGAGATGACGTACACGGGCAGGTCCTCGCCGGGGCTGAAGCCGCTCTCGCTCATGCCGCCCCCGTCCCCCGCCCGTCCCGGCGCGCGGCGCCGGGCAAGCCCGCACGCGGGTCGTCGCCGGCGGTCGCGTCGCGGTACGCCTCGAGCAGCTCCCTGGCCTTGCCGTCCAGCTTCTGCGGGACCGCCACCTGCACGGTCACCAGCAGGTCCCCACGGGTGCCGTCGCGCCGGGCGGCGCCCCTGCCCTTGACCCGGAACGTCCGGCCGTCCGCGGTCCCGGCCGGGATCTTCAGCGTCACCGGCGCACCGCCGAGGGTGGGAACCGAGACCTGGGCACCCATCGCGACCTCGGGGAAGGTGACCGGCAGCGTCAGCGTCAGGTGGTCGTCGCGGCGACCGAACAGCGGGTGCGCCGTGACGTGCACGACGATGTACAGGTCGCCGGCCGGCCCGCCCCGCTCGCCGGGGGCCCCCTTTCCCTTCAGCCGGATCCGCTGCCCGTCCCGCACGCCGGCCGGGATGCGGGCGTTGACGGTACGCGTGGACGGCGCCCGGCCGCTGCCGTGGCAGACCGGGCAGGGGTCGTCGACGACCAGGCCGCGGCCGCGGCAGTCCCGGCAGGGCTCGGCGAACGCGAACCCGCCGGCGTTCCGGCTGGTCTGCCCGCTGCCCTGGCAGGTCGGGCACACCCGTGGCGTCGTCCCCGCCTTGGCCCCGGTCCCGTGGCAGGCCGCGCACGGCCCCTCACCGGTCAGCCGCAGCGGCACGGTCACGCCGTCCACCGCCTCGTTGAACGACAGCGTGACCTCGGACTCCACGTCGGCGCCGCGCCGGGCCGCCTGAGCCGACGGGCCGCGCCCGCGGCCGAACAGACCCCCGAGGACGTCGCCCAGCCCGCCGCCGGCACCACCCCCACCGGCACCGCCGCCGAACAGGTCGCCCAGGTCGAAGCTGACGCCGCCGGCCCCCGGACCGCCGAAGCCGCCCGGGCCGGCACCGCCGCCGCCGAAGCGCAGGCCACCCGAGCCGAAGAGCGCCCGCGCCTCGTCGTACTCGCGCCGGCTCTTCTCGTCCGAGAGCACGTCGTACGCCTCGGAGATCTCCTTGAAGCGGTCCTCGGACGCGGTGTCACCCTTGTTCGCGTCCGGGTGGTGGGTGCGCGCGAGCTTGCGGTAGGCCTTCTTGATGTCGGCGGCGCTGGCCTCCTTGGCCACGCCGAGCACCTTGTAGAAGTCCTTCTCGAGGTAGTCCTTGGTGGACACGGGCTACCCCTGGTCCGGTTCCGCCACACCCACCCGCGCCGGACGGACGACGCGACCGCCGAACGCGTAACCCGGCTGGTAGACCGCGACGCAGACCGGCTCCGCCACGTCGTCGCGGTGCTCGTGGGTCAACGCCTCGTGCAGCGTCGGGTCGAACGCGTCGCCGACGGTGCCGAAGCGCTCCAGGCCGAGCCTGGCGACCGTACCCTCCAGGGACTCGCCGACCGCCTTGAACGCGCCTTCGAGCTCGCCGTGCTCGCGGGCCCGTCCGATGTCGTCGAGAACCGGCAGCAGCTCGGCGAGCGTGCCTGCCACCGCGTGCTCGCGCACCAGCTCGCGGTCCCGCTCGACCCGCTTGCGGTAGTTGGCGTACTCCGCGTGGACCCGCTGCAGGTCGGCGGTGACCTCGGCGACCTTGGCCTCGGTGAGGTCGATGTCGGCCCCGACCCGTGCGGCGTCGGACTCCGCGGACAGGTCGGCCGCGCCGGGCGGCGCGGGGGCAGGGGATGCCTGCTCGCGCACCGCACCGGTCACCGGGTCGATGCGGCGCCGGTCCGTCACCTTGACCGGCTCCTCGAAGTCGTTCTCGGTGTCCCGGCCGTGCGGCTCGCTCACTTCTGCTCGCCGTCGTCCACGATCTCCGCGTCGACGACGTCCTCGTCCTCGGCCGCGCCCGCAGCGGCACCCCCGGTGCCACTGGAGCCCGCGCCAGCGCCAGCGCCCGGCACGTCACCAGGCGCCGCCGCGCCCTGCGCGCTGGCGTACAGAGCCGCACCCAGCGACTGGCTGGCCCGGGCGAGGGTCTCGGTCGCGGACTTGACCGCGCCGATGTCGTCGCCCGCGAGCGCCTTCTTCAGGTCCTCGAGCGGACCGGTGACGTTGGCCTTCGCATCGGCCGCCGCACCGGACTCGAACTTGTCCGCGTTGTCGGCCAGGAACTTCTCGGTCTGGTAGACGAGGCTCTCGGCCTGGTTGCGGGTCTCGACCTCGTCCCGGCGCTTGCGGTCCTCCTCCGCGTACTGCTCGGCCTCGCGCATCATCCGCTCGATGTCCTCCTTGGGCAGCGCCGAGCCGCCTGTGATGGTCATCGACTGCTCGCGACCGGTCCCCAGGTCCTTGGCGTGCACCTGCAGGATGCCGTTCGCGTCGATGTCGAAGGAGACCTCGATCTGCGGCATGCGTGCGGGCGCCGGCGGCAGGCCGGTCAGCTCGAACATCCCCAGCCGCTTGTTGTAAGCGGCGATGTCGCGCTCGCCCTGGTACACCTGGATCTGGACCGACGGCTGGTTGTCCTCGGCCGTGGTGAAGATCTGCGAGCGCTTCGTCGGGATGGTCGTGTTGCGCTCGATCAGCTTCTCCATCAGGCCGCCCTTGACCTCGATGCCCAGCGACAGCGGGGTGACGTCGAGCAGCAGGACGTCCTTGACCTCGCCCTTGATCACGCCGGCCTGCAGGGCCGCGCCGACCGCGACCACCTCGTCCGGGTTGACGCCCTTGTTCGGCTCCTTCCCCCCGGTCAGCTCGCGCACGATGTCCACGACGGCGGGCATGCGGGTCGAGCCACCGACCAGGACCACGTGGTCGATCTGCGCCAGGGTGATGCCGGCGTCCTTGATGACATTGGCGAAAGGAGCCTTGCAGCGGTCGAGCAGGTCCGAGGTCAGCTGCTGGAACTGGGACCGGGTGAGCTTCTCGTCCAGGTGCAGCGGGCCCTCGGCGCTCGCGGTGATGTACGGGAGGTTGACGGTGGTCTCGCTGGACGACGAGAGCTCGATCTTCGCCTTCTCCGCGGCCTCGCGCAGCCGCTGCATCGCCATCTTGTCCTTGGACAGGTCGACCCCGTGGCCGTTCTTGAACTGGGTCACGAGGTAGTCGACGACCTTCTGGTCCCAGTCGTCGCCGCCGAGGTGGTTGTCGCCGGAGGTCGCCTTGACCTCGACGACGCCGTCACCGATCTCGAGCAGGGACACGTCGAAGGTGCCGCCGCCGAGGTCGAAGACCAGGATCGTCTGCTCCTTCTCGCTCTTGTCCAGCCCGTACGCCAGCGCGGCCGCGGTGGGCTCGTTGACGATCCGCAGGACGTTGAGGCCGGCGATGTCGCCTGCCTCCTTGGTGGCCTGCCGCTGCGCGTCGTTGAAGTACGCCGGCACGGTGATCACGGCGTCGGTGACGGTCTCGCCCAGGTAGCTCTCGGCGTCGCGCTTGAGCTTCTGCAGCACGAACGCGCTGATCTGCTGCGGGGTGAAGTCCTTGCCGTCGATGGTCACCTTCCAGTCGGTGCCCATGTGGCGCTTGACCGACCGGATGGTGCGGTCGACGTTCGTGACGGCCTGGCGCTTGGCGACCTCGCCGACCAGGACCTCGCCGTTCTTGGCGAACGCAACGACTGACGGCGTGGTGCGCGCGCCCTCGGCGTTGGCGATGACGGTGGGCTCGCCGCCCTCCAGGACAGACACCACGGAGTTCGTGGTGCCGAGGTCGATGCCGACCGCTCGTGCCATGGGTGTGGACCTCCGGGTAGGGAAGAACTCTGTGTGCCGAACAACGAGCACGTATGGTGCTGCTGGGCCCATCATGCATATTGCTGGGCATGTGCGCAAGTCAGTTGAGCGTAGTCGGCTCAACTCTGTCCAACCCGGACCCCCGGTTTCACACCCGGTGTGGTCGTGACCTGCCGCGTCTACCGGCGTGAGTACGACCAGAACGGACGTGAAACCGGCGCGGGCACCGCTCGCTAGGCTGCCGTCTGCCGCAGTGGCACCGGTCCGCGGCGCCTGGAGGAGTCCGTGGCCGTTCGGCTGATCATCGGTCTGCTGCTCACCGCTGCGGCATTCGTGATCGCCGGGCGCCGGCTGTGGATGCTGTACCGACTGGGCCGCTCCGGCCAGGACGTGGCCAAGCGTCCGGCGGACCCGCGGTCGGCCGTGCAGGCCGAGGCGGTCGAGGTGTTCGGGCAGCGCAAGCTGCTCAAGTGGTCGCTGCCGGGGCTGGCGCACTTCTTCACCTTCTGGGGCTTCCTGATCCTCGGCCTGACGATCGTCGAGGCGTACGGCGCCCTGGTCTGGCGCGACTTCCACATCCCGCTCGTCGGCACCTGGCCGGTGCTGGGGTTCCTCGAGGACTTCTTCGCGGTCGCCGTCCTGGTGGCGCTGTGCGTCTTCGTCGCCATCCGGGTGCGCAACGACCCCGCCCGCGAGGGTCGCAGGTCGCGGTTCTTCGGCTCGCACACCGGTGCGGCTTGGCTCGTCCTGTTCATGATCTTCAACGTCATCTGGACTTTGCTGCTGTACCGCGGCGCGCAGATCGACACCGGCAACTTCCCGTACGACTCCGGCGCGTTCGCCAGCCAGTGGGTGGCGGACCTGCTCGCGCCGCTGAGCCAGCAGACCCTCGACGTGGTCGAGACCGTGGCGATCCTGCTGCAGATCGCAGTCGTGCTCGGCTTCCTGTGCCTGGTCGTGTACTCCAAGCACCTGCACATCTTCCTGGCGCCGTTCAACGTGTTCTTCTCCCGCCGGCCGAACGCGCTGGGCCCACTGCTGCCGATGTACACCGGCACCCGCCCGATCGACTTCGAGGACCCGGCGGACGAGGACGTGTTCGGCCGCGGCAAGGTCGAGGACTTCACCTGGAAGGGCTTGCTGGACTTCGCCACCTGTACGGAGTGCGGACGCTGCCAGTCCCAGTGCCCGGCCTGGAACACCGGCAAGCCGCTGTCGCCCAAGCTGCTCGTGATGGACCTGCGCGACCACGCGTTCGCGAAGGCTCCGTACCTGCTCGCCGGGGGCGAGGGTGCCGACGAGGCCGCGCTGGCCGCAGTGCCGGACACCGCGAAGGCCGAGGCCGAGCGCCCCCTGGTCGGCCCGTCCGAGGCCGACGAGCACCGGCACTCGGCGACCGGCGGCGTGATCGACCCGGATGTGCTGTGGTCCTGCACGACCTGCGGCGCCTGCGTCGAGCAGTGCCCGGTGGACATCGAGCACGTCGACCACATCGTCGACATGCGGCGCTTCCAGGTGATGATCGAGTCCTCGTTCCCGGCCGAGCTCGGCGGGCTGTTCAAGAACCTGGAGACCAAGGGCAACCCCTGGGGGATGAACTCCTCGGCCCGGCTGGACTGGGCGGCCGAGCTGCCTTTCGAGGTGCGGGTCGTCGACGGCGAGCTGCCGGCCGACGTCGAGTACCTGTTCTGGGTGGGCTGCGCCGGCGCCTACGAGGACCGGGCCAAGAAGACGACACAGGCGGTCGCGGAGCTGCTGCACCTGGCCGGCGTCGAGTTCGCCGTGCTGGGCGAGGGCGAGACCTGCACCGGGGACTCGGCCCGCCGCTCGGGCAACGAGTTCCTGTTCCAGATGCTGGCGCAGCAGAACGTCGAGGTCCTGAACGGGATCGGTGCCAAGAAGATCGTCGCCACCTGCGCGCACTGCTTCAACACGCTGCGCAACGAGTACCCGCAGCTCGGTGGGCAGTACGAGGTGGTCCACCACACCCAGCTGCTGAACCGCCTCGTCCGGGAAGGGCGGCTGACGCCGGTGGCCGCCGTCGAAGGGGCCCAGTCGATCACGTACCACGACCCGTGCTACCTGGGCCGGCACAACAAGGTGTACTCGCCGCCGCGGGAGCTGGTCAGCGCGCTCCCGGGGGTGACCTTCACCGAGATGCCGCGGCACGCGGACCGAGGCTTCTGCTGCGGCGCCGGCGGTGCGCGGATGTGGATGGAGGAGCGGCTCGGGAAGCGGGTCAACACCGAGCGTACGGAGGAGGCGATCGCCACCGGGGCCTCGGCGGTCGCCGTGGGCTGCCCGTTCTGCCGGATCATGATCAGCGACGGGGTGGCTTCGGTGCAGTCCGACCTGGAGCGCGAGCAGCAGGTCCAGGTGCTGGACGTCGCCCAGCTGCTGCTCCGGTCGGTCCGCGGCGCCAGCGCCCGAGGCTGAGCGCTGGGGGCGCGGTGTCCCTTCCCGGGCAGCCCCTCGCCCCGACTGATGCGCGCGTCTTGGGCGAATGTGGGATCGGGTAGGGCCAAGACGTGCGCATCAGTCGGGGGCCGGGCGACCACCCGGGCGACGTATGGGGGATACGCACCTGACCGAAAGGTTTAGGTCCGACGGGGTAATCGTGTAGTCCGTACGGGTGATGCCCCGACCACGCTCTGGCATCGCCCCCCTACCGCCGCCACCGTTCGTGATTGCGGGATCACCCATCGCAGCCTGTGACGGGAGTGACCGCCCTCGGAAGGGAACCGCGGGGAGGCGGCCCGGACGGGAGGCACGGCGCTCCGGTCGGAAGACCGGGCGGGGCAGGGGGGAACCTGTCGATGGCCCAGATCAAGGTCCGGGGAGCGAGCCACCCGGAGCGCATGGCACTCGGGGAGACGTGGGTGCGCAGCCGCTTCGGCGCCGCAGCAACCGCCGCGGTGGTCGCCGGCCTGCTGCTCGCAGCCGGTCCGGCCGCTCAGGCCTCCGCCTCGACGTCTGCCGCACCGTCCGCCGCCGCGCTGAGCACCGCCGCCACGATCGACGTACCGGCGGCGGGGGTCGGCCCGCTGGCGACGTACCTGGTCCGCACCCGGCCGGGCCACCTCGCCGACGTCGTCGCCGCGCTCCGCGCAGCCGGCGTCACGGTCAGCAGCAGTGTGGGGATCGTCGACATCGCCGTCGTCCGGGCGTCCGCCGCCCAGGCCGACGCGATCGCCGCCGCCCCGCTCGTCGCCGAGGTCACCCCGGACACCGCGGTCCAGCTCCAGAGCGGCACCTACGACCCGTCCACCGACGCGAACTCGATGGCGAGCATCGTCGACATCCTCCGGGCGGACCAGGCCTGGGCGGCCGGCGCCACCGGCCAGGGCGTCGACGTCGCGGTGATCGACTCCGGTGTCACCCCGGTCGCCGGGCTGGACGCCGGCCAGGTCCTCAACGGACCGGACCTGTCCTTCGAGTCGCAGGCCGACAACACCCGCTACCTGGACACGTACGGCCACGGCACCTTCATGGCCGGCCTGATCGCCGGGCACGACGACGCCGTCGCCGACCCGGCCGCCGACAACCAGTACCAGGGCGTCGCACCGGGCGCGCGCATCGTCAGCGTCAAGGTCGCCGACGCGCACGGCCGCACCGACGTCTCGCAGGTCATCGCGGCGATCGACTGGGTCGTGCAGCACGCCCGTGACCCGGGCATGAACATCCGCGTCCTGAACCTGTCGTTCGGCACCGACTCGCTGCAGCCGTACACCGTCGACCCGCTGGCGTACGCCGCCGAGGTCGCGTGGCGCAGCGGCATCGTGGTCGTGGTCTCCTCGGGCAACAAGCCGAACAACCAGCTCTCCGACCCGGCGGTCGACCCGTTCGTCATCGCAGCGGGCGCGCTGGACACAAACAACACGGTCAGCAAGCGCGACGACGCGGTCGCCGGCTTCACCGCTATCGGCAACTCGCGTCGCAGCGTCGACCTCGTCAGCCCGGGCGTGCACGTGCAGGGGCTGCGCGTGCCCGGCTCGTACATCGACCAGCGCTACGGGGCGACCGGCCGGCTGGCCACCCGCTTCTTCCGCGGCAGCGGTACCTCGGAGGCGGCTGCGCTCACCTCCGGCGTGGTCGCGCTCCTGCTCAGCGAGCGCCCCAACCTCAGCCCGGACCAGGTCAAGCGGGTGTTGACGAGCACCGGCAGCCAGCCGGCGATCGGCAACCCGTACGGCGCCGAGACCCCCAACGCCTACCGGGCCCTGTACTCCGGATGGCCCGGACAGTCGACCTCGCAGTACTTCCAGCAGTCGACCGGCACCGGCACGCTCGAGGGCTCCCGCGGCACCATGCACGTGACCCGCCAAGGGGTCGCGCTGGCCGGGGAGCAGGACATCTTCGGCCACGCCGTCAGCACCGGGGCGCTCGCCAGGGCCGAGGCCGCCGGAGCGTCCTGGGCGGGCGGGCAGTGGAACGGCGCGACCTGGGCCGGAGCCTCGTGGGACGGGGCGTCCTGGGACGGGGCCTCCTGGGACGGCGCGAGCTGGGACGGCGCCTCGTGGGACGGGGCGTCCTGGGACGGCGCGTCCTGGGACGGCGCCTCGTGGGACGGGGCGTCCTGGGACGGGGCGTCCTGGGACGGGGCCTCTTGGGACGGGGCGTCCTGGGACGGCGCGAGCTGGGACGGCGCGGGCTGGGACGGGGGGTCGTGGGAATGACCGTTCTCCGGAGCACTGAGCGACCCACTCCCGGCACCTCGTGGACCTAAGGCTCGTTGCGGTTCCGGTCGATCACGCAAGCGATGGACGCGGAGACCGCCCAGGCGGCGGGAACGGACGGAGCTCGCCGGGTGGACCGCCCGACGAGGCGTGTCGTCGCGCTCATGGGCGTACTGCTCCTGTTCGGCACTGCTCTGCTCGTCCTCGTGCTGCGCAATCCCGTCCACCCCGCGAGCGGGGTCACGATCCCGTGGTGGGTGCTCGCGGGGCTCTTCGGCGCCGCTGAGATCTGGGTCTTCCACATCCAGTTCGGCCGGGAGGCCAAGAGCATCTCGCTGAGCGAGATCCCGCTGGTCCTCGGCCTGTTCTACGCGGCTCCCGGCCCGCTGATGGTGGCCCGGGTGCTCGGACCGGCCGTCGTCGTCCTGCTGCACCGGAGGCAGACGCCGCTCAAGGCGGCGCTCAACATGACCCTTTTCTTCGCGAACGGGGCCGTGGCCCTGGCGACCTTCCGGCTGCTCGCGGGCGACAGCTCGGTGGACAACGCCCGGTCGTGGTTCGCCGCCGTCGCCGCGGTCACGCTGGCGATCGTCGTCGACCTGCTGGCGCTGAGCCAGATCCTGCGCTGGTACACCGGTGGGGTCCGCCGGCGCGACGGTTTCGTCGGCTCGCTGGCGGGCGTCGGCATCGCGGGCGCAGCCGGGATCCTGGGACTGGTCGCGGTGCTCACGCTGCGGCTGGGTCCGCTGGCCACGCTGCCGCTGGTCACCGCCGGCGTCGTGCTGATGGTCGGCTTCCGCTCGTACTCCTCGCTGGCGGACCGGCACACCAGCCTCGAGAAGCTCTTCCGGTTCAGCCGCGAGCTCACCGGCGCCCCGGCAGCCACCGAGGTGCTCCCGGCCGTCCTCGAGCAGGCGCGGCACCTGATGCGCGCCGAGGTGGCCGAGGTGATCCGGTTCCGGGCCGGCTCTACCGCAGAGTCGAGCACGGGCCTGTGGCGGTACGACGGCTCGAGAGTGACCAGCGACGCGGGCAAGCACGTCGCGATGGTGCGCACGCTCATCGAGTCCCTGATCCGTGAGGGAGCGACCCTGCTCACGCACGACGTCGCCACGCAGTCGGCGTTCCTGCGCGCGCGGCGGGCGCGCGAGGCGGTGGTCGCGCCGCTGGTCGTCGAGGGCGAGACGCTCGGCGTGCTGGCCGTCTACGACCGGCTCGGCGAGGTCCGCGGCTTCGCCGAGAGTGACGTCCAGCTGCTGCAGACGGTGGCCAACCACGCGTCCGTCGCGCTGCACAACGAGATGCTCATCGGACGGCTGCGCCACGACGCGCTGCACGACGCGCTCACCGGGCTGCCCAACCGCTCGCACCTGACCGCGCTGGCCACCAGCGCGGTCGCGCGTGCCACCGCCGGTCACTCGCGGGTCGCGATGATGATCATCGACCTCAACGGCTTCAAGGTCGTGAACGACACCCTCGGCCACCACGTCGGGGACGAGCTCATCCGGGAGGTGGCCACTCGGTTCAGCCGGGCCGCAGACCCCGGGGTCACCGTCGCCCGCCTGGGCGGCGACGAGTTTGCGGTGCTGCTCGAGCGGGCGGACCTGGTGGAGGCGGACGGCATGGACGTCGCCAGCCGGATGATCGACGCGCTGACCGCACCCGTACTCGTCGGGGAGGACCGGCTGCACCTGTCCGGCTCGGTCGGCATCGCGCTGGCACCTGACCACGCGACCGGGGTCGGGGACCTGCTCAAGCGGGCCGACATCGCGATGTACGCGGCCAAGAACGGGCCCGAGTCGGCCGTGGTCTACCGGCCGGACATCGACGTCAACGACCCGTCGCTGCTGTCGCTCATGGGCGAGCTGCGCGAGGCGCTCAGCAACGGCCGGATCGACATCGAGGTGGAACCGGTCATCGACCTGCTCGCCGGGCGGCTGGTCGCCGCGGAGGCGCTCGTCCGCTGGCACCACCCGACGCGCGGCACGCTGCGGCCGGATGCCTTCCTCCCGCTGGCCGAGCGCAACGGCCTCATCGTGCCGCTGACCGAGCTCGTGCTCGACCGGGCTGTCGCGGCCTGCGCGCAGTGGCGCGCCGACGGGCGGCAGCTCGGCATCTCGGTGAACCTGTCGGCCCGCTCGCTGCTCGACCGGACCCTGCCCGGCACGGTGGCCGAGGTGCTACGCCGCTACCGGCTGCCCGCGCACCTGCTGACGCTGGAGATCACCGAGAGCATCGTGATCAGCGACGCCGACCGTGCGCTCGGCCTGCTGGCCGAGCTGCGCGCCCTCGGCGTACGGCTGGCGCTGGACGACTTCGGCACGGGCTACTCGTCGCTGACGTACCTGAGCGCACTGCCGATCCAGCAGCTGAAGATCGACCGCTCGTTCGTCACGCGCATCGTCGAGTCGAGCCGCGATGCGGCCATCGTCACCTCGCTGATCGACCTCGCGCACCACTTGGGGCTGCAGGTCATCGCCGAGGGCGTCGAGGCGCCGCAGGTCGCCGACCGGCTCCGCCGTCTCGGCTGCGAGTACGGCCAGGGCTACTACTACTCGATGTCGATGAACCCGGCCGAGCTGCCGGCCTGGGCAGACAACTTCGCACCGTTGGAGACGCCGGCATCGCTGCGCGGGCAGGTCGACGCCATCCTGCGCTGACCCCACCCGCTGTCGTACCGGGACTCGTGTGCACAAGTCGGCAGCAGGAGCGGTCACCGAGACGGAACCGCTTCGACGGCGTACTGACTCGTGCGACAGGATGGCCGGCATGACCGCCGTCGCGGAGCGCCTGCGCGGGTCCGTCCTGGGGATCCGCGACTTCCGGCTGCTCTGGGTCGGTCAGGCCGTGTCCACGGTCGGCGACCAGATCTTCCCCGTCGCGGTGACGATCGCCGTCCTCAACGCGGGTGGCACCGTCACCGACATCGGCCTCGTGCTGGCCGCTCGCTGGGCGGCGCTCGTGCTGTTCGCCGTCATGGGCGGCGTGTGGGCCGACCGGCTGCCCCGCACACTGGTGATGCGCGCCGCTGACGCGTTCCGGATGGTTGCCGTCCTCGGGCTCGCCCTGCTTCCGGCGACGCCGCCGTTGTGGGTGCTCGCCGTGCTGGTCTTCCTGGTCGGCGGCGGCGAGGCGTTCTTCCGCCCGGCCGAGACCGCGCTGCTGCCGAGCATCCTGGCGCCCGAGCAGCTGCGCCCGGCGAACGCGCTCATCGTCATCAGCTACCGCACCGCCGCGGTCCTGGGACCCGCGCTCGGCGCGCTTGTCGTCACCGCGGCCGGTGGGACCCGTCCGGCGTTCGTCATCAACGCGCTCACGTTCGGCGTCTCGCTGGTGTGCCTGACGCTGCTGCGCGAGCCGCCGCGCGAACGGGTCGCAGTCGAGGACCGGCCCGGTGTGGTACGCGAGATCCTCGAGGGTTTCGACGAGGTCCGGCGGCGGCCCTGGGTGGCCGCGATCCTGGTCCTGGCCTCGGTCGCGCTGATGCTCGTCATCGCCCCGGAGACCGTGCTGCTGCCGGTCATCGGACGGCGCGAGTTCGGCTACGACGCGGTGTACGCGACGTCGCTCGCGCTCTTCGCGGCCGGCGGCGTCGTCGGTGCCATCATTGCGCTGCGCTGGCGCCCGCGCCGGCCCGGCCTCGTGGGCGCGCTGGGGTGGCTGCCGTTCACGGCCGTACCCGTCGTGCTTGCGTTCCCAGCGGCGCCGTGGCTGTTCTACGTCGCGTACTTCGTGGCCGGGGTGGGCTTCGAGCCGTTCAACATCTACTGGCAGACCGCGCTGCAGCGCGAGATCCCGCCGGACAAGCTGGCCCGGGTCTCCGCCCTGGACTGGATGGCCAGCCTGTCGCTCCTGCCGGTCGGGATGGCGCTCACCGGTCCCGCGGTCGCCGCCTTCGGGGAGAACACCGTTCTGCTCGTGGCGGCGGCGGTGAACGTCATCGGCACGGTCGCCGTCCTGTTCGTCCCCGGAGTCAAGGAGCTCCGCACTCCGTCCCCAAGCGCCGGGCCCCTTCCCCGCTGATGTCGTTGCATACGACGGCTCAGGAGGTGGTACCCAGCCGGCGGGCGAGGAACTCGACGATCCGCTCGGCGGTCTGCGCCAGCCGCTGCCCCGCAGCGCTGTCTGCCGGGTAGTGCATGCGGGCGTCGGTCAGCACCGAGTGCTCGTCGGCGCGGAAGCCGAACGGGTTGCCGTCCTGGGACGGCAGCTCGTCCATCGTCAGTCCCTGCTCGCCGAACTGTTCCCGCAGGACGTGCGCCCGGGCGGTCGGGCTCTTGCGGTCCGCCGTGAAGCGCGTCATGTACACCTCGACGGCACCGGACTGCAGGCGCGACCGGGCCTGCGTGATGTCGTCGGCGCCCATGCCGAGGCCCTTGGCGCACCAGGGCGTGACCGGTGACGCGAACGGCAGGGCGGGTTCCGCCGACACCGCAGCCAGGACGTTCTCGTCAGCCGCCAGCGCGAGCGCGAAACCGCCGGTGAGGCACATGCCAACGACGCCGGCGCCCGCGGTCCCCGCCTCGGCTGCGGCGGTCCTCGCGAGCGCGCGCAGCCGTCGTACGACCGGGCTGGTCCGCCCGGTCGCCAGGATGTTGATCTCGCGCGAGATGCAGACGCTCCACATGGCGTAGAGCCGGTCGGTACCGGTGGACGACGGGACATGGCCGACCAGCGCCGGCAGCCACACCGAGAACCCGGCGTCCGCGATCCAGCCGCCGGCCGAGACCGACGCCGGGGTCAGCCCGAACAGCTCGTGCAGCACGACCACCGGGGGCCCGGACCCGCGGCGGTAGACCGGCCACGCCCATTCGTCGTCGGGCCGGGCCGGGCGAAGGACGAACCCGTCGAGCTCCTGCGGCGGCACCATCGCCCGAGTCTGCCGTACGGTCGCGCCGCCTTCACGTGGGGGAAATGCCGAGCGGTGGGTCAGCGCTCGGGGACGTCGGTGCGGTGGAAGTTCTTGAACGACTTCGAGGGCGTCGGCCCACGCTGGTCCTGGTAGCGCGACCCGTACACCGCCGAGCCGTACGGGTGCTCGGCCGGCGACGACAGCCGGATCAGGCACAGCTGCCCGATCTTCATGCCCGGCCACAGCTTGATGGGCAGGGTCGCCACGTTCGACAGCTCCAGCGTGACGTGCCCGGAGAAGCCGGGGTCGATGAACCCGGCCGTCGAGTGCGTCAGCAGGCCGAGGCGCCCGAGCGACGACTTGCCCTCCAGCCGCCCCGCGATGTCGTCCGGCAGCGTACAGACCTCGTACGTCGAGCCGAGCACGAACTCCCCGGGGTGCAGGATAAAGGGCTCGTCGCCCTTGGTCACGACTTCGCGGGTGAGATCCGCCTGGTCCTCGGCCGGGTCGATGTGCGGGTAGCGGTGGTTCTCGAAGACCCGGAAGTAGCGGTCCAGCCGCACGTCGATGCTCGACGGCTGGACCATGCCCGGGTCGTACGGGTCGAGGGCGACCCGGCCGGACTCGATCTCGGCCCTGAGGTCACGGTCGGAGAGCAGCACCCGTGGAGGCTACCGGGCATCGTCCGGCGTCTCGTCGAGGTCCAGCGCGTCGGGGTCGAGGTCCTCCGGGTCGGGGTCGACGGAGTGCGCCGGGTCGGGGGCGTCCGCCGGGTGCCGGCCGGCGATGTCCGCGCGCAGCTGGTCGACCCGGCCCAGCAGGCTCACGCTGTCCAGCACCGCGTACGCATCGGTCCGCGCGCCTGTCACCTCCCCCACGGCCAGGGCGATCCGGGCCCGCAGCGCCAGCGACTGCTCCGCCACGTCGGCGCCCGCGCGGCGGTGCCGGTACAGCTCGGCGCAGCCGCGCAGCAGCTCCGCGAGGACCGTGCGGTCCAGGCGGGGATGGTGGTGCGGCCGGTCGTACAGCTGGTCGACCGTCAGCGAGAGCACCCGGACCTCCAGGGTCACCCGCACCAGCTCGCTCTCCCGGCGGCGAAGCAGCGCGAGCTGGTCCCTGTGCCGCTACGCCCACGGGTTGAACGCCACGCCGTCCTGCGCCAGCGCCGTCGCCCGGCGGCCGGCCGCGGCCAGCTCGAACAGCTCCTGCGACGACTCGATGAACGCATGCCGCTCACGTCCGACCAGCTCACGCTTCGGCTCCTCGAGCGCGCCCGCGAGCGCGTCGATCTGGTCGACCAGCGAGTTCCCCCAGGCGTGCTGGGCTTCCTGCGCAGCACCGAAGCCCGGCCGCTCGGGGACCAGCACGCCGACCGCGATGCCCACCAGCCCCCCGACCAGCGAGTCGACAACCCGCCACTGCCCGTACCCGGTCTGGCTCGGCCCGAGCGCCATGGTCAGCAGGACCGAGACCGGGATCTGCGCCTGCCCGGCGAACCCGATCGGGAGCCGCCGCGCGATCAGCAGCGAGACCAGCAACGCCACGAGGATCGACCACCACGACGTGCCGACCCACTGGACGAAGACCACCGCGGCCGCCACCCCCAGCACCGTGCCCAGCACCCGCTGCAGACCCTGGGCCAGCGTCCCGAGCACACTGCCCTGCACGGTGAACACGGCCACGACGGGGGCGAGCGCGGCGTACCGGGTCGGCCCGATCGCGGCCGCGATGGCGAACGAGACCGAGCCGGCCACGGCCGCCTTGACCACGGTCAGCGGCGTGCCCAGACCGATGCTGGGAGTGCGCATCAGGCGGCTGAACGTCGCCGGGTCGGACCCCGTGGAGGCGGGCGCGGGCCTGGCGACCATCCGGCTACAGTAGGGGCCGCTCGAGCCCCGGCCCGAGCCCGCGGGTGTAGTTCAATGGCAGAACATCAGCTTCCCAAGCTGACAGTGCGGGTTCGATTCCCGTCACCCGCTCCGTTCCACCGGTGTGTCCTTGAGCGGATCGCCCTTGGCGGCGGCCGTACCGAGTGGTACGAGGTGCCGTGCTCGACAGGTGACACTGCCAGATCCAGCTCTCGGAGCGAGCGAGAAACGCAGTTGACCGGGGTGGCCCTCACTGACTCACTTCGATGGTGGACAACTACGACCCGATGACGAGTTTCGGCAGCGCCACCGCCGACATCTACGACGACACGCCCAGGGGTGATGAGGCGGAAACCGTCGCGTTCCTGGAACAGGCTGCTCGGGGCGGACCAGCGCTCGAACTCGCTATCGGCACGGGACGGATCGCACTACCCCTCGCCGAGCGTGGGCTCCGGGTGGACGGCATCGACATGTCACCCGAGATGGTTGCGAGACTGCGAGCGAAGCCGGGCGGGGAGCGGATCGGCGTGACGATGGGCGACTTCTCTGAGGTCTCCGTCCCGGGCACCTACCCGCTGGTCTTCTTGGTGTTCAACACGCTGTTCAACCTGCTGACCCAGGACGAGCAGGTGCGCTGCTTCGAGAATGTGGCAACTCACCTCAGCGACGGCGGCGTGTTCGTCGTCGAGGCATTCGTACCCGACTTCCTCTTCCGGCTCCGCGAGCAGCAGTATGTCGACGCCGAGGCTGTCGGGGTTTCCGAAGTCCGGCTGGATGTCGGCCGACATGACCCCGTGGAACAGCGACTCGACGAGTGCCATGTGGCGCTCACGCCGGCTGGCGTTCGTCTCTACCCCATCGTCTGCAGGTACGCATGGCCCGCCGAGCTGGACCTGATGGCCAGGATCGCCGGGCTTCGGCTGAAGGAACGCTGGGGTGGCTGGAAGCAGGAACCCTTCACGCGAGAAAGCTCGAGACACGTCTCCGTCTACGGTCGATAGCAGCAGTCGAAGCCGCTCCCCCGCCGCTCAGGCCGGCGTGCCGGACGTCGAGATGTACGGCAGGTCGGCCGCCGCGATCGCCAGCTCGCCGGCCGAGTTCGGATGGAAAGGCGCCTCGTCCGACATCCCCTGCACCCAGGACTGGGCGGAGCACAGCTCGTGCCCGGCGAAGCGCGGATGCACGGCGGTGAACCCGAACGCCTGCGCGCCCTGCTCGATCACCGCGTTCATCCGGCTCAGCTCGGACTCCAGCGGCTCGATCTTCTGCTTGATCTTCTCGTCCTGGTTCTGCTGCCCGGGGTCGGGCCCGAACCCGTAGCCGTTCGGGGCTCCCGCCCGCGCCGATGCGTCCTTCAGCTGGGGGCAGTCGAAGGTGTCCCCGAACGGGTCGTAGTACTCGTTGACGATCACCGCGGGGTGGCTGGGCAGGTCGGCCAGCTGCTGCAGCAGCTGGCTGTACTGCACCTTGAAAGAGTCGAGCCGGCTCTGGAACAGGCTGTCGCTGGCCTGGTCGTCGCAGCGCGCCAGCCCGTAGCAGTACCGCACGAAGTCCGACCAGCCCACGTCGTTGGCGCCGATGCTGACGATGACGAGCCGCGCGGACTGCACCGACTGGAGCACCCCGACCTGCGGCGACAGCGTGAGAGCGCCGATGGTCTGCGGTCCGAGCAGTCCCTCGGTGATGGTGGCCGAGCTGCAGGCGAGGTTCAGCGCGCTCAGCCCCGAGGCGGACTCGAGCGCGACGGCGTACGCGTCGGCCGACCGCCGGCAGAACCGGTCCGCCCTGGTCGGCTTGGTGAGCGGGGTGTTGCCGATGCCGGCGGCAGTCGAGTCGCCGATGACGACTGCGTCGATGTCGGTGCGCTTGGGTCCGACGGTGATCGGCACCGGGGCCAGCTTGGCGGTCCCGACCAGGTCGGACAGCGACGTGACCTGGTTCAGCTGCCGCGACGCCGAGACCACCGTGAGCGCCGTGAAGCCGGCGGTGACCAGGACCGACGACCCGACCGCGACCGCCAGCAGAGCCAGGTGGTGTCGCCGGCTGCGGTGCTTGTGCGCGTGCCCGGAGAGCAGGGCGACCCCGCCGACCCCGAGCAGGTAGAGCGCACCGCCGATCAGGCCGGCGACTCCGGCCAGCCGCTTGAAGTAGGCGGTCCAGCCGTCGGCGAGCGCCCGCCCGACTTCGCGGGAACCGGTCTTGACGACCCGCCGCCCGTTCGACGACGTGGACTGCAGGAACTGGCTGGCCTCGTCGTTGCGGTTGAACCGCTGCCAGACCAGGCGCGGCCGGATCGGCCCGTCGAAGTGCTGCACCGTCTCCAGCGTGCCCTCGCCGAAGAGGTCGGCCTCGCCGGGGCCGCTCAGGCCCAGCCCCAGGCTGGGCGGGACCGCCCCGACCTGCACGGTCTGGCCGAACGCCGACACGGTCACCGGGGGCGTGACCGCCAGCGCCAGCAGCAGGGCGGCCACCGGCAGCAGCACGAACGGTCCGACGCGCCGCATCAGCGCGATGATCTTCCTGCCGGACGCGGTCACCCGTCCAGCATGCAGCCACGCGACGGCCGGTCGCGGCGCGGGTCCGGCCTGGTCGGCCGTCCTCAGCAACACCTCACGGAGGATCGGCGTAAGAGGCGATGCACCTGAGCCTCAGGTGCCGCTGGCTCTGCCGGTCGTCGCGGAAGACGTTCATCACGACCTCGCAGTCGCAGCAGCAGCCCCCATTGGCCTGGAGCCAGCGGAGCAACGCCGGCCGCTTGCGCGGCTGCGCGTGACCATCTGGTCGGCGAGCATGCGCAGCCGGCTTTCGAGATCGTCGATATGGCTCACGTCGGGGACACTCCTTCGGGACCCGCGGATGGGAGCCCCTGTCCTAACGTGGGCGGCTGACAGATCGGCCCTATCAGACTGGTGGTGCGACCCGACCTGTGGACAGCTCGACGGGCACGGGTTCCGCGGCTCGGTGTGAGCCGGTCAAGAGCAGGCGGCGGCCAGGCTGGACGACGCGGTCGAGCTCGCCGGGAGGTGGCCGGCCAGCGCGTTGCGGACGAGCGCGCGGATCTGGGCGTAGTCCGGGTTGCGCGGGTCCATCAGCGGCGGGACCAGCAGGAGCGTCCGCACCCGGCTCGTGCGCAGGGCCGAGCCCAGCTGGACCAGCGCCGGGAGCCGGCTGCGCGGGATGTCGGTCGTCACGTACCTGCTGACGGCGCCGGCGAGCCCCGGGTAGATCGTGACCAGCCGCGGGCCGGTGAGCTGGTGGCCCATCGCCTCGAGCACGCACCGCTGCCGGCGCATGCGCTGGTAGTCGCTGTCCGCGTGCCGTGAGCGGATGTAGACGTACACCTCGTTCGGCGTGAGGTGCTGGCGTCCGGGCCTGATGTCGGCGGAGATGGAGGCGCCGCCGTCGAGGTAGGGCGAGACCCGGTCCGACAGCGACTCCGGGATGTCCATGGTCACCCCGCCGAGGGCGCTGACCACGCCCACGACGCCGCGCAGGTCGACCATCGCCCAGTCGTCGATCTCCAGCCCGGTGGCCGCGGCGACGGCCTGCTCGGTGGCGGTGGCGCCGGGGTCCTTGACGTGACCGAACCAGCTGGGGTGCGACGTGCCGTACCCGTAGACGGCGTTGGCGATGTTGTCGAACCCGTTCGGGAAGCGGTCCCGCATCGGCCCGGCCGGGAACGGGATGCGCGCGAGGTTGCGCGGTACCCCGATCATCACGGCAGTACGCCTCCGCGGGTCGATGCTGAGCAGGACCATCGTGTCGGTGCGGGCTCCGGTACGGGACGGGCCGGCGTCCGAGCCGAGCAGGAGCACGGTGAAGCGGCCGTCGTGCCCCAGGGCGGCGGACGACAGCGAGCGCGGGCTCGGCCGCGCGGACGTCGACGCCGCCGACGCGGAGGCCGTCGGTGTCGGCGACGGCTCGCTCGACGACGGGAGGGGGCCAGGTTCGACCGGCAGCACCGGTTCGTCCGCGAACACGTTCGTGACCAGCTCGCGCTGCGCGATCGCGTCCCAGGCCGCCTGCACGTGCGGCACGACGAGCAGCCCGACCACGAGCGCGAGGACCACGACGCCGGCGACCGAGGCACCGGCCGGACGGCCGGTGAACGGTCGCACGCAGCCGTACGCATCGATCGCCGCGGCCACCCGCACGACGAGGCTGACCGCGATGGCCACGACGGCCGCGGTCAGCCAGGCCGGCTGGACGGCGAGCTCGAGCAGCTCGACGCGCCCGAGCATCGCGGCCCATACGGCGACCCCGATGGTCGCCAGGGTGAACGCGAGATAGGGGACCGCGCGCCGGCGGCGGCCGGCGGCGAGCTGGCCCGCACCCGGCAGCAGCGCGGAGAGCGCGGCCGCGCCGGACGCGACCAGTACCAGGTGGGCGGGGCGGGCGGGCTGCGCATCCCCCGTACCCCCGCCATGGCGCCCCATCACAACAGCATGACGCCCGGCGGCCGGCTTTCGTGTACAAGTCGAGCCCGCCGCCGCCCGTACCTGCGCGACTGATGCGCGCGTCTTGGGCCTAACGGGTGACGCGTAGGCCCAAGACGCGCGCATCAGTCGGGCAGGGTGGACGCGGACGCGGGCGAGGGCCGGGGAGGCAGACTCCCCGGCCCTCGCCGCTCACGCCGTCCGGTCGGGCGGACCCGACCGACAGCCGGGGCTAGTGGCCCAGGCCGGTGACGTACGCCAGGCCCTTCGGCGTCCCGATGCCGGTGACGTCGTCGTAGCCCTTCCGGGTGAAGATGGACTCGGTCTGGTCGAGCGAACGCAGCGAGTACACCAGCCCGTCTGTGGCGTCGACCCCGTTGACGAAGTCGACCCGGACCACCGCGTGCTTGCCCTGCGGCACGATGTCACGGACCGCCGAGGAACCCGCCAGCCGGTAGATCGCCGGGTTCGCGAACCCGTGCGCGCGACCGAACGCCTGGTCGGACAGAGCCTCGATCCCGGCCATCAGCGGGCAGGACAGGCTCGTGCCGCCGATGCGGTACTCGGAGTACCTCGACTTCCCGTCCGGGAACATCTGGGTCTCGCCGACCAGGAAGCCCGTGCTCGGGTCGCCGTCCGCGGCGATGTCCGGCACGGCCCGGCCTGCGGGGCCCCAGAACTTCGAGATTGATTTCGGCACGACGCCCTTCTGGTAGCCCGGCTCGGCGAACAGCTGGCTGGTGCCGCCGCCGCCCCCGTACAGGTGGTTGCCCGGAGGCTTCGGGTCCCACTTGCCGTCGGTGAGCACGCTCTTGCCCGTGCCCCAGCCGGTCTCCCACTGGTAGTTGTCGTTCTTGCCGAGGGCGAGGCTGGTGCCGCCGACCGCGGTGATCCACGGGTCGGAGGCGGGGAAGTCGACGAGCCGGACGCCCGTGTTGTCGACCTCGTCGCCGCCGTCACCGGAGGAGAAGAACACGCCGATGCCCTGCAGGACCGCCTGCACGAACGTCTGCTGGTAGGCGTGAAGCAGGGCTGCCTGGCTGACCGGGTCGGGCTCGCCGATGCCGCCCCAGGAGTTGCTGATGATCTGCGCGAGGTGGTTGTCGATGATCTTGTTCAGCGCAGCCAGCAGGTCCGGGTCGTCGCAGCTGCGACCGGCCACGTACAGGACGTTGGCCGCCGGTGCCATGGAGTGCACGGCCTCGACGTCGAGGGTCTCCTCGCCGTACCAGCCCTGCTCACCGCACAGGTCGTCGTTGACGTGGTCGTAGTAGCCGTAGCGGTACGGCGCGGCGCCGATCTGCTTGAACTGACCCTTGGCGAACGGCTGCTGACCGTGCAGCGACGCGTACTTGTTCGCGTCCGCCAGGATCGTCGGGGCGGCGTACGCATCCACGATCGCGACGGTCACGCCGCTGCCGTTGATGCCCTTGGCCACCAGACCGGTCGTGCCGTAGGCGCCGCGCAGCTGGTCGGCCACGTAGCCGCACGGTGCGTACGGCTGCTTCTTGCCGAACGCCCCCGGCAGTGTCGACGCGGTCTTCTCGCCGTAGTAGCTCGAGCACGGCCTCCCGTTCACGAACGCGGGCGGCGGCGGGGCCTTGGTCGTGACGGCGGCCGTCGGGTTCTTCGTCGACGCGGTGCCCTTGGCGGACGTCGCCTTGCCGGACGTCGACGGCGCGTTCAGCCGGGTCTGGCTGGTCAGCCCGTCCACGCCGGCCACGAGGCTGGCGACAGCGACGGGGACCTTGGCAGCCGAGGCGGGGGCGGTGGCGGTGCCGCCGCTCACCGAGAAGGAGTCGATGGTCGTGCCGAAGGCCCGCTCCGCCTGCGCCACGGTGCCGGTCACGGTGACCCAGCGGTGGTTGGCGGGGACGTCCACGATCTTGAGGCCGGCCTTGCCCAGCCAGCGGGTCACCTTGGCCACGTCAGCGTTGGTGGGGGCGAAGCGCGCGCGGAACTGGGCGGCGCTCAGGTAGTGGCCGTACGACGTGCTGGCCGGGTCGGAGACTGCAGCCGCGAGGCGGGCGGCGCCCTTCGCGTCGCGCATGTTCAGCACGACGGTCAGTCGCACGGACGCCTTGGCGGAGGCGTGTCCCTTGACGGCCGACGCGTGCGCCCAGGACGGCACGGAGCCGTTCAGGGCGACGGAAGGGGTGTCGCTGTCTGCCTGTGCCGGAGCGGCGAAGGCAGCCAGGCCAAGGGCGGCGACGGTGACGCCGATGGCTCCCCTGCGATAGCTGTGACGCATTGACTCTCCTCGGGATGGTGGAGGCCATACCGTGCGCCGATCTGGCACACGCCGGGGGTCACAGTCCACGTACGCCGAGCAGTCGTCAAGCGTTTCGTACCTATCCGACCAACCGTGCCCGGGTGATCACCGAGGGTGCGGCAGCGTCCCTCGTCCGGGTCAACGATCAGCCCTGGACCGGCGTGGCTGACGGCCGCGACGCGCCGCCGCGGTGTCAGCGGAGCCGCCGCCGGCCGACTGGTCCCTACGGCCCATCTGCCTCATCCGTTCGGTCGTTCGGGCGTCCCGGCGGTTCACGTGGCGATTCCCCTGCTATACGGTATTCCCTACCTGGCAAGGGGAGAGGATAGGTAAATGAGGATTCGCAAGTACACCGCAGTGGCGGCCCTGGCGGCGGCAGCGTCGCTGGTCCTGGCCGGGTGCGGCAGCGGGAGCAGCGGGGGTTCCGGTTCCGGCCCCAAGGTCACGCTCGCGCTGGTGGCCTACTCCACCCCGCAGGGCGCCTACACCAAGCTGATCAAGGCCTTCCAGGCCACCGACGCCGGCAAGAACATCTCGTTCACCCAGTCGTACGGCGCGTCCGGCGACCAGAGCCGAGCGGTCGCGGCCGGCCTGAAGGCCGACATCGTCAACTTCGCGCTCGAGCCGGACGTCACCCGGCTGGTGAAGGCCAACCTGGTCGACGCGAGCTGGAACACCGGCCAGTACAAGGGCATGATCACCAACTCGGTCGTGGTGATCGGGACCCGCAAGGGCAACCCGAAGGGCCTCAAGGACTGGACCGACCTGACCAAGTCCGGCGTACAGGTCATCACGCCCAACCCGTTCACCTCGGGCGGTGCGCGCTGGAACATCATGGCCGGCTACGGCGCTACCTCTGACAAGGGCGCGAACAAGCAGGCCGGGATCGACTACCTGCACGCGTTGTTCAAGAACGTCCCGGTGCAGGACGACAGCGCCCGCAAGTCGCTGCAGACGTTCGTCGGCGGCAAGGGCGACGCCTTCCTCTCCTACGAGAGCGAGGCCATCAATGCCCAGAAGAACAACCAGCCGATCGACTACACCGTGCCGGCCTCGACGATCCTGATCGAGAACCCGATCGCCGTGACCTCGACCAGCACGCACAAGAAGGAGGCCCAGAGCTTCCTGGACTTCCTGTACACGCCGGCGGCGCAGCAGATCTGGGCCAACTCCGGCTACCGCCCGGTCGTGCCGGGGGTGGCGACGGGCAAGTTCCCGACGCCGACCGCGGTGTTCACGATCACCGACCTCGGTGGCTGGACCGTCGTCACCAAGGACTTCTTCGACACCACCAAAGGCGTGATGGCCGACGTCGAGAAGAGCATCGGTGTCACCGTCACGGCCAAGTAGCGCCACGGGCACCGACGTAGCCGACGGCACGGCGGCGGACCGGTCCACGACCGGTGACGCCGCCGGGCCCGACGCGCGCGACGCCCTGGACGCCTCGCAGACCCAGGAACGACCGGTCGCCCCGGGCGTGTCCCGCAAGCCCTCGGTCGGCCTGGGGCTCGGCCTCGGGACGGCCATGCTGTACCTCAGCCTGATCGTGCTGATCCCGCTGGCCGCCGTCGTCTGGCGGTCCCGCCAGGACGGCTGGTCCGCGTTCTGGCAGGCGATCACCTCCGACCAGGCGAGGTCGGCGCTCGTCCTCACGATCGTCGCCTCGATCGTCGTCGGCCTGGTCAACCTGGTGATGGGCACGCTCATCGCCTGGGTCCTGGTGCGCGACAAGTTCCCCGGCCTGCGCATCGTCGACACGCTGATCGACCTCCCGTTCGCGCTGCCGACGATCGTGGCCGGCCTGGTTCTGCTCTCGCTGTACGGCACGAACAGCCCAGTCCACATCAACGTCGCGTACACCCGGGCCAGCGTCGTGCTGGCCCTGCTCTTCGTGACGCTGCCGTTCGTCGTGCGAACCGTCCAGCCGGTCCTGCTCGAGCTCGACCCGCAGACGGAGGAGGCCGCGCACTCGCTGGGCGCCAGCCGGGTGACCACGTTCCGTCGCGTGCTGCTGCCCAGCCTGCTGCCCGCGATGCTGGCCGGTACGGCCCTGGCGTTCACCCGGGCCATGAGCGAGTTCGGTGCGACCGTGCTGCTGACTGGGAACCTGCCCTTCCAGACCGAGGTCGCCTCGGTGTTCATCCGCGGCCAGATCGAGAGCGACAACGTCACTGCGGCAGCCGCGGTCTCGACCGTGCTGCTGGTCGTCGCGCTGATCGCCCTGGTCTCGCTGGACGCCCTTCAGCGATGGGGGTGCCGTCGTGGCTAGATACGCGCTGCGCACCGTCGCGCTGGTCTACCTGCTGTTCCTGCTGGTCCTGCCCGTCGGTGTCATCGTCTGGCGGACCTTCGAGAACGGCCTGCAGCCGGTGATCGACACGCTGACGAACGAGTCTGCCCTGCACGCGTTCAAGCTGACGCTCGTCATCGCCGTCGTCGCGACCGTCGCGAACACCGTGTTCGGGATCGGCGCCGCGATCCTGCTGGCCCGGCACGACTTCTTCGGCAAGCGCGTCTTCAACGCGCTGATCGACCTGCCGCTCGCGGTGTCACCAGTCGTCGTCGGGCTCGCGCTGATCCTCGTGTACGGCACGTTCACGCCGGTCGGCGGCTGGTTGTCGGAGCGTGGCCTGGACATCATCTTCGCGGTCCCGGGCATGGTCCTGGCGACCATCTTCGTCTCGTTGCCCCTGGTGGTACGAGCGGTCGAGCCCGTGCTCGAGGAGATCGGTGTCGAGCAGGAGCAGGCCGCCTGGACGCTGGGGGCGAGCACCTGGCAGGCCTTCCGCCGCGTGACCATCCCGGCCATCCGGTGGGCGCTCGCCTACGGCACCGTCCTCGCGCTCGCCCGCTGCCTCGGTGAGTACGGTGCCGTCGCCGTCGTGTCCGGGAACCTCGTCGACCAGACGCAGACCGCCACGCTCTACGTCGAGCAGCTGTTCATCAACTTCGACCAGCAGGGCGCCTACACGATGGCGTTCGCACTCATGGTGGTGGCGGTCGTGACGCTGCTGCTCATCACGATGCTCCGGCCCAAGGAGGAGACGCGATGATCCGCGTCAGCAACGTGTCCAAGAACTTCGGCGACTTCGCCGCGCTCACCGACGTGTCGGTGGACATCCCGTCCGGGTCGCTGACCGCGCTGCTGGGTCCCAGCGGCGGCGGCAAGTCGACACTCCTGCGGATCATCGCCGGGCTGGAGACCCCGGACAGCGGGGTGGTCGAGATCGCCGGCGAGGACTCGACGAAGGTGTCGCCGCAGCGACGCAACGTGGGCTTCGTCTTCCAGCACTACGCCGCCTTCAAGCACATGACGGTGGCCTCGAACGTCGCGTTCGGGCTGAAGATCCGCAAGCGGCCCAAGGCCGAGATCGACAAGCGGGTCCGTGAGCTGCTCGAGCTGGTGCACCTGGAGCAGTTCGCCGGTCGGTACCCCGCGCAGCTGTCCGGCGGGCAGCGGCAGCGGATGGCCCTGGCCCGGGCGCTCGCGGTCGAGCCACGTGTCCTGCTGCTGGACGAGCCCTTCGGGGCCCTGGACGCGCAGGTCCGCAAGGAGCTGCGCACGTGGCTGCGCCGGCTGCACGACGAGGTGCACGTCACCACGGTGTTCGTCACCCACGACCAGGAGGAGGCGATGGAGGTCGCCGACAGCATCGTGGTGATGGCGGACGGGCGCGTGCGGCAGGTCGGGACACCCGACGAGCTGTACGAGAGCCCGGCGAACGACTTCGTGATGAGCTTTCTGGGCCCGGTGACCAAGCTGCGCGGGCACCTGGTGCGCCCCCACGACCTGGAAGTCACCGCGGACCCCCGTGCGGACGCGGTCCGGGCCGTCGTCGAGCGGGTCGTGCGGCTCGGGTTCGAGGTGCGGGTCGACGCGGTCGCCGACGGCGAGCCGATCTGGGCGCAGCTGACCCGAGACGGCGCCCGCCGCCTGTCCCTGCAGCCGGGGGACACCGTCTACGTCCGCGCGGTCCCACCGGCCGAAGAGTTCGTCGCCTGATCCTCGCCCCAGACCGGGACAGTCGGACCGGGAGCGGGGCTACTCCGCGCGAGATCCCACGGAGAAGTCGTCATCCACCTCGGCAGCCTGAAGGTCTTCGTCACGAAGATGCTCGCTCGAACGCAGTCGCCAGGGCACGCTGGTGACCATGATCCCCGGCTCGAAGAGCAGCCGGGTCTTCAGTCGCAGAGCGCTCTGGTTGTGCAGCAGCTGCTCCCACCAGTGGCCGAGGACGTATTCGGGGATGAAGACCGTGACGACGTCACGAGGGTTGTCGCTGCGCCGTCTCCGGATGTACTCGAGCAGCGGCTTGGTGACCTCGCGGTAGGGCGAGTCGAGGATCACCAGCGGGATATCGATGCTGTGCTCGCTCCACTGCTCGCGCAGCTGTTCGACCTCGGCCTCGTCGATGTTGATGGTGACGGCCTCGAGCGAGCTGGGCCGAGTGGCCTTCGCGTACGCGAGCGCGCGCATCGACGCCAGGTGCAGCCTT
Organism: uncultured Actinomycetota bacterium; assembly: GCA_963849365.1. Taxonomy (GTDB): domain Bacteria; phylum Actinomycetota; class Actinomycetes; order Prado026; family Prado026; genus CAVQCJ01. The sequence goes on from CAWKHA010000004.1 coordinate 771,906, forward strand.
GACACCAGCACGACCGCGTGGTTCCGCGACGGCAGCATGGGCCTGGCCGTCGGGGTGATCGCGAGCTCACCGGCCACGCCGTTGTAGTGCCGGCGGATCGCCTTCATCGTCGCGAAGATCACCACCATGGCCAGGACCGCGATCCAGGCGCCTTCGGGCACCTTGGTCGCGACGACGATGACCAGCACCAGACCAGTGGCGCAGGTGCCGATCAGGTTCAGCCCGCGCGAGATCCTCATGCGCCGACGTTGCTCGTCCGGGGCTGTACGCATCAGCGCGTTCCAGCGTTTGACCATGCCGGCCTGGCTCAGCGTGAAGCTGGTGAACACGCCGACGATGTACAGCTGGATGAGCTTGTCGATGCTGGCGTCGAAGCCGATGATCAAGGCGATCGCGAAACCGCCCAGCAGCAGGATGCCGTTGCTGAAGACGAGCTTGTCGCCGCGGTTGTGGAGCTGGCGCGGAAGGTACCTGTCCTGGGCGAGGATCGACGACAGGACCGGGAAGCCGCTGAACGCGGTGTTGGCCGCGAGGATCAGGATTCCCGCAGTCGCCGCCTGGTAGAGGTAGAACAGGAACGCGTCGCTGCCGAAGACCGAAGCCGCGATCTGCGAGATCACCGACGGGTTGCCGCTGGGTTGGGCCTCGGCGTTGAGGTGTCGAGCAAGCACGGTGATGCCGACGAACATGGTCACCGAGAGCAGGCCCATGATGGCCAGCGTGTTCGCTGCGTTGCGTGCCTTCGGTTTGCGGAAGGCGGGTACGCCGTTGCTGATCGCCTCGACGCCGGTCAGCGCGGTGCAGCCCGACGCGAACGCCTTGGCCAGGATGATCAGCGTGAACACCCCGCCGGTGCGGGCCGTGCGAACCAGGTCCTGAGTGGACGTCACGGCCTGCGGCAGGTGTCCGGTGACGCCCTTGACCGCCGCGATGACGAACATCAGGTACGTCAAGGTGACGAATGTGTACGTCGGGATCGCGAAAGCCCTGCCGGCCTCCTTCACGCCGCGCAGGTTCGCCATGAGCAGGAGCAGAGTGAACCCCACCGACATCGCCACGGCGTGGTTCGCCAACGACGGGACCGCACTGGTGATGGCCACGACGCCCGACACCACGGACACGGCCACAGTCATGACGTAGTCGACGAGGAGCGCGCTCGCCGCCGTCAGAGCCGCGTTCTCGCCGAAGTTGTCGAGGCTGACCGCGTACGCGCCGCCGCCGTTGGGGTACGCGTGACAGGTCTGGCGGTAGGACAGGACCACGATGACCAGCAGGACGGCGATCGCGGCCGCGATCCACTTCGCGAAGGCGAGATACGCGGCTCCGCCCACCGCGAGGTACAGCACGATCTCCTCGGTGGCGTAGGCGACAGAGGAGAGCGGGTCGGAGGCGAACACAGGCAGCGCCAGCCATTTCGGCAACAACGTCTGGTGCATCTGCTGGCTGCGCAGCGGGCGCCCGACGAAGAGCCGTTTGACGCCGCCGATCGATGTGGTCATCGGCCAGCCGATCGCCCGCGCGACGGCGGGACGACGGGGGTCGCGCTCATCAGACTGACGTTAGACACCATGGCCAGCCCGTGGCGTTAGGACCTCGTCAAGATTCGTCGACGACCGCAACGTCGGCGGACACGAGGGTCACCTCAGCCACCGCGGGGTCCCCCTGGTCGGCATCGGTGCCGTCCGGGGGAGTCTCGCCCGCCAGCCCCGGCCGGCCCAGGTCCCCACGCATGCCGCACCGAGCATGGCCAGCAGGCGGAGTGCGTCGGCGCCGCCGTGCCAGGCGAGCTGACCGTACCTGTCGGTGAGAAAGCCGTTGACAACCAGGAAGCCGAACGCCGCCGCCGATGCCGTCGCCCGCCAGTCGTCGACCACGGCCGCGAGGGCTGCGACGGCGACCATGGGCACGACGCTGCGGACCAGCACGTGGCCGGCCGGCACGAAGGAGGCCACCACGGCCGCGGCGACCACGGTCGTGAGACCTGCAGCGAGCCTGATGCCCACCGGCGGCAGGTCCTGCTGCGGACGCCGACGCATCGGCCCGACGCCCGGAGGGATCACCATGACACTCCTCGACAACGGCCCGTCTTGGCCGTACGAGGCAGCGAAGCGTCGCCGGCCCGCTCTGTCGCCGGGCGTTGACGCGTTCGCTACGCCCACCGCCTGAGTCTTAACGCGCCTGCATACGCCGACGGCCTGACCCTGATGCTGCCCCGCAGCAGGCCCTCGACGGGGCTGGGTCGCCCGCACGTCTGAGCGGACGGATCCTCGCCTGCAGATCAAGAGGGAGGTCGGCTGCGCCGATGCCCTGAACGGACTGCCGACACCCCGGGGAACAGCACGGACGAGTCAGAGGAGCACTGTGACGAGCACGCCCCTGCTGCCGCCCGGTGTGGACCAGGCACGATCGGACTCGCTGACCGACCTGGGGCAGCGCATCGTCGCCAACGTCCAGCAGGTCGTGCACGGCCGGGAGCGGGCCGTCGAGCTCGTCACGTGCGCTCTGCTGGCCGGCGGGCACGCGCTCATCGAGGACGTACCCGGCAGCGGCAAGACGACGCTGGCCCGCGCGTTCGCCCGGTCCCTCGGCGGGGTCTTCCAGCGCATCCAGGCGACCGCCGACCTGCTCCCCTCGGACATCACCGGCTCGGGGGTCTGGGACCCCGACCAGCACCGGTTCCTGTTCGTCCCCGGTCCCCTGTTCGCCCACGTCGTCCTCGCCGACGAGCTGAACCGGACCCCGCCGCGGACGCAGTCGGCGTTCCTCGAAGCCATGGACGAGGGCGCCGTCACGGTCGACGGCGTGCGGCACGCGCTGCCGGAGCCGTTCTTCGTGGTCGCCACCCAGAACCCGCTCGAGCAGCACGGCACGTACCCGCTCCCCGAGGGCCAGCTGGACCGCTTCGCCGTGTGCCTGCGGCTGGGGGACCTGGACGCGGCGTCCGAGCGCCGGGTGGTCCGCGAGCAGCTGGTCCGACCGACGGTCGACGACCTCCAACCGGTGGTCGGCCCCGAGCAGCTGCAGGCGGCGCGGTCGGCGGTGCGCCGGACGTACGTCGCGGAGCCGGTGCTGGACCACGCGCTGGCCCTCGTGCAGGCCACCCGCCGGGACGGCCGGGTGCACCTCGGCGCCAGCCCGCGGGCCGCGCTCACGTTGATCCGCTGCGCCCAGGCCCGGGCGCACCTGCACGGACGGGACTACGTCGCGCCCGACGACACCAAGGCCCTCGCACCGGCGGTGCTCGGGCACCGCCTGGTCCTGGCCCAGGACTTCCCCGGCGGGGGTTCGGCGGTCGTCGCCGACCTGGTCAACCGGGTGCCCGTCCCGCTGCAGGGCTGATGGCCGGCCCAGCCGGTCGGCCGACCGGACCTGCGCGCCCGGCCGGCGCGAGCCGGCCGACCCTGCGGCCCACCGGGCTCGGGCTGCTCCCGCTGGTCGGGGCCGGTGCACTCGGGGGGCTCGCGACGGTCACCGGCGACAGCTGGCTGCTGCTTCTCGCCGCCGGGTCGCTGGGCGTCTCGATCGGCGCCAGGGTGCTGCGTCCCCAGCTGCGCGACGTCACGGTCGGCGTGTCCAGCCCTCCCCGGGCCGTCCTCGGGGAGCCGGTGGTGTCGCACGTCCACCTGCGCAACAACGGCCGGCGCACGCTGCCGCTGACCCGCCTGCACCACCACGTGGACGGGCTCGCCGACGTGACCGTCCTGGTCGACGCGATCCCACCCGGAGCCTGTGCGGGCGTGACGCTCACCAGGCTGGCGACGGCCCGGGGGGTGGCCACCGAAGGCACGGTCACCCTGACCAGCACGGCACCGCTCGGCCTCGTGGCGGCCCGCAGCATCGGCACCATCAGGGCCGACCTCGTCGTGCACCCGATCGTCACGCGGGTCCAGCCGCCGCCGCCCGCGGACGGCTCGGACGGCACCGGCGAGCCGGTGCGCAGCCGCAGCGGTCTCGACGTGCACGGGATCCGCGACTGGCAGCGCGGCGACGACGCCCGCCAGGTGCACTGGCGCAGCACCGCCCGGCGGGGCCGGCTCGTGGTGCTCGAGCGTGAGCAGCCGCGCGGTGGCCGGCTCACCATCTGCGTCGTCGGGCCGGACACCGCCCCGGACTGGGAGCCGCTGGTCTCGGCGGTGGCGTCGCTGGCCGTCGCGACCGCCCGGACCGGCCGCGCGGTCCGCCTGCTCGCGTGCGATGCGCGCGGTCACGGCTGGGGCGAGCTCGCGGGCGACCAGGAGGTCGAGATGCTCGACTGGTGCGCCGCCCTGCGCACGGTGGTGCCGCCCGACCACGTCGCACTCGCCCGGCTGGCCGCGTTCGTCGGACCGGGCGAGCTGACCATCGCGCTGACCCGCCCGGCCGCCGACTGGTGGGACCACGCACAGCCGCTCGCCGCTGCTGCCGGGGTGCGGTTCGTCCCGCTGGTCGCCCGGCCCACCGCCGGGGCCACCGGCGCCGGGGCGGCGACGTGAGCGCGCAGCGGCCCCAGCTCGACGCGCGCAGCGTGCCGTTGCGGTGGGTCGTCGCGGCCGTGGGGGTCACCGGGCTGGTGTCCCTCGTCTGCTCGAACCTGGTGGGGCCCGTCGTCGCCGTCTTCGCCGGGCTGGCGCTGCTCGCCGGTTCGTACGCCTCGTACGCGCTGCCCGGAGCCACGTCCGCCGCCCGGCGCAAGTCGGTCAGCATCGGCGCGCTGCTGGTGGTGGCCGGCTACGCGGCGTACGCGACGTTCGGCCAGGGCGGCGACCCCGGGGACGGCCTGACCGGCGTCGGCCCCCTGCTCGCTTCTCTCCTCGTCGGCGTCCAGGTCGCCCACTCCGTGGTGCTCAACGCTCGGCGGGACCTGCTGGTGGGGCTCGTCATCGGCCTGTTCATGACGGTGCTGGCCGCCGGGCTGTCCCCCGGCCTGGTCGTCGCCGTGCCGCTGCTGCTCTCCTGGCCGGCAGCCGTCACCGGCATCGTCCTGGCGCACCGCTTGACCGAGTCCGACGGTGCCGACGCCGTGGCCGTGCTGCACCGCAGCGCAGCGGGCACCGCGCCCGGCCCACGGACCGCCGGCAGGGTCACCGTCGTCGTCGCCGTCTGCGTGGTGCTCGGCCTGGCCGTCTTCCTGGTCCTCCCGCAGCCGCAGGGGATCAGCGCCCGCAGCCGACTGCTCGGCGGCGAGGCGCCCGACCCGACCGGCGGCTCGGCCGGGGTGTCGCGCAGCGCGTCCTACTACACCGGGGGATACCTGGACCTGCGGGTACGCGGGACCCTGTCGTCCGACCCGGTGCTGGAGGTCCCGGCCGACTCGCCGCAGCTGTGGCGCAGCAATGTCCTGGACGTCTACGACGGCAGCGGCTGGCAGTCCCCCCGGTCCGGTGCGCGCTCGCTCGGCTCGGGGCCGGACTACGTGGTACCCCTCGCCGGCGAGGACGTGGTGGTGCCGGGCGGCACAACCTTGCGTACCGACACCGTGGTGCTGCGGACCGGGGCCGACGGCGCCGTCGTCGCGCCGGGTGAGGTGTCCGCGCTGCACGCCGACGCCGGCCACCTGATCCAGACCGGCACCGGTCTCGTGCTGTTCGACACCAACGGCGAGCTGGCCGGGTACACGGTGACCTCGCTGCCCGAGGTCCTCGACCCGGCCACGCTGCGCGCCGCGGCCGGCGCCGACCCGCAGGACCGGCGCTGGACCCAGCTGCCCACGACCGTCCCGCTGCGGGTGCGCCAGCTCGCGGCGCAGGTCACCACGCAGGCTCGCACCCGGTACGACGCCGTCTCTGCGGTCGAACGCTACCTGCGCAGCAACGAGACCTACCGGCTCGACTCCCCGGTCCCGTCGCCGGGGCAGGACCCCGTTGACGACTTCCTGTTCGACTCCCACCAGGGTTTCTGCGAGCAGTTCGCCTCGGCCGAGGTCGTGCTGCTGCGCGCCCGCGGGATCCCTGCGCGCCTGGCCACCGGCTTCGCGTACGGGCAGCCGGCCCCGGCCGGCCGCCGGCTGATGCTGGCGTCCGACGCGCACGCCTGGGTGGAGGTCTGGTACCCGGGGGTGGGGTGGTCCTCGTCGGACCCGACGGCCGGAGCGGCGCTGGCCCCCAACGGGCAGGCGAGCCTGCTCAGCCGGGTCGTGGCCAAGCTGCAGTCGCTGGCGTCGACTGCGGGTGGCCGGGTGCTGCTGGCCGTCGCGGTGCTCGCCGTCGCGCTGCTGAGCGCCGGGCTCGTCCGGCTGCTGATGTGGTGGCGCCGGCGCCGGGCGGTCCGCTCGGCGGCGGCGCGCGGTCCCGCTCCCGGACCGGTGCTGGCCGCGTTCCGGCGGCTGGACGCCGCGATGGGCACCGAGGGCTCGACCACCCGCCCGGCCGAGACACTCGCCGAGTACGCCTTCCGGCTGCCCGCGCAGGCCCGGCCGGCCGTCCGGGTCCTCGAGCGCGAGTGCTACGGGCACACCCCGCCCGACGAGCGGGAGGCACGGGAGGCAGCCGCCCTGTTCGAGCGCCTCGCCGACGAGCTCCTGGCCTCCCAGCACCGTTGACCCTCCCCGTACGCCCCGGCGCCCCCCGAACGCGACTGATGCGCGCAGCAGTCGCAGCTGTGGGCCGTTCGGGGTGGCGGCTTGCGCAGGTTACCCGCGGGTAGCATCATGTTACCGACGGGTAGGTGACGGGTCGGCACACCAGGACCGGGACAGGGGAGCGGGCAGCGATGGGGCACTACAAGTCGAACCTGCGAGACATCGAGTTCAACCTCTTCGAGGTGCTCGGGCGCCAGCAGGTGCTCGGCACCGGGCCGTACGCCGAGATGGACGCCGACATCGCGCGGTCGATCCTCAGCGAGGTCGAGCGGCTCGCGACCGAGGAGCTCGCGGAGTCGCTGCTCGACTCGGACCGCAACCCGCCCGTCTTCGACCCGGCCACCTCCAGCGTGACCCTGCCCGAGTCGTTCAAGCGGTCCTACCGGGCGTACGTCGACGCCGGCTGGACCCACCTCGACCTGCCCGCCGAGATCGGCGGTACGCCCACCCCGCCGTCGGTCCGCTGGGCGGTCGCCGAGATGGTCCTCGGCTCGAACCCGGGCGTGCACATGTACTCCTCGGGTGCCGCGTTCGCTCACACGCTGTGGGCGCTGGGCACGGACGAGCAGAAGCGGTGGGCACGGGTCTGCGCCGAGCACGGCTGGGGCGCGACGATGGTGCTCACCGAGCCGGACGCCGGATCGGACGTCGGCGCCGGCCGTACGAGGGCGATCCGCCAGGACGACGGCTCGTGGCACATCGAGGGCGTGAAGCGCTTCATCACCTCGGCCGAGCACGACCTGACCGACAACATCTTCCACCTGGTGCTCGCCCGCCCGGAGGGCGCCGGCCCGGGCACCAAGGGCCTGTCGCTCTTCTTCGTCCCGAAGTTCCACGTGGACTGGGCCAGCGGAGAGCTCCGGGAGCGCAACGGCGTCTACGTCACGAACGTCGAGCACAAGATGGGCCTGAAGGTCTCGACGACCTGCGAGCTCACCTTCGGCGAGAAGCAGCCCGCCGTCGGCTGGCTCGTGGGCGAGGTGCACGACGGCATCGCTCAGATGTTCAAGGTCATCGAGTTCGCGCGGATGATGGTCGGCACCAAGGCGATCGCCACGCTGTCCACCGGCTACCTGAACGCGCTGGAGTACGCCAAGACGCGCGTCCAGGGAGCCGACCTCACGCAGATGACCGACAAGGCCGCTCCTCGCGTCACGATCACCCACCACCCGGACGTCCGCCGGTCGCTCATGACGCAGAAGGCGTACGCCGAGGGCATGCGTGCACTCGTCCTCTACACCGCGAGCGTGCAGGACGCCGTGGCGCTCAAGGAGGCCGCCGGCGAGGACGCCTCGGCGGAGGACCGCCTCAACGACCTGCTGCTGCCCATCGTCAAGGGCTACGGGTCGGAGAAGTCGTACGCGCTGCTCGGCGCCGAGTCGCTGCAGACCTTGGGAGGCTCCGGCTACCTGCAGGACTACCCGCTCGAGCAGTACATCCGCGACGCGAAGATCGACACCCTCTACGAGGGCACCACCGCCATCCAGGGCCTGGACCTGTTCTTCCGCAAGATCGTGCGGGACCAGGGGCAGGCCCTCACGGTGCTGCTGACCGGCATCCAGGAGTTCGCCAAGTCCGAGGCCGGCAACGGACTGCTGGCCGCCGAGCGCGAGCTGCTCGCGGCCGCGCTCGAGGACGTGCAGGGCATCGTGGGCGCGATGGTCGGGTTCCTGACCGCCGCGCAGTCCGACATCCGCAGCCTGTACAAGGTGGGGCAGAACACCGGCCGGCTGCTGTTCGCGCTCGGCGACCTGGTCGTCGCGTGGCTGCTCCTGCGCCAGGCCGAGATCGCGCTGGCGGCGCTGGCTCAGGACCCGAGCCCGCGGGACCTGGACTTCTACACCGGCAAGGTGGCCGCGGCGCAGTTCTTCGCCCAGCAGATGCTCCCCCCGCTGTCGGCGCAGCGCGCTATCGCCGAGGCGACCGACAACGCGCTCATGGACCTGCCCGAGAACGCCTTCTGAGCCGGGCTCAAGACGGGCGGTCGTGGGGGCCGATGTCCTCAGGGTGAGGATCCCTCTCGGTCACCCTCGGGGCCGGCGCGCCGCGATGTCCGCGGCCTCGCTGGTCCTGGTCGCCCTCACGACCTACCTGCTGCTGGACCGCAACCACGCCGAAGAGCTCGGCGCGGGCACCCGGATCGCCTTCGACTTCCTGCGCGGTGAGCAGAACCTCTCCCTCCTCCTGATGCTGGCCCTCCTGGGCACCACGGCAGCCGCCGCCCTGCGCGGTCGCGGTCTGCCGGCCGGCGTCGGGGCCCGTCGGGTCTGAACCCCCGGTCGCCCGCGCATGCCTGTACCGCGTACCCCGGCCAAGCGCCGTCGCCCGGTCCTTCAGGTGACGCTCGCCGCGCTCACCGTCCAGGCCCTGGTCCAGGGCCTGGTCGCGCACAGCGTCGTCACCCGGAGCTGGTGGGGCACCGAGTGGATGCGGCTGCAGCTGCACCTGGCCGACCCCAAGGCCGCCGGCACGCACAGCCTCCCCCAGCCGGGCTGGGAAGGCTGGCTGCCGTCGGCGGCGACGGCTGTCGGGATCACCTTCGCGCTCGTCCTGCTGGCCCTCCTGGTCGTCCGGGTCGGGCGCGGCTGGTGGCTGCTCGCGGTCGCGGCGCTCCCGCTGGTGCCGGTCGAGCTGGAACCGGGCTCGTGGGCGCCGCCGCTGCCGAACCAGGTCGCGTACGCGCTGGTCTGGCCGGCCCACTCCACCGGGCCGCAGACCACCTGGGCGTGGGTGAGCGCATCGATCACGGCGTTGCTGGTGATCCTGCCGGCCGCCACGCTCGCCGCGCTGCGCGGGCGGCGCGCCTGGATCGCATCGAGCGAGGTGATCGGCCGGCTCTTCCCGGTCGGGCTGGGCTTCCTGCTCTGGCTCGGCTGGCAGGAGAGCGCCGGTGAGCCGACGAACCCCTCCACCGCAGGATGGCGCGGCCTGCTGGTCGTGATCGGGGCCATGGCCCTCACCGGCGTCGTCCGCAAGTGGCAGGTGCTGGTCGGGCTGGCCGTGCTCCCGGCCCTCGCGGCGGGTGCGGTGCGCTGGACGACCGACGTGGACGGCGTCCCCGCCGTGGTGACCGACCAGTCGGCGCTGTGGATGTCGGCGTTCGCCGTGGCCGGTGGGCTGTTCGCCGCCGTGCTCCAGCCTGCCCTCGGCCGCGCTGCGCGGCGCGGGTGGGCCTACTGGCGGGCGGCCCTGGCGGAGGACGTGGAGCGGCACAACCAGGCGCGGCAGGAACGCGCGGCACGCCGGGAGTCCCTCGGTGCGGGCGAGCCGGTCGAACTGCCGGACACCGGCCTCGTACCGGACGAGGAGTCCGAGCTGGACCTCACTGAGGTCGCCGAGCCGGTGGGGGCAGCGGTCAGCCGGCGTCCAGCCCGAGCAGCATCAGCGCGAGCCGGCGGTCGCCACCGGGCGTGACCCGCACGGGCAGGCCCCAGTCCTGCTGGTGCACGTGGCAGGCCGGGAACTCCACCGCGTCGCTGTCGTCGCAGGACGCCGCGAACGCCGCGACGTGCAGGACACCCTCACCGCTGCCGGCTGCGATCTCGAGCACCCGGCTCAGCTCCTGCCCGCTCCCCTCCCCCGCACGCAGCAGCCCCGGCGGCGTGGTGGAGACCAGCAGACGGGTCGAGGGCCCGTACCGGTCGTCCAGCTTCTGCCCGGGCGGCGGCTCGAACACCACCACCAGCTCCACCTCGCCCGGCGCGACGTCGAGCACCGGGCGTCTGGCCCGGTAGGCGGCCGCCTCGACCTGCACCGCCTCCTTCGGCAGCCGCACCCTGGTGAGCCGGTGCGCGGCCGACTCCACCACCAGGAGGTCCGGCGGCGCGTCCGGACCCCCGGACCCGGGGACCAGGACCGCACCGGAGGGTTCGCGCAGCCCGGTCGCGACCGTGCTGACCTGGCCGGTCAGCGGGTCGTAGCGCCGGACTGCGTCGTTGTACGTGTCGAGCACCGCGACCGAGCCGTCCGGCAGAGCGGTCACGCCGAGCGGGTGCTGCAGCAGCGCGTCCTGCGCCGGGCCGTCGCGGTGCCCGAAGTCGAACAGACCCTGGCCCACGTGCGTCATCACCACACCGGCGCGCACGGAGCGCAGGCTCGACGTCTCCGAGTCGGCCAGCCACAGCCGCTCGCCGTCGGCATCGGTGCCGACCGCCAGCCCCGACGTCTGGGCGAACCACGCCTGGTCCACCGGGCCGTCGCGCAAGCCTTCGTTCGTCGTCCCGGCGTGCGGCCGCACCCGGCGCGCGACCGGGTCGAAGTCCCACAGCTGGTGGATCCCGGCCATCGCCACCCGCACGACTCGGTCGGCGGGCGACCACACGACATCCCAGGGCGAGGACAGATCCTGCTCGCGGGCAGTCCCGTCCGGCGGGTTCGGCGACCCCTGCATCCACTGGCTGCCGGTTCCGGCCACCGTCGTGACCGTGCCGTCGGTCAGCGAGACGCCGCGCAGGGCATGGTTGACGGTGTCGGCCACGACGACGTCGTACCCGACCTCGGTGGCCACGTCGGGCGGCAGCAGGCACACGCCGTTGGGCTCGTGGAAGCGCGCGACGTCGGGCGGCCCGTCGAGCAGGCCGCGCTCGCCGCTGCCGATCGGCGGTCGCGCGGGCGTCTCGCCGTCCGGCTCCAGCAGGGCCAGGCGGTGGTGCCCCGCGTCGGCGACCAGCACGTGTCCGGTCAACAGCAGCACCGCCTTGGCGGGGAAACGCAGCGTCGAGGGCTGTGGCTCGGGCGGGACGTACGGTCCGTCGCCGCGGTGCAGCGTGCCCTTCGCCTCGTGCTCGTCGACGAGCTCGGCCAGCAGGCTGTCCAGCCCGTGCGCGTGCCCCTCGCCGGAGAACTGCGCGACGACGTACCCCTCGGGGTCGACGAGCGCCAGGGTCGGCCAGGCCCGGACCGCGTACGCGCTCCACGTGACCAGGTCGGGGTCGTCGAGCACGGGGTGGTGCACCTCGTACCGCTCGACGGCGGCCGCGACTGCGTCGTGGTCGGTCTCGTGCACGAACTTCGGCGAGTGCACGCCGACGGTCACGAGCACGTCGGAGTACTTGGCCTCCAACCCCCGCAGCTCCTCGATCACGTGCAGGCAGTTGATGCAGCAGAAGGTCCAGAAGTCGATCAAGAGGAACCGGCCGCGGAAGTCCGCGATGCCGTACTCCTCGCCGCCGGTGTTCAGCCAGCCACCCCGGCCGGTCAGCTCCGGAGCTCGAACGCGCGCACCGCGGGTCACGTCGTCGAGTCTGCCAGCCGGACAGCCGCCAACCGGGGACTCGTCAGACTCAGACGGGGCTCTGGCCCCGTCTGAATCTGACAGGCGCGTCTTCGTGAGCGAGGTGCGGTCCTCTAGGGTCCGGAACGTGTACGCGACCGAGCTCCTGACCGGGCGGGCACTGCCCGAGCGGACGATCTGCCTGACCTACGACGACGGGCCGGGCAGCACCGTCGGGGACGGCCCGGGTCCCAGGACGCTGGAGCTCGCGACCTACCTGGCCGACGAGGGGATCAGCGCGGCGTTCTTCATGACCGGCCGGCACGTCGAGCAGATGCCGCACGCGCCGGCCGGCGTCCGCGCGCTCGGCCACATCGTCGGCAACCACACGTACTCGCACCCGCACCTGCCCGACCTCCTCGCCGCGGGCGGCGACCCGGCCGAAGAGCTGGCGCGCACGGACCGGCTGATCGCGGCCGGCGTGGACGGCCCGATCTGGTTCCGCCCGCCGTACGGCGACTGGTCGGCCGCGCTGGCGGACCGGCTGAACAGCGACCCGCGGGTGTCGGCGCAGCACATCGGTCCGGTGGGGTGGGACATCGACGCCGGCGACTGGATGCTCTGGCAGGACCGGGTCGGGGCCGTCGACGCGGCGGAGGCGTTCCTCGCCGCCGTCACGACGGCCGGCCGCGGCATCCTGCTGATGCACGACAGCACCGCGGACAGCGACTTCATCAAGGAGGGCAACGCCGCGTACGCCACCACGAGGCTCCTGGTCCCGGAGCTGCGCCGGCGGGGCTACACCTTCGTCGGCCTCGACGGGGTCCCCTTGACCTGACCGTCGCCGCAGCTCGGTCAGGCGACGCCCCGGTGAACTACAGACAAACGGCGCACGGGGATGCATGATGCGTCCGTCCGGAACGGCCTCCGCCGACCGTTCCAGGGCAGGGGGGTCAAGTGGCAGACGGAGCGGACGAGCGTCCTTCGGTGCTGCGGCGCGCCCGGGAGCGGCTGCTCGTCGCGCTGGGCCGCGGCGGGCTGGTGCTGCTCGCCCTCGCCGGCATGGTCGCCGTGATCGCGCTCGTGCTGTTCGTCGTGAGCTGGTTCACCGGGCTCGGACCGGAGGGCCCGGGCCGCGAGCACTACTGACGACGCGACGGGTCGGGTCAGCCGGCGCCGGGGCCGCCCAGCCGGCGGTCGGCGAGCACAGGGAAGTCGCCCCGGGTCTTGGCGACGTGCGCCAGGTCGAGGTCTGCGACCAGGACCTGCTCGTCGTTGCCCGCCTCGGCGAGCACGGCGCCCCACGGGTCGACCAGGACGGACCGGCCACCGAGCCTGACCCCGCCCTGGTCCCCGCAGCCGTTCAGCGCGACGACGAACGCCTGGTCCTCCACTGCACGGGCACGGGCCAGCAGGCTCCAGTGCGCGATGCGCGGGACCGGCCACGCCGCCGGCAGCAGGAACAGCTCGGCGCCACGGTCGACGAAGGCGCGGAACAACTCGGGGAAGCGCAGGTCGTAGCAGGTGGCCAGGGCGACGGGCGTCCCTTCGACGTCGGTGGTGACGACCTCGGTCCCGGGGGTGAGCACGGTCGTCTCGCCGCCGGCGAAGCCGAAGAGATGGATCTTGCGGTAGGCGGCCGCCAGCGACCCGTCCGGGCGCAGCAGGACCGAGGTGTTGTAGAGGCGTCCGTCCTCGGCCCGCTCCACCACCGAACCGCCGTGCACCCAGGCGCCGAGGTCGCGCGCTGCGCCGGCCAGCGCCGCCACCGTCGGCCCGTCCAGCGGCTCGGCGGTCGCGGCGAACGACCCGAACGCGAACCCGCCCTGCACCCACAGCTCGGGCAGCACGACGAGATCGGCTCCCGACTGCGACCGTACGAGCGCGGCGGCCCGCTCGATCCGGGCCGCGGGCTCCTCGGACAGAGACGTCTCGAGCTGGATCGCGTGGACGCGCATGCCGCCAGTCTCCCCCCGGTCAGCGGCCGACGGGAGGCATGGCCGGGTCGGACAGCACCGACGCGACCCCGCCGAGGAACCGCGCGCCGGTCGCGCCGTCGATGAAGCGGTGGTCGAACGAGAGCGCCAGCTGCACCACCCACCGCGGCCGCACCTTGCCCTTGTGCACCCACGGCCGCTCGCGGAACGCCCCGACCGCCAGGATCGCCGACTCGCCCGGGTTGATGATCGGCGTACCGCCGTCGATCCCGAACACCCCGACGTTCGTGATCGTGAACGTCCCGCCGGACATGTCGGCGGGTGCGGTCCGTCCCGACCGCGCGGTCTCGACCAGCCCCTGCAGGGCGACGGCCAGCTCGGGCAACGAGAGCCGGTCCGCCGCCTTGATGTTCGGCACGATCAGCCCGCGCGGGGTGTCCGCGGCGAAACCGAGGTTCACGTGGTCCTTGTAGACCACCTCGCCGGTCTCGTCGTCCCAGAACGCGTTGACCTCCGGCACCACCTTGGCCATCAGCAGCACCGCGCGCGCGACCAGCAGCAGCGGTCCGACCCGCGCCTCGCGGAAGCCGGGCGTCTCGCGCAGCCGGTGCACGAGCTTGACCGAGCGGGTGACGTCGACCTCGGTCCACTCGGTGACGTGCGGGATCGTGAACGCCGAGCGCACCATCGCGTCGGCCATGTACCTGCGCACGCCGCGGACCTGCTCGCGCCGCTCCCCGAGCACCGCGGTGCCGCCGGAGCTGAGCACGACGCCGGAGACCGAGTCGCCCGGCGGCACCCCCAGCCCGGCTGCCGTGCGCTCGACGTCCTCTCGGGTGACGGTCCCGTCCGGCCCGGACGGCGCCACCGACGCCAGGTCGACGCCCAGGTCCTTGGCCAGCTTGCGAACGGGCGGCTTGGCCCGCGACTGGGTGCGCACGCCGAGGTCGGGCGCCGGCGTCGCGCCGGCGGCCGCGCCGGCCGTGGTCCGGCGGGGGCGCCGCGTGACCGACCCGGACATGACGCCGTAGCCGACCAGCACCGCCTCACGCTGCGGCTTGGGCGTCGGGACGAACTCGGCGGCTGCGAGGCGGCGGGCGCTCGACGCGGTCGCGTCCGGCGCGGACGGCGACGCGGAGGGCGGCGCGGACGGCGGCGCGGACGGCGGGACCGGGACCGCGGGCTCCGACGGTGCCGCCGGCGTCGCCGCCGCTGCGCCGGGCTCGGTGTCGATGGTGATGATCGGGGTGCCGACCAGGACCGTCGTCCCCGCCTCGACCATGAGCTCGGTGACCAGCCCGGCGTACGGGGAGGGCAGCTCGACGGCGGCCTTGGCCGTCTCCACCTCGACCAGGGGCTGGTTGACCACGACGGTCTCACCGACCTTGACGAGCCACTGCAGGATCTCGCCCTCGGTCAGGCCCTCTCCGACGTCGGGGAGGCGGAACTGCTGGTACGTCGGCATCAGAGCGCCAACGAGCGGTCGACGGCGTCCAGCACCCGGTCCAGGTCGGGCAGGTAGTGCTCCTCCAGCCGCGACGGCGGGTACGGCGCGTCGTAGCCGCCGACCCGCAGCACGGGGGCGTGCAGGGAGTAGAAGCAGCGCTCGGTGACCCGGGCGGCCAGCTCGGCGCCCAGGCCGAGGAACACCGGGGCCTCGTGGACGACGACCAGACGGCCGGTCCGTTCCACCGACAGGCACACGGCGTCCAGGTCCAGCGGCGACAGCGTCCGCAGGTCGAGCACCTCGATCTCGACGCCGTCGGGGGCCGCCGCCTGGGCCGCGTCCAGGCAGGTGCGCACCATCGGGCCGTAGCACGCGATCGTCACGTCCCGGCCGGGACGGACCAGACGGGCCTGGAAGAGCGGGTCCGGGGTCGCCGCCGGGTCCAGCTCGGCCTTCTCCCAGTAGCGCCGCTTGGGCTCCATGAACACGACCGGGTCGTCGCACCGGATCGCCTGCTGGATCATCCAGTAGCCGTCGACCGGGTTGGACGGGCTCACCACGCGAAGGCCGGCGGTGTGCGCGAAGTACGCCTCCGGGCTCTCACTGTGGTGCTCGACCGCGCCGATGCCGCCCCCGAACGGGATACGGATGACGATCGGCATGAGCAGGTCGCCGCGCGAGCGGGCGTGCAGCTTGGCGACCTGGGAGACGATCTGGTCGAACGCCGGGTAGACGAAGCCGTCGAACTGGATCTCCACCACCGGCCGGTAGCCGCGCATCGCCAGCCCCACCGCGCTCCCCACGATCCCGCTCTCCGCGAGCGGGGAGTCGATCACGCGGTCCTCGCCGAAGTCCTTCTGCAGCGCGTCGGTGATGCGGAAGACACCGCCGAGCTTGCCGATGTCCTCGCCGATCATCACCACGCGTTCGTCGTTCTCCAGCGCCCGCCGCAGACCCAGGTTGAGCGCCCTCGCGAGGGTGACCGTCTCGCTCACCGGTGCCCCCCGTGTGCGCCGGCTCCGGCGGGGGCGTCCTCGAACGAGCCGAGGTAGGCCGCCAGCTCGGCCCGCTCGGCCTGCACCAGCGGGTGCGGCTCGGCGTACACCTGGTCGAGCATGCGGTCCGGCTCGGGGTCGGGCAACGCTCTGCACCCGTCGCGCAGCCGCACGGCCAGCGTCTCCGCCTCCGCCTCGATGCCGTCGAAGAACGCCTGGTCGGCCAGCTGCTGGCGCCACAGGAACGAGCGCACCCGTTCGATCGGGTCCTTGAGCCGCCAGGCTTCCAGGTCGCTGGCCAGGCGGTAACGGGTCGGGTCGTCCGAGGTGGTGTGCGCCCCCATGCGGTACGTGAACGCCTCGATCAGCGACGGTCCGGCGCCCTCGCGCGCGTCGGCCAGGTGCTTGCGCGTCACGGCGAGGACGGCCAGCACGTCGTTGCCGTCCACCCGCACGCCCGGGAACCCGAAGCCGTTCGCCCGCCGGTACAGCGGGATCTTGGACTGCTTCTCCAGCGGCTCGGAGATGGCCCACTGGTTGTTCTGGCAGAAGAAGACGACCGGGGCGTTGAACGAGGCGGCGAAGATGAACGCCTCGTTCACATCGCCCTGGCTCGACGCTCCGTCGCCGAAGTACGCGACCACGGCCGGCGTCCGGTCCTGCTGGGCGCGCCGGCGGTCGATCAGCAGGCCCATCGCGTAGCCGACCGCGTGCAGGCACTGGTTGCCGATGACGATCGTGTACAGCGCGAAGTTCTTCTCGTTCGGGTCCCAGCCGCCGTTGGAGACGCCGCGGAACATCCCCAGCAGCTCGAGCGGGTCCACGCCACGGGTGTGCGCCACGCCGTGCTCGCGGTAGGTGGGGAAGGCGAAGTCGTCCGGCTCCAGCGCCCGGCCCGAGCCCACCTGGGCGGCTTCCTGGCCGAGCAGGCTGGCCCACAGGCCGAGCTCGCCCTGCCGCTGCAGCGCCGTCGCCTCGACGTCGGCGCGGCGGACGAGGACCAGGTCGCGGTACAGGTCGCGGTAGTCGGTGTCGGAGAGGTCGACGTCGTAGCCGGGGTGGTGCACCCGTTCGCCCTCGGGGGTGAGCAGCTGGACGAGCTCGATGGGTGATCCGGTGTCCACGCGCACACTCCTCGGGACGTGCCGGCCGCGGGGTCACCGCCAACCGGACGGCTCGGTCCGCCGACCCCTGGGGTGTGGGGTCTTGGGGCCGACGTTATCGCCTGCATCCATGATCGGGTCGCAGCGGGCACGCACTTGAGGCGGACCGCGTCGGCTCAGCGCACCGCGGTGGCCTGCTCGAGGTCCCAGAGTCCGGCGTAGCGGCCGCCGGCCAGGACCAGGTCGGCATGCGAGCCGCGCTCGACGACCCGGCCGGCGTCCAGGACGAGCACCTCGTCCACGTCGGCGAGTCCGGCCAGCCGGTGCGTGATCAGCAGCGTCGACCGGCCCCGGGTGGCGTCGAGCAGATCGGCGACGAGCGCGTCGGCGGTGGCGGTGTCCAGGTGCTCACCCGGCTCGTCCAGGATCAGGACCGGGAAGTCCGCGAGCAGGGCCCTGGCCAGCGCCAGCCGTTGCCGCTGCCCGCCGGAGATGCGGGCGCCGGCCTCGCCGACCGGCGTGGCCAGCCCGGCCGGCAGCGACTCGACCCAGGTGTCCAGGCGTGCCCCGGACAGCGCCGCGGCGAGCTCGTCGGCGGTCGCGTCCGGGCGGGCCAGCCGCAGGTTCTGCTCGAGGGTCGAGTCGAAGACGTGCGCGTCCTGTGCCGCGAGCCCGATCCGCCGCCGTACGTCGTCTCCGCGCAACCGCACCAGCTCGACCCCGTCCAGGGTCGCGGAGCCCTCGTACGGCAGGAAGCGCAGCAGCACGGCCGCGAGCGTCGACTTGCCCGCGCCGCTCGGGCCGACCACGGCGACCCGTCGACCGGGTGCCAGGACCAGGTCGACGCCGTCCAGCGCCGCCTGCGCCGACCCCGGCCAGCGCGCGTGCAGCCCGGTCACGACGAGCGCACCCGGTCCGTCCTGGAGCGGGAGCGGTTCCAGCGGCTCGTGCACCGGCTCCGGCGCATCCAGCACCTCGAACACACGGGCGGACGAACGCCGGACCTGCTCGTACGTCTGCGCGGCCGCGGGCAGGCCGGCCACGGTCTCGAACGCCGCGAGCGGCGTCAGTACGAGCACCGCGAGCAGCACGGCGTCGAGCCGCCCCGAGCGCACCGCCGGGACCGCCAGCACCACCGAGCCCCACAGCGCCGCTCCGGACAGCAGCACCGTCAGCCCGGCCCCGATGCCGGCCGTCACGGCCGAGGCCCGGGCCGTCGCGGTCAGCTCGGCGTCCAGCTCGGCCACACCCTGCAGACGCCGCCCGGCCATCCCGTACGCGACCAGGTCCGGGGCGCCCTGAAGCAGGTCGACGACGGCGTTCCCCAGCTCGCCGCGGGCGTGGGCGGCCCTCGCCTGCGACCGCCGGGCCAGGGCCAGCGACACGGCCGGGACGACGAGCGCCGCGAGCAGCAGCGTGACGGCGAGCAGCAGTCCGGCGGAGGGGAGCAGCCACCCGGTCAGCAGCACGACGGCACCGCCGGCGAGCAGGGCGACCAGGTACGGCGGCAGCACGCGCAGCAACAGGTCCTGGACCGTGTCCACGTCGTCCACCAGGCGAGCCAGCAGGTCGCCGCTGCGGAACGCGGGCAGCCCGGCCGGGGCCAGCCGCTCGAGCCGCTGGTAGACGCGGACCCGCAGGTCGGCCAGGACCCGCAGCGCGGCGTCGTGCCCGACCAGCCGTTCGGCGTACCGCAGCCCGGCCCGGGACAGCGCGAAGAACCGGATGGCGACCACCGCGACCGCAAGCGCCTGCAGGTCCGGGTGCTGTGCCGCACGCGCGAGCAGCCAGGCCGAGGTCGCCATCAGGCCGACGGCGGAGGCCACCGCACCGGCGCCGAGCAGGGCGGACGCGAACACGCGCCAGGAGCGGCCTCGGGCCAGCCGGAGCGTCCGGGCCAGCGGGGAACCGGGCGTGCTCACGCGAGCGCCCCGACCGAGTCGAGCCGGACGACGCTGTCCGCCAGCACCAGCAGGCTCGGCCGGTGCGCCACCAGGACGACGGTCCGGCCCGACGCGAGCCGCCGCACCGCCGCCAGCACGTCGGCCTCGGTGGCGCCGTCCAGACCCGCCGTTGGCTCGTCCAGCAGCAGCAGCGGGGCGTCCCGCAGGAACGCCCGGGCGAGGGCGACCCGCTGCCGCTCGCCCGCCGACAGCCCGGCTCCGCGCTCGCCGAGCCGGGTGCGCAGCCCGTCGGGGAGGCGCGACACCAGCGCCGCGAGCCCGGCTGCCGCGACGGCTGCGTCGACGTCCGCATCGGTCGCGTCGGCCCGCCCGACGAGGACGTTCTCGGCCAGGGTGCCCGCGAACAGGTGCGGCCGCTGCGGGACCCAGGCCACCCGCGCGCGCCAGGCATCCGGGTCGAGCTCGGCCAGGTCCACACCGTCCACGGTCACCCGCCCACCGCTCGGCCGCACGAATCCCAGCAGCACGGCCAGCAGCGTCGACTTGCCGCAGCCGCTCGGACCGACCAGGGCCAGCGTCTGCCCGGGGACGACGTGCAGCGAGACGCCCTCCAGCGCCGGGCCGCCCCGGCCCGGGAACGCGACGGTGAGGCCGGACACCTGGATCGCCGCTGCCGACGGGTCGGGTACATCCGCCCGCAGGCCACGTCGGCCGGGCTGGGTGGCCAGCACGTCGAAGACCTGCTCCGCGGCAGCCAGCCCCTCGACGCTCGCGTGGAAGTTCGCGCCGACCTGGCGCAGCGGCAGGTACGCCTCGGGGGCCAGGACCAGCACGAACAGCGCGGTCCGGAAGGTCAGCTCGGAGTCGAGCAGCCGCAGCCCGACCGAGACCGCCACGAGGGCCACCGACAGCGTCGAGATCAGCTCGAGCACCAACGACGATGCGAAGGCCAGCCGCAGCGTGGCCAGCGTGGTGCGCCGGTAGTCGTCGGTCACCGTCCGGATCGCCCGCGCCTGCTCCCTGGCCCGGCCGAACACCTTGAGCGTCGGCAGCCCGGCGACCACGTCGAGGAAGTGGCCCGCGAGGCGTTGCAGCGTGCGCAGCTGGGCCTGCATCCGCGTCCGGGTCGCCAGCCCGATCATCGCCATGAGGACCGGGATGAGCGGCAGCGTCACCGCCACGATCAGGGCCGCGGCCAGGTCCTGGCCGAGCAGCACGACCAGGACCGCGACGGGGACGATCACGGCGAGCACCAGCTGGGGCAGGTAACGGGCGAAGTACCCGTCCAGAGCGTCCACGCCGCGGGTCGCGAGCGTGGCGACGTCCGGCGTGGACACCCGCCCGGCAGGGGCCAGCTCCACGGCGCGCTCCAGCAGGGCGGTCCGCAGCTGGGACTTGGCCTTCGCGGCCGCCCGGTGCGCCGCGAGCTCCGTCGCCCAGGCCAGGAAGGCCCGCGCGAGCAGGACGCCGGCGAGGGCGAGCAGCGGCCCGCGCAGCTGTGCGAGCCCGAGGCCGCCGAGGAAACCGCCGTCGACCAGCTGCGCGATCAGGGCGGCCTGCGTGATCACGAGCGCCGCGGTCACAACCCCGATGAGGACGGTGAGCAGCAGGTACGCCCGGGTGGCCCGCGCGTAGCGCAGCAGGCGCGGGTCCAGCGGCTTCACCAGGACATCATCGCGGGGCGCGAGCGCCCGGTCCGACCCGGACCCCGATCCTTCGCGACTCTGGGGTCTCGCCGCCCGGTCCGAAAGCCGCGAGCGCGTTGTCGTCGCCGCATGGTCGGATGGACGGGTGACGACAGCCGACGAGCGGACCGGGAGCCGCCGGGCCCCTGGCGGGGCCGGCACAGCAACGGCAGGTCCCTCGGCGGCGATGGTCTGGCTGGCCCTCGGCATCGTCTACGTGGTCTGGGGGTCCACGTACCTCGGCATCAGGGTCATGGTCCGGTCCCTGCCGCCGCTGCTGTCGATGGGAACCCGCTTCGTGCTGGCCGGCCTGCTGATGGCCGCCGGGATCCGGCTGTTCAACGGCCGCGGCGCCCTGCGCGTGACCCGGCGTCAGCTCGGGTCCGCGGTGCTGGTCGGCCTGCTGCTGCTCACCGTGGGCAACGGCGCGGTCGCGGTGGCCGAGCAGACCGTCCCGTCCGGGCTCGCCGCGCTGCTGGTGGCCGCCATGCCGCTGTGGCTCGTCACCCTGCGCGCGCTGGCCGGTGACCGGCCCCGGCGGCTCACGGTCGTCGGCACCCTCGTCGGCTTCGTCGGGATCGCCGTCCTCGCCCGTCCCGGCAGCGCCGGCGGCGACGTGCACACCTGGGGCGTGCTGGTCATCCTGCTCGGCACGATCTCGTGGGCGACCGGCACGTTCCTGTCTCCGCGGCTGGAGATGCCCGCGAGCCCGTTCGTGGCCACGACGTACGAGATGCTCGCCGCGGGCTTCGCGATGCTGTCGGGCGCGGCCCTCAGCGGGGAGTTCGCCGGGCTGGACCTGGCCCAGGTGCCCGCACAGGCCTGGTGGGCGCTGGTGTACCTGGTGCTGATCGGGTCGATCGTCGCGTTCACGGCGTTCGTGTGGCTGACCCGGAACGCCCCGCTGTCGCTGGTGTCGACCTACGCGTACGTGAACCCGGTGGTGGCCGTGCTGCTCGGTTGGCTGCTGCTCGCCGAGCCGCTGACGGCGGCGATCGTGGCAGGGGGCGCGCTGGCGGTCCTCGGGGTCGCTGTCGTCGTGCGCAGCGAGCGCCGCTGAGGCGTCACTCGCCGGCTGCGGCCGGGACGAACTTCGCGGCGACGGACAGGAACGCCTCGGACGCGGCCGGCTCGGCGATCGTCACGCGCGCGCCCTCGGTCCCGAAGGGCCGCACGACCACCCCCGCCTGCGCGCAGGCCGCAGCGAACTCCGGCGTCCGCTCCCCCAGCCGCAGCCAGACGAAGTTGGCCTGCGAGTCGGGCACGACCCACCCCTGCTCGCGCAGCTCGGCCTGCACGCGCGTCCGCTCCGCGACCAGGACGGCGACCCGTTCGAGCAGCTCCGGCTCGGCGGCGAGCGAGGCGAGGGCGGCTTCCTGGGCGATCGAGCTCACCCCGAACGGCACCGCCGTCATGCGCGCCGCCCCGGCGACGGACGGGTGGGCGATCGCGAATCCCACCCGCAGCCCCGCGAGGCCGTACGCCTTGGAGAACGTCCGCAGCACGCACACGTTCGGCCGGTCACGGTACAGCTCGATCCCGTCCGGCACGTCGGGGTCACGCACGAACTCGCGGTACGCCTCGTCCAGGACGACCAGCACGTCGTCCGGCACGGCCGCGAGGAAGGTCTCGAGCTCGTCGCGGTGCACAGCGGTGCCGGTCGGGTTGTTGGGGTTGCACACGAACACCAGCCGCGTCCGCCCGGTCAGGGCGGCAGCCATCGCGGACAGGTCGTGCCGGTCACCGCGGTCCAGCGGCACGGCGACCGGCACCGCGCCGTCGATGCGGCTGATCAACGGGTACGCCTCGAAGGACCGCCACGCGAACACCACCTCGTCGCCGGCGCCCGCGACGGACTGCACGAGCTGCTGCGCGACACCGACGGACCCGGTCCCGACCACGACGTGCTCGGCCGGGACTCCGAACCGCTCGGCGATCGCGCCGACCAGGCGCGCCGAGCTGAAGTCGGGGTAGCGGTTGACCTCGCCGGCGGCCCGGGCCACCGCCTCGACGACGGACGGCAGCGGCGGGTACGGGTTCTCGTTGCTCGACAGCTTGAACGCGCCCTCGGGGGCCCGCACGCCGGCCTTGTAGCCGGGCAGCTGGGCGAGCTCGGGACGCAGTCGAGGTCCATCCGCGGTCATGCCCTCAGCCTGCCACCCCCGCGCTGTCCGACTTCGGACATGTCCGCAATCGGCCACCCCGGAGCTCTGTACAGCGCAGCGACGCGCCCTGAGTCTGTCCTCGGTCTGTACCAACCGTGCCCCTGCGCCGAACCGGTGCCGGGCCTGTCCAGAACGGAGGCGCTGTGCGAACACGAGCTCTGCTGACATCGGTGGCCGTCGGGATCCTGACCCTGGCCGTCGCCACCCCCGCGCTCGCCACGACCTCGGTGAGCTGGGGTCCGCTGGCGGCCTACTACAAGAACCAGCAGCGCAGCTACTCCTACGGCACGTTCTACGTCGACCGGGCCACCTACGCCACCGTGCGCGCGTACCTCAACGACCCGTCCAACGACGGCAACAACGCGTACACCGACGCCCGGGAGTACTTCTACGAGCCGAATGCGCAGTGCGGCACCGACGGCGCCGGCAACCCCCTGACCTGCTGGGCGTACGACCGCCTCAAGCAGGGGCCCGAGTACAGCTACTCCAACACCCCGGTGACCTTCTACATGTACAACTCGCTGCACCCCCAGGGCGATCGAGCGCGGGCCGCCATCCACACCTGCGCGCAGATGGGCTGGCCGGTACCGGACCAGTGCTCGCCTGACGCCATCGCCACCGTCGACTACTGAAGGATGGCCGACGTCGAGCGGGAGCCCGGGGCGCCGGTCGGCGCCCCGGGCCTGCGGGTGGACGCGCTGACCGTCCGCTACCGCGGGCACGCCGTGCTGGCCGACCTCACCGTGGCGGCGGAGCGCGGAGTCGTCGTGCTGGTGGGACCGAACGGCTCGGGCAAGACGACGCTGCTGCGCGTGCTCGCCACGCTGCGCCGGCCGCAGGCCGGGTCCGCCCACCTGGCCGGGCACGACCTGCGTACCGTGCGCGGCGCGGCGCGGGCGCGCCACGCGCTGGGCTACCTGCCCCAGGACCCGGAGGCGCTGAGCCATCTGCGGGTCCACGAAGCCGTCGAGTACGCCGCCTGGCTCAAGCGCGTCCCCCGGCGCGAGCGAGCCGACCGGGTGACGGCGGCGCTCGTCGACCTCGACCTCGTGGGCCGGGCCGGCGACCGGCTGGGTGCGCTGTCCGGTGGCACCCGGCAGCGCGCCCACATCGCCCAGGCGGTCGTGCACCGACCGTCCGTGCTCCTGCTGGACGAGCCGTCGACCGGTGTCGACGCCGAGCACCGTGTCGAGCTGCGGCAGGTGCTGCGCCGGCTGGCGGCCGGCCGCCTGGTCGTGCTCAGCACGCACCTGACCGAGGACATCGAGCTGCTGGCCGACCGGGTGGTCGCTCTCGA
Organism: uncultured Actinomycetota bacterium; assembly: GCA_963849365.1. Classification (GTDB taxonomy): domain Bacteria; phylum Actinomycetota; class Actinomycetes; order Prado026; family Prado026; genus CAVQCJ01. Next base: position 796,207 of record CAWKHA010000004.1, read on the forward strand.
CGCCGGCCGCGTGCGGTTCGACGGCACGCCGAACGAGCTCGCCGCGCTCGGGACGCACGAGGCGGCCGGTGACCTGGCCGGCGAGCCGGCCCGCGCGATCGAGCGCGGCCTGCGCGCACTGGGGTCCCGATGACTGCGGCTACCGCGGTCAGCACCGTCGCGACGGCGGTCCGGCGCAGCGCTGCGCTGCCGGCGCTACCCGTCCTGGCCGCGCTCGTCGTCGCCAACGTCCTGGCCAGGGACCGCACCTGGACGCACGAGTGGGTCTGGGCGCACTACCAGTACGGCTTCGTGACCGTGCTGCTCGGACCGTTGGCCGCCGGCGTCGCCGCCTGGGACGGCGCCCGGCTAGCTCGCAGCCGTGCCCTCCTGGGGACCGCGGACCGCACCCTCGGAGCCCTCGCCGCCGCCTGGGCCGGGGCGGCCTTCTGGGTGCTGGCCAGCTACCTCGGCGGACTCGTGCTGGTCGTCGCCCTGGTCAAGGGTGCCGGCACGCCGGGCTGGCCGTCCCCCACCGCCCTCGGGGCGTCGGTCCCGGCGGCCGGGCTGCTCACCGCCGAGACGGCCGCCGGGCTGGTGACGGGGTGGTGGCTGCGCCACCCACTGGCGGCGCCGGCCGCGGCGATCGGCTGCTTCCTCACCACGTTGTGGCTCTACCAGTCCGGACCCGGCGAGCTGGTGGTCGTCGGCGGGGCGACGTCGTCCCTGGTCAACCTCGCGCCGCGGCACTCCTTGCAGGTCCTGCAGGTGCTCTGGTTCGGCAGCGCCGTGGTCGTGCTCCTCGTCGCCGCCGCCCGGTTCACCGGCTGGGGACCGCGACCCGGCCGGTGGCAGCTGCCGGCCGCTGCGTGCCTGTCGCTCGCCGCGCTCGTCCCCCTGCTCCACCAGGGCGAGGTGTTCCTGGTCCCCACCTCGGACCGGCAGGTGTGCGTGGGCTCGCACCCGTCGGTGTGCGTCGCGCCGGGGTACGCGCCCGAGGCCGGGCAGGCTCGACGCGCGCTCGTGCCCTACCTGGATGCGTTGAGACGGATCGGCGTGGAGGTCCCCGAGACCTTCCGGCAGAACGTCCCGCACGGCCAGCAGTCCGTCGGGTCTGTCGACGCGGGGATTCTCCTCGGCGACCGCCGCCAGGCGGGCTTCGCCGTCCTGGCCGCGTACCTGTCAAAGGACTGTCCGATCGACCGCGACGCACGTGTGCAGGATGCGTTCACCGGACTTGCGTGGTGGCTGTACGCCACCGTCGACCGCGAACGGCCACCCGACCCGACCGTCCCGGTGATCGTGCAGGGTCCTCCGTCTCCGGCGCAGACCGCATGGCTCGTCGGCGCGGTCCGCACGCTGCGCGACTGTGCCGGCTGACCCCGGTGGCCTGCTGCTGGTGGCCCGGGCCTGGCGGGTCCGGTCCCTGCTGGCGGCGGCAGCGGTCGCGCTGGTCGCCTGGCTCGTCGTGCCCGTGGGACCCATCGCGATCCCCGCTGCGGACGGCGCCTCCTCGCTGCTGTGGCCGCTCGTCCCGGTCCTGGTGTCCGCAGCAGTGCCGGCCTTCCTCGCAAGAGCCGACCGGGACCTGGAGCGGACCGCGGCCCGGTCGCTGCCGCGACTGCGAGCGCTCGGGCTGGGGCTGGCCGCCCTGGTCGCGGCGGGCGGTGCCGTGGGCGGACTGCGGTTCGACCCGGTGGTCGTGGGCCGCAACACCCTGCTGCTGACCGGTCTGGCCGTCGGCGGTGCCGGGTTGCTGCCGGCCGCCACCGCCTGGGTGCCGGTGACGTTCACCCCGGTCGCGATGTGGCTGCTCGGCACCGACCCGATGACCCGGCAGGTGCGCGGCTGGGCGGTTCTGCTGCTCCCGGGTTCCACGGCGTCGGCATGGACGGCCGCTGCAGTCGTCGCCGCGATCGGGGCGGCGGCCTACGTCGGCCGGCCCTGGCTCACCAGTGGTTGGTGGCCCACAGCGCGGCCACCTCGGCCGGGGTGAGCGCCCTGTTCTCGAACAGCGCGGCTTCGTCGACCACACCTGCCAACCCGAAGTCGGTCGCGCCCCAGCCGTTGATGTTGTCCCAGCCGACCCGCCAGTAGCCCTGGCCGTCCGGGGTCGCCGGTCCCGGTCCGGGCGGCACCGCGACCTCGTTGCCGGTGTACGTCTCCGCGGTGGTCTGCGCCGGGTCGAACTGGTCGCGGACGCCGTCCACGTACAGAGCCGCGCCCCCCGGCCCGAGCGTCGCGGCGAGGAAGTGCGCCTTCCCGTCGTTCACGGCCATCGAGGAGGTGAGCGTGTACCGAAAGCCCGGGTAGATCTCGAACCGCGCGTGCCCCGCGTCGTCGATGACCAGCTGGCGGTCGTAGTGGACGTCCTGGGCCCAGGTCGAGCTGCCCATGCCGATCACGCGGCCGCCCGTCGTGCTCGCCGTGCGCACCCACGCCATCTCGGTGAACACGTTCAGGTTGGGCCGGGCGGACGGCCAGACGACGAAGCTGCCGCTAGCCAGACCGCCGGGCGTCGACGCCGACGTCATACCGTCGGTGCCGTCGCACCAGATCAGGCCGGAACCCGCCACGCCGAACGTCACCGGGGGGGCGGTGGCCGGCACCGGCGAGCTCTGCCGGACGGTCCCGGTGTTGCCGTTGCCGGAGCTGTCGGCGACCGTGGCCGCTCCCGCCGCCTCGCCGAACCGGTAGTAGAACGTCGGGGCCAGCGCCTGCACCGCAGCCGGGTAGCCCGTCCCCGCCGAGCACGCCACGCGCGTGCCGAAGGTCCCGGTCGAGGTCGCGGTGGCCGTCATGACCGCGCCGGTCGAGGACAGGCCGGCCAGGGCCAGCACGCCGAGCGCACCGGCCGACGCCAACCGCAGCAGCGCCCGCCTAGACGGTGACCGGGGTCGCACCGGATCCCTCCCGCTTCGGCGCGGCCGGCGACATGGCCGGGCGCGGACGCCGCCACGACCACAGCTCGCAGGACAGGATCAGCAGCAGGGGCGGCCCGAACAGTGCGAGCCGTCCCTCGGGGCTGTGCGCCCAGGTCAGGAACTGCCCCCAGCCGGGCAGGTTCTCGGTCACGATCCCGCGGATGGACCCGATCGGGGTCAGGTCCGGGTCCGGCGTGCGGTTGTTGTCGCCCTGGGTCCGGATGAAGTACTGCTGGTGGTCGCCCGGTCCGGGACTCTTGACCAGGTAGCGCTGCACGATCGCCACGATCCGGTGGGTGGTGTACCGGTTCGACTCCGGCGCCTGGAACGTCACCACCTGACCGACCCGCAGCTCGGTCGCCGCCAGCGGCCTGATCACGACGGCGTCACCGGCGGCGATCTTGGGCGCCATGCTCCCGCCCGTGACGATCAGCAGCCGCTCACCGTGCGCCCGGTACCACAGCGGCACCGCGTTGGAGAGCACGACGCCGCCGAGGGACACCGCGAGCGCGACACCGTAGAGCCAGCGTCGCAGCACGCGGTGCCCCAGCAGGCGCCGCAGGGCCGCCATGGCTACGGGTTGTTCTTGGTCTGCTCGGCGTCGAAGGTGAAGGACACCGTGGTGGTGGCGTTCTGGTACGCGTTGCCGGTGGCGAGTGGCAGCGCCGCCTCGAAGCAGAGCTGCTCGCTGGCCGCGGCCACGAGGGTCCGGTCGCCGGCCTGGTTGCCCTGGGCGGGGTTCCCGAACACGGTGGCGGACGCGCCCAGCGTCGCCGGTCCGAACAGCACCGTCCCGGCACCGAACGCGCCCGCGGTGCAGTTCGCCGCGGTGACGCCGTCGTACACCGTGAACTGCAGCTGGTCGCGCAGCGTCTTCGCGTCGGGGTCGGTCGCAGCGCCGGTCACCGCGTAGCGCAGGCCGAGCGTCCCGGTGTTGGACACGGTGAGCGGTTTGCTGACGGTGTCACCGGGCGCCATGTTCGCGACGGAGAACAGCGCCGTCGTCGGCGTCAGCCCCAGGACGAGCGTGCCGGTTGTGAACGAGTTCGCGCCCAGGTCCTCGCTGTCCGTGAACAGCGCACCCGTCGTCAGGCTTCCGAGCGTGACCAGCGAGAGCCCGGCCACGGCGATCGACCCGAGCAGGCGGCGGCGACGCCTGCGCTCGTCCGGATCCGTCGGTGCACCGTCGAGCTCGCGCAGATACTCATCCATCGGTCGTAACCCCTCGTCCCGGTCCCCGGGCACCGGACGTGCCGGTGCACTGTCGTCGCACGCCGCCGTCGGCGTACGGGCAGGTAGCAGTCCCGCGCCCCGTCCGGTCCCCTCCGCCGGCCCACCACTGATGTCTTCGGCGGGGCGCCGGTCCGACCTGAGCCGCGGACAGGTGAAGGCCCGAACGGGTGAGCGCAGCCCTTCCCGACTGGTGCGCGCATCAGTCGGAGGTGGAGGCGCCGAGCCGGATGGTCAGCTCGGGGCCATGTCGACGAACCTCGAGTAGTGACCCTGGAACGCCACGACCACGTTCGCGGTCGGGCCGTTGCGGTTCTTGGCCACGATGAGGTCGGCCTCGCCCGCCCGCGGGGACTCCCGCTCGTACATGTCCTCGCGGTGCAGCAGGATCACCATGTCGGCGTCCTGCTCGATGGCGCCGGACTCGCGCAGGTCCGACAGCTGCGGGCGCTTGTCCGTGCGCTGCTCGGGACCGCGGTTCAGCTGGCTTATGGCGACGACCGGCACGTCGAGCTCCTTCGCGAGCAGCTTGAGGCTCCGCGAGAACTCGGCCACCTCCTGCTGCCTCGACTCGACCCGCTTGCCGCTGGTCATCAGCTGCAGGTAGTCGACGACGACGAGCCGAAGGTCGTGCCGCTGCTTGAGCCGCCGGCACTTGGCCCGGATCTCCATCATCGACATGTTGGGCGAGTCGTCGATGAACAGCGGCGCCTCGGACACGCTCGTCATCGTGCGCGCGAGCCTGGTCCAGTCGTCGTCGCTCATGGTGCCGCTGCGCATGTGGTGCAGGGCGACGCGCGCCTCTGCGGACAGCAGCCGCATGGTGATCTCGTTGCGCCCCATCTCCAGCGAGAAGGTCACGCTCGTCAGCCGGTGCCGGATCGAGGCCGACCGGCAGAGATCCAGTCCCAGGGTCGACTTGCCCGCAGCAGGTCTGGCCGCGACGACGATGAGCTGGCCTCCGTGCAGACCGTTCGTCAGGCTGTCGAGATCAGTGAAGCCGGACGGCACGCCGACCATGGCGCCGCCCCGCGAGGAGATCGCCTCGATCTCCTCGAGCGTGCCGTGCATGATGTCCGCGAGTGCGAGGTAGTCCTCGCTGGTCCGCCGTTCGGTGACGGCGTAGAGCTCGGCCTGCGCCCGGTCGACGACCTCGTCGGCCTCGCTGCCGTCGGCGCCGTAGCCCATCTGCACGATCTTCGTGCCGGCCTCGACCAGTCGCCGGAGCACGGCCCGCTCCCGCACGATCCGCGCGTAGTACGCGGCGTTGGCGGCCGTGGGCACCGACGAGATCAGCGTGTGCAGGTAGGGCGCACCGCCCACCCGGGCCAGCTCGCCACGCCTGGTGAGCTCGGCCGAGACGGTGACGGGGTCGGCGGGCTCGCCCCGCCCGTACAGGTCGAGGACGACGTCGTACACCGTCTGGTGCGCGGGCTTGTAGAAGTCGCCTGGACGCAGCACCTCGACGACGTCGGCGATGGCGTCCTTGCTGAGCAGCATGCCGCCGAGCACGCACTGCTCGGCCGCCATGTCCTGCGGCGGCGTGCGCTCGAACGAGGAGTCGTACGGCTGAGCCGGAGCCGGGAACTCGGCCACACTCACCGCTGGATACCCCCCTCTTCTGGACGACGCGGGGGTGAGTCTGTCGGGCCAGTCCGACAGCGACCAGCCACCCCTGTGCGCAGAGGGTGGACAGGGGTGTGCGCAACGGTCCGAACGATGTGCACATGCCGTGGACGAGCCTGTGGAGAACCCACGAGTTTCGCCGCGATCATGGCGCTGACCTGCGGCTTCGGCGTCCTCAAGGTGTGGACCGAAGAAAGTACCCGGGGTGACGCAGAGGTGTCCGTCAGATGGACGGCCCGGACACGCGAAGGCCCGGACACCGCGCCCGTGGGAGCGGTTCCGGGCCTTCGTCGCAGGCGCCCGGAGGAGGTCAGGCGGGGACGACGTCCAGCGCGATCGTGGCCGCCACCTCGGGGTGCAGCCGGACCGTGACCGCGTGCGACCCGACCGTCTTGATCTGACCGGGCAGCTCGATGCGGCGCTTGTCGATGTCGGGTCCACCGGAGGCCTTCACGGCCGCCACGACGTCCGCCACCGTCACCGAGCCGAACAGGCGGCCACCACCGCCGGCCCGGGCCGGCACCTTGACCGACAGCTGTTCGAGCTGGCCCTTGATCTCCTTGGCGTGGCCGAGGTCGCGGACCTCGCGCACGTCGCGGGCCCGCTTGATCGACGAGATCTGCTTCTCGCCGCCCCGGGTCCAGAGCAGGGCCAGGCCGCGCGGGACGAGGTAGTTGCGGCCGTAGCCGTCCTTGACCTCGACGATGTCGCCGGGGGCGCCGAGACCGGACACCTCCTGGGTGAGGATGAGCTTCATCGGGCCGGCCCTCTCAGCGCGCGGTGCTGGTGTAGGGCAGCAGCGCCATCTCGCGGGCGTTCTTGACCGCCTTGGCGATCTCGCGCTGCTGCTGCACGGTCACCCCGGTGACCCTGCGGGCCCGGATCTTGCCGCGGTCGGAGATGAACTTCCGCAGCAGAGCCGTGTCCTTGTAGTCGATGTAGGTGACCTTGGCCGCCTTCAGCGGGTTGACCTTCTTCTTGGGCTTCCGCACGGGGATCTTCGCCATCAGTGTCTGTCCTTCGTCGCTCTCAGGTCTGCTGTGTCAGGTCTGGGTGGTGCGGTCAGAACGGGGGCTCGTCAGTCGACGAGGACGAGCCGCCGCCCCACGAGCCGCCGGCGGTGGTGCCGGCCGCCGGCGTGGCCCACGGGTCGTCGGACGGAGCGTCGCCGGCGGGTGGGCCGCCGAAGCCACCGCCGCCGGGCCCGCCGCGAGACACCTTGGTCACCTTGGCGGTGGCGTAGCGCAGGGCCGGGCCGACGTCGTCGACCTCCACCTCGTACGACCGTGCGCTTCTCGCCCTCCTTCGTCTCGTACGACCGCTGCTTGAGCCGGCCGTTGACGATGACGCGCATGCCGCGCTGGAGGGACTCGGCGACGTTCTCCGCGTACTGCCGCCACACGTTGCAGCGCAGGAACAGTGGTGTCGCCGTCCTTCCACTCGTTGGTCTGCTTGTCGAGCACGCGCGAGCGTCGACGCGACCGTGAACGACGCGACCGCGGCACCGCTGGGGGTGAACCGCAGCTCGGGGTCGTTGGTCAGGTTGCCGATGATGGTGACGAGGATGTCGCCCTGGGCCATGGTGCGCTCCTACCGGCGGTTGGGACGGATGACCTTGGTGCGCAGCACGGCCTCGTTGAGGTTGAGCTGGCGGTCGAGCTCCTTGACGGTGTCGGGCTCGGCCTCGAGGTCGACGACCGCGTAGATGCCCTCGGTCTTCTTGGCGATCTCGTACGCGAGCCGGCGACGGCCCCAGATGTCGACCTTCTCCACCGTGCCACCACCCTGGCGGACGACGTTCAGGAACTGGTCGAGGCTCGGGGCTACGGTCCGCTCCTCGAGCTCGGGGTCGAGGATCACCATCAGTTCGTACTGACGCATGCTGACAACCCACCTCCTCTGGACTCGGCGGCCACGGTCGGTCCGTGGCAGGAGGGTGACAAGCGTCGCGCCCGGCAGTCGGGGCCCGGGCGACCCGAGGAACGGTACCGGACCCGCGCCGACCCCCCTAATCCGCCTGGACGGCCTGTGGACGGCGCCGGCCGGAGGGCGCGGTCGGCCGCCGGTCGTAGGCTCGCGACCGTGACCGCCAACCAGCACCGGCTGCGCATCGGAGCCCACGTGGAGCAGGTGGACCCGCTCGCCGAAGCCGCGGCGCGGTCCGCCGACCTGGTCCAGTTCTTCCTCGGCGACCCGCAGGGCTGGGAGGCGCCGGTGGTGGCGTACGCCGGCGGCGCTGCCGCGCTGCGCTCGGACGCGACGGCCGCCGGAGTCACCCTGTACGTGCACGCGCCCTACCGGCTGAACGTGGCCTCCACGAACAACCGGATCCGGATCCCGTCCCGCAAGCTGCTCGAGCAGCACGCCCGGGCCGCTGCCGAGGTCGGGGCCGCCGGGCTGATCGTGCACGGCGGGCACGTGACCGCCGACGACGACGAGCAGGTCGGCTTCGACAACTGGCGGAAGACGTTCGAGCGGCTCGAGGCTCCGCTGCCGATCCTGATCGAGAACACCGCCGGCGGGGACCACGCGATGGCCCGCCGGCTGGAGGCGATCGGGCGGCTGTGGGAGGCCCTCGACGGGTTCGACGTCGGCTTCTGCCTGGACACCTGCCACGCCTGGGCGGGCGGGATCGAGCTGCCCGACGCCGTCGACCGGGTCAAGGCGATCACCGGCCGCATCGACCTGGTGCACGCGAACGACAGCAAGGACGGCTTCGACAGCGGCCGGGACCGCCACGAGAACTTCGGCACCGGCTCGATCGACCCGGACGAGCTGGTCGCGGTCGTCTCCGCGGCGGGGGCCCCGGTCGTGTGCGAGACCCCGGGCGGGGCGCAGGGGCAGGGCGCCGACATCGCGTTCCTGCGCGGGCGGCTCCCCGCCTGAGCGCGCACCGCCCACACCACTGGTCGTTGCGGGGGCGCCCATAGGGTGACCGTCATGCCGCTGGAGATCCGCCCGCTCCCCGGCCCGGCCCACCTCGCATTCGTGACCGAGCGCTCCGGCAGCTTCCTGCAGACCCCCGCCTGGGCCCAGGTCAAGGCCGAGTGGGGCAGCGAACGGGTCGGGTGGTACGACGGCGACCGGCTGGTCGGCGCCGGCCTGGTGCTGCTGCGGCAGATCCCGCGGGTCAAGCGGTACCTCGCCTACCTCCCCGAAGGTCCGGTGCTGGACTGGCAGGCGCTCGACCCCCAGGACGTGCTCGGACCGCTGCTGGAGTACCTGCGGCGGCTGGGCGCGTTCAGCGTGAAGATCGGTCCGCAGCTGGTCACTCGGCGCTGGAGCGCGCAGACGGTCAAGGCGGCGCTCGCCGAGCCGACCGCCGGGGTGCGCCGCCTGGCCGACCTCGCCCCGGACGCCACCGACCAGGGCGCGCTCGCGCTGGGCGACCGGCTGCGCGCGATGGGCTGGCAGCGGCAGGACTCGGCCGGCGCTGGTTTCGGCGACTTCCAGCCCCGCTACGTCTTCCAGCTGCCGCTCGAGGGCCGCTCCGAGGACGAGCTGCTCGCCGGGTTCAACCAGATGTGGCGGCGGAACATCCGCAAGGCCGCCAAGGACGGCGTCGTGGTCACCCAGGGCACCGCCGAAGACCTGCCCGGCTTCCACGGCATCTACCTCGAGACCGCGCAGCGGGACGGTTTCACCCCACGTCCGCTGGCGTACTTCCAGCGGATGTTCCGGGCCATGACCGCGGAGGACCCCGACCGGCTGCGGCTGTACCTGGCGGCACGGGAGGACCAGCTCCTGGCCGCCACCACCTGGGTGCGCGTCGGCGGGCACGTCTGGTACTCCTACGGCGCCTCCAGCACGGTCGGGCGCGAGCACCGCGGCAGCAACGCGGTCCAGTGGCGGATGGTGGCCGACGCCCGCGCGGCGGGCGCGTCGGTGTACGACCTGCGCGGGATCTCCGACACACTCGCCGTCGACGACCACCTGTTCGGGCTGATCCAGTTCAAGCTGGGCACGGGCGGGCAGGCGGTGGAGTACCTGGGCGAGTGGGACTACCCGCTGTCGCCCTTGCTGCACAAGGCTTTCCAGCTCTACCTGGCCCGCCGCTAGGGACGGTGCGATGACGTTCAGCCTGTACGTGGACGGCCCGCGCTGGCGGGCGCACACCGACGCCGTCGCGGCCGCGGTCCCCGGCCTCGTGCCGGTGGTGAAGGGCAACGGCTACGGCTTCGGCCTCGTCGTGGCTGCCGCGGAGGCCAACCGGCTCGGCGTGCCCACGCTCGCGGTCGGTCTTCCGGGCGAGGTGGCCCAGGTGCGGCCGGCGTTCGCCGGCGACGTGCTGGTCCTCGAGCCGCACCTGCCCGCCGTCGACCGGGCGCCCGGGACGGACGAACGCGTGCTGCACACCGTCGCGTCACCGGCCGGACTGGACGCGCTCCACGGCCACCGGGTGGTGGTCGAGCTGATGTCGTCGATGCGCCGCTTCGGGCTCACCGACGGCGAGCTCGCCGACGTGGCACCCGGGCTGAAGGACCACCGGGTCGAGGGCCTCGCCCTGCACCTGCCGATCGAGCAGCCGCCCGGTGGGCGGGTGGCCGAGGTCGTCGCCGCCGTCCGGCGGGCCCGGGAGCACGACGTGGCCGTCACCCGGATGTGGGTGAGCCACCTGACCGACGCCGAGCTCGCGGCCGCCGCCGCGGCCCTGCCCGACATCACGCTGCTGCCCCGGATCGGCACGCGGCTGTGGCTGGGGTCCGGGGCCACCCAGGCCCGCGCCACCGTGCTCGCGGTGCACGCGCTGCGGCGGGGCGAGCGGTACGGCTACCGGCAGCGCCGCGCTCCCCGGGCCGGGCACCTGGTGGTCGTCGCCGGCGGGACCTCGCACGGCGTCGCGCTGTCGGCGCCGACGGGGGGCGGCGCAGGGCAGCGGGTCAGGGCCGCGGGCGCGGGCGGGCTGGAGCTGGTCGGCCGGTCCCTGTCGCCGTTCCGCGTGGGCGGTGCGCGCCGCTGGTTCGCCGAGCCGCCGCACATGCAGGTCTCGCTGCTGTGGCTACCGTCCGTCGAGCCCGCGCCCGCTGTCGGCACCGAGCTCGAGGTCGACGTCCGGATGACCACCAGCAGCTTCGATGTCGTGGTGGTCAGCTAGCGCTGTGTCGTCCGACGTGGCCCGGCGCCGCCCGCCGAGCCGGAACACGTCGGGCGCGCCGTCCAGCACGCCGCCGGCCGGGTCGTCGGAGCCGTCCGCCCGCACCGGGTCGTGCTCGGGGCGCAGCGCGTCGCGCACGATCAGGCCGCACACCCATCCCAGCACTGCGACGCGCAGGAAGGTCGCCCCGTTGTGCGTCCACTCCGGCACCTGGACCGTGTCGGGGTAGGTGATCCCCTCCAGGTGCCACCACACGGCCACGAAGTACACGACCTCGGCCGCCTGCCACACCAGGAAGTCGCGCCATCGCGGCCGGGCCAGCGGGAACAGGGCGAGCAGCCACAGCACGTACTGCGGGGAGTAGACCTTGTTGGTGATGGTGAAGGCCGCGATGACAAGGAACGCGAGCTGACCCAACCGTGGCCGCCGGGGCGCGCCGAGCGCGAGCACCGCGATCCCCAGGCACAGCACGGCGAAGGAGCCGCCGGAGACCGCGCTGAGCAGGTCGGACGGGATCACCCAGCCGGCCCGGTCCAGGGCGTACCAGGGTGAGCCGAAGCTCGCGTCGCGCGTCCTGGACATCGTGTAGAAGCTGGCCCAGCCGTGCGGCCAGCGCAGCATGACCGGGACGTTGACGACCAGCCAGGCCACCGCCGCGCCGGCGAACAACCGGCCGAAGGCGCGCATCCGCCCGGCGCGCAGGCACAGCAGCAGCAGCGGCCCGAGCAGGAACACCGGGTAGAACTTGGCCGCGACGCCGAGCCCGAGCAGCACGCCGGCCAGCCCCGGTCTTCGGCGGGCCCAGGCAAGCAGCGAGCCGGCGGTCAGGGCGGCGGGGAACAGGTCCCAGTTGATGTACGCGGTCAGCAGCAGCCCCGGCGCCAGCGCGAACATCGTCGCGTCCCAGGGACGCCGGCCCGCAGTACGGGCGACGGCCCAGACCGTCACCAGCGCGCAGGCGGCGAGCATCACGGCGGTGATGTCGAAGAACGTCCGGCTGCGGCCGGTCTCGTCGTCGGAGCCGTCCAGGACCGAGGTGAGCGCCGCGGCGGCGGAAACGAAGGCGCCGGTCAGCACCGGGTACTCCAGGGGGACGGCGCCGTCGTCCGAGGAGTAAGGCGAGTGCCCCTCGGCGACCCCGCCGCGCAGCCGGTACAGGAAGGCGATGTCGGAGTAGCACAGCGCGGGATAGACGTTCGTGGCGGTCCAGGCGTTGGCCCGGCAGGGTTGCTTCTGCAGCAGACCCAGGCAGCAGACCAGGGCGGTCAGCACCAGGCAGGTGGCGACGGCCCGGCGCGGCCCGAGGTCGCGGATTCGGCGTCCGGCCGGCCCGCCGAAGCCTTCGCTGCCCGCGGCCACGACCGGGTCGTCGCGGGACGGCAGCACGACGTCGGTCACGCCAGCCCCTTCCCGCACCGGGACCGCTACGTTCGGCGGTCGCCCGGCGTCAGGATGCCAGGTGCGACCCCGCCGGCCCCGGCACCGCCCGGCGGCGCGCTGGGCGACGGCGTGCCGCCCGTGGGCGAGGGGGTGCCCGAGGGGCTGGTCGACCCCGAGGGGCTGGCCGAAGGGGAAGGCGACGGCGAGCCGGACGGCGACGCGGTGGGCGTCGAGACCGTCGGGCTCGGCGTCGGGCTCGCCGTGAGCGTCGACGACACCGTGGCCACCGGGAACGGCACGACCGGCTCGCCCTTCAGCGCCGCGGCCGTGTACGACGTCCAGATCGCAGCAGGGAACGACCCGCCGTTCACCCGGCCGACCCCGCCTGCGCCGGAGAGCGACTCGCGGGTCCGGCCGTCCGGTCCGGTCCGGAACAGCACCACGGACGTGGACAGCTGCGGGGTGTAGCCGACGAACCAGGCCGACAGGTTGCTGTCCGTCGTCCCGGTCTTGCCGGCCACCGGCCGGCCCACTGCCCGGGCCCTGGTCCCGGTGCCGTTCGTGACCACCTTCTGCAGCGCGAAGTCGACCTGTGCGGCGATGTCCTGGCTGAACTGCCGGGTCGGCCGCGGTGTGAGCTGGTAGCGGATCCCACCGTTCGCGGCCACCACCCTCTGCACTGCGGTCGGCGTGCTGCGCAGCCCGCCGGCGGCGAACGTCGCGTACGCCGACGCCATGTCCAGCGCGGTCGGCGAGGCCACGCCGAGGGTGGCCGACAGCGTCGGCTGGATCTGCACGTCGTCGGGGATGCCCGCCCGGCGGGCCGCGCGGACCACCTGGTCCGCGCCGACCTGCGGCTGGTTCTCCACGTCGACGAAGACCGTGTTCACCGAGTTCTCCACGGCCTGCAGCAGGGTGATGTGGCCGTAGCTCTTGTGGTCCTCGTTCGCGATCGGCTTGGTCTTGCTGCCGTGCGCGTCGGTGAACACCCGACCGCTGCGGCCGTCCCACCGCGAGTCCAGCGTGACGCCGCTCTCCAGCGCCGCCGCCAGCGTGAAGGCCTTGAAGGTCGAGCCCGCCTGCGCGATCGACTGCGTCGCGTCGTTGATGTACTGCGGCCGCCCGTAGTCGGCGCCGCCGTACATGGCGACGATGCCGCCGGTCGCCGGGTCGACGGACGCGAGCCCGACCCGGACGCCCTTGGCGTTGCTCGTCGGACGCTCCGCGTTCACGGCGGCGATGGCGGCGGCCTGCGCGTTCTTGTCGATCGTGGTGTAGATCCTCAGCCCGCCGCTGGCCAGGTCGTCCTCGGAGATGCCCCGGGACGCCAGCTCCGACTGCACGTACGCGACCAGGTAGCCGTTCGGCCCGCTCGGCCCCGCGCCCCCGCGCGGCACGACCGTCGGCCACTTCGCGGCCGCCCGCTCGGCCGGTGTCAGCCAGCCCTCCTGGACCTCCGCGTCGAGCACGAACGCCCAGCGTGCCTGCAGCCGGTCCAGGTGGTGCTCGGGCGAGTAGGCGCCCGGCGAGCGCAGGATCGACGCCAGCACTGCCGCCTGCGCCGGGGTCAGGCTGCGCACGTCGGTGTGGAAATAGGCGCGGGCCGCCGCCTGCACGCCGTAGGCGCCGCGGCCGAAGTAGATGGTGTTGAGGTAGTCCTCGAGGATCTGGTCCTTGGAGAGCTGCTGCTCGATCTTGATGCTCACCACGAACTCGTCGACCTTGCGCGACAGCGTCCGCTGCTGGGTGAGGTAGTAGTTCTTCACCAGCTGCTGGGTGATCGTCGAGCCGCCCTCCAGCGAGCCGCCGCGCAGGTCGTTCCAGGCGGCGCGGACGATGCCCGTCGGGGAGAAGCCGCCGTGCTCGTAGAACTGCCGGTCCTCGGCCGCCAGCACCGCGTGCTGCAGCGTGAGCGGCATCTGCGAGAGCGGGACCGACGTCCGGTTGGTCTGCCCGAACCTGCCGAGGACCGTCCGCCCGTCCGCGAAGTACACGACCGAGGACTGCTGCAGGGCCGCGTCGTTGGGCTTGGGCACCTCGACAACGGCGTACAGGACGCCGAAGGCAGCTACGGCCAGCCCGAATCCGGTCGCGGCCAGCAGCAGCCACTGCCGCCAGGACGGCACGAACCGGCGCACGCCGGCGCGTCCCCGGCGGGGGTAGTCGATCTTCAAGGTCCTGCTCTCGGTGGGGGGCGGCGGCTCGGTCTGCGGCTCAGTCGTCGTCCTCGACCGTGTGCCGGCGGCGCGGTGGACGGCGCGGCACTCCATCTCCCAGGACGTACGACGAGGTCAGGTGGTTCCACTCGCAGTTCTGGCAGACCTCCACGACGTACACCCGGAACTCTCCGTGCTCGTGCGCCATCCGGAGCAGCTCCGGGGGGACTTGATCCGCCCGGAGTACTGCCCGAGCTCGTCGCCGAACGTGTAGCTGAGCTCGACCAGGTCCTCCCGCCGGCAGACCGGGCAGCGCCTGGCCGTGGCCTCGCCGTGGAACCGGGCCGCGCGCAGCAGGTACGGGTCCGCGTCGCAGACGTCGGTCGCCGAGGCTCCGCCGGTGAACAGCGCCTCCAGCGTCGCCCGGCGCTGCAGGCCGTAGTCGACGACGGCACGCTGGGACCACATGCCTTCAAAGGGTAAAGCGTCCCGCTCGGAGCGTCCGCCGGCGTCCACAGCCGCCGGTCCAGCCGCGCCGACTGGACACGCCGCGTTCATGTCGGGTTTGCTTCCGCCCAGGCTGGCCCGTATCGTCCGGATGTATCGGCTCGATACATCAGGCTAGGCCGATCGGGTGACCCACCGGAGGACGGCATGAGCAGGAAGAGCGGCGTGCTCGAGCTCGCCGTCCTCGGGCTGCTCCACCAGGCGCCGATGCACGGCTACGAGCTCCGCAAGCGGATCAACACAGTGCTCGGCTCGTTCCGCGCCCTCTCCTACGGCTCCCTCTACCCGTGCCTGAAGGACCTGCTGGCCCGAGGCTGGATCGTCGAGGACAACGCCGCCGAGCGCTCCGCGGCCCGACGGGCCGGTGGCCGGTCCAAGATCGTCTACCGGCTGACCGCGGAGGGCAAGGAGCACTTCCAGGACCTGCTGGCCGACTCCGGTCCGGCCGCGTGGGACGACGAGGAGTTCGGCGTCCACCTGGCTTTCTTCGCGCAGACCGACGCGGACGTGCGGCTGCGCATCCTGGAGGGCCGGCGCAGCCGCCTCGAGGAGCGGGTCGACAGCCTCCGGCAGTCACTGACCCGGACCCGCGAGCGGGTCGACTCGTACACCCTCGAGCTGCAGCGCCACGGGCTGGAGTCCGTGGAGCGCGAGGTGCGTTGGCTCAACGAGCTGATCGTGACGGAGCGGCGCGGCGGGGAGCCGGGTTCCGGCGACGACCCGAGCGCGACCACTGGTACAGAGCGGCGCGGCGAACAGCCGGGTCGTCCCGAGACGGTACGGGCCCACCCCGCTACCGGGAACGACAAGGAGTAGCCGGAATGGGCTCAATCCGCGTAGCGATCGTGGGCGTCGGCAACTGCGCCTCCTCTCTGGTCCAGGGGGTGGAGTACTACAAGGACGCCGACCCGGCCGGGAAGGTCCCGGGCCTGATGCACGTGCAGTTCGGCCCGTACCACGTGCGGGACGTGCAGTTCGTCGCCGCGTTCGACGTCGACGCCAAGAAGGTCGGCCAGGACCTGGCGCACGCCATCACCGCCAGCGAGAACAACACCATCAAGATCTGCGACGTCCCGCCCACGGGCGTGACCGTGCAGCGCGGCCACACCCTCGACGGCCTCGGCAAGTACTACCGCGAGATGATCACCGAGTCCGACGACGAGCCGGTCGACGTGGTCGCCGTGCTGCGCGAGGTCCGGGCCGACGTGCTCGTCTGCTACCTGCCGGTGGGCTCGGAGCAGGCGGCCAAGTTCTACGCGCAGTGCGCGATCGACGCAGGTGTCGCGTTCGTCAACGCGCTGCCGGTCTTCATCGCCGGGACCAAGGAGTGGGCCGACAAGTTCACGGCCGCGGGCGTCCCGATCGTCGGCGACGACATCAAGTCGCAGATCGGCGCGACCATCACCCACCGTGTCCTGGCCAAGCTGTTCGAGGACCGCGGCGTCACGGTCGACCGCACGTACCAGCTGAACGTCGGCGGCAACATGGACTTCATGAACATGCTCGAGCGCGAGCGGCTGGAGTCCAAGAAGATCTCCAAGACCCAGTCGGTGACCTCTCAGCTGCAGGGCGAGATCTCCCCGCGCAACGTCCACATCGGCCCGTCCGACTACGTCGCGTGGCTCGACGACCGCAAGTGGGCGTTCGTCCGGCTCGAGGGCCGCAACTTCGGCGACGTCCCCCTGTCGCTGGAGTACAAGCTGGAGGTCTGGGACTCGCCGAACTCCGCCGGGATCATCATCGACGCGATCCGCGCAGCCAAGATCGCGAAGGACCGTGGCATCGGCGGCCCGCTGCTGTCGGCGTCGTCGTACTTCATGAAGTCGCCGCCCGTCCAGTACAGCGACGACGAGGCGCGCGACGCCGTCGAGGCCTTCATCGACGGCACCGAGTAGCCCCGCCGCCGTCCCCGCCCGGGCCGGCCCGGCCCTAGCCTGAGATCGTGCCCCGAGGGTCGGACCTGCGTGTGGTGCTCGCCGAGCGCGGGTTCCGGCTGCTGCTGGCGACCCGGCTGCTCGGACAGCTGTCGGACGGGATCCTGCAGGCCGGGCTGGCCTCGTACGTGCTGTTCTCCCCCGAGCGGCAGGCCACCGGCGCCGCCATCGCCGCGTCGTTCGCGGTCCTGCTGCTGCCGTACTCGGTCGTGGGGCCGTTCGCCGGCGTCCTGATCGACCGCTGGCGCCGCCGACAGATCCTGCTCGGGGCCAACATCGTGCGGTCCGCGATCGCGGTGGCCCTGGCCGCCCTGGTGCTCCACGGAGCCGAGAGCGCCGGCTTCATCGCCCTGGCCCTGGCCGCGCTCGGGGTGAACCGGTTCATCCTCGCGGCGCTGTCGGCCGCCCTCCCGCACGTCGTCGCCCCGCAACGGCTGGTCACGGCGAACGCGGTGTCCACGACCAGCGGCACGGTCGCCACCGCCACGGGCGCGGGCGCCGGACTGGTCGCCCGCTTCTGGGCCGGCAGCGGTGACGCCGCAGCCGCGGGGATCGTGGTCTCGGCAGCGGGCGCGTACCTGCTGGCCGCGGTCGTCGCGACCTTGCTGCGCCGGGACGAGCTGGGACCCGACCGCAGCGCCGGCCCGCCGCCACGCCTTGGGATCCGCGAGGACGTGCGCGAGCTGGTCGCCGGCGTGCGCTACCTGCGCGGCGTCCGCCGGGCCTGGAACGCGCTGGCGGCCCTGGGGGTCTACCGGGTCACGTTCGGCGTGATGACAGTGCTGGTCGTGCTCGAGCAGCGCGGTCTCTTCCACCGGCCCGCAGATGCGGACGGCGGGCTGCGCGGGGTCGGCGTCTCCTTCGTGGCACTCGCGATCGGGGTGCCACTGGGCGCCGTGCTGACCCCGGCCGCCGTACGGCGGTGGGGCATCGGCCGCTGGGTGCCCGCCCAGCTCGTCGTCACCGGGGTCGGCCTGGCGGCGCTGGCGCTGCCGTTCCGGGCCCAACCCCTGGTCGGCGCCGCGTTCCTGCTCGGGTTCGGGGGGCAGGCGGTGAAGGTCAGCGTCGACTCGGCGGTGCAGCGCACGGTCGACGACGAGCACCGCGGCCTGGTCTTCGCGCTGTACGACGTGCTGTTCAACGTCGCCTTCGTCGCGGCGGTGGCCTTGACCGCGGCGCTGGCCCCGGTCGACGGGCGCTCGACGGCCCTGGTCGTGTTCGCCGCGGCGATCCTGGTCGCGGCCGGACTGTGGTACCGCCGGGTGACACCGCCGGGATGGCGTCCCGGTCAGGAGGATCCGGCCGAGCCCGACTCCGGTTGGTCGGACCACCAGGCCAGCAGCTCCGCCTCCGCGGTAGCGGCGTCCGCCGGGCCGCGCTCCAGCCGGCGGTCCAGCAGGAAGCGGTAGGCCCGGCCCACGGTGGGTCCCGGGGCGATCCCCAGCAACGCCATGATCGCCGCACCGTCCAGGTCGGGACGGATCGCGTCCAGCTGCTCCTGGGCGCGCAGCCGTGCGATGCGCGCCTCGAGCTCGTCCACCTGTCCCTGCAGCATCAGCGCCCGGCGCTGGTTGCGGGTCGTGCAGTCCGCACGGGTCAGCGCGATGAGCCGGTCGAGCTGGTCGCCCGCGTCACGCACGAACCGGCGGACGGCGGAGTCGGTCCAGCCGCCGTCGCCGAAGCCGTGGAAGCGCAGGTGCAGCGCGACCAGGGAGCACACCCGGTCGGTCACGTCGTTCCCGAACCGCAGCGCCTGCATGCGGCGCCGGGTGATCTTGGCGCCCACCACCTCATGGTGGTGGAAGCTCACCCCGCCGCCGGGCTCGAACGCGCGGGTCTTCGGCTTGCCCACGTCGTGCATGAGGGCCGCGAAACGCAGGACGAAGTCCGGCCGGGGCAACGGTCCGTCGGGGCCGCTCTCCAGGGCCATGCTCTGTTCGAGGACGGTCAGCGTGTGCTCGTACACGTCCTTGTGCCGGTGGTGCTCGTCGATCTCGAGCTGGAGCAGCCCGAGCTCGGGCAGGACCTGCTCGGCCAGGCCGGTCCCGACCATCAGCCGCAGGCCCGCGACCGGACCGTCCGACTCGACCAGCTTGACCAGCTCCACCTGGACACGCTCGGCGGACACGATCGCGATGCGGTCGGCCATCTGCGTCATGGCCTCCTGCACGTCCGGCGCGACCTCGAAGCCGAGCTGGGCGACGAAGCGGGCGGCGCGCATCATCCGCAGCGGGTCGTCCGAGAAGGACTCGTGCGGGGTGGCGGGCGTGCGCAACCGCGCGGCGGCGAGGTCGTCCAGGCCGCCGTAGGGGTCGACGAACAGCCGGCCGGGCAGGCGGACGGCCATGGCGTTGACGGTGAAGTCCCGCCGCCGCAGGTCTGCCTCCAGGCTGTCGCCGTAGTCGACGGCCGGCTTGCGCGAGGCGGGGTGGTACGCGTCGCTGCGGTACGTGGTGATCTCCAGCCGGTGCCCGTCCTTGCGGGCGGCGACCGTGCCGTACGCGATGCCCACGTCCCAGACGGCCTCGGCCCAGCCCTCGACCAGCGCCTTGGTCTGCTCGGGACGGGCCGACGTCGCGAAGTCCAGGTCGTCGCCGAGGCGCCCCATGAGCGCGTCCCGCACCGGGCCGCCGACCAGGGCGATCTCGTGCCCGCCGCGCACGAAGCGCTCGGCGAGCTCGGTGACCACGGGCGGGAACTCGGGCTGCGACACGTGGAGCAAGGGTAGGGGCCCGCCGGCCGGCGCTCCGCCAGCCCTCCCGCCGCCGCGCGGACGCACCGGCGGGGCGCCGCCGCGCTCGTACGATCGTCGCGTGCCCCGCCCCTCGTCCGGCCGTCCAGACCGGCGGCTGATGCCGACCGTCGCGGAGACCTCGGCCGGGGGCCTGGTCGTGCGGCACCCGGACTCCGGGCCCGTCCAGGTGGCGCTCATCGGACGCCGCACGCGGCAGGGCACGCTGGAGTGGGTCTTGCCCAAGGGCCACCTGGAGCCCGGCGAGCAGATGCCGGAGGCGGCCGTGCGCGAGGTCCAGGAGGAGACCGGCATCCGGGGCCGGGTCCTGGAGCCGCTCGGCAGCATCGACTACTGGTTCGTCCTCGAGGGGCGCCGGATCCACAAGACCGTGCACCACTTCCTCATGGCCGCGGTCGACGGCGAGCTGAGCCGGGCGGACGTCGAGGTGGAGGAGGTCGAGTGGGTCGCGCTGGCCGACGCGCCGGCCCGGCTGGCGCACGCCGACGAGCGCGCACTCGCCGAGCGCGCGGCGGCGCGGCTCGAGGAGCACGCGTGAGTGTCGGCCGGCGCGCGGCCCGGCACGCCACCGTGGCGGTGGCCGGCCTGCTGGGGGCGGTTCTGGCGGGCACTGCGACGACGGCAGCGGGTCCCGCCGCAGCGGCCGCCACCAACCCGGCGACCACGGTCGCGCTGACGGTGACCCGGCTCACCCCGGGCGCTCCCGAGCCCGGGCAGCACCTCTTGCTCAAGGGCACGGCGACCAACCACGGCACGGCGGCCCTGGCCGACGTGAACGTGCAGATGCGGCTGTCGACCGCCGCGGCGGGCAGCCGCAGCGACCTCGCCTCGCTGGCCGTGGCGAACGGACGCCCGCCGGGGGACGTCGTCGCGACCGTCGCCCTGCCGCAACCGCTGGACCCGGGCGCGAGCGCGCCGTTCGAGCTCGGCGTCCAGGTGGACGCGCTCGGGCTCGGGGGGCCGGGCGTCTACCCGCTGGCGGTCGAGGTGATCGCCGACGACCCGGCGTCCGGTGGACGGACCAGGTTCGGCACCGCGCGGACCTTCCTGCCGTGGGACATGGCCGGGGTACGGCCGACCCGGCTCGCCGTCGTGTGGCCGGTCTCCGCCGGGCCGACCCGCGATGCCGACGGCACGCCCATCGGCAGCGAGCTGCCGGACCAGATCGGCGGCCGGCTCTCCGACCTGGAGTCGGCCGCGGACGGCACCGCCGTCACCTGGCTCCTGGACGGTGACACGCTGGAGGGCGCCGCGGCGCTGGCCACCGGCGCACCGCCCACCGCCGACGCGCCGGCCGCGGCGCAGTGGCTCAGCAGGCTCCGGGCCCTGACCGCCGGGGCGCCGGTGCTGGCCCTTCCGTACTCCGACCCCGACGTCGTGGCGGTGGTACGGGCCAGGCTGTCCGACGACCTGGACACGGCCACCTCGCTCGGCACCGACGTGACCGCGGCCGTCCTGGACCGCGCGGCGGCGACGACCGTGCAGCCGATGTCCTGGCCGGCCGAGGGGACGGCGGACCGCAGCTCGTTGTCCGCCATCGAGGCCTCCGGCACGACCCAGGTGCTGCTGTCCGACACGTACGCGGCACCGGTGCGCAGCACGTCCTACACCCCGTCCGGGATCGGGCCGCTGTCGGGAACCGGGCTGACCGCAGTGGTCGCCGACTCGGCGCTGTCCAGACTGCTCGCCACACCGGCGGCTCAGCTGGGCGGCAACGTGCTCGGTCAGCAGCGGATGCTCGCCGAGCTGGCGATGGTCGGCCTGGAGCTGCCGTCCGCCCAACGGTCGCTGGTCGTCGTCCCGCCGCGCGGCTGGTCGCCGGACCCGGTGTACGTGCACGCGCTGCTGCACGCGGTCTCGGCGGCGCCGTGGGTGAAGGTGACCCAGCTGGGCGACCTCACCGCCGCAGCCGCGTCGGGGCCGAGCCGGCAACGCCCGACCTACCCCACCGGCGTCCGCAAGCGCGAGCTGGACACGGCCCAGATGGCGCAGGTGCGCGAGGGGCACCAGCGGCTGGCGGCCCTGGTCGCGGTGCAGACGGACAGCCAGTCGGTCACGGACACGTACACCCGCGCCCTGCTGCGGGCCGAGTCCAGCGCCTGGCGCTCCGACCGGCCCGGCGGTAGGGCGTACGCCAAAGACGTGGTCGACCGGATCACGGCGCTGCAGGCGAAGGTGTACCTCGTGCGGTCCGGCCCGGTCACTCTGGCGGCACGCAGCGGCCGGATCCCGATCACGGTCGTCAACGACCTCGACCAGCAGGTGACGGTGCGGGTCGGCGTGGCGGCCGAGCCGGCGGTCCGCCTGAGCCTGGTCCAGCCCCCGCCGGTCGTGATCGAGCCGCACAGCTCGACCACGCTGGACGTGGCGGCCGACGCGACCGCGAACGGCAGCGTGCTCATGGTGGCCCGGCTGCTCACCGAGGACGGCGCCCCGTTCGGCCCGCCGCAGACGTTCGCCGTCCAGGTCACCGGGTTCGGCGCGGTCGCCGAGCTGCTCGTGGGCGGGGCACTGCTCCTGTTGACCGTCGCGCTGCTGGTCCGCATCGTGCGGGCCGTGCGGACCGGCCGCCGCCCGGGCTCGCCGGCGTCGGTCCGCGAACCGGCCCGGTGAGCGACCGCGTGGGGACCACGCCAGTCGCCCCGCCTGACGACACACTGGACGCCGTGTCCGAAGCCGTCGAGGGTGCCGCCGGCGCCCCCGTGAGCGAGTCCGACGCCAGCGTCATCCGCTCCTCGACCGTGATGGCGACGGGCACCATCGTGTCGCGGGTCACCGGCGTGCTGCGCACCACCGCGCTGACCGCGGCAGTCGGGACCGCCCTGCTCGCGGACGCGTACAACACCGCCAACACGCTGCCGAACATCATCTACATCCTGCTCATCGGCGGTGCCCTGAACGCGGTGTTCATCCCGCAGCTCGTGGGGCACATGAAGGACGACAGCGACGGCGGCCGGTCGTACGCCGACCGGTTGCTGACACTCTCGGGGCTGGTGCTGCTCGGCATCACCGCGCTGGCCCTGCTCACCGCTCCGTGGCTCACCCCGCTGTACGCGGGCAACGCGTGGACGCCGCGGCAGATCCAGGTGCTCACCGAGTTCGCCTACCTGTGCCTGCCGCAGATCTTCTTCTACGGGATGTACGCCCTGTGCTCCCAGGTGCTGAACACCCGAGGGCACTTCGCCGCTCCGATGTTCGCGCCGATCGTCAACAACATCGTGGTGATCGTCGGCTGCGTCGTGTTCCTGTTCGTCGACCACTCGCCCGACATCGAGACGATCAGCCAGGCCGGCATCCTGCTGCTCGGCACGGTCACCACCCTCGGCGTGGTGGCGCAGGCGTTCGTGCTGGTACCGGTGATGTCCCGTGCCGGCTACCGCTTCCGGCCGCGGTTCGACCTGCGCGGGCAAGGGCTCGGCAAGGCCGTGACGCTGGCCAAGTGGACCATGTTCTTCGTCGCGGTCAACCAGCTGACGTTCCTGATCGTCACGCGGCTGGCCAACACCGCCGGCGCCGAGCAGGCGGCGCTGGGCACCGCCGCCCCCAAGGGGTCGTTCGTGTACGCGAACGCGCACCTCATGTTCGTGCTCCCGCACTCGATCATCACCGTGTCCGTCGTGACCGCACTGATGCCACGGATGAGCCGGTCCGCCCACGCCGGCGACCTGGCCGCGGTCCGCCACGACCTCTCGCGCGGGATGCGGCTGATCAGCGCGGCGCTCGTGCCGGCGACGGTGCTGCTGCTGCTGCTCGCCCCACAGCTGTCCGAGCTGTTGCTGGGCTACGGCAACGCCGGCGACGCCGGTGCGCGTGCGATCGGCCAGGTCGTGCAGGTCTTCGCGGTCGGGCTGCTGACGTACTCGCTGTACTACGTCCTGCTGCGCGGCTTCTTCGCTGTCGAGGACACCCGGACCCCCGCCCTGGTCAACCTGTTCCTGACCGCGGTCAACCTCGGAGTCGGCTACACGCTGTACCGCGTGCTGCCGCCGGCGCAGAAGGTCGAGGGCCTGGCCTTCGGGTACGCGGTCGCCTACATCGCCACGACGGTGGTCTTCTGGCTGATCCTGCGCCGGCGCTTCGAGGGGCTGGACACCTACCTGACCATCCGCACGCTGGTCCGCCTGCTGCTGGCGGGGGCGGTGGCCGGCGCCGCCGGCTACGGCGTGCTGGTGCTGGTCGGCGACCACGCGGGCAGCGGGAAGGCGGGCGCGCTCGTGGCCTGCGCGCTGGTCGGCCCGGTCGTGCTGGCCGTCTTCGCCGTCGTGGCCCGGCGGATCCGGGTGACCGAGGTGGTCGAGGTGCTCGAGCTGGTGCGCCGGAGGGTCCGGGGCTGACCGCGGCGGCGATGCTCCGTCAGGGGCCGCCGGCTCAAGGGAGCCCCGCGCTGCGCCGACCCTGACAGCATGGCGGGCTGCCCCCTGTGCAACCCGGACCCCTCGGCCGCCTCGGAGCGCGAGCGGGTCCTGGGCCGTGCCGTGTGCGCGCACCGCGGCGGGGACGCCGGCGCCGTCGTGGTCGGCTGGTTCGCCCGGATCGCGGTCACGCTGGCGCTGGTCGGCATGATCGGGTTCGACGGCATCTCGATCTCCGTCGCCCGTGCCCACGTCAACGACGTCGCCTCGGACGCCGCCGACGCCGCGGCCGCCCGGTACGTCCAGGGCTTCAACGCCCGCGACGCGCTGGCCGCCGCGGTCACCAAGGCGAACGCCGAGGGCGGGACCATCGCCCCGGACGGCCTCGTGATCACCCGTGCCGGTCATAAGACGACGCTGAAGGTCACCGTCCACCTCGTGGCCGGTACCGCGATGCTCGGGCACCTCCCCGGCACGGGCACGCTCAACCAGACCTCCTCGGTCGCCGTGCGGACGGTGAAGCAGTGACGGGCGGACGACCCGCCGCCCCACGCCGCCCCACCGCAGCCGGACCGCTGCGCCGCGTCGCCCTGGTGACCGCTGCGGCCCTGGTCGTCGGCGGGCTCGCGTGGCAGCCGTCGACCGCGAACGCCGACCCCACGGTCGCGTCCGCCCAGGCCCAGGCGCAGGCGCTCGCAGCGCGCGTGAAGTCCCTGCAGGTGCAGGCCGAGGTCGCGACCGAGCAGTACGACGCGGTGCAGGAGCAGCTCGGCGCCGTGGTCAGCCGGTACCTCACCGCCTCCCAGGATGCCGGAGCGCTGCAGCAGCGGACGGATCTCCTGCGGCGCCAGAAGGTCGCCCGCGCCCGTGCCCTCTACATGGCCGGCGGCCAGCTCGGTCTGTACGCCCAGGTCCTCGACGGCACCGACATCAACGACGTGCTGAGCCGGATCTCCGCCGTGGGGCACGTGCTGGACGCAGAGTCGGCGGCGATCAGCGCCGGCGAGTCCGACGTCGCGCAGGCCCAGGCGCAGACGCAGGCCCTGGACGCGCTCGCGGCGCAACGCACCGAGCTGCAGGCCAAGGTGCTCCAGGCCCGCGCGCGGGTACTCGACCTCCTCGCGCAGACGGGCGCGCAGCTGGACACGGCCAACGCGCTGGTACGCCGGCTCGTGGTCGAGGCGCAGGCACGCGCCGCAGCAGCAGCCCGGACGATGGCGGCCGCCGCGGCGCCCCCGATCACGCTCCCCCCGGGGACAGCTGCGCAGGTGGTCGCCGCCATCGGCGCCGCGCGGACCCGGCTGGGGATGCCGTACGTGTGGGGCGCGACCGGCCCCACGACGTTCGACTGCTCCGGGCTGACCCAGTGGTCCTACGCCGCCGCGGGAGTGGCCCTGCCGCGGACCTCGCGCGAGCAGTGGTGGGTCGGGCCGCACCCGAACCTGGACGAGCTCCAGCCCGGGGACCTGTTGTTCTGGGCGACCGACACGACGAACCCGAGCACCATCCACCACGTCGCGCTGTACATCGGCGACGGCTACATGATCGAGGCGCCGCACCCCGGGGCGGCGGTGCGCGTCAACACCGTGTACCTCGACGGCTACATCGGCGCGACCCGCCCGGTGCTCCCGGCGGGCTGAGCCGGGGCTGGGGCGGGGCCGCTCGCCGTAGGCTCGGGAACCGTGCGCACCAAGGCAGGCCGCTACACGCTGCAGGACCGGGTCCTCGACGGCGCGGGCTGGTCGTACTGGCGCGGCGACGACGGACTGCTGCGCCGGGCGGTCGGCCTGCTGGTGCTCGAGCCGCAGCACCCGTACACCGACGACGTGATCGCGGCGGCCCGCTCGTCGGCCGCGGTCGAGGACACCCGGATCCAGCGGGTGCTCGACGTGCTCACCGACGAGGAGGGCACCTGCCTCGTCATCGAGTGGTCGTCGGGCAGCACCGTGGAAGACCTGCTGGCCACTGGACCGCTCGCCGACGTCGAGTCGTGGCGGGTCACGCTGGAGACGGCCAGAGCGCTGACCGCTGCCCACGCCCGCGGCCTGCGGCACGGCGCGCTCTCGCCGCGATGGGTGCTGCGCGGGGACGGGGGCCGCGTCCGCGTCCTGGGCCTGTGCGTGGCCGCGGCGCTGGCCGGAGCCGGTCCCGACGGTCCGCACCCGATCGACCCCGGCTGTGACGTGCGGGGGCTGGGCGAGCTGCTCTACGCCACCGTCACCGCCCGCTGGCCCGGTGACCCGGCCGCGTGCTCGCTGCCCGCCGCGCCGATGCAGGGCGGCCACCCGGTCCGGCCCAGCCGGGTGCGCGCCGGGGTGCCGGCGGTGCTGGACGACATCGTGGCCCGCGCGCTCGGCCTGACGACCCGCGGGTCCCGACCGGGCGGAGCCGCGGACGTCGTGGCCGACCTGGAGTCGGCCGGGAACCGGATGCGCCACTTCGACGCCAGCGAGCCGGTCGACCTCGACGCGGACCAGCTCGCCCAGCTGGCCGACACCGGCTACGTGGAGCGGGTCACGGCCGAGCTCGCGAACGGACCGGACGGACCGGTGGACACTCACCGGCCCCGACGTCGCGCGGCCGTCGCCGGGTGGACCGCCGGCCTCCTCGCAGCAGCGCTGGTCGCGTCCGGCCTCTGGCTGGTCGGACGACCGGCCCCGGCCGTGAGGGCGATACCCGGCACCCCGAGCAGCAGCCCGTCCGCCAGCAGCGCCACGTCCGCCGAGCCCACCGGCGCCGTGGTCGGGATCGTCGCCGTGCAGGACTTCGACCCGGCGCCGAAGGGCAACGGGACGGAGAACCCGGACCAGGTCCGACTGGCCTGGGACGGCAACCCCGCGACCGCGTGGCACACGGTGACGTACTTCAAGCGTGCCAACCTCGGGGGGCTCAAGCCCGGCGTCGGTCTGCTGGTCGACCTCGGCAGCCAGCAGACGGTCGGCGCGGTGCGACTGACGCTGGTCGGGCACGGCACGTCGGTCGAGCTGCGCGTCGCCGCACAGCGCAGCGCGAGCGCCGACGACTACGCCCCGGTGGCCAGGGCGCAGTCCACCGGCGAGGTGGTCACGCTGCGGCCCGAGCTCCAGCAGCACGCGCGCTACCTGCTGATCTGGCTGACCGTCCTGCCGCTGGCGCCGAACGGGCGGGACTACCAGGGCGGCGTCGCAGAGATCGAGGTGCACCGCAGCTGACCCGTACGCTGACGCCCATGGCCGACGAGGTGGAGCCCGGGCAGGGACCCCTCGAAGACCGCGCTCTGCTGGACGCCCACCTCGCCGGTGACCCCGACGCCTTCGGCGAGCTGGTGCGCCGGCACCGCGACCGGCTCTGGGCGGTGGCCGTGCGCACGCTCAGCGACCCCGAGGACGCCGCCGACGCCGTGCAGAACGCGCTGGTCTCGGCCTACCGCAACGCCGGCTCGTACCGCGGCGAGGCCGCGGTCACCACCTGGCTGCACCGCATCGTCGTCAACGCCTGCCTCGACCTGGTACGGCGGCGCAAGGTGCGCCCCACCGACCCGCTGCCCGACGACGAGGCCCGGCACCCGGCCGACCCGGCCGACGCGATCGGCGCCCGGGTCACCTCGATGGTGGTGGAGCAGGCCCTAGCCACGCTGCCGGTCGAGCAGCGGGCCGCGCTTGTCCTCGTCGACATCCAGGGCTACAGCGTGGACGAGGCCGCGGCGATCCTGGACTGCGCCCCCGGAACGGTGAAGAGCCGCTGCTCGCGGGGCCGAGCCCGGCTGCTGCCGCTGCTGCAGCACCTGCGGAACCCGGACAGTGCGTCACACGTCCCACCCGGACGAGCACCGGACACAACGGACACGTCGAAGGCAGCGGAAGGAGGGCGGACGTCTTGAGCCAGGACGACGACGAGCTCGACACCGAGCTGCCCCCGCTGTCGGACTCCGACGAGTCGTACGTCCGCGGGCTGCTGGCCTCGCTGCCCCCGGTGCCGGTCCCCGCGGATCTCGCCGCCCGCCTGGACGCCGCTCTGCTCGCCGAGGCAGCGGCCGACGCGCAGGCGGGCACCGGCCCGGCAGCCGCGGCCACGGTCGTACCGCTGGACGCGCGCCGTGCCGCCCGTGGCGCGCGCAGCACCCGCGTGCTGCAGGTGGCGGCGGCCGGGATCGTGCTGGTGGCCGGCGGATTCGCCGTGGTGAAGCTGACCGACAACGGGTCCGGCCAGTCGACGTCGGCCGGGGTCGCCGCACCCGCCGCCAGCGCCGTCGAACAGGCCGTCGTCACGCACAGCGGGCACGAGTACAGCGACGAGACGCTGGTCGCCGACGTCCGGTCGCTGGCCACCGCGCACGCACCGGCCGAGCGGACAGCGACCAGCGGCGGGAGCGTCTCCGTCGGGAGCCCGACGGCGACCCCGTCGGCCACGTCCCAGGCCGAGCAGCCGACCGCCACCTCCGACACCGGCGGCCCGGGCTCGGCCAAGGCGAGCCCGGTGAGGACATTCCTGTTCGGCCTGGCGTCCAGGCCGAACTCCGCCGTGGTGGCGTGCCTGGCCGCCGTGGAGGAGGGCCTCGACCAGCCGGTGACCCCGCTCGCCATGGACCAGGGCAGCTACCGCGGGCAAGCCGTCCTCGTCGTCGTCCTGCCCGGCTCGCAGAACCCCAAGACCAGCTACGACGTCTTCGTGGTCGGCGTCGGGTGCGGCGAGAACGCGGACGCCCACCTGCTGAAGTACCAGCTCGTCGAGGCCCACTGAGGCACTCGCCGGTCCGGGCCCGTCGCAGCCCGGTGCCGGAATGTGGGGCGCCTAGGATCCGTTAAGGGAACCGACATCCAGGCGCACAGTCCAAGAGAGGGCGCTCCGTGAGCACGCGACGTTCGCGACGTCATCATCATCGGCTCCGGCCCGGCCGGCTACACGGCTGCGCTGTACACCGCCCGGGCGAGCCTGCGGCCGCTGGTCTTCGAGGGCTCGGTGACCGCCGGTGGGGCGCTGATGACCACGACGGACGTCGAGAACTTCCCCGGCTTCCCCGACGGGGTCATGGGCCCCGAGCTGATGGACTCGCTGCGCCGGCAGGCCGCGCGCTTCGGGGCCGAGCTGGTTCCCGACGACGCCATCGAGGTGGATCTCACCGGCGACGTCAAGACGGTCACCGACTCCAGCGGTGTCGTGCACCGCGCCCACGCAGTCATCCTGGCGATGGGCTCGAAGTACCGGGAGCTCGGCGTCGAGGGCGAGAAGAAGCTCTCCGGGCACGGGGTCTCGTGGTGCGCCACCTGCGACGGGTTCTTCTTCCGCGAGCAGGACATCGCCGTGGTCGGCGGCGGCGACTCGGCGATCGAGGAGGCGACCTTCCTGACCCGGTTCGCCCGCTCGGTCACGCTCGTGCACCGGCGGGACAGCCTGCGCGCGTCCAAGATCATGCAGGATCGCGCGTTCGCCAACGACAAGATCCGGTTCGCCTGGAACAGCGAGGTCGTCGAGCTGCTCGGCGACGAGCGCCTGGCCGGTGTCCGGCTGCGCGACACCCGGACGGGGGCGGAGTCCGACCTCGCGGTCACCGGGCTCTTCGTGGCCATCGGGCACGACCCGCGCAGCGAGCTCGTGGCGGGCCAGGTCCACCGGGACGAGAACGGCTACGTCCTGGTCCACCACCCGAGCACGCGCACGAACCTGCCGGGCGTCTTCGCCGCGGGCGACCTGGTCGACCACCAGTACCGGCAGGCCGTCACCGCGGCCGGCACCGGCTGCGCGGCGGCGCTGGACACCGAGCGCTACCTCACCGACCTCGCCGAAGTGGGCGCTACCGGCGAACCTTCCCAGGCGGTCGTCGGCAGCGTGGCCGGCTGACCCTCCGAACGACTCCCGGCGAACCGACCGGGACCGACAGATCCACTCCGAAAGGAACGCCACCGTGGGAGCCAACACCCCCGCCGTCACCGACGACACGTTCGCCGTCGACGTCCTCAAGAACGACAAGACGGTCCTCGTCGACTTCTGGGCGGAGTGGTGCGGGCCCTGCCGTGCGGTCGCCCCGATCCTCGAGGAGATCGCCACCGAGCACGCCGACGAGCTGACGATCGTCAAGGTCAACGTGGACGAGAACCCGCGGGTCGCCGCCTCGTACGGCATCGTGTCGATCCCGACCCTCAGCGTCTTCCAGGGCGGCGAGCTGGTGAAGCAGATCATCGGTGCCAAGCCCAAGGTGGCCCTGCTCAAGGACCTCGCGCCCTTCATCACCGCCTGAGGCGGGTCAGCCCCGCAAGACATGGCGGACCGGGGCGGTCCCGCGGTTACGATGCGGGTCCTGCCTCGCCCCGGGACGGCCCGGGCGCGTGACGCACACAGCCTCCGGGGAGGGCATGCGCCATGAGCCACCCGATCTACCGGCGTGGGGACAGCGGTCCCGCCGTCGCGGAGATCCGGGCGCGGCTCGAGCTGCTCGGGCTGCTGGCCGCCGGCCCGCCCGGGTCGGCGGCCACCGACTACGCGACCGCGGCCTTCGACGACGCGGTGGACGCTGCGGTGCGGGGGTTCCAGCAGCAACGCGGGGCGAACATCGACGGCATCGTGGGCCCGCAGACGTGGCGGCTGCTCGACGACGCGCGCTGGCGGCTGGGGGACCGGGTGCTCTGGTTCGCGCCGAGCCATCCGCTCACCGGCGACGACGTGGCCGCCCTGCAGCAGCGGCTCCTGGACATGGGCTTCGACGTCGGGCGCGCAGACGGGATCTTCGGGCGCGAGACCGAGTCGGCCCTGCGGGAGTTCCAGCGCAACGTCGGCATCGTCCCGGACGGGACCTGCGGTCCGGCCACGTTCAAGGCGCTCGACCGGCTCGCCCGGACCGTCGTCGGCGGCGCCCCGTCCGCGATGCGCGAGATCGAGGCCATCCGCAGCAGCGGGCCCACCCTCTCCGGCAAGGTCGTCGTGATCGACCCCGGCCACGGCGGCGCCGACCCGGGCAACGTCGGGCACGGCCTGGTGGAGGCCGACCTGGCCGAGGAGCTGGCCGCCAGGATCGAGGGACGGCTGGCGGCCACCGGGGTGACGGCCTACCTCAGCCGGTCCCACCTCGGCCCCGGCGAGCAGCCGGCCGACGAGCCGTCGCGGGCGGCCACGGCGAACGGCCTGCTGGCCCACCTGATGCTGTCGGTGCACGTCGACGGCGCCCCGACGCCCGCACCGAACGGCGTCGCCACGTACTTCTACGGGGACCGCTCGCGGGGGATCCGCTCGGAGACAGGGGCCCGGTTCGCCGGGCTGCTCCAGCGCGAGCTGACCGCCCGCACCGACCTGCTCGACTGCGGCACCCACGGCAAGACCTGGGAGCTGCTGCGCCGCACCCGGATGCCGGCGGTCCGGCTGGAGCTCGGCTACATCACCAACCCCGGTGACGCCGCGCGGCTGGCCGACCCGGGGTTCCGCGACGTGGTGGCCGAGTCAGTGGTCGTCGCCGTCCAGCGGCTGTACCTGCCCCCGCACGAAGACGCGCCCACGGGCAGCATCCGGCTCCCGGACCTCGTCGGCTGAGCCGGTCGGCTCGACCCCCCGGAACGCACCGGCGCCGCGGCACGTCCGCCGGGTCAGGCGCGGTTGGCCCCCGCGGGGAACGGCCGCACCGCGCCCCGGATCCGTTCCAGCGCCCCGCCCACCGGGTCGCGCCACGTCAGCGCCGTCCGCAGGTCGAGCCGCAGCCGCGGGTTGCGGGCGTGCTCGCGGACCCGGACGAACCCGACCGCCTCGAGGTAGTCGACCGGGAGCACGCACGGCTCGTCCACGGCTCCGTACGCCTCGATGGCCCGCACCCCGCGCCTGGTCAGGTCCTTCGCGGCGGCCTGCACCAGGACGCGCCCGAGCCCGACGCCGGCGTGCTCGGGCACGACCCGCGCGGCCGTCAGCAGGACGGCGTCGGGGCCTACCGGCGAGGTGGGGAACGCCGCCGCCCTCGGGACGAACGCGGGCGGGGCGTACATCACGTACGCCGCGGGCACGTCGTCCACGTAGGCGATCAGCCCGCACGGGCCCCAGGCGCCGACGGTGGCCTCCACCCAGTCCGCCTTCAACGTCGACTGCTCGAGCTTGGCCCCCGGGCCGCCGCGCAGCCCCGGGCCCGCCTCCCAGAAGGCGCAGTCCCGGCAGGGCTGCGGAAGGTCGCCGAGCGTCTCCCGGGTGATCGGGACGATCCTGCGGCCCACCTGGAGGTCCTTCCTGTGCGATCGGTGCGTTCCGGGCTGTCGCGTCGGTGCGGCGTCGGTGCGGGGCCCGGGCTAGGGGCTCGTGCGCGGCAGCACCACCCGGTGGTCCGTCGACGGGACCGGTGCCCGGTAGCCGGACCGGCCCGCCACCGGCCGCGGGCGCAACATCTCGGCGACGAACGCGGCCAGCGCGCCGAGCAGGAGCCCGGCCACGACCCAGCGGAGCGGCTTCATCGCGCACCTCCGGGGGGTCGGCGCGCCGCCCGACTCGCACGTGCGGCACTCTGGACACCGAACTTCGCGTACCGACCCGGTGCTCGCCGCGCACCCGCTCGGGACGTACCTCGCACTGTATGCCGCGGGCGGACGCTCGGCAGCACGACCCGGAGGAGGTGGCGCACCGATGACCGGACCCGGGCGGACGGCCGGCTCGCGCCTGGACCCCTTCGTCGGCTCGTACGCCGAGCGCTCGCGCAGCATGGTCGCCTCGGAGATCCGCGCCCTGTTCGCGGTGGCCTCGCGGCCCGAGGTGGTCTCGCTCGCCGGCGGCATGCCCAACCTGTCGGCGCTCCCGCTCGACGCGGTGGCCGGCACCTTCGGCCGGCTCGTCTCCGAGCACGGCACCCAGGCCCTGCAGTACGGCTCCGGGCAGGGTGACACCGTCCTGCGCGAGCAGGTCGCCGGGCTGCTGATGCCGCTGGTCGGGGTGCGTGCGCACCCGGACGACGTGGTGGTGACGGTCGGCTCGCAGCAGGCGTTGGACCTGGTGACGCGGGTGCTGTGCGACCCCGGCGACGTGGTTCTCGCCGAGGCGCCTTCGTACGTCGGGGCGCTGTCTGTGTTCGCGGCCTACCAGGCGCAGGTGGTGCACGTCGCGATGGACGAGGAGGGGTTGGACCCGGCCGCGCTGCGCGAGGCGCTGGCCGGGCTGGCGGCGCGCGGGCGGCGGGCGAAGTTCCTCTACTCGGTGCCCTCGTTCCACAACCCCGCCGGCGTCACCCAGAGCCCGAGCCGCAGGGCCGAGATCCTGGCGCTCTGCCTCGAGAACGGGGTGCCGATCCTGGAGGACGACCCGTACGCGCTGCTCGGCTTCGACGGGACCGTGCCGCAGGCGCTGCGCTCGCTCGACGAGACCGGCGTCGTGTACCTCGGGTCGTTCTCCAAGACCTTCGCGCCGGGGTTGCGCGTCGGCTGGGCAGTCGCCCCGCACGGCATCCGCGAGAAGCTGGTGCTCGCCTCCGAGGCGTCCGTGCTGTGCCCGTCGGCGTTCAGCCAGATGGCCGTCTCGGCGTACCTGCGCGAGCTCCCCTGGCTCGAGCAGGTCAAGGTCTTCCGCGAGCTCTACCGCGAACGGCGCGACGCGCTGCTGGACGCGATGGCCACGCTGCTGCCGGCCGGGACGGTCTGGACCGAGCCGGCCGGCGGGTTCTACTCGTGGGTGACACTTCCGGATGGTCTGGACGCGACCGTGATGCTGCCCCGGGCGGTCACCGCACGCGTCGCGTACGTTCCCGGGACGGCCTTCTTCGCCGGGCCTTCCAAGCCGGCCGGCCGGCGCTCGCTGCGCCTGTCGTACTGCTTCCCCGAGCCGGAACGGATCCGCGAAGGCGTGCGCCGGCTGGCCGCCGTGGTCGAAGAGGAGCTGGATCTGGTGCAGACCTTCGGCCGGGCAGTCCCGGGGCAGCGCCACGACGGCTCGACGTCCGACGTCCCCGGGCCGGAGACCGCATGAGCGCGCCGACGGTGGTCGTGCTGGCCGGCGGGCTGTCGCACGAGCGCGACGTGTCGGTCCGCTCCGGCCGTCGCGTCGCCGAGGCGCTGCGGGACAGCGGGCTCGACGTCGACGTGCTCGATGTCGACGCCGGTCTGCTGCCTGCGCTTGCCCGGCTGCGGCCCTCCGTCGTGGTGCCTCTGCTGCACGGGGCTTCCGGTGAGGACGGGTCGCTGCGCGACGTGCTCGAGCTGGTCGCGGTGCCCTACGTCGGGTCGCGGCCGCAGCCGAGCCGGACCGCGTTCGACAAGCCGGCGGCCAAGGCCGTCCTGGCTGCCGCCGGCGTCGCCACCCCGGCGTCGGTGACGCTCCCGCAGTCCACCTTCCGCGAGCTGGGCGCCCCGTCGGTGATGGCCGCGCTCGTCGACACTTTGGGTCTGCCGCTGATGGTCAAGCCCGCCGCCGGCGGCTCGTCGCTGGGCGCCGCGGTGGTGCGCACTCCCGAGGAGCTGCCGGCCGCGATGGTCGGCTGCTTCGCGTACGGCGGGACGGCCCTGGTCGAGGTGTTCGTGCCCGGGACCGAGGTCGCGGTGTCGGTCGTCGAGACCCGGGAAGGGCCGATCGCCCTGCCGGCCGTGGAGATCGTGCCCGACGGCGGTTTCTACGACTACGCCGCGCGGTACACCGCCGGCAGCACCGAGTTCTTCGCGCCGGCCCGGCTCGACGCCGCCCTGGCACAGCACTGCGCCGCGACCGCGCTCGCCGCGCACGCGGCGCTGGGCCTGCGGGACCTGTCCCGGACCGACCTCGTGGTCGACCCGGACGGCCGCGCCTGGTTCCTGGAGACCAACGTGGCCCCCGGCATGACCGAGACGTCGCTGTTCCCGCAGGCCGTGGCCGCCGCGGGGCAGGACTTCGGCGGCCTGTGGCACGCGCTCGTGGACCGCGCAGCGCAGCGACTGGCCGAGGTCGTGCCGGGGTAGTCCGAGGCCGGCCCGGCCGGCGGCGGCGTCAGCCCCCCGCTGACGCGTCCGGGTCCAGCAGCCCGACGATGCGGTGGAGGTCGTCCAGCGACGCGAAGTCGATGCTGATCCGCCCCCTGGTCCGGCCGAGGTCGACGCGGACCCTGGTCTCGAACCGGTCGGACAGCCGCCCGGCCAGGTCCTGCAGCCCGGGGGCTATAGCCCGCTTCGTACGGTTCTGTGCTGTTTTGACCTCTATCGTATCGTCACCCAGCGTGACGATCTCTTCAACCGCTCGCACGGAGAGCCCCTCGGCCACGATCCGGTGCGCGAGCCGCTCCTGGGCGTCGGCGTCGGCCAGGCCCAGCAGCGCCCGGGCGTGACCGGCGGAGAGCACGCCGGCTGCGACCCGGCGCTGCACGGGCGCCGGGAGCCGCAGCAGCCGCAGGGTGTTGGAGATCTGCGGCCGCGACCGCCCGATCCGGTGCGCCAGCTCGTCGTGCGAGCAGCCGAAGTCCTTGAGCAGCTGGTCGTACGCTGCCGCCTCTTCGAGCGGGTTCAGCTGGCTGCGGTGCAAGTTCTCCAGCAGGGCGTCGCGGAGCAGGGCGTCGTCGGCGGTCTCCCGCACGATCGCCGGGATGCGGTCCAGCCCGGCGGCCCGGGCGGCGCGCCAGCGGCGCTCGCCCATGACCAGCTCGTAGCGGTCCGCCTCCTGCGGTCGCACCACGATGGGCTGCAGCAGCCCGACCTCGCGGATCGAGTGCACGAGCTCGGCCTGGGCCTCCTCGTCGAAGACGACCCGGGGCTGCCGCGGGTTCGGCGTGACCGAGTCGATCGGGATCTCGGCGAAGTGTGCCCCCGGAACCGTGGCGAGGTCGGCACCGCCGCCGGCCGGGCCGCGATCGGTCAGGTCCACGGTCCCGCCGCCGTGGCCCCGCTCCGTGCCGCTGGCCGCGGACCCGTCCAGGTCGGCCGGGACCGTGGCCGACGGCGGCGGTGCGGACGGGATCAGCGCGCCGAGCCCTCGGCCCAGCCCCCCTCGCCGAACGTTCACGTGCGCTCCTCCTGGTTCGCCGTCAGCGGTGGTTCCTGCCGGGCGAGCTCCCGGGCCGCCTCCAGGTAGGACAGCGCACCGCTGGAGCCCGGGTCGTACGTCATCACGGTCTGACCGTAGCTGGGCGCCTCGCTCACCCGGACCGAACGCGGCACGACCGTCTTGAGCACCCGCTCCCCGAAGTGTGCCCGGACTTCGTCCGCCACCTGCGCAGCGAGCCGCGTCCGCGCGTCGTACATCGTCAGCAGGATCGTGGACACGTGCAGCGCCGGGTTGAGGTGAGCCCGGACCAGGTCCACGTTGCGGACCAGCTGGCCCAGGCCCTCCAGTGCGTAGTACTCGCACTGGATCGGGATGAACACCTCGTCCGCCGCCACCATCGCGTTGACCGTGAGCAGCCCCAGGGAGGGCGGGCAGTCGATGAAGACGTAGTCGAAGCGGCCCTGGTCCCCGGTGTAGGCGTCCAGCGCCCGGCGCAGCCGGGACTCGCGGGCCACCAGCGACACCAGCTCGATCTCGGCCCCGGCCAGGTCGATCGTGGAGGGCGCCGCGTACAGGCCCGGGATGCCGTCGACCGGATGAACCACCTCAGCCAGCGGCAGGCCGTCCACCAGGACCTCGTAGACGCTCGCTGTGCCGGCGGGATGCGGGAGCCCCAGCGCGGTCGACGCGTTCCCCTGCGGGTCCAGGTCGAGGACCAGGACCCGCAGTCCATGCAGCGCCAGTGCGGCGGCGATGTTGACGGTCGACGTGGTCTTGCCCACGCCGCCCTTCTGGTTGGCCACCGTCAGTACCCGGGTGGACTGCGGCGCCGGCAGGTCGCCGGCCCGGCCGGCCTGGACCTGCACGGCTGCCTGCGCCGCCTGGGCGATGGGCGTGTCGTGGCCGCGGCCTCCTGGCCCAGTTTCACGTGAAACCGCAGGTACGCCCCCCGGCTGCTCGGTCATCGGCGTGCCCGCGGTCCGGATCGGCGCGGTCCCCGCACCACGCGGACGACCGTGGTCGGCGGTTCCACGACCCCCCGGCCGACGGTGAGCACCTCGACCAGCGACGCGGACCCGGCCAGCAGCCCGGCACGGGCGGCCTCGACCTCGTCCTGCGCCGTGGCACCTTTCATCGCGAGCAGCTCGCCTCCGTCGCGGAGCAGTGGCAGGCACCAGCCCGCCAGCCGGCCGAGCGGCGCCACCGCCCGTGCCGTGACCACGTCGGCCGGCTGCCGCCTGCCGGCGTCGACCTGGCGGGCCAGCTCCTCCGCCCGTGCCCGCTCGACGTGGACGTTCGGTACGGAAAGGCGTTCGGCGGCCTCGTGGAGGAAGGTCGCGCGGCGCAGGAGCGGCTCCACCAGGGTCACCTCGAGGTCCGGTCGGACGAGGGCGAGCACCATACCGGGCAGCCCGGCCCCGCTGCCGACGTCGTCCACCCGGGCCCCGGGGGCGATCAGCTCAGCGACCACAGCACAGTTCAACAGGTGCCGGTCCCAGAGCCTGGGCGCCTCGCGGGGGCCGATCAGCCCTCGCTCCACACCCGGACCGGCGAGCAGCGCTGCGTAGGCAGTGAGCGCCTCGAGATGGCTCCCGAGCAGGGCGCGGGCCTGGTCCGTGAGGTTCTCCGGGGCGACCCCGGGTGCGTGCGGTGTTTCACGTGAAACATCGACGGGGAGCCCCGGCCGGCCGGGCCCCGCAGGTTGGTCGGCGGCAGCGGTCACGCCGGCCGGACGACGACGTAGCGCATCGGTTCCACGCCCTCGGACTCGCTCACCAGACCCGCCGCAGCCACCGCGTCA
Source organism: uncultured Actinomycetota bacterium (assembly GCA_963849365.1). Taxonomy (GTDB): domain Bacteria; phylum Actinomycetota; class Actinomycetes; order Prado026; family Prado026; genus CAVQCJ01. Next base: position 833,814 of record CAWKHA010000004.1, read on the forward strand.
TGCACGATCTTCCGTTCGAACGGGGTCATCGGCTTCATCGAGAGCGGCTCGCCACTGGCCTTCACCAGCTCCGCGGTCTCGGTACCCAACCGAGTCAGCTCCGCACGGATCCGAGCCCGGTGCCCACCGATGTCGAGCATGAGCCGGCTGCGCTCGCCGGTCTCCCGCAGCACGGCGAGCCGGGTTAGCTCCTGGAGCGCGTCCAGCACCTCTCCGTCCCGGCCGACGAGCTGGCCCAGATCGGCGCCCACCACCGAGACGATGGCTCGGTCGTTCTCGACGTCCATGTCGATGTCGCCGTCCAGGTCGGCGATGTCCAGGAGACCCTCGAGGTAGTCGGCCGCGATGTCTCCCTCCTCGACCAGGCGTTCACGGTCGGTACGGGCCGGACCGGGCTCGCTCACCGGCGCGGCCTCCGCCTCCGTCGAGGGCTCGACCACCGTCTGCTCGTTCAGGTCGCTCACGTACGTCTCCGGATCTGCTGGCTGGTGCAAGGGGTCTGCGTGGTCGGGACTGCGAGCGGTCAGGCCTGGGGCTCGGCGGCCTGGTCGTTCGGTTCGCCGCTGCCGGCTCCCGGGGCCGGCTTGCGCTGTGGAGCCGCGCGTTTCGCCCGCGGCGCGCGTTTGGGCTGCTGCCGCTGACCCTTCGGCGTCTCCTCGGTCTCGACCACGGTCACACCGGAAGCAGCGGCCTCGGCGGCAGCCTTGGCCGCCGCCTTCTCGGCCCGGCGCGCCTGCAGGGCGATGTCCGCCTCGCTGCCGGGAGTCGGGTTCCGCCTGATGACGATCAGCTGCTGCCCCATCGTCCACAGGTTGGTCGTCAGCCAGTAGATGAGGACACCGAGCGGGAAGTTGATGCCGAAGACGGCGAACATGGCCGGGAAGACGTACAGCAGGATCTTCTGCTGCTGCATCAGCGGGCTCGACTGGCCCAGCGGCTGGTTCTTCACCATCAGCTGGCGCTGCGTGATGAACGTGGTCGCCGTCATCGCGACGATGAAGATGCCGGCGACGATCTTGGTGTTGAGGTCGCCGGTGCGGAAGGTCTCGTAGATCGGCGCGCCGAAGATCGTCGCGGAGTGGGCCGAGATCACCGTCGCCTGGTCGGTGATGACCCCGACCGTCCGGCCCTGTGCGATGTAGGAGAGCACGTGGTACAGCGCGAAGAAGAACGGCGCCTGGACGATGATCGGCAAGCAGCTCGAGAGCGGGTTGGTCCCGGTCTCGCGGTAGAGCTTCATCAGCTCTTCCTGCTGCTTGGCCTTGTCGTTCTTGTACTTGGTCTGGATCGCCTTCATCTGCGGCTGCAGCGCCTGCAAGCCTCGCTGCGCCTTGATCTGCTTGACGAACAGCGGGATCAGGCAGATCCGGATCAGCACGACGAGCAGCACGATCGACAGGCCCCAGGCCGCACCGCTGTCGGGGTTGAAGATCAGCGACCAGAACGAGTGGAACCTCAGCAGCACCCAGGAGACCGCGTTGTAGAGCGGGTCGAGCAGGCCCACGTCAGGCTCCTTGCAGCGGGGTCGGGACGGACGGCACAGCAGCCGGTTCCGCCGGTGGCACGTGGTCGACGCCGCCCGGGGTCCACGGATGGCAACGCCCGAGGCGCCGCAGCGCCAGCCAGCCGCCGCGCAGGACCCCGTGCCGCTGGATGGCCACCAGCGCGTACTGCGAGCAGGACGGGTAGTAGCGGCACGACGACATCGTCCACGGGGAGATCACCCGCTGGTAGCAGCGGATCGCCAGGACGAAGGGGGCGCGGGCCCAACGACGCGCCCGGCCCGCCGGGACCGGGTGTCTCGGGCTCAGGTCGAGGGTGTGGTTCACGGTGCGACCGCGACCGGGGTCAACAGACGGTCGAGACACGCGTCGAGATCCGTGCTCAGCCGGGTGTGGTCCGCCGTGGCGGCCGACGGCAGCGCCCGCAGCACGAGCGCCGAGCCGGCGGGCAGCCGGTGCAGCCGGTCCCGGGCCACAGCCCGGAGCCGGCGCGTCACCGCGTTCCGGGCCACGGCACCTCCCACGGTCTTCCCGACCACGAACCCCACCCGCGGCGGACCCGCCTCGGGCTCGGACGCGGCCGACTCGAAGTACGCCACCAGAGTCCCCCGCGCGCAACGTCGACCGGTTCGGGTCACCCGGACGAAGTCCGCCCGGCGGCGCAGGCGGTTCGGCTGGGCGAGCACGGCACGCTCCGGCTGCCTGACGTCGTCAGGCCGACAGCTCTGAGCGCCCCTTGCGGCGGCGCGCGGACAGGATCCCGCGGCCGGCGCGGGTCCTCATGCGCAGCCGGAAGCCGTGGGTCTTCGCCCGGCGGCGGTTGTTCGGCTGGAAGGTGCGCTTGCTCACGGTGCTGCTCCTGAGGCGAAGGGTGATCCGGTGCGCTACGAACGCCAGGCCGGCCACCACCGGACGCCCACGCTGAATCCCTGCTCGGACTCCATCTCGCGGGCACGCGGCAACGGCCGCCGACACGTCGGCCCGCTAACCGTACGGGGGCCTCCGCGGGCGGTCAAACCGGCCCGGCCGGCCCGGCCGGGAGGGGCCCGATCCGAGCCGAACCGACCACTCTGCACGGGTCCTTGCCGGGTGTAGGTTGCGACACGCCGTGTGCTCCAAGGATGGTCGCCGACCCGCTTGTGCGGCCGTTACGCCTCGGTTAGCGTCCCGCGGCACGTCCGCGGTCCGGGACCATGCACAGCCTGTGGACGACCGTGTGGACGATCAGTCCAGCCCGACCGAGGGGAGCACGCCCGGGTGGCCGAGTCGACCGAGGACCTCGCCACAGCCATCGAGCTCGGGCCGGTCTGGACACGAACGCTCGCGGGCCTCGCGGACGGCACGCTCTCCCCTCAGCACCGCGCGTTCCTGCGGCTGACGCGACCGGTCGCCCTCGTCGGTGACACCGTTCTCATCGCCGCCCCCAACGACTTCGCCCGCGACGTCATCGAGAACCGGCTGCGCGCCGTGCTGACCGACGCGCTTTCCGGCGAGCTCGGCTCCGACGTCCAGATCGCCGTCACCGTGGACCCCGGCAGTGCGGACGGGGAGTCCCCGCTCGACGAGCTGACGGACGAGGTGGCCGACGGGACGTTCGCCGCCGACCTGGACGCGGCGTCCGCCGGACCCGGCCTGCACGCGGCGCTGCAGTCTCCGACCGCTCCGGGTGCCAACGGCTCGGGCGACGGCACGACGGTGAACCGGCCCGGCTCGGGTCAGCCCGGGGCCCGGCGCGAGACCGAGCCGAGCCGGCTGAACCCCAAGTACACCTTCGAGACGTTCGTCATCGGGTCCAGCAACCGGTTCGCGCACGCGGCGGCGGTCGCCGTCGCCGAGGCCCCGGCCAAGGCTTACAACCCGCTCTTCGTCTACGGGGAGTCCGGGCTGGGCAAGACCCACCTGCTGCACGCGATCGGCCACTACGCCCGCAGCCTGTACAGCGGATCCCGGGTCCGGTACGTCAGCTCGGAGGAGTTCACCAACGAGTTCATCAACTCGATCCGCGACGACAAGGCGGCCACGTTCCAGCGCCGCTACCGCGAGGTGGACATCCTGCTCGTGGACGACATCCAGTTCCTGCAGGGGAAAGTCCAGACGCAGGAAGAGTTCTTCCACACCTTCAACACGCTGCACAACGCGAACAAGCAGATCGTCATCACCTCGGACAAGCCGCCCAAGCTGCTGGCGGAGTTCGAGGAACGGATGCGCTCGCGGTTCGAGTGGGGCCTCATCACCGACGTGCAGCCGCCCGACCTGGAGACCCGGATCGCGATCCTGCGCAAGAAGGCGGCGCAGGAACGGCTCTCGGCGCCGCCGGAGGTGCTGGAGTACATCGGAAGCAAGATCTCGACGAACATCCGCGAGCTCGAGGGTGCGCTCATCCGGGTCACCGCCTTCGCGAGCCTGAACCGCCAGCCGGTGGACCTGGCGCTCGCCGAGGTCGTCCTCAAGGACCTGATCACCGACTCGGCCGGGCCGGAGATCACCTCGGCGACGATCATGGCCCAGACCGCGGCGTACTTCGGGCTGTCGATGGAGGACCTGTGCGGGTCGTCCCGGTCGAGGGTGCTGGTGACCGCCCGGCAGATCGCCATGTACCTGTGCCGTGAGCTGACCGACCTGTCCCTGCCGAAGATCGGCCAGCAGTTCGGCGGCCGCGACCACACCACGGTCATGCACGCCGACCGCAAGATCCGCCAGCTGATGGCCGAGCGGCGCAGCGTCTACAACCAGGTCACCGAGCTCACCAACCGGATCAAGTCGCAGACCCGGGGCTGACCGCCGCGCCGCGCGCGTGGGAAGGTCCCGGGGACACGAAGAGTGACCGGCCAGCAACCGCTATCACCGTGCGTACACAGTTGTGGATAACGCTGTGGATCTGTGGACGAACCCGTTTGGCCCGCCCGGCGCCGGGCCGGCGATCTGGGGACAGGCTGGGGAGAACCTCTGGACGGTCCGGCCCCGGCTGTGACCTCGGTGTGCACGGACGGCGGGCTGACCCCGGTGGTCCCCCGACGAGCCCGCCCCCTCCACCGGATGTCCACAGCCGCTGGGGACGGCGACACGCCTGCCGACCTGCGGACAGCCCCGTCGTCCACACTGTCCACCGCGCCTACGAACACCACGAGAAGAACAACTGGGAGACCGACCGGACGAAGTCGAACGGGTCTCTGTCTGGGGACGGCGCCGAACCCTTAGGGTGACGCACGGCTCTGTACGAGAAGAGCTGGTCGGCCGGGAGTCGGCGCGCCGTGGTCGGATGTGCCCAGTCCCTGATCGGGGCGGCTGTCCCAGCTGGAGGAGGATCCGTGCGGTTCCGGGTCGAGCGCGATGTCCTCGCCGATGCCGTCGCGTGGACGGCCCGCAGCCTTCCGGCCCGTCCGCCCGTGCCCGTGCTGGCCGGTCTGCTCGTCGAGGCGTCCCCCGAGGGGCTGACCCTGTCCGGCTTCGACTACGAGGTGTCGACGCGGATCTTCGTCGCTGCGGACGTGCTCGAGCCCGGGCGCGTCCTGGTCTCCGGTCGGCTGCTGGCGGACATCTCGCGCAGCCTGCCCGCCCGGCCCGTGGAGATCACGACCGAGGGCCCGAAGGTCCAGCTCGTCTGTGGCAGCGCACGGTTCTCCCTGCTGACGCTCCCGGTCGAGGAGTACCCGAGCCTGCCGGAGATGCCGTCGGTCACCGGGACGCTGCCGGGGGCGCGGCTGGCGGCCGCCGTCCACCAGGTCGCGGTCGCGGCCGGACGTGACGACACGCTGCCGGTGCTCACCGGGATCAGGATCGAGCTCGACGGCGACCGGGTGACGCTCGCGGCCACCGACCGGTACCGGCTGGCCGTGCGCGACCTGCACTGGTCCCCCGAGCAGACCGGGCTGGAGTCGGTGGCGCTGGTGCCGGCGCGGACGCTCGCCGAGACGGCCAAGTCGCTCGCGGGCTGCGAGTCGGTGGCGGTGGCGCTGGCCCGGTCGAGCTCGGGTGAGGGTCTGGTCGGCTTCGACGGAGGTGGCCGGCGCACCACGACGCGGCTGCTGGAAGGGGAGTTCCCGAAGTACCGCTCGTTGCTGCCCACCGAGTCGGCGAGTGTCGCGGACGTCGACACCGGCGCGCTGGTCGAGGCGGTGAAGCGCGTCGCGCTGGTGGCCGAGCGCAACACGCCCGTACGGCTGACGTTCTCCGCCGGTGAGCTGCAGCTGGACGCGGGCACCGGCGACGAGGCCCAGGCGACCGAGGCGCTGGCCTGCTCGCTCGAGGGGGAGCCGCTCACGATCGCGTTCAACCCGCAGTTCCTCCTGGACGGCCTGGGCGTCGTCGACAACGCGGTGAGCCGGCTGTCGTTCACGACACCGAGCAAGCCGGCCGTGCTGACCGGCGGGTCAGCAGACTCCGGCGAGCCGGGCGACGGGGGCGCGGGCGGCGCGTACCGCTACCTGCTGATGCCGGTCCGCCTGTCCGGCTGAGCCCGCGCACCCCAGGAAAGCGCGGGACAGTCGTGTACGTCGCGCACCTGTCGTTGACCGACTTCCGTTCGTACGCCGCGGTCGAGCTCCCGCTGGAGCGGGGCGTCACGACATTCGTCGGGCCGAACGGTCAGGGCAAGACCAACCTCGTCGAGGCCATCGGGTACGTCGCGTCGCTGAGCAGCCACCGGGTCTCGTCCGACGCCGCCCTCGTCCGGGCGGGTGCGGAGCGGTCGGTTGTCCGGGTGAGCGTCGTCCGCGACGGCCGGCCGACCCTCGTCGAGCTCGAGCTCAACCCGGGACGGGCGAACCGGGCCAGGGTGAACCGCTCGCCGCTGCCGCGGGCCCGCGAAGTCCTCGGCCTGCTGCGCACGGTGCTGTTCGCGCCGGAGGACCTGGCGCTGGTCAAGGGCGACCCGTCCGACCGGCGCCGCTACCTCGACGAGCTGCTCGTGGCCCGGACACCACGGATGGCCGGCGTGAAGGCCGACTTCGAGCGCGTGCTCAAGCAGCGCAACGCCTTGCTCAAGAGCGCCGGCGCCGCGGCCCGACGGATGGGTGCCGACCTGAGCACGCTGGACGTCTGGGACACCCATCTCGCCACCACCGGTGCCGAGCTGCTGGCGGCCCGCCTGGACCTGGTCGCGGCGCTGCGGCCGCTGGTCGCGCGCTCGTACGCGGACGTCGCAGGCAGCCTGCCCGACCAGGCCACGACGCTGGAGTACGTGGCGAGCCTGCCCGACCTAGACCCGGCCACCGGTCGCGACGACCTCGTCGACGCGATGCTCGCGGCGCTCGTCCAGGCCCGGCCCAAGGAGCTCGACCGCGGGGTCAGCCTCGTCGGCCCGCACCGGGACGAGCTGATGCTCAGCCTGGGGGAGCTGCCGGCGAGGGGGTACGCCAGCCACGGCGAGTCCTGGTCCTTCGCGCTGGCGCTCCGGCTCGCCGCCTACGACCTGCTCTGCTCGGACGGCGGGGAACCCGTCCTGATCCTCGACGACGTCTTCGCCGAGCTCGACGTGCGCCGCCGGCAGCGCCTCGCGGAGCTCGTGGCGCCGGCCGAGCAGGTTCTCGTCACGGCCGCGGTGGCGCAGGATGTCCCTGACGCCCTGTCCGGGGCGCGCGTCCAGGTGCGGGACGGGGAGGTGCACGTTGACGGCTGACCCACCCGGTCCCGGCGACACCGGTCCCGGCGACACCGGCACCGAGGACGGCTCGGCCGAGCCGGCCCCCGAGACCGCGGCTCCGCCCCCACCGTCCGGGATCGACCTGGGGCGGGCCCTGCTGGCCCAGGCCCGGGCCGACACCCGGGACCGCGGTCGGCGGGTCGCCGACCGGCAGGCCGTCCGTACCGGTGACGTGGACCGGCAGCGGCGCAGCGGCGCCACCCCGGACGACCGCGACCCGCAGCCGCTGGGGCGCAGCGTCGACCGGCTGGTGGCCGAGCGCGGCTGGCAGGCCCAGGCCGCGGTCGGTGGCGTCGTGGCCCGCTGGCCGCACGTGGTCGGACCGGAGCTGGCCGACCACTGCGTCCCGGAGCACTACGCGCAGACCGTGCTGACCGTGCGGGCCGACTCGACCGCGTGGGCCACCCAGGTCCGGCTGCTCGCTCCGAGCCTGGTCGCGCGGCTGAACGCCGAGTGCGGCGACGGCACGGTGACGATGGTCAAGGTGCTCGGACCGGGCCGGCCGTCCTGGCGCAAGGGACCGCTGCACGTGCCCGGCCGCGGTCCGCGCGACACCTACGGCTGACCGCCGCTGGCTGTCAAGAGGCCCTTGTACGTGGGGGGACACGGACCCCCGCCTCAACGGGCACCACGATCGCCCACAGGGGCCGTCGTGGGCCGTTTCTGGCCTCACGGACCGGTAGGATGGGGAGTCAATCCCCGACCCCCGTCAGGAGCCCGCGCCCGTGTCCTACGACGCCGCGTCGATCACCGTCCTCGAAGGTCTCGACGCAGTCCGTAAGCGTCCGGGCATGTACATCGGCTCGACCGGTGAGCGCGGCCTGCACCACCTGGTGTACGAGGTGGTCGACAACTCGGTCGACGAGGCGCTGGCCGGCTTCTGCGACACGATCGCCGTCACCCTGCTGACCGACGGCGCCGTCCGGGTCGTCGACAACGGCCGCGGGATCCCGGTCGACCTCATGGTCGACGAGGGCCGGCCGGCGGTCGAGGTGGTGATGACCGTCCTGCACGCGGGCGGCAAGTTCGGAGGCGGCGGGTACTCGGTGTCCGGCGGCCTGCACGGGGTGGGCATCTCCGTCGTCAACGCCTTGTCCCGCCGGCTCGAGGTCGAGGTGTGCCGCGACGGTGCGGTCTGGCGCCAGGCCTACGAGCGCGGCGTCCCCACCGGCGACCTGGTCAAGGGCGCGCCGACCGACGAGACCGGCACCACGATCACGTTCTGGGCCGACCCCGAGATCTTCGAGACCACCGACTACGACTTCGAGACCCTGTCCCGGCGGTTCCAGGAGATGGCGTTCCTGAACAAGGGGCTGAGCCTCACGCTGCGCGACGAGCGCCCCGAGCACCCGGCCACCGAGGACGAACCTCCGTCGCACGACGTGGTCGAGGACGGCAGCGCGCCGCGCGGACCGCGCGCGGTGGTCTACCGGTACGAGGGCGGGATCGTCGACTTCGTGCGCCACCTCAACGCCAAGAAGGGCGAGTCGCACAAGTCGATCATCGACTTCGAGGCCGAGGACGTCGACGTACGCATCTCGGTCGAGGTCGCGATGCAGTGGAACGCCGGGTTCTCCGAGTCCGTCTACACGTTCGCGAACACCATCAACACGCACGAGGGCGGCACCCACGAAGAGGGTTTCCGCGCCGCGCTGACCACGACCGTGAACAAGTTCGCGCGGGAGTGGGGTGTGCTGAGGGAGAAGGACGCCAACCTCTCCGGGGAGGACTGCCGCGAAGGGCTCACCGCCATCGTCTCGGTCAAGCTCGGCGAGCCGCAGTTCGAGGGACAGACGAAGACGAAGCTCGGGAACACCGAGGCGAAGACGTTCGTGCAGAAGGTCACCAACGACCAGCTGGGCGCGTGGTTCGAGCAGAATCCCGGCGAGGGCAAGGAGATCGCCCGCAAGGCGGTGGCGGCAGCGAGTGCGCGGATCGCCGCCCGCAAGGCCAGGGACCTGGCCCGCGGCCGCAAGGGTCTGCTCGAGTCGGGCGGCCTGCCGGGCAAGCTCTACGACTGCCAGTCCACCGAGCCGGAGCGCTGCGAGCTGTACATCGTGGAGGGCGACTCCGCCGGCGGCTCGGCCAAGGGCGGGCGCGACTCGAAGTTCCAGGCGATCCTGCCGATCCGCGGGAAGATCATCAACGTCGAGAAGGCGCGGATCGACCGCGTGCTGCAGAACAACGAGGTCCAGGCCCTCATCACGGCGCTGGGCACCGGGATCCACGAGGACTTCGACGTTGCGAAGGCGCGCTATCACAAGATCATCCTGATGGCGGACGCCGACGTCGACGGCCAGCACATCCGCACGCTGCTGCTCACACTGCTGTTCCGGTTCATGCGGCCGCTCATCGAGGTCGGCTACGTGTACCTCGCGCAGCCGCCGCTGTACAAGATCATGTGGTCGGGCAAGGAGCCGGTGCAGTACGCGTACTCCGACCGCGAGCGGGACGGCTTCCTGCGGCTGGGCGCGCAGACCGGCAAGCGGCTGCCCAAGGAAGGCGGCATCCAGCGCTTCAAGGGCCTCGGCGAGATGCCCGCGAAGGAGCTGTGGGAGACCACCATGGACCCCGCTGCCAGGGTGCTGCTCCAGGTGACGCTCGACGACGCGGCGGCAGCCGACGACCTGTTCTCGGTGCTGATGGGCGAGGACGTCGAGCAGCGCCGTTCGTTCATCCAGCGCAACGCCAAGGACGTCCGGTTCTTGGACATCTAGCCGTACGGCTGCCCGACGAACCCCTGAGGGCAGGCCGGTGAGCCGTACGACGGAAGGACACCACGCGTGAGCGACGACACCACCGCAGCACCGCCGACTGGGCCGGGCGACCGGGTCGAACTCGTCGACATCCAGGTCGAGATGCAGCGCTCGTACCTGGACTACGCGATGAGCGTGATCGTCGGCCGTGCCCTGCCGGACGTGCGCGACGGGCTCAAGCCGGTGCACCGCCGAGTGCTCTACGCCATGTACGACGGCGGCTACCGGCCCGACCGCGGCTACTCCAAGTGCTCGCGTGTCGTCGGCGACGTGATGGGGCAGTACCACCCGCACGGCGACACCGCGATCTACGACACCCTCGTACGGCTGGCTCAGCCGTGGTCGCTGCGCTACCCGCTCGTCGACGGCAACGGCAACTTCGGCTCACCGGGCAACGACCCGGCCGCCGCGATGCGGTACACCGAGTGCAGGCTCGCCCCGCTCGCGATGGAGATGATGCGGGACATCGACGAGGAGACCGTCGACTTCTCGCCCAACTACGACGGGCGCGCGCAGGAGCCGGACCTGCTGCCCAGCCGCTTCCCCAACCTCCTCGTCAACGGGTCGGCGGGCATCGCCGTCGGGATGGCCACCAACATCCCGCCGCACAACCTGCGCGAGGTCGCCGGTGGTGTGCAGTGGCTGCTCGAGCACCCGCACGCGACGAACGAGGAGCTGCTCACCGCGCTGCTCGAGCGGATCAAGGGTCCGGACTTCCCGACCCGCGGCCTCATCGTCGGCCGGCGTGGCATCGAGGACGCGTACCGCACCGGTCGCGGCTCGGTCACCATGCGCGCGGTGGTCGAGGTCGAGGAGATCAACAACCGGACCTGCCTGGTCGTCACCGAGCTGCCGTACCAGGTGAACCCGGACAACCTCGCGCTGAAGATCGCCGACCTGGTCAAGGACGGCCGCGTCGGTGGCATCGCGGACGTCCGCGACGAGGGCAACGAGCGGCTCGGCCAGCGCCTGGTCATCGTGCTCAAGCGAGACGCGGTCGCGAAGGTGGTGCTGAACAACCTCTACAAGCACACGCAGCTGCAGGACACGTTCGGCGCGAACATGCTCGCGCTGGTCGACGGGATCCCGCGCACGCTGCGGCTGGACGAGTTCGTCCGGCACTACGTCACGCACCAGGTCGAGGTCATCCGCCGCCGTACCGTCTTCCGGCTGCGCAAGGCCGAGGAGCGGGCCCACATCCTGCGCGGGCTGGTCAAGGCGCTCGACCAGCTCGACGCGGTCATCGCGCTGATCCGTTCGTCGGCGTCCGCGGAGGAGGCCCGCGGCGGGCTGATGCAGCTGCTGGACATCGACGAGGTCCAGGCGACCGCGATCCTCGACATGCAGCTGCGCCGGCTGGCCGCGCTGGAACGGCAGCGCATCATCAGCGACCTCGCCGAGATCGAGCAGCAGATCGCCGAGCTGCAGGCCATCCTCGCCAGCGAGCAGCGGCAACGCGCGATCGTCTCCGAGGAGCTGGCCGCGATCGTCGAGAAGTTCGGCGACGAGCGGCGTACGCAGATCATCGCGGCCGAGGGCGAGATGTCCATGGAGGACCTCATCGCCCAGGAGGACGTGGTCGTCACGATCACGCGCGGCGGCTACGCGAAGCGCACGAAGGCTGACCTCTACCGGTCGCAGCGCCGGGGCGGCAAGGGGGTGCGCGGTGCGCAGCTGCGCGAGGACGACATCGTCGAGCACTTCTTCGTCACGACGACGCACGACTGGATCCTGTTCTTCACCAACATGGGCCGGGTGTACCGGGCGAAGGCGTACGAGCTCCCGGAGTCGGCGCGCGACGCGAAGGGGCAGCACGTCGCGAACCTGCTGGCGTTCCAGCCGGACGAGCGGATCGCGCAGGTGATGGACCTGCGCGGGTACGACGACGCTCCGTACCTCGTGCTCGCCACGCGGCACGGTCTGGTGAAGAAGACCCGGCTGTCCGAGTACGACAGCAACCGCAGCGGTGGCGTCATCGCCATCAACCTGCGCGAGGGCGACGAGCTCATCGCGGCCCGCCTCGTCGGCGAGTCCGACGACCTGCTGATGGTCAGCCGCAAGGGTCAGTCGGTTCGGTTCACCGCGGACGACGACGCGCTGCGGCCGATGGGCCGGGCGACGTCCGGTGTCATCGGGATGCGCTTCCGGGACGGCGACGAGCTGCTGGCCATGGACGTCGTGCGCGAAGGCAGCGCCGGGCTCCTCACGGTCACCGGCGGCGGCTTCGCCAAGCGCACGCGGCTGGACGAGTGGACGCCGAAGGGCCGTGGTGGTCTGGGCGTCATCGCGATGCGGATCGTGGAGGACCGTGGCTCCCTGGTCGGTGCCGTGGTGGTTCAGGAGGGCGACGAGGTGATGGCCGTGACGGCGGGCGGCGGGGTCATCCGCACGCCCATCACCCAGGACGCGCTGCGGTTCACGAGCAGGGACACGATGGGCGTGCGCTTGATGAACCTCGGCGAGGGTGACACCGTCGTAGCCGTGGCGACCAATGCCGAGCGTGGCGACGGGGACGACGAGGGAGCGGTTGACGTGCCAGACGAGGTGGCCGAGGGCGAGCAGGGACCGCAGTCGTGACGACCGAGCAGACGGTCTCCGGCTCCGGCACCGGCCCGCTGGCCCGAACCGTGGCGCCGCCCGAGGTCCCGGCCGACGCGGTCATGGCCGGGGCCGGTGACCAGGCCACGGGCACCGTGGTGACGCCGGTCCCTCCCGGCCGGCAGGTGGTCACCGTACGGCGCGCGCGGGTGGCGGTGACGCGGGTCGACCCGTGGTCGGTGATGAAGCTGTCGTTCGTCCTGTCGCTGGCCCTCGTCGTCATCTTCATGGTGGCCGCAGCGCTGCTGTGGTGGGTGCTGAACGGATCGGGCGTCTTCGACCAGCTGAACACCACGCTGCAGTCAGTGACCGGCACGACGAACCTGCGGCTGCAGGACATCGCCTCCCTGGGCCGGGTGATGGGGATCGGCGGTCTGATCGGGCTCATCGACGTCGTCCTGCTCACGGCGCTCGCCACGCTGGCCGCGTTCCTGTTCAACCTGACGACCGGCCTGGTGGGCGGCGTGGACGTGGTCCTGACCGAGTCCGACTGATCGTTTGGGGGGCGCTGCAGCCCTCCGGTAACCTGACCCGGCGCCGCTGACCGTGGCGCGAAGGGCCTGTAGCTCAGACGGTTAGAGCGCTTCCCTGATAAGGAAGAGGTCAGAGGTTCAAGTCCTCTCAGGCCCACCAGCCGGTCGAGCCGTCCCCTTCGTCCGGGCCACCGGGAAGACCGGCGCGAAGCCGCGGCTATGCTCGCAGGGACGGGCGCCACACGTTCGGAGCCTGTGGACCAACAGGTGCACCATCCAGGAGGTCGACGTGAAGAAGCTCGTGTTGCTCGCGGTCGCTGCCGCGGCTGGGTTCCTGGTCTGGAAGAAGTTCCAGGACGACCAGGCCGAGCAGGACCTCTGGACCGAGGCCACGAACGAGTTCTCCGACCTGCGCTAGGCGGTCCGCCGGGGTGCCGCCACTCAGCCGCGCCGCCCCGGTCGGCCTCACATCAGCTCGGCCGCCTCCATCTCGCTGACCGCGGTCTTCGGCAGCAGCAGGCAGAGCACGCCCGACAGGACGCAGGCCCCGATCACGTACGGGATCGCGTGCCGGAACGCGGAGTCGAAACCCTCGGTCGGCAGCCGGCTGAAGAACACGCTCCCGACGACAGCCACCCCGATGGCCCCGCCCAGCTGTTGGGCGGTGCTGAAGATGCCCGAGGCGCCACCCGCCGAGCGTCCGGGCACGGCCGCGAGCACGACGTTGACCAGTGGCACCACGAGCAGCCCCAGCCCGGCACCGCCGAGCAGCATCCCGGGCGCGAGGCCCCAGGTGCTGACCCACCCTCCGCCGGCGCCCGCGGCGATCGCGATCGCGACCATCCCCAGCGCCATGACGGCCGCACCGGCGATGAGGACGCTCCGGCCGAGGCGGACGGCGAGGCCGCCGGCCATCGGCGCGGTGATCACGGCCCCGACGCTGAACGCGATCATGGTGACCCCGGCGTGCAGCGGGCCGAACGTGTGCCCCAGCTGCAGCCAGAGGGCCAGCACGAGGGAGAACCCCTGGAGTCCGACCCCGAACAGCGCCTGGACCCCGATCCCGGCACTGAACGCCGGCACCCGGAAGAGGTCGGGCTCGAGGACGGGCGCGATCCCGGTGCGCCGGCGCCGGTCCTCGACCAGCCACAGCGTCACGAGCAGCGCCAGACCGGCCGCGACCAACAGGAAGCACCACGCCGGCCAGCCCAGCCGCTGTCCCTCGAGCAGCGGGTAGACGATGGCCACGAGCGCGGCGGCAAGCACACCGGCGCCCAGCAGGTCGAGCCGGTCGTGCCGGTCGGACCGTGACTCGGGCACGAACACCAGCGCGAGGACGACGACGGCCAGCGCGATCGGGACGTTGACGAGGAAGACCACGCGCCAGCCCAGCCCGAACAGGTCGGCCTGGGTCAGCGCGCCACCCAGGATCACCCCGAGCGCCGCCGCGAGCCCGGCCACCGCCCCGTACACCGCGTAGGCGTTGGTGCGCTGCCGGCCGGTGAACATGGTCCGGTAGCTGGCCAGGACCTGCGGCATCAGCACGGCCGCCGCCGTGCCCTGGACGATGCGGGCCACGACCAGCTGGGTGGGTGTCTGCGCGATCCCGCAGACCAGGCTCGCCGAGCCGAAGCCGACGACCCCGACGAGGAAGACCCGGCGCCGGCCGACCAGGTCGCCCAGCCGTCCGGCGGCGATCAGGGTCGCGGCGAAGGCCAGCATGTAGCCCGACACCACCCATTCGATCGACGTGGGCCCGGCCTGCAGGCCGCGCTGGATGGACGGCAGTGCGACGTTCACGATCGTGGCGTCCAGCAGGTCCATCAGCGCGGCCACCATGAGGACGGCGGCACCCACCTTGGTGCGCGTGCTGACGGGGGCCTGCTCTGGCGCGGCGAGCGCCTCCCGTCCGGCGTTCAGTTCAGTCATCGTGGCTCCCCGGCCGCCGTAGACTTGGCGGCAGTTAGGGAGAGCGAGTATCTCGGCTCCCCTTATCTCTTGGCAATCCGAGATACTCGCGGAAGGGAGCGGTCGTGGTCAAGCGGGTTGCGCCGGCGCCTCCGGACGCGGCCGCCGCCCGAGCCCGCGAGCAGGTCGCCCTGGGCGTCCGCCGGGTGATCGCGCTCTCGGTGCTCTACAACGACCAGGTCGCGGCGAAGGTCGGCATGAGCGCCAGCGAGAGCCAGTCGATGCACCTGCTGCAGCTGCACGGGCCGATGACCGCTGGACGGCTCGCGGAGGTCACCGGACTGAGTACAGGCACGATCACCGGCGTGCTCGACCGGCTCGAGCGGCTGGGCTTCGTCCGCCGCGAGCGCTCGACCGAGGACCGCCGCAAGGTGGTCGTCACCCTTGACGAGGCGAGGATCGGGCAGGCCACCGCGCGGTACTACGCCCAGCACGCCGCCAACCTGGACGAGGCGCTGGCGCACTACAGCCTGGACGAGCTGCGCCTGCTGGAGGACTTCCTGGAACGGCTCGCGCCGGCCGGCGCACCTCCGGTCTCGCTGCCCGACTGACGCGGTCGGTCGAGGACCGGCGCCGCTACCCTGGGAGCCGTCCCGGGGACGTAGCTCAATTGGCAGAGCACCGCCTTTGCAAGGCGGGGGTTAGGGGTTCGATTCCCCTCGTCTCCACACACGTCCGCACACAGCCCAGCGGGGGGCGAGCAGGGCCAGGTCCTAGCGGGAGCGCGTCAGCGCAGCCTCCGTGGGAGGATCGACGGCACGGCGGCGCGAGCGCCCCGCCACTGAGGAGGGATCGCCGTGGCCGAGCAGCTCTTCGCCACCCTGCACACGAACAAGGGCGACATCCGCATCCAGCTCCTGCCCGACCACGCGCCCAAGACCGTGCGCAACTTCGTCGAGCTGGCGGAGGGCGGCAAGGAGTGGCGGCACCCGGAGACCGGTCAGACCAGCAAGGACCCGCTGTACGACGGCACCACGTTCCACCGGGTGATCTCCGGCTTCATGATCCAGGGCGGCGACCCGCTCGGGACCGGCACCGGCGGCCCGGGCTACACCTTCGCCGACGAGTTCCACCCCGAGCTGCAGTTCGACCGCCCGTACCTGCTGGCGATGGCCAACGCCGGGCCGGGGACGAACGGCTCCCAGTTCTTCATCACGGTGGGCGCGACGCCGTGGCTGACCCGCAAGCACTCGATCTTCGGCGAGGTGGCGGACGGCGCGAGCCGCGCTGTGGTGGACGCGATCGCCTCGACGCCGACCGGCCCCCGGGACGTACCGCTCGAGCCCGTCGTGGTCGACAGCGTCACGATCGAGCGGGCCCAGAGCTGACGCCGCGCCCCGCCCACCCTGACCGCACCGACCAGCGAGAGCCTTCGTGACGGAGCCGTACCCGGCCCCCGGGCCGACCGACGGCGTCCCGCCGGTGTGCTACCGGCACGCCGACCGCGAGACGCACATCCGCTGCTCCCGGTGCGACAAGCCGATCTGCCCGGACTGCATGGTCAGCGCCGCGGTGGGTTTCCAGTGCCCGGACTGCGTGGCGGAGGGCGCGAAGACGCAGCGTCCGGTGAAGACCGTCTTCGGCGGCTCGGTCCACCGGCGCCAGGACATCGTCACCACGGTGCTGGTGGCCAGCTGTGTCGTCACCTTCGCGCTGCAGGTGGCGATCCCCTCGTTCACCAGCATGTTCTGGATGCGCGGGATCAACGTGGCCGCGGGGCAGTGGTACCGGCTGATCACGTCCGGCTTCCTGCACATCAGCGTGGTGCACATCCTGTTCAACATGTGGGCGCTGTGGGTCGTCGGGCGCCCGCTGGAGGCGCTGCTGGGCCGGACCCGTTTCACCGCGCTGTACTTCGTCTCGTTGCTGGGCGGGAGCACCGCGTCCTACCTGTTCGGCGACCCGCTGACACCGAGCCTGGGTGCCTCGGGCGCGATCTTCGGGCTGTTCGGCGGGATGCTCGTGGTGGCGCGGCGGATGCGGTGGAACCTCGGCGGCCTGGTGGCCATCGTCGCCATCAACCTGGCGCTCCCCTTCTTCATGGCGAACGTCGACTGGCACGCGCACGTGGGCGGGCTCGTGGCTGGTACGGCCACGACGGCGGCGATGGCGTTCACGCCGCAGTCTTGGCGGGTCTGGGCGTCGGTGGGCGTGTGCGCTGTGCTGGTCGCGGTCTGCGCGGTCCTGGTGGGGGTCCGGACCCAGCAGATCAGGACGGAGCTCGGCGTTACGCCCAGGACCGAGATCCCGAGCCAGGACTTCCGCCCCTCGCTGCAGTGAGCCGGGCCCGCTCGGCCTACCATCGACGTCTGGCTACCGGCCGGTAGGTTCCGCGCCGGCCCTCGAGCAGGAAGGCCGTCCCATGCGTGACGCTGTCATCGTCGAAGCCGTACGGACGCCGGTGGGCCGGCGCGGCGGCGTGCTGTCCGGGGTCCACCCGGTCGACCTGTCCGCGCACGTCCTCCGGGCCGTTGCGGAGCGGACGGGGATCGACCCGGCGGCCGTCGACGACGTGATCTGGGGTTGCGTGTCGCAGGTCGGGGAGCAGACGTTCAACGTGGGTCGCAGCGCCGTGCTCGCGGCGGGGTGGCCGCAGTCGGTTCCGGGCACGACCGTCGACCGGCAGTGCGGCTCGTCCCAGCAGGCGGTGGCCTTCGCGGCGGCGGGCCTGGTGAGCGGGCAGTACGACCTGGTGGTCGCCGGCGGCGTCGAGTCGATGTCGCGGGTCACCCTGGGGTCCTCGGCGTCGGTGTCCGGCCTTCCGTTCGGGGAGCAGGTGCTGGCCCGGTACGCCGACGAGCTGGCGGCGGCGGGCACGCCGGTGTTCAACCAGGGCGTCGGGGCGGAGATGATCGCCGAGCGCTGGGGCCTGAGCCGCGAGCAGCTCGACGGCTTCTCGCTGGAGTCGCACGAGCGGGCGGCGGCCGCGACCGACGAGGGCCGGTTCGCGGCGCAGATCGCCCCGGTGCCGCTGCCGGACGGGACCGTCGTGACGGTCGACGAAGGCATCCGCCGCGGCGGGACGCCGGAGGGCATGGCCGGCCTGAAGACGCCGTTCCGCGAGGGCGGTCGCATCACCGCCGGCTCCTCGTCGCAGATCTCCGACGGCGCGGCCGCGCTGCTGATGACGACCTCCGAGACCGCCGCGCGCCTGGGCCTGCGGCCGCTGGCCCGGGTGCACACCACCGTGGTGGTCGGCGACGACCCGGTGATCATGCTGACCGGGCCGATCCCGGCGACCGCCAAGGCGGTCGCGCGCTCGGGGCTGAAGCTGTCCGACATCGACGTCTTCGAGGTCAACGAGGCGTTCGCGTCGGTGCCGCTCGCGTGGCTGGCCGAGACCGGGGTCGACGCCAAGCAGCTGAACGTCAACGGAGGCGCGATCGCGCTGGGCCACCCGCTCGGCGGCTCCGGCGCCCGCTTGATGACGACGCTGGTCCACCAGCTGCAGGACAGCGGCAGCCGCTACGGCATGCAGACGATGTGCGAGGGCGGCGGCATGGCGAACGCGACGATCATCGAGCGGCTCTGAACGGTCAGGGACAGCCGGCCGCCGGTTCTCCACACTGGGGACAACCCGTGTGGAGAACTACAGCGATGTAGTTAGGCGTACGGGCGGTCAGCGCCAGCGGGTGGCGAAGCCGAAACCCACCGCCAGCAGACCGAACCCCAGGACCAGGTTCCAGTTCCCGAGGGCGTCCATGAACGGGATGTTCTGCCCGTCGATGTAGAAGACGACGATCCACGCCAGCCCGATGAGCAGGAACGCGCACATCAGGATGGGGATCAGCCGCGAGGGGATCCGGCTGGTGGGTTTGGCGCCGGTCGGCGGCGGGATGTACGCCGCCTTGCGACGGACCCGCGACTTGGGCACTGCCTCACCTCTCCCGCGTGGACGCCCGACCGGCTGCGGCCGGGCCGTCGTTCTGGGCGTTAGCGTAGACGAGCCGGGGCGGCCCCCCGAGCACCCGAGCGGGCGAGACGGAGGTGGCGCGGCGGTGGCCAGCGTGGCGGGCGGGGAGTCCGCGGCGGCGCCCCGGCGCTCCCGGTGGCGGCTGGCGGTGCCGGTGGTGCTCGCGCTGGGCGGGCTGCTGATGGCCACCAGCGCGGCTACGGCCCGCGGTACGGACCTGCGCTCGGAGCGCCGGACCGACCTGGCCGACCTGGTCCGGGCCCAGGTGACGCGGGCGGATGCGGCCCAGGCGGCCGTCCAGCAGCTGCGCGCCGACGTGGACCGGCTGACCGCCGCCCAGGGCACTCGGAACGTGCCCGTCGCGGCGGCCCGCAGCCGGGCGGACGCGCTGGCGCCCGGGGTCGGCCTGACGCCGATGGCCGGGCCCGGCGTCGTGGTCACGCTCGACGACGCGCAGCGCGACCCCGGGACGGCACTGCCGCCAGGCGTCACCCCGGACGACCTGGTCGTCCACCAGCAGGACCTGCAGGCGGCGGTGAACGCTCTGTGGGCCGGCGGGGCCGAGGGGGTGGAGGTGATGGACCAGCGCCTGGTGTCGACCAGCGCGGTCCGCTGCGTCGGCAACACGCTGATCTTGCACGGGCGGGTGTACTCGCCGCCGTTCACCGTCGCGGGGGTCGGGCCGGTCGACCGCATGACCGCCGCGCTGCGCCGCTCGCCCGCGCTGGTCGCGTACCGGCAGTGGGTGGACGCGGTCGGCCTCGGCTACCAGGTCAGCGTGCGGCCTACGGTGAGCCTGCCGGGCTACGCCGGCGACCTGGCCCTGACCCATGCGCGGGTGCCGGCGTCATGACCGATCCGCGCGAGGGTGAGGGCAAGAAGACGTACGGGTCCGGCTCGTTCTACGGCTGGGTGTGGCGGCGCCTGCCGGGGGCCTGGCCCACGCGGGTGGCGATCCTGGCCCTCGCCGTGGCGGTGGTGGTCGTGGTGCTGTTCGCCGTGGTGTTCCCCTGGGTCGAGCCGCGGCTCCCGTTCAACCAGGTGACGGTCGGCTGAGCGGAGCGGATGGGGGAGGATACGTCCATGGCCACCAGCCAGACCGGATCTCCGGTCCGCCCGCGCACCGACGGCAGGCCACCGCTGCGCATCCTCGTCGTGGACAACTACGACTCGTTCGTGTTCAACCTGGTGCAGTACCTCGCCCAGCTCGGCGCCGAGCCGGTCGTGCGGCGCAACGACGCGGTCGAGCCCGCGGAGGCGGACGCCTTCGACGGGGTCCTGCTCTCGCCCGGGCCGGGCACGCCCGAGGAGGCCGGTGTCTGCGTCGACATGGTGCGGCACGCCGCCGGCCGGGTCCCGGTGCTGGGCGTGTGCCTCGGCCACCAGGCGATCGGCGTCGCGTACGGCGCCAAGGTGGGCCGGGCGCCGGAGCTCCTGCACGGCAAGACTTCGCAGGTGCACCACACCGGCCTGGGCGTGCTGGCCGGCCTCCCGGACCCGTTCACGGCGACCCGCTACCACTCGCTCGCCGTCGAGACCAGCACCGTGCCCGACGAGCTCGAGGTCACCGGAACCACCGCCAGCGGCGTGGTCATGGCCATGCGGCACCGCGAGGTGGACGTCGAGGGCGTCCAGTTCCACCCCGAGTCCGTGCTCACCGAGGGCGGGCACCGGATGCTCGCCAACTGGCTGGTCCGCTGCGGCGACACCGACGCCGTGCTGCGCTCCACCGGCCTGGCCCCGGTCGTGGAGGGCGGGCCGGTTCCGGCGAACCGCTGACGCCGCCTGCCTCAGGGGCTCGGGGTCGGCGTGCCGGTCGGCGTGCCGGTCGAGGTCGGCGTGGCGGTCGGGGTCGGTGGCGCCACCGCGACCGTGATCGTCACGATCTTCCCCTGGGCGAGCAGCGTGTCCTTCTTCGGGCTCTGCGCGATCACGGTTCCCGCCGGCGCCGAGCCCGTCGTCTGCGGGATGACCGTCACCGAGAAACCGGCGTTCGCGAGGTCGGCCTTCGCCTGCGCCTCCTGCTCGCCGATCACGTTCGGGACGGCGACCTTGCCGCTGGAGACTGTCAGCGCCACGGTCGACCCCTTGGCGACCTGGGTGCCCTCCGCCGGGTCGGCGCTGATGACGGTCCCGGAGGGCTGGTCGACCTTGTCCTTCAACGTGATCGTGCCCGGGACCAGGCCGGCGGCCGTCAGCGCGTCGATCGCCTGCGACTGGGTCAGCCCGACCAGCGTCGGCACGGTCACCTGCTCCGTACCGGCCGAGTAAGTCACGTCGACGACGGTGTCCTTGCTCACCTTGGTGCCCTGGACGGGATCCTGCGAGACGACGCGGCCGACCGGGACGGTGTCGCTCGCGACGGTCTGCTCGGTGCCGAGCTTGAGCCCGCGTTCGGTCAGCTGGGACACGACCTGCTCGTGCGTCAGCCCGCCGAGGTCCGGCACGGCGATGTTGTTGTCGGTACCGCCGAAGATGCTGCGGCCGAGGAAGAACGCCAGCAGCAGCACGCCCACCACAGCGACCCCGAGCAGCACGTACCAGGGGGCGCGTGAACGCTCGGGGGGTGGGGGGCCGGCCGAGGCCGGCACGGTGCCGGGCAGCACCGGGGCGATGACCTGGGTGGCGTCGCCGGGGGCGTAGACAGCTGCTTCGCCGGCGCCGACGGCGGCGGCGGCGCCCGCTCCCGCCGCTGCCGCGGCTGCGCCGACGAGCGGCTCGCCCAGGCGGGCCCGCTCCAGGTCGTCACGCATCGCGGCGGCGGTGTCGTAACGGTCGTCGGGCCGCTTGCGCAGCGCCTTCATGACGACGGCGTCCACGGAGGGGCCGATGTCGGGGTTGAGCGTGGATGGCGGTGCCGGGGTCTCCCGCACGTGCTGGTAGGCGACCGACACCGGGCTGTCCCCGACGAACGGCGGCCGGCCGGCGAGCAGCTCGTAGACCAGACAGCCGGTGGAGTACAGGTCGGACCGTGCGTCGACCACCTCGCCGCGCGCCTGCTCGGGCGACAGGTACTGCGCCGTCCCGAGCACCGCCGACGTCTGGGTCATCGTCGCCGCGCTGTCGGCGACCGCCCGGGCGATGCCGAAGTCCATCACCTTGACCTGGCCGGTACGGCTGAGCATGACGTTCCCGGGCTTGATGTCCCGGTGGATGATGCCGTGGCGGTGCGAGTAGTCCAGCGCGGTCAGGGTGCCCTCGGTGATCTCGACGGCGCGCTCGGGCGTGAACCGGTGCCCGGACTTGATCAGCTCGCGCAGGGTCGTGCCGTCCACGTACTCCATGACGATGTACGGGACGGCGACGCCGCTCAGGTCGGTCTCGCCGGTGTCGTACACAGCGACGATGTTCGGGTGGTTCAGCGACGCCGCCGACTGCGCCTCGCGCCGGAAACGGGCCACGAACGACGGGTCCCTGGCCAGATCGGTGCGCAGCAGCTTGACGGCCACCCGGCGGCCCAGACGCAGGTCCCGGCCCTCGTAGACCTCGGCCATGCCGCCACGGCCGATGACCTCGCCGAGCTCGTAGCGCTCGCCGAGACGTCGCTCGTCCATCGGGCCCTCCTGCGGTCCGTCGCTCACCGTCTGCCACCCATCATCGCGTCTGCCGGGGCCGCTCGAGCGCTCATGGACCGAGCACCGCCTGGATCACGGCCTTGGCCACCGGCGCCGCCAGCCCGTTGCCGGAGATCTCGCTGTTCCGCGGAGAATCCTCGACGATGACGGCCACGGCCACCTTCGCGTTCCCGGCGGGGGCGAAGGAGACGAACCAGGCGACAGCCGGCTTGTCGTTCCCGGTCTGCGCCGTACCGGTCTTGCCGGCCACCCTGACCCCCGGGATCTTCGCGTTGTAGCCGGTGCCGTTCTGCACGACGTTCACCATCATGTCGGTCACCTCCTGCGCGACCTCGGGCGTAACCGCCTGCCCGAACACGCTGTCCTGGGTCTGCTCGAGCACCGACAGGTCCGGGGCGTAGAGCGTGCTGACGAGGTACGGGTTCATCACCTTGCCGTTGTTCCCGAGCGCGGCCGCGACCATCGCCATCTGCAGCGCGGTCGCGCGCACGTCGTACTGGCCGATCGCCGACAGGGCGGTCTGCGGCACGTCCAGGCCGGACGGGAACCGGCTGGTGGCCGCGGTCATCGGGACGGTGAAGGAGCTGTTGAAGCCGAACGCCTCTGCCTGCTTCTGCAGTGCGTCCGCGCCGACCGCGACTCCGAGGTAGGCGAACGCCGTGTTGCACGAGACCTCGAGCGCCCGCTCCAGCGTCACCTTGCCGTTCGCTGTCGCGCAGCCGCGGCCGTTCTCGTTGTGGATGACGGCGCTCGTCCCCGGCGGCCGGTAGCCGGCCGGACCCGACACGGTCGACGAGGCGGTGTACGTGCCGGTGGACAGGGCGGCCGACAGCGTCACCAGCTTGAAGGTCGACCCGGGCGGGTAGACCTCGGCGAGCGGACGGTTGAGCATCGGGTTCCGCGGGTCGGCGAGGTAGGTGTTCCACGCCTTCTGCGACTTGGTCGCGTCGTTGCTGGCGATGAGGTTCGGGTCGAAGCTCGGGCTGGAGTACATCGCGAGGATGCGCCCGGTCGAGGGCTGGAGCGCGACGACCGCACCGACCTTGCCCTTCATCCCGTTCGCGGCCGCGGCCTGCGCCTTCGCGTTGAGCGTGAGCTGGACACTGCCTCCCTTCGTCGTGCGGCCGGCGACGAGATCGGCGAGCTGCTGCAGCGAGAAGCGCGGGTCGTTCCCGGACAGCACCGCGTCCTCGATGCGTTCGATCGCGGTGCGTCCGTAGATGAGCGAGGCGAAGCCGGTCGACGCCGCGTAGAGCGGGCCGTCGACGTACGTGCGCTGGTACTTCAGCCGGCCGTTGGTCGCCACCGACTGCGCGACCGGGATGCTGCCGACCAGGATCGGGCCGCGCTGCTTGGCGTACTCCTTGATGACGTTGCGGTTGTTGCCCGGACGGTCGGCGAGATCGTTCGCACGCGTGACCTGGACCAGGTTGATGTTGACCAGCAGCGCAGCGAACAGCAGCCCGACGAAGAGGGCCAGCCGCCGGATGGTCCCAGCCAGGGTGCCGATCACGGCCGCACCACCTGCGTGACGGCGGTGCCGCTGATCGGGACCGGGACCGGTGCCGGGCGCGCGGCGGAGTCGCTGACCCGCAGCAGCAGCGCGATGACCATCCAGTTCGCCACCAGCGAGGAGCCCCCGGCGGCCAGGAACGGCGTCGTCAGCCCGGTCACCGGGATGAGGTTGGTGACCCCGCCGACGACGATGAACACCTGAAGTCCCATCACGAACGCCAGGCCGCAGGCGAGCAGCCGGCCGAAGACGTCCCGCGCCGCCAGTGCGGCCCGCAGCCCGCGCTCGACGAGGATCGCGTACAGCACGAGGAGCGCCATCAGGCCGGTCAGGCCGAGCTCCTCGCCCACCGCGGACACGATGAAGTCGGACTTCGCGTAGGGCACGAGGTCAGGCGTGCCCTGGCCGATGCCGGCGCCCAGGATGCCGCCGTCGGACAGCCCGTACAGGCTCTGCGTCACCTGGTAGCCGGTGTTGCCCGGGTCCGCGAACGGGTGCAGCCAGACGTCGACGCGCTCGCGCACGTGCCCGAACGCGTAGTACGCGAACGTCGAGCCGATGAGGAACAGGCCGGTGCCGATCACGACCCAGCCCCGCCGGCCGGTGGCGACGTACAGCATCGCGACGAACAGGCCGAACAGCAGCAACGACGTCCCGAGGTCGCGCTCGAAGACGAGCACCGCGACGCTGATCAGCCAGGCGACGAGGATTGGGCCGAGGTCGCGTCCGCGCGGGACGTCGATGCCGAGGAACTGGGTACGGGCGACGGCCAGTGCGTCCCGCTTCACCACGAGGTAGCCGGCGAAGAAGACGATCAGCGCGATCTTGGCCATCTCCGCGGGCTGGAACGAGAAGCCGAGGGCGCGGATCCAGATCCGCGCGCCGTTGATCGTGACGCCGATCCCGGGGACCAGCGGCAGCACCACGAGCGCGAGGCCGACCACCATCGCGGTGTACGTGTAGCGCTGCAGGACGCGGTGGTCGCGCACGACCAGGAGCACCACCACCATGAGCGCCAGGCCGAGCCCGGTCCAGACCAGCTGGGTGGCGGCGGTGGGCGGCGGCGCGGGCTGGTTCTTCTGCGCCGCGCGGACGGCGTCCGCGATGTCGAGGCGGTGGATCATCGCCAGCCCGAGGCCGTTGATCGCCACCGCCACCGGCAGCAGGACCTGGTCCGACCACGGGGCGAGCAGGCGCACCGCGACGTGGGTGAGGGTTGCCGCCACCGCGGCGGCAGCGGCCACCAGCCAGAACCGCTCGGGGAGATGACCGCCGTTGGTGAGCCCCACCTGGGCGTAGGCGCCCAGGCCGACCGCCAGGGCGAGCACGAGCAGGCAGATCTCGCCGATCCGGCGGGGCGGGCGCGGGACCGCAGGTCCGGCCGGACCGGGTGGTCCGGTGGTCGGCGAGGCGAGGGCGGTGGCGCTCACGGTGACGGGCTCGCGGTCGGGGTCACGGTCGGGGTCACGGTGGTGCCCGGGGTGCCGGACGCCGTCCCGCTCGCCGACGCCGCCGGGCTCGGCGTGGCGCTCGTGGCCAGGCCGGGCGGGCAGCCGTCGGGCGCCGGGGTGCTCGCGCACGCGCTGGACTGGGTACGGAGATCGTCGACGATCTTGCGCGCCTCGAGCAGGGAGGTCGCCGCGATCGTGTCGCCCAGCTGTCCCTGCGCGAACGAGGGCAGCGTGGACACCTGCACGCCGGACGGCTCGACGACCTCGGACAGCGGGCGGCCGACGAGCTGTTGCGGGACGCCGCGGTAGATCGCGACCTCGCCGCTGTCGACGCCGACGTAGTACTGGGTCTGCGTCCAGCGGTAGCCCGCGTAGCCGGCCGCTGCGACCAGCGCGAGCAGGAGGACGACGGGAAGCAGCAGCCGGAAGCCGCGGGGACGCGCACCGTGGCCGCCCTCGTCGTCGTTCCCGTCCTCGTCGGACTCGTCCTCGGAGTCCTGCTCGTCCGGTCCGTCGGAGTCAGCGTCCGCGTCGGCCGGGGGCAGCGCGGCCACGCCGACCCGGCGCGCGTGCTCGCTGTCCGCCGCGGCGCCGACCACGACCGGGACCGGATCTGCGACGTCGTCGGCCTCGTCCACCACGTCGGCCACCAGGCAGGTGACGTTGTCCGGGGCACCGGCGCGCAGGGCCAGGTCGACCAGGCGGTCCGCTGCCTCGCGCGGGGTGCCGACCTGGAGCACGTCGCGGATCGTGGGCTCGGACACCACGCTGGACAGCCCGTCGCTGCACAGCAGGTACCGGTCCCCAGGCCGAGCAGTGCGCAGCACCACCTCCGGCTCGACCTCGACCCGGCCGTCCAGCGCCTGCAGCAGCAGGTTGCGCTGCGGGTGCGTCTTGGCCTCTTCGTCGCTGATGCGGCCCTGGTCCACCAGCGACTGCACGAACGTCTGGTCGTGCGTCACGCGCTCCAGCACCCCGGCCCGCAACAGGTACCCGCGCGAGTCGCCGACCTGGCCGACGGCGATGACGTCGCCGCTGTGCATCAGCAGGGTCAGCGTCGTACCCATGCCCTCGAGCTCGGGCCGGTCCCGCACCAGCGCGCGCAGCCGCTCGCCCGCGGACGCGACTCCGCTGCGCACCGTCTCGGTCGGGTCGCCGCCACCCTCCGGAGGCCTCAGGTCGCGCATGCTCGCGATCGCGCTCGCGCTGGCCACCTCGCCGCCCGCGTGCCCGCCCATGCCGTCGGCCAGCAGCAGCAGGTTCGGCCCCGCGTACGCCGAGTCCTCGTTGCCCTGCCGGACCATGCCGACGTCGGACACCGCCGCGTACCTCAGCCGGAGGACCATCGGCTACTTCCGCAGCTCGAGGACGGTCTTGCCGATCCGGACGGGCGCACCGACGGGGACGACCATCGGCGTCGTCAGGCGGGTGCGGTCCAGGTAGGTGCCGTTGGTCGACCCGAGGTCCTCGACCACCCAGGCTCCCTCGTGCGGGAACAGCCGCGCGTGCCGGCCGGACACGTAGTCGTCCTCGAGCACGAGCGTGTTCTCCGCGGCCCGGCCGATGCTGACCGGGCCGGCGCCCAGCTCGATGCGGGTCCCCTCCGCCGGGCCGGCGGTGACGAGCAGGGTCTTCGGAGCACCGCGCCGTGGCTTGGGCGGCCGGGTCGGCTTGGGCTGCCTGCCCTTCCTGCCCTCCTTGGTGTCGACCGCGGGTACGACCACCCCGGCGCCGAGCGAGCCGGCGACGGCCGGTGCACCGTCCGCTCCGAGCCCGCCGACCTCCGAGGTGCCGGCTGCGACCCCCGCGCCGACGGTGCCCATCGGCACGGCCCTGGCCGCCTTCGTCCGTGCCCGCGCCGATCGGTCGGCCCGGCCCATCCGCTGCCGGCGCCGGGCGAACAGGTCGCTGCGCATCACCGCGGCCACCGACAGCACCAGCACCCACAGCAGGACCAGGAAGCCGACCTGGATCAGCTTGAGTGACAGCGGGCTCACGGCTCAGCCGCCGTACCGGAAGACGAGGGTGAGGGCTCCCAGGCCCACGCGGGCGCCGTCGTACAGCTCGGCCGACTGCACCCGCTCCCCGTCCACGAACGTGCCGTTGGTCGAGCCGAGGTCGTTGATGCGGGGCGGGTCGGACAGCACGATCTCCGCGTGCCGCCGGGAGATGCCGGGGTCGTCAAGGCGCAGGTCGGCCTCGGCGCCGCGGCCGAGGACCGTGTGCCGGTGCGTGAGCGCCAGCGTCGAGTGTCCGGTCTCCAGGGCGGCCGAGACGGCGGCCGGTGCGGCGGTGACGGTGCCGGCCGGCGCCGGGGTCCCAGACGCCATCGCCTGGCTGCGCACGCGGAAGACCCCGGTGTCCAGCTCGGCGACGAGCTCGAACCGGACGGCGACCGCGCCGACGAACTGGTAGCCCTGCTCCTCGGCGTGCTCGCGGACCATCGCACCCAGCTCGGCGCTGAGCGGCTCGGCGTACATGGAGAGCCGGTCGTAGTCGTGCTGGCCGAGCTCGACGGTGAAGTCGTTGGGCACCATGGTGCGGCCGCGGGTGACGATCGCGGCTTTGTCGTCGCACTCGCGCTGCAGCGCGGCGGCGACCTCGACCGGCTGCACCTCGGCCTTGAACGCCCGGGCGAACGTGCCGCTGACCAGCCGGTCGAGGCGGCGCTCGAAGCGGTCCATGACCCCCACGGGCACCTCCTCGGACTCGTCGTCGCGTTCGTCGTCGACTGCTCGGGGCGGCCCGCCAAGGGCAGGCGGCTCGCAGCCCCAGGGTAACCGCGCGCGACGATCTTCGGCCGCGGCCCGCGCTGGGCTGCGTGGTAACCTCGCTGCCCTCGCGCGAGTGGCGGAATAGGCAGACGCGCTGGATTCAGGTTCCAGTGCCCGAAAGGGTGTGGGGGTTCAACTCCCCCCTCGCGCACCGAGAGCAGGGACATTTCCCTGCCGGTCGAGACAGACCCTCAGGTGGCTCATGCGACGTACCGTGCCCGCCGCATGCACCGTGGCAATCAGCCGAGACAACCTCCGCGACGGCGCCGCCGCTGTCCGACGTCGGTGACGTCCCGTCCGCGCAGGACGTGGCGGCGAGTTCACCCGATGGGACTACCCCGGCGACTGCCACCGCCGACGGCACCGGCACCGATCCGGGCATGGCCCACGCACTCGACACCCACCTGCGCACCCACCTACGCGCTGGGACGCATCCGCGCCGACCAGTGCCCATCCACCCAGCCGGCGCCCCCCGACGACCCCTCCGGCGTGGTCGTCCCGCTGCGCCGCCCCGCCGCGCGACCCCGCCGGGACGGAGCCGAGCGTCTCGGTGCGCTGGTCAGCCTCGACAGCCAGACGGTCAGCAAGCGCCTGGCGCTGCTGCCCACGCAGCTGGACGAGTTGTGGGAACTCATCGACAACACCGGCAACGACCCCGAGCTCGACCGACTCCTGGGGAGCGGATCCGTGCATCTTGAAATGTGGGAGTGGGCTTTGGTGTTGACGGGTCCGGTCTCGGAGCCGAGAAGAGGCGGATCAAGCCCAGGCGGTGCCGTGGAAGAGGGTGTTTGTGTTCCCGCCGACCCAGAGTGTCCCATCGGGGTCGGCGGTGATTGTGACGTCACCGGCCCGGCCCAGTCGGCGGCCTTGTGAGACCCGGTAGCTGCCCGACACTGCTGCTGTGCGGGTGAGCCACTGGCCGACCGCGGCGTTCATGCTGCCGCAGACGGGGTCCTCGGGAACTCCGACAGCGGGTGCGAACGTGCGCAACTCGAACGCGTGCTCCGACCCGGCTGGATACGCGCCGATGGCGCCGACCATCGCGTAGGGGATCTGAGAAAGGTCAGGTTCCAGAGCGAGCACCTGCTGCGCGGTCGCCAGTTGTACCACCGCCCAACCGGGGCCGTTGTCCACCCACTGGTGGGCGACCACTTGGTCACTGTCGACGCCGAACGCCTCGATGATCTGGTGCAGATACTCCCCTTCGATGTCGCCGCTGCGACGGGTCGGAGGTGCGGCGAACGACAACAACCCGGCGCGGCGTCGTACCTCGACCAGACCTGCATCGCACTCCTGGACGAGGCGCTCCGACACCTTCGGCGTTCCGCCCCGTTCGAGCCAGGCATGCGCAGAGCCGAGCGTCGGGTGACCGGCGAACGGCAGCTCGCCGCCGAGGGTGAAGATCCGCAACCGGTAGTCCGCCTCACCCGTGGTCGGCGGCAGGACGAACGTCGTTTCTGACAGATTCGTCCACCGAGCCATCCGCTGCATGTCCGCCTCTTCGAGATCCTCGGCGTCGAAGATCACAGCCACCGGGTTGCCGAGGTAGGCGGTGGGTGAGAAGACGTCGACCTGGGCGAACGGGCGTTGGCGTCGCATGCGGGTGGCCCTTCGGTCAGTTCGGTCGCCTCCTGCCACAGACGCTCGCAGGTGAGTCACGTAGCCCTGGAATCGGCGACGGTGTCCGCGGCCGCGAGCACGTCGGCGACGAGGTCTTCGGTGTCTTCGATGCCGGCAGCCAGGCGGACCAGGCTCAAGGGGACACCGGACGCGGCGATGTCCTGCTCGCTGAGCATCCCGCGCCACATGGCCGCCGGGTGCACCGCCAGCGACTCCACGTCGCCCAGGCTTGCCGACCGCCGGAATAGGTCGAGCCGACCGATGAACGCATCGGCAGCCTCGTAGCCGCCGGCGAGCTCGACGGCGAGCACCCCACCGAACCCGCGCATCTGGCTGGCCGCCAGCGCGTGCTGCGGGTGACTCGGAAGCCCCGGGTAGTGCACGCGAGCAACAGCAGGATGCTCGCTGAGGGCCTCGGCGAGCGCCAGGCCGTTGCTGTCGTGCCGTGGCATGCGCAGAGCCAGTGTGCGGATGCCACGCAGGAGCAGCCACGCGTCGAACGGGCCCAGCGCTGCGCCGGTGAGCACGGCGACGTCCCAGATCTGGTTCAAGAGCCCGGCCGGGCCCGCCAGCACTCCGGCCGATACGTCACAGTGGCCGTTGAGGTACTTGGTCGCGCTGTGCCAGACCAGATCGATGCCCAAGTCTGCAGGTCGCTGGTTCTGCGGAGTCGCAAAGGTGTTGTCAGCCAGCGTCAACACACCGCGCGCGTGGGCCATGGCGGCGACGGCACGCAGGTCGGTGATCTGCAGCAGCGGGTTGCTCGGTGACTCCAGCAGGATCAGGCGGGTCTGAGGGGTGACTGCCCGCTCGAACGCGCCGGGATCGGTCTGGTCGACCTGGGTGGTCGTCACGCCCAGCCGCGGCAGCAGATTCAGCAGCACCGACGCCGTGCCCCCGTAGGTGGACTTCTGCCCGATGACGTGGTCGCCGGCGCTGACCAGCCCCAGCACCGCAGTGGTGAGCGCGGCCATCCCGGACGCGGTGACCATGGCTGCCTCGGTGTGCTCAAGCTCGGCGACCACGGCCGCCACCTGGGCGTGGTTCGGGTTTCCGTAGCGGGTGTAGAAGTCGTGGCCCCGCGGGTCGACGGCGGCCTGCGCGAACTGCTCCGCGTCCTCGGCCCAGAACGCGGCGGTCTGGTAGATCGGCCGCGCGACCGCCCGGGTGGGATACACGTCGTGGTCGGCGTGGATGGCGACCGTGCTGCTGCCCGACATGGATGGCCCTTCCGGTTGACCAACGTGTGGCACGCCCCAGAGAGTGGCTGGTCGGCCGTCCCCAAGCCAAGCGATCTCGGCAACCTTGGCAGCAACTTGCGCGTCAACTGAGGCATCGCAGTGTGGTAGGGGCCGGGATCAAGCAATATTCTGCCAACATGGACGACATCGACCGGGCGATTCTGGCCACGCTCGAGAAGCACGGCCGGATCAGCAACAACGAACTCGCCGAACAGGTCGGCCTCTCTCCCTCGCCATGCCTGCGCCGCGTTCGCCGACTGGAAGAGACCGGGGTGATCTGCGGCTACCGGGCACTGGTCGATCCCGCCGCCGTCGGTCGCGGCCTGCGGGTGTTCGCCGGGGTGCGGCTCATCCGGCACGCTCGCGCGGACGTCGTCGCCTTCGAACGTGCGGTGATCCGGCTACCCGAGGTCGTGCACACCCACCACGTCACCGGCAACTACGACTACCTGCTCCAAGTAGAAGTGGCCGACCTGCCCGCGTACGAGGACTTCCACGCGAACCGGCTGGCGAACCTGCCCAGCGTTGCCGCCGTGACCAGCTACGTCACCATGAAGACACTCACCGCCGACCCCGCCTGACCGACCGCGACCTCGTGCCTTCGGCGCAGCCCACCGCAAAAGGGCCCCGCCGAGTGGTTCACGGGCGACGTGTACCTCGACCCAGTCGCGCAGTCAACCGAGCCGTCCCGGGTCAAAATCAGCGCCGTCCGGTTCACACCCGGCGCACGCACCGCCTGGTACTCACACACCGTCAGCCAGACGCTGCTGGTCACCGACGGCCTGGGCCTGCACCAGCCCCGCGGCGGCGCCATCGAACAGATCCGCGCCGGGGACGTCGTGATCACACCCGGTGACGTATGGCACTGGCACGGCGCAGACGCGGACCACTACATGACGCACCTGTCGATCACCGAGTCACCAGGCGATGGACGACCCGACGCGCAGTGGAGCGAGCACGTCACGAACGAGGGGACACCGCTCGCTGACCATTGTCCTCCCGATACCCGCTGGGGGCGCATCTCCGACCAGCCGCTCCCCGGAGCCGTGCGGAGGGTGGGCTGCTCGACGGTATGGCGCCCATTGCGACCGTGCAGGTCGAAAACAGGTGCTTCGGTGAGGTCAGTCCGCAGCCGTACCCCCCTCGAGACGTTCTTCCTTCGCGCTACGCCTTGCCCCGCCCGGGGTCGTCCGTCGTGGCGACGTACTTGGCCCGCAGCGCCACGAGCATCTCGCCGAGATCGCTGACGTCCACGCCTTGCTTCCTGGCCATGCGTTCGAGGGCGCGCATGACGAGGTCGACCTCGCGCTCGGCCATCAGGTTCGTCCGGTAGTCGAGCTCTGAGCGGATCTCCGCGGCCGCTCCTTGCCGGTTCTGCGAGATCATCACGAACGTCGACAGGAAGATCGCTTCGAGCGAGACCACGAGCGTGAGGAGCCCGAACGGGTACGGGTCGAACGTCAAGGAGGCCCCGAACGCTCCGACGTTGACCAAGATCCACAAGGAGAACCACGCGACGTGCAGGCGAACGAACCGCAGACTCCCGGCGCAGTCGGTGATTCGATCCGCGAACCGGTCTTCTGCGTGCTTGACTCGCTCGATCTCGTGGTTGGCGTTGAGGGCCATTACAGACTCCAACCGTCAAGTACGTGGACGGACGGCCGCCTCGCCGACGTGAGCCTTGCCGGATCTGCGGTTCTCACGGCATGCCCAGACACGACAGTCAGTGGGAGAGGAGGAGGACTAGGTAGACGGCGCTGAGGCCGAGCGCGACGAAGGCAGGGAGTGCGTCCTTCGGGTTGTCGCCGGCCTGCCTGTGCACGACGAGGGCTGCGACGAGCAGCATGATCATGCCGACAGCTGCGGCCACGCCCAGGGCGGGCACCACTAGCCCGGCGAGGATGCCGGCCACCGCGGCGAGCTCGGCGACGCCGATGAGCCGGTACCGAGACCAGGGGATCCCGAAGTGGGCGGCCGACGCCTGCATCTGGGGGTGGGCGAGCAGCTTGCCGGCGGCGGGCGCCAAGCAGGCGGCTGCGAGCAGAAGCGTGACGGTGAGGAGCACGGTGGCCTCCTTGGCCGCAGTGGGGGTTGACGTCGCCACTATAACAGGCCATCATCAGTTTTGTCATTAAGCATCAAGTCTGAGGATCGGTGACAATAGCACCGGTCCACACCCACAGAAGGGACCCGTCATGTTCAAGTCCGCCAGCACCTCCCTCATCGTGCGGGGCGTGCTCGCGCTCGCCGTCGGTGCCGTTGCTCTCGTTTGGCCCGGCGTCACAGTGCTCGCGCTCGTCATCACGTTCGCGGTATACGCCTTCGTCGAGGCGTTCGCACAGCTCGTGACCGCGTTCAGCAGCGACGGGGCCAAGCCCGTGGTCGGGCACCTGCTGCTTGGCCTGGTCGACGTCGCGGCCGGTGTCATCGCCCTCGCCTGGCCCGGGGCCACGGCTCTGGTCCTCGTCCTGCTCGTGGCCAGCTGGGCCGTCGTGACCGGCATCGTCGAGCTGGTCACCGGCTTCCGGACGGGAGAGTCCGCCGGCACCCGGACGGTCTTCATCCTGGGCGGGCTCGTCTCGATCGCCTTCGGCGTGGTGCTCTTCGCCCGGCCGGACATGGGTGCGATCACGTTGGCGCTTCTGTTCGGCTGGTTCAACGTCATGGTCGGGACCTGGCTGCTCGTGCAGGGCATCCGGCTCCGCTCGGCGGACAAGAAGCTGCAGTCACTGTCTGAGCCGATGCGGACCCAGGTGACCGTCTGACGCCGGCGATGCACCACATTCCGAGTGGACGACGGCGGTGCCCATCCGGGCGCCCGCCGTCGTCGCACGCACCTGCAGGGACGCCTACGGCGAGACGGGGTCGCCTCAGATCAAGTCGGCTGCCACAAGCGCCCGGCGACGGATGACGTCGCTCGCCCGATGAAGGCACCCGTCACCGCACCGACGACGACGTCGCCCGGGTAGTGCACCCCGGTGTAGACGCGCGAGAAGGCCGCGGTCACGCCGGCGAGCCCCAGCGGGAGGCGCAGACGCGGGAGGACCGTACCGACCGCTACAGCGAACGCGGCGGCGGACGCGGCATGTCCCGACGGGAACGACCTCGACGACGGCATCTCGACCCAGCGGGAGCCGGGCACGCCCATCGCGAGCCGGTCGGGCCGTCGTCGCGACCCTGCCAGCTTCAGCGGCTGGTTCACGACCAGTGACGTCGCGGCCACCGCGGCCAACCCGGTCAGCGCGGCGCGCCTGCCGGTACGCCCGCCGAACACGGCGAGCGTCGCTGCCGTGGCGAGCCACGGCTTGGAGTGGTCGGCCACCCGCGACACGACCCGCATCGGCTCGTCGAGCAGCGGCGTCGACATCCCGGCCACCGCCTCGTACGTGCGCCGGTCCCACCGACCGAGGACGGTCACCACCCGGAGCAGCGTCTGGGGGGCTCGAACGGGGCGGCCTGGGTGAGCCGCCGGGTCAGCCAGTCCTCGACCGACTCGGTGCCGATCCCGACAGACGACGAGACGCACGGCGGCACGGGCTCCTGGTCCGGCCCCTGGTCCACGTCAAGCCTCGTGTCCGGCGGCCAACCGCGAGAGCAGCGTGAGCGGCGACGGCGGAGCGGCGACGGCAGTCAGCGGCTTCGGCCGCGGCGTCATACGCACGTGTGGGACGCGTACGACCAGCGCCCGCGGTCGACTCACGAAGCGCAGCGGCGCGTCGAGCGTGACCGACTCGCCGTCGACGCCCAGGGCCAGAGGTTGCCCTGAGGTGACGTCGAGCTCCGTCGTCGTCCACTCGTGCCATCCCGGGAACCGCTGCGTCTCCCCGGCCGCGTCGAGCGCCGCGAGCTGGTCTGCCTCCGCAGGCCCAGGGGCACGCACCGCCACCGCGCCGAGGACACCACCGTCGAGGTGCGGGCGGCCTGCGCCCTGACGCAGCGCCGACAGCTGGTACGGGTTGTTCGACACGAGCAGCACCAACGCCGTCGTCGCCTGCTCCCCGCTCGGCAACCGGAACTGCAGGTCGATAGGCGCGGCCGACGGCCCCACGAGCTGGGGGAGCAGCTCGACGGCCGTCCGAAGCTTCGCCTCGCGGTACTGTGGCGCCCGGACGAGCTGCGCGTAGGCGCCCATCGACACGTTGTTCACGAAGACCCGGCCGTTGACCTCGGCGAGGTCGACGGCGAGGTCGACGGCGTCCACGAACGCGGACATCGCGCCGACGACGTCCGTCCCAACGCCAAGGTCCCGCGCGAAGTGGTTGCGCGTCCCGGCGGGGACCACCACGATGGGGACGCGATGGCGCGCAGCCACGGAGGCCACCAACGCCTGGGAGCCGTCGCCGCCGGCCATGCCGAGGAGGTCGCACCCCCGCTCGACGGCGGCTTCCGCGAGCTGGAGCAGGTCGTCGCCCGGGCGGAGCACGACCGGCTCGACCCCGAGGTCGCGGCAGCGGTCTGCCAGCCCGAACCGCGTCGCCTTGCCGCCGCCTGACCTCAGGTTCATCAGCAGGACGGGGTGGATCGCGCGGGGTGCGACGTCAGCGGCCGGCATGCGTCACCGCTCCTCGGTCAGGAAGCCGGCGATGACGGGCACGACCTCGCCGCCCTGCTCCCGCAGGAAGTTGCCCGCCCCCGCGCACGACGTGAATCCGCGCGTCGGGGATGACCGTCGCAGGCATTTGGCCATTGTGCACGGGGCTGCCCACGGCTGCGCCTGGTTGGTCCAGCAGGTCTACGTCAGATAACTGATGGTAGTATCAGGACTGATCTACCAATCGTCCAGACAAAGAGGAGTTACGGTGGCGGTCGTGACAGCGGAGCCGGAGGGGCAACCGACGCGGCTGGACCGTCGGAAGGCGCGCACGCGGCGAGCGCTGGTCGAGGCGGCGCAGCGGATCCTCGCCGAGCAGGGCAGCGCGGACGTGAGCATCCAGGAGATCACCGACACGGCCGACGTCGGCTTCGGGTCCTTCTACAACCACTTCGAGTCAAAGGCCGAGCTGTTCGAGGTTGCCGTCCGCGAGGTGCTCGAGGAGTACGGCGAGAGTCTCGATCGCGCCTGCGCAGACCTGACCGACTCAGCCGAGATCTACGCGGTCGGCGTGCGGATGACGTCGCGACTCGCGCTGACGCGCCCCGCCATCGCCCAGGTGCTGCTGCAGGTCGGCGTGTCCTACGCCTCCGAGGACCAGGGGCTCGCACCGCGAGCCTTGCGCGACATCCGGCGCGGGATCGCGGACGGCCGGTTCTCGATCGAAGACGCGAACCTCGCGCTGATTGCGACCGCCGGGTGCGTCCTCGCGTTCCTCCAGACATCGCTGGATCAGGCCAACCAGCTCGGCGAGTCGGACGCGGACGAGCTTGCCGAGATGCTGCTTCGAATGCTCGGCATGACCGCCCGCTCCGCGCGTGCGGTCGCTCATCGACCGCTTCCGGCTCCTCTTGGTCGCCCCGCAGCGGGGAACTGATGCCGGGCCGTTAGGACGTTGCCTTCTGGGCGAGCTTGACCGAGTAGGCGGCGGCATCTAGCGCGTCGAGGATGGCCACGCGGGCGTTGTCCACAGCCCAGTTGGCGAAGTCGATCGCGGCGTCGGCGTCCGACTCGGCCGCTTGCGCGTCCTCGGCGGCAATGTCCGAGTCCATCTGCGACCGACGCTGCTCTGCCTTCGCCTTGATGTCCGCCATCTTGGTGGAAGCGTCGGCCTTGGCTTGCGCCCACTTGCTCTGGGCCTTATCGCCGGCCTGTCCAGCCTTCTGCTCTGCGTCTTTCAGGGCCAGATTCGCGTCGACCTGTGCCTTGTCGATCCGCTGCTTGAGCTGCTCGCGGTCTTCGGTCGCGGCGGCCCTGATGGTGGCGATGGTGTCGCCACGCCACGCGGCGGGCACCTGTCAGCGCGCCAGATCGGCACCTCGGCACGTTACGCGGTCAGGCCACGCCGGCATTGCGGATCACCGCTGAGTCGTTGGCCCAAACGCCCGAAATGTCGACCAGTTCAGGGAAATCTCCCTGTTCCGCGGCTTCAACTCCCCCTTCGCGCACCACCCAAGAACACAACCCTTCCGGGGCCGACGTACGGCGAACGCTCTGACCTTCCCTGGCAGCGGACGGTCAGCGGGGCAGCAGGCGGGTCGTGGGGAGGGCGGGGGCGGCGAGGCGTTCGCCGTAGCCGGGCACCGGGGCGAACCGGCGGCCGGCCTCCCAGTCGGCCCGCGCGGCGACGATGTCTTCGTGGCTGCGGCCGACGAAGTTCCACCACATCACCAGCGGCTCGCCGAGCGGTGTGCCGCCGAGCAGGAACGCGCGACCGCCGGCCCCGCTCGCCAGGCTGAGCGTCGCGCGCCCGGTCCCGAGGTACGCGAGCGTGGCGGGATCGAGGGCGCCACCGTCGACCTGCACATCGCCGTCGACCGCCAGCAGCGCGTGCTCGAACGTCGGTTCGAGGGGCACGGTGGTCGACGAGCCGGGAGACAGCACGAGCTCGGCGCCGAGCAGCGGGGTGTACGCAGTCGCCGGCGACCGGACGCCGCCCAGCTCGCCGACGAGCACGGTCGCGCGGAGCCCGTCGAGGTCCACGGTGGGCAGGTCGCCGTGGTGGGCGAATGCCGGCTCGATGCCGCGCGCCCCGTCCGGCAGCGCCACCCACAGCTGCAGCCCGTGCAGCGGTCCCGGGGCGGCCGGCTCCGGTTCGCCGGCGGTGTCCTCCGCGTGCGCGATGCCGTGGCCGGCCGTCATCAGGTTCAGCTCGCCGGGCCGGACGAGCTGGTCCGACCCCAGGCTGTCCCGGTGCCGCACCTCGCCGTCGAACAGCCACGTCACCGTCTGCAGCCCGGTGTGCGGGTGTTCCGGAACGTGCATCCGCACGGCGGCCGGCCGGTCGGACGAGCCGTAGTGGTCGAGGAAGCACCAGGCGCCGACGGTACGGCGTACGCGGTGCGGGAGCGTGCGCCGCACGAGCATGGCGCGCGGCCCGCCCAGCGGGACCTCACGAGGAGCCAGCTCCTCGTGTACGGGCCCGGTCGCGCCGGCACCGGCGGCGCCCTGGGTCTCGTCCGGCCGGGTCTCGAGCTTGCTCATCAGCCGGCGAACCGCTCGACCGCGGGCGTGAAGTGTTCGACGTCCGGCGGCGACGCGAAGTACGGGCCGATGAGCTCGCGCCACCGGCCGAACCGGTCCGAGCCGCGGAAGCCGACCAGGTGCGCCTCCAGGGTGTCCCATCCGACCAGCAGCAGGTAGACGCCCGGCCGTTCGACGCCGTGGTGCAGCTCCATCCAGCGGAAGCCCGGCGAGGTCACGATGACCTTCCGGGCCTCGGCGAACGCGGCCTCGAACGCGAGTGCGTCGCGCTCGTCGACGTAGATGAAGGCGTGCTCGAGGACGGGGCCGCCGGTCGGGTCGGGTGAGCTCACCGGCCCATCCTCGCCCACCCGGTCCGGCGGTGGCAGGCTCGGGGTACCGACGGTGCGCGGCGAGGAGGCCGGTGGCGATGGCAGCAGGGACGGGTGGCCGCGGCGGCGAGGCCACGCAGCGCTTCCGGGCGGCCCGCGACTTCCTGCTCGAGCACCGCGAGGACTACGCAGCGGCGGTCGCCGGGTTCGCGTGGCCGCAGCTGCCGGAGTTCAACTGGGCGCTGGACTGGTTCGACGTGGTGGCGGCCGAGCACCCGGACCGGGTCGCGCTGCGCATCGTCGAGGACGGCGGGGCCGACGCGTCGTACACGTATGCCGGGCTGTCGGAACGGTCGGACCAGCTCGCGAGCTGGCTGCGCGACCTGGGGGTGCGGCGTGGGGACCGCATCCTGCTGATGCTCGGGAACCAGGTCGAGCTGTGGGAGACGCTGCTGGCCGCGATCAAGCTCGGCGCGGTGACCATCCCGGCCTCGACGTTGCTGGGGACGGCCGACCTGGCCGACCGGATCGACCGCGGGCACGTCGCCCACATCGTGACGGCGGCCGAGCACACCGGGCGGTTCGGCCCGCTCGCGGACCAGCTGACGCGCGTCAGCGTCGGCCTGGTCGACGGCTGGCACGACTACGCCGGATCCGCCGCGCCGCCGGCCTCGTTCGTCGCCGACGGTCCGACCGCCGGCGCCGACCCGATGCTGCTGTACTTCACGTCCGGCACCACGTCGCTGCCGAAGCTGGTCGAGCACACGCACGTCTCGTACCCGGTGGGGCACCTGTCGACGATGTACTGGATCGGCCTGCAGCCCGGCGACGTGCACCTCAACATCTCCTCGCCGGGCTGGGCGAAGCATGCGTGGAGCAACGTGTTCGCGCCGTGGAACGCGCAGGCGACGGTGCTGGTGGTCAACTACGCGCGCTTCCAGGCCGCGCCGTTGCTGGACCAGCTGGAGCGCTGCGGGGTCACGACGTTCTGCGCCCCACCGACGGTGTGGCGGATGCTCATCCAGGCCGACCTCGGGGCCTGGAAGGTGCCCGTGCGCGAGATGGTCGGCGCCGGCGAGCCGCTCAACCCCGAGGTCATCGAGCAGGTGCGGGCCGCGTGGGGGCTGACCATCCGGGACGGCTACGGCCAGACCGAGACCACCGCGCAGATCGGCAACCCGCCCGGCCGGGCCGTGGTGCTCGGCTCGATGGGACAGCCGCTGCCCGGCTACCGGGTGGCGCTCGTCGACCCGCTGACCGGCGCGGCCGGCGACGAGGGCGAGATCTGCCTGGACCTGTCCGTGCGGCCGGCCGGGCTGATGACGGGCTACCGCGACAGCGCCGAGCGCACCGCCGAGGTCATGCGCGACGGGTACTACCACACGGGGGACGTGGCCAGCCGGGACGCCGGCGGCACGATCACGTACGTGGGCCGCACCGACGACGTCTTCAAGGCGTCGGACTACCGCATCTCGCCGTTCGAGCTGGAGTCGGTGCTGATCGAGCACGCGGCCGTGGTCGAGGCAGCCGTCGTGCCGTCGCCGGACCCGCTGCGGATGGCGGTCCCGAAGGCGTACGTGACGCTGGCGGTCGGCGTCGAGCCGGACGCGGCGACGGCCGAGTCGATCCTGCGGCACTGCCGGGAGAACCTCGCGCCGTACAAACGGATCCGGCGGCTGGAGTTCGGCGAGCTGCCCAAGACGATCAGCGGCAAGATCCGGCGGGTCGAGCTGCGCGAGGCCGAGGTGGCCGCGCACGCCGAGGCGGACGCGCGACCGCCGGGGGAATTCCGGGACGACGACTTCCCGGCGCTGCGCGGCTCCCCCGCCTCCGACTGATGCGCGCGTCTTGGGCCTACCCGAGCCGCGTTAGGGCCAAGACGCGCGCATCAGTCGGGAGGGGTGGCCGGGGTCAGCGGTGGTGGTACCAG
Source organism: uncultured Actinomycetota bacterium (assembly GCA_963849365.1). GTDB lineage: Bacteria > Actinomycetota > Actinomycetes > Prado026 > Prado026 > CAVQCJ01. The sequence continues at coordinate 874,155 of CAWKHA010000004.1, forward strand.
CGACGGCGGCCCATGCCGAACCAGAACCACATCATCGGCAGCAGGAAGAACGCCCGGCCTTCGGACGCGATCAGCACCCCGACGACGACGAGAAGAGCGAGGACCGGCACGACCGGGATCGCCGCCCACCCGGACCAGCCGCCTCGGGCGGCCCTGGCGGCGGCCCGCTGCTCGCGTCGGCTCGGACGGAACGGCGCCGGGTCGGGCAGGTCCGCGAAGAGCGCGACCAGCTGGTCGAGGCTCGTGGCGCGGTACGCAGCCTCCAGCCGGACGTCGAGCTCGGCGCGGTCCAGCCGTCCCATCGCGTAGTGCTCGGACAGGGCGGACACCGCCCTGTCCCGCTCGGCGTCCCCGATCCGCGGCGCCGGCGCCATGGTCGGGACGGTGCTGGGCAGCGGGCGCGGGTCCGGGGTCGGCATCGGGCACTCCTCCTGGGTAATCAGGTAATCATCACCCCCGTCCGCCGCCCCGGCAACGGCTCCGGCCGGGTACTGTCTCGCCGCACGTCGCCCGCGCGCCGCGGCGCGGCCCCACGAACCCAGGGAGGTCTGGACCGCGTGAGCAGCTCCCTCACCGGCCGGGCCCGGCAGCTGGGCGTCGCCGTCCGCTGGCGCGCCAAGTCGCTGGCGTACGTCGACCTGGCGCCCGACCCCAGGGCCACGGTGCTGCTGCTGGGCAGCGCGCGCTCCGGGACGACCTGGGTCGGCGAGGTCATCGACCGCCACCACGACCACCGGGTCGTCTTCGAGCCGCTGCGCCCCGACCGGGTTCCGGCGGCGCGCGTCTTCGCGAACGGCCAGTACCTGCGCCGCGACGACACCGATCCGCGCTACCTCGAACCGATGACGCGGATCCTGACCGGCCGGATGCGCAACCCCTGGGCCGACCACCTCAACCACGTCGTCGTGGCCCGCCGCCGCCTGGTCAAGGAGATCCGGGCCAACCTGCTAGCGCCGTGGCTGGTCGACCGCTTCCCCGGGATGCCGGTCGTGCTGCTCGTACGGCACCCGCTGGGCGTGGCGGTCAGCCGCCGTGAGCTGGGCTGGTCGGACCACCTCGATGACGCCCTCGCCCAGCCGGCCCTGGTGAGCGACCACCTGACCGCCGACCAGGAACGGTTCCTGCGGGCGCTGAGCGACCCGTTCGCACGGGCCGTCGCCCAGGCCGGCCTGGAGACGCTCGTCCCGCTGCGGATGACGACGCCGGGCGAGCTGCTGGCCGTGACGTACGAGGGCCTGGTCTCCGAGCCGCGGGTGCAGGCCGAGCGGGTGCTGCGGCATGTCGGGCAGGAGCCGGACGCGGAGCTGGACGCCGCGCTGGACCGCCCCTCGCACCTGTCCCGGGCCGACTCCGCGGTACGCACCGGCCAGGACCGGGCCTCGGCCTGGATGACCCGCGTCGACGCCGACGACCGCGCCCGCGCCCTGGAGGTGCTGGAGCTGCTCGGGCTCGGCGGGCTCTACTCGGTGGACGACGCGTATCCAGACGAGGCCGCGTTCACCGCCCTGCACACGGCGCCGTACGGCGGCTGACTCATCGCGGGCCGAGCTGGTTCAGCAGGGCGACTCGCATCGGGAGCCGGCGCATCTGCGTGCCGTCGATGGAGATCACCCAGGAGTACATGCCGGGGTGGTCGAACCGCAGGGAGTCCACGGACAGCGCCAGCGGCACGATCTGCTCGTCCCCGGCCGGGAGGGCGGGCGGGCGCCCCACGCTGAACTCGCCGCCGATGACGAGGATGTCCTCCGGTTCGGCTTCCGGACCGGTGCGGGTCTCACCGAGCTTGACCTTGACGGCGTCCTCGGTCTCCAGGTGCACCAGCACCTGGTGCGGCTGGTTGGTCTGGGTGTACGGGACGTGGATGGTCATGGCGATCGCCAGGTGGTTGTGCGTGGCCGGGAAGGCGTTCGCGTAGATCACGTTCCATCCCATCCCGAGCGCATAGATCTTGCCCTCCGCGGTGGACGCGGCATCCGCGATGAACGCGTCCACGTGCATGGCGGAGATGTCGTCGTTGCCGGTCGGGGAGGTCATGGCCCCAACCTAGGACCGGTCGGCTCACGTCGAAGGAAGCACCGAGGCGCGCAGCTCCTGCGCGACCCCACCCCGGGGCGGCGAGGCGGAGGGAGCGTCAGGCGCGGCCGAGCGGGCCGTCGGTGAGCGCCCGCAGCAGGGCCGGAAGATCGGTGGCCGGGACCCGGAACGTCGCGGTGCAGATGGCGCCCTTCCAGAGGCTGAGCACGACGACGCCCTCTTCTTCGTGCCAGTTGACCCGCATGGCCCGGTCCTCGCCGCGCGCATCGACGAAGACCTCGCCGTGCGCCGGGGCCGCGACGGTGGAGACCGCCTGCAGCCGGACCAACTCTCCCATGCCCTTGATCGTGGACCCTCTGTACGGGGCGGGTCCAGCGTTTGCGGTCACAGCGGCCCGTTCGTACCAGACCGGCAGGGTCCGCTCAGGCGTCGGCCAGCGGCGGGTAGGCCCGCTCGCAGGCGCGCAGCGCGTCGATCAGGACGGTCAGCCGGGAACCCTCGATGGGTGGCAGCGTGAAGCGCAGCGTGTTGCCGATGCCGGGCTGGTCGTCGGTGGCACCGCTGACGGACAGGACGCCGCTCGGCTCGTAGACGAGCGCGAGCGAGAGCCACTCCTCGATGGAGTGCAGCACCGCGGTGCCGGACCCGACCTGCGCGACGTGCTCCAGGCCCTCGCGGAACCGGACCAGCTCCTCGGCCCGCAGCCCGGCGGCGATCTCGCCGACGAAGCCGCCCACGCGGACCGTGATCGGGCTGACCAGCCAGTTCCCGTCCGAGGAGTCCGCGGCCTGCGGGTGCTTGCGGCCGACCACCCGGATCGTGACCGAGTCCGCCGAGTCTGCGCTGTCCGAGCCGACGACGATCTCCACCTGTGGGTCCACGGACGCCATAGTGCCCCCACCCAGGCCCTTCCACCCGCGATCACGGCTCCGCGTCGCGGGTCGCTGCGGCAGACTGGGCCGGTGCCGGAGCTGCCCGAGGTGGAGGCCCTCGTCGACGTCCTGCGCGAGCGCGCGGTCGGACGGGTGGTGACCAGGGTCGACGTCGCGGCGATCAGCGCGCTCAAGACGTACGACCCGCCGGTCACCTCGCTGGGCGGGCTGACCGTCACCGGCGTGGCCAGGCACGGCAAGTTCCTCGATGTGGACGTGGACGGTCTGCACCTGGTCGTGCACCTGGCCAGGGCGGGGTGGCTGCAGTGGCGTGACCCGTTGCCGACCGCGCCGCCCAAGCCCGGCGGCAAGAGCCCGCTGGCGCTGCGGGTGCACCTGGACGACGGCACCGGGTTCGACCTCACCGAGGCGGGCACCCGCAAGAAGCTGTCGGTGTACGTGGTCCGGGACCCGGAGCAGGTGCCGGGGATCGCCCGGCTCGGGCCCGACCCGCTCGACGAGGCGTTCACGCCGCAGGTGCTGGCCGCGATCCTGGCCGAGCACGGGCGCGAGCAGCTCAAGGGTGTGCTGCGGGACCAGTCGGTGGTGGCCGGGATCGGCAACGCGTACTCGGACGAGATCCTGCACGCGGCGCGGATGTCGCCGTTCAAGCCGGCGTCCTCGCTGGACCCGGCCGCGGTGCAGGTGCTGTACGACGCGATCCGCTCCGAGCTGACCGACGCGGTGGAGCGTTCGCGCGGGCCTCGCGGCCGGGGACCTCAAGGCGGAGAAGAAGGCCGGGCTGCAGGTGCACGCCCGCACCGGGCTGCCGTGCCCGGTGTGCGGCGACACGGTGCGCGAGGTGTCCTTCGCCGACTCGTCACTGCAGTACTGCCCGACCTGCCAGACCGGCGGCAAGCCGCTCGCCGACCGCCGGTTGTCCCGCCTGCTCAAGTAGTCCGGCACGCGAACCCCGTGTCAGACCGGCCAGGGCCCTGGCCCCGGCTGGGTCTGACACGATCTGGGGCGTGAAGGCGCTCGTGCTGTCCGGCGGTGCGGGCACCCGGCTGCGTCCGCTCACCCACACCTCCGCGAAGCAGCTCGTGCCGGTGGCCAACCGGCCGGTGCTGTTCTACGCGCTCGACGCGGTGGCGGCCGCCGGCATCACCGAGGTCGGCCTCGTCGTCGGCGACACCGAGGACGAGATCAGGGCGGCCGTCGGCGACGGCTCGGCGTTCGGGCTCGAGGTGACGTACCTGCGCCAGGAGGCGCCGCTTGGCCTGGCGCACGCCGTGCTGGTGGCCCGCGAGTTCCTGGGCGACGAGCCCTTCGTCATGTACCTCGGCGACAACGTGCTCCTCGGCGGGATCAGCGGGCTCGTCGCGGAGTTCGAGCAGGCGTACGCGGCCGGCGACGCGGACGCGACGATCCTGCTCACGCGCGTCCCCGACCCGCGGCAGTTCGGCGTGGCCGAGCTGGACGCGACCGGTCGCGTGGTGGGGCTGCAGGAGAAGCCGGCGCGGCCGCGCAGCGACCTCGCCCTCGCCGGCGTCTACCTGTTCGGCCCGGCGGTGCACGCCGCTGTCGACGCGATCGAGCCGAGCGCGCGCGGCGAGCTGGAGATCACCGACGCCATCCAGCAGCTGATGGACACCGGCCGGACCGTCCGCTCGCACGTCGTGACCGGCTACTGGAAGGACACCGGCCGGGCCGAGGACCTGCTGGACGCCAACCGCGCGCTGCTCGACGTGCAGCAGGCACGCATCGGCGGCAGCGTCGACGCCGCCTCGACGGTGACCGGCGCCGTGGTCGTGGAAGAGGGCGCGGTCGTGTCGGGCTCCCGGCTGGTGGGGCCGCTGGTGCTCGGCGCGCGGAGCACGGTGCACGGCTCGCAGGTGGGTCCGCACGCGTCCATCGGCGAGGACTGCACCGTGCGCGACGCCCGGGTCGAGGACTCGATCGTGCTGGCCGGCAGCCGGGTGGCCGGCGGCGACCTGCGCGGCTGCCTGCTGGGCCGCGAGGTCGACGTGCAGCTGCCCCCGGGCGGCCCGGCGTACCGGCTGGTGCTCGGCGACCACAGTGTCGTGACGACGGCCGCCGACGGGGGAGCGGCACCGTGAGGATGCTCGTCACCGGCGGTGCCGGCTTCATCGGGTCGCACTACGTCCGCTCGCTGCTCACCGGGGCGTACGGACCGCAGCCGGACCTGGCCGTGACGGTGCTCGACGCGCTGACGTACGCCGGCAACGAGGCCAACCTCGGCCCGGTCCGCACCGACGCGCGGCTGCGGTTCGTGCACGGCGACATCGCCGACGAGGCCCTGGTGGCGGAGCTGATGCCCGGCCACGAATGGGTGGTGAACTTCGCCGCGGAGTCGCACGTCGACCGCTCGATCGCCGGCCCGGCCGCCTTCGTGCGCACCAACGTGCTCGGCACGCAGGTGCTCCTGGAGGCGGCCCGGTCGGTGGGGATCCGGATGTTCCTGCAGGTCTCGACCGACGAGGTGTACGGCTCGATCGAGCAGGGCTCCTGGACCGAGGACAGCCCGCTGGCGCCCAGCTCGCCGTACTCGGCCTCGAAGGCGGCGGCGGACCTGGTCGCCCTCGCGTACTCGCGCACGTTCGACCTCCCGGTCATCGTGACCAGGGGCGCGAACACGTACGGGCCTTACCAGTACCCGGAGAAGCTGGTGCCGCTGTTCGTGACGAACCTGCTCGACCGCATCCCGGTGCCGCTGTACGGCGACGGCCTGCACCGCCGCGACTGGCTGCACGTGGACGACCACTGCCGCGGGATCCACCTGGCACTCACCGCCGGTCGCGCCGGGCGCGTCTACCACGTCGGCGGTGGTACCGAGCTGAGCAACCGCGAGCTGACCGACCGGCTCGTGGATGCGGTCGGGGCGAGCCCGGACCTGGTGGTGCCGTCGCCGGACCGCCGCGCGCACGACCGGCGCTACTGCCTGGACATCAGCCGGACCGAGTCCGAGCTCGGCTACCGGCCGCGGGTCGGTTTCGACGACGGGCTGGCGTCGGTGGTCGCCTGGTACCGGGAAAACCGGGCCTGGTGGGAGCCGCTCAAGCGGGCCCTGGGAACGTGAGCACCCGCTGGCTGGTGACCGGGGCGCGCGGGTTGCTGGGTTCGCAGGTGGTGGCCGCACTCGCGCGGCTCAGGCCGGACGACCCGGTGACGGCCACCGACCGGGACGAGATGGACCTGCTCGACGACGACGCGGTCGAGGCCACGGTGCCCGGGCACGACGTCGTGCTCTCCTGCGCCGCCTGGACCGACGTGGACGGGGCCGAGCACGACCCGGGGCTGACGGCGGCCCGAGACGTGAACGTCGACGGGGCTGCGCGGCTCGCGGCCCGCTGCTCGGTCTCCGGCGCCCGGCTGCTGCACGTGTCCACCGACTACGTCTTCGACGGTGCGCGCTCGACGCCCTACACCGAGGACGCCGACCCCGCGCCGACGTCGCAGTACGGCATCACCAAGAGGATGGGCGAGACGGCCGTGCTGGGCGAGGGTGGCTGCGTGGTGCGCACCGCGTGGCTGCACGACGGCGACCGCGGCCGCTCGTTCGTGGCGACCATGGCGGCCCGGGCCCGCTCGGGCGAGCCGGCCCAGGTGGTCGACGACCAGGTCGGGCAGCCCACCTGGGTGCGCCCGCTCGCCGAGCGGCTGGTCGCGCTGGGCGTCGCCAGCGACGCGGCCGGGCGGCGCCCCTCCGGGATCCTGCACCTGGCGTCGGCGGGGCAGACCACCTGGTTCGGACTGGCTCGCGCGGTCTACGGACGGTGCGGCGCCGACCCGGACCTGGTGGTGCCGACTACGTCGGCGGTCATGGCGCTGACCCGGCCGGCGGCGCGGCCCGCGTACTCCGTCCTGGCCGACACCCGGTCGGCGGCGTACGGGATCGAGCCGATGCCCGACTGGCGGCAGGCGCTGGCCGTGTCGCTGGAGCCAGCGGGCTAGAGCTAGAGCGCCTGGCACGCCGCGTACGTCGGCAGCCACCCGGCTGCGACCGCTTCGGCCAGCGTCGGCGCTGCCGCGTCGCGCTCGGAGAGCAGCGGCGGTCCGGTGTCGGCCGGCCAGTCGACGCCGACCGAGTGCGCGTGCACGACCCGCTCGCGGTCCGGGGCGTACGGCGTGGTGCACAGGTAGGAGACCGTCGCGCCGTCGGTCAGCGCGCAGAACGCGTGCCCGACCCCCTCGGGCACCCAGACCGCGTGCCGGTCGCCGGCGTCCAGGACGAGGCTGACGTGCTGCCCGAACGCGGGCGAGCCGACCCGCAGGTCGACCAGCACGTCCAGCACCGCGCCCGCCGGGCAGGTGACGACCTTGCCCTGCCCGGGCGGCACGTCGGTCAGGTGCACCCCGCGCAGCACGCCGCGCCGGGACACCGAGAGGTTGGCCTGCGCCACCGGGACCGGGCGCCCGAGCGCCACCGCAAGCTCGTCGGCGGAGAACCACTCCAGCAGCTCGCCGCGCCGGTCCAGATGACGGTCCGGCACGAGGAGGTGCGCGCCGGGGACGGCGAGCGGGCGCAGCGGCACGGGCGGCCGGCCGTCAGACCGTCGGGGCCTGGTACGACTGCTGCGGCGGCAGCGGCTGCTGCTGGACCGGCTGGTACTGCTGCTGCACCGGCTGGCCCGGCGCGACCGGCTGGTCGGCGGGGACCAGCACGACGGCGGTGCCGTACGCGACCAGCTCCTGGTAGCCGTTGCCGACCTCGTTCGAGTCGAACCGCATCGCCAGCACGGCGTTGGCCCCGCGCTGCCGGGCCACTTCGACCAGGCGCTGCATCGCCTCGTCGCGGCTGTCCTGGAGCTGCTTGGTCAGGCCCTTGAGCTCGCCGCCGACGATGGACTTGAACCCGGCTCCCAGCTGGGCCCCGATGTTGCGCGAACGCACGGTCAGCCCGGTGCACTCACCCAGCACCCGGTCGACCCGCCAGCCCGGAACGTCGTTCATGGTCGAGACGAGCAGCGACATGTCATCTCCCGTTCCTCGAACCCGGGGCCCGGGCCTGTCAGGCTGTGTTCCCGTGGTGACGGTCGTGGCTCACCGGGGCGCGTCCCAGGACCTTGCCGAGCACACGCTCGCAGCGTACCGGCGGGCCGTGGAGGTCGGCGCTGACGCGCTGGAGTGCGATATCCGGCTGACCGCGGACGGCGTCCCGGTGTGCGTGCACGACCGCCGGGTGGACCGCACGTCCGACGGCCGCGGGCTGGTGTCGGCGCTGGAGTACGCCGACCTGGCCGAGCTGGACTTCTCGGTACGGCGGCGGTTGGGCGGCGAGGGCGACGGGGCCCGGTCCACCGGCTACGAGCAGCCCGACGTGGCCGAGGACGGCCGGGTGCTGACCCTGGACGCGCTGCTCGCGTACGTGCACGACTGCGGGCGGCGGGTGGAGGTGGCGATCGAGACCAAGCACCCGACCCGCTACGCGGGCCTGGTGGAGCGCCGCCTGGTCCAGACGCTGGACCGCTACGGCTGGGGTCACCCGCGGCTGGGCGAACAGGTGCCGGTCCGGGTGATGAGCTTCTCCTGGCTGTCGCTGCGGCGGATGTGGACGCTCGCGCCGAGCATCCCGACCGTGCAGCTGCTCGAGCGGATGCCGCTGCGGCTGCGTGACGGCTCGTTGCCGGCCCACGTCGGGATCGCCGGCCCGAGCATCGAGGTGGTCCGGGCGCACCCGAAGTACGTGGCCCGCGTCCACCGCAAGGGCGGCGCCGTGCACGTCTGGACCGTCGACGAGCCGGCCGACGTCGAGCTCTGCCTGCGGCTGGGGGTGGAGGCGATCATCACCAACCGTCCGGCCGAGGTGATCGCACAGATCCGTACCACCCGCAGCGCCACCGGCTGACCCGCTCCCTTCCCCCGACTGATGCGCGCGTCTTGGGCCTACCGCGGGCCGGGAAGGGCCAAGACTCGCGCATCAGTCGGGGGGAAGGCGGGGTCACCCGGACGGACGAGGTTGCCGCCCCTGCGCGGCGGGCATCACCCCTGGTGTGAACGCCACGCAGCCTCGGCTCACCCCGGGACCGGCGGCCGCGCACAGCGTGGACCTGCCGTTCGTCCCGGCGAGCGTGCGCGCGGCCAGGCAGCTGCTGGCCGCCGACGCCGCGTCCGCGGGGGTGCACGAGCCCGAGCGGGCCGACGCCCTCGTCGTGGTCTCCGAGCTCGTCGGCAACGCCCTGCGGCACGCGCGGCCGCTGGACGGTGGGACCGTCCGCGTGATGTGGCGGGTCCTGCCGGAGGAGGTGGAGGTCGCCGTGGCGGACGGCGGCTCGCCGACCGCTCCGCGAGCCGACCGACCCCCGTTCGCCGCGCTGTCCGGACGGGGCCTGGGCATCGTCGACGCCCTGTCCGAGACCTGGGGGGTCGAGGGCGCCGGCACCGATTACCAGCTCGTCTGGGCTGTGGTCCACCGGGGTACGCTCCGGCGCCATGGCGACTGATCCCGGGACGACGACCGATCTGCATGACGTCCCGGTGGTCGGGGGGCGCGAGCCCTGCCCGTGCGGTTCGGGCCGCCGCTACAAGGCCTGCCACGGCCGGGCCGCGCGCGCCGCGGCGCCGGTACGCCGACCGTTCGAAGGGCTGGCCGGCGAGTGCGACTGGGTGGCGCTGCGGGAGATCGTCCCGGCCGCGACGGCTCCGCTGACCCTGCGCAGCTCCGGCTCGGCCGAGGCGACGCTGTCCACGGTGCTGCCGATGGCGTACGCCGCGATGGTCAGGCTCGACGGGCGGGTGTTCCTGGGCGTGCAGTCCGCCTCCGGGTCGGGTGACGTCAGCCGGGACCTCGGGACCGCACTGGCGACGGCGCTGGCGTCCGGCCCCGGGACGCTGGTGGCGGCCGCCGAACCGGACGCGGAGCCGGTCCGGATGCAGGAGCTCCTGGACGTCGACGCACCGCTCGAGGTGACCGTCCGGGCCGGCTTCGACCACTGGCTGGAGGGGATGGAGGGCCAGAGTCCCGACCCCGACGTGGCCGAGTCGATGGAGCGCGCGAACGCCTCGGTGGTGCCGACGGTCCGGCTGAAGTCGGTCGACGCGGCGTACTGGGCCGGGATGGCGGAGCGTTCGACGGTGCGCTGGGTGCTCCCCGAGGAGGAGGAGCCGTTGCTCGACGCGCTCGCCCGGCTGCACGCGTCGGGTGGCCTCTCGTTCGGTGACGGCACCCGCTTCATCGGGACCTTCCGGGCGCACGGGCTGCTGGTCCCGGTCTGGGACCTGCCGGCCGGGACGCCCGCCGACGACGCGGAGGAACCGGCATCGGCCTTCCGGGCGCGGCTGGACGAGGCCCTGGCAGAGCGCCGTGCGCTGACCTCCGCAGAGCGGCACGCCCGGTCCGGCCTGCAGACCCGTCAGCTGACACTGCGCTGACGCGCCGGTCAGCGACGGGCCGCGCCGGGCCGCGCCGGCCGCGCGGAACGATCACCCTGCGCGCTGGAACCCTGACTGCGCGCTCGTTCTGCTGACCGCATGCTGAGACTTCCGGCGAGTCGGCCAGATCTAGTTGCAGGGACGGCCCGCGTCGGTAATCTTTGACCCGCTCGGGCGTCACTGCATCCCCCGTCGGTGACGCCCGGGCCTGCTCCGTGCCCGTCCCGGAGTCGTTCCTACGCCCTGGGCAGCCGGTCCACCGGTGTCCGCGGGGCCAGCGGCGCCGCCACCCCGCGGCGGGGCCCGCTCCACAGCGCCGGCACCGCGTCGATCATGAGCGCGATCCGGTACGCCGTGGTCTCGTAGTTCACCCGCCAGCCGTGGAAGTGCGGCCAGGCGTCCCGCGGTGTGCGCTCCATCGGGTACCCGGCGGTCTCAAGCCGCGCGATCCCGGTGAGGTACTCCTCGTACGTGAGCGTGATCGGGGTGTCCGGGTCCGGGTCGGGGTCGTACTGCAGGCCCAGCGTGTCGGCCAGCTCGCGCAGGCAGACGAAGCCCATCCGTACGGCCAGTCGCGGCTCGCCGCCCGCTGTCGACGGGTTGAGCGCCAGGTGCAGTGCGGCCGAGTCCATCAGGGCGAGCAGCCCGACCAGCCAGTTCCGGGTCGGCTCCTGCGAGCGCAGGAAGATGAGGACCGGGTAGTTCGAGTGCGACTCGGAGACGTCCGCCGCCCAGCGCTCCCAGTCGCGGTACAGGTCGCGCAGGTTCTCCAGCGACGCGATCGACGCGTGCCGGGCGAGGATCTCCGGCCCCCAGTTCGGCTCACCCGCGCGCGAGTCCAGCAGCGTCACCTCCGCCTCGCGCCGGTTGTACGCGGCGTACAGCGCCGGCAGGTAGCCGATCTGCAGGCCGATGACGACCGGCCCGGTGAGCGCGGCCGCGAAGTCGACGGCGGTGAGCTGGCCGCGGTCCGTCGACGCGAAGCCGAGGGTGAACAGGCTGGACCCCGCCTCACGGATCGCCACCCGCAGCGGCAGCTCGCTGACCGCGTACACCAGCAGGCCGTAGCCGAACAGGTAGAGCAGCAGCCAGGTCAGCAGCAGCCCGAGCAGCGCGGTCGGGGCGGCCCAGGCCAGCACGCGGTCGCGCACGATGTAGTCCGGGCTGCGGTCGGCGATGAAGCGGAACGGGGCCGAGGTCGCGCGGCTGACCACCAGGCGCAGCTTCGACCGCAGCCGGCGCGGGACGACCAGGTTGCGCAGCACGCTGATCGTCGTCGCGACGACGATCCCGACACCGGCGACGAGGGCCAGGACCTGGAGGGCGTTCATCCGTTCGGGCCGGCTCCGTGCAGGCCGGCCCGGTGCGCGGCCGCGACGGCTTCGGCGAGGACTGCCTTGACCGGCCGGCCGGTGGCCGCCGCGACGGCTGCCACGTCGTCGTACTCCGGCTGGGCGTTGACCAGCGCACCGTCCAGCTCGGCGGTCTTGACCCGGATCTCGTGCCCGTCGACCTGCACGCTCGCCCAGCCCCGGCGCAGCGCGCGCTTGCGTACCGCGTGCTCCCGCACGCCGATCGCGGACGTCTCGACGAACATGACGCGGCGTACGGCGTCGGCCGCCTCCGGCGGGACGAGCGCGGACAGGGTGTGGGCGGGCCGACCCTTCTTCATGAGGACCGGTGTCAGCCAGGCGTCGACGGCCCCGGCCTCGAGCAGGCGGGTCAGCACGGCCGGCCACAGCCGCGGGTCCAGGTCGTCGACGTTCGTCTCGACGACCAGCTGGGTGTCGTCCTCGGCCGGACCGCCGGCGGACAGGGCCGGCACCCGGTCGACCAGCAGCACGCGCAGCACGTTCGGGCGGCTGTCCAGCTCGCGGCTGCCGGCCCCGGTACCGGATCCCACGATGCGGCCGGCGGGCAGCCCGCCCCAGTGCGTGACGGTCGCGGCGAGCAGCGCCGCCCCGGTCGGGGTGCACAGCTCGTACGGCTCGTCCCCGGAGTGCACCGGCGCGCCCACCTCTGACAGCAGCGCGACCACGGCCGGCACCGGGACCGGCAGCAGTCCGTGCGTGGCCCGCACCATGCCCTGCCCGAGCGCGACCGGGGACGACACCACGTCCTGCACCCCGAGGGCGTGCAGGGCGGCGGCGACCCCGACGACGTCCGCCACCGCGTCCAGCGCCCCCACCTCGTGGAAGTGCACCTGCTCCGGCGAGGTCCGGTGCGCCGTGGCCTCCGCCCGGGCGAGCCGGGCGAAGACGTCGAGCGCGAGCCGGCGTACGGGGTCGGGAAGGTCGGCCTGCTCGAGCAGGCCGCGCAGGTTCGCCCACGTACGGACGACCGGCGAGGCCTTGGTGCGTACGTGCACCCAGGTCGCTGCGAGGCCGCCGCGGACGGTGGGTTCCGGCTCCAGGCGGACGGGTTCGGTACCCACGGCGTCGACGGCGGCCTGCAGCGTCGCCAGCGGCGCGCCGGCGTCCAGCAGCGCGCCGAGCAGCATGTCCCCGCTGGCCCCGGACTCGCACTGGAACCAGGCGGTCGTCACCGGCGGTCGCCCCTTGCGGTGGCGGTGGCGGTGGCGGCGGCGCGGCCGACCGGCGGGCGACCCGGGCGGCGAAGACCCCCGCGCCGAAGCCGTTGTCGATGTTGACGACGGCGACACCGGGCGCGCACGAGTTCAGCATCGCCAGCAGCGCGGCGAGGCCGCCGAACGAGGCTCCGTACCCGACCGAGGTGGGCACCGCCACCAGCGGGACGCCGACCAGCCCGCCCACCACCGACGGGAGCGCGCCCTCCATGCCGGCGACGACCACCAGGCAGTCGGCGTCGTCGAGCCGCTCGCGGGCGGCCATGACGCGGTGCAGGCCGGCCACCCCGACGTCGTCCACGCGTACGACCTCGGTCCCGTAGACGGCGGCGGTGACGGCCGCTTCGGCGGCGACCGGGGCGTCCGACGTCCCGGCCGAGACGACGCACACCCGACCGACCGGCGCTGGCAGCGGGCCGAGCGTGGCGGTGCGGGCGGTGCCGTCCAGGACGGCGTGCGGGAACGCGGCCGCGACCGCTGCGGCGGCGTCGTCCGGCAGCCGGGTCGCGAGCACGGCCCGCTCGGGGTGGGCCGCGTGCAGCGTCGCGAGCAGGTCGACGGTCTGCTGCGCGGTCTTGCCGGCGCCGTAGACGACCTCGGGGTCGCCGGTGCGCTCGGCCCGGTGCGTGTCGACCCGCGCGTAGCCGAGGTCGGTGTATCCCGGGTCCGGGGCGCTCATGGGCCGCACCTTAGTGCGGCTGCGGCCAGCCGACTCCTCGGCGCCTCCCGTCCGCGACTGATGCGCGCGTCTTGGTCCTTCGCGGCCCGCTGTACGCCCAAGACGCGCGCATCAGTCGGGTGGAAGTCGGGCGGGCGTGGGGGGCGGTGCGGAGCGGTTACCCTCACGGGGTGTCGCTGACCCCCGCCGCCACCTCGGTGGTCGCCGTGTCCGCGGCGGCCCTGGCACTGGTCGGGCTCGTGCTCGGCGTCGTGGCCCAGGTGCGGCTGCGCCGGCTGCGCCGGTCGTACAGCGTGCTGCAGTCCGGGGACGGCGAGTCCTCGTTCGTCGAGGCCGCGGCCCGCACGTCCCGCGACGTCGACGGGCTGCGCCGGGACGTGGCCGTGCTGTCCGCCGGGCTCGACGACGCACGTGCCGACCTGTCCGACGCGATCCGGCACGTCGCGGTCGTCCGGTACGACGCGTTCGGCGACATGGGCGGCCGGCTCTCGTTCTCGGCGGCCCTGCTGGACGACTCCGGCGACGGGCTGGTGCTGAGCTCGATCGCCGGGCGCACCGAGACGCGTACGTACGCCAAGGGGGTCAAGCGCGGCACCTCGGAGGCGCAGCTGTCGCCGGAGGAGGAGCAGGTCGTCGGCTGGGCGATGCGCGGACGTCCCGGCTCGGCCAAGGCAGCGGCGGCGCGCACCCCGCGCCCGACCGTGACCGTCGCGCCCGACGAGGCTCAGCAGGCATGAGCGCGGGCGATGCCGACGGCGTCCAGTACGCCTACCTCGGACCGGCGGGGACGTTCACCGAGGCCGCGCTCGTGGCCTACCTGGAGTCGGCGGGTGGCCCGGGCCGCGTCGGCGTGACGCTCGTGCCGTGCCCGACCGTGCCGGTCGCGCTGGACGCCGTCCGGGACGGCTCGGCGGTGGCCGCGATGGTACCGCTGGAGAACTCGGTCGGGGGATCGGTGCCGACGACCATCGACGAGCTGGCCGTGGGCCGCCCGCTCGTCATCCACCGCGAGGTGCACCTGCCGGTGGCGTTCGCGCTGCTCGCACGCCCCGGTACGACGCTGGCCGACGTCACCACTGTCGCGGGCCACCCGCAGGCGCACCTGCAGTGCCGGGGGTGGCTGCGCGAGCAGCTGCCGCAGGCGGAGGCGGTGGAGACCTCGTCGAACGCGGACGCCGCGCGCCTGGTCGCCGACGGCCGCTGGGACGCAGCCCTGGCCGCGGGCTTCGCGGCGAAGGTCTACGGCCTGGACATCCTGGCCGAGGGCGTGCACGACGTCCCCGGCGCGGAGACCCGGTTCGTGCTGGTCACGGCTCCGGACGCACCCGAGCCGGCGACCGGCTCCGACAAGACCTCGCTGGTCCTGGTGATCGGCCAGGACCACCCCGGCGCGCTGCTGGAGATCCTCACCGAGTTCGCGGTCCGCGGGATCAACCTGACCCGGATCGAGTCCCGGCCCACCGGCGGCGGCATCGGGGACTACTTCTTCGCAGTGGACGCCGAAGGCCACATCGACGAGGCCCGGGTCGGCGAGGCGCTGATCGGGCTGCACCGGATCTGTGCCGACGTCCGGTACCTGGGCTCCTACCCGCGGGCCGACTCGGTCCGGCCGAGCCTGCGCCGCGGGGTGTCCGACGCCGAGTACGGCCAGGCCCAGGCGTGGCTGGCCCGGGTCCGCGACGGGCGGTCCTAGCCCTTCGCGGCTCAAGCCCCCGCCCCGCGCTGACGACGGTCAAGGGAGGGGACCGCGTCGGGTGGAAGGGTTTCGCGTGCGCAGACTGCGTCTGACGACGACGTTCGCCCTGGTGAGCCTCGTCGCGATGACCGGACTGGGGACCGCACTGGTCTGGACGACGTCGCGCCTGCTGCAGCAGCAGGCGCTGACACAGGCCGCCCGGACCGCCGAGGCGTACGTGTCGTCCGGCGTCGAGCGCGAGGTCCCCGAGGACGCGATCCGGACCGGGTCCCTGCCCGCCGGTCTCGTCCGGGAGCTGGACTCGGTGTTCCTGCCCCGGTCCGGCTCGACGCTCGTGGGCATCCGGCTGTGGACCGGCGACGGAGTGGTCGTCTACGACAGCTCCGACCGCGGCCAGGGCGGGCGGGGAGCATCCGGAGCCAGCACGCGCAGCGCGCCGGACACCATCGCGGCCGGGGCGATCCCCGACCCGGTGCGGTTCCAGGACGCGATCCGCCGCGTCGGCGCCACCTCGTCCGCGGCGGTGGTGATCGAGGTCGACCCGACCGGGCACAGCTCGCAGCGACTCGACGTCTACGTCCCGGTCAAGTACAACCGGACATCGCCGACCGCGGTGGCCGAGGTGGTGCTCTCGTACGACGAGACCGCGGCCGCGATCCACCAGGAGACGCTGACCATCCTGTACGTGACGGCGGGCGGCCTGGCACTGCTGTGGCTGCTGCTGTTCCGGACCGTGCACCGGGCCAGCCGGCGGCTGCGCACGCAGGCGTCCGAGAACGCCAGGCTGGCGCTGCTGGACCCGCTGACCGGACTGCCGAACCGCCGCCTGTTCAACGACCGGCTCGACCGCGCCGCCGCGGTCTCGGCCCGCAGCGGCCTCCCGCTGGCGCTCCTGCTGCTGGACATCGACCGGTTCAAGGACGTCAACGACACGCTCGGCCACCCGCGTGGCGACGCGTTGCTCATCGAGGTGGCGAGCCGGCTGCGTCGCACGATCCGGGACGCTGACACCGTGGCCCGGCTCGGTGGCGACGAGTTCGCCATCCTGCTGCCGGTCGTGGAGTCGGTCGCGGCCGCCGAGTCGTTCGCCGAGCGGGTGCGTGCGGTCTTCACCGAGCCGTTCGACCTGGAGGGCATGCTGCTGCACGTCGACACGTCGGTGGGGCTCGCCGTGCTGCCTGAGCACGCCGACGACGTGACCTCGCTGATGGCCAGGGCGGACATCGCGATGTACACCGCGAAGGCGGCCGGGATGGGGGTCGCGACGTACGCCGGCCAGGACGCCGCGACGGACGCCTCCAGCCGGCTGATGCTGCTCGGCGACCTGCGGCGGGCCCTCGACAACGAGGAGGAGCTGCACCTGCACTACCAGCCCAAGGTCGACCTGCGCACGGGAGCGGTGGTCGGCCTGGAGGCGCTGCTGCGCTGGCAGCACCCGACGCTAGGGAACATCCCGCCCGCCGACTTCATCCCGGTGGCCGAGCGGACCGGGCTGATGCAGCAGGTGACCGCGCGGGTGCTCGGGCTGGTGGCCAAGCAGATCGCCACCTGGCGGGAGCAGGGCCAGGAGCTCCCGGTCGCCGTCAACCTGTCCGCCCGCAACCTGCTCGAGGCGGAGCTGGACGTGTTCGTCGCCGGCCTGCTGGAGATGTACGACCTGCCGCCGAGCCTGCTGGAGTTCGAGATCACCGAGAGCGCGATCATCGAGGACCCGGTCCGGGCGGTGGCGATGCTGCGCCGGCTCACCGACCTGGGCATCACGGTCGCGGTCGACGACTTCGGGATCGGTAACACCTCGATGAGCCAGCTCGGCAACATGCCGCTGCGCACTATCAAGATCGACCGCTCGTTCGTCACGCACCTGGACGAGGACGGCAGCGGGCTCGTGCTGGTCAAGGCGATCGTCGACCTGGCCCACGAGTTCGGCCTGACCGCGGTCGCCGAGGGGGTCGAGACGCCGGACGTGATCGACCGCCTGCGCCGGCTCGGCTGCGACGTGGCCCAGGGGTACCACTGGTCGCGACCGGTCCCGCCCGGCGAGCTGCCCGACGTCGTGCAGCGGCTGTCGAGCGAGTCCTCCGCCCGGCCGGCGGCCCGCACCGGGAGCCGGGGGCGCACCCGCCGGTAGGCTGCTACGCCGTGATCGACCTGCGGCTCGTCCGCGAGCAGCCCGACCTCGTCCGCTCGTCGCAACGGGCCCGCGGCGAGGACGAGTCGATCGTCGACGCGCTGGTGTCCGCGGACGAGCGGCGCCGCGCGGCTGGGGCCCGCTTCGACACCACCCGGGCCGAGCAGAAGGACGTCGGACGGCAGGTCGCGCAGGCGGCGGGGGCCGACAAGGACGCGCTGCTGGCGCGCGGGCGCGAGCTGTCCGTGGCCGTGAAGGCCGCGGAAGTCGAGCGCGACGAGGCCGCCACCGAGGCGGACCGGCTGCTGCTGGCGCTCTCCAACGTCGTCGAGCCGGACGCGCCGGTCGGCAGTGAGGCCGACTTCCGGGTGGTCGAGCACGTCGGCCGGCCACGCGACTTCGCCGCCGAGGGCTTCGAGCCGCGCGACCACGTCGAGCTCGGCCAGCTGCTCGGCGCGATCGACGTCGAGCGCGGGGCCAAGGTGTCCGGTTCGCGGTTCTACTACCTCACCGGCGTGGGCGCGCTGCTGGAGATGGCGCTGGTCCAGCTGGCGGTGGCGCAGGCTGTCGGTGCCGGGCTCGTCCCGGTGATCCCGCCGGCGCTGGTGAAGCCGGCCGCCATGGAGGGCACCGGGTTCCTGGGCCAGGCCGCCGAGAACGTCTACCGGCTCGAGGCCGACGACCTCTACCTGGTGGGCACGGCCGAGGTTCCGCTGGCCGCGTACCACATGGACGAGATCCTCGACGGTGCGTCGCTGCCGCTGCGCTACGCGGGCTTCTCGCCGTGCTACCGGCGCGAGGCCGGCTCGCACGGCAAGGACACCCGGGGGATCTGGCGGGTGCACTGGTTCGACAAGGTCGAGATGTTCTCGTTCTGCCGCCCGGAGGAGGCGCAGGCCGAGCACCGCCGCCTGCTGGCCTGGGAGCAGGAGTTCATCGGGAAGCTCGAGCTGCCCTACCGGGTGATCGACGTCGCCACCGGCGACCTGGGCTCCTCGGCGGCGCGCAAGTTCGACTGCGAGGCGTGGATCCCCACCTACGGGGACTACCGCGAGGTGACGTCGACCTCGAACTGCACCGAGTTCCAGTCGAGGCGGTTGTCGATCCGGATGCGCGACGCCGAGGGTGTGCGCCCGCTGGCCACTCTGAACGGCACCCTGTGCGCGATGACCCGCACGATCGTGGCGCTGCTGGAGAACCACCAGCAGGCCGACGGCTCGGTGCGCATCCCGCTCGCGCTGCAGCCCTACCTCGGCGGCCTCGACCTGCTCAAACCCGCCTGACGTCTCGGCTAAGTGGGGGTCAGGGGACGGCGGGGACGGTCGCCAGGCCGGCGGCGAGGCGCTCGTCGGTGACCTCTTCGTCCTGCATCCGGCCGTCCAGGTAGGCGTCGTACGCGGCCATGTCGAAGTGCCCGTGCCCGCACAGCGCAGTGAGGATCACCTTCTCCTCGCCGCTCTCCTTGCAGGCCTTCGCCTCCCGTACGGCTGCGGCGAGCGCGTGCGTCGGCTCCGGGGCCGGCACGATGCCCTCCGACCGCGCGAAGGTGATGGCCGCCTCGAAGCACTCGCGCTGCGGGATCGCGATCGCCTCCATCAGCCCCAGCTCGTAGATGTGCGAGATCAGCGGCGACATGCCGTGGTACCGCAGCCCGCCCGCGTGGATCGGGTCCGGTACGAAGTCGTGCCCGAGCGTGTGCATCTTCAGCAGCGGCGTCATACCGGCCGTGTCGCCGAAGTCGTACGCGTACACGCCGCGGGTGAGCGACGGGCAGGACGACGGCTCGACCGCCCGGATGGTCGGGTTCATCTTCCCGGCCAGCTTCTCGCGCAGGAACGGGAACGACAGCCCGGCGAAGTTCGAGCCACCGCCGGTGCACCCGACCAGCAGGTCCGGCGTCTCGCCGACCTTGGCCAGCTGCAGCAGCGCCTCCTCGCCGATGATCGTCTGGTGCAGCAGGACGTGGTTGAGCACCGAGCCCAGCGCGTACTTCACGTCGTCGGACTGCGCGGCCACCTCGACCGCCTCGGAGATCGCGATGCCCAGCGAGCCGGGGTGGTCCGGGTCGATCTTCAGCTGCGCCCGCCCGGCCTCGGTCAGCGCGGACGGTGAGCGGTGCACCGTGCCGCCGAACATCTCGATCATCATCCGGCGGTACGGCTTCTGGTCGTACGACGCCCCGACCTGCCACACCTCGCACTCCAGGCCGAACAGCGCGCAAGCGAACGCCAGCGCCGTGCCCCACTGGCCGGCGCCGGTCTCGGTCGTCAGCTTCCGTACGCCCGCCTTGGCGTTGTAGAACGCCTGCGGCACCGCGGTGTTCGGCTTGTGCGAGCCGGCCGGCGAGCCGCCCTCGTACTTGTAGTAGATGCGGGCCGGGGTGCCGAGCGCCTTCTCCAGCCGGTGCGCCCGGTACAGCGGCGAGGGCCGCCACAGCCGGTAGACGTCCAGCACCTCGCCGGGGATGTCCACGTACCGCTCGCCGGTGACCTCTTGCAGGATGAGGTCCATCGGGAACAGCGGGGCGAGGTCGTCCGGGCCGACCGGCTGCAGCGTGCCGGGGTGCAGCGGCGGCGGCGGGAGGCGACGGCAGGTCGGGCACGATGTTGTACCACTGCGTCGGCATCTGCGACTCGTCGAGCGTGATCTTGTGCTGGTTCACGGCTGCGCCGCCCATGTCGGTCATGGCGGCACGCTAGCGTCGTTGCACACGGAATGGCTGCCCTGGTGACCAATCCGTAGGCAACGACGGATCTGATGGGATGGCGGCATGAGCTCGCTGGGTCCGGTCCGGCTGGTCGCCACCGACCTGGACGGGACCGTGGTACGCCGCGACGGCTCGGTGTCGGCGCGCACCGTCGCTGCGCTCGGCGCGGTCGAGGACGCGGGGCTGCCGGTCGTCTTCGTCACCGGCCGGCCGCCGCGGTGGATGGCCCAGGTGGTCGAGGCCACCGGTCACCGTGGCGTCGCGGTGTGCGCGAACGGCGCGCTGGTCTACGACCTGCACTCCGAGGCCGTCCTGGACCGCTTCCTGCTCGAGCCGGGGCTCGCGCTCGAGGTGGTGCGCCGGCTGCGCCTGACCCTGCCCGCGGTGGTGTTCGCGGTCGAGCGGCACGAGTCCTACGCGCACGAGCAGCGGTACCGGATGCGCTGGGAGTCCGCCGACGTCCAGACGGTGCCGACGGCGGAGGACCTGCTCGCCGAGCCGGTCGCGAAGCTGCTCGCGCGCGACGAGACCAGTACCGGTGACGCGATGCTCGCCGCGGCGCGCGAGGTGCTGGGCGAGCTGGTGGCCGTGACGCACTCCAACCGCCGGGACTGCCTGCTGGAGATCTCGGCGCCCGGGGTCACCAAGGCGAGCACGCTCGCGCTGCTGGCCGGGCGCCTGGGCATCGGCCCGGACGCGGTGCTGGCGTTCGGAGACCAGCCCAACGACCTGCCGATGCTCGGCTGGGCCGGCTCGGCGTACGCCATGGCCGACTCGCACCCCGAGGTCCTGGCGGCCGTGGCCCGCCGGACCGGAACCGTCGACGAGGACGGGGTCGCCGCCGTCCTCGAGCAGCTGCTCGCCTCCGGCACCCTCCCCTGACCCGCGGACAGGGCGGGCGTGCGGCCTAGAGGTACGGTCCGCTGCTGCCGCGCTGTGCCGGCTCCTCCTCGGGCGCCTGCCCCGGGCCGCCCGGCATCCCGCCGACGCCGCGCGGCAGCGCCTGGCGCCTGATCTGCTCCAGCTGCGCCCGTGCCGCCATCTGCTGCGCGAACAGCGCCGTCTGGATCCCGTGGAACAGCCCCTCCAGCCAGCCGACCAGCTGCGCCTGCGCGATCCGCAGCTCGGCCTCGCTCGGCACCGTGTTCTCGTCGAACGGCAGCGACAGCCGCTCCAGCTCGTCGACCAGCTCGGGCGCGAGCCCGGCTTCGAGCTCCTTGATCGAGCGCGCGTAGATGTCGCGCAGCCTGACCCGACCTGCCTCGTCGAGCGTGGAGCCCCGGACCTCCTCCAGCAGCTGCTTGATCATGCTGCCGATCCGCATCACCTTGGCCGGCTGCTCGACCATGCTGGCGAGGGAAGTCTCCTCGTCCTCGGGGCCCGCCGCTCCGTCCGGGCCGCCGCCCGGGGGGCCCGCCACGATGCCGATCGGCCGGCCGTCGGGACCCACGATGACGATCTGCTGCTGCTCGTTCTCCTGGTCGACCGGCTCCTGCGTCATGCCTTCATCCAACCCCACCGGGCGGGCGGCGGGCACCCCGACCGGCGCGCCAACCCGGTTGTCCGGGCCGGCCGGGGTGGGCAGGCTCACCGGGTGACCGATCTCGACGTCCGCGGGCTGACTGTCCGGACCCCGCAGCCGGCCGACGCGGAGGCGATCACCGCCCTGGTGGCGGCCTGCGACGTGTCGGTCCTGGGCAGCACCGATGCCACGCTCGCCCAGACCGCGGCCGACCTCGAGGTCCCCGGCTACGACCGTGAGCGCGGCGGTGCGCTGGTCCACGACGAGTCCGGTGCCGTCGTCGGCTGGCTCTGGACCGAGGACGACCGCGCCGCGGGGAGCGTGTTCGTCGACCCGTACTCGCTCGACCCGGACCTGCTGGCGTGGCTGGTCGAACGCGGGCTCGGGTACGCGCGGCTGATCGCCGCCGAGCGCGGCCGGCCGGTGGACGTGAAGGCGGGCTCGTACGAGCAGGACCGGGCCCTGGTGGGTGCGCTCGAGGCGGCGGGCCTGACGGTGCGCCGGATGTTCTGGCGGATGCGCGTCGACGTCGGCGCAGCCTCGGGGATGGTCCCCGCGGCGCCACCGGGCGTCGCCGTGCGCTCGCCCGACCCCGACGCGGAGGCCACCTACCGCCTCCTGCACGGTCTCGCCGAGAGTGCCTTCGCCGAGCACTGGGACCACGCCGAGCGTACGTACGAAGAGTGGCGGACGCGCTTCGACACGGCTCCCGGCCGCGACCCGGGGCAGTGGTGGGTGGCGGAGGTGGACGGTGAGCCGGCGGCGGTGCTCATCGGCGACGACTCCCGCGCCGAGCTGGGCACGGCCTGGGTCCGCACGCTCGGCGTGGTCCCGCGGTTCCGGGGCCGGGGGCTCGGCCGGCTCCTGCTGCGTACGGCGTTCGCTGCCGCGCACGCTCGCGGGCTGAGCGCGGTCGGCCTCGCCGTCGACAGCGAGAACGCCACCGGAGCGACCGCGCTGTACGAGTCCGTCGGCATGCAGGTCGAGAGCGTGATGCTGGCCTGGAAGGGCGAGGTACTCCCGCACTGACCCCGGTCTCCCGGCGGTCAGCGGGTGGCGAGGACGACCTTGCCGACGTGCTCGGACGCCTCCACCACGCGGTGCGCGGCGGCCGCCTCGGCCAGCGGAAGCACGCGGTCGACCACCGGTCGGACCTCACCTTTCGCGACCAGCGGCCACACGTGGTCGACCACCGACCGGCAGATCGCCGCCTTCTCCGCCGCCGGCCGGATCCGCAGCGACGTCGACAGCACGGCGGCCCGCTTGGCCATCAGCGCACCCAGGTCGAGCTCGGCCCGCGTGCCGCCCTGCAGCCCGACGATCACCACACGCCCGTTGGTCGCCAGCACCTCGACGTTGCGGCCGAGGTAGGACGCGCCCATGTTGTCGAGCACGACGTCGGCGCCGCGCCCGTTCGTCAGCTCCCGGGTGCGCGCGACGAAGTCCTCCTCGCGGTAGTTGATGCCGGCCTGCGCGCCGAGCTCCAGGCACCGGGCGATCTTGGCGTCCGTACCGGCCGTGACGATCACGCGCGACCCGGCCGCGCGGGCCAGCTGGATCGCCATCGTCCCGATCCCGGACGCACCGCCGTGCACGAGCAGCGTCTCGTCGTGGCGCAGGCCGGCGAGCATGAAGACGTTCGACCAGACCGTGCAGGTGACCTCGGGCAGCGCCGCGGCCGACACCAGGTCGACGCCGTCCGGTCGCGGCATGACCTGGCCCGCCGGCGCGAGCACCCGCTCCGCGTACCCGCCGCCGCCCAGCAGCGCGACGACCTCGTCGCCGACCTGCCAGCCCTCGACGTCCGGCCCGAGCGCGGCGACGACGCCCGAGCACTCCAGCCCCGGGTACGGCGGCGATCCCGGCGGCGGCGGGTAGTGGCCCTGGCGCTGCAGCAGGTCGGCACGGTTGACCGCGGTCGCGACGACGTCGATGAGCACCTCGCCCGGGCCGGGCGGAGCCGGGTCGGGGACCTCGGCCCAGGTCAGGACCTCCGGTCCCCCGGCCTCGCTGATGACCACCGCATGCACGCGCCCACCCTAAGCAGGCAGGTCGAGCACCTCGACTTCGGTGCCGACCGCGACGCCGCCGGGCGGGACGGCCACCAGTGACTCGGCGTGGGCCAGGCCGCGCAGCATCGCCGGTCCGATGTAGCGCAGCGGGTGCCCGGCGCGCACCGGCACCAACCGTACGTCGTGCGGATGCCCTGGCACGTCGGTGTCGAGCACGGTCGTACGGCGGGTGGCCGGCGGCAGACCGCGCAGGGCCCGCAGTGCCGGCACGACCAGGGTCACCACCCCCGACACCGCGGCCAGTGGGTTGCCCGGCAGCCCGACCAGCGGGCGGCCGTCGGCGAGCCGGGCGAGCAGCATCGGGTGGCCGGGCCGCACGTCAACGCCGTCGGCCACGATGCTCGCGCCGGCCTCGACGAGGACCTTGTGCAGGTGGTCGTGTGGCCCGGCGGCCGTCGACCCGGTGGTGGCGACGAGGTCGGCGGTCGAGCTGTCGAGGGCCGTGCGAAGGGCGGCCGCGGTGTCGGGGAGCCGTTCGTGCCGGCGCACCTCGGCGCCGAGCGTTGCCAGCCAGGGCAGCAGCATCGGGCCGAGGGCGTCGCGGATCCGGCCGTGCGATGCCGGGCCGCCGCCGACGAGCTCGTCGCCGATGACCAGCAGGTCGACGGTCGGGCGGCGGACGACCGCGAGGGTGTCGGCGCCGGCCGCGGCGGCGAGGCCGAGCAGCGCCGGCACGACCAGCTGACCGGCCGTCGCGACGACGTCGCCCGCGCGGCACTCGGACCCCGCCGGGCGGACGTCCCTTCCCGCGCTCGGCGCGTGCGCGGAGGGCCGCAGCCGGACCACCGCGTCGGCCTCGACACCGTCCTCGCGGCGCAGCACGGCATCGGCGCCGGCCGGGAGCGCGGCGCCCGTCGACACCCGGACAGCCTGCCCGGGGCCGAGAAAGTCGGGTGCCGGGTCGCCCGCGCGCACCTCACCGACCACCGACCAGGGCGTCGGTCCGGCGACTGCCCAGCCATCCATCGCCGAGTGGGTGAACGGAGGCAAGTCCGTCGCCGCGACGACGTCCGCCGCGAGGACCAGCCCGACCGCCCGGTCCAGCGGGACGTGCACGACGCCCAACGCCGGGAGCACCGCGGCCAGCGCGCGGGCCTCGTCCCAGCCGACGCTCACTCGGCCGTGGGCGGCGGCGCCCACGACTGCGCCAGCTGCTGGGCCGCGACCGCCGTGGCGGTGACCGCGTCGGTCCCGCCGCCGCGCAGACCGGCGGCGTAGCCGATGAGAAACGTGGTCAGCGGTGCGGCCGGCCGGTCGACCTGGTGCGCGGCGTCGCGCGCGACGTCGAGCAGCAGGCGTACATCGACGGCATCGGGATCGACGTCGAGCTCGGCCGCGAGGGCGGCCACCCACTCGTCCAGGACCACGTGGGACCACCTCCGTCATGGGTTGCCGCGAGCCTAGTGGGGTCTGCGGGACTGACGGGGCGGCGCGGTGAACCCGGCTTTCTGTACTGCAAAGCACACATGCGTCCGTCGCCGTGGAACCTCTGAAGTTTGGGGGCGCGATCCTGGTAGCCAACGGCGAGACGGCGGCGTTTGACGATGTCGCTGCGTACAACGTCTGTGCTCTCGGGCCGATACTCCCGCCCGGTGCTCAGCTTGGATGTTTCGCGATCATTGGCAGCGTTCGCTTGGGCTGAATGCGGTTCGAAAGATCAACGTACGGACCCTGACGTGAGGGTCAGGTCCAGGATCCGCCAGCAAGCAACGGTCACGTCCCCGGGACTGTCCAGACGTTGGACTTGACGCTAGTGTCAAGTCCGTGCAGGCGCTGGCCTCCGGGGTCGATCGTGGTTCGGAGGAGTACGCCTCGAACCGAGCGGCCATGCTCGAGGCGCTGGCCGAGATCGAGACACTGCAGGCCCAGGTGGCCGCCGGTGGCGGCGACCGGTCCGTCACCCGGCTGAGGGAGCGCGGCAAGCTGCTCCCGCGCGAACGGATCAGGCTCCTGCTCGACCGCGACTCTCCGTTTCTCGAGCTCTCGCCCCTCGCCGGCTGGGGCACCGACCAACCCCTCGGGGGCGGCCTGGTCACCGGCACCGGCGTCGTCAGCGGCACCCAGTGCGTCGTCGTCGCGAACGACCCGACGGTCAAGGGCGGCGCGCAAGGACCGACCGCCGTCGCCAAAGGGCTCAGAGCCATGGACGTCGCCCGGACGAACCGGCTGCCGCTGCTGAGCCTCACCGAGTCGGCCGGTGCCGATCTCCCGCGGCAGGCCGACATCTTCGTCCCCGGCGGGGAGTCGTTCCGCAACCTCACCCGGCTGTCGGCCGAGGGGGTGCCGACCGTGACGATGGTCTTCGGCTCGTCGACAGCCGGTGGCGCGTACGTACCGGGGATGAGCGACTACGTGGTGCTGCAGCGCGCATCGGCGCGGGTGTACCTGGGTGGACCGCCGCTGGTGAAGATGGCGATCGACGAGGACGCCGACGAGGAGGAGCTCGGCGGCGCCGAGATGCACGCGCGGACCTCCGGGCTGGCCGACTACCTGGGCGACGACGAGCCGGACACGATCCGGATCGGGCGGGACATCGTGGCTCACCTCGGCTGGCGTCCGCAGGGGCCCGGCCAGCGCACCCCGAACCCCGACCCGCCGCTGCACGACCCCGACGACCTGCTCGGCATCGCGTCGGCCGACGTACGCGTCCCGTTCGAGGTCCGCGAGGTGCTGGCCCGCATGCTCGACGGCAGCC
Source organism: uncultured Actinomycetota bacterium (assembly GCA_963849365.1). Lineage (GTDB taxonomy): Bacteria > Actinomycetota > Actinomycetes > Prado026 > Prado026 > CAVQCJ01. The sequence goes on from CAWKHA010000004.1 coordinate 900,539, forward strand.
GGTTCGAGGAGTTCAAGCCCCTGTACGGCAGCACGCTCGTCACCGGCTGGGGGGAGCTGTGCGGCTACCCGGTCGGCGTGCTGGCGAACAACGGGATCCTGTTCTCGGCCGAGGCGAACAAGGGCGCCCAGTTCGTCCAGCTGTGCAACCGCATGGACGTGCCGATCCTGTTCGTCCAGAACATCACCGGCTTCATGGTCGGCACCCGCTACGAGCAGGGCGGGATCATCAAGGACGGCGCGAAGCTGATCAACGCGGTGTCGAACTCGACGGTGCCGCACCTGACGTTGATGGTCGGCGCGTCGTACGGCGCGGGCAACTACGGGATGAGCGGGCGGGCGTACGACCCGCGGTTCGTCTTCACCTGGCCGAACCACCGGATCGCGGTGATGGGCCCCAAGCAGCTGGGCGGCGTGCTTGAGATCGTGGCGCGGCAGAAGGCTGCCGCGACCGGCACCGAGTTCGACGAGGCGGCGTTCGCGCCGGCGCGGCAGGCCTTCGAGGACCAGGTCGAGGCCGAGTCGACCGCCCTGTTCGCGACCGGGCGGCTCTGGGACGACGGCGTCGTCGACCCGCGGGACACGCGCACGGTGCTGGGCATCGCGCTGGCGGCCTGCCACAGCGCACCGGTGCAGGGGACGTCGTCCTTCGGTGTCTTCCGGATGTGAGCGCGCCGATGACCCTCTCGCACCTCCCGCTCGTGCCGCCGCGACGGATCGGGCGGCTGCTGGTGGCCAACCGGGGCGAGATCGCGTCGCGGGTCTTCCGGACGGCGCGCGACCTGGGGATTGCGACGGTCGCGGTGTACTCCGAGCCGGACGCGACGCTGCCGTTCGTCGCCGACGCCGACCTGGCCGTGCCGCTGCGCGGGGCGACGGCGGCGCAGACGTACCTGGACGTCGACCAGATCCTGGCGGCCGCGCACCGCACGGGGGCGGACGCGGTGCACCCGGGCTACGGGTTCCTGGCCGAGAACGCGGCGTTCGCCCGCGCGGTCCAGGCGGCCGGGCTGGTCTGGGTGGGTCCGGCACCGGACACCATCGAGCGGCTCGGCTCGAAACTGGACGCGAAGCGGGTCGCGGCGGCAGCGGGGGTGCCGCTCGCGCCGTCCGCCGACCTCGCCGGCGACGACCCGCAGGCCTGGCTGGCGGCGGCCGAGCAGGTGGGATTCCCGTTGCTGGTCAAGGCCTCCGCGGGTGGCGGCGGGCGCGGGATGCGGCTGGTCGAGGAGCCGGACGAGCTCGCCGCGGCAGTGCCGTCGGCCCGGCGGGAGGCCGCTTCCGCCTTCGGCGACGGCACGGTGTTCGCGGAGCACTACCTGCACGGCGCGCGGCACGTCGAGGTGCAGATCCTCGGCGACGGGCAGGGTTCGGTGGTGCACCTGTTCGAGCGGGAGTGCTCGATCCAGCGGCGGCACCAGAAGATCATCGAGGAGTCGCCGTCACCGGGCACCGCCGTGCCCACGCTGCGGGCGATGTACGCGGCCGCGGTCGCGCTCGGTCGCGCGGTCGGCTACGTCGGGGTCGGGACGGTCGAGTTCCTGGTCGTCGGCGACGACGAGCGCCAGCAGTTCTTCTTCCTGGAGATGAACACGCGGTTGCAGGTCGAGCATCCGGTGACCGAGATGGTGACCTACAAGGACCTGGTCAAGGCGCAGCTGGTGGTGGCGCAGGGTCTGCCGCACGGGTTGTCCGACGGCGGCTTCGACCGCTGGGACGACGAGCTGGACGTGGTGGAGCTGCCGCACGACCGCTCCGACGACGACGGTGACGACCCGCCGGGGGCAGCCGACTCGGACGAGCTGGACGACTCGGACATCGAAGACCACCTGGACCGCTCGCACGCCGTCGAGGCCCGGCTGTACGCCGAGGACCCGGCCGCGGGCTACCTGCCCTCGACCGGTCCGGTGCTGCTGTTCGACTACGACGAGGACGACACGCGGGTGCGCTGGGAGTGCACGGTGGAGACCGGGTCGGTGGTCTCCCCGTACTACGACGCGCTGCTCGCGAAGGTCATCGCCGCCGGGAGCACGCGGCAGGAGGCAGTGGCGGCGCTGGCGCAGGCGCTGCGCGGGATCCGGGTGCACGGGCTGCGCACGAACCGCGACCAGCTGGTCGCGGTGCTGGAGTCCGAGCCGTTCCAGGCGGGCGGCACGCCGACCGACTTCCTCGACCTGTTCCCCGAGCTGGTGGCCCCCGCGGTGCCGGCCGAGGTGCAGGACGCGCACCTGGTCGCGGCGGTGCTGTCCGGTGTGCGGCAACGACGGGACGCGGCGCCGCTGGCGTTCGCGCCGCCGGGCTGGCGCAACGTGCCCGCGGGCCCGGACATGATCGCGTACCGCCGCGGCGACGGGACGACCATCGAGGCCACCTACCGGCTCGCAGTCGACGGCACCGCGATGGTCGCGCTCGGCGGCGCCGAGCACGCGGTGATGTTGCACGGCGCCGACGAGGACGCGGTCGACGCGGTCGTGGACGGCGTGCGCCGCCGCTGCCTCGTCGCGGTGTACCCGGCGCCGGAGGGGGACCTGGTCTGTGTCGACGGGGGCGGCTGGTCGACGCAGTGGGTCGAGCTGCCGAGGTTCGTCGCGGGGACCGGCGGTGGTCCGACAGCGGCCCCGACCGCGCCGGTGCCCGGCACCGTTACCGCTGTGCTCGTGCGCGTGGGTGACGTGGTCGAGCCGGGACAGGCGCTCGTCGTGCTCGAGGCGATGAAGATGGAGCACCGGGTCAGCGCGGGCGTGGCGGGCAGCGTCGACGCGGTGCTCGTCGAGGTCGGTCAGGCGGTCGACGCACACGACATCCTCGTGACGCTGACGGTCGTCGACCCGTCCGAGCCGGAAGGCCGCACCGATGGCTGAGCCGCGTCCGCCGGTGCGGATCGCGAACTGCAGCGGTTTCTTCGGCGACCGCATCTCGGCTGCCCGCGAGCAGGTCGACGGCGGGCCGGTCGACGTTCTCACCGGCGACTGGCTGGCCGAGCTGACGATGCTGATCCTGGCCCGGCAGCGGCTCGCGCACGGACGGGGATCCGGCTACGCGCGCACGTTCCTCACCCAGATGGAACAGGTGCTCGGCACCTGCCTGGAACGCGGCACCAGAGTCGTCTCGAACGCCGGCGGCCTCGACCCCGCCGGTTGCGCGGCAGCCCTGAGCGAGCTGGCCGGGCGGCTCGGGCTCGCACCGCGGATCGCGTACGTCGAGGGTGACGACCTGCTGGCGCGCCTGACCGACCCGGCCGCCGAGGGTGCGATCCCCACCGGCTCGGCCGTGCTGCGCAACACCGACACCGGTGAGCCGTTCGCAGTGCTGGGGATGCCGCCGCTGACGGCCAACGCCTACCTCGGCGGTTTCGGGATCGCGGCAGCACTGGCCGCCGGTGCTGACGTCGTGGTGACCGGGCGGGTGACCGATGCGGCGCTCGTCGTCGGTCCGGCCGCGTGGTGGCACGGCTGGACGCCGCACGACCTGGACATGCTGGCCGGCGCGGTCGTGGCCGGGCACGTGATCGAGTGCGGCGCGCAGGCGACCGGCGGGAACTACGCGTTCTTCGCCGAGGTGCCGGGGCTGGACCACGTCGGCTTCCCGATCGCCGAGGTAGCCGCCGACGGATCGTCGGTGATCACCAAGCACGACGGCACCGGCGGGCTGGTGTCCGTGGGCACTGTGACGGCGCAGCTGCTGTACGAGATCGGCGCGCCGGCGTACCTGAACCCGGACGTGACGGCGCGCTTCGACACCGTGTCGCTGGCCCAGGTGGGCCCGAACCGGGTCGCGGTCACCGGCGCGCGCGGGGAGCCGCCGCCGGCGACGCTGAAGGTCGCGGTGAACGCGCTCGGGGGCTTCCGCAACACCGCGACGTTCGTGCTGACCGGACTCGACCTCGACGCCAAGGCGGAGCTGCTCGAGCGCCAGCTACGCGCGGTGCTGGGCGGGTTCGACGCCCTGGACGTGCAGCTCTTGCGCAGGACGCCGGTGCCGCCGGGCGGGGTGGGCGGCGAGGTCGAGGAGTACGCGGCGCAGGCCGAGCTGCGCGTCACGGTGCGCGGCAAGGACCCGAAGTCGCTCGGCAAGCCGTTCACGGGGCCGGCGGTGGAGCTCGCGCTCGCCTCGGTTCCGGGGCTCTACCCGGCCGGGCCGCCGGCGGACCCGACCCCGTACGGCGTCTACTGGCCGGCCGCCGTCGACGCGACGCTGGTCGAGCAGCGCGTCGTGCTGGACGGCGTCGAGGTCGCCCGGATCCCCGCCGCCGTCCATCTCCCCGCCCCGCCCGCCGTTGCCTACGGAGCGGCTGCCATGACGAGCGATCCGTCTGCGACGGCGGGTGGAGCGACGGCGGGTGGGACGGCGCGGGTGGCGTTCGGGGCGGTGTTCGGCGCGCGCTCGGGGGACAAGGGCGGCGACGCCAACATCGGTGTCTGGGCGCGAACGGAGGCGGCGTACGGATGGCTGCAGCACTTCCTCACCGCCGACCGCGTGCACGAGCTGCTGCCGGAGACCCGCCCGCACTCCGTCGATGTCCACCGGCTCCCCAACCTGCGTGCCGTGAACGTCGTCGTGCACGGACTGCTCGGCCGTGGTGTCGCCGAGAACACCGGCGTCGACCCGCAGGCCAAGGGGCTGGCCGAGTACCTGCGGGCCAAGACCGTCGAGCTGCCCGCCGACCTCGTACCCGGTGACGGCCGATGAGCACCGCGCCGCTCACCGACCGCGGCCGCCGCACCCGCGAGAAGCTGCTGGACGCGGCCCGCACCGTCTTCGAGGAGCGCGGCTACGACGACACCCGCATGTCCGACATCGCCCGCGCCGCCAAGGTCAGCCACGGCACCGTCTACACGTACTTCGACAGCAAGGACGAGGTGCTGCGCGAGGCCTGCACGACGTTCATCGACGAGATCCTGGCGAGCGTGCGCGTGCCGGAGGACAAGCGCTCGGACCCGGCGGAGCGGCTCTTCGAGGGCCACCGGCGCTACCTCGAGGCGTACTCGCAGAACGCGCGCATGCTCGAGGTGCTCGAGCAGGCGGCGCTGGGGGAGCCGTACTTCCACGGCCTGGTGATGCACCTGCGTTCGGTGTTCCTGGAGCGGGCGGCCGGGGGCCTGCGCGAGCTCCAGGGCCGCGGCCTGGCGGACCCCGCGCTCGACCCGGAGACGGTCGCGCCCGCGCTGGTCGGCATGGCGGAGGCGTACGCGCGTCGGTGGCACGAGCTGGGCGAGCAGCAACAGGTCGACGACGTGGCCGGCCTGCTGGCGACGCTGTGGCTGCGCGCCGCAGGGGTGGAGGGAGGCCGGGTATGAAGTTCACCGCGGAGCACGAGCAGCTTCGGGCTGTTGTGCGGCAGGTCGTCGAGCGGGAGATCAACCCGTACGCCGACGAGTGGGAGGCGGCCGGGACTTTCCCCGCCCACGAGCTCTTCGGGCGGCTCGGTGCGCTCGGTCTGCTCGGGCTGGAGTACGACCCCGAGTACGGCGGCGGCGGCGCCGACCACACGTTCACGCTCGTGCTCGGGGAGGAGCTGGGCCGCGCCGACGTGGGCGGGGTGCCGATGGCGATCGCCGTGCAGGCGTCGATGGCCACCCCGGCGTTGGCCAGGTACGGCACCGAGGAGCTCAAGCAGCGGTACCTCGCTCCGGCGATCCGCGGCGAGCTGGTCTGCTCGGTGGCGGTGACCGAGCCCGGGGCGGGGTCCGACGTGGCCGGCATCCGTACCAGGGCCGTGCGGGACGGCGACGAGTGGGTCGTGAACGGTCGGAAGACGTACATCACCAACGGGACGCAGGCCGACTGGCTGTGCCTGCTGGTGCGTACCGGCGACGAGGGCGGCTACCACGGCATGTCGATGCTGGTCTTCCCCACCAGCACCCCGGGATTCTCGGTGTCGCGCAAGCTGGAGAAGCTGGGCAACCGCTCGTCGGACACCGCCGAGCTGCTGTTCGAGGACTGCCGCGTGCCCGTCGACCACACGATCGGCGAGGTGGGGCGCGGGTTCCAGCAGCAGATGGCGCAGTTCCAGGACGAGCGGCTGATCGGCTGCTACATGTCGGTGGCCGGGATGGACCGCGCGCTGCGCCGTACCGTCGACTACCTGCAGGTCCGGGAGGTGTTCGGCAAGCCGCTGATGGCCAACCAGTACCTGCAGTACCGGCTGGCCGAGCTGTTCGCCGAGGTCGACCTGCTGCGCGAGTACTGCCGGACGGCTGCCGAGTCGTACGCCGCGGGCCAGGACGTGACGAAGTACGCGACCGTCGCCAAGCTCAAGGCCGGACGGCTCGGCCGCGAGGTCGCCGACGCGTGCCTGCAGTTCCACGGCGGGATCGGCTACATGGAGGAGAGCTGGACCTCACGGTACTTCCGCGACACGCGGCTGATGTCCATCGGCGGCGGTGCGGACGAGGTGATGCTGCGGGTGCTGTCGCTGCTCGAGGGGATGGGGCGCCGATGACGGAACCGGCGGTGCGGTACGCGGTCGTGGCCGGCGTGGCCACGGTGACGCTGAACCGGCCGGCGCAGCGCAACGTGCTCAACGCCGAGACGCTGCCGCCGCTGCTGGCCGCACTCCAGGACGCGGCGGCGGACGACTCCGTACGCGCTGTCGTGCTGACCGGCTCGGGCAACACGTTCTGCTCCGGCGCCGACCTGCGCGGCGCCGCCTCGGACGCCGGCGGGTTCGCCGGCTCCGGGCCGCGGCTGACCGTTTCCGTGCTGGAGGCGCTGCTCGACCATCCCAAGCCGACCATCGCGCGCGTCCAGGGTCATGTGGCCGGCGGCGGCAACGGGCTCGTCGCCGCCTGCGACCTCGCGGTGGCGGCCGACGACGCGCGGTTCGCGTTCTCCGAGGTGCGCGTGGGGGTGGCTCCGGCCGTGATCTCCGTGGTGTGCCTGCGGGTCATGCCGCCGCGCGAGGCTGCCGAGCTCATGCTCACCGGTGAGCGGGTGTCCGCGGCGCGGGCCGTGCAGGCCGGGCTGCTCACCGCAGTGGTACCGGCCGCCGACCTCGACGCGGCTGTCGAGCGGTGGTGCGCGGCGCTGCGCATGGGCGGGCCGGCGGCGACGGCGGCGACCAAGGAGCTGCTGCGCCGGGTGCCGGTGCTGTCCCGCGACGAGGCGTTCTCCTACACGGCGGAGCTGTCCGCGCGGTTGTTCGCGTCGGCGGAGGCGGCCGAGGGGATGACCGCGTTCGTCGAGCGCCGCCAGCCGTCCTGGGCCCCGCCCGAACACCGCGAACCTACGGGCAGGTAAGGCCGGAATCCGGCCTTACCTGCCCGTAGGTTTACGGCGGCGACGGCGGCGACGGCAGCAGCGACGGCGGCGGCGGAGTCGCCGGGTCGTAGGCCGTGCGGAAGAAGCCGCGCACCGGGTGGCTGATGCCGATGGTGTGCGTGAAGGTCGTCGGGCCGGTCGGGTTGCCGAGCTCGAACGACAGCGTGACGTCGTCGCGTGCTCCGCTGTTGGGGTCGTAGACGCTCACCGTCACCTTGCCGTCCCGCCCGCCCTCGCGCTCGTACGCCCACGCCAGCACCTGGTGGTTGAGCGCCAGGTCCTTCGGGCTCGCGGACGCGACCGTCACCAGACCCAGCGGCACCGGGACGCCGTTGTCGAGGTCCGCTCGGATCTGTGGCCACTGCACGGTCAGCGTCCGCCACGACAGCCCGCGCTCGGCCACGACGTCGTGGCCGAGCACCGAGAAGACCCGATCGGCGTCGGGCAGGTTCATCCACTGGTAGTACTGCGCGACCCCTGCCGGCACGTGCCACGAGTCGATGAGGCGCTGCACGATGAAGGCGTACGCCGGGGTTTCCGGGCCGGGGCGGTCCCGCGGCGGCGCGGCGTCCGCGTGCCAGTAGTCGAGCGCGGCGAAGACCATGCCGCCGCAGAGCCCAGCGGCGGCGTTGCCGAGCGCGACCCGGCCGAACGGTGTCGGCACCCGCAACGCCGGCTGCCTCGGCCACGAGTTCGTGAACGCGAACCCGTCCGCCGACGGCCGGAACCTGGCCACGACCCCAACCTACGGTGGAGTAAGGCAGTACGGCAGTACGGCTGCGCTGCTCAACCGTAGGTTTCGGCAGGGGGGAGGTCGGCGGGGGTGTCGACGTCGTGCGCTGCGCCCCACCGGTCGGGCAGCAGTGCGACCCGCGCGCCGTCGAGCAGCCGCTGCAGCGGGACCCCGGCCGGGTCGCCGGCCGCGGCGACGGCGCTGCGCAGCGCGCGCCGGCGCCAGGCCGACGCGAGCAGCTGCCCGCGACCGGTGCCGTCGGTGAGCAGCACTGCGTCCACACCGCCGGCCCCGGCCGCCAGTGCTTCGACCAGCGGCAGCACCGCGGCCCCGGCCATGGGCATGTCCCCTCCGAGCAGCACCACCACCGGCGGCAGCGCCGGACCGCCGGCGGACGGGAGCGCCGCGGCCACCGCGGCGAGCGGACCCGAACCCGGCGGCGACTCGCGCACCCACCGCACCCCGGCCCGCGAGGGCGTCGCCCGCTCCGGCCCGACGCACACCACCGGCGCCCCCGCCGGCACCCCGGACAGCACCCGGTCCAGCAGCAGCGCGAGCTTGTCCGCGCCGAAGCGGCGCGAGCTCCCGCCCGCGAGCACGACGACCTCGTACGACGACGCGGTCACGCCTGCCAGCCTAGGGGTGCAGGACCCCCGGCAGCAGGCCGCCGACCACCGACTGCACCGGGCTGGGCAAAGCAGGCAAGAGCACCGACGTGACCGCCGACGGCAGCACCGACGACACGGCCGACGCGATCGGGGACGCGACCGCCCCGGGGAGCAGTGGACCGACGGTGGGCACGGTCAGCGGCGGCAGCAGGCCGGAGGCGGTGGGGGCGGGCGTGCCCCCGCCGTTCGGCCCGCTGCCGCCGGTCCCGCCCGGGGCGGACCCGCCTGCTTTCCCCGTCGGCACCGCCGACGCGCTGGGAGCCGCTCCGGCACCTGTGGTGCTCCCCGTGCCCGTTGCCGCACCCGGGACCTGCGGGCCGCCACCGGCCGGGGCGGAGGATGTGGGCGCAGCCGTCGAGCCGCCCGGACCGGCCGCGACCGCTGCGGTCGGCTGCGAGGCCCCCGACGCGGTCACGATCACGATCGCCGCGCCACCGGCGACGATGCCGGTGCCCGCCGCCGTGAGGGCCGCGGACGCCGTACGCGTCCCGGCCTGGATCAGCGGCAGGAACGGGAGCTGCACCAGGAACGACACCGGACCCGACGCCCACAGCAGCCGCGGCAGCGAGATGGCCAGGAAAGCGCGCACCATGGCGGCGTCGAAGTGGCTCCCCGCGCACCTGGCCAGCTCGGCCCGCGCGTCGCGTGTCGCGAGCGGCCGCTTGTACGGTCGCGCGGCGGTCATCGTCTCGTACGCGTCGACCAGGCAGACCAGCCGGCCGGCCGTAGAGATCTCCGTACCGGACAGCCCGCGTGAGTAGCCGGTGCCGTCGTAGCGCTCGTGGTGCTGCGCGATCGCGTCGCCCCACCCGCCCAGCCAGTCCAGCAGCGGACCGCACAGCCTGGCGCCCTCGTCGGGGTGCGCGCGCAGCTGCGCCCACTCGTCGTCGTCCGGCGCGGCCGGCTTGGTGAGCAAGGCGGCCGAGACGGACAGCTTGCCGATGTCGTGCAGCAGCGCCGCCCAGCGCAGCCGCCCGCGGTCGGCCCGGGAGACGCCCAGCTCGCGGGCGAGCATCTCCGCCAGCACCTGGACCCGCTGGGAGTGCCCGCGGGTGTGCCGGTCGTGGGCGGACAGGGCCGCGAGCAGCGCGACCACCCGCTCGGCCACCGCTGCGGCGTCGTCCCCGGCCCGCGGGTCCAGCGCGGCCCCGACGTCGGTGGAGCATGCCTTGCGGGCCAGCCGGAAACGTGACGGGGCCCGGCCGGGGAACAGCAGCGACATCCGCAGCAGCATCACCAACGGGGTCAGCCGCCGGACCGCGCGCTCGACGCCGTACGCGACGGCGCACGCGACCACGACGAGTCCGCACAGTCGCAGCAGCGCCGGTCCTGCGGCCCCGCTGGACGGCGCCGGCACCAACCGCGACACGCCGGCCACGGACGCCAGCGAGACGACCCCGGGGAGCAGCACGATCGCGACGCGCAGCAGCGCGGCCGGTACGGGGCGCGCACGCCACCGCCCGGCCCCGCGGTCGTCCGCGACTCGTGGGCCCCCCACCCATGCCGTGTCGGCACGCAGGGCACGGCTCTGCTGGCGCGTACGGGTGATCTGCTCGCGCCGCCGATGGCGCGGCCGCCCCGCCCGTGTCCAGCCGCGTCGGAGCCGGGCTGCTGTTCCTGAGTCCGGGCGACTAGCGTGGGCCAGGCCAACGCCCGGGCGTGCGCCCCGGCCCGAGGAGGCGACGCGTCGATGACGAGCACGGCCGACGAGACCCGAGTCCTGTCCAGCGTCCGGACCGATCTGTACCTGGGCGGTGAGTGGACGCCGCCGCGCTCCGGCCGGACGGTGGCCGTCGAGGACCCGGCCACCGGCGAGACCATCGCCGAGGTGGCCGACGGCAGCCCCGAGGAGGCCCTCGGGGCGCTGGCCGTCGCGGCCGAGCACCAGGCCGGCTGGGCGGCGACGGCGCCGCGCGTGCGCGGGGAGATCCTGCGCCGCACGTACGAGCTCATGGTCGCGCGCGCGGAGGACCTCGCGCTGCTGATGACGCTGGAGATGGGCAAGCCGCTCGCGGAGTCCCTGGGCGAGGTGACGTACGCCGCCGAGTTCCTGCGCTGGTTCAGCGAGGAGGCGGTACGGGTGGACGGCCGCTTCGGCCTGTCCCCGGCCGGGGACAGCCGGCTGATCGTCCTCAAGCAGCCGGTCGGGCCGTGCCTGTTCATCACCCCGTGGAACTTCCCGCTCGCGATGGGCACCCGCAAGATCGGGCCGGCGGTCGCAGCCGGCTGCACGATGATCGTGAAGCCGGCCAAGCAGACGCCGCTGTCGATGCTCGCGCTCGCCGCGCTGCTCGAGGAGGCCGGCCTGCCCAAGGGGGTGCTGTCGGTGCTGACGGCCAGGTCGGCCGGCGCGCTGACCGCGCCGCTGCTGCAGGACGCGCGGCTGCGCAAGCTGTCCTTCACCGGCTCGACCGAGGTGGGACGCCAGCTCGTCAAGGACGCCGCCGACCAGCTGCTGCGCACGTCGATGGAGCTCGGTGGCAACGCGCCGTTCCTGGTCTTCGAGGACGCCGACCTGGACAAGGCGGTCGACGGCGCGATGCTCGCCAAGATGCGCAACATGGGCGAGGCGTGCACGGCGGCGAACCGGTTCCACGTCCACGCGTCCGTCGCCGAGGAGTTCACCCGCCGGCTGACGACGAGGATGTCCGCGCTGTCCGTCGGGCGCGGCACCGAGGACGGCGTGCAGGTCGGGCCGCTGATCGACGAGGCCGGCCGTGCCAAGGTCGAGGAGCTGGTCTCGGACGCGGTCGACCACGGCGCGAAGGCGGCGTGCGGCGGCACCCGTCCGGACGGGCGGGGCTACTTCTACCCACCGACCGTGCTGTCCGGGGTCGAGCCCGGGTCGCGGATCCTCAAGGAGGAGGTCTTCGGGCCGGTCGCCCCGGTGGCGACGTTCGAGACCGACGACGAGGCGATCGCGGCGGCGAACGACACCGAGTTCGGCCTGGTCTCGTACGCCTACACCCAGTCGTGGGACCGCGGCATGAAGGTGGTGGAGGCGTTGCAGTCCGGGATGCTCGGTCTCAACCGCGGGCTCGTGTCGAACCCGGCCGCGCCGTTCGGCGGCATCAAGCAGTCCGGGTTCGGGCGCGAGGGCGGCCCCGAAGGCATCGAGGAGTACCTCGACGTCAAGTACGTCAGCACCCCGCACTGACCAGCCGGCGGCGGTGGCGGAGGAGAGGCAGCGTTGGACCTGCGTGACAGCGCGGACGAGGCCGCGTTCCGGGCCGAGCTGCGCACGTGGTTCGCGGCCAACCTGCCCGCCGGGTGGGCCGACCGGGAACCGACGGTCGGTCTCGAGGACCTCGACTTCATGCGCGCCTGGACGCGCAAGATCTTCGCCGCGGGGTACGCCGGGATCACCTGGCCCAAGGAGTACGGCGGGCTCGCGCTGCCGCCGACGTACCAGGGCATCTACCTGGAGGAGGCCGCGCGCCACGACGCCCCGGGTCACGTCGGGGTGATCGGCCTGGGCATGGCCGGGCCGACGATCATGGCCTGGGGCAGCGACGCGCAGAAGGAGCGGTACCTGCGGCCGCTGCTGTCCGGGGCGGAGATCTGGTGCCAGGGCTTCTCCGAGCCCGGCGCCGGCTCCGACCTGGCGGCGGCGCGCACCCGCGCAGTGCTGGACGGTGACGAGTGGGTGGTCGACGGGCAGAAGGTCTGGTCCTCGTACGCGCACGTCGCCGACTGGTGCATCCTCGTCGCCCGCACCGACCCGGACGCCGAACGACACCGCGGTCTGTCGTACCTGCTGGTCGACATGCACGCGCCCGGGGTGCAGGTGCGGCCGCTGCGGCAGATCACCGGCGACCCGGAGTTCAACGAGATCTACTTCACCGACGTCCGGGTGCCGCGCGAGTCGATGCTCGGCGCTCCGGGCGAGGGTTGGAGCGTCGCGATGACGACACTGCTGCACGAGCGCGGCACGCTCGGCTTCGCGCTGACGGCACGGTTCGAGCAGCTGCTGCGCCGGCTGGTCCGGACCGCGCGGACCGAACGCGCCGACGGCACGCGGCCGGCCGACGACCCGCTGGTCCGGGACCGCATCGGTGCGCTCGCGATCGACCTGGAGGCGCTGCGCTTCACCAACTACCGGGCGCTGACCGCGCTGGTGAAGACCGGCATGCCCGGTCCCGAGGGCTCGATCGCCAAGCTGCACTGGTCCGAGGCCAACCAGCGGCTGACCTCGCTGGCGCAGGACCTCGAAGGGTCCCGGGCCCGGCTCGACGGGGGCTTCTGGGGCTACCAGCAGCTGCGCTCGCGCGGCAACACGATCGAGGCGGGTACGTCCGAGATCCTGCGCAGCATCATCGCCGAGCGCGTCGTCGGCCTGCCCCGGTCGCGCTGAGGGGGAGCCGTGGACCTCGCGTTCTCCGACGACCAGCAGCAGCTGCGCACCGCGGCCCGGCGGCTGTTCGCCGAAAGGGTCACCGACGAGCGGTTGCACGCGGTCGCCGACGGTGCCCTCGGTCACGACCCCGAGCTGTGGGCCGAGCTGGTCGGGCTCGGCTGGGTGGGCCTGTCCGGGCCGGACGGCGGCGGGATGTTCCTGGACGAGGCGGTGCTGCTGGAGGAGGCCGGCTTCGCGCTGGCGCCGGTTCCGCTGCTCTCGACAACGGTCGCGCTGCCCGCGGTCGTCGCCGTGGGCGCCGACCCGGTGCGACCGGCTGCCGTCGCGTGGGGCGAGCCGTCCGGCGCCGACGCTTTCGGCGATCCCGCCGGCGTCCTGTGCACCGCCACCCGTACGCCGGACCCGTGGTCGCTCACCGGTGACAAGGTGGACGTCGCCGACCTGGGTGCCGCCGAGCTCGTAGGGGTGGTCGCACGCTCCGCGGGCGGCGGCGCGGCGGTGGTGGCGGTCCTGGAGCCGGCCGCGACCGGCGGCGCGCTCGCCACCCGGTCCGAGACCACCGACGGCACCCGCCGGATCGGCCGGCTCAGCCTGCAGGACGCCGCGGTGCCGTCAGCCGCGGTGGTGCCGGACGCCGGCGCGCTGCTCCTGGCGATCCGCAGGCGCGCCCTGGCCGGGCTCGCGCTGGAGTCCGTCGGGATCGCCCAGCGCGCCCTCGACATCGCGACCGCGCACGCCTCCACGCGCGAGCAGTTCGGCCGCGTCATCGGCACCTACCAGGCCGTGTCGCACCGGGTCGCCGACATGTACGTCGCGACCGAGCTCGCCCGCTCGCTGGCCTACCGCGCCGCCTGGTACGTCGCCACCGCAGAGACCGAGCCCGGCGCGGTCGACTCCGGTGTCGTCGACTCCGCCTGCTCGGCGGCGAAGGCGGCCGGCGGCGAGGCGGGTGTCCTGGCCTGCGAGGGCCTGATCCAGGTGCTCGGCGGCATGGGCATGACGTGGGAGCACGTCGCCCACCGCCTGTACAAGCGGGCGCTGGGGAACCGGACGTATGCGGGAGCGCCGGCCCGGCACCGGGCGGCCGTCGCGGCGGCCCTGCTGGATGGCTGACCTGCCGTCCCTTCAGCCCCGGCCCGTCCCGGTCGATGCCATCGATGCGAGGAACCGGCCGCCCGGCGGGTAGGCTGGGGGCAGCAGCCCACCGACGGGTTGCCCGAGGCGCCTTCGGCGCCCGGTCCCGATGCCCGCCCCTCGCGTGGGTCTGGGCAAGCACAAACCCGGGGTCGGCTCCGCTGCTTCCATGCGTCGCAGCCGGGCCCGGGGTGGAAGGAGTCTCGTCATGTACGAGAAGGACTACGGTCCCTGGGACGACTAGGGACACATCCGGGGCCTGAGGGTCCCGCACAGCGCCCCCGACCGGTTCGTCCGGCCGGGGGCGCTGCGCGTCCGGCCCCTCCGACCTCCCGACTGATGCGCGCGTCTTGGGCCTTCCCCGTCCCCGGAAGGCCCAAGACGCGCGCATCAGTCGGGTTCCTGATGGTCGGGGGCAGCGGGGATGACCTGCGCCGATGCGTACAGTCGGGGCGTCCGACCCTGCCCCGGCGGCGGTTGCCGTGCCCTGGGCCGCCGTGGTCCGGTGGCCTCCCCGTCCGCAGGCGCAGCATCTCGAGGAGTTCGACATGAAGGCACTGGTCAAAGCCGAGGCCGCGCCCGGGCTGTGGCTGCAGGACGTCGCGGAGCCGGCCGCTCGCGCGGGCGAGGTGCTGATCCGGGTGCTGCGTACCGGGATCTGCGGCACCGACCTGCACATCAGGTCCTGGGACGCCTGGTCGCAGACCGCGGTGAAGCCACCGGTCGTGCTGGGCCACGAGATCGCGGGCCGGGTCGAGGCGCTGGGCCGCGGCGTCGACACTGTCGACGTCGGCGACCTCGTGAGCGTCGAGGGCCACATCGTCTGCGGGCGTTGCCGCTCCTGCCTGGGCGGGGCCCGCCAGCTGTGCCCCAACACCGTCAGCGTGGGCGTCGACCGAGACGGCGGGTTCGCCGAGTACGTCGTCGTCCCGGCCACGAACGTGTGGCGCCACCCGCGCCCGATCGACCCTGACGTCGCCGCGATCTTCGACCCGTTCGGCAACGCCGTGCACTCGGCGCTGAGCTTCCGGGTGCTGGGCGAGGACGTGCTCATCACCGGTGCCGGCCCGATCGGCATCATGGCCGCGTCGGTGGTACGGCACGCCGGGGCGAGGCACGTGGTGATCACCGACATCAGCGCGGAGCGGCTGGCGCTGGCCGAGTCCATGGGCGCGGTGTCCCGCGCGGTCGACGTGAGCACCGCCAGCCTGGACGAGGTGATGGCCGACCTGGGCATGGTGGAGGGGTTCGACGTCGGGCTGGAGATGTCCGGCGCGCCCGCGGCCCTGCACTCGATGATCAACACGATGGCGCACGGCGGCGAGATGGCGCTGCTGGGGCTGCCGTCCGGCGACATCCAGTTCGACTGGGACCGGGTCATCCACTCGATGCTGACGATCAAGGGGATCTTCGGCCGCGAGATGTTCGAGACCTGGTACGCGATGTCGGTGCTCGTCGGCGCCGGGCTGGACATCTCCCCGGTGATCACGCACCGCTTCCCGTACACCGAGTTCGAGCAGGCGTTCGACGTCGCCGCCAGCGGCAAGTGCGGCAAGGTCATCCTCGACTGGGAGGGCTGAGCGATGGGGAACGCCCTGGACGGGCTGCGCGCCGAGCTGGCCGGCCGGCTCGAGCAGATGCGTGAGACGGGCGTGTTCAAGCCCGAGCGGGTGATGGCCTCGCCGCAGGGGACGCACGTGCTCGACACCGCCGGCCGCGACGTGCTGAACCTGTGCGCCAACAACTACCTGGGCCTGGCCGACGACCCGCGCGTGGTGGCCGCGGCCGAGCGGGCGGTACGGCAGTGGGGCTACGGCATGGCCTCGGTGCGGTTCATCTGCGGTACGCAGACCATCCACCGCACCCTGGAGCGGCGGCTGGCGGACTTCCTCGGCACCGAGGACGCGGTGCTCTTCGGCTCGTGCTTCGACGCGAACGGCGGGGTGTTCGAGGCGTTGCTGGACGAGCAGGACGCCGTCATCTCCGACGCGCTCAACCACGCCTCGATCATCGACGGGGTCCGGCTGTGCAAGGCCCGGCGGCTGCGCTACGCCAACCGCGACATGGCCGAGCTCGAGCAGCGGCTGGCCGAGTCCGCCGACGCCCGCTACCGGCTGGTGGTCACCGACGGGGTCTTCTCGATGGACGGCTACCTCGCTCCGCTGGACCAGATCTGCGCGCTCGCCGACCGGTACGACGCGCTGGTGATGGTCGACGACTCGCACGCGGTCGGGTTCGTCGGACCGGGGGGCCGTGGCACCCCCGAGCTGTTCGGCCTCACCGAGCGCGTCGACATCGTCACCGGCACCCTGGGCAAGGCGCTCGGCGGCGCGTCCGGGGGCTACGTCGCCGCCCGCCAGGAGATCGTCGACGTGCTCAAGCAGCGGGCCCGCCCGTACCTTTTCTCCAACTCCGTGGCGCCGCCGATCGTCGCGGCGTCCCTGACGGTGCTGGACCTGCTGGCGGCCTCGGCCGACCTGCGCGACCGGGTGCACGCTGCCGCCGCCCGGTTCCGCGCCGGCATGGCCGCGGCCGGCTTCGACCTGCTGCCGGGGGAGCACCCGATCGTCCCGGTCATGTTCGGGGACGCGGTCGTGGCCGGCCGGGTCGCGGAGGAGCTGTTCACCCGCGGCGTCTACGCGGTGGCGTTCTCGTTCCCCGTCGTCCCGCAGGGCCAGGCTCGGATCCGGGTCCAGCTGTCCGCGGCGCACACCGACGAGGACGTCGACCGCGCCGTGGACGCCTTCGTCGCGGCCCGGGCCGCGGCATCAACCCGAGGACCCGTGCACACGACCGGCTGACGATGCAGACTGCCGGGGTGTCCCTGATCACCCTGCACTGGCAGCAGGCGGCGCAGCTGGCCGGGCTGGCGGCCGTCTCCGGGTCGGCGCTGCGCGCCGGGCTGGCCCTGCAGGCGGCGCAGGACCGGGACGCCGCCGGGCGGGGCACCCTCCCGCGATCCCGGCCGCGCTGGCCGCGAGTGACGGCCAAGGCGCTGCTGGAGAGCTCGGTGGTCCTGGGCCTGTTCACGTTCTGGCAGATCGCCGGCGGGTGGGCGCTGACCCGCGTCGACGGTGCCTTCCAGCGCGGGCACTGGATCATGGCCGCCGAGCAGCGGATGGGCCTGCCCAGCGAGCTCACCGTGCAGCAGGTCGTGCTGGGTCACGACACCTGGATCCGGATCATCAACACCTTCTACCTATACGCCCACATCAACAGCATCGTGCTCTTCCTGGTGTGGATGTTCGTCCGGCACCGCAGCCAGTACCGGTGGGCCCGCAACACGATCGTGCTGCTGACCGGATCGTGCCTGCTCGTTCAGATGGTCCCGGTCGCGCCACCGCGGATGCTGACCGACTACGGCTTCCAGGACCTCGCGCTGCAGTACGGCCAGTCCGTCTACGGGGCGTTCGGGAGCGGCGTCGCCGACCAGCTGTCCGCGCTCCCGTCCGTGCACGTCGCCTGGGCGCTGCTCATCGCCTTCTTCGTGCTCGCGGTGTCGCCGAGCCAGTGGCGCTGGCTGATCCTGCTGCACCCGGTCGCGACGATCTTCGTCGTGGTCGCGACGGCCAACCACTACTGGCTGGACGGCATCTCGGCGGGGGTCATCCTGGCCGTGGCGCTGCCGGTCACGGACGCGCTCGAACGGCGCCGCGCGCGCCGCGCGGCCGCCGCGCGGCATGTGACACCGGAGGACGCCCGTGAGATGCTGACTGTCACATAGGAGCAGACGCAGCAGAAGCGCCCGCGGCGATCCCGAGGCGGTGCCATGTTCGAGGAAGCCCAGCTCTACGCGCCCGTGACCAAGGGGGCGGACGGCGCGGTCGAGGTCCAGCTGTCCGCCGACCACCCCGGGGTGAACGACCCGGTGTACCGCGCCAGGCGCAACGCCATCGCCGCGCTGGCGATGCAGTGGACGCCCGGCGAACCGGTCCCGCACGCGGAGTACACCGAGGAGGAGCAGGAGGTCTGGCGTCAGGTCTGCGGTGAGCTCGGGGTGCTGCACCGGACGCTGGCCTGCCACGAGTACCTCGTCGGCGCCGACCGGCTGCGGCTGCCGGCCGACCACATCCCGCAGCTCGACGAGGTGACCGCGGCGCTCGAGCCGTTGACCGGCTTCCGTTACGCGCCCGCCGCCGGGCTGGTCCCGCTGCGCGAGTTCTACGGCTCGCTCGCGGACAGCCGCTTCTACTCCACGCAGTACATCCGGCACCACTCGGTGCCGCTGTACACCCCTGAGCCGGACGTCGTGCACGAGGTCGTCGGGCACGCGAACTGCCTGGCCAGCGACCGGTTCGCCGCGCTCTACCGCGCGGCCGGCTCGGCGGCGCGCCGGGTGGAGCAGCCGGACGCCCTCGAGTTCGTCTCGAAGGTCTTCTGGTTCTCGCTGGAGTTCGGCGTGCTGCGCGAGGACGGCCAGGTGCGTACGTACGGCGCGGGCCTGCTCTCGTCGTACGGCGAGATCCAGGAGATCGCGCGGGCCGACCTGCGTTCGGTGGACATCGCGCGCATGGGCGTGCAGACGTACGACATCACGCACTACCAGCCGCTGCTGTTCTGCGCGGACTCGTTCGACCAGGTCGAGGACGTCGTGGGCGGGTTCTTCGAGACCGTCGACGACGAGGCGGTCGCGCGCCTGCTCGCGGTCGGCGCCGTTCCCTGAGCCCTCTTCACCGGGGTCAGGCGCGGACCTTCGGGATCGAGCGGGTGCGGTCCAGCCCGGTCTCCGCGTGCCGCGGGACGACGAGCACGGGGACGGTCGCGGCGCGCAGGATCTTCTGCGCGGTGTCCCCCAGGAAGACGCGGCGCAGCGGTCCCGCCGTGCCCGAGCCGCACACCAGCAGCTCGTCGGGCTCGGTGTCGACGGCGGCCATCGCCTCGTCGAAGTCCTCTCCCTCCGCGATATCGGCGGTCAGCCGGGTCGAGAACGGCGCCTCGACCAGGGCCTCGTCCAGCCAGTGCCGGGCGTCCGCGCGCAGCTCGTCCAGCGAGCGCTGGTAGCTCGGCAGCTTGCGCGGCGGCTGCACGACCAGCGTGACGAGCCGCAGCGGTGCGCCGGTGCGCCGGCACAGCTGAGCGGCCGCGTGCAGCGCCTCGGCGGAGTCCAGGCTGCGCTGGTACGCGACCGTGACCCGGCTGGGTACGAGCGGGTGCGGCTCCGGCGCCGTCTCGGCGGGTGCCGGCACCAGCAGCACCGGCACCGAGGCACCGTGCAGCAGCTGGTCCGACGTCGACCCACCGTGCAGCCGGCCGGGCTCGCCACCGGGTGCGGCGCCGATCACCACCAGGGACCCGCCGTGCTCCTCGGCGACCTCGGCGAGCCCGCGCCCGGTCGAGGTGTGCGCGTGCACGACCAGCTCGTGCCCGACCGCGCCGCTGAGCCGCCGCTCGGCCCGCAGCAGCGCGGACCGGGACTGCTCGACGAGGTAGGCGCGCCACTCGGCGTCGACCGCACCCGGTCCGGCCGCCCACGGCGTCGGGTAGACGTGCGCGAGCACCAGGTGCGCGCGCATCGAGCGCGCCAGCGCCTCGGCCCGGCCCAGCGCTTCGTCGCCCTGCTCGTCCGGCTGGACGCCGACGACGATCTTCATCTGCCCTCCGACCACGTCACCCGCCCGACCCTAGCCAGCCTTCTACAGGAGTCCGCGCCGGGCCGCCTCGACGCCGAGGGCGAACCGGTTGCCCGCGCCCAGCTTGTGCTGCAGCCTGGCGAGCCGCCGTCCGACCGTGCGCGCCGAGGCACCGACGTGCCGGCCGATCGCTCCCTCGGTCATGTCCTCGGCGAGCATCCGCAGCAAGGTGATCTCGTAGCCGGTCAGCTCGGCTGTCTGAACGCCGGCGTCGTCGGCCGGCCCGGGTCGCCCCGGCTCGGCGCGGTCCCACAGCTCCTCGAACACCTGCAGCAGGTCCCCCACGACGGCCGGACCGCGGACGACCAGAGCCGCCGAGACCCACGGCCCGTCGGCCTCGAGCGGCAGCATCGCGACCGTGCGGTCGGCGACGACGAAGCGCATCGGCAGCTGCGCCACGTGGCGCGCCTGCTCCCCCAGCCGGGCCAGCTCGGCCATGTAGTCCGCGTAGCCCGCGACCCGGAAGGCGTCACCGGCGTAGATGGTCCGCACGGGCACGCCACGTCTGAGCAGGTCGAACATCGCGGCAGGCAGGACCTGGGGCCGGGATGAGCGGACGAACGGCTGCCGGTCCAGCGACAGCAGCTCCCCGTGCGCTGCCTCGACCAAGTCGTGCGCCGCACGCTCGACGGCCTGGACTCCGCTGACGGTCGTGGCCAGGTCGGGCGTCGCGACCGACGCGTCGGGTCGCAGCGCGTACAGGTGCCCGAGCTCTTCGACGGCCGCACCGGCCCGGACCAGCTCGACGACCCGGTCCTGGAGCTCGGCCCCCAAGGACGGCACGGGGGCCAGCGCGACGAACCGTGTCTCGGCCACGCCGGACGGCCCGACGCCGGCTCCGGGGACGTAGCCCGGGACGTCCGCGCGCCAGGGGTGGACCAGTCCGGTCTCGCACAGCTCGCGCAGGGCGCGGTCCACCGAGCCCGCGTCGACGCGCAGGATCCGGGCGAGGTCGCGTGCGGACGCGCACCGGGACCGCAGCAGGTGCTCGTACACCTGCCCAGCCAGCGCGCTCACGCCGAGCGGCTCGATGGTCGGTGCGCTCCGCCGGCGTTCGGACGCCGGATGCTCGGCAGCTCGATGTTCGGACACTCGTCGCGACCCTCTCTGCCCGACTCCGGCGGAGTCCCCCTGGGGTTACGGCCCAACAGGTTGGCATGCACCCCGGGGGGTGGCGCGAGGGCTACAGCCAATCCGGTGTCCACCTGCGGACATGACGTGATTCGGACAGCTTTCTCCATTGACCCTGCGCGGCCGGATCGGAACAGTCGTCGCGTCGCGTCGCGTTCGGGGGGACGGTGGTCTCGACCCCCTTCCGCCGACCTCCCGGACCTCCCCCGACCGGGCGGCTCCGAACGGGGACGCGACCAGGCAGGCGGACCGTCCGGCCGGGTGCCTCCGCACCCAGGGTGCCGGGCGGTCCGCCTCGCCGGCCTCAGCGTTTGCGGCGCTTGCCGGGCGGCGGCTCGGCGAGCTCGGCGAACAGCTGGCTGATCGGCAGGTCCAGGCCGTCCGCGAGTCGCCACACCCGGTCCAGGCTCGGCGAGAAGGTGCCGGTCTCGACCCGGCTGATGCTCTTGCGGTCGACGCCGCACCGCTCGGCCAGCGCCTCCTGGCTCAGACCGAGCGCCGCCCTGCGTTCGCGCACCACGTCGCCGAAGCGCAGGCGCCGCTCGCGCACGCGGTCGGGACGGTCGGACGGCACCAGCGCAGGCTCTCCGGTGTACCACGACAAGTCCGTACCTACTGTGGTACAATCATAGATTTGCCAGTTGTGCGACAGTCCGTTCGCCTGTTCGAAGCACGACGGCCGCCGCGGTACTTCCGGTCCTACCCGCGGCGGATCGCACCGAATCCGTCCCCGGCCCCGCGCGCCCGACTGCGAGGCGCTACCGCCGGCACGGCATCATGCGGTGATGCAGACGCCGCAGGCGGGGACCGCGAGCCTGCTGAAGGGCCTGCGCGCGGTCGTCGGCAGCGCGCACCTGCTCACCGACCCAGCCGTCACCGCGTCGTACGAGACGGACTGGACCGGGGCGTACTCCGGCCGCACGCGCGCGGTCGTCCGGCCGGCCGACGCCGGACAGGTCGCCGCCGTCCTGCGGGTGTGCGGCAGCGCGGGTGTCCCGGTCGTCGTCCAGGGTGGGAACACCGGGCTGGTGGGCGGCGGGGTACCCGGCGGCGGGGAGGTGCTGCTGAGCACGCGGCGCCTGCACGAGGTGGGTGCGGTCGAGCCCTGCGGCGGGGGCGCGACGGTGCTGGTCGGCGCGGGCGCCACGCTCGAGTCCGTCCAGGCGGCGGTGCGGCCGCAGGGCTGGGACGTCGGCGTCGACCTCGGCTCGCGCGGGTCGGCGACCATCGGGGGCATGGCCGCGACCAACGCCGGCGGCGAACGGGTCCTGCGGTACGGCCCGATGCGGGCGCAGGTGGCCGGCCTGGAGGCGGTGCTCGCGGGTGGCCAGGTGGTCGGCCGGCTGACACGAACGCCCAAGGACAACGCCGGCTACGACCTGGAACAGCTCCTGGTCGGCAGCGAAGGCACGCTCGCCGTCCTGACCCGGATCCGGCTGCGCCTGGTCCCGCTCGCCCGGCGGCGGGCCGTCGCGCTCGCGGCGGTGCCGGGGGTCGCCGCCGCGCTCCGGCTGCTGGCCGACCTTCGCGGCAAGCTGCCGGACCGGCTGTCCAGCGCCGAGCTGTTCCTGGCGGACGGGCTGGCACTGGTGCTGGCCGCGACCGGGCTGGCCGCGCCGTTGGCCGCCGCGTACCCGGCCTACCTGCTGGTCGAGGTGGACGACGCGGACCCCGCCGCCCCGGCGGCAGACCTGGCCGCCACCCTGGCCGACGTCCTCGCCGGCGCGGCCGGCGTCCTCGACGCGGCGGTCGCCTCCGAGCCGCGTGGGGTCGCCGAGCTGTGGCGCTACCGCGAGGGGCACACCGAGGCGCTGGCGACAGCGGGCCGCCCGGTCAAGCTGGACGTCGCGGTGCCGCTGGCCGCGCTGCCCGGGTTCGTCGAGGCGATCGGGCCGTACGTCGCCGAGGTCGCGGCCGGCGTCGGGTGCACCACAGCACGCACGATCGTGTTCGGACACCTCGCCGAAGGGAACCTGCACGTGAACGTGCTCGGGCTGCACGACAGCGCCGCCGGGACGGCGGTCACGGACGCGGTGCTCCGTCGCGTCGCCGCCCTGGGCGGCAGCATCGGCGCCGAGCACGGGATCGGCCGCGCCAAGGTTCGCTGGCTGCCGTTGAGCCGCTCCGACGCCGAGCTCGCGGCGATGGTCGCGGTCAAGCGAGCCCTCGATCCCGGCGGGCTGCTGGCCCCCGGGGTCCTGCTGCCCGCGGGTGGGCCGGGGGGCGGGGCGGTGTGATCGACGACCTCGTCCTGCGGCACGCCGAACCCGCCGACCATGCCCGGGTGATGGCCGTCGTCGACTCCTGGTGGGGCGGACGGCCGATGGCGGCCATGCTGCCCAGGTTGTTCTTCGTCTACTTCCGGCCGACCTCGTTCGTGCTCGAGCGGGACGGCGAGCTGGTCGGGTTCCTGTGCGGCTTCGTGTCGCAGACGGACCCGGCCGAGGCGTACGTGCACTTCGTCGGCGTCGACCCCCGGCTGCGCGGGCGCGGTGCCGGCCGCCTGCTGTACGACCGGTTCTTCGTCGCCGTCCGGGACCGCGGCTGCTCTGTGGTGCGGGCCGTGACCTCGCCGCTGAACCGCGCGTCGGTGGCCTTCCACACGGCGATCGGCTTCACCGCCGACGAGACCGGGGGCGAGGGCTACGACGGCCCGGGCGAGGACCGGGTCCGGTTCAGCCTCCGCCTCGCCGGCCCCGGCCGGGTCTAGGGTTTCCGTCGGGCCGGGAGGAGGCGACGGCGGTGGACGACGGCGCGCGCACGGCATCGGACGGACCGGCCTCGGCACCGGTGGTGGCGGGCCCCGCGGCCCCCGAACCTCCGGTGCGCGTCGCGGTCAGCCTCGAGACGCGCTCGGTCTGGCGGGCCGGGACCCTGATCATCGTCCTGTTCTCCCTGGCCGCCTTCGGCTGGTTCGTACTGGACGACGGCGGGTCGGTGCTGTTCACCCTCCTGATCGCCTGGTTCGCGTCGATCGCGATGGAACCGGCAGTGGGCCGGCTCTCCCGGCGGATGCGACGCGGGGCTGCCACCGGTCTGGTGATGCTCGCGGTCGCCGTCTTCTGCGTGGTTTTCGCCGTGCTGTTCGGCCGGCTCATCGCCGACCAGCTCATCGAGGCCGTCAAGGCGGTGCCCGTCCTCGCGGCTGCCGCGTTGGAGTGGGTGAACGAGCATTTCGGCACGAACTACAGCCAGGAAGAAGCGCTCAAGGCGGTCGGCATCACGCAGGACACGCTGACGACCTGGGCCAAGGAGCTCGCCGGTGGTCTGCTCGGGTTCATCGTGTCGGTCCTCGGCGCGTTCTTCTCCACCTTCACGTTCCTGCTCTTCACGTTCTACTTCAGCGCCGACGCGCCCCGGCTGAAGCGGTGGGTCGCCCGGCTGTTCGCGCCGCGCTACCAGCCGGTCGTCGTCACGGTGTGGGACCTGGCCGTGGAGAAGACCGGCGGCTACGTCTCGGCGCGCGTCATCCTGGCCACCATCAACGCCGCGACCACCGCGCTGTTCCTGTTCATCATCGGCATGCCGTACTGGCTGATCCTGGGCATCTGGACCGGCGTGGTCGCGCAGTTCGTCCCGACCATCGGGACGTACATCGCGATCGCCCTGCCGGTGCTGGTCGGCCTGCTCGGCGACGAGCCCATCCAGGGCGTGCTCGCGCTGATCTGGGCGCTGGTCTAC
Source organism: uncultured Actinomycetota bacterium (assembly GCA_963849365.1). GTDB lineage: Bacteria > Actinomycetota > Actinomycetes > Prado026 > Prado026 > CAVQCJ01. The sequence continues at coordinate 925,132 of CAWKHA010000004.1, forward strand.
CAGCAGGTGGAGAACCTCACCCTCGAACCGCAGATCAGCTCGAAGGCGGTCGACATCCACCCGGCCGTGTCGTTCGCCGCGGTCATGCTCGGCGCCGCGCTGTACGGAGCGGCCGGTGCGCTGCTGGCCGTCCCGGTCGCCGCCCTGCTGCTGGCGCTGCTCGACATCTACGCACGCAAGTACGAGCTGCTGCCGTCGCTGGCACCGCCGGGGACACCTCCGCAGGCCCACAAGGACCGGGCGCTCGAGCCCAAGGCGCTGCGCCGCGGCCAGCGCTGGGTGAAGTCGCTGGTCACGCGCGACGACAAGCCGGCGGTCACCGCCGCGGAGACCGACACCGCGACCTGACGCCCGGCCGTCGGCGGGGGGTATGTCCGACCGGCCGGGTCAGGCGTCCCCGCGGGACCCGAACCAGCGCGCGACGCGGGTCGTCCCGAACGCGACCTTCTCGGCGGCCAGCTCCAGCGACGGCTCCTCGAACCGCCCGCTCGGGTGGGTGCCGCTCAGGAACGTGACGGACACCCGGGCCACCCGCTCGTGCCCGAGCTCGACGTAGCAGGCCCCGGTCCCGTCGTACGGGGGCGGCGGGCCGCTCCGGCGAACCTGCGCGACGATCTGGGCGGCCACCACCGCGGCCGCCCCCTCGGCGAAGACGCCGGCCTTGGGCGTCCCGACGCTGGTGACGTCGCCGACGGCGTACACGTCGTCGAAACGGGTGCGCAGCGTGCCCGGGTCGACGGGCACCCAGCCGTCCTCCGCGAGCCCGCTGTCCTGAACCACGGTGGGAACGCGGTGCACCGGCACACCCAGGAACAGGTCGTACGCCAGCTCGCTCCCGTCGCCCAGCAGCGCCACGCTCCGGGCGGGGTCGAGGCCGCGGACCAGCGTGCCCGGCACGAACCGGATGTCGCGCTCGGCGAACGCCGCCAGGACGGCCACCGACGCGTCCGGCGACGGCGGCACCGGGGTGTCGAACGGCATCACGAGGGAGATCTCGACCGCGTCGCGATGGCCGCGCGCGACCAGGAAGTCGTGCAACAGCAGTGCCGTCTCGCTCGGTGCGGGCGGGCACTTGAACGGCGTGGACGTCACGCCGACGACGGCGTGGCCGGACTCGAAGCCCGGCAGCACGTCACGCAGGGCCAGCGCGCCGGCGACCGAGTAGAACTCGTGTCCGCCCTCGACCAGCCCGGGCGTGGCGGTCGGGTCCACGTCGGCACCGAGCGCGACCACCAGGACGTCGGCGTCGAACCTCCCCGCGTCGGTCTCCACCCGTTTCGCGGCCGGGTCGATGGCGCGGATCGTGGTCGCGACGAAGCGCACCCCGGGCCGGTCGAGGTCGCGGTACCGGTGCAGGGCCTGAGCCGGTGTCGCCCGGCCGAACATGACGTCCAGCTTGGCGAACCCGAAGACGAAGCCTTCGGCCTTGTCGATCAGGACGAGGTCGAGCTCGTCGCCGAAGGCGTCCGACAGCGAGCTCGCCAGCTCGAGCCCGCCGAAGCCGGCCCCCAGCACCAGGATGCGCACGTGAGGACGATATGACCTGGGCTCACCCGGAGAGCGCCGAGCGGACGGCGGCGTCCATGGCGGTGCCGGTCAGCGTGCCGGCGAGCAGGTAGCCGCGCCCCCCGGCTGTCTCCAGGACGGCCACCTGCAGCAGCCCACCGCGCAGCACGGCGGCCCGGCCGGAGCCGAGGTCGAGCATCGGGGCGCCGATCGCCGCCTCGACGCGCGGGAGCAGGCGGGTCGGTACGTCGAGCAGGGCGACGCGGGCGAAGCCGGCACCGCGCGTCGCGAGCCCTGCGGGGACGTCGGCGCCACTGCCTGCTGCCAGCGCGGCGAGCACCGCGGGCAGCCACGGTGTACGCGGCGCGACGGCCGGCGAGACCACGGCCGCGTCGGGCCGCTGCGTCGTGACCTCGAGGAACCGGGTGCGAAAGAGCGGCACGGCGTTCCCGCGCCCGTACAGGTCGAGCTCGAGCGGCAGGCCGGTGAGGGTGTCCACCCACACGTCGAGCACCCCGACCGAGCTGGACGGCTCACCGCTGAGCACCTCGGCGCCGGCGGCGTCGTGCCCGGCGATCCGGCGCGGCGGCAGCGCGCGCACGCGGTCCGCCGTCGATATCCAGGCGAGCAGCGCCCGGGCGGCCGCGGGTGGCATCAGGTCGGCGGTGCGCGGCACCGGCAGGCCCGGCAGCGTCGCCCGGACCAGAACGGCCGCACGCTCCTGCTCCCAGGCTTGGGTCGCGGCGGCGCTGAGCCGGGCGGGGACCAGCCCCGGCCACGGCCCGGTCGGGGCGAGCACGTCGGTCCGCCAGACGGTGGGCGAGATCCACCACGTACGGACGCGGATGTTCCGGTCGAGCTGAGCCATCGCGTCGCTCTGCAGCCGCCGCGACGGCAGGCCCAGCCAGCCGTCGACCTGCACGAGCCCGGAGTGGGCGACCGTGGCCGAGTGCAGCGCGGCGGCCAGCACGGCCCGGGCCGGGGGCGTGCCCTCCGGTGGGCTGGCGGCGCCGGGCAGCGCGGGTGCGAGCGCGAGCGCGGCGGCACCCGCGAGCACGGCCGCCCACCGTGCCGCCGTGCCCTGCCGGACCGCGGCCACGCCTGACGGTACGTCCGCCGGCCCGGTCCGCGGAGGGTCGTTGCGACGGGTGGGGGTGGGTCAGGAGCCGTAGGCGCCGCGGGCCGAGACCGGTGCGCGACCCGGCGGCTGTTGCGGGCGCGGCAGCAGCGGGACCCGCTTGGCCAGCGTCCGGGTCACCGGGGCATCCGTCTTCAGCTCGATCTCCTCCCCGGCATGACGCAGCAGCAGGCCGGACGCGCCGCCGTCCCGGAGCGCGTAGGTGACCTCGTCCGTGCGGACGTCGACGGTCAGGCGCAGGCCCTGCCACCGGAGCGAGAACCGCATCCGGGTCAGTCCCTCCGGCAGCGCCGGGTCGAACGACGGCACGCCGCCGTGGTCCCGGAACCCGCCGAACCCGGCGACCATCGCGAGCCACGCACCCGCGAGCGAAGCCATGTGCAGGCCGTCCTTGCTGTTCATCTGCAGGTCCAGCAGGTCGATGAGAGCCGCCTCGTACACGTAGTCGAACGCGAGGTCCAGGTGCCCCACCTCGGCTGCAAGCACCGCCTGGGTGGCCGCCGACAGCGACGAGTCGCGCACGGTGCGCCGCTCGTAGTAGTCGACGTTGCGGGCCTTCTCCTGCGCGGTGAACCGGTCCCCGCACCAGTGCATCGCGAGCACCAGGTCGGCCTGCTTGACCACCTGGCGGCGGTACAGGTCGAAGTACGGCACGTGCAGCAGCAGCGGGTAGCTGTCGGCGTAGCGCACGAAGTCCCACTCCGCGTGCTCGGTGAAGCGCGCCGACTGCTCGTGGACGCCCAGCTCGGCGTTGTACGGCACCGCGACGGCGGCTGCGGCGTCACGCCAGACCGCCTCCTCCTCCATGCCGACCCCGAGCTCCTGGGCCTTGTCCGGGTGCCGCTGCGACGCGTCAGCGGCGCCGACCAGCGCTCGTGCGGCCATCAGGTTCGTGAAGACGTTGTCGTCCGCGATGGCGCTGTACTCGTCCGGCCCGGTCACCCCGTCGATGTGCCAGCCGCCGTGCCGGTCGTGGTGGCCGAGCGAGACGAGCATGCGGGCGATCTCGACCAGCAGCTCGAGCCCGATGTCGCGCTCGAAGTCGGCGTCACCGGTCGCGGCCACGTACCGGACCACCGCGGCCGCGATGTCGGTGTTGATGTGGAACGCCGCCGTGCCCGCCGGCCAGTACCCGGAGCACTCGTGGCCGCGGATCGTCCGCCACGGGAACGCGGCCCCGGCCAGGTGCAGCTCGGCCGCGCGCAGCCGCGCGAGGTCGAGCGTCGAGTGGCGCCACCGCAGCGCGTCCGCCGCCGCCGTCGGCACGGTGTACGTCAGCAACGGCAGCACGAACATCTCGCTGTCCCAGAACGTGTGCCCGCCGTAGCCGGGACCGGTCAGTCCCTTGGACGGGATCGCCCGCCGCTCGGCCCGCGCGCCGGCCTGCAGGACGTGGAAGAGCGCGAACCGCACCGCCTGCTGCAGCTCGGAGTTGCCGTCCAGCTCGACGTCGGCGGCGTCCCAGAAGTCGTCCAGGTACTCGCGCTGCTGCTGCACCAGGCCGTCCCAGCCGGCGAACCGTGCGCCGGCGAGCGCGCTGGCCACCTGGTCGCGCACCGCGGTCTCCGAGCGCAGGCTGGACCAGCCGTACGCGACCAGCTTCACCAGCCGCAGCTGCTCGCCCGGCTGCAGCGTGCAGGCGACCGTCAGGCGGGCCCAGTCCTCGCGGGCGGCGACCTCGGTCGCCGTCCGACCCGGCGTCTCGACGATGTGCCCCATCCCCGCGCCCATGAGCAGCTTGCTGGCGTGGGTGCGGTGCAGCAGCACGACCGAGTGGCCGTCGTGGTCCTGGGAGACCGCGTGCAACGGGTTCTGCAGCACGGCGGCGACCCTCGGGTCGGCCGACAGCGCCGGCTGGCCCTCGTTCGCGACCAGCTCGGACTGCACGATGATGCGCGCCGGCCGGTCGACGGCCTCCACCACGTACTCGATAGCCGCGACCGAGCGCTGCACGAAGGACACCAGCCGCCGCGACCGCATCCGTACCCGGGTCTGGCCGGGCGAGGTCCAGTCCACCGAGCGCTCCAGGAGCCCGCTGCGCAGGTCGAGCCTGCGGTGGTGCTCGTGCAGGTCGCCGTACCGCACGTCGAACGGCGCGTCGTCGACGAGCAGCCGGATCAGCTTGGCGTTGGTGACGTCGATCAGCGTCTGGCCCATCTCCGGGTAGCCGTAGCCCGCCTCCGCGTACGGCAGCGGTCGCTCCTCGTAGAAGCTGTTGAGGTACGTGCCCGGGATGCCGCAAGGCTCGCCCTCGTCGAGGTTCCCGCGCAGACCGATGTGGCCGTTGGAGAGCGCGAACAGCGACTCTGACTGGGCGAGCAGCGACAGGTCCAGGGCGGTCTCGCTCACCGACCACGGCTCGACCGGGTACGGACGCTGCACGATCATCGCGGCCCCCCGTCCACGGGAGCGGCCAGCAGCTCCGCGAGGTCCCCGACGACAGTGTCGGCGCCGTACGCGCGCAGCCCGTCGGCCTGCCCGACCCGGTCCACGCCGACGACGTACCCGAACCCGCCGGCCCGCCCGGCCGCGACGCCGCTGAGCGCGTCCTCGAACACGGCGCACTGCTCGGGCGCGGAGCCCAGCAGCCGCGCGGCTGCCAGGAAGGTGTCCGGGGCCGGCTTGCCCTTGAGGTGCTGTTCGCGGATGGTCACGCCGTCCACCCGGAGCTCGACCAGCGGCGCCAGCCCGGTCACCGACAGCACCTCCGCGGTGTTCGCCGACGAGGACACGACCGCGCGCCGCAGCCCGGCCCGCTCGGCGGCCTCCAGGTAACGCCGCGAGCCCTCGTACACCTCCACCCCCCGGGTACGGATGCGGTGCAGCAGCACCTCGTTCTTGCGGTTGCCGAGCCCGTTCACCGTCGGCGCAGACGGCGGGTCGTCCGGCGTCCCCTCCGGGAGGGTGACGCCCCGGCTGGCCAGGAAGTCGCGCACACCGTCCGAGCGCGGCTTGCCGTCCACGTACTGCTCGTAGTCGCGCGCCCCGAACGGCACGAAGCGGCCGTCACCGGCGGCGGCGCGGGACTGCAGGAAGGCGTCGAACATCTCCTTCCAGGCGGCGCTGTGCACCGAGGCGGTGTCGGTGAGGACACCGTCCAGGTCGAACAGGCAGGTCGTGACACGGTCCGGGAGCCCGAGCATCCGCCACCTCCCGCTGATCACCGTACGGCTCCCGGCCCCCCGCCCACCCCCGACTTCACCGAGCGGTCGGTCGCCGGGAGCCCGCCCGAGCGGCCCGGTGGCGGCCGTCCGCTCGGTCAAGTGCGGTCGGGTGACCCGTGTCGGAAGGCGCGGATCGCGAGTACGTTCGGCCCAGCAACCGTCCCTGAACGGGGGTGGCGCCATGCGCATCAGCCCGAGGTCCGCAGCACTCGCGACCGGCGCGGTCGTCGCCGGCGTGCTGGCCGTGTCGGCGCCGGCCGGGGCCGCGGCCGCCGCCCCCTGGCGCCAGGGCGACTACGGCGCCGCGCGGTCCGCGTACAACAGCAACGAGACCATCGTGAACGCGACGAGCGTCGGGCAGGTCGCGTTCGCCCGGTCCCGGACCGCACCGCCGGCCGACCCCCAGCTACCCGGCTGCGGCAGTGGGGTGGCGACGCAGCCCGTCGTGGTCGACCACCGCATGTTCGTCGTGCTGACCGGCCGGCTCTACGCCGTCGACCTCACCAACGGCCGCACGCTGTGGTCCCGCGACCTGGACACCACGCTCGCCACGTTCTACCCCAACCTGGCCGTCGTCGGGACCAACGTCATCCTCGCCCGGGAGGACTGCATCTCGCAGAGCGACCCGTCCGGAAGTGTCACCGCGTTCAACATCAGTACCGGCGCGCAGGTGTGGAGCCAGTTCTTCGACCCGGGTCCGCTCAACATGACGGTGTGGAACGGCCGCGTGCTGTTCACCGGTTTCGAGGCCGGCGGCGCCGGTGACCTCGTCTCGCTGTCGACCACGACCGGTGCCGTGCAGTGGCAGTTCGCACCGGGGTTCTGCGACGGCATGGGCCGGCCGATCGTGGTGCACAACGTCGTGATCGTGGAGGGCTGCGGTCCGACCTCCGTGCCACGCCTGGAAGGCCACTCGCTGAGCACCGGAGCACTCCTGTGGCACCGGGCCGGCGACTGGGACGTGCAGCGCGGAGACAGCAGCACGGCCGGCGGCCACGACGCGTACGTGGTCAACAACGCGACCGGCGCGCTGACCGCGCTGAACCCGACGACCGGTGCGACGCGGTGGGCGAAGGCCGGTGTGGGTGACGCGCTCGCCGTCGACCCGACACACGTCTACACCGACTGCGGCGCGAACACGTTGTGCGCATTGAACAGGACCAACGGATCGGTCGCCTGGCAGAGCTCGCAGTTCGACCTGGGCGAGCACCCGGTCGCGGTGGCCGGCGGGCTGGTGTTCTCGGGCGGCGCGTTCGACACCGTCGTCCGGGCCTCGGACGGCACCGCGGTGCTCGACCAGTTCAGCCAGCCGTTGGTCATCTGGTCCGACTCGCAGTCCATGCTGGCCGTCGCCAACGGCCGGATCGTCGTATCTTCCGGCCGGATCGTCGACGTGTACGCGGTTCCCGGCGCAGCCACCTGACCCACCCGCAAAGTGGGGAGGGTGGGGGAGGTCGGTCAGGACGGGTGGGCGCGGAGCCAGTCCTGGGCGCCCTGCGGAAGGTAGAGCAGGCCGTCCTCCAGCTCGCTGAACAGGCCGGTCTCGATCAGGTCCTCGGTCGGCGGGAAGCCCTGGGACGGGTCGTCGAGCAGGATCGCGTGGACGTCCGGGCGGGCCCGCCGCAGCCGGTCCAGGTCGTTCACCAGCAGCTCGTCGTCCACGCTCGGCATCCTAGGGGGCGGACGTCCGGGCCCGAGCTTCGACAGCGTCGAGGATGACCTGGACAGCCACCCGGTAGACGTCGTGGTCGCGCAGCGCCTCGAGCTGGTCCCGCACCGCAGCCAGCGCCGGGAGCTGGTTGCCCCGGAGCGCGGCCGAGCCGCCGAGCCAGCGCGGGTCGTCGTCCACCGCCGGGCCGGCCACCAGCAGGATGCGCGCCTGCGCGCTCGAGAACGCGAGCACGTACGACGAGAACACACCGTAGAAACGCACCGAGTCGTCGGCGCCGAGCCCCGCCTCGGACATCGCCCGGATGATCAGGTCGACCGCGGACAGCTCGCCCTGCCCGCCCGTGGTCTGGGTCGCCGCCTCGGCACCGATCGTGGGGTGCGCGGTGAACACCTCGAGCGTGGCGTCGGCGAGCGTGGTCAGGCGGCTGCGCCAGTCGGCAGCCAGGTCGATGCGGGCGATCGTGTCGACGATCAACCTGTCGATGACCCCGCGGACCAGCTCGTCCTTGTCCCGGAAGTGCCGGTAGATGGCGGTCGGGTCGGCACCGAGCTCGCGGCCGAGCCGGCGCACGGTCAGCGGCTCGGTGCCTCCGGTCGAGGCCAGCCGCAGCGCCGCGTCGAGGATCGTGCCCGCGTCGAGCTGCGGGCGGACCCGGGCCGACGCCGCGGGCCCGCTCGGCTCAGCGGCCATGGCGCCTCCTCGGTCCGGGCGGGCGAGCGGTGCCGGCCGCTTGGCCCGGTTGCGAGCAGATCACGGTTGAGAGTATCTAGTCAACAGCGTTGACATCACCGCTGACGCCGCCTTACGCTCCCGGCCAGTGTCGCGCCCCTCCCGCACCGGGACGGGCTCCCACACCTCGAGGAGCACGCATGGCCGAGCAGGTCGACACGGTCTTCGTGGGCGGGTCGGTCTTCGCCCCGGGCGCCGACTCGTCCCGCCGCGCCGGCCTCGCCGTCTCCGGCGGGCGCATCCTCGCGGTGGGCCGCGACGAAGATGTGCGCCAGCTGGCCGGACCGCAGACCGAGGTGGTCGACCTGGCCGGCGGCCTGCTGGTCCCCGGCTTCCAGGACGCGCACGTGCACCCGGTCATGGGCGGGCTGGCGATGAAGCGGTGCGAGCTGCACGGCACCGCCTCGGCGCAGGAGTGCCTCGACATCGTCGGCGCGTACGCCGCCGCCCACCCCGAGCTGGAGTGGATCGTCGGCGGCGGCTGGTCGATGCAGTTCTTCCCCGGCGGCACGCCGACGCGGCAGGCGCTGGACTCGGTGGTGCCGGACCGTCCCGTGATCCTGACCAACCGCGACGGGCACGGCACCTGGGTCAACAGCCGGGCGCTGGCGCTGGCCCGGGTCGACGCGTTCACCGCCGACCCGGTGGACGGGCGGATCGAGCGCGAGGCCGACGGCAGGCCGGCGGGCACGTTGCACGAGGGAGCCGGCGGACTCGTCGGCCGCTTCGTGCCGGAGGCCGACGAGCGGGACCTGCTCGACGGGCTGCTCGAGGCGCAGCAGCTCCTGTTCTCGCTGGGGATCACGGCCTGGCAGGACGCGGCCGTCGGCGCGATGTTCGGACTGCCCGACGTCCTGCCGGTCTACCTGCGCGCCGCCCGCTCGGGGGACCTCAAGGCGCGCGTGGTCGGCGCGTTGTGGTGGGACCGCGAGCGCGGCGGCGAGCAGATCAGGGAGCTGGTCGAGCGCCGGGCAGACGGGCGCGCGGGGCGCTTCGCGGCGACCAGCGTGAAGATCATGCAGGACGGCGTGGCGGAGAACTTCACCGCCGCGATGCTCGAGCCGTACCTGGACGGCCACGGCTGCCGGACGGCCAACGCCGGGCTCAGCTTCGTGAACCCGGTCGCCCTCCGCGAGCACGTGACCCGGCTGGACGCCGAGGGCTTCCAGGTGCACTTCCACGCGCTCGGCGACCGCGCGGTGCGCGAGGCGCTGGACGCCCTCCACTCGGCGCGAGCGGTCAACGGGCCCGCCGACCGCCGGCACCACCTCGCGCACCTGCAGGTGGTGCACCCGGACGACATCGCGCGGTTCTCCTCGCTCGGCGTCGTCGCGAACATCCAGCCGCTGTGGGCCGCGCACGAGCCGCAGATGGACGAGCTGACGATCCCTTTCCTCGGCGAGCCGCGCTCGTCGTGGCAGTACCCGTTCGGCGACCTGCTGCGCTCCGGCGCGCGGGTGGCGGCCGGCAGCGACTGGTCCGTGAGCAGCCCGGACCCGCTCGCCGGCATCCACGTCGCGGTGAACCGGGTGTCCCCGGGGGAGGACGCGGAGCCGCTCTACGCGCGCAACCGCATCACGCTCGCCGACGGGCTGACCGCGTACACGGCCGGCAGCGCGTACGTGAACCACCTGGACGGCTCGACCGGACGGCTCGACATCGGCGCTTACGCCGACCTGGCGGTCCTGGACCGCGACCCGTTCGCGGCAGCTGACGACCGCATCGCTCAGACCCGCGTGACCCGTACCTACGTCGAGGGCGAGCTCGTCTTCGCCGCGCAGACCTGACCGAGCCTCGCGGCCACCCCGCCGCGACCGCCAATGGAGGACTGATGCCCGCACCGATCCGGCCGCGCCGCCACCCCGTCTTGCTGGCGAGCGCGGCCACCGCCGCCGTCGTGCTGTCGGCCTGCAGCGGGACCGCCTCGCCGAGCCCGTCCGCCAGCACGTCCGGTGGTGCGGCCTACCAGCTCACGGCGCAGACCCCGAAGCCCAAGGGCGACATCGACTCCTTCACGTGGTCGGTCTACGCGGAGCCGTACTCGCTGGACTACGCGTACGCCTTCGACTACCCGCCCAACCAGATCCTCGCGAACGTCTGCGAGAGCCTGCTGCGCTGGAACGCGAACCTGAGCGCATCGCCCGGCCTGGCCTCGGCGTACGCGAACCCGACGCCCACCAGCTGGGTCTACACCATCCGCCAGGGCGTGACCTTCCACGACGGGACGCCGCTGACGGCGGACGACGTGGTGGCCTCGCTGAAGCGACACCTGGACCCGGACGTCGGCTCGTACTGGGCGAGCGTCTACCAGAACGTGAAGTCGATCGCGAAGACCGGCTCGGACCAGGTCACGGTGACGCTGACCAAGCCGGACTCCCAGTTCAACCAGTACATGGCGGCCAGCCCGGGTGCGATCGAGTCGGCGAAGACGCTGACCGCGGACGGCAAGGACTACGGCAACCCGAGCAAGGGCGTCAACTGCACCGGACCGTTCGCGTTCGCGTCGTGGTCGCCCGGGCAGAGCATCACGCTCGAGCGGTACGACGGCTACTGGGACGCCGACCTGAAGGCCAGGGCCGGCCAGGTGAAGTTCGTGTTCCTGCAGGACCCGAACACCCGGGTCAACGCCTGGAAGTCCGGCGAGGTCGACGGTGGCTGGCAGGTGCCGTCGAACGCGTACGCGCAGCTCACGAACGGCGGCCCCGGCAAGCTCTACTACGGGACCAACACCACGGTGAACGACGAGATCGTCTCCAACCTGAAGGGCCCGCTGGGCGACAAGCGGGTGCGGCAGGCGCTGCTCATGGCGATCGACCGCCAGGGGATCATGAAGGCCGGCGAGCAGGGCGTCGCCGACCGGGCGCAGTCGCTGGCGACCAAGACCGACTGGGTCGGTGTCCCGGCCTCGACGGTCGACGGCTACTACTCGGGGCTGCCGCAGTACCCGCACGATGTCGCCAAGGCGAAGGCGCTGGCCGCTTCGGCCGGCGTCAAGGGCCAGACCGTGGTGATCGCGACCAGCCCGATCACCTCGGCCGCCGACGTCCTGACCCAGGCCGTCGCGCAGGCGGCGACCGACATCGGCCTCACGCCGAAGATCGAGACCATCTCGCCGGACAAGTACACGACGCTGTTCAGCGACCCGGCCGCGCGCAAGGGGATCGACCTCTTCTTCACCTCGTGGTACGTCTCCATCGGTGACCCGCTGGACATGTACGGCGTGCTGCAGACCGGGCAGTTCAGCAACTACGGCGGCTGGTCGAACGCGGGGTACGACGCCGCGGTCGCGCAGGCGATCGGCACCGCCGACCCCGTGCAGCGCTCGGCCTTCACCGCCGCGGCGCAGCAGATCGCGCAGGACGAGCTGCCGTGGCTGCCGCTCTACACCGTGCCGACGACCGTGTGGATGGGCAGGCGCATCACCGGCGTCCAGCCGTCGATCAACTTCATGTACTACCCGTGGGCGGCGCAGATCGGCGCCGCCTGATGACCGAGCTGCACTACCTGTCCGCGACCGACGCGCTGGCGCTGTTCCGGGCCAGGGAGCTGTCGCCGGTCGAGCTGCTCGACGCCGTCCTCGTACGGACCGAGCAGGTGGAGCCCGTCGTCAACGCGATGACCGAGCTGCTGCGCGAGGAGGCCTACGCGGCGGCGCGCGTCGCCGAGGCCCGCTATGCCGGGCGCGGTCCGCAGCCACGCCCGCTCGAGGGCGTCCCGCTGGCGCTCAAGGAGGAGCAGGCCTGGGCCGGCCGGACCATCGAGGAGGGGTCGCTGCTGGAGCGGGGCCGCGTCGCCGATGTCACGCACCCCGTGGTGACCCGGGTGCTGGCGGCCGGCGCCGTCGTGCACGCCAGGACGACGACGCCGGAGTTCTCCTGCGCGCCCTTCACGCACTCCGACCTGTGGGGGGTCACGCGCAACCCGTGGAACCCGCTGCTGTCGCCGGGCGGCTCGTCCGGCGGCTCGGCGGCGGCGCTCGCGGCCGGCTCGACCGCCCTGGCCACCGGCTCGGACATCGGCGGCTCGATCCGGCTGCCCGCCTCGCTGTGCGGCGTGGTCGGGTTCAAGCCGCCGTTCGGCCGGGTGCCCGGGCTCTCGCCCTTCAACCAGGACACGTACTGCGCGGACGGCCCGATGGGCCGCACGGTCGCGGACGTCGCCCTGCTCCAGGACGTGCTGGCCGGGCCGCATCCGGCCGACCAGGCGTCGCTGCGCCCGGCCTACCGGCTGGGGCGCGATCCCGGCGACGTGACGGGCCGGCGGGTCGCGCTGTGCGTGCGCCTGGGTGACTACCCGGTCGACGACGTTGTCGAGGCGAACACGCGCGCGGCGGCCGAGCTGCTGCGGACGGCGGGCGCGGTCGTCGACGAGGTGGCGCTGCCGTGGACCCGCGAGCAGGTGACGGCCACCGCGTGGGCGCACTTCGGCGCCATCTTCGGCTCGGCGATCGAGCTGCTCGCCGGGGACCGGGCCGACCTGCTCATGCCGTACACCCGGGACTTCGCCCGCCGCGCCGCCGAGCAGGCGGGCGGGTCCCGGTACCTCGAGGGGCTCGACGCGGAGGCCACGCTCTACGCACCGCTGGGCGCGCTGCTCGAGGAGTACGACGCGCTGCTCGCCCCGACCGTGGGTGCGCAAGGGCTCGTCGCCGGCGACGACCACCTCGACGCGACGATCCGGGTGGGGGACGGCACCTACCACTGGGAGGACGTGCTGATGACAGTGCCGTTCAATGTCGTCGGCCGGGTTCCGGTGCTGGCGCTGCCGAGCGGCCGCGCGCCCAACGGCGTGCCGACCGGCGTGCAGGTTGTCGGCCGCACGTACGAGGACGCGACCGTGTTCGCTCTCGGCGCCGCACTGGAGGCGGCGCAGCCCCGCTGGGCCGACCCCTCGTGGCGGCCGCAGCTGTGACCCGCACCCGCCGTCGCCTCCGCGGCCGCGGGCGGTTCGTCGTGGGCCGGCTCGTCGGCCTCGCCTCGACGCTGGTCGTCACCTCGTTCCTGGTCTTCTCGTCGCTGTACGTGGCGCCCGGCGATCCGGTCTCGTTCTTGCTGCAGGGACGCAGCCCGTCGCCGGAGGCGGTGGCCGCCGTCAAGGCGCAGTACGGCCTGGACCAGCCGTTCCTCGTGCAGTACCTGCACTGGCTCGGCGGCGTGCTGCACGGGGACTTCGGCCGGTCGCTGGAGTTCCGCCAGGACGTGGGTTCGCTCGTCCTCGCCCGGCTGCCGACGACATTGGCCCTGGTGGGCATGGCGGCCGTGATCATCCTTGTGGTCGGGCTCGGCGCCGGCATCGTCGGCGCGCTGCGGGCCGGACGCTTCGCGGACAAGTCAGTGCTCGTGCTGGTCACGGTGTTCGCTGCCGTGCCGTCCTTCGTCGCGGCGATCCTGCTGATCTCGGTCTTCGCGGTGCGCCTGGGCTGGTTCCCCACCTACGGCGCCGGCGAGGGCCTGACCGACAAGCTCTACCACCTCACGCTGCCCGCGATCGCGCTCTCGCTGACCTTCGTCGCACTGCTCGGCCGGGTGACGCGCTCGTCCATGCTCGACGAGCTCGGGCGCGAGCACGTCGAGGTCGGCGGTGAGCCGGGGCATCCCCTACCGCACGGTCGTGCGCAGGCACGTGCTCCGCAACGCGCTGGGCCCGATCTCCACGATCTCGGGGCTGCTGGTCGCGGGCCTGCTCGTCAGCAGCGCGGTGGTCGAGACGGCTTTCGGCCTGGACGGCATCGGTTCGCTGCTGGTGCAGGCCGTGGACAAGCTCGACTTCCCGGTCGTGCAGGCGCTGGTGCTCATCGTCGTGGCGGTGTTCGTCGTCATCAACACCGTCATCGACCTGCTCTACCCGCTGATCGACCCACGGGTCGTGGCCGGGGACGCCGCCCGATGACCGCCATCACCGCCGACCGGCCGGGGCGCGGTCGCCTGGCGGGGCTGCGCACGTTCGGTGGGAGCTGGCTGTTCGCGCTGTCCCTGGCCGTGGTCGTCGGGTTCGTCCTGGTCGCGCTGTTCGCTGCGCTGCTCGCCCCGTACAACCCCGACGCGACCGACCTTGGCAACGCGCTCGCGCCCCCCAGCCCGGCGCACTGGCTCGGCACCGATGAGGTCGGCCGGGACACGCTGTCCCGGCTGATCTTCGGGACGCGGACCAGTCTCGTCGGTCCGCTGGCGGTCGTGGTGTTCTCGACATTGCTCGGGATCGGTGTCGGGCTGGTGGCCGGGTGGCGCGGTGGCTGGGTCGACACCGTCCTGTCCCGCATCCTCGACGTCCTGTTCGCGTTCCCCGGGCTGCTGCTCGCGATCCTGGCCGTGTCCCTGTTCGGCAAGGGCCTGGCCGCCCCAGTCGTGGCGATGGCCGTCGCGTACATGCCGTTCGTCGCCCGGCTGGTCCGCAGCCTGGTGATCCAGGCGCGGTCACGTCCGTACATCGCCGCGTACCTCGTGCAAGGCTTCGGTCCGGCGCACGTGGCCGTGCGGCGGCTGCTGCCCAACGTCGCGCCGACGGTGCTCGCGCAATCCACGCTGAACTTCGGCTACGCGCTGCTGGACCTGGCCGCACTGTCGTTCCTCGGCCTCGGCGTGCAGCCGCCGACCGCCGACTGGGGCTCGATGATCAACGCCGGCCGCGGCGCAGTGCTGTCCGGGCAGCCGTTGTCGGCGGTGGCGCCGGCCATCGCGGTGATCGTGACGGTCGTCGCGTTCAACGTGGTGGGCGAGGACCTCGGCGACCGCATCGCGAGGCGGGACGGCTGATGGCGCTGCTGGAGATCGAGCGGCTGTCGGTACGGCTGCCCGGGCGTGCGCTGCGGCCGGTGCTCGACGACGTCTCACTGAGCGTCGCGGACGGCGAGGTGGTCGGGCTGGTCGGCGAGTCCGGCTCGGGCAAGTCGGTCACGGCCCGCTCGGTCATCGGGCTGAGTCCGGGCGGCGCGCAGGTCGAGGGCCGCATCACCGTGGCGGGCGTCGACGTTCTGGGCGCCGGCCCTGCGAGCCTGCGTGCGCTGCGGACCTCGACCGTGTCGATGATCTTCCAGGACCCGCGCGCGGGCATCAACCCGATGCGCCGCATCGGCGACTTCATGACCGAGTCGCTGCGCCGCGCGCCCGGCTGGGACCGCAGCCGGGCCATGGCCAAGGCCGAGGAGCTGCTGCACGCGGTCGCCATGCCCGACCCGGCCCGGCACCTGGACCAGCACCCGCACGAGCTGTCCGGGGGCATGCTCCAGCGCGTCATGATCGCCGCGGCGCTCATGACCGACCCCGCCCTGCTGCTGTGCGACGAGCCGACGACCGCCCTGGACGTGACCACGCAGGCCGAGATCCTCGCGATCCTGGCCGGGCTGCAGGCGCAGCGGGGCCTCGGCGTTCTCTTCATCACGCACGACCTGGACCTGGCGTCGGCGATCTGCGACCGCGTGTACGTGATGTACGCCGGGCGGATCGTGGAGTCCGCGCGGGCGGGAGAGCTGTTCGCGAGGCCCCGGCACCCGTACACCGCCGGGCTGCTGGCCTCGACCCCGGACGTCGACGGCGAGCACGACCGGCTGGTCCCCATCCCGGGGCAGGCGCTGAGCCTGCTGGAGGCGCCCGCGGGCTGCGCGTTCGCCGCCCGTTGCGGCCACGCGCTGTCGGAACCGTGCGGGACCCGTCCGCCGGTGCTGACCGAGCTTCCCGGCGGACGTTCGGTCGCGTGCCTGCGCGCCGCGGAGGTGGCTCCCGACCTGCTCGGGCTGCGCCCGGCGGCACCACGGGAGGCGTCGTGACCGCGCTGCTGGAGGTCCGCGACCTGCGCAAGGCGTACGCCGTGGGGGACACCACCGTGCAAGCGGTGGCGGGGCTCTCGTTCCGGCTGGACGCAGGTGGCTCGGTCGGACTGGTCGGCGAGTCCGGCTCGGGCAAGACCACGGCAGCCCGGATGCTGGTCGGCCTCGAGCGCCCGGACAGCGGCCAGATCCTCGTGCAGGGTCGACCGCTGCAGGCCGGGTCGAAGCGCTCGGCGGCTGCCCGGCTGGCGCGGGCGAAGGCCGTGCAGATCGTCTTCCAGGACCCCTACCTGTCATTGGACCCGCGGGTGAACGTCGCTGCGGCCATCGACGCCGTCCTGGCGCTGCACACCTCGCTCGACCGCGCGGCCCGGCGGCGGCGCAGCATGGAGCTGCTCGACCAGGTTGGGCTGGGGGAGCGCGAGGCCGGCGCCTACCCACGGCGGCTGTCCGGCGGGCAGCGGCAGCGCGTCGCGATCGCCCGGGCGATGGCCGTCGAACCGCGCGTGCTCGTGCTGGACGAAGCGGTGTCGGCGCTGGACGTCTCCGTCCAGGCGCAGGTGCTCAACCTGCTGGGTGACATCCGTCGCGACAGCGGCATCGGGCTGGTGTTCGTCAGCCACGACCTGGCCGTCGTCCGGTACGTCTGCGACGAGGTGGTCGTCATGCGGCAGGGACTGGCCGTGGAGCACGGTCCGACGCGCTCGCTGCTGGCGGCTCCGCAGCATCCGTACACCCGGCTGTTGCTGTCGTCGGTTCCGCGGCCGGACTGGGACCTGGCCGCGATCTCCCGGATGCGCCGCGAGGCCGCCCCCGCCGACTGACGTCGGCCGGCCGTCTCGACCCCCGACCCCGCAAGTCGGGGTTGGGGCGCTCAGGAAACTCACAGGGACTCTGGACACACACCTCAGCATCTGTACAGCGTTCGTTCAGGGTTGGGCGGCACTTTGGTCGACATGACCTACGACCCCTACGTCCCCAGCTACCCGGCCCCGTCCGTCGAGGCCGTCGCCCCCGCCCCGGCCGCGCGCAGGCAGCGCCCGGTGGCCCTTCTCGCCATGACCGCCGTGATGGCCGGCCTCGTCGGCGGCGGAGTCGCCACCGCGACCGCCCGCCTCGCCGGTGCCCCGTCGACCGGCACCAGCACCAGCACCGGGACCGGCACCTCCGGCGCCAGCACGGCTCCGGCCGTCGCCGACGGCTCGGTCGAGTCGGTGGCCAAGGCCGTCCTGCCCAGCACCGTCCAGATCCAGATGCGCAGCTCGGACGGCAGCGGTGACACCGGCTCCGGCAGCATCATCAGCGCCGACGGCTACATCCTCACCAACAACCACGTCGTCGCGGGTGCCGCCCAGGGCGGCACGCTGAGCGTGCTCTTCAACGACGGCAGCAAGGCCGCCGCCAAGCTGGTCGGCCGCGACGCCGGCGACGACGTCGCCGTCATTAAGGTGGACGGCGTCTCCGGCCTCACCCCGATCCGCATCGGCAGCGCCGCCGACCTCAGGGTCGGCCAGGCCGTTGTGGCCCTGGGTTCGCCCCTGGCTCTCGCCGGGACCGTCACCGAGGGCATCGTCAGCGCGCTGGACCGGCCGGTGACCACCGGCGGGGACGGCACCACCAACTCGGTGATGAACGCCATCCAGACCGACACCGCGATCAACCCGGGCAACTCCGGTGGTCCGCTGGTGAACCTGCGCGGCGAGCTCGTCGGCATGAACTCGGCCGGCGCGTCCCTGGGCTCCAACGGCCAGGAGACCGGCTCGATCGGCCTCGGCTTCGCGATCCCGGTCGACCAGGCCATGCGCATCGCGAACCAGCTGATCAAGGACGGCCACGCGACGCGGGCGTTCCTCGGCGCCTCCGCGGCCGACGGGAGCACCGGCGGCGCGACCCTGCAGGACGTGCAGTCCGGCAGCGCTGCGGCCAAGGCCGGCCTGGCCGACGGCGACACGATCACCAAGGTCGACGGCCGGACGATCGCCAACGGCGAGGCCCTGGTGGCCACGATCCGGTCCGCACCGGCCGGCTCGACCGTGGAGCTGACATACGTGCGCGCCGGCGCCACTCGCACCGCGCGCGTCACCCTCGGGTCGGTCGACGTCTGACCGACCGGTCGACCCCGGCCGCGCTCGCGGTCGGTCCCTGAGCACCGCTGCCCCGACGCTGCCCCGCCCCGGCCGTCGGGGCAGTGGGCATTCCGGGGAGGCAAGCGATCACCGATGACGCTCCGGCACACAGAGCCGGCTCGGCGGGGCCCTGGTGGGCCACCGAGCGTCGTCTTTGCCCCGATCGAACGGCGGCTCGGCCCTCTGTGTGCCACAGCGTCACGAGGGCCCCTCGGCTGAGTGGTCGAACCCTGACACGAAGCCGACAAGCGGGGCGCCGGCCGGTTCCCGAGGGCTGACGCTGCCCGGCGACTACCCTCGTCGGCACTGGAGGGCTCGCCTAGTGGCCGATGGCGGCGGTCTTGAAAACCGCTAGGGGCGCAAGCTCCTCGTGGGTTCGAATCCCACGCCCTCCGCTCCGACCTGCGGCGATGCGTCCGAGGCCTGATCTTGGCCTTGCGCCGACCAAGATCGATCTAACGCTCATCTAACGTGCTGTGCCCGACCCACCACTGCGCGTCGTGCTCGGCCAGCCGGCTGCGCAGCAGGGACGTCACCACCAGCGCGACGCCCCACGCGACCGTGCCCACCGTCACGGGGACGACCGCGTCCGTCTGGTCCCGTCCCGCGCCGCCAGCCACGTGGACACCCCAGGACTGACTGCACCTCGCAGGGTGAGCTCCCGGTACGAGAGGTCCCCCGAGGGCCCGACGCGGGGGACTTTGGCCCCTGAGTCCTGTCCCGCAGCTGGGCGACGATGAGCAGACCCGGGGTCGGGAGGTGCTGGCATGCCCGGTGTCCGAGACCTGCTCGAGCGTTTCCGGCCCGTCGGCACGCCCGGGCCGGCGGCACCCGTGGGTGTCCCGGCCGACGGGAAGGCCCTTCTCGAGGCCGAGCTCGCTCCCATCCTCGTGGAGCTGGAGGAGACGCGGCGGCAGTGCGACCAGGTGCAGGCTGCGGCCAGGGCGCGTGCGGACCGGCTGCTCGCCGATGCCCGGGCGCGCGCGGAGGCCGTGGTCGCGCAGGCCCGGCTGCGTGCCGACGCTGCCCGGGCCGACACAGCGGCCGCCGAGCGTCGGCAACGCGAGGTCGAGGCGCAGGTCGAGCTGTCCCGTGGAGCGCAGGAGGCTCGCCGCATCGCTCGCCTGGCGGCAGAACGCATCCCTGTGCTCGCGGCGCGGGTGGTCGACTCCGCGCGCGCAGAGCTCGGCATGGCCGGCCCGACATGAGCGTCGGCTGGGTGGCCGGTGCCGTGAGAGCACGTGCGATCACGCGTCGCCGGCTCGGCAGGGCAGCATCCCGGTCGCTGGCCGCCAGCAGCGACCTCGGCACAGCCGTCGCGAGCCTGTCGACCGGACCGTACGGCAGGTACGTGCGGCCCGGCCAGACGGTCGTGCAGGCCCAGCGTGCAGTGGCGACGACGTTGTTGTGGCACGGCCGGGTGCTTGCCGGATGGTTGCCACGCGAGGGCGCGCAGGCCGTGCGGGTGCTGGCCGGGTGGTTCGAGATCGCGAACGTCGATGCTCTTCTGGCGGCGTTCTCGACCGGTGTCGAGGTCCCGCCGCCGTACGTCCTGGGGTCGCTGGCGACCGCGTGGCCGCGGCTGGCGGGCTCTGGTGACCGCACCGAGCTTCGGCGCCGGCTCGCGATGACGCCGTGGGGCGATCCGGGACGTGAGGACGACCGGAGCATCTCCTTCGTCATGCGGCTGGCGTGGGCAGCCAGGGTGCGGACGGGTGTGTCCGGGGCGCACGAGTGGGCGGCCGGAGCGGCAGCCCTGCTGCTGGCGCGGGAGCTCGTGCAGGGTCACGCGCTCGACGTCCCACCGGCCCTCGTCTCGCGTGCGGTGGGGCGGGACATCACGTCCGCGACGACCCTGGACGAGCTGGCCGGGCGGCTGCCCACCCGGGCCGCCTGGGCCGTGCGCACCGCCCGGACGCTGGGCGACCTGGATGCGGCGGAGACGGCCTGGTGGACGCACCTGGAGTCCCAGGCGGATGCCCGGTCGCGATCGGTGGGCTCCGGGCAGCTCCAGATCACAGCCGCGCTCGCACTGCTGGCCGCCGACGCCTGGCGGGTCCGGGCCGCGCTCGCTCTGGCCGCCCGCGGCGGCGCACCCCTGGAGGCCTTCGATGCGCTGGCGTGACCGGGCCGGTGTGGTGCCCATGCAGCGAGTCGCCCTCGTGGCGCCGGCGCCCGTCGTCCGCGACATGCTGGTGCGGGTGGCTGCGGCGGGGGTGGTCGACATCGAGATCCCGGTCGGCCCCGACACCGGTTCGGGAGACGTCGCGCGTCGCCTGCAGCGGTTGGGTGAGCATGCCGAGCCGCTGCTCGCGCCTGTCGCGCCGGACCTCGACGAGCTGGAACGGGCCAGCCGAGCCGACCTCCTCATGGGTGAGGCGGCTCTGCAGCAGGTCGGCGCCGCGGCCGTCTCCAACGACTCCGTGGCCGCGTTCGCCGGATGGACACCGGCGGACTCCGTGCCGGACCTGGCGGCCAGCCTCGCGGAGGTGGGCGGGGCGGTCGTGCCCCTGCCGCGGCCGCGCGGCATCCAGCCACCGACCCTCCTGCGTCGTCATGGTCAGGGCCACCCGTTCACGGCGCTGGTGGAGACGTACGCGACCGCGCCCTACGCCGACGTGGACCCGACGCCGTTCGCCGCAGCGGCGTACGTCGTGATGTTCGGGATGATGTTCGGCGACGTAGGTGACGGCCTGCTGCTGGTCCTTGCCGCCGTGCTCGCCCGGCTGGGCCGGCCGCGCATCTTCGGCCGCCTGCGGGACGTGGCGCCGTTCATCGGGGCCCTGGGCGCCTCCGGCATCGTCTTCGGCGTGCTCTACGGCGAGTTCTTCGGACCGACCGGCGTCCTCCCGGTGCTGTGGATCTCGCCGGTCGACGAGCCGATGACGCTCCTCGTCGCGGCCATCGGTCTGGGGGCCGTCCTCCTCGCCGGGTCCTACGCGCTTGGCACGGTCAACCGGGTCCGGGAGGGCGGTTGGACCTACGCGCTCTACTCGCCGACCGGGATCGCCGGGTCCACGCTCTTCCTCGGCGCCGGGCTGGTGGTGTTCGGCCTCGCCACTGCGACCGACTGGCTGACTCTGCTCGGGCTCGTGATCGCCCTGACCGGGCTCGTCCTGGCTTTCGTCGGGCTGCTGGTCGCGGCCGGTGGTGGCGGCACGGGCGTGGTCGAGGCGGTCATCGAGCTCTTCGACCTGGTCGTACGGCTCGGGTCGAACGTGGTCTCCTTCGCGCGGCTGGCGGCCTTCGGGCTGACCCACGCGGCGCTGTCGGCCGTCGTGTGGACAGCGACCGTGGCGCTGTGGGGCACGTCGCCGGTCGGGGCTGCGCTCGGCATCCTCGTGTTCGTGGTCGGCACGGCCGCGTCGTTCGCGCTGGAGGCGCTCGTCGCCGGGGTCCAGGCGTTACGGCTGGAGTACTACGAGCTGTTCTCCCGCGTCTTCCAGTCCGAGGGACGGCCGTTCAGGCCGTGGCATGTCACGGTCGCCGGGCAGCCGGCGGCCGACTTGATCCAGGAGGAGCACCCGTGACCACGATCACCGCCGCCATCCTCGCCCTGCCGGTCGTCGCCGTCCTGGTGACCGTCGCCGTGCTCCTCGCCCGACGCCGACCCCGCCGAGCTGCCGCCATCCTCGCCATGACCGGCGGGGTGCTGCTCGTCGGGGCCCTCGCGGTGCTCCTCGTGGCCCTGGACACCGGCGCCTCGTCGGCGGCCACATCCGCGGCGGTCCCGGTGGCCACGGCCACGACCGGGTCGTCCAGCAGCTGGGCAGCCCTGCTCGGCGCAGCGATCTCGGTGGCCGGGTCGTCCATCGGCGCCGCCATCGCCGTCGCCTACACCGGTGCCGCGGCGCTGGCCGCGATGAGCGAGCGACCCGAGCTGTTCGGCCGGGCCATGGTTGTCGTCGGCCTCGCCGAAGGGATCGCCATCTACGGGCTGATCGTGGCCGTGATCCTCCTCCAGAAGGCCTGACATGACCGGTCGGGTCGTGGTGATCGGGGAGCGCGGCAGGGTCGCCGGGTTCGCGCTCGCGGGTGCCGACGTCCGGCCGGCTGACGACCACGACACGGTGGTCGCGGCCTGGCCGGGCGCCGAGCCGGGCGTGGCCGTCGTCGTGCTCACTCCGGCCGCCGCAGTGGATCTCGCCGATCAGCTCGGACGGTCCCCGGTCCCGACGCGGCCCCTGGTGGTGGTGCTGCCATGACCCAGTCCGTCTCGCTGGCGCTGGCTCCGGTGCGAGAGGCGTTGCTGGCCCGCGCCCACGCCGACGCGGACCGCGAGATCGCCGCAGCGGACGCGCAGGCCCGCGCCGTCCTCGCGACAGCCCAGGCGGAGGCGGACGGCATCGTCGACGACGCACGTCGTGCCGGTCGCGCCGAGGCTGCCGCCGTGTCGACCGCCGCGGCGGCACGGATCCGCCGCCAGTCGCGTGCAGCGCTCCTGGCGGCTCAGCGGGAGGCCTATGACGGCCTGCTCACCGCCTGCCGGAGCCAGGTCGGGGCGCTGCGGGACGACCCGGCCTGGCCACAGGCTCTGGCCGGGCTCGCCGCCACGGCCCGAGCGGCCGCCGGCGACGGCTCGGCCGTCACCGAGTCGTCATCCGGCCTGGTGGCCGAGACGGACTCCACGCGCGTCGAGATCACCATGGACGCTCTCGCGGAGCGGCTGGTCGGGCGGCTGGGGGACGACGTGCGGGCGCTGTGGACACCATGACCACCAGCGGGCGGATCGTTCGCGTCGACGGGTCCCTTGTCGAGGCCGAAGGGCTGGACCGGGTGGCGATGTCATGGCTGGTGGAGCTGGGCCCGGGCCGCCTGCTCGGCGAGGTCGTCGCCATCCACGGCGAGACCGCCGGTGTCCAGGCGTACGAGTACACCGGAGGGCTCGCGGTGGGCGACGCCGTGACGACGCTCGAGCATCCCCTCGCCGCCCGGCTCGGCCCTGGCCTCCTGGGTGGCGTGTTCGACGGCCTGTTGCGTCCGCTCTCGGGAGCCGGCCTGTGGCTCGAGGCGGGCGCGCACGCAGCCGCCGGCAGCTCGCGGACATGGTCGTGGCTGCCCGCCGTGACCGCCGGCCGGAAGGTGAGCGCAGGAGCCGTCCTCGGGACCGTCCAGGGCTGCGCCGTCGAGCACCGCGTGCTGGTCCCTCCCGGCTCCGGGGGGGCCGTGTCCCAGATCCGTGCCGCCGGCGAGTGCACCGAGGACGAGACGGTTGCCGTCGTGGGCGACCGGCCGGTCACGCTCACCTCGTGGTGGCCCGTGCGGGTGCCCCGTCCGGTGACCCACCGGCTGGACTCCGACGCTCCGCTGGTGACCGGGCAGCGCGTGATCGACGCCCTGTTCCCACTCATGCTGGGCGGGACGGCGGCCGTCCCGGGCGGCTTCGGGACCGGCAAGACCGTCCTGCTCCAGCAGATCGCCAAGTGGTGCGCCGCCGACGTCATCGTGTACGTCGGGTGCGGTGAGCGGGGCAACGAGATGGCCGACGTGCTGTCCGAGTTCGCCACGCTCTCCGACCCGGTCTCCGGGGGCCGGCTGATCGAGCGGACGGTGGTGTTGGCGAACACGTCCAACATGCCGATGATGGCGCGCGAGGCGAGCATCTACTCAGCCGTCGCGGTCGCTGAGTTCTACCGCGACATGGGCTACGACGCGGTGGTGATCGCCGACTCGACGTCGCGGTGGGCTGAGGCGTTGCGGGAGTTCGCGTCCCGGACCAAGGCGCTGCCAGCCGAGGAGGGCTACCCCGCCGGGCTCTCCTCCGCCCTGGCCGCGTTCTACGAGCGAGCCGGCCGCGTGCGCACCCTCGGAGGTGCCGAAGGGTCGGTGACCCTCATCGGCGCTGTCTCACCGCAGGGCGGCGACATGACCGAACCGGTCACCGCGCACACGCAGCGGTTCGTCCGATCGCTGTGGACGCTCGACCGGGACCTCGCCTATGCCCGCCACTACCCGGCCGTGTCGTGGTCGGGCTCCTTCGCGCGCGACGTCGAGGCGCTCGCACGCTGGTACGACGCACACGGCTCTCGAGGGTGGGCGCAGCACCGGGCTCGGCTCAGCTCGCTGCTGGCGGAAGCCGACCGCCTCTCGGCACTGGCCGAGCTCATGGGTGTGGGGGTGCTGCCGGGGTACGAACGTGTGGTCCTGCTCGGTGGACGCCTCGTCCGCGAAGGGATCCTTCAGCAGTCCGCGCTCAGCGCCGTCGACGCGAGCAGCGGGCCGGTGCGCACGCAGGCGCTCGTCACGATGGTGCTCGACGTCGTGGACGCCGCACAGGCAGCCGTCGGTCGAGGCGTCCCGGCGGCATCGGTCGAGGAGCTCGACCTCAGCCCGGTGCTGCGTGCGCGGGACGACGCGCCGATGGACGACGCGGGAGCCCTGGCCACCATCGCGTCGGCCCGTGACGAGGTCCTGAGCAGGATCGAGGCGCTGCCATGACGACGGGGTGGGCCCGGACCGAGCACCGCGGGGCACGGTCGGTCGAGGGTCCCCTGCTGGTCATCGAAGGCGTCCGCGGCGTCGGCTGGGACGAGTTCGCCCGGATCCGGGTCGCGGACGGGCAGGTTCGCAGCGGCCTGGTGCTCGAGGTCGACCGAGACCTGGCCGTCGTGGAGGTTCTGGAGGGCACCGACGGCATCGACCCGCGGGACGTCTGGACATCGTTCGACGGCAGCCCGCTACGGATCCAGGTCGGCGACGCGTGGCTGGGGCGCAGCTGCAACGGCCGCGGCGAGCCCACCGATGGCGGGCCGCCGATCCTGGGGACCGCCACCGCGGCGGTCGCCGGTGTCCCGCTCAACCCGACCCGCCGTGAGCCCCCGGCCCAGCCCGTGATCACCGGGATCAGCGCGATCGACGCCCTCACCACCCTGGTCCGCGGCCAGAAGCTGGCGGTGTTCTCGGTCGCCGGCCTTCGGCACCTCGACCTGGCCGCCCAGATCGCCGCGCAGTCATCGACCGGCGGCGAGCCGTTCTGCGTCGTCTTCGCCGGCATGGGCCTCACGCACGCCGAGGCGGCTGCCGTGCGCGACCGCCTCGAAGAGCGCTCGGCGGCCGGCGAGCTCGTCCTGGTCGTGAACACTGCCGACGACCCGGTGATCGAACGCATCCTCACGCCGCGGATCGCGCTGACGGTCGCCGAGCACCTCGCGTTCACCCTCGGCAGGCACGTGCTCGTGGTGATGGCGGACATGACCAGCTACTGCGAGGCGCTGCGGGAGGTCTCCTCGGCCCGCGGGGAGTTCCCGGCCCGGCGCGCCTACCCCGGCTACCTGTACAGCGACCTCGCGTCCCTGTACGAGCGCTGCGGGAGGGTCTCCGGACTGCCGGGGTCCTTGACGCTGGTGCCCGTCCTGACGATGCCCGCGGGCGACATCACCCACCCGGTGCCCGACCTCACGGGCTACATCACGGAGGGCCAGATCGTGCTCTCGGCGGAGCTGCGCGGCCGTGGCGTGTACCCACCCGTCGACCCGCTCTCCTCGCTGTCGCGGCTGATGCGGCAAGGAGCCGGGGCGGGCCGGACCCGCGACGACCACCTCGACGTCGCGGCCCAGCTCCTGGCCTGCCTGGCCCACGCTCGTCAGGTGGCGGAGCTGGCCGACCTTGTCGGCGAGGCGGCCCTCGGCTCCACCGACCGCGACTACCTGGTGTTCGAGGCGACCTTCGAGAGCACGCTGGTCGACCAGAGCCCGTCCGAAGGTCGCACGTTGGAAGAGACGCTCACACGGTGCTGGCGGGTCCTGTCGACCCTCCCGCGGCGAGAGCTGGCGATGATCCCCGCGGCGCAGGTGGACACGTACTACGCACCTGCAGACCCCGGGCCTCGGGACGGACAGCGATGACGGGGCTGCGTGGCCTGCCTCCCGGGCGCGCCGGGCGCACCTGGCTGGTCCGCAGGCTGGCGGCGGCTCGTCGCAGCTCGGACCTGCTCGACCGAAGGCTGCTCATCCTGCGCGGACAGCGCTCGGTCTTCGAGCAGCGCACCGGGGACGCCCGCACCAAGGTCGAGCTCCTGGCCGCCCAGGCCGAGCGGTCGGCCCTTCGGACGGCCCTCGTCGCGGGGGAGGACGCCCTCGGGTTCGCCGCGCCGCCTCCGACGGCAACCGTCGACATCACCTGGTCCGCACTCATCGGGGCCCGCTTCCCGTCCGAGGCCGACGTCCGGCTCCCCGAGCAGCCCCGCGACGCGCACGTGCCGCCGAGTGCGTCCGCCGTCGTCGCGACCGCGGCGTACCGGTCCCTCGTCGTCGCCGTCGTCGACTACGCCGTCCTCACCGCGGCGCTGCGCGTGGTGGACGACGAGGTTGCCACGACGGGTCTGCGACTGCGCGCGATCGAGGACCACTGGATCCCCCGGATGGAGCAGGCCAGAGCCGCTGTCGAGCTGATGCTGGCCGAGAACGAGAACGGCGAGGCGGTGCGGCTCAGGTGGGCTGCCGCCCGTCGAGACGCCACGCGCGAGTCGAGCAGGGCCGACCGGTGACCGTGGCCGGCGCGAGTGCGTTCGATCGGCTCGCCGCTCCCGACCGGATCGTCGTGGCTGTCACCGACTCCCCGCAGTCCCTTCGTGCCGCGCGCGCGGCCATCGCGCTCGCGGCCTCCACGTCCGCCCGGCTGCTGGTCGCCACCGTGATCCAGGACGGCATGGTCGCGCGAGCACTTGCCCGGGCGTCGACGGAGGGACAGGGAGAGGAGCGGCTGCGCACCTCGGCCGACGCGTTGTTGCGCCACGTCGAGCGGATGGCAGCCAGCGACGGCGTGCGGGCGGACACGCTCGAGCTCGCGGGCGAGCCGGCCGCGCAGATCGCCGCGGAGGCGCGCCGGTGGTCCGCGGACCTGATCGTCGTCGGGCGTCGCGACCAGGTCGGCCCGTCGCTACCGGCACTCGGCCGCGTCGCGCAACAGCTGATCGAGCTGACCGAGGTGCCGGTCCTCGTCGTGCCCTGACGCGACGACTCCGGAACCCGATGTCGTCACCCCCCGGGGCCGCCGCGGGCACGACCCTGCGACGGAGGCTGGCCGCACCGGAGTGCCGGTCACGGGCGTCGAGTCAGCGGCGTCTCATCGTCTTCAAGGCGACCGCGATCACGACCACGATGAGGACCACGCCGAGCACGAAGAGACTGGGTATCCAGACGGCGGACAGCAGAGAGGAGATCACCCGGACAACCTGGGGCCGGGCGGGCGCCGGAGCGCCGGGAAGTACCGTTCTGTTCGCCGCCCGCGGCGGACTCCCTCCGAGCGTCCAGTCGCTGCAGAGGGCTAGTGCGCGTCCGCCTGACCGATGTCGTCCTCGGCCGCGACGAGCACGGCGTCTCCGGAAGCAGGGATCAGCGGCGGCTCGGGCGGCGGCGACCCCGCGTCTCGGAGCACGGGCGAGGTGGCATGGAGGGCCGCATCCAGTGACTCGTACACCTCGGGCACCCCGGCCGAACGAAGCAGGTCCCTCCGCCCCGCGTCCGCCTCGACCGACACCAGCTGTGCGCCTGCTCGGGTCGCGGTGTCGACCAACGACCGGATCGCCTCAGGTCCGCTGGCCGGATCCAGCTGCACCTGGCGGAGGTCCAAAGCCACCTTCGCACCAGGAGTCAGAATCGGGCCGACATGAGTGATCAGCTCAGCGGCCCCAGCTGCGTCGAGGTCTCCCACTGCCTGGACTATCGTCCAGCCTGCGACGTGGACCTCGGTGAGCCTGCTCGGCAAGCCGGAGTCACGCATGCACCACCTCGTTGATCCGTTCGGGCCATTGTGGTCGCCGCAGCGACGCTGCCGCTAGCCTCGATCTTTCGTGATCTTGGTTGGCGGGCGTGCTCCGGCCAAGCCTCCGGCGGGAAGCCGAGCAAGTCCCGCTAGCGAGGGGGGCGAGTCGTCGGGTGCACGCCGGTCGCCACGATCGGTGGCGTCACGCGCTGATGCTCTCGTCCGCGACGCGTCGGCGTTCGGCGCGGCGCAGGCCCTCGGAGAACAGGCTGGTGTCGAACCACGTGGGGAAGGCGCGCGCCAGCCGGCTCGGGCCGAGCAGCCGGGCGTGGCCCGAGCTGACGAGCTCGCGAAACGGGACGAGCCCCAGCAGCCACCGCTGCATCTGGGCTGTGTCCGCCTCGACAGCCAGGTCCACGTCGTGTCCCTGGTCGTCCTTGCAGACGGTCACCGACCCGTTCTCGATCGACAGCCAGCCCTCGGCGGCGCCGGGCCCGGTGAGCACGACGTGCACGACGATTCGGTCGCCGGGGAGCTTGTGGGGGATGCCGTGCTGGTGCATGCGCCAGATGAGCGACAGACCGTCGCAGTCCTCCTCGGTCGGGTCGCTGAACACCCACTCGGCGGCCCAGTGGCCCATGGCCCAGACGATCGGGGTGAGCGCGTCCCCGGCCGGGGTGAGCCGGTAGCCGCCGGCGCGACCGCGGCCGGCCGTCCTGCGCTCGACCAGCCCCCACCGCTCCAGCTGGCGCAGCCGCTGGGACAGCAGCGTGCGGGAGATGCGCGGGATGCCGCGGTGGATCTCGTTGAACCCGCTGGCGCCGACCATGAGCTCGCGGATGACCAGCGGGGTCCAGCGGTCGCCAAGCACGTCGGCGCCCGTGGCGATCGGACAGTAGTCGGCGTAGTTCCCCATCGGCTCATCGTGCCGTGTCGCGAGGCCTCGGGGTAGTACGAATCCTGTACCTGTGGCCCCGTTCGGCGGGGGCGGGTCCCGGGGCCGGGGCGACCGGCCGCGAGCCTGCGCGGCGGGGCGCGGGCGGTGTCCCCGGCCGGTACGACCTCTCCACTCGTTGCGACCTGTCGCTCGCCCGGATCCTCGACGAAGCGACGACCACCCGAGCCGTCACCGAAGAGGAGAGATCCGATGTCCGTCACGACGAACGAACCCGACCTGACCGCGATCAAGGCCAAGCAGCAGCAGACCTGGGCCAGCGGGGACTTCTCCGTGGTTGCGTCCCGCATCGTGCTCGTCAGCGAGAAGCTGGTCGACCACGCGGATCTGCGCCCCGGGTGGCAGGTGCTGGACGTGGCCTGCGGCAACGGCAACGCGACCTTGGCCGCGGCCCGGTCCGGAGCACACGCGGTGGGGGTCGACTACGTCCCCGCCCTGCTTGAGGACGGTCGGGCTCGCGCCGTCGCCGAGGGCTTGGACGTCGAGTTCCGCGAGGGCGACGCCGAGGACCTGCCCGTCGACGACGCGTCCGTGGACGCCGTTGTGTCCGTCTTCGGCACGATGTTCGCCCCCGACCACCAGCGCACCGCGGACGAGGTCGTCCGGGTCGCCCGTCCCGGCGCCACGGTCGCTCTCGCGTCGTGGACTCCGGGAGGATTCATCGGCGAGATGTTCAAGGTCATCACCTCGCACGTCCCGGCTCCGGCCGGTGTCCGGTCCCCGCTCCTGTGGGGGACCCGCGAGCACCTGGCCGAGCTCTTCGGTCCCTCGGTCGCGAAGGTCCGCGCCGAGGAGCGCACCACCGTGTTCCGGTTCGTCTCGGCGCAGGACTTCGTGGCGTTCTTCCGGCGCTGGTACGGACCGACGCTCAAGGCCTTCGACGCCCTCGACCAGGCCGGCAGGCACGAGCTCGCCGGCGACCTGGCCGACCTGGTGAACCGGTTCGACCGGAACCGTGACGGCGGCAGCGTCGCCATCCCGGCGACGTATCTCGAGTCGGTGCTGGTCCTGCACTGAGGACCGACTCAGCCACGCGTCACTCGTCATCGCGCATTCGCAGGAAACCGCCCGGCCAACGGTGGCTCGGGCACGAACAGAGAAGGAACGCACCATGCACCCGGCGTTGCACGCCAGCCATGCCCACGCAGTCATCGACCAGCGTCTGCGCGACGCCGACGCTACGCGTCGGGCCGTCGCGGCGCGTGACAAGGTCCCGGTCCGCCCGGACCGTGTCGTGCGTCGCTCGGCCGTGCGTCTGGCCGACGCGTGGCGTCGGCGCTCGGCACGGCGGGTCGGCGTAGGAGCGCGGGGCTCCACGCAGGTCCCGGCCCGGTCGCGGCCATGACCGCGGCGTACCAGCTCCTGGGCGCCATGGCCATCGTCGTCGGCCTGGTCGGCACCTGGGTGGCCGGAAGGCACCGGTCGGGGTGGCTCGTCTGCGTGATGTCCTCGGCGATGTGGCTGCCCGCGTTGGCCACGGGAGAACAGTGGGCCGCTGTCCTCAACTGCGGCCTGTCCATCGCGATCTGCGTGCGGAACTTCCGGGCGCAGTCCGACGGTGACGGCTGGCGCGAGCAGCCGTCGCTCGCCGAGGCGAGCCCTCGCGCCCAGGAGCTGGCCGAGGCCGGCTCGCTCGCGGCGAGGTGAGCCGCCCAGGCTCCGCGCGTGCACATCCAAGGGATCTGCTTCGCGGCGACGTCAACGGCCGAGCGTCAAGTCGATCGCTGGGCTTCCCGGTCGACGACCTCGACGACGGACCGCACCACCCGCCGCGGGCGATCGTCGCCGCACGCCGCATGCTCGACATCGTCTACTACACCCTGCGCAATGGAACCGCCCGCGCCGTGCCGAACACCAAGGACGCAGCGTGAGCCTGCATGACTTGTGGCGGCCGAGGAACGGCATGGACCCACCACCTTGTGGTGCGGCCGACGAAGTGAATGGCCCCACACCCTGAACCAGGGCGAACAACCACAAGGCTTCATGCACCCTCGCGGGCGAAGGAATGCTGGCACCCTGCCACCCCCACTCGTTCAACCCGAAGCCATCCACACCTTCAGAACCCCGGGCGGCGGCCCCGGGCAGTATGCGTTGTCCTCCGGACGCATCAAGGACCGTTCGTCCTCGCCCTTCGGGCTGCGGGCGCTGCGTCCTTGACCCGCCCGTCCGGACAACGCCGCCCGCAACAAGGCCGCTCCCCGCGTGGGGACACCTTGACCATCCCTGCTCCTTCATGGATGCCGTTCCTGGCTGCCTCCTTGCTTGGGCGACGGCCTCGGGGCCTCCAGGTAGGGCCTGGGATTCTCGGTGTGAGCTGCTCGGCCCAGCCACGGCTGTGTACACGCCTGAGGGTGGAAGCCATCCATTAAGTCCGCAATCGTCAGCAAGATCGACAACTGGGCTTCCTCCGAGGTGGTGCGACACGTTGACCTCGTGCGAGTCGATGGACTAGGATTCTAGTCTATGAGCACGCTGCCGCTCTCCGAGGTCAAGGCCCATCTGTCCGAGATCGCGGACGAGGTCGACCGTACTCACGAGCGCGTCCATGTCACGCGAAACGGCCGCGAGTACGTGGTGCTGGTCGCTGCTGAAGACTTGGAGTCCCTGGAGGCAACACTGGAGCTGTTGAGCGATCGGGCCGCGCTGAAGCGTGTCCGTGAGGCAGACGCCGCCGTCCTTGCCGGCGACGTCACCAGTGGTGACGACATGGCGAAGTTGATGGACGCGCGCCGCCAGCGCGAGCGCCGTGACGGCTGAACCCCCTGACCAACTGCCCTACAGCATCGCCCTCGCGCCTGGTGCGCGCCGTGCGCTCGCGGAGTCGCTCCCGCCCGCTGCAGCCTTTGCGGCGTGGGAGTTCATCCAAGGGCCGCTGCGACGACGACCGCGCACAGTGGGTGCTCCGCTCCGAGCACCTTTCGAAGGGCTGTGGCGGGCACGGCGGGGCGAGTACCGCGTCCGTTACCGCATCGACGAGGAGAACCGCGCAGTGGTCGTCCTCGACGTCGACCATCGGCGAGACGCGTACCGGGCGTGAGACTCGGGCAGTCGTCTCCACCTCTCGCAGATCTTGCGATCGTCGACCGAGCACTGATGGTGCCAGCCGTCCCCGAATGCGAAGACCCGACCGGGACGGGGCCACGTGGGAGGGCTGCGTTGTTCCGCGGCCCTCCCACGTGGTCCGGCATCAGCTGTGCTGCGTCACCGCCGCGTACGCGTTCACGATCCCGTGACCGTAGAACCCGTTGTTCTGGATCGGCCCGGCGCAGAACGCCTCCTCCGTGCCCACGGACCCGTCGGCCCTGATCCGCGTGTACTCGAACAGCCGGGGCTGCGGGCAGGCGTGCGGGACGGCAGTGCTGAAGAGGATCGCCCTCGTCCGGTCCGGAGCCAGCCCGAGACCGCCGTGAACCTTGTCCGGCTTGCCGAACCGGCTCACGATGAGCGCCGCCACACCGACCGCGTGCGGCGATGCCATCGAGGTGCCCTGCAGGTACTGGTAGTACGCGCAGGTCGACCCGAGGCAGTCGCGGACCACGAACGGGTTGTTAGGTGTCCCGTCCGGGTTGAGGTCACCGTTCAGCTCGGCCAGCGCCGCCGGGTACGCCGCCAGCACGAGGTTGCGAGCGTCACCGGTGTTGTCGGCCGAGTCGTAGTAGTCCCCACCGGGGGCCGCCACGTCGGTCTGCTCGGTGCCGTAGTTGGAGAAGTAGGACTTGCGGGTCGTCGGGCCGGTGGCGCTGATGGCCAGCACGCCACGCGTCTCCGTCGGGACGGTGATGCAGGAGTTGTTCACGTCGCGATGCTTGGCGGTGTCCAGCGGGAAGTCGGGGCTGGTGTCGTCGACGGTCGGGTGACCCAGGTCGGTCGCCTCGTTGCCCTCGGCGGACACGGGCAGCACCCCGTGCGCGATCGCGTAGTTCACGGCTCGCTGCGTGGCCTGGCGGATGACCTTCTGCTCGGTCTGCTCCGCCGGGGAGTCGGCCGGGTTGTTCAGGCAGTTGAACAGCCACGGGTCGGTGAAGAAGCTCATGTTGACCACGTCGACGCCGATGTCGCCGGCGTAGACCAGCGCCTCGAGGGTCGGCTGCAGGAAGAAGAACCCCGAGTCCTGCCCGGCGCGGATGTTCACCAGGGTGACGTTGGGTGCGACACCGGCGATCCCGAGCCCGTTGATCGGCGAGCCGATGGTGCTCGCCACGTGGGTGCCGTGACCGTCGTCGTCCTCGTCAGCCGGGTCGACGCACGAGGGGTGCTCGCACGGCCCGTCGATCACTGGGTTGTCGGTGACGAAGTTGCGGCTGTCCGCCGCATCGAAGTTGGGCGCGATGTCAGGGTGGCTCCCGTCGATCCCGGTGTCGATGATGCCGACCAGGACCTTCTTGCTGCCCGGGTTCGTTGCGTACGAGCCGGTGTCGGTTGCGCCGATCTGGCGCATGTCCCACTGCCGGTTGGCCAGGGGTTCCGGTAGGACGGTGGCTGCCGGCGCCGAGCTTGCGGCTGCCTTGGCGTCGGACTGCCCACCCGAGCCCCTGCTCGCTTTCCGCTCGGCAGTCAGCTTCTCGATGTCGCTCGCACGAGCGCGCACCTGCTTGGGCACGGAGCCGATGACCCGGTTGCGGGCAGCTCCGTCGACCGCGCCACTGCCATCGACCTTGGCCGTGAACGATGCGTCAGTACTGGTGACCAGCGCGTAACCGATCTTGGTGTCTTCCTTGACGATGCGTCCGCCGGCCTGCGCGATGGCCGCCCGCGCGGACGCCGCGCTCTGCCCTTCCTTGTAGAGGACGACGTAGTCGCCTTCGCCAGACTGTGCCGCCGCCGCCGCGCTACCGGACGCCGTGGCTGCACCGCTCGGCCCCGGTGGGGCCGCCGTGGCGGGAGCCGATTCGGCCAGCGCGACGGCCATGGCCAGCACCGTCGCTGATGCAACACCTGTGAAGATCCGGTTCCTGCGCATAGCGACTCCTGCCCGAGCCCACCTCGTTGGGGGCGCTTGTTGGTCTGCACCCTAGGAGGGATAGGTGGTCACGTGAAGAGCGCGAGACAGTCGGGCCATCGCTCAGCGCTGGTGGCCGAAGTCGCCGTGCTCCCCGTGCTCGGCGGGGCCGGCCCCGGTGTGGCAGCCCTCGCCGTCCCCCTGCTCCGAGGGCGGTACGTCGATCGACGGGTTCTGGTCGAAGAAACCGAACGGCTTGAGCCAGAACGACACGATGTCGGCAGGCATGACCGGCCAGTCCTCCACCCGGGTGATGTGGTGGATCCCGAACACGTACCAGAGCACGACGTCCGTGCCCTCCAGGCCCTCGTCGTCGGCGATCCACTCGGTCATCCCGGTGTCGACGAGCGACTGCGCCGGGTACCGCCCGCACGGCCAGCGCTCGTCGTCGTGCTGCCGGGTCACCCACAGGGTGTGTCCGATGACGGGCGCCCGCATGTACTGCGGGGTGTCCGGAGCCATCATCGGCGGGATCGACGCGGTCGGCACGAGCTTGTACGCCGGATGCGTCCCCAGCCCGTTCGTACGGCCCGGGTTCACGACCTTCCACGACCGCTGCGTCGCCCAGCTGAAGTCGCGGGCAGCCTGCGACTCGGAGACGACCGGCGTCGACTCGGTCACGACGGCGAGCCCGTACGGGTTCTCCGGTGACACCGGCAGCGCCCGCGAGTCGACCTCCATGACGGTGTTGTCCGGGCCGTCGACGTCGAGGTCGAGGCGGGCGACGAGGAAGTGTTGGTGGAACGGCGCGTACGTCCGTGCGTCGACGACGGTCCCGGTGACCGGAGCGCCCCCCGAGAGTGCGAACGGTGTCGTCACCATCAGGCCCGTGGCACGGACCTCGCACTCGATGTTGCCGTCCTGGTAGAAGCGCCAGTAGACGAGGTACTCGTAGTTGGCGACGGTGGCGTGGCACGACACGACGAGGCGGCGCATCCTCCGGACCTCGGCCCCGGTGGTGTGGTCGACGTGTTTCCACAGGACCGCGTTGTCCTCCTCGTGCAGGCAGATCGCGTTGGTGATCGTGTACGGGTTGCCACGGGTGTCGTGCAGCGTCGCGTCGACGTACACGATCTCCCCGAGGCAGTCGCAGCCGAGCTCGAGCGACGTGGTCATGAAGCCGAGACCCCACTCGCCGATGTCGAACGCCGTCCGTCGGTAGTGGTCGAACGAGGCGTCCCGGTAGGGCACGACCATCTCGGCGAACGAGAGCCGGTACGCGATGTCGCGCTCGACGCCGTGGTCGTCGTACGCGACCTGGTAGATGACCGGTCCCTCGCGGTGGTTGAAGCCGAGCCGCATCCGCCAGCTCTGCCAGCGCAGCTCGGTGCCGTCGAGAGTGAACGAGACGCCCTCGGGCTGGGTGATGTGCAGCGGCCTGAGGTCGGTGCGCTGGGTGCCCGTCCACGGCCCGGGGACGTACTCGGCCTGGACGTCGGGCTGCCCGTGGTCGTGGTCGTTCTCGAGCACGAGCAGCTCGAGCGTGTTCATGTCGACGACGATCTTGAGCCCGGACACCGGATGCGCGTACGGGTTGCCCTCCGGCGTCGCGCGGTACCACACGTCGCACCAGCCCAGCCGCCGGTCGCGGTACTCCGCGGGCATCAGAGCCTTGCCGTAGGTCCATACCTCGATGAGCACGAGGGACATGTCGGTGATGCCGCGGGCGGCCAGGGCTTCGATGACAGCGGGGTGGACGCGCATGGCCTCGTCGACGTCGTGGTACTCGTCGACGGTGAAGTTGGGGCAGGCGCCGGGGACGTGCTCCCAGCCGACGACGGCCTCGGCGACCAGGTCGACGGTGGCCTCCCAGGTGGTGTTGTCGGCGCGGTTCCACAGGACGGCGAATGCGGTGCGCGGGACGGGATCGCCTGCCCGCCATCCGCGTACGAAGGTCTTGGGCGGCTCGGCGAGCTCGATCGAGGCGAACCGCCAGGACTCGGTGATGTCCCGGTCGCGACGGACGGCTGCTGCCGTCCGGCGGAACTCGTCCGCGCTCAACGGTTCGAGGGGATGCCGTGCCATGGGTACCTCCCGGGTACCTGCCGTTCGCTCGGCAAAGTGCGGGGCGTTCTCCCGACTGATGCGCGCGTCTTGGTCCTTCCCGAGGGCCGGTAGGGCCAAGACGCGCGCATCAGTCGGGTGTGTCGGCGGCCGCGGCGGCGAAGGCCGCCATGGACGGGAACGTCCAGTCCGGCGTGACGTCGGCCGGGGGCGGGGTGGCTCCCCACCCGGGCTTGTCGTGCCGCCGGTCGATCCAGACCGTCGGCAGACCCAGCTGCTTGGCCGGTACGTGGTCGTGGAACAGGCTCTGCGCCACGTGCAGCAGCCGGCCGGGCGCCACGCCGAGCTCGTCCAGAGCCTTGGCCAGCGCGTCGAAGTGGCCGAGCGCCGGCTTGTACGAGCCGACGTCCTGCGCCGTGATGATCCGGTCGAACATGACGCCGAGCCGCTCGTTGCTCGCCGCGAAGCCCTCGCGGTGCACGTTCGACACGATGATCAGCTTGTACTTCCGGGCCAGCGACGCCAGCGCACCCGGAGAGTCCGGGAACGCGGGCCAGTCCGGCACCGAGCCACCGAGCGCGGCCGCCCACTCGGGCGTGACCGGCACGCCGAGGCGCTCGCCCAGCGCCCGGAAGCTGTCCGCCAGGACCCGCGGGTAGAGCGCGCCCGGCTCGGCCGCCTCGGTCGCCGCCTCGTGACCCGCGTACGCCGCCAGCAGCGCCTCCGCGTCGAGGTCGAGCCCGTTCTCGCGCGCCCATGGGGTCAGCACGGTGGCGATCCCGGCTTCCCAGTCGATCAAGGTCCCGTAGCAGTCGAAGCTCAGGGCTTCGTAGTCGGCGAGGTCCACGGTCGGAATGTATCGCCGTGCTTGTTGCGACCACCTTGCAACAGCAACCAGCGGGCGTTAGCGTCGCAGCATGGCTTCCGGGCGGACGGCGGGGACGGCGGGGACAGCGACTGTGCGCCGGCGCGTGGCCGGCAGCCTGACCCGGTCCGAGTGGCTCGCCGTGGCCGGGATGGCCCTGTTCGTCGCGTTCCTCACCGTGCTCGGCTGGGGGCTGCTGCTGGGTCTGGTCGTCCCCCACCACTACCACGTGAGCTCCACCCAGGTGTTCGGTATCGGGCTCGGCCTGACCGCCTACACCCTGGGCATGCGGCACGCCTTCGACGCGGACCACATCGCCGCGATCGACAACACGACGCGCAAGCTCATGGCGGACGGCAAGCGTCCGGTCTCGGTCGGGTTCTGGTTCTCGCTCGGGCACTCCTCCATCGTCTTCGCGCTGTGCCTGCTGCTGGCGGCCGGCGTGCGGGCGCTGGCCGGCCAGGTGGCCGACGACGCGTCGGGACTGCACAGCGTGACGGGACTGGTCGGCACCGCCGTCTCGGGCTTCTTCCTCCTGGTGATCGGCGTCCTCAACCTGGTGGTGCTGCGGCAGATCCTGGGCGTGTTCCGGGACATGCGCGCCGGTCGCTTCGACGAGGCCGAGCTGGACGAGCACCTGAGCAAGCGCGGCTTCCTCAACCGCTTCCTGGGCCGCGCGACCAGAGCGGTCACCAAGCCCTGGCACATGTACCCCGTCGGGCTGCTCTTCGGACTGGGCTTCGACACGGCGACCGAGGTGAGCCTGCTCGTGCTCGCCGGCGGGGCGGCGGCCTTCTCGCTGCCCTGGTACGCGATCCTGACGCTGCCGGTGCTGTTCGCCGCGGGGATGAGCCTGCTGGACTCGATCGACGGCTGCTTCATGAACTTCGCGTACGGCTGGGCGTTCTCCAAGCCGGTGCGCAAGGTGTACTACAACATCGCGATCACCGGCCTGAGTGTGGCGGTGGCGATGGTCATCGGGACGATCGAGGTCGTCTCGATCCTCGCCGACAAGCTGGGCATCGACAGCGGGCCCGTCGCCTCGGTCGCGAACCTGGACCTCAACTTCGTCGGCTTCGCGATCGTCGGGGTCTTCCTCGCCACCTGGCTCGTCGCCCTCGCCGTCTGGCACTTCGGCCGGATCGAGGAGAAGTGGGAGGCGGGCCTGGCCGGCGTCGACCGGGAGGCAGAGCTGGAGCTGGAGCGCGAGCTGGACCTCACCCTCGAGCAGGAGCTGGCCGCAGAACCCGGCTGACCCGCCCGGCCGAGGTACCCCCTGGGGGTATACACTGCGGGCATGGACCATGTGCCCCCCGGCTATGCCGACACCAAGGACGCCCAGCTCAAGCGACTGCGCCGCATCGAGGGGCAGGTGCGCGGGCTGCAGCGCATGATCGAGTCCGATGAGTACTGCATCGACGTGCTCACCCAGGTCTCCGCGACCACGCGGGCGTTGGAGTCGTTCGCGCTTTCGCTGCTCGACGAGCACCTCTCGCACTGCGTGATGTCCGCCATCGAGCACGGCGGTGACGAGGCCGACGCGAAGGTCCGCGAGGCCAGCGCCGCGATCGCCCGCCTCGTCCGCAGCTGAGCACCGCCCGAAACCGGAGGACCGAACCGTGCCCACCACCACGTACCTGGTCGACGGGATGACCTGCGAACACTGCGTCCGCGCCGTGACCGAGGAGGTCGGCGCGCTCGAGGGAGTGACCCGGGTCGAGATCGAGCTCGCCGCCGGCGGCAGCTCCGCCGTCACTGTCACCAGCGAGCACGAGCTGCCGGAGACCGACGTGGCCGCCGCCGTCGGCGAAGCCGGATACGTGCTCGCGGGGCGGCCGTGACCGACACTCACGTCGACCCGGCGCAGGAGCGCACACTGACGACCGACCTGGCCGTCGGCGGGATGACGTGCGCGTCCTGCGCGGCGCGGGTGGAGAAGCGCCTCAACCGGCTCGACGGGGTGGTCGCGACGGTCAACTTCGCGACGGCGCAGGCTCACGTCGACTACCCGGAGCGGCTCGACCCGTACGACCTGGTCGCGACGGTCGAGGCCGCCGGCTACAGCGCCACGCTGCCCCTGCCGCCCCGGACCGCGGGCTCCAGGGAGCCCGGTGCCGGGGAGCCCGCCGCCGGCGCCGCCGGCTGGTCCGCGCTGCGCCGGCGGCTGCTCGTGTCCGCGCCGCTGGCAGCCGTGGTCCTGCTGCTCGGGATGGTGCCCGCCCTGCAGGTCTCCGGGTGGCAGTGGTGGTCGCTGGTCCTCGCCGCGCCGGTCGTCACATGGGGGGCGTGGCCGTTCCACCATGCCGCTTGGACGAACCTGCGCCACGGGGCGACGACCATGGACACGCTGATCAGTCTCGGTGTGAGCGTCGCGTACGTGTGGTCCGCGGCCGTGCTGCTGCTCGGGCGTGACCAGGAGGTGTACTTCGAGGTCGCTGCGGTCGTGACCGTCCTGATCCTGACCGGGCGGCTGCTCGAGGCGCGCGCCACCTACCGGTCCGGCGACGCGCTGCGCGCCCTGCTGGCCCGGGGTGCCAAGGACGCTGCACGGCTGGTCGACGACGGCGCCCGGCGCACCGAGGAACGGGTGCCGATCGACCAGCTCGCAGTCGGCGATCTCTTCGTCGTCCGGCCGGGGGAGAACGTGGCCACCGACGGTGTCGTCGTGGAGGGGGCGTCCGACGTGGACCGGTCGCTGCTCACCGGAGAGTCCGTCCCGGTTCCGGTCGGGCCGGGCGACGCGGTCGTGGGAGCGACGACCAACGCCGGTGGCCGTCTGGTCGTCCGTGCCACGCGCGTCGGCGCGGACACCCGCCTCGCGCAGATCGGCCGGCTCGTCACGCAGGCCCAGACCGGTAAGGCGCCGGTGCAACGGCTGGCCGACCGCGTCTCGGCTGTCTTCGTCCCTGTCGTGCTGGTCGTCGCTGCCGGCACCCTGGTGGCGTGGCTCGCCAGCGGTGCCACCGCGTCGACGGCCGTGAGCGCGGCCGTGGCCGTGCTCATCGTGGCCTGCCCGTGCGCGCTGGGCCTGGCGACGCCGACCGCCTTGCTCGTCGGCACCGGCAGGGCCGCGCAGCTCGGCATCCTGATCAAGGGCCCGCAGGTGCTGGAGTCCACCCGGGTCGTCGACACCGTCGTCCTGGACAAGACCGGGACGGTCACCGTCGGCCGGCCGGCGCTGACGTCGGTGGTGGTCGCGCACGGTGTCGACGAACGGGAGCTGCTGCGCCGGGCCGGAGCGGTCGAAGAGGCCTCGGAGCACCCGCTCGCCCAGGCGGTTGCCGCCGGTGCGACGGCACGGCTCGGCGTCGACCTTCCGCCGGTCGCGGCCTTCGCCAGTGTGCGTGGCCAGGGTGTGAGCGGCGAGGTCGACGGCGAGGTGGTGGTGGCCGGGCGGCCGTCCTGGGTGCAGGAGCGGATCGGCAGCCCGGTGCCCGGGAAGCTGGAGGCGGCGGCCGCGGCCGCCATGGGGGACGGGCAGTCGGTCGTGCTGGTCGGCTGGGGCACGGCGGTGCGCGGGCTGCTCACGGTCGCCGACTCGGTCAAGCCGGGGGCCGCGGCGGCCGTTGACGACCTGCGTGCGCTCGGGCTGCAGCCGATGCTGCTCACCGGCGACGGCCCGCAAGCGGCCCGGGCCGTCGCGCACGCGGTCGGGATCGATGAGGTCGTGGCGGACGTGCGGCCCGAGGGGAAGGTCGCGGCGGTCGGGCGGCTGCAGGGCCAGGGGCGGGTCGTGGCGATGGTCGGCGACGGTGTGAACGACGCCGCCGCGCTGGCCGCGGCCGACCTGGGCATCGCGATGGGGACCGGCGCCGACGTGGCCATCGAGGCCTCCGACCTGACCGTCGTGAGTGGGGAGCTCGGCGCGGTGGCGACCGCGGTGCGGCTGTCCCGCTCGACGCTGCGAACGATCAAGGGGAACCTGTTCTGGGCCTTCGCCTACAACGTGGCCGCGCTGCCGCTGGCCGCGGCCGGGCGGCTCTCCCCGATGCTCGCGGGTGCGGCGATGGCGTTCAGCAGCGTCTTCGTCGTGACGAACAGTCTCCGGCTGCGACGGTTCCGGCCGTGAACGGCGACGACGATCTGCGACCCGGTGCCGACGGCCGTGCGCTGCCGATCGTGCAGGTCGGCGACCCCGTGCTGCGCGCGACCTGCGTCGAGGTGACGGCGTACGACACCGGGCTGGCCGCGCTCGTCGCCGACATGTTCGCCAGCATGTACGCGGCCGAGGGCGTCGGGCTGGCCGCGAACCAGGTGGGCCGCACCGAGCGGGTGTTCGTGTACGACTGCCCGGACGAGGACGGCGTGCGTCGCCGCGGCGCCGTTGTCAACCCGGTGCTCACCCTGCCGGTGCCCGGCGAGCGCGTGCTGGCGGAGGCCGAGGAGGGGTGCCTGTCCGTCCTCGGCGAGAGCGCTGAGCTGGCCCGGCCGGACCGGGCGGTTGTGACGGGCTTCGACGAGCACGGCGAGCCGGTGACCGTCACCGGGACCGGTCTGCTCGCGCGCTGTCTGCAGCACGAGGTCGACCACCTCGACGGTGGGCTGTACATCGACCGGCTCTCGCTCCTGCAGCGGCGCCGCATCCTGCGCGCCCACACTCGCCAGTAGCCGCCGCTCCACCCGGCGGGATGTCGCTGTTGAGGCGTCAGCTGCGGGTCATCGACCGGGCGCTGAGCCAGTCGCGCAGCGCGTCCGGGTCCATCGGGCGCCCGGTGTAGTAGCCCTGGATGACGTCCGCCCCGACCGCCTGCAGCGCCACCAGGGTGACTCCGTCCTCGACACCCTCGGCGACGACGGCGAGCCCCAGGTTGTGCCCGAGGTCCACGGCGCTCTGCACGAGCGCGGTGTTGCTGTCGTTCGTCGCCATGTCCCGCACGAACGTCCGGTCGACCTTCAGCTCGTCCACCGGCAGGATCTTCAGGTACGCCATCGAGGAGTAGCCCGTGCCGAAGTCGTCCACCGACAGGCGCACGCCCATGCGGTGCAGCTCGCCCAGCACGGCCAGCGCGCGGTCCGGGTCGACCATGATCGTGCTCTCGGTGATCTCCAGGCAGAGCATGTCGGCGGGTACGCCGGCCGCCTCGAGCTGAGCGGCGACCGAGGCCGGGAACGCGGCGTCGAGCAGGCATCGGGTGCTCACGTTCACCGCGACCGGCAAGCGCTGCCCGTGGTCGAGCCGGTCACGTGCGAAGGCCAGCGACTGGTCGATCACCGTGGTCGTGATGCGGTGGATCAGCGTCGTGCTCTCGGCGAGCGCGATGAAGTCGGCCGGCATGAGCAGCCCGCGCGCCGGGTGCCGCCAGCGGACGAGCGCCTCGACCCCGACGAGGTCACCGGTGTCGGCGGCCACTTTCGGCTGGAAGTACGCCACCAGCTGGTCGCCGTCCAGGGCCTGCCGCAGCTCGCCGAGCACGGCGAGCCGGTTCGGGCCTCCGTCCTCGTGCCCGACGGCGTAGTGCACGTGGCCGCAGCGTTCGGACTTGGCCGCGTACATCGCACTGTCCGCGCGACGGGCCAGGTCGGTCACCTGGGTGGCCAGGTCGCGGGCCGGCGTCTGGCTGTCGGGATCCGGCCGGGAGTAGGTGGCGATGCCGATGCTGGCCTCGATCCCGACCGACACGCCGTCGAGGTCGAAGGGCTGCTCCAGCGCCGCCGCGATGCGCTGGGCGACCCGGGTCCCGGCCGCGCGCCCGCCGGAGGCGAGCAGCGCCGCGAACTCGTCGCCGCCGAAGCGGGCGATGGTGTCGCCCGGCCGCATCACCGCGCTCAGCCGTGCGGCCATCTCGATCAGCAGCTCGTCGCCGAGGTGGTGGCCGAGAGTGTCGTTGACCTCCTTGAACTGGTCGAGGTCGAGCATCATGACCACCGGCTCGGCCCCGGACCGGGCCGCGGCCGCGAGCGCCTGGCGTGCCCGGTCGAGGAACAGCATGCGGTTGGGTAGGCCGGTCAGCGCGTCGTGCACGGCCTGCCGCTCGATCGCGAGCCGGTGCCGGCGCTTGAGCAGTCCGAGCAGCCCGAGGGCTAGCAGTGCGAGCGCGAGGACGGCCGGCGTACCGACACGCAGGATCTGACCTTCGCGCGCGACCGTGCTCAGGTCGTTCTCCGCCTCGGTGGTGTGCTGGCTCTGCAGCACGCCGAGCGTGCTCTGCACCTGTTCGGTGAGCGGCGTCATCTCGGACTGGTACAGCGTGCGCGCCTCGTCGACCCGGCCGCGCACGACGAGTGTGAACGTGCGCCGGGCCAACGTCTCGTACTGCGTCTGCGCCAGCAGCAGGCGGGTGAGTGTCCGTTGCTCGGAGGCGACCTGCGCGGACGGCTCACCCTTGAGCACGGTCAAGGTGTCGTCGAGTCCCCGCGACAGCGTCTCGTACCGGTCGCGCAGCGGCGGGCTCTTGGTGAGAAGGAACGACCCGAGCGCGTCCGACTCGGCGACGGAGTAGAAGCGTGCCTGCTGGTAGAGGTTCGACGCGGTCACGCTGGACTGTGCTGTCTGCGTCGTCCGGTTCAGCTCGACGCTCGCGGTCAGGGCCACGGCGCAGAGTGCGGCAAGGGTCAGCCCGAGGACGAGGCTCGCGGCTCGGCTCGCCCTCTGCCGTCGCAGCCCGGTGCTGACCCGTCCCATCCTCGGAGTCTCGACGGGGACCGGCCCGAACCTGAGC
Source organism: uncultured Actinomycetota bacterium (assembly GCA_963849365.1). Lineage (GTDB taxonomy): Bacteria > Actinomycetota > Actinomycetes > Prado026 > Prado026 > CAVQCJ01. The sequence goes on from CAWKHA010000004.1 coordinate 968,413, forward strand.
GTGGTCTCACGCTCAGCGACCGGCGGCGGCCGCGCGCGGCGAGGTCAGCGGTAGCGGAAGCCGTCCAGGAACCGGCGGAACAGCCCGCCTTCGCGGCGGAGCGCCGGCGCGGGCGCCGGGGCCGAGGCGCGCCGGGTCGCGATCGGCCGGTCGTAGTCGGTCCGGCTGATCGCGTCGACCACCTGGGCCTCGTCGAAGTCCTCCGACCCGTCGATCACGGGGACGAACCCGACCAGGACGCCGTCGAGCATGACCTGCGCCTCGAGCTCGGCTGTGCCGTCGCTGTCCCAGACGGCCTGGCGGCCGCCCGGCAGGTCCACCCGGACGCCGAACTGGTAGACGCCGGCTTTCTCCATGTGCGCGTCCACGCCGCGCTCGCGCAGCGCGTCGACCACGCGCCTGGCCCGGTTCTCGTCCACGGCCCCAAACGTACGTCAGTCGGGGGCGATCTCCGTGACCAGGCCGTCCGCCACCTCCCAGCGGCGGGTGAGCCGGACGGTGTCGAGCATCCGCCGGTCGTGCGTGACGAGCACGAACGTGCCGCCGAAGGAGTCCAGGGCCTGTTCGAGCTGCTCGATGGCCGGCAGGTCGAGGTGATTGGTGGGCTCGTCCAGCACGAGCAGGTTGACGCCGCGCGCCTGCAGGAGCGCGAGCGCGGCCCTGGTCCGCTCGCCCGGCGACAGCCCCGCGGCGGGTCGGTCCACGTGGCCCGCGCCGAGGCCGAACTTGGCCAGGAGCGTGCGGACGTCGGCGCCCGGCCAGTCCGGGACCTGCTCGGAGAAGGCGCGGCCCAGCGGCTGCGGACCGAGGAACAGCCCGCGGGCCTGGTCGACCTCGCCGACCACGGTCCCCGGTCCCAGGTGACGGGCGCCCGCGGTGAGCGGCACCCGGCCGAGCAGGGCCGCGAGCAACGTCGACTTGCCGCCGCCGTTCGGACCGGTGACGGCCACCCGGTCGGTCCGGTCCAGCTGCAGGTCGACCGGTCCGAGCCGGAAGCCGCCGAGCTGCACCTGCGCGCCGCGCAGGGTCGCCACCACCTCGCCGGAGCGCGGCGCCTCGGCGATCGCGAACTGCAGCGTCCATTCCTTGCGCGGCTCCTCGACGGTGGCGAGGCGCTCGATCATCCGGTCGGTCTGCCGGGCCTTGGCCGCCTGCTTCTCCGAGGACTCCGCGCGGAACTTGCGGCCGATCTTGTCTTTGTCTCGTGCCTTGCGCCGTGCGTTGCGTACGCCCTTCTCCATCCAGGCGCGCTGCAAGCGGGCCCGGGACTCCAGCTCCGACCTGCGTGCGGCGTAGTCGTCGTACGCCTGTCGCGCCTGCACCCGGGCGACCGACCGCTCCTCCAGGTAGGAGTCGTAGCCACCGCCGTACACCGCGGCTCGCTGCAGGCTGCGGTCCAGCTCGAGCACCGTCGTCACCGTGCGCGACAGGAACTCGCGGTCGTGGCTGACGACGACGATCCCCGCGTCGACGCCGTCGACGAACTCCTCGAGCCGGTCGAGCCCGTCGATGTCCAGGTCGTTGGTCGGTTCGTCGAGCAGGTAGAGGTCGTAGCGCGACAGCAGCAGTGCGGCCAGCCCGACGCGGGCCGCCTGGCCGCCGGAGAGCACGGCCAACGGCAGGTCGACGTCGACGGTCAGCCCGAGGTCGGCCGCCACGACCGGGATGCGCTCGTCCAGGTCCGGGCCGCCCATCGCCAGCCACGCCTCGAGGGCCCCGGCGTACCGGTCGCCGGCGCCGGCCGACTCGTCAGCCAGGTCGTGCGCGGCGGACTCCATCGCAGCGGTCGCCGGTCCGACGCCGGTGCGCCGGTGCAGCCACGCCCGCACGGTCTCGCCGGCGTGGCGGTCCGGCTCCTGCGTGAGGAACCCGACGTGGGCGGTGCGCGGCGAGAGGTCGACCGTGCCGGTGTCCGGCGCCAGCCGGCCGGCCAGCACGCGCAGCAGCGTCGACTTGCCGGCGCCGTTCGGACCGACCAGCCCGACCACGTCGCCCGGCGCGACCGTCAGGTCGAGGGCGGAGAACAGGACGCGGTCGCCGTGCCCGACGGACAGGTCGCGGGCGACCACGACCGCACTCAACGGGCGGCCGCCCCGCGCACCTCGAGGTGGTCGAGCAGGTGGGCCGTGGCGGCGGCGACGGCTTCGACCGCCTCGTCGAACGCCTCGGCGTTGTGGGCGGCGGGCTTGCGGAAGCCGCTGACCTTCCGCACGTACTGCAGGGCGGCGGCCCGGACGTCCTCGTCGGTCACGTCCTCGGTGTACGGCTCGCGCAGGGTCTTGATGCTCCGGCACATGACCCGACCGTAGCCCGCGCCGCCGTCTCGTGTCAGACCGAGGCCGGGCCATAGCCCGGCCTCGGTCTGACGGGTCGGGTCCGCATGGATGATGGACAGGTGAAGCTCAAGCTCGACCTGCACGACATCTACAACCACGGCGGCGAGATCGACCGCGCGCTGCAGGCCGTCATCGACGAGGCCGTCGCCAAGAAGGCGAAGCTCGTCGAGATCATCCCGGGCAAGGGGAGCGGTGCCCTCAAGAAGCACGTGCTGCGGTTCCTGGACCGCAAGGACATCAAGGCGCTCTACCACCGTGTGGAGAAGGACTCCGACAACTGGGGCCGGATCTTCGTCCACTTCCGCTGGTAGCTGGCAAGCGTCTCGCCGGTGGGGCGGGAGAGGATGGAGCCGTGAGTTCGACACCCACGACGGCGAGCTCCGCCGACGTCGGGCTGCGGTCGGAGCGTGGCCCGGTCCTGGTCGCGCTGATGCTCTCCGTGGCGCTGGTCGCGCTGGACAGCACGATCATCGCGACCGCGGTGCCGTCGATCGTGCGCCAGCTCGGCGGCTTCTCCCAGTTCCCGTGGCTGTTCTCGATCTACCTGCTCACCCAGGCCGTCACGGTGCCGCTGTACGGCAAGTTCGCCGACCTGCGCGGCCGCCGGCCGGTGCTGTTCTTCGGCATCGGCGTCTTCCTGCTCGGCTCGGTGCTGTGCGGCGTCGCCTGGAGCATGCCCGCGCTCATCGCGTTCCGCGGGCTGCAGGGGATCGGGGCCGGTGCTGTGCTGCCGATGACGGTGACGATCGTCGGCGACCAGTACAGCGTGGCGGAACGGGCGAAGGTCCAGGGCTACATCGCCAGCGTCTGGGCCGTCTCCTCCGTCGTCGGGCCGACGCTCGGTGGCGTCTTCGCGCAGTACCTGTCCTGGCGCTGGATCTTCTTCGTGAACCTCCCGATCGGTGCGCTCGCCCTCTGGATGCTGGCCCGGCACTTCACCGAGAAGGTGACCCGTGAGCGGCACGCCATCGACTTCGCCGGGGCCGTGCTGCTCACTGCAGGCTGCTCGCTGGTCATCCTCGGCCTGCTCGAGGGCGGCGTCGCCTGGGCCTGGTCGTCCTGGCCGAGCGCGGCCGTCTTCTCGGTGGGCACGGTGCTCCTGGTGGCCTTCGTCCTGGTCGAGCGCCGGGCCGCCGAGCCGGTCCTGCCGCTGTGGGTGTTCCGTCCGCGCGTGCTCGTGGGCGGCAACCTCACGGCGGCCGGGGTGGGGGCGGTGCTGATCGTGCTGAGCTCGTACGTGCCCACGTATGTCCAGGAGGTGCTCGGGACCGGCGCGGTCGTGGCCGGGCTCGCGCTGGCCGCGCTCACGATCGGGTGGCCGATCGCGGCGACGCTCGCGGGGCGGGTGTACATCCGCATCGGCTTCCGGGACACCGCGCTGATCGGCGTGGCCGTCCTGCTGGCGGGCACCGTGCTGTGCGCGCTGCTGCCCGCGACGGCCCACGTCTGGGAGGTCGCGGCGGCCTGCTTCGTCGTCGGCGTCGGGCTGGGCCTGACGAACGTCCCCACGCTGGTCGCCGTGCAGTCGGTCGTCGGCTGGCGGCACCGTGGCGTCGTGACAGCGACCAACATGTTCAGCCGGTCGATCGGCAGCGCGGTCGGCGTGGCGATCTTCGGGGCTGTCGCCAACGCCGCGTTCGCGGCCAGCTCGGCCGGCCAACCCGCCGGCGAGGCCGGGCACCTGTCGCCGACCGCCGTGTTCGACGCGACGCACCAGGTCTTCCTCGGGCTGATCCTGGTGGCTCTGGCGCTGGGCGCGGCGGTGCTGCTGATCCCGCGGCAGGTTCACGAGCTGGACGTGGCGGCCCTCTCGGGCTGAGTGGGCGCAACCGCGCGCGCCCGCGCTCAACCTCCGGTGGACCGGGCCACGGCGGCGGGCAACGCGTCGGCGATCGCAGCCGGGTCGTCGCTGCGCAGGACGAGGACGGCCAGCCGGGCGCCGTTCACCGGGAATGCGCCGGCCGCCCGGTTGCTCGACGCGATGTCGACCCGGTGCCCGGCCTCGGTCCAGAAGATCTGGCCGGCCACTGCGGCCGGGGCGTTCCCGGCGAGTACGACCGACCGGACCCGGCCGGGGTAGCGGCCGACGAACGCGCGCGCGACCAGGGCCCCGTACCCCTGACCCACGAGCACGTACGGCGCCGCCTGCCCTGTGACCGTGAGCAGGGTGGCGAGCTCGCGCGCGTTCAGTCCGGCGTCGGCCACCTGCTGCGGGCTCGTACGCGGTGGCGAGAGGCCGAGCCCCGGCCGGTCGTACACGCAGGTCCGGGTGAGCTGCGCCGACGTCGCTGTCTGCGCGGACCAGTCCGTGTGCGGGACGCCGAGCCCGGGCACGACCACGATGGTCGGCGCGCCGGTGCCGGCGCAGTGCAGGTACTGCCGGACGCCCGCGGCGAGCACGACCGCGTCGAGGTCTCCCGCGGCGGCCTGCGCCGGGACCTTCCCGCCGGCGCCGGTGGTCGTGACCGGGTCGGCCGCACCGGGGTCGCTCGGCAGCCCGGACGGGAGCGAGGCTCCGGTCTGCGGGCCTGGCAGCGCGGCCGACGGCGTCGTCGAGACGACCGGGTCGTCGCCGCGGTCCCCGGCCGCCGACCCGCCACACGCGGCGAGCAGCAGCGTCACGGCGACCAGGCCGGCAGCCGGCCATCGCCCTCGAGGCGCCCTCATGCAGGAGGTATCGGCCGGGCAGCCGGCCGGCCGTACCTCGGTCAGGCGTCGCGTCGGTACAGCAGCACGCCACCCACGACCAGGGCGAGCAGCGCGTACCCGGCGAACAGGGCCAGCCCGGTCCAGGGCGCCAGCGTCGTCGGGCTCGCCTCGGACTGGAAGATCGCCTGCCCGGCCTGACCCGGCAGGTACTTGACGATGTTCTCCTGCCAGCTGTGCGGCAGGAAGCTCGCCAGGATCGGCAGCACGAACAGCAGTCCCAGGACGGTGCTGATGCCCGCTGCGCTGTGCCGCAGGATCGCGCCGATGCCCAGCCCGAGCAGGCCGACGACGGTCAGGTAGAGCGCCCCACCCGCCACCATCCGCAGCGAGTGGCCCTCGCCCAGCCCGACGCCGAGGTCGTGGGTGTCGAGGATGGCCTGCACCAGGAAGAAGGCGACGAACGTCGTCACGAACGACACGATCGCGATGACGACGGCGAACGTCAGCGTCTTGGCCACCAGCATCAGCACTCGCTGCGGCGTCGCCGAGAGGGTGGCCCGGATCGTGCCCGTGGAGTACTCGGCACTCATGACGAGGACTCCGAGCGCTCCGACGATCAGCTGCCCCAGGAAGATCCCGAACAGGCTGAACCCGGCCGCGTCGAAGTCGGGCCCGATGTCGCCCGCCGGCTGGTTGATGATCGCGGTCGAGATCAGCGCCGGCAGGCCGATGCATACGAGCAGGGTGAAGATCAGGGTCCACACGGTGGAGCGGACCGTGCGCAGCTTGGTCCACTCGGCCGCGAGCACACGCGGGAACTGGCCGGCGACACCGACCCGGTGCGCGCGCTGCGGTGCAGTGGGGGACGTGGCGGTCGTCGCGGACATGTCAGGCTCCCTCGTAGGTCGGGACGCCGCCGGACTGGCCCGGCGCCGTCTCGGCGTGGTAGTCGACGCTGTCGCGCGTCAGCTCCATGAACGCCTCCTCGAGCGAGGCCCGTTGCGGCGTCAGCTGGTGCAGCACCGTGCCGGTGTCTGCCGCGGCCTGGCCGATGGCGGGTGCCTCGAGGCCGGTGACGAGCAGGCTGCCGTCCTCGTCGTCGGTGACGGTGGCCCCTTGCCGCTCGAGCGCCGCCCGGAGCGCCGTGCCGTCCGGCGTCCGTACGAGCACCGACCGCCGGCCGGCCTGCTCGACGAACTCGGCGACGGTGGTGTCCGCGATGAGCCGGCCGCGTCCGATGACCACGAGGTGGTCCGCGGTGAGCGCCATCTCGGCCATGAGGTGGCTCGAGACGAGGACCGCGCGGCCCTCGGCCGCGAGCGCCTTGAGCAGGTTGCGGACCCAGATGATGCCTTCGGGGTCCAGGCCGTTGACCGGCTCGTCGAGGATCAGCACTCCGGGGTCGCCGAGCATCGCGCACGCGATGCCGAGTCGCTGGCCCATGCCGAGCGAGTACGTCCTGGTGCGCTTCTTCGCGACCGCCTCGAGCCCGACCAGCGCCAGCACCTCACCCACCCGGTGCCGGGGGATGCCGTTGGACTGTGCCATGAAGAGCAGGTGGTTGTACGCGCTGCGGCCCGGGTGCACGGCTTTCGCTTCGAGCAGCGCGCCCACGTGCTGCAAGGGGGCGCGGTCGTCGGCGTAGCGGTGGCCGTCGATCCGCACCGTTCCGGCGTTCGGCCGGTCGAGGCCGACGATCGCGCGCATGGTGGTGGACTTGCCGGCGCCGTTCGGGCCGAGGAACCCGGTCACCCGCCCGGGCTCCACCGAGAAGGACAGGTCGTCGACCGCCAGCACGTCGCCGTACCGCTTGGACAGGCCGACTACCTCGATCATCTGCGCATCACCGTGGGATCCATGTCCCACAGCCTGCCAGCCGACCGGCGGCGCCGGATCGGGGTTCTCCCTGAGCCGGACCCTGGTCCGTCCCCGGCGGTCAGCGGGAGAGCAGGGAACGCCAGCCGCGGTCCTCGGCGTGCCCGCGCTCGCCCAGGTCACGCGAGTCGCGGCCCATCCCACCGACGCCGAGCCCGCCCAGGATCGCCATCAGCCACGCTGCGAAGAAGAGAATCAGAATCAAAGCTTCCATGGCAGATATCGTCCCCTGGTCCCGTTCCTGCCACGAGTGGCAGGGATGACACGTCTCATCGACATACTGCCACTTCCGTGCCAGGCTGGCGCCGTGCTCCGCAACGTCGCCGTGCTGGTCATGGACAACGTCGCCCCGTTCGAGCTGGGGGTGCTCTGCGAGGTCTTCGGCGTCGACCGCAGCGACCAGGGCCTGCCCACATACGACTTCGCCGTCTGCAGCCCGGGCGCCCGGCCGGTCGGCACCACCGCAGGGTTCACCGTCCGGCCCGACCACGACCTCGACCGGCTCGACGCGGCCGACCTGGTGGGCGTCCCGGCGATGGGGATCGACGTGCAGGTGCCGGACGAGGTGGTCGCGGCGCTGCGCCGGGCCGCCGACCGCGGGGCCTGGGTGGTCAGCGTCTGCTCGGGGATCTTCGTGCTGCAGGCGGCCGGGCTGCTCGACGGCCGCCGCTGCACCACGCACTGGATGTACTCCGACGAGCTCGCCTTGCGCTGCCCGACGGCGAGCGTCGACCCCGACGTCCTGTACGTGCAGGACGGCCGGCTCGTGACCAGCGCCGGCACGGCTGCGGGCATCGACGCCTGCCTGCACATCGTCCGGCAGGAGCACGGTGCGCGGATCGCCAACGGGGTCGCCCGGCGCATGGTCGTCCCGCCGCACCGTGACGGCGGGCAACGGCAGTACGTGGAGGCGCCGCTGCCGCCGCCGCGGGTGGGTGAGACCCTTGTGCCGCTGCTGGACTGGGTCGTCGAGCACCTGGACGAGATGCACACCGTCGAGTCGCTGTCCGCCCGGGCGCACATGGCACCGCGCACGTTCGCGCGCCGGTTCCGGGCCGAGACCGGGACCACCCCGTACTCCTGGCTGATCGCGCAGCGCCTGCTGCTCGCGGAACGGCTGCTGGAGGAGACCGACGAGCCGGTCGATCTGGTCGCCGAGCGCGCGGGCTTCGGGACCGCGCCGGTGCTGCGGCACCACTTCGGACAGCACCGGCACACGACGCCGCAGGCGTTCCGGCGCGCGTTCCGAAGAGGCCACGAAGCCGTCGGCTGACCCCGTTCCCGCGCAGGCGGAGGAGCGCGAGCGGCGGCAGACGCGACGGCGGATGGTCGCCGTCCGGACGCCCGCCGTTCACCCGCGCGCTCAGCTTCCGCCCTAGGTTCCGGTCACCGCCCCTGCTCCTAGGAGCGTGCCGCCGAGCCTTCCGCGCGCAAGGAGTGCTGCTTTGTCCGGTCTGTCCGTGCTCGACACCATGCTCACGCCCGAGCGCCCCGGCGGAGGCCCGGCGCATCTGGACGCGGTCGGGGTGTCGGCGTGGTTCGGGTCGAACAAGGTGCTGGAGCGCGTGTCGTTGTCGATGCAGGCGGCGACGGTGACCGCGTTGATCGGCCCGTCCGGGTGCGGCAAGTCGACGTTCCTGCGGATCCTGAACCGGATGCACGAGTCGGTGCCGTCGGCGGCACTGGCCGGCGAGGTGCTGCTCAACGGGGAGGACATCTACGGGCCGGGCCAGCGGGTGACGGTGACGCGGCGACGGATCGGGATGGTGTTCCAGAAGCCCAACCCGTTCCCGGCGATGAGCATCGCGGACAACGTGACGGCGGGTCTGAAGCTGACCGGGACCCGGGTCTCCCGCTCGGGCCGCGAGGACCTGGTGGAGCGGTGCCTGACCAGGGCGGGGCTGTGGAACGAGGTCAAGGACCGCCTCGGGGAGGCGGGGCAGGCGTTGTCCGGGGGTCAGCAGCAGCGGCTGTGCATCGCCCGGTCGCTGGCGGTGGACCCGGACGTGCTGCTGATGGACGAGCCCTGCTCCGCGCTGGACCCGACGTCCACCCGGCGGATCGAGGAGACGATCGCCGAGCTCGCGTCCCAGGTGACCATCGTGATCGTGACGCACAACATGCAGCAGGCGGCCCGGGTCAGCTCGCAGTGTGCGTTCTTCCTGGCCGAGGCCGGGACGCCGGGGCACATCGTCGAGTCGGGAACGACGACACAGATCTTCGAGAACCCGCACGACCCCCGGACCGCGGATTACGTCCATGGCCGCTTCGGCTGACCTCCCGGACCGATACCACGGGCTGCACTTCCACCTGTACTCGTCGCCCTCGTCCGGTGGGGTGCGGTGGCGGTTGCTGGGCGGGAACAACCGGGAGCTGGGCCGCAGCTGCCTGGCGTACCCGGATGTGGAGCTGTGCCGCGCCGGACTGGCCAGGACGCTGCTCGAGCTGCCGACGCTGGTGCCCGCGGTCATGCGCGTCGACCACAGCCACTGGGGCTGGCGGCTGCGCGCGGACACCCTCGACGTGGTCGGGTCGGGCCACGCGTTCGACCGCCGGCCGCGCTGCGAGGAGGCGTGCGCCCGCTTCGTCGAGCTCGCCCCGCACGCGTCGGTGCGGGACGCCCTGACGGTGATGCCGTGGGGGAGCCGGAGCATGCGTCCGTCCGTCCTGCGGTCGTCGCCGCTGGAGCCCGTTGGCGGTGTCGATGACCAGCGTTGGCCGGACGTTCACCCGGACTCCGCCGTCCCGCAGCCTCGCTTCGATGTGCTGCCACACAGGCCGTACGACGTGAGGAGGGAGCTTCGATGACAGTCGTCATCGACACCTCCGCGCCCACCCCACAGGGTCCGGAGGTCCCGCGCTCCGTCGATCCTGGTCGGAGCGCGTCAGACCGCACGTTCCAGGGCGTCGTGCGAGCGGTCGGGTTCTTCGTGCTGGCGCTGACCGGCTCGATCGGGCTGTTCCTCGGCTACCAGGCGATCCCGACCCTGCGGCACTACGGTCTGTCCTTCTTCACCGAGAACGAGTGGCTGCCCGAGCAGGACCGGATCGGCATCTCAGCCGTACTGCTCGGGACGTTCGAGGTGGCCGCCGTCGCCATGGTGATCTCGTTCCCGATGGGCCTGCTGTGCGCGCTGTACATCAGCGAGTACGCGCCGGGCCGGCTCAAGTCGACGCTGGTCTCGATGGTCGACCTGATGGCAGCGGTGCCGAGCATCGTCTACGGCCTGTGGGGGTTCTTCGCGCTGCAGTCCAACGCGATCTACCTGTCGCGGTGGCTGCACCAGTACCTCGGATGGCTGCCGTTCTTCCATGTGGCCGAGTCGGACCCGAACGCGGCGTCCTGGGCTCAGACCCGGTACACCGCCTCGGCCTTCATCGCCGGGATCTGCGTGTCCATGATGGTGCTGCCGCTGGCGACCGCCATCATGCGAGGGGTCTTCGCGCAGGCACCCCTCAGCGAGCGGGAGGCCGCGTACGCGCTGGGGTCGACCAGGTGGGGCATGATCCGCGCCGTCGTGCTGCCTTTCGGACGTGGCGGCATCATCGGCGGGACCATGCTCGCGTTGGGGCGGGCCCTGGGTGAGACCGTCGCGGTCCTGCTGATCATCTCGCCGGCGTTCGACCTCAAGTTCCGGCCACTCGAGGTCGGTACCGAGACGACCTCGGCACTCATCGCCGGTCGCTTCGGCGAGGCGACCGCTGCGCAGCTGTCGGCGTTGCTGGCGGCCGGGTTCGTCCTCTTCCTCATCACGCTCGCCACGAACACGATCGCTGCGGTCTTCATCAACCGCAGCCGTAGCGGCAGCGGGACGGACATCTGATGGCCGAGGACACGACCAGCACGGAGACGATCGAGCGGGCGGCGGAGTCCCCCGTTCCTCCGGCGGGGTCGGAGCAACCGCCGGCGCCGGACCGACCGCGCAGCATCGGTGGGAGGCAGCTCGACGAGATCGTGTCGCTGCTCGGCTCGCTGGCAGCGGCGCTGGCCCTGGTCTGGGTTCTGTACGAGCAGATCCTCGCCTGGAGCGGGAACGTCGGCTTCTTCGTCAGCTACTTCGTCGTCTTCCTCGGCTTGTACGCGGGGGTCACCGCGCTGGGCAACCCGCGCATCGTCGTGTTCGACCGGTGCGCCGCTGCGGTGATCGCCTGGGCGGCTGCTGTGGTAGGCGCTGCCCTCGTATGGGTCCTGGTCTACACGTTCCGCGAGGGGTGGGCCGCGCTGGTCCACCTCAACTTCTACACCCACGACATGGCCGGTGTCGGGCCGCAAGCTCCGCTGACCCAGGGTGGCATCGTCCATGCCATCGTCGGTTCGGTCATCGAGGTCGGCATCGCGGCCATGTTCGCGTTGCCGCTGGGCGTGGCGACGGCCGTCTACCTGACCGAGGTCGGCGGCCGGGGCTCGAGGATGGTCCGCACGGTCGTCGAGGCGATGACCGCGCTGCCGGACATCCTGGCCGGTCTGTTCATCTACGTGACCCTGATCGTCGGGCTGGGCGTGCCGCGCAGCGGCATCGCGGCAGCTGCAGCCCTGTTCATCATGATGCTGCCGATCATCGCCCGCTCGGCCGAGGTCCAGCTTCGGGTGGTACCCGGCGGCCTGCGCGAGGCCGGCCTGGCGCTCGGCGCGTCGCACTGGGCCACCGTGCGCCTTGTCGTGCTACCGACCGCGAAGACCGGTCTGGCCACGGCGCTGATCCTCGGCGTAGCCCGTGCGGTCGGCGAGACGGCTCCCGTCCTGATCACCTCGGGTGCATCCACCTTTCTCAACCTGAACCCGTTCCAGGACCCGATGAACTCGCTTCCCCTGTTCACGTTCTCGGCCGTCCGGAGCGGCGAGCCCCTGTACATCGCCCGCGGCTTCGGCGCTGCGAGCGTGCTGCTGGCGTGCGTCCTGATGCTGTTCACCGTGATTCGATTCCTCGCCCGAGACCGGAGTACCCGCCGATGATCGTCGAGAGATCTGTCCGGTCGCGGCGGATGCTGCGAGCAAGCCTGCTCGTCGTTGGTCTGTGCGTCCTCGCGCTGAGCGCCACGAACCCGGCCGGCGCCGCAGCGAGCCACGCGCTGATCGCCGGCTCGGGCTCCGGCTGGTCGGCCAACGCCGTGAACCAGTGGGTCGCCGACGTCCAGCCGAGCGGGCTCCAGGTGGTGTACTCGGCGGTCGGTTCGGCCCAGGGTCGCAAGGACTTCGCCTACAAGACGACCGACTACGCAGTGAGCGACATCGGCTACCTGGGCGTCGACCCCGTGACCGGCGAGCAGGACACCTCCAACGGGCGCGCCTTCGCCTACCTGCCCGTCGTGGCGGGAGGCACGTCGTTCCCGTACCAGGTCAAGGTCGGGGGCAAGCTGGTCCGAAACCTGCGGCTGTCCGGTCAGACGCTGGCCAAGATCTTCACCAACAAGATCACCAACTGGAACGACGCAGCGATCACCGCGGACAACAACGGGCGCAAGCTGCCGGCGTTGCCGATCGTGGTGGTCGTGCACTCCGAGGGGTCGGGAGCGTCGGCGCAGTTCACCCGGTACCTGGACACGCAGTACCCCAGCATCTGGCGGCCGTACCTCGGGCAGAGCGGCTCCACCGAGTACTACCCGCGCAAGGGCGCCATGATCGCGCAGAACGGCTCGGACGGCGTCATGAACTTCATCGCGTCCGCCGCGGCCAACGGCGCGATCGGGTACGACGAGTTCTCGTACGCCCTCAACAAGAACTTCCCGGTCGCGAAGATCGAGAACACCGCCGGGTACTTCACCCTGCCCACGCAGTACAACGTCGCGGTCGCGCTCACGCAGGCGATCATCAACCAGGACAAGAACTCGCCCGACTACCTGCTGCAAGACCTGCACAACGTCTACAAGTACTCCGACATGCGGACCTACCCGCTGTCCTCGTACTCGTACATGATCATCCCCACGGCGTCCAACGACGGGCGGATGACGACGGCGAAGCGGCAGACCCTCGCGGACTTCCTCTACTACTCGCTCTGCCAGGGTCAGGCCGAGATGGGTCCGATCGGCTACTCGCCGCTCCCCATCAACCTTGTGCAGGCCAGCTTCGCGCAGACGGCCAAGCTCAAGGCTGCCGACTCCGGCGTGGACCTGACATCGCGCAACGTCACCACGTGTCACAACCCGACGTTCGTGGCCGGACAGCCGACCCGGAACTACCTCGCCGAGATCGCGCCGAGACCGCCGGCGTGCGACAAGGTGGGCGCCGGGCCGTGCAGCGCGGATGTGAAGCCGGTGCTCGGAAACCCCAAGAACGGCAAGGCCCCTACACCCACCAGCACGGGTGGTTCCACGGCGTCGTCGTCGGCCACGGCGGTCGCCTCCGCCGGTGCGTCCGGCGGGCCTTCAGCTGATCCGAACACCGGCGAGACGACGTCGGGGGACGGCACCGTTGCGGGCGGCGCCGACCTGGTCGGTAACCCGGTCGATCTGTCCTCGCCTCGTTCGGACAACCTGAGCGCCCTGCTCAGTGGGCTGGCCGCGGTCGAGCTGCTGGTCGTCCTGGTGCTGCCGCCCCTGCTGGCGGTGTACCTGCGGCGGAGAGGTCGGCACGCATGAGGCGGATGGCGAGGGTCTACGGTCTCGGCGGGCTCGCCGCAGCGGTACTGCTCCTGAACACGGCCGGGTCGGCCGCGGCGCTCACCGAGATCGGTCGTTCGGCATCGGCCGCGGCGTTCGCGAAAGCCGTCACCGTCACCAGGACACACCTGGTCAACGGGACCGACCAGGTGGTCGACACCCGCCACGTCACGGCCAGCGTCTCGCAGACAACCGGGCTGCGGGACCGGCAGGCGGTCACGGTGACCTGGTCCGGCGCCCATCCCACCGGCGGGATCTACGGCGACGTCAACGCCGGGGCGGCGTCGCTGGAGGAGTACCCAGTCGTGATCATGCAGTGTCGCGGCGTGGACTCCTCGAAGCTGCCGGCCGCCCAGCAGGTGTCACCGCGGACCTGCTGGACCCAGACCCCGCTCGAACGCTTCCAGGCGTCGTACGACTTCACCTTTCCCCCGTACCGCGTCGACCGCTACGCCGTGGCCGCCGACCGCACGATGACCGCCGGTCAGCCCGACCCCCTTCCGGACGCCTGCAACAGCGTCGCGGCCGCATCGGCTTCGCACTGGGTTCCGTTCGTTGCAGCGGACGGCAAGGCGTACTTCGGCGGCGGTTCGCAGGGCTGCGCCGGGATCGCGCCGGAAGCGGTCACCGTCGAGGGCTCGTTCCAGCCCTCCAACACGACCTATGGCGTGTCGGACAAGTCCGGCAACGGCCAGGCCAAGTTCGTGATGCAGTCGGCCGACAGCAACGCCTCGCTCGGCTGTTCGGCTTCGACCCCGTGCACGCTCGAGATCATCCCGATCATGGGCATCAGCTGCGACACCACGGGCGAGGGCCTCCCGCCGGACGACCGGCCGGACTCGGCCGCGACTGCCGATGCTGCCTTCGCGCGGTGCAGCCAGACCGGGACCTTCCAGCCCGGCGAGCCCAACGCATCGGGAACGAACAACGAGCAGCTGGCCGTGTCCGGACTGCTGTGGTGGTCCGCCTCCAACTGGCGCGGCCGCGTCAGTGTCCCGCTCACGTTCGCGCCATCGGCAGGGGTCTGCTCGGTGCTGAACACCGCAGCGCCGGTCTACCTGTACGGCTCGGAGACCATGACCCAGGCGATGCTGCAGTGGGGGCCCAAGTTCTGCCTGGACTCCAAGCTCTTCAAGTTCCAGCACGTGCAGACCGGTGAGCCGCAGGCGAAGAACCTGCTCGAGACCGGCTCGGTGGAGGCTGCGCTGCAGGCCGCCCCACCGCAGACGCCGTTCAGCCGACCGGTCGTGCAGGCACCGATCGCGGCGACCGGCTTCGTCATCGCGTACCTCGTCGACGACGCGCACGGGCACGAGTTCACGAACCTGAAGCTGACCCCACGCTTGCTCGCCAAGCTGCTGTCGGAGTCGTACTCCTCCGACCCGTCGGTGCGCGCCGAGTTCAAGGCCGCGGCTGCCGACCCGAACGTCGGCGACCAGTACCAGGGCATGGCCGCCAACCCGTGGAACGTGGCCAACGATCCCGAGTTCCAGGCACTCAACCCGGGCCTGCCGACCAGCGGGTTCGCTCCGGAGCAGGCGGCATCGCTGCTGGCGCTGTCCAGCGACTCGGACGTCATGTGGGCGTTGACGTCGTACATCGACGCCGACCCGGACGCGCGGGCCTGGCTGGACGGCACGCCCGACCCGTGGGGCATGCAGGTCAACCCGCACTACAAGGGCATCAAGCTCCCCGTCGTCAACTGGCCGCTGCTGGACACGTTCGAACCCAAGGTCCTCTACACGCCCGTCTACAACGCCTGCCTGTCGGCCAGCCCGGTCCCCTGGCTCCCACTGGTCGCTGCCCCGGTCTCGACGCTGGCGAACATCACCCTCGACATGCAGTTCGCGATCGCCAACTCGCAGATCAACTGCAAGGACCCCGGCTCCCCTGCCCAGAAGCTCACCGGACTCGGTCGCCAGCCACCGGGAGAGCGGTTCCTGTTCGGGGTCACGTCGCTGGCGGACGCGCAGCGCTACCAGCTGGACAGCGCCCAGCTCCTGACCCACGTCGACAGCGGCGCGGCCGGCAAGTTCACCAGTGCTGCTGGACGGACCTTCGTCGGACCGACGGACGCCGCGATGAAGGCAGCCCTGGGCATGCTCAAGCCCAACCCGACCCTCGGTAGCTGGGCCTTGCCGTACGGCACGCTCCGCACGTCGACCGCCGGGAAGGCGGCGTACCCGGGCACCCTCCTGGTCTCGATGGACGTCGCGACCCGTGGGCTGCCCGCCGCTGACGCGAAGAAGTACGCGGCGCTGGTCCGCTTCGCCGTGACCAGTGGCCAGGTGCGGGGCTTCGGCAACGGCCAGCTCCCGCCCGGATACCTTCCGCTCACCGCGGCCAACGGCGCCGCCGCGTTCGTCCGGTACAGCCAGTCGGCCGCCAGCGCCGTCACGGCGCAACAGGGCGCGACGCCGTCATTGACCGGCACGACGTCGGGTGGCAGCTCGTCGAGCGGCACGACCGGCGGAACCTCGTCGAGCGGCGGCTCGACCACCGGGTCGACGCCCCCCAGCACCTCGCCGTCGACGACACCGAGCACCTCGCCCACGCCCAGCGGCACTCCCGTCGCCGCCGGACCGGTCGCCCAGGTCGGCACGACGACCGGCGCTTCCGCAGGCGGCGCCGGCCTGGTACTGCCTCTCGTCCTCGTCCTGGCCTTGGTGGGCATGCTCGCCGGTCCGCTGTCGCGGGCCCTCGCCCGGCGCCGGAATCCCGGGTGACGACCGTGCAGGAGTCGGCGGACGTCGACTCGGACCAGGTCGAGCTGGTCGGGGAGCCCGAGATCCGCCGCCGCCGCTGGTGGCCGGTGCGGCGCCGCCGACCTGAGCCGTGGCCCCGGCAGCGCGAACCGCTCGGCCCCGGCTGGGCCACGGTCAGCTTCGCGTGCCTGGGCGTCGGCCTGCTGGCGGTCTGGGTCCTGCTGTACGCCTTCGTCCTCAGCGGCGTGCTCGAGCTCCGCAACCAGACCGTCCTGTACGCGCAGCTGCGACAGGAGCTCGCCGAGGCCACCGCACCACTGGGCGACCACATCACGCCCGGCGCCCCGGTGTTCATCGTCAACGCGCCCGCGGCCGGGATGCGCAACGTCGTGGTCGTCGAAGGCACGACGTCGGCCGAGCTCACCGCGGGGCCCGGGCACCGGGCGGACACCGTCCTGCCCGGCCAGGCGGGCGTCTGCGTGGTCATGGGCCGCAGTGTCACCTTCGGAGCTCCGTTCGCACGCATCGAACGGTTCCGGGCCGGCGACACGGTCACGGTCGTGACCGGGCAGGGCGAGTTCACGTACGCAGTCGACCGGGTGCGGCACCCGGGCGATCCGCTGCCACCGGCGCTGACGGCCGGCCAGTCCCGGCTGGTCCTCGTGTCGTCGGCCGGCAGCGGTTGGCGCAACGGATGGGCGCCGCAGCAGACCGTGTACGTCGACGCCTCCCTGGTCAAGGGCGGGATCCAGCCGGCGCCCGGCGGCCGACCCGCCGCAGTGCCGGTGTCGGCGCAGGCGATGCAAGCAGACACCGACGACCTGGTCGTGCTGGTCCTGTGGCTGCAGCTGATGATCGCGGTGGCAGCCTTCACGGTCTGGGGTCGGGTCCGGTGGGGTCGACTGCAGATCTGGCTCATCTCCGTGCCGTTGATGGCGGCCTGCCTGTGGGGGGCCTCGCGCGTCGCACTCGAGCTGTTGCCGAACCTGATCTGACCGACGCCTGAACGTAGTTCCGCAGGAGCGGACGGTCACGACCTGCTCGTCCGGCCCATCGCAGATGTCCACTGCCGGCAGAGCGCTCCGCACAGGTTCATACGTCGTTCACTCCGTGAACGGCTCCCGGCCGGTTGGCGCCGACAGGGTCCTGAGCGCAAGCCACCGCTCCTGTCCGGAAGGGGACAGCACATGCGCAGACTTACCAGGGCCAAGGCCGGCCTGGCCGCCGTGGGGGCCATCACCCTCATGGTCGGCCTCGCCGCCCCGGCCGCCCGAGCCGACTACGCGCCGGGTGCCGGCGACGTGATAGCCGTCGGCTCGGACACGTTGCAGTACATCGGCGACTTCATGGCCGACGGGGACGCGCTGGGCGACCCGGGCTGGAACTCCGCCGGGAACCTCAACCGCATGGTCAACTTCGACGCATCGGCGGACCAGAACACGCGCCAGGCGTACGGATTCAACGGGGCGGGTGGCACCAACGCGTGCTCGCCCGGCACCGGCGGCACCGCAGGCACGGGCAACCAGAACACCAAGCACACCGACTCGCCCTGCACGCTGAACCCGACGGTCGTCCTGCGGGCCGGGCTGAACCCGGTGCAGCGGCCGAACGGCTCGGGTGCCGGCCTCAACGCCCTGCTCAACGACAAGTGCGGCGCGAACCCGTGCGGGACCGGTCCGTTCGTCGTCCAGATGGCGCGCCGCTCCGCCCCGGCCGGGGCCACCGCGGTGGCCACTGCGGTCACTGAGTTCGGCGGGGCCGGTCTGGACAGCATCCAGGTCGGGAACGACCCGTTCGCGATGCTCAGCTCGACCACCACGAACGCAGTGGCCCTGTCGGTGGCGCAGCTCAAGGACATCTACACCTGCGCGAAGACCACCTGGAACCAGGTTGGTGGCGCCTCGACGGCGACCATCCTGCCGCTGATGCCTCAGGTCGGCTCCGGAACCCGGCAGTCCTTCCTGTCTGCGCTCGGGATCGCCGCCCCGGGCACCTGCACCGTGGACGTCGAGGAGAACGACCCCGAGGCGATCGACGGCAGCGCGGACCCGATCAACGCGATCGAGCCCATCTCCGGCGGCCGGCTGAACCTGTTCCTGGGCAAGCTGGGCGACGGCACCTCCAACGGCGTCGGCGGCTACATCCAGGACCCGTCCTGCGCGTTCGGTGTGACGGCCCCTGCGGCCTGCGTCGGTGCGGCCAAGACGCTGGCACCCAACGTCAAGTACTGGACGACGGGCACTCCGTCGGACGCCAACCCGATCTGGAACATCACACGTCCGCTGTACATCTACTTCCGTGACGTGGACACGTTCAACGACACGGTCAAGTTCGAGCCGGGCGGCAGCCTGAACTGGGTCCGCTCCCTGCTCTACAACCCGTGCGCAGGTACGGGTCACACGACCGGCTGCCACGTGATCGGCGGCATCAACTACGGCCCGGGCGGCCAGCCGTTCATCGCCACCTCGGCGGGGCAGGCCCTCATCTCCGCGGCGGGCGTCAGCGCGACGTACGTGCCGACCGTCGGCGGTCCCTGATCGAAGAGGGCCGTGGCCCGGGTCTGCGCCCGGGCCACGGCCCTCGTCCCCGGCAAGGAAAGTCGCACCCACCTGAGCTCGACTTCTGAAAGGGACTCTCGATGAATGTACGCCTCAAGTCGGTGGTGACCGGGGCAGCCGTCCTGGCCATCGCCTCCGGCGGTCTGGCGATCGGGGCCGGGTCGGCGTTCGCCGCCCCGTCGCCCTGGGAGCCGGACCCCAACTCGCTCGGTTCGGTGGTCTTCTACGACGCGTCCGGCAACCTCATCACGGGCGGTACCGACCTCAGCCACCTGGCGTCGTACTACGCCGTGACCACCCCGAAGAGCGCCGCCACGGCCAACAAGGCCACGCTGTACATGGCGGCACCCGACCACACCAAGGCGACCGGGCTGTGGTTCGTCCAGCAGCAGTCGGCTGCCACCACCTTCCCGAACGCGGCCGCTCCCGCTCCGCTGACCGGGCCAGGCTTCGCCAACCCGCTCGTCACGGCCGCGGCCGCCGACGGCAACCTCACCAACTTCCTGGCATCCGCGGTGCTCGACAGCACGGCTGGCTACGCCAACATCATCCAGATCCGGGTCAAGGACTCGGGTCCCGGTGGCGTGGGCTCCGGCACCAAGTACTGGGAGACCAACATCGCCTACACGATCACGGACCCGGTGGCGGGGACGGGCACCTGGACGGTCAACGACCCGTCGATCCAGGCGACCACCACTACCCTGGCGGCCAACCCGCCGAGCCCGCAGACCAGCCCGGCCTCCCCAGTGACCCTCACCGCGACCGTCGCCCCTGCCTCGGCCGGAACGGTGACGTTCTTCGAGGGTGCGACCAACCTGGGCGGCTCCACGGTGAGCGGGGGCGTCGCGTCACTGAACATCGGTGCGCCGGCGCTCGGGAACCACGCGTACACCGCGGTCTTCACGCCCGACGGCGGGACTCTGGTGACCGGCTCGACCTCCAGCGTCCTGAACTACCACGTCGGCGCGCCGGCGATCGGGACGACCACCACCCTGGCGGTCAACACCGGCACGGGCCAGGCGTTCAGCCCGGTCACCTTCACCGCGAACGTCACCACGGCCGACTCGTCGACGACGACCGGCACCGTGACATTCATGGACGGGGCGACGACCATCGGCACCACCCCATCGGCCTCGACGAGCGCTCCGTTCGTCCTCGTGAACAGCTCGCTCGGCCAGGGTCCGCACTCGGTGACCGCGACCTTCACCCCCGACACGGCTGACTACAACCCGTCGACCAGCGCACCGCAGGCGTTCGACCTCACCGCCCCGCAGTGTGCAGGGGGTGGCACGGGCTGCGTCGACACGCAGAACATCCAGGCGGACATCCCGGCCGGCACCATCGTGGTCAACACGCCGTACCACGCCGGTAACCCGCTGGACGTCCCGCTGAACCTGGACCCGACCGCGTCGTACTACACCGGCTCGGCCACGTTCCAGAACATCCAGGTGACCGACACCCGCGCCGGCGACCTGCCTTGGGACCTGAAGGCCCAGAGCAGCTCGCTCGTCTTCGGTGCCAACGCGATCAACGGCCAGAACGTCGGTCTGACGAACTGGGCGATCACCGGGACGCCGACGGTCAGCACCGCGGCCGGCAACGTCACCACGACCGACGCTCCGGCGGCCACCCCGCCGGTCGGTCCGGCCGACCCGGGCACCCTGGGGCTGGGCAACGCACAGCACACGATCGTGCACGCCAACCTCGGCCTCGGCACGATCGCGTTCGACGCGAAGCTGACGATCAACGCCCCGACCAACCTGCCGGCTGGAACGTACACCGGCACGATCACCTTCACTGTCGGGTGATCGAGCTCGACCAGCACCACGAGCAGTAGCACGTAAGGCCGGAAGGGCGGGACGGGACCACTCCCGTCCCGCCCTTTCGCGATCGGTCGGCGGTGTTCGACCGGGGATGGTCGCCGTGCGTTCACCTCCAGGTCACTGCACAGATTCCTGGAGCCGCTCACATTCTCCCTGTGAGCAACGGCCCTCGACCCGCGACTGATGCGCGCGTCCTGGGCCTTCCGGGACGCGCGAAGGACCAGGACGCGCGCATCAGTCGGCGGGCGAACGGCTCGGCGCGGTGGTTGCGCGTCGCCGCGGCGCTCGCCGCCCTGTCTCTCGCAGCGGCACCCGCAGCGGCGCTGGCCAGTGGACCGGCCCGCCGGGCGGCGGCCCCGACGCCGGCGGTGTTCGGGATCGGGCCGTCCGGCGCGAACAAGGTCGACGGCAGGCCCTACTACTACTACCTGGCTCAGCCCGGTTCGACGCTGTCGGACCACGTCGCGGTCGTCAACATCGGCACCGCTCCGATCACGCTGAGCGTGTACGCGACCGACGCCGGCAACTCCGCGGACGGGTCGTTCGCGTTCCCGCCCGCCGCCGTCGAACCTGTCGACGCGGGTAGCTGGGTGCACGTCCAGCTTCCGCACGGCCGGACCACGATCACGCTGAGAGGTCGGAGCACGGCGTTCCTTCCGGTCACACTCACGGTTCCGCCCGACGCGTCACCCGGTGACCACGCCGGCGCACTGGTCGCCTCGCTTCAGGGCGAGGTCAGGAACTCGCAGGGGCAGCTGATCCACCTGGACCAGCGGGTCGCGACCAGGATGTTCTTCCGGATCTCCGGGCCGTTGCACCCGAGGCTGGCGATCGAACGACTCGGGGCGACTTACCACGGCAGTCTGAACCCGTTCGCCAAGGGCGAGGTGACGGTCACGTACACCGTGCACAACACGGGAAACGTCAAGCTCGGCGGCACCCAGCTCGTCGACGTGAGCGGGCTGTTCGGGACGACAGCGGCGGTCGACGTGCCGGTGCTGCCCTTGCTGCTGCCCGGGGGTTCGGCGCGGCAGACCGTCCATGTGCACGGTGTGCTCCCGCGGGTCTGGATGTCCGCCGACGTCACCATCACCGCGGCCGGTCTGTCGGGTGACCTCGACCCGCACGCCGGCCCGTGGACCGCGTCCACGAGGTTCTGGGCCGTTCCGTGGTCGCTGCTGCTCCTGCTGCTGCTGATCCTGCTGGTCCTGGGCACGCTGGCGTACGAACGGCGCAGGCGCCGGCGCCGCTCGGCGCCCGGCGAGGAGAAAGGCCCGGAGCCACCGACAGCCCGCGAGCCGAAGCCCACGCCGACCGAGCCGACCCCGGAGGGTGTGCCGTCATGACGTTCGTGCGCCGACTCACGAGGGCGGCGGTCGGGTCGGCGCCCCTCCTGCTCGCGGTGGGGCTCGCTGTGCCCGCTGCGCACGCCGACCCCGCACTCCCCTACACCGACGCCCGCGCTCAGGGCACGATCGGGCTCTGCGACTCGGCCGGGCACCCGGTGACCGCGGGCAACGTCGCGGACCTCCCGTTCGTCAGCACGGTCGTCTCCTCCCAGCCTGCCCCGGCGAAGTACTCGGTGCGCAGCGGTAAGGCCACGCTCTACGCCTTCCAGCCGCGCAAGGAGGTGGACCCCGGCGAGTGGAGTGGTCAGCAGCTGTCGGGCGCCTCGCTGTTCACCAACTCGAAACACCCGATGGCGGCCATCACCACGGGTGACAAGGTGCTCTCCGACTTCCTGTTCGCGTTCCCGGCCAAGTGGGACGGGCTCGTCCAGCTCCGGCTCTACCTGAGCGCCCCCGACCAGCCGCAGTACACCCTCAGGTACCCGACGGTGAACCTGAAGGTGACCGGGAACACGTGGGCCGTCGTCGGTCCGGTCAGCGACGTGTCGTGCACGGTGGGCAAGGCGGTCTCGGTCGAGACCCTGCTGCTCAAGCCGTCCAGCTTCCCGTCGCCGTCGCAGGCCGGCGAGCGGCCCTCGACCAGCGCCACCCCCGTGGGGACGACGACGGCCACGAGCCCCGGCTCGACCGCGCTTGCCGGCGGGTCGGCGCAGCCGGTGTCAGCGGGCAGCAGCGGCTCGCCGGCCACCACGATCCTGTTGGGGCTGCTCGCGGTGGCCCTGGTGATCGCCATCGCGGGTGGCGTCCTGTACCTGCGCGGTCGCTCGGCGGCTCGCAGCGAGGCCGGCGTGCCCGCACCCTGAGCCGGCGACGTCGAGGTCCAGGGCCGCTCCGCGGCCCGTTTGGCTGACGTACCAGCGAACACTGGTGCAATGATGGGTGCGTGGCATCAACGCGTACTGATCTGACGATCAGCCGTCCGGGCTCCGACGCCCCGACCACGCTCGGCCTGGTCTCCGTCGGTCCGGTGCTCCGGGCGCTCGCCGACCCCATGCGGGCCGCGATCCTCGAGCTGCTGGCCGCCGAGCAACAGTGCACCTGTCACCTGCAGGAGGCCCTGGGCGCGAAGCAGACTCTTGTCTCGCACCACCTTCGGCTGCTGCGGGAGGCCGGGCTGGTGCAGGCCGAGCCGAGCGGGCGCTTCACGTACTACCGGCTCATCCCCGGCGCGTTCGACGCGGCCAGGAACGCTGTGACCGACCTCGCCGCTGTCGCCGGCTCCCAGCTGCCGAAGAGACCGTGCTGATGTCCGTCGACCACGTTCCGCCTCGTGCGTGGGCTCGACGGGTGGTGGCCGAGTTCGTCGGGACGGGACTGCTGGTCACTGTGGTGATCGGGTCCGGGATCGCCGCCCAGAATCTGTCCAGCGATGTCGGCCTACGGCTGCTGGAGAACGCGCTGGCGACTGCCGGAGGGCTGGCCGTGTTGATCCTGGTCCTCGGCCCGGTGTCCGGCGCGCACTTCAACCCCGTCGTGTCTGTCGCGGACTGGTGGCTGGGACACCGGTCGGGTACCGGGCTGACCGGCCGACAGCTCGGTGTGTACGTGCCTGCGCAGTGCCTCGGCGCAGTCTGCGGCGCGGTACTCGCCAACGCGATGTTCTCGCTGCCGCTGGTCTCGTGGTCCCAGCACCAGCGAACAGGGGCGGGCCTGCTGCTCTCCGAGGTCGTCGCGACGGCCGGGCTCGTGGTGCTGATCTTCGCGCTCGTCCGTGCGGGCAGCTTCTCGGTGATCCCGTGGGCGGTCGGTGCCTACATCGGCGCGGCGTACTGGTGGTCGTCCTCGACGTCGTTCGCCAACCCGGCAGCCACCCTCGGCCGAGCGTGCAGCAACACCTTCGCCGGTATCTCACCACCGTCGGTGCCCGGGTTCGTCGGAGCTCAGCTGGTCGGGCTGGCCGCAGGCGGTGCTGTCGTGCTGGTGCTCTTCCCCGGGGCCGGTCGCATGGCCGGCGATGTCGTCGTGCCCCAGACCGCTCTCGACCCGGCGGGTGAGCCGTCCTGACCGACCGCTCCTACCCTCCCGTCTCCCGGACCCAGGCCTGGCTGGCCAGCTGGACCGCGTCCCAGGGCGAGCCGAGCGGCGGGGTGTACGAGAGGTCGAGCTCGGAGATCCCGTCGACGGTCATCCGGTGGAAGAGCGCCGTGGCGAAGATGTCGACCCGCTTGGCGGTCTCCGTACCCAGCGGGCCGACGAGCTGGGCACCCAGCAGTCGTCCGCTGCCGGTGTCACCTGTCACCCGGATCGTGACCGGCTGCGCACCGGGGTAGTAGGCCTTGTGATCGTCCGGGCTCGACTGGCCGGTCGACGGTGTGTAGCCGGCAGCCAGCGCCTCGCTCTCGCGCAACCCGGTACGGGCAGCCACCACGTCGAAGACCTTCACCACCTGGGTGCCGATGCTGCCGGCGAAGCGGGCGCCGCCGCCGACGGCGTTCTCGCCCGCGACGCGGCCCTGCTTGTGCGCGGTGGTGCCGAGCGGGAGGTAGGTGACACCGAGCAGCCGGTGGTGGGTCACCACGCAGTCCCCGGCGGCCCGCACGTGTGGCAGGCCCGTGGCCATCGTCTCGTCCACGGCCACCGCCCCGTGGCTGCCCGTGCTCGCCCCGGCTCGCTCGAGCAGGTCGGTGTCCGGTCGCACGCCGACGACCACCAGCACCAGGTCGACGTCCCAGCCGAGGGCCTCGTCGTCCACGCCGCGACCGTCCACGTGCAGCCGGCCGGACTTGCCGTTGCCGCGGCTGACGCGCGTGACGGTCGAGCGAGTGTGCACAGTGACGCCGTGACGCGTGAGCTCGGCGCGGACCAGGGCGCCGAGCTCCGGGTCGACGGTCGGCAGGACCTCGGGGAGCATCTCGACCTGGGTGACGGCGATGCCCCTGCTGGTGAGCCCCTCGGCCATCTCGAGTCCCACGTAGCCGGCGCCCACGATGAGCGCGTTCTCGGGCTGGATGCCCTGCAGGCTGCGGTCGAGCGCGAAAGTGTCGCCCATGGAGTGCAGCAGATGCACGCCGTCCTCGACGCCGAGCCGGTCCAGGCCCTCGATGGCTGGTCGCACCGGGACCGCACCCGTACCGACGACCAGCTCGTCGTACTCGAGCCAGGTCTTGTCGCCCCCTCGTTCATGCAGGGTGACCCGGCGACCGGCGACGTCGATCGAGGTGGCCGACGCGTTCAGACGCAGCTTCATGCCGGTGGCTTCCAGCTCGGCGCTCGTTCGGTGGGCGAGGTGGCGCCAGTCGGACACCTCGCCCGAGATGTAGTAGGGGATGCCGCAGATGGAGAAGTTGGGGAAGGCGTCGGCGACGACCACGGTCACGTCGGCGTTCGGGTCCAGCTCGCGGGCCCGCAGCGCGGCTGAGATGCCGGCGTCGCTCCCGCCGATGACGACGAGTCGCACGAAAGACGCTCCGCCGCGGTTAGCCGGCGACCGGCACGTTCAACGACGCCAGCAAGTCCCGGACCCGCCGCTCGATCTCGTCCCGGACGGGACGCACGTCCTCGACGGACTTGCCGGCCGGGTCGTCGAGCTCCCAGTCCAGGTAACGCTTGCCGGGGTAGACCGGACAGGCGTCCCCGCATCCCATGGTGATGACCACGTCTGCCGCTCGTACGACCTCCTCGGTCCAGGGCTTCGGGAACTCGGCGGAGATGTCGATACCGCGCTCGCGCATCGCCTCGACCGCGGACGGGTTGACCTGCGAGCCGGGTTCGCTGCCTCCGGACCAGGCCACCGCGCCGTCTCCGGCCAGCCGCTGGAAGAAGCCCATGGCCATCTGGCTGCGGCCGGCGTTGTGGACGCACAGGAACAGGACGATAGGGCGCGCGTCCGTCGCTTTCCCCTCTACCCGGGCGAGGGCCTGGAGCCGCTGCCGGGCGAAGCGCTCGGCCAGTAGCGGGAGGAACGTCGCGATCGTCGCGCTTCCGGCGAACTGGTCGTAGCTGCTGGTCAGGAACCGTTCGATGGTCTCCTGGCCGAAGACACCGGTGAACTCGTTCCGCAGGATGGCTGCGGCCGTGCGCATCGCGAGCTGCTGGTCGATCGACAGAGTCTGGTCGGACGGCTGGGTCATGCGACACCCTCCTGGTTGGGGACGACGACGGTGGCTGTGCGCCGAACCCGGGTGGAGATCTGGTCGAACGCCACGTCGAAGGCTTCGGCCGAGCCGACCCGTACCGGGTCGGGAACCGACCAGTGCAGCATCCGGGCCGTCGCGTCGGGCGGCAGCTCTTCGTGCGCCTCATCGCAGACAGTGATCAACAGGTCAGTGGCTCTGAGCACGTCGGAGAGGTGCTGCGGTCTGGGGTTCGGCATCGGCACCTTGTGCCGGCGGGCCACGGCGACGGCGCCGGGATGCACGCGAGCTGCGGGCTGCGTCCCCGCAGATACGACGGGCATCCGGGACAGCTGGCGCCACAGCGCCGCGGCCAGCTGGGACCGGGCCGAGTTGTGCTTGCAGATGAAGAGCACACGGTCGGCGGACCATCGCGGCGCTGCGACCAGGTCGTCCAGAGCGCCGGGTACCAGCTGGACGTACTGACGCCGGGCGTCGCCCTCGGAGGGGACCCGCCTGACCAAGCCGGCATCGCGCAGTGCCCGGACATGGTGCGCGACGAGGTTGGACGGCGCGCCCAGCATGCGGCCGATCTCCCCCGGCGACAGGTCGGAGAGCGCCAGCGCATCCACGATCGCCAGCCGAGAGGCATCGGACAGCGCGGCGTGCTTGGCGGCACGCCCACGGAGCTCCTCAGATCGCTCAGTGCTCATTGACTCAACTATCACTGAGATGTAGGCCGCTGTCCACCGGTCGCCTGCCTGAGCGGCTTTCATCCTGCGTTCACCGGTCGGCAACCTCGCCGGGGTCTGCGGGTCGCGTCCTGCCGCCAGGGTCGGTGCGTTCGGTCGGAGGGGTCGAGCGCAGTGCAGTCCTGCCTGGCTCTCGAAGGGGAAGTGGGTTCTCGGTGAAGCTTCGTCGACTGGCGTTGTGGGTGACCGGCGCTGTTGTACTGGCCGCAACCCCCCTGGTCGCGGCCGGCAGTGCGCTGGCCGCCGCTCCGCCCTGGGAACCGGATCCCAACGCGCTCGGAACCGTCACCTTCTACGACGCGAGCGGCAACGTGGTCACCGCTGGCCATCTGAGCGATGTTCCGTTCGCCGCGTACGCAGTCGCCTCGGCCGACATCAGGGCGGGCGACATCAAGGCCACGCTCTTCGGGGCCACGCCCAACTCAGCGCTCCCGACGGCCGCCTGGTCCGGCCAGGGGATGTCTGCAGCCTCCACGTACCCCAACGCCAGTGCACCTGCGACGATCAACGCGGCCACGACACCGGTCGTCTCACTCGCGGGCGCCGACGGCAACCTGGTCAGCTACATCGCTTCGTTCCCGAACACGGATTCGACCCCGGGGTACGTGAACACCTACCAGTTCCGTATCCGCACGTCCAAGCCCGGGCTGACGCTGACGACCGGGTACGCCTCGGCCGACATCGTCGTGAACAGCGCCGCGAACACCTGGACCCAGGTCTACCCGGTGGTCTCGACCCCGACTCCGACCACCACGGCGCTGGCCGTCGCACCGGCCTCGCCGCAGACCCAGGGAACCACGCTGACGCTGACGGCGACGGTCTCGCCCGCGGCGGCCGGCAGCGTCCAGTTCTTCGACGGCGCGACCTCGCTCGGCTCGGCTCCTGTGTCGGGGTCGACCGCCCAGATCACCAACAGCACGCTCGCTGCCGGTGGGCACTCGCTCACGGCGAAGTTCACCCCGACCGATGCAAGTGCGTTCGCAAGCTCCACGTCGACAGCAGTGCCGTACACGATCACGTCCGCCGCGGTCGCCACCACGACGACGATCGCGGCTCTCCCGGTCAGCCCGGTCGTGTCGGGCACGTCCGTGACCTTCACGGCGACAGTCGCACCCGCAGCTGCCGGGACGGTGCAGTTCTTCGACGGCGCCGCGACGCTCGGATCACCGGCGACCGTCTCCGGCGGCACGGCCAGCACGACCACGTCCGGTCTGTCGGTCGCGACTCACTCGATCAAGGCGACGTTCACGCCGACCGACGCGACCACGTTCGTCGGATCGACCTCGAGCGTGCTGTCGTACACCGTCACCTCGGTGCCGGCGACCCCGACGACCACGTCGCTCGCACCGACTCCGGCCAGCCCGCAACAGGTAGGGACCGCGGTCACGCTGACCGCTACCGTCTCGCCCGCAGCGGCAGGGAGCGTGGAGTTCTTCGACGCCGCGACGTCGCTGGGCTCGTCGACTGTCGGCGGTGGCACCGCCACCAGGACGGTGTCGACGCTGACCGTCGGGACGCACGCGCTCAAGGCGACGTTCACCCCGACCGACCCGACGGCCTTCACGCCGTCCTCGTCCAGCGTCGTCTCGTACGTGATCGATCCCGCCCCAGCGACGCCGACGACGACCGCCCTCACGGCGACCCCGGGTGGTCCGGTGACCGCGGGCACGTCGGTGACGCTCAAGGCGACCCTGTCACCGTCGGCGGCGGCCGGCACGGTGACGTTCTTCGACGGCGCCAGCGCGATCACCGGCGCCACCTCGGTGCCGGTGCTCGGCGGCATCGCGTCCAAGGCGGTGACCAGCCTGGCCGTCGGCACGCACTCGCTGACCTCGCAGTTCACCCCCACGGACCCGACGGCGTTCACGGCGTCGACGTCCGACGCAATCTCGCTCCAGGTGGACAACCCGCCGCCGGGCACGACCACGACGTCGCTGACCGTGGCACCGCCCGGTCCGGTCGTGGCGGGAACGTCGGTGACGTTGAGCGCGTCGGTGGCACCGACGACGGCGACCGGCAGCGTGCAGTTCATGGACGGGGCCTCCCCGCTCGGCTCCCCGGTCACGACTGCCGCCGGCCACGCGTCGCTGCCGACTTCGTCGCTGGCCGTCGGGTCGCACAGCCTGACCGCGGTCTTCACGCCGGACACGGCCGCCTTCACCGGATCGACCTCGGCCGCGGTGACCCTGGTGGTGAACGCGCCGGCGACGGCCACCACGACGGCGCTGACGGTGGCACCGAGCAGCCCGCAGGTCCACGGGACGGCGTTGACCCTGACGGCCTCGGTGACCCCATCGGCAGCCGCTGGCTCGGTGCAGTTCCTGGACGGCACGACCGTGCTGGGGACCGTACCGCTGTCCGGTGGCACCGCGTCGATCACGGACTCGACGCTGGCGACCGGTTCGCACTCGCTCACGGCGAGGTTCGTGCCGACCGACGTCACCGCCTTCACCGGCTCGACGTCGCCGGCGGTGCCGTTCTCGATCACGACCGCACCGGCGACGCCCACGACCACGACGCTGGCCGTGACGCCGGGCTCGGGGAACGCGAACCACAACGAGAAGGTCACGATGACCGCGACGGTGTCGCCGTCGGCCGCGGCCGGTTCGGTGAAGTTCCTTGACGGGACGTTCGTGCTGGCCACGGTGCCGGTCTCGGGCGGCTCGGCGTCCTTCACGACCAAGGCGCTCGGACTCGGTGACCACACGTTGACGGCGCAGTTCGTGCCCACGAGCAGCGCCGACTTCGCCGGGTCGACGTCCACCCCGTTCGCACTCACCGTGCAGGAGGGCTCCACCGCGGCGCCGGGGGTCGGGCTCGTGGTGAAGGACAGCAGCGGTCATGTGGTGGCCGCCGGCTCCACGCTGGCAGGTGGCGCGAAGCTGACGGTCACCGGCACCGGGTTCACCGCGGGCGAGCAGGTCGAGGTCGCCGTCCACTCGACGACCACGGTGCTCGCCACCGTCACCGCCGACGGTTCGGGCAACGTGACCGCCGTGGTGACGCTGCCGTCGTCCATCGCGGCCGGCAGCCACACGCTCACCCTCACCGGCGCGACGTCGGTTCAGACGGGGTCGTTCGCCTTCTCGGTCGCGGCCGGCAGCGGCGGTGGTGGCGGTGGCGGCGGTGGTGGCGGTGGCGGTGACGGGTCCGACCCGGACACCTCGGGCGGGACGTTGCCGGACACCGGCGCCGACCTCGTGGCCCCACTGATGCTGGCGTTCGGTCTGCTGGCGGGCGGTGTGGCGCTGCTGCTCACCGCCCGGGGCCAGCTGACGTCCCGGCGCCGCCCCACCCCACGGTGACTCTGCCGAGCGAGCGGCCGTCCCGGAGCCGTTCTCGAGCCCCGGTAGCGACCGCTCGCCCGGCAGAGTGCGGGCGGGGTGGGTCTACTCCCAGGCGGAGTAGGCGGGGTCCTGGCCGATGCTGGCCCAGGCGGTGGACGCCGACGGCGAGGTGTCGTAGCCGAACGGGCACGCCGTGCTCGGGTTGAGCCCGCCCCAGGCGAACAGCCCGGCGAACTGCTCGTACCCCGGCGACGTGAGCAGGCGGCCGGCGTCGGCGAGCCACTGCGCCTTGCGCCCGGGGACGGCGGGGTCCTCGACCGAACCCCACTCGGTGAGCATCATCGGGATGCTCGGGTGCGCGAGCCCCCACTGGCGCGCGCCTTCCAGCGACTGGGCCAGGCTCGTCCACGGACGGTTCCGGCAGCTCGCCCAGTTGTAGACATCGACGCCGACCACGCTGACGTAGCCGTCTCCGGGGTAGAAGCTGGCAACGCTCCTGGCGTCCGTGCGGGTGAACCCGTACCCGGTGAAGATCGCCGTCGGCACCATGTTCCCGACCTGCTCGGCGCGCATCACCGTCACGAAGTTCCGGAACGCCGCGGCGAACTCGGGCCCGGTGCCGAACGACGAGCTCGCCGCGGCCTCCGGCTCGTGGTTGAAGGTCAGGAACACCCGCGCCCCGAACGCCTTGATCTGCGCGGCGATGTCCTGCATGTCGGCGTACAGCGGCGTGCCCGGCCTGGCGGCCGCGATGTCCGCCCAGGACACGGCCGTCCCGTCCGGCCGGCGGGGTTTGATGCTGAGGAAGAGCGTGTGGTACGTGTCCCGCTCCCAGATCTGGTCCGGCCCGAAGAGCCGCTCGCCCCACAGCCGGTAGATCCGGACGGCCACGATCGACCGGCCCGCGATCGCCTCCTGGGCGACGAGGTTCGCCCGGGACGGCGCCGCCGTCCCGAACACGAGCGGGGTGCGCACGACCGGCACCGGGACCGGACCCGGCCCGACCTCGCCCTGGGCGGCGCTGCTGCAGACTCCGCTGGTGACCAGGGCGGCGGACGCCGCCAGTGCGAATGTGCGGGACGTGCGGGACGTGCGGGAGCGGCGGGTGGACGGCATGCGTACGGCCTTCCTGCAGGAGGTCGGACCCCAGCCGTCCCGCGCACGGGTCGCCCGCCCCACGTCCGACCGTCGACGGAACCTCTTCGGCGCTCGGAAACTAGTGCGGGGCGGGCGACCACCTGAAGACCTGGAACTCGTTGTTCACCGGGGACTCGCCACGGTTCATCCGGCCTTCGCCGGCTGGCCGGCCGAGCCGTCCCAACAGCCTCAGGCGTTGCCCAGCAACGACTTCAGTGTCTTCGCGTCGGCCAGCGCCTTGGCCAGGTCGGCGTGCGCCGCGGAGACCCTGGCCCGGTAGCCGTCGATCACGGACTCCTTGGCGGGGATGTCGGCCGGGGTGAGCGCCAGCACGCCGTCGGCGACGCCGGACAGCGACGCGGTCGCCGACGACACGCGGGACGTCATGTCGTCCAGGGTCGCCTGTGCGGTCGCCTTCTGCTGCGGGTCGGTGAGCGCGTCGATCGCGGTCTGCGCCTTCGGCTCGGCGGCCGCCAGCTGCCCGGCCGCGTACGTGCCGGTGTCGGCGGCGGCCACGAGGTGCGTCTGCGGGACGAGCAGCAGGTAGACGCGGTAGTCGGTCACGACGGTGCGTCCGTCGGTGACGGCCTGACCGCACGTGGTGTCGGCCTGCACCTTCGCGTCGACGGCGCGCAGCCCGCTCTCGTCGGAGCCGTACGTCGACGTCAGCGTGGCCCGGTGCGCGTCGGTGACGTGCGTGCGGGCGGCCAGGGCGCGGGTGAGCGAGTCGATCGTGGCCTCGCGCTTCTTGACCGCGGCGTCGACGCGGGCCTGGACGTACCCGAGCCGGTCGGCCGAGCAGGTCCGCGTGGTCGGTGCCGAGGTCGGCGTGGTTTCGGCGAAAGCGGGTGCGGCCGCCCCCGTGACGAGCACGAGGCCGGTGCCGGCCAGGGCCAGCGGGAGCAGGCGTCGGGTGTTCACTGTGTCGGGTCTCCTTCCGAGCCGCCCGCGCTCGCGGACAGGTCGCTGGTCTGCGTGGACGCTGCTGCGCCCGCGCGGTCGATGGCGGTACCCAGGGCTGCGGTGGCCTGGGCGGCGGCCTGTGCGGCACCGGCCGGCTGGCCGGGCGTGGCTGTGGCCGCCGCAGCGGAACCGGACCCCGTGCCGTCCCCCGCAGTCGGCGCGACGGTGGTCGAGGCGGCCGGCTGGCCGTTCTGTGCCGGGTCCGGCTGGGCGCCCAGGTGGCGCGAGCAGCCGGCGGTGCTGATGATCGCGGCGACGGCGAGCCCGGCGGCGACCGTGCGGCGCAGCGCGTTCGTGTTCATGCCCAGAGCATCGGAACCGCATGTCCGGCCCGGGCCGGGTGCCGTGTTCGGGCTCCGTAAAGCCTCCCGCCGCAGAGCCGCGGGGGCAGTGTCGGGGTTCGTAACCCCGCCGAACCTCCTGTACTCACTGTCGTGGGCCGAGCTGCTCGGTGCCGCGGTCCGCGAGCGGCGGGTCGAGATGCTGTCCCCGACCGCGCTGACCGAGGTCGACGACGGCTGGTGCAGGCCGCCCGCACCCCGGCTGCGACCCGACGAACGGCGAGCCCGCCGGGCCTCGTCACGTCGTGGTGGCCCGGGGGCGCGACTACGACCACGTGCCGCCGCTCAAGGGCATCTACCGGGGTCCGGCGTCGACAGCGCTGGGCGTCGACGTCCAGGTGCAGCGGCTCGCCTAGGCCTGGGCGGGCGCGCGCGCCTCGCGCCTCGAGCGTACGAGCGGGAGCCCGACGAGCACCCCGGCGACGACGGCGCAGACGCCGGTCCACAGGTTGACGAGCGGTTCCTGGGCGTTGCCGATGACCGCTGTGCGCTCGCCCCCGCGCACCGTCACGACGACCGGCGCCCCGACCTGGTACTTCGCCGGGTCGCCGACGGTGACGCTCAAGGGTCCGTCCGAGCCGGGGGCGCTCACGGTGACCGTCCCGGAGTCCACGTTCACCGTGCTGACGGTCGCGGTGACTGCACGCGGGTGCGAGGGCAGCAGCGACAGCACGACCACGGCTACCCCGCCGGCGATGAGCAGCGCAGAGGCGATCGCCCGCAGCAACCGAGCGCGTCGGGACATGCGGTCACCGTAGCCGGTGTGAAGCGCCGGGAGATCAGCCGGCGAGGGCCTCGGCGATCCCGGTGACCGCGTCCGGTCCGAGGCCGCAGCAGCCGCCGACGAGCGCTGCGCCGGCGTCCACCCAGCGGTGGACGAGCGCCGCGGGCAGGTCCTTCGACACGACGTCGGTCCAGGTCCCCGCGGCCGCGTCCCAGGTGCCGCCGGCGTTCGGGTAGACGACCAGCGGCAGGTCGCTGACCGTCCGCGCCGCGGCGAGCAGGGCGTCCACGTGCTCGGGTGCCGAGCAGTTGACCCCCACCGCCACGATCCGGTCGCACGACGCCGCCACCGCGACGGCCTCCGCGAACGGCTGCCCGGCGCACGTGCGCGCACCGGCCGTGGCAGAGAACGACATCCAGGCCGGGACGTCGGAGCCGGCGAGCAGCTCGGCCAGCACCTCGGCCTCCTCGACATCCGGGATGGTCTCCACTGCGAGCAGGTCCGGGGCGGCACCCGCCAGCACCGCGATCCGCTCGGCGTGGAAGGCGACCAGCTCGGCCCGCGGGACGCCGTACCGGCCGCGGTACTCCGAACCGTCGTGGCGCATGGCCCCGTACGGCCCGACGCTGGCGGCCACCAGGAGCGGTCCGGCGACGCCCTGCTCGAGGGCCTGGTCGCGGGCCTGCTGGGCGATCCGGACGCTGCGCCGCAGCAGCTCGTCGGCCTCGTCGACGTCCATCCCGCTGGCCGCGAACCCGGCCCGGCTGGCCTGGTACGACGCCGAGACCGCGACCTTCGCACCGGCCAGGTAGTAGTCCAGGTGCAGGCGCCGGATCGCGTCCGGGTCGTCGGCGAGCAGCTGGGCCGACCACAGGTGGTGGGCGAGGTCGAACCCGCGGGCCTCGAGCTCGGTGGCGAGCCCGCCGTCCAGGGCGGCGGGCAGCGGCAGCAGCTCCGCCAGCGTCGGGACGGGCGCCGCGGTCACGAAGGCACCGTACCCGCCGGTGCGCTGTCGACGAGGAAGACGATCCGGCGGGTGGACAGCTTCTTCGGCTCGGCCAGGCCGCTCGTGGCGGGCAGGTCGGCGGGCAGGCTCATGGTGCCCCCTATGGTGAGGCCCACCGCCCCGCCGGCGCACGCGATCTTGAGAGCCGGGTCAGGACCCGCCGGGAGGCGTACCCGTTTGCTCGAGATCGTCGCGGGAGCGGGCGATCGTGCGACCCGAGAGCGCCTCGAGCGCCTTGGCCAGCGCGTGGTTGCCCTCCGAGCCGAGACCCCGGGCCTGCAACGTCCGGTACAGCTGGAAGACCGTCGCCGTTCCGAGCAGTGGAACGCCGAGCGAGTCCGCCGCCTCCAGGACCAGCCGCAGGTCCTTCTGCTGCAGGTCGACCGTGAACCCGGGCCGCCAGTCGTGGGCCACGACCTGCGGGCCGCGGTTGGTCAGCATCCACGATCCGCCGGCCCCGCCCTGGACGGCCGCGATGGTGGTCTCCAGGTCCAGGCCACCGGCGTCGGCGAGCAGCAGCGCCTCGGAGACGGCCAGCATGTTGACCACGACGAGCACCTGGTTGACCAGCTTGCAGGTCTGTCCGGCGCCGACCGGGCCGACGTGCGTGATCGTGCGGCCGATGGACTCCAGCACCGGGCGGGCCCGCTCGACGTCGGCCGGGTCGCCACCGACCATGATCGACAGGGTGCCGTTCCTGGCACCCTCCGAGCCGCCCGAGACCGGGGCGTCGACCAGCGCGACGTCCTGCTGGGCGAGGCGCTCGGCGTAGGTGCGGGTCGCCGCCGGAGAGATCGTGCTCGCGTCGATGACCAGGGTCCCGGCGGCCGCGCCCGCGGCCACCCCCTCCGGTCCGAACAGCACGGACTCGACGTCCGGGGTGTCGCTGACGCAGACCAGGACCACGTCGCTGCCCGCAGCCAGCTCGGCCGGCGTGGCCGCGACAGCGGCTCCGGCGGCGGCCAGCGGCCCGGTGCGGGCGGCGGTGCGGTTGTAGACCGTCACCGTGAGACCGGCCGTGATCAGGTTGCCGGCCATGCCCGAGCCCATGATCCCCAGCCCGGCGACGCCTACCCGTGTCGTCGTGCCTCGTGTCGTCGATGTGCCTGGTGTCATGGCCGGAGAACCTAGCTGCCCTAGCATCGGCCCGTGACCGCCCGAGGCAGGATGATCGCGCTGCTGCTCATCGGCGCCGCCTGGCTCTTCCTCGCCGCCGTCAACTTCGTCCGGGGTCACGCCAACATCGGCGCGGTCTACCTGGTCGTCGGCCTGCTCAGCGGCGGGCTCGCCGTCTTCTTCCGCCCCCGCGGCCGCCGCTCCCGCTAGCCCCACCCGACCGGGGGGACCGGGTGAGTTGACGATCAAGGTTCACACCAGGTCCGGTCGTGACTAGCGTGTGACCATGGCGCACCTGGTCGCCGGCGGCACCGGCACGGCCGACCCCGAGGGGTACGCGGCTGCCGCCGAACGGATGCGTGCCCAGGTCGCCGCCGTACCGCCCGGCGGCTCGGTCCGGCTGGCCAAGCGCACCACCAACGTCTTCCGCGCGCGGTCCGCCACCCCCGGCCTGGACGTCTCCGGCCTGTCCGGCGTCCTGTCCGTCGACCCGGTGGCCCGTACGGCCGACGTCCTGGGGATGACGACGTACGAGGACCTGGTCGACGCGACCCTCCCGCACGGGCTGATGCCGATGGTCGTCCCCCAGCTCAAGACGATCACCCTCGGTGGCGCCGTCACCGGGCTCGGCATCGAGTCCAGCTCCTTCCGCAACGGCCTGCCGCACGAGTCCGTGCTCGAGATGGACGTCCTCACCGGCGACGGCCGGCTCCTCATGGTCACCCCGGACGGCGAGCACAGCGCCCTGTTCTACGGCTTCCCCAACTCCTACGGCTCGCTCGGCTACGCGCTGCGGCTGCGGATCGAGCTCGACCCGGTCAAGCCGTACGTGATGCTCACGCACGAGCGGCACGACGACGCCGCGTCGTTCACGGCCCGGATGCACGAGGTGTGCACGGCCCGGGCGATCGACGGCGAGCCGGTCGACTTCGTGGACGGCACCGTGTTCTCGCCCGGGGAGCACTACCTGACGTTGGGCAGCTTCGTCGACGCGGCCCCGTACACCAGCGACTACACCGGCCAGGGGATCTACTACCGCTCGCTGCAGCAGCGGAGGCGCGACTTCCTCACCGTCCGCGACTACCTGTGGCGGTGGGACACCGACTGGTTCTGGTGCTCGCGCGCCCTCGGGGTCCAGCGGCCGGCCGTGCGCCGCCTCGTGCCGCGCCGCCTCAAGCGATCCGACGTCTACATGAGGGTGGTCGGCTTCGAGCGCCGGCACCACGTCGTGGG
The DNA here is from genome assembly GCA_963849365.1 of uncultured Actinomycetota bacterium. Lineage (GTDB taxonomy): Bacteria > Actinomycetota > Actinomycetes > Prado026 > Prado026 > CAVQCJ01. Next base: position 1,004,976 of record CAWKHA010000004.1, read on the forward strand.
CAGGGTCGACGCCTGGCGCGGCAAGCCGCAGCGGGAGGTGATCGTCCAGGACGTCGAGGTGCCGGTCGAGCGGATGCCCGACTTCCTGGACTTCTTCCACCGCGAGATCGGCATCGAGCCGATCTGGACCTGCCCGCTGCTGCAGCGCGACCCGGACGTCACCTGGGACCTGTACGCCTTCGACCCGCGGCAGCTCTACGTCAACCTCGGCTTCTGGTCCAGCGTCGAGCTCGGACCGGGCCAGCAGGACGGCGACCACAACCGCCGGATCGAGGAGGTCGTCGCCGAGCTCGGCGGGCGCAAGTCGCTCTACAGCACGGCGTACTACGACAGGGACACGTTCTGGGCCACCTACAACGGGGCGGCCTACTCGGCACTGAAGAAGACCTACGACCCGGACGGCCGGTTCGCCGACCTGTACGACAAGACCGTCCGGCAGCGATGAGGCAAGGGGGCGGTATGAAGCTCGCAGACCTGTTCGAGCGGTTGGTCGGTGCCAGCGACCGGATCCGGTTCGTCGCGTTCGACGGCAGCTCGTGCGGGCCGCCCGACGCCGCCGCGACGATCGAGGTGCGCTCGCCGGTCGCCCTCCACTACCTCGCGTCGGCGCCGAACGACCTCGGGCTCGCCCGTGCGTACGTGACCGGCAGCCTCGACGTCGACGGCGACCTGCACGCCGCGCTGACGAGCCTGCTGGCCGGACCCTCCGTCGAGCTGAGCTGGGCGGACCGCGCCGAGGTCCTTCGCACGCTCGGTCCGGCCGTGCTGCGCCGTCCGCCCCGGCCCGCGCAGGAGGCCCCGCCTCCGCTGCGCCGCGGCCGGCGGCACTCCCGGGCGCGCGACGCCGCTGCGATCAGCCACCACTACGACGTCTCGAACCTCTTCTACTCCTACGTGCTCGGGCCGTCGATGGCCTACACCTGCGCCGTCTTCCCGAAGGCGGACGCGTCCCTCGAGGAGGCGCAGGCGGAGAAGTTCGACCTCGTCTGCCGCAAGCTCGGGCTGGAGCGCGGGATGCGCCTGCTCGACGTCGGCTGCGGCTGGGGCGGCATGGTGCGGCACGCGGTCGAGAACTACGACGTGCGCGCGGTCGGTGTCACGCTGTCCCGGCAGCAGGCCGAGTGGGGCGCCAAGATGCTCGCCGAGCAGGGGTTGCAGGACGTCGCCGAGGTGCGCTTCCAGGACTACCGCGATGTGCCCGAGACCGGCTTCGACGCGGTGTCGTCCATCGGGCTCACCGAGCACATCGGGCTGGCCAACCTTCCGGCGTACTTCCGGTTCCTGCAGTCCCGGCTACGGCCGGGTGGCCGGCTGCTCAACCACTGCATCACCCGGCCCGACGGCGCCGGACCAGCCAGAGCCGGCGGCTTCATCGACCGCTACATCTTCCCGGACGGCGAGCTCGAGGGGCCGGGCACGATCATCTCGGCCATGCACGACAACGGCTTCGAGGTGCGGCACGAGGAGAACCTGCGCGAGCACTACGCGTTCACGCTGCGCGAGTGGTCGGAGAACCTCTCGGCGAACTGGGACGCCGCCGTGGCCGAGGTCGGGCTGCCGAAGGCACGGGTGTGGCGGCTGTACCTCGTCGCCTCCCAGGTCGGGTTCGAGAACAACAGCATCCAGCTGCACCAGGTGCTCGGGGTGAACCTCGGCCCGGACCACGCCAGCGGGATGCCGTTGCGCCCGGACTGGTGAAGGATCGAATCGAGGAACCGCGCCCGGTCAGACCCTGGAGCAGCCCGTGAAGAGCACCATGCAGGACGTCCCGCTGTCGGTCGCCCGGCTGCTCCGGTACGGCAGCACCGTCCACGGCACGTCGACGATCTCCACCTGGACCGGTGACGGCGTCCGCGTCGAGACGTTCGCGCAGGCCGGGGCCCGCACGGCCCAGCTGGCGCACGCGCTGCGCGAGCTCGGCGTCGACGGTGACCAGCGCGTCGGCACCTTCATGTTCAACAACGCCGAGCACCTCGAGACGTACTACGCGGTGCCCTCGATGGGCGCGGTGCTGCACACCATCAACATCCGGCTGTTCCCCGAGCAGGTCGCGTACATCGCCAACCACGCCGAGGACCATGTGGTGATCGTGGACGCGGTCCTGGTACCCGCCTTCGCGAAGGTGCTGCCGGAGATGACCACCGTCCGGCATGTGGTCGTCGCCGGGGCGGGGGCCGACCCCGCGGCCCTCGACGCACCCGAAGGCGTCACCGTGCACGCGTACGAGGACCTCATCGCCGGCCGACCGACCACGTACGACTGGCCGGAGGTCGACGAGCGCTCCGGCGCAGCCGTCTGCTACACCAGCGGGACGACCGGCCACCCCAAGGGTGTCGTCTACTCGCACCGGTCGATCTGGCTGCACTCCATGCAGGTCTGCAGCAAGGAGTCGTTCGGGCTGACCGACACCGACCACGTGCTCGTCGTCGTCCCCCAGTTCCACGCGATGTCGTGGGGGCTCGTCTACGCCGCGTTCATGTCCGGTGCCTCGCTGCTCATGCCCGACCGGTTCCTGCAGGCCGAGCCCTTGGCCAGGATGATCGAGCAGGTGCGTCCCACCTTCGCCGGTGCCGTCCCGACGATCTGGAACGACCTCCTGCGTTACCTCGACGCGAGCGGCGGCGACATCTCGTCGCTGAAGGAGGTCGTCGTCGGCGGGTCCGCCTGCCCGCCCTCGCTGATGCGTGCCTACCAGGATCGGTACGGCGTCACGATCATCCACGCGTGGGGGATGACCGAGACCTCGCCGCTCGGTTCGGTCTCGCGGCCCCCCGCGTCGGCGACCGACGACGACGCGAAGATGCGCTACCGGGTCACCCAGGGCCGGCTGCCGGCGTCCGTCGAGCCGCGGCTGATCGGTCCGGACGGCAGCGTGCTGGCCTGGGACGGCGAGTCCGTGGGCGAGCTCGAGGTACGGGGGCCGTGGGTGACCGGTTCGTACCTGCGCGACCCCTCGCCGGACAAGTTCGACGACGGCTGGCTGCGCACCGGGGACGTCGGCACGCTCACCGCCGACGGGTTCCTCACCCTGACCGACCGATCCAAGGACGTGATCAAGTCGGGCGGCGAGTGGATCTCCTCCGTCGAGCTGGAGAACCACCTGATGTCGCACCCCGACGTGGTCGAGGCCAGTGTCGTGGGTGTTCCGGACGAGAAGTGGGGCGAGCGCCCGCTCGCCACGGTCGTGCTGCGCGAGGGCGCCACCGTGACGTACGTCGACCTGCGCGACTACCTGTCCGAGCGCGTCGCCCACTGGCAGCTGCCCGAGCGGTGGGCCGTCATCGACGCGGTGCCCAAGACCTCGGTGGGTAAGTTCGACAAGAAGGTGCTGCGCCAGCGGTACGCCGACGGCGAGCTCGAGGTCACGACTCTGGGCTGACCCGCTCCAGTATCCGAACACTGCCGTCGCGGCCGGCGACGACGACCACCGACGCCATGTCCAGGAACAGCCCCACCTCGACCACTCCCGCGCGCGTGCGCAGCGCCTCCAGCAGCGCGGCCGGGTCGGGCAGCGGTCCGAAGTCGGCGTCCAGGATCAGGTTCCCTTCGTCGGTCACGAACGGCAGGCCGTCCGCACCGGCCCGCAGCGCCACCCGCGACCCGAGCTGCTCGAGGAACTCCCGCTCGGGCCGCTGCGCCATCGGGACCACCTCGACCGGGATCGCGAAGCCGGTGCCGAGCTCGGGCACCAGCTTCGCCTCGTCCACCACGATCACCAGCAGCCCGCTCGCCTGCGCGACGATCTTCTCCCGCAGGTGCGCCCCGCCGCCGCCCTTGACCAGGTCCAGCGTCGGCGACACCTCGTCCGCACCGTCGATCGTCACGTCCAGGTACGAGTGCTCGTCCAGCGACGTCAGCGGGATCCCGCACGCCCGCGCCTCGGCGGCGCTCGCGCTCGACGTCGGTACCCCGCAGACGTCGTGCAGCACACCCTCGGCCAGCAGCGCGCCGATCCGCCGGACCGCCCACACCGCGGTGCTCCCGGTGCCCAGCCCGACCCGCATCCCGTCGCGCACGAAACGGTCGACGGCAGCCTCGCCGGCGGCGCGCTTGGCCGCGGTCCGGGGGTCGAGATCGGTCACCTGCTGGCTCCCTGCCGGGCGGGCTCGTGTGCTTTGCCGGTCGCTTCCGACGGCCGGTAGCCTAGGCCCGCGGTCGGTGACCGCACTGGAGGCGTCGCCTAGTCCGGTCTATGGCGCCGCACTGCTAATGCGGTTGGGGGCTTCAACCCCCTCGAGGGTTCAAATCCCTCCGCCTCCGCTCCCGGGCCTGCGCGCAAGTCCAGCTCCTCGCGGGACAGCGGCGCCGCACAGGCCGAACAGACCACTGTCGCCGTCGTGTCGTGGCCACAGGTGCGGTGGCTGAACAGCAGGGGAGGCCCGTCCGTCGCCGTCCAGCGATCCCCCCAGGCCACCAGTGCGAGCAACGCCGGCACCAGGTCGACGGCCTTCGCGGTGGGCATGTACTCGTACCGGTCCGGACGCTGCTGGTAGCGACGGCGCTCGACCATCCCCTGCTCGACCAGGGTGTCCAGGCGCGCCTTGAGGATGTTGCGGGCGATGCCGAGGTGGTCGTGGATCTCCTCGAACCGGTTCCACCCGAAGCACACGTCGCGCAGCACCAGCAGCGTCCACCACTCGCCGACGATCTGCAGGGTGCGGGCGAGCGAACAGGGCAGCTCAGCAAGGTTGGCTCGGTGCATTGCATCATGCTACTCACTCGACTACGGTCGAACCGGCCAAGAACGAGACCCGACCGCAGGGGAGCGCCGCGTGATCAGCAACGTGGTCGTCAGCTACAAGGTCAAGCCCGAGGCCGTCGCCGAGCACGTCCGGCTGATCGAGGCGATCTTCGAGCAGCTGCACGCAGAGCGGCCGGCCAACGTCGAGTACAAGGTGGTGCGGCTCGACGACGGCGTCTCGTTCGTGCACGTCTCGACCGCCGACACCCCCGACGGGGCCAACCCCCTCCCCGAGCTGCGGTCGTTCAAGGAGTTCGGCCGCGACTCCGCCAGCCGCGTCGCCACCCCACCCGTGCCCACGGCCGCCGACATCATCGGCTCGTACCACCCGGCGGTGCCGTCGGCCTGAGCGCCTCCCGGCGGGCGGAGAGCAGAGCCCGCTCCGCGGCGTTCCCGGTGAGCGCCAGCGCGCGGTCGTACGCCACGCGTGCCTCGTCGTCCCGCCCCAGCCGCTCGAGCATGTCGGCACGGGTCGCGTGGAACAGGTAGTACCCGTCGAGGTCCAGCCCCTCCACCATGTCGAGCGCCGGACCCGGGCCCTCGACCTCGGCCACCGCGATTGCCCGGTTCAGCGCCACGACCGGCGTCGGGGCCAGCGCGACCTGGAGGTCGTACAGCGCAAGGATCTGCCGCCAGTCGGTGTCGGCAGCCCTCGCCGCGTCACTGTGCACCGCGGCGATCGCGGCCTGGACCTGGTACGGGCCGGGCTGGTTGCGGCGCAGGCACGCGCGCACGAGCGCGCGACCCTCCTCGACCAGGTCGCGGCGCCATCGGCTGCGGTCCTGCTCGGGCAGCGGCACCAGCTCACCGTCAGGTCCTACTCGAGACGCCCGGCGCGACTCGGTGAGCAGCATCAGTGCGAGCAGGCCGAGCACCTCCGGCTCGTCCGGCATCAGCTCGGCCAGCAGCCGCCCGAGCCGGATGGCCTCGTCGCTCAGCTCCGTACGCACCAGGCTGTCGCCGGTCGTCGCGACGTACCCCTCGTTGAACACGAGGTACACCACGGCCAGCACCGGGCGGAGCCGGTCCGGCAGCTCGGCGTGCGAGGGCACCCGGAACGGGATCTTCGCCGCACGGATCTTGTTCTTGGCGCGCACGATCCGCTGCGCCATCGTCGGCTCAGGTACCAGGAAGGCCCTGGCGATCTCCCGCGTCTGCAGGCCGGCGATCAACCGCAGCGTCAGCGCCACCTGCGACGCCGGGGCCAGCGCCGGGTGGCAGCAGGTGAAGACGAGCCGGAGCCGGTCGTCGTCCACGGCACCCCGCTCCTCCGGCTCGTCGCTCGTGTGCAGCAGCGCGGCCTGCACGTGCCGGTCGTGGCGCGTCGACTCACGGCGGAGCCGGTCGATCGCGCGGTTGCGGGCGGTCGTGACGATCCAGCCCGCCGGGCTCGGCGGCACCCCGGCGGTCGGCCAGGTCTGGACCGCGACGACGAACGCCTCCTGGACCGCCTCCTCGGCGACGTCGATGTCACCGAAGAGGCGGACCAGGGTGGCCACTGCGCGACCGGAGTCATGGCGGAAGACCTGCTCGACCTGCCGCGCGGCTGCCTCGTCGGGCTTGTCGGGGGTGAGGGGAGCCTCGGACAACGCCCGTCAGGCCCCCGACTCGTCATCGAACGGACGCACCTCGACCGGCGCGCCGCAGGCCACAGACCCCTCGGCGGCCAGGGCGAGTGCCGCGTCCAGGTCGGGCGCGGACACGATCCAGAACCCGCCCAGCTGCTCCTTGGTCTCCGCGAACGGTCCGTCGGTCGTCAGCACCTCACCGCCCTGCGCGCGCACCACCGTCGCGGTGTTCGCCGGGTGCAGCCCTCCCGCGAAGACCCAGGCGCCTTCGGCCTTGAGCTTCTCGTTGAACACGTCCACGTCGTGGTACATCTTCTGAATCTCTTGGTCCGACGGCGGCGGGGTGCCCTCGACCATCCACACCGACAGCAGGTACTGCGTCATCTCAGGTCTCCTCCGTGCCCGTCACCGGCCGATCCGGTGTCTCACCCTCTGTACGAACACACCCTGCCCGGATCGACAGGCCGTCCGAACTCTTTCCGCGGCAAATCTCCGGGGGTGCCAGGATGCGGTCGTGCTCGTACGGGACCTCGAGGACGCCGAACGCCGCTGGCTCGCCGAGCGGCTGTGCTCCGGCTGGGGCGGCGTCGGGATCGCGCGTCGGGGCGAGCTGCGGGACGCCTGCGTCCTGCCGGCACTGGTGGCCGAGCGGGACGGCGAGCCGGTCGGCGTGCTGACGTACGAGGTCGTCGGCGGCCACCTCGAGATCGTGACCATCGAGGCGTTCGTCGCCGGGACCGGGGTCGGCTCCGCCCTGATCGCGGCGGCAGCCGAGATCGGCCAGCGGCTCGGCTGCCGGCGGCTGTGGCTGATCACCACGAACGACAACGTGCGCGCGCTGCGGTTCTACCAGCGGCGCGGGCTGCGGCTGGTCGAGGTCTACCCCGGGGCCGTCGAGGTGGCCCGGTCGATGAAGCCGTCGATCCCGCTGATCGGTCAGGACGGCATCGAGATCTGCGACGAGATCGAGCTCGAGATGGTCCTGGGCTGACGGTTTTCGGGGCGGCTCGGGCCACGGCTACACTTGCCGCCGGCCCTTCGGGGCCGGGCGCCCGTAGCTCAACGGATAGAGCATCTGACTACGGATCAGAAGGTTAGGGGTTCGAATCCCTTCGGGCGCGCCGACTCTGACCAGCAAATCCCTTGATCATCTGATGGTGGCGCGAGGTCCTGTTCCGGCTAGATCTAACGGCTGTCTAACGTGGGCTGCTCGTTGACCAGATTGGCCAAGCGTTCGGCGGACCTGCGGGCTACTTCCGGGGAATGTGGCTACGTGTCTGTGGTGATCACGATGCTGCTGTGGCAGACCCAACTCGCAGAATCACTGGGCCGAGCCATTCCCGCGGCGCAGGGCCGGGGTAGGTCGTCGGCCGCTGGCCTACTCACCGGTTGCCGCTGCACAACTCGCCGCAGTACCGACGAACTCGAGGATCCGTCCCGAACTGTCGCGCGGTTGATCAAGGAACGTATCGGCGATGGACGAGGTTCCTCACCCAGGTCCGCGCAGGCCGACCGGCTTCAGGTGAACGGGACACCGACCTTCTTGTCAACGGCATATTCGTCAACACATGCGCCGCGACCTCTCCAGTGGGCTAAGGCCCGCTCCTGTTCTCCGCCATCGACAAGGCGGCAGGCTCGTCGGGACATCGGCCCTCCGAGCCGCGTCCGCCTGCTGCGGCTCAACCAACGCATGGGCCGCCAAGGTCCGGTTGGCGAGAGTCGGTACGATCGCGGCCATGGCCACCCGGGCTGCCGTACGTGGGCCTATGCGCGCGGCCCGGGCCGCCGTGTTCGGGGCGACCGCAGTTTCTATGGCTGCAGTGGCGCACGTGGAGGGTGGCGGCATCCTTCCGTCCGTACCAGTGCTGGTCCTGGTGGCCGTTCCGGTCGCGTGGGTGGCGGTCGCGCTGGCCCACAAGCACTGTGGCCCACAACGCACCGCCGGGGCGAGGGCCATGGCCACACCGGCTGCAGCAGCTGTCGTCCTCCTGCTCCTGGCGGCCTGCGCCGCGACGTCGCAGCCAGCGCCGACCACGACCACGGTGGCCGTGCCGACTCCGTCGAACGGTTCAGTGTTCGACAAGGCGATCCCTGTGGCAGTCGCGGATCTGCCGTTCGTCAACCAGGACGGCAAGACGGTCACGCTGGCCTCCCTGCACGGCAAGACCGTCGTCCTTGCCGATTTCCTCACGCTCTGCCAGGAGATCTGCCCGCTGACGAGCGCCAACTTCAGGCAGATCGACCAAGCCGTCGAGGCGGCCGGACAGTCGTCCGAGGTGGACCTCGTCGAGATCACCGTCGATCCGGCCCGAGACACCCCGGCGCGCCTCGCTGCATACCAGGAGCTGTTCGGCGCACAGCCGAACTGGCAGTTCCTCACCGGCAGCGCGTCGCAGGTCGCCACCCTGTGGAAGACCCTCGGCGTGTCCTACCAGAAGGTCGCTGAGGATCCGGGGCCACCCATCATCGACTGGTGGACGGGCAAGCCCCTGATCTACGACGTCAACCACCAGGACGTCGTGTTCGTGCTGGGCAAGGACGGTCACGAGAAGTGGCTCGTGGAGGGAACGCCTGACACCCAAGGCGTCCAGCCGCCGTCGACTCTGCTGAAGTTCCTCAACGACGCTGGCACGAGCAACCTGGCCCACCCGGAGGCGCCGAGCTGGACAGCTGCTGATGTCGAGCAGGGTGTCTCCTATGCCACCGGCCACAAGGTCGGATGACGACCTGGCGCGAGAAGCGGCGACCGGCTGAGCCGTCCTACCGGGCTTCCTCCTGCACGACGTCGACACGGACTGTCCGTTCGTAGCTGCTCGTCGTGGTCGCGTCCTGGAAGTGACCCAGCTGCGAGCTGTTCCACACCACGAAGCCTGACGACAGCGCCATCGCGACGGCCGCGACCAGCGGATTGGGCAGTCCGAACGCTGCAAGCGGTATGGCGGAAGCGTTGTACGCGAACGCCCGCAGGTCGTCGCGCACGATGATGAGATCGGCAGCGTTGATCGCGACGTCGGTGCCCGACCCGATCGCCAGACCGAGGTCGGCGGTCACCAGGGCCGGCCCGTCGTTGACGCCGTCGCCCACCATGGCCACCGAGCAACCCTCGCCCTGCAGCACACGGTCGGACGATGTCGGCCAGCGCCACAGCTCCGACGATGACGCGGTCACAGCCGACAAGCACCGTGGTCTGGCCGAGGACTCCCACTCCGAGCAGCGAGCGGTCAGCGCTCGGGTATCCCGATCTCCGAGCCGGCGAACGTCTGTGCCCGTCCCACCAGGATCTCGCGGCCGTCGACGCTCCCCCGGGCCCCCAGCCCGGGCAGCGCGCAGAAGTGCTCGACCGGCGGGAGCTCGCCTGCCTCTCGACGTGCGCGCTGGTGATGCCCCGAGCGACCAGATGCTCCGACGCCTGCTCAACCGCGACCACCCCACCTCAGCAGGGCGGCGTGCTCGACTTCGGGTGCCGGCTCGACGTCGGTCACGCGCATCAGGCCTTCGGTGACCGTCCCGGTCTTGTCGGGGATCACCGTGTCGACCTGGCGAGAGGCCTCCAGCGCCTGGTAGTCCTTGAAAAGGATCCCAGGCTGGCACCCCGGCCGGAGGCGACGAGCAGGGCATCCGGCGTCGCCAGCCCGAGTGCGCAGGGACAGGCGATGATCAGGACCGACAGCGCCGCGCTGACCGCCTGCTCGCGGGAGCGCCCACAGCGAGCTAGCCGACCGGCTGCCAGGCTCAGCGTCACCACCGTCTCGGCGGAGTAGCCCACCGAGCAGACCGCATCGATCAGGCGCTCCACCGGCGGGTCGGCCGTCAGCGTGACCCTGGCCCGCTCCGAGGCGTCGTTGACTCTCGCCTGCACCCTGTCGAGGCTGTTGAGGGCGGCGTTCGATGCGAGCGGCGCAAGCGCCACAGGTGTGCCCCCGATGACCAGGGACACTTCGGTTCCGGCGGACGCCGCAACCTACGAAGCTGGCGGCCGGGGTCGGCGTGTACCGTCCGCGGACCGGGGGTTTGTGTAAGGATCGCCGTCCGTCACTGGCTCGGGTTCGACCGCGGTCGTCGAGGCTGAGCGCTGTTGGCCGATCGGAGGATGCCGCGACGTGTCCGGGATGGGTCAGGGACTGCTCGCGACCAACCCGGTGGTCGTCGCTGCGTTCCGCGCCGCGTTGCGGTTCCAGGGGCTGTTGGTGTTCCTCATGATCGTGACCGTCCTGGTCACCTCTGCACTCGGTGTCTGGCAGCGGGCCACCGACACCCCTTACCCCGGTGACAGTGACGTGGTCCGCCGGGAGCCGTCGGCTCGGAAGCTGCTGAGGATCGCCTTCGGGATCCTGTGGATCCTGGACGGGTTCTTGCAGGCCCAGCCGGCCATGCCGATCGGCATGCCGGCCCAGGTGGTCCGGCCGGCGGCCTCGACGTCGCCGGCATGGGTGCAGCAGCTGGTCGCCGATGGCCTGAGCATCTGGACACGGCACCCGATCACTGCCGCGGCATCGGTGGTGTGGATCCAGGTCGGGATCGGGCTCTTGCTGCTGGTGGCACCGCGTGGTGTGTGGTCGCGCGCGGGCGCCTGGCTCAGCGTGGGCTGGAGCCTGCTGGTGTGGGTGTTCGGCGAGGCCTTCGGCGGGATCTTCGCGCCGGGTGCCACCTGGTTGTTCGGCACCCCGGGCGCGGTGCTGTTCTACGCACTCGCTGGGTTCCTGGTGGCTCTGCCGGACAGTGCGTGGGTCGGGCAGCGGCTCGGCCGGATCGTGCTGACCGGCAGCGGCGCGTTCCTCCTCGCGATGTCGCTGCTGCAGGGTTGGCCGGGCCGCGGGTTCTGGCAGGGCCAGCCGACTCCGCAGGCGGAGCCGGGAAGCCTGACGGCCATGGTGCAGGACATGAGCGGGACGCCACAGCCGCAGGCGCTCGGTTCGTTGGTGTCGTGGTTCGCTCGCCTCGACGCCGCCCACGGCTGGGGCGTGAACCTCTTCGTGGTCGTCGCGCTGGCACTGGTCGGCGCGGGTCTGCTGATGGCGGGGGTCCGTTGGCAGCCAGGACTGGCGCGGGTGGCTGTCGTCGCCGCCGCATTCCTGTGCCTCGCCGACTGGATCCTGATTCAGGATCTGGGCTTCTTCGGGGGGGTGGGCACCGACCCGAACAGCATGCTCCCCATGTTGGTGGTGGTGGTCGCCGGGTATCTGGCTTGCCTCCACCCGCAAGCCGACGTCCAGGGATCGGAGGCGGGCGTCGAACTGTCACCTTCTGTCAAGGGGCTGGGAGCAGCGACCGCGCTGGCCGCTCTGGCCGTCGTCCTGGTCGGCGCAGTCCCGATCGCCTCGGCCTCCGTCGACCCGCGCACCGACCCGATAGTCACCGAGGCGCTCAACGGCGACCCGCTGCCACTCAACTCGGCGGCGGTGCCCTTCACGCTGGTCGACCAGCACGGACACGTCGTGACCCTGGCCAGCCTTCGAGGTCGCGTCGTCGCCCTGACGTTCCTGGACCCCGTCTGCACCACCGACTGCCCGGTGATCGCTCGGCAATTCATCGCGGCCGACCAGATGCTGGGAGACGCCGCCGGTCGAACCGTCTTCGTCGCCATCGTCGCCAACCCCGTCTACCGGTCAGCGTCGGTCGTCCAGGCCTTCGACCGGCAGGAGCACCTCGACGGCGTGGCCAACTGGTTGTTCCTCACCGGTTCTCTCGCCGACCTGCAGAGAACCTGGGACTCGTACGGCTACCGGGTCCAGACCCCGCAAGCCGGCGCGATGGTGGCGCACGACGAGGTCGCGTACATCATCGACGCGTCAGGCGATGTGCGGATGCGGATGGGCAGCGACCCGGGAGACGACGCGCAGTCGGCGGCCTCGCTCGCGACCCAGCTCGCCGACGGCATGCGTGCCGTGATGCGCCCGTGACCGCCGCCGTCCGTACGCTCGTCTCGGCCTGCCTCGTGGTCACCCTCAGCGCCTGCGCGGCGAGCGGGCAGGTGACAATCCCGTCAGCCGCACCTGCACCCGGAGCCCCGCTCACCGCCACCCTGGGCACCACGAGCGGAACCTGGGCGATCATTCCGATGGGACGACTGGACGACCCGGCCAACACTTTCTGGCAGCTGTTCGTCCTCGCCGAGAACACCAGCACCTGGTCTCTGGTCACGCCTGTCGGTGTGGCGGACAACGGCGGCCTCGTGGCTGCCGGTACCAGCAGCACCAAGCTGGTGGCCGGCTTCAGACCGAGCGAGAACCTGAGCTTCTCCCCACTGGCCACCACCGCGGACAACGGCAAGACGTATCAGGCGGACCTCCTCACCGCGGGCCTGGCCGACCTGCCCGACGCGCTGGCCGCCAGCGTCGGCGGCAGAGCGGCAGCCGTTGTCGACGATGGGAAGACTCTGCTGAGCAGAACCGTGACGGACGGCAGCTGGGGCCGGGCCGCCGATCTCGACTCGTTGGCCGCCTCGGCGGCCGGGCGGGCCTGCGGCGTGCAAGGACTGACGGCCGTCGCCGTCGCGGGCACCAGCACCTATCTCGGCCTCACCTGCCGCCGGCCCGGTTCCGTCGGGATCGTGCAGCTCGACGGTTCCTCGATCCACGCCGTCGCCATGACGCCCTCGGCCGCCCTCGTCGGCCGGCAGGTTCAGGTGCTGCGCCTGCTCGCCTCCGGCAGCGGGCTCATCTCGCTCCTGCGGCTCACCTCCGACGGCCGGACCGGCTATGCAGTCGCTCGCAGCTCTGCCCACCAGCCGACGTGGACACTCTCCCCGACCGTGGCGGCGCAGGGACCGCTCATCTCGACCGCTGTCACCGCCTCCGGCGCCGTCGCCATCCTCACCGGAACATCGACGAGCGCGCTGAGCCTCGCCCTTCTCCAGCCAGGCGCGCCCACCTGGACAACGCTGCCCGCCCCGCCGTCCTCGACCGCGACGGTGGCCGTCTCCGGCCGACGGGTGGACGCCCTCACGGTCGACTCAGCCCGATTCACCGACTACACGCTCGACACGACCGGCAGTCACTGGGAGCAGACCCAGACCATCGATGTGCCCATCTCCTTCGACTCCTCGCACTGACCCGCGAGCGCACCCGCGGTCGCTCGGGGCAAGGGCGTCGCAGGGACGTCCGTCTGTTCAGCGACGCGCGCCCAGCGGCTCCAGGTCGTCGGTCTGACCGTGGCGCGCGCGCATGAGCCGCCACCAGAAAGCGATCATGATCGCGGCAAGCAGCCACCACTGCGTCACGTAAATCGCATTCTGGAGGTGGAACTCGGCCTGCGCTTCGTTCTTCGGGGGTAGGACCGGGACCGGCTGGAGCGAGAGCGGGTCCGGTGGGGACTGCGCAGTCCGCACCAGATAGCCGGAGCTGAGACGCCCACCGCTGGGGCCGGCCCCGACGGTCCCCCGCTCGAGCCGCGCCGTGACGATCACAGGACCGGTCGGGGGTTGGGCCAGAGACTCGCCCGGCTGCGTCACCCAGCCTCGAACCACCTGCACCTGGCTCTGGCCGGGCAGGGCCAGCATGGTCACCACCCAGTACACCCGCTGTCCGCCCAGCAGGTGCCCAGGCTCGGTCATCTGGGTGGCCGGGTCGTACGAGCCCGTGAGTGTCACCTGGCGCGCCATGACGCCGGCCGACACCGACCCGCCCAGGGGGACCAACCGGTCCAACGGCACGGCCGCCGGCTCGGCGGAGTAGCCGTCCACCGGTCGGTCGACCCGCCCGAGCTGCCACCTGCCCAGCACGATGCACGCGATGACGACCAGCAGGGCCGAGACTGTGAGCGAGGTCGGGCTCCACGAGCGCTCGGTGGATGGCACGCGATCAGAGTAGACGCGGCTGCGCGGCAGCCGGTAGGAGTGCGGACGCGTATACCGGGCGCTAACCTCGCTCGGTGCGAGAACCCCGCCAGAGCCGTTCCCACCTCGCCGGTCTGGCTCCGCGGGCTGCGGTGCTGCTGCTGGTCCTGCCCGTGCTGACGGGATGTTCGGCCGGTCCCGGTGGTGCGGCGACCTCCTCAGCCTCGCAACCATCGGGAACGGTGGTGGGACTGACCACGTGGCCTTCGGGCTCGCGCCCCCTCGTGCACGACGTCTCCGGAGTCACGATGGGCGGCGAGCGGCTGTCGCTCACCGAGCTGCGCGGCCAGGTGGTCGTGCTCAACATGTGGGCCTCGTGGTGCTACCCGTGTCGCACCGAGGTTCCCGCCCTGGTGGCGGTCGAGCACGCGACCACCGGCCGGGGGATCAGCTTCGTGGGCCTCGACGAGCTGGACAGCGGCTCGTCGGCCAAGAGCTTCCTCTCCGCTTACCACGTCGAGTACCCCAACCTGGTCGACGCTGACGGGTCGCTGCTGGCCAGACTCGGCCGGGTGCCCGCCAACGCCATCCCGAGCACCCTGATCGTGGACCGCACCGGACACGTCGCTGCGAGGGTCATCGGGCCGGTGACCGCCGCCGAGCTCACGTCCGTGCTCGCCCAGCTGGCACCGTGATCCCGCGCCGGCCGTGAGCCGGCCGCATCCCGGTCCTATACAGCGTCCCGCGACACGGCGCAAACTGATCTTCGGTTTGATCTGTACCGCACCTATCCGCAGTCGTATGGTGTGCCTGTTCGACGGCATCATGATCTTGGCCTGGGGGCTCTGCAGCACGACGCACTCGGAAGCGAGGTGGGGTGCGTGTCCTTGGCGACGGCCGAGGTTGTCAGGGTCCAGCGGTCACGCGCCAGCGTCGTCCGGTCGTACGTTGCTCTGACCAAGCCGCGCATCATCGAGCTGCTCCTGGTGACCACCCTTCCCGCGATGGTGCTGGCAGCCGGGCGCATGCCGAAGCCAGGGCTGGCGCTGGCGACGATGCTGGCGGGCGCACTGGCGGCGGGAAGCGCGAACGCGCTGAACTGCTACCTCGACCGGGACATCGACGCGTTGATGAACCGGACCGCGAACCGTCCGCTGACCTCAGGAGCCGTGTCGCCGACCGAGGCGCTCGTGTTCGGTGTCGTGCTCGGCCTCGTGGCGACCGCAGGCATGTGGGCCGCGACGAACGCCCTCGCCGCTGCGCTGACAGTGGCGGCGATCGGCTTCTACGTTCTCGTCTACACCCTGGGGCTCAAGCGGCGAACCGCACAGAACATCGTCTGGGGCGGAGCGGCAGGCTGCATGCCGGTGCTGATCGGCTGGGCCGCCGTGAAGGGGTCGCTCGGGTGGCCTCCGGTGGTGCTGTTCGCTGTCATCTTCTTCTGGACTCCGCCGCACTTCTGGGCGCTCGCCCTGCGATTCCGGAAGGACTACGCCGCAGCTGGGGTGCCCATGCTTCCGGTCGTGGCGACGGACGCGGTCGTCGCCCGTCGGATCTGGATCTACTCGTGGGCGATGGTTGCGGCGTCCCTCGCGCTCTGGCCGGTCGCCCGCCTGGGCGTGGGCTACGGTATCTGCGCTCTTGCGCTCGGAGGCGTGTTCCTGAGGGAGGCCCACCGGCTCCGCACCCGGCTACGGAAAGGGGGGCCGGCAGCTCCGATGCGGCTCTTCCACTGGTCGATCACGTATCTGAGCCTGCTGTCCACGGCGATCGTCCTGGACGTGCTCGTGCGGACCTGGACCTGACTTTGTCCGCACACCCCTGCCCGCTGACAGGACCTACCCCAGGGAGGCTCCGGTGACCAAGTCGGGACGAACCGCGATCGTGCTGGGTGCGGCGGTCGCAGCGGTGGGCGTCGTGGCTGGTGTGGCCATCTACCTGGTGTCCTACCCGCCCACAGTGGCAGCCGCGTCGACCGGCTCCCGCGAGGCGAACGTGACCCTGCAGACGGTGCCCGCGATCAACCTGGAGCCGCACCCGACCTGGGTCTCCTACTTGATCAAGCAGGGCGACACGTGGGTCCACAGCACGATGTTCCAGGTCCCCGCCTACAGCCTGGTCCACTTCACCGTCTACCAGTTCGACACCGGCAGCCCGCTGCGCAACCCGTTCATGAACCAGGTCGCCGGCACCGTCGGCGGGACCGAGAACATCAACGGCACAGACGTCAGCATCTTCAACGGGAATGTCGGTGACGGGACCGGGCACAGCTTCACGATACCCGCGCTGGGGACCTCGGTCGTGTTCCCCGGGGTGGCTGAGGACTCGAAGAACCCCTGCGACCAACCCGCCCCCTGCCCGTTGTCGACGGACCACAACACGATCACCTTCACCATCCGGACCGGCGCGCCCGGGACATACGTCTGGCAGTGCTTCGTGCCCTGCGCGGCGGGGTTCCCGCTCGGGTTCGGCGGACCGATGTCCACCCTGGGCTACATGAACGGCTTCATGAAGGTGGTCGCGTGATGGCGGGGGATGCCGCGCCGGGCGGCCACGTCGAGCCGACGGACCGGCAGCACCTGTTGCGGATCGGGGCGATCTGGCTGGTCCTGTCCGTCATCGCGATGCCGCTCGTGTACTTCGTGCTCGGTCCGCACCTGCCGCCCGGGACGGACTCGAACGAGGCACGCTCCCAGCAGTTCGACAACACCGTGCTGGCCACCGTCGCCACACCGGTGTTCCTGTTCATCTGGGTGTACGTCGGGTACGCGCTCAAGAACTGGCGGGTCCCGTCGGACACCCCCGTCGACGAGCTCGTCGACGGGCCACCCATCCGTGGACACCGTGGTTTCCAGACCGCCTGGCTGGTGATCACCTCAGCCACGGTCATCTCGCTCTTCGTCTTCGGGACGGCCGAGCTGGTGTCGGACCACGGAGCCGGAACCGGGTCGGGGTCGGCTCCGATCTGGACTCCCGCCGGATTCTCGACGGACCTCACCAAGAGCAAGCTGCTGCAGGTCCAGGTAATCGCCCAGCAGTGGCGCTGGACCTTCCGCTTCCCGCAGTACGCCGGCGTCGAGACCTCCGAGCTCGAGCTTCCGGTCGGGCAGGCGGTCCAGTTCAACGTGACTTCTCTGGACGTGATCCACTCCTTCTGGGCCGTCGACCTCGGGCTGAAGGCGGATGCCAACCCGGGGGCCAACAACATCGCCTTCGCCACCCCCACCAGGCTGGGGTCGATGAACATCAGGTGTGCCGAGCTGTGCGGGATCTACCACGGTGCGATGTTCAGCACCGGGCACGTCGTGAGCCACCAAGACTTCGACGCCTGGATCGCCGGCCAGCTCGTCCTGCACCGGGACCTGATCCCGCAGCTGCCGCCGTACGCGGACTACTACATCCCGCAGACGGACGGCGGGTATCTCGACCCAGGGGAGGACCCGCCACCCCCGGTCGACACGGGACTGCCGCCAGCGCCGCCCGACTCGACCTCGTAGGGAGGCTGCACGCAGATGGCCACGGACACCTCTTCCGCAGCCGCCGGCATCGAGGCCGGCGGGTCCTCCGAACGGCCCGGCGAGCCCCGGACCCGCCCGGGCTGGCGCAGGCCCGGTGTGCTCCTCGGCTTCGTCGGCGCGATCATCGGCTACCTCGTCGGTTACTACCTGGGCGAGTGGATCGGGCGGAACGACCAGCAGGTCCAGGGTATGGGGCAGAACGACTACGCCGTCACGCTCGCGTACCTCGTGGCCACCGTCGGTTGGCTCGCCGGCATCGGTGGTCTGACCTATCCGGTCCAGAAGCTGCTCGGACTCCAGCCTGAACCTGCCTACGAGACCAAGCGCACCCGAGGGATGTACTTCCGGTACACCCTCGACCACAAGGTGGTGGGCGTCCAGTACCTGGTCGCCATGCTCGTGTACTTCTTCGTGGCCGGCCTGTTCGCGCTGGTGATCCGGACTGAGCTGCTGTCGCCCACCCGTCACCTGATCCCCCCCGGGAAGTACCTGGAGGTGGTCGGGGAGCACGGCACGATGATGATGATGATGATGACTTCGGTCATCCTCGGTCCGTTCGGCAACTACTTCGTGCCGTTGATGATCGGCGCACGTCGGATGGCGTTCCCCCGGCTCGAGGCGCTGTCGTTCTGGCTGACCCCCGCGGCCTTCTTCATCCTCCTGTCCGGCCTTCTCGTCGGAGGATTCCCGACCGGCTGGACCGGCTACGCACCCTTGTCGATCGAGTCAACCCAGGGCCAGGACGCGTACCTGGTCGCGTTCGGCCTGATCGCTGTGTCGATGATCGTCGGTGGTTTCAACATCGTCGTCACGATCATCAACTACCGGGCTCCTGGGATGAGCTGGACCCGGCTGCCGCTGTTCGTCTGGTCGATGCTGGTCACGGCCCTGCTGATGGTCCTGGCTGCGCCGGTCCTCGTTCTCGCCTGCTACCTGTCCCTGATGGACCGCACGGTGCAGACGGCCCTGTTCGACGTCGAGCACGGCGGCAGTCCGTACCTGTGGGAGAACCTGTTCTGGTTCTTCGGCCACCCTGAGGTCTACATCCTGGCGTTGCCCGGGTTCGGTATCGCAGCCGAGCTGCTGCCGGTGTTCACCCGCAAGCCCGTCTTCGGCTACCGGACGTTCGTCGCGGGCATGGTCGGCGTGGGTTTGTTGAGCTTCTTCGTCTGGCAGCACCACCTGTTCGTCAGCGGGATCAACCCGGACATGCGACCTGTGGTCATGCTGACGACCGAGCTCATCTCGATCCCGACAGGCATCATCTTCCTGTGCGCGATCGGCACGCTGTGGCGGGCCCGGATCCGGCTGACGGTCCCGATGCTGTTCGTGCTGGGCGGCCTCTTCAACTTCCTCATCGGTGGCATCTCCGGTGTCTTCCTGTCCGATGTCCCGACCGACTCGGTGGCGCACGGCAGCTTCTTCGTGATGTCGCACTTCCACTACACGATCATGGGCGGCTACATGTTCTTCTTCTTCGCCGGCCTGTACTACTGGCTGCCGAAGATGACCGGGCGGATGCTCGACAAGCGGCTCGGGCAGGTCCATTTCTGGACTCTCTTTGTCTTCTTCAACTCCACCTTCCTGCCGTTGTTCGCAATCGGTGAGCTGGGCATGCCTCGTCGTGTCTTCGAGTACGCCGCCTCGCTGCAGGCACTCAACGTGTGGGTGTCCATCTCGGCCTACCTGATCGCCCTGTCGATGCTGGTCTTCATCTTCAACTTCCTCAAGAGCACGGTCATCGACCCGGCGCCGACGACGCTGGCTGCGAACCCATGGGGTTCGCGTGGCCTCGAATGGATGACGTCGACACCGCCCGCCGCGGACAACTTCGACAGGATCCCCACGGTCGTGTCCGGCCCGTACGAGTACGGAACCGGCGCCGGTCCCATGGCGATCCAGGATCCGGCCGAGATCCTCAAGCAGGCCGAAGGAGTGAGCTGAGGTGGCAGACGTGGTGGCCGGGGCGCCGGCCGAGGGACCGGTTCAGGCTCATGAGCACAACAGCGGCATCGAGCGCACCGCCGCCCGCGGTGCCTACTGGTCGGGCTCGCGGCTGCTGGTGGCACTGTCGGCGATGATGCTCGGGACCGGCGTCTTCGCCTACTTCTACCTGCACTCGCTGAACTCCTCCGGACTGTGGCGCACGCCGGGGCAGCGACCGTCGGACTTCATCAGCGTGCCGGTTCTCGCCCTCACCATCGTCGGCGCAGCCCTGTTCTGGTGGTACACGCGGCTGATGCTCGACGGACGGTCGAACTCCGCGGACTGGCGGGTGGCGACCGGGGTGGCGGCGGCGATGTTCCTGGCGGCGGCGGGGCTGCAGCTCTGGGGGATGACCAGGACCGGGTTCTACCCGGGGTCGTCCGGGTACGCATCCTGCTATGTGGCGATCATGCCGGTCTTCGCCGTCTTCTGCCTCGGCACGGCCTACTGGCTCGAGACGTTGCTGGCGCGCTCGTTGCGGGTCCGGTGGGTCGTCTCTCCCGAGGGCCCGGCCCTGGACTCCCTGGAACGCACGATGTTCGCGGGGTCGGCGCTCGGCGCCAAGGTGTTCGTCGTCTTCGTGGCGCTGGTCTCCATCGTCCTGTTCGTCCTGTTCTCGGTGCTGTCGTGAAGGATGTCGGCCATGGGTGAGATTGCCGCAGCGAATCCGGCCGGGGCCGTACTCACGTACACCTTCCTCGTGAGTCTGTTCCTCTGTGTCCTCCTCTGGGGCTTCTTCAGCCGCAAGGGCCGGTGACCAGCGAACGGTCAACCGCAGCCGGCTCAACCAACCAGCACGCTGGGGCGGACAGCGTCGAGCTCGAACGAGACGGCTCCGGCACCGAGAGACTCCGCGGTGCTGTCGAACGATCGCTGCGCGACCGTGGCCTGAGCCTGCATGTCGGACAGGCGTGCGTGCAGCCGCGCCAGCAGGGTCGGGTCGCCCGGCGAGGTCATGAGCTGCTCGATCTCCTGAGCGACGTCGACCCCGTCCGAGAAGCACCACGTGTAGAGCCGTTGGGTCGCCTGGTCGAGATGGAAGCGCGCCAGCGAGCGCGGGGGCTGCAGAGCACCGAGGTCTTCGATCGCTCTGTTCCCCATGGGTGTGCAGTCCAGCGCGGTCTGACTGGCGATCCCGGCTGCCGTCTCGCGCTGCGTCGAGACACCGGCCGTGATCTGGTTGTAGGCGCTGATGGTCTGCTCGATCTCGCCGGCGCAGGACTGCACATCCCCGTTCACCTGGGTGGCGTAGCTCGCGAAGTCGCTGCGCAGGTCGCCGGCCGTCGCCTTGTGGGGCCAGTCCAGCACGGCTGCCAGACCCACAACGACCAGGGCGATGCCGGCGACCGATGCCTTTCGGTGCTGGGCGAACCACCTGATCTCCGCCATGCTGGCGCGTCCTCCAACCGACCCGCACGCCGCGTCGTTTGCGTGACGACGGCACCGTGCGCCGAGACTACCTCGGCCGTGGGCGGTGCAACCGGCCGCGTAGGAAAGCTCCGCCGGCCGGGGAGACGGGTTGGGTGAGCGTCGTCCTCGAGCACTGGT
This sequence comes from uncultured Actinomycetota bacterium, assembly GCA_963849365.1. Classification (GTDB taxonomy): domain Bacteria; phylum Actinomycetota; class Actinomycetes; order Prado026; family Prado026; genus CAVQCJ01. Next base: position 1,026,111 of record CAWKHA010000004.1, read on the forward strand.
CCTACGACCCGTTCCTGATCGTGGTCGCGGTCCTGCTGTGCGTGCACGGCCGTGGACTGGCCAGACGGCTGCACGCGATCGCCCGGTCGGGTCGCGCGGTCCGGCCGTGGGTCGGTCAGGCCCTGCTCTGGTGGACGGGGCTGCTCGTGCTCGTGCTGGCGGTCGTGTCGCCAGTGGACTACTGGTCCGACACATACCTCACCGCTCACATCGTCCAACACATCCTGCTGGCGTTCGTCGCACCGCCCCTGATCGTCCTCGGCGCGCCCTGGCTGCCGCTGCTGCGTGGGCTGCCCGACCCGCTGGCCCGCCGGTACGGCCGACTGCTGCAGCGACTGCGTGCCCGGCCTGCCGACGGCGCCGGCTGGCGGGCGGCGGCGGCCGTTGTCACGATCTCGGCCAAGCCGTGGACGGCGGTGGTCGCCTTCAACGTGGTCATGGTGTTCTGGCACCTGCCCGGACCGTTCGACCTTGCCGAGCAGAACGACGTCGTGCACATCTGGCTCGCGCACGGCGCGTTCTTCGGCCTGGGTGTCGGCCTGTGGCTGCAGATCTTCGGGTCCTACCCGTTCCGGCCGGTCCTGCTTCCCCCGGGGCGGGTGCTCGCACTGGTGGCCACCAACGCCGTGATGGTTGTCATCGCGATGACCATGGTCATGTTCTCCCACGACCTCTACCCGTGGTACACGTCCGTGGTCTCGCCAGCAACCCAGACCGCAGACCAGCAGATCGCCGGTGGGATCCTGTGGGTCTGCGGCGAGATCACGTTCCTGCCGTCGATCCTGTACACCGTGGCTCGCTGGCTGGACGATCCCGGGCCCCGAACGAACGCGGTCGCCTTGCGCCCCAAGGCGGTCAGATGATTGCGGGACAGACGGCGTCGACCGGACTGGTCATGCTGCATCGGTCCAGAAACGTCAGCTCGTAGACCAGGGCGGCGACCGCGAGGACCCCGAAGCTGGGGTGGCACCATCGGGACCTGGTAGCTGGTCAGCAGTCCGGCGACCATCGCCAGCATCGACAGGCCGGCAGCCAGCGCCATCCCCGCGTACGGGCGGTCCGTCAGTCGTTGCCCGGCCGCCGTGGAGCCCTGGTCGTCGCACCCAGCGCACTCGCAACGGCAGGGTCCGAGGGTGCCGGTCCCACCCTGATCGATCTAACGGCTGTCTAACGAACCGAACCGGACACGTCCGCACCGACCCGGCTCGGGAGGGCCGAAAGCCATTGCCAGCCCACACGAACCCGCATGCGGCTGGACGGCTCCGGACTCTACCGGACTTGATCAAGTGACTACGGATCAGAAGGTTGGGGGTTCGAATCCCTTCGGGCGCGCCCATCCTGCGAGCGTGCAGGGCAGGTCGTGCTCCTGGTTCGCCGCAAACGTGGCTGCCTGTCGCGGTGCTCCTGTCGGCTCGAGCCCGGACTCGCGCGCTTCGGCCCGCTGGTCGATCACGGTGAACAGCTTGATCGCTCACGCGGCGGTCAGCTCGGTGAGACGGCCGACGGTGTCGGGAACCGATCGCGGGCTCAGCCTGGTGACACTGCCGGGCACGTTCGCACCTGCGTCTTCGGTCATCACGTCATCTCCGTGCCGCTTGATCCACTCCGCCAGCTGAGAACACGCCGGCTGGTCGACGCCGTGCACCGGTCGGCACCTGGGTGCGGGTCCCGCGCAACGCTCGTGTGGGCTGCGGGAGGCGCTGACCTGACCGGGGCCGCCGTCGGGTCTGGACCCGGATCTCCACGAGATCGCCATGCGCCCGCCAAGCACCCGCACCGCGCGCGAGCGACCGTTGGCGGTGTCCCCACTCGTACGCGAAAGGAAACCACCGTGGAGCCGACCTCCTCGACCCTCAGCCACCCGGTGAAGGCCGAGACGGTCGACCGGGTCCCTCGACCGGCCGGACCGGACGGGCGCTCGGAGATGTGGCGGGGCGCGGTCGCCATGGTGCCGCTGCTGGTCGGGTACGCGCCGTTCGCCTGCCTGATCGGGGTGGCCGTCGCGGCCAGTGGAGCACCCCTCGCGGCCTGGTCGGGGGTGTGGCTGGTGTTCGCGGGCTCGGCCCACCTGACCGCGATCCACCTGGTCGACACGGGCAGCGGCGTCGCGGTGGCCGTCGCGTCGGCGCTCGTCGTGAACGTGCGGCTGGCCGTGCTCAGCGCGACGGTGTCGCGGCACTGGCGGGGGACGTCGCTTCGCAGCCGGCTAGTGGCCGCGGCCACCCTCGTCGAGCCCACCTGGCTGCTCGCCAACCGCCGGGCCGCCGATGGCGCGGACGACGCGTCCGTGCGCCGCTTCTACTCCGGGGCGTCGCTGCTGCTGTGGTTCGGGTGGGCCGGCCTGGTCACCCTCGGAGCACTCGCCGGCAACCTCCTCCCGGCCGGTGCGGGGCTGCAGCTGCTGGCACCGCTGTGCCTGCTGTCGATGGTCCTGCGAGCGGCCCCGTCGAGGGCGGGTGTCGGCAGCATCGCCGCCGCCGGGCTCGTGGTGGTGCTGGGCGCCGGCCTGCCGGCCGGAGCCGCGCTGCTCCTCGCGATGCCGGCCGGGGTTGCCGCGGCGGCTGCCGTGAGCCGGCTCGGAGCCAGGGCGAGCGCACGAGGGAGGGCCGCTTGATGGCCATGTTCGCCACGCTGGCCCTCGTCGGGATCGCCAGCTACCTACTCCGGGTGCTGCCACTGCTGCTCGTCGACCAGCTCCGCCTGTCGCCGCGAGCGGCAGAGCTCCTCGGGTGGGCCGTGCTGGCGGCTCTGGCCGGGCTGCTGGCCGATGTCGTCGTCCAGCTGGCTCGCGATCCGGTGCCGAACGTCCCCGCCGCCGCCCCCTGGGTGGGCCTGGCGGTCGGTGCCGGAGCCGCGCTGGCCCGCCAGTCGATGGGCCGCGTGGCCGTCGCCGGCCTGGCCGGCTACCTGCTGACGGTCGCGATCGCCGCCCTCACCTGACGAGACCTAGGATGCAGGCCGTGGACGACGACCTGCTGCGCACCGACCTCGAGCGGCTGCGCACCGTGCGGCCGGACGTGCACGCGATCCTCCTCGACGACCCGGCGCAGGGCTTCCCCCCGACCGAGGACCTGATCGAGACCGGCCTGTTCAGCGAGCTCGAGGACGGGCTCCTCAACCTCCCGCAGGGCGCGCAGGACTGGCTGCGGGAGCACTCCGGCTGACGGCCGAGCCGCCGATGGCATCCCGACGCGACGAGGCAGGGCCGAGCCGGGCCGGGGCGGTCGCGTTCGCGGCGGCGATCGGCGGATGCGCAGGGGCGGCGCTGCTCGCGCACCGCGGCTCCCGGGCGGCAGCCACCGGCGCTGCGGTCGGCGCCATAGGACTGGCCGCGTCGGAGGCCGTGGCCCGGGCCGTGCAGCGGCCGGGCGAGATCCCCCCGCTGTGGCAGCGGATCGCCGCCAGCACCGCCCTGGTCGCACCGGCCGGGTGGGCCGCGGGACGGCTGGGTGCGGGCCCGGTCGTGGTGGGCACCGGGACGGGCGCCGTCGCCGGAGCACTCGGGGTGCGCCCGCAGAAGGTGGCGCTGGGGCCGCTGCTGGGTGCCGCTGTCGGAGCCGCGTTCCGCGCGCGAGACCGGGCCGCCTCGGGGGCCGTCGTGGCCGCCACGACCGTGCTGTCCTTCCGGGTGCTGTCCGCCCTCGTGTTCCGCGACGAGCAGGTCACGCTGGTGGCCGACCGCGCCCGGCCGGCCGACCTCCCCTTCGTGGTGCCACTGGCGGCCAGCAGCCGCTACGTCGGCGTCGGCTACGTGCGCGAGCTCGCGACGACACTCGGTGGCACGTACGTGGAGGCGGCCGACGACGTCGGCATCGTCGCCTCGCTCGACGAGCTGGCGTCCGACGACTTCGACCCCGCTGCGGTCGACCCCCGCGTGCGCGAGTTCTACGAGCACACCACCCGCTTCACCCTCGACATCGTCCCGGAGTGGCGGCTGTGGGTGCGACCCGGCTACCTGCTGTACCGGACGGTGGTCGCCCGCCCCCTGGGCCAGGCGAGCGTCCCGATGAACCAGCGGGAGGCCCAGCGTGGGATGCGCAGCCGGATCGACACCATCAGCCCCCCGGACGGGCCGATCGCTGTCCGCGGGTGGATCCGCTCGTTCGCCGACGACGACGAGCCCATCTACGTCGGCATCTACACGACCTACCGCAAGGACGGCCGCGGGTTCGTGAGCGTCGGCTTCCCCCTGCCGCAGGCGAGCTTCACCGCGACCCTCGTGCCCCGTCCGCGCCTCGACGGCGGCCTGGTCCTGACCAGCCGCAGCCCGCTCGACCAGCCCGGCCACTACCTGACGTACATCGACCCGGAGTCCGGTCAGCTCACCACCCTCGGCGTGCCCGGCTTCTCGGAGGAGCTGGACGTGTACGTCGACGGCGACGAGGTGCGCGCCGAGCACGCGTTCTGGGTCTTCGGGTTCCCGTTCCTGGTGCTCCACTACCGGATCACCCGGAAGCCCGCCGACGGGACGCCCGCGCCGAGCTAGCCGACCGGGCCGAGCCGAACGCTGGCCCGGCCCAACAACCGCTTCGCCTCGCGGATGCCGCTGGTCATCGCCCCGTCGGCGTACGCCAGCCGGGCGCTCTGCGTGTGCTCACCCGCGAACAGGACCCGCCCGCCGACCGGCTCGCCGAGCAGGTCGACATCGGCGGGCCCGGCCCCCGGGGGGATGTGGGTGTACGCACCGCCGGTGCACGGGTCGTCCGCCCACGACGTCACCGCGGCGGCAGCTGGTTCCGGGCACGGCCCACCGATCGCCTCGGCGAGCATGTCCAGCACCCAGCGGACGGCGTCGTGGGGCGTCCCGTCGAGCACGTGCCCCGCTGCGCTGTGGAAGACGAAGGCAGCCAACACCGGCCCGGCACCGAAGGCGTCGAAGTCGAACACCCACACGGTCGCCTCGCCGCGGTCGCGGGGGAACAGCATCAGGTGGGAGTAGCCGGCCGCCCGCCAGAACGGCTCATCGAACGCCAGCGCCACCTTCTCCAGCGTCCCGAACCCGAGCCGCTCGACCGCGGCCAGCCGATCGGGCGGGAGCGCGGGCGACAGCTGTGGTACGCCGCGCTTGAGCACCCCCAGCGGCACCGCCACCACGGCGTGCGAGGCGTTCTCGACGCTGCCGTCCTCGCAGCGCACCCGGACCCCGCTCGCCGACCGCACGACCTCGGCGACCGCCCGGCCCAGCCGGACGTCGACGCCGGTCGCCATCGCGTCGACGATGCTCCGGTACCCGCCGGCGGGCAGGTCGCCGAAGTAGTGCTCGTCGTACTCGGTCTCGTTCCACATCCACCGCAGCGACTGGCGCTCGGACAGGTCCGCCGACTCCGCCTCGACCAGCGAGCGCAGCACCTGCCGGGCCCGGCCCGGGTCGACCGTGCCGGCGCCGGCCCCGCCGGTCGCCCCCTCGGCCAGGAACGCGTCGATCGCCTCGGCGACCGACGCATCGGGGCCGAGCTCGGCCCGCAGCCGCTCGGCGGCACCCTCGAAGCCCTCGTACAGCAGGGCGACGGTCGCCGCCACCTCGGCCGTCGACAGCCGATGCCCGGCCGCGCAGTCGAAGCCGGTCAGGCCGGGAAGCGGGTCGCCCCGCGAGCACGCGATGCCGGCCTGCGCGGCGAAGGCCCGCAGCGGGTTGCCGGTCGGGTGGTGGATCCACGACCCGCCGAGGTCGACTGGCGTGCCCGCGAGGTCGACCGTGTGCAGCCGGCCGCCGACCCGGTCCCGGGCCTCCAGCACCACGCACTCGACGCCCGCGTTGGTGAGCGCCTTCGCGACCGTCAGGCCGGCGATCCCGGCGCCCACGACCACCACGCGCTCGACCGGCCCGGACACCCCGCCGGGGACGTCCGGACGCCCGTCGTCGTAGCTCTCGGCAGCCAACCCTGGCTCCGATCTCGGAGAAACCGGACCCGACGCTACCGCGGCGACCGCTGACCAGGCCCCGGTCGGCTGAGGGCTGTGGGACATTCGGGGCATGGTGCTGGCCTTCGGCGACCACCTCGAGTTGGACACCGCGCTGTTCGAGCTGCGGCGGGACGGCCAGCCGGTCCCGATGGAGCCGCAGGCCTTCGACGTCCTCGCCTACCTGGTCTCGCACCGCGACCGCGTCGTCGCCAAGGACGAGCTCATGGAGGCGATCTGGGGTGGCCGGTTCGTCAGCGAGACCGCCGTGACCAGCCGGATCAAGCAGGTCCGCCGCGCAGTCGGGGACGACGGACGGGCCCAGCAGCTGATCCGCACGCTCCACGGCCGCGGCTACCGCTTCGTCGCCGCCGTACAGGTCGCTGGGCCGGTGACCATCCCGACCCCGCGCGACGTGCCGGAGGCGTCCCTCGGGGAGAGCGCGGGAGGGCTGGCCGGTCGGTCGGGCGGCGCCGTGGCGCCGATCCGCTACACGGTCAGCGACGGCCTGCACATCGCCTACCAGGTCACCGGCGCCGGCGACCGGGACATCGTCCTCATCCCCGGCTTCGTCTCCCACCTCGAGCTCGACTGGGCGGACCCGCGGCACGCCCACTTCCTCGACCGGCTCGGCACGTTCGGTCGGCTGATCCGCTTCGACAAGCGGGGCACCGGCATGTCCGACCGGCCGCCGGGCCTGCCCGACCTCGAGACGCGCATGCACGACGTCCTCGCGGTGATGGACGCCGCTCGGTCCCGACGCGCCGTCCTGTGCGGCTACTCCGAGGGTGGCCCGATGGCGGTGCTCATGGCGGCCACCCACCCCGAGCGGGTCTCGTCGCTGGTCCTGTACGCCAGCTACGCCAAGCGCACCAGCGGCCCGGACTACCCCTGGGGGCAGGCCGAGGCGGGCCGGGTCGCCTACACCGAGCGGCTGGTCTCGGAGTGGGACTGGGAGGCCGACTGCCGGATCCGCTGCCCGTCGGCCGACGTGTCGATGCAGCGGTGGTGGGCCCAGCGGATGCGGGCGTCGGCGACGCCCTCGACGGTCCGCGCCCTGATGGACATGAACTCCCTTGTCGACGTGCGCGACGCCTTGCCGGCCGTCCGGGTGCCCACCCTCGTCCTGCACCGGACCAGCGACCCGCTGTTCCACGTCGAGGAGGCGCGCTACCTCGCCGACCGCATCCCCGGAGCCCGGCTCGTCCTGCTCGACGGCGCCGACCACCTGCCCGTCGCGAACCCGGACCAGATCCTCGACCAGATCGAGGGCTTCCTCGCCGGCCGCGGCGAGGCCACCGATCAGCCATTGGCCCTGGCCGCTGTCGCCGCGGTCGCGGGTGAGCACGGCGCCGCGCTGGCTGCCGACCTGGTCCGTCGCGGCGGCCGGCTCCGGCAGGGTCCCGAGGGGCGGGCCCTCGTGCTGTTCGACGGGCCGGCCAGGGCCGTCCGGGCCGGCCTCGACCGCCTGTCGGGGGGCGCCCGGCTGGGCCTGTCCATCGCGGAGGTCCCGCTGGAAGCTGAGCCGGTGGAGGGCCCTGGCGTCGTCACGGCGGTCCGGCTGGCGGACGCGGCGCCCCCTGGCACCCTCTCGGTCTCGGCCACGGTCGCCGTCCTGCTGTCCGGCTCCGGCATCGTCCTCGAGCCGGCCGGCACGCAGCTGGACGGCGAGCCGGTGCTGCGCGTCGTCTCGGCCTGACCGCAGGCGCCCCGGCCGGGCCCCTGCGGAGGGTGGACCCGGCCGAGGCGCCGGCCTCGAGCTGACGGCGGTGGCGCCGGTCAGGCGGTCGCGACGGTCACGGACACCGGGACCCCGTTGGTCACGACGTCGTACACCGCCGACCGTCGCCGCGACTGCTCGATGAGCGAGGCGAGCTTGTCCGCCTCGGCGTCGCCCTTGACGTGGAAGACCACGCGAATCCCCTCGTAGCCGTTGCGCACGGTGTCGTCCAGCCCGAGGATCCCCAGCAGGTTGATGTCGCCCTCCACGGTGGCGGTCACCGACTCGAGGTCGATGCCGCGGGCCGCAGCGATGTTGGCCAGCCCGCTCATCAGGCAGGCGCCCAACGCGTTGAGCAGCAGCTCGGCGGGCGTGGGTGCGTGGTCGGCACCGACGAGCACGGCCGGGTGGTCGGCCTCGACGACCGTGGTCCGGTCCCGGGTGTGCTCCTGGCCGGCCCCGTAGAAGCCGTTGATGGTGCCTTCGTTGTGCGTCCCGCTCACCCAGCGGTGGGCGGACCGGAACTGGAAGCGAGCCAGCTCCGGGTGCTCGCGGACAGCGTCGATGGTGGCGAACAGGGTCGGGACGTCGACGCCGTTGCGGCCTCGCGCGATCTCGGTGACGGACATGGCGGGTGCCTTCTCTCTGGTGGGTGTCGGATGACGGGTACTGGTGGTCGGGTGCTGGTGGTCGGGTGCGGGTCAGGCGGCCGCAGCCGGTGCCCCGACGGGCGCCGGCCAGGACGCGAGGAGGTCGGCCTCGCGCTCCAGTGCCTCGCTGACCTGCTTCTGCAGCTCGATGAACCGGTCGGGTCGCGGGAAGGACGCGAGGGCCTTGGTGAGGTCGAACGTCTCCCGGAGGGCGGCGTCCCGCTGATGGCGGTAGCCGGCCATGGCGTCGGGCTCGTCCTGCGGGTTGCGCAGGCTGTGGTCCAGGGCAGTGGCGAGCAGCTCCGCGTCGCGGAAGGCGTCGGTGATCCCGTGCCCGGTGATGGGGTCGCGGTGGTAGCCGGCGTCACCGACCAGCGCCCAGCCCGGTCCCACCGGCTGCCGCAGGTGGTTGGGCAGGCCCGCGGCGCCGCGGACCGGCGAGGTGACCCGGCCGGCCCGGACCCGGGCGGCCACGGTGGGGGCCGCGGCATCGAGTACGGCGACGAGCGCAGCCGGCCGGTCGGCCCCGGCCCGGAGCAGCGCGGACAGCGCGCGGGTGGGACGGCACACCCACACGCAGGCCTCGCCGCCGTGGGTCAGGAACACACCGGAGAACGCGTCCGCGGCGACATGGAACTCGTGCCCGCGCCACGGGACGTCGGCGACGTATGCGTAGAAGGTCCCCGTGTCGGCGGCGAACGACTCCACGGTGCGGGCGCCGAACCAGCCGGCCGCCCGCGAGCGCAGCCCGTCGGCGCCGACCACGTACGTCGCGGTGAGCTGGAGCGCCTCGCCGCTCGCGGTCCGGGCGAGCAGGCCCGTGACCCGACCGGTCGGGTCGCGCCGGACGCCAGTCGCCGTCACGCCGGTGTGCACCTGCGCCCCAGCGTCGACGGCCGCGTCGACGAGCACGGAGTCCAGCGCGTACCGCCTCGGCGCGACCAGCAGGTCGACACCGGCGCGGTCCTTGACCGTCCGGGTGACCTCGGTGCCCGCGGTACCGAAGGTGACCTCGCGTACGGCTGGGGCTCCGCTGTCCAGCACGTCGTCGAGCAGGCCCCAGCGGGCCAGCTGCACGACACCCCCGCGGGCGATGCTGTGGGTCGAGACCACGTCGCTGGGGAGGGCCGACCGGTCGACCACGGCGACGTCGTGACCGGCGCGGGCCAGCAGCATCGCGGTGGCGGCGCCGGCGCAGCGCGACCCGACGACGACCACGTCGTGATGGCTGAGGAGCGGTGCGCGCATGCGTCGACCATGCCGGGTACCACGCCGCGAGGTCTTGGAGAGGAGGTGGAGGTCTCGTGGAGGTCGGCGCCGCGCGGATCCTCGTGGGGCAGCATGGTTCGTCACCCGCACGAGTGGACCGGTGAGCGACATGAAGCACTTCGGCGTCCTTGCGCAGACCGCAGAAGGTGGCGCGCTGTGCTTTCGGGCCTTCTGCCAGGAGGGCTGCCCGAGCAACACCGCTCACCTGGTAGTCCCTGCTGACTGCGCCCGCCCCGGCGGTTATCGCTTGGGTGCTCTCAAGACGTGGCGCCAGAATGCGCGGCACCGAGGGCACGTCAGGGCCTTGTAGACCTCGTCGAACGGGACCGTGGTGCGACGCGACGGCGGCTCGGTCCCACTGCAGGCCCGCATTCCACCTTGCCCGAACTCGGGCGCCAGGAGCAGGGACTGCTCTAGGGAGATTCCGGCGCGTCGGTGCCAGGGGCGTCCGGCCGGTCCTCCCGCTCGGACTCCCAGCCCCCGAGCTGCTCCTGGGCGACCGGCGACGGGCGCGTCCACGACCGTCCCGGCAGGACCACCATCGTCTCGGTGGCCAGCGCGACTCGCTTCCCGGCCTCGTCGAGGACCTCGCAGGTCGTCACGGCGATCGTGCGGCCGAGGTGCACGACGCTGGCCCGGGCGACGACGACGCCGTCCGACGGCGGCACGGGCCGCAGGAAGTTGACCTTGAAGTCGAGCGTCGCGAACGTGGTCGCGACCGGCGTGCGCGTCAGCAGCGCCGAGTTCTGCGCGAAGTCCGCCAGCATCGCGATAGCGCCGCCGAACAGGATCCCGAACCCGTTGCACAGCCAGGGGCTGCGCGGCATCGTGCAGGTCGCCGTGCCCTCACCGCAGGCAACCCAGCGCACGCCCGTCAGGTGGCAAACCGGCGGCAGGTACTCGCCCGCGACGAAGCCCTGCGCGAAGTCCATGCCACTGTGGTGGTCCCAGAATGCCTCGTCGAGCACGTCGCCGACTGCTGGGCGAAGGTACGGGTCGGGGGAGTCGTCCGGGACCGCCTCGGCCGCGTCCTCCGGCACGGCCGGCGGGGCCGACCCGCCGACTGTCGCCGGCGTCAGCCCGACGAGCATGCCGCGCGACGTCCCGTGCGCGAGCAGCCGGCCGTGGCCGTCCTCGATGTCGACCTCGGCGATGCCCTGCGTGCGGGTCGAGTGCAGCAGCCGCCCGCGGCCGACGAGGGTGCCGCTGTGCGTGGCGGCAGCCCGGACGAAGTCCAGCGACAGCTCGGCGCTGGACATCCCGAAGCCGGGCGGCGCGGCCGTCAGGATCGCCGAACCGAGCGTGCCGTCCGCGACGAAGGCGGTCGCACCGGCCAGGAAGATGCCCGCGGCCGCTGACCGCCACCACTCCGTCGCCGGCATCGCCATGCTCGCCGCGCCGGGGCCCACCTCGGTCACCCGCAAGTCGGTGAGCCGCGTCAGGGGCGGGTCCGCGATGCGTCGCTCCATCATCGACCGCAGTAGCTCCACCCCGCCCAGCCGCACGACGTCCTGGGCGAAGAAACGCCCCCGGTACGGCTCGAGGGCGACGGGCGGCGTCATGCGCCGACGGTACTGCCCTCGGTCGCGCCGGCGACCCCGCGGAGTGCCGGACACACCAGCGAGCCCATGAAGCGGATCGCCGATCGGGCGGTGGCGAGGGCGCTGGAGAACGGGGCGTACTGCTCGGGCGGCACGAGGGTGAACCGGTCAGACGTGGGCGGCCTCCCCACGATGTGACCTCGGAGAGCACCGCAGGTCATGTCGTCGGGCAGGTCCACCCCCACCCATCCTTGTGACCGGTCGCCCGCCCCCCGACGCCGCCGGCGGCGTGACCGCCGACGGCCCAGGTTCCGACAGCATCCACGTCCGCGGCGATGTCCCAGGCGTGGACGGCATCATCATCAAAGCAGCGGACGGACAGGAACTCGTCCGAACAGCTTGATGGACAGGCCAGGTTTCGGTCATCCCGATGCCGGAGCTTCTCGTGCCGATCCTGCGCGCGCACACGCCGACTCGCGGCGAGTGTCCCCGTAGACATAGCGGCGCCGTTGGGTTCGTCGGCGGCGATATCGATGGTGAGCGCGCCGGTCCGTGTCCGCCGGGAGTACATGACCGCCGCTGCGTCTTCGCGCTCACGTATCGGCGAGGTCGTCCCACTGATCTTCGCTAACCCCTTCGTCACCGTCCGACGCGTCGAGACAGCCCTCAAGATCACCAACCAGTGCGCGCGCAACCTCATCCGCGACGCCGAGTCGCGAGGCTGGCTCCAGCCCCACCAGGTGCGCGGTCGGGGCCGTCGCCAGTACTGGGTGGTTCGCCAGGTCTTCGAGATCATCGAGGCGCCTCCGCTGTACGAGCGCCGACGGGTTGAGCAGGCCACGGATGCGCCCGAGCGACCACGGTCTTGCGCGGCTCCCGAGCACCTCGTGTCCGTCCCTGGCGGCACCGTCCAGCCAGGCGAAGGGAACGCGATGAGCACGGCGGGGGACGACAGGTGAGCGTGACGCTCGGGACCCCGCCAACGCGCTGCGCGGCCCCATGGACCCCGCCGACTTGAAGACCTACACGTTGTTCAGGGTGCTGGGCAACGAGTAGTCATGGGGGCGAAACCCAGACCCCGTTGCCGCACCTACTGGCAGTCCTGCATGGATCATCCCTCCCGGCGACCCGCCCGGGATCGGCATCACATCGGTTCCGTACTGGCAGTGAGGTCAATGGTCGGAGCACTCTGGCGTCAGGAGATGGTGCCCCGGAACAGCGCGGACATGTCAAGCGAGGCGACGTGTCTCTTGCTGGCCAATGAGACGTACTTTCGCGCCACAGTGTCCTTACCGAAACCGAGAACTGTGCTCAACAACCCGATGGCCTCGACCAGGTCATCTCCCGGCACGGTGGACACAACCTGCCGCCACATCGCCACTTCGAGAGCATTGAACGCGGCCTGAACCTCGGAAACGTCGAAGCCCTCGTTGAACCGCTCGACAGCGATCTGGTCGCAGTAGGAGCCGATGGCGGCCAGGTCCCGGTCGCGGATCGCCTGCACGACCAGGTGGAAGAGGCCCGCAAGTCGCTCACGCGTAAACCCCTCCCCGGCGCGCTCGTAGTGGTGAGCGTGCGAACGCTGAAGAGTCGCCTGCGCTTCGTCCAAGACCTGCGACTCGGCGTCCAGCAGTGTCATGGCGAGATCCATGCAGCACACCTCCGGAGATCATGTCCTGTGGCGAACCGGATGATGGCGCTCACTCACCGGCGAGCGAGGCGACGTCCGCTCTCGGTGTTGATCGGGGTGTAGTTCTGCTCGAAGTGGTGGTAAAGGGTGGACTCGTCGGCCTGCGAGAGCTCTTCGCCCTGCAGCTCGATGTCGGGCGCTGACCGGACTTGCTCCTTGGTCGTCACGACCTGAAGGAACTCGGGACTGACCTGAACGCCGGCCAGAGGCACGAAGGTCAGGTGACGACCGAAGACGCCCTCCTTGACGGTGCCGAACTGCGGTTCGTCGGTCTCGACATCCACGTAGACGTCCTGCAACTTCCCGATCCGTTCCCCGTCGCGATCGACGATCACCTTGCCGAGCCAGTCGGCAACGGCCCACTTGGCGTGGACCTGCTCGTCGGCCTTTGGCTCAGCCGTGCCTGGCTCATCAGACATTGTTTGGGGCCTCCTACGGTGAGTTCGCTTGCTGACAACAGCGCACCGCTGCGGGGTGAATCGGACACGAGCCTCGCGGTCCGGGGGCGGGCGGTCTACCTTCGGTGCAGATCATCCTCGGTCTTGTCGGCGAGCTCCTCGACCTTGTCCTTGGTCAAGTCGATCACCTCTTCGATCTTGCCTTTCGCCTGGTCGATCTTCTCCTCGGCCTCGCCCGTGCGCCGATCCGCCTTGCCTTCGGATTCGAGGTCCTTGTCGCCGGTGAGGACACCCGCGGCCTGCTTGACCTGACCCTTGACCTGATCAGACTTTGCACTCATCGCGTACCACCCCTTCCTTGTCGTACACCCCAACCATGGTCCGGATCCCACGGGCCCGGCCAGAGGACTTAGTCCTCTTGCCCCGGTCCCAAACACCGTTCGGCCACCCACCTATCGGTTGAGGGGAGCACCGAATGGCACCTCGCGCCCCGGCCACCGCGTTTCGGAGGGGTCCGACTATCGATGGACGAGGTTGGTCACAGTGCTGAGCCGCCGACACTGATCTTCTGCTCTTGTGTCCGGGTGAGCAGTCCCTATAGCGGCCGCTGACCCGGACAAGTCGGGTCGCGTCGCACCGAACTGGTCGAAGGGGACGTATTGGCGATGGACGAGGTTCCCCATGCTGTTCTGGAAGTGAGGCCGACTACCACCGCTTCGCCGTCCCGACCGGCACCCACTGGCGCGAGTCACCACCAGGACCGACAACGTCGGCCGGCGCACGTGAGCGTGACCTCAGAAGGTTAGGGGTTCGACTCCGTTCGGGCGCGCCCACGTTCGGCGCGCCCACTCTTGCGCAGGTCAGCAGGAGCCGGGGGAGCTAACGCGGCGGGTTCAACGCGGCGCGGACCGCCGCGGCCGCCTCGTCGAACAGCTTCTGCGCCTGGTCGATGACACCGTCCATCAGGTAGAACGCGTGGATCATTCCCTCGTGACGACTGAGCGTGACCGGTATGCCGGCACCCCGGAGTCGTTCGGCGTACAGCTCTCCGTCGTCGAGCAGAGGATCGAACTCCGCTGTCACCACGAGTGTCGGCGGCAGACCGGAGAGGTCGTCGGCTCGCAGCGGCGACGCCCATGGGTGATTCCCGTCGGCCGGATCGGCCAGGTAGTGGTCCCAGAACCACACCATGCTCTCGCGCTGGAGGCCGTAGCCCTCCCTGAACGCGCGGCAGGAGCCGTGTCGAGGTTGTGGCTCGTCGGCGGGTAGACCAGCAGCTGAACAGCCAGCGCCTGCTCTCCCGCGTCCCGCGCTCGAAGGCACACTCCCGCGGCCAGGTTGCCACCGGAGCTGTCTCTTCCCACCCCGATCCGGGTGGCGTCGATGTCCAGCTCCTTCGCGTTGTCCGCGACCCAGCAGGCGGCGGCATAGCAGTCGTCCAGCGGGATCGGGCACGCGCAGCTCGCCCAGCGACGTTCCGTTGTCGCCGAAATGCTTACCGCTCGGCGGGGCCGGCGGGTCGGGTGAAGAACTCGGTGAGTACGGGGATGAGGACGTCGTCGGCGGCGCCGTGGCCCTGCCCTTCGAGGATCCGCCACTCGGCGCCGGGAATCGTCGCGGCGATGGTTCGGGCTCCCGCGCGGGCCCAGTCGGGGCTCGCACCACCCGCCAGCGCAAGGGTGCGTGTCCTGACCTGCGCCAACCGGTCTACTGGCACCGATCCGCCGTTGCACAACGTGATCTCGTAAGGCAGCGTGTTGGCGAAGGACTGCATGTGCGGCCAGTACGGTCCAGCGGTGATGTGGGAGAGCGCCTGTGGCGGCGTGCCGACCAGGGTGAGGAATCGTTCGGCCGCCTCAGCCTGCCGTCCGGCGGCGTCCAGCTCGGCAAGCTGCGCTGCGAACTCGGCCGTCGTCCCCTCGGCGTAGGGCGGCTCGTAGACCGCCATCCCGGCCATCCGAACACCTCCAGCCGCCGCCTCGAGGGCGAGCGCGCCGCCTGAGGAATGGCCGAACACCAAGGCCGACCCGCCAGCAGCCTCGATCAGCGCGGCGAGGTCCTCGACCTCTCGCGCGATCGAGTACGGGCCCTTCTCGTCGCTGTCCCCGCGCCCGCGCCGGTCGTACTCGTACACCGTGAAGCTGGAGCCCAGCCCGGCGGCAAGGGACTTGGTCGACGACCGATCACCGAACGCCCCGACCACCAGGATCAGCGCGGGGCCACGACCGGAGCGGTCGAACGCGATCGTCGTGCCGTCGGGTGACTTGACTGACTCCATCGCCGCTCCTCCTACCCACGTCGCAGCACGATCATCGTGCTCGCACCCATTGAACCGGACTGCGGTTGCGACCGGGCACCGCGATGAGCGCCAGTCAGGCGATGTGCCTGGAGAAGATCGCGTCGATCTCCGCGCGTGCGGACGGCGTCAGGGCCTGGCCGCGGGCACGGCGCCAGTCGCGCTTGAAGACACGCTCGGCCCGGCGCTCGCGGGCTGAGGTGCGGAGGGTGGTAAGGACGTTGCGCATGATGAGACTGCCTCGGTTCGGTCCCGTGGCGGCCACCTGTTCGGGTCCGCCGCTTACTAGGTACTACGCCGCCACGGGTGCTTGCTGTTCCGCTCCGAGGTGTGGCCCTGCTCACCCCTCGAGGCGCCGGTCATGGGGTGTCGCGCGGCGGCGGGTCGACCCGGTGGATCACGAATCCTCCACCGTGGGGGTCGAGCCTGCGCCAGACCCCACCAGGGCTTTCTGCCCATGCGGTCGCCCGCGGCTGGTTCGCCTGTTCCCCCGCGGCCGCTACGGCTTCGGCGAGGGTGGGGAAGTCTCGGACGGGGATGGCCCTCGCCTGCGCCCGACCGGATTCGACCCGCAGGAGCAGGAAGCGTGCGGTCTCTGGCTTCACGAGACTGCCGACTCCCCTTGGTCGCGAACGTGGGCCTTGATCGTGAGGGGAGTGTGGCCTCCGAGGGAGGGGACGAAGGTGGCTTCAGTCCGAGCCGGCCCCGTTGCCGCTGTCCCCGCCGCCCTGCTGGCCGTCGGACCCGCCCTGGGTCTGACCGGAGTGGTCACCCTGGCCGTCCTGGTGGTCGCCCTGCTGGTCCTGCCCGCCCTGGCCGTTCTCGTGGTCGCCCTGCTCGTCGCCTGAGTCGGCGGACTCGCTCGGCTCCGGTGCCTCACTGTGCGTGGGCTCCGAGGTCTCGCTGGGCTCCTGGCTGTGGGTGTCGCTGGGCTCGGGGGTCGCGGACTCACTGGGTTCGGGCGCTTCGCTGTGCGTGGGCTCGGAACTCTCGCCCGGTTCCTGGCTCTGCGTCGGAACGACGATCGTGGTCGGACTCGAGGCGGGCGGGCTGACGGTGTCCTTGACGACCACCGCGGCACCGGCGGTACCGGCCGTCGCGATCACCATGGCTCCGGCCGCTGCGGCTGCCTTGGTGCCGGCTGCGGATCTCGCGGCTGAGAGCAACGAACTGATCATGTGTGGTGGCCCCTTCATCGGCAGGTACGCCCCGATCATCGGCGGCAGGCCGATAACTACTCACCCCGACCGGGCTAAGGCGGTGCTAACGCAACGCCGAGCCGCCGGTCAGCGCCCGGCGCTGACTCTCAAGGCCCAGCCCGCTGTCGAGGTCGATCGACAGACTCCGGTCTCCCCGAAGCCGGAGAAGTAAGAAGAATCAGACCTGTTCGTCAGGGAATCTGGAGGGAACCGCGATGAGAAGGATCATCTTGATGATGTCGGTGTCTCTCGACGGCTTCATCGAGGGACGCGACCGCGAGCTCGACTGGCACCTGGTCGACGACGAGCTGCACACCCACTTCAACGAGCAGCTCGGCGCGATGGGCGGCTTCCTGGACGGACGCGTCACCTACGAGCTGATGGCCGCGTTCTGGCCGACCGCCGACGCGGATCCCTCGAGCACCGCGCCCATGGTCGAGTTCTCCCGGATCTGGCGGGACATGCCCAAGTTCGTGTACTCGACGACGTTGAAGCGGGCCGACTGGAACGCCACGGTGGTCCGGGACGTCGTCCCCGCGGAGGTCTTGGAGCTCAAGGCGCAGCCCGGTGGAGACCTGGTGCTCGGCGGTGCCGACCTCGCCGCATCCTTCCTGCGGCACGACCTGATCGACGAGTACAGGCTCTATGTCCACCCGGTCGTCATCGGACGGGGCAAGCCGCTGTTCCCGCGGTCGGACGACAGGATCAGCCTCCGGCTGGCCGAGACACGCACCTTCGGCAACGGGGTGGTGCTCCTGCGCTACGACCGCGCCGGCTCATCTGTCGCGGACCGCCGCTGAGACAGCCGCCCGGGTGGCCGGGCCGGGTACGTTGCCGGGCAGGGACACCGGGGAGGCACGCGACATGACGACGGCAGAGGGACGGGCACACACGACCACGCCGACCGGCGACGTCGAAACGGCGTTCGGGGGCCGGCCGGCCGGCCCTGCCGAGCTGGACCCGTTCGCCCAGCAACCGCCGCGGCCGGCTAACCGCTGGCCGCGCGACGCGGCGCTGCGCCTGGCCGTACGCCGGTTGCTGTCCGAGGCCCCGGGCGGAGGCGTCGGGCTCGCCGACGAGGCGGACCACTGGCTCGACCTCGTCGGCCTGGCCGGCTCGCAGGAGATGGCGCCGCTCGCGGCGGCCGCCGAGGCGAACCCGCCGCGGCACCGCCCGTACGACGCCTGGGGAGCCCGGGTGGACCTCGTCGAGGTCGACCCCGCGTGGACGCGGCTGGTGGCTCGCAGCCAGGAGCTGGGGATGGTCGCCCTGCCGTACGAGCGCCCGTTCGGCGCGGCCAGCCGCGTCGTCCAGGCTGCCGCACTGCAGCTGCTCGACCCCGTCACGGCCACCGCCATGTGCCCGCTGTCGATGACCGATGCGTGCGCCGCGCTGCTGCTGCGGTACGACCCCGCGCTGGCGGACGCCTGGGTCCCGTGGCTGACCGCGCGCAGCGGCGGATGGACGGCCGGGCAGTGGATGACCGAGAAGGAAGGCGGCTCGGACGTGGGACGGACCGGCACGGTCGCCACGGACGCCGGCCTCGGTGACGGGTCGTACCGGTTGCGCGGGACCAAGTGGTTCACCTCGGCCACGACGGCCGACGTGGCGGTCGCGCTGGCGCGGCCGGAAGGCGCGGAGCCGGCCAGCCGCGGGCTGTCGCTCTTCGCGCTCAGCGTGCGCACGCCCGACGGAGCCTGGAACGGGATCCGCGTCCGCCGGCTGAAGGACAAGCTCGGCACCCGTGCCCTGCCGACGGCCGAGCTGGACCTGGACGGCACTCTCGCCGTCCCGGTGGGCGGCATCGGTCGCGGGGTGCCGAAGGTGGCCGCGGTGCTGCAGGTGGCCCGGCTCTGGGCGGCCCAGAGCGGGCCCGGCGGGACCGGTCACCTGCTGGCGCTGGCCCGCGACTTCGCCGCCGTGCGCCATGTCGCGGGGGGCCGGCTGGCGGACTCGGCGCTGCACCGGGCCTGGCTGGCCGAGATCGCGGCGTCGTACGAGGCGATGCTGCAGCTGTCGCTGCGGGCGGCCGAGCTGGTCGGGGTGGACGAGGACTCGCCCGAACGCGACGTCTCACCGCTCGCACGCGTCGTGCTCCCGCTCACGAAGATGGCGTGCAGCCGGCAGGGCTTCGACGCGGTGAGCCAGCTGGTCGAGAGCTTCGGCGGCGCGGGCTACTGCGAGGACAGCGGGATACCGCAGATCCTGCGCGACGTCCTGGTGCACTGCATCTGGGAGGGAACCGGGAACGTGCTCGCCCTCGACGTGGTACGCGCGCTGCGCGATCCCGACGTCGGGAAGTCGCTGTTCGCCGAGATCGAGGAGCAGCTGCGACGTCGGCCCGGTCCGGTTGCCGAACGGGCCGAGGCGGCCGTACGGGCGGCGCTCCCGGCCCTGACCGACATGGTCGCGGCGGCGGCGCCGGCCACGGCGCGCGACCTGGCCTGGTCACTGGCGCGCACGTACCAGCTCGCCCTGGTCGTGGCCCACGCGCGCTGGGCGGTGCAGGTCGCCCGCGACCCGCGCCCCGCCGCAGCGGCGGACCTGCTGGCCGCCCATCCGCTGCTGGCACCTGGACCGGGTGTCGTGAACGATGCGGCGCTCGCCGCCCTCGCCCTGGGCTGACGGCGACATGGCACCGGCACTGCTGGCCGCGGGTCGCGACTCGGACCGTAGCGATCGCGGCCGGTCGAGCTAGACCCGGAAGGCCGACCTGATCGAGGGCGCGGCGGCCGCCTGTCCCAGGTACGCGAGCCCGAGCAGGTGCTCGGTGGCCTGCAGCAGGGAGTAGTGGTTGGCCAGCGCCGTCCAGCGCGTGCCGGGGCGCAGGTACGGACTCATCACCAGCAGGGCGATGTGGCACCCGACGTCGGTGGTGCTCGTCGCGCAGTTCTTGGTGTGCCGCGGCGTGCCCCCCTCGTCCCAGGTCAGGAAGACGACCGTCGAGCCGGACTTGTAGGCGGCACTGGCGAGGATCGCGCCGAGGTGGGTGCGCAGCCAGCTGTCGCCGGCCGCCACCGAGGAGGAGTTCTCGTGCATGTCGTTGCGCTTGTTGGGGACGATCAACGAGAAGCGCGGCAGCGCCGCCAGGTTCAGCGCCGTGAGCGGCACGTCGTTGCTCGCGCAGTTCTTCACCGACGTGTAGTACGGCGCCGCGGTGTGGTGCACGACGTAGGACCCGGCATCGTGGCGCACGCAGTTACCCGGCATCGACTCCGCGTACACCCGCCACGAGCTGGTCTGGGTGAAGATCGAAGGTCCGGACACCGGGCAGAAGGTCGGACAGTCCGTCGTGGGCAGCTGCCCCATCGGACGCCCGGAGGTCATCGCGATGTAGTTGGGCAGGCTCGGGTGGGAGACGTTGTGGTAGTTCGTGGCCACGGCGCACTTCGAGGCGAGCGAGGAGATGTACGGCGCGCCCATCACCTGCGAGTAGCTGCGGTTCTCCATCACGATCCAGATCACGTGCGAGACGTGCACGGGCTTGGCCGCCATCGACCCGCAGATCGCAGTCGACGCGGCCGCCGCCCGAGCCCGGGCGGTCGCCGTCGGGCTCTGCCTGCTCGCGGTCGTCGGGTGGGCCGAAGGAAGGGCTGGCAGGTGCACCGACGGCCGGGCCGACGGGTGCGGCGAGGGCTGAGCCGACCGATGGGCCGACGCGTGGGCCGACGGATGAGCCGGCCGGATCCAGGCCCCTAGCTTCGGTGAGGCCGTGGCCACCACGGTGACGCCCACCGTGGCCACCGCTGCCGCCAGGAGCAGGACCGGCCCGGTACCCAGTCGGCGCCGCCGGCGGCGCGGGCGCGGGCGCCGGTGCCGGCCGCTGCCGGAAGAGCCGTGCAGGTTCATCCGCCGACCCTCCTCGCCGCCAGCATGCATGCCAGCCCGCACCCACCCCCGGGGGCGGTGGCACGAGGCCTCATTTGTAGTCCTCCGCCGGTCGCCGGACAACCAAACGCGGAATCCGGCCGACCAGAGGGCCGGGCGCGCTGCGTCCGCAGGTGAACCGAGCCACCCCTGCGCGGCGTTCCCACAGGTGAGATGCCAACGTGGAGGAAGCCATGCGGACCGGAAGCACGCGTACGAGCACATTGATGAGGAAGACCCACTCGGTCAGGTGGGGTATGACGGTGGGACTCGCGGCAGTGGGCCTGCTCGCCTCCGCCTGTGGCAGCACGAGCGGGGGGTCGTCGTCGGCCGCTGCCGCCGCGGCGGGGACACCGTCGATCAGCGCAGGAGCCCTGCTCGGCACGGAGACGACCCCCATCGGGACCATCCTGGTCGACGGCCGGGGCAAGTCGGTCTACGTCTTCGCCGCCGACCAGCCGGGGCAGTCGAACTGTTCGGGGAGCTGCCTGACGTACTGGCCGCCCGTGACCGCACCGGCCACTCTCCCCCCGGCCCCCGCCGGGGTGACCGCCAAGCTGGGCGTGATCACGCGCTCTGACGGCACGCACCAGCTGACGGTCGACGGCTGGCCGGTCTACACCTACGCGGGTGACAGCGGCCCCGGCGCGACGTCAGGGCAGGGCACGAACCTGTCCGGTGGTCTGTGGTGGGTGGTCTCGCCCGCGGGGAGCCAGATCAAGACGACATCGGCTGCGAGCTCGAAGCCTGCGAGTCCGAGCAAGTCGAGCTCCGGTGGTGGCTGGGCCTGACGGGCAGGGGACGAGCTGATGTCGGACGCACGCGGTTCGCCGTCCGCAGTCGTCCCGGGGCCGATCGACGCGCCGCCCGCCGCCGATGCGCAGGTCTCGCAACGGGCGTTCCTGTGGTTGACGGTCGCGGCCACGGGCGGCCCGCTCGCGCTGGCCGCGCTGTACGTGCCCGGTCTGCTGGGCGACGCGCGGGGATCGGCGGGGCTGGTCGCCGTCCTCGGCGTCCTGTTCTTCGTGCCGCCGCTGGTGGTCTGGCTGCGGTTCTCCGGCCGGATCGCCGGTCCCGGCGGGCTCTACTCGTTCGTCGAGGCCGGTGCCGGGCGCACGGTGGCGCGGGTGCAGGCGGGGCTGTGGGTCCTCAGCTACGCGCTGTACCTGGTGTACACGACGACGTACGTCGCCTACGACGTGCTGCCTGCCGCGGTCCCGGCGGCGGCAGGTTCGGCCCGGCCGTTCGCGCAGATCCTGACGGCCGTGCTGATCGCCGGTCTCGCCCTTCTGCCGCTGCGCCGCACGCTGCTCGCTGTCGCGGGGCTCGCGGTCGGTCAGCTCGTGCTGGTGGCGGCCCTCGTCACGGTCGAGACGGGGCAACGGGGTGGGAGCGGCTCGGCGGCCGCCGCCACGGCAGCCGAGCCGGGCGTTGTGTTCGTGGCCGGAGGGAACCTGTCGATCCTGTTCATCTGCGCCGGGCTGCCACTGTTCCTCGGCGGTGAGGCCCGCGGCGGCAGCCGGACCGTACGTCGCGGCCTGGCCAGAGGCTGGGCCGTTGCCGCCGCCGCGACCGCGGCAGCCACGATTCCGTTGGCCGCCGTCGCGCCGCAGGCCCTGGGCGAAGAGCTGCCGGGGGCGGCGCTGGCCCGGGCCGCAGGGCTGCCCACCCTGGCAACGGCGATCGGAGTGGGCGTCGTCGGTTCGGTCGTCGGCGTGATGGTCGCCGAGTTCCTCGCTCTGTCCCGCCTGCTGCACGCGCTCACCGGGCACTCCGTGCAACGGGTCGTGCGGGTGCTGGTCGTGCTGCTCGTCGCGGGCAGCGCCGCCAGCCTGGTGCAGCCCGAGCGCGTCTACGACGACCTGCTCAAGCCGTCGCTGGTGGCTCTGTGGCTGTCACAGCTGCTGGTCTTCCTCGCGTTCCCGCTCTTCGTCCGGCGGCGGGAGCCCAGGCGACGGGGCGCGCTGCCGGCAGCCACGGCCCTGGCCGCCTGCGCCTCGGCGCTGATGCTGTTCGGGCTGTGGTCGACGATCGTGAACCAGCTCGGAACCTGAGAGCGTTCCGGCGGCGGGCCGGCAGCGAGCCGGTGCAGGTGCGGCTACTCGCCGCCCTCGTACTTGAACGACAGCCGGATCTTGGTCCGGAACGTGACCGCGCCGTCGTCGCCGACCGCGATGTCCTGGGCCACGACCTCGGCCACCCGCAGGTCGCGGATCGTGCCGCTGGCCGTCTTGATCGCCGACGTCGCCGCGTCCTCCCACGACTCCGTGCTGGTCCCGATGATGTCGGTCACGCGGTAAACGGTCATGCCAGCCTCCGAGCGGGGTCGTGGGTCTGTGCTCGGATCCTTGCCAAGGACTCGCAGTGCCACAAGGGGCTGCCCCTGGCCGGCTGCCTTCGGGTACTTGGTCCCTGGTCGTGGCGCGGCGCACCGCGCAGGCTGGTCGGCGGGGACTGGAGGTTCGCGATGCGCGCCCTTGTCGTCTACGAGTCGATCTACGGCAACACTCACACCATCGCCCGGCGGATCGCCGAAGGCCTGGGTCCGCGCATCGAGACCCGGGTGGTGCCCGTACACGAGGCGACCGCGGAGCAGGTCGCCTGGGCCGACGTGGTGATCGTCGGCGGGCCGACGCATGCCCACACCCTGAGTTCGGCGTCGTCACGCAAGGGGGCGCGGGAGACAGCCGGCAAGCCGGGCAGCGGGTTGCGGGTGGACCCTGACGCCGCGGGCCCCGGGCTGCGGGACTGGTTCCGCGGCCTCGTCGAGGTCCAGGACAAGCGGGCCGTCGCCTTCGACACCCGTATCGATGCGGCCGCCGTGCTCACCGGGCGGGCCTCGCACGGCATCGCCCGCCGGCTCCGGAACCACGGGTTCAGCCTCGTCGCGGAACCGGAGAGCTTCCTCGTCGACAAGCAGAGCCACCTGGTCGAAGGGGAGGCCGACCGGGCCGCCGGGTGGGGCGCACGACTGGCCGAAGTCTTCGCCGCGGTGAGCTGAGGGAGGACACCGACATGGACACAGCGGCTCACGACGCGATCGCTGCCGCTCCGCAGGCACCGTCCGGAGCTGGGCGCTCAGAGGCCGTGAGCGCGGCCCAGGTGGTCCGGGCCGAGGAGCTGACCAAGGTCTACGGCGAGGGGGACACCGCGGTGCTGGCCCTCGACTCGGTGACCGTCTCGCTCACCCAGGGCCGATTCACCGCGATCATGGGTCCGTCCGGATCCGGGAAGTCGACGCTGATGCACTGTCTGGCCGGGCTCGACCTTCCGTCCAGCGGGCGCGTGCTGATCGGTGACGTCGACCTGAGCACGCTCAACGACAACCAGCTCACCCGCCTGCGCCGGGACAAGGTGGGCTTCGTCTTCCAGTCGTACAACCTCCTGCCGATGCTCGACGCCAGGGAGAACATCACCCTGCCCCTCGACATCGCCGGCCGTGCCCCGGACCCCGACTGGCTGGATGACGTCGTGACGACACTCGGCCTCGCGGACCGGCTTCGGCACCGGCCGGACGAGCTGTCCGGTGGCCAGCAGCAACGCGTCGCGATCGCCCGGGCCCTGGTCTCGCGGCCGCTGGTCGTGTTCGCGGACGAGCCGACCGGGAACCTTGACTCGAAGTCGGGTGCAGAGGTGCTGGGCCTGCTGCGGCAGTCGGTCGACGGGCTCGGTCAGACCGTCGTCATGGTCACGCACGACGCGCGTGCCGCCGCTCACGCGGACCGGGTCCTGTTCCTCGGGGACGGCCGGATCGTCCAGGACCTGGACCACCCCGGCTACGACGCCATCGCCGAGAAGCTCCGCCGGCTCGGCGAGGGTGCGGAGGGCTGAGCCGTGCTCCGCGCGACACTGCGCTCGCTCGCCGCCCACAAGCTGCGCCTCCTGCTAAGCGCACTTTCGGTCGTGCTGGGCGTGGCGTTCGTGGCCGGCACGCTGGTGTTCAGCGACACCCTCCAGGCCACGTTCGACGACCTGATCTCGCAGACCACCAGCGACGTCGTCATCACACCGAAGGTCGCCTTCACCGACCCCACCGCGTACGGGACCTCGGGCAGCTCGCTGCCTGCCGACCTCGTGGGCAAGGTCCGCTCGGTGCCGGGCGTGGCGAAGGCTGACGGACTCGTGTTCGTCAACGGCGTCACGATCATCGGCTCCGACGGGACTGCCCAGGGCGTCGTCGGCGCCCCGAACTTCGGGTCGAGCTGGGTCGAAGACCCGGACCTGACGGGACTGCGTCTGGTGAGCGGCAGAGGACCGCAGACGTCGAGCGAAGTGGCCATCGACAACCAGAGCGCCACCAGCGGACGGCTGAAGGTCGGCGACCAGGTCACGATCGCCAGGAACGGGCCGACGCTCCGCCAGAAGGTGGTGGGCATCTTCCGCTACGGGACCTCGGGGAACCTCGCGGGCGCGTCCATCGTGGCATTCGACACCGCGACCGCGCAGCGTCTGTTCCTCGCTCCGGACAGGTTCAGCCAGATCGGCATCATGGCGGATCCCGGCGTGAGCCAGAGCGCACTGGCCGCCCGGGTCGCCGCGGTGGCACCGGGCACGACCATCAAGACCGGGGCCCAGAGCGCGGACGAGGCTTCGAAGCAGGTGACGGAGGGGCTGCGCTTCATCGACGTGTTCTTGCTGATCTTCGCGCTGGTCGCCCTGTTCGTCGGGAGCTTCATCATCCTGAACACGTTCAGCATGATCGTCGCCCAGCGGACCCGTGAGCTGGCGCTGCTGCGTGCAGTCGGCGCGAGCCGTCGACAGGTCGCCGGCTCGGTCCTCGCCGAGGCCGCCGTGGTCGGCCTCTTCGGCGGTGTCGCCGGCCTCGTCCTCGGTCTGCTCCTGGCCAAAGGGCTGCAAGTGCTGTTCCGGGCGGTCGGGCTCGACATGCCGACCGTCGCCCTCGTGATGCATCCGCGCACGGTCGCCTGGTCGCTCGGCTTGGGCCTGGCCGTCACGATGCTCGCGGCCTACGGCCCCGCGCGGCGCGCCTCCCGGGTCCCCCCGGTCGCCGCGATGCGGGAGGGGACCGCGGCCGGGCTGAGGACGAGCCCCCGGCGGACCTGGACCGGCGTGGCCGGGCTCGTCGCCGGGCTGGTCCTGCTGGCCGTCGCGGTCCGGCCGGGTGCCGCCAGCAGCGGGACCGTCGGCATCGCGTCCCTGGTGCTCGTCGCGTCCGCGGTCCTGCTCGCCCCCGTCCTGGCCGGCCCGGCCGTCCGGGCGATCGGGGTCCCGTTCCGGCGCTCGGTGTCTATGCGGATCGCCGTGCGCAACGCCGGCCGCAACCCGCGTCGGACCGCCGCGACCGCGGCCGCGCTGATGATCGGGCTCGCCCTGGTCGGGACGTTCGCCGTGCTCGGATCGTCGGCCAAGGCGTCGACCGACGCGGTCATCGACCAAGTGTTGCGGGCCGACTTCGTCGTGACCCCCAAGGGCATCATGCCCTTCTCCTTGGACGTCGCACGGGCGATCGAACCACTGCCGGGAGTGGCCGTCGTCTCGCCGATGCAGATCGCCCCCGCACAGATCGGCGGCCAGACGGTCACGCTCACCGGCGTCGATCCCGCGACGGTCAGCCAGGTCGTGGGCGTGACCCAGGTCAGCGGCCAGGTCAGTGCCCTCACCGCTGACGGGCTGCAGGTCGACGACCAGCTCGCCAAGGCTCGGGGCTACCGGCTCGGACAGGCGGTGGCGGTCACCTTCCTCACCGGCACCCGGGTCCTGGACATCGTGGGTGTGTACGCCGCCGCGACCGGCTTGTCCGGCTACGTGGTCGCAGGGTCGACGCTCACGGCCTCCGGGATCACCCGCACCGACTCGGCCCTCTACATCGAGGCCGACCCCGACGCGGACCTCGCGGCGGTGCGCAGTGCGATCCAAGGGGTGATCGCGGCGTACCCGACGGTGAAGCTCCAGGACCAGGCCCAGCTCAAGGAACAGCTTCGGGGCCAGGTCGACCAGGCGCTCTACCTGGTCTACGCCCTGCTGGCGCTGGCCGTCCTCATCGCCATCCTCGGGATCGTGAACACGCTGGCTCTGTCCGTCGTCGAGCGGACTCGGGAGATCGGCCTGCTCCGCGCCGTCGGCACGGCCCGCCGCCAGCTGCGACGGCTGATCCGCCTGGAGTCCGTCGTCATCGCCTTGTTCGGGTCGGCGCTCGGGATCGTCCTGGGCCTCGTCCTCGGCGTCGCCCTGCAACGAGCCCTGGTGGACCAAGGTGTCGACCGGCTATCCGTGCCGTGGGTCCTGCTGCTCACCGTGACTGCCCTGGCGGCGCTGGCCGGGGTCCTCGCCGCGGTGTGGCCGGCGAGGCGTGCCGCGCGACTGAACGTCCTGCAGGCCGTGACCAGCGAGTGACGGCTGGTCGCATTCCGGCCCGTGCTTGCTCGACTGTGCGCTACCGTCCCGGTCCGCTGTCAAGCAGCCTGGCCAAGGCCACTGCGTCGTGCGGAGCCCGGCCGTCCGCGTCGTTGTTGAAGTACGCGTAGACGTCGAGCCCCTCGGCCGTCCACGCGCGGATGCGCGTGGCCCAGTCCGCGAGCGACGAAGGCGGGTAGCCACCGCCGTAGAGTCGCTCGGGCCCGTGCAGGCGGACGTACACGAAGTCCGCTGTGGTGTCGTCGAGCCGTAGCCAGGAACCGGGACTGTCGGACACGACCAGCGCGACGTGGTGCCGACGAAGCAGCGGGAGGAAGGCCGGGTCGCGGTAGCTGTCGTGCCGTACCTCCAGCGCGTGCCGGATGCGCCGCCGTGCGCTGCGCGCCAACCAAGCCCGCCCCTCGACGGCGGAGTCGTGCGCTCGTCCGAGCCTCTTGGCCGCAGCGGTGTCTTCAGGCAGCAGGGCGAGGAAGCCGTCCAGCAGCCGCTCGTCGAAGGGCAGGTCCGCGGGTAGCTGCCACAGCATCGGGCCGAGCTTGTCGTCGAGCGCGAGCACACCCGACGCGAGGAAGTTCGCGACCGGCGTGCGTACGTCGTGCAGCCGCTTGATGTGCGTGACGAAGCGACCACCCTTGACGGCCAGGACGCAGCCTGCGGACGTCTCCTCGTGCCAGTGCTGGTAGGTCGACGGGCGCCGCAGCGAGTAGAACGACGCGTTCACCTCCAGCGTCGCGAGCTGCTGCGACGCGTAATGCAACTCGCGGCGCTGCGCCAGGCCTTTCGGGTAGAAGTCGCCGCGCCAGCCCGGGTACGACCAGCCGGACACGCCGACGAGCGCCGTGCCGACCACGTCCGGAGCTCAGCCGATGCCGGGCGGGCACTCCTGCCAGGTCCCCGTGCGCATGAAGCCGTCCAGGGCGATCACGGAGGCGCGCTTGTCGTCGCGGAAGTCACCGGCGTACCAGCGACGCTTGAACTCCTCGCCCGTCAGCCCGAGGTGCTGCCAGGCCTTCTCGTCGAGCAGGTTCGCGAAAGCGCTCTCGTGCGGCACCGCCGTCGACTGCTCGGCGGGCCCGGACGCATTACGCAGGACGGTCATGATCAGCTCCACTGTTCCGAGCGCCGCCACCACGGTGTGCACACGATCTGCGACGGGGCGCGAGAAAGAGTCTGTGTCGCTGGTCCGGGTCGGCGCAACCCTGCCCGGATGAACGATTGGGGTCCACGAGGTGGGTGTTGCGCCCGAGGCGCAGCCCAGCGGGGAGGTCTCCGCCAGAATGTGCACCCGACGGCGGCGAGGTGGAGGCTGCGATGGCAGCGACGGACGTGAGCACCCGGAGCATCGCCTCGGGAATCTACGGACTGGTGATCGCCGGCGCTGCTCTGGCGACCTCGGCGTCCTTGCGGTCGCTGACCAAGGTCGCCGCGGCCGTGCTGGTCACCCTTCTCGTGTACTGGACGGCCGAGAGCTACGCGCACTCGCTGGCCCTGCGGTTCGTCGAGCAGCGCGACCTGACCCCCGGCGACATCCTCGGGGTGCTGCGGCAGGGCTGGCCGCTGGTGAGCGCGTCCTACCTGCCGTTGCTGGCCTTGATCGTGGCGGGGCTGTTGGGCGACAAGGTCACGACCGCGGTCCTGACCGCCCTCATCGTGACGACGGTGCTGCTCGGGATCGCCGGCGGGACCGCGGGCTGGCGCAGTGGTGTGCGCGGCATCCGCTTGCTGGGCACGATCGCGATCTCCCTCGGTTTCGGGCTCGTTATGATCGCTTTGAAGCTGACGCTGCAGCACTAGCTCGGCGCTCCGGTGCGGGTCCGCTAGCGGCGGCGGAACGGGTCCGCGGCCGGCGCCGTCGCCAGCTCGGCGCGCGGGCAGCGGGCCAGCGTGAGCCCCACCCAGGACAGTGCGTCGTCGCAGATCGCGTCCACCGTGAAGCCCAGCTTCTGGCCCACCTCGGTCAGCGTCACCCGGTAGAGCGTGATCTGCTGCCGCGCGGGCGCGTCGTACATGACCCCGATCGAGCCGACCAGGCTGGAGCTGCCGCGCCCGCCGGCCGGCCCGTTCCAGGGCTGGTCGTACCGCTGCCACAAGGTCGCGCTGGCGGCCCACAACCCGCCGCGGGACACGTCCAGCCGCTCGAGCTCGACCAGCAGCCGGGCGGCGTCACGGTGATCCAGGACTGCGGCCGGCCGCAGAACCCGTGTTTCGACCCCTACATCGGTAGGCACACCCACCGAATCGGACCTTTCGCTCAAGTCCTTGATACCGGTGAGCCCGGGAAGTGCGGCCCGCGGCACACCCGGCGGCCTACCACTCCACCCAGGCGCCGGGGGCGGACCGCCAGATCGACGTCTCGGTGCGGTCCCCCAGGACCGGCCCCAGGTGCTCGTAGCCGAGGCCGAGGTCGTAGAAGCGGTTCATCTCGCCGACGTCGGTCCAGGTGTCGACCCCGAGGACCTCCGCGGGGTCCGCCGCCCCGGGGTCGGGTACCCGCAGCCAGGTGCTGTGCGACGCGAGCCCGTAGGTCCGGGCCACGTTCATCGTCGCCGCCGCGTAGGCGCTGAACGCGTCGGCCGCCTTGTCCGGCGAGCTGAGCGTGGCGCGCAGGATGCCGACCCCGTGCACGGCCGAGCCGGACGGCACCTGGAGGTGGAAGGTGCCGAAGCCCTCGGTCGGCGCCCACACGTCGGGCTGCCGCTCGGCGAACAGGTGGCCGCCGGCCTCCTGCACCTGCGGGTCACCGAAGAACCGGCCGAGCCCGGACAGGCTGTTCCAGATGTCGATGAACAGGACCTCGCCTTCGTTGTCGCCGAGGCCGAGGTACACGTTGTGGCTGAGGTCGCCGAGAGCGCGGGCTGCCGCGACGCTCTGAGGCGCGCCGGCGGTCGCGTTGTGCGTCTCGCGGGTCGCGTCGGTCGCGGCCGTCACGGGCCGGCCGCGCACGGTCAGCAGGTACGGCGTCGCGCCGGCGTCGTCCGGGTAGGTGGGTGTCTGGTCGGGCTGAGCGGACATGTCGGGCACCTTCCGTCGTGGGTCGCTTCCTTGCCACGACGACGAACGGGCAGGCGCCGGCTCGACAGCCGATCGCTGGTCAGCCGCACAGTCGCACGGTGCGCTTCTCGATGCTCCGGTACGCGGCCTGGTCGGCCGTCAGCGGAACGACCCGGCTGACGAAAACTCCCGACAGGTGGACGACCAGCCCGGCTGAGAGCTGGGCTTCGTCATTCTGATCGTCGCTTCGACCGGCACGATGCTTTGTGGCGGCGGCGCCATAGGCCGCGACGACTGGAGTCGCCGCGAAGCCGGCGGCCGAGGGCAAGATGAGCCCTATGAGCATCTGGGTCACGCGGGAACGCCCCAAGACCGACCGCATCGCTTGCCCGTGGCTGATCAGCAAATTCATCGACCCGGATGCGGAGATCCGCTACGTCCCCGCTGATCAAGTCCTGACCGTCGCCGCCGAGGTGGGTGGCAGGTCCTTCGACGCCCCCGGCGCCGAGTTCACCCACCAGCCCGCCCGTGACGGCAGCGGCGAATGGTGCACTTTCGAGACGCTGGTCCATGCCTACCATCTAGATACCGACCCGGCGCTGGTTGAGCTCGCCCGAATCGTCCACGCCGCCGATGTCTCCCCCGACGTCGACACCCATCCCTTCGGAGCTGGCATCCGCGCCATCGGTGAGGGCGGCCCAGTCGCCATCGCTGACGACCGCGAGCTGCTAGCCCGGGGCACCTTCGTGTACGACGCCCTCTACGCCCACTGCCAGAGCCGGGTCGGCTAGATGGCGGCCGGCCTCTCCCAGACTCACGAGACGGTCACCTGTGTCGGGCTTGCTGCGAGATGGACGCCCATCCGCGCGCTGGTTGTCGTGTGAGCGACATGTCCGGAAGTGGACAGGAAACCGTTGTGGATAAAGGGTTTTCGGGTCGGTGACTGTCGCAGCACTTGGGTAGGATTCGGGTCATGTCGATCAGTGCCTTGCCGGCGCGCGAACCGCGCACCGCCGTCTTGCTCGGGCAGCTCCGCGACCTGCTCGCCGAGTTCGGACAGGTGCAGGACTGGCAGCTGGGCGACGCCGAGCTGCTGCACGCCACCGAGGGCCTGTACCGGCTGGGCCACCAGCTCGACGCCCACGCGCTGCGGCTGCTCACGCAGGTCGACTCGCGGGGCCTGGCCCCCGACGCCGGGTCACCCTCGACCGCCGCCTGGCTGAGCGCCCGGCTCCAGATGAACATCGGGGCCGCCCGCAACCAGGTCAAGCTCGGCCACGCCCTGACCCAGCGACCGGCCACCGCCGCCGCCCTGGCCGCCGGCGCGGCCAGTGCGCCCCACGCCCAGGTGATCACCACCGCGCTGGCCGCGCTGCCCGCGGCCGTGGCCGCCGACCAGATCGACGCCGCGGAGGCGAACCTGCTCGAACACGCCACCCGGTTCACCCCCAAGGTGTTGACCCGGATCGGGCAGCACCTGCACACCGCGCTGGACCCGGACGGACCCCAGCCCCAGGACACCGCGGCGCCCGACCCCGGCTACTACCTGAACCTGCGCACCAACGACGACGGCTCCTGCCAGGGCCAGTTCTGGCTCGAACCGGCCCTCGCCCTGGCCTTCGCCGCCCTCATCGACGCCGCCGCCGCGCCCCGGCCCAGCACCGCCCAGGGACCGGACCCGCGCACCGCCGGACGGCGCCGCCACGACGCCCTGGCCGACCTGACCCGCCTGGCCCGGGCCCACCGCGCCGACCCGATCCCCGGAACCGGCCGCCCGACCATCGCCGTCACCATCTCGGTGGACCAGCTGCGCGCCGGACTACCCGGCCACCGCCCCGACCAAGCACTGATCCCGGCCGGCACGCTGCGCCGGATGACCTGTGACGCCGACCTCATCCCGATCGTGCTGGGCAGCCGCTCCGAAGTCCTGGACATCGGCCGCAGCTCCCGCACCATCCCCGCCAAGATCCGCCGCGCCCTGATCCAACGCGACCAGGGCTGCGCCTTCCCCGGCTGCGACCGCCCACCGGGCTGGACCCAAGCCCACCACATCGTGCACTGGTCCAAAGGCGGCCTGACCGCCCTGTTCAACCTGGTGCTGCTATGCGGACATCACCACGAAACCATCCACCACCGCGGCTGGACGTGCACCTCGACGAACACGGCCTACCCGTCTTCACCCCACCGGCATGGATACGCGCCGCCGCCTAAGACCGATCCCGCTCGGCGGCGTCAGCGACAGCGGCCGCCGGTGGTCCGGACCAGCCACTCGACCCAGGAGTTCACCCAGCTGCGGCTCACCACCAGCAACAGCCAGCCGCGCCAGTCCCCCCTCTGACGCGGCCGTCCCGACGAGTCTGCTAGGCGGCGTGGCGGCCGAAGATAGCGTCGATCTCGGCCAGCTCGGCCGCGCTGGTCGCGTTCTCGCGCGCCTGCTCCCACTCCCTCAAGATCATCTCGTGCTCGTCCAGCGGCTCGCCCTTCGCGGGGCGGTCCTTGGCACGTGCCATCAGCCTGGCCAGCATGTTCATCTCTCCGTGTAGTGGCTCTCGGTCGGACGACCGATGCCTCGATGGTCGCCCGCGATGTTGACGGAACGTTTCCGGTAGGCGTCCTGCGACCCTTCGGCGCTGTGGCCTTGATCACGCAGGTTTCGCTCGAGAGGCAGCGACCGCGAGCACGTCGATCTCCACCAGGAAGTCCGCGGGCAGCGTCACGAACACGGTCGTGCGAGCCGGGTAGGGCGGCTCGAAGTACTCGGCGTACACCGTGTTCATCTCGTCGAACTGGTCCGGACGGGTGAGGTAGACCCGCGTGTGCAGCACGTCGTCGAGCGTGCAGCCGAGCGAGCCGAGTGCCGCGACGACGTTGTCCAGCGCCTGTCGCGTCTGGGCGGTGACCCCGTCGAGCGCCGTCCCGTCCGGCGTCAGCCCGACCTGTCCGGCGCAGGCGACCATGTCGCCGATCCGGACGGCCTGCGAGTACGGGCCGGCCGGTGCCGGCGCGGCGTCCGAGCGACCTTCGACACGTGCCATCTCGTTTCCCTCCCTGTGTCCGGTCACCTCGACGCGCCCGCCCCGAGGGTCTGCCACTGCCCGACCACCTCGCCGCCCTGCACAGCCGTCGCCTCCCGCAGGCTGGAGAACACGGTGCAGACGTGGTTCGGGATGATCTGGACCTGCTCGCCGACCGCGAGCGCCGTGGGCGCACCCGAGCCGGCCCAGCGCAGCCAGCCGTGCTCCTCGGAGAGCCGGTCGATGCGCCAGCCCGGCCGGTCGGCCAGCAGCCCGAACCCGGGATGGGCCGCCATGCCCAGCGGCGGCACCGGGTCCTGGCTGAGCGATTTCGAGCCGGCGTCGATGCAGGCGCGGCCGGGTTCGGGATGGCTCACCACCGTCGCGAGGACACGCACCGCGCACGTCTGGGGCACCGCCTGACCGAGCACGATCTGGCCGAGGTCGTTGAAGGCGTAGATCCCCGGGCGCACCTGGGTGACGCCGGGCCGCCCGACCACGGAGCGCACCGACGCGCTGGACCCGAGTGACACCGTCTGCATCGGGACGCCGGCGTCCGCGCAGGAGGCCGCGCACGCGACCATCAGGTCCGCCGCGGCGTGCGAGCGCGCGACGACGTCGTCGCCGGACGCCGCGGAGTACACCGAGCCCTCGTGGGTCATCAGTCCGGTGAGCCGCAGTCCCGGCTCGCGGGCGAGCTCGCGGGCCAGCGCCGGCACCCGGGCGGCCGTGACGCCGCAGCGCCCCAGCCCGGAGTCGACGATGACGTACACCTGTGCTGTGCGCCCACGGTCGGCGAAGGCCCGGCCGATCGCCCGGCCGGCTTCGAGGTCGTCGGTCGCGAGGGTCAGCGACGCCCGGTCGGCCAGGGCGACGGCCCGCGCGACCTTCGCGGCACCGACCAGCGGGTACGCCACGACGATGCGCTCGATCCCGGCGTCGACGAACGCCGCCGCCTCGCCGAGCTTGGCGACCGTGAGGCCGTCGGCGCCGGTCTGCACTTGGAGCCGGCCGATCTCGGGGATGCGGTGTGTCTTGGCGTGCGGGTAGAGCGCGACCCGGTGCCGCCGGCACAGCTCGGCCATCGCGGTCAGGTTGGCCGTCATGATGTCGACGTCGACGACCAGGGCGGGGGTGTCGAGCGTGGGCGGTACGGCGAGCCGTTGCGACCCGGCGGCGACGGTGTCTGTCATGCGCTGGGGGCCTTCGGACGTACCCGGAGCCCGGACACGCCGCCGTCCACCGCCAGGTCCGTGCCGGTGGTGGCCCCGGCGGACGGCGAGGCCAGGTAGGCCACGGCATGGGCGACCTCGTCCGCGGTGACGAGCCGCCCCAGCGGCTGGCGCGCCTCGAGGGCCCGCCGTTCCGCGGCGGGGTCCTCGGCCGCCTCCAGCAGGCGGGCCACCCACGGGGTGTCGGCCGTACCGGGGCTGACCGAGGTGACCCGGATCCCCGCACCGACGAGGTCGGCGGCCATGGCCCGGGTCAGCGCGAGGACCGCGCCCTTGGAGGCTGAGTAGACCGCGCGGTCGGGCAGCCCGGCGGTGGCCACGATGGAACAGATGTTCACGATGGCCGGCGCGGGCGAGTGCCGCAGGTGCGGCAGGACCAGCCGGCACATCCTGGCGGTCCCGACGACGTTCACGGACAGCACCCGGGACCACTCGTCGTCGGTGGCCTGCTCGACCGTCCCCACCGCCCCGATCGCCGCGCAGTTGACGAGGACGTCGATGCGGCCCAGCTGCCGGACCACGTCGGCGACGGCGGGCGCGGCGGACGCCTCGTCCGCGATGTCGCAGCCGAACGGCACGGCCGGCGGTCGGACGGTCGCGGGGGCCAGGTCGAGCCCGGCGACCCGCGCGCCGCGGTGGGCCAGGACGGACGCGACGGCGGCCCCGATCCCGGACCCGGCGCCGGTGACCACCGCGACCAGCTGGTCGAACTCGCCCATCAGGGAACCCCGCCAGATCGGAACCGACAGCGGGTCGCAGCCTACTGGTCGGGGGTGCAGCTAGCGGGCCGTGCGACGGCGCGAGCCGCTCTGCTCCGAGTCGTCGTCCGAGTCGTCGTCTTCGTCGGAGTCTTCGTCGTCGTCTTCGTCGGACTCGTCGTCGGACTCCCCGTCCTCGTCGGAGCACTCGTCGTCGTCGTGGTGATGGTGGTGGTGATGGTGCTTGTGGTGGTGCTTCCCACCGCAGCCGCAGTCGTCGTCGTGGTTGTCGTGGTCATCGTCGTGCTCGTGGTGGTCCCCGTCGTGGTCGTGCGAGTCGTCGTCGCACTTGGGCGGGCACTCCTTCTCGTAGCAGACGAGGATCTCGTCGACGGTGTGTGTGCGCAGCTCGGTGCAGCGCGCCTCCTGCTCGTCCTTGCGGCACTGCTCGACGGCCACCAGGCGGGTGAGCTCGGACACGGCCGCGTTGGCTTTCGTCCAGCAGGTCAGCGCCTCGCACAGGCAGTCGACGAACGACCCGGTGTCGGCGAAGCCGCCCCAGACGGCGAGCACGTCGCGACGGGCGACCAGCGCCATCGCGTACGCCTGCTTCAGGTCCACGGTGGCCGGGTCGGCGGCCAGCTTTGCGTTGATCGCGTCGATCTGATCCTTGACCCTCCCCACCCGCGCGAGGAGCTGGGCCGGCTCGTCCTTGAGCCGGGTGAAGCAGTCCGACGCTCTGGCGGCGTGCTTGGCGTAGTCGTCGAGCAGCGCCTTCAGCGCGTCCAGGCCTTCGCACCCGTCCGTCGGGAACTCGCAGGGGCCGTCGACGCAGCAGCCGGTCGGCAGCGGGCAGCAGTCGAGCTGCGCCTCGACGCGCGCCCACGCCCGGTCCAGGCAGTCGACCACGCGGTCCTGCTGGATGAGGCAGCGGATGCGCTCGACCAGGTGCTTGACCCCGTGCCGCATGTCCTGGACCTGCAGGCGGACGTCGTGGCGCGTGGTCCGGTAGTCCTTGCGGGTCTTGGTGTAGTCGGCGTAGCCGGCCTCCATCGCGGCCTTGTGGTCCGCGTTGTACTTGGCCTGTGCGTCGATGCCGGCCGCGTCGCACTTGAGGCAGTCGATGAGGTCGGGGTCGCAGTCC
The DNA here is from genome assembly GCA_963849365.1 of uncultured Actinomycetota bacterium. Taxonomy (GTDB): domain Bacteria; phylum Actinomycetota; class Actinomycetes; order Prado026; family Prado026; genus CAVQCJ01. The sequence continues at coordinate 1,062,096 of CAWKHA010000004.1, forward strand.
TCGCAGCCGGTGATGCGCGCCGGGGGTGTGCTGTCGCCCTGGTCGGGTGTGCTGTCGCCCGACTCCGGGGCGGCGTCGCCCGGCGCGGCCGCGGGGGTCTCGGTCTCCATGGGGGCTCCCTCCGAACGAGCTGCTGCGAGCGCGGTCAGCAGTGTCGACGCGCGGTGTCACCCGAACGTCGCCGCACCGCCGCGGGGTCCGGCCGCTGCGCGCGTGGAGACGGCACGGTGACGTCGGGTGCCGCACGATCGCCCGGTGGCCGGCTACCGAGCGCTCGCGGCCGCTGGTCGCAGCATCGTGGACCTGCTGAACCGGCGGTACGGCGAGCTGTTGCCCGCACCACCGCGACCGACAGCGGTGCTGGCCGGCACGGTCGACTTCGACGAGGTGCACACCAACCCGAACGCGGTGATCCGCTACCCGTCGGTCTCGGTGTACTGCTACCGGGTCAGCGTGGACCGCGAGACCCGGCCGGGCTGGTCGGCGGTCGCCAGCGTGGACGGGATCCCACGCATCCCGCTGCGGATGCACGTGCTGGTCGCCGCGTGGGACGCCCGGGTGGAGAGCGAGCTGGAGTGGCTCGGGCTGACTGCCCAGGTGCTGGAGAGCGAGAGCATCCTCACCGGCCCGCTGCTGCACCCCTCCGGTGACTGGGAGCCCGGCGACGCGATCCAGGTCGTCGCCGACGACCTCGCGCTGGACTCGATGAGCGAGGCGTTCCAGGCGCTGACCACGGACTACCGGCTGTCGCTGCCATACCTGGCCCGGGTGATCCGGATCAACGGTCGGGTGGAGGACACCGGCGAGAACGTGGCCACCGTCGCCGCCGCGATGGTGTCGTCATGAGCGCGGTGCCGACATGACAGCGGCGACCATCGTCACGACGGTCGGGACTGCCGACGTCCTGCACCGGCTCGCCCTCGCCGTCGAGACGGTGGACGCGGTGACCGCCCGACCGGTCCGGGTGCGCACCGGTCGCGAGGTACCCCCGCGGCTGCGCCCGCCCGGCGCCGACGCGTCCTGGCCCTGCCTCGACCTGGAGTCGAACGGCCGGGGCCGGGCGGTGCTGCGGCACGGGTGGTCGGTCCCCGGCGCGGTGACCGTCCGCCTGGTCGACCCGGCTCGCCGGTTCGTCCCGCGCCGGGTCCGGGTTCCGCTGTGGACGCTGGCCGAGGTCGAGGCGGTGGAGGCGCCGCCGCCGGCCGCCGGGTCGTACGTGCCGACGCGCTCGCGGTTGCTGCGGCCCTGGCTGCTGCCCGGCGCCGGCTACCCGTTGCCGCGTGGCACCACCGCCGTGCGCGGACGGCTCACCCTGGGTGGTGCGCCGGTGCGTTGGGCCCGGGTGGTGGCCCGCGGTCCGGGCAACGCCCGGGTGGGGTGGGGGCACGGGGACGAGCGCGGCGAGTTCGTCGTCGTGGTCGCCGGCACCGGCACGCTCGCGCCGCCGGCGCCGAGCACGATGGGTGTCTCGCTCACGTTCACCGCACCGCCGCAGTCCGTGCCGACCGGCCCGCCGCCGGCCGACGACTACACCGACCTGGTGGTCGAGGCCGAGCCGCGCTCAGCCGCACCACCGGCGGCCGCCGACCTGGTCAACGACCTGCTGCGGGGCCTGGCCGTGCCCCCCGGCTACGCCCCCTCGTCGGCCCCGGCCACCCAGGTGGTCGTCGACGTCGGGTCCGTGACCACCCTGCCCACCGACATCGCGTTCACGCTCTGAGGAGACCAGGAGGTCCCGCATGCCCGAGTACCTGACTCCCGGTGTGTACGTCGAGGAGACCAGCTTCCGGTCCCGGTCGATCGAGGGCGTGCCCACCAGCACGTTCGGGATGGCCGGGCGCACCGAGTACGGGCCGGTGCCGTACATCATCCCGGCCGCGCCGAACCAGCCGCAGGTGGTGATGACCCCCCGGCCCACGCTGGTCACCAGCTTCACCGAGTTCGAGCGCGCGTACGGCGGTGTCGGTGACAGCGGTAACCCCAACTACCTGGCGTACGCCGCGCGGGCGTTCTTCGACAACGGCGGGCGGCGGCTGTACGTGTCGCGGGTCTTCGACTTCACCCGCGGCCCGGCGGTGCCGCCGGCGACCGAGGGACCGATCACCGTCGACGAGAACATCGCCAAGCTCGTGCTCGGCGGTGGTGGCGGTGGTGGCGGCGCTGCGCCGGCGACGTGGCGCGCGCGCTGGCCAGGACTGGCCGGTGCCTCGATCAGCGTCCTCACGGTGTTCCGGCGCAGCAAGAACGTGGTCGTCGGCGGGCGGCTGCGCGGGGTCTACCCCGGCGCCGCCATCGAGGTCGTCGCGGGCGGCGCGAACCAGCCCGCGCCGAAGGACACCGACCCGCCGACCAACCTCGGCATCGTGGCCAGGATCGGCACCGGTGCCGACCTGGGCTATCTCAAGAACAACCAGACGGTGGTTGCCCCCGGGGCAGCGGACGCCGGCTACCACGTCACTGTCGACGTCACGGTCCGGATGGGTGACCGCATCGACACGTACGCCGGGCTGGAGCTGTCGGCGGTGCATCCGCGATCGGTCGCGAACGTGCTGCAGGCGAGCCGGCCGGTCGACGACCTGAGCCTGGTCTGGCTGGACATGGCCGACCCCCAGCCCGAGGCCTGGCTGCCGGTGCTCACCGCCCTGGCCAAGGCTCCCAACCCGAAGAGCCCGCCGCAGGCCGACTTCCTGACCGGTGGCGGCGACGGCGTCGACGCCGGCCCGGACGTGCTGCTGGGCGAGAAGGCCGACCCGGACGACCCGGACAAGGCAGCGACGGGGCTGGAGGCGCTCGGCGAGATCGACGACATCGCGATCGTCGCGCTGCCCGACACCGTGCGGTTCGCCGACGCTGGCCGCCCAGGGCCAGGCGGTGGACAACCTGATCGCGCACTGCGAGGCGAGCCGCGTACCGCATCGCCGTCGTCGACCCGCCCGCGAACCAGCTCCATCTCGCAGGTCCGGGACTTCCGCGGCCGCTTCGACACCACGTACGCGCGCGCTGTACTACCCGTGGGTCGAGATCCTCGACCCGACGGCGAGAACGACCCCGGCGCCCCGCCGCCCAAGCTGCAGCTGCCGCCGTCCGGTTTCGTCGCCGGCATCTACGCCCGCAGCGACATCGAGCGCGGCGTGCACAAGGCGCCGGCGAACGAGGTCGTGCACGGCCTCACGAAGTTCGAGCCAGAACATCACCAACGACCGGCAGGCGGTGCTCAACCCGGAGGGCATCAACGCCCTGCGCTTCTTCGAGGGCCGCGGCAACCGGGTGTGGGGCGCGCGCACGATGCGCTCCGACCCGGAGTGGAAGTACGTCAACGTGCGCCGGCTGTTCATCTACCTCGAGCACTCGATCGACAAGGCCACCCAGTGGGCGGTGTTCGAGCCGAACAACGAACGGCTGTGGGCGACCATCCGCCAGACCGTCGAGGACTTCCTGCTGGTGCCGTGGCGCAACGGGGCGCTGATGGGCGACCAAGCCCGAGGAGGCGTACTTCGTCCGCTGCGACCGCACGACGATGACCGCAGAACGACCTCGACAACGGCCGGCTGATCTGCCTGATCGGCGTCGCGCCGACGTAGCCCGCCGAGTTCGTCATCTTCCGCATCGGCCAGTGGACCGCCGACGCGCAGCAGACGCTGAGGTGAGTCGATGGCCACTCGCGACAACCCGTACGGCGCGTTCAACTTCATGGTCAAGCTCGGCGACGCCGGTGGCGACGACCAGATCGCGGGCGGCTTCTCCGACGTCAGCGGCCTCGGCAACGAGGTGAAGTTCTCCGAGTACCGGAACGGCAACGAGAAGGCGAACCACGTCCGCAAGGTCCCCAACATGAACAGCACGGACGACATCACGCTCAAGCGCGGGCTGATCGGTGACCTGCGGCTGTTCGCGTGGCTCAAGGCGACGCGGGACGGCGACATCAACCCGCAGACGGTCACCATCACGCTGCTGGACGAGCGGCGCAGCCCGGTCTGCCAGTGGGTGCTGCAGCGCGCGCAGCCGAAGAAGTGGGTCGGTCCGACGCTGGCGGCCAAGGGCGGCGGCGAGGTCGCGATGGAGGAGCTGCACCTGGTTGCCGAGCAGGTGGACTACTCCTCGACATGAGCGTGCTGGCGCCCGGTCGCGTGCTGGGCCGACCTGGTGTCTACCGGGCACCCGACCCGGTGGACCCCACCTACCGGCCGGTGCGCCTGGATGTCGCCGGCTTCGTCGGGGTGGCGCTGCGCGGGCCGGTGGACCTGCCCGTACGGGTCACCCGCTGGTCGGACTACGTGCGCCGGTTCGGTTCCTTCGAGCCGGCGCCGGACTGCCCGGAGCGACTGCTGCCGTGGGCGGTGCAGTCGTTCTTCGCCCAGGGCGGCGTGGAGGCGTACGTGCTGCGGGTGGCCCCGGTCGACGGCGCGCCCGGCGCCACGTCGGCGGACGCCACCGCGAGCTACCTGCTCGACCTCGGTGCCGGCAGCACCCGCGAGCTGTCGGCCGCCGACGAGGGCGCGTGGGGGTCCGGCCTGCGCATCACGTTCGACCTGGAGGTGCGGCGCAGCTTCCGGGCCGCCGTGACCGGCCGCCGGCTCGAGCTGCCCCCGGGTGTCGCGCCGGGTCTGCGCTCGCTGCTGCGGCTGTCCCCGCCGCTGCGGCCGCAGGCGGCGGTCTTCCGGTGGGTCGTCGACCTGGACCGGCAGGCCGTCGTGCTGGACGCCGGTGTCGCGTCGTCGCAGGAGCTGGACGTCGCGGTGCTGACCGGTGTGCTGGACGTCACCGACAGCGCGCCCGGGGTGGAGCGGCACGAGCGGCTCGCCGGCCTGGAGCTCGGCCACGCCCCCGACCACCCCGCGTCCGTGCCCTGCGTGCTCGCGACGGGCTCGACGCTGTTGCGGGCGGCCGGCGACTGGTCGGCCCCGCTGACCCCGGTCGACCCGCTGGCCGGCCCGGTGACCGCGCGGCCGGTCCGGCCGGGGCTGGACCGGTGCGCGGCCATCGACGGGCGCAGCTTCTTCGACGACGGCGCCGCCGCTGCCGACTCCACCGGCGAGGTGGTGCACCGCGGCGTGGACGCGATGGGCGAGTGTCCCCACATCGGCCTGCTCTGCGTGCCCGACCTCGGCTGGAAGGCGCCACCCGCGCCACCGGCCCCGCCGGTGCCGGTCCCGGTCCGGTCACCCGGCCCGTGCGACGTGTGCTGGCCGGAGCCGTCGGTGGCCCCCGACGGGCCGTACCCGCCGACGGCCGAGCTGCCGCCGGCGCTGGACGGCCGCAACCCGGACGAGCTCGACGAGATCGTGCGCCGCCAGCTGCGCGTGGTGCAGACGGCCGAGCTCCGGCGCCGGTTCGTGGCGCTGCTGGATGTGCCGGCCGGCCTGCCGGCGCAGGCCCTGCCGCGCTGGCGGGCGGCTTTCGACTCCAGCTACGCCGCGGCGTACCACCCGTGGCTGGGCGTGCCGGGGACGGACCCGAGGCACCTGCTGGTCCGGGTACCGCCGTCGGCGTTCGCCGCGGGGATCACGGCCGCCCGGGAACGGCGGCTGGGACTGCCGTGGGGACCGGCCAACGAGCTCGCGGTGGGAGCCGTGCTTGCCGTGGACCCGATGACGGACGCCCTGCACGACCAGCTGCACCTGCTCGGGGTGAACGTCTTCCGAGCCGAGCGGGACGGCTTCCGGCTGACAGCCGCCCGGACGCTGAGCAGCGACCCGGACTACCGCCAGCTGAGCGTGCGCCGGCTGATGACGATGATCGCCCTGACCCTGGACCGGCAGTCGCAGTGGCTGGTGTTCGAGCCGAACACATCCGAGCTGCGCGAGCGGCTGCGGCACACGGTCACCCAGTTCCTGCGCCAGCTGCAGCGAGCGCAGGCGTTCGCGGGGTCGACGGAGGCGGAGTCGTTCTTCGTGCAGTGCGACGACGGGGTGAACCCGGCGCAGTCGCAGGCCGAGGGTCGGCTGGTCGCGCTGGTGGGCGTGGCACCGGTGTCGCCGCTGGAGTACGTCGTCGTACGGATCACCCAGGACGCGGACGGGTCCGTCCAGGTCTCCGAGCGGCCATGAGCGACCTCGTCCAGACCTTCCGGTTCCTGGTCAGGCTCACCCTGAGCGGGAGCTCGTCGACGCCGCCGGCCCCGACCGCCCAGCTGTCCGACGGCGCCTTCGCCGAGTGCACCGGTCTGGACCTGGAGGCCGACGTCCGCGAGTACCTCGAGGGCGGCCGCAACGACGGGGTCGTGCGGCGGGTCGGCCGGGTCAAGCTCGTGCCGCTGGTGCTCAAGCGCGGGATGTTCACCACCGGTGAGCCCGGCTACGCGAACACCGCCCTGTGGGACTGGCTGACCGGCATGGTCAGCGGAACGCTGCCGGTCCCGCGCTACGACGGGGTCGTCGAGGTGTACGACACCCGGGGGCAGACCGTCGTCGCCCGGTGGACGTTCGACCGGGGCCTGCCCAGCAAGGTGACCGGGCCGAACCTGAACGCGAAGACCGGTGAGATCGCGGTCGAGGAGTTGCACATCGTGCACGAAGGCCTGCGCATGGCCGGCCCGTCATGACCGCCCCGCTGGCCAAGGCGGTCCTGCAACGGCTGGCGGTGAAGTCCGCCGGCGGCAAGGACAACCCGCCGCGGGCCACCCCCGACGGCGACTTCCCGGTCCAGTTCAACCCGACCTCGCTGAAGCTCACCCGGCAGAACAACATCGACCAGGGGCCGGCGACGACGCACGCGCAGCGGCGGCAGAACCCCTCGCAGCGGTCGGCGACGCTGACGTTCGACCTGGAGTTCGACACCGCCGAGGTCGGCACCGGCTCCGCGCCCAAGGACGTGCGCACGCTGACCCAGGACGTACGCCAGTTCGTCGAGCCGTCCACGGACAAGCCGGCCGAGCCGCCACCGCGGGTGCGCTTCCTGTGGGGCAGCTTCCGGTTCGCCGGTATCGTCACCCAGCTCACCGAGGACCTGGACTACTTCGCCCCGAACGGCACCCCGTTGCGGGCCAAGGTGTCGCTGACCATCACCGAGCAGGACCTGCGCTTCGAGGGCGAGCGTGTCGGTTCCGGCCGGCGGGACGCGAGGACGGCGACCCCGCCGGGCGGTGCGTCGGGGACGGGCCCGGCGGCACCGCCGGCCAGCCGGCCCAACCAGGCGGCGCTGGCCCAGGCCGGCGAGAGCGTGCAGCAGGTGCTGTCGAGGCTGGGCGCCGACCCGGCGACGTGGCGGTCGGCGATGACCGGCCTGGACAGCCCGCTGGCGCTGCCGGCCGGAGCGCCGGTCCAGCTGGACCCGCAGGTCGCCGCCGGTGCGGGAGCCGGCGTCGGCGTCTCGGCCGGGTTCGCAGCGGGAGAGTCGGCGACCGCGACGGCCTCGCTCGATGCGGCGCTGACGGTCACCGGCGGCGCCGGTGCGACCGCGTCCGGGTTCGCGCTCGCCGAGGCCGGGGGAGTGGCAGCCGCCCGGGCCGGGCTGGACGCGGGCGTCGCGGCCGGTGCCGTGGCGAGCGCGCGCGCCTCGTTCGACGTGCCGGCCGGGCCGGTCGTGCCGGCTGGCCTGGTGCGGGACCCGACCCGGCCGGTCCCGGTCCTGCCGCCCCCGGACCCGCGCGCCCGGACGTACGGCTGGTCGGTCCCGCTGCGACCGCGACCTCGGCTGGACGTGGGTGGGCAGGTCGCGGCCGTCGCCGGCGCCTCGGCCGGGGACGACGAGCAACGGCGCCGTGACGCTGGCGACTCCACGATGCGGTGGACTCCCTGGAGGTGACGCCGGTGGCCGTGCACGTGGACGAGCTGCACACCGACGTCGTCCCGGCTCCCGGCGCGGGATCGTCGCCGGGCCACCCGGACCAGGGCGTGCTCGGCGCCGACGCGGAGCGCTGGCGCGAGCTGTGCGAGCACACCGAGCGTCGCACCGCGCGGACGGCGTCCGAGGCTTTCGATGACTGACCCCGCCCTGGCTGTGGTCTCGCCGGTGTTCACCGTCGGCGGCGAGCTCAGCCGGGACCTGGGCCGGGACTGCGTCCGGCTCGAGGTCGAGGAGGGCGTCGAGGGCCTGCGCACGCTGAACGCGGACTTCGTCGCCGTCGGCCCCGGGGCGACCGGGCCGCCGGACCGCATGCTGTACCTGGACGGGCAGACCGTGGACTTCGGCCGGTCGTTCAGCGTCAGCGTCGGGCCCGAGTCGGCGATGCGCACGGTGTTCGACGGCACCGTGTCCGGGATCGAGGCCGTCTTCAAGCCGAGCGAGCCGCCTCGCGTCGTGGTGCTCGCCGAGGACGAGCTGATGCGGCTGCGGATGACCCGGCGGCAGCACACGTACACCGATGTCACCGACGCCGACATCGCCGAGCAGATCGCCTCGTTCCACGGCCTGCAGCCGCAGGTCGACGTGGACGGGCCGCGGTACGACGTCGTCCAGCAGGCGAACCAGAGCGACCTGGCCTTCCTGCGCGAGCGCGCCCGACTGGTGCAGGCGGAGCTGTGGTGCACCGGCCGCACGCTGCACCTGAGCTCCCGGCCCCGCCGCAGCGGCACGACGGTCACGCTGGTGCAGGGCGACCACCTGCTGTCGGTACGGCTGTGCGCCGACCTGGCCCACCAGCGCAGCCAGGTCCGGGTCACCGGCTACGACGCCGGCGCGCGCGGGGTCATCGACGAGCAGGCCGGTCCGGAGACGGTCGAGTCGGAGGTGTCCGGCGGGCGGACCGGCCCCCGCCTGGTCGAGCAGGCGCTCGGCGCGAGCAGCACGCTGCGCGTGCGCGAGGTGGCCCTGACCGGAGCGGAGGCGCGGGCCTGGGCCGAGGCGGAGATGCTCAGGCGCGGGCGCAGGTTCGTGACGGTCAGCGGGATGACGCGCGGGACGCCGGACCTGGTCGTCGGCAGCCAGCTGCGGCTCGAGCAGGTCGGTGCGGCGTTCGAGGGCGACGGCTACTACGTCACCCGGGTCCGGCACACGTTCGACCTCACTCGCGGCCTGCGCACCTGGTTCGAGGCCGAGCGGGCGACCGTGAACGCGGCGGCGTCATGAGCCTGCCCGCGCCGAACGACGGCGCCGCCCCGGGCTACTACGGCGTCTACCCGGCGATCGTCACCGCCATCGTCGACGACCGGCAGCTGGGCCGCGTGCAGGTGCGCTTCCCGTGGCTGGGCACCGACGGCGACCGGGACGTGCGGGCCTGGGCGACCCTGTGCACGCCGTACGCCGACGACAACCAGGGCCTGCAGATCCTGCCCGAGGTGGGCAGCCAGGTGGTCGTCGCGTTCGAGGCCGGGAACCTGCGCCGGCCGTACATCATCGGGGCCGCCTGGAACGGGCGCGAGCAGCTGCCGCAGACACCCGACCAGGCGAACAACATCCGGCTGCTGCGGACCAGGTCCGGCAGCCGGCTGGAGTTCGACGACACCACCGGCGCGGCGAAGGTGACCCTGTCCACCGCCGGCGGCCACCGGCTGGTCCTGGACGAGGCGTCGCAGGAAGTGACGCTGGAGCACCTCAACGGCTGCGTCGTGCGGATGGACGTCGCCGGCTCCGTGCACATCCAGGCCAACGTGTCCGTCGAGGTGAACGCCCCGATGGTCGAGGTCAACGCCCCCATCTCCACCTTCAGCGGGGTGGTGACCGCGCAGACCTTCGTCGCGGAGTCCGGCGTCGTCTCGCCGTCGTACACCCCCGGGGTAGGGAACATCTGGTGAGCGCGCCGGCCGGCTTCGTGCTGCGCGCCCCCTGGTACGCGCGGGAGCGCCACGGCTGGACCGTCAACAGCCCGGCGGCCGCCCGCCCGCAGATCCAGATGTACGACAGCACGACGTTCGTCCGCCGCCTGCTGGCCGACCCCAGGGACAGCGACAAGGTCGGCGCCGACGACTACTGGAGCTACCCGGTCCCGGTCACCCCGTCGCCGCTGGCCAGGGGCCGGGACCGGCTGGCCACGCACCGGCTGGTGCAGACCGGCCTGCGCAAGCTTTACCAGCCCAGTCACAACCGCTACTACGTGGTGGTGGTGGAGGTCTTCTGCGACCAGCCGGGGCTGCCGAGAGCCGGCTCGCACCCGGACATCGAGGTCAAGATGGTGCTGCGGCGGCAGCACACCACCGTCACCGGGAACCCGCGGCCGGTGCGCACCCTGGCCCGCGCGCTCGTCAAGGAGATGGCCGCCGAGCAGTACCCCGGCTCGGACCCCGACCTGCGGGCCGGCGACCTGCACGACCTGCTGTGGGCGCAGGAGGCGTGGCACCGGGACTTCGCGGCGAACCACGCGGACCTGTTCACCGAGGTGACCGCGCAGTCCGACGACCAGGCGTGGATGGTCGGACCCGACGGTGGTGGCGGGCGCTGGCGAACGCTGGGCGACAAGCCCCGCAAGGACGATCCGCCCTGGCACGAGCAGGAGATCGCGATGAGTCGGATCCCGGCACGCGCTGCGGACTGCGACGCCGCGCGCACCCGCTCGTTGTGGTTCGGGATCGTCCCGACCTCCTCCGGCGAGCACTGGACCGACCCCGCGACCGGTCGGCCCGAGCCCAAGCTCGACGACCGCGCGATCTACACCGTCCAGTGCCTCGTCAGGCAGCCGCTGCCCCCCGGGCACGAGCACTGCCCACCGCGCGAGTGGTGGAGCGCGCCGAGCGAGTCGTTCCGGCTCGCTGCCCCGGCCGACCCGGACGGGACCAAGAACCGGCTGGTCTCCATCACGCTTCCGGACCTGCGGCGGCTGGCCGCCCGGGCCGGGAAGCCGCAGGGTCCCGGAGGGGTCCGGATCACCACGCCGCCCGGCTCGCAGCTGGTGTTCAAACCCTTCGGCGGGGTGCCCACGACGGGGAGCATCGGACCCGGCGGCGGCGTGTGCACGTTCTCGCTCGAGCTGTTCTTCATCGTCGCGTTCTTCCTGTTCATGCTGTTCCTGCCGATCGTGGTGCTGATCTTCCAGCTGTGGTGGCTGCTCGCCCTGCGCTTCTGCATCCCGCCGTCGCTGGGCTTCTCGGTCGTGTCGGCCTTCTTCGCCAACGGCAAGCTGCTGGCCGACCTGCCCAAGTCGGAGATCCAGGGCGGGCTCGGGAGCGTCGGCGAGGAGTACCTCGAGGCCGCGCTCGGCGCGCCGGGCTGGTACGACCAGCTCACGAACGCCAAGGACGAGCACGGCAACGGCGTCTTCACGAACGACCCGGACCTGGTGAACGCCGTCGTCGTGGTCCGGTCGGCCGACGGCGCCCTCGTGCCCGGACCGCTGCCGCTGGACACCAAGCCGGACGACCCGCTCTGCCCGACGCCATGAGACAGCTGGCGGTGCGTGCGACCCCGCCGACCCTCGCCCCGCTCACGGCGACGCCGGCGGGTGCTCGTTTCCGGAGCTCTGAGCGGTCGTCGGGTGCCCTGGTCCGGCCGCCGGCGACGGGACCGCGACGACCGCGTGACGGTGCCGGGTGACGATCGGCCGCATGGTCGACGTCGTGGACCAGTGGCTGGGCCGTGGCCTGCGGTTCCCGCTGCGACCCGACCCGCGCACCGGCGCGCTGCCGTACGTGGAGGGTATGGACCTCGTGCGGCAGTCGGTCGAGCAGATCCTGGACACCGAACCGGGCGAGCGCATCATGCTGCCCGACTTCGGCTGCGGTCTGCGCCGCTACCTGATGGAGCCCAACACGCTGACGACGCGTACCGCGATGCAGGCCGACATCACCGAGTCGCTGCAGCGATGGGAGCCGCGGATCCGTCTCACCAACGTTGCGGTGACGCCGGGTGAGGACCCTTCCCTCGTGTGGATCGAGATCGCGTACGTGCGCCTGGCCGACCTCCGGCCGGACAACGTGGTCTACCCCTTCTACCTGAAGTAGCGCCGTCATGGCGCTAGTCGGGCCGGTCCTCGACAACCGCACGTTCGCCCAGCTCAAGGACGAGCTGGTCCGGCGCATCCCCTTCTACGCGCCGACCTGGACCGACCACAACGAGAGCGATCCCGGGATCGCACTGCTGGAGCTGTTCGCCTACCTCGGCGAGTCGCTGCTGTACCGGTTCAACCAGATCCCGCAGACCACGAAGATCGAGTTCCTGCGGCTGCTGGGTGTGCAGGCCCGCCCGGCGCAGACGGCGCAGGTGCTGCTCGCCGCCGGCACCGACCTGGCCGAGGGCGTGCAGGCGCTGGAGGGCACCGAGGCCAGCGCCAAGGCGGTGAAGTTCCAGACCACCGACGAGGTGTACGTCTGGCCGCTGGACGCGGTGGGCGCCGGCAAGTGCGCGCTCGACGAGCCGGCGACCGAGGCCGAGAAGGCGGCCAGGCTCGACGCGGAGGTAAGGGCGCGCCTGGCCGACCCGTCGAAGGCGCGGTTCTACCGGACGCTGACCGTGCCGACCGACCCGCTGGTCGCCGACCTGCAGCCGCTGGACGTGAGCCGGACACTCGACCACGCACTGTGGATCGCCCTGCTCGGCAAGCCGACGACGGAGCCGGACCGGCTCGCCGGCCAGACCCTGTTCGTGGGGGTCGCCTTCGACGAGTCGGTGCCGCCCCCGTTCCTGCTGCAGACCCTGGACAGGGAACGGGCCGCCGAGCTGGCCTTCGACAGCCTCGGCACCGCCCCCCCGCCGATGCTGTGGGAGCTGTGGGACGGGACGGGCTTCGTCGCGCTCACAGTCACCTGTGACACGACGCGGGGACTGACGACGACCGGCGTCGTCAAGCTGCGCATGCCGGCGACGATGCCGGCACCGGGGACACCCACCGGTGTCGCCGGGAGCCCGCCGCCGCTGCCGGACCGGAAGCTGGCCGCGCGCGTGGTGGGGTGGCTGCGCGCGACCCGCCCGGACACCGGCGTCACCGGCGACGCGATCCACCGGGTCACCTGGGTCGGCGTGAACGCGGTGCAGGCTGTGCAGGCGCGCACGGCCGGCCCGGAGCTGCTCGGCAGCGGTACCGGCGACACCGGCCAGCGGTACCAGCTCGTCAACGCGTCGGTGCTGCCCGGGTCGGTCCGGCTGCAGGTGGAGGAGCCGACGGGCTGGGCGGACTGGGCCGAGGTCGACACGTTCGTCGGCACCGCCCTGGACGGACGCAGCTACCTCGTCGACCACGTGTCGGGCGTGGTGACGTTCGGCGGCGTGCTGGGTGGCCGGGTCCCCCAGCTCGGCGAGCGGATCCGGGTGCAGAGCTACCGGTACGGCGGCGGGTCCGCCGGCAACGTCCTCGCCGGCACCGTGAAGTCGTTCACCGGTGTCGGCGGGGTCACTGTCGCCAACCCGCTGCCGGCCCGCGGGGGTGCCGACGCGCTGGCGCTGGACCAGGCGCTGGAGGCGATCCCGGCCGAGGTGCACCGGCACGACCGCGCGGTGGTGGCCGAGGACTTCACCGCGTTCGCGCTGCAGGTCCCGGGAGTGGCTCGCGCCGACGTCCTCCCGCTGCTGCACCCGGACAACCCGAGCGTGCGCGCGGCCGGCGCGGTGACCCTGGTGGTGTTCCCCGACGACGACACCCGCGACCCGGCCGCGCCGAGCCCGGACCTCGGCCTGCTGCGCCGGACCGCGCGGGCCCTCGAGCCGCGGCGGCTGCTCACCACCGAGCTGTACGTGGTGCCGCCGACGTACCGCGCGGTGTCGGTGGCGGTCGGCGTGCAGGTGCGGGCCGGCTACCAGGTGGACGCCGTGCGGCGCTGGGTCGACCAGATCCTGCGGCAGTACCTCGCGCCGTTGCCGCCGTTCGGCCCGGACGGGTCCGGCTGGCCGCTGGGCCGCGCGGTCCGTCGCGCCGAGCTGGAGGCGGCGGCGGTGCAGGTCGACGGCGTGGAGTTCCTGCAGGACCTGCGGCTCGCCGAGGTGGTCGACCGCCAGCTGGTGAACGGTCGGCTCGTCGGCGGTACAACGGTGGAGACCGACCGGGTGGTCCTGCTCGCGTGGGAGGTGCCCGAGCTCGTCTCCGTCACCGTCGTGGGCGGCCCCGCGCTGGCACCGGGCGCGCCGGTGACGCCGCCGCCGCAGGACGTCGTCGCCGTCCCGGTCCCGCCGGACGTGTGCTGATGGACACTGACCGTGAGCTGTCGCTGCTGGTCCAGCCGGACCAGTGGCTGCGGTGCGCCCACGAGGGGACCGCGCTGCTGCCGGGCGGCGGCGTGGAGCTGGACTGGGCGGCCGAGGAGCAGGTGCCCGTGCGCGGGTGCGCGCCGGCCCCCGCCGCCGGGTGGGCACCGTCCGGGCTGGCGTTCGACCGGTGGTGCGGGGCCTACCGGTCGCGTCCCGCGGCGGGGCGGGTCGAGCCGGGCCCGGCCTGCCCGGGCCTGCTGCGGCACCCCCTCGGGCTCGCGGTCGACCGCAGCCAGCGGCTCTACGTCGCCGAGTCCGGTGCCGCCGCCGTGGTCGTCGTGGACCTGTGGGCGCAGCGCCTGCTGCGCCGCGTGCCGGTCTGCGGTCGACCGGTCGACGTGGCCGCGCACTGCGGCGGCGCGGTCGTGCTGACCCGGGGTCCGGACGCCCTGGTCCTGGTTGCGGGCCGCCGCGGTCCCCGGCCCGGGCCCGACCTGGTCCGGCCCGACTGCGACCCGCGGCTCGAGCCGGTACGGGTGGCCCCGGGGCCGTACGTGCTGTGGCGCCGGCAGCCCGACGGGCGGCCGGCGTTCGTGGCCGCGCCGGACGGCGGCGCGCCGCTGCAGGTCGACGGGGCGACCGACATCGACGTGACCGCCGACGGCCTGCTCGTGGTGTCAGTGGGCGCCGGCGACGCGTTCGCGCGGTTCCAGCGCGAGGGCGACGGGTGGGTGGAGCTCGAGCCGCTGGAGGCCCTGGACTTCGACGGCGGCGCGGCGACCGTGGCCCCGGACGGGCGGGTCGCGTTCACCACCCAGGCCGGGTACGGCTGGACGTCCGGCTCGGTCGCAGTGCACGCCACGACCGGCCGGGTGACCACGTACCGGCTGGACGGCGGGACCTACCGCCTGCGCTGGGGCCGGCTGTTCGTCGATGCCTGCGTGCCGACCGGCACGTCGCTCGCGGCGCGCTTCCTGACCAGCGACCTGGACGACGTGGCCGACCCGGTGCCACCGTCGCCGCCCTCGCGCGGTGCCCGGCCGGTGCCGTTCCCGGATGCGACCCCCCCGCTGCCGTCGCAGCCGCTGCTGGCCAGGGCGCCGCAGCTGCCGCTGTACCGCAGGCCCGGCGGCGGCGTGCTGTCGTGGCCCCCGCCCGAGCCCGGCTTCGCGACGTACGAGTCGCCGGTGCTGGCCGAGCCGGGACGCTACCTGTGGGTCCAGCTGGTCCTGACCGGGACGCCGCGAGCCACGCCCCGGGTGCGCGGCCTGCAGGTCGAGCGGCCGGGGCACCAGCTGCTGCGCTCGCTGCCGCAGGCGTGGTCGAGCGACGCCGCCGCCGCCGACTTCCTGCAGCGGTTCCTGCAGCCGGCCGAGGGTCTGCTGCACGAGGTGGACACGGCGGCCGCGCAACGCGCCCTGCTCGTCGACCCGCGCACGGTCCCGTCGGACGTGCTGCCGTGGCTGGGCAGCCTGGCCGGGCTCGTGCTCGACCCGCGCTGGCCCGAGCCGGCGCGGCGCACGCTCGTAGCGGAGACGTACCAGCTCTTCCAGCGCCGCGGCACGATGGCCGTGCTGGTGCGGATCCTGGAGATCTACCTCGGCCGCGCACCGACCCTGATCGAGCAGTGGCGGCTTCGCGGTCTGGGCGGGACCACGCTCGGCACCCAGCCGGGTGCGCTCGAGGCTCCGTTCGTCGGTGGCTCGGCCAGCGCGACCGGCACGCTCGGTCGGTTCACGGTGGGCGGCTCGGCCCCGTCGTCCGACGCGTTCGGTTCGGCCGCGCACCGCTTCACCGTGCTGGTCCCGGGTGAGCTCACCCCCGAGCAGCGCGAGGTCGTGGAGGGCATCGTCCGCGACCACTCGCCCGCGCACACCGACGGCGAGGTCTCCGAGCTGGGCAGCGGGATGCGGGTCGGTCAGCGGCTGCGGGTCAGGCTCACGTCGTACGTCGGCCCGGGCACGGCCTGGGGGCCGGCTGTGACGGGGGCGGTGCGGGTGGGCGGCGACGGCGTCGTCGGCGTCCCGACCGTGGGCTCGCGGCTGGGTCAGGACTCGACGACCGGGGCGGTGCTGGTGGGATGACCGACCTCGTGGTGGACCAGCTCACCGTCAGCGTTCCGGACCTGTCGGACCTGCCGCGGCGGGTTCCGACGATGCTGCAGCGGCTGGCCGCCGGCCGGCTCGAGGACGCGCTGCGCGCGGCCGACCTGCCGCCCGGCGAGTGGTTCCTGCGGCGGCTGGACGTACGGCTGACGGTCGACCCGGAACGTCCGGACGCCTCGATCGAGGAGTCCTGGGCGCGGGCTGTGGTCGCGACGCTCGAGCGCGAGCTCGCGGCCGGCGGTGCCGACGTCGCCGGCTACGCCCGGCGCACGGACGGCCTGGTCGACCTGGTCGCCGGCTGCGCGCTCGGGACGACCTCGCGGGCCTGGGCATGGCGACGGCTGGGACTGCTCGGTCCGGGCGACCCGGACCCCGACGTCGCACCGGCCGAAGCCGCGCTGGCCGCGCTCGCGCGCGTGCCCCGGGACGCGGTCCCCGTCCTGGTGGCCGTGGCCGGCCGGGTCGGCGTCGCCGCGCTGCACCGGCTGCTCCGGTCCGCGGGGTGGGCGCGGCTCGCTTGGCTGGCCGCACCGGACGTCGCGCCGGAGGGCTGGCGCCCCGACCCGCGCCGGGCACCAGGAGCGCAGCCCGGCGCGTCGGGTCACCGGCCGCCGGCGCGGCCCGGCCCGCAGGGCGCCGCGACCGACGACAGCCTGCTCGGGTCCGGTGCGGGGGCCGCCGCGCTGGCCGCCGAGCTGGTCGCCAGGTCCGTGCTCGCGACGTCCTTGCGCCGGTCCCAGCTGCGGGTCGACGAGGCCACCGCGCACGCCTGGGCCGTGCTCGTCGCCGCCGAGGCCGACCCCGCTTCCCTGCGCCGTCCCAGCGCGCCCGCGCTCGTCGCCGCCCTCGCCGCCCACCTCACCGCCGGCTCCCTCCGCGCCGGCCGCGCGGTGACAGCCGCGCCCGCTGCCTCCCCGCCCGCCCCCGGGAGGCCCGCTCCGCGTACGGCCGTGGCCGGCGCCGACCGGGGTACGGATCGCGTGCACGAGGCAGGTCGGGGTGCGCCCGCTCGGGATTCCCACGCCCTGCCCACGCCGGCACACGCCGACCTTCCGGTCCACCCCGACGTCCCGGCCCGCCCCGATCTGCCGGCCCACCCGGACCCGCCGCCAGACCTGCGGACCCAGTGGGCCGGCCTGCTGTTCCTGCTCAACACGGCAGCCGACGCCTCCGTCCCGGACCGTGTCCTCGACGACCCGGCCCTGGCCGCCCGCTCCCTGCGGTGGTCGCTGCACCGCATCGGCCGTCACCTCGTCCCGGTGGCCCCCGCCGACCCCGCCCTGCTCGCGTTCTGCGCGCTGCCCGCCGCGCCGGTCGACCTGGTCCCGACCGCCGCCGGTGAGGAGGAGGCCCTGCGCGCGCACGCCACCCGGTGGGCGGTGGCGACCGCTGACCGGTTGGGGCGCACCGACACCGACCCGTTCGCCGTCGTCGCCGAGGTGGCCGCGCGGGCCGGCACCGTCACCGTCGAGCCGGGCTGGTGCGAGGTCTGGATGGCGGCCGACGAGGTCGACATCGAAGTGCGCCGGGCCGGGCTGGACCTGGATCCGGGATGGGTCGGCTGGCTCGGCACGGTCGTGAGGTTCGGCTATGCCTGACGTCGCCGCCCTCGGCCTGCCCCCGGTCACCGGCGAGCACGCCGGCGCGGCGGACCTGTCGGCGCGCGCGGCCCGGATCGCCGTGGCCGTGGCCGCCGTCCTCGACGAACGCTGCACCCCCGGGTCGGGCGCGGACGAGGCGGCCGGGTTCCTGCGCGGGTGGGCCGTGGACGCGTCGACCACCGCGGCGGGGTCGGTGCGGTCCGACGCCGGGGCTGCGGGCGGCGCGCCGCTGGACCGGCTGGTCCGAGTGCTCGGGCTGACCGACCTCGAGCACGACCTGGTCCTGCTGGCCGGGCTGCCGGACGAGCACGAGGGGCTGGCCGGCACCTTCCGGCAGCTGAACCCGCACGGCGAGCCGCACCCGACGGCCGGTCTGGCCGCCCTGGTGCTGGGCGACCGCCCGACGGTCCGGCGGCTGCTCACCGACGGAGCCGCCGTACGGCACGGCCTGCTCCGGCTGGGTCCGGGCGTGCCGTTCTTCGAGCGGTCGTTGCTGCTGGCCGACGCGATCTGGGCTGCGCTGCAGGGCGCCGACGCCTGGCCGTTGCTGCCGGTGCGCGTCGACGTCGGCGAGCCGCCGCACGGGCTGACCCGGTGGCTGGCCACCGGGCAGGTACGTCGGGCCGTGGCAGCGCTGCGCTCGGGTGACCCGCGCACGCTGCTGCTGAGCTGCCCGGACGAGACGGTTGCGCTGGGTCGCTGCGCGGCGCTGGCCGCCGAGGCCGGCACCATCGCGGTCGCCGCGCGGCTGCCCGCCGACGACCGGGCCGGGCTCGGCCTGCTCGCGCTGCACGCTGCGGCCCGCGGTGGCGTCCCGGTCGCCGTCCTCACCTCGGACGGCCTGCTGGCCGACGGCCTGCTGCCGGGCCCGCTGGTCGTGTGCACCCCGCAGGGTCCGCTGCGGACCGCCGCGGGCCGCGCGATGCAGACCGTGCCCACCGGGCCGGTCGGGGTGGCGGACCACCGGGACGCCTGGCGCGCGGCCGTCCCGCACCTGCCCGACCAGGCGCCGGTGCTGGCCGCCCGGCACCCTGTCGACCCCGCGGTCACGGCGCAGGTCGCCATCGACCTGCGCAGCCACCAGCGGCTCAGCGGGGACGTGCCCGACGTGTCCAGCATCGTGCGGACCAGGGCCGCGGTCGCGCTGCCCGCAGGGGTCGAGCTGCGTACCCCGGCTGTCCCGTGGGAGCGGCTGGTGCTGCCGCCGGACGTGGCCGTGCAGCTGCGCGAGGCGGTCGCCCGGCTGCGGCACCAGGCGCAGGTCCTCGACGACTGGGGCTTCCGGGAGCACGCGCGCGCGTCCCGCGGCGCCCGGCTGCTGTTCGCCGGTCCACCCGGGACCGGGAAGACGCTCGCGGCGGAGGCCGTCGCCACCGCGGCCGGCACGGACCTGCTCACCGTGGACGTCTCGGCGGTCGTGTCCAAGTGGGTGGGCGAGACGGAGAAGAACCTGTCCGCAGCGTTCGACGCCGCCGAGCGTACGCAGGCCGTCCTGCTGCTGGACGAGGCCGACGCGCTGTTCGGCTCGCGCACCGAGATCAGCGACGCCCACGACAGGTACGCCAACCTGGAGACGGCGTACCTGCTGCAGCGGGTGGACACCTTCGACGGCCTGGTCGTGCTCGCCACGAACCTGCGTCACAACATCGACCAGGCCTTCGTGCGCCGGATGGACTTCGTGGTGGAGTTCCCGCTGCCGGCCGAGCCCGAGCGCGCGGCGCTGTGGGAGCTGCACCTGCCCACGGATGTGCGTGCCGACGACGTCGACACCACGATGCTGGCCCGGCTGTACCCGGTGCCGGGCGGGTGGATCCGGAACGCGTCCGTCGCCGCGGCCTTCCTGGCCGCCTCCGACGGCGACTGCGTCCGCCAGGAGCACCTCGTCGCGTCCGTCCGACGCGAGTACGCCAAGGCCGCAATGCCGTTCCCCGGCGAACCCCCGAGGAGACGAGATGACGACGTGTGAGGACGCCAGGGTGACCCCGTGCGGGTGCACGCAGTCCGGGGCCGCGCCGGACGGCTGCGACGAGTGCCGCGCCGACCTGCCGGTGAACCCCTTCGTCGCGCTCCGGGTGGCGTACGGGATGCTGCTGGGCGAGGACGACTTCCGGACCATGATGGGCAACCCGCGCGGCAAGCAGATGCTGCACAACGCCTGGCTGCACGGCTCCGGTGTGGTGTGGGGGTACCCGGTCTCGGTGTCCGGCGAGCGGATGCTGACGGTGGCACCCGGCCTCGCGCTGGACGGGCTGGGCCGCGAGCTGCTGAGCGAGGCGACGTGGTGCGCCGACGTCCGTGAGTGGCTGGTCGCGAACAAGGTCGACAAGGAGGTCGAGGGGTGCGGGCACCGCACCCTGCACGCCTGCCTGGTGGCTCGGGCCGACTGCTGCCTGTCGCGCCCGGTGCCGACGCTGTCCGACCCGTGCGACGTGACCCGCAAGCACGACGACTGGTCCCGCGTCGTCGAGACGGTCGAGATCTCGCTCGTGCGCGGCTGCTGCCCGTGCCCCGCGCCGCCGTACCACCGGCTGCGGGTCCTGCTGGGGCTGGACCGGCTGCTCGGTGACGACGACACCGCCGGCGCGCAGGCGCTGGCCGCCGCCCGCGCGGTGGCCGAGACGGTCGGCGACGAGCGCGCCCGCGAGCTGGAGCGCTGGTTCCGCGAGCTGGCCGCGCTGGACGCCGCCGACCTGCGGCCGGCGACCGAGCCGGGCGACCCGTACCCGTCGCTGTTCGGCGTGGTCGAGGACGCGGCCGGCGTGGTGCTGGCCTGCGTGGACATCGACGTGCGCGACGACGACGGCTGCATCGACGTGCTCGACGTGCGCCCGTCGTACTGCTGCCGCCGGACGCTGCTGCCCACGCAGACGATCCAGGAGCTGACCTGCGGGCTCGCGCCGGGGATGGTCGGCGCCACCGAGGGCACCGACGCCGGCGGTCCGCGGGTGATCCCGGACTCGCTCGAGCTGCGCTCGGACGGCCGGGTGCTCGTCTTCGCGGTCACGGCGCCGCTCAACCCCGGGTCGGTGCGTCGCGCCGTCCACCTCACGTCGCTGTCCGACCGCGGCTGGGTGGACGAGGACATCGACGTGGTCCGGTACGACCCGGACCTGCCGGGCGTCGTCGTCGAGCTCGCCGACCGGCCGATCAACGACGTCGTACGGCTGGTGGTCGCCGGCACCGGCCGGACGCCGGTGTTCGGGGCCGACCCGGCCGTCCCGCTGGCCGGCCTGGTCGGAGGCCCACCCGGCACAGCCAACGACGGGCACGACGCGGTCCTCACCTTCGCCAACCCCATCCCGGACAGGGGGGCCGACGCATGACCCGCCCAGCCGACCAGGCCACCGTCCCCAGCTGCATCCGCCGGCTCAACCCGGCCGACGGGCTGTTCCTTCGCGGCGAGCACCTGCGGGTGATGCAGGACTACGCCCGCGACCTGGCCTACGCGGTCGGGCTCGCCGGCGGCACCGGCGTGGTGCACGGCTTCACGGTGACCCTGCAGGCCGAGGCGCAGGTGCTCGAGGTCGCGCCGGGGCTGGCCGTCGACCCGGTCGGCCGACCGCTGCGCGCCTGCGAGCCGTCCCGGGTGCCGCTGACCGACCCGCCGGGCCCGAACGGGTTCTGGGTGCTCGAGGTCGTGCCCGCGTGCTGGCTGGACGGTAGCGAGAACGTGTACGGGAACCTGTGCGACGACCCGTGCGGGGCCGGGTCCGCCATCGCGCCGTGGGAGGTGCTGGGCGTCACCGTCCGGCTCCGCGCGGACTCCCTCGATGGCCTGGACGACGGCTACTCGAGCGTGACCCGGCGGAACCGGCTGGCGTCGTTGTACTTCGAGCGCGAGCGCGAGCGCGGCGAACCCTGGCTGACGCCCCCGGGTCGCGGCCTACCGGTCCCGCTGCTCACCAGCCACGCCTGGTCGGAGGGGACCGCGGAGCCCGCTCCCGGTGGTGTGCCGCTGGCCGTCGTCGCCAGGAGCGGCACCGACTGGGTCCTCGATGTGTGGACAGCGCGCCGGGACCTCGGCGACCCGCCGTCCCGCCGGGCCTGGCAGGGACGGCTGTCCATGCGGCCGTGGGAGGTGTTCATCGCGCAGGTGCTGCAGTTCCAGGCGCAGTACGCGTCGGTCGCCACCGCCGGACCCGCGCAGCTCGCCGACCGCACCAAGAAGCTGGACGAGGTCATCACCGCCGTGGAGGACGCCCTGAGGCGGGTGCGCCCCACCGCTAAGCCCACTCCGGCCGCCATCGCCCTGGGTGCCAGCCACGACTTCGTGCTCGGGCTGCGCGAGGAGGACACCCGCTCGCTCGCCGCGCAGGGCTTCGACGAGCTGCCGCCGGCCGGCTTCCTGCGCGCCGACCCGCACTCGGGCGGGTGGCGCGAGCGACTGACGGCGCTCTTCGGCGAGCACGTCGAGCTGAGGTTCTGCCACTGCCGCGCCGACTACGTGGCCCAGGCGGTGACCGCCGCCCAGCACCTGGACCGGATCCCGCTGGTCCGCGTGCGGGGCAAGCGGGTGAAGGTCGACATCCTGGTCCCCGACCAGCTCGCCGACCTCGAGCCGCTGTACACGGCCGGGTACGACTGGGTCGCGTTCGTGCGCCGGGCCGAGCGCGGTTGCGAGCATGAGGAGCGCACCGAGCCGGTCGGCGTCTACTGGCTGCGCGACCAGCTCCCCGCGGGCGACATCGCCGCCGGCAGGTTCGAGGACGGTGGGCTCGCCGGGGTGGCGGACCGGGCGCCGAGCGAGAAGCAGCGGCTGGGATTCCTCCACTACCCCGTCGACAGCTGGGAGTTCCCCGGCGGGAAGCTCGCCGGCGAGCTGGTGGGTCGGATCGGGGGCGAGCTGCTGGTGGTCGCCCTCGTCCGGGACGGCACCCGCCTGCCGCTGGGGTCGCTGCGGGCTTCGCTGTTCGCCGACTCGCTGGACTCCGGCCTGGTCGCGGTCCGGGTGTTCGCGGTGGAGAGCACGTTCGCGCGCGCGGAGCACGAGGCGATCGTCGTCTTCGGCGGCCGCCGCGCGGTCGACCAGCCGGCGGACCACGCCGCCCCGGCGCACCCGTGACCTGACCGGGCACGCTGGGGTGACAGCCCGTTGGCACAGTGGCCCGCATGCCCGCCACCAACGTCCAGGCAGCGGTCTGCGTGGTCCGCGTGGAGCAGCAGCCGAACTACCTGCTGATCACCCTGACCACGAACCGGAACCTGGACCGGACGCTGTACTCGGCGCGGTCCGATCCCCCGCTGCACTTCTCCGACCCGCAAGACGCTCTTTCGGCGGTCGCCGACTTCCTGAACGACTTCCTAGGCTGAGCCGGTCGCCCGCATTCCCCCGGTACCGGCCGGTACCGGGGCCCACTCCTCCCAGCAGCCGATACAGCGGGTGACACCTTGGTGACGGTGCGCTCGTAACCTGGGGGCGACCCGTCCTTGAAGGGGAGTTCTCCATGGACGCTGTCGCACCTTGCCCCTCCGACGCGATGGTCCATCTCTTCGGCGGTCCGTTCGTCACGGTCGGGGCGCAGTGCCTCGAGGTGCCCGAGGGCTGCAAGCGCCTGCTCGCCTACGTCGCGCTCCGCGGCGGCCGGGTCGAGCGGCGGCACGCGGCCGGCACCCTGTGGCCCATGGGCGACGACAGCCGCGCGGCCGGCAACCTGCGGTCGGCCCTGTGGCGCCTGCGTGGGGCCGGCATCGACGTGCTCGACGCCGACAAGTGGTCGATCTCCCTGAGCCCGGGGGTGGAGGTGGACGCCCGCCTGATCGGGGAGTGGGCCACCCGTCTCATCAGCGGCGCGGCGGCGGAGGCAGACCTGGATCTGTGGCGCTCCAACGTGGACGCCCTCGACCTGCTGCCGGGATGGTTCGACGACTGGGCGATCATGGAGCGGGAGCGGCTGCGCCAGCGGCTACTGCACGCGCTCGAGGCGCTGAGCCGCCTGCTCACCACCCGCCGCTGCTACGCCGACGCGGTCGAGGTGGCCATGCTGGCCATCCAGGCCGAGCCGCTCCGGGAGAGCGCCCAGCGGGCGCTGATCGAGGCCCACGTCGCCGAGGGCAACCTGGTCGAGGCGCGCCGTGAGTACGTCGCCTACCGCGAGATGATCCGCCGCGAGCTGCGGGTCGAGCCGTCGGGCGAGCTGACCTCGTTCGTCCGCAGTGCGGGCCGCCCACGGACCGCCGACGTGCGCGACACCGACCTGCGCGGCACCGACCTGCGCGGCACCGACCTGCGCGGCACCGACGTGCGCGATACCGACCTGCGGGCGACGCCGGGTGCCGTCAGGGCCACCTCGCTCTGACGCCCGGCTCGAGGGAGGGAACGGCCAAGGTTCACCCCGGGTACGCGCTCGCGACCCCTGTCGTTCACCGCAGGCACGGCCGGACTGCCCACGCTGGGCACATGAACCGCTCCAGCGGTTGGGTCGAGCTGAGGGCTCCCACGCGCTGCGGCCGCCGGCACGCAGCCGCGTTCGACGCCCGGCTGGCTCGTGTCCGCGAACTCGTGGGCCGGATGCGCTGCGGCGACGCAGCGGTCGAGCTCGCCCGGCGCGACGGTCGCTGGCACGTGTGGATCGAAGCCGGTCCCCGGACCGGCGGGGGCGGCCTGCTGCCGTTCTTCAAGGCGGTGGGCTCGCTGGCGCCGGACTCCTGCGGCGTGCTCGACCTCGTCGGACTCGACGAGCACCCGGTCCGATGGGTCATGACGCGCGGATCGGTGAACCGCGCGTGGCTCCCGGATCTGCACCCGGTGGGCGACTAGCGGAGCACCGCCAGCTCGGCGGCACGGCGCAGCCAGATCAGCGGGTCGTGCGCGTGGTAGGGCCGTTCGTCCGGCTCGATCGAGTCCAGGAACTGCCGGTAGACGACCGCTGCGCGCAGTGCCGCGACCGGAGCCAGCAGCCGGGCGGCGTGGTCGGGGTCGCACCCGGGGACCGCATCGCGCCACAGCCGACGCCACGTCGCCAGCACCCGCGCGCGGTCCGCGGCGGAGAGCCGCTCGCAGAAGGCCGACTGGTCGAGCAGCGGATGGCCGACGCCGCTGTCGCCCCAGTCCAGGAGGACGAGGCGACCGTCGGTCCCGCGCACGTTGCCGGGGTGGAAGTCGCCGTGGAACAGACCGTCGGGGATCCCGCAGCCCGCGACGGCGGCGAACCGCTCCGGCAAGGATCCGACCAGCTGGTCGAGCGCCCGCAGCTCGTCGGGGCCCAGCGCGGCGGCACCGCCCGCCGGCGCGCGGGCCGGCGCCCCGGCCGTCAGGGCCTGTGCGCGCGGCGCGAACGCCTCGACGCGCCAGTCCGGCACGCCGGATCCGAGCAGCTCGTCGGTCCGCCCGGTCCAGTCGAGCTGAAGCCGCACCAGCATCCGCACCATCGTCTCCAGCTCCGCCCCGGTCGCGCCGTACCGGTCGGAGCCGGGTACGTCGGCGAGGAGCAGGCGGCCCCCGGACCGGCCGAGCAGCGCGGGGACGAAGGCGGTGTCGAGCCGCTCGAGCAGCGGGCCCTCGTGGGCGGAGAACGGCGGGACCACCTTGAGCCAGGCCGGCCCGGCCGCGGTCGGCAGCCGCCAGATGCTGGACAGGTTCCAGGTGCGGACCTGCTCGGGCGGTCCGGTGCGCCGCACGCCGCGTGCGTCGAGCAGGCCGCACGCCCACGCGACGTCGGCCTGGGGTCCGCCGGGACGGGCGTATCCGGCGCGCAGGGGGTGGGCCGCGAGGGGGTCGCCCGGCCACGGCGTCAGCGCGACGTCGGGCTCGCGGTCCACCTGCGCCAGGTACGTGACCGGTCCGCCACCGGGGAACGCGCCGCCCGGCAGCGACAGGGCGCGGAGCACGACGACCTCGACCCCGTGCGCAACCCGCGCACCCGCCACCACCTCGCCCGCGTCCGACCACCACGGCAGCGGTACGTCGAACGGGGGCAGCGCACCGAGCACCCGCGCGTCCGCGGTGCACAGCACGAGCGTCACGCGGCGCGGTGCGGGCGACCGGCGCTGCGGGGTCACGCGACGGGTACCGTCACGCAGCGGTACCGACATGAAGCGGTGGACGGCGCTGCGACCAGGGCGCTGCCTCCTCGAGCTGCGCCGCGAGCCGCAGCAGCAGAGCCTCGGCGCCGCTCGCTCCGACGAGCTGCACGCCGATCGGCAGACCCTCGCTGCTGTGCTGCAGCGGGAGGCTGATCGCCGGCTGCCCGGTGGCGTTGAAGACGGGCAGGAACGACTCCAGCGCCGCCCACGTCGCGAACACGTCCTGCAGCTGCGTCGGCGCGGCCGGGTCGTACGACCCGAGCGGTGGCGGCAGCCGCCCGAGCGTCGGGGTGAGCAGCACGTCGTACTGCCGGAAGAACGTGCCCATCCGGCGGGCCAGCGCGTTCGCCTGATCGAGCCCGTCGACCAGCTGCAGCGCGGAGACGGTGCGGCCGTACTCGACCGCCGCCAGCGTCGCTCCCTCCAGGTTGTCCGGTCCCGGGACGCGTCCGGTCGTCCGGGCCAGCCCGTCCACGGTGTGTGCGGCGTCGGCGGCCCACACGTCCGTCATGGCCTTCAGGAACGGCTCCCACGCGAACGCCGGGTGCACGGCCGTCACTTCGTGCCCGAGCTCGCCGAGCAACGCCGCGGTGGCCGCAGTCGCCGCCGCGACCTGCGGGTCGACCGCGTCGCCCGACCAGGGGTCCGAGCACCAGGCCACCCGCAGCCGGCCGACGGGGGCCCCGACCTCGGCACGGAACGGGCGTTCCGGCGGGGCGATCACGAACGGGTCGCCGGGCGCGGCGCCGGACAGGCAGTCGAGCAGGCCCGCCGTGTCGCGCACGCTGCGGGTGACCATGAAGTGCACCGCCCAGCCGGACAGCGCCTCGGCGATCTGCGGTCCCCAGGTGACGCGGCCCCGCGACGGCTTGAGCCCGACCACCCCGCACGCGGACGCCGGGATCCGGATCGACCCGCCGCCGTCGCTGGCCGACGCGACGGGGACGATGCCGGCGCCCACGACCGCGGCCGCACCCCCGCTCGAGCCGCCGGCTATGTGCGCGGCGCTCCAGGGTGTGCACGTGCGTCCGGCCGCCAGCGTCTCGGTCGTGCCCATGATCCCGAACTCAGACGTCGTCGTGCGGCCCAGGTTCACCAGCCCCGCCGCCCGGATCCGGGCGGTGAACTCGCTGTCTGCCGGCGTGACCCAGCCGGGGGCCAGCCGGCTGCCGTTCTCGCAGACCGAGCCGGCCTCGCCGTGGAACAGGTCCTTGAGCATCGTCGGGACGCCGCCGAACGGTCCCGGCGGGACCGTCTCGTCCATGGTCCGCGCGCGCTCGGCGTACAGCTCGACGACGGCGTTCAGCGCCGGGTCGACGCGTTCCACGCCGGCGACGGCGCACGCGGCCAGCTCACGGGGGCTGATCTCCTTGCGGGCCACCAGTTCGGCGAGTGCGGTGGCGTCGTGCCGGGCGTACTCGTCCAGGTCCACGCGCCGATGCTAGCCGCGCAGTGACGGACGACACGTCGACCACGGTCAAGGTGGTGCGTGGGGTTGCCGAGACCGGGGATACCGACCCGCATACTGTTTTCAACGATCCCGTACGTCCACTCCGGAGTCCGGGCCGCCCCCCGCGAGGTGATGACGCGTGACCGGCACGACCGTGCCGCCGGAGGTGGTCGAGCTCGACGTGACCTTCCGCGCGATCGACGCCGGGCCTTCGGTGGCCCGTCGCGTCCCGGAGATCTTCGCGGCCGCCTGGCCGGCGTACCGCAGCTGGTACCTGCGCGAGGGGGAGCAGGCGCGCGCCTCGTACGCGACCGGCGCGCTCATGCTGCGCCGGCACATGCCCGAGCTCTCGGGGACGTACGACCGGCTCGTCGACGCGGTCGGAGGCGGTGACCTGGAGGCCAGGTTCCTCAGCCACTGGTCGCCGCCCCCGCTGTTCACGGCCTGCTCGCTGGCCGCCTGGACCTCCGGCGAGCACGTGCTGGTGCGCAACTACGACTACCCCCCGCTGCTGTGCGACACGACCGTGCTCGCGTCGCAGTGGAACGGCACCCGCGTGGTCGCGATGAGCGACTGCGTCTGGGGCGCCGTCGACGGGACGAACGAGCACGGGCTGTCGGTGGCGATCGCCTTCGGCGGCCGCCCGGTCGTCGGCGAGGGGTTCGGCATCGGGCTGGTCGTGCGGTACCTGCTGGAGTTCGCGCGCGACGTGCCCGAGGCGCTCGACGCGCTGCGGCGGATCCCGGTGCAGCTGGCCTACAACGTGGCCCTCGTCGACCGGTCCGGCGGCGGCGCGGTCGCCATGGTCTCGCCCGACCGTCCGATGGCGCTCGCGGACGGCCTGACCGCGGGCAACCGGCAGGGCGCGACGGAGTGGCCGGAGCACGCGGCCTTCTGCGCGACCGAGCAGCGCGAGGCGGCGTTGCGGGAGGCGATGGCGACGCCGGGGACGACGGCGCGCTCGCTGGTCGACCGCTTCCTCCGGCCGCCGCTGTACCGCGACCCGTCGACCACCCTGTGGGGCACCGTCTACACGGCGGCGTACGACAGCGACGCCGGGACGCTCGACCTGGTCTGGCCGGACGACGTGTGGCGGCTGTCGCTCGCGGAGTTCGTCGATGGCGAGCGGACCCGGCGCACGAGGGTGGCGGTCCCGCCGCCGGCCTACGCGCCGCCCCCCGAGCCCGAAGAGCTGCTGGCCGCCCGGCACGGCGCCCTCATCGCCTGATCCCTCGCCGGGCCGGTCAGCACGGCGGTACAGTCCGCCCACCATGGCTGAGCGTGACCGGGCCCGCAAGGGCAAGCGGGGCCGCCGGAGGGACACGGCGGACCAGCCCGTGCTGCGCAGCCTCTCGGACGTCTACCGGTTCTTCCGGCAGAACACCCGGCCGATCTACTTCGTCTCGCCGACGCCGTACAACCTGCTGGGCATCGACGAGTGGGTCAGCGGCTTCGAGTACGTCACGTACTTCGACAGCTTCGACGGTGCGCACGCGCGCTCGTTCTCCCCGACGCACGCCGGGCCGCGCGACTTCGAGACGTTCGAGTCGGTGAACTCGTACCTGCTCGGCAACAAGGAAGTCATCGACCACGTCAAGGCCAACGGCCCGGGTCAGGTCCTGTTCGTGATGTTCGACGAGGAGACCGAGCAGCTGGCCCACGAGCTCGGCCTGGAGATCGCGCTGCCGCCGCGCGACCTGCGGCAGCGCATCGACTCCAAGATCGTCACGACGCAGCTGGGCGACGAGGCGGGCGTCGCCAGCGTGCCGAACGTCCTGGGCCGGGCGACGACGTACAAGGAGCTTCGCAAGCTCGCCAGGAAGGCAGGACTCGGCACCGACCTGGTGGTGCAGACGCCCTACGGCGACTCCGGGCGCACCACGTTCTTCGTCGCCGGCGAGGCCGACTGGGACGAGTACGCGGCGGACCTGGTCTCCGAAGAGCTCAAGGTCATGCGCCGGATCAACCACTTCCCCGGCACCGTCGAGGCGGTCGCCACCCGGCACGGCACGCTGGTCGGGCCGATCCAGACCGACATCACCGGCTTCTCCGAGCTGACCCCCTACCGCGGCGGGTGGTGTGGCAACGACGCCTACCCCGGGGTGTTCGACGAGGCCGCCCGCAAGCGGATCCGGCGGATGGCGCGGCGGCTCGGCGACCGGCTGTACCGCGAGGGCTACCACGGCGTGTTCTGCCTCGACTTCCTGCTCGACACCGACGACGGGACCGTCTACCTCGGCGAGATCAACCCGCGCATCTCCGGAGCGTCGCCGCTCACGAACCTGATCACCTCCCGGTACGGCGGCGTGCCGCTGTTCCTGTTCCACCTGCTGGAGTTCTCCGGCGTCGAGTGGGAGCTGGACCTGGACGAGGTGCAGCTCCGGTGGCAGGACTTCGACCGCTGGACGCAGCTGGTGCTCAAGCAGGTGACGGACGATGTGGAGCTGATCACGCAGGCACCCTCGAGCGGGCTCTGGCGGCTGTCCGACGACGGCTCGGTGCGGTTCATCCGCGAGGAGACCGACTGGCACAACGTCGGCGGGCACAACGAGGCCTTCTACCTGCGCGTGCACGGCGCCGGCGAGTACCGCTACCCCGGCGCCGACCTGGGGATCCTCGTCACCCGCGACCGCATGCAGACCGACACCCGCGAGCTGCTCGAGCGCGGGGTCCGCTGGGCGGAGGCGATGGGGGCGCAGTTCCAGGGCGAGCCGCCGCAGGGGCGGGTCGTCACGCCGCAGGAGCTGCTGTACGGCAAGTGGTTCTGAGCACAACCACCGCAAACCTACGGGCAGGTAAGGCCGAAGATCGGCCTTACCTGCCCGTAGGTTTGCGTGCGGGCGCCTCCAGGACGATCGCCCGGTCAGGCTCGGCGCCGGCGCGCGCAGTCGGCGCAGGTGCCGAAGATCTCCAGCGTGTGGCTGACCTCGACGAACCCGTTCTCGTCCGCGACGGTGCGCGCCCACCGCTCGACGGCCGGTCCGTCCACCTCCACCGTCCGGCCGCAGGCACGGCAGACCAGGTGGTGGTGGTGACCCTGGCTGCAGCGCCGGTAGGTCACCTCGCCGTCGCCGGTGCGCAGGACATCGACCTCGCCCGAGTCCGCGAGCACCTGCAGGGTGCGGTAGACGGTCGTCAGCCCGACGCGCTCGCCCCGGTGCCGCAGCAGGTCGTGCACCTCCTGCGCGCTGCGGAAGCCGTCGAGCTCGTCCAGCAGGGCGGAGACGGCCGCGCGCTGGCGGGTCGAGCGCACGGCAGGTCCGGTTCCGGCGATGGGCAACGGCGTCTCCATGTCTGCGACGGGCGGGTCAAGTGTGCCGCACCCACTCTTCGTTCATCCGCGTTGACTGCATCATCCACGTTGACTTCCATAATGAAATCGGATTTCATCTTATCCCAGATCCAGCCATCCCGGAGGAAGCGTGGACACACGGTCCGCCGCCGCGGTCGCCGCCCTCGTGCTGGCCTGTGCGGGCTGCAGCACGGCGGGATCGCCGGGCCTGGCCGGGTCGAGCGGCAGCCACGTGTTGCACGTCGTGGCCGCCGAGAACTTCTGGGGCAGCATCGCGGCCCAGCTCGGTGGCGATCGCGTCCAGGTCACGAGTCTCATCGACAATCCCGACGCCGACCCGCACGACTACGAACCGACGCCTGCGGATGCCCGGGCGGTCGCCTCCGCCGACCTCGTCCTGGTCAACGGGGTGGGCTACGACGGCTGGGCCGGCAAGCTGGCCGACGCGAACCCGAACCCGGACCGCCCGCTGCTCGACGTCGGCGCGCTCGTCGGCGCGAAGGACGGCGACAACCCACACCGCTGGTACGCCCCGGGCGACGTGCTGGAGGTCGCCGACGGCCTCACGGCCGCGTACGCGAAGCTCGACCCGGCCGACAGCGCGACGTTCGCCCGGCTCAGGGGGGAGTTCGGATCGGCCGGCATCGCGCAGTACGAGGCGGTGGTCGCCGAGATCAGGTCCAGGTACACCGGGACGAAGGTCGGCGCCTCGGAGTCCATCTTCGCGATGGTCACCCCGGCGCTGGGCCTCGACCTGGTCACCCCGCCGGGCTTCCTCAAGGCGGTGAGCGAGGGCACCGATCCGTCCACCGCGGACAAGGCGACGGTCGACGCGCAGATCCGGGACCGGACGATCAAGGTGTACGTGTACAACAGCCAGAACGCGACGCCGGACGTGCAGGAACAGATCGTCGCAGCGAAGGCCGCCGGCATCCCGGTCACGACCATCACCGAGACGATGGTGCCGGCCTCGGCCACCTGGCAGCAGTGGCAGACAGCTCAGCTGCAGGCCCTGCGCGACGCGCTGGCGAAGGGGACCGGACGATGACCGGCGACGAGGTCGTCTCGCTGCGCGACGCTGCCGTACGCGTGGGTGGCCGGCTGCTGTGGTCCGGCGTCGACCTCACGGTGCGGGCGGGCGAGTTCGTGGCCGTGCTGGGACCCAACGGCGTCGGGAAGTCCACGCTGGTCAAGGCGATGCTCGGTCTGGTGCCGTTGGAGGCCGGCTCGATCTCGGTGCTCGGCAAGCCGCCGGGCGATGCGGCGGACGGCATCGGCTACCTGCCGCAGCGGCGCAGCTTCGACCCGCAGCTGCGCGTGCGCGGGGTGGACGTCGTACGCCTCGGCCTGGACGGGAACCGCTGGGGAGTCGCCCTGCCCGGGTCCACGCGCTGGTCGTCCCGCGCCCGGGCCGAGCGGGACCGCGTGCGCGAAGTCATCGAGCGGGTCGGCGCCACCGCGTACGCCGAGCGTCCGATCGGACAGCTGTCCGGCGGCGAGCAGCAGCGGCTGCTGATCGCTCAGGCGCTGGCCGCAAGACCGCGGCTGCTGCTGCTGGACGAGCCGTTGGAAAGCCTCGACCTGCCCAACCAGAGTGCGATCGCCGCGCTGGTGGCCGAGCTGTGCCACCGCGACGGCGTGACCGTGGTGATGGTGGCGCACGACGTGAACCCGATCCTCGGTGCGCTAGACCGCGTCGTGTACATCGCGGCCGGCGGGGTCGCCGCCGGCACCCCGCGTGAGGTCGTCACGAGCGCCACGCTGACCCGTCTGTACGGAACGCCGGTCGATGTGCTGGTGACCTCGCAGGGGCGGCTGGTGGTCGTCGGACAGCCGGACACGCACGCTCACCACGGCGACCGGCCCGGGCACTGACGGCGATGACGGCGGTGACGGCGACGACGGGCGGGCCCGAGCCGGCGCTGACCTGGAACCTCGTCGACGACGTCCGGCAGGTCCTCGAGTACCCGTTCATGGTGAACGCCTTCCGGGCCGGCGCCATCGTCGCGGTGCTCGCCGGCCTCATCGGCTGGTTCATGGTCCTGCGCCGGCAGAGCTTCGCCGGTCACACGCTCGCGGTGGTCGGCTTCCCCGGGGCCGCGGGTGCCGTGCTCGTCGGCGTCAGCGCGACGTACGGACTGTTCGCGTTCGCCGTCGCGGCCGCGCTGGTGATCGGGCTGGTGCCCACCGCGGGCGGCCGCGCGTACAGCGAGGAGTCGGCGGTCACCGGCACTGTCAACGCTTTCGCGTTGGCGTGCGGCTACCTGTTCATCAGCCTGTACGGCGGCTTCGTCAGCGGTGCGAACGCCTTGCTGTTCGGCAGCTTCCTGGGGATCACGCAGCGGCAGGTGGCTGTCCTGCTCGCCGTCGCGGTGGTGACGCTCGCGGTGCTCGGCGGCATCGCCAGGCCGTTGCTGTTCGCGTCGGTGGACCGGGACGTGGCCGCTGCGCGGGGTGTCCCGGTGCGGGCGCTGTCGGTGGCCTTCCTGGTGCTGCTCGGGGTCGCGGCGGCCGAGGTCAGCCAGATCACCGGGACGCTGCTGGTGTTCGCCCTCCTGGTCGTCCCGGCCGCCACCGCGCAGGCCTGGACCCCGCGGCCGGTCGCGGGCGCGGCACTGGCGGTGCTGGTCGGCGTGCTGGTCACCTGGCTGTCGCTGTTCGTCGCGTAC
Organism: uncultured Actinomycetota bacterium; assembly: GCA_963849365.1. GTDB lineage: Bacteria > Actinomycetota > Actinomycetes > Prado026 > Prado026 > CAVQCJ01. The sequence goes on from CAWKHA010000004.1 coordinate 1,095,221, forward strand.
TTCTCCCCGTACCCGATCGGTTTCTTCCTCACGAGCATCGCGTTCGCGGTGTACCTCGCCACCGCCGGATGGCGGCGGGTGCGCAGGGCCCGCCCATGACCGGCCTGCTGGCCACGGGCACCGGCCTGGGCGACCTCTTCGCGCACCCGTTCATGCGGCAGGCCCTTCTCGCCGGGGTGCCGATCGCCGCCCTTGCCGGCCTCGTCGGCTACTTCATGGTGCTGCGCAGCCAGGTGTTCACCGGCGACGCGCTCAGCCACGTGGCGTTCACCGGGGCGCTCGGCGCGCTGGCGTTCGGCATCGACGCCCGGGTCGGCCTGTTCGTCACGACCGTCGCCGTGGGCGTCGTGCTCGGCCTGCTCGGCAACCGCGGTCGCGCGGACGATGTCGTGATCGGGACGGTGTTCGCCTGGGTGCTCGGGCTGGGCGTGCTGGCCCTGTCGGTCTACGCGACCAGCGCCCGGGCCGCCGCCACCGGGGCGTCCGGGGTCAGCGTGCTCTTCGGCTCGGTGTTCGGGCTGAGTGCGTCGGCGGCGCGCACTGCGGCGCTGGTCGCGGCGGCGCTGGTCGCCGTGGCACTGGTGATCGCCCGGCCGCTGCTGTTCGCGAGTCTGGACGAGGCCGTCGCGGCCGCACGCGGAGTGCCGGTGCGGGTCCTCGGCGTCGGCTTCCTGGCTCTGGTCGGGATGACCGCGGCGGAGGCCACGCAGGCGGTCGGTGCGCTGCTGCTGCTGGGGCTGCTGGCCGCACCCGCCGGCGCCGCGCAGCGCCTGACCGACCGGCCCTACCGCGCGATGGCCCTGTCGACGGCGCTGTCGGTCCTGTCGATGGTGGTCGGGCTGACGGTCAGCTATCTCGTCCCGCAGCTGCCGCCGAGCTTCGCGATCCTGGCGGTGGCTGCCGCGACCTACGCCCTGGCGTTCACCACCAGTGTGGTCCGCACCCGCTGACCCACCCCCATCGGACGGCTTCCGCCGGCCGCCGAACACTGCTGGCCGTCGAGGTCCTCAGTGCAGGCGCAGCTGCCAGTCGCGGGGCACCCGTCCGGCCGGGCCGGGGACCGGCTGGTCGAGCGGGTGGCTGCCGGGCGGCGCCAGCTCGGGACCCTCGTAGAACTGATCCTCCGCGTAGCTCCAGAACCAGTCCTCACCTGGCTCGAAGCTGACGACCAGCGGGTGGCCGCTCGCGGCCGCGTGCGCGCTCGCGTGCTGGGATGGGGAGGAGTCGCAGCACGCGACGTGCCCGCACTGCGCGCAGCGGCGCAGGTGGAACCACCAGCCACCGCTGGCTTCGCAGTCGACGCAGCCCGGACCGCTCGGCGGGACTGCGGGGTCGATCCCCTGCATGCGCGCGACGCCCCTCGTGACGGATGACCCGTCGCACCGAACGCGACGGCCTCAGCCCTGGTTAGCCTGCCAGATCTCCTCGGACAGCGCGATCCACGACAGCGCGGACGAGTGCGCCGGGTCGGCCAGCGGCGCCGGCCGGCCGAGCAGGTAGCCCTGCCCGTACGTGATCCCCATCGCGTGGCAGGTGCTGAGCTCCTCGTGCCGTTCGATACCGACGGCCATCACCGTCCAGCCCATGCCCAGAGCGAGCTGGGTGAACGAGGTGGCGAGCGCGTGCCGGGTGGAGTCCTCGTCGATGTGCGAGACCAGGCTGCGGTCGATCTTGACCACGTCCGGGCTCAGGTCCACGAGCTGGCGCAGCGTGGCGGTGTCGCTGCCCAGCTCGTCGAGAGCGACCAGCACTCCGGCGGTGCGCATCTGCGTGATCCCCTCGGCGGTGAGGGCGTACTCGGCGACGGCCTGTCGCTCGGTCAGCTCGAGCAGGAGCCGGCGGCGGCCGTCGGTCTGCTGCAGCATCGCCCGCAGCCGCGGCGAGGCGAGCGTCGCCGGGCCGGCGTTGACGCCCAGGTAGCCGGGCACGTCCTCGGGGAGCACGCGCAACGCGGTCTCGATCGCGTGCAGCTCGAGCTCGACGCCGAGCCCGGCCCGGTCGGCCATCTCGAACCACACGTTGGGTGGGCGGCCGTCCGCGAACCTGGCCAGCGCCTCGTGCCCGACGGTGGCCCCGGTGGCGAGGTCCACCACCGGCTGGAAGACCATGCCCAGCTCGCTCCCGGTGAGGATCTCCTCCACGCGCCTGCGCGCAGCGAAGCCTTCGTCCGAGCCTGTCTGCCGCAGTCCGGACAGCTCCGGCACAGCTACCACGCCCTCTCACAACCCTTCAACACCAGGTCCGAGGAGAGGCAGATCCCCGTGCGTATCTGTTCGACCGTTGGCGGCACCAACCTGAGAGGCCCGCATGTCGGTGGGCCCGATGCCCACCGGGCGTAACCCGTTCGGCCTACTGTGTGCGCCAGGTGCCCACGCTCCCACGGGGGAGAGGCAGGAGGCTCGACTCGTTGCCCCAGCAGCTGCGGCTCTGTTTCGACGTCCAGGACGACCTGCTGGCGGCCGCCCGGGGGTGCGAGGTCGACGTCTTCGACTCGGCGTACGGCAACACCCCCGAGCAGCTGGCTCAGGAGTACGGCCCGTACGACGACGCGTCGGTCTTCATCGCACTGGCGGATGACGGCGGCCGGGTCTTCGCCGCGTGCCGCGTGATCACCTGGAGCGACCTCGGGCTGAAGACGCTGGTCGACCTCGGCCGGGAGCCGTGGCGGCTGGACGGGATGCGCTCGGCCCACGCCGCCGGGATCGACCCGACCACGACGTGGGACATCGCCACCCTGGGCGTGCGCAGCGAGCTCGGCCGGACCGGGGTGATGGCCGCGGCGGCGCTGTACCACGGGCTGGTCGCCGGTGGGCGGGCCAACGGCGTCACGACGATGATCACGATCGTCGACGAACGTGTGCGCACGCTGCTGCACAGCGTCGGGCTGGCTACCCATGTGCTGCCGGGGGCCACCACGGCCGAGTACCTGGGCTCGCCGCGCTCCACGCCGTCGTACGCGCACCTGGCCGCGGTCATCGACAACCAGCGGCGCCGGACGCCCGAGGCTTACCGCATGATCACGCAGGGGGTCGGCCTGGCCGGCGTCCGGCTGCCGGGACCGGACGAGTTCGTCCTCAAGCCACGCCACCGGGTGGTCCAGCTGCCCGTACCGGAGCGTGAGCCCACCCGCTCGGTCTGACGCGGTCTCAGCCGGCCCGGTGGCCGGGGAGCGGGGACAGGCCCGCGGCCGCCCGCGTGGCCCACCGGCGCACCCAGGCACCCACCTCGGCCGGTGGCATCGGCTCGGCGATGTGGTAGCCCTGCAGGACGTCGACGCCCATGCGCACCATCTCCACCGCGGTGCGGTCGTCCTCGACGCCCTCGGCGACCATCCGCAGCCCGAGCGCCTGGGCCATCTGGTTGGTCGACGCCACGATCATGCGGGTACGCCGGTCGGTCGTGACGGCGGACACGAACGAGCGGTCCATCTTCAGCTCCTGCACCGGCAGGTCCCGCAGGTACGACAGGGACGAGAAGCCCGTCCCGTAGTCGTCGATGGAGATCTGGACGTGGTGCTGGCGGATCTCCGCCAGCACGCTGCGGGTGCGTTCCGGGTCGGCGAGGAACGAGTCCTCGGTGACCTCGACCACGATGCTCTCCGGCGGGAGGCTGGCCTCCTCGACCGACGCGAACAGCCGGGGCAGCAGCAGGCCGCCGAGCAGCTCCGGCGGGGCGAAGTTCATGGCGACCCGGAACGAGAAGCCGTCGTCGGCCCACCGGCGGGCGTCGTCCATGACCATGCGGACCACGGCCTCGGACAGTCCGAGCATCAGCCCCGACCGTCGGGCACCCGGCAGGAACGCCGCGGGCGGCAACAGGCCCTGCCGCGGGTGCGACCAACGGACCAGCGCCTCGACCCCGCGGACCTGCTCGGTGTACGCGTCGATCTGCGGCTGGTACCAGACCACCAGCTGGCCGTCCCCGATCCCGCGGCGCAGGTCTTCGGACAGCCGCAGCCGCTGCCGGCTGAACTCGTCGCGGCCGGGGTCGTACAGCAACGACCCCACCCGGCCGAGCTTCGCCTGGTACATGGCCACGTCCGCCCGGCGCAGCAGGTCGGTGCTGGTGCTGTCGTCGCCCTCGCGGACGGCGATGCCGACGGATGCGTTCATCGCCACTTCGAGCCCGTCCAGCCGGGCCGGTGCCGACAGCACCTCGCGGACGAGCTCGGCGGTCTCCACGAGCTCGAGCGGGTCGTCGGCGTCCAGCACCAGGGCGAACTCGTCCCCGCCCAGCCGAGCGACCAGGACGTCGTCACCCAGAGCCCGGCACATCCGGGTGGCGGCCAGCTCCAGCATGGCGTCGCCCGCGGCGTGCCCGAGCGTGTCGTTGATCTCCTTGAACCCGTCCAGGTCCAGGAGCATGAGAGCCAGCGGTCCGCCGCCGGCGATCCCCTCGTCCAGTCGCAGCAGCACGGCCCGCCGGTTGGGCAGCTCGGTGAGGTCGTCGGTACGCGCCAGCCGGTACGCCTCGGCGGCGCCGCGAGCCTCGCGAAGGGCCAGGACCATGCGCCAGCCGACGGCGGCCAGGGTGGCGGCCGCCGGCAGCGTCAGGTACCAGCCGAGGTGACCGGGCGGGCGGGCGACGAGCACCAGCAGGGCGATGACCGACGCCCCCACCAGCACCAGTGCGCCCTGCCTGCGGGGTGCGGTCGCGGTCTCGAGCGAGGTCCGGCTCGCAGCGCCGGCCAGCAGCGCGAACCCGGCTCCCCAGGCCAGGTAGAGCACCGCGCCCAGCTGGTACGTCCCGGCGGACAGGTTCAGGACGAAGGTGGAGTCGGCGATCGCGAACAGCCCGAACGCGGTGACCAGGGCGGCCGTGCGTCCGGAGGCCTCGCGCAGGCGCAGCACCACCTGCCCGACGACGAGCAGGGCCAGGACGATGTCGATGAGCGGGTAGAGGAGGGCGACCAGCAGCGGCAGGCCCTCGTGGCCGAACCGCAACGCGACCGGGGTGAGCAGCAGGCCGCCGGCCAGGCACGCCGTACCGCCGCAGACGACCGCCGCGTCCAGCCAGTTGGTGAGCGCGCGGTCCACCCGCCGGCGCGCGTCCAGGTACAGGAACGCGGCCATCGCGACGTACGAGGCGAGGAACAGCCACTCGCCGGGGGCCGGGAACTCGGTCACCGAGGCGTTGCCACCGGCGTTCAGCACCGCCGACCCGGACGCCCACAGCCCGATGCCGGCCATCAGCGTGAGCAGGGGGATGCGCCGCAGCCGCTCGCGGGAGGCCGCGAGCCCCAGCCGGGCGAGCAGCAGGACGAAGAACGCGGTCATGCACGCCAGCGGGAGTACCTGGGGCTCGTCGTCCGGGCCGGACCCGGCCAGCACCAGCGTGGCCACGACGCCGACGGCCATGACCGACCAGCTCGCCAGTCGCAACGAGCTGTCCGCGCTTGGGAGGCGCCCTGCCGCGCCTCGTCGCATCACCGCTGCGCCCCTGCTCCCCTCATCCGTCGAGCCCGGATGTGCCCGGCTCGCCGGCGCGCAACTGTCCGCCGGCTGGCTGCGCTGCCCGACCCTGACCGGGATATCGGCAGCAACGGGGGGTGACTGGACGGTGCCCGCCGACCTGCCGCGCGACGCGGCCGGACCCGGGCCGGCTAGCGGGACTGCGCGGGGAGCCCGATGGCCAGTCCGGCCAGCTCGACCTGGGTACGGAAGAGCCCCTCGCGAGCTGCCGGCGTGAACCAGTCGAGGTGTCCGTACGCCTCGAGGCAGACGAACCCGTGCAGGGCCGCCCAGGCGTGCATCATCGCCTGGTGCGTGGCCGGCGGGAGGTCGCGGCCGACGGTCCCGGCCTTGTCCTCGGCGTTGAAGCAGGCCAGGGTCTCGGGGTCTACATCGCGGACGATCGGGTCGCCGAGCGCCCCTTGGGCGGCGGCGCGGTGCACAATCTCCGCCAGGTTGGCCATGGCCCGCTGGGCGGCCTCGACCGTCGGGCCGTCCTCGGGCGCTGCGTAGCCGGGGACCGGGAGCCCGAAGATCAGGGCGAATCGCTGCGGGTCGTCCATGGCCCACCTGCGGTACGCCTGCGCCACCAGCAGCAGGTGGGCGGCCGAGTCGGCCGGGTCCTGCGCCTGCACCGCGACCGCGAGCGCGGAGGCGAGGTCGTGGTACCCGTCGGTGATCATGTCCGTCAGCAGCTCGTCGCGGTCCGCGTAGTAGCGGTACAGGGCCGGGGGAGTCAGGCCCATGACCCGGGCGATGTCGGTGAAGCGGACGTCGGTCGTGCCGTGCCGGCGCATGAGGTCGAGGGCGGTCTGCTTGATCTCGGCCAGGGTCGCGGCCCGAGCCCGCTCGCGGCGGGACGGGGTGCCGTCGTCGGGCGTGGCCTCGGTGGTGCCGTGCGGATCCGTCGTGCTGGCCGTGCCGGGCGTGCTTGTCATGGGGCGTCCACCTCCAGGTCCCACATATCGTAACGCAGATTCACGCAAGTTAATCCTCTTGACACAGGTGACTCCAATACGGTTAGTTATGCCTCATCACCATCGTCATGCCCGCTTACTGAACTGAGGAGTTGTCATGTCCCAGACCGCGACGGCGCCGGGCGCCCGTCCGGCCGCCCAGCCGGACATCGAACCAGGCCCGCTGGGTCGTATCGCCCGCGTCGCCTATCGGCGCCGCGGCCGCACCGTGCTGGCCTGGGTCGGCGCGCTCGTCCTGACGGCCGGGCTGTCGGCCGCTCTCGCCGGATCCTTCAGCGCCGACTACACCGCGCCGGGGTCCGACTCCCGCCAGGCGCAGGACCTGCTCACCCAGCGGTTCCCGGCCCAGTCCGGCGACACCGTCTCGGTCGTGGTGCACAGCTCTGGCGCGGTCACGGCGCCGGCCACCAGGAACGCGGTGGAGGCGCTGCTCGGCCAGCTCGGCCGGCAGGCTCACGTGGCATCGGTGACCGACCCGTACACCGAGCCGGGATCGGTCTCGCCCGACGGCCGTACCGTGCTCGGCACCCTGCACCTGGACGTCACGAACGCTGCGGACATGCCGGTGGCTGACACCCAGAAGCTGCTGGCGGTGGCCGAGTCCGCGCAGACCGGCACCCTGCAGGTCGCCCTGGGCGGGCAGACCGTCGAGCAGGCCCAGCAGGGCGAGATCGGCTCGGAGGGCATCGGCCTGATGGCCGCCGCCCTGATCCTCCTGCTGACCTTCGGTTCGGTCGTCGCGGCCGGACTGCCGATCGCGGTCGCGCTGGCCGGGCTGGGCGTGAGCTCGGGGCTGACCGGGTTGATCGCCGCTGTCATGCCGGTGCCGGACTGGTCCACCTCGCTCGCGACGATGATCGGTCTGGGTGTTGGGATCGACTACGCGCTGCTGATGGTCACCCGGTTCCGCGAGTGGCGGGCCGAGGGGCTCGACCCGGAGACGGCCACGGTGGCCACGCTCGACACGGCCGGCCGGTCGGTCCTGCTGGCGGGCAGCACCGTAGTGATCAGCATGCTCGGGCTCTTCGCGATGGGGCTGTCCTTCATGCGCGGTGCCGCGCTGGTGACCATCGCTGCGGTCCTGGTCGTGATGCTGGCGGCGATCACCCTGTTCCCCGCGCTGCTGGGGTACCTGGGGCCGCGCATCGACCGGTGGCGGATCCCGCTGCCCCGGCGTCGGCGGCCGGCCGCAACCGCCGGCACCACCGGCACTGCGGTCTCGGGTGCCACGGACGACCGCTGGGTCCGGTGGAGCCGGTTCGTGCAGAAGCACCGGGTCGCGGCCGCCCTCACCGGCGTCGCCGTGCTGCTGGTGCTCGCCGCACCGTTCCTGGGCACGAAGTTCGGCTTCCCCGACGCTGGCAACGACGCCGAGGGCACCTCCGGCCGGACCGCGTACACGCTGACGGCCCAGGCCTTCGGGCCGGGCGCGAACGGGCCCCTGCTCGTCGTGGCCGAGCTGCCCGCCGGCGGCTCACCGTCGTCGGTGCAGCAGCTGGCGTCACGGCTGGGATCGGTCCCCGGGGTCGCCTCCGTCGCGCCGCCCCAGCTGAACCAGGCGGGCGACACGGCGGTGATCACGGTCGTGCCGACCACCGGCCCGCAGAGCCAGGCGACCGAGGACCTGGTCCGCGACCTGCGTGACTCGGTGCTGCCCTCGGCCACGGCCGGGACCGGGATGAGCGTGCACGTCGGCGGCGTGACCGCGACGTCGATCGACATCACGTCCAACATCAGCAAGCGGATCCCGCTGCTCATCGGCGGGGTCGTGCTGCTGTCGATGCTGCTCCTGCTGGTCTCCTTCCGCAGCGTCGTGGTTGCGGTCAAGGCCGCGGTGATGAACCTGCTGTCGGTCGCCGCTGCGTACGGCGTGGTGGCCCTGGTCCTGCAGGGCGGCTGGTTCGGCCGGCTGTTCGGGATCGACAACCCGACGCCGCTGCCCGCGTTCGTGCCGGTGCTCATGTTCGCGGTGCTGTTCGGCCTCTCGATGGACTACGAGGTCTTCCTGGTGGCGCGCATGCGCGAGGCCTGGCTGCGGACCGGTGACAACGCGACGGCGATCATGCAGGGTCTGGCCGGCACGGCCCGGGTGATCACCGCGGCCGCGGCGATCATGATCGCGGTGTTCGCGGCCTTCATCCCGAGCCCGACCGTCGTCCTGAAGGTGATCGGCATCGGCATGGCGTCGGCGATCCTCATCGACGCCACGGTCGTCCGGCTCCTGCTGGTACCGGCCGTCATGCACCTGATGGGCGCGCGTAACTGGTGGATGCCCGCCTGGATGGAGCGCAGGGTGCCGAAGGTGCACGTCGAGGGACACCCGCACGTCTACCTGCCCGGCCATCGGTCCGAGCCGGAGATCGCCGCGGCGCCGGCCTGACCCCCCCCCGCCCCCGCCCCGCCCCCGCCCCGCCCCCGCCGGCTGCCCGCGTCGATCATGAGAGATGTACAGGGATCCGGGCCCGGACGCCGTACATCTCTCATGATCGCGGGCAGCTGGGGCGGCCGGGGCAGCCGGGGCGGGCCGGGGCGGACCCTAGGTGAGCGCGGCGTCCAGGACGATCTCGGTGCCGGTCAGGGCCTTGCTCACCGGGCAGCCGGCCTTGGCTTGCTCGGCGGCGGCGGCGAACCCGTCCGCGTCGAGCCCGTCGACCTGGCCGCGCACCGTGATCACGATCTGGCTGATACGGAGCCCGCCGGCCGGGTCCGGTCGGATCGTGACGTCGGCGTCCACCTCGAGCGTGCGCGGCGTGCCGCCGGCCTTGGCGAGCACCGACGAGAGCTGCATCGCGTAGCACGAGCTGTGCGCCGCGGCGATCAGCTCCTCGGGGCTGGTGACGCCCTCGGCGTCGTCGGCGGTCCGGCGCGGGAAGGACACGTCGAACGAACCGACCCCCGAACTGACCAGGCTGACGACTCCGGACCCGTCCTGCAGGCCTCCGGTCCAGCTGGTGTGCGCGCGGCGTGTGGCCATGGCTTCTCCTCGGTGGGTGGTGCTCCCGGGTGGGCGGGCACCCGTCGGTCGGGTGTCGCTCGTCTCGCTGACAACCCAGAGCCTGCCCGCCCGCTTCCCACGCGATGCTCTCGGGACGCCGACCGATGAGCTCGCGGACCTGCGGTCCGAGGTGAGCTGCCGCCCTGACCCCGCCGTCAGCGCGGCGGTCAGTGCAGGTGGAACTCGAGCAGCGCCAGGGTGTTGTTGATCCCTTTCCGCTCGACCGCACCCGTCGCACCGGTGAAGGTGCCGTTGCCTCCCGTGATCGGGATGAAGAAGTGGTTCTTGTCCGTGTTGATCGACCCGGCGACGAAGATCTGGCCTTCGCCGTCGAAGGTCGCCGTGGCCGCGCACGTGTGGCCTGGTGACCACTGGCGAAGGTGCAGCTCACGTGGACGTGCCCCACGGCGTACAAGTCCGGTCGATCCGGGCCAGTCGGGCGAAATCCACGACCGGTCGATGATCGCCCCGTGACGTCACGCTCCTGTCACCGACAGCGCCCTGGCGCCCGTACGCCGACCCGTGGATGGACCGGGCCACCGCCGGTGTTCGAGAAGGGCAGACGGGGCCGGCGTTGCGACGTGGGAGGCACGGCATGGAGGTCAAGGAGCTCGGGCACCTGGTCCTGTACGTCCGCGACATCGAGCGGTCGGCGGGGTTCTACCGCGACGTCCTCGGGTGGCGGCAGATCCTGCCCGAGCCGGGTGCGCCGGCCGGGATGCCGATCGCCGCGTTCTCCGCGCCGTCCAACCGCACCCATCACGAGCTGCTGCTGATCGAGGTGGGCGAGGACGCCACGGCGATGCCAGCTGGGCGGCGGCTCGGTCTGTACCACTTCGGGCTCAAGGTCGGCGACAGCGACGACGAGCTGCGCGAGGCGGCGCGACGGATCCAGGAGTCGGGAACGCCGCTGCTCGGCGCGAGCGACCACACGGTGACGCACAGCCTCTACATCGCCGACCCGGACGGCAACGAGATCGAGCTGTACGTGGACGTACCGGGTGTCGACTGGCGCAACGACCCGCAGCTCATCGGCGCCCCCATCAAGCCGCTCCGCCTCTGACCCCGCCGCTTTCGCGCGGATTCGCGGTGTTTCACGAGGTGAAGCGGGAAGGGCCGTGGATGGCGGCCAGGACTTCGTCGAGCGCGCGCAGCGAATGGCCGCTGACGAACGCGTCGAGGTACGGCAGGGCGGCCGCCATCCCGCCGGCCAGCGGCTGGAAGCCGGGACTGGCCTTGCGCGGGTTGACCCACACGATGCGGGCGGCCAGGCGGGACAGCCGGTCCAGCTGCTCGGCGAGCTCCGCCGGGTCGTCGTGCTCCCACCCGTCGGAGACGATCACGACCACTGCTCCGCGGGCCGTGCCGCGCCGCCCGTGCGAGTCGTTGAACACCTTGAGCGCCGCGCCGATCCGGGTCCCGCCCGACCAGTCCGGTGCGGCGGCCGCGGCCCGGTGCAGCGCCAGGTCCGGGTCGTGCGTCGCCAGCGCACGCGTCAGCCGCGTCAGCCGGGTGGAGAAGACGAACGCCTCGGCCTTGGTCGCGCGGACCGCGCCGTGCAACAGGTGCAGGTAAGCGCGCGCGTACGGCTCCATCGACCCCGACACGTCGGCGATCAGCACCAGCCGGCGCGGGCGGGTCCGCCGCCGCCGGCGCACCCGGCGGACCGGGTCGCCGGCCGTACGCCGGGCCTGGCGCAGGGTCGCGCGCACGTCCAGCTCGTCGCCGGTGCGGTGCCGGGTCCGCCGCCGGCTGGGACGCAGCGGGGGGACCAGCGGCAGTGCCGCGATCAGCGCGCGCAGCTCGGCGAGCTCGCTCGCGGTCAGCGCGGCGAAGTCCGTGCCGCCGAGCCGCTCCTGGGCGCTCGACGTGGCCAGCACCGCCTCCGACGTGAACTCCTCACCTGCGTCGCTGGGCCCCGGGCGAGATCCCCCTGCCGACGGTGACGGCGCAGGGGTCGTGGGTCCCCCCGGTGGCTGCTGCCCCTCGCGACCGCGCAGGGCCGGTGCGGACTGGGCGGTGTCGCCGCGGGTGTCGGAGACATCCGCCCAGCCGCGGAAGACCTGACCGAACACCGCGTCGTATGTCGGCACCTGCCCGACGTCGGTCAGCAGGGTGACCCGGCCCAGCCAGTAGAGCTCCTCGGTGGAGGCGGGAGCGGCGGCGCGCACCGCTGCGGCGAACCGCCCGCTGCGCTCCGGGGTGACCGGGGCGCCGGCGGCGTGCAGCAACTGGCCGAAGGCCGCCACCACTGCGGCGAGGTCCGGCCCGGTGGCGTGGCTCACCGCGGTCATGCTCATCGGTCAACCAGCGACACCCTCGCCGACCACCCAGCCGAGGCCGCGGGAGGTGGCGAGCTCCAGGTCCTCGCGGAACTTCAGCACCGACCCGAGCGTCTGCTCGGCGGCCTGGGGGGTGAGCCGTTCCAGCCCGAGCAGCTGCACCGCCGCAACCCAGTTGATCGCCTCGGCGACGCCGGGCGGCTTCTGCACGTCCAGCGTGCGCAGCCGGGCCACGGCCGCCGCGACCTGCTCGGTGAGCGGGACTGTCGCGGACGGCACCCGTCGTCGCACGATCGCCACCGCCCGCTCGAGCGTCGGGTAGTCGATCCAGTGGTAGAGGCAGCGCCGCTTGAGGGCGTCGTGCAGGTCCCTGGTGCGGTTGGACGTCAGGACAATGATCGGCGGGTACATGGCCTGGATGGTCCCGATCTCGGGGATGGTCACCGCCGACTCGGCCAGCAGCTCGAACAGGAACGCTTCGAACTCGTCGTCGGCGCGGTCGACCTCGTCGACGAGCAGGACCGCCGGGCGCGGTCCGGGGTGCTCGACGGCCCGCAGCAGCGGACGGTCGACCAGGTACTCGCGGTCGAAGAGGTCCAGCGACGACAGGTCCTGGCCACGCGCCTCGGCGAGCCGGATGGCCAGCATCTGCCGCGGGTAGTCCCACTCGTAGAGCGCCTCGGCCGCGTCGATGCCCTCGTAGCACTGCAGCCGGACGAGCACGGTGCCCAGCGCCTGGGCCAGCGCCTTGGCGGCCTCGGTCTTGCCGACGCCGGCCTCGCCCTCGAGCAGCAGCGGCTGGGGCAGCCGCACGCTGCAGAACAGCGCCGTGGCCAGCCCGCGGTCGGCGAGGTAGTCGACGCCGGCCAGCCGGTCGGTGAGCGCCGCAACGTCCGGGACGAGCTCGGCCAGCCCGCTGGCCTCGGGTGCGGCCGACTGCGCCACGTCTCACACCCGCCGGTAGGAGTCGGGGTCGTCGGCGAACGCGCGCAGGCAGCCGGTGCCGCAGAACCAGTACCGCGTGCCGTCGACGTCCAGGTGCAGCGACGCCTCGACGGTGGCGACCGTCATGCCGCAGACCGGGTCGATCGCCGTCCCCGGTCCGGCCTCCGGGTGAGCGTGCCCCGGGTGTTCGTCCCCGTGCTCGGCGCCGTGGTCATGGTGCTCGTCGGGCTCCCGAGCCCCGCCCGCGCCCGGCGGTGCCGGCCGGGTCGCGACGATCTCGGCCAGGATCGACAGCGCCACCTCTTCGGCGCTGCGGGCGCCCAGGTCCAGGCCGGCCGGCGTGTGCACCCGGTCCCGGTCCGCGGCCGGCACGTCCAGCCCGGCCAGCACGGCGGCGCCGCGCCTGCGGCTCGCCACCAGACCCACGTACGGGACCTGCGACGCGAGAGCCTGGGCGAGCGCGCTCTCCTCGTCGCGGCCGTGCGAGGCCACCACCACGGCGCTGGGCGTCTGGCTCGCCGCCGAGCCGGCCGCGTGCAGGGCCGGGTCGTACGTCGCCATCTCGTAGCCGACCGCGGACCCGATGCGGTGCAGCGCCCGCGCGATCGGGGTGTCCCCGACGACGGTGACCAGCGGGGCGGGCATCACCGGCTCCAGGAACACCTCGAAGGTCCCGCCGGACAGGCACTCGTTCACCACCGTCACCTTGCCGGGCTGCGCGGTCTCCGGCACGGGCGTGATCCGCAGCAGCAGCGACTCGCCGGAGTCCAGCAGCGCCAGGCTCTGCACCCGCACGGTCGTCTCCGCGCAGGTCCCGCCGACGAATCCCTCGATGGTCCCGTCGGGCAGCACGAGCGCCTCGTCGCCCGGTTTGGCCGACGTGGGCCGCTCGGCGAGCACGACGCGCGCGTGCACGAACGGGGACCGAGCCCGGCGGAGCTCGGCCGCCCGTTCGGCGACATCGGGTCGGCTCATGCGACCATCATGCGCGTTTCGCGCTCACGTGAACGCGAGGTCGGTCCTGGCCGGGCGCCCCTGCATCGCCAGCCACACCTGTGCCGGGGTCAGCGGCATGTCGGCGTGCCTGACGCCGTACGGCTTCAGCGCGTCCATGACGGCGTTGACGACCGCGGGCGGCGAGCCCACCGTCGCGGACTCCCCGACCCCCTTCACCCCGAGCGGGTGGTGCGGCGACGGCGTGATCGTCTCGCCGGTCTCCCACGAGGGGCACTCCATCGAGGTGGGCAGCAGGTAGTCCATGAACGAGCCGCCGAGGTGGTTGCCCACCTCGTCGAACGCCATGGCCTGCATGAGCGCCATCCCGACCCCGTCGGCGAGCCCGCCGTGCACCTGGCCCTCGACGATCATCGGGTTGATCCGCGGCCCGCAGTCGTCGACGGCGATGAACCGCCGGACCTTGACCTGGCCGGTGCCCGGGTCCACGTCGACCACGCAGATGTACGCGCCGAACGGGTAGGTGAGGTTGGGCGGGTTGTAGACGGCCGAGGCGTCCAGGTGTCCCTCGACCCCCTCCGGCAGCTCGAGGCTGCCGTGCGAGAGGAACGCGATCTCCTGGATCGTCTTGCCTTTCTCCGGGTCGCCCTTGACGAACCAGCGGCCCTGCTCCCACTCCAGGTCGTCCGGCGAGCACTCCAGCGCCGCTGCGGCGATGATGCGTGCCTTGTCCTTGATCCGTCTGGACACGACCGCCGCCGCCGCACCCGACACCGGTGTCGACCGGGACCCGTAGGTGCCGAGCCCGAACGGGGTGTTGTCGGTGTCGCCGTGGATGACCTCGACGTCCTCGGGCGGGATGCCGATCTCGTGCGCGACGATCTGGGCGAACGTCGTCTCGTGCCCCTGCCCCTGGGTCTGCACCGACAGCCGCAGCTGCGCCTTGCCGGTGGGGTGCACGCGCAGCTCGCAGCCGTCCGCCATGCCCAGCCCGAGGATGTCCATGTGCTTGCGCGGGCCGGCGCCCACGCCCTCGGTGAAGAAGCTGAGGCCGATGCCCATCAGCTCGCCGCGCTCGCGCTTGGCCTTCTGCTCGGCGCGCAGGTCGGCGTAGCCGGCCATGTCCATCGCCAGCTGCAGGGCCCGCGGGTAGTTGCCGGAGTCGTACTCCCAGCCGGTCTTGGACGTGTACGGGAACTGCTCGGGCCGCAGCAGGTTCTTCATCCGCAGCTCGGCCGGGTCCATGTCGAGCTCGGCGGCCAGGCAGTCCACCATCCGCTCGACCAGGTAGACCGCCTCGGTCACGCGGAACGAGCAGGCGTACGCCACGCCGCCGGGCGCCTTGTTCGTGTAGACGCCGGTGACCTTGCAGTGCGCCGCCTGCAGGTCGTACGAGCCGGTGAAGATGTGGAAGAAGCCGGCCGGGAACTTCGTCGGCTGCGCGGTGCCGTTGAACGCACCGTGGTCGGCGAGCACGTCGACCTTCAGCCCGGTGATCTTGCCGTCCCGGGTCGAGGCGATCGAGCCGCGCATGTGGTAGTCGCGGGCGAACGCCGTCGACATGAGGTTCTCCGACCGGTCCTCGACCCACTTGACCGGCTTGCCGGTGACGATCGAGCCGACCACGGCGAGCACGTACCCGGGGTAGATGCCGACCTTGCCGCCGAACCCGCCGCCGATGTCCGGCGAGATGATCTGGATCTTCTGCTCGGGGATGCCGGCGACGATGGCGTACAGGGTCCGGTGCGCGTGCGGTGCCTGGTTGGTCGAGTACACCGTCAGCTTGCCGGTGACCGGGTCCATGGACGCGACCGTGCCGCAGGTCTCGATCGAGGCGGGGTGCACCCGGGGGTACAGCATGTCCTGGGTGACGACGACCTCGGCCGCGGCGAACACGGCGTCGGTCGCCGCGGCGTCGCCGGCCTCCCAGTCGAAGATGTGGTTGTCGGTCTTGCCCTGGATGTCGTCGCGGATGACCGCGGCGCCCGGGTCGAGCGCCTTCGTCGCGTCGATGACCGGGTCCAGCGGCTCGTACTCGACGTTGATGAGCTCGAGTGCGTCGCGGGCGGCGTATCGGTCGTCGGCGACGACGAACGCGACCTCCTGGCCCTGGAAGCGGACCTTGTCGGTGGCCAGCACCGCCTGGACGTCCTGCGAGAGCGTGGGCATCCAGGCGAGCTTGAGCGTCTCGAGGATCGCGCCGGTGATGACCGCGCGCACCTTCGGGTGCGCCTCGGCTGCCGACGTGTCGATGGACACGATCCGCGCGTGCGCGTGCGGGCTGCGCAGGATGGCGGAGTGGAGCATCCCGGGCATCTGCACGTCGTCGAGGTAGTGGCCCTTGCCGCGCACGAACCGTACGTCTTCCTTGCGCAGCATCCGGCCGAACCCCATCGGGTTGCCGGCGGGGCTGGTCGCGGGGGGGTTCTCGGCCGTGGTGGTCATGCCTGCGCTCCCTCGGTGGCAGGGTGCTGCGCGGCCCAGCGCACGGCGCGCACGATGTTCTCGTATCCGGTGCAGCGGCACAGGTTCCCCGAGATGGCCTCGCGGATCTCGCCCTCGTCCGGGTCCGGCGAGCGGTCCAGCAGCGCCCGCGCGGTGAGCATCATCCCCGGAGTGCAGAAGCCGCACTGCAGGCCGTGCTCCTGCATGAACCCTTCCTGCACGGGGTCGAGCTTGCCGCCGACCTCGAGCCCTTCGACAGTCGTGAGCGAGTGCCCCGACGCCATCGCCGCGAGCACCGTGCACGACTTCACCGGGACGCCGTCCATCTGGACGACGCACGCGCCGCAGTTGGAGGTGTCGCAGCCCCAGTGCGTACCGGTCAGGCCCAGCTGGTCGCGCAGGAAGTGCACGAGCAGCAGCCGCGGCTCGACCTCGGCGCTGACCTCGTCGCCGTTGACGGTCATGGTCACCTGCATGGTTCAGGCTCCTTCGGCTGGCTCGAGGCCCTGGGCCCGGGCGACCGAGCGGCGCAGCGCGCGCGCCGTCAGCTCCTGGGCGAGATGCCGCTTGTAGTCGGCTGGTCCGCGCTGGTCGGTGTACGGGGTGGTGCTCGCAGCCGCGGCAGCTGCGGCGGCGGCGATGTTCTCCTCGTTCGGCGGCTTCCCGCGCAGCCCGGCCTCGGCGTCGGGCGCGCAGAAGTGCGGCGCCCCGACGGCGGTGAGGCCGATCCCCACGTCGGCGACGCTGCCGTCGGCGGCGAGCTGCACGAACGCGCCGCCGGCAGCGATGGCCCAGTCTCCGGCCCGCCGCTCGACCTTCTCGTACGCGCTGCCGGTGCCGGTGCGGATGGGCAGCCGGATCTCGGTGAGCAGCTCGGCCGGGCCGACGACGGTCTCGTACGGGCCCTGGTGGAACTCGCGGGCCGAGACCGTGCGGCTTCCTGCGGACGAGCGGATCACCAGGGTCGCGCCGACCGCAGAGCACACGGCGGACAGGTCCTCCGAGGGGTCCGCCTGGCACAGCGAGCCGCCGATCGTGCCGCGGTTGCGTACCACCGGGTCGGCGATGACCTTCTCGGCGTCGTGGAAGATCCGGTAGTGCTCCCCCAGCACCGCGGAGGCGAGCAGGTCCGCGTGCCGGGTCATCGCGCCGATGGCGATCGCGTCGCCGTCCACCCTGATGTAGCTCAGGTCGGACAGGTCGTTGATGTCGACCAGGCAGTCCACGTACGCGATGCGCAGCTTCATCATCGGCAGCAGGCTGTGCCCACCGGCCACGATGCGGGACTCGGGTCCGTGGCGTTCCAGCAGGTCGAGGGCGTGCTCGACGCTGGTCGCGCGTTCGTACTCGAAGGGCGGGGGAGTCTGCACGGGCACCACCAGGGGTGAGTTCGGATCCGGCCGAGGCCAGCCGGTGCCACTGTCACCCCGTCGGGGGCGGGTGTCGACTGCCTCCTAAGCAATCGCTTATCCGGCCCCGGCGACGACTCCGGGGCCGACCTATAGTGACGGCGTGGGACGCGGTCCTGGGGGCGGCGCGATTCTGTGACGTTGACCCAGCTCGAAGCATTCGTACTGGTGGCGCGGCTGGGTTCGGTCAAGTCCGCGGCCGCGGTCCTCGGCGTGAGCGAGCCGGCCGTGTCCAGTGCCCTGGCGGCGCTGCGCCAGCACCTCGGCGACCCACTGGTCGTACGCAGCCAGCAGGGCATGGAGCTGACCCCGGGCGGTCAGCGACTGGTCGGCATCGCCTCGCAGATGGTGAACCTCGGGGCCGAGGCCGAGGCGGCCATCCGCCGGGCCCAGGGCGCTCCCGAGCTGCTCCGGGTCGTGGCCACGAGCACGGTCGCCGAGTTCGTCGCCCCGCCGCTGCTGGACGCGTTCACCGCGCGGACGGCGGCCGTCGAGGCCAGCGTCGGTGTCTCGGGCAGCGTCGAGATGCCGGCCCTGCTGCAGGACCGGCTCGCGGACATCGCCTTCGGACCGCGGCTGACCGGGCTGGCGGGGATCGACAGCGCCCCGATGATGCGGCACCGGCTGGTCGTCGTCGCGGGCAAGACGCACCCCTTGGCGTCCGCGACGATCGTGTCGCCCGCGGCGCTGGCCAACCACGACTGGCTGGTGGACCCGCACGGTGCCGAGGGCAGCAGCGAGGTGGGCCGGCTGCTCACGGACCTGCGGGTGCCCGAACGCCGGATGCGCGTCTTCAGCAGCGCGGCCGCGGTCTGGTCGGCGGTGGCCGAGGGGGCGGGGGTGGCGCCGGCGCTGGCCCACCTGGTCGCCCGCGAGGTCGACGACGGGCGGCTGGTGGTGCTGCCCGTGCGCGGTACGCCGGTCGACCTGCTCTGGTACGTGAGCTCGCTCGACATCACGCGGCGCTCGCCCGCGGCGACGAAGCTGCGGCAGTTCCTGTCGACGCCAGACGCGATGTACGTGATGCACCGCGCGGACGGCAGCGTGCCGGTTGCGCACTTCCGGCCACCCGTCTACGTGACGCTCTGGAGCTGACCCGCCCGACCGTCCCCGCGATCTTGAGAGATGCGTCGGCGGGAGGGCTCCCAGCGCCCACTTCGCTCATGATCGCGGGGTATTACGGGGAGCAGACGGTTCGCCGGAGCGGTGTGCGCGGGTGCACCCCACATGTTCGGATGGAGTCGTGGAGACCGCCGCCGACCGCGCACCGCCCGCGGACGGGCCGCGGGTGCTCGTCGTCGACGACGACCCGACTGTCGCCGAGGTGGTCCTGGGCTACCTGCGCCGCGCCGGCATGCAGGCCCGTCACGCCGCCGACGGTCCGGCCGCCCTTGCCGCCGCCGAGGCCGAGCCGCCCGACCTGGTGGTGCTCGACCTGATGCTGCCCGGGCTGGACGGCCTGGAGGTCTGCCGTCGGCTGCGCATCCGCCGCCCCGACCTGCCGGTGGTCATGCTCACCGCCCTCGGGCAGGAGTCCGACCGCGTCGCCGGGCTCGAGCGCGGTGCCGACGACTACGTCACCAAGCCGTTCAGTCCGCGCGAGCTGGTGCTGCGGATCGAGTCGGTCCTGCGCCGGTCCGCGCCGCGGGCCCGCGACGCCGGGGTGCTGACCGACGGTGACCTCAGCGTCGACCTGGGCGCCCGGCGGGTGGAGAAGGGCGGCGCGGAGCTCGCGCTGACGAACCGCGAGTTCGACCTGCTCGCCTTCCTGCTGGCCCGTCCCGGCACCGTGTTCACCCGCGACGAGCTGATGCGGCAGGTCTGGGGCTGGGAGGTCGGCGACCGCTCGACCGTGACCGTCCACGTACGGCGGCTGCGCGAGAAGGTAGAGGCGGACCCCGCCGCACCGGCCCGGCTGGTCACGGTGTGGGGGGTCGGCTACCGCTGGGACCCGCAGCCATGAGCCACCTGCTGGAGATCCTCGCGATCGCCGCATCGTGCGCCCTGGTCGTCGGGCTGCTGGGCTACCTGGCCGTACGGATGCTGGCGCACCGCTCGCTCGCCGCCGCTGCCGCCGTCGTGCCGGTGACGACGGTGCTCGCGTTCGTCGCGGGTCTGCTGGCGACGTCGGCCGCGATGTTCCTGTCCAGCCACGACCTCGGCGTCGCCCTGGTGGTGTGCGCCGTGTCCGGGGTCATGTCCGTCGCCGTAGGGCTCGCGCTCGGTGTCCGGGTGCGGCGGATGCAGGAGGAGTCCGCGGCACAGCTCGCGGTGCTGCAGCGCGAGGCCGCGGCCGAGGCCAGCCGCCGGGACCTGGTCGCCCGGGTGTCGCACGACCTGCGCACGCCGCTGGCCGGCCTGCGCGCGATGGCCGAGGCGCTGGAGGACGGCGTGGCCGCGGACCCGGCCCGCTACTACCACCAGATCCGGGTCGAGGTGGACCGGCTCGCGACCATGGTCGACGACCTGTTCGAGCTGTCCCGGATCCAGGCCGGAGCCCTGCAGCTGACCCTGGAGCGGGTCAGCGTCGACGAGCTGGTCTCCGACGCGTTGGCCGCTGCCGACCCGCACGCGCGCTCGCGCGGGGTCCGGCTGGCCGGCCGGGCCGCCACCGGGAGCCTGGTCAGCGCGGACGAGCGCGAGCTGCACCGGGCGCTGGCCAACCTGGTGCTCAACGCGATCCGGCACACGCCCGCGGACGGCGTGGTCGAGCTGAGTGCGACCGGCGAGCCGGGCGCTGTGGTGCTCAGCGTGACGGACGCCTGCGGCGGGATCGCCGCCGCCGACCTCCCGCACGTGTTCGACGTGGCCTGGCGCGGCAGCCCGGCCCGCACGCCCGGCCCGGACACCGGCGCGGGCCTCGGGCTGGCGATCGTCCGCGGCATCGTCGAGGCGCACCACGGCGAGGTCAGCGTGCGCAACGTCGGCGCCGGGTGCCGCTTCGAGGTCCGCCTGCCCGCGCTGCTGTCGACCGGCTGAGCCCCTGGGTCCGCGTGCGAGAGCAGCGCGTTGGTCCGGATCGGGTGGTCGGGGGAGGCGCGGCAGGCCCGGCGCTCAAGACGGGTGCGCCGGGGGTCGACCCCTGAAGGGTGGAGACCGTCGACGCCCCTGCGGCCGGTTGGTACCCCGACCCGGCCGGGTCCGGTTCGTTCCGGTGGTGGGACGGTGCCGCGTGGACGACGCACCTGCGCACGCCGGAGCCGGTGCCACGGCCGATGCCCGTCCAGGCGCCGCCCACGCCGGCACGGCTCGTACCCCCGCCGCCCGTGCCCGCGCCCCTCGTACCCCCGCCGCCCGTGCCCGCGCCCCTCGTACCCCCGCCGCCCGTGCCCGTGCCGCCGGTCGCCTATGCCGGCGATGCCCGTTTCGGCGGACCGGCCGCGTCGCCGGCCGCGCCGCCTCCTCCCGGGTCCGGCTACGCCCAGCCGTCCGCCGCGCCGTCACCGGCCGCACGCCTGCGGGCCCTGCCCGGCGCCGGCCGTCCGACCAGCCACCTCGTGATCGCCGCGGTGGCGGCCTTCGTCCTCCTGGTCGGTGCGGTGCTCGTCGTCAAGTCGCTGCTCGGCGGTTCGGACTCCACCGGCACCGGCGACGGGACCGGCGTGACCGGCGGACTCCTCACGCCGGGCAACCCGCAGGTGGCCGCGATGCGCACCGACGTGGTCAACATCGCGACCGCCGAGGAGACCGTGTACACGGACACGCACGGATTCGTGGCCGCTGTGTCGGCCAAGGGCAGCCTCGCGCTCGGCGGGCACGCCGTCCGGCTGTCCGCCCCCGGCGAGAGCGTGCGCGTGGTCCTCGGGCCGAGCGGCACGGGCTACTGCATCCGTGCGACCCGCACCCCGGCCGGCGGCGGAACCCCCCAGGTCGTCGTCTACGTCTCGACCCTGGGCGGCATGCAGCCGGCGGCCGTCAAGACCTGCCCCGCGGCCTTCTGACCGCTCCGGCGAAGACCCGCCGGCCAGGTCAGCGGCAGTCATCGCCCGCGGTCAGGTGCGCGAGCGCGGCCTCGCAGATCCGCCGCAGCTGCCGGACCTGCGCGCCGCTGAGCTGGTCGAAGAAGTTCTCGCGCACGCACTCGACGTGGCCCGGAGCCGCAGCCTCGAGCGCCGCCCGGCCCGCGTCGGTGAGCACGACGAACGCGGTACGCCGGTCCGTCGGGCAGGGCCGGCGGGTGATCCAGCCGGCCTCCTCCAGCCGGGTCAGCGCGTGCGACGTGCGGCTCGGCGAGTAGTCCAGGGCGGCGGCCAGGTCGCTGACCCGCGCCGTCGACTCCGGGTGGTCCGAGAGCCGCGCCAGGATCCCGTAGTACGTGTGCGGCATGCCGGCGTCGCGTTGCAGCTGCCCGTCGAGATCGCGCTGGAGCAGGTGCGTCATGAGCAGGTACGACCGCCAGGTCGCGGCTTCCTCGTCGTCCAGCCACCTCGCTGTGGCGGTGTCCTCGGGCACGGCGCAGACAGTAGCGAGGGTGCGGCCGCCCGGGGCCGGGATCACCCGACCTGGACGAGGACCTTTCCGACCGCGCCCCGCTCGACCGCGTCGTGCGCGTCCGCCACGTCGTCGAGAGCGAACACGTGCCGGGGCAGCTCGCGCAGCGAGCCGTCCGCGAGCGCCGAGGAGATGTCGGCCACCGCGTGCGCGATCTGCGATGGCGCCAGCGTGTACACCAGCACGAACCGCAGGGTGACGTTTCCGGTCATCAGGCGGCGCGTCGGGACGGTGGGGTCGGCGTCCTCGGAGGCGTACGTGACGACGGTGCCACCGCGGCGCAGCACCGACAGGTCTGCGTCGAGGTTCGCGCCCAGCGCCACGTCCACCACCCGGTGCACGCCGTCGGGAGCGGCGGCCGCGAGCGCGTCGAGGAAGCCGGGCCCGGTGTAGACCAGCGCAGCCTCGGCCCCGGCCGCCAGCGCGAGCTCGCCCTTGGCCGTCGAGCTCACCGTCGTGACCACGCGGGCGCCACCCCACCGGGCGAGCTGGGTCGCGGCGTTGCCCACGGCGCCGGCGCCGCCGGTGACCAGCACCGTGCGCCCGTCCACCGGCCCGTCGCCGAGGACACAGTGGTGCGCGGTGATGTACGGGATGCCCAGACCCGCGCCCTGCTCGTACGTCGCGGTGTCTGGCAGCCGCACCGCCTGGTCGGAAGGCACCACGGTGTACTGCGCCGCGGTCCCGTGCGGGCGCTCCCTTGCGGCGTGGTAGACCCACACACGCTCGCCGAGGCGACCGGGGTCCACACCGTCGCCGACCGCGTCGACATCGCCCGCGCCGTCCTGGCCGGGGACCTGGAACGCCCACGGGAGCGGCCCGCCGGCCGCCCGCGCCTTCCAGTCGGTGGGGTTCACCCCGCAGACGCGCACCCGGACCCGCACCTCGCCGGGGCCGGGCTCGGGCACCGGCAGCTCGATGACCGAGAGCACCTCGCGCGCCGGTCCGCGCCGGGAGTAGACGGCCGCTCGCATCACCGGGCGACGGTACTGCGCTGTCAGTCCGGCGGCACAGCGCGCAGCCGTCCGGCGGCGGCGAGGGCGTCGACGAGCCGGTCGTGCGGCAGGGCCGGGCTGCGGTGTCCGTCCCTGCCGACCATGTCGGAGTTCACCACCAGGGCGTTGAGCACGGCCTCCTCGACGGCTTCGACGACCGCGGTGAAGAGCGGGTCCAGCCACCCCCACGGGATGAACCGCAGCGTGTCGTACGCCTCGGCGCCGGCGACCGTCCCGGTCGGCATCCGGCTGTCCAGCGCACCGGCGTTGCCGGTCGAGAACGCGAGGAAGACGTCACCGGAGAAGTGGCTCCCGGTCGTGCCGGTGCGCGCCAGCCCGAGCGGCACCCGACGGGCCAGGGCGCTGCACTGGCCGGGCAGTAACGGCGCGTCGGTGGCGACGACCGCGATGCACGAACCCGCCCCGGCCGCGGGCGCCGAGCGGCCGTCCGCTCCCGCCAGCCAGCGAGTCGTCTCCATCGGGTTGTCGTCGGCCAGCGCGGCCCCGACCGGGACACCGGTGACCACCAGCTCGGCCCGGCTGCCGAAGTTCGCCTGCACGAACACCCCGACCGTGTACGTGGTCCCGGCATGCTCGACCAGCCGCGAAGAGGTCCCCGAGCCGCCTTTGAAGGCGTAGCAGCTCATGCCGGTCCCGCCGCCCACGGAGCCTTCGGCCAGGGCACCGGACCGCGCGGTGTCCAGTGCCTGCACCGCGTGCTCGGCGAGCACGTGCGAACCGTTGACGTCGTTGAGGTAGCCGTCCCAGGTCTCCGCGGCCACCGGCAGCAGCCACTGCGCGGCGACCGACGGGTGGTTGCGCACCACCCAGTCGACCGTGCCCCGGTGGCAGGGCCCGACCGAGTGGGTGTTGGTGATCGTCACCGGCATCGTCAGCGCCCCGACCTCGTCGATCCAGGTCGTGCCGGTCATCTCCCCGTTGCCGTTCAGCGAGTGCCACCCGGCGGCGCACGGGACCCCGACACCTTCCCGGCCACGGGGCAGGATCGCCGTCACACCGGTACGCACCGGACCTCGCCCGACCACGAGCGGGCCGTCGCCCCGGACCAGGGTCACGTAGCCGACCTCGACCCCCGGGACGTCGGTGATCGCACCCCAGGGGCCCGGCCGGCCGGGCAGCTGCAGGCCCAGCCCGCGGGCCCGGGGGCGCCCGTCCGGGGCGAACCGGTGCGGGTCCGCCGCCGACGTGCTCAACGGCCCGGCACCTAGTACGCCCGGGCCTTGAGCTCGACCACCTTGCCGCGGGCGACCGCCGAACCGGCGGTCCCCGCCTGGCCCCGGGTGCGCACCGTGATGCGGGTCCGGTCGGCGCGGAAGAGGTCGTGCGAGCTCTCGATCGGCACGCCGTCGGCGTCGACGGTCGTCCGCGTGATCGACAGCAGCGGCGCGCCGACAGCCACGCCCAGGATCAGCCCCTCGTCCTCGGTGGCAGACACGACCTCGATGCGTTCCTCGGCCTCGGCCGGCCGGACGTCGAACTCGGCCTCCAGCAGCTCGTACAGCGACCCGCCCAGGGCGTGCTCCAGCAGGCCGGGGAAGCGTTCGGCCGGGAACCGTGCGTGCTCGAGCGAGATCGGCGAGCCGTCGGCCAGCCTGATCCGGACCACGTCGCAGACGAAGGCCCCGGGCTCGATCCCGAGCGCCTTGGCGGTAGCCGCGTCGGCGGCGACCACCGCCGAGCTCATCACCTTCGACCCGGCCGTGTAGCCCTGGTCTCGCAGCAGGGCCGGGACGCCGACGATGCGGGACAGGTCACGGTCCACCTTGTCAGAGGAGACGAACGTGCCGCCGCCCCGCCCCGGGACGCGGCGCACGACGCCGTCGGACTCCAGCGCTGCGAGCGCCTGCCGCAGACTCGACCGGCTCACGCCGTACTCGACCGCCAGGTCGCGCTCGGCACCCATCCGCTGACCAGGGGGCAGCGCCCCCGAGGAGATCTGCTCGAGCAACCGCCGGCGCAGGTCGTCGGCGATGGGGCCGAGCGGGACCGGCTGGACGATGCGGTTGGGCATGGCGCTCCCGGCCCGCTATCCGGCCGCGGCCTTCAGCGCGTCCAGGGACTCCGGGAGCACCTGTCCGCCGTCGACCGCGAGCGCCTGACCGGTGACGTAGCCGGCCTCGTCCGTCGCGAAGAAGAGTGCGGCGTAGCCGATCTCGTCGACCTCGCCGAGGCGGCCGGCCGGGATCGAGGCCTCCATCGACGCGCGGTACTCCTCGCCCAGCTCTGCCAGACCCTCGGTGACGACGTTCCCGGGCAGCACCGCGTTCACGGTGATGCCCATCGGCGCCAGCTCGATCGCCGCCGTGCGCATGAAGCCCAGCTGTGCGGCCTTGCTCGCGCCGTAGTGGGACCAGCCGGGGAAGCCGGTGATCGGCCCGGTGATCGACGACGTCAGCACCACCCGGCCCCGTCCGGATGCGGCGAGCGCCGGGATGCAGGCCTGGACCGCGAGCATCGTCCCCTTGACGTTGGTCGCGTACACGCGGTCCATGTCCGCCTCGGTCATGTCCTTCAGCTTCACGTCGGGGAAGATCCCGGCGTTCGCGCAGAGCACGTCGATGCCGCCGTGCCGGGCGACCGCCTCCGCGGCCATCAGCGCGCACGCCTGCGAGTCGCTGACGTCCCCGAGGACGAAGCCGACCGAGCCGGGGCCCAGGGCGGCGAGCTCGTCCACCGCGGCTCCGGCCACCTCGCTGTCCCGTCCGGTCACCAGGACGTTCGCCCCGGCCCGTACGAACACGCGGGCGATGCCCTTCCCGATCCCGCGCGTGCCCCCGGTCACCACCACGGACCGGCCGGCTACGGACGTGAACATCGCGTTCCCCTCTCAGCCCTGCTGGGCGGACGGTCAGGTCTTCGACAGGTACTGCTCGGCGAGGTCGCAGCTGGTGATGGTGTACTCCACGCCCATCTCCTTGGCCAGGTCGGTGTCGGCGTGCGAACCGATCCACGCCACCAGCAGCAGCCGTCGGAGCAGGACGAACGTCGTCAGCTCGGCCTCCTCCTCGGCCGTCAGCTCGGCCTCGCCGCGGTAGCCGGTGACCCAGGAGTCGATCATCTCCGGAACCGTGGGGTAGTGCTCGATGAACGACAGCGACGATCCGAGGTCGTACATGAACCAGCCGAACCCGCAGTCGTCGAAGTCGATCACCGACACGTGGCCGTCGTCGACGAGCAGGTTGGCGAGCCGCATGTCGGCATGGATGAGGCCGAAGCGGTCCGGTCCGGTGCCGAACGCGGCCAGGCGCTCGCGCAGCCGCCGGTCCAGCCGGGCCAGCTGCACGTGCTCCTGCCGTCCGACGCCCATGCCGGCCTGCCAGGCGCCCCAGTGTCCGGCGGGGCCGATGGAGCGCTCATAGTCCCAGGTGAGGCGGGTGAAGCCCTTCGGGCGCTTCCAGCCCCGAGCGTGCCGGTGCAGCCGGGCGGTGAGGGCGCCGAGCTCGACGAAGTCCTCCACCAGCCGGTCCTCGGGCGGCTCGGTGCCCGGCACCCACTCGAACATGACCGCGTGCCGGTTCCCGCCGGCCTCGTGCCGGCCCTCCACGACGTCCGACCCGTCCAGGGCCGGGAGCACGCGGGGGGTGCTGACGACGGCGTCCGCGCGCAGTGCGCGGATCCAGGCCAGCTCGCTCTCGATCGCCTCGCGGGCGTGGTAGCCCGGCCGGTGCACGCGCAGCACGGTGCGGCTGCCGGTCGCCGGGTCGTCGACGCGGAAGGTGGCGTTCTCGGAGATGTTGAGCAGGGTGAGCTCGGCGGCCGGCCCGATCCCGTAGCAGCGCAGGGCGTCGCGGGCGACGGCCTCCACGCGCTCGCGCTCGGGGACCTGGCTCACATGTGCTCCCGTCCCTGCACCGCCTGCAGGATCGCCGTCACCGCTTCGCGCGCCGCTTCCACGCCCGCGCGGCTGCCGCTGATGTACACCCGACCCGCCGCGCCGATCATCGAGACGTCCACCAGCGTATTGTCCGGCGCAGCCCGCTCGGCCTCGTTGGCCGCGACGGCGGCGAACAGGGCCGGCGTCATCTCGTAGACCAGGAGCGTGTCACCGGGCAGGAGCATCGAGGCCTCCCGCGTCCGGTTCACGATCACGGCGTGCTGGTCGGTCACGTCCTCGATCACGTCGTCGTACAGGATCCGTGGCTTCAACTGGTCCGCGGCCGTGGCACCGAGCCCGGCCAGGATGGCCTGACCGGCCGCCGTCACCTCGTCCAGGTCGGCGCTGTGGACCTCGAGCACGCCGAACTGCCGCTCGACGAAGAGGATGCCCGGCTCGACCTGGGGCACCGACTTCAGCGCGAGGTCGACGACGCGGTGGATCGCCAGCCCGGGAGCCACCTCGACGATGAGCGCGTGCTGGCCTTCGTACGGTGGATAGCCACGCGCCCGCGTGGGCGTCGCGAGGTAGGCCGCGAACTGCCGCTGCAGGTTCTCGATCGGCAGGTAGACGCGCAGCTCCGGCCCGGCGCCAGCAGCGGCCGGGTCGGCGCTCACGCGGTCTCGCCCGCGACCTTGAAGAACTTCGCCAGCTCGGCGTGCGGACGCGGGATGACGTGCACCGAGACCAGGTCCCCGACGCTGGACGCCGTCTCGGCCCCTGCCTCGGTGGCCGCCTTCACCGCGCCGACGTCGCCGACGATCGTGACCGCGACGAGCCCGTCGCCGACCTCGTCCCGGCCGACGATGGTCACGTTCGCCGCCTTCACCATGGCGTCGGCCGCTGCCAGGGCGGCGACGTAGCCCTTCGTCTCGATCATCCCGATCGCGTTGTTCGCCATCTCTTTCTCCTTGTTCGCCGAAGTCGTCTCCGGACTGCGGTACCCGCCCCGGTCACTCACCGGTCGCGGGGTCGATGGACCCGATGATCAGCGCGTCCAGCGGCGGCGGCTTCCCGGCGAACCAGGCCGCCGCCACCGAACCCGTGGCCACCAGGACGTGCTCGCCGACCCCGGAGCCGAGGACGTCGAACGCGACCAGCCGGGAGCCGGTCCCCTCGACCTCGACCTCGAGGAAGGCGCCGTTGGGCAGCTCGTCGAGCCGCCGCGTCGCCCAGACGTTGCCGACTACTCGTGCCCGCAGCATCAGCGCTCCTTCTCGATGTCGACGCCGGTGGACCTCGCCCGGTCGCGTGCCAGCGGCGTCACAGCCACCCCGCGGGCGGCGACGACCGTGGCGCCGGTGCGGCCGGCCTCCCGCACGTGGCGTTCGGTGACGGCCCCACGCTCCACCCTGAGCACCGGCCGGTCCGCCGCCGGTACGGGCAGCGGCTGGGCGGGGGACGGTGTCGCGGCGAGCCGGAAACCGGCCGCTCCGTCGCGCAGCTGCTCGCGGCGCCCCGGGTCTTCGCACTCCGTCGCCACCAACCGGACGAACTCGGCCAGCTCCTCGTCGGTGCCGATCGTGACCACCGGGCGGTCGGCACCGTCGTCGGCGCGCGCGGCAGGCACGGCAGGCACGGCGAGCACGGCGGGCCCGGGCAGGGTGTCGCGGAGCACCTCGCGCACCAGGGCGCGCAGGTCCGCGGAGGTGATCCCACCCGTCGGCCCGCTCACGAGACGTCCGCCAGGGCCTGCTGGGCGGCGTCGGCCGCCTGCCGCACGTCCGCCTCGCGGCCGGACAGGTAGACCCGGCCGGTGGCGCCGATCATGCGGTAGTCGACGACCTTCACGCGGGCGGCCTTCTCGGCCTCGTTCGTCGCCAGGATCGCGTACGAGGCCGGCTGCATCTCGAGGACGAAGAGCGACTCCCCGGGCAGGGCCATCGAGCCGATCTTGTTCCGGTTGACCAGGAACGCGTGCTGGGGGTCGAGCATCGTGACGATCTCGGCCGCGAGCACCTGCGGCCGGGTGGCGTCCCGTTCGGTGGCACCGAGCTCTTCTAGCACCGCGGTCCCGGCCGCCCGGACCTGCGCGGTGGGGCCGTGGATCTCCAGGTAGCCGAACTGCCGCTCGACGACGAGCACCCCGGCGCGGACCTCCGCGTGCTTGAGCGCGACATCCGTCAGCGGCTCGATCTCCAGGCCGGGCGCGATCTCGATGACCTGCGCGGCGACGTTGCTGCGGGGCAGCGAACCCTTGACCCAGGTGCCCAGGTAGCACATCGTCTGCGGCTGCAGCTGGTCGATGAAGATGAACGATCGGAGCTCGGCCACGGCTCAGCCTTCGACGATCTGTCGGAGCTCTTCGACGATCAGGCGGCGGATCTCCTCGCGGAGCTCCGCAGCCTCGGTCGTCCCGGGCTCGGTGGGATGTGCCGCCGGCACGAGCGCCGGTGCGTCCTCGGCGTTCGACGGGACGGGGTACGCCGGGACCGGGCCGGCCGGGGCCTGCCAGGGCTGCAGCCCGGCGAAGTCCGCCATGGCCTCCTTGACGTCCGCGTTGTACGCGAGCCGGGTCCAGTTGACCAGGTGCCGCGGCTCGAGGTTCTCCCCGACGCTGGAGCGGCCGAAGTAGCCGGTCCCGATCGTCATCGACGGAGCCAGGTTGGTCTCCAGCCCCGAGCTGCCCAGGCTGCTGCCGGCGTTCACCGCCACCCGCAGCACCCGAACCGCCGCGCCGTACGCCATCACGGTGGCGGCGTCGGTGCTGTGGATCGCGGCCGAGTGCCCCGCACCGCCGATCCGCAGGACCGCGCACGCGGCCTCGATGCCGCGGGCCACGCTCGGGACCCGCAGGACGCCGAGGACCGGCAGCAGCTTCTCGTGGGCCAGCGCCTCCTCGGGCACGGGCAGGTCGAAGGGGGCCAGCAGCACCCGGGTCCGGGGACCGAGCCGTATCCCGGCCTGCTCGGCGATCCAGGCGGCGTCCTTGCCCACCAGGCGGGTGTCGAACTGCCCGTCCGGGAACACCAGCGCCCTGACCCGGTCCCGCTCTGCGTCGTCGAGCAGGTAGGCGCCCGCGTGCTGCATGTGCTGCATCAGCCGGTCGGCGACCACCTCCTCGACCACCAGGACGCTCTCGTTGGTGCACAGGATCGAGTTGTCGAACGCCTTGCTGTCGACGATGCGCTGGGCGGCCCGCTGCAGGTTCGCGGTGCGGTCGACCATGACCGGCACGTTCCCGGGGCCGACGCCGATCGCCGGGTTGCCGCTGCGGTAGGCGGCCCGCACCATGGCGGTCCCACCGGTGGCGACGATCACGTCGGTCCGCTCGTCGGTCATCAGCGCGTTGACCAGCGGGATGGACGGCTCGGCCACCCACTGCACGCAGCCGTCCGGGGCCCCCGCGGCGACCGCCGCCTCGGCCATCGTCCGCGCTGCGTCGCTGCAGACCTGGCGGGCGTACGGGTGCGGGCTGATCACCACCGCGTTGCGGGTCATCAGGGACAGCAGGGTCTTGAAGTAGACGGTGGCCACCGGGTTCGTCGAGGGGGTGAGGGCCAGCACGACGCCGGCCGGTCGGGGGATCTCGACGACCTTGGCGGCGTCGTCCACCCGCATGCTCACGTAGTCGTGGTCGCGGTACGCCTCGACGATGCCGGTGGAGCAGGCGAGGTTCTTGAGCACCTTGTGCTCGACCACGCCGAACCCCGTCTCCGCCACGGCGCGCTGTGCGAACTCCTCGGCGTGCGCGGCGCCGGCCTGCGCCGCGGCCGCGACGATCCGGCGGACGGTGGCCGCGTCGTAGCGAGCGAACGCCCGGGCGGCCCACTCCGCGCGCTCGAGCATGGCCCGGCCGCGGGGCACGCCGCGGGCCTCGACGACCAGCTCCAGGGTGTCGGTCACGACGCGCGCCTGTCGCTAGCCCGTGCCGACCGGCCGTCGTGCCCACCGCGCACCTCGCGGTAGGCCTTGCCGATGGCGACCTCGGTCCGGTCGAGCAGCTCCTCGGCGAGCTCCGGCTTGAGCAGGATCCCCGGCTTGAACTGCAGCACCCGGGGGTCCAGCGTCGAGAAGATCGCCCAGACCCCGTTCTCGTACAGGTGCCGCATGACGTACTTGGCACCCTGCGGATGGGCGAACTCCAGGCCCATCACCACGCCGTGCTGGCGGATGCCCACGAACCAGTCGGGGTAGTCGGCCTGGATCCGGCGCAGGCCGCGCCCGACGAAGTCCGAGATGTAGTGCACCATCGACCGGGTCTCCGGCCGGTTGCAGATCTCCAGCGACTTCAGCGCCGCGATGCAGCCCAGCTCGGCGCCGCCGAAGGTCGAGATGTGCCCGAAGCCGTCCTCGTCCAGCCAGCCGGCCGCACGGTCGTTCACCAGGACGCAGGCGATGGGGTACATGCCCCCGCTGATGCCCTTGCCGGTCACGAGGATGTCCGGGGCGATGCCGTGCTTGGTGACGCCCCACAGCTCACCGGTGCGCATCAGCCCGGTCTGCACCTCGTCGGCCACGTACAGCGCGCCGTAGCGCTCGCACATCGCCTTGACCGCCTCGAGGTATCCCGGCTCGGGCAGCGGGAAGCCGTACGTGGCCGGGATCGTCTCCATGATCACCGCGGCCACGTCCCGGCCGCTGAGCTCGCGCTCCATCGCCTCGAGGTCGTTGAAGGGCACGTGCGGGAACTCCTCCGGCCGGTCGGAGAGGAACAGCTTGGAGAAGCGGTCGTCCCCGGTGGCCACGGCCAGGCCGGTGTGTCCGTGGTAGGCCTTCACGATCGAGACGATCTTGCGCCGCTGGGTGGCGTGCCGGGCCGTCTTCAAAGCGATGTCGATCGCCTCGCCGCCGCCGGAGCCGTAGACCACCTTGCTGATCCCGGGCGGGGCGGTGGCGACCAGGGCCTCGGCCAGCGCCGTCCGGGCGAGCGAGGGGAAGTGGTGGTTGCCGATGTCGAAGTGCTGCATGGCGAGGGTGACGGCCTGGACGACCTCGGCGTTGCGGTGGCCCAGGTTGTAGGTGCCGCCGTTGAGGTGCACGTCGATCAGCCGCTTGCCCGACATGTCGTAGATGAAGTACTCCTCGCGCCGGTCGATGACCAGCGGGATCCCGGCGTCGATCCAGAACTGCGTCTTGTCGGGGTTCCAGTACTCCTTGGCCTTCTCCAGCACCTCGGCCTTCGAGGCGAACGAGAACGTGCCGTAGTCGAACCGCTGCCCTTCGTCGCCCGGCCCGTCCACCCGACCCACCTCGCTCTCCGCAGGGGCGAACCCACGGTAACGGTCTGCCGAACCATTGGGAAGACCGAATCGAGAATTGGTCTGAAACGGTATGTAGTGAGTCCGAAGGTCGCGAGGTGGCCAGAAGTCCTTGATCGACGAGGCCGGTAGTGCCACGATGCCGCCAATCGTGTGACCCAGGTCATACACCCGCGGCCTGCGGTCCTCCCCGTAGTTCAGACCGAAAAGGGGTTCGCAGGTGGCCAACCTCGATATGGAGCAGTTCGAGAACGCCCCGATCCCGAGAGCAGAGAGCACGCACGCGCTCAAGATCGGAGCAGTGGGGCTTCTCGGGGTGCTGTTCATGGCGACGGCCAACGCCGCCCCGATCACCGCGATGACCGGCAACGTGCCCATCGCGGTCGGTTACGGGAACGGCATATATGCGCCAGGTGGGTTCCTCTTCGCCACCATCGTGCTGACGCTCTTCACCATCGGGTTCGTCGCGATGGCGCGGCACATCACCACGGCCGGGGCCTTCTACGGCTTCATCAGCCAGGGGCTCGGGCAGATCTGGGGCATGGCCACCGGCCTGCTGGCCACGATGGCCTACGTGGTCTTCGAAGGCTCGCTGATCGGCATCTTCTCCTACTTCGCGAACTTCACCCTGAACGAGTGGTTCAGCTGGGACGTCAACTGGCTGCTCCTGGCGTTCATCGGCATCGCCGTGGTCGGCATCTTCGGCTACTACGACATCAACATCGCCGCTGCCCTGTTGGGGTTCTTCCTCGTCTGCGAGGTCCTCCTCCTCGGCGCGCTGGCCTTCTCGGTCCTGTTCAAGGGTGGCGGCCCGAACGGGATGATGACCTCGATCGTCAACCCGGTGAACGCCTTCAAGTCCCTGCCCGCGGGTGGTGGCCTGGGCATCCAGGTGGGCGGCGCGGCGCTGGCGGCGGGCTCGGCGGCCATCGGCGTCTTCTTCGCCTTCTGGTCCTGGGTCGGGTTCGAGACGACCGCGGTCTACGGCGAGGAGTCCCGCAACCCCAAGCGGATCGTCCCGCAGGCGACGCTCATCGCCGTGGTCGGGCTCGGCGTGTTCTACACGTTCGTGTCCTGGATGGTCATCGCCGGCAACGGTGCGCTGAAGTCGATCACCCTGTCGTCGGGGTCCAGCTCGATCGACATGTTCACCGGCCTGGCCGAGAAGAACCTCGGCGGCCACTGGGTCGTGAACATCTACCTGTTCCTCATCGTGTCGGGATCGTTCGCCTGCGCCCTGGCGTTCCACAACGCCGCGTCCCGCTACATCTACGCGATCGGCCGCGAGGTGCCGGCCACCAAGGAGAACCTCGGGTCGACGCACAACAAGCACCACTCGCCGTACGTGGCCTCGATCCTGCAGACACTCATCACTGTCGTGCTGACCGTCGGCTTCTACGTGCTGTCGCCCGGCGGCCACGACACCTACATCGGTGGCTACATCTTCCTCTACGGGCTGCTCGCCCTGCTCGGGACGATGTCGATCCTGGCGGTGCAGGCCATCTGCTCCCTTGCCGTCATCTGGTACTTCTGGGTGAAGAAAGCCCAGACAGGGAGTGTGTGGTCGACGCTCATCGCGCCGGCGCTGGGCATGCTCGGCATGCTGTACGTGATCTGGCTGCTGTTCAGCAACCTCAGCTTCGCCGGCGGCGGCGGCAGCACGTCGCTGTTCTTCAAGCTGATGCCGTACATGGCGATCGCGACCTTCCTGGTCGGCCTCGGCGCGGCCCTGTGGCTGCGGTCGTCGAAGCCGGAGGTGTACGAGCAGATCGGGCGGACCGTGTTCGAGGAGAGCCACGAGCGCGTCTGACCGCCATTCGACGACGCGGGGTGCGCGGCCGGGCAGTCCGGTCGCGCACCCCGCGTCCGTCACGAGGGGAGCCGGCATGAGCGACAGCGGCGTCATGCCGCCGGTGCTGCGCCACGGGCTGGACCCCGAGGCGGACCCGGGGTCACTGGTCTACACCTTCGGGGGGGTCGAGCCGGTGGTGTCCGTGCGCCCCGGCACCGTGGTCGCCACGTCGACCCTGGACTGCTTCGCCGGGCGCGTCCGGGCCACGTCGGACCTGGTCAGCCGGGTCTGCGACCCGAGGTTCATCAACCCGCAGACCGGACCGTTCTACGTCGAGGGCGCGGAGCCGGGCGACACCCTGGCCGTGCACTTCGTGTCCATCGAGCCGTCGCACGCCTGGGGTGTCAGCACGACGGTGCCGCTGTTCGGGTCGCTCACGGCGACGGCCACGACCGCCCTGCTGCACGAGCCGCTCCCGGAGCGGACCTGGTTCTACGAGCTCGACCTGGCCGCCCGGCTGGTCCGGTACGCCGCGCTGGACACGTCGTTCACCGCCGCGCTGCCGCTGGACCCGATGCACGGGACCGTCGGCGTGGCACCGGCGCTGCGCGAGGTCCGGTCGTCGCTGGCACCCGGCGACTGGGGCGGGAACATGGACACCCCGGAGATGCGGGCCGGGGTCACCTGCTACCTCGGTGTCAACGTCCCGGGAGCGCTGTTCAGCCTCGGCGACGGGCACGCCAGGCAGGGCGAGGGCGAGACCTGCGGGGTCGCCGTCGAGTGCGCGATGGACACGGTCTTCGTCGTCGACCTGGTCAAGGGCGTCCCGACCCCATGGCCTCGGCTGGAGAGCGACGACTTCCTCATGACGACCGGCTCGACCAAGCCGCTGGAGGACGCCTTCCGGATCTCGCACCGGCAGATGGTGCGGTGGGTGGCCGAGCTGACCGGGCAGACCGAGCTGGACGCCTACCAGCTGGTCGCGCAGGCCGCCCTGTCGCCGGTCGCGAACGTCGTCGACACCGTCTACACGATGGTGGCCAAGGTGCCCAAGGCGGTCCTTGGCGGGGCGACCGCGATGCAGGGGATGCATGCGCGGATGCGCGCGGTGGCGGCAGCATGGTCCGGGTGACGAGGACCGAGGTCGACCTGGCGCTCGCGCGGGAGATGGTCGCCGCGGCTCTTGCCGCCGCGAGCGCCGCGGGGGCGCTGGTGTCGGCGGCTGTCGTCGACGCCGGGGGGCACCTCGTCGCGTTCGAGCGGATGGACGGCGCGGAGATCGCCGGTCCGGTGCTCGCCCCGGACAAGGCGTTCACCGCCGTCGCACACCGCATCGGCACCCACGAGCTCGCCGGGCTGACGGCTCCGGGCGGGCCGCTGGCCGGCATGCAGTCCGCGGCCGGCGGGCGGTACGTGTGCTTCGCCGGTGGGCTGCCGTTGTGGTCGCGGGACCGTGTCGTCGGCGGCGTCGGCGTCAGCGGCGGGACAGCCGAACAGGATCTCGCCGCGGCTGCCGCTGCCGCAGCGGTCTTCGACTCCGGGGAGGCGGCCCCGTGATCGGGCGGTTCCGGTTCATGGACGCCCAGCCCGTCAACCTCGACGGGTTCGCCGTCGAGGACGCCGGACTCGGGCTCATCGCCTTCGACTCCCCCGCGGACCCCAAGCCGTCGCTGGTGCTGGACGCCGACGGACGGGTCGCCGAGATGGACTCGCGCCAGGCGGCCGACTTCGACGTGCTGGACGAGTTCATCGCGCGGCACGGGCTGGACCTGGACACCGCCGCCGAGGCGATGGCGCTCGACGAGACGACGTACGCGCGGATGGCCGTAGACCCGGCCGTGCCCCGGGCCGAGCTGGTCCGGCTGGCCGCCGGGATGACCCCGGCCAAGCTCGCCCGCTGCCTGGCGGTGCTGCGCCCGGTCGAGCTGGGCGTCGCCATGACCAAGCTGCGGGCCAGGCGTACGCCGAGCAACCAGGCGCACGTCACCAACCGTTCGGACGACCCGCTGCTGCTGGCCGCCGACGCGGCCACCGCCGCGGCGTTCGGGTTCCGGGAGGTCGAGACCACGGTGCCGGTGCTCGGCGACGCGCCGTCCAACGCCGTCGCCGTCTCGATCGGGGCCGCCGTGGGTTCGCCGGGGGTCCTGGTCCAGTGCTCGGTCGAGGAGGCGCTCGAGCTCGAGATGGGCATGCGCGGACTGGTGTCCTACGCCGAGACGGTGTCCCTGTACGGCACGGAGCAGGTCTTCGTGGACGGTGACGACACCCCGTGGTCGAAGGCGTTCCTGACCTCGGCCTACGCCTCCCGCGGGGTGAAGATGCGGGTGACCTCCGGGGGCGGCGCCGAGGCGCTCATGGGGGCCGCCGAGGGCTGCTCGATGTTCTACCTCGAGGCTCGCTGCGTCGCGCTGGCGCGGGCGATCGGGGCTCAGGGCGTGCAGAACGGCGGGATCGACTCGGCGGCGGTAGCGGGGTCGGTGCCCGGTGGGGTGCGCTCCCTGATGGCCGAGAACGTGATGGTGATGGCCCGCGGGCTGGAGGCCTGCACCGGCAACGATGCGCTGATGTCCGAGTCGGACGTGCGCCGCACCTCGCGGACGCTGCCCATCCTGCTCGCGGGCTCGGACTACGTGTGCAGCGGGTTCGGCTCGATCCAGCGCTACGACAACATGTTCGGCCCCAGCCAGTGGAACTCCGAGGACATCGACGACTTCCTCGTCATGCAGCGCGACTGGGGGGTGGACGGCGGGCTGCGCACCGCAGCGGAGCCGCACGTCGCGGCCCTCCGCACGCGGGCGGTCGAGGCCGTCCGCGCGGTCTACCGGCACCTGGGGCTGGGCGACTTCGACGACGGCTGGGCCGCGCAGGCGGTCGACGCGGCGGGGTCCAAGGACGTCCCGGCCGCCGACCTGATGACACCGCTGGTGGCGTCCCGGATCATCCGCGAGACCGGCATCACCATGGTCGACGTCGTCGGCGCGCTGTACGAGACGGGCTTCGAGCCGGAGGCCGGCCGGATCCTGGAGATGCTCAAGGCGCGGGTCGCCGGCGACTACCTGCAGACGGCGGCGATCTTCGACGAGTCGATGCGGGTTCTCTCGCTCGTCACCGACCCGAACGACTACGCCGGTCCCGGCACCGGGTACGTCCCCACCGCAGTGCGGCAGGCCGAGATCGACGCAGTCCGGCAGCAGCGCTCGGTCGAGGACCTGCGCGCCGAGCAGGCGGGGCACCGCTCCGCCGCGCTGCACGTGACCGGGCCGGCCGGCCAGGGCGTGGACCCGCGGGAGGTCGTCGTCGGGGTCTCGCCGGCGGTCGGCCGCGAGGTGTGGGTGACGCTGTCCGGGCTGACCGTGGTCGAGGCGCTGCGCGAGCTGCTGGCCGGCCTGGAGGAGGAGGGCTGCGTGGGCCGGGTGGTGCGGGTCGAGGAC
This sequence comes from uncultured Actinomycetota bacterium, assembly GCA_963849365.1. Taxonomy (GTDB): domain Bacteria; phylum Actinomycetota; class Actinomycetes; order Prado026; family Prado026; genus CAVQCJ01. The sequence goes on from CAWKHA010000004.1 coordinate 1,132,483, forward strand.
ACCATCGACCTTGGGATGATCGGCCTGACGGCGGCGCGGCTGTCCGGGTCGGGCATCGGGATCGGGCTGCAGGGCAAGGGCACGGCACTGATCCACCGCCGCGACCTGCCCCCGCTGGCGAACCTCGAGCTGTACAGCGTCGCCCCCACCGTCGACGCGGCGCTGTACCGCCGGCTCGGCGCGAACGCCGGCCGGCACGCGAAGGGAGCGACTCCGGAGCCGGCCCGCAACCCGTACAGCGACGAGGCGATCGAGGCCCGCTACCACACCAAGGTCGTCGCGCTGGTCGGCATCGAGCGCGGCTGCTGCGAGCCGGGTGCGCCACCGCACGAGCTGGTGGTGGACCGGTGAGCGCGGTCGGCGCATCCGGGCGCGACCCGGCGGAGATCACGCTGGAGGCGGTCCGGGACGGCACCGTCGGGATCAGCGACGTCCGTATCCACCCGAGCACCCTCGAGCACCAGGCCGAGGTCGCCGCGGCGCACGCCAACGGTCAGCTGGCGGAGAACTTCCGCCGCGCCGCGGAGCTCGCCCTCCTCGACGACGACGAGGTGCTGGCCCTGTACGAGGCGCTGCGCCCGCACCGCTCGACCGCCGCCGACCTGCGCGGCCTGGCCGACCGGCTGGAGGCTTCCGGCGCTGCCCGGAACGCGGCGCTGTTCCGCGAGGCCGCGGACGTGTACGCGCGACGGGGGCTGCTGCGACAGTGAGCCGACCGTGAGTGGACTGTGAGCCGACGGTGACGGTGGTCGCGGGGGTGGACGTCGGGAACACCACCACCGAGGTCGTCGTCGTCGAGCTGTCCGCCGGTGTCCCGGTGCCGCTGGGCTGGGACCGGGCGCCGACCCGCGGTGTCAAGGGGTCGGACGCCTCCCTGCACGGCGCAGCGGTGCTCCTGCGCCGCCTGGAGGCGCGGATCGGGCGCCAGGCGGACCTGGTCGCCGTGGCGCCGCTGCGTCCGGTCGAGACGCTGGCGACGAGCCTGCCCGAGAGTGCTCCTGGCACCGGCCGGCTCGACGTCCTTCGCGTCGGCGGCACGACCCCGGGCGGGACGGGGACGGCGGTCGGCTTCCCGGTCGAGCTCGGCGCGGAGCCGGTTCTGGGTCGCCCGGTCGTCATGCTGGTGCCGGCGGGGACCGGGTATGCCGCGACCGCGGCGGGGACCGTCCGGTGGCTGGACGCAGGCGCCGACGTGCGCGGTCTGCTCCTGGCCGACGACGAGGGCGTGCTCGTCGCGGCGCGGCTACCCGGGGACCTGCCGGTCGCCGACGAAGTAGACGTGGGTGCCGTCCGGGGTGCGCTGCTGGTCGCCATGGAGGTGCGCCCGGCCGGGCACCGGCTCCGGGATCTCGGCGACCCGATCCGGCTGTCGGGCCTGCTCGGCCTTCGCCCGGACGAGCGTGCCGACGCGGTCGCCGTCGCCGACTCGCTCGGGGACTCTCCACGCGGCGTGCTGGCGCTGCGCGCCGACGCCCGCGACCGCAGCGAGGTCTCGAGCGGGTCGGTGCTGCTGCGCGGAGCGTCCGATCCGGTGCCGCTCTCCACCGGGACCGCCACCACGCTGACCGCAGCTGCCGTCGGTGCCGTGACGGGGTGGCGGCTGCCGGGGGAGCGGGTCGACCGCCCGGTGGACGACCTGTGGGTCGTGGAGCTGCGCGAGGTCGCGGCGTCGGTCGCCGCCCGGGTCGACGCATCCACGGCGCGCGCGCTCGTCGTCGCCGGGCTGTCCGGCCGCGGCGCTCGACGCGACCCGGCCGCCCTCATGGGCGCCGAGGTGGGTGTCCCGGTCCGCGTCGTCGACGGCGAGGCGGCGGCCGCGCGGCTCGGGGCCTGCACGACTCCGGGGGTCCGGGCGACGGCGACGGTCGTCGACCTCGGCGGCGGCACGATCGACGTGATCGGGCCGGACGGCGCCGAGGTGGTGGCCGCCGGGGCCGGCGAGATGCTCACGGTCGCCGTCGCCACCTTCCTCGGCGTTCCGCGCGGGGCGGCCGACTGGGTCAAGCGCGGTCCGTGCTCGCGCCTGGAGGCGCCGCAGGTGCTGCTGGCCGAGGACGGCGCGCGGACGTTCCTCGACCGGCCGGCACCGTCGGCCGCCGTCGGGTCGCTGGTGGTGCCGGGGCCGGCCGGCCTGCTCCCGTTCGGCGGTGCGCTGGCACCGGCCGAGTGGCGGGCGTTGCGACTGCGTACCAAGCAGCGGGTGCTCGCCGACAACGTCCTGCGAGCGCTGCGGACGGCGGGTTCGCGGCCCGACGACGTCCTGCTGGTGGGCGGGGCGGCGGCCGACGACGAGCTGGTGGGGCTGCTGCTGCCGCACCTGTCCGGTGCCGCGGTCGGCCGCGGCGACGTCGCCGGCGTTCTCGGTCATCGTTACGCGGTGGCCTACGGGCTGGCGCTGCTCGCGATCTCGTGACCGGGCTCGGCCGAGCCCGACGGCGCCCGGTCCGGGCGCCGCGGTCCGCGGGTGGCGAGCACCGAACCCAGCAGGACGAGCGGGAACCCGATGAACATCCCGATGGTCGGCTGCTCTCCCAGGACCACGATGCCCAGCAGCAGCGCGACGGCCGGGTTGAGGTAGGTGATCACCGTCGCCCGGCTCGGCCCGATCTCGGCGATGAGGTCGTAGAACAGGACGAACGCGAGCGCCGTGCAGACCAGCCCCAGCACCACGACCGACCAGACCGCGGACGCCGGCGGTGCGCTGTCCGGCCACAGCAGCACGCCGGGCACCAGGTAGAGGGCGGCGGCGATGCTCAACGACATTGCGCTCACGCCGATGCCCGGCAGCCCGGCCAGGCGCCGGGAGAGGATCACCGGCCCGGTGGCGTAGCAGACCGCGACGAGCAGGACCTCGACGACGGGCCAGGCGCCGGCGCCGTTCAGCTCCAGGTCGACTCCGAGCAGAGCCACGACGCCGGCGAGCCCGATGCCCAGTCCGACCGCGCGCACGCCGGTCATGCGGTCCTCGTGCTGGCCGACGACGGAGATCAGGGCGCCGATGAGGGGGACCGCGGCGACCAGCAGGCCGGTCAGCGCGCTGGGGAGGTGCCGCTCGGCGTCGGTGAGCAGGTACCAGGGGACGGCCATCTCGATGACGGCGAAGGCGATCAGCCAGCGCCAGCCGGGCAGCACCGGGCGGATGGCCCTGGCCCGGGCCGCCAGCGGGAGCAGCACCAGGGCGCCGATGAGGGTCCGGCCGGAGACGATCACGGCCGGCTCGAGGCCGCGGTCGGCGACCCGGATGAACAGGTACGGCACGCCCCAGATCACCGACATGGCACCGAACAGCACCGCTCCCCTGCGCGTCACCGGGCCAGTCTGCCGGGCGGCCCCGACGCCCCGCTCGCGGCTTTCGGCCGGCGCAGCCCCGCCACCCCCATCGCCGCCGCGTCCCCCGCCGGGTCAGCGCGCGGCTCGGATCACCGCGTCCGACACCTCGTCGTCATGGTCCCGGTAGAACTCGCTCATCCCCATGCAGCCCAGGCCCAGGGCCGAGACGGACAGCTTGTCCGCGCCGAGGTACCGCGTGGGCATCAAGACTTCCTCCGGGAGAGCACGACGGCCGCCCACGTGAGGACGAGGGCGATCGCGAAGACGACGACGTAGCCGCGGGCGAACGGCAGCACGCGGGTGGCGCCGTCGCCCTGCAGCACCTGGAACGCGAACCAGAACGCCTCGACCAGCCCCACGGCGGACAGGGCCAGCGCAGCGCCGCCCACCCAGGCGAGGGCGGTCAGCAGCCCGCGCAGCAGGACCGCGGCGGCGGCGAACAGCACGACGGCGAGCAGGGCCACCGACCACAGGTACGACCAGGGGATGGACTGCGCGTTGAACTGGAAGAAGTTCTCCGGGGAGTGCCAGCGCGCGACGAGCAGGGTGCAGCCCGCGCACGCCAGGGCGGACACAGTGCCGGCCAGCGGCCGGACCGCGACCGGCTGCCGGGGCGGGTCTTCCGGGACCACCGCGACGACGGCGGTGACCCCGGTGCCGGCGTCGAGGTCGGTGGAGGTCACCGGTCGAATCTCTCCCGCGTCCTCGGGAGGGTCAACGGGGTTGCCCGGCACTGTTACCACCAGGGTCAGCCGACCAGGTCGGGCACGACGCGGGTCACGAACTCCTCCACCCGCCCGGCTCCCTCGCCGGGCCACCCGCAGACCAGGTAGGTCACTCCGGCGGCGCGCACCGCCTCGGCGTTCGCGCGGACCTCGTCCCAGGGTTCGGACAGCGAGAGCGACGAGGCGCGCGCGATGGCGGCCGGGTCCCGGCCGGCCGCGGCGGCCAGCTCGTCGACCACGGCCGACAGCTCGCGGAGGGTTGCGGGCGGCTCGAAGCAGTGCCACACGTCCGCGTAACGGGCCACCAGCGGCAGCGTTCGCCGGCGGCCCGAGCCGCCGATCCACAGCGGCGGGTGCGGCAGCTGCACGGGCACCGGGCGCAGCCGCGCCCCCGCCAGGCTGAACACGTGCCCGTCGTAGTCGACGACCTCGCCGGTGAACAGCCGGGTGAAGATCTCCAGGCAGTCCTCGAGCCGGTCGAAGCGCTCGCCGAGCGGCGGGAAGTCGATCCCCAGCTGCCGGTGCTCGGCCTCGTACCAGGCGGCGCCCATGGCCAGCTCGAGCCGGCCGTGGCTGGCGTGGTCCACGGTGACGGCCTGCGCGGCCAGCACCGAGGGGTGCCGGTAGGTGACGCCGGTGACCAGCAGGCCGAGCCGGATCCGGGTCGTGGCCGACGCCAGCGCCGCGAGCGTGGTCATCCCCTCGAAGCACGGGCCGGGACCCTCGCCGTACGTCGGGATGAAGTGGTCGAACCCCCACATGCCGTCGAAGCCCAGGTCCTCGGCCAGCCGGACCCGCCCGACCAGGTCGTCCCACTCCATGCGCTGCTGGGCGATGTCCAAGCCGAATCTCATGCCCGCGACCGTAACCCGTCCTTGAGCGGACGGCCCGGCCCGGTTTGCCACCCGCAGCCGGTGGGGAGCACAGTCCCCGAGCGGGGGCGTCGACGACGGCTGGCCGGGTCCGCCCGCAGCCGACGCAGGAAGGGACCCACGATGACCGAAGACCGAGCGCCCGTCACGTTCGTGCCGTCCTCAGGGGACGACCTGGTCCCGGGCATGGTCACCGTGGTGGAGGACGCCGGGCCGGCGCCCGCCCAGCAGCCGGCGGGTGCCCCCGAGAGGTTCGACGTGGTGCTGCGCGGCTACGAGCGGCACCAGGTGGACGGGCACCTCGCCAGGGTCGCCCTGCTCGTCGACCAGCTCCGCGCCGAGCTGGTCGGTGCCGCCGCACGCGAGCGGGCCGCCCACGAGGAGCTGGCCGGGGTGCGGGCCGAGCTCGAGCGCGGACGGCCGAGCTTCGACGCGCTCGGCGAGCGGGTGTCGCAGCTGCTGGGGCTGGCCGAGAGCGAGGCCGACCAGATGCGCCAGGACGCCGACCGCGACGCGACCGCGCTGCGGCACGCGGCGGAGCGGGAGGCTGTCGACACACGCTCGGACGCCCGCCGGGATGCCGAGGAGCTGGGCGCAGCCGCCCGCCGTGAGGTGGCGGAGCTCAGCGAGCACCGGATCGAGCTGCTGGGCGAGATCGCCGCGATGCGGGACGCGCTCAACCAGATCCTGGCCGGGGCGTCCGAGCAGTGGCCGTCGCTCGCACCGTCACAGCAGCCGCTCCCTGTCGACGAGGCCGGGCCACCCGACCAGGACGACCCGCCGGGGCAGACCGATGACGACGACCTGGCGCAGACCCGGACCATCGACCTCTCCGCGGAGCCCGCACCGACGACCACGCCCACCGGCAGCTGAGCCGGTGCTACGTCCCGCCTAGGGCGGCCTCCTCCGCGGCGACGGCGGCCGGCGTCGAGCCGGCGTACAGCGTCACCCCGACCTCGTACAGCACCAGCAGGGCGCCGACGACGAACATCGCCGTCCAGCTGGACAGCCACAGGAGCAGAACGGCCGCCACCACGACGCCACCGATGCGCAACGGGTCCAGCCACCGCGCCACCCACGCCGCGTAGCCCTCGTCGGCTGCGATCGCGCGGGCGCGGTCGCGGGTCCACCCGGCGCCCGTGACCACCCAGCGCCGCAGCGCGACCGGGAACCGGCCGGGGCCGGCGAGGTACATCAACGCGGCCAGCACCAGGCCGGTGACGAACAGCAGCACCGCCCACCCGCGCAGGCTGCTGAACAGCTCCCTCGTGCCGGCGGTGATGGCGGGGCGCAGCGTCCCGTTCTGCACGGACGCGATCACCTGGTTGCTGATCGTCCGCAGCACGAAGAAGACCGTGGCCGTGATTATCGCGGTCCACAGTCCCACCTGCAGCAGGGTCCGGCGCCGGGTGACCGACGCGAACAGGGCGAGCACGAAGGCGACCAGCGCGCCGAGCAGGACCAGCAGGACCGACACGTTGACGATCCTGATGCCCTGGCGCGCGGTGTCCAGGGCCGACTGGTCGACCACCGGCAGCAGGGCGAAGTCCGCGGGCAGGTCGACGCCGAGGAAGCGCTGGACGAGCGCCCGGATCTGGTCGACCGGCAGGTTGTCCGGGATCTGCAGGCTCACCGCCGTCCCGAAGATGGCCGGCAGCTGTTGCTCCAGGGTGCCGAGCACCTGCCCGATCACCGGGATGAGGTCGACGGCGACCTTCCCGTTGACGACCTGTACTGGCGCCGATGAGCCCGTCAGCGTCTTGACCACCTCGGTGTGCGCGAGCCGCAGCGATGCGTACCAGAGCGTGACGAAGGCGTCCGAGTCCACGAACCTGGTGACCTGCCTGCGGATCACGGTCTCCGCGCCGCTGGCCAGCGGACCCGCCAGGAACTCGAGGTTGTCCGGCAGCGCAGGGGCGATCCGGGACTGCAGGTCGAGCACCCTGACCAGCTCGTCGCCGAGCTCGGTGGCCACCGCCGCGCGCACCGTCGGGTCCTCGACGACCGGGCCGACCCGAGCGACGAACTTGTCGGTGTCGAGCGCCGTGCGCGAGGTCCAGGTCGCCACCACGCCGAGCACCAGCAGCAGTGCCGTGAGGAAGGCGAGCACGGCGGCGACGGTCCGGCGGATCCGCCGGCGGGACACTCTCGTGCCCGCGGCCTGCTCGAGCTCGGCGCGCAGGCGCTCGTTCTCCTCGACCAGACGGTCGACATCGGCACCATCGGGTCCGGTCGTCATGGGCCGACCCTAGGCCCGGGACGCGGTCGTCACCTGTCGGTTGTCACCTGTCGGTCGGCAAGAGGTCGCGGATGAACGCCTTCAGGATGCGTCGCTCGAGGGCGGCGGCCCGCCGCGCCGTGTGCGCCGACCACAGCGGGTCGTGCAGGTGCAGGATCCCGGACAGGTTCCAGGCGACGACCTCGGGATCCACGTCCGGGCGGACCAGCCCGCGCTCGACCATGCGCCGGAAGAAGTACGTGGCCGCGTCGGCCAGCGTGCGGTACGCGGCGCTGATCGCGCCGTCCAGGTCCGGGTCGTCGAACGGTCCGTGCACCCGGGCGAAGAAGACTCCGTGCGTGCGGCCGCGGAACCGGCCGGGTCCGAGCCGCCCGTCGTAGAGCTCGTGCATCGCGGACTCGAAGTCGTCGGTCTCGTCCGCGACCTGGCGGTACCCCTGGGCCACCAGGGCCGCCGTGACCTGTGTGACCGCGATGAACAGCTCGCGCTTGCCCTGGAAGTGCTTGTACATCAGTCGTTCGCTGACACCCGCCCGCTCGGCGATGTCGGCGGTCCGGGCACCGTCGTACCCGTCCTGGGCGAACACGTAGCGGGCGCAGGACAGGATCTGGTCGCGGCGTTCGGCTCCGGTCAGGCGGCTCGGCATCGGCGGTCCTCGGGTCGGGAGATGACTCCAGGACGGGAACCCCGCAGCCAACCTAGTGGGGCGGACCCCGTCAGTCGCCCGTCGGCGCCCCCACCCTCAGCCACGCGGCCGCTTCGCCGGGGAGCACCCGCCCGCTCGGGCGGGCGCTGGCCAGGACCACCTCGCCCCATTCGCTCGGCAGCTCGTACGGGGTTCGGCCGCAGACCGCGACGCAGGCCGAGCTGCCGCGGACGAACGCCAGCACGTCGTCCCGCCCGTGCGTGGGCAGCCACTGCAGCGGATCGTCCGGACCGGACCACAGCGAGTGCCGCAGGCCCAGCGCTCGCCGGTGCAGGTTGTACGTCGAGTCGGCGTCGTCGCGCTCGGCGTCGACGGCGTAGTCGGCGAACCAGGTCGGCTGGGGCAGCCAGGGCGGCGCGTGCACCCCGCCCGGCCCGGCGTCCGAGAAGCCGAACGAGGGCGCGTCCCGCTGCCAAGGAAGGGGTACGCGACAGCCGTCCCGGCCGTACTCCGTGTGGTGGCTGCGGGCGAAGATGGGGTCCTGGCGGGCCTCGTCCGGCATGTCGAGCACCTCAGGCAGCCCGAGCTCCTCGCCCTGGTAGAGGTAGACCGAGCCCGGCAGGGCGAGGGTCACCAGCACCGCGGCCCGGGCGATCCGGGTGCCCTGCGCCAGGTCGACCGGCCCGCGGGCGCGGGTGCCGCCGACCGGGTCGTTTGGGTCGACGGACACCTGGCTCTGGTCGCGGCCGTACCGCGTCACAGCGCGGTGCACGTCATGGTTGGCCAGCGTCCAGGTGACAGTGGCGCCGGTCGACCCCACGTGGTCCAGCCCGCGCTGCACCGAGGCGCGCAGGTCCGGCGCGCGCCAGGGCTGGATCAGGAAGTCGAAGTGGAACGCCTGCGGCAGCTCGTCCGCGCGCAGGTAGAGCGCGAGGGACCCCGGGTCGCGGACCCAGATCTCGCCGACGAAGGTGATGTCCCGACCCTCGTACGACTGCGCGACGGCGCGCCAGCGGCGGTAGACGTCGTGCACCTCGGGCTGGTCCCACATCGGGGAGGGGTGGTCCGGGTCGCCCTCGGCGTGCGGGGGGAAGTCCCACTCGGGCAGCTCGGCCGCCTTGACCAGACCGTGCGCCACGTCGATCCGGAACCCGTCGACACCGCGGTCGAACCAGAACCGCAGCACCTCCTCGAACATGTCGCCGACCTCGGGGTTGCGCCAGTCGAAGTCGGGCTGCATCGGGTCGAACAGGTGCAGGTACCACTGCCCGGGCCGGCCGTCCGGCTCTACCACCCTCGTCCACGCGCGGCCACCGAAGACCGAGCGCCAGCCGTTCGGGGGGCGCGAGCCGTCCGGGCCGTGGCCGTCGCGGAACAGGAACCGGGCTCGCTCGGGCGACCCGGGGCCGGCCGCCAGCGCGGCCTGGAACCACCGGTGCTCGGTCGAGCAGTGGTTCGGGACGATGTCCATCAGCACCCGCAGGCCACGGCCGTGCGCGTCGGCGAGCAGCCGGTCGAACGTGGCCAGGTCGCCGTAGGCAGGCTCGATGTCGAAGTAGTCCGCGACGTCGTAGCCGTGGTCGGCCTGAGGCGACGGGTAGCACGGGTTGATCCAGACGCCCTCCGCCCCGAGCTCCACCACGTGGTCCAGGTGCCGGCGCAGGCCCTCCAGGTCGCCGACGCCGTCTGCGTCGGAGTCGGCGAAGGAGCGCAGGTAGACCTGGTACACCACGGCGTCGCGCCACCACGGGCGGTGGTCCGCCGCCGCGCTGCCGACCGCGCTCGAGAGGTCCCGTGTAAGCGATGTCATGGCGACCAGTATCCCCGGCGCGGGCGGTCAGTAGCCTGCACCACCGGAGGTGTTCTTTGGACCTGTCGCAGGACCTGACGCACTGGCTCGGACGGGCTGTCGGCAGTCACCAGGCCTGGCTGGGCTCGTTCGGCCCGTTCCGCCCGCATCCCGTCCTGGATGTCGCCCCGGAGCGGCTGGAAGAGGCCTTCGCCGAGCTGACCGACCGCATGCGCGACAACTACCCCTTCGGGCACCCGCGGTACGCCGCCCAGATGGTCAAGCCCCCGCACCCGGCGGCGATCGTGGGCTACCTGGCCGCGATGCAGGTGAACCCGAACAACCACGCGTTGGACGGCGGGCCGGCGACCGCCGCGATGGAGAAGGAGGTCGTGGCCCAGCTGGCCGCGATGTTCGGCCTCCCGGACCACCTCGGCCACCTGACCTCCTCAGGCACCGTGGCCAACCTCGAGGCCCTGTTCGTGGCCCGCGAGAGCCACCCCGGCCGTGGCGTCGCGTACAGCGCCGACGCGCACTACACGCACGCCCGCATGTGCCGCCTGCTCGGCGTCGACGGCCACGTCGTCCCGACCGACCGGGGCGGGCGCATGGACATGGACGCGCTGTCCGGCCTGCTCGGCTCAGGCGTGGTCGGCACGGTCGTCGTGACCGCGGGGACGACCGGGCTGGGTGCCGTCGACCGCGTCGACGAGGCCCTGGCGCTGTGCCGCCGGCACGGCGCTCGCCTGCACGTGGACGCGGCGTACGGCGGGTTCTTCACCCTGGTCGCCGACGACGCACCGGACGGGGTCCCGGCGGCGCCCTGGCTGGCGATCGCCGAGGCCGACTCGGTCGTGGTCGACCCGCACAAGCACGGGCTGCAGCCGTACGGGTGCGGGGCCGTGCTCTTCCGCGACCCGTCGGTCGGCCGGTTCTACCGGCACGACTCGCCGTACACGTACTTCACCTCGGACGAGATGCACCTGGGCGAGATCTCCCTGGAGTGCAGCCGGGCGGGGGCCTCGGCCGCCGCGCTGTGGCTGACGTTCCGGCTGTTCCCGCCGACCTCCGACGGCCTCGGCGCGGTGCTGCGGCCCGGCCGTCGGGCCGCGCTGCGCTGGGCGGGGCTGATCGAGGCGTCCGACGTGCTCGACCTGTACCAGCCGCCCGAGCTCGACATCGTCACGTACTTCCCGCGGGTGCCGCCCGCCGCGGGTGCCGCGGGGCCGTCGCTGGCGGCCGTCGACGCGGTTTCCGCCGCGGTCATGCACCGCGGCATGGAGCAGCGCAGTGTCTTCCTTGCGACGTACGCGGTCGACGCGGCGTCGATGGGGGCCCGCGGTCACGACGTCGTCGACGACGCGGACCGCGGCCGGATCCTGCGCAGCGTGCTCATGAAACCCGAGGCCGAGCCGGCGCTGGACGGCCTGCACGACGAGGTGACCCGGCTGGCCGTGCTGGCCCTCGCCGGAGCCGGAAGGAGGGCGTAGTGCCTACCGACCATGCCAGCGGCTCGGTCGTCGTACCGGCTGCGGTCGCGCACGTGCTGGCCGTCCTGCGCGCGGTCGAGTCGCAGCCCGAGTGGGTGCCGCAGATCACCGCCGCCGAGCTGCTCGAGGAGTACGAGGACGGGACCCCGGCGACGGCGGCGTTCGTGCTGTCGACGGCGATCGGGACCGACCGGTTCACGCTGGAGTACGAGCACGCCGACGACGCGATGACCTGGACCCTCGTCACCGGCTCGATGCTGAAGGCGCAGGACGGCGGGTACCGGCTGCGCGACCTCGGGGACGGCAGCACCGAGGTCCGGCTCGACCTGACCGTCGAGCACTCCATCGCGGCGCCCGGGTTCCTTCGCCGCAAGGTGTTCGGCGGGTTCGTCGACGGTGCCCTGGCCGGCCTGCGCTCCTACCTCCAGCCCCCACCTTGCGCGTGATCATGAGAGATGTGTCCCCTGGGAGCGATCCCAGGGACACATCTCTCATGATCAACGGCGTGGGGCCGCGGTCAACGCAGGGCTTGGACGGCGGCGGCGACCAGCGCGACGGTGATGATGACCCCGCGCAGCAGCACGTCCGGCAGGCGGCGCCCGTAGCTTCCGCCGACCAGACCGCCGACAGCGCTCCCGGCCGCGAGCAGGACGACCGCGACCCAGTCGACCGGCGCGGCGACCACGAACACGACGGCTGCGGCGACGCCGGAGACGGTGGAGAGCAGGTTCTTCGCGCCGTTCGCAGCCTGGATGCCGCCGATCACCACCCCCAGCACGGCGAGGTACATGACCGACACCCCGGCGCCGAAGTAGCCGCCGTACACCGCGACCAGCAGCACGGCGCCCAGCACCAGCACGCCCGGGGCCGGCACCACCGTGGGCTCGCCGCCGCGCCGGGCTGCGAGCCGGCGGGCCAGCCGGGGCTGCACCGCCACCAGGCCCGCGGCGACGACGAGCAGCACGGGCACCACTGCCGCGAACACCCGGGCCGGCAGCAGCAGCAGGAGCAGGGCCCCGCCCAGCCCTCCGACGGCTGCCGGCACCACGGCCCGGCGCAGGAACGGACGCAGCGGCCCCAGCTGGTGCCGGTAGGCGTACGCGCCGGCCACCGACCCCGGCAGCACGCCGAGCGAGCTGGACACGTTCGCCACGACCGGGCCCAGCCCGACCGCGAGCAGCGCCGGGAACGACACCAGGGTGCCCGCTCCGACCACCGCGTTCATCCCGCCGGCCACGAAGCCCGCGGCGAGGACGGCGGCGGCCTGCAGCGGGGTCATGGCCGCGCAGTCTGGCAAACACCGCGTCGCCGGTCCGGGGGTCCTGCCACGTGCGGGACCGGGGGCCCGCTAGCGTGCGCGCCGTGAGAGTCCTCGTGCCGGTCGAGACGCGTCCGGGGGAGCGACGGGTCGCGGCGGTGCCCGAGAGCGTGGCCAGGCTGGTCAGTGCCGGCCTGGACCTCGTGGTCGAGGCGGGAGCCGGACGCCACGCCTTCGCCTCCGACGCGGCGTACGAGCAGGCCGGGGCGAAGGTGGTGGCCGAGGCGCCGATGGGCGACGTCGACGTGGTGCTGCACGTCTCGCCGTTGTCGGTCGAGCAGGCAGGGCGGCTGCGCCGGGGGTGCGTGACGGCGGGGTTGCTGGCCCCGTCCGCGAACGCCGAGGGGATCCGGGCGCTGGCCGCGGCGGGGGTGACCTCCTTCGCGCTGGAGCTGTTGCCGCGGATCTCGCGGGCGCAGTCGATGGACGCACTGACCTCGCAGGCCCTGGTGTCCGGGTACCGGGCGGCGCTGGTGGCGGCGGAGAAGCTGCCCTCGTTCCTGCCGCTGCTGATGACCGCGGCGGGGACGATCCCGCCGGCGAAGGTGCTGGTGCTGGGCGCGGGGGTCGCGGGCCTGCAGGCGATCGCGACGGCCAAGCGGCTGGGCGCCGTGGTGGAGGCGTACGACGTGCGGGCGTCCTCTGCGGACGAGGTGCGCTCGATGGGCGCGAAGTTCGTGGAGCTGGACCTGGAGGCGCTGGAGGGCAGCGGCGGCTACGCGCGGGAGATGAGCACGGACCGGGCCGAGCGCCAGCGCGAGCTGCTGGCGCCGTTCGTCGCGAAGTCGGACGCGGTGATCACCACGGCGGCCGTGCCGGGCCGGGCGGCGCCGCTGCTGGTGACCAGGGCGATGGTCGAGGCGATGCGGCCGGGCAGCGTCGTGGTGGACCTGGCCGCCGAGAGCGGCGGCAACGTCGAGGGTTCGGTCGCCGGCGAGGAGGTCCTGGTCGGTGAGGTCACGGTGTGGGGCGGCAAGGACGTCCCCTCGCAGATGCCGGTCGACGCGAGCCGCCTGTACGCGCGGAACGTCTCGGACCTGCTGCTGCTGATGACCAAGGACGGGCAGGTCGTCCCGGACTTCGACGACGAGGTGGTCGCCGGCTGCTGGGTGACCCGTGACGGGGCGGTACGAGAGGGGATCGACGCTTGAGCAGCATGGGCCTGCTGACCGTGTTCGTCCTGGCGGTGTTCGTCGGCTTCGAGGTCGTCTCGAAGGTGTCGACCACGCTGCACACGCCGCTGATGTCCGGCGCGAACGCGATCCACGGCGTGATCCTGGTCGGCGCGATCCTGGTCACCGGCAGCGCCGAGGGCGCGGCCGAAGTGACGCTGGGGCTGGTCGCGGTGGTGCTGGCGACGCTGAACATGGTCGGTGGCTTCGTGGTGACCGACCGGATGCTGGAGATGTTCAAGGGCCGCAAGCCCGCGCCGCGGACGAAGTCCCCGGCGGAGCCCGGCGCATGAGCAAGCAGACGTGGGTGGACCTGGCGTACCTGGTCGCGGCGGTCTGCTTCATCCTCGCGCTGAAGGGACTGTCCTCGCCGAAGTCGGCGCGCAACGGCAACCTGCTCGGGGCGTTCGGCGCGACGCTGGCGGTGGTCACGACCCTGTTCGCCCAGCACCTGGACCACCTGCCGCTGATCCTCGGCGGCATCCTGGTCGGTTCGGCGGTGGCGGTGCCCACCTCGCGGCGGGTGCCCATGACGGCGATGCCGCAGCTGGTCGCGCTGTTCAACGGGGTCGGCGGCGGCGCGGCGGCGATCGTCGCGTTCCTGGAGCTGAAGACCACCGGCGGCGGGTTCGCGCTGGTCGCGTCGCTCTTCACGATCGTCGTCGGGTCCATCTCGTTCTCCGGCTCGGTCGTGACATTCCTCAAGCTCCAGGAGCTGATCACCACGCGGCCGGTGGTGCTGCCCGGGCACCCCGTGCTGTTCGGCGCGGCGATGGCCGGTGCGCTGGCCGGGTCGGTCGCGGTCTTCGTCGCCGGCGGCGCGGACACCGCGTCGACGTGGCTCGCCGTCGCGGTGGTGCTGGCATCGCTGGCGACCGGCGTCCTGTTCGTCCTGCCGGTGGGCGGCGCGGACGTCCCGATCGTGATCTCGCTGCTCAACGCGTTCACGGGCATGACCGTCGCCGCCTCCGGCTACGTCCTCGGCAACGTCCTGCTGCTCATCGCCGGCACCCTGGTCGGGGCGTCCGGCACGATCCTGACCCGGCTCATGGCCAAGGCGATGGGACGGCCGCTCACCTCCACCCTGTTCGGGGCGCTGCGCGGCGGATCGACGGCCGGCTCGACCGCCGCCGTCGGCGACCGACCCGTCCGCTCGGCCTCCCCGGACGACGTCGCGATCCTGCTCAACTACGCGAGCAAGGTCATCATCGTGCCCGGCTACGGCCTCGCGGTCGCGCAGGCCCAGCACACCGTGCGCGAGCTCGCCGACCTGCTCGCCGAGCGGGACGTCGAGGTGCTCTACGGGATCCACCCCGTCGCCGGCCGCATGCCCGGGCACATGAACGTGCTGCTCGCCGAGGCCAACGTCCCCTACGAGCAGCTCAAGGAGATGGACCAGATCAACCCGCAGTTCGCCACCACCGACGTGGTGCTCGTCATCGGCGCGAACGACGTGGTCAACCCGGCCGCCCGCCAGCCCGGCACCCCCATCTCCGGCATGCCCATCCTGGACGTCGACCAGGCGCAGAACGTCATCTTCCTCAAGCGCTCGATGCGACCCGGCTTCGCCGGCATCGACAACGACCTGCTCTACCAGCCCAACACCACGCTGCTGTTCGGCGACGCCAAAGACTCCCTCACCAAGGTCGTCGCCGCCCTCAAGGCCCTCTGACCGCGCCGTCCCCGGCCACCACCCCGCTCACCCACCCCACCCCGGGACCGGGGGGTGGGGTCAGACGACGCCGTAGAGGCGGTCCCCGGCGTCGCCGAGGCCCGGGACGATGTACCCCTTCTCGTTCAGCTTCTCGTCCAGGCCGGCGGTCACCACCGACACGGCAGCGTCCCGCGCCACGAACGTCGTCCGCAGGTGCTCCAGACCCTCCGGTGCCGCGAGCAGGCAGATCGCGGTCACGTCGTGGGCCCCCCGGCCCAGCAGCAGCTCGATCGCCGCGGCGAGGGTGCCACCGGTGGCCAGCATCGGGTCCAGGACGTACACCTGGCGGTCGGACAGGTTCTCCGGGAGCCGGTCAGCGTACGTCGTGGCCAGCAGCGTGGACTCGTCCCTGACCATCCCGAGGAACCCGACCTCGGCGGTCGGGAGCAGCCGGACCATCCCCTCCAGCATCCCCAGCCCGGCCCGCAGGATCGGGACGACCAGCGGCCGCGGCTGTGCCAGCCGGACGCCCACGGCCGGGGCGACCGGCGTGCGCACCTCGAACGGAACGGTCCGGACCTCGCGGGTCGCCTCGTACGCCAGCAGCGTGACCAGCTCCTCGGCCAGCCGGCGGAACGTGGGGGAGTCGGTGCGCTCGTCCCGCAGCGTGGTGAGCTTGTGGGCGATCAGCGGGTGGTCGGCGACGTGGACGCGCATGGCGCGAAGGCTAGCGCCAGGTGGCGGGCCGGCCAGCCCGGCGGCCGTTGGCTCTGTCCGTGGGCCACCGTCCCGTGTCACGATGCCCGCATGTCCGACGGTCGCGCCGAGGGAACAGCGACGGATTTCGCCGTCGCCGCCTACCTCGAGGACGGGCGCTGGGTCGTGGCGACCCTGCCGCCGAGCGCTGCCGACGGCCTCGACCGGCTCGTCCACGCCATCCGCCAGCAGCCCGGCGAGGGCGGGTCGATCGGCATGGTGTCCGTGGCCGACGACTTCTTCGTGGCGGTGCGGGTGTTCGGCGACGACGAGCGGATCCTGCTCTCCGACGTGACCGCCGCCGAGGACTGGCCGCTCGCCCGCGAGGTGCTCGAGCGGCTCGAGCTCCCCATGCCCGACGAGGACGACCTCGACACGGTGCAGCCGGCCGGCGACCTGACTGTCTTCGCCGACCTCGGCGTTCCGGCCATGGAGGTCGCCATGCTCTGCGAGGACAGCGACCTGTACCCCGACGAGATGCTCGACTCGATCGCGTCCCGGCTGGGGTTCGGCGAGGAGTTCCGGCAGACCCTGGACGAGGGGCCGGGCTGAGCGGGCTGGGGATCGCCCCCGGCTACGAGGACGCGATGCGGCTGGCGCTGGCCGAGGCCGACCTCGCCCGCGACGGGGGCGACGTGCCGGTCGGTTGCGTGGTGCTCGGACCGGACGGCGCGGTGGTCGGCAGCGGCAGCAACGCCCGGGAGTCCGGCGACGACCCGACGGCGCACGCCGAGGTCGTGGCGCTGCGCGCGGCCGGCCGTGCGCTGGGCCGCTGGCGGCTGGACGGCTGCACGCTGGTCGTCACGCTGGAGCCGTGCACGATGTGCGCCGGCGCCGCAGTGCTCGCCCGGATCGACCGGGTGGTCTTCGGCGCGTACGACCCGAAGGCCGGCGCGGTCGGCTCGCTGTGGGACGTGGTCCGGGACCGGCGGCTGAACCACCGGCCCGAGGTCGTCTCCGGAGTGCTCGAGGCCGAGTGCTCGGAGCGGTTGCGCGCATGGTTCGAGACGCGCCGCTGACCTCCGGTAACCTACCCGGCGGTGGCGTGTCCGAGCGGCCTAAGGAGCACGCCTCGAAAGCGTGTGAGGGGGCAACTCCTCCGTGGGTTCAAATCCCACCGCCACCGCCGTGCGGTCGCTCGAAAGATCCTGGGCTGACCGGACCCTCGTCGTGAGGGTCCGGTCTCCTGGTCTCGAGGTCGGCCCAACCCGCGTCGAGCGCACCCGAGCATCATGCGGTGGTAGCGCCCGGCGCGTCCGAGGTCAGCAGGGCGAGCCGGTCGGGCTGGGCTTGGCGGTGAGCTGGGCCTGCGCCACGGCCGGCGTGTTGAGCGAGCTGTAGCGCTCGCCGATCACGAAGTCGACGCTCGCGTCCTTGCGCTTGTCGAGCACGAGGATCGGGGTCGGCACCTGGGCGGCCACGACCTTCGCCGCCGCTGCGCCCTTGGGGCCGTAGCGGATCTCGGCCGTGCCGATGATCAGCTTGTTCAGCGGGTCGTTGGCGACCGAGCCGATCCCGAACCCGCGGGCCGCCAGCTCGACGCTCGTCGCCTTCGCGAGCCCGCGGTGCTTGGTCGCGTTGTACACGTTGACCTTGACCGTGCGCGGGTCGGGCAGCACCACCGGTTTGGCGCTGCCGCTCTTGGACGTGCTGGCGTGCGTCGAGCAGGTCGAGCTGGTCGAGGGCGTGGCGGCCGCGGTGCCCTTGTCCCGTCCGGCGAACCACCAGCCGCCGCCGATCCCGATGGCGAGCGCCACGACGACGGCGACCACGATGGGCAGCGGGCTGCGCCGCCCGGTGCCGGTCGGGGTCAGCGTGCTCATCGGTCCTCCAGCTCGTACACGCGGGCATGCAGCGTGCTGCGCTGGTGCAGGGCCGCGCGCACGGCGCGGTGCAGACCGTCCTCCAGGTACAGCTCGCCCCTCCAGCGGACCACATGGCAGAACAGGTCGCCAAACATCGTCGAGTCTTCGGCGAGCAGCGTGTCGAGGTCGAGCGCACGTTTGGTCGTGACCAGCTCGGCGAGCCGCACCTGTCGCGGCGGGACTGCGGCCCAGTCCTTGCCGGAGAGGCCGTGATCGGGGTACGGGCGCCTGTCGCCCACCCGCCGGAAGATCACGGGCACGAGTCTAAGTGCCGCACTAGGCTCCCCGGCCATGGGCGAGCAGGGCACGGGTTCGGACGGCATCGTCGCGGCGGTCAGGGCCGGGTACGCGTTCGCGGGCCCCGCCGTCCAGCTCGGTGCGCTGGTCACCGACGGCACCGCGCACCCGGACGTCGGCGTGCGGTTGCCCATGCAGATGGTGAACCGGCACGGTCTGGTGGCCGGCGCCACCGGCACGGGCAAGACGAAGACGCTGCAGCTCATGGCCGAGCAGCTGTCCGCGGCGGGTGTCCCGGTCTTCCTCGCGGACATCAAGGGCGATCTGTCCGGCATGGCCTCACCCGGTCAGCCCGCGGACAAGACGACGGCGCGTGCGAACGACGTCGGCCAGGTCTGGACGCCGACGTCGTTCCCGACCGAGTTCTACTCGCTCGGCGGCCAGGGGACAGGGGTGCCGATCCGCGTGACGGTCACGTCCTTCGGCCCGACGCTGCTGTCCAAGGTGCTCGAGCTGAACGCGACCCAGGAGTCCTCGCTCGGTCTGGTGTTCCACTACGCCGACAAGGCCGGCCTCCCGCTGCTGGACCTCAGGGACCTGCGGTCGGTCGTGTCGTACCTCGTCAGCGAGGACGGCAAGTCCGAGCTGGACGGTCTCGGTGGTCTGTCCAAGGCGACCGCCGGGGTGATCCTGCGCGAGCTGATCGCGTTCCAGGACCAGGGCGCGGAGGTGTTCTTCGGCGAGCCGGAGTTCGACACCCGGGAGCTGCTTCGCACCGCCGCGGACTGCCGCGGGATGGTCTCGGTGCTGGAGCTGCCTGCGCTGCAGGACCGTCCGGCTCTGTTCTCGTCGTTCCTGATGTGGCTGCTCGCCGACCTGTTCGAGGAGCTGCCCGAGGTGGGCGACCTGGACAAGCCCAAGCTGGTCTTCTTCTTCGACGAGGCGCACCTGCTGTTCGGCGGTGCCTCGAAGGACTTCCTGCAGTCCGTGACGCAGACGGTCCGGCTGATCCGGTCCAAGGGCGTCGGCGTGTTCTTCGTGACCCAGACGCCCAAGGACGTGCCCTCCGACGTGCTGGCCCAGCTCGGCAACCGGGTGCAGCACGCCTTGCGCGCGTTCACCCCGGACGACGCGAAGGCGCTCAAGGCGACCGTGTCGACGTACCCGACGTCCGGCTACGACCTCGGCGCCCTGCTGACGCAGCTCGGCATCGGGGAGGCGGTGGTGACGGTCCTGTCCGAGCGCGGCGCCCCGACGCCCGTGGCGTGGACGCGGCTGCGCGCACCGCAGTCGCTGATGGGGCCGTCGGACCCGGCGATGGTGGCCGCGCAGGTGGCCGCATCACCGCTGGACGCGACCTACGGGGAGCAGGTCGACCGCGACTCGGCGTACGAGCGGCTGGCCGCACGGCTCGCGCCGGCGCCGTCCGCTCCACCCGCAGGGACCGCTCCGCCGGAGCCCACGCCGGCCAGGACCCGCGCACCCAGGCCCCAGCCGAGCACGGCCGAGGAGGTGGCCAAGGCCGCCACCCCCGTGGTCAAGGCGGTCGCGGTCGCGGCGGCGACCACGTTCGGCCGGGAGATCATGCGCGGTCTGTTCGGCAACGCCCGGAAGCGCCGCTGAACACCGCGCCGACCTCGAGCGGAACGGCGCCCTTGCCGGCGGGTCGCAGGTGCGTCGCCCAAGATCGACGGTGTGGTGGGGGCCGCGTCGGTGCTGGCGGAGGATGCGGGATTTGAACCCGCGAGGGGTTGCCCCCTACACGCTTTCCAAGCGTGCGCACTCGGCCACTATGCGAATCCTCCGCCGGCGAGGGTACAAGGGGTCGTCCGGGCCGCGGTAATCGCCTGGGACCGCCGCCGCGTAGCATGGCCGCGGCCCCTCGCGCGGCGCCACCCTGTGAACCCCCCAGGGCCGAAAGGCAGCAAGGGTAAGCGGGCTCTGGTGGGTGCGCGGGGGGTCCTTGCGTGGTGGGTACCGCGCGGCCCCGGGGGTCGGCGCCGACGGTTAGGGTCGGGGGGTGTCGTTGGCCCTGTACCGCCGCTACCGGCCCGAGACCTTCGCCGAGGTCATCGGGCAGGACCATGTCACCGGTCCGCTCCAGCAGGCGCTGCGCAGCGACCGGGTCAACCACGCCTACCTGTTCAGCGGCCCGCGCGGCTGCGGCAAGACCACGTCGGCGCGGATCCTGGCGCGGGCGCTGAACTGCGAGAAGGGTCCGACCCCGGAGCCCTGCGGTGTCTGCGACTCGTGCCGTGACCTGGCCCGTGACGGCGGTGGGAGCATCGACGTCGTCGAGATCGACGCCGCGTCGCACGGCGGTGTCGACGACGCCCGGGACCTGCGCGAGCGCGCCTTCTACGCCCCGGCCGGCGCCCGCTACAAGATCTACATCATCGACGAGGCGCACATGGTCACGCCGCAGGGCTTCAACGCCCTGCTCAAGGTGGTCGAGGAGCCGCCGCCGCACCTGAAGTTCATCTTCGCGACGACCGAGCCCGAGCGCGTGCTCGGCACGATCCGCTCGCGCACGCACCACTACCCCTTCCGGCTGGTGCCGCCGCGCGTCCTGCAGGACTACCTGGCCAAGCTGTGCGACGCCGAAGGTGCCCAGGTCGGTCCCGGCGTGCTGCCGATGGTCGTCCGGGCCGGTGCGGGGTCGGTCCGCGACGCGCTCTCGGTGCTCGACCAGCTGATCGCCGGCGCCGGCCCCGAGGGGGTCACGCACGTGTACGCCGCGGCACTGCTCGGCTACACCGACGCCGCGCTGCTGGACCAGGTCGTCGATGCGTTCGCCGCGGCCGACGCCGCCTCCGTCTTCGAGCTCGTGGACCGGGTCGTCGACACCGGCATCGACCCGCGCCGGTTCCTCGCCGACCTGCTCGAGCGGCTCCGTGACCTCGTGGTGCTGCACGCCGTGCCCGACGCCGCCGCCAAGGGGATGGTGCACGCGTCCCCGGACCAGGTGGAGCGCATGATCGGGCAGGCCGGGCGGTTCGGCGCAGCCGACCTGGCCCGTGCGGCCGACGTCGTGAGCACAGGGCTGACCGAGATGCGGGGAGCCACCGCGCCGCGCCTGCACCTCGAGCTGGTATGCGCGCGGGTGCTGCTTCCCGGGGCCGACCCGCAGGCGGCACGCGGCCTCGGTGCGCGGGTCGACCGGCTCGAGCGGCGCTACGCGATCGCGTCCCAGCCGGAGGGGGAGCCGGTGCCGACTCCGCAGTCGCGACGGGCGGCGCCGCGGGTCGAGCGCGCACCGGAGCCTGTCGCTGCGGCGGTGTCACCCGCCCCGGCCGACGCGGCCGACGCGGCTGGCACCGTCGTCGAGGTCGCGCCGGTCGACATGGCGGACACGACCGACACGACGCTGACCACGACGCTGACCGCGCCGCCGCCGGAGACTCCCGCCGGCGCGGCTGACGGGAGCATGGACGTCAAGGCTGTCCGCGGTCTGTGGCCGGCGGTGCTGGACCGCGTCAAGCAGAAGCGGCGGGTCACCTGGATGCTCCTGTTCGACAAGGTGCAGGTGCTCGGGCTCGAGGGTCGCGTCCTGACGATCGGCTTCCCCGACGCCGGCTCGGTCAAGGGCTTCACCTCGGGCGGCCACGACGAGGTGCTGCGGCTGGCGATCATGGACGTGGCCGGCGCCGACTGGCGGATCGACCCCGTCCACCAGCCGGGAGCCGGCGCCACCTCCGCCGTCGCAGCGAAGCCCGACCCGGCCGCTGCGCCGCCCACCCCGTCCGGACCCGATGAGGTCGTGTCAGACCCAGCCGGGGCCAGCGGCCCGGCTGGGTCTGACACGAGGGCGGACGGCGGGGCGGACGTGCCGTCCGCGTCCGACGACGACGCTGCCGACGACGGGCTGGCCGGGGCCGAGCTGGTCGTTCGCGAGCTGGGCGGGCGGGTCATCGGCGAGCTCGGTGGGACCTGAGGCTTAGGCTCGTGAGTGCCGCCTCGCACGGGCGGCGCTGGCGTACGCGCCGGGCTGGCTGAGGGAGCTGCATGTACGAAGGCGTCGTCCAGGACCTCATCGACGAGCTCGGGCACCTGCCCGGGGTCGGTCCCAAGAGCGCCCAGCGGATCGCCTTCCACCTGCTGCAGGCCGACCCGGCCGACGTCCGACGACTGGCCCAGGTCCTCGTCGAGGTGAAGGACAAGGTCCGGTTCTGCCGTACCTGCTTCAACGTGGCGGAGGCCGACCAGTGCCGGATCTGCCTGGACCCCCGCCGGGACGCGACCCTGCTGTGCGTGGTCGAGGAGCCCAAGGACGTCCTCGCGGTGGAGAAGACGCGCGAGTTCCGGGGCCGCTACCACGTGCTCGGCGGTGCGATCAGCCCGATCGAGGGCGTGGGTCCGGACGACCTGCGGGTGCGCGAGCTGATGCAGCGCCTCGCCGACGGCACGGTGACCGAGCTCATCCTGGCCACCGACCCGAACCTGGAGGGCGAGGCGACCGCGACGTACCTGGCCCGGCTGGTGAAGCCGATGGGACTGCGGGTGACCAGGCTGGCCAGCGGGCTGCCGGTCGGTGGCGACCTGGAGTACGCCGACGAAGTCACGCTGGGACGTGCGTTCGAAGGAAGGCGGCTGCTCGATGTCTGACCTGGACGAGTTCTCCCGCGACATCGCGGCTCACGTGCGGGCGTACCTCGCCGGCGTGCACGAGATCGCCGGCGGCGAGTCGCCGGAGACGGCGGTGGCCGGGCTGATCGTGCAGATGGCGCAGGTCTCGATGGCCGGGGCGATGCTCGGTGCCGTCGCGGATGTCGTCCCGCCCGACCGGTTCGAGGAGGACGCCGGGCCGGATCCGGACACCGAGCCGATCCGGGAGGCGCTCGGCCGGCTGCTGGACGGTGTGGACGAGTACGCGTCGGTGTTCGACCCGCTGGTGCCGGAGCGGCCCGTGCACGGCCGGGTCTCCGACGACGTGGCGGACGTCGCCGTCGAGCTCGAGCACGGGCTGCGGCACCTGGACGCCGGCCGCGCCGAGGAGGCGCTGTGGTGGTGGCAGTTCTCGTACCTGTCGCACTGGGGGGCTCAGGCTCTGAACGCGCAGCGGGCGCTGCTGTCGATCGTGGCGCACCAGCGGCTGGACTCGGACGACGAAGAGGCCGCCGCCGCCGAGGTCGACGCGCTCTTGCGCGACTAGCTTCCCGGCCGTGGCGTCGGACAGCGCAACGGCCCAGCCCGAGTCCCCACGCAGCCAGGTCGGCACGGGCTCCCGGTATCCTGGCCCTTCCGCCGGATCGATCGCCCCGAGGAGGGGTCAAGAGTGCCGCTCGTCGTGCAGAAGTACGGCGGATCGTCCGTGGCCGACGCCGCCTGCGTGAAGCGGGTCGCGCAGCGGATCGTCGACACCAGGAACGCCGGGTACGACGTGGTCGTCGTCGTGTCCGCCATGGGGGACACCACCGACGACCTGATCGAGCTCGCCCGGCAGGTCTCCCCCGACCCGCCCGGCCGCGAGCTCGACATGCTGCTGACCGCCGGGGAGCGCATCTCCATGGCCGTCCTGGCGATGGCCATCCACGACCTTGGCATCCAGGCCCGCTCGTTCACCGGCAGCCAGGCCGGTGTGATCACCGACGAGGTGCACGGCCGGGCCCGCATCATCGACGTCACGCCCGGGCGGATCCGGAGCACCCTGGACACCGGCGCGGTCGCGATCGTGGCGGGGTTCCAGGGTGTCAGCCAGGACAGCAAGGACATCACGACGCTCGGCCGTGGCGGCTCCGACACCACCGCGGTCGCGCTCGCGGCGGCGCTGGACGCCGAGGTCTGCGAGATCTACACGGACGTCGACGGCGTCTTCACCGCCGACCCGCGGATCGTGCCGTCCGCCCGCAAGCTCGACCGCATCACGTACGCCGAGATGCTCGAGATGGCGGCCAGCGGCGCGAAGGTGCTGCACCTTCGCTGCGTCGAGTACGCCCGCCGCTTCGAGCTCCCCATCCACGTGCGCTCGTCGTTCAGCGACCGCACCGGGACCTGGGTCGTGCCCGACCCGGCCGACTCAGCGCAACCGGAAGGCAGGGACGACGTGGAGCAGCCGATCATCTCGGGGGTCGCCCACGACCGCAGCGAGGCCAAGGTCACCGTGGTCGGCGTTCCGGACCGCCCCGGTGAGGCGGCGGCGATCTTCGAAGCGGTCGCGGCCGCCGAGGTCAACATCGACATGATCGTGCAGAACGTCTCGGCGGCTGCGACGCACCGCACCGACATCACGTTCACGCTGCCCAAGGCCGAGGGCGACCGCGTCATCGCCGCCCTGGACGCGCGCAAGGCGGAGATCGGGTTCGAGTCGCTCGCGTACGACCCGGCCATCGGCAAGGTCTCCCTCGTCGGGGCGGGCATGCGCTCGCACCCGGGCGTCTCGGCGACGTTCTTCCGCGCGCTCGCCGACGCCGGCGTCAACGTGGAGCTGATCTCGACGTCGGAGATCCGGATCTCGGTCGTGTGCCGGGAGAAGGATGTCGATACTGCGGTGACGGCCGTTCACTCGGCGTTCGGCCTGGACGCGCAGACCCAGGAAGCCGTGGTGTACGGAGGGACCGGGAGATGACGCAGCGCAAGCCGACCCTGGCGGTCGTCGGAGCCACCGGCGCCGTCGGCACCGTGATGCTCGACCTGCTGTCCACGCGACCCGACGTGTGGGGCGAGATCCGGCTGGTCGCGTCGGCGCGCTCGGCCGGCCGGCGGCTGCGCGTACGGGGTGAGGATGTCGAGGTCGTCGCGCTGGCGCCCGAGGTCTTCGACGGTGTCGACGTCGCGATGTTCGACGTCCCCGACGAGGTGTCCGCGCAGTGGGCGCCGGTCGCCGCGGAGCGCGGCGCCGTCGCGGTCGACAACTCCGGTGCGTTCCGGATGGACCCGGACGTCCCGCTCGTCGTGCCCGAGGTCAACTCCGGCGCCGTGCGGCTCCGGCCCAAGGGCATCATCAGCAACCCGAACTGCACGACGCTCTCGATGATCGTCGCGGTCGGCGCGCTGCACCGCGCGTACGGGCTGCGCGAGCTCGTCGTTTCGTCGTACCAGGCCGCGTCGGGCGCCGGGCAGGCCGGCATCGACACCCTGCACGCGCAGCTGGCCAAGGTCGGCGGGGACCCGTCGCTTGGCAGCCGGGCCGGCGACGTCCGGGCGGTGGTCGGCGACGATCTCGGGCCGTTCCCCGCGCCGCTGGCTCTGAACGTGGTCCCGTGGGCGGGTTCGCTGCGCGACGGCGGCTGGTCCAGCGAGGAGCTGAAGGTCCGCAACGAGTCCCGCAAGATCCTGGGCCTGCCGGACCTGCGGATCACCGCGACCTGCGTCCGCGTGCCGGTCGTGACCACGCACACCCTCGCCGTGCACGCGGTGTTCGACGGCACGCCGGACCCCGACGAGGCCCGCGAGCTGCTGCGTGCCGCCGACGGGGTCGAGGTCGTCGACGACCCCGCCGCCGGCCAGTTCCCGACCCCCGCGGACGTTGTGGGCACCGACCCCACCTGGGTGGGACGGATCCGCGTGTCGCTGGACGACCCGCACGCGCTCGAGCTGTTCGTCTGCGGCGACAACCTGCGCAAGGGCGCGGCGCTGAACACCGCCCAGATCGCCGAGCTGGTCGCCGCCGAGCTCGGCGGCTAGCGGTGGAGCGGGGTGTCGATCGCGGTCGCTGCCGTTCGTCGTCATGATGTCCGAGCGACCATTCGGCACCGAACCGGAGGCGACATGAAGTACATGCTCCTGATCTTCAGCAACCCGGAGAACTGGTCCGCGCTGAACGAGGTGGAGACCAAGGAGGTCATGGACGAGTACTGGGCCTTCACCCAGCACATCACCGAGTCCGGTGAGTTCGTCTCCGGCGAGCCGCTGCAGGGCACCGAGACCGCCACGGTCGTCCGCGTGAGCGACACCGGTCGCACCGTCTCGGACGGGCCGTTCGTGGAGAGCAAGGAGATCCTCGCGGGCTACTACGTCGTCGACTGCGCAGGCCTGGACCGGGCGCTCGAGCTGGCTGCCCAGATCCCCGACGCCCGCTTCGGCGCGATCGAGGTCAGGCCGGTAGCCGACTTCGGCCCCACTCCCTGAGTCGCGCAGGGGACCGCGGGAGTCGCCGTCGTGGCGCAGCCGGTCGTTCCCGAGGACGTGTTCCGGGCCGAGTCCGGACGGGTCCTGGGAGCGCTCATGCGCCGCTTCGGCGACCTCGACGTCGCAGAGGAGGCCTACCAGGACGCCTGCCTCGCCGCGCTGGAGACGTGGCCGCGGGACGGCGTGCCGTCCAACCCCGGCGCCTGGCTGACCACCGCGGCCCGCAACAAGGCGCTCGACCGGGTCCGCCGCGAGCAGCAGCGGCGGGGTCGCGAGGCGGAGTCGCTGGGTCTGCACGCCGACCGCCCGGTCGAGCCCGCAGCGCCGGGGGCCGACGAGGTCGCCGACCTGGGCGGCTCGGCCGCCGTGCTCGACGACGACGACCAGCTGCGGCTGCTCTTCCTGTGCTGCCACCCTGCCCTGGCCGAGCAGGCGCAGGTCGCGCTGACGCTGCGCACGGTCGGCGGCCTCACCACGAGCGAGATCGCCCGGGCCTTCCTCGTCCCGGAGCCGACCATGGCCCAGCGGCTGGTCCGGGCCAAGCGGAAGATCGCGATCGCCGGCATCCCGTTCCGCCTCCCCGAGGGCCCGGAGCTGGCCGACCGCACCGCCGCGGTCCTGCACGTGGTCTACCTGATCTTCAACGAGGGCTACGCAGCCAGCGAGGCCGGCGACGAAGGTCCGCTGGTGCGCACCGACCTGTGCGAGGAGGCGTTGCGGCTGTCGGCGCTGCTGCGGCGGCTGCTGCCGGACGAGGCCGAGGTGACCGGCCTGGCTGCGCTGCTGCTCCTGCACGACGCTCGGCGGGCGGCCCGCACCGACGCGGCCGGGCGGCTGGTCCCCATCGACGAGCAGGAACGCTCGATGTGGGACCACGACCGCATCCGCTCCGGTCTCGCCCTGGTCGAGAGTGCCCTGCGCACCGGACCGGTCGGGCCGTACCAGATCGAGGCGTCGATCGCGGCGCTGCACGCCGAGGCGCCGACGTACGAGACGACCGACTGGCCGCAGATCGTCGCGCTGTACGGCCTGCTCGAGCAGGCGGTGCCCGGCCCGATGGTGCGGCTGAACCGGGCTGTCGCGGTCGCGATGCTCGACGGACCCCAGGCCGGTCTGGACGCGGTCGACCGGATCGAGGCGGCCGGCGAGCTGGCCGGCCACCACCGCGTGTACGCCGTGCGCGCCCACCTGATGGAGGAGCTCGGCCGGACCCGGGAGGCCCGGGCCGCGTACGACCGGGCGTTGGAGCTGGCGACGAGCGGGCCCGAACGCGACTACCTGCGCATGCGCCGGGACCGGCTCAACCCAGACCGAACGTCACCGTGACCTGGACGGCGACGTCCTGGCTTCCCGCAGCGATCGGGACTGCCGCGCGTGCAGCGCTCTGCGTGGCGCCGTACCCGTAGAACTGCTGTGGTTGCGGCTGCTGGACCACCTCGCTGATGGTAACGACCGGCCCGAGGCTGCGGCCGGCGTCGTGGGCGTACTGCTCGGCCTTCGCCTTCGCGTTCGCGTAGGCGTCGTCCCGGGCCCGGCTCAGCAGCGGTCCGTCGTCCTTGAGGTCCAGGCTCACGCCGTCGACCCGGACGAGGTTCCTGCCGGCGGCGACCGCGGCGGAGATGTCGTCACCGGCCTTGGCGATGTCGCGGAACGTGGCGGTCAGCCCCTCGACGACGGTGTAGCCGTCGGTCGTGCCCTTGCTGGTGTAGCGCGGCTGCACGGAGACGTTGGACGTCTGCAGGTCCTTCGTCTCGACGCCGTGCGCGCGCAGCGACTTCTGCAGGGCCGCCATCGTGGTGTTGGCGGTCGCGAACGCCGAGCTCACGGTCGATCCGTTCGCGTTGACCGAGAAGGACACGGCGATCGTGTCCGGGGTGCCCGAGACGGTGCCGTTCCCTACGACCGTGATGCCCGGGTCGGCCACAGAGCCCGCGCTCGAGGTGAGGGCCACGGCGGACGTGCGCAGTGCGGAGCCGTCGGCTCCGGAGGTGGCTCCGGCCGAACGCGCCGAGCCGAGGACGTAGGCGGCAAGCAAGCCCAGCGCGACCGCGACGGCGACGGCGATCCGGCGAGGGCTGACGGTGATCGTCATGCTCCCTCGACGCGCCCTGCCGCTGTCCGGTTCCGTCTCGTGTCAGACCGAGCCAGGGCCACCCCCCGCGCCGCCGATCATGAGAGATGTACACGCTGCCGGCCCTCGGACACGTACATCTCTCATGATCAACGAGCGGGGGGGCCCGGCTCGGTCTGACAGGAGACGGCACGGGCCGTCAGGACAGGATGCGCTTCCGCTCGGGGTCGTACATCGGCCGCAACGAGGCGGTCGCCGGGACCAGGTGCCCGGCGCAGTCGATCTCGAACCGGGTCCGCGCGAGCCACTCCTCGGTGACGCCGCCCGCGTTCTCGACCACCGCCAGCCCGACCGCCCCGCCGAGCGTGTGGCCGTAACCGGCCGCGCGCACGTAGCCGACCCAGGCGCCGTCGACGAGCACCGGCTCGTTGCCGTACAGCCTGGCGCCGGGGTCCTGCGCGAGCAGCTGCACCATGGCGCGCCGGCCGCGCTCGGGGTCCGCGCGCAGGGCGAGCAGCGCGTCCCGACCGACGAACCCTCCGGGCTTGTCCCACGCGACCGCGAACCCGAGCCCGACGTCGAGCGGGTTGTCGGTGTTGTCGATGTCGACACCGAAGTCGCGGTACGCCTTCTCCAGGCGCAGGCCCCCCATCGCCGTTAGCCCGACCGGGCGTAGGCCCAGGTCCGCTCCCGCGTGCAGCAACGAGTCGTACAGCGTCGGCGCGTACTCGGTCGGCACGTGCAGCTCGTAGCCCAGCTCGCCGACATACGTCACCCGCAGCGCGAGCACGCGGGCGTAGTCCAGCTCGATCTCCCGCGCGCTCATGTACCCGAACGCCTCATTGGACAGGTCCGCGGGCGTCATCCGCTGCAGCAGCTCCCTCGAGCGTGGACCCTGCACCGAGAGCAGCACCGTCGCCGAGGTCGTGTCGGTGACGTGGACCTGCTCGCCGGCGCGCGTCGCGCGGCGGATCATTGCGGCGACCCGCCGGTGCGTGACGTCGGACGCGACGACGAGGAACCGGTCGGGGGCCAGCCGGGTCACGGTCAGGTCTGCCTGGATCCCCGCCCCGGCGTCCAGCCACTGGGTGTACGTGATGCGGCCGGCCTCGCGGTCCACGTCACCGACCGACAGCCGGCCCAGCACGGTGACGGCGTCCGGCCCGGCGACAGCGAACTTCGCCATCAGCGTCATGTCCATCACGCCGACCGCGTCCCGGACCGCCCGGTGCTCGGCGCCGACGACGTCGAACGAGGGCTGCGGCCCGAAGTCGCTGCGGGGGCGCAGGCGCTCCGCCGCATCGGGGCTGCCGGCGAACCACTCCGGGTACTCCCACCCCATCGAGACGCCGAAGTGCGCGCCGGCCGCGACGTGCCGGTCGTGCAGCGGCGAGCGGCGGACCCCGCGTGCCGACGAAGGCTGCCAGGACGGCCAGGCCGCGTCGCCGAAGAGGACGCCGAGCTGCTCGACCGTCCGCTCCGCGCGGAACCGGCGGCTGACCTCGTGCGGGAGCGCCCGCTCGACCGCGTACCCGGCGACGTCGACGGGTGCGACGCCGTCGACCATCCACTGCGCCACCACCGAGCCGACGCCGCCGCCGAGCAGGATGCCGAGCGAGTTCAGGCCGGCCGCCACCCAGTAGCCGTCCAGGTCCGGCGCCGGTCCCAGCATCGGGTGCACGTCCGGGGTGAAGCTCTCCGGCCCGCAGAAGAACTTCGTGATGCCGACGCCGGACAGCACCGGGATGCGGTCCATGGCCTTCTCCAGGTACGGGCCAACCCGGTCCCAGTCCGGGGGTAGCTCGGCGAACGAGGAGTCGCCGGGGACGCCTTCCAGGTGCCACGGCGCGGCCACCGGCTCGAACAGTCCGACCAGCAGGCCACCGCCCTCCTCGCGGTAGTAGCCGTAACGGTCCGGGTCCTCGATCACCGGCAGGTCGCGGTGCACTCCCGCGAACGGCTCGGTCAGCAGGTAGTAGTGCTCGGCCGCCTGCAGCGGGATGTCGACGCCGGCGAGGGCTCCCAGCTGCCGGGCCCACATGCCGGCGCAGTTGACGACGTGCTCGGTCTCGACGGTTCCGCGGTCGGTCACCACCCCGGTGACCCGGCCGGCCACCGTCCGTACCCCGGTCACCGCGACGCCCTCGACCACGCGCGCCCCGCGGTCGCGCGCGCCGCGGGCGAGCGACATGCAGACGTCGACCGGGTTCGCCCGTCCCTCGTCGGCGACGAGGAAACCGGCGAGGACGTCGTCGGTGCGGGCGAACGGCCACAGCGCCGCGACCTCGGCCGGGGAGATCTCGTGGTCGTCGACGCCGAAGCCGCGGGCGAAGGCGGCCTCCCGGCGCAGCGCCTCCAGCCGGGCCGGCGTGGTGGCCAGCGAGATGTGGCCGATGGGCCGGAATCCGGTGGACAGCCCCGTCTCGGACTCGAGCCGTTCGTAGAGGTCGCGCGAGTACCGGCTCATCCACACCGAGGTCTCGTCGGCCATGCCGGCCGAGGTGATCAGCCCGGCGGCGTGCCACGTCGTCCCGGAGGTGAGCCGATCCCGCTCGAGCACGAGGACGTCGTCCCAGCCCAGCCGGGTCAGGTGGTAGGCGACGCTCGCGCCGATCACGCCGCCGCCCACGACGACGACGCGGGCCCGCCCGGGCAGGTCCGGGCCGGTGCCGGCGGAAGGGGCTGCAGGAGAGGTCGGGACGGTCATGCCCTGAATCATCCTTCAAGATCTGCCCCGGCGTCGCCTGTTCGGTGTCATGCCGAAACTCTCAAGCCCCTCTGTCCACAGGCCGACACACCCCCCAGGGGACGAGGTGCCTTGGGAGGGGCTGGTCCAGGTGAGCGTTGCGGTGGTGGTGCCCGCTTCCGCGCGCGCCCCGAAGTCGACGGGCCGGCGCAGGTGGCGGCCCCGTCACGTGGCCTTCTACATCGTCCTCGCCCTCGTCTACGGCGTGTTCGTCGTCTCGACCATCCCGGGCGTGCGCCCCGAGCCCGGCTACAACCTGCTGCTGGACGGCTTCCTGAACAACCTCGCGTACGAGCTCAGCGCGGTGCTGTGCCTGCTGCGGGCCAGGGACGCCCGCACCTACCGCGCGGCTTGGTTCGTCCTCGGCGTGGGCCTGACGCTGTACGGGCTCGGCAACATCTACTGGACGATCTTCATCCGGCCGCTGGACCCGCAGCCGTTCCCGACCGTCGCAGACGCCCTGTGGCTGTCCTTCTACCCGATCGCCTTCGCCGCGCTGCTGCTGATCGTGCGCGAGATGGCCGTGGAGCGCGTCCCGTTGAGCCTGTGGCTGGACGGCATCGTCGGCGGCCTCGCCGTGGCAGCCGTCACCGCCGCCTTCGTCGGCCCGGTGCTGGCGGTCACCGGTGGCAGCTCGGCCGCGGTGCTGACGACGCTGGCGTACCCGCTCGCAGACGTGCTGCTGATGTTGATCGTCACCGCGCTGCTGGCGCTGTTCCACTGGCGGCCGCCGCTCGGGCTGTGGTTCCTGGTCGGCGGCCTCGCCGTGTTCGCGGTCGCGGACGTCTGGTACGTGTCCGCGGCGGCCAACGGCACCTACCAGCCCGGTGGGCTGAACGACGCGATCTGGGTGCTGGCGACGCTGCTGATGGGTTTCGCCCCAGGCTGGTCCAAGCAGGCCGTCGGCACGGCACTGCCGGCGTGGGTACTGCTGGGCATCCCGGTCCTGGCGACGCTGTGCGCGGTGAGCCTGCTCGTCTACTCGAACTCCAAGGACGTGCACCCGATCGCGATCTCGCTGGCCGCGGCCACTGTCATCGCCTCGCTCGGCCGCATGATCGTCAGCTTCCGCGAGGTCACCACCCTCGCGCACAGCCACCAGCTGGCCCTCACCGACGAGCTGACCGGGCTGGGCAACCGCAGGGCGTTCTACGAGCAGGTGCAGGTCAGGATGGCCGCGCTGCCCGACGACCTGCCGTCCGCCCTGCTGCTGCTCGACCTGGACCGCTTCAAGGAGGTCAACGACTCCCTCGGGCACCATGCGGGCGATGACCTGCTCTGCGACGTGGCCGAGCGGCTCCTGGGCACGCTGCAGCGCGAGGGGGACCTGCTGGCCCGCCTGGGCGGCGACGAGTTCGCCATCTTCATCCAGGACGTCGACAGCGTCGGTGCCGAGTCGGTGGCGGCCCGCGTCAAAGAGACGCTCGCGCCGCCGTTCAACGTCGACGGCGTGACCGTACGGATCGAGGCGAGCATCGGCATCGCGCTCATGCCCGACCACGGGCGCGAGGTCTCCACGCTGCTGCGGCAGGCCGACGTCGCCATGTACCAGGCCAAGGACACCCGGGCCGGCTACGCCGTGTACAGCCTGGCCGCGGACGAGAGCGGCCAGGAGCGGCTCCGTACGCTGGAGGAGCTGCGCGACGCCATCTACGGCGGCCAGCTCGTCGTCCACTACCAGCCGAAGGTGGACTCGCGGACCTGCGTGGTGAACGGCGTCGAGGCGCTGGTGCGCTGGCAGCACCCGACCCGGGGGCTGCTGTACCCCATCTCGTTCCTGCAGCTCGCCGAGGACACCGGGCTCATGCGCGACCTGACCACGGTGGTGCTCGAGCAGTCGCTGGACCAGGTGCGGCACTGGCGGGCCACCGGCCGGATGCTCAGCGTGGCGGTCAACCTGTCGGCGTCCTCGCTCGTCGACCTCGAGCTGCCGGACCGGGTACGGCTGCTGCTGCTCAACCGCGGCCTGCCCGCCTCGGCGCTCGAGCTGGAGATCACCGAGGACTTCCTGATGGGCGACCGCGAGCGGGCCCGGGAGATCCTCACCCAGCTGCGCGGCCTTGGGATCCGGGTCGCCGTGGACGACTTCGGCACGGGTTACTCCTCGCTGGCCTACCTGCGCGAGCTGCCCATCGACGAGCTCAAGCTGGACCGCTCGTTCGTGTCGCCTATGGCCGACGACCCCAAGGCCGCGGCGATCGTCACCTCGACGATCGGGCTCGCACACTCGCTCGGGATGACCCTGGTGGCCGAAGGCGTCGAGGACGAGGCGACTGCCGGCCACCTGGCCGAGTCCGGTTGCGACGAGTCGCAGGGCTTCTTCTTCTCCCGCCCGGTCACCGCGCCGGCGCTCGAGGAGTGGCTGGACGCGCGCGGCCAGTCGCCCGCTCCGGTCCGCGCCGACAGTGCGGCGCAGACCGCGTCCGTCGGCCCTGAAGGCACGCGGTGACCCTGCTCGGTCCCCGGCCGGGCGCGTCGGGGGCCGCGGCTGCCGCGCGCACCGTCGAGGCTGCCCCGTCCACCAGTGAGGTCGTCCGAGGGTTCGACCGCCTGCAGGCGCTGGCGGTGGAGCTCGACGAGCTCGGGGCCGCATGTGGCGCGCCGATGACCGCCCGCCCGGCCTGGGTCTTCGCCACGCTGAGCATGGAGCCCGAGCGCGAGCCCTGGGGGGTCCTGGTTCGTGACGCCGGCGGCTGGCTGGTCGCCGGGGCACTCCTGGTCGACACCAGCGGGCCAGGCCCCGACCTGGTCCGGCTGGCGGGCAGCGGTTCCGGCCACCGCGGCGCGCTGCTGGCCGAGAGCCTCCCGGCCGCCGACCGCCTCGGCCGGGCACTCGCCGAGTCTCTGGTCACCCGCACCCGTAGCTTCCGGCTGTCGCTGGGTCCACTGGACGCCGGCAGCCCGGCGGTCGAGGCGCTCACCCGCGCGCTGCCCGGTTCGGTCGCGGCCACGGTCGACCCCATCCCTGTCGTCCGCCGCGGGTCGTCGCGCGTCGCCGCGGACTACCTCAGCGAGGGGCTCCGGCGCACCCTGCGCAAGTCCACCAACCGGCTGGCCAAGGACGGCCACGCGCTGTCCATCGCGTTCACCCGCGACCGGACCCGGATCGCCCGCGTGCTGCCGGTGCTCGAGGAGGTGCACCGCGACCGCGACCACGCGCGCGGGCGCGACAGCGACCTCGACGACAGCGGCGCGCGATTGCTGTGGCACGCGCGGATGCGCGCACTCGCCGACAGCGGCTGCCTGGAGCTGGCCATGGCGCAGATCGATGGGCACATCGCCGCGTACGTGCTGGCGATCCTCGACCAGCCGATCTACCGGGTCGTCGAAGGGCACCTGGTGACCCGCTGGTCGCGGTACGCACCGGGTCGCGTGCTGGAGGCGGCGGTGCTGCAGCGGATGCTCGACGACGGCGCGTTCGACACGTTCGACTGGATGACGTCGGTCGCGTCGGACACGCTGCTGGCGACGAACGACCACGACGCGGTGGTCGTCGTCCGCACGGGCTGACGGTCACCGCTCAACCGGACCGCGTCGATCTCGAGCTGAGTCGGGGTGGCGGGATTCGAACCCACGACCTCTTCGTCCCGAACGAAGCGCGCTACCAAGCTGCGCTACACCCCGAAGTGCCCCGGAAGGATAGCCGAGCCGCCGCACCCCTGCCCAACCGGTTCGCGCCCGGGCCGGGACCGCCCCGCGATCAGTCCGCGGCGACCAGGGTCAGCAGCGTCGCCTCGGGCGGGCACGCGAACCGGACCGGGGCATAGGAGGAGGTCCCCAGACCGGCCGAGACGTGCAGCAGGGTGCCGTCGGTGTGCCGGGACAGCCCGCGGGCCCGCCGCGGGCTCAGGTCGCAGTTGGTGACCAGCGCTCCGTAGAACGGCACCCGCAGCTGGCCGCCGTGGGTGTGCCCGGCCAGGACGAGCGGGAAGCCGTCCGCGGCCATCCGGTTCACGACCCGGTGGTACGGGGCGTGCACGACCCCCAGTGTGAGGTCGGCGCCCGGCGTGGGCGGACCGGCCACGTCGTCGTAGCGGTCGCGGCGTACGTGCGGGTCGTCGACGCCGACCAGCTCGACCTCCCGGTTGCCGACTTTCACCGTGGCCCTGGTGTTGGTGAGGTCGGCCCAGCCCGCGTCCCGCATCGCGTCGCGCAGGTCGTGCCACGGCAGCGGCCGGCCGGTCGCGCGCCGCCCGTCGTCGGGCCGCAGGTAGTGCACCGGGTTCTTGGGCACCGGGCCGTAGAAGTCGTTGGAGCCGAAGACGAACGCGCCCGGCCGTTCGAGCAGCGGGTCCAGCGCCCGCAGGACGGCCGGCACCGCGTCGACGTGCCCCAGGTTGTCGCCGGTGTCGATCACCAGGTCGGGTTCGAGGTCGGCGAGGTCGCGCACCCAGTCCTGCTTGCGGCGCTGCCCGGGGGTCATGTGCAGGTCCGTGACCTGAAGGACGCGCAGCGGCGGCTGCCCTGGGGCGAGGACCGGAACGGTCACGTGCCGCAGCCGGAACGAACGCACTTCGTAACCCGCCGAGTAGGCGAGCCCGCCGGCGGCCACGGCAGCAGTGCCGAGCAGGCCGGCGGTCACGGGGTGCACCGACCCATGGTCGCATGGGGACCTTGCGTGACTGACATGCTTGCGTGATGACCGACCGGACGGCGCAACCGCTGAAGGCACGTCTGCACGCCGACCTCACGGGGTCGATGCGGGCCCGGGACGCGGTGCGCACCGCGACGCTGCGGATGGCGCTGACCGCGGTGACGAACGAAGAGGTCTCCGGCGACGCCGCCCGGGAGCTGAGCGACGACGAGGTCACCGCGGTGCTCGTGCGGGAGGCCAAGAAGCGCCGCGAGTCGGCCGAGGTGTACGACGGGGCCGGCCGGGCCGAGCTGGCCGACCGGGAGCGCGCCGAGCTGGCCGTCCTGGAGAGCTACCTGCCAACGGCCATGGGCGACGAGGAGCTGGCCGCGATCGTCGCGGAGGCGGTCGACCAGGCGCGGGCGGGCGGCGCCGAGGGTCCGCGGGCGATGGGTGCCGTGATGTCGATCGTCCGCCCGCGTGTCGGGGCTGCGGCCGAGGGCGGTCGGGTAGCCGCCGAAGTCCGCCGCCAGCTCGGCCTCTGACCGTAGGTTTCGCAGCCGGGGCAGCAGGACTCGCGGCGCGGGCGGGTGCGCCGTCAGGGGAGGGGGCCACCGCCCGGCGGCGACGGTGATGTCGTCGCGGTCGGGCTGGTCGTGGGTGTCGGCGACGGCGGTGCCGGAGGTGGCTTCCCGCTGCTCACGTAGACAGTGATCGTGGACCCGCTGCCGACGAAGCTGCCGCCCTTCGGGCTCGTGCGCACGACGGTGCCGGCCGGGAGCGCGGACGCCACCGGCTTGGGGGCCAGCTGCGGGGTGAACCCCGCGTCGGCGAGCGTCTTGAGCGCCTTCGCGGCGGTCATGCCGGTGACATCCGGGACCTTCGTCGTGAAGCCGCGGATGATGGACTGGTCGACGGGGTTGAACTTCTGCGCAGGCAGGTCCCTGCTCATGAAGTCCATCACCGACTTCCACATCGGCCCCGGCAGGTTGTTGCCGAACGCCGGGCTGTAGTGGTGCCCGCCGATCGTCACGCTCTTCATCGACCACTTGGCCGAGCCGGAGCCGGTCGGGTCGCCCACCCAGGCCGCGGCGGCCAGCTGCGGGGTGAAGCCGCAGAACCACACGTTCACGTGACCGTCGGTGGTTCCCGTCTTGCCCGCGGCGGGACGTCCGATCGACTCCTTGGCGCCGGTCCGCCCGCTGTAGGGACCGTCGATGACCCCGGCGAGGAGGGCCGTCACACCGTCGGCGATCTTCGGGTCCAGCACCTGCTTGCAGCTGGGCGGCGGCACCTTCAGGGGCTTGTTCCCGTTGCTGATCGTCAGGATCGCCCGCGGGGTGCAGTGCATCCCGTGCGCGGCGAACGCCGCGTAGGCCTCCGCCATGTGCAGCGGTGCGATCGGGTTCACGCCGAGGGTGAGAGTCGGCACGACGTCCAGCGGCTTGCCGTCCGCCCGCCGGATCCCCATCGCCGCCGCGATCTGCGCGGGCTTGCACAGGCCGGTCTGCTTCTCGAGCAGCATGAAGAAGGTGTTCACGGACGCCCAGGTCCCGGTCCGCAGGTCGTAGGTGCCCTGGCCGCCCTCGTCGTTGAACACCTTGACGTGCGGGTCCCCCACGTCGTGGCCCTGGCAGTCGGTGTAGCCGACGGGGACGACGTAGTTGGGCGCCTTGATCCGGGTGTTGACCGGGATCTTGTCCAGCAGCGCGGCGGCCAGCACGAAGGGCTTGAAGGTCGAACCGGTCTGGAACCCCACGCCGTTGTAGGAGGTCTGCTGCCCGCTGCGGTCGGCGGGGGTGCGCCGGTCGACGTTGTAGTTGTATGTCGTGTACTTGTTGCCCTTGCCGATGCCCCAGATCCGGTTCTGTGCCATCACCAGGATGCTGCCCGTGCCGGGCTGTACCACCGAGATCGCGGCGCCGTGCTTGTCGGTGACCGGCACCTTCTTGTCGATCACGCTCTGGGCGTACGCCTGCGCTCTGGAGTCCAGTGTCGTGCGGATCGTGTAGCCGCGGGACAGGAACGCCGCCCGGTCCGCGGCGGTCTTCCCGAAGAACGGGTCGGACTTGATCGTCTTCACGACGTAGTTGCAGAAGTACGCCGCGATCGAGGTCGAGCAGCCGTTGGGCGGGACCTTCGGGTGCAGCGTCTTCGCGATGGGCTGCGCGGCCGCCTTCGCGTAGTCGTCGTCGGAGATGGCGCCCAGCTGGTCCATCCGCTCCAGCACGACGTTGCGCCGCTTCTGCGACAGCGTCGGGTTGTTGAGCGGGTCGTACGACACCGGCGACTGCACGATGCCGGCCAGCGTCGCCGCCTGCGGCAGGGTCAGCTGCGAGGCGTGCACCCCGAAGTACCGCTCGGCCGCCGCCTCCGCGCCGTACGCCCCGTCGCCGAAGTACGCGATGTTGAGGTACCCCTCGAGGATCTTGGCCTTGGACCAGACCTTCTCCAGGCCGAGGGCGAGCCGCATCTCGCGCAGCTTGCGGGCCGGCGTCCTCGCGGTGGCGGCGGCGCGCTCCTCGTCCGTGGTCGCGGTGAGCACCAGGACGTTCTTCACGTACTGCTGGGTGAGGGTGGACCCGCCTTGCACCGAGCCGCCCTGCGCGTTGGAGACCAGCGCCCGGGCCAGGCCGCGCAGGTCGACGCCGTTGTGCTCGTAGAACCGGCTGTCCTCGATCGACACCACGGCCTTCTGGAGCAGCGGGCTGATCTGGGCGATCGGGACGACCTGGCGGTTCTGGGAGTAGATCGTCGCGAGCAGCTTTCCGTCGGCGGTGTAGATCTTGGTCTGCTGCGGCAGCAGCGGCTGGACCAGGACGCTGGGGAGGTTCTCGAAGTCCTGGCTGGCCGTCTTGGCCATGGCCCCGGCGCCTGCCACCAGCGGCACGACCAGGCCGGCGACGAGCACCCCGGCGACCACACTGACCCCGACGGCGAGCAGGAACCTCGCCAGTCCCGCGGACACGCCGCGGATCCCAGGGGTCGCCATGGCACAACAGAGTACGGGGCCCGACGCGCCGGGCCGCGGGACCTGCAGCCCGGCGGGCAGGTCGGCGGCTAGGCTGGCGCCCGAGCCGGTCCGCGCCCTCGAGCGCGAACCTGGGAGTGCTCTCGCCCCAAATGTCCATAGTCCATCCGGACCACTTCGGTTTGGACCATTCGGGCCTGTCGTACCAGAGGTCTGCTTCCGTACCTTCCGGCACATGGGTTGGAAGAACGCATGGGCGACCCGGGCCGCTTGCCGGGGGACGGACCCGGACACGCTGTTCGTCCAGGGAGCCGCCCAGAACCGCGCGAAGGCCGTCTGCGTGGGCTGCCCGGTCCGGACGGAGTGCCTCGCGGACGCCCTCGACAACCACATCGAGTTCGGGGTTTGGGGCGGGATGACCGAGCGTGAGCGCCGGGCCCTGCTGCGGCGCCGGCCCAACGTGACCTCGTGGCGGCGGCTGCTCGAGACGGCGCGGACCGACTACGAGCACGCACTGGACGTCTCCGTCGCCGGCTGATCCGACCGACCCTCGCGCTCTCTTCGCGGGGAGTGGGGCGCGGGGCAGTGGCGGGCAACCCCCTCTGGCTACCTGCAGGCCAGGGATCGGCCGACCGCGCGCAGGCCGTCCAGATCGTGCACGTCCGAGGGGAGCGCGTCGGCCTGCGCGAGCGCGACATGGGGGAACGCGCTCGTGAAGCCGCGCATCAGGTGCTGCTCGCGGGTGATCTGCTGCATCCGCTCGGCATGCACCCGCAGCAGCCCGGCCGTCAGCGGGTGCCCGCCCAGCTCGTCCAGCTGCTCCGCGGCGCCCAGGCTGCGGTCCGCGGACAGGGTGTCCGCCCCGCTGCGGTGCACGCGGTTGACCACCAGACCGGCCAGCGGCATCCCGTCCTCGGCCAGCCGCTCCACGAAGTACGCGGCCTCGCGCAGCGCGTCCGGCTCCGGCGCGGCCACCACGAGGAAGGCGGTCCCGGGAGCCTGCAGCAGCGCGTAGGTCTGCTCGGCCCGCTGCCGGAAGCCGCCGAACGTGCTGTCCAGAGCGGCCACGAACTGCTGCAGGTCGGTCAGCAGGCCCGCCCCGAGGATCTTGGACAGCACGCCGGTGAAGGCTCCGATCCCGAGCGACACCACCCGCAGGTACGCCTTCGAGCCCACCCGCGCCGGCGCGAGCAGCAGCCGGACGAACCGCCCGTCGAGGAACGATCCGAGCCGCTTCGGCGCGTCCAGGAAGTCCAGCGCCGACCGCGACGGCGGGGTGTCCACGATGACGAGGTCCCAGGGCTGCGGCGTGCCGTCCGCGGTGCGCGGCTGGTGCAGCTGCCCCAGCTTCTCCATCG
The DNA here is from genome assembly GCA_963849365.1 of uncultured Actinomycetota bacterium. GTDB lineage: Bacteria > Actinomycetota > Actinomycetes > Prado026 > Prado026 > CAVQCJ01. Next base: position 1,172,362 of record CAWKHA010000004.1, read on the forward strand.
CCATGTACTCCTGCGTGCCGGCGAACGAGGACGACAGCGACTGGTAGAAGGGGTTCTCCAGGATGGCCCGGGCCTTGGCCGGGTCCGCGTGCTGTTCGACCACCTCGTCGAACGTGCGCTTCATGTCCAGCATCATCGCGAAGAGCCGTCCGCCCGAGCCGGCCCCGACCCCGGGAACCAGCCGGGGGGTGTTGTCCAGGTGGGACAGCCCCATCGACTGCGCCAGCCGGCGGGCCGGGTCGATCGTGAGCACGCAGACGGTGCGACCCTGCTCGGCGGCGCGCAGCGCGAGCGCGGCCGCGGTGGTGGTCTTGCCCACCCCGCCCGAGCCGCAGCAGATCACGATCCGCGTCGCGGGGTCGCCGATCACGGCGTCGACATCGAGCACGGGGCTCACGGCCGCGCCGGTCGTGGCGCTGGCTGAGGCGCGGTCCTTGGCCGCGGGCCGCCGGGTCCCGGCCATCAGGCCACGCCCTGCGCGCGGAGCTGCGCGGCGAGCTCGTACAGGCCGCCCAGGTGGACGCCGTCCGCGAGCCAGTCCAGCTCGTAGGTCGGGCGTCCGAGTGCGGCGATGCTCCGTCGCTCGCGCTTCTCCAGCGCCGCCCGCTCAGCCATCTCCGCGGCCTCGTCGTGCAGCGCCGCGACCACGTCCGGACCGGAGGGGAGCCCGGCCGCGGACAGTCCGGCGGCCACCTCGACCGCGTCCAGCCGACCCTTGGCCGCCGCCGTCAGCTCGGCCGCTCGCAGCGGTGGGCGGCGCAGCATGTTGACGAGGACCGCACCGACGGGCAGCCCGGCGGCGGCCAGCTCGGCGATGCCGTCCACCGTCTCCTGGACCGGCATCTCCTCGAGCAGCGTGACCAGGTGCACCGCCGTCTCGCCGGAGTGCAGCAGCTTCATGATCGTGTCCGCCTGGTTGCGGATCGGGCCCATCCGGGCCAGGCCGGCCACCTCCGTGTTCACGTTGAGGAACCGGGTGATGCGCCCGGTGGGCGGCGCGTCCAGGACCACGGCGTCGTAGGTGCGCCGGCCGCCGCGGTTGTGCCGGACCGCCTCGTACGCCTTGCCGGTCAGCAGCACGTCCCGCAGGCCGGGGGCGACGGTGGTGGCGAAGTCGACGGCGCCCATCCTGTCCAGCGCCCGTCCCGCGCGGCCCATCTTGTAGAAGAGGTCCAGGTACTCCAGCAGCGCGGCCTCGGCGTCCACGGCCAGGGCGAAGACTTCGCCGCCGTCAGGCGCGGCGGCGACCCGCCGCTCTTCGTACGGCAGCGGCGGGGTGTCGAACAGCTGCGCCAGCCCCTGGCGTCCTTCGGTCTCCATCACCAGCACCCGCCGGCCGCCGGCGCCCAGGGCCAGCGCCAGCGCGCCGGACACGGTCGTCTTGCCGGTCCCACCCTTGCCGGTGACCACGTGCAGGCGGACCCCGGCGAACGGGGACTCGGTGGGCGGCGGCACGCCACGACAGTAGGACCCGGACCGGGGAGCCCGCTCGGGGCCCCGCCTTACGCTGGTCGTCATGGACACTGCCGTGGAGCAGTCGCCGCGGGCCGCCGGCCGCCGGACGGCCGCCACGGCGACCCGCGTGGTGGTCGCCGGGCTCGCCGCCACCGCCGTCCTGCTCGCGGGTGCGCACCTGGCGGACCAGCACCGGCGCTACGGCTCCTGGTCCTGGTCGGCGCCGTCGCCGACGCCGCTCCTGCCGTACCGCGAGCGGGAGTACGCGCAGGGCCCGACCGGCTCGGCGGTCACCGGCGACTTCGTCCGGATCGGGACGACCTGGGACGGGCTTGCGATCCTGGGGCCGGCGCCGGGCCCGGACGTCCCGACCGAGGTGGTGGTCCGGGTGGGGCCGGGGGCGTACGCCTACTACTTCCTGAAGGGCGGTCCCTGACCCCCGGCTCGCCCGGCCGGGGCGACCGGGCGCCCCGCTAAGGTGCCCACCATGGCGACGACCTGGGAGTACGTGACCGTGCCGCTGCTGGTGCACGCGACCAAGCAGATCCTGGACAACTGGGGCGCCGACGGCTGGGAGCTGGTGCAGGTCGTGCCCGGCCCGAACCCCGAGCAGCTCGTGGCGTACCTCAAGCGGCCGACGTCGTGAGCGCCGCCGAGGACCGGCTCGCCGCCCTGGGGCTGTCACTCCCGGCGGTGGTCCCGCCGGTCGCCGCCTACGTGCCCGCGGTCCGGACCGGCTCGTACGTCTACACGTCCGGACAGCTGCCGATGGTCTCCGGCGCGATGCCGGCGACAGGCAAGGTCGGCGCGGCCGTGAGCCAGGAGCAGGCGTACGAGCTGGCCCGGATCTGCGCGCTGAACGCCCTGGCCGCGGTGAAGTCCGTCCTCGGCGACCTCGACGACGTCGTGCGCGTGGTCAAGGTGGTCGGCTTCGTGGCGGCCGACCCGTCGTTCACCGCCGTCCCCGCGGTGGTCAACGGCGCGAGCGAGCTGCTGGGCGCGGTGTTCGGGGACGCCGGCGCGCACGCGCGCAGCGCGGTCGGGGTGGCCGTGCTCCCGCTCGACGCCGCGGTCGAGGTCGAGCTCGTCGTCGAGGTCCGCTGAGCCGTGCCTCCCGTCCCCGTGCGCGAGGCGGCCACGGTGATGCTGCTGCGCGCCGGACCGGACGGCTTCGAGGTCTTCCTGCAGCGCCGGGTGCCGTCGATGGAGTTCGCCGCCGGCATGACGGTGTTCCCCGGCGGGGCGCGCGACCCGCAGGACGCGGACCTGCGGGCCACCGCGGTCCGGGAGGTGCTGGAGGAGACCGGCGTCCGGCTCGAGCCCGGACGGCTGCACCCCTGGGCTCGCTGGGTCACGCCGGAGGACGAGCTCCGGCGCTACGACACCCTGTTCTTCGTGGCGGAGCTCCCGGACGGGGCGCAGCCGCGGGCGACCGGCACCGAGATGGACCACGTCGCGTGGATGCGGCCGGCGGACGCGCTCGCGGCCCGGGCCCGCGGCGAGCTCGGGATGTGGCCGCCGACCTTCGTCACGCTGCGCGAGCTGGCCGGCTGCGGCGACGTGAACGCCGTCCTGCGGACGGCCGCACAGCGCCGCCTCGACCCGGTGCTCCCGACGCGGGTCGAGGGGGCCACCGGGCCGGCCGTGCTGCTGCCCGGCGGTGAGGTCGTCGAGCTGTGAGCGAGGGCGGGGCATGGACAGGGGGCGTGGTGGGGGAGCGCGCGCGCTGCGTGCTCGCGCCCAACCCCGGGCCGATGACGCTGGAGGGGACGAACACCTGGCTGCTGTACGAACCCGGCTCGGACCTCTGCGTGGTGGTCGACCCGGGTCCCGACCACGAGGGGCACCTGAGGGCGGTGCTCGACACCGCCGGGGCCGGCGGGCACCGGGTCGCGCAGGTCCTGCTCACCCACGGGCACCCCGACCACGCCGCGGGCGCCCGCCACTTCGCCGAGCTGGCCGGGGTCGGGGTCCGAGCGCTGGACCCGGCGCAGCGGCTCGGCGACGAAGGCCTGGCCGACGGCGACGTGGTCCGGTCCGGGGGGCTGGAGCTGCGCGTCGTGGGGACCCCGGGGCACACCGGCGACTCGCTGTCCTTCCTGCTGACCGCCGACGGGGGGCTGCTGACCGGGGACACCGTCCTGGGCCGCGGCACGTCCGTGGTGGCGTACCCGGACGGCCGGCTCGGCGACTACCTGGCCTCGCTGGACCGGCTGTCGGCGCTGGCGGCGGGCGGCTCGGTGACCAGGGTGCTGCCGGGGCACGGCCCGGTGCTCGACGACCCCGCCGGCGTGCTCGCCGGCTACCTGGCCCACCGCCGGGAGCGGCTCGCCCAGGTGGCCGAGGCCATGCGGGCCGGCGACCGTACGGCTCGCGCGGTCGTCGAGCGGGTGTACGCCGATGTCGACCGCGCACTGTGGCCAGCCGCGGAGCTCAGCGTCCGCGCCCAGCTGGACTACCTGGCCGGCCACTCTGCCGACTGAGTGGTCGCCGACGGGTGCTCCGGACCGCGGGCTGGCGGCCGTTCGCTCGACAGAGTCGGGGTCAGAGCTGGGCGCGGCGGGTCAGGCGGTCCAGGTCGACCAGGTCGACGCCGCGCTGCTCCAGCCGCAGCCAGCCGCGGTTCTGGAAGTCCGCCAGCGCCTTGTTGACCGTCTCGCGGGAGGCCCCGACCAGCTGGGCGAGCTCCTCCTGGGTGAGGTCGTGCACCACGTGCACCGTCCCGTCCGGCTGCTCCTCGCCGAACTTTCCGGCGAGCTCGAGCAGCGCCTTGGCCACCCGGCCGGGTACGTCGGAGAACACCAGGTCGGCCATCGCCTCGTTCGTCCGTCGCAGCCTCCTGGCCAGCGCGCGCAGCAGCGCGCCGGCGACCTCGGGCCGGCCGGTGAGCCAGGGCTGCAGATCCTCGTGGCCGAGCCCGGCCAGGTGCGCGTCGGTGAGCGCGCTGGCCGTCGCCGTACGAGGTCCCGGGTCGAACAGGGACAGCTCGCCGAACATCTCGCCCGGGCCGAGGATGGCGAGCAGGGTCTCCCGCCCGTCGCCGGAGGTCGCACCGAGCTTGATCTTGCCGTCCAGGATCAGGTAGAGCCGGTCACCCGGGTCGCCCTCGGCGAACAACGACTCACCCCGCGGCAGGTAGACGTCCAGCATCGTCGCGCGCAAGGCCGCGGCGGCCTCCTCGTCGAGCGCCGAGAACAGCGACGCCTTGGCGAGCACCTCGTCGGTCACCGCTCCTCCTCCGGGGCGGCCCGCGCAGGCGCCCCGGGGACAGTCTGCCGCTGCGGGGCCCGCCGCGCCCAGACGCCGCGGCCGAGGCGTTGTCAGCGCGTGGGCGGGACGAGGGGGAGCGCGGTCAGCGCCAGGCTCGGGTCCTCGCGGTAGCGCGCGATCAGCTCCTGCGTCGCGGCCGAGAGCTTGCGGTGGAGGGCGGCGCGGTACGCCGAGAGCTGGAGCTCGGCGTGCGCGAGGTCCCGGCGCAGCCGCGAAGTGTGCCGCAGGTCGTAGGGCCGCAGCTCCTGCGACCACAGCGCCTCCAGGTCAGGCAGCGGCGGGACGTCGTCCACCGGCACCACGCCGACGAGTGCCTGCCGGCTGGCCGAGCGCGACTCGGCGAAGACCGAGCGGAAGCGTTCGTGCGAGGCCGGGTCCTGCACGGCGTCCACGTCGGCGACGACGTCGAGCCGGGCCTGGATCAGGCGGCGCCAGTACGACACGCGCCCTTCCTCGGCGGTCAGGGCGCGGCGGTAGGCGCGCAGCCCGTCCAGGGTCAGGTGCGAGAACTCCGGCCTGCGCTCGGGCACCGGCCGGGTGGACGCAGCCACCTTCGGTCGTGCTCCGGTCACCATGCAGGTCGCTCCCTCTCGATCCGTCCGGAGACCGCTGCTGACGCGGCGGTCCCGGTGCGGTGGACTCCCATTCCCTTCAGTGCGGATCGTCGCTGTCCGTGGCCGGGTTGAGCACAGGTCACCCGTCCGGTCGAAGGGTGGCGGGGCCGGTTCCGGGCCGGTCGGCGGGGCACCCGGCACGTACGCTGACCAGGTGGCAGCGAGCACGGTGGTCCCGGCGGCGACCCCGACCGGCGAGACCCGGCTCGCGCTCGTGCGGCGGGCCCGCCGGATCGGCAAGGAGCTCGGGGAGCTGTACCCGGACGCGCACATCGAGCTCGACTTCACCAACCCCCTCGAGCTCGTGGTCGCGACCATCCTCTCGGCGCAGTGCACCGACAAGCGCGTCAACGAAGTCACCCCGGCGCTGTTCGCCCGCTACCGCAGCGCGGCGGACTATGCCGTGGCCGACCGGGCGCAGCTCGAGGACCTGATCCGGCCGACCGGTTTCTTCCGGAACAAGTCGACGTCGCTGATCGGACTGGGCGAGGCGCTGTGCGAGCGGTACGGCGGCGAGGTGCCGCACCGGATGAAGGACCTGGTGACGCTGCCCGGGGTCGGCCGCAAGACGGCGAACGTCGTGCTCGGCAACGCGTTCGGGATCCCCGGGATCACCGTGGACACGCACTTCGGCCGGCTCGCGCGGCGGTTCGGCTGGACGACGTCGCAGGACCCGGTGCAGGTGGAGGCCGAGGTCGGCGAGATGTTCCCGCGCAAGGAGTGGACGCTGCTGAGCCATCGCATGATCTTCCACGGCCGGCGCCGGTGCCACGCGCGCAAGCCCGCGTGCGGCGCCTGCCCGGTGGCGCGGCTGTGCCCGTCCTACGGGGAGGGGCCGACGGACCCGGTCGTCGCTGCCGCGCTGGTGAAGGACGTGCCGTGACTCCTGGCGCCGTCACTTCGCCGACCCAGCGGTCGCCGGCAGCCGGTCGGCTGACCCCTCGAGCGACCACTCGCTCGGCAGAGTCGTGATGACGGCGGCCCCGTACGGGGACGGCCTGCCGCCGTGGCTGGCGGGCCTGGCCGGCGCGGCGGCGTCGGTGTCGCCCGAGGAGCTCTCGCGGTTCCTGCCTCCCGACGACGGGGGCCGTGAGTCGGCGGTGCTCGTGCTCTTCGGCGAGAGTGCTGACGGACCCGACGTGCTGCTGCTGCAGCGGGCGGCCGACATGCGCTCGCACCCCGGTCAGCCGGCGTTCCCGGGCGGGGCGGTGGACGCCGGCGACGCCGGTCCGCAGGCCGCCGCGCTGCGCGAGGCGCAGGAGGAGACCGGCCTGGACCCGGACGGTGTCGATGTCTTCGCCACCCTGCCTCAGCTGTGGCTCCCGCCGAGCGGGTTCGTCGTGACCCCGGTGCTGGCCTGGTGGCGGTCGCCGTCGCCGGTGCACGCGGCGATCCCGGCCGAGGTGGCCGCGGTGCACCGGGTCCCGCTCGCCGAGCTCACCGATCCGGCGAACCGGGCGCGGGTGCACCACCCGAGCGGGTTCGTCGGCCCGGCGTTCGCGGTGCGGGGCATGCTCGTGTGGGGGTTCACCGCGGGCCTGCTGGACCGCATCCTCACCTTCGGCGGCTGGGCGCTGCCGTGGGACACCGACCGCGTGCTGCCGCTGCCGGACGACGTGCGGCTCGGCTGGGAGTCCGAGCCCTGATGCTCGACCTCGTCCTCTTGGCGATCGTCGTCGGGTTCGCGTTCGCCGGCTTCCGACAGGGGTTCCTGGTGTCGGTGGTCTCGTTCGCGGGGTTCGTGCTGGGCGGTCTGCTCGGGCTCTGGCTGATGCCGGCCCTGCTCGCCGGGCAGGCGCCGAGCAGCAAGCGGTCGCTCGTGGCGCTGGGCGGCGTCGTGCTGCTGGCTGTCGCGTTCCAGGCGCTGGCCGGCTTCCTCGGGGCCCTGCTGCGCAACCGCATCACCTGGCAGCCGGCGCGCCGGGTCGACTCGGCCGGCGGCGCCGTGGTGGGCGCCGTCGCCGTACTGACCGCGGTCTGGCTGCTCGGCGGAGTGCTGGTGCGCGGCGACCTGCCGCCCTCGCTCGCCGAGCAGGCCCGTGACTCCCGGGTCCTGGCCGCGGTCGACCGGTTCATGCCGGGGACACCGGAGGACGTGTTCTCGGCGTTCGGCAACCTGCTCGACACGACCGGGTTCCCCGAAGTCTTCAGCGACCTGAACGCCGAGCGTCCAGCACCCGTACCGGCCCCGGACTCGGCCGTCGCCGCCGATCCGCAGGTGCGCGCCGCGGCCGAGTCCACCGTGAAGGTCGCCGGCGACGCGTTCTCCTGCGAGCGGCGGATCGAGGGGTCGGGGTTCGTGTTCGCGCCGCAGCGGGTGATGACCAACGCGCACGTCGTGGCCGGCGTGGAGCGGCCGTTCGTGTACGTCGCGGGGGGCGGGCGCGGGTACCGGGCGCACGTGGTCGTGTTCGACCCCGACCACGACATCGCCGTGCTGTGGGTTCCGGGGCTGTCGCTGCCGGCCCTGGAGTTCGGGCCGGCGGTGCCCTCGGGCACGCCCGGAGCGGCCATCGGCTATCCCGGGGACGGCCCGCTGCGGATCGGCCCGGCGCGGGTCCGCGGCGCCGTCACCGCCATCGGCCAGGACATCTACGGGGACAGCAAGGTCGTCCGGCAGGTGTACGCGCTGCGCGTGGAGGTGCGGCCGGGCAACTCCGGCGGGCCGCTGGTCGGCACGGACGGGCGGGTGCTGGGGGTGGTGTTCGCCGCGTCCCGCGAGGACCCGGACACCGGCTACGCGCTGACCGCCGACCAGGTCGAGGGCGCCGCGCAGTCCGGGCAGGACGCGGTCGACGACGTCTCGAGCGGCCGCTGCGCGTAGCCGGCTGCGGCTTGCCGCGGGTGGGTCGGTGCCGGGTCAGCCGGTCCCGATGGCGCGGTCGATGCTCGCCTGGGCCTGCGCCTCCGAGCGGCGGGCGAGCGCCTCCTTCGTGAGCTCCACCTGGGCCATGGCGCGCTCGGGTCCGCGCACCGTGCGCAGCCGGCGGCTGCCCACGAAGGCGAGCACGGCGCCGACGACCAGGTAGATCCCGGCCACGGTCAGGAACGCCGCCCACAGCGGCATCACCTGGGCGAACCCGTACACCGCGGCGAACGACGCGAGCAGGACCGCCAGCGCCGCCAGCCCCGCGGCGACCACGAACAGCGCGGCGCCGGCTGCGCCCTGCTTGGCCGACTCTGAGAGCTCGCTCTTGGCGAGCTCGAGCTCCAGCCGTACCAGCGAGGACACGTTGGACGTGACGTTCGAGACCAGGCCGCCGATGGACTGGTCGGTGCCGCGACCGCCGGTGCTCATGGGTCCTCCTTCGCCGGGGATCCGATCATGCCCGACCCGGCTCGCTGCGCAACCGTCAGCCCTCGTCGGATGCGGAGCCGGCGGCCAGCCGGCCGGTGATGGTCGCCATCACGCCTGCGTCGGTGAGTGTCGTGGTGTCCCCCATCTCGCGGTGCTCCGCGACGTCCCGCAGCAGGCGGCGCATGATCTTGCCCGACCGGGTCTTGGGCAGCTCGGCGACGACGAAGACCTCGCGCGGCTTGGCGATGGGGCCGATCTCCTTGGCGACGTGCTCGCGCAGCTCGGCCACCAGCTCGGCGGTCTCCTCGGGCGCGCCGCCGCGGGCGATCACGAAAGCGACGATGGCCTGCCCGGTCGTGGCGTCGTTGGCGCCGACCACGGCGGCCTCCGCGACGGCGGGGTGGGACACCAGCGCCGACTCGACCTCGGTGGTGGAGATGCGGTGGCCGGACACGTTCATGACGTCGTCGACCCGGCCCAGCAGCCACAGGTCGCCGTCGGCGTCCTTCTTGGCCCCGTCCCCGGCGAAGTAGATGCCGTCGAACCGGGACCAGTAGGTGTCCCGGTAGCGGTCCGGGTCGCCCCAGATCCCGCGCAGCATGGCCGGCCACGGCTCGGACAGCACCAGGTAGCCGCCGGACCCGTTCGGTACCGGCTTCGCGTCGTTGTCGACGACGTCGGCGCCGATTCCGGGCAGCGGGCGCATCGCCGAGCCCGGCTTGCTGGTGCTGACCCCGGGCAGCGGGCTGATCATGATCGCGCCGGTCTCCGTCTGCCACCAGGTGTCCACGACCGGGCAGCGGTCGCCGCCGATGACGTGGCGGTACCACATCCACGCCTCGGGGTTGATCGGCTCGCCGACCGACCCGAGCAGGCGCAGCGAGGACAGGTCGAACCCGGCCGGGATCTGCTCGCCCCACTTCATGAACGTGCGGATGGCGGTGGGTGCCGTGTACATGACCGTGATCCGGTACTTCTCGACGAGCTCCCAGAAACGGCCCTGGTGCGGGGTGTCCGGGGTCCCCTCGTACATCACCTGCGTCGCCCGGTTCGCGAGCGGCCCGTACACGATGTAGGAGTGCCCGGTGACCCAGCCGACGTCGGCGGTGCACCAGTAGACGTCGGTGTCCGGCTTGAGGTCGAAGACGTTGTAGTGGGTGTACGCGACCTGGGTGAGGTAGCCGCCGGTGGTGTGCAGGATGCCCTTGGGCCTGGCGGTGGTGCCCGAGGTGTACAGGATGAACAGCGGGTGCTCGGAGTCGAACGCCTCCGGGGTGTGCGTGTCCGGCTGCCGGTCGACGAGCTCGTGCCACCACACGTCCTTGTCGCCCCACGCGACGTCCTGCCCGGTCCGCCGGACGACCAGTACGTGCTGCACGCTCGGTGACATGGCCACCGCCTCGTCGACCGCCGGCTTGAGCGCCGTTGCGTGCCCGCGCCGGTAGCCGCCGTCAGCGGTGACCACGACCTTGGCGTCGGCGTCGTCGATGCGCGAGTGCAGCGCCTCGGCCGAGAAGCCGCCGAAGACCACCGAGTGCGGCGCGCCGATCCGCGCGCAGGCCAGCATCGCGATCGCCGCCTCCGGGATCATCGGCAGGTAGATCGCGACCCGGTCGCCGGCCCGGACGCCGAGCTCGGTGAGCGCGTGCGCCGCCCTGCTGACCTCGCGGAGCAGGTCTGAGTACGTGAGCGTGCGGGTGTCGCCCGGCTCGCCCTCGAAGTGGATCGCGACCTGGTCGCCGTAACCGGCCGCCACGTGCCGGTCCAGGCAGTTGACCGAGACGTTCAGCCGGCCGCCGACGAACCACCTCGCGAACGGGGCCTGGGACCAGTCCAGGACCTGGTCCCAGGGCTGCTCCCACTGCAGGCGGTGCGCCTGCCGGTCCCAGAACGCCAACCGGTCCGCGGCCGCCTCGTCGTACAGGTCCGGCTGCGCGTTGGCCGCCGCCGCGAACTGCGGGGCGGGCGGGAACCTGCGGTCCTCGGTCAGCAAGTTCTCCAGGGCTTCGCCGCTCACCGGGTGCTCCTCATGTCGCGTCGGGCCGGACGGGTCCGATCAACTTGCCAGCCGCGGGGGCGGTCGACAAGTCCGGGTAGCGTCGCAGCCCCGACCCGTACCGACGGAGGTGCCGGTGGCCGGCCGGCCCGAGCAGGACCCGTTCGCCGCCGTGGCCGCGCTGCCCGGCGTGTTCGAGGCCGTCGAGGCTGCACGCGGCGCGGTGGACGCACTGCTGCGCGACCTGCGCTCACCCGCCCTGCGCCGCCGGGTGCTTGCCGTCACGAGCGAGTCGCTGCGGCGCTCGGCCCGCGCGTCGGCCCTGCTCGAGACGGGCGGTGCCGGCGGCTGGGACGTGGCCGCGTTCGTACCGCCGTTCGCTGCCGACGAGGCCGGGCGCACCGCCGCCGGCGCGCTGCGGGTCTACGCGGACCTGCCCGCGCACCTGGCGACCTGGGAGCGCGCGCCGTTGCAGGTGCTCGCACGGCTGCACACCCTGGCAGCGGCTGACCTGGCCGCCGCCGACCGGCTCGGCCGCCCCGTGGGCGACCGGCCCGGCGTCGACGACCGCCTCGCCGACCTGGCCCGGACACTGACCCGGCCCACGTCGGCGCCTGCGCTGGTACCGGCGGCCGTGGTCCACGGGGAGCTGCTGGCGACGGCGCCGTTCGGGTCGGCGGACGGTGTGGTCGCTCGGGCCGCAGCCCGTCTGGTCATGCTCGGCCGCGGGCTGGACCCGACGGGTGCCGCCGTGCCGGAAGAGGGTCACCTCGAGCTGGGCGCCGACCGGTACGCGGCGGCGTTGGAGGCCTACCGCAGCGGGACGCCGGCCGGGGTGGCCGCCTGGGTGTCGCACTGCGCGCAGGCGGTCGGTCTCGGCGCACGGGTCGGGCGCCGGGTGGCCGCGGCGGTGGCGGCCGGATCGGGCGACCTCCCCGGCCCGGACGCCGACGCAGCCGGCGGTCCTTAGCCGGGCTGCGAGCAGGCACTGCGGATCCGGGCGGTCCAGGCGGCGGTGAAGTCCCGGCCGAGGTCGACCACGCCGTCGCCGGCCAGCTCGGGCAGCTCCACGTGGTACGTCGGTGCCTGCGACGCGGCCACCGGGCGGGCCGCCTTCCCGCACCGGCCGCCGTCCCACCGCAGCGGGACCGCACGGGTCGAGCCACCGTCGACGACCAGCCGCCCGCCGCCCCCCACCGAGACAGCCGGACCGGTGAGGACAGCCGCGAAACCGGCGGCGTCGTGCACGGCGAGGACGGCGCTCACGGACAGGCTGCCGTCGTCGGCCAGGGCGGCCCGGACCGAGCCGGGGACGACGGCGGCCGTCACGTCGCGGTGCAGGTCGGCACGCCGGCACGCGGCCCGCCTCGCCTCGTCCCACAGCGACCCGAGCCGGTCGGTGGGGACGCGCTCCAGGCGTGGATGGCGGCCCGGCTGCTCGGCCACCAGGAGCACCGCAGCCGCCGCGGGTCCGGTCAGGGCTTGCGGGCACCGGACCGACAACCGGACGAACACCTCGGTCTGGTTGCCGGGGGCCAGCGACCCGCCGCCGCTGGTGCCGGCCGCGAGCCCGCCGGCGGTCAGGTCGCGGCTGGCGCCGTCCTGCGGGACGACCCCGTCGACGATCCGCAACGGCTGGGTCCCGACGTTGCGGATCTGCAGGAACAGCAGGACGTGCCCGGCCGAGGCGATGAACGAGTTGAGCGCCGGCGCCGGCGGCGCGGCGAGGTCGTGCCCCTCGGCCAGTCCGGACACCAGGGCGGTCGCGTCCGGGGTCGGGAGCTGAGTCCCGGCGGGCTGCGGGGTGGGGCCGGGCCGCAGCGTCGTACCGTCCAGGTCGGGCCGGCCCGCATACCAGCCGCCGCCGACGACCAGGGCCACAGCCACGACGGCGAGCCAGGCTCCGCGCAGGGAACGGGGGCTGCCGCGGCGGGGCGGGGGCCGGTCGGGGTCGGGCTCCCGGCCTTGGCCGAGGACCTCCGGTCCGGATGCCTCCGGCGTGCCCATGGGGGCACGGTAACCCCGGTACAGGCGAACGGCGCCCCGCGAAGAGGCGCCGTCGTCTCCCTCCGGCGCGGTGACCATGCGTGCATCACAACCATCGTCGTCCGGGTGCGCGACCCGTCCGAGCAGCCCGTTACGTGGGCAGGTCCGACGCGTGGGTGATCCGGCCGGAAGGTCCAGCGGGCTCCCGGTGCCGTCCGCTCGCGCGGAGGGTCCGGTGAGTCCTCGAGCCTGTCGTACACCCGGGGCACGGCCCCGCGTAACCCCTGCCCGGCGTGTCGGGTGGCTCAGGCGCCGCCGCGGGACAGGCGCCGTCCGGCGTACCAGACCACCCCGGCGGCGGCCGCGGCGCCGACCGTGGCCAGAGCGACGCGCCTGGGCGGCAGGTCGGTGTGGCGGCGCAGACCGACCGGCGTCTCGAAGTCCAGCACCGGCCAACCGCGCGAGGTCGCCTCGGCCCGGAGCACCTTGTCCGGGTTCACCGCCGAGGGGTGCCCGACGGCTTCGAGCATGGGCAGGTCGGTGGCCGAGTCCGAGTAGGCGTAGCAGCGGGCCAGGTCGTACCCGTTGCGGCCGGCCAGCTCCACGAGCGCCTCGGCCTTGTTCGGGCCGTAGGCGTAGAAGGAGATCTCGCCGGTGTAGCGGCCGTCCTCGACGACCATGCGTGTGGCGATGACGTGGTCGGCCCCGAGCATCGCGCCGATCGGCTCGACCACCTCGGTGCCGGACGAGCTGACGATGACGACCTCCCGGCCGGCCCGGTGGTGCTCGGCGATGAGCTCGACCGCCTCGGCGTAGATGGTCGGGTCGATGAGGTCGTGCACGGTCTCGGCGACGATCGCCCGGACCTGGTCGACCGGCCAGCCCGCGCACAGCTCCTGCAGGTAGGCCCGCATCCGCTCCATCTGGTCGTGGTCCGCCCCGCCGACCATGTAGACGAACTGGGCGTACGCGCTGCGCATCACCGCGCTGCGGTTGATCAGTCCGCCTTTGTAGAACGGCTTGCCGAAGGCCAGCGAGCTGGACCGGGCGATGATCGTCTTGTCGAGGTCGAAGAACGCGGCGGCCCGGCGGCCGGCGTCGGCCTGCTCGCTGCTCGCGCCCACGGCGTTCAGTCTAGACATTCGGCCATTCGGGTGGTTCCTGGCGACTTGTACGAGGTGGGAGGTATGTGGAGTTTGCGACATGGGGCCCGCCGGGTATCGGATGGGGCGTGTACGGCGCGACGGCGCCGACGCAAGCGCGGGCACCGGCCCTCCCCCCCAGTGCCGGACCGCGCGACGGCCCCCGCTAGCCCCCCCAGCGGGGGCCGTCCTTTGTCCCGGCCCGCTCCGTCGGTCCGTGCCTTCCTCCGCCGGTCGTCCACAGGCGGTTCGGGTCGGTCGCGCCGTCCACAGCCGGGCGGGCGGCACCTGCGCCGTGGTCGCAGGCCGGGGTTGGGTTCGAGGTCCCCACCTCGACTGGAGGCCAGGTGCCCGCGCGACAGCACGACCAGACTCCCGCCGCCGGCCTGCGGCCGGCCGACCCGGCCAGGCCGTTGGTGGTCTGCGCCGACGAAGGCCTGCTCGACGACATCCTGCGGCTGGCCGCCGCGGCCGGGGTCGAGGTGGAGGTGGCGCACGACGTCGCGTCCGCGCACGCGTCCTGGGGGCGAGCTCCCCTGGTCCTGGTCGGCGCCGACCTGGTCGAGGCCGTGGCCGCGGCCGGCCTGCCCCGACGCCCCGAGGTGGCGCTGGTGTCCAGAGACCTCGACGACCCGCAGGTCTGGCAGCGCGCGGTGGCGGTGGGAGCCGCCGAGGTCGCGTTCCTGCCCGATGCCGAGGCGTGGCTGATCGACACGCTGGCGGACTGGAGTGCCGGCGGTTCCGGCGGTGCCGAGGCGGTCGTCGTGTGCGTGCTGGGCGGCCGAGGAGGTGCGGGGGCGAGCTCGCTGGCCGCGGCCCTCGGCCTCGCGGGTCTGCGCCAGGGGCTGCGCACCGTCCTGGTCGACGGGGACCCGCTGGGCGGCGGCCTGGACCTCGTGCTGGGCGGCGAGGACGTCCCCGGTCTGCGCTGGCCCGATCTCGCCGGGGCCCGCGGGCGGGTCGCACCGTCCGACCTCGCCGGGGCGCTGCCGACGATCGACTCGCTGCTGGTCCTGTCGTGGGACCGGGGCGACGTCCTCGACGTGGATCCCGAGGCCATGGAGTCGGTGCTGCGCGCCGCCCGCCAGGGCGCGGAGCTGGTGGTCGTCGACCTGCCGCGCCGGCCGGACCCGCCGACCCGGGTGGCGCTGCAGCACGCCAGCCGGACGTTCCTGGTCGTGCCGGCGGAGGTGCGCGCGGTCACGGCGGCCGGACGAGTGGCCGCACTGGTCGGGCCGATGACCGGGTCGCTGCAGGTGGTAGTGCGCGGTCCCGCCCCGGGAGGCCTCGACGCCGAGCTGGTGGCCCAGGCCGTCGGGCTGCCATTGGCCGGGCAGTGCCGACCGGAGCCGGGGCTGGCCAGAGCCCTGGAGCGCGGCCTGCCACCCGGCGGACGGCGCGGGCCGCTGGCCGACCTGGCCGGGCGCCTGGTCGCGGACGTGGTGCAGTCGGGGGGACGGCCGTAGTGACAGCCCTCCCGGAACCGGCTCTCGTCGAGCGGGTGCGGGCGCGGCTGGCGACCAGCCCGGGGGGCGGCCAGGCGTCGGCTGCCGCCGTCGCAGCGGCGCTTCGCGCCGAGGGTCAGGTTCTCGGGGACCGGTCGTTGCTGGCGGTGGTCTCCGCCGTCGGCTCCGAGCTCGGCGGGCTGGGCGTGCTGGAGCCGCTGCTGGACGATCCCGACGTCACGGACGTGCTCGTCAACGGACCCGGGGAGGTGTGGGTCGAGCGGGCCGGCCGGCTGCAGGCGGCCGAGGTCCGCTTCCGTGACGAGGCCGCCGTGCGGGCGCTGGCCCAGCGCCTGGCCGGTCGGGCCGGCAGGCGGCTCGACGACGCGGCGCCTTGCGTCGACGCCCGGCTGCCTGGGGGCCTGCGGCTGCACGCCGTACTGGCCCCCACCAGCCGGCGCGGCACGTGCCTGTCGCTGCGGGTTCCGGCTCGCCGCCGGCTGGGGTTCGACGACCTGGTCCGGCTCGGCGCCGTCGACGCCGCCGGGGCGGAAGTCCTTCGTCGGCTCGTTCACGGCCGGGTCTCGACGCTGGTGACCGGTGGGACCGGGACCGGGAAGACCACCGTCCTGGGCACGCTGTTGTCGTTGGTGCCTGCCGGCGAACGCGTCGTCGTGGTCGAGGACAGCAGCGAGCTGTCGCCGGCCCACCCGCACGTGGTCCTGCTGGAGGCGCGGCCCGCCAACGTGGAGGGTGCGGGTGCGGTCACCGTCGCGCAGCTGGTCCGCGAGGCCATGCGGATGCGTCCGGACCGGCTGGTCGTCGGAGAGGTCCGCGGACCCGAGGTCGTCCATCTGCTGACCGCGCTCAACACCGGCCACGAGGGCGGGTTCGGGACCCTGCATGCGAACAGCGCCGCGGACCTCCCGGCCCGGATCGAGGCGCTCGCCCTGCCGGCCGGGATGGGCCGGGCCGGGGTCCACGCCCAGCTCGCGTCCGGCGTGGGGGCGGTCGTCCACCTCGAACGTCGCCGTGACGGGACGCGTCGGGTGGCGGAGGTCGCCGTTCCCGAGCGCGGCGCTGACGGGCTGGTCCGCATGGAGACGGCGGTCGCCTTCGACCCGCTCGGGCACCGGAGAGGTCCGGGCGCGGAGCAGCTCGAGCGCCGCCTGCGGGCCGTGCTGTGAGCGCCTGGTCCGGGCTCGCCGGCGTCTGTGCCGGCATCGCGGTGGCACTTGGCCCGCCTGCCGGCGCGCGGGCGCGGCTGCGGCGCCTGCGTCCCTGGGCCGGTGCGGGGGTCGGGCTCCCGAGGCTCCTGCACGCGGCGGTCCGCGGCCACGCCGAGCGGGTCAGGCAGGCCATCCGGTCACGTGCCGAACCCGGCGGGGCCGACGACGTCGTGGCGTTGCTGGAGTCGTTCGCGGCCGAGCTGCGTGCAGGGGCCATGCCCGAGGCGGCGCTCGAGCGGTCCGTGGGCGACGTCGCAGGCCGCGCGCTGGCCGATGACCTCCGGCAGGTCGTCGGCATGGTGCGGCTCGGGGCGTCGGGGCCGGCCGCGCTGCGCACGGTCGCGGACGGACGCCACCGCGAGCTCGGCTGGCTGGCAGCCGGCTGGGAGCTGGCGGACGCGCGTGGCCTGTCGCTGGCGCCGGTCACGGGCCGGATCGCCGCCGCCGCCCGCGACCAGGCGGAGCACCGGCTGGCCGTGCGGGCCGAGCTGGCCGGTTCGCGGGCGTCGGTCCGGATGCTCGCCGCGCTCCCGGCGGTCGGACTGGCCCTCGGCGCCGCGCTGGGAGCGGACCCCGTGCGCGTGCTGTTCTCCGGCCCGGCCGGAGCGGCCTGCCTCGCGTGCGCCTGCCTGCTGGAGCTCGCCGGCCTCCGGTGGACCGCGGCGATCGTCCGCCGTGCCGAGGAGGCGGGCCGGTGACCGGGTGGCCGTGGGACCCGATGGGTGCCTGGGTCGCGGCCGGCTGCGCAGCCGGGGTGGTGCTGGGCTCCGGGCCGGGCTCTGCGTCCGTGTCGCGCCGTCTCGTCCGCCTGCCCGGCGTGCGGCCGAACGGACCGCCGCCGGTGCGCCGGCAACGCCGGCGGGGCGAACGACCGCGACGGTGGCCGCGGTCACCGCGCGGCGGCACCGCCCTCGCCGGCGGCGCGGCCGAGCTGCCACTGCTGGTCGACCTCCTCGCGGCGGTGATGGCCGCCGGCGCGAACGTGCCGGACGCCGTGGCCGTCGTCGCCGCCGCTCTGGACAGCTCTCCGGCCCGACGCGTCGCCGCG
Organism: uncultured Actinomycetota bacterium; assembly: GCA_963849365.1. Classification (GTDB taxonomy): domain Bacteria; phylum Actinomycetota; class Actinomycetes; order Prado026; family Prado026; genus CAVQCJ01. The sequence continues at coordinate 1,189,845 of CAWKHA010000004.1, forward strand.
GCCGGCACGGCCCTGTCCCTGGGGGCGGCACCCGAGACCGCCTGGGCAACGCTCTCGGCCGACCCTGCGCTGCGGCCGCTGGCCAGGGCCCTGACCCGGGCCGCGGTCTCCGGCGCGCCCACCTCCGACCTGCTGGCGGAGGTCGCCGCAGACCTGCGGGCTCGCCATCGCCTCTCGGCGACTCGTGCCGCCCGGGTGGCAGGCGTGCGCGCTGTCGCGCCGCTGGGTCTGTGCTTCCTCCCGGCGTTCGTGCTGCTGGGCGTGGTCCCCACGGTCGTGGGGCTCGCCGGCGCCGCTCTGTCGGGTCGCTGACGCTCCCGCGCCGGGCTGGGCGGTCGTGGCGCGCACCGGACCGCGGTTCGTCGTCCACAACCCGGGCCGGCCGGTCAGCTCGTCCACAGCACGGTCGGCCGAGGTTCCCGCCAGGGCACGGCTCGGGGAAGGTCGAGCCCGGTGGCAGACGCGCCGACCGACCGGCCGGCCGCCGGAGCGGGAGGAGAGACATGCGGCACGACGACGAACACGACCATGACCGGGTGCGACGTCGTCGGCGTGCCACCGCGCCGAGCGGCGACGACGGCATGTCCACGGCTGAGTACGCCATCGGCACGGTCGCCGCGTGCGGTTTCGCGGCGGTCCTGCTCAAGCTGCTGACCGGGAGCGAGGTCGCGGACCTGCTCCGCTCCGTGGTCCGGCACGCGTTCTCGTTCGTGTCCTGACGTGTCGCTGTCCTGCGGCGCACGACGCCGGACCCGGGGCGACAGCTCGGGATTCGTCACCGCCGAGACGGCCGTCGTGCTGCCCGCGCTGGTGCTCGTCCTGGCCGCGGTCCTGCTGGTCGTCCACGGTGCCTCGGTGCAGATGACCGCGCAGGACGCCGCCGCGCTCGGGGCCAGGGCGGCAGCCCGGGGAGAGTCCGACGCCGAGGTGCACCGGCTCGCCGCCATGGTCGCGCCGGCCGGGGCGACCGTCGTGGTCTCGCGGGCGGCGGGCCTGGTCCGGGTGCGCGTGTCGGCCGAGGTCCTGCCGCGCGGTGCGGCGCCCGGCCTGCTGGGGTCGTTCGGGGTGTCGGCCGAAGCCGTCGCCGCCGACGAGAGCGCGGCGGGAGGCCGGCCGTGACCGGCGCGGTCCGCCGTGCTCGCGACTACGGCAGCGGCGGGATCTGGGTCCTCGGGGGCGCCGTGCTGATCTGCGGCGCTGCGCTGCTCGCAGCCACGATGGCGGCCGTCGCGGTGGCCAGGCATGCCGTGGCCACGGCGGCCGATCAGGTGGCGCTGGCTGCGGCCGACCTCCTGCCGTCCGGTTCCGAAGTGGCCTGTGCCCGTGGCGGCAGCGTCGCGGGGGCGTCGGGCGTCGACCTCGAGCGCTGCGTCGTCGGGCCCGCCGGGATCGACGTGACGGTGACCGTGAGCCGGCCCGCCCGCGGGCTGCTGGCGGCCGCCGGCAGGCTGCGGGCCAGTGCCCGGGCCGGGCGGGCGCCGGACACGGCGAGCGCGGTTCACCTCCCGCCCTCCCGCATCGGGCAGGGTGGCACCCCCTCGCCAGCGTGGTTGAATCACGCTGCGGTCGGCGGGGAACCGACCGAAGGCGAGCCGAGGAGGGTTCCCCCGGGCGTGCGCACCCCCTCCGTATCCGCGTCAACGGAAGGACCACCGTGGATCTGTCGCTGCAGACCCGAGACGAGGGCGACAAGACCGTCGTGTCCGTGGCCGGCGAGATCGACGTCTACACGGCGCCGAAGCTGCGCGAGCAGATCGTCCAGCTCGTCGAGGACGGCCGCTACCACCTGGTGGTGGACATGGAACAGGTCGAGTTCCTGGACTCGACCGGCCTGGGCGTGCTGGTCGGGGGGCTCAAACGGGTGCGCGCGCACGACGGGTCGCTGCACCTGGTGTGCACGCAGGAGCGGATCCTCAAGATCTTCCGGATCACCGGGCTCACCAAGGTGTTCCCGGTGCACGCATCGGTGGCCGACGCCGTCGCCGCCAAGGACTGACCGGCGGCCGGGCGGGATGGACCAGGTGGCGACCGTCGAGCTGCGCTTCACCGCACTGCCCGAGCACGTACGGACGGCTCGGCTGGTCGCGGTGTCGCTGGCCCGTCGTGCGGGCGTCGGCGACCAGACCCTCGACGAGGTGCGCCTGGCGGTCGGCGAGGCAGCCACCCGGGCCGTCGGCCGGCACCGGTCGAGCTGCCCGGCCGAGCCCGTGCTGGTCCGCCTGACGGACGGCGACGGGCAGTTCGTCGCCGAGGTGGTCGATGTCGCGCACGGTCCGGCGGAAGGCCCCACCGCCGAGGTCGGGGCCACCGAGCCCGACCTGGCCGGCCACGCCGAGGCCGAGCCGCAGGGCGTCGACGCCCTGGACGAACCCCTCCCCGACGGCATCGACCTGGCCGTCATCGGCAGCCTCGTCGACGACGTCAGCGTGCACACCGACGCCGGCGGCTCGGTGGTACGGATGGCCTGGCCCGTCGAGCCGATCGGCTCGGCCGGAGTTGCCGGCGGCCAGGCCGCCTTTGGTACGCCGCCACCGTCTGCGTAGACTCCGCCGCGCCGGGCCGCGGTGGGGTGCTCACGCGCCCATCGGCCGCCCCCGGACAGCTCGACCGCCGCGCGGGTCGATGCTGCCCCCGAGACAGGAGGACACATGGCCGGGATCCATCTCGCCAGCGTCGGCGAGTCCATCTCCTTCAGCAGCGGCAACGTAGCGACGCTCGTCGTCATCGCGTTGATCGCGCTCGGTGCCCTGGGTGTCGCGGCACTGCTGGTCCGGGAGGTGCTCGCAGCCAGCGAGGGGACCGCCAAGATGAAGGAGATCGCGGCGGCCATCCAGGAAGGCGCCTCGGCCTACCTGAACCGCCAGTTCCGGACGCTGAGCGTCTTCGCCGTCCTCGTGTTCTTCCTGCTGTTCCTGCTGCCGGCGGACAACACCTCGGAGCGGATCGGCCGGTCGCTGTTCTTCCTCGTCGGCGCCGTGTTCTCGGCCACCACCGGGTACACCGGCATGTGGCTGGCGGTCCGTGGCAACGTCCGGGTCGCGGCCGCGGCCCGCGAGACCGGCGAGCAGGACGCCATGCGCATCGCGTTCCGCACCGGCGGCGTCGCCGGCATGTTCACCGTCGGGCTCGGGCTGTTCGGCGCCGCGGTGGTCGTGCTGGCGTACCGCGGCGACGCACCCAAGGTCCTGGAGGGCTTCGGCTTCGGCGCCGCGATGCTCGCGATGTTCATGCGTGTCGGCGGCGGCATCTTCACGAAGGCCGCCGACGTCGGCGCCGACCTCGTCGGCAAGGTCGAGCAGGGCATCCCCGAGGACGACCCGCGCAACGCCGCGACGATCGCCGACAACGTGGGCGACAACGTGGGCGACTGCGCCGGCATGGCCGCCGACCTGTTCGAGTCGTACGCCGTGACCCTGGTCGCCGCCCTCATCCTCGGCAAGGCCGCGTTCGGCACCATCGGCCTGGTCTTCCCGCTTATCGTCCCGGCCATCGGCGTCCTGACCGCGGTGATCGGCATCTTCGCCGTGTCCCCGCGAGCGGGGGACCGGTCCGGGATGTCCGCCATCAACCGCGGTTTCTTCATCTCCGCGGTGGTCTCGGCCGTGCTCGTCGCGATCGCGGCGTTCGTCTTCCTGCCCAGCAAGATGACCAGCCTGCGCGGCGTCGTGCTCGACAACCTCGGCCTGGTGAACGTCAACACCTTCAACCCGCGGGTGCTCGCCATCTTCTCGGTGCTGATCGGCATCGTCCTCGCGGCGACGATCCAGCAGCTCACCGGCTACTTCACCGAGACCAACCGCAAGCCCGTCGACGACGTCTCGAAGTCCTCGCTGACCGGCCCGGCCACGGTGATCCTCGCCGGCATCAGCGTCGGCCTGGAGTCCGCCGTGTACTCGGCGCTCCTGATCGGTGCCGCGGTGTACGGCGCGTTCCTGCTCGGCGCCGGCTCGATCACGCTGTCGCTGTTCGCGATCGCGCTGGCCGGCACGGGCCTGCTCACCACGGTCGGCGTCATCGTCTCCATGGACACGTTCGGTCCGGTCTCGGACAACGCGCAGGGCATCGCGGAGATGTCGGGTGACGTGCACGGCGACGGTGCCGCGGTGCTGACCCGGCTCGACGCCGTCGGCAACACGACGAAGGCCATCACCAAGGGCATCGCGATCGCGACCGCTGTCCTGGCCGCCACCGCTCTGTTCGGGTCGTTCCGCGACGCCGTGCAGACCGCGACCCTCAGCGCGGGCGGCGTGGGCCAGCAGTCCGCCCAGGACTCGCTGCAGTACGCCGCGATCCTCGACATCGGCAACCCGCGCAACCTGGTCGGGCTGTTGATCGGCGCGTCGGTCGTGTTCCTGTTCTCCGGCCTGGCCATCAACGCGGTGTCCCGGGCGGCCGGCGCCGTCATCTTCGAGGTCCGCCGCCAGTTCCGCGACCACCCCGGCATCATGGCCGGCACCGAGAAGCCGGAGTACGGCAAGGTCGTCGACATCGTCACGCGCGACTCGCTGCGCGAGCTGGCGACCCCGGGGCTGCTCGCGGTGCTCACCCCGATCGCGGTGGGCTTCGGCCTCGGCATCGGAGCGCTCGGCTCATACCTCGCGGGCACCATCGCGACCGGCACGCTCATGGCGGTCTTCCTTGCCAACTCCGGTGGCGCCTGGGACAACGCGAAGAAGTTCGTCGAGGACGGCAACTTCGGCGGCAAGGGTTCCGAGGCGCACGCGGCCACGGTCATCGGCGACACGGTCGGCGACCCGTTCAAGGACACCGCGGGTCCGGCGATCAACCCGCTGATCAAGGTCATGAACCTCGTGTCGCTGCTGATCGCACCCGCGATCGTGTCGCAGTTCCTGGGTGGGCACACGTTGCTGCGCGTCCTGATCGCGCTGGCCGCGGTGGTCATCGTGGTCACGTCCGTGGTGATCTCCAAGCGGCGGCCGATCGCCGTCGGCGAGGTCCCGGTCGAGGCCGTCGCCGCCTGACACGCATGCACGAGGACGGCACACCCGACCTCGGCACCGACGACGTACGCCGGCTGCGCGACGACCTGCGCGCAGCCGGCTACACCGTCGACGCCGTCCTCGAGCTGCTCGGCCCCGCCGCGTACGCCGCGCTGGCCCGCGGCGAGACCGTCCCCGCCCTGCGCGCGACGCCCGGCGGCTCGCCGCTCGAGACGCTCACGCGCCTGTTCGTCCTGCAGGCGCCGGTCCCGGAGGAGCAGGCCGGCCGGGTGCTGACCGGGCTCGGCGCGCTCGTCGCCGGCGGCCTGCTCGCCGCCGGTCCGCAGGGGATCATGGCAACCCTGGACATCCGCCCCTACGCCGCCGACGACGCCGACTTCCTGGTGGTCTCCGACCTCGGCAGTGGCATCGGCGGGGTCCGCGGGCCGGTCCGGACGGACCACGTCCTCGGCGTCGGGGGAGCGTCCACCACGCTCGCTCAGCTCACCGTGCGCCCGCCCGTCGCGCGCGCGCTCGACCTGGGCACGGGCTGCGGGATCCAGGCCCTGCACCTGTCCCGGCACGCCGCGAGCGTCGTGGGCACCGACACCAACCGGCGCGCCCTGGCGATGGCCGGGCTCACCGCGGCCCTGAACGACGTCGAGCTCGACCTGCGCGCGGGCAGCCTCTTCGAACCGGTCGCCGGCGAGCGCTTCGACCTCGTCGTGTCGAACCCCCCGTTCGTCGTCTCGCCCGCCCCGCGCTTCAGCTACCGGGACGGCGGCTTCGACGGCGACGACCTGTGCCGCGACCTGGTCGGCGGCGCCCCGGACCACCTCGCCGACGGCGGCTGGTGCCAGCTGCTCGCGAACTGGCTGCACGTCCGCGGCCAGGACTGGCGCGAACGGGTGGCCGGCTGGGTGGTCCCGACCGGGTGCGACGCGCTCGTGCTGCAGCGCGAGGTGATGGACCCGATGGAGTACGCCGAGCTGTGGCTGCGCGACTCCGGCGAGGACACCGGCGGGGAGCACGCGGCGCTGTACGACGCCTGGCTGGACTGGTTCGAGCGGCATGCCGTCGAAGGAGTGGGCCTGGGGTGGGTCACCCTGCGCGCCGGCGGCGCGGCTCATCCGTACGTCCGCATCGAGGACCTCCGCCAGCCGGTCGACCAGCCGGTCGGCGGCGAGCTGCTGGACTGGTTCGAGCGGCACGACCGGCTGCAGGCGCTGGACGACGACGCGCTGCTGGCCGGTGCACCGGTCCTGGCCCCCGACGTGCACGTCGAGCAGGAGTCGGCGGCGGCCCCCGGCGGCGGGCTGGAGCGCCGGCCGGCCCGGGTGCGCCAGGCCTCCGGGCTCCGCCGCAGCGGGGGGATCGACGCGGTCGGGGTCGGCGTGCTGGCCGCGGCCGACGGGCGGCGCCCGCTCGGCACGATCCTCGACGAGGTGGCCGCGGCGCACGGGGTGTCCCCGGCCGACCTGGAGCCCGCGGCCGTCGCCGCTGTGCGTAGTCTCATCGAGGAGGGGTTCCTCCGCCTGCCGGGGTCCGACCCGCAAGGGTCGGGGCCGGTCGCACCGTGACCGGCCGGCCGGGCGGCCGGGTTTGACAGCCCCCCCGTTCGTAGCCCACGCTCCGGCGCGACCGGCCTGGACCGATCCCGGCCGTTCGTGCCAGACCGTCAGCGGAAAGTGAGAGCAGTGTCCGAGGTGTCCGAGCAGGGTGACCAGGCGCGCCGTCGCCTCGTGATCGTGGAGAGTCCGGCGAAGGCCAAGACGATCAAGGGATACCTGGGCCCGGGCTACACCGTGGAGGCCAGCGTCGGGCACATCCGCGACCTGCCGACGCGTGCGGCCGACATCCCGGCGGCCCAGAAGGGACAGCCCTGGGCGCGGCTCGGAGTCAACGTCGAGTCGGCCTTCGAGCCGCTCTACGTCGTCGACGCCGACAAGCGCAGCAAGGTCGCCGAGCTGAAGAAGGAGCTCAAGGACGCCGACGAGCTGCTGCTCGCCACGGACGAGGACCGCGAGGGCGAGGCCATCGCCTGGCACCTGCTCGAGGTGCTCAAGCCGAAGGTGCCCGTCCGCCGCATGGTGTTCCACGAGATCACCCGGGACGCGATCCGGGAGGCCGCGCAGAACACCCGTGACCTGGACCTGCGGCTGGTCGACGCGCAGGAGACCCGGCGCATCATCGACCGGCTGTACGGCTACGAGGTCAGCCCGGTGCTGTGGAAGAAGGTGATGCAGGGGCTGTCCGCCGGTCGCGTGCAGTCGGTCGCGACGCGGCTGGTGGTCGAGCGCGAGCGGGAGCGGATCGCCTTCGTCGCCGCGGCGTACTGGGACCTGCAGGCCCGGCTGGACCCGGGCGGGTTCAGCGCGCGGCTGGTCGAGCTCGACGGCGCCCGCGTCGCCACCGGCCGCGACTTCGGCGCGGACGGACGGCTGCGCACCCGTGGAGCCGTGGCGCTCGACGAGGCCGGCGCCCGCTCGCTCGCAGCCGCGCTGGGGGACGCGGCGTTCGCGGTCCGCTCGGTGGACGAGAAGCCGTACCGCCGTTCGCCCGCCGCGCCCTTCATGACCTCGACGCTGCAGCAGGAGGCCAGCCGCAAGCTGCGCTTCTCCTCGCAGACGGCGATGCGGGTGGCGCAGCGGCTGTACGAGAACGGCTACATCACCTACATGCGCACCGACTCCACGACGCTGTCGGAGGCGGCGATCGCGGCGGCGCGGGCGACGGCGCGCGACATCTTCGGCGCGGAGAACGTGGCCGACGCCCCGCGGCAGTACACCCGCAAGGTCAAGAACGCGCAGGAGGCGCACGAGGCGATCCGGCCGTCCGGCGACAGCTTCCGGACGCCCGGCGAGGTCGCGCCCGAGCTGTCCGCGGACGAGCTCGCCCTCTACGACCTCATCTGGAAGCGCACCGTCGCCTCGCAGATGTCCGACGCCCGCGGCTTCACCGTCACGGTGCGGCTTGGGGCCACTGCGTCGGACGGCCGCGACGCGGCGTTCTCGGTCTCCGGCACGGTCATCACGCACCGGGGCTTCCTGGCCGCGTACGAGGAGGGCCGCGACGACGAAGCCGGCAACGGCGCAGGGCCACCGGCGGACGCCGAGGAGGCCGAGCGCCGGCTGCCGCCGCTGAAGGCCGGCGACCCGCTGACCCTGCTCGGGCTCGAGCCGGAGGGCCACAGCACGCAGCCGCCCCCGCGCTACACCGAGGCGACGCTGGTGAAGGCGCTCGAGGAGCGCGGGATCGGCCGCCCCTCGACGTACGCCTCGATCATGGGGACCATCCTCGACCGCGGGTACGTGTGGAAACGTGGCGGAGCGCTGGTGCCGTCATTCCTCGCGTTCTCGGTCGTGTCCCTGCTGGAGAAGCACTTCAGCGAGCTGGTCGACTACGACTTCACCGCGCGGATGGAGGAGGTGCTGGACTCGGTCGCGGGCGGCGACGCGCAGCGCCTGGACACCTTGCGGCGCTTCTACTACGGCGAGGACGCCGCCGGTTCACCCGCGAACGGCGCCGTCCGGTTCCGCGGCCTGCACCCGATGGTCGGCGGCCTCGGTGACATCGACGCCCGGGAGATCAACTCGATCCCGGTGGGCGACGGCATCGTGCTGCGGGTCGGTCGCTACGGGCCGTACCTCGAGCGCGAGCGGGTCGGCGCTGACGGCGAGTCCACGACCGAGCGGGCCCCCGTCCCGCAGGACGTGGCGCCGGACGAGCTGACGGTGGAACGCGCCGAGCAGATGCTCGCGCAGCCCTCCGGCGACCGTTCGCTGGGCACGGACCCGCAGACCGGGCTCGCCATCGTCGCCAAGGCCGGCCGTTTCGGCCCGTACGTCACCGAGGTGCTGCCGGACGACGCGCCCAAGTCCGCGAAGCCGCGCACGTCGTCGCTGTTCAAGTCGATGACCGTCGACACCGTCACGCTCGAGGACGCGCGGCGGCTGCTGTCGCTGCCGCGCACCGTCGGCGTCGACCCGGGCGACGGTGCCGAGATCGTCGCGCTGAACGGCCGCTACGGGCCGTACCTGAAGAAGGGGACCGACTCGCGGTCCCTGCCGTCCGAGGACGCGCTGTTCACGGTCGACCTGGACGAGGCGCTGCAGCTGTTCGCGCAGCCCAAGCCGCGAGGTCGTGGCCGAACCGTCGCCCCGCCGCTGCGCGAGCTCGGCGCCGACCCCGGCTCCGGCCAGCCGCTGGTCGTGCGCGAGGGCCGCTTCGGCGCGTACGTGACCGACGGCGAGACCAACGCGACCCTGCGCAAGGGGGACTCGATCGAGGGCCTGACCGTCGAGCGGGCGACGGAGCTGCTCGCCGACAAGCGGGCCAAGGGCCCGGCGCCGAAGAAACGGTCCCCGGCGCGCGGCGCCCGCCGCCGCTGACGGTCATCGCGCCGGCTCGATGATCAGGGCGGGTTGCGGGTGCCGCCCGGGGCCGTCCAGAGCTGGACGGCGGCGGCCGGGACCCACCATCCGGCGTTCGGTCCGGCGACGATCCCGAGGTACTCGACCGCGTTGATCGTGAGTCGCTGGCCGACCAGCACCGGCCCGTGCCCGACGAGGTTCACCTGCCTGGTCGGCAACGGTCCGCCGGGAACCGCCGGCGGTTGGACGGCGGTGGCCACGTCCTGGGTCAGCGTCCCGTTCCGGTACGGCAGGTAGCGCACGGGCAGGCACGAACCTCGGACGTACGTCGACCCGACCACCTCCTGCACGTAGTAGCCCGACAGGGTGCCGGCGCTGATCAGGTACCAGAGCCCGGCGCGGCCGGCGATCTTGGTGCGGGCCGTGCACGGAGCGGACGTGACCGTCGTGACCGCGATCGAGCGGCTGCGGGTGACCTGGCCGGTGGAGCTGAAGACGTAGCCGACGTGGGTGCCCTTCCCGAACACCACGGTCCCGGCGACCTTGGGGCTCGGGAAGTCGGCGGACAGGGTGTCGGCGATGCCGGCGAAGGACGGGTCGCCGGTGATCGTCGCGATGAGCAGGTGCTGCATCGAGTGCGTGGGGTGGTAGTTGCCGGAGTCGGCGCGGTCCTGCAGGCAGTACACGCTGCGCCAGCCCGGGTTCCGGACCTGCTGGGCCACGGACCGGGCGGTGCTGAACGCACCCTGCACGAGCTGGCGGGCGCGCTCGTCTTTGGTGAGCAGGTAGTACTGGTAGAGGCCGAAGGACGCGAACATGTGCCCGTTGTACGTGCGGTCGCCGGACGCGATGTCGGTGCGGGGGTACTCGTCCAGCCACAGCAGACCGGCGTAGACCCACGCCACCCACGGCTTCCCGGCGACCTGCGGGACGAGGAAGGCGCGGAACGTTCCGTCGGCCTCCGCCTTGTGCCCCAGGTCGCCCGTCACCCGGTAGAGCCGCGTGAAGAAGTCGAGCACCTGTCCCTGGGCCATGCCCGAGTACCACGGCGCGGTACGCACGGCCGTGCCGTGCGGTCGGTCGGCGAAGTCGTACGGGTGGAACAGGGCGCCCGAGTACGCCCGCGCCCGGCTGATGAGCCGCTGCGCCTGGGCCAGGGCGACGGTCAGGTAGCGGCGGTCGGCCGTGAGCCGGTAGCTCTCCAGCATCGTGATGCCGTACTGCGCCTGCCCGGTCGGGTGGTTCCACAGCTTGCCCTGGAGCAGGACCATCCGTACCCCGCTCGCGTCGACCGTGCCGTAGCCGACCCTGGCCGGCGACGCCAGGGCGTACGGCTGCAGCTCGGGCGGCGGCTGGCGCAGCTCGAAGTCGTAGCGCAGGAAGTTCTTGGAGGGCACGGCGGCCGTGACCGGGACCCGTGGGGCCGGGTCGGCGGTGATGGTCAGCCCGACCGGGGGGACGACGGCGACTCCCTGCATCCCGGTGAGCCCGGCGCCCACCTCGCCCGGTGCGTCGGCGCCCATGGTGCTGGTGGGTGCCGGAACCGGCGCGGTGCTGTCGGCCAGCGCCACGCCCGGCAGCGCGGCTCCGACGCCGGCGCCGCCCGCGGCGACCGCGACCGAGCGCAGCAGCGTGCGCCTGGTGAGCCGGCTCTCCCCCATATCGACTCCTTCGCGTCGATCCCGACCACCCGGGTCGTCGCCGCGGACAGTACCTGCAGCCGTCGCCGGGGCGGGTCCGAACCCGCGGATAAGGTGCGGGCATGTTCGTGGCGTTCGAGGGTGGCGAGGGCGCCGGCAAGTCCACCCAGGTGGCGGCGCTGGCCGCTCTGCTGCGCTCGCGCGGCCACGAGGTCCTCGAGACGCGCGAGCCCGGTGACACCCGCATCGGCCCGGACGTGCGCCGGCTGGTCCTGGGCCACGCCAGCACCGGCCTGTCCGCCAAGGCGGAGGCGCTCCTGTACGCAGCCGACCGCGCCGAGCACGTCGAGTCCGTGGTCCGGCCGGCGCTGGCCAGAGGCGTGGTCGTGCTCACGGACCGCTACGTCGACTCCTCGCTGGCGTACCAGGGCGCCGGCCGTCCGCTCGACTACGCCGAGGTCGCGCGGGTCAACGCCTGGGCCACCGGCGGGCTCGTCCCCGACCTCACGGTCCTGCTCGACCTGGACCCTGCCGAGGGGCTGCGCCGTGCCGGCGAGCCGGACCGGCTGGAGGTCGAGCCGGTGGAGTTCCACCGGCGGGTCAGGGCCAAGTTCCTCGAGCTGGCCGCGGCCGACCCCGCGCGCTACGTGGTGCTCGACGCTTCTGCGCCGCCCGGGCAGGTGCAGGCCGAGGTGGCCGGCGCGGTCCTGGCCCGGATGGACGCCGAGGTGGTCCAGTGAGCGCGGGGCTGCAGGCCGCGGGGCGGCCGCCGGGTACGGGGGTGTGGACCGACCTGGTCGGGCAGACCCGCGCCGTCGAGCAGCTGCGCGCCGCGGCGCTCGCCGCCCGCGAGGTCGTCGCCGGCACCGGTCCGGGTGTCGGCATGACGCACGCCTGGGTGTTCACCGGCCCGCCGGGCTCGGGCCGCAGCACGGCGGCGCTGGCCTTCGCCGCGGCGCTGCAGTGCACGACGGCCGGCGCGGAGCCGGGCTGCGGCCAGTGCCACGCCTGCCTGACCACGCTGGAGGGCACCCACCCCGACGTCGAGGTGGTCCGCCCGCCCGGCCTGCACCACCTGACCGACGAGATCCGGCACCTGGTCCGCGGGGCGGTGCTGTCTCCGGCGAGCGGCCGCTGGCAGGTCGTGGTGGTCGAGGACGCCGACCGCCTAGAAGGCCCGGACCTGGCGTGGCGACCGGCCAACGCCCTGCTCAAGGCCATCGAGGAACCGGCGCCGAGGACCGTGTGGATCCTGTGCGCTCCGTCGCTGGAGGACGTCCTGCCGACGATCCGGTCGCGCTGCCGGCCGGTCGGCCTCGTCACTCCGCCGGTCGACGCCGTCGCCGAGGTGCTCGTGCGGCGCGACGGCGTCGACACCGCGACGGCCGCGTTCGCCGCGCGGGCGGCCCAGTCGCATGTCGGGCGGGCGCGACGTCTCGCGCTCGACGAGGGGAGCCGGCTGCGGCGGGCCGAGGTGCTGCGCATCCCTGCCGCACTGTCCGACGTGGGCTCGTGCCTGGTGGCCGCCGCGAACCTGGTCGACAACGCCGACGAGGAAGCCCAGGCGGCCACGACCGGGCGGGACGCGGCCGAGACCGACGCAATGGCGCTCGCGCTCGGGCAGGGGTCCAGCCGTGGCCTCGACGCGACCGGCCGGGCCCAGCTCAAGGACCTGGAGAAGCAGCACAAGCGCCGCGCGACCCGGACCCAGCGCGACATCCTCGACCTCGCGCTGCTCGACCTCGTCGGCTTCTACCGGGACGTCCTGGTCCGGCAGCTCGGTGCCCCCGTGGAGATCGCCAACGTCGATGTCGCCGGTGAGCTGGACGCCGTGGCCCGCACGAGCACGCCCGAGCGCACGCTTCAGCGGGTCGACGCGATCTTCGCGTGCCGCGCCGCGGTCGCGTCCAACGTCGCCCCGCTGCTGGCCGTCGAGGCGCTGACGCTCGCGCTGCGCTGACCGTCCGGCCCAGGTCCGCGGTGTCAGCCGGTGGCGGTCCCGTCCGCCGTGCCGAGCCCGTGCGTGTAGGCCTGCATCCCCTGCACCGCCGGGGAGAGCACCTCGCCCGCGCTGCGTCCCAGGTCGGGGGCGCCGAGCAGCTCGGCGGCGGCCGCCAGCAGGCCTTCGTACGCCTCGACCCCCGCGCGCAACCGTTGCGACACCTGGGCGGCGGCCTCGTTCGCCGCCGCAGCCGCCGGGCCCCCGGGCATGTCGCGCGCGACCCCGTCGAGCACGACCAGCCGTTCCACCTGCTGGCGCAGCAGCGGCGCCGCCTCGTCGACCGCTCGGGCCAGCTCCGCACCGGCCGGCGGGTAGAGCCGCTCCACCGCCGGCACCACCCGGGCGAGGTTCGCCTCCGCCACGGCCAGCCGCTCCGCCACGTCGGCGCCGACCGCCGACCGGGACAGGCCCGGCCGGGCGAGCAGGCCGCCGAAGACGTCGAACCGCCGGCCGCTGCGGCCCAGACCGGCGCCGCCCACCGGGCCCGTCGACCAGGCGGGCGACCACGCCGTCGGGTAGGCCGACCGCTGCGGCGGCCGCGCCCGGCGCAGCCGCAGGAAGCCGGTCACGCCGTACCAGACCGACAACGCCGTGCCGCACAGCCACCACGCCGTCCCGCCCGAGCCGACCGCGACCACCGTGGCCACCGCCGCGACCGCAGACACGAACACCCTGGTGCGCAGCCGGCCGGCCGTCCGCTCGAAGCGGGCCCGCTCGCGCCGGTACGCCAGCTCGCCGGTGTCGATCCCGGCCTGCGCGGCCCGCCAGGCGGCGACCACCTCGCCCGCTGTGCCTGCGGCGCGCGTCACCCGGGGCCGGTCGGTGCTCTCCACGGACCCACCGTACGTCGCCTTCAGGTCGCACACAGGTCCGCGTGAGATCCTGCAGGCCTCCGGCCGAGAGTCCAGGCCGCCCGACCCCGAGGATCCCGGCCCGTGCGCCCCCTGCTCTCCCGCCCCACCGTTCTCGTCGCCGCGGCCGGCGCCCTGGTCGCCGTGCTGGCCCTGGCCGGCTGCACCGGAGGCTCGGACCCGCTGCCGACCTTCACCCCGACCGCGCAGCCGGGGTCCAGCGTGCCGCCGACGCCGTCCCTGCAGGGGTTCTACGCGCAGCGCCCGTCGTGGTCGCCGTGCCGCAACGGCTTCCTGTGCGCGTCGCTCAGCGTGCCGATCGACTACGCCGACCCGGCCGGCGGGGACCTGACGCTCAAGCTCGTCCGGCTGCCGGCCACCGACCCGGCGCACCGGATCGGGTCCCTGCTGGTCAACCCCGGCGGCCCGGGTGTCTCCGGGATCCAGTACGCCCGGAACGCGCGCGGCGCGTTCAGCGCGCGGCTGCGTGCGGCGTACGACGTCGTCGGCTTCGACCCGCGCGGCGTCGGCGCGAGCACGCCGGTGCACTGCCTGGACGCCAAGGGCATCGACGCGCTCGTCGCCTACGACGGCTCGCCCGACACCGCTGCCGAGGAACAGGGGATCGTCGCCATCAGCCGGCACTTCGCCGACGGCTGCCTGCAGCGTTCGGCGAAGATCCTCGGGCACCTGGGCACGGTGGACACCGCGCGCGACATGGACGTGATCCGTGCCGTCGTCGGCGACGCCAAGCTGCACTACTTCGGGGCCTCGTACGGGACCTTCCTCGGCGCCACGTACGCGGAGGAGTTCCCGGCCAAGGTCGGCCGGCTCGTGCTGGACGGTGCGGTGGACCCGACGCTCGACCCGAACGCGCTGTCAGCGGGGCAGCTCGGCGGGTTCGAGCGCGCCCTCGCCGCCTTCCTGAACGACTGCGTCCGGCGCTCGGACTGCCCGGTCGGCCCGACGGTGCAGGACGCCAGGGCGCAGATCCAGCGCCTCGTCCAGGAGTCCGACGCCCACCCGCTGAGCAGCGACAGCGGACGGCCCGTCACGCAGTCACTCGTCGTGCTCGGGCTGCTGTACCCGCTGTACGACCAGATCAACGGCTGGCCGTCACTGCGCTCCGCCCTCAACCAGGCCTTCGGCGGGAACGGCAACACCCTGCTGCTCATCGCCGACGCCTACAGCGACCGGAACCCCGACGGCAGCTACGCCTCCAACCAGAACGAGGCCACGTACGCCGTCAACTGCCTCGACCGGCCCGACCACTCCACGATCCCCGAGCTGCGCGCCGACGCCGCGCGCCTGGCCAAGCAGTCACCGATCTTCGGCGCCTACTTCGCGTGGAGCGACGTGCCGTGCACCGTGTGGCCGGTGCCGCCGACGGACCAGCCGCACGAGATCCATGCTGTCGGTGCCGCCCCCATCCTCGTCGTCGGCACCACCCGGGACCCGGCCACGCCGTACCAGTGGGCGCAGCACCTCGCATCGATGCTGGCGTCCGGTCGGCTGTTGACCCGCGTGGGCGACGGGCACACCGCGTACCAGCGGGGGAGTGCCTGCATCGACGCCGCCGTGGACGCCTACCTCGTCCGCGGCACCCTGCCGGCCGTGGGCAAGGTCTGCTCGACCTGAACCGCTCGACCTGACCCGGCCCGTCGCCCGGTCCAGGACCTTGGTCCCTGGCCGAGGCGGACTCGACCCTGGAAACCTACGGTACCGTAACTTACGCAACCGTAGGCGAGAGGGAGAGGCATGGCTGACGTTGGACTGCCGACACTGATCCAGGGCGGGATGGGCGTGGCCGTCTCCTCGTGGCGGCTGGCCCGCGCCGTTTCCGGACAAGGACAGCTCGGGGTCGTCTCCGGGACCGCGCTCGACGTCGTCCTGGCCAGGAGACTGCAGGACGGCGATCCCGGCGGGCACGCGCGGCGCGCGCTCGCAGCCTTCCCCGACCCGTCGATGGCCGACCGTGTGGTCGGTCGCTACTTCGTCGACGGCGGGCGGGCGCCCGGTGCGCCGTACCGGCCCGTCCCCAGGCTGACCCTGCGTCAGGGACGCGCTGGCCAGGAGCTGGCCGTGCTCGGCAGCTTCGTCGAGGTCTGGCTCGCCAGAGAGGGACACGACGGGGTCGTCGGCATCAACCTGCTGGAGAAGGTGCAGATGGGCGCGCCGGGGGCTGCCCTCGGAGCGATGCTGGCCGGCGTCGACTACGTCCTGGTCGGGGCCGGCGTGCCACGCCAGCTGCCGCAGCTGCTGACCGACCTCGCCGCTGGTCGTGCCGGCGGCGTCGACGTCGACGTCCACGGATCGACCGAGCCCGTCCGCGTCGAGATCGATCCGGCCGACCTGCTCGGCGTCGACCTCCCGCCCGTGCGCCGCCCGAAGTTCCTGGCCATCGTGTCGAGCGCTGTCCTGGCGGCCTATCTTGCCCGCGACGACGCGACCCGACCGGACGGGTTCGTGATCGAGGGTCCGCCGGCGGGTGGCCACAACGCACCTCCCCGCGGACGGCTCGTCCTCGAGGACGGCGAGCCGGTGTACGGCCCGCGCGACGAGTTCGACCTCGTCCGGATGGCCGGGCTCGGCCTCCCGTTCTGGCTCGCAGGCTCCTACGGAGCCCCCGACCGCGTGGCGCAGGCGCTGGCGTCCGGCGCCACGGGTGTCCAGGTCGGGACGCTGTTCGCGCTCTGCGCCGAGTCGGGTCTGCTCGCTTCGGTGCGGGAACAGATCCTCGACCAGCTGGCCCGCGACGAGCTCGTCGTCCGCACCGACCCGATGGCGTCCCCGACCGGCTTCCCGTTCAAGGTGGCGCAGCTGGCGGGCTCGCTGTCGGACCGCGACGTGTACGAGTCGCGGCCGCGCATCTGCGACCTCAGCTACCTGCGGACGCCGTACCTCACCGAGTCCGGTGACGTCGGCTACCGGTGCCCGAGCGAGCCGGTGCACATGTACCTGCGCAAGGGCGGCGCCATCGCGGACACCGTGGACCGCAAGTGCCTGTGCAATGCCCTGACGGCCAACGTCGGCCTGGCCCAGACCCGGCGCGACGGCTCCGTCGAACGGACGCTGGTCACGCTCGGCTCGGACCTCGACGGCGTGCGGGCACTGGCCGACAGGTTCCCCGGCGGATGGCGTGCCGCGGACGTCGTCGACTGGCTGCTCGCGACGGTCGACGCCACCCAGGGCGTGTCTTCGCCCGTCGCCGTGTGATCGAGCCGGGTTCGGCGTCGCCCGGGCCTCCTGATCTGCTCCTGTAGACTTCCCGCCTCGCGCGGGCCGCTGTGGCCGGCGCGGGCCGCCTTAGCTCAGTCGGCAGAGCGACGCACTCGTAATGCGTAGGTCCAGGGTTCGACTCCCTGAGGCGGCTCCAGTTGATCATGCCCCTGACCTGCGACGATAGCGAGGGAAAGATCGTTTCAGTGCAGCCGTTGGGGGCGTTGGTCTCAGTTGTTGGTCTCAGTTGTGCAGGCCGACGAGGCGCGACTTGTCGCCCGGTTGAACCCTGACGTACGTGGACGGACTCGAGAGGACTCACCATCGCGGGCACCTGCACACCAGGAACGCGTAGGTAGAACGTTCGCGCGGGTCTGCCGTGGATTGCGCCTGGTTCGTGGATAGGCCCGCCACCGACAGCAGCGAGCACCGCCGCTGTCAGATGGGTGCGACAAGAAGTGGATCAAGTCCGAGAACAGGGCTCCGATGAGGGGATCAGACCAGAGCCCGAAGGAGCTGGTCACTGGTCGGTCATGCGCAGGTTCCAAGCCGCCGTGGGCTGGCTCACTGGCGGCACGATCGACGTCAATGACAGCCGTGGCCGATGTGGGCCGGACCCGTGAAGAAGCGCATGTGGGTCGAGGCTAGGTCCAGCAATGCCCACGGCAGGGCAGCAATCTTCCCTTCACATCTCGTACGGTGAGTGCCGCGGTCGAGTTGCGCGAGCCCGCAGAGCCTCTATCGCGGCGGTTCGTCCGGCTTGGTTGAGCTGCCACGAGTCTTGCCATGGCGGCTTACTCGGGTCGCGATCAAGCAGCCTCAACGCTTGCAAGCGCCAGTGAAAGTCCACGAGCGCCCAGCTGACGTGCCTTTGATCGGGCTGAGCCACGACGTCGCTGCGCCATCCTTCGGACGCCATGAGGCTCGCGATGGTGCGGGAGACTGCGTCCCGCGACGCGGTTCCGCCGTGCAACATGACCGCGAGCGCGAGTTCCTGAACTGCGCCGTCGTAAGTACGCGTCGACACCACTTGTTGACATAGGCGACGCCAGAGTGCGACTGGGTCGTTGAGCAGCGCTCTTCCAGTCGGCGTGAGCGCGAGCTGTAGCTTGGTGCGTCGGACTGCACCTATCTGCTTCGCGAGGTCTCGCGTGGTGGCGACTTCGAGGACGTCCTCCTCGAGCCGTCAGGAGCCGATCGCGTCGTCCCAGCCGAACTCTTGCGCCAGTTCGACGACCGTCGCCGGTTTGAGCCGATGCGTTTGCGTCAGGGGGATTCCGAGGGCGGCGCGCTGCAGGAGTCGTTGAACGGGCGCCACATGGTGCTGCACATCATCGGGGAGCGCGTTCGGGCCTTGCAGCTGTGATCGGAGTGGGTCGACAAGTTCCTGGCGCGGCCTGCCGTACGCGCCACACCAGCCGTCGATCCGCTCGGCCAGCACACGGTCGAGCAACGACGCGTCGTCCAACTCTCGCCGCGGCCGTACCAATTGCTCGCGTACGATCGCCTGCTGTGTCTTCTTCCATCCCCGACTGCCTGGGGTGAAGTCACCCGCCACGATGGACAGCTCGAGGCTTGCGGCGGCGGAGTAGTAGGCCGCTGCTTCCTCAACTCCCATCACGCCGCCCCAGGCGAGGTCGTCGACATCGACCGGCTCCACGCCGGAGACGGTCATCGCTGCCCGGTACGCCGCCCAGCCCCTCCCGTAGTCGTCGTTCTCGTTAGCCGCGAGCACAGCTACCGTCTGCTCTGACGTGCAGATGGCTGCGTACCGCGGCAGGTCGAGCAGTTCGAGCAGTCGGCCCAACGCTGCGGCCACGCGTCGTTTGTGGTCGTCGTCGGTGAGGAACTTGACTGGCAGTCGGTACCACAGGAACTCCTGCAGGCCGATCTGCGTGATCACCCCGACGACCTCGCCCGCGGTCAGCCAATCGAATGCGCCCTCGGCGTCGAGAGCAAGTTCGCGATCCTCCGCGCGCAGTGTGTCCAAGGCCAAAGCGACGTCCATCTCCGTCAGCCTGTCAGGTGCCCGACCAGCGGGCCACCATGGCGAGGAGCTCCGGCGCGACCCACCAATGCCGAGGTCGTCCAGGTGGCGAGTGCCTCGACGCGAACGGCTCGAGGATGCCCCGGTCGCCGAGGACGGCCAGCGCCGAGCGCGCGGCTCGTTCGGATATGCCGACTTGCTCGGCGACTGTCGTCGCGGACAACACCGGATGATGCGGCAGCAGCTCGATGATGCGGTGCGCGGCCGAGTCCACCCGGATGTCTTCGATGCGCGTCTTCCACTCCGCGTGCAAGCCGAGCACCTGGTCGAACAGCGTCACGGTTGCCTCGCTCGCTCGCTTCACGACGTCGGCGAACCAGCGCACCCACGGGTCGACCTCGCCGAGTCGGAACTGAGTGAGTCCGGCGAGGTAGGCACCGCGGTCGACGGCGATCGGGACGCTGATCGGCGGCGGGACTGCGAGTTGCAGTCGCCGGGCCAGCAGCCACCCGGCGATCACGCGGCCGATACGGCCGTTGCCGTCGCCGTACGGGTGGATGCACTCGAACTGTGCGTGCGCGACCGCGGCCTGGGTGACGGGATCGACGTCGTCGGCGTTGAGGTAGGCGACCAAGTCGTCCATCAGTTCCGGCACGGCGTCAGGGGGAGCGGTGACGAGAGCGGCGTCAAGTGGTGACGTGCCACCGATCCATCCCTGAACGGTCCGGAACCGACCGACCATCTCCGCGGGCAGCCACGCGTGCGCGCCGTGCATGAGCCGCTGGTGCCAGTCGTGGAGGACCTCTGTGGTCATGACCAGGTCGCGCTGGCTCGTCGCGTCAGCCACCACGGCGAGGTTGTTCGCGACCCAGGCGGCCTCCTCACCGACTGTCGGGTCGATCTCCGCCACCACCACATCCGGCAATGGAGCCCGCACTCCTTCGATGTACGACGAGGCGACGCCCTCCGCGCGAAGCAGCAGCCGGGCCAGCGGCTCCCAGCCAGCTGGCAAACGGTCGGTTACGCGCTGCGCGGCAGCCGCGGCCTGCTCGGTCTTGCGGACCGTCGCCTCCGTGAGCGGCAGTTCGCGGCCGGCGATCATGTCCGGTAACCAGGCGTTGATGCGCCGACCGTTCCAATCGATCGGTACCTCGCGGCCCGCCATGAGACCCACCTTCCGCAACCTCAGTAGTTACGGAAGGATAGCAAGTGAACCTGCCGAAACGAATTCAGCTCACACATCGAACCGGCCGCGCTGATCTTCGTAGCCGCCCCGAGTCCAGGCCGTGGTTGGCGTGCGTGGGAACGATCGCTGCGTCCATCACAACCGAACTACACGATCCAACTCGACGGCGACGACGCCCGCACGCTCGCCGTGCTCGACCCCGCGGCCCTGAGTCAGCTGTAAACGCTGGACTCGGAGGACTGGGATGGCGGCTGCGGGTGGGCCGGGCCGGCTTGACGATCTTGTCGTGGTCTCCTCAAGCACGGGACCGTACGCCGCCGGTCGCGGCCCAAAGCGTGGTGTAACTGATTCACGAAGTGAGCCACCAACTCGATCGTGTCGATCAACGCCAGCTAGCAGCGCGCGGCTCGGAACCGGGCTACTTCCCGAGCGAGCAGCAGTTCCGACGCGGCTCATTGCATCACGGGAGACGCGACCAAGTTAGACGTCGAGCCGGCACGCTAGCCCGGTCACGGGTCGACGTCCGGCCCCCGCGCATAGTGCACCCCCTCTGTGCTGGTCACACGGGCGGGAAGGGGGGCGGGCCGACGATCTCGATGCCTCCGTTGGTGATCGCGGATGCACGGACACGGTCGAAGTCGACCACTCGGTCGGTGTCCGAGGTGAGTGGTTCGCTCGCGCCGAAGTAGAACGCCTGGCAGGTGCCGGGTGTGTGCAGGGTGAGCATGGTTGCGGTCTCTGAGAGCACCAGGAAGGCGTGGGGAACCGCACGGGGGGCGATGACGAGGCCGCCGGCGCGGAGTGTGTGTTCCTGACTGTCGAGGTGGACGAGGATCTCCCCGTCGACTACGTACAGCGATTCATCCGACGGATGGGTGTGCAGTGGCGTGCGCTTGCCCTTGTCCATGACATCCGAGAACAGCAGGAACGCGCCTGCGGTCTCCTCGGCCGTTGCCAGCCAACTGTGCACTCCGCCGCCGAAGAACCATCGCTGATCCGCTTGCTCTGCAGATCGGAGGATGGGCCTGGCGGTCGTTGTCTCTGACATTGCGCCTCCACGATTTGTGGGACGCGAGTCCCATAACGGATAGTCCAGTACCATGAGCGTTGTGTCAAGCGAGTATGAGGCGGGCGGTCGTGCCCGTCAGAAGCAGCGCACGCGGGACAGCCTCGTCGCCGCAGCACGGATGCTGGTGAGTGACGGAGCCACCCCGACCGTGGAGGAGGTGGCCGAAAGTGCCGGCATCTCGCGGACGACCGCTTACCGGTACTTCCCGAACCAGCGATCGCTGCTCGTCGCGGCCCACCCGGAGACCGCCGCAACGACCCTGCTGCCCGATGGTGTCTCGTCGGACCCCCAGAAGCGTCTTGATGCTGTGGCCACGCGGTTCATCCGACTCATCATCGACACCGAAGTTGCTCAGCGCACCATGCTGCGCCTTTCGCTCGACCCGGATCCGCTGCAGCGTGCCGGGCTCCCGCTCCGTCAAGGCCGCGCGATCGCATGGATCACCGAAGCCCTCCAGCCGCTGCGCGGCCGCCTGACCGACGAGGAGATCCATCGGCTCGCCCTCGCCGTCCGAAGCGCCATCGGAGTGGAAGCCCTTGTCTGGCTGACCGACATCGGTGGGCTGTCGCGTGAAGACGCTGCGGAGAACATGCGGTGGTCCGCGCAGTCGCTGCTCTCGGCCGCCCTCACCGCGAGCCCGCCCCCGACGCGTGCGGGGAAACGCCGCGCCCGACAGACAAGAAGTCGATGATCTTGTTCTGGCCTCAATTGTGGTCTCAGTTCACTTGGTGTCGGCCGGCGCCGGGCGGACTCACGGTTCGGCCTTGGAGCACAAACTGACCGTCCGCGCGAGCCCGCGAACCGCCTACCCCGGCCTCGTAATGCGTAGGTCCAGGGTTCGACTCCCTGAGGCGGCTCAGTTGATCACGCCTCTGAGCTACGACGATGCCGATAGGAAGATCGTTCCGGCCAACCATTAGGGCACTCTGGTCTCAGTCGCTGGTCTCAGTTTGTGCACGCCGACGGGGCCAGACTGTCGCCTTGTCGAAGCCTGACGAACGCGGACGGAGTTGGGCGGACTGACGATCGTGGCGGCTGCATACCAGGACGGCGTAGGCAGAACGCTCGCGTAGGTCCGCCATGGATCGCGCTCTTTCGGGGACGGACCGGCATCGTCAGCAGCGAGCCGTTGTCGCTGTCAGATGCAAACCGAAAATGATCCGCATCCAAAGTCGCGCCGGGTTCTGGACCCGCGCTGTCGCCATGACCGTCAGCGGCGCCCAACACATCACCCTTCGGCACTGCCCGTTCCAGAACGGCTTGGTCGAACGGTCCAACCGCACCCTGCGGAGCCTGACCTGCTGGTCCGGACTGTGTCTGGAAGACCCGAAAGTGCAACCGCCCACCCGACCACCACTACAGCTGGGTCATGCGAGTCCTCAGCGCCTCGGCCGATGCGTCCGCTGGCGCCTGCGGTGTTCGTTCTATTTCCCGCCCAGGACCCGAGCGGGTGGTCGCCGAGGGGACATCTGCATCGTCACCGCCGCCGAGTCCAGCGTCGGTCAGTCGCTTGGCAGGGCCGTCGGTCCCGGGACCGGCGAGTCGGTTGCGGACGGGGAGTCCGTCGCTGTGGGGGTCGCGCTTGGTGTCGTCGTCGCGCCGGGCGTCGGACAGCTGCCGTCACCTGGCGACGGTGGCTCGGACTCCCCTGGAGACAACGTCGGCGTAAGCAAGGGGCTGGGCTGGGAGGTCGGCGGCAGCGGGTCGGAAGACGGTGCCGTCGGGTCTGAGGACGCAGACGGGTCCGCCGAGGCCGTGGGGCAGCTGCTCGGCGTGGGGTACGGCGTCGGGGTCGCCGAGGCGCCGCCCGGTTCGCCCAGCACCGGGCCCGGGAGACCTGGGACCCCGACGGCAGGAGCACCGGACGGCTTCGGCTTCGGCGTCGGCGCGGACGCCGAGGGTTGCCTGCTCACCGGTGTGTGCGCCGCGGCGACCGGCCCGTCGGTGTAGGCCTGCGCCCACGCCAGCACGGCCGCGACGTACGCGTCAGAGTGGTTGTAGGAGTGGACGGCCGCGACGAGCTGAGCCGGGTCGTCGAGGTCGCGCCCGTGTCCGCACAGGTAGAAGCCGGCCGAGACCGTCGCGTCGTCGACGTTGCTCGGGTCGGCCAGCCCGTCGCCGTTGCCGTCGCGGCCCAGGACCGCCCACGTGGTCGGGATGAACTGCATGGGTCCCACCGCCCGGTCCCACACTCGGTCGCCGTCCCACCGGCCCCTGTCGGTGTCGTGCACCTGGGCCACGCCCGGGCTTCCGTCGAGGGCAGGTCCGACGATCAGGTCCACTGTGGTGCCGTCGGGCCGCACGTCGCCCAGCCAGGCGTGGTCCGACTCGATCCGGCCGATCCCGGCCAGCAGCTGCCAGCCGAGGTGACAGCCGGGCTCCGTGCGCGCGAGCGTCGCCGTGGCGTTGCGGTACGCGGCCAGGACCCGGGCCGGGATCATCAGGTCGCCCGCGACCGCGACCGCGCGGCCCGACGGTGTCGGAGCGGTGCTGACCGACGGCGCGGGGGTGGCCGTCGACGCGGCGGCGCTGCTGATCGTGGGAAGGACCGCGTCGGGCGCGAAGCCGCCGTCGATGCCGAGCGGGACCACGACCGCCGGCGGCGCCTCGACGACCGTCGTCGACGCGGCGGACACGGTGTCCGGCCCCGCGAACGACCCGCCGATCCCGGCGAGGATCAGGACCGACGCCGATGTCGCTGCGAACGACCGGGCCCCGGTCAGCCGCCTCATGTGCACCCGCACATGTCCGACGGTAAGCACGCCTATCCCGGCCCCGCAGAGTCTGCGTCGAGCCGCCGCCAGCTCTTCACGTCGCGTTCACGCAACTGCCAGCACGTGTCCAGCGCCACGCAGACGGACACACCCCGTTCATATCGTCGTGTCAGGGTTGCTCCTCCGATCTGGATGGCAGGGGAGAGGTGGAGGCGGTGAAGCGTCGGATCGCCCTGGTGGCGCACGACAACAAGAAACCCGAGCTACTGGAATGGGCTACCCACAACCGGAACATCTTGGCCCGCCACGACTTGTTGGCGACCGGCACCACCGGAACCTTGCTCATGTTCGAGCTCGGCCTGTCGGTGACTCGCCTGCTCAGCGGCCCGGTCGGCGGCGACCTACAGCTCGGAGCTCGCATCGCCGAGGGTGACATCGACTTGCTTGTCTTCTTCTGGGACCCCCTCGAACCGCAGCCTCACGACCCGGACGTCAAGGCACTGTTGCGGGTAGCCGTGGTTTGGAACACCCTCACCGCATGCAACCGGTCCACGGCCGACATGGTCATCTCATCGCCCCTGTTCGAGCAGGCTTACCAGCCAGCGCGCCCCGGCTTCGGCGATGCTGCTGCCTCGCGGTCATTGCCATCGGCGGAGGTGGCACCTTCGTTCTGAGGCCTGCCGACATGGCACGCACGGCCGGGGCCTGCGCGTACGGTGTCGCGACGGCAGCCGCCCGTTCGGTGGCCGAGGTTCTGCGCCGCTGGACGCGGGCCCTGGCGGTCTGTCCAGCGACCAGGTCGCCGAGCGTCGCGAGAGGTGGGGTGCGAACGCTGGGTCTGCTCGTCGCGGCGGCCGCCTTGTCCTACTTCGTCGGCGAGGGCACCGACGCCAAGATCATCGGCCTGATCGTGGCTTTGTCGGTCGGTCTGGGCTTCGTCAACGAGCGGCACTGCTCGAGCCGGCTGGCTCAAGGCCGGCAGAGAGGCGGCGATGCCCACAGTTGCCCGCCGGACGTGGAGGAGCCGAGGGCGGACATGCTGGCCGGGACCGCCGGTGTGACTTCTGCAGTTCATGTCGGTGTGCGACTGTGCCTCATGGATGTTGCGCGGCTATCTGACGGGGACGAGCGTGAGATGGCCTCGACCGAGGTTCAGCTCACCTACAGCAACCCTGAGGTGGCCCCCGATGTGATCCACGGTCTGGTCCAGCGCGCGTATGCGCGGCTGACGCCGGCCAAGGTGCACAACTAACCTGCAGATCCTGGTCGCTCGTGAGGTGCAGGCCGGACTTCGTACTCATGAGGCTGCTTAGGCGAGGACCCGGACCGGGATCTGCCCTGGGTCTGCGTCTGTGAGAAATGACGTCGCGCGTTTCAGGCTCGCGTAGAAGAGCGTGACAGGACGCACGTCCTCCCGCTCCCGCATCGTGAGCAGCATGCTGTACAGAGGTTGCTCTTGACCGGTATAGACCCAGGGAGTACCTTACCGGTAAAGAGCCAAGAAGGAGCGATAATCATGGACTACTTGCCGGCCGCACTCATCCTGTCCCACCGGCTGATGTCGCTGGAGGCGTACAGCGCTCTCCCGGAGTCCCCGGTCGTCCCACACGTCGAGGCCGTCCGGCCGGTGCGGCGTACGCGCGCCGCGGCCGCGGGCGCCCTGCACCGCCTCGCTGACCTCATGGATCCGCCGCGACCGGCGAGCAGCAACCAGCCCCTAGGCTGCTGACCCCAGAGAACGAAAGGCGCACCAGCAGCATGGGACGGGTCACCTTGCAGACGATCGCCGACCGGCTCGGCGTGAGCCGGATGACGGTCTCGAACGCCTTCTCCAGACCCGACCAGCTCTCGGCGAAGCTCCGGGACCGGGTCCTCGCGGTCGCAGACGAGCTCGGCTACGTCGGACCCGACCCCGCCGCCCGCGCGTTGGCCAACGGGACCGCCGGCGCGATCGGCCTGGTCCTGTCCGACACGCTGACGTACACGCTGACGGACGAGGTTGCGATGACGTTCCTGGCGGGCATCGCGGAGGAGCTCGGACCTGGCGGCCGAGCGCTGACGCTGCTACCCGCCGTCCCCGAGGACGGCAGCATGCCGGCCCGCGACGTCGCGATCGACGGCGCGCTCATCTACTCCTGCCAGTCGGACTCGACCGCTGTCGGCTGGTTGCTGCGCCGACACCTCCCGCTGGTGTTCGTCGACCAGGCGGCCGCGCCCGGCATCCCGAGCGTGAACGTCGACGACCGCATGGGCGCGCGGGCCGCGGCCCAGCACCTGGTCGACCTGGACCACCGTCGCGTCGGGGTCGTGACCACCGGCTTCGGCGGTCCGTACGGCGCTCTCGCTCACCCGCTCGCGACCACGATGGCCAACACCGAACGGCAGCGTCTGCTCGGGTGGTCGGAGGCGCTGAAGGATGCCCGGATCACACCCACGGTCGTGCGCCTCCCGCACACCGACCCGCAGGACATTGGCTACGACGGCGCGCAGATGCTGCTTGCCCTCGACGAGCCGCCGACTGGCATCCTGTGCTTCTCGGACGCGATCGCACTCGGTGCGGTCGCCGCCGTGCAGGACAGCGGACGGTCCGTGCCCGGGGATGTCTCCGTCGTCGGTTTCGACGACAACCCCCTCGGCCGCCGCACCCGACCGGCCCTCACGACGGTTCGACAGGACTCGCAGGCCAAGGGCCGGGCCGCGGCCGCGCTTCTCATTGCCGCGTTGGACGGCGGACAGCCGAACCCAGCGAGGCGGGCCCGACACGTCCTGTTGCCGACCGAACTCGTCGTCCGCGACAGCACCGCCGCGGCTCCTGCATCCACGACACGCGCTACCCGACGCGCTGCTCGAGCCCGCTGACAGCGAGCTGAGGGCTGACTCACGTCAAGCTGCGCGGCCACATGCTCTTCTTGCCTCCAGTCGGTTGCGGGAGGACGCTGCGCGGTGGAGGTGGGCGATATGTACGCACGGGTCACCGAGTGGGATGGCGTCACCGTGGCCGAGATCGACCGCGATCTGGCCTACGCGCGCGAAGAGATCGTTCCGCAGGTCCAGGAGATCTCCGGGATGTGCGGGATGCTCGTGCTCGTCGACCGCAAGAACGGCCGCTCCACGAGCATCACGCTCTACGACGACGAGCAGGCCCTGGAGAACAGCCGCGACGCCGCCACGACTCTGCGTCAGCTGGTCGAGCAGCGGATGGATCTACGGCACCCTCCGACGGTCGAGGAACTCGAGGTTGGTATCGCCACCCTGACCGCCTCGGCTCTGGGTCTGCCCGGCCAGCCTTGACGCCCGGCTGTGCAGACCCCTCCCTGGCACTGAGTCTCGTGCGATCACTCGATCGAGCATCGCGGCGCGACACCGTGGCTAGACCAGCGCGCTGCGTGATCACGCTTCTTCCCGAGCTCAGTCGACGACGTGGACCATGAGGCCACACTCACGCAGCGAGTCCAGGGCGTCCGCGTCCGCCGAGGAGTCGGTGACGAGGGACGACACAGCGGCGACGGGGCAGATCCAGGCCAGCGTGGCCCGGCCGATCTTGGAGCCGTCGGTCACCACCATCACACGTGCCGCCCGGCTGATCATCGCCCGGTTGGTGTGGGCCTCCACCTCGTCGTGCGTGGTCAGGCCGGCGTCGGCGCTGATCCCGTCGACCCCGACGACCGCCACCTCGAGCCGAAGCCCCGCCAATGTCTGGTCGGCGAACGGTCCGACCAGCTCGTACGACTGCGGCCTCGCGACGCCGCCGGTCATGATGACCTTCAGCCGCGGGCGCACGGCCAGCTCGGTCGCGATGTTCAGTGCGTTGGTGACGACGGTGAGGTCGACGCGAGCGGAGATGGCGCGGGCGAGCGCGCTGGTGGTCGTGCCCCCGGTGAGCCCGAGAGTCAGCGGGCCCTTCGGCAGCAGCTCGGCAGCTGCGGCCGCGACGCGATGCTTGAGCTCACGGTTGCGTCCGCCGCGGTAGCGGACCGGGAGCTCGTAGGACACATCGGTAGCCGCTGCGCCGCCGTGGGTGCGGGCCAGGAGCTTCTGTTCCTCCAGCATCTGCAGGTCGCGTCGCAGCGTGGCCCCGGACACTCCGAACTCGTGCGCAAGGTCCGACGCGTTCAGCGTGTGCTCGACCGCCAGCCGATCGAGGATGGCCGACACCCGATCGGCTCGGCGCATCCGGACGCTGGCCACGGTTCCCTCCGGTCGGCCGCAGCGCGACTGCTCATCTCCAGACGCGCACTTGGAGCGCGATTCTCGTCCGTTCTTGAGCGTTCAGCCAACACTACGTAACACTTCGTCCATGACCCCGCCTACCACGATCACCTTCATAGGGGCGGGCAGCGTGGTCTTCACCCGCGAGCTCCTCGCGGACCTCCTGGCGTTCCCCGAGCTGGCCGCCGTCCGCATCGTGCTGTACGACACCGACCGCGAACGGTTGGAGACGGCCGAGGCGATCGCGAGGGCCACCGCGAGCCAGCTGGGGGTCCGGCCCGACGTGGTCGCCCTGACCGACCGCCGGCGCGCGCTGGAGGGCGCCTCGTACGTGGTGAACACGATCCAGGTCGGGATGCACGCCGCGACGGTGCGCGACTTCGAGGTGCCGGCGTCGTTCGGTCTGCGGCAGACGATCGGCGACACTCTCGGAGTCGGCGGGATCTTCCGCGGGCTGCGGACCTTCCCCGTCCTCGCCGGGATCGCCCGGGACATGTTCGAGGTGTGTCCGGACGCGTGGCTGCTGAACTACACCAACCCGATGGCGATGAACGTGGGCTACCTGGCGACGGTCGCACCGCGGCTGAAGGTCCTGGGGCTGTGCCACTCGGTCTACTGGACCGTCCGCGGTCTGAGCGAGCTGGTCGGAGTGCCTTTCGACGAGGTGTCCTACTGGTCGGCCGGGGTCAACCACCAGGCCTGGGTGCTGCGCTGGGAGCACGCGGGCCGGGACCTGTACCCGCTCCTCGACGAGCGCATCGCCCGGGACCCCGAGCTGCGCCGCCGGGTGCGGGTGGACATGTACCGCCGCCTGGGCTACTACCCGACCGAGACGAGCGAGCACTCCAGCGAGTACGTCCCGTGGTACCTGCACGATTCCGCCGAGATCGAGCGGCTGCGCATCCCGGTGGGGGACTACCTGCGGATCAGCGCGGAGAACCTCGCGGAGTACGACCGGGTGCGTCACCTGCTCGCCGCAGGGGAGACCCTGCCGATCGAACGAGATGCGACCGAGTACGCCCCGCAGGTGATCCACTCGCTCGAGACCGGGGCGGGGCGGACGATCTTCGCGAACGTGGCCAACGCCGGGCACATCCCCAACCTGCCGGACGGCTGCGCCGTCGAGGTCCCCACCGCGCTCGACGCCCTGGGTGCCCACCCGATCCAGGTCGGCGCCCTGCCGGCTCAGTGTGCGGCCTTGAACCGTGCCTTCCTGAACGTGTGCGACCTGGTCGTCCGAGCTGCGGTGGACGGTGACCCGCGGCTGGTCAGGATGGCTGCGATGGTCGACCCGAACACCGCAGCCACGCTCCCGGTGGAGCGGATCTGGGCGCTGTGCGACGCGTTGACGGCGGCCCACGGCGACCTCCTGCCCGAGTCGTTGCGCGGGTCCGTCCCGCTCTAGGCAGGGCGGGCGCCACCCCCGTCAGACCACGATCACCCGGACGCCCGCCTCCTGGATCGCACGGCACTCATCGGGGTCCGCGCCGGCGTCCGTGATCAGATCAGTCACCGCGCCGATGGCCGCGATGTTCGCGAAGGCACGACGACCCACCTTCGAGCTGTCGGTCACCACGACCGTCCGCTGGGCCGAACGGATCATCGCGCGGTTGGTCGCGGCCTCCACCTCGTGGTGCGTGGTCAGCCCGGCGGTCGCCGTGATCCCGTCGACCCCCACGAAGGCGATGTCGACGTTGAGCTGCGCCAGCGCCTGCTCCGCGAGCGGACCGACGAGTTCGTGCGACTCCGGCCGTGCGGTGCCGCCGCAGACGACGAGTGTCACCGCAGGGCGCAGCGCGAGGTCCGCGGCGATGTTGATGGCGTTGGTGACGACCTTCAGGCCGGAGCGCGTCGCCAGCACGCGGGCCACCTCGGTGGTGGTAGTCCCCCCTGAAAGCGCCACCGACGACACGCCGTCCAGCACCAGCGCGGCCGCGGTCTGCGCAATGCGACGTTTCTCCTCGTGGTGCCGTCCCCCGCGGTAGCGCATCGGCAGCTCGTACAGGACTCCGCTGGACACCGCTCCGCCATGGGTACGGGTGAGCAGGTGCTGGTCCTCCAGCATGCGCAGGTCGCGGCGGACGGACGCTACCGAGACGCCCAGTGCGGTCGCGAGCTCGGTGACGCCCACGCTGCCTTGCGTGCCCAGGCGCTCGAGGATCGCTCCCAGCCGGTCTTCCTGCCGCATGCTCAGTCCTCGCCGTGCGAGATGTGAACCGACCCGGCCAGCAGCCGTGCCCGCGTCCGATCGGGCTGTCCGTCGACGCCGCCGCCGGCCCGCGTGGAGAGCGTGCCGGTGGCGACAGCGAGGCGCAACGCGTCCGCCGGCGGAAGGCCTCCGAGGACCCCGGCGATGAAACCGGCGTCGAAGGCGTCGCCGGCGCCGATGGTGTCGACCGGGACCGGTTCCGTCCCGCCCAGCCGTGCCCTCACCACCTCGTGACCGTCGACCAGCAATGCACCGTCGGCTCCGCACTTGACGACGACGGTGGGCCCGAAGCTGTTGAGGGTGCGCGCCGCCTGTGCCACCGAGGCCGGCGGTGCGCCGTCACGCCCCGGACCGGCGAGGGCGAGCGCCTCGCGGGCGTTCGGCAGCAGGTAGTCGACCTGGCCCAGCAGGGCGGTCCGGTCGATCTGCCAGACCGCCGACGGGTCGTCGTTGGTGTCCAGGCTCGTCGTGGCCCCGGCGGCCCGCGCAGCGGCCAACAGGCCGGGCAGGCCGTCCTGAAGTCCGGGCTGCAGGAACAGCGCCGAGACGTGGACGTGCCGCGTCGTGGCCAGCAGCGCGGGGTCGACGTCGTCCGCCACGAACTCCGCCAGGGACCCGGTGCCGGTGAGGATCGCTCGGTCGCCGTCGGGACGCACCAGCACCACGGTGAGTGCGGTGGCGGCCCCGGCGCGCGGTGCCGCCCAAGACACGTCGACACCGGCTCGGTCCAGCCGACCGAGGACCAGCCGACCGGCATCGTCGTCGCCCACGAGCCCGGCGAACGCGGTCCGCAACCCCAGTCTCGCGGCGGCATGCGCTGCGATCGCGCCGCTGCCGCCCAGCGTGAGCATGGCTCGGCCGACCAGCTGCTCGGCCTGGCCGAAGGCGAGGGCGGCGGGCGCGTGATGCAGGACCACGTCGGGGTTGGCGTCGCCGACGACGACCAGGTCGAACTGCGGCGAAGTCGATGCAGCCATGGTTTCAGCCCGCGACCCGGCCGGCCTCGTCGACCACCGCGGGGCCGGACAGACGGATCCGTCGTCCGTCCCCGCCGTCGAACAGCATCAGCCCGCCGAGCTCGGCCACGACGCGTACCCGCTCACCCTCGCGCGGGCTGAGCCTGGGGGTGGCACGCCAGGCGACCGCCGGCGCGACCGCGTCGGGTGACGCGCCGGGCGATACGACGCGACCGTAGACCAGGTTCTCGTTCCCCAGGGCTTCCACGTGCGAGACGTCCACCTCGAGACAGGCCTGGTCGAGCGCATCCGCCGGCTCGCCGCGCTCCACGCCGCGCAGGCCTTCCGGTCGGATGCCCAGCGTCATCTCGCCATCAGGTGCCCCGGGTACCCGCAGCCGCACCGAACCGGCGACCAGGACCTCGCGCTCGACCCGGCCGTGCAGCAGGTTCATGCTCGGTGTGCCCAGGAAGCCGGCGACGAAGACGTTGACCGGGTCGGTGTAGACCTCGTCCGGGTGGCCCACCTGCTGCAGCCGACCCTCGCTCATGACGGCGATCCGCTCGCCGAGGGTCATCGCCTCCACCTGGTCGTGGGTGACGTAGATGCTGGTGATGCCCAGCCGGCGGTGGACGGCGGCGATCTCGGTCCGCATCTGCGTGCGCAGCTTGGCGTCGAGGTTGCTCAGCGGCTCGTCGAGCAGGAACGCCTGCGGTTCGCGCACGAGTGCGCGCCCCATGGCCACGCGCTGACGCTGGCCACCGGAGAGCTGGCCGGGGCGTCGCCGCAGCAGCGGCGTCAGCTCGAGCATCTCGGCCACCCGGCGTACCTCGCTGTCGATCCGTGAACGCTCGACGTGCCGCTCCTTCAGCGGGAACGCGAGGTTCTTGAACACGGTCAGGTGCGGGTAGAGCGCGTAGCTCTGGAAGACCATGGCGATGTCGCGCTTGCCGGGCGGCAGCTCCTGCACCTCTCGACCGCCGATGAGGACACGGCCGGCGGACAGCTTCTCCAGCCCGGCCACGCACCTGAGCACCGTGCTCTTGCCGCAGCCGGACGGTCCGACGAACGCGACGAGCTCGCCGTCGTCGATCGTGAGGTCCAGGCCTTCGAGGGCCACCACGGGCGGCTTGCCCGGGTAGACCTTGCGGATCCCGACCAGGTCGATCTGTGCCATCGACTCCCCTACTTGATCCCTACTTGATCCCGGACGACGCGATCGACCGCACGAACACGCGCTGGCCGACCAGGAACATGACGATGACCGGCAGCTGGCTCATCAGCGTGGCCGCCATCAGCAGCGTCCAGTCGGTGAGGTGCGCCCCCTGGAAAGTGGACAGGCCGAGCTGCATGGTCATGTTCTCCGGCGTCTGGATCACGACCAGCGGCCACAGGAAGTCGTTCCAGATGCTGAGGAACGTCAGGATGGCCAGGGTCGCCAACGCCGGTCCCATCAGCGGGAGCAGGATCTTGACGAAGACCCCGAACCGGCTGGCGCCGTCCATGCGCCCGGCCTCCTCGAGGTCGGGAGGCAGCGCCAGGAAGAACTGCCGCATCATGAACACCCCGAACGCGCTGACCAGGTTGGGCACGATCAACGCCCCCAGATGGTCGATGAGGCCGAACTGCTTCACGATCAGCAGCGTCGGGATCAGCACCACCTGGAACGGCACCATCAAGGTCGCGAGCAGCAGCATGAACGTCAGCCCGGAGCCGCGGAACCGGATCCGGGCGAAGGCGTAGCCGGCGAGGCTGCAGAAGACCAGGTTCGAGAGCACCACCACGGCGGAGACGATGGCCGTGTTGACCAGCCAGCGGCCGAACGGGGACCCGGTCCAGACTTCCGCGAAGTTGGACCATTGCACCGAGCTGGGCAGCTGGGGCGGGAACTGCCGAGCCTCCGCGGGTGTGGACACCGCCGTGACGACCATCCACAGCAGGGGTGTCAGCATGACCAGCGCGAGCGGGAGCAGGACGAAGTGCCAGGCGCTCGGCCACCGCCCGCGACGGCCGGGCCGCAGGTCGACGTCCGGCAGCGGCTCGACCAGAGCCGGCGGCAGCGTCGCGTGCGTCATCGGCGCTCTCCGTGCGACAGGCGGCGGCCGACCGTGAGCTGGACCGCGGTGACCACGAGGATCGCCACGAACAGCACGTAGGCGATCGCGGACGCATAGCCGCCGTTGAAGAACTGGAACGCCTGCTGGTACAGGTAGTAGACGACCACGGTGGTCGCGCCGACGGGCCCGCCCTTGGTGGTCACGAAGATCTCGTCGAAGAGCTGCAGGGCGTTGATGGTCAGCCAGATCACCAGGAACAGCGTGGCCGGGGCGAGCAGGGGGACTTCGACGCGCCAGAAGGCCCGCCACCGCGTGCACCCGTCGATGGCGGCGGCCTCCAGCAGGTCTGCGGGGACGCTCTGCAGCGCGGCCAGGTAGATGATCACCCCGAACCCGAGCCAGCCCCACACCGTCATCAGCACGATGGACATCAGGGCCTCGTGCGGGTCGCGGAAGAAGCCCTGGCCGGCGATGCCGACCTTGTCGAGCATCGCGTTCACGAGCCCGAAGTCCGGGTCCAGCAGCCAGTTGAACATCGTCGCGGTGGCCACCGTGGAGGTGACCACCGGGACGAACACCGCGACGCGGTAGAAGGTGATGCCGCGGATGCGGCGGTTGAGCGCCGCGGCGACCACCAGCGAGCCGACGGTGGCGACCGGCACGAAGACCAGTGTGTAGACGACGGTGTTGCGTACCGAGCCGGCGAACTGGGGGTCGTGGGCGAGCTGCCGGTAGTTGGCGAGGCCGATCCAGGTACCGGGAGACGTCAGGTCGTTCTGCTGGAAGGAGAGGACGAACGCCCAGACGACCGGAACCAGACCGAACAGCCCGATCAGCAGGACGGACGGACCGACGAATCCCCATCCGGCGAGAGTGTCCGACCACCAGACGCGGCGGGCGAGGGACGGGCGGCTGCGCGAGCCGACCGGACCGGCAGCCGTGGTTCCTGCCGCCGTCACCGGCTACCTCCGGCCAGTCACTGGCCGGACGCCAGCGCAGCGTCGGCTTGCTGTGCGGCGGCGTTCAGGGCGTCCTGGGGGGATGTCTGGCCGATGAGCACGCCCTGCATCTGGCTCCCGATGGCCTGGCTGATCTGCGGGTAGGTCTTGGTGTTGGGCCGGGCCTTGGTGACGTTGCCGAGGTTCAGGACGAAGACCGTGTCACCGGGGTACTTGGCGAGGTACTGCGTGTACACGGGCAGCTTGGTCTCTGACTCGCGGGTGGGCAGGTCACCGGTCGCGAGAGTGAACGCCGCATGCGTCTCGGCGCTGGTGAGCCAGGTGAGGAAGGTCCATGCGGCGCGTTCGCGCGCCGTGCCGTTCTTGAACAGCATCCAGTTGTCAGGCCCCGCGATGCTCGCGTGGCTGCTCTGCTGGGGGAGGATCTGCACGCCGTAGCTCACGTCGGAGTTGATGCTTGACAGGTCCCAGGGGCCGGTCCACAGCATCGCGATCTTGCCCGAGTTGAAGAGGTTGAGGTAGTTCCCGTTGCCCTGGTCCAGGTAGACCGACTTGTCCGTGACTGCCATGTCGTGGAGCAGCTGAGTGGCTGCGAGCCCGGCGCTGGAGTTGAAGGCCGACTTCTTGCCGTCCGAGGTCAGCAGGTCTCCGCCGGCCTGCCAGAGCATCGCGATCCACCTCCAGACCGTGTCCTCCGAGCCGTCGTTGACGTACGCCCAGCCGAACTGCTTGTGCCCGGCGTCGGTGAGCGACTTCGCGGCGCTGCGGAAGTCTTCCCAGGTCCAGCTGTCGGTGGGGTAGGCCACGTTCGCCGCGTCGAACAGCTTCTTGTTGTAGACCAGTGCGAGGTTGTCGACGAGCGCCGGAACTCCGTAGACCTTGCCGTTGCTGGCTGCCGCATCGCGCTCGAAGGAGTAGAAGTCGTTCCAGCCGAAGGCTTTGTCACCCACCTTCGACGTGAGGTCCACGACCTGCGACCGCCCGGCGAGCGCCGCGAGCGACGACCCGTACTCGTAGGCGATGTCGGGGTAGGAGTCGGCGGCGAATCCGGCGAGGGTCTTCTGCAGCGCGCCGTCGTTGCCACCGTTGAACAGCAGCTTGACCTGGATCTTCGGGTTGGAGGCGTTCCACGTGGCCACCTGTGCGGTGATGGCTTTGGCCTCGACGTCGGTGTACCCGTGCGAGATCGTGATCTGGACGACGCCGCCCGAGCCCGACGGGGTGCTGTTGCTCGTGCTGCTGCTGGTGCAGGCCGCGACCGAGAGAGTGAGGACGGCCGTCCCCACCACGAGGATGCGACGCCTGTGCTGGGACATCGACGGTGCTCCTTCAGCAGATGATGGTTCAGGGCGAGCTGTGGTCCAGGACGACGGAGCGGGTCAGGTGGCGCGGTCGGTCCGGGTCGAGACCGAGCTGCTCGGCCCGGGCCAGCGCGAGGAGGTGCACGCGTACGAGGTCCACGAGCGGGTCGAGCGGGTCGTCCACGACGCTGGCACCGGTGCGGGCCACCTGGGCCGCCAGGCCTGCGGGCGAGGGGCCGAAGATCCAGACGGCCGTGCCGGGCTCGGCCAGCGCGACGGGGCCGTGCCGGTACTCCATGGCCGGGTAGCTCTCGCTCCACGACAGCGTGGCCTCGCGCAGCTTCAGCGCAGCCTCGTGCGCGAGCCCGACCGACCATCCCGACCCCAGGAACACCAGCTGGCGCGCGTCGATGACCGGCGGGAGCGGAGCGCGCAGCGCGGCCTCCGCCGCGGACGCGAGCGCCGACACGTCCGTACCGAGCCCGGCGCGCGCCGCGGCCACGACCGAGGTCGCGAACCTGGTCTGCACGACCGACTCCTCGTCGGCGAAGTCGAGGGCGATCACCTCGTCGGCCGCGAGCGCCACGGGGGAGCGCGGGACCGCCACGACGGCGGTGGCCCGGGTGGCGGCCGGACGCTGTGCGAGCAGCTGGCAGATCTCGGTGGTCGTTCCCGAGCGGGACAGCGCCAGCAGCGACGGGTAGCCCCGCCCGAGCCGCGCTTCGCTGGCCGTGAAGGCGTCCGTGGGGCCCAGCCCTGCGTCCTCACGCAGGGCAGCCAGGGTCTGGGCGACGAACCAGGACGTGCCGCACCCGACGATCGCCAGCGGGCCCGGGGCGGTGAGCACTCGCATGAGCGCGGGCGCGACCCGCGCGGCAGCGGTTCGCCAGACCTCTGGTTGGGACGCAACCTCGCGGGCCGTGAACGCCATGGCGGCGACGATATGGCGCAGGCGATCACACAGCAAGGGTCGATAGTGTACGTTTCGATCACGATTTGGCCAGAATCGGTCAGAGTCGCTCAGCCACTGAGCCAGAAGAGAGGCTGCAGTGCCCCTCGTGAGCACGGCGAGCATCGTCGGGGCCGCGCGCAGCGCAGGCCGTGGCGTCGCGGCGCTCAATGTCGTCCAGCTCGAGAACATCGAGGCCGTGACCGGCGCTGCGGGGCGCACGGACCAGCCGGTGGTGCTCCAGATCAGTGAGAACGCGGTGCGCTACCACGGAGCCCTCGAGCCGGTCGCGACGGCGGCGCTGTCGGCTGCGCGGTCCTGCCCGGCGCCGGTGTCGGTGCACCTGGACCACGCCACCAGCTCCGACCTGTGCGCCGAGGCCGTCGCGCTCGGCCTGTCGTCGGTCATGTTCGACGCTTCGTCCCTCGAGTACGCCGCGAACGTGGCAGCCACGGCCGGCGTCGTCGCCACCTGCCACGCCTCGAACGTCTGGGTGGAGGCTGAGCTGGGGGAGGTCGGCGGCAAGGACGGCGTGCACGCGCCGGGGGCGCGGACCGACCCGTCGCAGGCGGCGGCCTTCGTCGCGGCGACGGGTGTCGACGCGCTCGCCGTCGCGGTCGGGACGTCGCACAAGATGGTCGAGCGGGTCGCCGTGCTGGACCTCGACCTGATCGCCCGTCTGCGGGCGGGCCTGTCGGTCCCGCTCGTGCTGCACGGGTCCTCGGGGGTGGCGGACGGTCACCTGCTCGAGGCGATCGCCGCCGGCATCACCAAGGTGAACATCGCCACCCAGCTCAACAAGGCGTTCACGCGAGCCGTACGCGCCCACCTTGCGGACCATGTGGACGAGGTCGACCCGAGGCGCTACCTCGGCGCCGGCCGTGACGCGATGACCGACGAGGCCGCACGGCTGCTTGCGCTGGTCGGCGGTCCACGGTCCTCGGCCACCCATTAGTCGGCTGGTAGCCGGCCGG
The DNA here is from genome assembly GCA_963849365.1 of uncultured Actinomycetota bacterium. Taxonomy (GTDB): domain Bacteria; phylum Actinomycetota; class Actinomycetes; order Prado026; family Prado026; genus CAVQCJ01. Next base: position 1,227,440 of record CAWKHA010000004.1, read on the forward strand.
AGGATGCCTCGCCCGCCTGTGGCGGAAGTGGCTGTCGGTGTTCGTGGGGGCATTGATGTCGCCGGAGGCCGATGTGTGAACATTCGCTGACAGTCGCCGGACGCGGCTGTCGGGTGTCGGGCCCCGGCTCTAGCGTCGGCCGGAGGGCCGAACGGTGGTGCGTCGCACCGCCGCCCTGACGGCCTGGAGGAGGTCCGGCTCGATGACGACCGACGCCTGGGACGCTGACTCGCTGGTGCAGCGGTACGACGGGATCCGCGCCCACACCGAGCAGCTGGCGCAGCCCCTGTCGCCCGAGGACCAGACGGTCCAGTCGATGCCGGACGTGTCGCCGACGAAGTGGCACCGCGCCCATGTGACGTGGTTCTTCGAGACGTTCGTCCTGGCCGACCACGAGCCGGGTTTCGCGCCGTTCCAGGACAAGTACTGGTTCTTGTTCAACAGCTACTACGAGACGGTCGGTCCGCGCTTCTCGCGTCCGCACCGTGGTCTCATCAGCCGGCCGGGGGCCAACGACGTGGGCGTCTATCGCGGCAACGTCGACGACCGCATGCGCGACCTGCTCTCGTCCGTCGACGCGGGCTCCCTCGACAAGCTCACGCCGACCATCGAGCTCGGCTTCCACCATGAGCAGCAGCACCAGGAGCTCCTCCTCATGGACATCAAGCACGTGCTGTCGGTCAACCCGCTGCGCCCCGTCTACGCCGGCAGCCCGAGCGCCGGCTGCGAGCCCGACGAGCTGGGCTGGGTCGACGTCGAGGGCGGGCTCGTCGAGGTCGGCTACGCGGGCGAGGGGTTCCACTTCGACAACGAGCAGCCCCGGCACATGCAGTGGCTCGAGCCCTACCGTCTCGCGGACCGGCTGGTGACCAACGCGGAGTGGCTGGAGTTCATGGAAGACGGCGGGTACCGGCGGCACGACCTGTGGCTGTCGGACGGCTGGGCGAAGGTCAACAGCGAGGGCCGGCGCGCGCCGTTCTACTGGGTCGAGCTCGACGGTGTGTGGTTCGAGCACAGCCTCAACGGGACGTGGCCGGTCGTGCCGGGACTGCCGGTGAGCCACGTGAGCTTCTACGAGGCCGAGGCGTTCGCGAGCTGGGCCGGCAAGCGGCTGCCGAGCGAGGCCGAGTGGGAGCACGCCGTGGTCTCCCAGGGTCAGGTCGATGCGGCGGCCGCGGGGGGCAACCTGGCCGACGCCGAGACGTACCACCCGAGGGCGGCGGGCCCGAGCACGGGCGGCCTGCGGCAGGTCTACGGCGACTGCTGGGAGTGGACGTCGTCGGCGTACCTCCCTTACCCGGGTTTCCACCCGCCGGAAGGCGCGATCGGCGAGTACAACGGCAAGTTCATGTCCAACCAGATGGTGCTGCGCGGCGGCTGCGCGCTCACGCCGCCGGGCCATGCCCGCGCGACCTACCGCAACTTCTTCCCGCCCGCCTCGCAGTGGGCGCTGTCGGGAGTGCGCCTGGCCGACGGCGGCGCGCCGGTACCGGCGCGGCAGACGGTGGTGGCGCCGTGACAGCGGTCAGGAACCCGGTCGTGTCGGTCCTGCTCGACCCGGACTGGGCGGCGGGCAGCCTGGTCGAGGACGTGCGCCGGGGACTGGGCGCCCACCCGCGCAGCCTGCCGCCCAAGTGGCTGTACGACGACCGCGGCTCGCAGCTGTTCGACGAGATCACCCGGCTGCCCGAGTACTACCCCACCGAGCGGGAGCGCTCGATCCTGCAGGCGCACGCGGACGAGATCGTCGCGCTGTCGGGGGCGACGACGCTGGTGGAGCTGGGCAGCGGGACGAGCGACAAGACCCGCATCCTGCTGGACGCGTTCACGGCCGCAGGACAGCTCCGGCGTTTCGTGCCGGTCGACGTCTCCGAGGCCACGCTGCGCCGTGCCGCTGCCCGGATCTGCGTGCAGTACCCGGGGGTGCAGGTCGAGGCGCTGGTCGGGGACTTCACGCTGCACCTCGGCCACCTCCCGCGCGGCGGGCGGCGCATGGTCGCGTTCCTGGGCGGCACGATCGGCAACCTGTACGTCGAGGAGCGGGCGGCGTTCCTCGGCGCACTCGCCGACTCCCTTGCGCCCGGGGACTCGCTGCTCCTCGGCACCGACCTGGTCAAGAGCGCCGATCGGCTGATCGCGGCCTACGACGACCCGCAGGGCCTGACAGCGGAGTTCGTCACGAACTGCCTCCGGGTGCTCAACCGCGAGCTCGGCGCGGACTTCGACCTCGACGCCTTCTCGTACGTCCCGTTCTGGGATCCGCGCATGGAGCGGATGGACCTGCGGCTGCGGGCCGAGGTGCCCCTGCGCGTCACGGTCCCCGGCGCCGACATCTCGTTCGAGCTGGCGAGCGGTGAGGAGATCCGGGTCGAGATCTCGACGAAGTTCCGGCCTGAAGGGATCGAGGCCGAGCTCGCCGGCGCCGGGTTCACCCTCGCGCGGATCTGGACCGACGCCGACCACGACTTCGCTCTCACGCTCGCGCACCGGTCCGACCAACGCCCCTAGGAGGTCGGATGGCGTACGACGAGATCCTGGCCGACCGTGTTCTGGCGGCCGTGGACGACCTCGCGGACATCACGACCCGCAAGATGTTCGGTGGGCTGGCCGTCATGTGGCGGGGCAACATGCTTGTCGGAGTCGTCAACGACGACCTCATGGTGCGAGTGGGTCCGGATCGGTTCGAGGGGCTCCGCGCTGAACCCGGTGCGCGCGAGATGGACTTCACCGGCCGCCCGTCACGCGGCATGTTGTACGTGAGCGCAGGCGCCGTCGGTCGCGACGCGGACCTGGACACCTGGATCGAACGCGCACGAGAGTTCGTGGCGACGCTGCCGCCCAAGTGACCGAGCTGAAGGGAGTGACCGTGGGCGACGAGGCCGGGAGCAGCTCCGCCTTCGACGCCGTCAGTTCGGCTGGGACGGACCGGCGGCGTGGACCTTCGTCGCGGTGCCGGACGAGCACGCCCCCGATGTCGGCGGCGCGTTCGGGCGGGTCCCGGTCATGGCGACGGTCGACGGGGTCACCTGGGCCACGTCGGTGTGGAAGGACGCGGGGCACGGCTGGCTGCTCGCCGTGCCGGAGCGGGTGCGGCGCGGCAAGGTCGACGGGGACACCGTGCGGGTCATGGTCGAGGTGGACCACTCCCGGCTCTGAGTCGGCGGCCGTCGGCTGCCGCGAACGATGCGTCGCCGGCCGATGTGCACGTGTGGTTCAGGTGGTCGCCTGCACCAGCCAGTCGCACCAGGTCTCCAGGCCGAGTCCGGTCCGGGCGCTCATGAGAACGGTGACGACGTCCGGGTTGACCTTGCGCAGGTTGTCGAGGAACAGGTCGAGGTCGACGTCCAGGTGCGGGAGGAGGTCGACCTTGTTGATCAGAACGACGTCCGCAGACCTGAACATCACCGGGTACTTCAGCGGCTTCTCCTCGCCCTCGGTGACCGAGTAGACCATGGCCCGCGCGTCCTCGCCCACCGAGAACTCGGCGGGGCAGACCAGGTTGCCGACGTTCTCGATGAGCAGCAGGTCGAGGTCGTCCAGCGGCAGCCGCGGCAGCGCGGACCGCACCATCGGCGCGTCGAGGTGGCACTCCCCTCCGAACCCGTTCCCGGTGTTGACCAGCGCGATGCTCGCGCCGAGCCCCTGCAGCCGGTCGGCGTCGAGGCTGGTCTCGATGTCGCCTTCGATCACCCCGATGCGGCGCCGACCACCGAGCCTGACCAGTGTCTCCCGCAGGATCGCGGTCTTGCCGGCGCCCGGCGACGACATGACGTTCACCACCCGGACACCGGCCCGGTCGAAGTCGCGTCGGTTGGCCTCGGCGAGGCGGTCGTTCTCGCCGAAGACCGCCTCCAGCACCTGGACCCGCTCCCGGGCGGTCTCGTACCCCGAGTGGTCGCCGAGCCCACCCGGCGGGTGCTCGTGCTCGTGGTCATGGCCGGGGTCGTGCTCGTGGTCGTGCTCGTGCGAGGTGCCGTCGTCGTGTCGGTGGAACCGGCCCATCGGGCTCACCTGTCCTTGAGATCGAGCGAGGTGACGAGGAACTCCTCGCCGGTCTCGATGACGACGGTGGAGCCGGCGCAGCTCGAGCAGAGCAGCACGGGCTCGTCCAGCACGGTGATCGCACCGCACGACGCGCAGCGGATCGAGGCGGGCACATAGTCCACCTCGAGCGCTGTGGTGGCATACCTGGTGTCCTCGTTGACCAGCGACCAGCAGTACACCAGCGTCTCGGGGACGATCTGGCGCAGCCGGCCGATCTGCACGCGCACGACGCTGACCTCGCGGCCCGCGCAGTTGCGGTCGACGATCCCCGAGATGGCCCGGCAGATCGACAGCTCGTGCATGGTCCCTCCGTCGGCCACCTGCTGGGTCCGGGGCGCTCAGCGGCGCAGGGTCTCCGAAGGTAGCTCACCGAATCGGCGCTTGTAGAGGGCGGAGAAGTTGCTGAGGTGGGTGAACCCCCAGGTGGTGGCCACGTCGGTCACCGTCACCCCGTCGGAGGGGATCGCGTCGGCGAGCTGTTCGCGCGCCCGGTCCAGCCGGCGGTCGCGGACGTAGCCCATCGGCGAGGTGTCCAGCTCGTCGCGGAATCCCTGCTGCACGCTGCGGATGCTCATGTCGACGTGCTCGGCGATCTGCCGCATGGTGACGGTCTCGGTGAGGTGGGCCTCGATGAACTCGATCGCCCGGCGCACCGCTCGCCGCCCGGGTCGCTCCGCGGGGTGGGCGAAGGCCCGCTGGTAGTTCGAGGGCTGCAGGATCAGCAGCGTGCTCATGAGGAAGTCCTCGAGCGGGCCGATGCCCAGCCCTTCCTGGACCAGCGAGCCGCTCTGCAGGATCTCGGTGTGCAGCAGCTGCACGGCGCTGTGCCAGCGGACGGCGCCCTCCCTGGCCAGGTCCATCTTCAGGTCGAACTCGATCGGGCGGTCGAGGGTCCGGCCGATGAAGCGGGACAGGTAACGCTCCAGCGCGTCCAGCTCGACCCGCAGGATCAGGTGCGGCGAGTCCAGGCCGAACTTGATGTTCACCGGCTGGTGCGCGCTGGTCACGGCCGCGGTGATCGGGTTGGCTTCGACCGCCGCCGTGCGCGAGCTGATCATCGAGGTGCCGTTCGTCGGCATGTGCACCGCCACGTAGTCGCCCGCCACGGGGGTGTCCATCTGCGCGGGGACGTGCAGGTCCAGGTGCAGCACGGTGACGTCCCGCATCCGGGCCCCGTGCAGGCTGGCGGCGAACCCGGTCTCGCCGAGGTCGTCGACCGTGAGCCGGTTGGGTGCCAGGACGCCGGCGATCAGCTCGGCGGCCTCGTTCGGGTCCTCGGAGTAGAAGATCTCGCGGCCCGCCAGTGCCGGCGGGACGCCGCGGGAGCGGATGCGCCGGCGCACCGGGTCGGTCGTCCTGCGGACGTCGATGAACCGGAGGTTGGTGAGCGTCGGCATCCGGTGCGCTCCCTGCGTGGTCGGGTCGGTCTGCGCTCATGACGAAAGTTCGCTGCGCAATTCCGTCAATGGCTTCGTGCGGACGATAGGCCGACCCGGGACGCGGGTCTAGCGTCCGCCCATCCGGACCGGCCGAGTGCCGGCTTGCCTGGGAGGATGCGGATGGTCCAGAACGCCCCCGTCCTGGTCTCGGACCGGGCGGAAACGCTCCGGGCTCGGCTCGACGACCCCAAGGTGGCCGACGCGCTCGGCACCCTGCTCGACCACGCCGACCTGCTGGCCCTGCTGGTGTCCGGGCTGGACGCTTTCATCGCCCGCGGCGACGTGATCGCCGACTCGCTGACCGACGGTGTCCAGGACCTCCGGACGGTCTCGGGCGGGACGGCGTTCCCGCCGCCGGAGGACCTGGGCAAGCTGGTCGTCAGCCTCGGCGCCCTCACCGCGACCCTGGGTCAGGCAGCCCCGGTGCTCGACCGCGTGATCGCCTCCGACGTCACCGGCCAGCCGGCGCTGGACGTGGTCTCGCTGGCGGCGCGCGCCCTGGTCGAGGGCCACGCGCGGGCCCAGGCCAACGAGTCGCGGGTCGCCGGCCTGCGGTCGATGCTCAGGGTCTTGAAAGACGACGACGTCGGCCGCGGCCTGGGGTTCCTGGTCGAGGTCAGCCGCGCGCTCGGTCGTCAGCTCGAAAGCGAACGTCTCGTCTCCCAGCACGCTCAGAGCGCCACCGCGTCGTCCCTGGCCACGGGGAACGGGTCCGGCGCGTACCGAGAGGAGAGCTGATGTCGTCCGTGCTCTGGTTCCAAGGCGGGGCGTGCAGCGGCAACACCATGTCGTTCCTGAACGCCGAGGAGCCCAACGTCGTCGACCTGATCACCGACTTCGGGCTCGAGCTGCTGTGGCACCCCTCGCTCGGGCTGGAGCTCGGTGCCAACGCGCAGAAGCTCTTCTGGGACTGCGCGCGCGGGGAGCGGCCGCTGGACATCTTCGTGTTCGAGGGGACCGTGATCGAAGGCCCGGACGGCACGGGTCGCTACGACATGTTCGCCGAGCGGGCGATGAAGGACTGGGTGGTCGACCTGGCGGGGGCGGCCTCGGTGGTCGTCGCCATCGGTGACTGCGCCTGCTGGGGAGGAATCCCGGCCATGGCGCCGAACCCGTCGGACTCCACCGGGATGCAGTTCCACAAGCGTGAGCGCGGCGGCTTCCTTGGTCCCGACTTCCGGTCCAAGTCCGGCCTGCCGGTCATCAACATCCCGGGCTGTCCCGCGCACCCCGACTGGATCACGCAGATCATCGTCGCGCTGGCGACGGGCCGGGCCGGCGACATCGCACTCGACGAGCTGCACCGCCCGCAGACGTTCTTCAAGACGTTCACCCAGACCGGCTGCACCCGCATGCAGTTCTTCGAGTACAAGCAGGCGACGACGGCGTTCGGCGAAGGCACCCGGACCGGCTGTCTGTTCTACGAGTTCGGGTGCCGGGGACCGATGACGCACTCGCCGTGCAACCGGATCCTGTGGAACCGGCAGTCGTCCAAGACCCGGGCCGGCATGCCGTGCACCGGTTGCACCGAACCGGAGTTCCCGTTCTTCGACCTCGCGCCGGGGACCGTGTTCAAGACGCAGAAGGTCAGCGGTGTCATCCCCAAGGAGGTCCCCGAGGGTGTGGACCACCTGACGTACATGGCCCACTCCGCAGCCGCCCGGATCGCTGCCCCGCAATGGTCCAAGGAAGACATGTTCCTTGTCTGAGCAGCCGCCACAGCTTGCAGAGGGAATGAGGAAGGGACTGTCCATGAGCACGGTCGACCTGTACGTCAGCCCGCTCGGGCGGGTCGAGGGGGATCTCGACGTCCGCGTCACCATCGACGACGGCGTGGTCACCTCGGCGTGGACCGAGGCGGCCATGTTCCGCGGGTTCGAGATCATCCTGCAAGGCAAGGACCCGCAGGCCGGCCTGATCGTGCACCCCGCGCATCTGCGGGATCTGCGGCGGCAGCCACCTGTACAAGGCGGCCTACGCCCTGGACACCGCGTGGGCGCACGCACGTGCCGCCGAACGCGACGCTGGTCCGCAACATCGCCCAGGCCTGCGAGACGCTGCAGAGCATCCCGCGGTACTTCTACGCGCTCTTCGCCATCGACCTGACCAACAAGAACTACGCCAAGTCGCCGCTGTACGACGAGGCGGTGCGCCGCTTCGCCCCGTACGTCGGCACCGAGCTACCAGCCGGGGGTCGTGCTCTCCGGCAAGCCGGTCGAGGTCTACGCCATCTTCGGCGGCCAGTGGCCGCACTCGAGCTTCATGGTGCCCGGCGGCGTGATGTGCGCCCCGACGCTGTCGGACGTCACGCGCTCGATCGCGATCCTCGAGCACTGGAAGGTGAACTGGCTGGAGAAGCACTGGTTGGGCTGCTCGCGTCGAGCGCTGGCTGGAGAACCGCACCTGGGAGGACGTCCTGGCCTGGGTCGACGAGAACCAGGCCCAGCACGACAGCGACTGCGGGTTCTTCATCCGCTACGCGCTGGACATCGGGCTGGACAAGTACGGCGCCGGCGCGGGCAGCTACATCGCGACCGGGACGTACTTCGAGCCGAGCCTGTACACCGACCCGACGATCGACGGCCGCAACGACGCCCTGGTCAACCGGTCGGGCATCTACGCCGGCGGCACGTTCCACACCTTCGACCAGGCTCGGGTCCGCGAGGACGTGACCCACTCGTTCTACGAGGACTCCGCGCCGCGGCACCCGTTCGACGGCGAGACGAAGCCGATCGATCCCAAGATCGGCCGGGAGCAGGGCAAGTACAGCTGGGCCAAGTCACCGCGGTACGAGGTGCCGGGGGTCGGCCACGTCCCGCTCGAGGCCGGCCCGCTCGCCCGGCGGATGGCCGCGGCCGCCCCCGGTGCCGCCCCGCACCAGGACGACGACCCGCTGTTCCTGGACATCGTCACCAGGATCGGTCCGTCGGTGCTGGTACGCCAGCTGGCCCGCATGCACGAGGCGGCGAAGTACTACCAGTGGACCCGCAGGTGGCTGGACGAGCTGGACCTCAACGAGAGCTTCTACACCAAGCCGGTGGAGCACCTGGAAGGCAAGGGGTTCGGCTCGACGGAGGCGGCGCGCGGGTCCCTGTCGGACTGGATCGTCATCGAGGACGGCAAGATCGCCAACTACCAGGTCGTGACCCCGACCGCCTGGAACATCGGCCCGCGCGACGGCGGGGGTGCCCTGGGCCCGATCGAGCAGGCTCTCGTAGGCTCTCCCATCGTCGACCAGAGCGACCCCGTCGAGCTCGGCCACGTGGCGCGAAGCTTCGACTCCTGCCTGGTGGGCACAGTCCACGCCTACGACGGAAGGACCGGGAAGGAGCTGAACCAGTTCGTCATCAACGGAGCCGTCTGACGCTCCGGCCAGCCGAGGAGGAACCCGTGGCCGCACTGCCAGGCCCCGAGCTCGAGGGCCAGACCTGCGAGCTGCTGGTGGTCGGCTGCGGGAACCTGCTGCGCGGTGACGACGGCGTCGGGCCGGTCCTGGTCCGGCACCTGTGGGAGGCGGGACTTCCCGACCGTGTCCGGCTCGTCGACGGCGGGACGGCCGGGATGGACATCGCTTTCCAGATGCGCGGCGCCGGCCGCGTGGTCGTCGTCGACGCGAGCCGGACCGGGGCCGAGCCGGGAACGATCTACCGGGTCCCGGGCGAACAGCTCGAGGACCTCCCACCTCTCGAGGGCCTGCACACGCACGCGTTCCGCTGGGACCACGCGCTGGCGTTCGGCCGGTGGCTGCTCGGGACCGACTACCCGACCGACATCACGGTGTTCCTGATCGAGGCCGGCGGCCTCGAGCCGGGCGCCGACCTGACGACACGGCGGCCGATCTCGTGCTCGGCTAGGTCGACGCGTCGTCGGTCGAGCCCAACGCCGGCCGGGCGTGCGACCGCACCACGTTCTACTGGCCGTTCGGGGTCGCGCTCGTCGCCGGTTGCTTTTACGTGGCCGACACCGGCAACCGGCGGGTGCTGGGCTGGTCGGGCGGGATCCCGGCGTCCCCCTCCGTCGTCCCCGACCTCGTCCTCGGCCAGCCGGACGACGCCGGCCGCGAGGAGAACCGCGGCGAGGGGGTCGGGCCGGGCAGCTTCCGGTGGCCGCACGACATCGCCGGCACCGGTAACCGGCTGCTGGTGGCGGATGCCGGCAACCACCGCGTTCTCGGCTGGCGCGGGCACCCGGCGGCCGACCGGTCCGCCGACCTCGTGCTCGGACAGCCGGGCTTCGACACCGCGCTGGAGTCCCAGTACGCGCCGCAGACGGCGTCCTCGCTCCGGTTCCCGTACGCGCTGGGCGTCGACGGTGGCCGGCTGGCCGTCGCGGACACCGCCAACAACCGGGTGCTGCTCTGGTCCGAGGTGCCGGAGCGGGACGGCGCACCGGCCGACGCCGTCCTCGGCCAGTACTCGATGACGGCCGGCGGGGAGAACCGCTGGACCAGCGTCGAGCCGGACACGTTCTGCTGGCCGTACGGCCTCAGCTTGCACGGCGACCGGCTCGCCGTGACCGACTCCGGGAACAACCGGGTCATGCTCTGGAGGCACCGGTGAGCACGGCGACAGGTGTGCGGGTCCAGGTCCTGATCGAGGGCGTGGTGCAGGGAGTCGGGTTCCGACCCTTCGTGCACCGGCTGGCCACCGAGCTGGGCCTGTCCGGCTTCGTCGGCAACGACTCGACGTCGGTGTTCGTCGAGGTCGAGGGCGCCGAGCCCGGTGTCTCGGCCTTCCTCGCCCGGGTGCGCAGCGACGCCCCTCCTTTGGCCTACGTCGCGTCAGTCCGCGCCACGCCGCTGCCTCCGACCGCGGACGGCGAGTCCGCCCGCGGGTTCCGCATCGTCGCGAGCGAGAGCTCCGACGGGGCCCGCACTCTCGTGCCGCCGGACACCGCGGTCTGCGACGACTGCGTGCGCGAGCTGTTCGACCCGGCAGACCGGCGCTACCGCCACCCGTTCATCACGTGCACGAACTGCGGCCCGCGGTTCACGATCATCGAGTCGCTCCCGTACGACCGGCCGGCCACGACCATGGCCGGGTTCCCGATGTGCCCGGCGTGCCGCCAGGAGTACGAGGACCCCGCCGACCGCAGGTTCCACGCCCAGCCCGTCGCCTGCCCCGACTGCGGCCCCCGCCTGTGGTTCGAGGACGCCGCCGGTGGCCGGACCGACGGGAGCGACACAGCCGTTTCGGCCGCGCAGCTCGCGCTGAACGACGGACAGGTCGTGGCGGTCAAGGGCGTCGGTGGGTACCACCTGGCCTGCGCCGCCACAGCTGACGCCACGGTCGCGCTGTTGCGGGACCGCAAGCACCGCCCGGCCAAACCGTTCGCGGTGATGGTCGCCGACCTCGACGCAGCCCGGCGCATCGCCCGGGTCGACGACGACGAGGCCCGGCTGCTCACCTCGCCCGCCCATCCCATCGTGCTGCTCCGCCGCCGGCCGGGATCCGCAGTGTCGGGGCTGGTCGCGCCCGGGAACGCGCGGATCGGTGTCCTGCTGCCGTACACCCCGGTCCACCACCTGCTCTTCAGCGGGCTCGAGCTGGCGGACGGACCGGCCGGGTCGCCGGCGGTCTTGGTCATGACGAGCGGCAACCGCACCGACGAACCGATCTGCTACCGCGACGACGACGCCCGGCGCCGGCTGGCCGGGCTCGCGGACGCGTTCCTCGTCCACGACCGGCCGATCCACCGGCCCTGCGACGACTCCGTGGTGCAGCTCGTCGACGGCGAGCTGCTGCCGCTGCGGCGCTCGCGTGGCTACGCCCCGCTCCCGGTCGACCTGGGCCGGGCGGTGGCGACGGTCCTGGCCACCGGCGGCGAGCTCAAGAACACCGCGTGCCTGACCAGCGACCGGTACGCCGTGCTGTCCCAGCACCTCGGCGACATGGAGAGCCTGGAGACGTTGCAGGAGTTCGACCGGTCCACCGAGAGCCTCGGTGATCTGTACGGCGCCCGGGCCGCCGCGCTGGCGACCGACTGCCACCCGGGGTACGCGACGCGCTCGTGGGCCACCCGGAACGCGGCCGGTCGGCCCGTGCTGGCGGTCCAGCACCACCACGCGCACGTGGTCTCGCTGCTGGCCGAGCACGGACGGCTGGGCGAGCTGGCCGTCGGCGTGGCTTTCGACGGCACCGGCTTCGGCACCGACGGGACGATCTGGGGCGGCGAGCTGCTCGCCCTCGGTGCCGACCCCACGGTCTTCGAGCGGGCCGGTCACCTGCGCCCGATGCCGCTGCCAGGTGGCGACGCAGCCGTGCGCACGCCCTCGCGCGTCGCCCTGGCCTACCTGGACGCCTGCGGTCTCGGCTGGGATCCCGCGCTCCCGCCGGTCGCCGCGACGAGCGCGGCAGAGCTGTCCGTCCTGCGCCAGCAGCTGGACCGGGGCCTGGGCTGCGTGCCGACGACCAGCATGGGCCGGCTGTTCGACGCGGTGTCCTCGCTGCTGGGCGTGCGGCACCAGGTGTCCTTCGAGGCGCAGGCAGCCATCGAGCTGGAGGCGGCTGCGGAGCGCGCCCTGACCACCGGCGGTGGGGCCGAGACCTTCCCCCGCTTCTGCGTCCGCCGCGGCGGCGTCATGGACGCGGCGCCCGTCCTCGGCCAGCTGGCCGAGGGAGTCCGCGCGCAGCGGCCGGTGGACGAGCTCGCGCTGGCCTTCCACCACGCGGTGGCCGACGTGGTCCTGCGGGCCTGCCTGCTGGCCGCCGTTCCGCGCGGCATCTCGGTGGTGGGGCTGACCGGCGGGGTGTTCCAGAACGCCGTTCTGCTGCGACTGTGCCGGCAGCGGCTGCGCTGGGCAGGTTTCGACGTGATCTCGCACCACGTCGTCCCGCCGAACGACGGCGGCCTCGCCCTGGGCCAGGCAGCGGTCGCAGCCTTGACCCTGAGCAAGTCCAGCACCCGAGCGGACAAGGAGTCCTGACCATGTGTCTCGGAATACCGGGCAAGATCATCGACATCTGGGAGGACCGCGGCACCCGCATGGCGCTGGTCGACTTCGACGGTGTCACGAAGGACGTCTGCCTCGCGTACCTGCCCGACATCGAGGTCGGCGACTACACCATCGTCCATGCCGGGTTCGCGCTGACCCGGCTCGACGAGGCGTCGGCCCTGGAGACTCTGGCGTTCTTCACCGATCTCGGCGTCCTCGAGGAAGAGCTGGGTGGAAAGGAGCGTGCCTCGTGAAGTACCTGGACGAGTTCCGCGACCCGCGGCTGGCGCGCGTGCTGCTCGACGAGATCGCCGCGACCGTGACCCGGCCCTGGACGATCATGGAGGTCTGCGGGGGTCAGACGCACTCGATCATCCGGCACGGCATCGACCAGCTGCTGCCCGCCGAGATCGAGTTCATCCACGGGCCGGGGTGCCCGGTCTGCGTGACTCCGCTGGAGATGATCGACCAGGCGCTCGACATCGCCGCGCGCCCGGAGGTGATCTTCTGCTCGTTCGGAGACATGCTGCGCGTCCCCGGGAGCCGCCACGACCTGTTCCAGGTGCAAGGCCCGCGGCGGCGATGTCCGCATCGTGTACTCGCCGCTGGACGCGGTGCGCGTCGCCGAGGCCAACCCTGACCGCGAGGTGGTCTTCTTCGGGGTGGGGTTCGAGACGACCGCCCCGCCGAACGCGATGGCGGTCGTGCTGGCCCGCCAGCTCGGCCTGACCAACTTCTCGATGCTCGTGAGCCACGTGCTGGTGCCGCCGGCGATGACCGCGATCCTCAGCTCGCCGGTCAGCCGGGTCCAGGGGTTCCTCGCGGCCGGACACGTCTGCACCGTCATGGGCACCTGGCAGTACGGCCCGCTCGTCGAGCGCTTCAAGGTGCCGATCGTCGTGTCCGGGTTCGAGCCGCTCGACCTGCTCGACGGCGTGCGGCGTGTCGTCCGGCAGCTCGAGGCGGGCGAGGCCAGGCTCGAGAACGCGTACGCGCGGGCGGTGACGGCCGACGGCAACCCGGTCGCCCAGGCCGTCCTGACCGACGTCTTCGAGATCTGCGACCGACCATGGCGGGGGATCGGGACGATCCCGCAGTCCGGGTTCCGGCTGTCGGAGCGCTACCGCGAGTTCGACGCGAGCCTTCGCTTCGACGTCGCCGACATCACGGTGGAGGAGTCCAAGGAGTGCCGCGCGGGTGAGGTCCTGCAAGGGTTGATCAAGCCGCACCAGTGCGAGGCGTTCGGCACGACCTGCACGCCGAGGACCCCGCTGGGCGCCACCATGGTGTCCAGCGAGGGCGCCTGCGCTGCCTACTACCAGTTCCGGCGGCTGGAACCTCCGAAGGAGGTGGCGGTGCATGGCTGAGATCCTCGACCCCCTGCAGTGGACCTGCCCGGTGCCGCTTCGGGACCAGCAGCGGGTCGTGCTCGGGCACGGCGGCGGCGGCAAGCTGTCCAGCGAGCTGATCGAGCACCTGTTCCTGCCGGCGTTCGACGCGGACGAGCTGGCCCGGGCGCCGCGCGACTCCGCGGTCGTCGAGGCCGGCGGCGTCCGGATGGCCTTCACCACCGACTCCTACGTCGTGCAGCCGCTCTTCTTCCCCGGCGGGTGCATCGGGGACCTCGCGGTCAACGGCACCGTCAACGACCTGGCGATGAGCGGGGCGATCCCGCTCGCCCTGTCCAGCGGGTTCATCCTGGAGGAGGGGCTGGAGCTCGAGGTGCTCGGTCAGGTGGCCGAGGCCATGGGTCGGGCGGCCCGTCGCGCCGACGTGCGCCTGGTCACCGGTGACACCAAGGTGGTCGGGCACGGCGCCGCGGACGGGCTGTACGTCAACACCAGCGGCGTGGGTGTGGTCCCCGACGGCGTGGACCTGCGTCCGGAAGCAGCGCGCCCCGGGGACCGGGTCATCGTCTCCGGACCGATCGGCGAGCACGGCGTGGCCATCATGAGCGTGCGCGAGGGCATCCAGTTCGGGACAGTGGTGCAGACCGACTCGGCGCCGCTGTCCGGGCTCGTCCAGGCGATGCTGGCGGCCGTCCCCGGCCGGGCCGGGCGGGGCATCCACGTCCTGCGCGACCCGACCCGTGGTGGGCTCGCCGCGTCGCTGTGCGAGATCGCGCAGGCCTCGGGGGTGGGGGTGGAGGTGACCGAGAGCGCCGTCCCGGTGCCGGACGCGGTCGAGGCCGCCTGCGGCTTCCTCGGCCTGGACGCCATGCACGTGGCGAACGAGGGCAAGCTGGTCGCGTTCGTCGCGGACGGTGTCGCCGAGGCGGTCCTCGACGCGATGCGTAGCCACGAGTTCGGCCGGGGCGCGACGGTCATCGGCACTGTGACCGAGGACCATCCCGGCATGGTGGTCGGACGGACCGCCCTGGGCGGGACCCGGGTGATCGACCGCCCGCTGGGGGAGCAGCTGCCTCGGATCTGCTAGCCCGTCGAGCCAGCCGGTGCTGCGGATGCCGCGCTGGCGACTGACGCTGGTGGCGCACCAGTCGAGGAAGCCCTACCTCGGCACCTCGGTGCGGTCCCTAGACCTGTGCCCGTCGCCTGTTGCGGAGTCGATGCCATGCTGTGGGCGCCAAGAACGCGAGGCCGATGGCCGGGAGAGCGATGGGCGGCATCCACCACCAAGGGCCCGACTGCCACACCCCTCCTCCGCCGAGAAGCTCGAGGACGATACCCGCGTTGTATGCACCGAGAACGAGCGCAGCGGGGGCCAGCGTCCACCAGCTCCCAGCGATGCGCCACGCGCTTCCACTCAGGACGACCGCCGCCAGGATCGGCATGGGCATGGCCGAGATCGTGAGGAAGTGGACGGTGGGATTGAAGTCCCCTCCGTAGTCGCTGATGTCCGAGTAACTGAGGTCAACCACGCCGAGGATGACCCAGGTCAGGGGGGTTACCAGAAGCAGCATTAGGTATGCGAGGACTACCCGGTTCCACGCCTTCTTCGCGGTCATGGGCTGCGCCGGGGATGACTGGGCGTCGGTCCAGGGCACGGACGGCCAGACCCAGCCGGTCCACGTCTCACCGTCCCAGTACCGCAACTTGCCTTCCCGCCAGGGGTCGGCGTACCAGCCTGGGCTGCGCTGACTCTCAACAGGGGCTGGCACACCAATGGACTTCGTCGCCATGGCCTTCACCTCCACCTCCGACCCTCTCCGGGTCAACGGCGGTCAGCGCCGCCGCTGGGGCCATGCGACCACGGACCCGATCACAACGGAGACCCCACGCTTGAGTCGCTGTGAACGGGCGAATCCGCGTTCATAGCCCTCACCCCGAATCCACAGCCCAACTCTCACTGTCCCGGTGGTGCCACGCCACGTACAGAGTCGTTTGTCACCTACCTCCGGCACCCGGTTGACCCGCGCCGACCGCCGGTTCTGGGAAGCGAAGCGCGGTCACCCGGTCGCGGCCACCAACTTGACAACAAACGTCCAAGCCGCCCGGTCGTCCGTGCTCACCACGAGGTGGACCGTGCCGCGCTGCACCCACGAGAAGTAGTAAGTGATCTGCGCGTCTTCCGTGTTCACCGCAGCGTGTCGGACCGTCTGCCCGCCGGTGTACTCGGTGGTGACGGTGTCTGTCGGATCGCGTAGAGCCGCTCCGGCCAGGTCGGCGTTGAGCGCCATCTGGTCCTTGTCGGCCGCCATCGCGGCGGTCGGCACAAACAGGGTCGAGTAGATCTTCGCCTGACCCGCCTCGACGCAGTGGTCGGACGCCGCCTGCCAACCGACGCCGATGTCCCCGATGCCCCACTCGGCCTGTTCTTGCGCCGTGAGGTCGCGGTAGCTGTAGCCCGGCACGGCGATCAGGTCAGGCTCGCCCAGCTCAGCCGCATGGGCTGCCGCAGCACCCTGGGAGGCACCGGACCGGGTCGTGGGCAGCACGAACGACCAACTACCGGTTTCCGGGGCGTTGTCGTAGCCGGCCTCGTTATCCCCTACCCAACGGTCCGCGTACACCCAGAACGTGAACTGCTTGGGGTTCAGCAGCTGCTGCAGGGGAAGGGCGACTGAAACCAACTTGCCGGTCGCGAATGCGGGCACCTTCACTCCCTCAACAGGCTCCTGCTCGTCGCACGTCAGATTCGCGCAGTGGCGGAGCGACAGGTCGCCGATGTTCCCGCTGACGAGGAACGCCTCCTTCTTGCCGATCGAGGGGTCCGACGTGGTGATGAGAATCATCAACCCGTCCTTCGGGCTGACATACGGGTCGGACAAAGGAGCCGCAGCGAACCGGATGTCGAACTCGGGATTCCCGAACCGTGCGGAAACCACGACTGCCGTGATGTCCGGTCCTGGGCCACGCCGCACGTCGCCTACCGGGTCTCGGAAGGTCTTGGTGGTGTCGACGGTGGGTGTCGCACTAGGCACCGCTCGAGCCTGCACAGACCCAGTCGGTGTCGCTGTCGTGGACCCTGCGCCACACGCAGTCAGAATCGTCGCCACCCCAAGGGCAGCCAGCCCGGTCAGGCGCTTCATCATGCACCTCCCCTTGGGGCGGCACGCTTGACCTGCCAGGAACCGGCGAGCCCAAACGGGCCGCTCCTACTGGCAGCATGCCGGGACCGCCGTCGCCTTGATCAGAGCCGAAGGTCCCCACGGTTCGGGGGGAAGGCACGCAGGCCCCGGCCGTGGCGAGCCCCGCTCTCTGCCACTTGGCAGGCCACGCCGTAAGCGCACAGAATGATGCCGGATCCGAGCAGCCCGCGAGCGGCACATCGGCCCGCTACCGCGGCCGCCGGTCGATACTTGTGTGACCTCCGTGCCGGTCAATGAGCGACGTACGCGACCGGTCCAAGGGGTCGTACTACCGATGGACGAGATTGGTCAGAGTGCTGAGTGGTCGTGGTGTTCAGACCAGGAAAGCGCCATAGCCCGCTCTGGGTCTGACACGACCGATGAGGCCCTGGCCATCATTCGGCTCTTCGTGTCAGGGTCGGGTCGCGTCGGACCGAACCGGTCGACGAGGACGTATTGGCGATGCGCGACGTTGGTCAGGGTGCTGGGGTAACGACTCGTCACGGGGCGAAACCCGGAACCTGTCTACTGCACCACACGGCACCTATGTTCGCTGGGCGACAACGGAGGCGGCTGCCTCGCGCGGAAGGCCGGTTCACGAATCACCGTGACGTCCTTGGCGAGGACCTCCACCGTGTCCTCCTTCAAGGCGGCTACGAAATGCCGGCGCTAGGAATGCGCGACCATCGAGCCCACTGAACGCACGAGTTCGCTGTCGAAGACCTCTCCGAGCCACAGAATCTGATCAAGTCCTCGCGCGTAGAGACCTGTGGGTCTGCGACCCCAGCGATATTCACGAATGCGCCTGCCCAACGACCTCGCATACGTCGACGCTGATGAACGTGGCAGGAGCTTCGGGCATCTCACGCAAGCGGTTGAACGTCGCTTCTGCGTTCCGAGCGTTCTCCTCGGTGTCGAACAGCCACACCGAGTGCTGGATCGACTGCCCGTCGATCGTTCTGGCCCAGTACCCGCCGGCCGAGCCGGGCATGCCGCGAACCATCGCAACGCCGCCCTCGACGATCATCGACAGGGTCTCATCCTCATGACCAGGGTGGATCTTCACTCGACCGATGACCGCGTACATAGCGACCTCCCAGCGGCTTGGTGACCGTCGCGATCCTAGGTCCGCGCCGAGCCGATCACCCGGCTTGCCTGGCGGACAGGTACGCGCACACCGGGCGGCGCACCCACCCCGGCCCGCTCGGCAACGTCGGGACCAACCCCGCCCGTGAACGGCACGTAGGTGCACAGAGACCCTGGCACACTCGGCGCCGTGACTCCGGATGACGCCCTCGCGGCGACGACGGACTGGCAGGCCCGCGCGGCGTCCACTGTCCGGAGCATGGCGCAGCACTCGCCAGGCTTTGGAGGATGGGAGCCCGCAGGCTATGGGCACGCCTACCGGGCGGACGAGCCGCGTACTTCCCTCTGCGGGAAGAACATCGACGACTGGCACCTCTGGCCCGACCCGTTCATGGCTGGAACCTTCGAGCATTGCCCGCAATGCGTCCTAGCCGTGGAGGCGCTCGCCCGTTGACGCCCCGCCCGCGAACGGCATATCTGTTCGGGGCGATCCGGAGTCGCTACCGCTGCCGCGTGGGTGAGTGCGTCGGGCCGGCCAGGCGGGTCAGCTCAATGCTGATGCATGTCGCCGATGCAGTTGAACCATTCGATCCGAGCTGGCTGGGGCGCATTGACCGCAGCGAACGCAGGACCGAGCTGGGAGTGCATGAACTCTCCTTGGGCCGCCTGCGACTCCCACACTTCGACGACGATCAGCTTGTCCCCCTGCTGTCCCGCAGCGTGACTCAACATGCCCGCTGGCCAGTGTGCTGCATCCGGCTCGCCGTCCCATCCGAGGTGCTGGTTGACACTCCTGTAGATCTCGACCGCACCAGGCGCAGTAAACTCAAAGACAACGACCTCGGACATGATTGCTCCTCGTCAGCAGGGGGTCTGGCCGACAGTAACAGTGCCATCTGAGCCCGGTCGGCACCTGCACGCGCTGCCGGATCTGGCGTCCCCCGATCCGCCCCAGATCGACACATCGGTGCGCGCCTCCGCTGTTAGCGTCCCCTCGTGCCTGACCCCTCGACTCGATCAGACCGTGGCTGCGGATACTGCTGAAGAGCTCGGGGAGGTTGGTCAAGCGAGTGATCGGCGGGACCTTGCCGATCGCGGAGTGGCGCCGGTGGTGGTTGTAGGTGTGTAGCCATCCTGGCAGGGCGGCTCGGCGGGCTTTCTCGGTGGGGTAGAACTGGCGAAACGCCCAGCCAGCGGCGAGGGTGCGGTGGAAACGTTCGATCTTGCCGTTGGTCTGCGGGCGGTAGGGGCGGGTCTTCTTCGCGGTGATGCCGAGTTCGGCGCAGGTCTGGGCCCACAGCCGGCTCTTGTAACAGCTGCCGTTGTCGGAGAGCACCCGTTCGACGTGGACGCCGCGGGCGGCGAACCAGGCCACGGCTCGGGCATGGACGGCTGTTGCGGTGGCGGCGGTCTCGTCGTCGTGGATCTCGGCGTAGGCCACCCGGGAGTGGTCGTCGATGACGGTGTGCACGAACGCCGTGCCGACGACCTTGTCGTAGTTGCGGGTGCGTTGGGCAGTGGTGGTGCCGGCTCGGTTCCTCTTCCCTTGCTGGCGGCCGACGTAGCGCCAGCCCCCGCCGTCGGAGATGTTCCCCAGCTTCTTGACGTCGACATGGATCAACGCGCCAGGTCGGTCGTGCTCGTAGCGCCGGATCGGTTCGCCGGTGCGCTGGTCGACGTGCCAGAGCCGGTGCAGCCGGCAGCGCACCAGCACCGCGTGGACCGTGGAGGCCGGCAGGTTCAACTGCCAGCCGATCTCGGCGGCGCTGAGGTGCTGCTTCCACCGCAGGTGCACGATCTTGCGCTTGACCGGTTCGGGGGTCCGGTTCGGGCTGCGCCGCGGCCGCGAGGACCGGTCGCTCATCCCGGCCTCGCCCATCGCGGCGTACCGGGCAGCCCACCGGTTCGCGGTCGACCGGGACACGTGGAAGAACCGGGCCGCGGTCGCGACCGGCCAACCGTCCTCAACGATCAGCCGTGCCAGCCGCAACCGGGCACGCGGGGTCAAAGCGGCGTTAGCGTGGGACACGAAGACCTCCTGGTCATGGAGCGGTTCTTAGACAGCTCCACCCCATGACAGGAGGTCTTCGCTTTGCAAGATCACTCAGATCGTGTTCTCACACGACCTCAACCAACGTCCCTGGTCAGTACACCTAGAACGGCACGTAGGTGGGGCTACCGGTCCTTCGCCCAGGTGAATCCGTCGGTGCGACCGGTGGGTCCTCGTCGACCACGCCGACAGCCCGGCTGCACCCATCACACCTCAGGTCGAGGTGGAGCTCGTCCACGTCGGCTGGCCCGTAACGGTGACGAGGGCCTCCCAGGGGTACCCACAGAGTGCGGGCACATCCTCGGCGGCTTGCAGGTGGCAGGTCGCTGACGGCTCGTCTGGACGGTGAGGGCTGGACGGTGAGGGCTGGACGGCCAGCACAGCCTCTCGGTCGGCACGACGAGCCCTTAGCCGCTCCGAAGTCACCACGTGATGGTGCCGGATCACCCGCCCGGGAGCGGCGCATCGGGGCGTTGCCGCGCGCGAGGCGGCGGGAGCCCTTACTGCCACCGGAAGAAGCGGGCGGACAGAGCAGTGGCGACGATGAGCATGACGCTCAGCACGGCGACGTCGAGACGAAGGCTGCTCCAGGGATCGCCGAACCAGAGTCCTCGCATCAGTTTGACGACGTAGGTCAGTGGGATGAGGTCGGCTACCTGACGGAGCCCGGGCGGGAGAAGCTCGAGCGGGAGGGAGGCACCCGACAGGAACATCATCGGGTATGCCAGGACCATCCCGACCGTCTGGGCGACACGCGCGGATGGTGCCAGGCTGGCCACGAGATAGCCCAATGCGAAGAACGAGAGGGCGCTGAGTGTGAAGCCGGCGAGGACGGCCGGGACGCTGCCGTCCGAACGCACTCCGAACGCTAGCGCGCCGACGACGATGAGCAGGACGGTGCCGACAAAGGTCATCAGGTAGTACGCGACCACGTCGGCGACCAGGTAGGTCAGCGGCCGCAGCGGCGTCACCCGATACCTGCGCAGGACTCCCAGTTCGCGGTTGGTGGCGGTCTGAATGGGGATGCCGATCAGACCGACCGTGACGATGACGATCCCGATGTAGGCCGGGACGGTCACGTCCATCGACCCGCGCCCACCGAAGACATCCTTGGGCTCGTTTCCGTAGATGAGCCCGAAGAGGATCAGCAGCAGCGGCGCGAACGCGATCGTGAAGAACGTCGCGATCGGCTCACGCACGAAGAGCTTCGCCTGGACGACCATCATCGGGACCAGCCCGCGAGTCGTCCGCGCCAACGTCGTCATGGCTGTGAGTCCCGCATCTCCCGCCCCGTGAGGGCGAGGAACACGTCCTCCAGGCACGGCTGCTCCGTGCGCAGATCGTGGAACCCCACTCCAGCCCCTTCGAGGATGCCGAGGAGCGGGGCGAGCAACCGGTCGGACTCGCCGTAGACGACGAGACGGTCGCCGAACCGCTCCACGCGGGCCACCGCGGGCAGGGCGCGCAAAGCGGCCATCACAGCGTCGTTGGCGCCGTCGCTGATGAACGTGACTCGCTGTTCGGCTCCCAGCGACCGGACCAGTTCCGCCGGCGCGTCGAGTGCTACGACCCGACCGTGGTCAACGATCATCACCCGGTCGCAGAGTCGCTCTGCCTCCTCCATGAAGTGTGTCGTCAGCACGACGGTCTTGCCGCGATCTCGCACGTCGCGCACCAGGTCCCAGGTCGCACGACGAGCCTGAGGGTCCAGACCCGAGGTCAGCTCGTCGAAGAAGACGAGATCGGGATCACCCACCAGGGCCAGCGCGATGGCCAGCCGTTGACGCTGTCCGCCCGACAATGCCCCCCATCCGACCCGGACCCGGTCAGCAAGGCCGAGCTCGTCGAGCAGCGTCCGCGTCGACAGCGGACGGGCGTAGAACGAGGCGAACAGCTCCATGGCCTCGCCCACCCGCAGGCGTGCTGGGAGCGCGGACTCCTGCAGCTGCGCGCCG
Organism: uncultured Actinomycetota bacterium; assembly: GCA_963849365.1. Taxonomy (GTDB): domain Bacteria; phylum Actinomycetota; class Actinomycetes; order Prado026; family Prado026; genus CAVQCJ01. The sequence goes on from CAWKHA010000004.1 coordinate 1,249,476, forward strand.
ATCCGCTCGCGCAGATCAACCCCCTGCGTCTGCGGGTCCAGTCCAAGGACACGCACCGCACCGCTGTCGGGGGCGCGCAAGCCCTCCAGACATTCGACAGTCGTCGTCTTCCCTGCCCCATTGGGTCCGACAATCCCGAGAATTTCCCCCTCGCCGACCTCGAACGAGACCCCGTCGACAGCGAGTGTCGAGCCATAGGCCTTGCGCAAGCCCACGACGCTCACCACGGCCGCAGCCCCAGCCACGAAGCCACCGTCGTCCTCCGCGACCCGGCCCACCAGAGTCGATAGGCCCTGCCGTCACAAGACGAGAGGTCGACGGACTGTTCTCAGAGGGGTTCCAGCACGTTCGCCTTCGCGGAGGTGTCTCGGCAGCGTCTTCCGATGTGCACGGTTGGCGCCATCGATGGACCCCCGCCTGCCCGGCCCCTTCGCAAAGCCGGGCACATCGGAGCGGCTTCAGAGCCGCTGTAGCGGGCGCTCCTTCCAGATGCCGCTGGTGGCCCGCCCAGGAATGCCGGATCCAGTAAGGCCCGGTATCGGAACTTCGGGGCGGTCTCACGGCCGAACCAACCACCCTCCGCTGATGGACGAGTTCGGGGCACGGGCACGACCACGAGCTGTTCGATGGGGGCCCGCCACTCTCAGGTGCCGAAAGGCGACAATCACGCCGACCGCCAGCAGCACCCCGCCCACGATTTGCTTACCCCGATGACTCATGTTCCCGCCCTGATCCCAGGTGGCTCGTCGTCTGAATCTAGCCTCGCGAAACCTGCGGCCGGACGGCGCCTAGCTGCTCGCCAGGGGAAGCATCCCGGCGGCGTACTTGCCCGGCACGTCCTCCGTTGACAACCTCCCGTGCGGTTGGCCGGGACCGCCGCGCTGCCACACGTCCACCTGCCACGCGCTGTGGAACACGAACCGGTTGCGGAACCACCCAGCGATGCCCAGGACCCCTGGCGCCACGGTGACCCAGTTCAGAGGCTCCGGCCAGTCCTGGTCCGGCCCCAGGTCGAGGGCGCCCTTCGGCGCACAGATCACCAGGAGTTCACGGCCGTCCGGCGTCGTGACGAACCGGCGATCTTCGATCAGTGGCACGCGCACAGACTGCCAGTCAGACGCGCCCGTGATCAGGCACGTAGGTGCGATCAGCCTGGGACGTAGAAGCCCCAGACGCCGTTCGAGAACTCCCCGGCGGCGAAGCGGACCGGAGGGTCCGTTCCGGCCACGTCGTAGACGTCCATGGGATGCCGCTGGTTGGGGTACTGAGGGTGAGCGACGGTGATGCGTTCGTGCCGTGACACCCACTCGACCTTCCAGGGATCGACGCCTCCAATGTCGGTCGGATCGCCCTCGAACCCGATGCTGACGAACCGCCAACCCTCGTCGACATCCACGCCGGACATCCTCCCCGCTAGCGCCCTCGAACGGCTTCTAGGGCTGGGTGGCCGAGGCCTTCACACAGATCCGGGTGCGACACCCTTGCCTGCCGGCCGAGCGGTTTGGGAGCGAAAGCTGATTGCCGTCGCGTGCGGATCCCGGCACCATCGGTGCCATGAGCAGCCCGGCGCGCCGATTTCGCAGCCCCCGGATCACCGGTGGGCTGACCTGAGCGTGCGCTGACGCAGCTTCCAGCGCCTCGCAGCGCGGTTCTCGCCCCCGGTGTCCCCGGGGGCGACGTCGTTTCCGCACCCACCCTCAGACCAGACTGCGAGGCACCACCGTGTCCACCCTCGAACCCACCGGCACGCCCCCGTCGCTGCGCCAGGCGCTGGAGTTGCGTGATCTGACCGACCCTGCGGCGGGACCACACGCGGTCCAGCTCGTCGTGTCCTGGCTCGAGCAGGCACTGGCGCGCGCCTGGGCCGTGCCGGTGCGCCGCGACCCGGGTCCGCGGGTCGTGTCGGTCGCCGACAACTACGACCGGCTCCGGTACTCCGCCGACGCGGCCACCCGGGACCGTCGGTACACCCGCTACGTCGGGGACGGGCTGATGCTGCGCTCGCACACCAGCGCCCGGATCCCGGTCCTGCTGCGCGCGATCGCTACCAACGGCCCGGCCGAGCTGGCGCTGTCGGTGCCCGGTGTCTGCTACCGCCGGGACGTGATCGATCGCCAGCATGTCGGCGAGCCACACCAGCTGGACCTGTGGCTGATCCGCCGCGACGGCCCGCCGCTGGTAGAGCCAGACCTGGAAGCGATGGTCGCCACGATTGTCGACGCGGTGCTACCGGGCCGGCACTGGCAGACCCCGCCCACCGAGCACCCGTACACCCTGGCGGGCCGCGAGATCCACGTCGAGGCCGGTTCAGGGCAGGTCGAGGTCGGCGAGTGCGGCTTGGCGCACCCCGAGGTGCTCACCGCCGCGGGCCTGCCGGCGGGTTCGTCCGGCCTGGCGATGGGTCTGGGTCTGGACCGCCTGGTCATGCTTGCCAAGGACGTGGACGACATCAGGCTGCTGCGCTCGACCGATCCCCGGGTCGCGACGCAGATGCTGGACCTGGCGCCGTACCGACCGGTCTCGTCGATGCCGGCCGCACGACGTGACCTGTCGGTGGCGGTGCCCGCCGGCTGGGACGCGGAGCTGATCGGCGACCGGGTCCGTCACGTCCTCGGCCCGGACGCGAGCTGCGTGGAGGAGGTGCTGGTGCTGTCCGAGACCGTGTACGAGGACCTTCCCGACCCCGCCCGGGCCCGCATCGGCATGGCGCCGGGGCAGAAGAACGTGCTGGTGCGGCTGCTGCTGCGCGACCTGACACGAACGTTGTCGTCGGCGGATGCGAACCATCTGCGGGACCGGGTGTACGCCGGCCTGCATGACGGCGACGTCAGCCAGTGGGCGGTAGCGTCGCCCTGAAACTCGCCTCCCGGAGGGCTGGCGGCGGCTCAGGGCCGTCCGGCGCGCAGCCGGGGGCGGTGATCTCGGCCGGCGCAGGTGCGCCACCGGATATCTCCAAGAGGCGACGAATCGCTGACTGACGGCGATCATCGTGCCCAGGCGGCAGGCGTCGAACGGGCGCACCGATCGGCACAGCTGTTCGCGAGATCCGCGCTTCTGACAATGTGACCCTGTGCCCAGCGAACGCCCCAAGCGCGAGTGGCGGATCAAGTGGTCCGACGTGCTAATTGTGGTCGCCTGCGTCGTGCTGATCTACCTAATCATCTTGTTCGCAGCAACACACAACATCACCCCGGATGGCGGGTGACCGACGGCGGGCACCAACCAGCGCGTCCTGCAGCCGGGAGAGTGGAACAGATCCAGCCCGAGGGCAGACCCGCGCCGTAACGGTACCTAGCGGGCTGAGCGGCTCGTCTCCAGAAAGCCCGTCTGCGGAAAGCCGATCTTGCGCATCCGCTCCGGCGAGAAGACGACCATCACCTCGTTGCCAGGCACGAACACCTTCTCGACGTCGGGCCAATCCGGCATCGCAGCCGCCATCCAGACCGGACCCGCCCCGAAGTCAAGCCGCAGCGCCACCGGAACGGAGTAGGTCTGCGGCTCTCCCACCTGAATGTTGTCACCTATTCGATGGGCTGCCCCAACTTCGATCTGCTCCCAGAACGTCGCCGCACCCAAGATCGGCGAACCCGTCCGCGCACGCCAATACGGATGATCTCCGACCCCCCATCCGTCAGGGCCGTCTGGCCCGAGCCGGAGGTGTTCGGAGATGGGCTCGTGGAACACCTCGACGCCGTATGGGAAGAACGTGTCAGTCCAGACGACCGACACCGGACCGCCGTCGGTCACCAGTTCGACTCCCATGACCGCGTGGTGCCAGTCGCCGTAGTCCCAGATCCGTGGCTCGGAGCCGTAGTTGTGGATGTCCCAGTACGCCACGTCGAGGACACGCTGACCAACGAGGGCGGCCGTCTTCTGCTCGTACCACGTCCGCAGGCTGGCAGCGTCGTCGGTCTCCGGCACGGTTCGATGATTCCGCATTCGTCCGCTCCCGAAGGCCGATTTGACCCGCCCGTGATCGGCACATCGGGTGCGGCCAACTACAGACGGAATGTGCTCACCTCGCCGAGGCTACTGAGGTCAAGAGGGGCACGTAACAGGAGTGTGCCGCCCTGGCTACCACTCGGCGTTGGGTTCACCGGACGGTCGAGGATGTCCGCCGCGTAGGTCGGTTTGGTGGCAGGTGGCGCGCTGGCAATCGGCGGCATGTGGTCACAAAGCTGGCACACCAGAGTGCCTTGGAGCTCGATCACATCGACCCGCCCGTTGCCGCCAGGTCCGTAGGGTTTGCCGTTGGCCTGCATGAAGCTTTCAAGCGCCCCCTGCGTCGTCTCGACCCACTGGACCGGAATCGTAATTCCGGCCGGAGACAGTTGGTCGGCCGCCTGCTGCGCGGCTGTGATCACGGCGGCGGGCGGCGGGGTGCCGACGATGCTCGGGCTGGGGGTCGCGCCCTGAACCTCGCGCGGCGTCGGCATCGGGTGCGAGGTCGCGGAGCAGCCAGTCAGCAGGAACCCGCCGACTAAGGCGACGAGCACGGGTGTGCGCATGATCATTCGACGTCACCCCGAACGTCGTGGTTCCGTGCGCCTCATGATCGCACCGCCACGCACCTAATGGGCTCTCCTGACTCATCCGTGGGTCAGGTCATGCGATTCGGCCGGGTAGAGGCGGGCAGATGCCGCCGAGGGAGAGCATCGCCAGGCCGATGAGGGCCTGGGGATTGTGGAACCCGAAGGCGAGTCGGGTAAGTAGCCGGATCTTGGTGTTCGTGGACTCGATCAGGCCGTTGGTGAGTCGGTGCTCGAGAGTCGCCTCGATCTGCGCGCGGTGCTTGACCACGCGGGCGATGACTTTACGGAACGAGGGCAGTCGGGCCCGCCTGGCCCACGACAGCCACCGGTCCAGGGCCTCTTTGGCGAGGTCGCCGTCGAGCTCGAACACGTGCCGCAGGCCCTCTTTGAGCAGGTAGGCCCGGTGCAGGGTCGGGTCGGTCTTGGCGATCCACGCGATCTGCGCCTGCTGGTGGGTGCTGAGCCGGGCCGGGTTCTTCCACAGCGCGTGCCGGACCCTGACCAGCTGGTTGGCGGTGCCGCCGTAGGCCCGGCCGCCGCGGCGTTTGTGCAGCGCACCGCGGGCGGTGTTCCAGGACACCCGGCGGACCTCATCCAGGGCGGTCTGCGCCCACTGCACGACGTGGAAGGGGTCGGCGCAGTGCACCGCACCCGGGCCTGTCAAGGAATCTGTGTAAGTGGTCATGGCGGTTCTAGTTGGGCAGGCGCCCGGGGAAGTGGATCGCGAAGGCGTTGAGGGCTTGTTTCCAGCCGTAGGTTCCGGTTCCCAGGTCGCCGCCGCGTTGGGGGTTGATGTTGCGCAGTGCCAGGTAGAGCAGCTTGACCGCGGCATCGTCGTTGGGGAAGTGGCCGCGGTTCTTGGTGACCTTGCGCAGCTGGTAGTTGATGCTCTCGATCTGGTTCGTGGTGTAGATCACCTTGCGGATCGGCACCGGGAAGTCCAGGAACGGGATGAACTCCTCCCAGGCCCGTTCCCAGACCGCGACCACGCCGGGGCTCTTGGCCTGGTAGACGGTCTTGAAGTCGGCGAACGCGGCCCGGCGGCGGCCACCGACGGCGCGGTGTAGATCGGCCGCAGCGCGGCAGCCAGCTTCTTCTTCTGGTCGTATCCGACGTACCGCAGCGAGGCCCGCAGCAGGTGCACCACGCAGGTCTGCACCAGCGCGTCGGGCCAGATCGTGGTGATCGCGTCGGGCAGCCCGGTCAGCCCGTCGCAGCACACGATCAGCGGGTCGCGCAGGCCCCGGTTGCGCAGCTCGGTGAACACCCCGAGCCAGAACTTGGCGCCCTCGGCGGCTTGCACCCAGATCCCCAGCACGTGCTTGAAGCCGTCGACGTCGACCCCGACGACCATGTGTGCGGCCCGGTTGGTGACCGTGCCACCGTCCCGGACCTTGATCCGCAGCCCGTCGACGAACACGATCGGGTAGACCTCCTCGACCGGCCGGGACTGCCAGGCCCGAACCTCCTCGGCCACCACCTCGGTGACCTTGGCGACGGTCTCGTGGGAGACCTCGATGCCGTAGACCTCGCCCAGATGGGCCCTGATGTCGCGGGTGGTCATCCCGCGCGAGTACAGGCTCAAGATCATGTCCGCGGTGTTGCCGATCCGGCGCCGCCGCTTGGGCACGATCTGCGGCTCGAAGCTGCCGGCCCGGTCCCGCGGCACCTCGATCCGGGTCTGCCCGGCCGAGGTGATCACCGTCTTGGCGGTGTGCCCGTTGCGGGAGTTCCCCGACCCGGCCCCCGCCGGATCACCCCGGTCATAGCCCAGATGATCGACCATCTCCACATCCAGCGCCCGCTCGAGCACAGCCTTGATCATCTGGTTGATCAGGCCATCCGGGCCGTCGATCGCCAACCCCGACGCCTCAGCGTCAGCAAGCAGCGCATCGACCCGCTCCGGGCTGAGCAACTCCGCCAGCCGCTGCGCCGCCGCCTCGCCCTCGTGCTCCTCCGGAGACTGCACCACCAACTCAGTCTCAACACTTTCGATCGTCACGACGAGGTCCTCTCCGCGAGGTCAACAACCCCACGATCAGGCCACGCCCCTTACACAGAAGATCTGACACGCCCCCGCACCCGGGATCCGGGTCCGTACCACCTCCTCGATCCAGTCGGCTGAATCGCTGGAAACAAACGCGACCTGCCCGCACCGCTCACCCAGGGCGTCGAAGAACGCGTGCAGGTTCGCCCGGTCTCGACCGACCGAGGCCCACACCAGCCGGCGGGTGTCATGGTTGACCACGACCGTGAGGTAGCGCTGGCCCTTCTTGTAGCTGATCTCATCGATCCCGATCCGCCTCAGACCCGCCAGGACGTCGACGCGGCTCAGGGCATCGGCGCTGACCCGAGCCACGATCGCTCCCACCGTCCGCCACGCCACCCGCATCACCTGCTGCACCGCGGTCCGCGAACACTGCACCGCCAACCACGCCACCATGTCGTCGAACGGGTAGGTGTGCCCGGCGCCGTGGCGGGCCCACGGAACCCCCGCGACCGTCACCCCGTGATCGCGGCACGCCACCCGCGGGGCGTCCGCTTCGACGAAGACCTGGACCGTGCCCAGGTCCAACGCCCGCCACCGCCGCCGACCCGACCCGGCGTCATACCCAGGCGAACGCCGACCGCACCGACCGCACCGGCCCCGAGCCGAACGCACCGGGCGCACATGCGCGACCAGTACGTCGCGGTCCTCGTCGAACTCGACACGCTGCACCGTGGTCTTGGTGACCCCGAGCAGCGCCACCCATAACCTGGCGTTGCGCACGTCGTTCCCCTGCCAGTCTCGGTTCGGCCCTCAGCAAGCCAGAACCTAGGCGGGGAACGGCGTGTCGCCCTGTTGGCACACGGAAACAACCCACAGATGTGTCAGGAGAGCCACCTAATGCCGGACCGGATCAGCCCGCGAACGGCACTTCGGTGCCTGGCTCGGCTATATGGTGCCGGCGACCGACCCCACCCGTGACGGAGCGTGGCTTGTCCAGAAGCCCGGCTTGCCCCATTCCGCTTGATGCCGCCTCGTGGGTGCTGAACTCCCTGGACTGGTGTCTCCACCAGTTCGGTGCGGACGCGCTGCGCGGGGCGGTTCTGCTGCCGGATCGGTCATTCTTCCCGGGCACCTACACGGGTTCGGACTCAGATCTTGCCCAGATCGTTGCGACGGTTGCTGCCCGTATGGGGGTGGATCCGGGCGTGGCGGCCACGCACCCGCGCCGGCGACCTGTTGATGATCACGGGGCACAGGCGAGTGCGCCGACGAGACGTTCCCTGCGGATGTTGCCGCGCAGATGCACAACAGCCTCGCCAGCATCGCCGACACCCTCGCGGCGGCGCACGCGTCTTGCGCCGACGTGGTCGAGGCGACCTCGTACCACGTGGGGCTGGCCGCGCAGAAGGACCAGCTGTTGGCGACCGCCGCCGAGTTACTCGCCGCCCCGTACCCTGCTTGGACCGCCGTCGGTGTCCCCGAGCTGTGGGATGCGGACGCCCTGGTCGAGATCGTGTGCCAGGCCTTTGCTGCCCACCGCCCAGTAGCCACAAGCGCACAGGCACCGCGAGCCGCGCAGCACCCAGGCACGGGTTCAGGTCAGGGATCTGGACAGATGAATCTGACCGTGGCCAACGGGGTAGTCGCGGGTCCGGCCGGTCTCGACGTAACCGCGGGCCTCGTAGAAGGCCGGTGCCTGGAAGGTGTGCGTCGAAAGCACGATCAGGGTGCAGCCCCGCGCTGCTGCCTCCTGTTCCGCGGCGTCCATGAGCCGGGTCCCAAGCCCCTGCCGGCGGAACTGCGCGTGCACCCACAGCACGTCGACATAGGCGCACCCGCCCCACGTCCAACCGGAGAGTCCCGCGATGAGGTGGCCTGCTGCATCCACGGCACGGATCGTCAGCATCCGACCGTCTGCCAACCCGGTCGCCTCGACATTGAATGCGTAGATCTCGCCGTCCAACAGATCGACCAGTTCCCGGTCCTCTTCAGAGACGCTGAGCGCCACCTCATCGCGCATGACTCATGGTGGCAGGACGAGGGCACTCGTGACATAGCTCCTTCGGGGCGCTGAGGCAGCAGGGCGATGCCTGACCTGCGGATCCGACTAGGTGAAGCGGATCGAGTCGACGATCGTGTGGATCTGCTCGTCGAGTTCAGGACCGGCGTCGTCGTGCGTAAGGCCTGCGATGAACAGGCGCGTCCCCTCCATATCGACGATCCACACCCTGATCGTGTCGCCCACCCGCGACGCCGTCCAGAACGGACCTCCCTTCACGTACTGCCAGGTGTGGAAGAACCCCCGGTAGCAACCGACGTCCGCCTCGCGGATGGTCAGCACCACGTGCAGCGCGGCGCGCCCGTCCACAGTGACCTGCCGAGGCCCGGTGACGAGCTCGGTCCCGGCCACCGTCGCCACTGCGTCCGCCAGGTCGGCGTCCGAGGGACCAACGGGCGAGCCCAGCAGAGGGGGGCACCGCTCGGCCCAGCCACCGTCGGGGAAGCCCGTCCAGTAGATGACGGCCTCTGCGGTTTGTCCGCCCACGGTGCTCTTGCTGATGTAGGGGCGGCCGTAGATCGCCCAACCGAACCCTTCCGGTTCCGTCGGCGCACTGAACGAGAACGAAACACCCCCCACGGTCAGCGAGCGCCCGTTTGAACCGACGAACCCGTCGCCAGGGGGAACCTCGGGAGACACGACCGCCTTGATGGGAGGCAGCTCATCCGGAAAGCCGGTCCTGCTGGTCGGTGTCGCTGTCAGTGTCGGTGTCGGTGTCGGAAGGGCGACCGCCCTACCGTCGCTGCCGACGACCACCACCACCGCCCACACCAGAGCCGCTGCGCCGCAGACCACCGCCAGGGCGACGAGCACGCCGCGGGGAGGCTTGCGGTAGGGCGGCCGGCCGCCCTCGAGCACGTCGTCCGCGTGCTGGCTCACGCTCCCATGGTCCGCCAAGACCGACCCGACCGCTATCGCGGACCACGCGAGTCGATCTGCGCCAAGCCCCGCAGCGAGGACGGTGGTACCCGTCGCTCCGGTGATGTCCGGTAGCCCTAGGCCGGTGGGCACAAGGCCGTGTCGGTGGTCCCGATCTCCGCCAGCAGGTGCAGGGTGAGCTTCTCGAACCGCGCCAGCACGGCGGCAGCACCGGTGAAGTCCTCACCCGCCGTGTAGAACGAGGGGACGACCACACACGGGACGCCGGCCCCTGTCGCGCTGAGCAGACCCACGCGCGAGTCCTCGACGGCCACCGCCCGGGCGGTGGCCACCCGTAGCCGGTCGACAGCCACCACGTACGCCTGCGGGTCGGGCTTGACCCGGGTGACGTCGTCGTAGGTCACCACCGCGTCGAAACGCACGCGCGGGGCCACCTGCCGCAGGAACGGCTGGACCCAGGCCCGGCGTCCCGCCGTCGCCACCCCGAGCCGCACCCCGGCGGTGACCAGCTCGTCGAGCAGCTGGCCCAGGCCCGGGCGCAGCGTGGCGCCGCCGCTCGCCACCCACCCGCGGAAGTGGTGCACCGCGCGAGCGTGCAGCCGGTGGCCCAGGGTCAGCGCGTCGTTGGGAGGGTGACCCTGTCGGCCCAGGAACGCCACCAGCCGCGGCAGCCCGCTCGCCGTCGCGAGCAGCCGGCCGTACTCCTCCACGGTCCAGGAGTAGTCGAGCCCGACGTCGGCGAACGCTGCGTTGTACGCCACCCGGTGGCCGTCCCGCTCGGTCTCGGCGAGGGTTCCGTCGAGGTCGAACACGACGGCCTGGGGCAGCCTGTGCACGCGGCCGTCATCCCTCCTGCGCGGCGTGGACCAGGTGGTACAGCAGGATCAGCTGGGTGATCGCGAGCGGCTCGCTGCGACGCCCGTCCGGGAGCGCGCCGAGGCCGGAAGGGATCTCGCGACGGTCGGCCAGGTCCGCCCAGATGGCCTTCTCGAGCACCTGGCTGTCCTCGGCCTGCGCGTGCCCGTGCACGTGCAGGCAGTCCACCGGCGTGCCGTCGGCGTCCCGCATGATCTTCAGGTGCATGGGCGTGTGGTCCTCTTCGCTGAGGACGTGGCTCAGCGAGGGGTGCTGGATGGTCGGCCGCAGCAGGAGCTCGGTCGACAGCGGGGTCCCGGGCGGGTCGTTGCGGCTCGCGATCGGTGAGAACCGCACCACGATGTCGGCGTGCCGGCGCTGCGGTCGGATGAACGCCTCGGACTCCGGCTCGCGCCGCTCGAGCTCGGCCACGACCTGGTCGCGGGTGTACCCTCGCTTGGCCGTGTCGCGGTCGATCTTCCACTCGCGGCGGATCGCCTCGGGCGGGTCGAGGTAGACGGTCACGTCGAAGCAGGCGCGGGACAGCTTCGTCGACAGCGGCAGCAGGCCCTCGACGATGATGTACTCGCGCGGCTCGACGTACTGCGGCCGGGTGAGCTGCCCGGTGTCGTGGTCGTACACCGGCTTCAGGACCGGCTGCCCGGTCGCGAGCAGCTGCAGGTGCTGCTCCATGATGTCGACGTAGTTGCACTCCGGGTGCAGCGGCGTGATCGGCATGCCCTTGCGCTCGGCCCGGTCGTACCGGTGGTAGTCGTCGACGCACAGGGCCGTGCAGCGCTCCGCCCCGATCGCGTCCACCAGGCCGCGCGTCAGCGTCGTCTTCCCGGCGGCGCTGTCCCCGGCGATGGCCATGACGACCGGCCGGGGACGTCCGGGCACCGGGCGCGCCGAGCGCGCCATCCGCATGAGCTTGTCAGGCATGGCCGTCCCCCCGTGGTGCCGGCGTGCCGGCGGACGCGCGCCGCTCCGCCACGGCCCGTCGGGCGCGGGCCGCGACCGCCGTCGGGGTGAAGCCGAAGTGCGCCAGCACCGCAGGGCCCGACCCGGAAGCACCGAAGCCGTCCATCCCGACCACCCGGTCGAGCGAGCCGGTCAGCGGGACCCAGCCGCCCCGCGAGCCGGCCTCGACGGCCACCGTGGCTGCGTGACCGAGCAGCGCGGCTTGCTCCGCCGGGTCGAGCCGTTCGAGCCGCTCGCGCCAGGGGACGGAGACCACCCGGACGGCCAGGCCCTCGCCACGGAGCAGCCCCGCTGCCTCGACGGCCAGCCCGACCTCCGAGCCCGAAGCCAGCAGCGCGGCGTCGACAGGGCCCGGATCGGTGTCGACCACCCGGGCGCCGTAGGCGTCGGTCGTCCCCGGCAGGCAGCGGCCCAGGGCCGGCAGCCCCTGCCGGCTCAGCACCAGGACAGTCGGGCCGTCGGTCCGCCGCAGCGCGGACCGCCAGGCGTCGACCGTCTCCGACGCGTCGGCCGGCCGCAGGACGGTCAGGCCGGGGATCAGCCGGAGCGACTCGACGTGCTCGACCGGCTGGTGCGTGGGGCCGTCCTCGCCCACCCCGACCGAGTCGTGGGTGAGCACGTACACGACCGGCAGCCGCATCAGCGCCGACAACCGCAGCGCGGGTCGCAGGTAGTCGCTGAAGACCAGGAAGGTGCTGCCGAACACCCGCAGCCCGCCGTGCAGCGCCATGCCGTTCAACGCCGCCGCCATCGCGTGCTCGCGGATGCCGAAGTGCAGCACCCGGCCGGCGTACGACCCCGCGCGGACCGCGCCGCCCGGGATCGCGGTCCCGGTCGAGCCGGCCAGGTCCGCCGAGCCGCCGACCAGCTCGGGCATCACCTCGGCCACCCGGCCGACCACGTCGGCGGAGGCCTGCCGGGTGGCCCGGTCCCTGGCCACGTCGACGTCCGCCAGCGCGGCCTCGAGGTCGGCAGGCGGCTCGGTGCTCAGCCGCCGGCGGAGCTCCTGGGCCGACGGCGGGTCCGCCTGCTCCCACGCGTCCCACCGGTCCGCCCAGTCGTGACGGGCCCGCGCTCCCGCTTCGGCCAGCCGCGCGCACACGTCGGCCACGTCGGCGGGCACGTGGAAGGCCTCGTCGGTCCAGCCGAACCGGCGCCGGGCCGCGGCCAGCACGTCCGCGCCGAGCGGCGCGCCGTGCGCCGCGGAGGTGCCCTCGACCCCTGGCGCGCCGAAGCCGATGACCGTGCGGACGGCGACCAGACCGGGCCGGTCGTCCTCGACGGCGGCCCTGATCGCAGCGTCGATCGCGTCCACGTCGTCGCCGTCCTCGACCCGCGACGCGTGCCACCCGTAGGCGCGGAAGCGGCCCAGCACGTCGTCGCTGCATGACAGGTCGGCGGAGCCGTCGATGGTGATCCCGTTGTCGTCGTACAGCACGACCAGGCGCCCCAGCCGCAGATGACCGGCCAGCGAGGCGGCCTCGTGGCTGATGCCCTCCATCAGGCAGCCGTCGCCGGCGACCACCCAGGTGCGGTGGTCCACCACGTCCCCGAACCGGGCCGCCAGCATCCGCTCCGCCAGCGCCATGCCCACCCCGGTGGCCAGCCCCTGGCCGAGGGGTCCGGTGGTCACCTCGACCCCCGGCGTGTGGCCGTACTCCGGGTGCCCCGGAGTACGCGAGCCCAGCTGACGGAAGGCACGCAGGTCGTCCAGGTCCAGGTCGTACCCGAAGAGGTGGAGCAGCGCGTACTGCAGGGCCGAACCGTGGCCGGCGGACAGCACGAAGCGGTCGCGGTCCGGCCAGGACGGGTCGGACGGGTCGTGGCGCAGGTGGCGCGACCACAGCGCCCACGCCAGCGGGGCGCAGCCCATCGGCATCCCGGGGTGGCCGGACCGGGCGGCCTCGACGGCGTCGGCCGCGAGGAACCGCAGCGTCGTCACGGCCCGCGCGTCGACGTCGGTCAGCCGGGCCGTCAGGTCGCGGGTGGCGGCGGTCATCCGCGCGCCTGTTCGGCGAGCGCCCGCAACGTCTTGACGGCGACCGCCCGCCCGTCCGGGTGGGCGAACAGCCAGCTGCCGGAGATGAAGACGTCCGCGCCCGCGGCGGCCGCGCCGACGATGGTGCGGTCGGTGATCCCGCCGTCCACCTCAAGCTCGATCTCGAGCCCTGAGGCGTCGACCATGGCCCGCAGGGTCCTGACCTTGTCCTCCATGGCGGGCAGGTAGCGCTGCCCGCCGAACCCGGGGTTGACCGTCATCGCGAGGACCAGGTCGGTCTCCGCCAGCACGTGCTGAACGGCCGAGGCGGGGGTGCCGGGGTTGAGAGCCACGCCGCTGCGTGCGCCCAGCTCGCGGATCCGGGTCAGCGTGCGGTGCAGGTGGCGGCACGACTCCACGTGGACGATGACCAGGTCGCAGCCCGCCTGGACGTACCGCTCCAGCATCGGGTCCGGGTCTTCGACCATGAGGTGGGCCTCGAAGGGCGTGCCGACCACCGCACGGGCGGCCGCGATGACGTCGGGGCCGAAGGTCAGGTTGGGCACGAACCGGCCGTCCATGACGTCCCACTGGATCCGGTCCACGCCGGCGTCCTGCAGCGAGCGGCACTCCTCGCCGAGGCGGGCGAGGTCAGCGGGCAGCACGGACGGCACGATGCGCGGCGTGAACCCTGGCTGGACGCCTCGTCCGGTCATGAGGGAACGCTAGGCAGGACAGGGCCCGGGCGGTCTCACCCCAGCGGGTGGGTCGTGGGGTGAACTCGCGGTCCGGCCCGTGCCTTCGCTGTCGGCGGCACCTAACCTTCCGGCATGACCGGGCAGCCGCTGCGGATCTTCCTCGTGGACGACCACGAGATGGTCCTGCACGGCCTGGCTGCGATGCTCTCCCAGTTCCCGGAGCAGGTCGTCGTCGTGGGCAGCGCGTCGAACCAGGACGACGCCGCCACCGGTGTGGGCGCGCTCGACCCCGACATCGTGCTGTGCGACGTGCGGCTGCGTTCGGGCAGCGGTCTGGACCTGTGCCGGACGCTGCGGGTCACCGACCCGACGCGCAAGGTCGTGTTCCTCACCGTCTACGACGACGAGCAGTACCTCTTCCAGGCCCTGCGGGTCGGCGCAGCCGGGTTCCTGCTCAAGCGGGTCGACGGGCACGAGCTGGTCCGTCACCTGCAGAGCGTGCGCGAGGGCGAGGTCGTCATCGACCCCACGCTCGCTGGACGGGTGGCCGCGTCGGCCGCGCGGCTGCGCAGCGGCGAGTTCTGGCCCGGGGCCCACCTCGGGCTGACCCAGCGGGAGAGCGAGGTGCTCTCGCTCCTGGTCGGGGGCCTGTCCAACCGGGCCATGGCGAGCAAGCTCGTGGTCAGCGACGACACCATCAAGACCCATCTGCGCGCGCTGTACCGCAAGCTCGGCGTGTCCGACCGGGGCGGGGCCATCGCCGTGGCGCTGCGCGAAGGCCTGTTCCATTGACCGCCGCCGGAATACTGCCCGGCGGGGGCGAGCCGTGGCCGGCCGAGCTGGTCGAGCTGCTCTGCGCGCCGGCGGACGGCCGTGGCGCGCTCGGCGAGGTCTGCCGCCTGCTCTGCGCACAGCTGCGAGGAGACGGCTGCATCGCGTACGCCGTCGACCGCGCGGCCGGTGAGCTGGTCGCGGTCGCAGCCTGGCCGGCGGGGCCGGCCGACCCGCTGCCGCTGCGGCTGCCGCTGGGCTTCGGGGTCACCGGCCGGGTGGCGGCCGACGGCATCCCCGCGGTGCTGGTGGACGACCAGCCCCGCAACCTGGTGCACCGCGCGCTGATGGGTCTCGCGCCGGGGCAGTCCGTCTCACGGCTGTGCCTGCCCGCGCTCGACCCGGACGGCGCCGCTCGCGCCGTCCTCGCCGTGCACGTGCGGAGGACCCGACGCTTCGATCCGGCCGAGGTCGCCGTCGGGATGTCTGCCGCGCGGCTCGTCGGGCTGCGGCTGCAGCGTGACGACGCGGTGGCCGAGGCCGCCGAGCACCGCAACGTGCTCGACGGGCTGGTCGCGGCGACCGTCTCGGCCCAGGAGGCCGAGCGGCGGCGGGTGGCCGCGGACCTGCACGACGGGGTCACCCAGGTGATCGCCAGCCTGGCGTTCCACCTGTCCGCCGCGCAGATCGCGATGACCTCGGCCAGCCCGGACTTCGCGCTCGAGCAGCTGCAGGCCGCGCGCCGGCTGGCCGACCTCGCGGTGGCCGAGGCGCGCACGGCCGTGTCGGGCCTGCGCAGCCCGGTCCTGGACGACCTGGGCCTGGCTGCCGGCCTGGAGAGTCTGGGCCGGTCGGTCCCACAGCTGGACGTGACGGTCGACGCGGCCGAGCTCGACCTGCCGGACCACGTCTCGACGGCGCTGTACCGGGTCGCGCAGGAGTGCCTCCAGAACGTCGTCAAGCACGCCGAGGCGACGCACGTCCGGATCGTGCTCGACGAGGTCGGCGGGAACGTCTCGCTGGCCGTCAGCGACGACGGTCGGGGCTTCCACCTCAAGCAGGTCCAGCGCGCCGAGGGCGACGCGGCGGCCCCGGAGGACCGGTACGGCATGGTCGGGATGCACGAGCGCATCCAGCTGCTCGGGGGCCGGCTGGTGGTGGAGTCCGAGCCGGGGGCGGGGACGAGGGTCCGGGCCACGGTTCCGCTGGGGTCGCCCCGGGACTAGCGGGCTCCGGCCGCCGCCGAGGGGCGCCGGCAGTTCGCGCCGAGCACGATCTGAGCGGCCGCCCAGCACAGGTTCCGCCCGCCCCACGCAGCCAGCGCGTCGTCGACGAGGGCCCGCCCGAACGAGAACGTCAGCGCCCAGGGCTGCTCGCCGTAGCGGTTGATCGCCGCGAGGTTGGCCACCGCTGCGGCGTTGCTCTGCCCCCCGGACAGGAACGCCACGCCGGGCACCTCGCCCGGCACTCGGCCGGCCAGCACCTCGAGCGTCGCCGCGGCGACCTCGTCCGGAGCAGCGGGGCCGTGCTCCCGGCCGGAGACGACCATGTTGGGCTTGAGCACGATCCCGCCCACGTCGACGCCGGCCCTGGACAGCTCGTCGAACACGGCGTCCAGCGTGGTCGCGGTCTGCTCGGCGCACGCGGCCAGCGAGTGGGCGCCGGCCATGAGCACCTCGGGCTCGACGACCGGGACGATCCCCGCCTCCTGGCACAGCGCCGCGTACCGAGCGAGGGCGGCGGCGTTGGCGTGCACCGCGGCGTCACCGCCGGAGGGCTCGCCCACGCCCAGCACGGCCCGCCACTTGGCGAACCGGGCCCCGGCGTCGGCGTAGCCGGCCAGGCGCTGGCGCAGCCCGTCCAGGCCCTCGGTGACCGTGGCGCCGGGCACCAGCGCCATCGGGACCGTCCCGGTGTCGACCTTGATCCCCGGGAGCATGCCGAGGTCGAGGCAGGCGCGCGGGAAGGGGCGTCCGTCCGAAAGCTGCTGGCCGAACGTCTCGTCGCACAAGATCACGCCCGAAACCCACCGGTGCAGAGCGGGCGCGGTCAGCAGCAGCTGGCGGTACGCGCGGCGTTGGTCAGCCGTCGCCTCGACGCCGGCGGCCGCCAGGCGCTTCGACATGGTCGACGGGCTCTCGTCGGCCGCCAGGATTCCGCGCCCGCGCGCGACGAGCTGCACGGCGGTCTCACGGATCGAGCTCACCTCGACCTCCGCAGTGTCGGCACGGCAGCCCTACGGCGACCGTCGTAGCCGGCGACGGTACGGGCGCGCTCGACCGCCGTCCTCACTCCGTCGGGCAGGTCTGCGGGTGGTCGTGCTATCGCTCGACCGGGCTCCTGCGCCGGGCCGCGCCGGTGGGCTGGAAGACGAGGTCTCCCGCCGTCGAGGCGTCGAGCAGGTGGGCGACGAACAGGCGAGTGGTGGCCGTCGGGGCCCGGCCGGTCACCGCGTGCCATGGTCGCAGCAGCGGGGTCCCGCGCACCGGGACGGTGACCAGCTCGCCGGCGGACAGCTGGCGGGCGGCGGCGTCCTGGCTGACGAGCGCGATCCCCAGCCCGAGGGTCGCGGACGCGAGCACGGCACCGTGCGAGCCCACCGACAGTGTGGGGGGCCTGATCTCGAGGGTGTCCAGGAGCGCCAGCGTCGTCTCGCGCGTGCCCGACCCCTGCTCGCGCAGCAGCCACGGGGTGCCGGCCAGGTCCGGGCGTAGCGTCGGGGCGGCCACGACGACCAGGGCGTTGCGCCGCACCGCCCGGGTGACCATCGCCTGACCGCGCGGGGGCCGCCCCCCGATCACCACGTCGAGCGAGTGGTCGGCGAGCAGCTGCTGCACCCGGTCGCGGACCCCGACCTCCAAGGTCACCTGCACGTCCGGGAACCTGCGCCGGAAGGACGCGAGCAGGCCGGGCAGCAGGTACTCCGCCGCCGTGGTGACCGCCCCGAGGCGCAGGGCACCGCGCTCGGCGACACTGCCCCGGCCGGCCGCGGCCGCGCCCTCCTCGAGCAGCCCGAGGATCTTGCGTGCGTAGCCCGCGTACACCTGACCCGCCGCGGTGAGCCGTACGCCGCGACCCTGCCGCTCGACCAGGGCGGCGCCGAGCTCGACCTGCAGCGAGGCCAGCGCGGCCGAGACCGCCGACTCGGTCACCGACAGCCTCGCGGCGGCGGCTCGGACCGAGCCGGTGTCGGCGACCGCGACGAAGGTCCGCAGCCGAGCCCAGGTCATCGACGCTCACTCTCCCGCCGCAGCACCGCAGGAAGGCGGCTCACACATCTGAGTAAACACTCAAGCATCATCGGAAAACAATCAATAGACGTCCAGGGATCCCAGGCCGATAGTTGGAGCCACCCGACACTGCTGGAGGACCCATGGCCACCCAGGACGCGACCCGGTCCCGCTGGGACCCCGGCGTCCACAGCTACGCGAGCATGGGTTACTACGCGGCGGACTACGTGCCGAAGGACACCGACGTGCTGGCGGTGTTCCGGGTGACGCCGCAGCCGGGGGTGGACCCGATCGAGGCGGGTGCCGCGGTCGCAGGCGAGTCCTCGACCGCGACGTGGACCGTGGTGTGGACCGACCGGCTGACGGCGAACGATCACTACCAGGCCAAGTGCTACCGGGTGGACCCCGCGCCCGGGCGGCCGGGCGAGTACCTCGCCTACATCGCCTACGACCTGGACCTGTTCGAGGAGGGGTCCATCGCTAATCTGACCTCGTCGATCATCGGCAACGTGTTCGGGTTCAAGCCGTTGCAGGCGCTGCGGCTCGAGGACATGCGGATCCCGGTCGCCTACGTCAAGACCTTCGCCGGACCGCCGCACGGGATCGTGATGGAGCGCGAGTACCTCGGCAAGTACGGCCGCCCGCTGCTGGGGGCGACCGTCAAGCCGAAGCTCGGCCTGTCTGCCCACAACTACGGGCGGGTCATCTACGAGGCCTGCCGCGGGGGCCTGGACTTCACCAAGGACGACGAGAACATCAACTCTCAGCCGTTCATGAAGTGGCGCGACCGCTTCCTGTTCGGCATGGAGGGCGTCAACCGCGCGATGGCGGAGACGGGCGAGGTCAAGGGCCACTACTTCAACGTCACCGCGGGGACGATGGAGCAGATGTACGAGCGGGCCGAGTTCGCCAAGGAGATCGGCAGCGTCGTCGTCATGATCGACCTGACCATCGGCTACACGGCGATGCAGTCGATGTCGCACTGGGCCCGGCGGAACGGCGTCCTGCTGCACCTGCACCGCGCCGGCCACTCGACGTACACCCGGCAGAAGACGCACGGGGTGAGCTTCCGGGTGATCTCGAAGTGGTGCCGGCTGATCGGTGTCGACCACCTGCACGCGGGCACCGTGGTCGGCAAGCTGGAGGGCGACCCGGCGACGACCCGCGGCTACTACGACACGTTGCGCGAGGACCACGTCCCGACGAACGTGGCGAACGGGATCTACTTCGACCAGGACTGGGCGGCCCTCGCCCCGGTCATGCCGGTCGCCTCGGGGGGCATCCACGCCGGGCAGATGCACCAGCTGCTGGACTACCTCGGAGAGGACGTCGTGCTGCAGTTCGGCGGCGGAACCATCGGGCACCCGATGGGGATCGCGGCCGGGGCCGAGGCGAACCGGGTGGCGCTCGAGGCCATGATCAAGGCGCGCAACGAGGGCCGGGACTTCCTGCGCGAGGGGCCCGACATCCTGCGCGCCGCCGCCCGCCACTGCGTCCCGCTGGCCGCCGCGCTCAGCACCTGGGGGGACGTCACCTTCGACTACACCTCCACGGACACTCCGGACGCCGTGGCCACCGCGACGGTGGGGAGCTGACATGCGACTGCGCCAGGGAGCCTTCTCCTACCTGCCCGACCTGACCGACGCCGAGATCGGCCTCCAGGTCCAGTACGCGCTGGACCGTGGCTGGCCGATCTCGATCGAGTCCACCGACGACCCGCACCCGCGGAACATCTACTGGGACTTGTGGGGGCTGCCGATGTTCGACCTGCACGACCCCGCGGGGGTGCTGCGCGCGGTCCAGGAGTGCCGCAGCACGTATCCCGACCGGTACGTGCGGGTGCGGGCCTACGACGCCAGGCTCGGCCGGCAGACCACTGCCATGATGTTCCTGGTCCAGCGGCCCGGGCACGAGCCCGGTTTCCGTCTCGACCGCTCCGAGGGGCCCGACCGTCGCCAGACCTACTCCGTGCACGCGTACTCCGGCGACCGGCCCGCCGGCGAGCGCTACCCGCAGCCGGGGGCTCGGGTGCCGGAGCCGTGACCGGGGACTCCGAGCATCCGTCGTTCGCCCTGTACCGGCCCCCTGCCGACGGTGTCCCCGGCGCCGGCGAGGGCGGGTCCGGCGGTGCGCCGCTGGCCCCCGACGAGCTGGTCTCGCTGACCGAGGACGCCGCCGCCGCTCGCGTGCGCGACGTGCTCGACTCGCTGGACCAGGACCTGGTCGGGCTGGCGGCGGTCAAGACCAGGATGAAAGAGATCGCTGCGCTGCTGATGGTCGAGCGCGCGCGCGGGCAGTTCGGGCTGGCCACCGCCAGGCCCTCGCTGCACATGAGCTTCACCGGCCCGCCCGGCACCGGGAAGACGACGGTCGCGCTGCGGATGGCCCGCATGCTGCACGCCCTCGGGTACCTGCGCACACCCCGGGTCCATGCCGTCACCCGCGACGATCTGGTGGGCCAGTTCATCGGGCACACGGCTCCGAAGACCAAGGAGGCCATCGCCAAGGCTGCGGGCGGGGTGCTGTTCATCGACGAGGCGTACTACCTGTACCGGCCGGAGAACGAGCGCGACTACGGGCAGGAGGCCATCGAGATCCTGCTGCAGGAGATGGAGTCCGAGCGGGGCGACCTCGTCGTCGTGTTCGCCGGCTACGCCGACCGGATGGAGTCGTTCTTCTCGTCCAACCCGGGGCTGAGCTCGCGCGTCGCCCACCACATCGAGTTCGGCGACTACGACCGGGCCGAGCTGATGCAGATCGCCCAGCTCATGCTGGCCCGCGACCAGTACCGGTTCAGCCCCGAGGCGGAGCGCGCCTTCGACGAGTACCTCGCGCTGCGCATGGACCGCCCCAGGTTCGCGAACGCCCGCTCGGTCAGGAACGCGCTCGAGCGGATCCGGCTCCGGCAGGCGAACCGGCTGGTCGCCGGGGGCGGCCGGCTCTCGCGCGCGGACCTGATGACGTTGAGCGAGGAGGACATCCGCCGGAGCCGGCTGTTCCGGGCGGAGCCGCCGGAGGGGGCGTCCGGATCCGAGCCGCCGGCACTGCGTCCCTAGGGTGTGGCTGTGAGCGGGCCGTGGATCGAGCAGACCGACGACCGGATCGGGTTCACCTGGGTCTCCTCGTCGGGGCGGCCGGCCAGCCTCGTCGACGTCGTCGCGGAGCCCGGCAGCGAGGTCGAGCGGCTGCTGCCGACCCATCTGGAGGCGCTGGACGACGTGCTGGTCGACGCTGCGGGGCGCGTCGGGGGCATCCTCGGCGGCAGCCGGCCGCCCGCGAGCCCGCAGGACTGGCAGGACCTGCAGGAGGTGTCCGCGGTCCTGGACCGGCTGTGCGTCGAGTACGCGGACGCGGCCGAGCGGACCGGCTTCCCCGTCGACGTGCGCGCGGGGCAGATCGTCGGTACGGCTGCGCTGCTGGCGATCCGGACCCGGATGGTGCTCGGGGTCGCGGACCCGGTGCCGCTGGCCGGGCAGCTGGACGACCCGTCCGTCGGTGTGGTCGCGGGCTACGGCGACATGGTGCAGGTAAACGAGTCCGAGCCGTTCCGAGGCGGGCGCTGGGTCATCCGGACCGAGTCCGGTCAGCGGTTCCCGGCGACGCTGTCCATGCTGCTGTACGACAGCTCGGGGGTGAACAAGGACGCGGCGCAGGACGAGCACCGGGCCGCGGTCAGGTCGGTCCTGGCCGCAGTCGACGACGAAGGAGCCGAGCCGGCCGTGGTGGGCGGAGCGCTCGACTGGCTCCTGCACGACTGGCTGATGGCGCACCGTGACGGCCCGGACAGCGCGGCCGTGTCGATCCCGGCCAGACGGACGGACGACGCCGTCATGATCGTCACGGCCGTCACGGCCGTCGCGGCATCTGCGCGGCTGCGGGACGATCCCGGGCGGAGCGGCGGTCGTGCGCGGGAAGCCTGAACGCAACGGCCTCGCTAGTGGTGGTGCGCGTGCTCGTCCCCAGGGGCATCGGGCGAGCCGTTCATCATGGCGAGCATCTGTCGCCCTCCGGTCCGGAAGAACCGCCATAGCAGGATCGCGGCCAGCGCCAGGAACAGCAGGTTCAGCACCGTCGTGTAGTTCCAGCTGATGCTCGGTTCGAGGACCGTGGCGTTGCGCTCGGTGGGCGTCAGGTGCAGCACGGCGAAGATGATCTCGACGAGGTAGCCGGCGGTGACCATGCTGGCGTAGAAGGTCCCCAGGATGAACAGCATCATCCTGGTGCCGTAGTACTTCCGGTAGATGTTGAGGATCGGCAGGATGATCAGGTCGGCGAAGATGAAGCTGATCACGCCGCCGAAGCTGATGCCCCCGTTCCACAGCACCGCGGCGAGCGGGACGTTGCCGATCGAGCACACGAAGCAAAGCACCGACACGACCGGGCCGACGAGCGGTCCCCAGATGGCAGAGACGACTGGGTGGTCGGTGAGGAAGAACCGCTCCCAGAACGTCATCGGGATCCAGGCGGCGACCGCGCCCGCGATCAGCAGGCCGATCACGATGTCGCGGATGACCGCCGCCCACTCCATGACGAAGACGTGCGACACCGAGGTGAGGCCGGCTGGGGAACGTAGCCGCCGCCAGATGCTCCCCTCGCCCTGGACGCTCATGTCCATCGCGGCGTGGCCTTCCATCGAACCGGCCAGGCCGCGGTCGGCCTGCACCGCGTGCGTCGGCGAGCAGGCGTTGGCGCAGGAACAGCCGGAACAGGACGGCCAGCAAGATGATCATGATCGGGCCACCGACGAACTCGGCCAGGGTGAACTGCCAGCCGAGCAGCAGCGCCATGATGATGCCGAGCTCGATGACCAGGTTGGTGGAGGCGATCTCGAACGCCATGGCTGCGGTGAAGCTGGCGCCCTTGCGGAACAGCGACCGCGCCAGCGCCACGGCCGCGTAGGAGCACGACGAGGACGCGGCTCCCAAACCGGTGGCCAGGGCAAGGGTCCTGGGCCGGTCGTCACCGAGTGCGCGGGCGATCGACTCGCGCCGGATGACGCGCCTGGACGATCGCCGACAGTGCGAAGCCCAGGATCAGGGCCCAGAGGATCTCCCAGGTCATCGCGCCCGCGATCCCCAGGGCGTGCACGACGGCGTGCCAGGCCGCGCTCATGCTGGTGCCCGGACCATGGTCAGCCGGCGGGCTCGGCGGACGGTTCGGCCCGAGCCCACAGAGCGCGCAGTGACTGTGCCAGCGCATCCGGTTCGATCCGGTGCGGCGGGTCGAAGTGATGACGCTGCTCGAAGACCTGCAGGGTGTAGTCCGGGAACACCCGTCCGAGCCGCTCGGCCGCCTCGCCGTACTCGTCCGGGTTGCTGAGCCCGCCCAGGACGAAGAGCACCGGTCGGTCGAAGCGTCGCAGCGCCTCGCGATCCAGGTCGTAGGTCCTGAAGGTGCTCAGGAAGGCTCTGATACCGGCCGGGCGTTGCGCCATCCATGGTGGCGGGTCTCCCGGTGGAGGCGGCGGGAGCTCGACCTCGGGGCGCACGTTGAGCCGCTGGAAGGCCCTCATGAACTGGTCCGGGGGGAGCTGTTCCAGCTGGTCGTACTGGTTCCACAGGTCCCGGTGCGCCGAGCTCATGTCGTCCCAGTCGCCCGCCCAGGCCGGCTCGAGCAGGCTGAGGCTCCACAGCCGGTCGGGGTGGCGGGCCGTGAAGGCCAGTGCGGCCGCGCCGCCGCCGGAGTAACCGACCAGGTGGAACCGGTCCCAGCCCTTGGCCGCGGCGGTACGCACGATGCCGTCCACCTCGTGGTCGAGGGTGTAGTCCGCGGGCGGGGCCGGGGCGGTGTAGACCTCGAGCTCCTTGGCGACCGGTTCGACGTCACCGCCGAGCGCCGCGAGCAACCCCGCGTAGGCGGCCGACGCCGGGAGCACGCTGCCCGGCAGCAGGATCACCCGCCACGGATCCACGATCGGGACGATGACAGTGGGCGTACGCCTTGGCAAGACCGCGCTGACGAGCCCTCGACATCCGAATCCGCGCGTCGGGCCGCCGCGGACGTGCCTGGCGACGCGCCTTTCAGGCGTGCACGGTTCCCCGGCTGTCGAAGGACATGGCGCGTTGCAGAGCCGCTGCCCGCAGCTCCTGCGGGATCTCGACCGGGCCACCGAGGCTGCCGGCGTTGATCCCCGCCTGGGCGGCCTCTTCGACGACTCCGCCGACGGCGATCGCGAGCTCCGGGGTGCGGTGGAACACCAGCACCCCGTGGTTGGCGAGCAGCACGGCAGGGACCCCCGGCGTCGCTGCGGCCCGGATGTTGGCCACGGCCTGGTCGGAGCCGCGCGGACCGTAGCCGGCCACCGGGACCCCGGCCGGCAGGCCGAACATCGCCAGGGCTTCGAGCCAGCACCCGATCGGACGGTGGGCCACGGCGTAGGCGGTGGCGTACGGCGAGTGCGTGTGCAGGACGCAGCCGACGTCGGCGTGATCCGCGTACATCGCCGTGTGCATGGCCACCACCGCGCCCTGGACGGGCGGCAGGTCGCCCTCGAGCAGGGTTCCGTCCAGCCCGACCCGCACGACAGCCGACGAAGCGTGGTTCCGCAGCGACGGACCCGCCGTGAAGTACATCTCCTCCGCCCCCGGGACCCGGAGACTGACGTTTCCGTGGCCGTTCGCCGAGATCGCCCCGCTGGCCACCACGCGCTGCGCGACGTCGACCACCTGGTCGACCAAGTCCTTGTCCATGACCCTCCGACCCTGGCAGCTGAGAACGACCCAGGCCCCACCCGGCGGGTTCCCCGGTCCGCTCGAAAAGCGCCCCGGACAGTCAAGCACCCGGGCACCCGTGGTTCCATGGTGGCGCCGAGTTGAAGGTCTCTTCATGTGCAAAGATGCGCTGTTCGTGGAACCCGGGAGGTGTGGTGGTGACTCCGCTGTACCAGGCCAAGGCTGAGTTCTTCCGGACGCTCGGGCATCCGGCCCGGATCCGGGTGCTGGAGCTGCTCTCCGAGCGCGACCGCCCGGTGCACGAGCTGCTCGAGGCGATCGAGATCGAGCCCAGCAACCTGTCGCAGCAGCTCGCCGTCCTGCGGCGGGCGGGCCTGGTCACCCAGCACCGGACCGGCAGCGAAGTCGTCTACTCCGTCAGCGTGCCGCAGGTGCGCGACCTGCTGCTGGCGGCCCGGCAGATCCTGCTGGGCATCCTGGCCGGTCAGGACTCGCTCAAGGCGGAGCTCGCGCCACCGCCACGGCGCCGTCGATGAGCGTCGGTGGGCTCATCCGGATGGTGCGGCGGACCGGACGGGTGGCCGAGGCGGCGCCGGCGCAGCCACCGGCCGCGCAGGTACCCCACGCCTTGGTGGGCAGTGTGCAGCTGCGACACATCGACGCCGGGTCCTGCAACGGCTGCGAGATCGAGGTGGCGGCGGCCTTCGGTCCGGTGTACGACGCGGAGCGGTACGGAGCCCGGTTGGTGGCGTCGCCGCGGCACGCAGACGCGTTGCTGGTGACCGGCGTGGTCACCCACAACATGGCCGAGCCACTGCGCCGTACGCTCGCGGCGACCCCGACCCCGCGGCTGGTGCTCGCCGTGGGGGACTGCGCGCGCAACTGTGGGGCGCTGGCCGGCGGGTACGGGGTAGCCGGCGCTGTGCCGGACATCGTGGACGTCGACATCGAGGTCCCCGGCTGCCCGCCCGAACCGGAGCAGATCGTGGCCGCGCTGCGCGAGGTCACCGGCCGGTGAACCCGGTCCACGCCGGCCTGCTGGCTCAGCTGGTCCTGGCGGCCGGGGCGCTCGCTGCGACGGTGTGGGTCCGCACCGAGCGGGCCCGTGCCGTGGCGTGCGGGCTGACCTGCGCCGTGGCCGCCGGCGCCGGTGTCGTCACCGGAGCGCTCGCGATGGCCGGCCACCGTGGGTCCCTCACCGTCCCGACGGCGCTGCCCCCGGGCTCGGTGACGTTCCAGCCGGACCGGCTCGGCGGAGTGTTCATGGTGGTGGTGTCCGGGGTCGGCGTCCTGGTCGCGGTCTACGCCGTCGGCTACGCGCGCCGTGGCAGCTCCGCGTCCAGGACCAGCTGGGCGGCGCTCGCGGTGTTCGTGCTCGGGATGCAGCTGGTCCCGGCTGCGGCCGACGTGGTCTCGTTCCTGCTCGCGTGGGAGCTGATGGCAGTGGCCTCGGCGGCACTGGTGCTCACCGACCAGGCGAGCCGTCCGCCGGTGCGATCCGCCGCGCTGTGGTACGTGGCGATGACCCAGCTGAGCTTCCTCCTGCTGCTCGCGGGTTTCTCCGTGCTCGCCGCTGCGTCCGGCAGCACCGGCTTCGCGGCGATGACGGCGGTCCCGGCCGGATCGGGCGCGGCCTCCGCTGCGTTCTTGTTGCTCCTCCTTGGCTTCGGCACCAAGGCGGGCCTGGTGCCGCTGCACGTGTGGCTGCCGCGGGCCCACGCCGAGGCGCCGAGCCACGTGTCGGCCGCCATGAGCGCAGCGATGGTGGCGCTGGGTGTGTACGGCATCGTGCTGGTGTGCGTCCGGCTGCTCGCCGACGGCCCTGCGTGGTGGGGCGTCGTCCTGGTCGCGGTCGGTGCGGTCTCCGGTCTGTACGGGATCCTGCAGGCGTCGGTGGCCAGCGACGTCAAGCGCCTGCTGGCGTACTCGACGACCGAGAACGTGGGGCTGATGGTCCTGGCCCTGGGCGCCTCGGTGCTGCTGCGGGCGTACGGCGCCACCGCGGTCGCCGACGCGGCCGCCACGGCCTGCCTGCTCCTCGTCGTCAGCCACGCCGCGTTCAAGGCGACGCTGTTCCTCGGCGCCGGCTCGGTGCTGCACTCGACCGGTGAGCGGGACCTGGACCGGCTCGGAGGTCTGGGCCCGCGCATGCCCTGGACCGCGGCTGCCTTCGGCATCGCCGCCCTGGGAGCGGCCGCCCTGCCGGTCTCGTGCGGGTTCGTGGCCGAGTGGACGCTCCTGCAGGTGCTGATCCACGGCGCGCGTGCGCAGGACCGGCTCGTGACCGTGGTGATGCCGATGGCCGTCGCAGTCGTCGCGCTCACGGCCGGGCTCGCGCTGCTCACCTTCGTGAAGGCATTCGGGATCGCCTTCCTGGCCAGGCCGAGGTCCGACGCGGCAGCGGCGGCGCACGAGGCACCGGCGACCATGCGGCTGGCGCTGTCGGTCGGAGCGCTCAGCGTGGTGCTGCTCGGGCTGCTGCCCGGCCCGGTCGGCGCAGCGCTCGCCGCCGCGACCGGAGCAGCCGGGGTCACGAGCGTGGGCCTGGGCGGGCTCGACCTGCCGGCCCTGGGGGCACTGCTCGACCCCGTCGCGCTCTCGGTCATGGCCGGGGTGGTCGTGCTGCCGGTGCTGGTCGCCGTGCTCGTCTCGGCCCGCCGGCACCCGGCCCGCACGACCGAGCTCGCCTGGGGCGGTGGGGGCGCCAGGGTCAGCCCGCGCATGCAGTACACCGCGACCTCGTACGCCGAGCCGCTCATGCGAGTCTTCGACGACGCCTTGCAGCCGTCCCGCGACGTGCAGGTGACCCACCTCGCCGAGTCGCAGTACCTCGTCGAGCGGGTGGAGTACCGCCAGCACGTCGTGGACGTCGTCGAGGTCCGGCTGTACCGGCCCGTGCTGCGGGTGGCCTGGTGGCTCGGCCGGGCGGCCCGCCGGCTGCAGGACGGCAGCATCCACCGGTACCTCGGCTACTCGTTCCTGGCGTTGCTCGCCGTCCTCGCGGCGGTGTCGCTGTGAGCTGGACGGCGGCGACGGTCGCGCTCTTGCAGGTGGTGGTGGTCACGGTGCTGGCGCCGCTGCTGGTCGGGGTGACCCGGCAGGCCCGTGCTCGCTCGGAGGGCCGGGTCGGGGCGGGAGTCCTGCAACCGTGGCGCGACCTGCGCAAGCTGACGGCCAAGGAGCCGGTGCGGGCCCGAGGCAGCAGCTGGGTCCTGGTGACGGCTCCGGTGGTCGTGCTGGCGTCGAGCCTGCTGGTCGCTGCGCTGCTGCCGCTGGTGGGCGCGGTCAGCGTCCCGCTGGTACCGGCCGACCTGTTCGTCGTCGTGTCGGTGCTGCTGGTCGGAACGGTCGCCATCGCCCTCCTCGGCCTCGACGCGGGCACCGCCTTCGGGGGGATGGGCTCGAGCCGGCACATGACCATCGCCGCGCTGGTCGAGCCGACCGTGCTCGTCGCCGTGTACGCGCTCTCGGTCCCGGTGGGCAGCTCCACCCTCGCGCTGATCGTCCGGGCCCGGATGGACGATCCGTCGTCGATCGCGGCGCCGGTCAGCCTGCTGGCGGTGATCGCGCTGGCCATCGTGGTCATCGCCGAGACCGGCCGGCTCCCGGTGGACAACCCGTCGACCCACCTCGAGCTGACGATGGTCCACGAGGCCATGATCCTGGAGAGCTCGGCCCGCGACCTCGCCTGGCTGGAGCTCGGGTCGTGGATCAGGCTCGCCGCCCTGCTCGGCCTGCTCGGCAACCTGCTCGCGCCCTGGGGGGTGGCCACGAGCGGGACGCCCGTAGCGCTGGCGGTCGGCGCGCTCGCGCTGACGGTCAAGCTCGGGCTGCTCGGCGGACTGCTCGGGGTCGGCGAGGTCTTCATGGCCAAGCTGCGGCTGTTCCGGGTGCCCGAGCTGCTCGCCGGATCGTTCGTCCTGGCCTTCCTGGCCGTGACCGCCTCGTACCTGCTCGTCTGACCCGGGACTGGAGAGAACGGACGTGTCGACCGGCCTGTACGCACAGCTCGTGGGTCTGTGCACCGGCACGCTGCTCGTCACCGCCGTGCTGCTGGTCTGGCGCCGCTCCCTGCGCGCGTCCATCCGCCTGCTCGCCGTCCAGGGCGTGGCGCTGGCCCTGCTGGTCGCGGTGATCGGTGCCCACACCCGGGACGGCCACCTGCTCGCGGTCAGCCTGCTGGTCCTCGCCCTCAAAGGCGTGGCCATCCCGTGGGTGCTCACCCGCAGCGAGCTGTCCGGGGAGACCCGCGAGGACGCGCCGCTGCTCAACCCCACGGCCGCGCTGATCACCGCGTCGCTGCTCACCGTCCTGGCGTATCTCGTCTCGCGCCCGATCGTCGGCACGGCTGCCGACGCCGGCACCCGCGCGGTGCCGCTCGGTATCGCCCTGGTGCTGATCGGTTTCCTGCTGCTGGTCACGAGGCGACGAGCGCTGTCCCAGCTGGTCGGGTTCCTGCTCATCGACAACGGCATCGCCGCCGTGGCGTTCCTGACCTCGGGCGGAGTGCCCCTCGTGGTGGAGCTGGGGGCCTCCCTGGACGTGCTGCTGGTGGTGCTGATCCTGCAGGTCCTCCGGGGTCGCATGCGGGTGAAGTTCGGCGACACCGACGTCACCGAGCTGACGGAGCTGTGCGACTGATGGGCGTCTTCCTGTGGGTCCCGGTCGTCGTACCGCTGCTGCTGGCCGTCGCCGTCGCGGCGGCCCGGTCGCCGGCGCTCGCGCGCGTCGCCGGGGTCGTGGTCAGCGTCGCGGTGCTGGCCAGCGGGGTGGGCGCGGTGACCGCGGTCCTGCACGGCAGCGTGCCCACCAGCGCCGCGGGCGCGCTGCGCGCGGACGCGCTGTCGGCGTACATGCTCACGGTCGTGGGCGCCGTGGGCCTGACAGCCACCTGGGGCGGCCTGCGGTCCGGCGTCCTGCGAGCGGGTGGTCGGCGGGCGGGGGACCGGGACGGACCTCCCGACGAGCCGCACGCCTCGACGTACGCCGCCCTCGTCTGCCTCTTCCTCGCCGCCATGTCCCTGGCCGTGCTCGCCGACAACCTCGGGGTCATGTGGGTCGCGGTCGAGGCGACAACGGTCGCGACCGCGTTCCTCGTCGGCCATCACCGGACCCGTCGGTCGCTGGAGGCGGCCTGGAAGTACGTCATCCTCGGGTCGGTCGGGGTGGCGGTCGCCTTCCTGGGCATCGTCCTGCTGTACGCCGCCGCGCGCGGCGCCGGCGAGCCGACGCTGTCCTGGGTGCTGCTGGACCGGACCAGGCCACCCATGGACCCGGCGTTGCTCAAGGTGGCGGCGGCGCTGGCCGTGCTCGGCTTCGCGACCAAGGCCGGGCTCGCCCCCATGCACAGCTGGCTGCCCGACGCCCACAGCCAGGCGCCGGCTCCGGTCTCCGGCCTGATGTCAGGGGTGCTGCTGTCGGTCGCGTTCTACGCGATCCTGCGTATCCAGTCCATCGCCAACGCGGTGCTGGGCCCGGGGACGATGCGCGGACTGCTCAGCGTGGGAGGGCTGCTGTCGCTCGCCGTCGCAGCGTTGTTGCTGCTGCGCCAGCGCGACTACAAGCGGATGCTCGCCTACTCCAGCATCGAGCACATGGGCCTGCTCGCCGTCGGGGCGGCCGCCGGTGGCGTGCTGGGCCTGACCGCGGTGCTGCTGCACGTGCTCGGTCACGGGCTCACCAAGTCCAGCCTGTTCGTGATGTCCGGACGGCTGCTCGCCGCCGAGGGCAGCACCGCCATCGCCGACGTGCGGGGGCTGTTGGCGCGCCGCCCGGGCCTGGCCGTGCCATGGCTGGCCGGGATGGCCGCGCTGCTCGGGTTCCCGCCGTTCAGCCTGTTCTTCTCCGAGGTCGGCATCGTGGTGGCGGGCTGGACCGCCGGGATGACCGTCGTCACCGCGGTGGCCCTGGCACTGCTGCTCGTCGTCTCGGCCGGACTGTTCCGGCTCACCGGGTCGATGACGCTGGGTGGCGCCGAAGGGCCGGCGAGAGAGCCGGACCGGTCCGCGCACGGCCCTCGCCTCCCCCTCGCGCTCGCGCTGGTCGTGACCGCTGTCGTCGGCTTCGTCGCGGTGCCGGTCGGCGAGCTGCTGGTCCGGGCGGCCGCGGTGCTGGGCGGCTCCTCGTGAGCCCGCGCGAGCGCACCGAGGTGCGCGACGTCGGACGCGAAGGGCTGCCAGCCGCCGCCGCAGCACTGCTCGCGGCCGGGCGCCGGCTCGCACTGGTGGCGTGCCAGGAGGACGACGACGCGTTCCGGGTCGTGTACGCGTTCACCGCCCCCGCGCCCGATCCGACCGTCGAGCTGGTGGTGCGGGTCCCGCGCGCGGACGCATGGGTCCCCAGCCTGGCCGCGATCTCCTACCCGGCCGGCCGGTTCGAGCGTGAGGTGCGCGATCTGTACGGCGTTCGACCGGAAGGGCACCCGCTGCCGCAACGCCTGTTGCGGCACGGGCACTGGCCGCGCGCGTGGTACCCGATGCTCCGGGACGCCGACCCGCAGCCCCGCTTCGATCCCGACACCGGGTCCTTCCCGTTCCTGGAGGTCCAGGGCCCCGGTGTCTACGAGATCCCGGTCGGACCGGTGCACGCCGGGCTGATCGAACCCGGGCACTTCAGGTTCTCGGTGGTCGGAGAGACGATCCTGCGGATGAAGGCCCGGCTGTGGTTCCTGCACCGCGGCATCGAGAAGCTGTTCGAGGGCCGCCGCCCCGCGGACGGGATCGAGCTGGCCGAACGCATCAGCGGTGACACCGCGGTCGGGCACACTCTCGCGTTCGTCATGGCGGTGGAGGCGGCCACCGGCGTCGACGTCGGTGAGCGCGAGCGCCTGCTGCGTGCGCTGCTGCTCGAGCTGGAGCGCCTCCACAACCACGTCGCCGACCTCGGAGCGCTGGCCAACGACGTCGGGTTCGGGATCGCCAACGCGCACGCGGCGCGCCTGCGCGAGATGTTGCTGCGGCTGAACAAGGCCACGACCGGCCATCGGCTGCTGCGCGGAGCGATCAGCGTCGGCGGTGCCGAGGTGCTGTCCCTGCCTGACCCGGACACGCTGCGGTCGGTGGCCTCCGACGTCGAAGAGCTCGTCGCCCTGACGCTGGGCCACTCTGTCGTCGCCGACCGCTTCACCGGGACGGCGGTGCTGACGAGCGAGCAGGCCACCGAGCTGGGTGTGCTCGGGTACGTCGCCCGGGCCAGCGGCCTGCTGACGGACGCCCGCCGCGACCAGCCGTTCGCCGATCTCGGGCCGTCCTTCCAGGTGGTCGAGGAGGACGGCGGCGACGTGCTGGCCCGCTACCGGGTCCGCGCGCGGGAGTTCGCGATCTCCACCGCGGTGGCCCTGGACCTGGTCGAGGCGCTCGCTGGGTATCCCGTACGGGCGCACCCGGTCGAGGCGGAGGGCAGCTCGGGCGCCGGGCTCGGGCAGGTCGAGGCTTGGCGCGGCACCGTCGTGCACCGGGTCGAGGTCGGACCCGGCGCGGTGCTCACACGGGTGAAAGTGGTCGACCCATCGTTCTTCAACTGGCCCGCGCTGCCGGTCGCCCTCGCCGACACCATCGTCCCGGACTTCCCGCTCGCCAACAAAAGCTTCAACCAGTCGTACGCGGGCAACGACCTGTAGCCCGCTGCGTCACCTTCGCGGGACCCGGGCGCCGTTCGCGCGGTCCACGACGATGCGCGACCCGAGCGGGGTCGCCAGCTGCACCTGGACGTCGACCCGCCGGGCGAGATCGATGCACGGCACCCCGGTGGGCTGGGTCGCGATCCGGAGGATGCCGACCTTGACCGCGCTGCCCGTCTCGTCGGCCGGCGCCGGCCCGTACTTCTCGCACGGGCTGCCCCAGCCGGTGAGGGTCAGGGTGCGGCCGCCGCCCGACACCGAGTACGAGGCCAGTGGCAACATCCCGGGCGTCCCGGTGGACGCGCCGTCGCCCGGGCCGCCGGTCGGCTCGGTGGGCAGGCCCCCGGAGCTGCCGCTCCCGCCGGACCCGGACGAACCTCCTGAGCCGGAGCCGGTCGAGCCGGGTACGGCGGAGGGCGAGGTCGCCGGGTTCGGCGCGCTGGTGGGTGGGCTCGGGTCGGCCAGGTACTGCGGGTTCACCGCGACGAGCACCAGTGGGCTGTCGCTGTCGCGCACGTCGAGGAACCACGCCGGGACCAGGATGGGATGACCAGCCGGACCGCCGTCCCACCGCAGCTGCAGTCCCGAGCCGGCCACCGGTCACGACCAGTGTCCCGCCACAGATCCACGGCATCGTGGACGGCGACCGCGTGCTCTCCGGGCAGGCGATCTCGGGTGCGCCCATCATCGGCCGCGGACCGGAGCCGAACAGCCTCAGGGCGTCCCGGGCGCTGACCAGCGGGTAGGTGTCCCCCGGGGCCGGCCTGTCCGGGTAGGTCCAGCCGGTGGCCGCGCGGACACCGCCTCGGTCGACCATCACGTCGGTGTCGAAGCCGGAGGTCGGCAGGCCGGCCACGGTGGGGTGCACCGACACCGTCGCCGTCGCCGTCGTCACCACAGCTGTCGTGGGGTCCAGGCCGAGGGCGGAGAACACCGGGTCGGCTGCCGCCCGCAGCTTGTCGGGGGACAGGGCCGGCGCCGGCGCACCGCCTGGCTCGGCGACCGCACAGGCGACACCTCCCGAGCCGTCGGCGGAATCCACGTCGAGCACGTACGGCGGGCACTGGTCGCCCACCCGCTGCAGTGACCACTGGCCGGTGTCACGCATCCGCAGCTCGGTGCCTGCGGAGGTCACCACCCAGCCGTGCGCGTGCTCTCGGGGCGTGGCGGTCAGCCCGAGCGCAGCCGCCACCCGGCGGGCGGTGGTCTCACCGGCCGACGCCACCCGGTACGTCGAGGCGCGCGCGGGGGTGCTCGGCAGCGTGCCCTCGACCCGGTAGCGGGCCGCGCCGGACTTCGTCGACAGCATGGCCGCGTCCGCCCCGCCGGAACCATCCAGGCCGATCCGCAGCACTGCTGGTGTGCCATGCCCGCCCGGCCTCGCGGCGCGTTCACTGCCGCAGCCGGCGAGAGCCAGGACCGTCGCAACCGCGGTGGCGGTCAGAACCGTGTTCCTGCGCACCAGAACCTCCGGTGACCCGCGGGGGAGATCGCACCCGGTTGGACGTGAGCTGCGCCACCGGGGTTCCGCCCCGGTGGTCAGGGGGCACGCTGCGCGCCGCGGTGTGGAACCTGGGGAGCGTGGGTAGGGCAGCTACCCCGGACGGCGGGCCGGCATCGATGATGGCCGGCGGTCTTACGGGAGGGCGGGCCGGAGCGGGATGATCAGTCCGTCCTGGCAGGCACCGAGGCATCGAGGAGGCAGCTGTGCTGCGCCGCGTCCCGACGGACCGTCGGCTGCCCCCGTGGAGGGCGGAAGTCCTCGTGGGGGTGGTCGGCTACGCGGCCTACCAGCTCGTCCAGATCGCCGTCACCGGGTCGGCCAGCTCGGCGGTCGACCGGGCCGACTGGCTGTGGTCGGCGGAGCGGCGCCTGCACCTCGACCCGGAGGTCTGGCTGAACCACCTGTTGTCCGGGCGGCACGGGATGGTCGTCCTGGCCGGCATGTACTACGGCATCCTGCACTTCGCACTGACCCCGTCGGTCCTGGTGTGGCTGCGGCTGCGACGAGCCGAGTCCTACGTCGCGCTGCGCAACACGCTCGTCGGTGCCAGCCTCGTCGCCCTCCTGGTCTACTGGCTGCTCCCGCTCGCCCCGCCCCGCCTGTCGGTCCCCGGCGTGGTCGACACGCTGAAGGTCGACAACATCCTGTCCGCGGGCACCCCGTCGTGGCCCGCCTCCCTCGCCAACCAGTACGCCGCCATGCCGAGCCTGCACGTGGCCTGGGCCGTCTGGGTCGCCCTCGCGCTCGTCGTGGCCTTCCCCGGCTCGCCGGCCCGGCAGCTCGCGTGGGCCTACCCGGTCTCGACGACGCTCGTCGTGATGGCCACCGGCAACCACTTCTTGGCCGACGCCGTGGCGGGTGCAGCCCTGGTGTCGGCGGTGTGGTGGTTCAGCCGGACGACACAGCCGGACCGCCTGATCGTCCTGACCGGGGCAGGGGTGGCCACCGGCCGGTCCGGGACCCGGCGCTGAGAGCCGCTCCGCGCGCTCAACTGGGCGTCCGGCCGGTGAACACCGGGGTGACACAAAACGTTTCGGACCTGTAGCAAGGTCCGCCATGCAGCCGTCCGACGAGGCGCGCACGATCAACGAGATCGAGCGCGAGCTGGTGCAGTCCTTCCCGCAGGTGCCGGTGGACAAGGTCCGGACCGCCGTGGAGCACGCGTGGATGGCCTACCTGCACGCGCCGGTGCGCGACTTCGTCCCGCTGCTGGTTCGGCGCGAGGTGTGGTCCTGGCTCAACCGCGCCGCCTGAGCTCGCCCGCCGGGCGTCAGTAGCTGCTCGGCCCCAGCTCGAGAACCGCTTCGTAGACCTGGATCCCCAGCGTGGTCAGGTCCTGCGTGGGGCTGTGCCCGGTGAGGAACCTGTCGACGTCCGTCCGCGCGTCGATCACGTCCGCCCGGCTCGGCTGTCCGGAGACCACCCCGGTCTGCGGGTCGACGGCCAGGGTGCGGACGGCGTCGAGGACGGCTGCGACCGCGGACGCGCAGTCCTCCGGGTCCCGCACCCAGAACCTCCCGTACGTGAGCCCGGCGCCGGCAGCCGAGCGCAGCGGCGTGCGGACGAACGCGACCCGCTCCGGCTGGCCGGTCGTGCTGGACGCGATCGCGCACCAGACCTCCCCGGAGTGCATGGACTCGTGCGCGCTGATGGTCGTCCCGGTCGCGAAGACCCGCCCGACCGAGTCCTCGTGGCCGGCGGTCAGGATCGTCGTGAACGGCAGCGCCAGGTAGGCCGCGTGCTGGAGCGCCAGGGGTGGGTGCGGGACCGTCGAGGGGGCCGGTCCGCTCGACGTCCGGCTCGACGGCGGAGGTGGGCTCGACGGCGCCGGCGCGACTGTCGCGGTGCAGCCGGCCAGCAGCAGCACGGCGCCCACGGCCGCCGCGACCCGCGCTGCCCGCTCCCGGAGCCGGTCGCTCATCGCGACCTGAGCGCGTCCAGGCTCCGTCCGGCGCGCTCGGCCCGGCGCAGCGCTGCGGCCGCCGCTCGCCCGGTCGCCGCCTGCTCCTGCGCGGCCGCGCCGAGCTCGGCCTTGGCGGACCGCAGGTCCGCCTCTGCTCCGGCGAGCTCGCGGCCGAGCCGCTCGACCCGCTCGGCGGCCTGTGCCGACGTGTGCTGCGCGACGTCGTGCCTGCGCTGCGCGTCCGCGGCCTCGGACGCTGCGGCGGCGGCCTGCAGCCGCGCCTGCGCGAGGTCGCGTTCGGCCGTGTCGATCCTGGCAGCCCGGGCCGCGGCCTGCGCTGCGTCGCGAGCCTCGACGGGGGGTTCGGCCGCGTGCACGGCCCGGGGAGCCGGGGCGGCCCGGTCGGCAGAGCCCGGCGGGGGTGACGAGTCGTCGAACCCGAGCCCGGCGTACGCCAGGCCGTGAGTGAGCCGACCGGACAGCAGCGCCGCAGCCGCATCCGGGTCGGCGAGAGCCGCGGTCAGCGTCGACTCGAGCTCCTCGGCGGCGGCCGCGCTCGCGGGCCGGCCGAGGTCGACGGCGGTACGCCGGGCCAGGACCACGAGGGCGCTGACGACCCGGTACCGCTGCTGGCCCAGCGCGCGCAGCTGCTCCGGATCCAGGACGTCCTGGGCCTCGCGCAGCGCAGCGCCCAGCTCGACCAGCTGCTCGAGCTGGTCGCGGTGCTCGCGCTGCAGCAGGTTGGCGAGCCACGCCCCCACGGTCGGCTTGCGCAGCGCGGCGATCTGCGTGGCCAGCTCGCGGTCCCCGTCGGCGCGGGCGGCGCGGACGAGCTCGTCGCGGCGGGCGACGAAGTCGGCCGGGTGCCCGGCGTACAGCGCGCCCGTGGCGTCCTGCACGGTCATGGCGGCCATCCTGCCGCGCCGGGTCTCGCGCCGGGGCCGCCGCCGCGAACGTCAGCAGCGGTCGGCGTCACCCTCGGATGACGCCGACCGCTGCCGGCCCTCCCTAGGTCAGGTCAGGATGGTGAACGTGAGCGTGTTCTGGCTCGGCAGGAACGTCACGTCGCCGTAGTACACGACCTTCACGCTGTGCGTTCCCGGGTCGAGCGAGACCGGCTGGTTCGTCGTGGCGTGCCCCGTCGCTCCCAGCGCGTAGTGCTGCACGGCGAAGTTGTCGATGAAGAAGTCGACGTTGCCGCTGGGGAAGCCGGGAGCGGCAGCCACGGCTTTCACCACGTCCGCCGTGAAGAGGTACTCGCCGTTGGCATCCGTCGACGGCGTGATGGTGATCGACGTGGCGCACTGCGAGACGGTCACCGTGAGCACCTTCGAGGTGCTACCCGCCAGCACGCCCGGAAGGCCGTTGTACATCGCCGTGTACAGGTGGCTGCCGAGCGGCGGAGAGTTCACCGTCCACTTGGCCGACCACACGCCGCTCGCGAGCGCCAGGCTCGACGTGCCCAAGACCGTCGCACCCTCGTAGAAGGTGACGGTGCCGGTCGGCGTGCCGGTCCCGGAGACCTTGGGCTTCACGACCGCCTTGAGCTTCGCGGGCTGACCCAGGATCAGGGTCTTGTCGGGCGTGTTCGTCACGGAGAGGGTGGTCGTGGTGCCGGGCAGGCCGATCGTGATGGTCAGCGGGAGTGACGTGCTGGCCGCGAAGCTCGCCGACCCGTTGTAGTGGGCGGTGAAGTCGTGGTCGCCGACGCCCAGCCCGGGGACATCCAGCTTGGCCGTCTCGACCGTGCCCAGCAGAGCCAGCGAGACCGTGCCCAGCACCGTGGCGCCCTCGTTGAACGTGACGGTACCGGTCGGCAGAGCGGTGCCCGTGACCGGCTTGACGACCGCCTTGAGCTTGACCACGCCGCCGTACGCCACGTTGTGGATGGCCGAGGACAGGGTGGTGCGCGTCGGGGCCGGGGTCGCAGCCGGTGCCGCCTGGGCAGGCGCACCGATCAGGAGAGCCGCGGTCGCCGTCGCGGCGAGGGCGCTGAGGGTCGCCCCGACGCGAGCACGTGACTTCATGGCTTGTTCCCTTCGTCCGAACGGACCTATTTGTCTGGTCCGGACGAGGCTAGGGGGGCCCATTGGTGCAGGAGTGAGGTTCGCCAGACCTCGACCGAACGGATGATGCGGGCATGGCCCGGGGGGGTGATGGCCCTGACTGTTCGCCGCCGGACGGACACGCTGGCGGGGCTCCATGATGGGGGACATGAGCGAACCGTCGCCGGCCACCGGACCGCTGGCCGGGGTGCGCGTGCTGGACCTGACCAGGCTGCTCCCCGGCGGGGTGCTCGGCGCCCTGCTGGCCGACCTCGGCGCGGACGTCGTCAAGGTCGAGGAGCCCGAGCTCGGCGACTACATGCGCTGGGCCGAGCCCCGCACCGGAGCGCAGTCGGCCGCGTCCTGGATCGTCGGGCGCAACAAGCGCTCCCTCGCGGTGGACCTCAAGCGGCCCGAGGGCGTCGAGCTGTTCCTGCGGCTCGCCCAGGACGCACAGGTGGTCGTGGAGGGGTTCCGTCCCGGCGTGGCCGAGCGGCTCGGCATCGACCATGCGAGCGTCGCGGCGCGCAACCCGCGGGTGGTCTACGCCTCGCTCACCGGGTACGGCAGCGACGGCCCGATGCGCGATGTCGCCGGCCACGACATCAGCTACATCTCGTACGCCGGCGTGCTGGGGATGACCGGTCCACCCGGGGGCCCGCCGTGCCTGCCCGGCGTCCAGGTGGGCGACCTGGGCGGTGCGTCGCTGCTCGGCATCGGGCTCCTGGCCGCCCTGTACGCGGCTGAGCGCACCGGTCGCGGCTCGCGCGTCGAGGTCGCGATGTACGACGCGGCGCTGGCATGGACCTCGATCCACGCGGGGGAGTACTGGGCGTCCGGACGGGTCCCCGACCCTGGCTCCAGCCTGCTCGGCGGCGGGGTTCCCTGCTACGGCGTCTACGCCTGCGCCGACGGGCGCCACGTGTCGGTGGGCGCGCTCGAGCCCAAGTTCTGGGCCAGGTTCTGCGCCGCCGTCGGGCGCGCGGATCTGGTCGAGCGCCAGCTGGACCCGGACGCGCGCGCCGACGTCGCCGCGGTGCTGGCGACGCGCCCGCGCGCGGAGTGGATGGAGCTGCTCGGGCCGGCCGACGCGTGCGTGGCGCCCGTGCTCGACCTCGGCGAGGCGCTCGCGCACCCGATGGCGTCCGCACGCGGCATGGTGCTCGAGGCGCCGCTGGACGGATCGGGGACGCACACGGCCCCGACGTTGGGAACGCCCATCAGGTTCGACGGACGGACGCGCCCGGCCGGGACCCCGCCGCCGGCCCTGGGGGCGGACTCGGTGGCGCTCGCCGGGCAGGCCGGGCTGACCGAGTACGAGATCGCGGTCCTGCTCGGGTCAGGAGTGCTCCGGCAGGCGTAAGTCTCTTCGATAGCGTTCGGCCGTGACCGACCCGCACCCCCGGCCCGACTCGGCATCCGGCGGTGCGGAGCCTTCGCTGCCCGCCGACCTGGAGGTCGGGGTGGCGACCGGGTCGTGGCAGGTCGAAGGGGCGGTCGGGGAGCGGGGCCGCTCGATCTGGGACGACTTCGCCGACGTCCCCGGCGCGATCCGGGACGGTGCGACGGGCGAGCCGGCCTGCGACCACGTGCACCGGGTCGAGCAGGACCTGGACCTGCTCGGCTGGCTGGGCGTCGACGCGTACCGCTTCTCGATCAGCTGGCCACGGGTGCTCCCCGACGGCACCGCGGGCACCGTCTCGGCGGCCGGGCTCGGCTTCTACGACCGGCTGGTGGACGGCCTGCTGGCGCGTGGCATCCGGCCGGCGGCGACGCTCTACCACTGGGACCTCCCGAGTCGCCTGCAGGCGGCCGGCGGGTGGCCGCTCCGGGACACCGCCGAGCGCTTCGCCGACTACACCTCGGTCGTGGCCGAGCGGCTCGGTGACCGGGTGGACCGGTGGGCGACTCTCAACGAGCCGTGGTGCGCCGCGTTCCTCGGCTACGCCGCCGGGGTGCACGCGCCGGGCCTGCGCGACCCCGCGGCCTCGCTCGCGGCCGCGTACCACCTGATGCTGGGCCACGGCCTCGCGGTGCAACGGCTGCGCTCGGCCGGTGCCCGCCAGGTGGGCCTGGTGCTCAACCTGATCCCGGTCCGCGCCGAGGACGCGGCCGCCGCCGCGGCGGCCAG
This sequence comes from uncultured Actinomycetota bacterium, assembly GCA_963849365.1. Taxonomy (GTDB): domain Bacteria; phylum Actinomycetota; class Actinomycetes; order Prado026; family Prado026; genus CAVQCJ01. Next base: position 1,289,321 of record CAWKHA010000004.1, read on the forward strand.
GCACGTCGACGGGCTGCAGAACCGCATCTTCCTCGACCTGCTGGCGGGCCGGGGCGTGCCGGCCGACCTGCGGTCGGCGACTGCGGCGCTGACCGACTGGTCGTTCGTGCGCGACGCGGACGGCGCCGTGGTGGGCGCTCCGGTCGACTGGCTGGGCGAGAACTACTACACGGTGCTGCGCGTCGCTGTCGGCAGCGGTGACGTCGACGCGGTCGGCCAGGACACCTCGGCGTTCCCCGCCGCACCCCCGTTCCGGTTCCGGCCGCGCCCGCCGTACACCGAGATGGGCTGGGAGGTCGAGCCGTCCGGGCTGGGCGAAGTGCTGCGGATGGTGGCCGCTGCGCTGCCCGGCGTGCCGGTGTGGATCACCGAGAACGGCGTGGCGGCTCCCGAGGTCGTCGGCGGTGACGGCGTGCACGACCCGGCCCGCGTGGACTACTTCCGTGCCCACGTCACCGAGCTGCTGGCCGCGCGGGCGTCCGGGCTGGACGTCCGCGGCTACTACGCCTGGTCGCTGCTGGACAACCTGGAGTGGGCGGAGGGCTGGACCAAGCGGTTCGGCATCGTCAGGGTCGAGCCCGGGACGCTCGCGCGGATCCCCAAGGACAGCGCGCACTGGTGGCGGGCCCGCCTTGCGGAGCGCGCGGCCCGCGACTGACCGGCCTCGTTGCATACGGATCGGTCGCTAGGGCAGCCGATCCGCATGCAACGACGCGTGCTGTCAGCCCTTGACCGAACCGGCTAGCAGGCCGCGGACGAAGTACCGCTGGAGCGAGAAGAACACGATGAGCGGGACGATGATCGCGATGAAGGCGCCGGCCGTGAGCAGCTCCCACTTGCTGCCGAACGCACCGGTCAGCTGGGACAGGCGCGCGGTCAGTGGCTCGACCTTCGTCCCGCCGCCGGCGAACGTCAGCGCGACCAGCAGGTCGTTCCACACCCACAGGAACTGGAAGATCGCGAACGACGCGATGGCCGGCGTCGACAGCGGCAGCACGATCTTGCGGAAGATGAGGAAGTGGCTGGCGCCGTCGACCCGTGCCGCTTCGAACAGGTCCCGAGGGAGCTGGGAGATGAAGTTGTGCAGCAGGAAGACGGCCAGCGGGAGCGCGAACATCGTGTGCGCGATCCACACAGGCAGGTACGGCATCTGGCTGATCCCCGCGATGTTCGGCGTGGGGATGTGAACCCCGAACAGGCTGAGGTTGCCGGTGAACAGCTGCAGCAGCGGCAGCAGGGCCATCTGCAGCGGGATCACCTGGAGCGCGAAGATCGAGAAGAAGATGAATGTGGCGCCACGGAACGGCACCCAGGCCAGGGCGTAGGCAGCCATCGAAGCGATGACCAGGGGGAACAGCGCGCCCGGGATGGTGATGATGAAGGAGTTGACGAAGAAGGGGGCGAGGCCGCTCGCACCGGAGCCACCGCCGGACAGCACGTTCTGGTAGTTGTCCAGGGTGAAGGACGGGTTCTTGAAGAACGTCCACCACCCACTCGTGGCGACGTCGGCCGGGGGGCGGATCGAAGTGATGAACAAGCCGACGGTCGGGATCGTCCACAGGACCGTGATGATGATCACCACCACGGACGCCAGCGGGGAGCTGAAGGAGGCCCGCATCGCTGCGGACTGTCCCTCCTTGCGCTCGGGTGGGGGTGGAGGAGGTGCGGCGACGGGGACGGTCTCCCCGGCTTCCACGGTCATCGCGTAGCACGCTCCTTCCGCAGCTGGACGACGTTGTAGAACATGACAGGGATCACGCCGACGAACAGGATCACCGCCAGCGCGCTACCGCGGCCGCCGTCGTACAGGGCGAAGCTCTGGTTGTACATCTCGTTGGCCAGGACCTGGGTGCCGAAGTTGCCTCCGGTCGTCGTCCGGACTATGTCGAAGATCTTGAGAACCGCGATGAGGATCGTCGTGAAGACGACGACCAGGGTGTTGCGGATCATCGGGACGGTGACCGTGCGGAAGAGCTTGACGCCGGTCGCGCCGTCCAGCGACGCCGCCTCGATGACGTCGGACGGGATGGCCTTGATCGCCGCGGAGAGCACCACCATGGCGAACCCGACCTGCACCCAGATCATGATCACCATGAGCAGGAAGTTGTTCAGCGGCTGGGTCAGCAGCCAGTTGGGCGGGTCCTTCCAGCCGAGCCACATCACCACCTGGCTGAGCAGGCCGATCTGGGGCACCGACGGGTCACGGTAGTCGTAGACGAACTTCCAGATGATGGCTGCGCCGACGAACGAGATCGCCATGGGCAGGAAGAGGAACGACTTGGGGATCGACTCGTGCCTCATCCGGTCGATCAGCAGGGCGAGCAGCAGGCCCAGGCCCGTCGCGAGGACTGGCGAGAAGATCAACCAGACGACGGTGGTGATCAGAACCTTGCGCACGTCCGGGTCGGTGAACGCCCAGTCGTAGTTCTTCGCGCCGACGAACTTCGTCCCGTCGTGGTTGAACATGCTCAGCGTGACGGTCCGGATCGCCGGCATGATCAACCCGATCGCCAGCAGGAGGACGGCCGGGCCGAGGAAGATCAGCATCGCGAGCGGGGTCTGCGCCCTGCCCTTGGCGCGGGCGGCGAGGAAGAAGACGAGGAGCAGGACCGCGAAGAAGACGGCGAGGGCGGTCAGCATCTGACCGATCTTGGGGATGGCGTCGGTAACGATGTCACTGATGGCGCTGCCCTGGACCGCGGCGTACAGGCCTTGTGCGGACACGCGCTCCTCCTCCGGCCCGCGCCGAGTGGGCGGCGCGGTGAGTAGCTGTGGTCGTGTGCGGTGTGTCCTGGTGCGGGGGTCTTCCAGTACGTGCTGCGGTGCGTCGTGCCCCGGTTAGGGGTGATCTTTGTGACCACTGGGGCCCGGGTCAATGGATCCCGGGCCCCAGTGGCGACTCATCTCAGGACGGCCAGGCGCCGTCGATGGCCGAGAGCACGGAGGACGTGCTCTTGTTCTCCCCGAACCAGGCGGTCATCTCGGTCCAGAACTTGCCTGAGCCGACGGCAGCCGGCATCAGGTCCGAAGCGTCGAACCGGAAGGTGGCCGTCGGGTCGGTCAGCAACGTGGCCGAGAGCAGGTCGATCGGGTCGGTGTACAGCGCCTTGTCGACACCGTTGTTGGCCGAGACCCAACCGCTCGCGACCTTGACCCGGCTGGTCGCCCACTCAGGGGTCGACAGGTAGGTCTGGACCGCCTGCACCTCGGGAGCGTCCGAGAACGCCACGACGAACTCGCCGCCGCCCTCGACCGGCTTCCCGAACGTCGTGCCCATGGCCGGGAGGTAGAACGCGCTCACGTTCTTGCCCTCGCCCACGGTGGTGCCCTTGGGCCACTGCGCCTCGTAGAACGACGCCTGCTGCAGCATCGCGCACTTGCCGGTCAGGATCGGCTTGCCCGCGTCCTGGAAGGTCGTCGTGGCGATGGTGTTGGTGTTGCCGAAGCCGGCGTTCGCCCACTTCGAGTTCCGCATCCAGCCGTTCAGCGTGTCCATCGCGCCGGTGATCTGCGGCGAGCTGAACTTGACGTCGTGGCTGATCCACTGGTCGTAGACGTCAGGACCGAACTGCCGCAGGACGATCTCCTCGATCCAGTCGGTGGCGGGCCAACCGGTGGCTGTGCCCGAGCCGATGCCGCCGCACCACGGCTTCATCTTGCCCGAGGCCGCGATGGTGTCCGACAGCTTCATCAGGTCGTCCCACGTCGTGGGGATCGTCCAGCTGTTGGCGGTGAACTGTGTCGGCGAGTACCACACGAGCGACTTCATGTTCGCGCTCATGGGGGCGCCGTAGAACTTGCCGTCGACGGTCGCGTACTGCTTCCACCCCTTGGCCCAGTACTGGTCGGCGTTCTTCGACACCTGGTCGGGCGCGGCGAACGCCTTGCCGGTCGCGACCATCGTCTTGATCAGGCCGGGCTGGGGGATGATCGCCAGGTTCGGAGCCGTGCCGCCCTGGACGCGGACCGGCAGCTGGGACTCGAAGTCGTTCGAGCCCTCGTAGGCGATCGTGATACCGGTGCACTTGCTGAACTCGGCCCAGGACTTGTTCAGGGAGTCCGACTCGGGCGAGATGATCGATCCGTACATGCTCACCGTCGTGCCCGAGTGACCCATGTACGCCTTGTAGGGGGCACAGGCCGGGTCGGTGTTGACCGCCGAGGCTGCTGCGCCGCCGCTGGAGCTGGAACAGGCGGCGAGCACCAACGTGCCTACCACCGCCGAACCGATGAGCGCGATCCGTGATCGATTCGCGCGTGCGGTCATGGTGCCTCCCTAGAGGAACTGGCGACCCGGAGCCGACCCTGGCCCGGGCGTGTAAACGCGGACATCCTTGACCCCCGGAGTTGGTGACGGCAAGGCTTCACGCGGATTTCCGTCCATGTATACGGTTACGGTTTGGCGTCGATCAGGTCTCGGAACAGGCTGCAGTCGCACTACGACCCCCCTCTGGACCCGCGGGGGGGCCCGGACGAGCCACGGACGACCAGCTGGGTGGGCAGCTGGACCTGTCTCGGCTCGCGCCCGTGGTCGAGAAGGCTCTCGAGCAGCGCCTGGGCGGCCTGAGCGCCCAGCTCGTCCACCGGCTGGACCACGGTCGTGAGGTCGAGCAGGTCGGCCATGTCATGGCCGTCGAACCCCACGATGGACACATCCCGGCCGGCCTGCAACCCGTGGCGTCGCAGCGCCCGCATCGCGCCGAAGGCCATCTCGTCGGAGATGGCGAAGACGGCGGTCGGCGGGTCGGGCAGCGACAGCAGGCTGGTCATGGCGTCCGCGCCGCCCTCGACGGTGAAGTACCCGTGGGTCACGAACCCGGGCTCGACCGCGATCCCGGCCGCCTCCAGGGCCTCCAGGTAGCCGCGGTACCGGTCGCGCTCGGGCGTGAACGGGCTGGGCAGCGGCCGTCCGGAGATGAGCGCGATCCGTTGGTGGCCAAGGTTGATCAGGTGCTGCGTCGCGGTGCGACCGCCGACGACGTCGTCGATCGCGACGCTGCTCACGTCTGCGTGCGTGGACCCGATCAGCGTGACCGGCATGTCGAGCTCGAAGAGCTCGCGCAGGTCCGGGCTGCCGGCCTCCAGCGAGATGACCAGGAAGGCGTCGACGCGCCGGCGCAGCCTGCGGTGCGGCGGAACCCGGTGCGTCTCGCTCGGGTCGCCGACGCTGAACAGCAGCAGGTCCAGGTCCGAGCGCTGCAGGATCCGCTCGACGCCGCTCAGCACGGTCGCGAAGTACCAGCGCGCCACGAAGGGCGTGATGACCGCGATGCTTCCGGCGCGGCCGCTGGCCAGGCGGGACGCGGCCGGCGAGACGACGTAGTCGAGCCGCTCGGCCACCGCGTGCACCTTCGCGCGCGTGACCGGGTCGACGTTGGGCAGACCGCGCAGCGCGCGGGACACCGTTGCCGTCGAGACACCCGCCTCGCGGGCGATGTCCCGGATCGTCATGCCCATCCGCAGCCTCCGTTGGCGTCCGGACCAGCGCAGCGTAGGGATCCCGCCGGTCTCGTGCAAGCGTTTGCTCACGCGAGATCCTGCAAGAGGCGTTGAGCCCGTGACGCTCTGGGGTCTGCGCGTGCTCTTCGTCGTGCCGCAGGTGCAAACGGTGCCAGGCCCTCAGGCGGCCGTCCCGTCGAGCTCGGCCAGGCACGGCGGCTGCGCACCGGCACGGGTGCAGGCGATCGCGGCGGCCCGGCAGGCCCGCTCCACCGCCGGGCGCAGCGCGGCCGGGTCGGTCAGCTCCCCGACGGCCCGGCCGGCCCGGACCCAGCTCGCGAGGAACGCCGCGCCGAAGATGTCGCCGGCCCCGACCGTGTCGACCACGCGCACGGCCGGGACCGGCACCTCGAAGGATCCGGACGCGTGCACGACCAGCGCCGGCCGCGCCCCGTGGGTGACCAGCAGCACCTGGCGCCCGCGGCGGCGCAGGCTCGCCGCCGCCGCCATCACCGGCAGGCCGGGCGCGAGGTACGCGAGGTCCTCGCTGCTCACCTTCACGACGTCGGCGCGGTCCAGGACGCCGTCCAGCCGTGCCCGGTACGTGTCCGGGTCGGCGATCGCGGCCGGGCGGCAGTTCGGGTCGGCGAGGACGAGCACGTCCGCGGGCAGCTCGCGTACCAGTCCGGCCAGGCTCTCGGCGATGGGCTCGAGCACGAGACCGAGCGATCCCACGTGCAGGGCGGCCGGCGGTTGCGCGGCCACGTCGGCGGTCTGGGCACGGCCGACGCGCGCGGCCGACGTGCCCGCGAGGTAGAAGCGGTACGACGCGCTGCCGGCCGCGTCCAGCTCGGCCAGCGCCAGCGTCGTGGGCTCCGGGACGGTCACGGTGTCGTCGAGCCGGACCCCGTCGCCGGCGAGGGTCGCCCCCAGCAGCCGGCCGAACCGGTCGGCCGACAGCGCGCCGAGAAACCCGGTGTCGACCCCGAGCCTGGCCACCGCCCGCGCCGCGTTGAACGGACCGCCGCCGGGCACCGCCGTGACGGTGCCGTCCGTCCCCACGATGAGGTCGACCAGAGCCTCGCCGGCGACGACGACGCCACCGCGCCTTCCGACCACAGCGCACCTCCCGGATCGCCGCGAAACCTACGCCCAGCCGCCCGCTCTGGCGGGCAACGCGCGGGCGCGGGCATGATCGCGTCCGTGGTCGCAGGCGCATGAACGACATCTACCGGTTCGCCGGTGTGCTCACAGCCGTCTGCGCATTCATGGCGCTGGCGATCCTGTCCAGCCGCCTCACCGAGCGGCTGCGCGTGCCGGCTCCGGCGTTCTTCCTGGTGACCGCGGCTGTCATGTCGGACCTCTTCCCGGCCCTGGGGCGGATCCCGATCGACCAGGTCCAGCGCATCGTCACGGTCGCGCTCGTGCTCATCCTGTTCGACGGCGGCATGGGGATCGGCCTGCGCAGCTTCCGCCGCGAGGCAGCGCCCATCGCGTGGCTCGGGGTGGCCGGCACCCTGGTCACGGCGGCGGCGATGGCCTGGCTGGCGCACCTCGTCTTCGACCTGGACTGGCGGGCGGCCCTGCTGCTCGGCACCGCGTTGTCCCCGACGGACCCCGCCGTCGTCTTCAGCGTCCTCGGCCGGCGGGAGATCTCCGGACGCAGCTCGCTCCTGCTGAAGGGCGAGTCGGGAGCCAACGACCCGGTGGGGATCGCGCTCATGGCGGCCTTGCTGGTCAGCGGAGGTGCGACCGGCTGGGCGGCCGTGGGCTCTGCGACCCGGGAGTTCGTGCTGGAGATCTCGGTCGGTCTGGCCGTCGGCCTCGTCGCCGGGCCGGCCCTGGCCTGGCTGATGCGGCGGATCGCGCTGCCCAGCGAGGGTCTGTACCCGCTGCGGACCCTGGCCGTCGCCGGCCTGACCTACGGGGTCGCGACGGTGGCCCACGGGTCCGGCTTCCTGGCGGTGTTCGTCTGCGGCATCGTCGTCGGCGACACCGTGGCCCCCTACAAAGGGGAGATCCTGCACTTCCACTCCGCCCTGGCCAGTCTCGGCGAGATCGTGGCCTTCACGGTGCTCGGCCTGACGGTCTCCCTGGACAGCCTGACCCACGGGAACACCCTGCTGATGGGGGTGTCCCTCGCCGTGCTCCTGGCCCTGGCCGTGCGCCCGCTCCTGGTCGGGCTGGTGCTGCTCCCGGTCCGGCTGGAGCCGGGGGAGCGCGTGTTCGTCCTCTGGGCCGGGCTCAAAGGCGCGGTCCCGATCCTGCTGGGCACCTACCTGCTGTCCTCGGGCGTCCCCGACGCGTCCCGCCTGTACGGGGTCGTCTTCGTCGTCGTGACGTTCTCGGTCGTGGTGCAGGGTGGCCTGGTGCCGTGGGTCGCGCAGCGGTGCGGGCTGCGCGTGACGATGGTCCCACCCGATGTCGGTGCGACCGGACCGGTTCCCGGCCCGACGCCGGGCTGACCGCGGTTCTTACGGTTCGCGGACGCGCACCGCAGCGGCGTGGTCATCTCCGGCTGTGCGTGGTGCCATGGACGGTGAGCTGGCGGGGCGAGACGAGCGGGACGAAATGAGCGGGACGAGGAGCGCGGCCGACCGCGGGACGCCGGTGGGTCGCCGGGTAGTCCTCGGCATGCTCGGGCTCGGCGCCCTCGGCGTGCTGACCGGCAAGCGCGTGCAGGACGGCATCAGCGCTGCCGCGAGCAAGGACCCGACCGGCCTGTCCACGCTGCTGCCGGGCGTCGAGGGCTTCCGCTACTACAGCGTCGTCTCCTCCGACCCGGTGGTCTCCGAGGCGCAGTACGAGCTGAGGGTCGGGGGGCTGGTCGACCGCCCGGCGACGCTCTCGTTCGCAGACCTGCAAGCGCTGCCGCAGACCCACCTGACCAAGGACTTCCAGTGCGTCACCGGCTGGCGGGTGCCGGGCGTGCACTGGTCCGGGGTGGCCCTGCCGGACCTGCTCGAGCACGTCGGGGCCCGTCCGTCGGCAGCCGCCGTGCTGTTCACGTCGTTGGACGGCGTCTACACCGAGTCGCTGACGATGGACCAGGCCATGCGCCGCGACGTCCTGGTGGCCACCGCGATGATCGGCAAGGCCGTGGAGCCGGGGCACGGCGGTCCGGTGCGGCTCTACGTCGCCCCCATGTACGGCTACAAGTCGTGCAAGTGGCTCGGCGGGATCGAGGTCGCCGACCACGTCGAGCCCGGGTACTGGGAGCAGCTCGGGTACGACGTCGACGCGTGGGTCGGCCAGTCGAACGGCAGGGACGATGCCCCGACGTCCTGAACCGCTGGTGCGCCGGTTCAGCAGCGGGGAGCGCTGGGTGCACCGCACGACGGCGCTGCTCTTCGCCGTGCTGCTGGTGACTGCGGCCGTCCTGTACTTCGCACCGCTGTCCCAGCTCGTCGGCCGCCGCCATCTGGTCGCGACGGTGCACCTGTACGCCGGGCTGGCGTCGCCGCTCCCGCTGCTGGTCGGCTGGGTCCGCTCCCGCGTGCTGCGCGCCGACGCCCGGGTGCTGAACCGCTTCAGCCCGGACGACTGGGCGTGGCTGCGCTCGCGCGACCGGCGGTCCGGGCGCATCCCGGTCGGCAAGTTCAACGCGGGGCAGAAGCTCAACGCGGCATTCACCGTTGGCGTGGTCCTGGTGATGCTCATGACCGGCTCGGTGATGCACTGGACCGGCTGGTTCCCGCTGTCGTGGCGGACCGGCGCGACGTTCGTTCACGACTGGACCGCGTTCGCGCTGGCCGTCGTGGTGGCCGGGCACGTGTACATGGCCGGCAACGACCCCGTGGCCCGCCTGGGCCTGCGCACGGGGTGGGTGCCGCTGGCGTGGGCACGGCGAGAGCACGGGGCGTGGGCCGACTCGGCCGAGATCGAGCAGGACGCGCCGGCCGAGGACGGCCCGGCCGGCCCGGAGCGCGTCAGCCGCTGAGCGCCCTGCTCTTGAGGGTGTCGAACTCCTCCTGCGTGATCGCCCCTGCCGCGAGCAGCTCGTGCGCGCGCGCGATCTGGTCGGCGGCGGAGCCGGTGGAGCTGCCCGAACCGGCCGCGACCGCGCGGATGTACTGCTCCTGCGCCTGCTGCACCAGCTGGTACTGCCGGCGGTCCCGGCCGGCGATCCCGTCACCGCGGCTGATGACGTACACGAGCAGCGTGACCAGCGGGAACGCGAGCAGCGCCAGCAACCACAGGGCCTTGCCCCAGCCGCTCAGGTCGTCGCTGCGGAAGACGTCGATGACGACGCGGAACAGCATGATGAAGTAGACGACCATGAAGAAGATGACGAGCAGGCTCCACAGGAAGTCGACGAGGTGCACGGTGTCTCCAGTCAGGGCCACCCCCGCGCACAGGGGCGGCGCAGGGGCTGCGTGAGCCTAGCCTGACGCGAGTGCCACCGGCGCCGCCTCGGCGACGCGGACGACGGCCGCGCAGGACGGCCCGACGCGTACGGCGCTGTGGCGCCCGTCGACAGCGGCCGCGTCGCCGCGCCAGGACAGGACGACCTCGGCGGACGTGACCTCGGCACCGAGCTCGATGTCGGTGTGCTCCGCGCCGAGGTTCACGACGGTGCGCCAGCCGTCGCGGGCCAGCGCGAACCACTCCGGCCGGCCGGCCCGGCCGTTGGACCACGAGCACCGCACACCGGCCGCGGTGCCGGTCGCGGCCCGTGCCGCGGGTCCCAGCCCGGGCTCCGCGCGCCGCAGCGCGAGCAGGTCGCGGTACCAGCGCACCATCTGCGGGTCGACCGCCGCATCGCGCCGCGGGTCGAGCCGGGAACGCCCGAACGTCCCCGGGTCCTGCGGGTCCGGGACCGTCTCCTGCACCCAGGAGTGCCCGGCGAACTCGCGGCGCCGGCCGGACGTGACGGTGTCTCCGAGCCGGGCGTCGGCGAACGAGGTGAAGTACTGCCAGGGCGTGGTCGCCCCCCACTCCTCGCCCATGAACAGCATCGGCGTGTACGGGAGGGTGAGCAGCAGCGCGGCGGCGCACGCGGCCCGGTCGCGGCCGGCGAGGGTGGCGATGCGCTCGCCGAGCGCGCGGTTGCCGACCTGGTCGTGCGTCTGCACCGAGACGACGAACCGCCACGGGTCGGTGCGGGCCCAGTCGACGGCGCGGCCGTGCGTGCGCCGCCGGAACGACGACCACCGTCCGTCGTGCAGGAACCCCCGTTCGAGCGCGTGCGCGACCGAGGCACCGGACGCGAAGTCGGCGTAGTACTCCTGCGTCTCGTCGGTCAGCAGCCAGTGCAGTGCGTGGTGCACGTCGTCGTCCCACTGTGCGGTCAGGCCGAGACCACCCCCGCCGGGCAGCCTCGGCAGCACCGTCGCCGGGTCGTTGCGGTCGGTCTCGGCGACGAGCGCCAGTGGCCGGCCGAGGCGCTCGGCCAGCGCGTCGACGGCGGTGGCCAGCTCCTCGGGGTAGGTCAGCGCCCGGTCGTCGCGCAGCGCGTGCAGCGCGTCCAGTCGCAGCCCGTCCAGGTGGAAGTCGGTCAGCCAGCGCGCCGAGCTCTCGACGAGGATCGAGCGCACGTCGTCGGACCAGGCCGCGTCCAGGTTGACCGCGGCTCCCCACGGCGTCGCGTGGGAGCCGGTCAGGAACGGCCCGAACGCGTCCCAGTGGTTGCCGCTGGGGCCCAGGTGGTTCTGCACGACGTCCAGGACCACCGCCAGGCCGTGCGCGTGCGCCGCGTCCACGAACCGGCACAGCGCGTCCGGTCCGCCGTACGGCTCGTGCACCGCGTCGATCGCGACGCTGTCGTACCCCCAGCCGTGAGTCCCGTCGAAGGCGGCCACCGGCATCAGCTCGACGTGGCTCACCCCCAGGTCGCTCAGGTACGGCAGGTACTCGGCCGCGGAGTCCAGCGTGCCGCGCGGGGTGAAGGTCCCCACGTGCAGCTCGTACACGACGCCGCCGTCCGCGAGCGAGCGCCCGGCCCAGCCGTGGTCGTGCCAGGCGTACGTGCCGGGGTCCCATACCTGCGCGGGACCGTGCACCCCGTCCGGCAGCCGGCGCGCGAGCGGGTCGGGCAGCGGCTCGCCCGCGTCGAGGGCGAGCAGGTACCGGGCACCGTGCCGCAGCCAGTCCACTTCGCCGGCGTACCAACCGGGCCGCCCGTCCTCGGGGTCCAGCCGCACTGCGGGTCCGGCCGCCCCGCCGGCTGCTGCGGGCGGCACCACCTCTACACCGGCGCGGGCGTCCGGCGCCCAGACACGCAGCCGCACGTCAGGCGTCCGCGCGCACGAGCAGGGCCACCGGCCAGGTCAGCAGGTCGGCAGCCGGGACTGCGCCGTCGCCACCGGGCACGTGCGCGGTCCCGGTGAGCAGGTCGGTCCACCGGCCCTCCGGGAGGACGACCCGGGTCGGGCCCCAGCCGCCGCCGGCGGCCAGCCGCAGCGCCAGCCGGGTCGCGACCACCGCCACCCGGCCGGCCCGGACGAAGCCGACCGCGTGCGCGGCCACCGGGCCGTCGGCGCTGACCGGCTCGTACCCGGCGTCCGCGCCGAACCAGTCCGGGTGCTCCCGGCGCAGCCGCAGCCCGAGCGCGGTCAGCCGGGCCTTCGCCGCGGGCAGGTCGGCTGCCGGGTCCGGGACCCGGGCGAGCGCGCGGTCCAGCACCGCGGACAGCTCGGCGACGTCGGGGGCCGAGCGGTTGTCCGGGTCGGTGAGGCGCAGGCTCACCGACTCGCACCCGGGGTAGATGTCCGGTACACCGGGCAGGCCGAGCTGGACCGCACGCTGGCCGAGGCAGTTGGCGACGAAGCCGGGCTGCAGCCGCTGGACCATCGCCGCGATGCTCCCGGTCACCGTCTCGTCGGCCAGCACCCGCTGCACGTACGCACCGAGGTCGTCCTCGAAAGCGTGGTCGGGGGAGGTCCACGACGTGCGCAGCCTGGCCTCGCGCGCGGCCTTGACCAGGTACGTCGTCAGCCGTCCGGCGTCCAGCGGCCAGGCTCCGACCAACGTCTGCCAGAGCAGCCACCCGAGCCGGCCGTCGCCGAGCTCGCCCGCCAGCGCCCGCCAGCCGCGCACGGCGGCCACCCACTCGGCGGGGACCTCGCTGACGGCGGCCAGCCGGGCGCGCACGTCCTCGCTGCGCTTGGTGTCGTGCGTCGACAGCGCGGACATCGCGTCCGGCCGTGCGGCCAGGCGGCGGCGCGCGAACGCGTGCAGGTGCTCGGGCTCCGCGCCGAAGCGGTCCGGCCGGCAGCCCACCTCGGCCAGTCCGGTCAGCGGGAACCAGCGGTAGGCGGCGGTGTCCTCGACCCCCTTGGCCATCGCGGGCCCGGTGGTCTGCTGGAAGCGCACGCAGAACTCGTCCTTGCGCGGGCCCCGCCCGAGCCGGCCCAGGGCCAGGTCGCGCAGCAGGACGGTCTCGGCCGCGCGCTCCGGGAGGCGGGCGGCGGCGACCCGCGCGGCGGCCTCGAGCACCTCGACCGCGCCCGCGGGCGCCGGTTCGCCCGGGACCACGTACGCCCGGTACACCGGCACAGCCGCCAGCAGCTCGAAGACGGCCTCCGTCAGCCCGCGCAGCGAGTGGTCGCGAAGCCGCAGCTCCTCCTGGCACACCTCGTGCGCGACCTGTGCGAGCCGGTCCACCTCGGCGACCAGCGGGCCGCGCAGCACGTCGCGCCGGGCCCGGTCGGCCGCCTCGGGCCAGGTCTCGTCGGCGCCGGCCAGCTCGGCGAAGGCCGCGGTCAGGACCGGGGCGCCCTCGGGGTCGACGAAGGTCGCGCCGACGGCGGCGAGCGCGTCGTAGCCGGTGGTCCCCGCGCAGGGCCAGTCCGCCGGCAGCTCCTCGCCCTCCTCGAGGATCTTCTCGACGACGACCCAGGTGCCGGCCGGAGCCGCGGCCACCAGCCGGGTCAGGTAGCCGCGCGGGTCGGCCAGGCCGTCGGGGTGGTCGATGCGCAGGCCGGTGGCGATCCCCTCGGCGAGCAGCCGCAGCACCACCGAGTGGGTCGCGGCGAAGACCGCGGGATCCTCCACCCGCAGCCCGACCAGCGTGTCGACGTCGAAGAACCGGCGGTAGTTGAGCTCCTCGTCGGCCACCCGCCAGAACGCGAGCCGGTACGCCTGCGCCGCCAGCAGCTCCTCCAGGGGCAGGCCTTCGGTGCCCGGACGCACCGGCAGCACGTGCTCGAAGTAGCGCACCACCGGCTCGCCGTCCGGACCGCCGGTGCCCTCGAGCACGATCTCGCCCGCGTCCAGGCACTCGTCGATGCGCCGGCCCAGGAACGGCAGCAGCACCGGACGGTCGGCGCTCCAGTCGACGTCGAGCCACGCGGCGTGCGGGGACGCGGCCCCGTCGCGCAGGACCGACCACACGACGCGGTTGAGGTGCTCGGGCACCGTCATCGCCATGTGGTTCGGGACCACGTCCAGCACGATGCCCAGGCCGCGCTCGCGCAGCCGAGTGGCCGCGGCGAGCAGCCCGGCCTCGCCGCCGAGCTCGGGGTCGATCCGGGAGTGGTCCACCACGTCGTACCCGTGCTGCGAGCCGGGTGCCGCGGCCAGCACCGGCGACAGGTACGCGTGGCTGACCCCGAGCCGGTCGAGGTGGCCGCACATCGCCGCCAGCTCGGCGAAGCCGTGCGTCGGGGTCAGCTGGACGCGGTAGGTCCCGGTCGGGACCGTCGCCGCCGCGCGCGGCCCGCCCGTCACGACTCGCGGCGGAGCAGGATCAGGCCGCGTCCGGGCACCGTCCTGGTCTTGCCGGCGGCCAGCACCTGGGTGGCCTCGGCGCCGGCGGTCTGGGCCTCGTCGGCCGCCGTGTCGAGCACGACCGCCCACTCGCTGCCGAACGACGCGTCCGGCAGCACGAAGTCCAGCGGCTCGTCGTGGCCGTTCATGAACAGCAGGAACGAGTCGTCGGTGACGGGCTCGCCGCGCAGGTCGACGTCGGGCAGCGCCGAGCCGTTCAGGAACACCCCGACCGCTCGGGTGTAGCCGTCCGTCCAGTCCTTGTCGCCCATCGGCCGCCCGTCGGTGCGGAACCAGGCGATCTCGTCGTCTGCATGGGCCCCGCGCACGTCGTGGCCCTGGAAGAACCGGCGCCGCCGGAACACCGAGTGCTGGCGGCGCAGGGCCACCAGGCGCCCGGTGAACTCGAGCAGGTCCTCGTCGACGGCCCCGTCCGACCAGTCGACCCAAGCGAGCGGGGTGTCCTGGCAGTACGCGTTGTTGTTGCCGTGCTGGGTGCGGCCGAGCTCGTCGCCGTGCAGCAGCATCGGCACGCCCTGGCTCAGCAGCAGCGTGGCGAGCAGGTTGCGCTGTTGCCGCGAGCGCAGCGCCAGCACGGCGGGATCCTTGGTCTCGCCCTCGACCCCGCAGTTCCACGAGCGGTTGTGGCTCTCGCCGTCCGCGTTGTCCTCGCCGTTCGCCTCGTTGTGCTTGCCGTCGTACGACACCAGGTCGCGCAGGGTGAAGCCGTCGTGCGCGGTCACGAAGTTGACCGACGCGATCGGACGCCGGCCGCTGCTCTCGTACAGGTCGGACGACCCGGTGATCCGTGACGCGAACTCCGGCAGCGAGGCCGCCTCGCCGCGCCAGAAGTCGCGCACCGTGTCGCGGAAGCGGCCGTTCCACTCGGTCCACAGCGGCGGGAACCCACCCACCTGGTAGCCGCCGTCCCCCAGGTCCCACGGCTCGGCGATCAGCTTGACCTGCGAGACGACCGGGTCCTGCTGCACCAGGTCGAAGAACGCGCTCAGCCGGTCGACCTCGTGGAACTGCCGGGCCAGCGTTGCGGCCAGGTCGAAGCGGAAGCCGTCGACGTGCATCTCGGTGACCCAGTAGCGCAGCGAGTCCATGATGAGCTGGAGCACGTGCGGGCTGCGCATCAGCAGGCTGTTGCCGGTCCCGGTCGTGTCGTAGTAGTGCGCCTGGTCGTCCTCGACGAGCCGGTAGTACGCGGCGTTGTCGATGCCGCGGAACGACAACGTCGGGCCTAGGTGGTTGCCCTCGGCGGTGTGGTTGTAGACGACGTCGAGGATGACCTCGAGGCCGGCCCGGTGCAGCTCGCGCACCATCGCCTTGAACTCGGTCACCTGCTGCCCGTCGGTGCCGGTGGCGGTGTACTGCGCGTGCGGCGCGAAGAAGCCGATCGTGTTGTAGCCCCAGTAGTTGCGCAGCCCGCGGTCCACGAGGTGATGGTCGTGGACGAAGTGGTGCACCGGCATGAGCTCGACCGCGGTGATGCCCAGCCGCTCGTAGTGCTCCATCATCGCCGGGTGCGCCAGGCCCGAGTAGGTGCCGCGCATCTGTTTCGGCACCCCGGGGTGCGTCGCGGTCAGGCCCTTGACGTGCGCCTCGTACACGACCGTCTCGTGGTACGGCGTGCGCGGTGCGCGCTCGTCGGCCCAGTCGAAGTACGGGTTCACCACGACCGCTTTCGGCACGTGCGGGGCCGAGTCCGCGTAGTTCGCCCGGGCGTGGTCGTCCCAGCGGTACGCGAACACCGACTCGTCCCAGTCGACCTGGCCGTCGACGGCCTTCGCGTACGGGTCGAGCAGGAGCTTGGCCGGGTTGCACCGGTTGCCCGCCGCCGGGTCGTACGGACCGTGCACCCGGTAGCCGTACCGCTGGCCGGGCAGGATGCCGGGCAGGTAGGCGTGCCAGATGTCCGCGTCGACCTCGGTCAGCGCGACGCGCTGCTCGTTGCCGGCCTCGTCGAACAGGCACAGCTCGACGCCCTCGGCTACCGAGGTGAACAACGCGAAGTTGGTCCCGGCCCCGTCGTAGGTCGCTCCGAGCGGGTAGGCCGAGCCCGTCCAGACCTGCACGCGCCTACCCCTCCGTCCTGGTGCGGGTCGATCGAGGCTGGGCTGAGGCTGTCCCCCCGGCACCGACACCGCCAGCATGTCCCCCCGGGCGCCCGCCGGCCAAACCCACCCCCACCGCTCCCCCCACGCTCCCCCCACGCTCCCCCCACGCTCCCCCCACGCGTCGATCATGAGAGATGTGCCGAGAAACGGCACGCAGGGGGATACATCTCTCATGATCGCGCGGGGTAGGTGGGTGGGTGCGTGCGTGGGTGGGATGGAGCGAATCACACGGTTGTAGTACCCGGCGTGTCTGCCGGACACGCCGTCGACAGCGGATGTGACGGCTGTGACAGGGGTGACGGCCGGTTCTCGTTCGGGCTAGCGTCGCCGCCGAGGGTCAGCGGTGGAACGCGGTTCAGCGATCGCCGAGAACGGCCGAAAGCCCAGTCAGGACAACGACTTTTCGGCCCCGTCACGAGACGGGACGACGACGGTGAAGGGAGCGGCCGGTGCGGACCCGAGGGCGTGGCCCGATCAGGACGGCGGCGGCAGCCGCCGTCGTCGCGCTGGTCGCCTCGTTGCCCGTCGCCCAGGCCGCCGCCGACCCCAGCACCCCGTCCGCCTCGACGGTGGCCGCGGCCAAGGCGAAGGCCCAGTCGGTCGCCGCCCAGGTCGGCGTGATGCAGGCCCAGCTGGCGGCCGCGCAGGCGCGGCTGCAGGCCCTCGGCCAGGCCGTGGACGCGGCCGGCGAGGCGTACAACGGCGCGATGTACCAGCTGCAGCAGGCGCAGCGGGCGGCCGGCACCGCCTCGGCCGCGGCCACCCGGGCGCAGGCCGCCCTGGACGCGGCCAGGGCCGACCTCGGCCGGCTGGCGTCTGCGGCGTACCGGGGCGACGGGCTGGGCCTCGGGGTCGGCGCGGTGCTGTCGGCCGACTCGCCGCAGAGCATGCTCGAGGCCGTCGCCACCATGAACGTCCTGGCCGACCGGCAGGACGCGGTGCTGCAGCGGCTGCAGGCCGCCCGGGTGGTCGCGTCCGTCCTGGACAAGCAGGCGTCCGACGCGCTGGCAGCGGTGACCAAGGCGGCAGCTGCGGCAGCGGCGGCCAAGGCAGTGGTGCAGGCCAAGGTCGCGGACCAGGCCGCGCAGGTCACGCAGATCGACGCCCAGGTCGCCACCCTCACCACCGCGCTGGCGGCGGCTCGCGCCAAGTCCACCCAGCTCAGCCAGGCCCGCCAGGCCGGCCTCGCGCGGGCCGCGCAGCGCCGCGCCGCCGAGCTGGCCCGCCAGCGTGCCGCCCGGGTGCACGGCGGTGGCGGGGGCAGTCACCCCGGCTCGGGCTCGCAGGCCACCAGCGCCGGGGCACGCAGGGCGATCGCCTTCGCGATGAGGCAGCTGGGCAAGCCGTACCAGTGGGCGGCCGACGGTCCCGCGACCTTCGACTGCTCGGGGCTGACGATGCGGGCCTGGCAGGCCGGCGGCGTCTCCTTGCCGCACTGGTCGGTCGCGCAGTGGGAGGTCTCCACGCCGGTGTCGCAGTCGAGTGCCCGGCCCGGCGACCTGGTCTTCTTCGCCTTCGGCAACGACTACACCTCGATCCACCACGTCGCCCTGTACCTCGGTGGCGGGCAGATGATCGAGGCGCCGTACACCGGGGCCGACGTGCGGATCAGCTACGTGGACCGTCCCGACCTGTTCGGCTTCGCCCGCCCGTAGCCGCCGGGCGGCCGGTGCGGGTCAGTGCCCGGTCCCGAGCCGCTCGAACGATGCCTGGATCTCCAGCTCGGCCTCGGCGCGGCCGGCCCAGGTCGCGCCCTCGACCGACTTCCCCGGCTCCAGGTCCTTGTAGACGCTGAAGAAGTGCTCGATCTCCAGCCGCTCGTACTCGGGCACGTGGAAGATGTCGCGCAGGTGCTCCAGCCGCGGGTCGTTCGCGGTCACGCAGAGGATCTTGTCGTCGCGGCCCTTCTCGTCCGTCATCCGGTACATGCCGACCGCCCGGCAGCGGATCAGGCAGCCGGGGAACGTCGGCTCCTCCAGCAGCACGAGAGCGTCGAGCGGGTCGCCGTCCAGGCCCAGGGTGTGCTCGACGAAGCCGTAGTCGGCGGGGTACCTGGTCGCCGTGAACAGCATGCGGTCCAGCCGGATCCGGCCGGTCTCGTGGTCCATCTCGTACTTGTTGCGCTGGCCTTTGGGGATCTCGATGGTGACGTCGAAGTCCACCGTGCTCCTCCCTGCTCCTGCGCGGGTCCGCCCCGGGGCTGACCTAGTGTTCCGCAGGTGCGCGTGAGCCTGCCCGGTGGACGGCGGCTGCCGGTGGTCGGGCGGCTGCACGGCTGGCGCGCGGGCGCGGTGGCGGCCCTGGCCGCCGTCACGGTGCTGGTGCTCGTCCTCACCGTGCTGGGCCGGATGCCCGGTCAGGGAGGCGGGGCGGCCGCGGGCACGGGCAGCAGCACGGCCGGCAGCCCGTCCGCCGTTGCGTCGCTGCCGTCGCCGTCGGCCGCGGCCCCGGTGCTCGAGCCCGTCGCCGCCGGCGGCACCCTCCCGACGGCGGCCGGGCTGGGCCGGGTCCTGGGACCGCTGCTCGCGCAACCGGCGCTGGGCCCGCGAGTCGGTGCGGCGGTCCTGGACCTGGCCGGCGGCCGCCTGCTGTACGGCCACGACGCGGACGGCGACTACTCGACCGCCTCCACGACCAAGCTGCTCACCGCCGCCGCGGCGCTGTCGGTCCTGGGGCCGCAGTACCGGATCCAGACCCGCGTGGTCGCCGGGGCGGCGCCCGGCCAGATCGTGCTGGTCGGCGGTGGCGACGCCACGCTGGCCACCGCGCCCCCCGCCGGGTTCGTGCCGGCGCCGGCCTCGTTGCCCGCTCTGGCCAGGTCCACGGCCGCTGCGCTACGGGCCCAGGGCACGACGACCGTGAGCCTCGGCTACGACAGCACCTTGTTCACCGGGTCGACCACGGCGGCGACCTGGCCCGCCGCGTACGTCAGCTCAGGCATCGTCTCGCCGGTGACGGCGCTGTCGGTGGACGAGGGCCGGGTCGGCCTCACCGCTGAGGGCTCGGCCCCGCGGGTCGCCGACCCGGCGCTGGGCGCGGCCAAGGCGTTCGCCCGCCAGCTGGCCAGGCAGGGCATCACCGTCAAGGGCGCGCCGGCAGCGTCGAAGGCCCCGCCGACCCCGTCCGCGACCGCCACGACGACGACCACGGCGGGCCCTGCCCGATCGGCCGGGGGCTCGAGCGGACCGTCGACGCCGGCGGGCGCGTTGCTGGCCTCGGTGAGCTCGCCGACCCTGTCCGACCTGCTCGGCTGGATGCTGTCCACCAGCGACAACGACCTGGCCGAGGCGCTCGCCCATCTCGTCGCGCACGCCTCCGGACAGCCGGCCGACTTCCCCGGCGGGGTGACAGCGGTGACCGCGGCGGTCCAGGCGCTGGGCGTGCCCACCGACCACCTCAGCCTCTACGACGGCAGCGGGCTGTCGGTGCAGACGCGGGTCGAGCCGGCGGTGCTCGGTCGCGTGCTCGTCCTCGCCGGCGCAGCCGACCACCCGCAGCTGCGCCCGATCCTGACCGGCCTGGCCGTGGCCGGGTTCTCCGGCAGCCTCGAGCCGCCGCGCTTCGACGCGCCCGGCACCTCGGGCGCGGCCGGCCTGGTGCGGGCCAAGACCGGCACCCTCACCGGCGTCTCGGCGATGGCGGGCACGGTCGAGGACGCCGCCGGTCGCCAGCTTGTGTTCGTCTTCGTCGCCGACCACGTGCCGGCCGGTGGCACGCTCGCTGCGCGCGCCGCGCTGGACCGGCTGGGCGCCGCGGTCGCCGGATGCGGCTGCTCGGGCTGACCCAGCCGGCCGGCGCCCGACGTACGGTGGCCGCATGAGCCCGGGTCCGGACCTCGTCGACTGGGACCTCGCGGCCGCGACCGGGGTACGACTGCTGCGTCCGGGACCGCAGGCCACGCCCGACCAGGCCCGCGAGGTGGTCCGGCAGCTGCGCGGCTACGCCCTCGAGGCCCGCGGGCACGTCCGCGCCTACACCGGCCTGGACGTCCCCGGCGCCGACGCCCCGGTGGCCGTCGTCGACCGGCCGGCCTGGGTGCGCTCCAACGTGCAGGGGCTGCGACACTTGCTCGAGCCGATGGCCGAGCGGATCCAGTCCCGCACGATGGCCTCGATGCCGCCTGCGGTCCGCGCCGCGGGGGCGCGCATCACCGGGCTCGAGGCGGGCGCCGGCCTGGCGTTCCTCGGCGGGAAGGTGCTCGGCCAGTACGAGATGTTCCCGCCGGACGGTCCCGAAGGCGACCGGCCGGGACGCCTGCTGCTGGTGGCGCCGAACATCGTCCAGGTCGAGCGTGAGCTCGGCGTCCTGCCGGCGGACTTCCGCCTGTGGGTGTGCCTGCACGAGGAGACCCACCGGGTGCAGTTCGGGGCGGTGCCGTGGCTGCGCGCGCACCTCGTCGAGCAGGTCGGCGTGCTCCTCGGCGCCGCCGAGGAGCAGCTGTCCGCGGGCGCGCTGCGCGAGCGGGCCGGTGACGTGGCGGCGGCCGTGGCCGCCGCGCTGAGCGGCCGGCCGGGCCCGTCCCTCGCCGAGGCTCTGCAGTCTCCGGCGCAGCAGGCGATGCTGGCCGAGGTGACCGCGGTGATGTCGCTGCTGGAAGGGCATGCGGACGTCGTGATGGACGGCATCGGACCCCAGGTCGTCCCGTCGGTGGCCGACATCAGGGCGCGCTTCCAGCGCCGCCGGGAGGAGCCCGGCCGGGTCGAGGCCGCCCTGCGCCGGCTGCTGGGTCTGGACGCCAAGCTGCGGCAGTACCGCGACGGGGCCGCCTTCGTACGTGCTGTGGTCGACCGGGTGGGGATGCCCGGCTTCAACCGGGTCTGGGAGTCCGCGGCGACCCTGCCGTCGGCGGCCGAGCTCGCCGATCCGGACCGCTGGATGGCGCGAGTGGTCGGGACACCGGGCACACCGGACGGGACGGGGGCGGGGGAGGCGCGGTGAGCGGGCCCGACCCGGCCGTCGCGCGGATCCGCCTGGCGGTGCGCGAGGTGGTGGCCGGGTGCGAGCCCGGTGACCTGCTGCTCGTGGCCTGCAGCGGCGGCGCCGACTCGCTGGCCCTGGCGGCGGCGGTGGCGTTCGAGGCCCCCAAGGCGGCCGTGCGCGCTGGCGCCGTCGTGGTCGACCACCAGCTCCAGGGCGGGTCGGCCGAGCGGTCGCTGGCCACCGCGACCGTGCTGCGCCGCCTCGGGCTCGAGCCGGTCGAGGTGGCGACGGTCTCGGTGGGCGGCGACGGCGGTCCGGAGGGCGCGGCCCGCACCGCCCGCTACGCCGCCCTCGACGCCGCGGCCGAGCGCACCGGCGCCGCCGGCGTCCTGCTCGCACACACCCGGGACGACCAGGCCGAGACCGTCCTGCTCGGGCTGGCCCGCGGCTCCGGCACCCGCTCGCTGGCCGGCATGGCGCCGGTCTCCGCCGCCGGCCGGTACCTCCGGCCGCTGCTGGACGTCGGCCGCGCCCAGACCCGCCGGGCCTGTGCCGCGCTCGGCCTCGAACCCTGGGACGACCCGCACAACGCCGACTCGCGGTTCGCCCGGTCCCGGGTCCGGCACGAGGTGCTGCCCGTCCTGGAGCGTGCGCTCGGCCCGGGGGTCGCGGACGCCCTCGCCCGGACCGCGACGCTGGCCCGTGCGGACGCGGACGCCCTGGACGCGATCGCGAACGACGCGGCCACCGGGTTGCTCGGCCCGGACGGCGACCTGGACGCGACCGAGCTGGGCCGGCTCGCCCCGGCCGTACGTGGCCGGGTCCTGCGCCTGGCCGCGGCCGCCGCCGGGTGCCCGCCGACCGATCTGTCGGCCGTCCACGTCCGGGCGCTGGACGCACTGGTGACCCGCTGGCACGGCCAGGGCGCCGTGGACCTGCCCGGCGGTGTCGCCGCCAGCCGTGCCTGTGACAGGCTCTCGTTCGCGCCGGTGCGCCGGCCGTGAGGCGTACGTCCCGAGGAGGCCGACCGCGTTGACCGAGAGCCTCGACTCCAGGCCGGAGGCCAAGGACCTGGAGAAGGTGCTGCTCACCGCCGAGCAGATCCGCGATCGCCTGGCCGAGCTCGCGCTCGAGGTCGACGCGGACTACGCGGGTCGCGAGCTGCTGCTGGTCGGGGTCCTCAAGGGGGCGGTCATGGTCATGGCAGACCTCAGCCGTGCGCTGACGGCGAACGTGACCATGGACTGGATGGCGGTCTCCTCGTACGGCTCTGGCACCAAGTCCTCCGGGGTGGTTCGCATCCTCAAGGACCTGGACCGGGACATCACCGGGCGGCACGTCCTGGTCGTCGAGGACATCATCGACTCGGGGCTGACGCTGTCCTGGCTGCTGCGGAACCTGCGTTCGCGCGGTCCGGAGACGGTGGAGGTGTTCACCCTGCTGCGCAAGCCGGACGCGGCGAAGGTGCCGGTGCAGGTCCGCTACGTCGGCTTCGACATCCCGCCCGAGTTCGTCGTCGGCTACGGCCTGGACTTCGCCGAGCGGTACCGCAACCTGCCGTTCGTGGGCACGCTCGCGCCGCACGTGTACTCCCCCTGACCGACCGGGCTCCGCGGACCCCGGCCGTCCGGGTCGAGCCCGGGCCCGCGGCGGGGTACCCTCGAAACTCCCGAGCTGGGGTGGCCGGTCCGGCGTACGAGCAGGAGGATGGGGTCCCCGGGGACCCCGAGTCGACGTGAGGCGTTACTTCCGCGGACCAGTGTTCTGGGTCGTCATCGTGGTGCTGGCCGTGCTGGTCGGCGCGCAGCTGCTGTCCGCCTCCGGCGGCTACCAGAAGAAGACCACCTCCGAGGTCATCGCCGACATCCAGAACGGCAACGTCAAGTCGGCCACGAACATCGGCACCGACCAGACCATCCAGCTGGTGCTCAACAACGGCGACAAGGTCCAGGCCCAGTACGTCGAGCAGAACGGCCGGACGATCGCCGACGAGCTCCTCGCCAAGAAGGTCCCGTTCGACGACCAGATCCCGCAGCAGAGCATCTGGCTGAGCCTGCTCGTCAGCCTGCTGCCGATCGCGATCATCGTCGTCCTGTTCTTCTTCCTGATGAACAACATGCAGGGCGGCGGCTCGCGGGTCATGAGCTTCGGCAAGTCCCGCGCCAAGCTCGCCTCCAAGGACATGCCGAAGACGACGTTCGCCGACGTCGCCGGCGTGGACGAGGCGGTCGAGGAGCTGCAGGAGATCAAGGAGTTCCTGCAGGAGCCGGCCAAGTTCCAGGCCGTCGGCGCGAAGATCCCCAAGGGCGTCCTGCTCTACGGCCCGCCGGGAACGGGCAAGACGCTGCTGGCCCGCGCGGTGGCCGGCGAGGCCGGGGTGCCCTTCTACTCGATCTCGGGGTCCGACTTCGTCGAGATGTTCGTCGGCGTGGGCGCGTCCCGGGTCCGCGACCTGTTCGAGCAGGCCAAGGCGAACGCTCCGGCGATCGTCTTCGTGGACGAGATCGACGCGGTCGGGCGGCATCGCGGGGCCGGGCTCGGCGGCGGGCACGACGAGCGCGAGCAGACCCTGAACCAGCTGCTGGTCGAGATGGACGGCTTCGACGTCAAGGGCGGCGTGATCCTGATCGCCGCGACCAACCGCCCGGACATCCTGGACCCGGCGTTGCTGCGCCCGGGCCGCTTCGACCGGCAGATCTCCGTGTCCAGCCCCGACCTGCAGGGCCGCCTGGACATCCTGAAGGTGCACGCCAAGGGCAAGCCGCTCGAGGGCGACGTCGACCTCTTCGCCGTCGCCAAGCGCACGCCCGGCTTCACCGGCGCCGACCTGGCCAACGTCCTGAACGAGGCCGCGCTGCTCACCGCCCGCGGCGGCGGCAAGCTCGTGACCAACTTCGCGCTGGACGAGGCCATCGACCGCGTCGTCGCCGGCCCGCAGAAGCGCACCCGGCTGATGCGCGAGAAGGAGAAGAAGATCACGGCGTACCACGAGGGCGGGCATGCCCTGGTGGCCGCGGCGCTGAACAACACCGACCCGGTGCACAAGATCACGATCCTGCCCCGCGGCCGAACCCTCGGCTACACGATGGTGCTGCCGGAGGAGGACAAGTACTCGACCACCCGCAACGAGATGCTCGACCAGCTCGCGTACATGCTGGGCGGACGGGTCGCCGAGGAGCTGGTATTCCACGACCCGACCACCGGTGCGGCCAACGACATCGAGAAGGCGACGACGGTGGCGCGGGCGATGGTCATGCAGTACGGCATGAGCGCGCGGATCGGCGCGATCCGGCTCGGCCAGGAGCAGGGTGAGGTGTTCCTCGGCCGGGACATGGGCCACATCCGCGACTACTCCGACGGCCTCGCCGAGGTCATCGACGACGAGGTCCGCCGGCTGATCGAGAACGCCCACGACGAGGCCTGGCACATCCTGGTCGACAACCGCGACGTGCTGGACCGGCTGGTGCTCGAGCTGCTCGAGAAGGAGACGCTGGACAAGGCCGCGGTGGCCGAGGTCTTCGCGAACGTGCGCAAGCGGCCCGAGCGCGAGGTGTGGCTCTCGTCGTCCACGCGACCGGTGTCGGACCTGCCGCCGGTCGCGTTCCCGGGCTCCCCCAACGGTTCGTCGGCCAACCGCGCGGCCGGCGGCCGGTCGCTGGGCAACGGGTCCGGCGGCAACGGCCAGGCCGAGGAGGACCAGCCCAAGCAGATGCCGCCCGTCGACGACGGGCGCGTGGGCTGAGCGTGGTCAACCCCGTGACGGCGGTCGAAGTCGACCCGGCGACGCGGCCCGCTTTCGACCAGCCCCGGGCCGAGGCGGCGATCCGCGAGCTGCTCATCGCGGTCGGCGAGGACCCGGAGCGCGAGGGACTGCGGGAGACCCCGGCCCGGGTCGCCCGCGCCTACTCCGAGGTGTTCGGCGGTCTGAGGCAGCGGCCGGAGGACGTGCTCACCACCACCTTCGACCTCGGCCACGACGAGATGGTGCTGGTCAAGGGCATCGAGGTCTACAGCACCTGCGAGCACCACCTGGTGCCGTTCCACGGCGTCGCCCACGTCGGCTACATCCCCGGCCCGGACGGCCGGATCACCGGGCTGTCGAAGCTGGCCCGGCTGGTCGACGTCTACGCCAAGCGCCCGCAGGTGCAGGAACGGCTGACGACCCAGATCGCCGACGCGCTGACGCGCCTGCTGATGCCGCTCGGCGTCATCGTGGTCGTCGAGTGTGAGCATCTGTGCATGTCGATGCGCGGGATCCGCAAGCCCGGGGCCAAGACCGTCACGTCGGCGGTCCGCGGCCAGCTGCGCGACGCGGCCACGCGGGCCGAGGCCATGAGCCTCATCCTCGGCCGCTGAGCCACCCGTGACCGTCGAGGCGGTCCGGGCCGTGCTGCCCGGCGAGCGTCCCTGGATCCCCAGGGTCGCCGGTGCGGTCTGCCTCACCATCGGGGTCCTGGACGTCGCCGCCGCCGTCACCCCCCAGCTCTGGCGCCGGGTCCACGTCCTGACCGACGTGCTGCCGGGGGCCATCTCGCAGGCCACCGTCGCGGCGCTGCTCGCCGTGGGCGTCGGCTTCATCCTGCTGGGCGGGGGGCTGGCCCGGCGCAAGCGCCGGGCCTGGCAGCTCGCGATCGTCCTGCTCGCCACCTCCGTCCTGCTGCACATCCTCGGCGAGGCCCCGCACCCCGGGCTGGCCGCGGTCTCGGCGGCCATGCTCGTGACGCTGGTGGCGTTCCAGCGCGAGTTCTACGCGGCCGGGGACCCGTACACCCGCTGGTCCGCGCTGCGCTACCTGCTGGTCCTGCTCCCGCTGAGCCTGGTGCTGGGCCTGCTGGTGGCGTACGGGTTCCGCGGGCGGTTCACCCAGCGCGTCGGCTTCTGGTCCACCTTTCAGTACGTCTGTGCCGGCCTGGTCGGGATCCCGACACCGCTGGACCAGCAGCCCGGGTTCCGCCCGGACGTCGTGTACTACTCCCTGCTCGCGCTGGGCCTGGTCACGGTCGGGACGACCTTGTTCCTGCTGCTGCGCGCCCCGCGCCCGCTGCCACTGCTGACGGCTGCCGACCAGCAGCACATGCGGCACCTGCTGGTCCGGCACGGCGAGCGCGACTCGCTGGGCTACTTCGCCCTCCGCCGGGACAAGAGCGTGGTGTGGTCGCCGACCGGCAAGGCCTGCATCGCGTACCGCGTGACTTCCGGGGTGATGCTGGCCAGCGGCGACCCGCTCGGCGACCCGGAAGCCTGGCCCGGGGCCATTACACAGTTCGTGGCCGAGGCGAAGCGGCACGCATGGGTACCGGCGGTGGCTGCCGCCAGCGAGACGGGGGCCGAGGTGTGGGTGCGCGAGGCCGGGCTGGACGCGCTGGAGTTCGGCGACGAGGCCATCGTCGAGACCTGCGACTTCACCCTCGACGGCCGGTCGATGCGCAACGTGCGGCAGATGGTGAACCGGGTGACCCGGGCCGGCTACGCCTGCGAGCTGCGGCGGCTGCGGGACATCGCGCCCGCCGAGCTCGAGCAGCTGCGCCGGCTGGTCGGTGAGTGGCGGGTCGGCCACACCGAGCGCGGCTACTCGATGGCGCTGGGCCGCTTCGGCGACCCGGCCGACGCAGGCTGCGTCGTCGCCACCGCGTCGCAGGGCGGCCAGGTGCGGGCGCTGATCTCCTTCGTCCCGTGGGGGGAGCGCGGTCTGTCGCTGGACCTCATGCGCCGCGACCACGAGTCCGACCCCGGCGTCAACGAGCTGCTCATCGCGCGGACGCTGCTGGGTGCCCGCGACCTGGGCGTCGAGCGCGTGTCGCTCAACTTCGCCGTGTTCCGTGCGGCGCTCGCGCGCGGCGAGCGCATCGGCGCCGGCCCGGGCACCAGAGCCTGGCGACGCCTGCTGCTGATCGCGTCCAGGTGGGCGCAGATCGAGTCGCTGTACCGCTTCAACGCGAAGTTCCAGCCGGTCTGGGAGCCCCGCTTCATCCTGTACCCCGACGTCGGCGACCTGCCGCGGGTGGCGGTCGCCTACCTGGAGGCCGAGGCGTTCATCAGCTACCCACGGCTGGCGTTCTGGCGCGGTCGCGACCGGCGCGCGGCCGGTTCCGTCCTGCCCGCCTGATCCGCCCACCCTTCCCGACTGATGCGCGCGTCTTGGGCTCTCACGGCGCCCGGAAGGCCCAAGACGCGCGCATCAGTCGGGGTCTCGGGGGTCATTAGAGTGGCCGCGTGACGTACCCCCCAGCGCCGGCCGGGCTGCCCGACGCCCTGCGCGACCTGGACCGGACGCTGGTGATGGGGGTCCTCAACGTCACGCCCGACTCCTTCTCCGACGGCGGCCGCTTCCTCGCCCCCGACTCCGCGGTCGCGCACGGCCTGGCACTGCGGGCGGGCGGCGCGGACCTCGTCGACGTCGGCGGCGAGTCGACCCGCCCCGGCGCCGAGCGGATCAGCCCGGACGAGGAGCGCGGCCGGGTGCTGCCCGTGGTCACCGCGCTCGCCGCGGCAGGCGTGCCGGTGAGCATCGACACCATGCGGGCCTCGGTCGCGGTCGCCGCGCTGGAGCGCGGCGCGGTGGTCGTGAACGACGTCAGCGGCGGGCTCGCCGACCCCGCGATGCTGCCCCTCATAGCCGAGCGGCGCTGCACGTACGTCGCGATGCACTGGCGCGGGCCGTCCACCGTCATGGAGGAGCTCACGGCGTACGACGACGTGGTGCGCGACGTCCGGTCCGAGCTCGGCGCGCGGCTGCAGGCCGCAGCAGCCGCGGGGGTCGACCCTGCGTTCGTGGTGCTCGACCCGGGACTGGGGTTCGCCAAGGAGAGCCAGCACAACTGGCGGCTGCTGGCGCAGCTGGACGTCCTGGCCGGGCTGGGCCGGCCGCTGCTCGTCGGCGCCTCGCGCAAGCGGTTCCTCGGGACTGTGCTGGCGGGCCCGGACGGCCAGCCGCCGCCGACGCAGGAGCGCGACGACGCCACCGCGGCGGTGACCGCGCTGGCTGCTGCGGCGGGCGTGTGGTGCGTGCGGGTGCACGAGCCGGCCTCCAACCTGGATGCGGTGCGCGTCGGCGCGGCCTGGCGGGCAGCGGGCAACCGATGACCGCCGAGACCGACGTCCGCGACGTCGAGGCCGCCAACCGCGCCCTCTACGCAGCGGTCGAGAACGCCGACCTCGACGCGATGTCGGCGCTGTGGGCCGCCGACACCGACGCGCACTCCGCCGTCTGCGTGCATCCGGGGTGGCCGCCGGTGCTGGGCCGTGCGCACGTGCTGCGGTCCTGGGCCCTGGTGATGGCCGGCACCCCGTACATCCAGTTCTTCCTGACCGACGTGAGCACCCAGGTGCTTGGGGACGTCGCGGTCGTGACCTGCGCCGAGAACATCCTCACCGGGATGGGAGGCGCGAGCGGCGACGGGTTCTCCGGCGGCCAGGTGGTCACCACCAACGTATTCCGGCGCACGCAGGACGGCTGGCGGGCCTTGGTGCACCACGCGTCTCCGGTGCTGGCGGCGCAGGACGCCGGCAACGACGACGACGACAGCGACGACGGCGACGACAGCGGCGGTGGTGGCGACCCGGGCGGCGGCGCTGCGGGGAGCCGGCCGTGAGTGCCGACGACCGGGTGTCGCTGCGCGGCCTGCGCGCCCGCGGCCGGCACGGCTGGTTCGAGTGGGAGCGCGAGCAGGGCCAGGAGTTCGTGGTCGACGTCGAGCTCAGGCTGGACACCCGCCCGGCCGCGGCCAGCGACGACCTGGCCGACACCGTCGACTACGGCGGCCTCGGCGCCGACGTCGTGGCGATCGTCGAGGGCGAGCCGCTGCGTCTGGTCGAGACCGTCGCCGACCGGATCGCGCAGCGCTGCCTGACCGACCGCCGGGTGGCATCGGTGACGGTGACCGTTCACAAGCCGCAGGCACCGATGCCGGTCGCCTTCGACGACGTCGCGGTGACCATCACCCGGCAGCGGCCGTGAGCGAACCGGCGCCGGGCCGGCAGCGGGTCGCGTTCGCGCTGGGCGCGAACCTCGGCGACCGGTCGGCCACACTGCGGGCAGCCGTGGCGGCGCTCGCCGCGACGCCCGGCCTGCGGGTGGTGGCGCTGTCCCCGCTGTACGAGACCGATCCGGTCGGCGGCCCGCCCGGACAGCCGGCCTACCTGAACGCCGTCCTCGTCGCGGACTCCTCCCTCCTGCCGTCCGACCTGCTCGCCCGGGCCCACGCCGTCGAGGCCGAGCACGGCCGGGAGCGGACCGAGCACTGGGGCGCGCGCACGCTGGACATCGACCTGCTCGCGGTCGGCGGCCGGACCGCGGCGACCCCCGAGCTGATGCTGCCGCACCCGCGGGCACACCTGCGCGCGTTCGTCCTCGTCCCGTGGGCGGACGTGGACCCCGGGTTCGAGGTCCCGGGGCTGGGCACGGTCGCGGATCTGCTCGCCGCGCTCCCGGCCGGCGACCGGCTCGGGGTACGGCCGGCCGGCGGGCTGCAGGCAGCACCGGGCGGGGGACGCCGGTGAGGCCCACCACGTGGCGGCTCCTGCTGGCGATCCTGGCCGTGGCGTTCGCCCTGACCTGGGGAGCGCTGACCGTCTGGGAGAGCCGGTCCGGGATGGTGCCGGACGTCCCCTGGCCCAGCGCGGTCGTGCTCGGCGTGTTCGGGGGCGCGGTCCTGGTGGTCGCGCTCGCGCTGCGGCCCAGGCTCCGGGCGACGCGCGGGGCCGCTGCCGGGCGGCGGCCCGACCGCGGCCGGGGACGCGGTGGTGGCCCCACCCACGAGCCGGTCAACCCGATCGTCTCGGCCCGGCTGGCCGTGCTCGCGCTGGCCTGCTCGCGGGCGGGAGCGCTGTTCGTCGGGGGTTACGCGGCGTTCCTGGCGGTCAGCCTGCCCGACCTGGACATCGCCTACCGCCGGCACCTGGCGCTGGTCTCCGGCGCATGCGTGCTGGCCGCCGTGCTGCTGGTGGTCGCCGGCCTGGTGCTGGAACGCGAGCTGCGCCTGCCCGAGCCGCCGGCCGGCGGCGTCGAGGAGGCGGGGGAGAGCTGACTCTCACAGCACCCGAGCGGCCTGTCGCTGGTTCGCACTCAGCCGGGCCCCTTAGGGTCGTCCCCAACCTCGACAAGGGGGTAGCCGTGGGGGCACGGGTACTGCTGCACGTAGGACTCCAGAAGTCCGGCACCACCTACCTTCAGCACGGGTTCGCCGGCCGGGCCGCCGAGCTGGCCGCCGCCGGCATCACGTATCCGCTCGAGTCGACCCGCGCCGAGGTGCCCAACCACCAGCCCGCCTTCTACGGCCTGGTACCCGGCGAGTTCCGGTGGCTGGCCGAGCGCAGCAGCGACCACGCCCAGTCCTGGCGGTGGCTGCAGCGCGAGATGGACCGGGCCACGCAGCCGATGCTGCTGTCGGCCGAGGCGTTGTCGACGCTGCGCGCCTCGGCCGTCGCCGAGGTCGTGGCGGCCCTGGGTGGCGGGGTGGAGGTCCTGGTCACGGTACGAGGGCTGGACCGCCTGCTGGCGTCCTCGTGGCAGCAGAGCGTGCGCAACGGCCGCGGTACCGGCTTCGAGGACTACCTCGAGGTGATGAAGGAGCACCGGGCCACGCTCATGGCCGACCCGGCCGACGACGAGCCGCACCTGTCCTGGCGGTCGTTCTCTGCGGCGTCGCTGGCGCGCCGCTGGGCCGGCACCCCGGGCGTGGCGTCCGTGACGGTCGTCGTCAACTCCGGCCGCCCCGCCGAGCTGCTCTGGTCCCGGATGCTGACCGCGCTCGACCTGCCGGACGCGGCGACGATCCCTCCGGTCGAGGTCGCGGAGGGGCAGACCAACGAAGGGCTGCGCTGGGCCGAGACCGACATCCTGGCGGCGTTGAACCGGGCGCTGTCCGGTCCGCAGTGGGACCAGTCGCAGGCCCGCGCCGTGCGGCAGGCCGTCATCCGGCACGGCTTCTCCACCCGGGTCGGCCGCGGGCCGGCGGTCCGGTTGCCGGCGGCCTGGTCCGACGAGGTGGGCGGCTGGGCCGAGGACGAGGTACGCACGATCGAGGCGCTGGGCTGCCGGGTCGTCGGCCCACTGGACGACCTCCTGCCCGCGCCGCGCGCCGACGAGCTCGAGTCGGTCGTCGACCTCACCGCGCAGGACTACTCGGACGCCGCGGCAGCCGCGCTGCTGGGGCTGGCCGCCGAGCCCCCGTCCGACTCCCGCCCCACCGTGCTGCGCCGCGCGCTGGGCTCGGTCCGGCGCGCCACCGGCTGACCGGGCCGGCTCGAGGCCGGAGCGGGGGTCAGATCCGGGTGACCGACTCCACCTGCACCGTGTCCGGATGGACGGCAGCGCTGTCGGCGTCGACCGACCGGCGCAGGGCCTCGTGCAGCGTGGCCGGGGTGAGGACGCCGAGGTAGCGGTCGCCGTCCAGCACGGCCACCCATCCCGCGTCGTACTGCAGCATCGTGCTGAGCGCGCCCTTGAGCGTGCTGTCCAACGGGACCCAGGCCTCCATCCGCCGCACGGCCGCGGCCACGTCCCGGCCGCCGGAGAGGCTGTCGCGGCCCACCCACCCGTGCAGGCCGCCGGACCCGTCCAGCACCACCGCCCATCGGGCCCCGGCCGCGGCCAGCGACCCGGCCGCGGCGGCGGCGCCCTCCTCCAGCCCGACCACTGGCGGGTGCTCCAGGTCCTCCAGCCGGATCCCGGTCACCGCGAGCCGTTTCAGACCACGGTCCGCACCGACGAAGTCGGCCACGAACGGGGTGGCCGGGTTGCCCAGGATGGTCGCGGGCGTGTCGTACTGCTCGAGGTGGCCGCCCTCCCGCATGACCGCGATGCGGTCCCCGAGCCGGACCGCCTCCTCGATGTCGTGGGTGACGAAGACGACCGTGAAGCCCAGCTCGGCGTGCAGGCGCAGGAACTCCTCCTGCAACCGGTCGCGGGCGATGGGGTCGACCGCGCCGAAGGGCTCGTCCATCAGCAGCACGGGAGGATCGGCGGCCAGCGCCCGGGCCACGCCGACACGCTGTCGCTGCCCACCGGAGAGCTCGTGCGGGTACCGCTCGGCGTACGTGTTCGGGTCCAGCCCGACGAGCTGCAGCAGCTCGGCCACGCGCGCGCTGCGGCGGGCCTTGTTCCAGCCGAGCAGCGCCGGCACCGTCGCGACGTTCCCCTCGATGGTCTGGTGCGGGAACAGGCCGACCTGCTGGATCACGTATCCCATGCGCCGGCGCAGCTGCACCGGGTCCGCGTGCGTGACGTCGCGCCCGTCCAGGAAGATGCGGCCGGACGTCGGCTCGATCAGGCGGTTCACCATCCGCATCGTGGTGGTCTTGCCGCATCCGGACGGGCCGACCAGCACGCAGATCTCGCCGCGGCCGACGTCCAGGCTGAGCTCGTGCACCGCGACCGTGCCGTCGGGGTAGCGCTTGCTCACCGACTCCAGCCGGATCATCGGTTCACCGGTAACGTCCACCTGTGGTCCCTCTCGTACCGGTCGCGCCGCGACCTGGGCTCGGGGTGCGACCCGGCTTCGACGAGGTCTTCACCGGCCCGCCGAACCCCTGGCTGTCGTGGACCTGGGTGACCAACCATGCGGCAGAGCTGCAGACCGCGCTCGAGCAGCACGTGACCATCACGCTCGAGGCCATGCTCATCGCGCTGCTCGCGTCCTTCCCGCTCGCCCTCGTCGCCCGCAGGTTCCGGCGGACCGAGGGTCCCATCCTCGCCGTTGCCGGTGTGCTGTACACCATCCCGGCGCTGGCGCTCATCGCTGCGCTCGTGCCGTGGCTCGGTCTCACCTCCTGGCCGGTGATCCTGTCCCTGGCCGTGTACGCCCTGCTGGTGCTCATCCGCAACACGGTGGTCGGGCTGGACGAGGTCCCCGAGGAGGTGGTCGACGCCGCGCGCGGGATGGGCTTCGGCAGTGCCCGCATCCTGTGGCGGGTCGAGCTGCCGCTCGCGCTGCCGGCCATCATGGCCGGGGTCCGGGTGGCCACCGTCTCGACGATCGGCCTGCTCACCATCGGCGGCTACCTCGGCGTCGGCGGGTTCGGGAACCTCATCACCGAGGGGCTGCAGCTGACTGTCGGCCGGGCCCAGGTCGTCACCGCCTCACTGTGCTGCGTGCTGCTCGCGATGATCGCCGACATCGGCCTGCTCGGGCTGCAGCGGCTGCTCACGCCGTGGGCCCGTCGACGCACCGGGGTGGCGGTGTGAGCGGCGTCTGGACGTGGCTCACAGACCCGGCGCACTGGACCGGTGAGAACGGCATCCCCTACCGCACCGCACAGCACCTGGCCATCTCCGGCTGGGCCATCCTCGTCGCGACTGTGCTGGCCGTCC
Organism: uncultured Actinomycetota bacterium; assembly: GCA_963849365.1. Classification (GTDB taxonomy): domain Bacteria; phylum Actinomycetota; class Actinomycetes; order Prado026; family Prado026; genus CAVQCJ01. The sequence continues at coordinate 1,322,822 of CAWKHA010000004.1, forward strand.
CGTCCGCGGTCGCTGCCGGGCACTTCGGCCGCGGCGGCGGGGTCCTGGTGGCCATCGGCAACATCGGCCGGGCGATCCCCACCTACGCCGTCATCGTGATCCTCGCGCTGACCGACCAGATCGGCGTCGGCGCGCTCGCGGTCGTGCTCGCGCTGGCGCTGTTCGCGCTGCCGCCCCTGCTGGTCAACACGTACGTCGCGATGCGCGAGGTCGACCAGGACGTCACGGACGCGGCCCGCGGGATGGGGATGACCGGGGGACAGCTGCTGCGCCGGGTGGAACTGCCGCTGTCGTTCCCGCTCACGTTCGCCGGCTTCCGGACCGCGACCGTACAGGTCGTGGCCACCGCGACGTTCGGCGCGCTGGTGGGGGCCGGGACGCTGGGCCAGTACATCGTCGAGGGGTTCAACAACCAGGACTACGACGAGATGTACTCCGGCGTCGTCCTCGTCGCCGTGCTGTGCATCGCGATCGACCTGGGGCTGGGCCTGGTGCTGCGTTTCGTGAACCGCCGGACGGGGCAGGTCTCGCGGCGGGGTCCGCGGTCCGGCCAGCCGGCGATCGAGGTCACACCGGACGAGGCGGTGGCTGCCGTCCCGGGCCCTGCGCGGGTGTAACGGATGCCCGGCCGGCCGGACTGTGATTCGTGACCGATCGGTGACCCGGACCGGGATTGCGGGCCGCTGCGGTTGATGTTGGGGTAGGACGAAGCGGGGCGCGCATGAGCGCTCTGCCGGACACGCGTGCACCACCCGGTGCACGGGACACAGAAGGCGGGATCACATGCGCAAGCCTCGTCTCGGCACGTTCGGATCCGTCGCGGCCCTGGCCGTGGCCGCCTCGCTGGCCCTGGCCGCGTGCGGCTCCACCTCCTCCGGCGGCACCTCCGCATCCCCAGGCGGGTCGTCCGCCGCACCGACCGGCCCGATCGTGGTCGCGGCGTTCAACTTCGGCGAGTCCAAGATCCTCGCGAACATGTACGCCGACGTGCTCAAGAAGGCCGGCTACGAAGCGTCGGTGAAGGCGCTCGGCGCTCGCGAGATCGTGGAGCCCGCGCTCGAGAAGGGGTCCGCGGCGGGCGGCGTCGACGTGGTGCCCGAGTACCTCTCGACGTTCACCGAGTTCCTGAACCAGAAGGCGAACGGCAAGTCCGCACCGCCCAAGGCGTCCCCGGACGAGGCGGCCACCCTCGCAGCCGCCAAGACCCTCGCCGGCGCTGTCGGCATCACGGTCCTCGACCCGTCGTCGGCGACCGACCAGAACGCCTTCGCGGTCACGAAGGACTTCGCGACGAAGAACAACCTCACCAAGCTCTCGGACCTCGCCGCGTACTCCGGCCCGCTGGTGCTCGGCGGTCCGCCGGAGTGCCCGCAGCGGCCGTTCTGCCAGCCCGGCCTGGAGAACACGTACGGCATCAAGTTCAGCGCGTTCACCTCGCTGGACGCGGGCGGCCCGCTGACCAAGAAGGCGTTGCAGCAGGGCAAGATCCAGGTCGGCCTGGTCTTCAGCTCCGACGCCGGGATCGACGTGTTCGGGCTGAAGGTGCTCGACGACGACAAGCACCTGCAGAACGTCGACGCGATCGTGGCGACGGTGAACTCGTCCGTGGTGTCGGACAAGCTGACGCAGGCCCTGAACGCCGTCGCCGCGGCGCTGACCACGGACGAGCTCGTCGCCCTGAACAAGAAGGTCGACGTCGAAGGCGGCGACCCCGCTCAGGTGGCGCAGGACTGGCTGACCAGCAAGGGCCTGGCCTAGCCCGCGTACAGCTCGCCCGCGACGACCTCCCCCGGCAGCGTGTTGCCCGGGGAGGCGAGCGGGCAGGCCCAGGCCGGGTCGTACGCGCAGGACGGCTGGTAGGCGAAGTTCAGGTCGACGACGAGCGCGCTGCCGTCGGCGGCACCGCCGAGGTCCGCGCCCTTGACAGTGTCCAGCAGGTAGCGACCGCCGCCGTACGTCGTCGTGCGGCTGGTCGCGTCCTTGAGCGGCACGAAGACCCCGCCGCCGTAGCCGGCCAGCCACCAGACGTCCAGGCCACCGCGGTCGTCGGGGAGGTGCACCCGTCCGATCCGCTCGAACGGCACGACGCCGTCGGTGCCGGTCGGGACGTCGCGCCGCTGCGGCTCGACCGATGTGTCGACCGGCAGCGTCCAGCGCAGCCCAGGGTCGTACGGGGCGTAGCCGAGTCCGCTGAACGAGGCGCGCTGCCCGGCCGGGATCGGGGAGTCCGGGTGGGTGGCGAACAGCAGGTCGCGTCCCTCCCGCCACAGCCGGTGCGCGCCGGCCGGGTCCTGCTCGGCCCGCCGCCGGACCGCCGCATAGAGCTCGGACACGGTGCGGCGCCAGGTGAGCAGCGTGAGGGACATGTGCGGCAGTCTGGCGTGGGGTGGCCGCCACGATCGATACACGTTCTGTAGCAAGACGAACACGCTTCGTATGAACATCGGCTCGTCATGCCGGATTTGTCGGACCCACCCGGTCGAAGGACCTACGCTCCGCGCATGAGCCACGGCAGACACTCACGTCCACGGGCCCGCGGCGGTGGCCTCGCCGCGTTCCTGGCCCTCGCTCTGGCCGGTGGTGCGGTGGCCGTCGCGCTGCGCGCACCGAGCACCACGCTGCTGCGGCTGTGCGTCATCGGCGGTGCCGCCGTCGGCGCGGTCGGTCTGCTGCTGCTCGCCCGCCTGCAGCGGGTCTCCTCCCGTTCGCTGGCCCGTACCGAGGATCGGCTGCGTGCGCTCGAGCTGCGCAGCCGGGACGACAGCGACGACCTGCACCGGCGCGTGATCGAGGCGGTGACCCGCGAGGGCGAGCTGCGGTACGCGTTCGACGTCCTGTCGTCGGAGATCGCCAGGCTGCGCGCGTCGCTGGACGGGCTCGCGGTGCCGGTCGAGGCCGCGGTCGCCACGATGGCCGAGCGCACGGCAACGGCCGAGACCGTGCCCGCGTTCGACCTCCCGCTGGTGCAGCGCGCGTTCGCCGAGCCGGTGGAGTCGCTCGCGGCCGAGACCGTGCTCCCGCCGGCCGGGGAGCTGTGGCAGCCGCCGGTGCGGCCCGAGCCGGTGCCGGTCACGCCCGAGGCGGCGGGCGACGTGCGGTCGTGGGTGGTGCGCGAGCTGCACCTGGACGCCGAGGCGGAGCCGGTCGCGGCGCTCACGATGCGGATCCTGGACCTGCGCACGCCGGCCGAGACCCGGCTGCCGGACCAGCCTGCTGACGAGGAGCCCGAACCGGCTGCCGCCGGCGGCACCTGGGGCTCGTTCGCCCGCCCCGCCTGAACCCCACCCCGCGACTGATGCGCGCGTCCGGGGCCTACGAACGCTTCTTTAGGCCCCGGACGCGCGCATCAGTCGGAGGGTGGGTGGTGGTCACTTGTCGACGTCGCCGACGACGAAGAACATGGAGCCGAGGATGGCCACCATGTCGGCGAGCAGGGCGCCCTCGAGAAGCTCGGGCATGACCTGCACGTTGTTGAACGACGCCGACCGCAGCTTCAGCCGCCACGGCGTCTTCTCCCCGCGTGAGACCAGGTAGTAGCCGTTGATGCCGAGCGGGTTCTCGGTCCACGCGTACGTCGCGCCCTCCGGCGCCTTGACCACCTTCGGCAGCCGCACGTTGATGGGGCCCGGCGGCAGCGCGGACAGCCGGTCGAGGCAGGCGTCGGCGAGGTCCAGGGACACGCCCACCTGCTCGGCCAGCACCTCGAACCGCGCGTAGCAGTCACCGTTCGTCCGGGTCACCCGGCGCAGGACGCCGGCGTCCGCCAGCTCCCCGTACGCCAGGTACGGCTCGTCCAGCCGCAGGTCGCCGGTCACGCCGGACGCGCGCGCGATCGGCCCGGAGACCCCGTACTGCAGCACCTGCTCGGCGGCCAGCACGCCGACCCCCTGCGTCCGGGCGGCGAAGATCTCGTTGCCCAGCACCAGGTCGCGCAGCGTGGGGAACCGCCGGCGCACGTCGGCGACCGTCTGGCGCGCGCGCGTCGTCCAACCGGCGGGCAGGTCCTCCTTGAGGCCGCCGACGCGGTTGAACATGTAGTGCATGCGCCCGCCCGACACCTCTTCCATGACCGCCTGCAGCGCCTCGCGCTCGCGGAACGCGTAGAAGACGGGGGTGATCGCTCCGACCTCCAGCGGGTACGAGCCGAGGAACATCAGGTGGTTCAGCACGCGGTTGAGCTCGGCGAGCAGCGTGCGCGCCCACACCGCGCGGACGGGCACCTCCATGCCCAGCATCCGCTCCACCGCGAAGACGACGCCCAGCTCGTTCGCGAACGCCGAGAGCCAGTCGTGCCGGTTCGCGAGCACGATGATCTGGCGGTAGTCGCGCACCTCGAACAGCTTCTCGGCACCGCGGTGCATGTAGCCGATCACCGGCTCGCATCCCACGATGCGCTCGCCGTCCAGCCGCAGCCGCAGCCGCAGGACGCCGTGCGTCGCCGGGTGCTGCGGGCCGATGTTCAGGACCATGTCCGTCGTCGCCAGGTCGCCGGTCGAGACGGTCACCTCGGTCGGCGCGTTCGCTCCCACGGCATCCACGGCGCCGATCCTGGCACGCAGCAGGTCCGGGACGAACGGAAGGGGTGGGAACCCGAGGGGCTCCCACCCCTTCCGAGGCGACCGGACCGGTCAGGCCGGGGGTGCGCCGCCTTCCAGGTGGCGGTGCAGGTCCTGGCCGTGGTGCTCTGCCTCGATCTCGTCGGCGGCGGAGACGCCCTCGGGCAGGTCGATGGTCGTCTTCGGACCCTTGAACCAGTTCTTGGCCGAGACGGCCCACCAGATCGTGATGGCGATCAGCACGCCGAACACGACGACCGGCGTGTAGTTGAGGGACGCCCAAGTGAAGTCGTACGCCCCGTCGGTCTTGTGGAACGGAACCCCCTGGGGCGTTGTCGGTAGCAGGAAGTAGATCGACGTGATGGCGATCTCGATGACCGCCAGCGGCGCGATCCACTTGTACTTCTTCCCGAGGTTCCAGTTGCCCGGGACCCAGGCGTCGCCCTGCCGCCAGCGCAGGTAGATCGGGATGGCGAACGCGACGTACAGGCCGATGACGCCGATGGAGACGACCGCGTAGAACGCGACTGGGGCTCCGTTCGCCGCTGGGAAGAGGGCAGGGATGGTGAGCAGCACGCCGATGACCGCCGAGGCAATGACCGCGTTCACCGGGACCTTGTGCCGGTTGACACGCGCCCACAGCTGGCCGCCGGGTACCGCGCCGTCCCGGCTGAACGCGAACATCATCCGCGATGTCGACGTCAGGCAGGAGGTCGTGCAGTAGAGCTGCCCGATCGTCGAGATGATCATGATGGTCTTGAACGCCCCTAGCGACAGCGACGTCGCGAAGATCCCGGTCACCGTGAACCCGCCGTACGCGGCGGCCGCCGCGTTGACCGCGTTCGGGTCCTTCGGCACGGCGAACAGGAAGGCCAGCAGCAGGATCCAGCCGCCGATCGCAGAGTAGAAGATCGACCGCCAGATGCCCTTGGCCGCACCGTCCGCCGCGCTGTGGGTCTCCTCCGACAGGTGCGCGGAGGCGTCGTAGCCGGTGATCGTGTACTGCGTGAGCAGGAAGCCCAGCGGAAGCACGTAGAACCAGAACGGGATCCCCGATGTCGCGCCGCCGTCGAAGCCGGTGTTGTTGAACCGCTCGGTGAACACGAACGAGGCGCTCTGGTGCGAGGACGGGCCGAAGATCAGGATGAGCACGACGATGGACGAGCCGATGACGTGCCACCAGACCGACACGTTGTTGATCAGACCGAGGATCGAGGTCCTGAACAGGTTCACGCAGGTCACCAGGATCATGACGACCACGAACCAGCAGAACTGCTGCTGCAGCACGTTCCCGCCGAAGAAGTTCGCGGAGTAGCTCGCGCTGAACAGCCCGATCGTGATGTTGAGGAACGAGGCGGCCGCGTACGCGACCGAGGCGATGATGCCCAGCAGGCCGAGCAGGTTGAGCCAGCCGGTGTAGAAGCCCGCCCGCGGACCACCCAGCCTGGAGGCCCACCAGTAGATGCCGGCCGACGTCGGGTACGCCGACACCAGCTCGGACATGGAGAAGCCGACGAGCAGGATGAAGAACGACAGGATCGGCCAGCCCCACGAGATCGCGATGGGACCGCCGGCGTTCCATGCCACGCCGAAGGTGGTGAAGCATCCCGCCAGGATCGAGATGATCGAGAACGAGATGGCGAAGTTCTGGAAGCCGGACCAGCTGCGGTTCAGCTCCTGCTTGTAGCCGAGCTCGGCGAGCCGGCGTTCGTCTTCGTTGAGGCTGGCGGTATCGACCACGTCTGTCCCTCCCTCGGGACCCCGAGAGCACGGGGGAGGACGGCGGGCCCGTCATCCCTTACGGCTGTATAGCGGATTCAAAGGTTCGAATGTGTGACTTTGGCGACGTGCCTGGGAAATCTCCGGCAGATCGTGGGCCGGGGCGCCGGGTGGCTAGCCTGCGGCGGTGCTCGCCGACCACGTCGTGGATCTGACCGACCCGGCCTTCGTGGCCGACCCGTACCCGGCGTTCGACCGGCTCCGGGCGGCTGGGTGCGCGGTCCGGCACGAGGGGCTCGGGCTGTACCTGGCCGTCCGGCACGCGGACGCCGACGCCGTGCTGCGCGACCGGCGTCTCGGGCGGCTGTTCACGCCGCGGCAGCCCGACGACGTCTGGGAGACCTTCAACTGGCTGCACGCCGACTCGATCCTGGACAGCGAGCCGCCCAAGCACACCAGGCTGCGCAGGCTGGTGGCGAAGGCGTTCGCCCGCGGGCACGTCGAGCGGCTGCGTCCACGCGTCCGCGAGCTCGCCGGCGGGCTGCTCGACGCGGCCGTCGCCCGCAGCGGTCCGGGCGGCACCGTCGACCTGATCGCCGACTACGCCGAGCCGCTGCCAGTCATGGTCATCGCCGAGCTGCTCGGCGTCCCCGAGCCGGACCGCCCGCTGCTGCGTCCGTGGTCGCAGGCGATCGTGAAGATGTACGAGTACGACCGCACCCCGGCCCAGGAGCAGGACGCGCGCACGGCTGCGGCGGAGTTCTCGGCATACGTCGCCGGGCTGGCGGCGCAGCGCCGGACCGAGCCGGGCGAGGACCTGGTGAGCCACCTGGCCGCCGTCGAGGACGGGGGACAGCGGCTGTCCGAGCGCGAGCTGGTCGCCACCTGCGTGCTGCTGCTCAACGCCGGGCACGAGGCCTCCGTGAACGGGTTCGGGAACGGCGTAGCGGCGCTGTTCCGCAACCCCGGCCAGCTCGCGCGTCTCGTCGCCGACCCGTGGCGCTCGGCGCCGCTCGCCGTCGAGGAGATGCTGCGCTACGACGCCCCGCTGCAGCTGTTCGAGCGGACCGCGAAGAAGGACGTGGAGGTGGCCGGCGTCCAGCTGCGTGCCGGTGAGAAGATCGCCGCCCTGCTCGGGGCGGCGAACCGCGACCCGGAGGTCTTCGCGGACGCGGACGTGATGGACGTGCGGCGCGACCCCAACCCGCACCTGGGGTTCGGCGCCGGCATCCACTTCTGCCTGGGCGCCCCGCTGGCGCGGGTGGAGCTGACCGCGTCGCTGCCGCTGCTGCTGGAGCGCTACCCCGGCCTGGCCCCGGCCGGCCAGGCCCGGCTGCGGCCCACGTTCGTCCTGCGCGGGTACGAGACCCTGCCGGTCGTGCTGTCCGGCTGAGCCCGTCGCCTCGGCCCGGTCCCCCGGGGTGGGTGCCGGAATGGTTACCCGCTGCGAACAGTTAGCATGCGGTAACTAAACTGCCCGAGCCACTGACAGGGACGATGAGCGCAGCGACCAGGACGGCTGCCAGCCGCTTCGACACCGAGCACCCGCACTACAAGTGGGTCGCGCTGTCGAACACCACGGTCGGGATGTTCCTGGCCACCGTGAACTCCTCGATCGTGCTGATCTCGCTGCCGGCGATCTTCCGCGGCATCGGGCTGGACCCGCTCGCACCGGGCAACGGGAGCTACCTGCTCTGGATGCTGATGGGGTTCCTGCTCGTGACGGCGGTGTTCGTCGTCACGTTCGGGCGGCTCGGCGACATCTACGGCCGGGTGCGGATCTACAACCTGGGCTTCGTCGTGTTCGCCGTGGCCTCGGTCGCGCTGTCCGTCGACCCGCTGCACGGATCGGCGGGAGCGCTGTGGCTGATCGCCTGGCGGGTCGTGCAGGGCATCGGCGGCGCGATGCTGTTCGCGAACTCCGCTGCGATCCTCACCGACGCGTTCCCGGCCGACCAGCGCGGGCTGGCACTCGGCGTCAACCAGGTAGCCGCGATCGCCGGGGCGTTCATCGGCCTGGTGCTCGGGGGTGTGCTGTCGGAGTGGGACTGGCGCGCGGTGTTCTGGGTGAGCGTCCCGATCGCGCTGCTCGGGAGCATCTGGTCGTTCCGCTCGCTGCGCGAGGTCGGCGAGCGGCACCGGGCGAAGCTGGACTGGTGGGGCAACGTCACCTTCGCCGTCGGGCTGGGCGTGCTGCTGGCCGCGATCACGTACGGGATCGAGCCGTACGGCGGGCACGTCATGGGCTGGACCGACCCGTGGGTGCTCGCCGGCCTGGTCGGCGGGGTGGTGCTGCTGGGGGCGTTCTGCTTCGTCCAGACGCGGGTCAGCGACCCGATGTTCACGATGGGCCTGTTCCGGGTCCGGGCCTTCTCCGCGGGCAACCTCGCCGGCCTGCTCGCCGCGATGGGACGCGGGGGCATGCAGTTCGTGCTGATCATCTGGCTGCAGGGCATCTGGCTCCCGCTGCACGGGTACAGCTTCGAGAGCACGCCGCTGTGGGCCGGCATCTACATGCTGCCGCTCACGGTGGGCTTCCTGGCCGCCGGCCCGGTGTCCGGCCACCTGTCCGACCGGTTCGGCGCCCGCCCGTTCGCGGTGGGCGGCTCGCTGCTGGTGGCGGCGACGTTCGTGGCCCTGATGCTGCTGCCGGTGGACTTCCCGTACCCGCTGTTCGCCCTGCTCGTGCTGCTGAGCGGGGTGGGATCCGGGCTGTTCTCGGCCCCGAACTCGGCCACCATCATGAACAGCGTGCCGGCCCGGCAGCGCGGGGCGGCGTCGGGGATGCGGGGGACGTTCTTCAACGCCGGCTCCGCCCTGTCGATCGGCCTGTTCTTCTCGCTGATGATCGCCGGCCTGGCCGCGGCGCTGCCGACGACGCTGACACATGGGCTGCAGGCGCAGGGCGTCGACCCGGCCACCGCCGCGCACGTCGGCTCGCTGCCGCCGGTGGGCAGCCTGTTCGCTGCGTTCCTCGGCGTGAACCCGGTCGCTGCGCTGCTCGGGCCGACTGGCGCGCTGGACACGCTGCCCGCGTCGAACCTGGCCACGCTCACCGGTCAGCGGTTCTTCCCGAACCTGATCTCCGGGCCGTTCCACCAGGGCCTGGTGGTGGTCTTCGGCGCCGCGGCGCTGATGATGCTGGTCGCGGCGTCCGCCTCGATGTTCGACGCGAGCGGACGGCTGGCGCGCTCGCACGAGGACGCGGGCGAGCGCCTGGGGGAGGAGGACGACGTGCTCACCGAGGAGGCCATCGCGTGACCACCATGACATCCAGCCGCCGGCAGGCGTCCGCCGCGGACCGCGCGGCGGCGGCCCGGCTGGCCGAGTCCGTCGGCCGGCTGGTCCGGATGCTGCGCCGGTCGTACGTGGGCACCCTGGGTCCGGCGTCCGCGGCGGCGCTGGCCACCCTGGACCGCCGCGGCCCGCTGCGACTGGGCGAGCTGGCGGACGTCGAGGGGGTCACCCCCGCGGCGCTGTCCCGGGTCGTGGCCGGGCTCGAGCGCGACGGGCTCGTGCTGCGCAGCGCCGACCCGGCGGACCGCCGCTCCGCGTTCGTGGCGGCGACCGAGCAGGGCCGGGAGACGGTCCGCGCCATCCTGGCCGCGCGCGCCGCTGTCCTCGTGGAGCGGATCACCGAGCTCCCGGTGGCCGACCGGCAGACGCTCGTCGACGGGCTCGCCGTCCTGGAGCGCCTGGTCGCCGACGCCGCCCCGACGAAACCTGCGGCCGGGTGAGGCCGTACTACTCGCCCACCGGCCCGTGGCTGTCGAAGGGGGGCGGCAGCGGGATACCGACGGACTGGGCCAGCCACCAGAAGCCACCCAGGCCGCCGGAGTCGGTCAGCTCGGCCGCCTGCGAGGCATGGCCGACCGCACGGGCGTAGCCGGCCGGGTCCGTCCGGGCCAGGTCCGCCGGCGGGAGCGTGCCGTGCAGACCGAGCGCGCGCAGGACGTCGCGCTGGCGCAGCAGCGCCGTCTGCTCGGCGCCGGCCGTACGACCGGCCTGCGCGCAGGAGTCCATCGCGACGTGCGCGGTGATGTCGCACGAGCCGTCCGGGACGGCGGCCACCGCGCGCCCGGCCCGGTAGCCGGTGAGCGTCCCGTCGGCGTACCGGCCCGCGGCGCGGTCCGCGAGCAGGTGGCCGTAGTCGACGGCGACGGCCACGCCGCGGTCCAGCGCCGCCACCGCCGCCGCCCAGGCCCGGTCGCGGCCGAGCCCGATCTCCGCGCGGTCCCCTTCGCCGGCACCGGCGAGGGGCCACCAGCGCGCCAGCCAGGCCGCGTCCTGCAGGCCCACCGGCCCGCCGGGCGACTCCCGGCCGGTCGACGGCTCGACCAGGACCCGGTGCGGTCCGTCCGCCGCGACCTCGACGACGTCCACCGGCACGTTGTCGAGCCACTCGTTCGCGACCAGCAGCCCGACGGCGCCCTCGGGCAGCTCGGAGGACCACCCGATCCCGGCCGGCAGCGTGCGGGGTCGGTGCGCCTGCTCGACCGCCGAGAGGCGGACCCGGCCGGCGAGCCCGTCCCGGTCGCCGGTCGCCAGCAGGTCGCGCACGGCCAGCAGCAGCTCGCCCCGACCGGCGCCGACATCGACCAGCTGCAGGTCCGCCGGACGGGCGAGAGCGGCATCCACCGCGTCGAGCAGGTCGAGCACGGCGGCAGCGAACAGCCCGGAGGCGTGCACGGAGGTACGGAAGTGGCCGGCGGGTCCTTCGGGCCGGTGGAAGAAGCCCCCGTGTCCGTACAACGCCTGGGCGGTCGCCTCGCTCCAGGGCAGGAACCGGGCTGACCGTGGATCCGTCGGCACCACGGCGCGACGCTACCGGGGTACGCGCAGGCCGGAGCGGCGAGGCGAGGCGAGGCGAGGCGAGGCGAGGCGAGGCGAGGCGAGGAGCCCTCCTTTGGCGACGAGCCGAGCGCGACCATAGGCTGGCGGCGACCGTCCGGTACCCGCCGACCCGACCCAGGGACTGGAACGCCATGACACCCGCCGCGCCCTCCGCCGGTCCCGTCCGGCTGTCCGTAGGCGTGGTCGGGACCGGGCGCGTGGGCGCCATCCTCGGTGCCGCGCTGGCCGCCGCGGGGCACCACGTCGTCGCCGCGTCCGGCGTCTCGGACGCCTCCAGGGCACGGGCCGGCGCGCTGCTCCCGGGCGTGCCGCTGGTCCCGCCGCAGGAGGTCCTCGCCGCGGCCCAGCTGGTCCTGCTGACGGTTCCCGACGACGCCCTCGGCCCGCTGGTGGCCGGCCTGGTGGCGACCGGGTCGGTCCGGCCCGGGCAGCTGCTGGTGCACACCTCCGGGCGGTTCGGCACCGCCGTGCTGGACCCGGCCCTGCGCGCCGGGGCGCTGCCGCTTGCGCTGCACCCGGTGATGACGTTCACCGGCACCTCGCTCGACCTCGGGCGGCTGGCCGGCTGCGCGTTCGGCGTCACGACGCCGGACGCGATGGACGGTCTGCGCCCGGTCGCCGAGGCCCTGGTGCTGGAGATGGGCGGCGAGCCGGTGTGGGTCCCGGAGGAGGCCCGCACGCTCTACCACGCCGCCCTCGCGCACGGCTCCAACCACCTGGTCACGCTGGTCGCGCAGACGCTGGACCTGCTGCGGGCCGCCGGCGTCGCGGACCCGGCCAGGCTGGTGGGGCCGCTGCTCACCGCGAGCCTGGACAACGTGCTGCGTGCGGGGGACGCCGCACTCACCGGCCCGGTCGCCCGCGGCGACGCCGGGACCGTCGCCGAGCACATTCGCGCGATCGGCCCGGTGTCCGCCGAGATCCTGGCCACGTACCGGGCCCTGGCCAGAGCGACCGCCGACCGCGCACTCGCGGACCGGCGGCTGCGCCCCGAGGCGGCCGAGGCGCTGCTGGATGCGCTGGCCGGGCCGGTCGAACCGCCGCCGTCAAACGGCGCGCAGCGGTGAGGCTGGCGGTCGACCGGCGCGAGCTCGAGGCGGCGCTGGCCCCGGTCCGGGCTGCCGGCCGGTCGGTGGCCCTGGTGCCGACGATGGGCGCCCTGCACGCCGCGCACCGCACGCTCGTGCAGCAGGCGTCCGCGCTGGCGGACGTCGTCGTCGTGAGCATCTTCGTGAACCCGCTGCAGTTCGGCCCGGCCGAGGACTTCGACCGGTACCCGCGCAGCCTCGCCGCCGACCTCGAGCTGGCGGCACGGGCCGGGGCCGACCTGGTGTTCGCGCCGTCCGTCGAGGAGATGTACCCGGCCGGTGAGCCGCAGGTCCGCGTCAGCGCCGGGCCGCTCGGGCGGGTGCTCGAGGGCGCAGTGCGGCCCGGTCACTTCGACGGCGTGCTCACCGTGGTGGCCAAGCTGTTCGGTCTGGTGCGACCGCAGGTGGCGGTGTTCGGGTGCAAGGACGCCCAGCAGCTCGCCCTGGTACGCAGGATGGTCGTAGACCTGGACCTGCCGGTCCTGGTCGAGGCCGCGCCCACGGTCCGGGCGGACGACGGCCTGGCCCTGTCAACCCGCAACGACTACCTCGACCCGGCCGGCCGGCTGGCCGCCACGGCGTTGCACCGGGCGCTGGCGGCCGGCGCCGGGGCGACCGCGGACGGCCCGGACGCGGTGGTCGCCACCGCCCGTGCCGTGCTGTCGGCGCAGCCGGGGGTGGAGGCCGACTACGTGGCGCTGGTCGACCCGCGCACGTTCAGCGAGGATCTCGGCGGCACGGTGGACGGGACGGCACTGCTGCTCGTGGCGGCCAGGGTCGGCGGCACGCGGCTCATCGACAACCTGCTCGTCGAAGACATCCCGGCGCTCGAACAGGCCGGCACTGCGGGAGGCACCCCATGAGCGACCGGTACACGCTGCCCGCGCGCCTGCTCGCCCCGGACCCGGGCTGGCGGACGCGGGCGGACGTCGTCGTGGTCGGCAGCGGAATCGCCGGACTGACCGTCGCGCTCACCGCTCGCTCCGCCGGCTTCAGCGTGCTGCTGGTCACCAAGGCGCTGCTGGAGGCCGGGTCGACCCGGTGGGCGCAGGGCGGGATCGCCGCGGCGCTGGGCGAGGGCGACACCCCGGAGCAGCACCTCCAGGACACACTCGTCGCCGGCGTCGGCCTGTGCGACGTCGACGCGGTGCGGGTGCTGGTGACCGAGGGGCCCGGGGCGGTACGGCGGCTGATCGCGCGCGGCGCCGGCTTCGACCACGACGCCGACGGGTCGCTGGCCCTCACCCGGGAGGGCGGCCACCACCGCAACCGCATCGCGCACGCCGGCGGTGACGCCACCGGCGCCGAGGTGTCCCGTGCCCTGGTGGCCGCGGTGCGCGACGACCCGTCCATCGAGGTGGTCGAGAACGCGCTCGCGCTGGATCTGCTGCGCGACGGGCAGGGCCGTGCCGCCGGCGTGACGCTGCACGTCATGGGTGCCGGAAGCGAGTCCGGGGTCGGTGCGGTGCACGGCCGCGCCGTCGTGCTGGCGACCGGCGGTCTCGGACAGGTGTTCGCGCAGACGACCAACCCCGACGTGTCCACCGGCGACGGGGTCGCGCTGGCGCTGCGGGCGGGTGCGGCGGTCGCCGACATGGAGTTCGTGCAGTTCCACCCGACCGTGCTGTGGCTCGGGCCGGGCGCGCGCGGCCAGCAGCCGCTGGTGTCCGAGGCGGTGCGTGGCGAGGGCGCCTTCCTGGTGGACGACTCCGGTGACCGGTTCATGCTCGGCGTGCACCCGATGGCCGACCTCGCGCCGCGGGACGTGGTGGCCAAGGCGATCATGCGCCGGATGCGGGAGACCGGCGCACCGCACGTCTGGCTGGACGGGCGCGGGCTGGGCGAAGAGGTCTGGCAGCACCGGTTCCCGACGATCCTGGAGTCGTGCCGGGGGCACGGGGTCGACCCGGTCACCGAGCTCGTCCCGGTAGCGCCGGCCGCGCACTACGCCAGCGGCGGCGTGCGTACGGATGTGTACGGACGCAGCAGCCTGCCCGGCCTGTACGCGTGCGGCGAGTGCGCCTGCACCGGCGTGCACGGCGCCAACCGGCTCGCCTCCAACTCGTTGCTGGAGGGCCTGGTGTTCGCCGAGCGGATCGCCGCGGACCTGGCCGCCGGCGTGCCGCCCGAGCGCGAGCCGGAGCCGGAGCGCCGTCCCGGCAGCCTGCTCGACGCCGGCACCCGCGAGCACGTCGCCGCGACGATGACCGACGGTGCCGGCGTGCTGCGCAGCCGGGAGAGCCTGGGCCGGACCCTCGGCCGGCTGCGCGAGCTCGGGCTGCGGGCCGGCCAGCAGCACGTGCCCGGGACGGCCGCGTGGGAGGCCACGAACCTGCACACGGTCGCGACGTTCGTCGCGCTGGCCGCCCGTGCCCGCGAGGAGACGCGCGGGAGCCACTGGCGCGAGGACTTCCCCGACCTGGACGACGCGTCGTGGCGCGGCCGTCTCGTCGGGACGTTCGGCGCCGGTGCGGACGCGGCCGTACCACGGCTCGAGCTGCGTCCGCTGCCCCCGCAGATCACGATCCCGGAGCGGTCGGCGCTGACCGCGACGGGGGACGAGCGGTGAGCCTGGCCGCCGGCCTCGCGCAGCGTCTCGTCGCGGCCGCCCTGGACCCAGACGCGGTCGAGGCGCTGGCCAGGGCCGCGCTGGCGGAGGACCTCGCCGGCGGTGTGGACGTGACGTCCACCGCCACCGTCCCGGCCGCGCAGGTGTCGACCGGGGACTTCGTCGCCCGTGCCCGCGGCGTCGTCGCGGGGCTGCCGGTGGCCGAGGCCGTGCTCGACATCGTGACCGCCGGCGGCGCGCAGTTCGCCTCGCGCGTGGCCGACGGCGACCGGGTCGGGCGCGGCGACGTGCTGGCCTCGGTGACCGGGCGCACCCGGGACCTGCTCACCGGCGAGCGCACCGCGCTGAACCTGTTGTGCCACCTGTCCGGCGTGGCCACCGTGACGCGGCGCTGGGTCGACGCGGTGGCCGGCACCGGTGCCGCGGTCCGCGACACCCGGAAGACCACGCCCGGGCTGCGCGCGCTGGAGAAGTACGCGGTGCGCTGCGGCGGCGGCGTGAACCACCGGATGTCGCTGTCCGACGCGGCGCTGGTGAAGGACAACCACGTGGTGGCCGCCGGCGGCGTCGTACCCGCGTTCGAGGCCGTGCGGGCGATGTGGCCGGGGCTGCCGGTCGAGGTCGAGGTGGACTCGCTGGACCAGCTCGACCAGGTGCTCGACGCCGGGGCCGACCTCGTCCTGCTCGACAACATGGCGCCGGACCTCATGCGCGAGGCTGTCCGGCGTACCGCGGGCCGCGCCCGGCTGGAGGCCAGCGGCGGGCTGACGCTGGACAACGCCGCCGAGGTCGCGGCGACCGGCGTGGACTTCCTTTCGGCCGGGGCGCTCACCCACTCGGCTCCCGTGCTGGATATCGCCCTGGACCTGAGGGAGCTGCGCTGATGCTGCTGACGATCGACGTCGGTAACACCAACACCGTGCTCGGCCTGTGGGAAGGTGCGCGGCTGCACGTGTCCTGGCGGGTGAAGACCGACTCGCGCAACACCGGCGACGAGATGCTGCTGACGCTGCGCGGGCTGCTGACCGGGCAGCCGGACGTGACCGGGATCGCGCTGTGCTCGACGGTGCCGTCGGTGCTGCGCGAGCTTCGCGGGATGCTCGCGCGCTACTACGAGGGCATGCCGACCGTGATCGTCGAGCCGGGCACCCGTACGGGCGTCCCGGTGCTCACCGACAACCCCAAGGAGGTGGGGGCGGACCGCATCGTCAACACGCTGGCTGCGCACCACCTCTTCGACGGGCCGTGCATCGTCGTGGACTTCGGCACGACGACCAACCTCGACGTGGTCTCGGCCCGCGGGGAGTTCCTCGGCGGTGCGCTCGCCCCGGGCGTGGAGATCTCGCTGGACGCGCTGGCGGCCCGCGCGGCCCAGCTGCGCAAGGTCGAGCTGGTGCGGCCGCGCTCGGTCATCGGCAAGAACACGGTCGAGGCGCTGCAGTCCGGGATCCTGTACGGCTTCGCCGGCCAGGTGGACGGGCTGGTGCGCCGCATCGTCGCCGAGATCGGGCCGGTCACGGCGGTGGTGGCCACCGGTGGGCTGGCCCCGGTCGTCGTCCCCGACGCGGAGACGATCACCCACCACGAGCCGGACCTCACGTTGCTCGGCCTGCGCCTGGTCTACGAGCGCAACACCTGACCCCCCAACCCCCCGACCCCCGACCCGGAACCTACGGGCGGGTGAAGGTCGGAAAACGGCCTTACCCGCCCGTAGGTTCCGGGTCGGGGGACGGGACGGGGAGGCGGGCGGCGCGGTAGGCGCGGGTCTGGTACGACAGCGTGAACGTCGCCCGGCCGGCCAGGTCCGGGTGGTGCACGGCGATGTCCCGGACCTGCGCGAGCACCGCCTCGCGGTCCGGGCGCAGCGCGACGTACGACCACGACGCCGCGAGCCCGACCAGCCGGTCCGCGTCCAGCTCCTGCACGTGCTCGACGCGCAGCGACTCGACCGGGCCGAACGACCGGCCCAGCTCGGGCGCCCGGCCCCGGCCTTCGGCGACCCGGCGGTCCTCGCCACCGACCAGCGCGCTGACCTGCGCCGACCAGCCCGACCGGTCCTCGCGCACGTTCCAGATCACGCCGAGCCGACCGCCGGGGCGCAGTACCCGCGCGATCTCGGGCAGGGCGCGGTCCCGGTCGAACCAGTGGAACGCCTGCCCGACCACGACCGCGTCGAACCCGCCGTCGGGAGCGGGGATGTGCTCGGCGGTGCCACCCGCCGTCCGCCCGGGCAGCGCGGCCTCGGCCATCGCCCGCATGCCGTCGTCCGGCTCGACCGCGAGCACGTCGTACCCGAGCCGGTCGAGCAGGACCGCGAGCCGGCCGGTGCCGGCGCCGAGGTCGAGCACGCGCACCGGCGGCGGCGAGCCGACCAGCCATCCGGCCGCGGCCGCGGGATAGCCGGGCCGGTAGGCGTCGTAGACCTCGGCGGTGCTGCCGAAGGAGAGCCGCCGGTCCTCCCACGCGGGTTCTTCGGCGGCGGGGTGCGGCACGATCCCGCAGGCTACCGGCGGGGTGCCGTCGGTAGCCTTGCCCGCCATGAGCCAGGACCCCGCACCCGAGGACGACCTCCCCGAGCAGATGCGGGTCCGGCGGGACAAGCGCCGGCAGATGCTGGACGGCGGCCTGGAGCCGTACGTCGCCGGGTGGCCCCGCACGCACACGCTGGCGCAGGTCCGGGCGGCGTACCCGGACCTGGTGGCCGGCACCGAGACCGGCGACACGGTGGTGGTGGCCGGGCGGGTGATGTTCCTGCGCGACACCGGCAAGCTGCGGTTCGCCACGCTGCGCGAGGGCGACGGTACCGAGCTGCAGGTGATGCTGTCCCTGGACCGCGTCGGTCCGGAGTCGCTGGCGCGCTGGAAGGACCTGGTCGACCTCGGCGACCACGTCGGCGTCCGCGGCGAGGTGATCGCGTCGCGCCGCGGCGAGCTCTCCGTGCTGGTCGACGACTGGGCGATCACGGCGAAGTCGCTGCGCCCGCTCCCGGTCGCGCACCGTCCGCTGTCCGAGGAGACCCGGGTCCGCCAGCGGTACGTCGACCTGATCGTGCGGCCCCAGGCCCGTCGCAACGTGCGGTTCCGGGCGGCCGCCGTGCGGTCGCTGCGCGAGTCGTTCCACCGCCGCGGGTTCGTGGAGGTCGAGACGCCGATGCTGCAGACGCTGCACGGCGGCGCGGCGGCACGACCGTTCGTCACGCACATGAACGCCTTCGACCTGGACCTGTACCTGCGCATCGCGCCGGAGCTGTTCCTCAAGCGGTGCGTGGTCGGCGGGATCGAGAAGGTCTTCGAGATCAACCGGAACTTCCGCAACGAGGGCGCCGACTCCACACACAGCCCCGAGTTCGCGATGCTCGAGTTCTACGAGGCGTACAGCGACTACGACACGATGGCGACGCTGACCCGCGAGCTGGTGCAGGAGGTCGCCCTGGCCACCTGCGGCTCGCTGCAGGTCACCCTCGACGACGGCCGGGTCACCGACCTGTCCGGGACCTGGGACCAGGTCGGCGTGTTCGAGTCCCTGTCCGACGCGCTCGGGCGGCCGGTCACGCCGGACACGCCGATCGACGAGCTGCGCGCGCTGGTCGCCGCGGCGGGCGTCGACGCCCACCCGCACGCCGTGCACGGCAAGCTCGTGGAGGAGCTGTTCGAGCACTACGTGGTGCCGCGGTTCACCGTGCCGACCTTCACCCGCGACTACCCCGTCGACACCTCACCGCTGGTCCGGGCGCACCGCAGCAAGCCCGGCGTGGTCGAGAAGTGGGACCTGTACGTGAACGGGTTCGAGCTCGGCACCGGCTACACCGAGCTGGTCGACCCGGTGGTGCAGCGCGAGCGGCTGGTCGAGCAGGCACGCCTGGCGGCCGGCGGCGACGAGGAGGCCATGCGGCTCGACGAGGACTTCCTGCGGGCCATGGAGTACGGCATGCCGCCGATGGGCGGAGTCGGGGTCGGGATCGACCGGCTGGTCATGGCCCTGACCGGCCTGCCGGGCATCAGGGAGACGATCCTGTTCCCGCTGGTGAAGCCGGAGAGCGCGCAGTGAGCGGTTCCGGCCCGCCGCCCGACCTGGTGATCCGGGCCGCCCGGACGTCGGACGTCCGCGCGATCCGCCGGCTGGTCGACCTGTACGCCGACGACCGCAGGCTGCTCTCCAAGGCCACGGTGACGCTGTACGAGGACGTGCCGGACTTCGTCGTGGCCACGGTGGCCGGCGCTGTGGTCGGGTGTGGGGCCGTGCACGTGATGTGGGAGGACCTGGCGGAGGTCCGGACGGTGGCCGTCGACCCGGCGCTGCGCGGCCGCGGTGTCGGGCACGCGGTGCTGGAGCGGCTCGTCGAGCGGGCCCGCGACCTCGGGGTGGAGCGGCTGTTCTGCCTCACCTTCGAGACAAAGTTCTTCGCACGGCACGGCTTCGTCGAGATCGACGGCGCACCGGTCCCGCACGAGGTGTTCGAGCAGCTGCTGCAGTCCTACGACGAAGGCGTGGCGGAGTTCCTGGACCTCGAGCGGGTCAAGCCGAACACGCTGGGCAACCACCGGATGCTGCGCAAGCTGTGAGCCCGAACCCGGTCACGGGGGCGGCCGCGTGGACGGCTGCCCTCGCCGTGGACGTGATCGCGGTGGTGGTCGCCGCGGCCGTGCTCGGGTGGGACCGCTGGTGCCCGGCGGGCGGCGCCGGCTGCCCCGCCGCCGGCGACCGGGCCGGCCGGGACGCGTGGGTGCTGGCGGTGCTGGCCGGAGTGCTGCTCGGTGTCGCGCTGCTGGCGCTCGTCCGCGGCCGGCTGCTGCTGGCGGCCGGGCAGGTCGCGCTGGTCGTGGTGCTCGCGGTCCTCGCGGCCCGGGCACTTCCCCAGGCATTCGACCAGCTCCGTACGAAGACGCACCTGTGGACAACTGCGTCGGAATTTGAGTTTCCCACATGAATTGGGTTGTATAAGCGCGCCACGGGGGAAATCCTGGCGAAAGGGCAATTCCGCCGGCGACCGCCCGTCGGTATCCGGCACGAGTCTTTGGAGAAATCGTGGCGCAGAAGGTCCAGGTCATCCTGGTCGACGACATCGACGGCGGCTCCGCCACGGAGACGGTGTCGTTCTCCCTCGACGGCGCTTCCTACGAGATCGACCTGTCGGCCAGGAACGCCGCCAAGATGCGCGACGCCTTGGCGTCCTACGTGGGAGCGGCGCGCAAGGTCGCCGCTCGGTCCGGCTCGCGACGGGGTGCGCGACGTGGTTCCGGCGACAACCGCACCGCGCAGATCCGCGCTTGGGCGAAGAGCAAGAACCTGAAGGTGAACGAGCGCGGCCGGATTCCGGCCGAGATCGTCGCGAAGTACGACGCGGCACACTGAGCGCGGCGCCTGCAAGAACTGCCCGCGCAGCTGCGCGAACGGGCGTTGCGGCGGGAATTCGGGGAAAGGCGTCGGGCCGCCGGAACGCCTCTCGGCGCGTGGCTCGCTCGTAGCGGCAATACTCGTAGCGGCAATAGGTGGGGCCCGGGGTTACCGGCGACCCGACGCGCTCCTCAACGTAGCGACGTCGACCAGGCATTCCCACGCCCGTCCGGGTGATCATGTTCGCCGCTGGCGTAGCCGCCCCGGGAACGTGCGCAAGCCTCGGCGGGTTCCTGCCGACGTACGCGGAAGAAGTCCGCCCTGCGGTCGCGGTCGAGGACCACCGGCCACCCGTTCGGGCGGTGCGGGTCCGCAAAGAATGGGTGGCCCTGCTGGCGGGGCTAGCATCGGTACGAGTGGGTCCGCGGGGGCCTGGCCGTACCGCTCGTGCGAGGAGCGCAGAGGGATGTTCGAGAGATTCACCGACCGCGCGCGGCGGGTTGTCGTCCTGGCCCAGGAAGAGGCCCGGATGCTCAACCACAACTACATCGGCACCGAGCACATCCTGCTCGGGCTGATCCACGAGGGCGAGGGCGTCGCAGCGAAGGCGCTGGAGTCCCTCGGGATCTCGCTGGAGGCTGTCCGGCAGCAGGTCGAGGAGATCATCGGGCACGGCCAGCAGGCGCCGAGCGGGCACATCCCGTTCACGCCGCGCGCCAAGAAGGTGCTCGAGCTCAGCCTGCGCGAGGCGCTCCAGCTCGGCCACAACTACATCGGCACCGAGCACATCCTGCTGGGCCTGATCCGCGAGGGCGAGGGTGTCGCCGCCCAGGTCCTGGTCAAGCTGGGCGCCGACCTGAACCGAGTCCGCCAGCAGGTGATCCAGCTGCTCTCCGGCTACCAGGGCAAGGAGCCGGCTTCGGCCGGCGGCCCGGCGGCCGAGGCGCCGTCGACATCGCTGGTGCTGGACCAGTTCGGCCGCAACCTCACGCAGGCTGCCCGCGAGGGCAAGCTCGACCCGGTCATCGGGCGTGAGAAGGAGATCGAGCGGGTCATGCAGGTGCTGTCCCGGCGTACCAAGAACAACCCGGTGCTGATCGGCGAGCCCGGGGTCGGCAAGACAGCGGTCGTCGAGGGGCTGGCCCAGGCGATCGTCAAGGGCGACGTGCCAGAGACGCTCAAGGACAAGCAGCTGTACACCCTCGACCTCGGCGCGCTGGTCGCCGGCAGCCGCTACCGCGGCGACTTCGAGGAGCGCTTGAAGAAGGTGCTGAAGGAGATCCGCACCCGCGGCGACATCATCCTGTTCATCGACGAGCTGCACACGCTGGTCGGGGCGGGCGCCGCGGAGGGCGCCATCGACGCCGCCAGCATCCTCAAGCCCATGCTGGCCCGCGGCGAGCTGCAGACGATCGGCGCGACCACCCTCGACGAGTACCGCAAGCACCTGGAGAAGGACGCCGCGCTCGAACGGCGCTTCCAGCCGATCCAGGTGGCCGAGCCGACCATCGCGCACACGATCGAGATCCTCAAGGGCCTGCGCGACCGCTACGAGGCGCACCACCGCGTCTCGATCACGGACGCGGCGCTGGTCGGAGCCGCCACGATGGCGGACCGGTACATCAGCGACCGGTTCCTGCCGGACAAGGCGATCGACCTGATCGACGAGGCCGGATCGCGGCTGCGCATCCGCCGCATGACCGCGCCGCCGGACCTGCGCGAGTTCGACGAGCGCATCGCCACCGTCCGCCGCGAGAAGGAGAGCGCGATCGACGCGCAGGACTTCGAGAAGGCGGCATCGCTGCGCGACTCGGAGAAGACCCTGCTCGCCGAGAAGGCACAGCGGGAGCGGGAGTGGAAGGCCGGCGACATGGACGTCGTCGCCGAGGTCGACGAGGAGCTGATCGCCGAGGTCCTCGCCGCCCAGACCGGCATCCCGGTCTTCAAGCTCACCGAGGAGGAGAGCCAGCGGCTGCTGCGCATGGAGGACGAGCTGCACAAGCGCGTCATCGGCCAGGAGCAGGCGATCAGGGCGCTCTCGCAGGCGATCCGCCGGACCCGCGCCGGGCTCAAGGACCCCAAGCGTCCCGGTGGCTCGTTCATCTTCGCCGGCCCGTCCGGCGTCGGTAAGACCGAGCTCTCCAAGACGCTGGCCGAGTTCCTGTTCGGCGACGAGGACTCGCTCATCCAGCTCGACATGAGCGAGTTCTCCGAGAAGCACACGGTCTCGCGGCTGTTCGGCTCCCCGCCCGGCTACGTCGGGTACGAGGAGGGCGGCCAGCTGACCGAGAAGGTGCGGCGCAAGCCGTTCTCTGTCGTCCTCTTCGACGAGATCGAGAAGGCGCACCCGGACATCTTCAACTCGCTGCTGCAGGTGCTCGAGGACGGCCGGCTCACCGACGCCCAGGGTCGCGTGGTCGACTTCAAGAACACCGTGATCATCATGACCACGAACCTCGGCACCCGGGACATCTCCAAGGGCCAGAACCTCGGCTTCGCCGGCGCCGGCGACGCCGTCACCGGGTACGACCGGATGAAGGCCAAGGTCCAGGACGAGCTGAAGCAGCACTTCCGGCCCGAGTTCCTCAACCGCATCGACGACATCGTCGTGTTCCACCAGCTCACCGAGGACGAGATCGTCACGATCGTCGACCTGATGATGGAGAAGCTGGACGAGCGGCTCCGGGACAAGGACATGGGCGTGGAGCTGACCGTCGCGGGCAAGGCGCTGCTGGCCAAGAAGGGGTACGACCCCGTGCTGGGGGCCCGGCCGCTGCGCCGGACGATCCAGCGCGAGATCGAGGACCCGGTCTCGGAGAAGATCCTGTTCGGCGAGCTGCGGCCCGGCCAGCTGGTGGTGGTCGACGCCACCGGCACCGGACCGGACGACCCGGCGGCCGAGTTCACCTTCACCGGCTCGGACAAGGCTGCACTGCCGGACGCGCCGCCGGTGGAGACCGCCGGGACCGGCACCGCCGAGTAGCCGTCGGCGGGCCCGGTCGGCCCGAGCGGAGCGGTCAGCCCGGGAGCCGGTAGCGCGCGCCGTCCAGCGGTTCGACCAGGCCGTCGGCGACGAGGGAGTCCAGCGCGCGGGCGCGCTGGGTGCCGTCCGCCCACGTCCGCTCCAGGACCGAGGCAGGCACGGGGGTGTCGGCTGCTCGCAACGCAGCGAGCAGCCGGCCCCGGGCCTGCCGGTCGGTGCCCTCGTACGTCTGGCCGCGCCGGGGCGGTCCCGGCCACGGGGGAGAGCCCGCGAGCCGCCACCGGCAGGCGGCCGCGACCGGGCAGCGCGCGCAGCCGGGTCCGCGCGCCGTGCACACCAGCGCGCCCAGCTCCATCAGGGCTGCGTTCCAGGCGGCGGCGGTCGGGCCGTCCGGCGGCAGCAGCTCCTCGGCCCGCGACCGCTCGGCCACGGTCGTCGACCCGGCCGGTTCGTACTGCACCCCGCCCACCGTGCGGGCCAGCACGCGACGCACGTTCGTGTCGAGGACGGCGTGCCGCCCGCCGTACGCGAAGGACGCGACCGCCGCCGCGGTGTACTCACCGACCCCGGGCAGCGTGCGCAGGTCGGCGACGGCCACGGGGACGCACCCGCCGAACCGCTGCACGCACACGGTCGCGGCCGCGTGCAGCCGCAGCGCGCGGCGCGGGTAGCCTAGCCGCCCCCACATCCGTACCGCCTCGCCCACGCTGTCGGAGGCCAGCGCGGCCGGCTCCGGCCAGCGCACCATCCATGCGTCGAAGACCGGCAGCACCCGGACGACCGGGGTCTGCTGCAGCATGACCTCGCTGACGAGGACCGGCCATCCCTGCCGCCAGCCACGCCACGGCAGCTCGCGGGCGGACCGCTCGAACCAGGCCAGCAGCGGTCCCAGCAGCGGCGACGGGTCGGCCGGGCGGGCCGGCGCGGAGCGGGCAGGCATCGCGCCGCATCGTCGCACGCCGACCCCACCGGGGATGGGGTCGGCCGGCGGAGTCGCGCGTCGGCGCCCGGCCGGGCACGCGCCCCCCTAGGCTGCGGGCCGTGGGGTCCTTCCTGCACCCCGTCGGGTCGCTCCCGCCGAGCGCCTACTGGCTCCGGCGTCTCCTCGTGCTGCTCGTCGCCGTCCTGCTGCTGGTGGGCCTGTGGTGGCTGTACGGCGGGGTGGGCGGCAACAGCGGGTCCGCCTCCCCGGGTCCGACCTCGTCCGGAAGCTCCACCCCCTCGCCGACCGGCTCGAGTCCCACGCCCACCGCCTCGGTCACGCAGTCCCCCACCACGACGCCCTCGGCGACCACCTCGAAGCCGTCCGCGACCGGCTCGGCGACGCCGGTCGCGTGCCCGGACTCGGTGATCAAGGTGCTGGCGGTCACCGGTGAGGCGACCTACCCGGCCGGCGCCCCCGCCAAGCTCAGCGTCCAGGTCACGAACACCGGGCCGGTGGCGTGCAAGCGGGATGTCGGCCAGGCCGCGCTGGAGCTGATCGTCAGCTCGGGGAGCGCCCGGGTCTGGTCCTCCGACGACTGCAACCCCGGCGGCGGGCATGCCGTCGTCACGCTGCGTAGCGGCCAGACGTTCGCGACCACCGTTTCCTGGGACCGGCAGACCTCCGCCCCGGGCTGCCCGAGCGGCAAGCCGAAGGCCGCGCCAGGCCACTACACGCTCGTGGCGCGCAACCTGACGCTGAAGAGTGCCGCGACCCCCTTCGCGCTGCAGTGACGAGCGGCCTGTCGGCCGTCGCATCCACCTCAAGCCGGTAGCCCGTTCGGACGACATTCCAGGCGTCGAGTCGGGCAGCGGGGAGGGCTTAGTGGCGACGGTGCACGTCGCGGGCGCGGTCCCCACGCCGCCCGTACGGGTGGTGGTGGTGGCTGCCACGCTCGCACGCGCCCGCCAGCTCGAACGGCTCCTCGCGGCACCGGGTTTCGCGGTGGTGGGGGTGGCCCGCGAAGCCGAGGAGTCCGAGCGGCTCGTGGCGCAGTCGGCACCTGCGGCGGTGCTCATCGACCTGGACCTCCCGGCCGGCGGCCTGGACGCCATCGAGCGCATCATGGCCACCCGGGCGACCCCGATCGTCGTGGTCGGCGACGCGGCCGGCCAACCCGAGGCGGCGCTCGCGGCGGGCGCGGTCGACGTCGTCGGTCCCCTCGACGTGCCTCCGGGAACCCCGGAGTTCGCCGAGGCCCTGCGGCGGCACCTGACGATGGCCAGCCGGGTGCCGGTGATCACGCACCCGCGGGCCCGGCTCCGGGCCCGCTCCGCGGGCCGCGGCGAGCCGCTCCGGATCGAAGCCGAACGGGTCGCGGACACAACTGCGTCCAACGGTGGTGCGTCCAACGGCGGTGCGTCCAACGGCGGTGCGCCCAACGGTGGCGCGGCGGCCACGGCCGAGCCGGACCATGGCGGGCACGAGCCGCCGGCGGGTGCGCACGCGCGGCACGGCGTGCGTCGGGCACGTCCGGTGGTGGTCGCGATCGGAGCCTCGACCGGCGGGCCGCCCGCCCTGGCGACGATCCTGCGCGAGCTCCCCGCGGACCTGGAGGCCACGGTGCTGGTCGTTCAGCACATGGCGGAAGGGTTCATCGACGGCCTGGCCCGCTGGCTGGACGAGGCCTCGCCGCTGGCGGTCCACGTTGCGGCGGAAGGCGACCGGGTACACCCCGGACACGTCTACCTGGCCCCCGCTGGCCGGAACATGCTGCTGCGCCCCGGGTTCCGGCTCGAGCTGGCCGACCCGTCCGTCGGGCAGTTCCACGTGCCCGGCGTCGACTCCACGTTCCACTCGGTGGCGCGGGTGTGCGGGCGCCGCGCCGTGGGCGTCCTGCTGACGGGCATGGGTCGCGACGGCGCTGTCGGGCTGCACGCCATGCGCGAGACCGGGGCCTGCACGATCGGCCAGGACGAGTCGACGAGCGTCGTGTACGGGATGCCCGCCGCGGCCCGCGCACTGCAGGCGGTCGGCCAGGAGCTGCCGTTGACCGACGTCGCGCCGGCGGTGACGGCGGCTGTCCTGGCCCTGCTCGACCCGGCCACGGCCCACGGAGGTCACCGGTGAGCCGGTCCCTCGCGACAGCGGACTTCGAGCGGCTGCGCGACTACCTGCGGGCAACGGCGGGACTGGAGTTCGACGAGGGCCGGCGGGCCGGGCTGGCCTCGATCCTGCACGACCGCCTGCAGGCCACCGGGCTGACGTCCGTGCCGGCCTACGTCACGGCGCTCGAGCGCGCCGACTCGGCGTCCGAGCGGCAGCGGCTGCTCGACGCGGTCACGATCCAGGAGACGCACTTCCACCGGGCCCGCCCGCAGATCGAGGCGTTGCGGCGGCACATCCTCCCGGACGTCCTGCGCCGGGCCGCCCGGGACGGCCGGGAGGCCGTCGTCTGGAGCGCCGGCTGCTCGACGGGCGAAGAACCGTTCACGCTCGCCATGCTCATGCTCGAGGTGGCCGAGGCGCAGCCGTCACGCCCGCGGATGCGAGTCCTGGGCACCGATGTCTCGTCGGCCGCTCTGCAGGTCGCCCGCGCGGCCACGTACTCCGGTCGGACCGTCGACCTGGCCGAGACGACGGCGGTCGAGCGCTGGCTGCGCCGCGATCCCGACGGCGCGTACGTCGTCCGCGACGAGGTCCGCGAGATCGTCGAGTTCGCCCACCACAACCTGGTCACCGACCCGGCCCCGTTCCCGCCCGGCGGCGTGGACCTGGTGGTCTGCCGGCACGTCACGATCTACTTCTCGCGGGAGACGACCCGGGGTCTGGTGAACCGTTTCCGCGGCGTCCTGGGGACGACCGGGTGGCTGCTCATGGGGCCGGCCGAGTCGCTGTGGCAGGTCAGCGACGCATTCGCGCTGCAGCCCGTCGGCGAAGCGTTCGCCTACCGCGCGCACCGCACCGCCCCGACGGCGCGGCCACCGCGCCCGACGGTGCCCTCCCGGGCTGCCGCCAAGGCGCCGGCCGGGACGGCGGGCCGGCTCCACCAGCGCGAGCAGCGCCCGGCCGAGGCTGCGCTCCCGGTCCGCGGGCCGGGGACCTCGGAGCGCCCGGGCAACGCCTCGTCCCGTCCGAGGACGCCGCCCCGGCCCGCGGACCTGGTCAGCGCGGCCCAGGCCGCCTTCGACACGGGCGGGTACGAGGACGCCGCCCGGCTGGCCGGGCAGTCGCTGGCCGCCGATCCGGTGAACGCACCCGCCTACCTGCTGCTGGGGCACGCGCGGCTCAACCAGGGCCAGGCCGAGGCCGCGGTGGAGCCGCTGCAGCGTGCGGTCTTCCTCGACCCGATGGCGGGGCACGCGCACTTCCTGCTCGCCGTGGCGCTGAGCGCCGCCGGCCGGTCGGCGCAGGCGGCGCCCGCCTACCGGGCGGCTGCCAACACCTTGCCCGGGGTGCCGCAGGAGACCGTGCGCAGGATGCTGGACGGACGGCGTCTGCAGGAGCTGGTGCAGTTGTGCCACCGACTGGCCGATGATGCGGAGACGGGAACGGATGCGATCCGGAGGGGTGCGTGAGCGGCTTCCTGACGTTCGTGATGGGTGGGCGTGACCTGGCGGCACCGCTGGACCAGGTTCGCGAGATCATCCGCGCGGTCGGCGTCGCGCCGCTGCGCGGCGTGCGCGCACCCGTGACCGGCCTGATCGAGCTGCGTGGCGACCCGCTTCCGGTGGTGGACCTGCGCGCCGAGGCGGACGCGGGCGGCCACGGCGACGTCGTCGTGATGGCGCCGGGCGTCGAGGGCCCGGTCGGCGTGGCGGTGGACCGCGTGCTCGCCGTCGTCGAGCGCGAAGGCTTCGTCAGCGACACCGCGCCGCGTCCGGTCGGGCTGCCGGCCTACGTGCTCGAGGTGCTGCGCAGCAACGACGACGAGCACCGGCCCGTGCTGCTCGTGGACCTGCGCGTCCTGGCCGGGCTCGACGCGCCCATGCCGCCCGCCAACGCGCTCAGCTGACTAGACGTACCGCTCGAGGATCGAGGACTCGGCCAGCCGGGACAGCCCCTCGCGCACCGTCCGGGCCCGGCTCTCGCCCACGCCCTCGACGGCCTGCAGGTCGTCGATCCCCGCGGCGAGCAGCTTCTGCAGCGTGCCGAAGTGCTCGACCAGCCGGTCGACCACGGCGGCGGGCAGGCGCGGCACCCGCGCGAGCAGCCGGTAGCCGCGCGGCGTCACCGGGCTGTCGAGCAGGTCGCCGCTGCTGCTGTGGCCCAGGGCCCGGGCCACGGCGCCGACGTCCAGGAGGTCGGTGCTGCCGAGGGCGTCCAGGTCGGCCAGCACCTGGTGCACGGTGCGCTGCCGGCGCCCCGGCTGCGCCGGGAGGTAGTCGCGGGCGACCAGCTCGCGGTCGGTCTCCACGCCGGCGATCAGCTCGTCGAGCTGGAGCGAGAGCAGGCGGCCGTCGGTGCCGAGCTCGACCACGTACCCCTCGATCTCGCCCGCGATCCTGCGCACCATCTCAAGCCGCTGCGCCACGGCGGCGACGTCGCGCACCGTCACCAGGTCCTCGATCTCGAGGGCGGACAGCGTGCCCGACACCTCGTCGAGGCGCATCTTGTACCGCTCGAGAGTCGCCAGGGCCTGGTTGGCCTTCGACAGGATCGTCGCCGAGTCCTCCAGGACGTAGCGGCGGCCGGCGACGTACAGGGCGATGATCCGCATCGACTGGCTGACGGAGATGACCGGGTAGCCGGTCTGCTTGGCGACGCGCTCGGCGGTGCGGTGCCGGGTGCCGGACTCCTCGGTCGGGATGGACGAGTCGGGGACGAGCTGCACGTTGCAGCGCAGGATGCGGGTGGCTTCCCGGTCCAGGATCACCGCACCGTCCATCTTGGTGAGCTCGCGCAGGCCGGTGGCGGAGAACGTGACGTCGAGCGCGAAGCCGCCCGTGCAGAGCTGCTCGACGGCCTTGTCGTAGCCCAGGACGACCAGGGCGCCGGTCCGGCCGCGCAGGATCCGTTCGAGCGCGTCGCGCATGGCCGTGCCGGGGGCGACCGCGGCGAGCGTGGACCTGAGCAGCGCCTCGGCCTTCTCGCCCGTGCCGGGCCGCTCGCTCGGTGACACCGTCAGCTCCCGCCGCGCCGATGATCGAAGATCAGCCGGAGTCTAGCGCCGCGTGATCGGGGCGAGCGCCACGAGCGCGGCCGCCAGGTCGGCGACCTCGACGGTCCGAACGCCGGCCGGCGCCCGTCCGGAGTCCGGTGGCACCAGGGCGCGGGAGAAGCCGAGCCGGGCCGCCTCGGCGAGCCGCCGCTCCACGCCCGGCACTCGGCGCACCTCGCCTGCCAGCCCGACTTCGCCGACCACGACCGTGCCCAGCGGCAACGGCAGCTCGCGCGCGGACGAGGCGACCGCCAGCGCCAGCGCGAGGTCGACGCCCGGGTCGGTCAGCCGCACACCGCCGACGGTGGCGACGTACACCTCGGACTGCGCCAGCCGCAGGCCGCCGCGCTTGTCCAGCACGGCCAGGATCATCGCCACCCGGGCGCTGTCCAGGCCCGAGGTCGCCCGGCGCGGTGAGGCGATGTCCCGGCCGGTCACCAGCGCCTGCACCTCCGACACCAGCGGCCGGCGGCCCTCCAGCGTCACGGTCACGCAGGTGCCCACGGCCGGGCCGGTGCCGTGCGAGAGGAACAGGCCGCTGGGGTCGGGCAGGCCGGTGATCCCGTTGTCGTCGAGGTCGAAGCAGCCCACCTCGTCGGAGGGCCCGTACCGGTTCTTGGTCGCCCGTACCAGCCGAAGCCTGGAGTGCCGTTCACCCTCGAACTGGAGCACGACGTCGACCAGGTGCTCGAGCACGCGCGGTCCGGCGATCGAGCCGTCCTTGGTCACGTGCCCCACGAGCAGAGTCGCGATGCCTCGAGCCTTCGCGACGTGGATCAGGGCGTCGGCGACGGCGCGGACCTGCGTGACGCCTCCCGGCGCGCCGTCGACCTCGGCGGTCGACACGGTCTGCACGGAGTCGACGACGAGGAGGTCGGGAGCGACGGCGTCGACATGGCCCAGCACCGCGCCCAGGTCGGTCTCGGCGGCGAGGTACAGCGCCGGGTCGACCGCGCCGATGCGTCCGGCGCGCAGCCGCACCTGGGCGACCGACTCCTCGCCGGTGACGTACAGCGCCCGGCGCCCGGCACGGCCTGCCTGCGCGGCCACCTCGAGCAGCAGGGTCGACTTGCCCACCCCCGGTTCGCCGGCCAGCAGCACGACCGCACCCGGGACCAGCCCGCCGCCGAGGACTCGGTCGAGCTCGGGGACCCCGGTGCCGCGGGCCGTGGCCGCTGCGACGTCGATCTCACCGATGGGCCGCGCGGCGACAGTCACCGGACCGGCCGGCACCTGACGCAGCCGTGGACCGCCGGCTCCGACCGCTTCGACGCTGCCCCAGGCCTGGCACTCACCGCACCGGCCCACCCACTTGACGGCGGTCCAGCCGCACTCCGAGCAGCGGAAGGCGGCCTTGGCCGTGCCGGCGGACCGAGCCGCCTTGTTCACCATGTCGCGGAGCGTAGGCAGCCCACCCGACAGCACCGCTCAGGCGCGCGGACCGAGCCCCCTGCCCGCCGGCCGTTCGCGTTGATCTCGAGCGCAACAGCGCCCGTGCCGGCGTGTCGGCGGCGAGCTGCGCGAGATCAACGGGGCGGGCGCGGGTCGGCGGGGTGTGGCGCGACCACGCCGGGTCCGCGCCGCCCCACCGCCGCCAGCCGCACCTCGCACAGCCGGGCCAGCTCGTCGTACGCCGGCTGGCCCATGAGCTCGACCAGCTCGGTGCGGTTGGACAGGTAGACCGGCTCGCGGCCGACGTGCGCCTCGGTGTTGCCCGAGCAGTACCAGTCCAGGTCGTGGCCGCCGGCGCCCCAGCCGCGCCGGTCGTACTCGGCGATCGACACGACCAGCACCTCGGAGCCGTCGGTCCGCGTGACCCGGTCGTACGTCCGCCGGATGGGCAGCTGCCAGCACACGTCGGGCTTGGTCTGCACGGGGTGCCGCCCGGTCCGCAGCGCGAGCGCGTGCAGCGAGCAGCCGGCACCGCCGGCGAAGCCGGGGCGGTTCAGGAAGACGCACGCGCCGTCGACGACGCGAGTCTTGCGCGCGCCTTCGTCGTCGGTCTCGACCAGCTTCTTCGTGCCGTGGTACTGCCAGGTCTCCGCCGTGAGCTCGCGGGCGAGCTTGACCGTGCGCTTCTCGTCCTTCTTGTCGGCGAAGTGAGCGCCCAGGGTGCAGCACCCGTCGTCGGGACGCTCGGAGAAGATGCCCGCGCAACCGGACCCGAAGATGCAGGTCCAGCGGGACGTCAGCCAGGTCAGGTCGCAGCGGAAGACCTGGGCGTGGTCCGCGGGGTCGGGGAACTCCACCCACGCCCGGGGGAAGTCGAGGTCCACTTCTGGCACCGGGTCAGCGTACGGGCCCCTCATGCGGATAGCGTCACGGCATGCGCCTCGGGGTTCTCGACGTCGGGTCGAACACCGTGCACCTGCTCGTCGTCGACGCGCATGCCGGCGCACCGCCGGTGCCCGCCTTCTCCGACAAGACCGAGATGCGCCTGGCCGAGCTGCTGGACCGGTCGGGGCGGATCGGCACCGCGGGCGCACGCCAGCTCGCCGACTACGTGCGCGACGCCGCGGCCATGGCCGAGGACAAGGGCGTCGAGGAGATGCTCGCCTTCGCGACGTCGGCGATCAGGGACGCGCCGAACGGCGAAGAGGTGCTGAACCGGATCCGTGCCGTGGCAGGTGCCGACCTGCAGGTGCTCTCCGGCGAGGACGAGGCGCGGCTGACCTTCTTCGCCGTACGACGCTGGTACGGATGGTCCTCCGGGCGCCTGCTCGTGCTCGACATCGGCGGCGGGTCGCTGGAGGTCGCCACCGGTTCGGACGAGGAGCCGGACGCGGCCAACTCGCTCCCGCTCGGCGCCGGCCGGCTGACCCGCGAGATGCTGCCCGGCGACCCGCCGGCGGCTGCAGACGTCAAGGCCCTGCGCAAGCACGTACGCGCCGTGTTCGCCCGGGACCTGGGCCGGGTGATCCGGGTCGGGGCCCCCGACCGGGTGGTCGGCACGTCCAAGACGTTCCGCTCGCTGGCGCGGATGGCCGGGGCGGCACCGTCCGAGCAGGGGCCCTACGTGCGGCGCCAGCTGCGGCACCCGGACTTGCTGCAATGGGTGCCGAAGCTGGCCGAGATGAGCACCGCTGAGCGGGCTGAGCTGCCCGGCGTCTCGCCCGGCCGCGCCCGGCAGCTGCTCGCCGGTGCGGTGGTCGCGGACGCGGCGATGGACCTGCTGGGCGTCAGCGAGCTG
This sequence comes from uncultured Actinomycetota bacterium, assembly GCA_963849365.1. Classification (GTDB taxonomy): domain Bacteria; phylum Actinomycetota; class Actinomycetes; order Prado026; family Prado026; genus CAVQCJ01. The sequence continues at coordinate 1,355,198 of CAWKHA010000004.1, forward strand.
GACATCTGCCCGTGGGCCTTGCGCGAAGGCGTCATCCTGCGCCGGCTGGACCAGCTCGCCACCGAGGGCGGCGGAGGGGTCGCGCGGCGCCCGTAGGCTGGACGCGTGGCCCCAGCCGACGCTCCCCGGACCAAGAGCGACCCCGCGGACGCCGTGCGGGTCCCCGCCGCCCGGGTCGCGCTGTCGACCGCGTCGACCTATCCGGAGAACACGACCGCGGCCTTCGAGCTGGCGGCCAGGCTCGGCTACGACGGCCTGGAGCTCATGGTCGGGACCGACCCGGTAAGCCAGGAGGTCGAAGCCGTACGCCGGCTGGTCGACCACTACGGCGTGCCGGTCCTGGCCATCCACTCGCCGTGCCTGCTGATCACCCAGCGCGTGTGGACCACAGACCCGTGGGTCAAGCTGCAGCGCTCGGCGGCGGCGGCGGCGGCGCTGGGCGCGTCCACCGTCGTCGTGCACCCGCCGTTCCGTTGGCAGCGCGACTACGCGAAGACGTTCGTCGGCGGGCTGGACCGGATGCACGACGAGACCGACGTGGTCTTCGCGGTGGAGAACATGTACCCCTGGCGGGCCGCCGGCCGTGAGGCCGCGGCGTACTCGCCGGGATGGGACCCGCTGGACGAGGACTACCCGCACGTGACCCTGGACCTGTCGCACACCGCCGTCTCGGGCAGCGACCCGTTGGCCATGGCGGCCGCCCTCGGCGACCGGCTCGCGCATCTGCACCTGGCCGACGGATCCGGCTCGAACCGCGACGAGCACCTCGTCCCCGGCCGCGGCGGACAGCCCTGCACGGACGTGCTCGAGCTGCTGGCACGGCGCGGCTTCGCCGGGACCGTGGTGCTCGAGGTGTCGACCCGCCGTGCCGCGAACCGCGCCGAGCGCGAGGCGGACCTCGCGGAGGCGCTCGCCTTCGCCCGCCTCAACCTCGTCGCCGCCGCGACGCCCTAGCCGGCTGGCCTGGTCCCCCGCCCGGCCGCGTTTCACTCCCGCCGTGGTCGTGGTCGACCCCGCCCGCGGTGTGATGTACAGCCACAGCGGGAGTGAAACCGGGTCCGGGCACCGGGCTGTGGACGGCGCGAACGGCTGGTCCCGCCCGTCGGGCACCCTGCCGGGCGTGCAACCACAGCTCGCTTCCCTGGCCCTGCGGCGCGGCGGGGTGTTCACCCGGGCCGACGCCATCGCCGCGGGCTACACGCCCGGCGAAGTGAGGTCCAGGCTCGACCGCGGTACGTGGGTGCGTCTGCGGCGCGGCATCTACGCCCTCACAGCGTTGCCGGGCGAGGACCGCAGGCTCATGGCGGCGGCTCTCGCAGCCTTGCCGGCTTCGGCTGCGCTTTCGCACAGCTCTGCGGCACAGCTGCACGGGTTGCCCCTGATCGGCCCGCCACCTGCCACGGTCGAGGTCACCGTCCCCGGCGCTGCCGCCAGGACCCGGCGCGGGTTGACCGTCCACGGTCGCGGGTTGCCTGCGGACCAGGTCGGCTGCGTGGACGGTCTGCGGACGACCGACCACGTACGCACGGCGCTCGACCTGGCTCGTTCGCTCCCGTATCCGAACGCGGTCGCCGTCGTGGACGCGGCGCTCCGGGCTCGTCCGGACTCCCGGGACCGGCTCGTCGGCCTTGCCGACGACGGCGTAGGCCCGAGGAGCGCTCGGGCCCGTCGGGTCGTCGAGTTCGCCGACGGCGACGCCGAGAGCGCGGGCGAGAGCCTGTCCAGGGTGGCCCTCGCCAGTCACGGTCTGCCCGCACCGAGCCTGCAGGCCTGGGTGCGGGACGGCGCCGGGCCGATCGGCCGGGTCGACTTCCTGTGGGCTGCCGAGCGAACCGTCGGAGAGTTCGACGGCCGCATGAAGTACCAGCGCCCCGACGACCTCTGGGCGGAGAAGCGACGCGAGGACGGCCTGCGGGTCCTGGGTTTCGAGGTGGTCCGCTGGGTGTGGACCGACGTGGTCGGCGACTTCTCGCCCGTCGCCCGGCGCATCCGGGCCGCCTTCGCCCGCGCCGCCCGGTGACCCGCGACCCGCAAGGCCCCGTTTCACACCCGGTGTAGGCGCGACTGGCTCCGTACACGGCGACATTCACCCCCACACCGGGTGTGAAACGGCAGAGTGGGCGGCGTGAGCAGCACCCCAGCCGTCCGGGTCGACGGCCTGACCGTGTCGCGCGGGGGCCGCGCCGTCGTCCGCGGCGCGACGTTCCGGCTCGAGGCGGGCTCGCTCACCGGGTTGCTGGGGCCCAGCGGATGCGGCAAGACCACGCTGATGCGCGCGATCGTGGGCGTGCAGGCCAGGGTGACGGGGACGTGCGACGTGCTCGGGCTGCCGGCGGGATCGCCGCCGCTGCGGCAGCAGGTGGGCTACGTGACCCAGGCGCCGGCCGTGTACCCCGACCTCAGCGTCCGCGAGAACCTGGCCTACTTCGCGGTCATCGTGGGCGCCGCCGGTACCGACGTGGACCGGGTGCTCGACGTGGTCGCCCTGCGCGAGCGGGCGGACCAGGAGGCCGGGAGCCTGTCCGGCGGCGAGCTCAGCCGTGTCTCGCTGGCCACGGCGCTGCTCGGGTCACCGCGACTGCTCGTCCTGGACGAGCCGACGGTCGGCCTGGACCCGGTGCTGCGCCGCGACCTGTGGGCGATGTTCGCGCACCTGGCCCGCGCCGGAGCCGCCCTGCTGGTGTCGTCGCACGTGATGGACGAGGCGTCCCGCTGCGACCGGCTGCTGCTCATGCGGGACGGCGAGATCGTCGCGGACGACACCGAGGCCGGGCTGATCGCGCGGACCGGTGCCGAGGACGTCGAGGGTGCGTTCCTGGCGATCGTCGAGGACGGCACGGTCGGGGACGGCACGGTCGGGGACGGCACGGTCAGGGACGCCGGATGAACCCGCGCATCCTGTTCGCGACCACGCTCCGGGTCCTGCAGCAGCTGCGGCACGACCCGCGCACCGTCGCGCTGATCCTGGCCGTGCCCACCGTGATCCTCGCGCTGCTGGCCTGGATCCTGAGCGAGACGCCGGGCGCCTTCGACCACTGGGGTGCGCTGCTGCTGGGGATCTTCCCGCTCACCGTGATGTTCCTGATCACCTCGGTCGCCACCTTGCGCGAGCGGTCCGGTGGGACGCTGGAGCGGCTGCTCGCCCTGCCGATGGGCAAGGCCGACTTCCTGCTCGGCTACGGCGTGGGTTTCGGGCTGGCAGCCACGGTCCAGGCCGTCGTGGTCAGCCTGGTGGCCTTCGGCCTGCTGGGGCTGGACGTGGCCGGTCCGGTCTGGGCGGTGACGGTCGTCGCCGTGCTGGTCGCGGTGCTCGGCAGCAGCCTCGGGCTCTTCGTCAGCGCGTTCGCGAGCACCGAGTTCCAGGCGGTGCAGTTCATGCCGGCGGTGATCATCCCGCAGCTGCTGCTGTGCGGGCTGATCGCGCCGCGCGACACCCTGCCGCCCGCGCTCGAGCTGGTGTCGGACGTGCTGCCGCTGTCGTACGCGGTCGACGCCATGAAGCAGCTCACGATCAGCGTGACCCTGACCGCCGAGTTCTGGCGCGACGTCGCGATCGTGGCCTGCTTCGTGGTGGGCGCGCTGGTGCTGGGCTCGGCGACGCTGCGGCGCAGGACCCCGTGAGCCGGCGGACGCCGTAGCCTGTGGGCGTGATCCGTGAGGTGCTGCTGTCTGCGGCGCGCAGCGACCGCCTGCGCGCGGTCGCTGCCGGCGCCCCGGTCTCGCGCGGCCTGGTGCGCCGGTTCGTCGCGGGCGAGGGCACCGAAGACGCCGTGCGCGCTACCCGCGAGCTGGTCGGCGCGGGCCTGCTGGCCACCATCGACCATCTCGGCGAGGACACCACGGACGCGGCGCAGGCCGAGGCCACCAGGGCGGCGTACGTGACCCTGCTCGGCCGCCTCGCCGAGGAAGGCCTCTGCGCGGGCGCCGAGGTGAGCGTGAAACTGTCCGCGGTGGGCCAGGCCCTGCCCGGCGACGGCGAGAAGATCGCCCTCGAGCACGCGCGCCAGATCTGCGCGGCGGCGCAGACGGCCGGCACCACGGTCACCCTGGACATGGAGGACCACACCACCACCGACTCGACGCTGGAGACTCTGGCCGAGCTGCGCCGGGACTTCCCCTCCACCGGTGCGGTGCTGCAGTCCTACCTGTACCGCACCGAGACCGACTGCGCCGACCTCGCCCACGTGGGGTCGCGGGTGCGGCTGTGCAAAGGCGCCTACTCCGAGCCGCCCACGGTGGCGTACCAGGACAAGGCCGAGGTGGACCGCGCGTTCGTGCGCTGCCTGAAGGTCCTGATGGCCGGGCCCGGCTACCCGATGGTGGCCACCCACGACCCGCGGCTGGTCGAGATCGCCGGTGCGCTGGCCGTGCGGTACGAGCGGCCGAAGGGCTCCTACGAGTACCAGATGCTCTATGGCGTGCGCACCGACGAGCAGGCGCGGCTGGCCGGCCAGGGGGAGCGGGTGCGGGTCTACCTGCCGTACGGCGACCAGTGGTGGGGCTACCTGGTCCGCCGGCTCGCCGAGAAGCCCGCCAACCTCGCGCTGCTGCTGCGCGCGCTGACGTCCAACAGCTGAGAAGGGCGGGCCGCCATGGGTCTGGTCGCAGTGCTCGGTGCCGGGGTGATGGGCGAGACGCTGCTGTCCGGGCTGCTGCGCTCGGGTCGGCAGGCCGGCGACCTGGTCGTGTCCGAGCGACGCCCCGAGCGGGCCAGGGAGCTGATGGACCGGTACGGCGTCGACGTCCTCGGCAACGTCGAGGTGGCCGCCAAGGCCGACACGCTGGTGCTCGTCGTGAAGCCGCAGGACATGGCGGCGCTGCTGGAGGAGATCGCCCCGCACGTACGTCCGGGGGCGCTGGTCGTCTCGCTCGCCGCCGGGATCACGACGTCCTTCATCGAGCAGCGGCTGGCCGCGGGCACCCCCGTGGTGCGCGTCATGCCGAACACGCCGGCGCTGGTCGACGAGGGCATGGCGGCGATCTCGCCCGGGTCGCACTGCGACGAGGCGCACCTGGCCGAGGCGGAGGCGTTGCTGCGCTCTGTCGGCCACGTCGTTCGCGTCCCCGAGAAGCAGCAGGACGCGGTCACCGCCGTGAGCGGCTCCGGGCCGGCGTACATCTTCTTCGTCGTCGAGGCGATGATCGAGGCCGGCGTCCACCTCGGGCTGCCGCGCGCGACCGCGAACGAGCTGGTGATCCAGACGACCGTCGGGGCGGCGAAGATGCTGCGCGAGACCGGGGAGCACCCGATGGTGCTGCGCGAGAACGTCACCTCGCCGGCCGGGACGACCGCGGCCGCCGTGCGCCAGCTCGAGGACCACAAGGTCCGCGCCGCGTTCCTGACCGCGCTGGAGGCGGCCCGGGACCGCTCCCGGGCGCTGGCCTCCGGCCAGGACTGACCCGGCGGTGCCGTCGCCGGTGCCGGGGCCGCCCACCTTCGTCTGGGACGAGCGCCTGGCCGCGTACGACTTCGGGCCCGGCCACCCGCTGGCGCCGGTCCGCGTCGAGCTGGCGGTCCGGCTGGCCCGCGACCTCGGTCTGCTCGACCCGGGCGTCGTGCGCGAGGTACCGGCACCCACCGCGACCGAGGCCGAGCTGTGCCTGGTGCACGACCTGGAGTACGTCGACGTGGTGCGCCGGCTGGCGGCCGACCCCCGGCCGGGAGCGTCGGACCTCGCGCACGGCCTCGGCACGCCGGACGACCCGGTCTTCCCCGGCATGCACGAGGCGTCCGCCCACGTGGTCGGCGCGTCCCTGGCCGCGGTCCGCGCGGTGTGGTCGGGGGAGTCCGAGCACGCGGTCAACCTGGCCGGCGGCCTGCACCATGCGATGCGCCGCTCGGCCTCCGGCTTCTGCATCTACAACGACGCGGCGGCGGCCGTGCAGTGGGCCCTGGACGCGGGCGCCGAGCGCGTCGCCTACCTGGACATCGACGTGCACCACGGCGACGGGGTCGAGCGGGCCTTCTGGGACGACCCGCGGGTGCTGACCGTCTCGTTGCACGAGTCGCCCCGCACGCTCTTCCCCGGGACCGGCTTCCCCACCGACGTGGGCGGCATCGCGGCGGAGGGGTTCGCGGTGAACGTCGCGCTGCCGGCGGGCACCGGGGACGACGGCTGGCTGCGCGCGTTCGACGCCGTGGTCCCCCCGCTCCTGCACGTCTTCCGGCCTTCGCTGCTGGTCACCCAGCACGGCTGCGACAGCCACTTCCTCGACCCGCTCGCGCACCTGGCGCTCACGGTGGACGGGCAGCGCGCGTCGTACGCCGCCCTGCACACCCTCGCCCACGAGCACGCCGACGGCCGGTGGGTGGCGCTGGGCGGCGGCGGGTACGAGCACGTCGAAGTGGTCCCCCGCGCCTGGGCACACCTGGTCGGTGAGATCGTGCACCGTCCGGTCGCGCCGGAGACCGAGGTGCCGGAGAGCTGGCGGGCGTACGTGCTGTCGCGGCTGGGCCGTGCCGGTCCGGGGCGGATGACCGACGGAAGGACGCCGGTCCTGCGCCGCTGGTCGGCCGGGTTCGACCCGGACGAGGACCTGCTGGACCGAACCGTCGACGCCACCCGGCGAGCCGTCTTCCCCCTGCACGGGCTGGACCCCGCACGCGACCTGTGACCGCGCGGCTGCGCACGGTGGCAGCCCGGCCGGGCCGCTCGCAGGACAGGGGTGAAGGAGAAGTTTGGGATCGGAATGCACGACAGGCCCACGCGTCACTACTATCGGGCGCCACAGCGCGTGATGCCGCACCGGATGGGAAGCCTGGTGCCACGGCGCGGCGAAGGTTCGGGTGTCGTCATGGTTCAAGGCCAAGAGCGTCCTCTGGCAGAGGTCCGGTTCCTGACCGTGGCCGAGGTGGCGACGATCATGCGGGTCTCCAAGATGACGGTCTACCGCCTGGTGCACGCGGGCGACCTGCCCGCGGTACGGGTGGGTCGGTCTTTCCGGGTGCCCGAGCAGGCGGTGCACGACTACCTCGAGGGCTCGTTCGTCGAGACGGCCTGATCGTTCCGGACGACCCCGCCGCCTGGCTGGCCGGACCCGGCCGTCGACGGCCCCCCGGTCCGATCTGTTGCTCGGGCGGTACGGATGCGAGGGGCTGGCGGGTAGGCTGCTCGGGCCCGGCCCGCCGCCGGCATCGCGCCACCAGACGAAGGGCACCTCGTGGGTTCCGTCATCAAGAAGCGCCGCAAGCGCATGGCGAAGAAGAAGCACCGCAAGCTGCTCAAGAAGACGCGCGTCCAGCGCCGCAACAAGAAGTAGCCGGCTCGTGGGCCGGGTCGTGCTCGTCACCGGCGTCGCCCGTCATCTCGGCGGGCGGCTGGCCCTGATGCTGCAGGACGATCCGGCGGTCGAGCGCGTCGTGGGTGTCGACGTCGTCCCGCCGGCGACCGACCTGGGGCGTACCGAGTTCGTGCGCGCAGACATCCGCAACCCCGTCATCTCCAAGGTCATCGCCAGCGCAGCGGTCGACACCGTGGTGCATATGAGCGTGCTCGCCCAGCCGGGCAGCGCCGGCGGCCGGACGGTGATGAAGGAAGTCAACGTCATCGGCACGATGCAGCTGCTGGCCGCCTGCCAGAAGGCCCGCTCGGTGACCAAGCTGGTGCTGAAGTCGTCCACGACGGTGTACGGGGCCTCGCCCAAGGATCCGGCCCTGTTCACCGAGGAGATGGAGCCGATCTCGCTGCCCCGGTCCGGGTTCGCGAAGGACTCGGTCGAGGTCGAGGGCTACGTGCGCGGGTTCGCCCGCCGCCGCCCCGACGCCCACGTGACCGTCCTGCGGTTCGCCAACTTCCTGGGCCCGGGGATGTCCACGCCGATGTCGGCGTACTTCGAGCTGCCCGTGGTGCCCACCGTGCTGGGGTTCGACCCCCGCATGCAGTTCTGCCACGAGGACGACGGGCTGGAGGCGCTGCGACGCGCCACGGTCGAGGACCACCCGGGCACGTACAACGTCGCCGGCGACGGCGTGATCCTGCTGTCGCAGGCGGTGCGCCGGGCGGGCAAGCCGATCCTGCGCCTGCCGGCGCCGCTGGTCTCCTCCGTCGGCGGCCTGGTGCGGCGGGCGCGGCTGGTCGACTTCTCCCCGGAGCAGCTGCGGTTCCTCACCTACGGCCGGGGCGTGGACACGACCCGGATGCGCGAGCGGCTGGGCTTCTCCCCGACGTTCACCACGGTGGGCACGTTCGACGACTTCGCCCACCACCGGCTGGACGCGCTGCTGCCTGCGCAGAGCGTGGAGAAGGTCGAGCGGGCACTCGCCGGGGTGCTGGGTGTCGGGGCCGGCAGGGAGCGGACCGATGGCTGACCCCGAGGGCGCCAAGGTCATCCCCATCGGCGGCGCCGAGGGCGTCAAGCCGCGGGCGGGCAAGACGGCGCGCAAGCGCCCCGCCCGAGCGGAGCAGGTCCCCGACGGACCGGACACCGAGGCGACCGCCCCGCCCGAGGATGCCGACGCGTCCACCGACGAGCAGCTCCCCGACGACTGGGACCGGAAGGTCGCCGAGGCGCTGGCCTTCCTGCGACGGCGGATCACCGGCGACTACCACGTCGACGACTTCGGGTTCGACCCCGAGCTGTCCGACAAGGTGCTGCTGGCGGCACTGCGACCGCTGTACCGGCGCTGGTTCCGGGTGGAGACCCGCGGGATCGACAACGTGCCGACCACCGGCGGCGCCCTGGTGGTCGCCAACCACTCCGGAACGATCGCCATCGACTCGCTCATGACCCAGCTCGCCCTGCTGGACGAGCACCCGGCCCGGCGGCCGCTGCGGCTGCTCGGTGCGAACCTCGTGTTCTCGACCCCGGTGGTGTCCGAGTTCGCGCGCAAGACCGGCTCGACGCTGGCATGCAACGCCGATGCCGAGCGGCTGCTGCGCGCCGGGGAGGTGGTCGGGGTCTTCCCGGAGGGGTTCAAGGGGGTCGGCAAGCCGTACACCGAGCGGTACAAGCTGCAGCGGTTCGGCCGCGGCGGCTTCGTGTCGGCGGCGCTGCGGACCCAGGTGCCGATCATCCCGGTGTCGATCGTGGGCGCCGAGGAGATCTACCCGATCATCGGCAACGTCGGCCTGCTGGCCCGGCTGCTGGGGCTCCCGTACTTCCCGTTGACGCCGACGTTCCCGTGGCTGGGTCCGCTAGGCGCCGTCCCGCTGCCCAGCAAGTGGATCATCGAGTTCGGGGACCCGATCCGCACCGACGACCAGGCGACGGGGGCGGCCGACGACCCGATGCTGGTCTTCAACCTCACCGACCAGGTGCGGGAGACCATCCAGCACACCCTCTACCAGCTGCTCATGCAGCGCCGCAGCGTCTTCTTCTGACCGCGGGCGTTCTTCCTTCCCGGCTCTCTTGCGACCGCGGCACGGGGGCCGGCCGGCCGGGATCAGCGGGCGCGGCGGCGACGCTCGAGCGCGACGGCGATCGCGGCGAGCCCGGCCGCCGTCGCCACCCCACCGACCACGGGGACGCCGATGATCGCGGCCTTGCGCCCCGTCCGGTAGTCCTGGATCCGCCACCCGAGGTCGCGGGCGTGCCTGCGCAGCTTCGCGTCCGGGTTCACCGCGCACGGGTCGCCGACCAGCGACAGCATCGGGATGTCGTTGGCCGAGTCCGAGTACGCCGCGCACCGGCTCAGGTCCAGCCCCTCACGCTCGGCGAGGGCGCGGACCGCCTCGGCCTTGGCCGGTCCGTGCAGCGGTGTCCCGACCAGGCGCCCGGTGTAGACGCCGTTCTCGATCTCGGACACGGTGCCCAGCGCGCCGGTGAGCCCGAGCCGCTTGGCGATGATCGTCGCCAGCTCGACCGGGGCTGCGGAGACCAGCCAGACCCGCTGGCCGGCGTCCAGGTGGGCGCGCGCCTGCGCCAGCGTGCCCGGGTAGATCTTGGCCGCGATGCTCTCGTCGAAGATCTCGCGTCCCATCGTGACGACCTCGCTGACCGCGTGTCCGCGCACGAACGACAGCGCGGCCTCGGTGGCGTCGGCCATGTCGCCGGCGTGCTCGGAGCCGGACATCCGGAAACGCACCTGGTCGCCGAAGAACCCGACGACGTCGCGGGTCGTGAAGAACTTGCGGCGGGCCAGCCCCATCGCCAGGTAGAAGATCGAGGCCCCGCGCACGACGGTGTTGTCGATGTCGAAGAAGGCGGCCGCCATCGGGTCCGGTGGGGCCGTCAGCGCGGCCTCGACTTCGGCCACCGCCGCGGCGGCGCGACCCGCAAGTCGCGCGGGCGCGACGCCCGTGCGCTCGTCCGTCACGAGCCAAGAGCGTATGGGAGACTCCGGCGGTGAGCGCCAACCTGGCCGATCTGGTACGGGAAGCGGCCGCTGAGCGCGGTGAGCACGTCGCGCTGGTGGCCGGCGGCCGCTCGCTGACCTGGCACCAGGTGGACGTCGCCGTCGACACCGCGGCGGCCGGGCTGCAGGCGCTCGGGCTGTCGCCCGGCGACCGCGTCGCGCTCGTGCTCGGCAACGTGCCGGAGTTCGTGTTCGCGTACTTCGGCGCGCTGCGCGCCGGGCTCGTCGCCGTGCCCGCGAACACCGGCTCGACCGCGACCGAGCTGGCCTGGCTGGTCGCCGACAGCGGCTCCGGCGCCGTCGTGTTCGACCGGGTGGGCGCGGCCGCTGCGCGCGAGCTGCCCGACCCGGAGGGCCGCCGCCTGGTCCGGGTCGTGGTGGGGGCGCCGGCGCCCGGCGAGGTCGCGTTCGGGTCGTTCTCCGGGACGCCGCGCGGGCACGAGACGGACCCGGAGGACCTGGCCCTGCTGCTGTACACGTCGGGGACGAGCGGGCGGCCCAAGGGGGCCATGCTCAGCCACCGCGCGCTGCTGGCCAGCATCGAGCAGGTGCACGCGCTGCCGAACCCGCCGGTCACCCCGGACGACGTGGTGCTGGTCGTCCTGCCGCTGTTCCACGTCTACGCGCTGAACGGCACGCTCGGGGCCGTCGCGCGCAGCGCGGCCACCGCCGTGCTGCTGGACCGCTTCGACCCGGTGGCGACGCTGGACGTCGTGCGCAGCACCGGCGTGACCAACATCCCCGGCGCGCCGCCGATGTTCGTCGCCTGGTCGCAGACGCCCGGCCTGGCCGAGGCGTTCGCCGGCGTACGCCTCCTTGTCACCGGTGCGGCGCCGATGCCGCCGGCCGTGCTCGAGCAGATCCGCACGACGACGGGGCTCCCGGTCTTCGAGGGCTACGGCCTGACCGAGGCGGCACCGGGCGTCACCTCGACGCTGGTCGGCGGGGTGGCCAAGCCGGGCTCGGTCGGCCGGGCGTTGCCGGGGGTCGAGCTGCGCCTGGTGGACGACGAGGGCGAGCTCGCCGAGGAGGGCGACCCGGGCGAGATCTCCGTCCGCGGCCCGAACCTGTTCTCCGGCTACTGGCCGGACGGCTCCGGCGGGCCGGACGCGGACGGGTGGTACGCCACCGGCGACGTCGCCTACGAGGACGACGACGGCGACCTGGTGCTGGTCGACCGGCTCCGGGAGCTGATCATCGTCAGCGGCTTCAACGTGTACCCGCGCGAGGTCGAGGACGTGATCGGCTCGCACCCGGACGTGGCCGAGGTCGCGGTCGTCGGCATGCCGCACCCGTACACCGGCGAGGCGGTGAAGGCGTACGTCGTGGCCCGGCCCGGCACGCACCTGGCCCCGAGCGACGTCACCGCCTACGTGGGGACGCGGCTCGCGCGGTTCAAGTGGCCGACGATCATCGAGCTCGTCGGAGCCCTGCCGCACTCGGCGACGGGCAAGGTGGCGAAGGGCCGGCTGCGGGAGCGGGCGGCGAAGCCGCATTGACCCGGCCGCGCGTCCGGTTGCTGTCCAGGCCCGGCTGCCACCTGTGCGACGACGCGCGGGCGGTCGTCGCCGAGGTCTGCGCCGACCTGGGGGTCGGCTGGGAGGAAGTGGACATCACCACCGAGCCGGCGCTGCTCGAGGAGTACGTCGAGCAGATCCCGGTCACGTTCGTGGACGGTCGCCAGCACGACTTCTGGCGGGTGGACGCTGCCCGCCTTCGCGCTGCGCTCACCTGACCCCGCCTGCGGGGTGGGCTTGCCGGGACGCTGAGGTGTCACTTGGGTTAGGCAAACCTAACTTGGAGCACCGTTGCTCCCGACGTTCGTGATCGGCCTGCGCGAGGGCCTGGAGGCCGCGCTCATCGTGGGCATCGTGGCCGCGTTCCTGCGCGCCCGCGGCCGTGGCGACGCGGTGCGCCGGGTCTGGACCGGGTCGCCGTCGCCGTCGCGATCTGCGTCGCGTTCGCGCTCGTCCTCGAGGTCGTCTCGGCCAACTGGGGCGACGGTCTGCTCGACTGACGGCCCGCCCGCCGCGGAGCCGTGCGAGGCGGTCCGTCTCACGGAGCGGACATCCGGCGCGACGACTTTGTTCGCACGTTCACAAGCCCGTAATGTCGGGGACACCGGGCCGATCCAGGGTCCGGAGCCACCGCCGGACGGGAGCCCGTCGTGACGCGTGCAGTGCGCAACGGCCGCGAGCCGCGTGCCGACGCGCGCACGCGCGGGGTGCCCGAGGCCACGATCGCCCGCCTGCCGCTCTACCACCGCGCGCTCGTCGGGCTCGACGAGCGCGGGGCCACGACCGTCTCCTCCGAAGAGCTCGCGGCCGCCGCCGGGGTCAACTCCGCGAAGCTGCGCAAGGACCTCTCCTACCTCGGCTCCTACGGCACCCGTGGCGTCGGGTACGACGTCAGCTACCTCGTGTACCAGATCGCGCGCGAGCTCGGTCTCTCCCAGGACTGGCCGGTCGTCATCGTCGGCGTGGGCAACCTCGGCCACGCCCTGGCCAACTACGGCGGGTTCGCCAGCCGCGGGTTCCGGATCGCCGCACTGGTCGACGCCGCGCCGGAGCGGATCCGTGAGGTCGTCGGCGGACTGAAGGTGCAGCCGCTGGCCGAGCTCGAGCGGATCGTCGCGGACATGGGCGTCTGCATCGGCGTGGTCGCGACGCCGGCCGGCGTGGCGCAGGAGGTCTGCGACCGGCTGGTCGCCGCCGGTGTCGGCAGCGTGCTCAACTTCGCGCCGGTGCCGCTGCGGGTCCCAGAGCATGTCGACGTGCGCCGCGTGGACCTGGCCAGCGAGCTGCAGATCCTCGCGTTCCACCAGCAGCGCAAGCAGCTGGAGACGGACCGGGGCCGGGGGATCGAGCGGCCATCGCCGAGGGAGGCCGTCGGGTGAGCCTCGTCGTCGTCGGTCTGTCGCACCGGTCCGCGCCGGTGCCCCTGCTCGAGCGCGCCGCGGTGGGCGCTGACGACCTGCCGGCCGTCGACTCCGCCGCCGTCGCCGCTCCGCACGTGGCCGAGGCCGTGGTGCTGTCGACCTGCAACCGGGTCGAGGTGTACGCCGACGTCCGCGCCTTCCATGCCGGCGTCGGCGAGCTGACCGCGCTGCTGGCCGCGACGGCCGGGGTGTCCGTGGACTCGCTGGGCCCGCACGTCTACGTGCACTACGAGGACGCCGCCGTGCAGCACCTGTTCCAGGTCGCCTGCGGGCTCGACTCGATGGTGGTCGGGGAGGCGCAGATCCTCGGCCAGGTCCGCGACGCACTGCGGGTCGCCCAGGAGCACGGTTCGGTCGGGAGCTCGCTGAACGACCTGGTCCAGCAGGCGCTGCGTGTGGGCAAGCGGGCGCACAGCGAGACCGGGATCGACCAGGCCGGGTCCGCGCTGATGGCGGCCGGGCTGGACCTGGCCGGCGCCGCGCTGGGACCGCTGCAGAGCAGCCGCGCGCTCGTCGTCGGTGCCGGTTCGCTCAGCGCACTGGCGGTCGCGTCGCTGCAGCGCGCCGGCTTCGGCGAGATCGTCGTGCTCAACCGGGACGCGGAGCGGGCCAGGGCGTTGGCGTCGTCGGTCGGTGGACGCTCCGGCGACCTCGGCGCGGTCGAGGAGGAGCTGGCCGTCGCGGACGTGGCGGTGTCCTGCACCGGTGCCACCGCGGTGCTGGTCACCGCCGACGTCGCCGCGCGCGCCCACGCACGACGTGCCGGGCGCCCGCTCGTCGTCCTCGACCTCGCCCTCCCGCACGACGTCGACCCGAGCGTGGGCGACCTGGACGGCGTCACCCTCGTCACCCTCGACGCGCTGGGGAGGTCGCTGGCCGAGCAGGGCGCGACCGAGGCCGTGGACGCCGTACGCGTCATCGCCGCGGAAGAGGTCGCCGCGTACCTCGGGCAGCGGCAGGCGGCGCGGGTCGCCCCGACCGTGGTCGCGCTGCGCGCGATGGCCGATGAGGTGGTCGCGCTCGAGCTCGAGCGCATGGACGCGCGCCGCCCCGACCTCGAACCCGCTGTGCGGGCCGAGCTCGAGCGCACCGTGCGCCGCGTCGTCGACAAGCTGCTGCACGTGCCGACCGTGCGGGTCAAGGAGCTGGCCGAGGACCCGGCCGGGCTGGCGTACGCCGAGGCACTGCACGCCCTGTTCGACCTGGACCCGGTCCGCTACCGCGAGGTCGTCGTGGCCGAGGTGCACGCCGTCGAGATCGAGCCGCGCGCCGGCGACATCGAGCCGGGTGCCGCCGGGACCGGCGGGGTGACTGCGTGAGCGCGGCCGCGGCCGCGGGCGCGCCCGCGCTGCGCCTGGGGACCCGGCGCAGCGCGCTCGCGCAGGCCCAGGCCCGGCTCGTCGCGCAGGCGCTGACCGTGGCCACCGGGCGGGTCGTGGAGCTGGTCGAGGTGACCACCGCCGGCGACGTCTCGGCCGCGCCGCTGACCCAGCTGGGTGGCACCGGAGTCTTCGTGTCGGCGCTGCGCGAAGCCCTGCTCGCGGGCCGCGTCGACGCGGCCGTGCACTCGCTCAAGGACCTCCCGGTCGCAGCGGCCGACGGCATCGCGCTCGCCGCCGTGCCGGAGCGGGCCGACCCGCGCGACGTGCTTGTGGCGGCGCACGGTCGGACGCTGCAGACGCTGCTCCCCGGCGCGAGGGTCGGGACCGGCTCGCCGCGGAGGGCCGTCCAGCTGCGGGTGGCGCGCCCGGACCTCGAGGTGGTCGATGTCCGCGGCAACGTCGACACCCGCATCGGCTACGTCGCGGCCGGCCGGCTCGACGCCGTGGTGCTGGCGTACGCCGGGCTGGCACGGCTCGGCCGCATCACCGAGGCGACCGAGGTGCTCGACCCCGACGTGATGCTTCCGGCCCCCGGGCAGGGGGCCCTGGCCGTCGAGTGCCGGGCCGGCGACGCTGCGCTGGTCGAGCGGCTCGCCCACCTCGACCACACCGGCACCAGGGCGGCTGTCACGGCCGAGCGTGCCCTGCTCGCCACGCTCGAGGCCGGCTGCTCGGCACCGGTCGGGGCGCTGGCCGTCGAGCAGGGGGACGAGCTGGTCCTGCGTGCCGTCGTGGGGGACGTCCACGGCGGCGTGCAGCGAGTGTCGACGTCCGGCCCGTGCGGGGATCCCGGTGGCCTCGGCCGCCGGCTCGCCGAGCGGGTTCTCGCCGAGTCGTCCGAGGGACTGTTGGGAGTGCGAGTCCAGTGACCACCCGTGCCCGCAAGAAGCCGGCCGTCGGTTCCGTGGCGTTCGTCGGGGCCGGTCCCGGCGACCCCGGGCTGCTGACTGTTCGAGCGACAGAGCTGCTCGCCGCGGCGGAGGTCGTCGTGCACGACGCCGACGTCCCCGCCCCGCTGCTCGCCGTCGCCGGACCGCAGGCCCGGCTGGTCGAGGTCGGCACCGGCGACGACGGCCAGCCGCTCGCGCACGCCGCGCGCGCCAAGCTCGCGGTCGACGCGGCCAGGGAAGGGGCGGGCGTCGTCCGGCTGCTGCAGGGCGACCCGGCGCTGTTCGGCGGGGTGGGTGAGGAGGCGGCCGCCTGCACCAAGGCGAAGGTGCCGTTCGAGATCGTGCCCGGCGTCTCCTCGGTCACGGCCGTGCCTGCGTACGCCGGCCTGCCGCTGACCACCAGCAAGGACCGCGAGGTGCACGTCGTGGACGCGACCGCCCCCGGCCTCGACTGGACCCGGCACGCTGCCGACGGCGTGACGCTGGTGCTGCTGCACGCGGTCGACGTCCTCGGTCCGGTGAGCGCCGCCCTCGTGGCGGCCGGCCGCGCGCCGCACACGACGGTCGCGGTCACCCGAGCCGGGACGACCACCGAGCAGAGCACGCTCGTCTCGACCGTCGAGCGGGTGGCCGCCGACGTGGCGGCCCAGCGGTTCACCGGCCCGGCCGTCGTCGTCGTCGGCGAGGTCGTCGGGCTGCGGGAGAAGCTCTCCTGGTTCGAGACCAAGCCGCTGTTCGGCTGGCGCGTGCTGGTGCCGCGCACCAAGGAGCAGGCCGGCGCGGTCTCCGACCGGCTGCGCCGCCACGGCGCCGTCGCGGAGGAGGTCCCGACCATCTCCGTCGAGCCCCCGCGTACCCCGCAGCAGATGGACCGGGCCGTCCAGGGTCTGGTGTCGGGCCGCTACCTGTGGGTCGCGTTCACGTCGGTGAACGCCGTCCGTGCGGTGCGGGAGAAGTTCGAGGAGTACGGCCTCGACGCCCGCGCCTTCGCCGGCGTCAAGGTCGCTGCTGTCGGCGACCAGTCCGCTGCCGCGCTCCGCTCGTTCGGCGTCCAGCCGGACCTCGTGCCGTCCGGTGAGCAGTCCACCGCTGGTCTGCTCGAGGACTGGCCGGAGTACGACGAGGCGTTCGACCCGATCGACCGGGTCTTCCTGCCCCGGGCGGACATTGCCACCGAGACCCTGGTCGCCGGGCTGGTCGAGCTCGGCTGGGAGGTCGACGACGTGACCGCCTACCGCACCGTGCGCGCAGCGCCGCCGCCCGCTCAGACGCGGGAGGACATCAAGGGCGGCGGCTTCGACGCGGTGCTGTTCACGTCGTCCTCGACGGTGCGCAACCTCATCGGGATCGCCGGCAAGCCCCACGCCAGCACGGTCATCGCGTGCATCGGCCCGCAGACCGCCAAGACCGCGGAGGAGCACGGCCTGCGCGTGGACGTCCTCGCCGAGAGCATGTCGGCGGCGTCGCTGGTCGAGTCGCTCGCGGAGTTCGGCGCGGCGTTGCGGCTCGCCGCCGCCGAGGCCGGCGAGACGACGTGGCGCCCGTCGCAACGGCGGACCGGCGCCCGCCGCCGGGCCAAGTAGCCGGGTCGCGCGTCGTGCCCTACCCGGCCGAGCGTCCCCGCCGCCTGCGCAGCAGCGCGCCGATGCGGCGCCTGGTCGCGTCCACGCGGCTGGCGC
The DNA here is from genome assembly GCA_963849365.1 of uncultured Actinomycetota bacterium. Lineage (GTDB taxonomy): Bacteria > Actinomycetota > Actinomycetes > Prado026 > Prado026 > CAVQCJ01. The sequence continues at coordinate 1,372,381 of CAWKHA010000004.1, forward strand.
CTGCGGACCTCGTGCTGCCGCTGTTCGTCAAGGAAGGCATGGCCGACCCGGTCCCGGTCGCGGCGATGCCGGGCGTCGTGCAGCACACCCGGGACTCGTTGCGGAAGGCCGCGACGCAGGCAGTCGAGGCGGGGGTCGGCGGGCTCATGCTCTTCGGCATCCCGGCCGCGAAGGACGCGATCGGCTCGCAGGCGGACGCCGAGGACGGCATCGTGCAGGCGGCCCTGCGTGACCTGGTCGCCGACGTCGGCGACGCGACCGTGCTCATGGCCGATCTGTGCCTGTGCGAGTACACGGACCACGGGCACTGCGGACCGCTGGACCCCGCCGGCGGGGTCGACAACGACGCGACGCTCGCCCGATACGCGGCGGTGGCCGTGGCGCAGGCGCAGGCCGGCGCCCACGTGGTGGCGCCCTCGGGGATGCAGGACGGGCAGGTCGGTGCGATCCGCGCGGGCCTGGACGCCGCCGGGTCGGCCGGGACAGCGATCCTCGCGTACGCCGTGAAGTACGCATCGGCCTTCTACGGACCGTTCCGCGAGGCTGCCGAGTCGGCGCCGTCGTTCGGCGACCGGCGCACGTACCAGATGGACCCGGCCGGCGCGGGCGCGCTGCGCGAGGTGGCGCTCGACCTGGCCGAGGGTGCCGACCTGGTCATGGTCAAGCCGGCGCTGCCGTACCTCGACGTGCTGCGCCAGGTGCGCGACGCCGTCGACGTGCCGGTGGCGGCGTACCAGGTCTCCGGTGAGATGGCGATGCTGGAGGCGGCGGCCGCGAACGGGTGGCTGGACCGCGAGCGGGCGATGCTGGAGATGCTCACCGGGATCCGCCGCGCCGGAGCGGACATCGTGCTGACGTACTGGGCGACCGAGGCGGCTCAGCTGCTGGCTCGCGACCTCGCTCCCTGACGCACCAGCGGCGGTCGCGGCCACGCGGACCGTGACTCGATGCTTCGGAAGAACGATTCGACGGCCTGGATCTCGCACCCCTCGCGCAGGCGCACAGTCCGGAACCGCCGCCCGGCGGACGATCCTGCCGCAGCGGTTGGGCTGCTGCCCGGGCTGCGGCGCCCTCAGTGGTGCGTGTCGATGACGCAGAACCGGTTGCCCTCGGTGTCGGCGAGGACGACGAAGTCGGGGTCCTCGGGGTAGCGGTCCCAGTCGACCTCGTGCGCGCCCAAGGAGAGCAGCCGGGTGACCTCGGCGGCCTTGTCGTCGGCGTACAGATCCAGGTGCAGGCGGGGGTGGTCCTGCAGCGGAGTGTCGCTCAGGCCGAGGGCCAGCGCGGTGCCGGCGCCGGTCCGCGGGACGAGGACGACCCAGTCGTCGTCGGGCTCGTCGCGTGGCGTGTACTCGAGGGCCTGGCACCAGAAGGCGGTCGCGCGCCGCATGTCTGTCACGCCCATCACGACCGTACCGATGTGCAGCATGCGGCCAGTATCGCCGAGCACCGGTGGTGCGGAAGGGTTCGTGGCGGGGTGGCACGGTTGTTGCGTGGTTCGCCTTCCTGACGGGGGTGCCCTGTCGCTGACGGAGCTGCGGAAAGTCGTTGTTGGATAAGGGGTTCTGGCTCGTTCGGCATCATCAGCGCGACGGTCGTGTCCGCTTTCAGACATGTCGTGAGGTGGACACGGAAGCTGTTGTGGACAAGGGGTTTCGTGTCGGTGCGCTGACGTAGGTTCGTGGCATGTCGGTCACCGTGTTGCAGGTCGAGTCGTCACCTTCGGGTGGCGACTCGCTCTTCGCGTGGCTGGACGATGTGGAGGCGCTGCTGGACCGGGCCGAAGGTTTGGATGTCGCGGCGGTCGGTGACAACGGCCTGGTCGACGGGGTGCGGCGGCTGACCCGGGCGGGCTCGCGGATCGCCGCGGTCAAGCTCGCCGCGGTCGCCGAGGTGGATCGGCGCGGGGCGGCCCGACGTACGACCGGGGCCATCTCGACGGCGGGGTGGCTGCGCGCGGACGGGATGGGTGCGGGGGCCGCGGCCCGGCAGGTCGGGTTGGCCGCCGCGCTGGTCGAGCACGACCGGACCCGGCGGGCGTTGGCCTCCGGGGTGATCGACCCCGAGCGGGCGCAGGTGATCACCGCCGCGTTGGACGGGCTGTCCGAGCGGGTCGGGGAGCAGGATCGCGGTCAGCTCGAGGCCCGGTTGTTGGCGCAGGCCGGGCGGTTGGATCTGGGCCGGTTGCGTCGGCTGGCGCTCGTCGAGGCGGCCCGGGTCGACCCGGCCGGGTCCGGGGACCTGGCCGGGCCAGAACGCGCCGCCCGGGCCGGCCGTGAGCTGACCGTGTGGCGCGGCACCGATGGGATGCATCACCTGCGTGGGCGGTTGGACACCGCGGCCGCCGCCACCCTGGCCGCGGCGCTGGACCCACTCGCCGCCCCGGCCCCGACCGGCGCCGGCGGTCCGGATCCGCTCGCCGGGGCGGCGGCGCGCCGACGCGCTGGTCGAGCTGGCCCGCCGGGCCCTGGCCGCTGGCCGGCTGCCGGCCTCCGGCGGTGTGCGTCCGCAGGTGGTGGTCACCATGAGCGTGGACCAGCTCCGGGCCCGCATCCACGAGCCCACCCCGGGCCGGGCAGCCGCCCGCGGTGAGGGATGTGCGCTGATCGCCGGGTCGAGCGTGCGCGAACCGATCTCGGCGGCGGCGGCCGGCCGGATCGCCTGCGACGCCGCGCTCATCCCGGCCGTCCTGGGCGGGCCCAGCCAGCTGCTGGACCTGGGCCGGGCCGTGCGCACCGCCACCGCCGCCCAACCCCGCGCCCTGGCACTACGCGACCGCGGGTGCACCGCCCCGGGCTGCGACCGGCCGCCCGAATGGTGCCAGGCCCACCACATCATCCCCTGGAGCCAGGGCGGGACCACCGACCTGAACACCCTGACCCTGGCCTGCGACCGCACCACGACATGGCCCACCACGACGGATGGACCATCACCATCAACCCCACCGACGGCGTCAGCTGGCACCCACCACCCCAACCCCCCCGAACCACCGTGGTGAGCGCGCTACCGGTCGGCGCCGACCGAGAACAGCAGGCAGGTCGACGTCGCGTGCGCGAGCAGCTTCCCGCGTTCGTCGGTGAGGCGCGCCTCGGCGAGCGCCGTCCGGGATCCGCGCGAGATGACCGTGCCCTCGGCGAGGATGCGTCCGGTCCGCGTCGTCACCGGTCGCAGGTACTTGGTGGCGAGGTCGACCGAGGTGTACCCGGTGCCGGCCGGGAGCACGGAGTGCACGGCGCAGCCGGCGGCGGAGTCCAGCAGCATGGCGATCACGCCACCATGCACCGAGCCGAGCGGGTTGTAGTGCATCTCGTCCGGCACGAGCGCGAACACGGCCCTGCCGACCTCGAACGAGACCGCCTCGACCCCGAGCGTCGACATCACCGGCGGTGGGGGGAGCTCACCGGCGGCCATCGCGGCGAGGAGATCTGCCCCGGAGAGCCGCCCCAGGGCGTCCGCCGTGGGCGAGGGGTCCTCCCAGCTGTAGGTGCGGGTGCGAGCGGCGGGCACGGTCTGCTGAGTCTGCGACATGGACGCAGCCTGGCGAAGATTGCTGAGTCTGTCAATGAGACTTAGGCTGCATGCCCATGAGCCGACCCGAGGCACTGGACTGGTCGATCGACAACTGCACCGTGCAGCGCGCGCTGCGGGTCTTGGGCGACCGCTGGTCGTTCGTGGTGCTCCGCGAGGTCTTCAACGGGATCAGGCGTTTCGACGACATGCGGACGCGCACTGCGATCCCGCGGCAGGTGCTGACCGACCGGCTGGCGCGGCTGGTCGAGGAGGGGCTGCTGCGCCGCGAGCCATACCGCGAGGCGGGTCAGCGCGAGCGGCAGGAGTACCGGCTGACGGGCAAGGGCCTCGATCTGTACCCGGTGCTCGTGGCCTTGAACGAGTGGGGCTCGGCGTACTACTCCGACCCGGAGGGGTCCCCGCTGACGTTCCGGCACCGCGGCTGCGACGGCGAGGTGGGCACGGCGCTGCGGTGCGAGCACGGGCACGTGATCGACGACCCGCGCGAGGTGGTGCCGTCGCCGGGGCCGGGGGCGCACCGCCGCGCCACCGCCTGACCCGAGGTGGCAGGTCAGCGGGCGAGGCGCTCCGCCAGCCAGGCGAGTGCCAGGGGGTACCGGTAGTCGATGCCGCCGTGCGCGGCGTCGAACAGCTCGAAACGGATGCGCTCGTCGGCGAGTCCGACCTTGGCGAGCTCGGCGCGGAACGCCTCGGCGCCGACGTCGAGGTACCACTCGTCGCGGGTGCCGGCGTCGATCCACACCGCGCGCAGCGAGCGCACCTCGTCGGCGTGGCGCTCGACCATGCGCACCGGGTCCCAGTCGAGCCATCGTCGCCACACTTCCGGTCGCAGCACGCCGGTGCACGGGTCGAACGGCAGCTCGGGCGTGCCGTCGGGCCGCGCGGAGAAACACCCGGAACAGCCCAGGATCATCAGCAGCAGCTCGTCCTCCTTCTTCGTGAACGAGGGGCGCGACCGGAACTCACCCCACCACCGCATGATGTCGCCGTCGTAGTCGCGCAGCGCCCTCACCGCGTCGCCGAACTCGTGCACGTACGAGAGCTCGTACAGCGTGTCGCCGGCGTGCGTCGCGAGCGCGCCGAAGAGGTCGGGCCGCAGCATCGGTGTGACCATCGCGCCGAAGCCGCCGGAGGACTTGCCGGAGATGGCGCGCGACTCGCGGTCGTCGATCGTGCGGTAGCGCGCGTCGACCCAGGGCACGACCTCGTCGCAGAGGTACGAGTGGTAGGCGCCGGTGCCGGGCGAGTCGACGAACTGCGAACCGCCGTAGGCCGTCCAGGCGTCCACGTACACGACGACGCATCCCGGCGCGCGGCCGGACGCGAACACCTCGTCGGCGGTCTCGACGAACGGCTGCCGGAAGGGTTGCCGGTTCGCCCACATGGCCACGTGCCCCGAGTAGCCCTGGATCACGTACACGCTCGGGTAGCGCGCGTCGGACTCGTCGTAGCCCGGTGGCACGTAGACCCACAGCGGTCGCTCGAACGGGTCGCCCAGCACGTTGCCCCGCAACAGCTCGGAGGTGATGACGTTCTTGTCGAGGCGGCCGGCGAGCTCGGTTCCCCAGGGCAGCATGCGGGGCAGTCAACCACCGGTCCGTGTGAACATTCCCCCCACGTGGGTGCGAAAGCGCGTCTCCCGGCCGGATCAGGGCGCGGCGGCGAGGGCGTCCACGGCCGCGCTGTACTCGGGCCGGGCGAGGTAGCCGGAGTGCCCGCACTGCGGCGGCAGCGACCCGTCCGGCCCGGCCAGGAGCGAGACCGGGTCGGGCAGCCGCTCGTCCGGGGCGGCCGCGTCGGACGACATCGCCCACGCCCCGATCGGGTCGCTGGGCGCCCACAGGTTCGCCCACCGTCCGCCGACGTCCTGCTGGGCCGCCGCGAGCGACCCCAGTCCGAGGTACGCGGGGAAGAAGCGTGCGTACAGACGGCGCAGCGGGCAGCCGTAGGTGAGCAGCGATGTGCGCGCGCCGGTCTGCGTGTCGAGCTGCAGCACGCTCGCCGTGGCCAGGATGCTGCCCTGGCTGTGGCCGGACAGGACGACACGGTCGCCGGCGGCGCCGGACAGCGCCTCGATCCGGGCGACCAGGTCGGGCACGGCCCGCTCGCCGTAGCACGGCGGGGTCAGCGGGTGGTTGGCCCGCGGCCAGAACGTGGCGACGTCCCAGAGGATGCCGAGGTAGCGGCGCACGGAGCGGTCCCGGAAGCCCCAGAACGCGAGCGAGACCAGCGCAGCGGCGGCGAGCCCGATGGCGCCGGTGCCCAGCGCGGTCACCCGGGCCAGCCACGACTTCTCGACGTAGTCGTAGCCACCCCACAGGTAGGTGGCCATACCGGCGACGACGACCAGGGTCGCGGTGGCGCAGACCAGGAAGAGCACGTTGCCGACGTGGTCGCCGAGGTCGGCGAGCGCGCGCGTCGAGGCGATCCTGCGGGCGCGCGTGACTGCGGCGGTGCCGGTCTCGGCGGGGTGTTCGGCGAGCACGACCGGCACCAGGCGGCGCTGCGCCGAGCGGACCCGCAGCACCACACCGAAGACGAGCAGGAGGGTGAGCAGCAGCGCCACGAGTGCGGCGGTCCCGGCCCAGAAGTACGCCGGCGGGACGATCAGTGGCCGGTCGGTGTCGACGGCGTGGACCCGGGCGCTGAAGTCCGGAGATCCCTTGATCGCGGTGTCGATCGCGTCCAGCCGGCTCTCGGCGGTGCCGGTCGATGTCACCGGCGTGCCGAGGTACTCGGCCAGCCAGAGCCCCGCGCCGGCGCTGAACGCCCCGGCGATCAGCCATCCCAGCAGGGCGGTGATGTGCGCGCCGAACCCGCGCACAGCGACGGCGAAACCGGGCCGGTCCCGTCCGAGCCGCCAGGGCGCCTGGGCCAGCAGGCAGACGAACAGTGCGAGGAGCAGCCCGAGCTGGGTCAGGAACAGTCCCAGGACGGCCGGGTTCATGCCCGGCAGGTGCGTGGGCGGCGGCGGGTAGTCGCCGGGCAGCGCGGCGGTCGCGGCGATGCTGGCGGCGAGCACGGCGACGGCCGCCCAGCGCACGATCACCAGCGGCCGGGTGAGCTGGTCGGCGCCCCGGCCGCCCCGGCCGGTCACGGCGTTGACAGCGGTGGCGGCCACTGCGAGCCCGAGCAGGACCAGGTTCGCGACGAGGAGCTCGCCGGCCAGGAGCCGGACGCCGCTGCCGTCGCCGTACCTCAGCAGCGGCGCCACGGTGAGCGCACCGAGACCACCGGCCCACGCGGTCACGTGCACGGCGCGCAGCCGCATCGTCGAGCGGTCGCCCGCCCAGAAGCTCTCGTCGGCCAGTGGCACGTCGCCCGCCGCGACGGCGGGGCGCGGCGGCGGGCTTGCGGCGGTGGGTCGCAGCTCGACCCTTCCCAGTCGCCAGAGCACCACGACCAGGACGGCGGGCAGCAGCGCGCCGAGGGCCAGCCGCGGCCCGGGCTGCCAGCCGGCGACGAACGTGAACGGTCCCAGCCGCGCGGCGCACGCCGGCATCGCCCCGCACTGCCACGCCGCGACGTCCATGGTCGCCAGCGCGCTCGCGATCATCACGGTGACCGTGAAGGACAGGCCGATCAGCCGCAGCACGGTCACCGCCGCGATCCCCAGCCGGCCGTCGCGACGGTACGGCGGCACCATCCAGTGGGCGAGGTTCACCAGCGTGAACGGAAGCAGCAGCACCCACAGCGCCCGGGTGGCCGGGCCCGAGGTGAGGCCGCCCCAGGAGTAGGCCTCGAGGTGGCGCCGGTCCGGCTGGTCGTGGCTGGTGCCGCCGGGGTACCAGCGCCGCCAGAAGCCGGCCTTCGCGTCCCCGGCCACGCGCTTCAGCAGCGGCGCCGGGTGGGCGAGCATCTCCTCGGGCGGGGTGCCGGAGACGCCGTGCACCCGCAGCTCGCTCAGCCCGTGGACCGTCGTGTCGAGCTCGTTCGCCTGTTCGGTCGCCATGGTCGCCTCCCGGGACGTCCCACTCTGCCCATGATCGCGGTCGTCGGATACGCCCGGACGGATTCAGCTCACCGGGGGCTGAGAGACTGGCGCGCGTGAGGCATCCGTACGAGGCGCCGGAGTCCGCGGCCCTGTTCGACCGGGCGCTGGCGGTGACGCCGGGCGGGGTCAACTCGCCGGTGCGCGCGTTCCAGGCGGTGGGGGGCACCCCGCGGTTCATGGTCTCCGGGCAGGGCGCGAGGGTGGTCGACGCGGACGGCCGCGAGTACGTCGACCTGGTGGGCTCGTGGGGTCCGATGATCCTCGGGCACGCGCACCCCGAGGTGCTCGCTGCGATCGGCAGGCGCGCGGCGCGGGGCTGGTCGTTCGGCGCGCCCTCGGTCGGGGAGGTGGAGCTGGCCGAGGAGATCGTCGCCCGGGTGGCCCCGGTCGAGCAGGTGCGGTTCGTCAGCTCGGGCACCGAGGCGACGATGAGCGCGATCCGGCTGGCCCGCGGCTTCACCGGCCGGCCCAAGGTGGTCAAGTTCGCCGGCTGCTACCACGGGCACGTGGACGCGTTGCTGGCCAGCGCCGGGTCGGGGGTGGCCACGCTCGGCCTGCCCGACACTCCCGGCGTGACCGGGGCGGCCGCCGCAGACACGATCGTGCTGCCGTACAACGACCTCGACGCCGTGGCCGCGGCCTTCGCGACCGAGGGCGGGCAGATCGCCTGCGTGATCACCGAGGCGGCCGCGGCCAACATGGGCGTCGTCCCGCCGGAGGCCGGTTTCAACGGCGGGCTGGCCAGGCTGTGTCACGACTACGGCGCGCTCTTGGTGCTGGACGAGGTGATGACGGGCTTCCGGGTCGGCCCGGCGGGCTGGTACGGCCTCGAGCCGGTGGACGCTGACCTGTTCACGTTCGGCAAGGTGATGGGGGGCGGGCTCCCGGCTGCGGCCTTCGGCGGGCGGGCCGACGTGATGGCGCGGCTGGCGCCCGCCGGGCCGGTGTACCAGGCGGGCACGCTGTCTGGGAACCCGCTGGCCACGGCTGCAGGGCTGGCGACGCTACGACTGCTCGACGAGTCCGTGTACGCCCACCTGGACGCGACCGCGGCGGCCGTCGCCGGGCTGGTCTCGTCAGCGCTGGCGCAGGCCGGTGTGCCGCACCGGCTGCAGGCGGCCGGGAACCTCTTCAGCGTCTTCTTCGTCGACACCCCGGTGCGGGACTACGAGGGCGCGCGGGCGCAGGCCGCCTACCGCTACCCGGCGTTCTTCCACGCGATGCTCGCGCACGGGGTGTCGCTGCCGCCGTCGGCGTACGAGGCATGGTTCGTCTCCGCGGCGCACGGCGACGCCGAGCTGGAGCGGATCGCGTCGGCCCTGCCCGCGGCGGCGAAGGCGGCCGCACAGGCCGAGCCGGGAGGAGCGCGATGACCCAGCGGCCCACGACGGTCGTGCACCTGGTCCGGCACGGCGAGGTGTTCAACCCCGAGCGGATCCTGTACGGGCGGCTGCCCGGCTACCACCTCTCCGAGCTCGGGGTGGCGATGGCGGAGCGGGTCGCCGAGTCGTTCGCGGGCCACGACATCGCCGTCGTCACCGCCTCGCCGCTGGACCGGGCCCAGGAGACCGCCGAGCCGGTCGCCGCCGTGCACGGCCTCCCGGTCGGTACCGACGAGCGGCTGATCGAGGCCGGCAACCACTTCGAGGGGCTGGCGTTCGGGGTCGGCGACGGCTCGCTGCGGCACCCCCGGCACTGGCGCTACCTGGTCAACCCGCTGCGGCCGTCGTGGGGCGAGCCCTACCAGCAGATCGCGGCCCGCGTCCTGGGTGCGGTGGCCACGGCACGCAGCCAGGCCGAGGGCCGTGAGGCGGTGCTGGTCAGCCACCAGCTGCCGGTCTGGGTCACCCGGCTGTACCTGGAGGGGCGCCGGCTGTGGCACGACCCGCGCAAGCGGGAGTGCTCGCTGGCCAGCGTCACCACGCTCACGTACTCCGGCCGGGACCTTGTGGCCATCTCGTACACCGAGCCCGCTGCGGACCTGCTGCCGAGCGCGAGCAAGGTCGCCGGCGCATGAGCCGTCGTCCCCTGTCTTTCGCCGTGCTGTGCGCGGCCCTCTGCGCGGCCGTCGTGCTGGCCGGTTGCTCGGGCGCGGCCGCCGGGGGTACGTCGACCGCCGACCAGAAGTACGTCGCAGGCGACTCGGCGGTGACCACATGGGCCGCGGGCGAGCGACCGGTCGCCCCTGCGGTGCGCGCCACCACGCTGGAGGGCGGCACGTTCGACCTGGCCCGCTACCGCGGCAAGGTCGTGGTGCTGAACTTCTGGGCGTCTTGGTGCGCGCCCTGCCGGGTGGAGAGCCCGGCCCTGCAGGGGCTCGCCGCGGACCTCGCGCCCAAGGGCGTCGCGTTCGTCGGCATCGACAGCCGGGACGACCCGGCCTCCGCGCGCGCGTTCCTGACCGACATCGGGTCTGCCTATCCGAACGTGGACGACGCCGGCGGCGACGTGGCGCTGGCGTTCCACCGGCTGCTGCCGCCCGGGTTCCCCAGCACGATCGTCGTCGACCGGCAGGGGCACGTCGCGGCCCGGGTCAACGGACCCACGACGCAGCCGCGCCTGAACGCCTTGCTGGCCCCGCTGGTCGCCTCGCCGTGAGCCCGCTCCCCGGCGCCGCGCTCGCCGACCTTGGCCAGACCGTGAGCACCGGGTCGCTGCTGCTGGCGGTCCCGATCGCGCTGGCCGCCGGCGTCGTGTCGTTCGTGTCGCCGTGCGTGCTCCCGCTCGTGCCCGGCTACCTGTCGTACGTGACCGGGATGGTCGGCGCCGACCTGGCCGACGCGCGGCGCAGCCGGGTGCTGCTCGGCACCTGCCTGTTCGTGCTCGGGTTCACGGTGGTCTTCGTGTCCTTCGGGCTGGCCTTCGGGACGCTGGGCACCGTGCTGCAGGAGCACGCCCTGGCGCTGACGCGGATCCTTGGCGCGGTGACGATCCTGCTCGGGCTGGGCTTCATGGGCCTGCTGCCGTGGCTGCCGTGGCTGCAGCGCGACGTCCGCGTGCACCGGATGCCCACCTCGCTCGGCCTGGCCGGCGCCCCGGTGCTCGGCGTGCTCTTCGGCCTCGGCTGGACCCCGTGCATCGGGCCCACCCTCGCGGCCGTGCTCACGCTCGCGACGACGGAGGCGTCGGCGGCCCGGGGAGCGCTGCTGTCGGCCGCGTACTGCATCGGTCTGGGACTGCCGTTCGTGCTCGTCGGCCTGGCGATGCGGCGCACCGCCTCTGGCATCGGCTTCGTCAAGCGGCACTACCGGGCCGTCATGATGACCGGCGGCGCGATGCTGGTCGCCGTGGGCGTGCTGCTGGTCACCGGCGTGTGGCAGTCGCTGCTCGTGCACGTGCAGGCGTGGGTCAGCGGCTACGGGACGGTGATCTAGTGGCGATCGACCCGGGCACCGAGGTCACCGAGCCGCTGGACACGACCACCCTGTCCACCCAGCCGGAGCTGCCGCGGCTGCCGTCGCTGACGTTCGGCGGCTGGATGCGCTGGGCCTGGCGGCAGCTGACGTCGATGCGGACCGCGCTGGTCCTGCTGTTCCTGCTCGCGCTCGGCGCCGTCCCGGGCAGCGTGTTCCCGCAGCGGGCGACGAACACCGGCGACGTGGACGCCTACCTCGCCGCGCACCCGGGGACCGGCCCGTTCCTGGACCGGATCGGGATGTTCGACGTCTTCGGCTCGGCCTGGTTCGCAGCGATCTACATCCTGCTGTTCGTCTCGCTGGCCGGCTGCGTGGTGCCGCGCTCGTTCCAGCACGCCCGCGCGCTGCGGGCCCGGCCGCCGGCTGCGCCGCGCAACCTGAACCGGCTGCCCGAGCACCGCGAGCTCGTGTCGTCGGCGGACCCGGCCGCACTGCTGGAGACGGCCCGGGCCCAGCTGCGCGGCCGCCGCTGGCGGGTCGACGTCTCGACCGCCGCCGGGACGGTGAGCGCCGAGAAGGGCTACCTGCGGGAGACCGGCAACCTGCTGTTCCACCTCGCCCTGATCGTGCTGCTGGTCGGGGTCGCTGTCGGCGGGCTGTTCGGGACGCACGGCACGGTGATCGTCGTCGAGGGCAGCACCTTCGCGAACACGGTCCCGCGGTACGACTCCTTCGGCGGTGGCCGGCTCGCCGGGACCGACTCGCTGCCGCCCTTCTCGTTCACGCTCGACCACTTCTCCGCGACGTACCAGCGGGGTGGCCCGCAGGACAGCGCGCCGCGTTCGTTCACCGCGCAGCTGACCGTCAAGGACGAACCGTCGTCCGCGCCCAGGCCGGTGACGGTGCAGGTGAACGACCCGCTGGTCGTCGACGGCACCAAGGCGTTCCTGATCGGGCACGGGTACGCCCCGCACGTGACGGTCCGGGACGGGCAGGGCCGGGTCGTGCTGTCCTCGGCCGTGCCGTTCCTGCCCAGGGACAGCAAGTTCCTGTCGCAGGGGGTGGTGAAGGTCCCGGACGCCCGCCCGACGCAGCTCGGGTTCCGCGCGATCTTCCTGCCCACCGCCAAGATCGACCCGGTCCTGGGCGGCCAGTCCACCTTCCCGGCGGCCGACAACCCCGAGCTGCTGCTCACGCTGTTCAAGGGCGACCTGGGCCTGGACGAGGGGAAGCCGCAGTCGGTGTACCTCCTGGACTCCTCGCGGATGACCCAGGTGGCGGGGCAGGTCATGCGTCCCGGCGACACCTGGAAGCTGCCCGACGGGCTCGGCTCGATCACCTTCGACGGGGTCCGCCAGTTCGCCACCTTCTCCGTCGCGCACGACCCCGGCCAGGCGCCGGCGCTGGTGGCCGCCCTGGTCGCGCTCGGCGGGCTCATGCTGTCGCTGTTCGTCCGGCGGCGCCGGGTCTGGGTGCGGGCGGTCGCGGCGGACGACGGGCGTACGCTCGTCGCGGTCGGCGGCCTGGCCCGGGCGGAGGCGGGTGGCCTGACGGCCGAGGTGGACGCCCTGCTGGACCGGCTGCGGACGGCGGGTCCGGCCAGCGACGAGGAGAGCGCGTGAACGAGCAGGCCTGGGCCCAGCTGAGCAACGGCTTCGTGTACGGGTCGATGACTGCGCTCGCGCTCGCGATGTTCGCCTACGCCGCCGAGCTGGCCTTCGGGACGCGCAGCCGGGTCGGCCGGACCGTCGCCGCCCAGCAGCCCGACCGGCAGCGTGTCCTGGTGGGAGCCGCGACCACCGAGGACGGCGCGCCGGCGGCGCCGGTCCCCGAGTTCCGCGAGGCGAGCCCGCAGCGCCAGCGCCGGGCCGACCAGTACGGCGGCATCGGGCTGTCGCTCACGGTCACCGCCACGGGTCTGCTCCTGCTGGGCATCGTCTGCCGCGGCTTCGCGGCCGGGCGGGCGCCGTGGGGGAACATGTACGAGTTCTCCTGCGCCTCGGCGTTCGTCGTGCTGACCGTGTTCCTGCTCGTCGCCTGGCGCCGACCGGCGCTGCGCTACCTGGGGCTGTTCGTCGTCGTGCCGGCGCTGCTCACCCTCGGGCTGGCTGTCGCCGTCCTGTACGTCCCGGCCGGGCCGCTGGTGCCGGCGCTGCGGTCGTACTGGCTGGTGATCCACGTCGCCGCGGCGATCGTGTCGGGCGCGGTGTTCACCGTCGGCGGCGTGGTGACGGTGCTGTACCTCCTGCAGGACCGCTGGGAGCGCCGCGGCTCGGTCAACGCCCTCGCCCGCCGGCTGCCGGCGAGCGAGCAGCTCGACCAGTCGGCGTACCGGCTGTTCGCGTTCGTGTTCCCGCTCTGGACCTTCGCGATCATGGCCGGCGCGATCTGGGCCGAGAACGCCTGGGGCAAGTACTGGAGCTGGGACCCCAAGGAGACGTGGGCCCTGGTGACGTGGCTGGTGTTCGCCGGCTACCTGCACGCGCGGGCCACCGCGGGCTGGAAGGGACGCAAGGCCGCGTACATCGCGCTGGCCGGTCTGTCGTGCTTCGTCTTCAACTACTTCGGCGTGAACATCTGGTTCAGCGGCCTGCACTCGTACGGCGGGCTGCCGCACAGCTGAGGCTGCCCGGGGTCACTCGGGGCGGTCGCGCCCCGAGCCCAGGTCGCGCAGGAAGTCGGGGTCGTCGTCCGGTCCGAGCGGGCGGCTCGTACGGCCGCCCCCCGGCGGGCGGCCCCCGGCCAGCGGAGACGTGTCCGTGCCGAAGACGAACCAGGCGCCCGGCCCGAGGTAGGGGATCAGGGCGAGCAGCGCCCACGCGCCCTTGGGCAGGCTGCGGACCGACACCGCCGGCGTCTGGGCCACGTCGAGCAGCGCCCACGTGGTCAGGGCCACGGCACCGAGGTAGAAAAGGATCACCAGCACCGGTCGTCTTCCTTGTCGCGTTCCCCGTGCTCGCCAATGTACGTCGGTCGGCGGTCCGGCGCCGCACCCGTGCGGATGAGGGACAATCACAGCCGTGAGAGGTCCCGGTCCCGTTCTGGTCTACACCTCGTCGCGCCTGGCGCTCTTCGTCGTCACGGCTTCGGCGCTGGCGCTGGCCGGGATGCGCGGCGTGCTGCTGCTGGCGGTCGCGATCCTGGTGTCCGGGCTGCTGAGCTTCGTGCTGCTCACCCGGCAGCGGGACGCCATGTCACAGGCTGTCGTCCGGCGCGGGTCGGGACTGCGCCGGCGGATGCGCGAGCGCACCGAGGCCGAGGACGCCGCCGATGACGCACTGCGGGCCGAGCAGACCGGCGGTGACCGCTCAGGACAGGGCGAGCCCGACCCCGACCAGCACGGCGAACGCTAGCTCCGCCCTTCCGGTGTCCCGCAGCACCGGGACCAGGTCGCGGCCGACCGCTCCGCCGGTGACCGTGCGGACCGGCGCCAGCTGCAGCGGCGCCGCGACGAGCCCGAGCAGAGCCCAGGGGTGACCGCCGAGCGCCAGCGCGACCGGCGCCAGGCTCGGCGCCGCCATCAGACCCACGTACAGGTGGCGCGTCCCGGCGTCGCCGAGGCGGACGGCCAGCGTCCGCTTGCCAGCCGCGGTGTCGGTCGCGATGTCGCGCAGGTTGTTCGCCACCAGGATCGCGCAGGCCAGCAGGCCGACCGCGACCGCGCAGACCAGCGACGCCCGCGTGACGCGGCCGACCTGGACGTACGTCGTGCCGCAGACCGCCACCAGCCCGAAGAACACGAACACGAACAGCTCGCCCAGCCCCGCGTACCCGTACGGGCGCGGGCCGCCGGTGTAGAGCCAGGCGGACACCACCGCCGCGGCGCCGACCGCGACCAGCCACCAGCCGGACGTCGCGGCCAGCGCCAGGCCGAGCACGCCCGCGGTCCCGAACGCCAGCCACGCCGCGCGCTTGACGGTGGCCGGCGCCGCCACCCCGGAGCCCACCAGTCGAAGCGGCCCGACCCGCTCGTGGTCCGTCCCGCGCACGCCGTCGCTGTAGTCGTTGGCGTAGTTCACCCCGACCTGGAGCGCGAGAGCGACACCGAGGGCCAGCACGGCCTTCCACCACACAGCGCCCGAGGCCGCGGCTGCCGCCCCGGTCCCGGCCACCACCGGAGCCACCGCGGCCGGCAGCGTGCGCGGGCGGGCCCCCTCGAGCCACTGAGCCGCTGTGGTCATCGGTCTGCACCCGCGGCGGCGATGCTCCGCACCCGTGCGCGGTCGACCTTGCCTGTGGCCAGCATCGGCAGCGCGTCGACCCGGACCAGCGCGCGCGGCAGCCAGGCCGCGGGCAGGCGGTCCGCGGCCAGCGCGCGCAGCTGCTCGACCGGGCCGAGCTCGACGCCCCGGGGCGCCGCGACGACCGCCACGACGCGTTCGCCCCACTGCGGGTCGGGGACGCCTACGACGCACCACGCGCCCACCGGGGCGCCACCGGCCGAGCCAGCCAGCTCCGCCAGCACCGCCTCGACCGGTCCGGGCACGATGTTCTCGCCGCCGGAGACGATCACGTCGTCCACCCGGCCCGCCACCGTCAGCCGGCGGCCGTCCCAACGGCCCAGGTCGCCCGTCCGCAGCCGCCCGCTCCGGTCGAGCGCCTGCGCCGTCAGGTCCGGCCTCAGCCGGTACCCCGAGAAGAGCGTCGGGCCGGCGAGCAGCACCCGGCCCAGTCCCGTCCCGTCGTGGCTCTCGAGATCCACCTCAACCCCGTCGAGCGGTCGTCCGTCGTAGACGCATCCCCCGCAGGTCTCGCTCATCCCGTAGGTCGTCACGACGGCCACCCCGGCGTCGCGCGCGCGGTCCAGCAGCCCGGCAGGCGCGGCAGCCGCCCCCAGCAGGACCGCGGTGTACGGCCGCAGGTCCGTGCCGGCGGTGAGCAGCCGTTCGAGCTGGGTCGGGACCAGCGAGGTGTACAGCGCGAGCCCGGCCCGCTCGCCCGACGTCGCCGCCTCGCCGGTGGCCGACGCGAACGCCACCGGGTCGAACCTGCGGCCCTGACCGGTCGTGACCGGGACGGGCGGGCCGCCTGCCAGCAGAGCCCTGGCCAGCACCATCAGGCCTGCGACGTGCGTCAGCGGCAGCGCCAGCACCCACCGGCCCGGACCGGACAGCCGCGCGGATGTCGCCGCCGCCGACGCCCGGATCGCGCCGGCGGTGAGCAGGGCGCCCTTGGGCTCGCCGGTCGCCCCCGACGTCGGCACCACCAGGGCGAGCCCGTCGACCTCCGCCGGTTCCGCCGGGTCGTCCGGGCGAACCGCGTCCAGCAGCGCCTGCCGTACCGGCGACGGCCCACCGACCGGTACCGGGAGCAGGGCCGGACCGGATCCGTCGAGTGTGTCGGAGAGCGCCGCAGCCCACGTGCCGACCGAGCCCGGTGCGGCATCGAGGGCGTGCACGACGGACCGGCTCATGGTGCGCCAGCCTACGGAGGGCGGCCGGACGGCTGCTCGCAGACCGCCCACTGGTCGACGCTCACGACCACGTGGGTCAGGAGGTCCAGACCCACCGCCTCCGCGGCGCTTGCCAGCGCGGCCGTCACGCGCTCGTCCTCCTCGCTCGGTGTCACGTCCCCGCTGGGGTGGTTGTGCGCGACCGCGAAGGAACCCGGACTACCCCCGTGGAGCCGAGCGCCCGCTAACGGCATCACTTCATGCGCGCCGAAGCGAGAGGATTCTTCCGTGACCGGAGGACCTGCCATCTACGTGATCGATGGCCACGACGTCACCCTCTACCCCAGCCCTGAAGACGCCGCTGCCGACATCGAGGGCTATGACGCGGCCTACTTGAACTACCTGGGGTGGACGGCTCCGTGTGGCGAGCCACCGTCGAGGGACTCGAGTGGGGTCCCGTGACCTTGCATCGGACGGACGAGAAGCGGCCGGAGTTGGTGGCTCGTCTGAAGGCGGCGGGCTACGACGTGGCGGCGGAGTAGATCCGCCCCACTGGGCACTTCGGGGCGGCCGACGTGCTCGTCCCCGTAGGCTGTGGCGGTGAGTGACGTGCTGGACGAGGGTCCGTTCTTCCATGGCACGAAAGCAGAGCTGCGGGTTGGCCACCTTCTCACGGCCGGCTTCCGGTCGAACTACCGGCCTGATGTCGTGATGAACCACATCTACTTCACCGCGCTGCCTGACGGTGCCGGGCTCGCCGCGGAACTCGCGCCCGGCGAAGCTGCTCCGCGCGTCTACGTCGTTGAGCCGACGGGGGAGTTCGAGGACGACCCGAACGTGACCGACAAGAAGTTCTCCGGTAACCCCACCCGGTCCTACCGCAGCAGGGAGCCGCTCAAGATCGTCGGCGAGGTGACCGACTGGACGAGGCAAACCCCAGCGGCGCTACAGGCATGGCGCGACCGGCTGGCGGCGATTCGCGCAGATGAGCGCGGCGAAATCATCAACTGATCGGCGAACGACGGAGGCTGAGTACTTCGAGTGCGTCGATCGTGGCGGGCGTGCACCGTGCACATCCGTCACCACGGAGCGGTGAACAAGTAGCCGGTTCTTGTGCTGTGCCGGGGGGCCACGACTGGACAGCCTGCGCGACTGCGCCGCTTACGAGTCTCCCCCTCTGATCTCGGCCGACCTGAAGGTCAGCCTACGGATGCCCGCCCGCCGGCAGATCGCAGGCCGCCCACCGGTCGGCCGAGACGATGACGTGGGTCAGGAAGTCGAGCCCGACCGCCTCCGCGGCGCCGGCCAGCGCCGCAGTGACCCGACGGTCCTCGTCGCTCGGCGTCACGTCACCGGCCGGGTGGTTGTGCGCGATGGCGAACGCCGAGCCGTCGTGCAGCAGCACCGCGGTGAGCAGCTCGCGCACCGGCAACAGGCACTCGTCGCTGCTGCCCTCGGTCACGACGAACGTCCGTCGCACCCGCAGCGAGTTGTCGCACACCACCAGGACCACCCGCTCGCGGCGGGCCTCGGCCAGCCATGGCCGGACCACCTTGGCGACGTCGGCGCTGTCCTTGACCACGGTGCCGTTCGGGATCGCGCCGAGCCGGCGCGCCAGCCCGAAGGCGGCCACCACGCGTGCGGCCTTCGCCGGTCCCACGCCGGGCCTGCGAGCGAGCTCGGCCGGCAGAGCGCGGGCCAGGCCCTGCGGCCCGCCGTGGTCGGCGAGCAGCTCGTGCGCGAGCGCGAGCGCACCCGTGCCGCGCACACCGGTGCCGAGCAGCACCGCCAGCAGCTCGGCATCGGCCAGCGGTTCCGGTCCGTGGTCGAGCAGCCGCTCGCGCGGCCGCTGCCGCACCGGGATCGCCGCCATCGCGCGCATCGACAAGCCGCTGCGCGCTCGGGCGGGCTCTTCGTCATCCATGCCGGCGACGCTAGGCGAAGGTGTCGGCGTGCCCGCCCGCCCCGGTCGGCACTGTGGATATTCCGCGGACTCGCGCCGGCTGTGGACGCGGGCGGCAATCAGATCGACTAGATCGGCATGCGCCGGATGCCGCGCTGGACCAAGGGCTCGGCGCCGGCGTGGGGCTCCGCCGAGACATCCACGTCCTCGGAAGGCTCGGGTGCCGCGTGGTGCACGTGCTCCGCGGGCCCGCCGGTCGCCTGCGCCACCAGGTCGTTGATGTGCGAGGCCATCGCGATGTCCAGCGCCGTGACGCCGCCCGCGGAGTGCGTGGTCAGCACGATCCGCAGCTCGCCGTCGCCGCGCTCCACCTCGGGGTCGTGGTTCATCGCGCGGGCGCTCTCGTCCAGGGAGGCCACGAGCCGGTCGGCCTCGTCGGGCGTCACCGGCACGGTGCGGGAGATGCTCAGCGTGTCGCCGGTCCACTCGGGCAGAGCCTGCAGCGACGAGTCCACGATGGCCTGGTCCAGTCGGTCGGGCATGGCGTTCTCCTCGCCTCGGGCGGCGCCGTCGGCCGACCTGTACCGGAGTCCTACTCGCACCGGGCGACCCTGGACAACCCCGCGACCCGGCCTACGACCGACGATCGCCGCCCCGCCGCCCGGTCCTAGGCTGGCCCGCATGACGTTCACCGACCCGCCCCGGCTCGACGACGGCGGCGATCCCGCACGTTCCACGGTGCGTTCCGGTGCGCCGTGGCGGGCCTCCGGCCAGTGGCAGGACATCGCGTACGCCACGGCCGAGGGCATCGCGAAGATCACCATCGACCGCCCGCACAAGCGCAACGCGTTCCGACCGCAGACCCTGTTCGAGCTCGCCCGCGCCTTCGAGCTCGCCCGTGACGACGACTCGGTCGGCGTGATCGTGCTCACCGGTGCGGGCGACTTCGCCTTCTGCTCCGGCGGCGACCAGATGATCCGCGGTGACGACGGCTACATCGGCGACGACGCGGTGGCCGCCAAGGGGATCGGACGGCTGAACGTCCTGGACCTGCAGGTCCAGATCCGGCGGCTGCCCAAGCCGGTGGTGGCGATGGTCGCCGGGTACGCGATCGGCGGCGGCCACGTGCTGCAGGTCGTCTGCGACCTCACCGTCGCGGCCGACAACGCGCGCTTCGGGCAGACCGGCCCGATGGTCGGGTCGTTCGACGGGGGGTACGGCTCGGGCCTGCTCGCCCGGCAGATCGGGCAGAAGCGCGCCCGCGAGATCTGGTTCATGTGCCGGCAGTACGACGCGGCGCAGGCGCTGGAGTGGGGCCTGGTCAACGCGGTCGTCCCGCTGGCCGAGCTCGAGGTCGAGACGGTCGCCTGGTGCCGCCGCATGCTGGAGATGTCGCCACTGGCGCTGCGCATGGTCAAGGCGAGCCTCAACGCCGCCGACGACGGGCTCGCCGGGATCCAACAGCTGGCCGGCGACGCGACGCTGCTCTTCTACATGACCGAGGAGGCCCAGGAGGGCCGGAACGCGTACCAGGACCGGCGCCGCCCGGACTTCGCCCAGTTCCCCAAGCGACCCTGACCGTCGGTCAGCGCGTGCCCGCCCCGGACCTGCCGCCGCTCGAGCAGCTGCACGCGGCTGCCCGGGTCGTGCGCATACCGCTCATCACGAGGTTCCGCGGGATCACCGAGCGGGAGGCGATGCTGTTCGACGGCCCGTCCGGCTGGGGCGAGTTCGCCCCCTTCGGCGAGTACCCGCCGGCCGAGGCGGCGCGCTGGCTGGCGGCCGCGGTCGAAGCAGGCTGGGGGACCTGGCCGGAACCGGTGCGCGCGGTCGTGCCGGTGAACGCGATCGTCCCGGCGGTCGGTCCCGCCGCGGCCGCTGCGCTGGTCCGGGGCAGCGGCGGCTGCCGGACGGCGAAGGTCAAGGTCGCCGAGCCCGGACAGTCCCTGGACGAGGACGTCGCCCGCGTCGAGGCGGTCGCGGGCGCGCTCGCGGCCGACGGACCGGGCGGCCGGGTCCGGGTCGATGCCAACGGCGCCTGGACCGTGGCCGAGGCGGTGGCGGCGTTGCCCGAGCTGGTCGCGGCGGCCGGCGGCGCCGACGCCTTCGAGTACGCCGAGCAGCCGTGCGCCACGCTCGCGGAGCAGGCCGAGGTCCGGCGCCGGGTCGACGTCCGGCTGGCCGTCGACGAAGGCGTGCGCAAGGCCGCCGACCCCGCCCACGTCGAAGGCCTGCGCGCGGCCACCGACTTCGTGGTCCTGAAGGTCGCCCCGCTCGGCGGGGTGCGGGCGGCGTCACGGGCCGCGGCTGTGTACGGGCTGCCGGTGGTCGTGTCGAGTGCGCTCGAGACGTCGGTCGGGTTGTCCGCGGGGGTCGCGATGGCGGCCGCGCTCCCGCGGCTCGACCATGCCTGCGGCCTCGGCTCGGGCCTGCTGCTGGCCGGCGACGTCGTCGCCGACGCGGCCCGCCTGCTCCCCGTCGGCGGCTCGCTGCCGGTCAGCCGGCCCACGCCCGACCCCGGCCTGCTCGCCGCGCTGGCGGTGGCCGGGGACCGCGAGCGTTGGTGGCGCTCGCGGCTCGATGCGGCGTACGGGATCATGGCCGCGCGATGAACCCCTCGACCGCGCTCGGCCGCGTCCTCGTCGACGAGCTGGTGCGTTGCGGCGTCCGGGAGGCGGTGCTCGCTCCCGGGTCGCGTTCGGCGCCGCTGGCCGTGGCCCTGCAGGCGGCCGACGCGGCCGGCCGGCTGCGACTGCACGTGCGCGTCGACGAGCGGTCGGCGGCGTTCTGCGCGCTCGGCCTGGCCAAGGCCTCGGGCCGCCCGGCCGTCGTCGTCACCACCTCCGGTACCGCGGCGGCGAACCTGCATCCGGCGGTGCTCGAGGCGTCGGAGTCGGGGGTACCGCTGGTCGTGCTCACCGCCGACCGCCCACCCGAGCTGCGGGCCACCGGCGCGAACCAGACCGTCGACCAGGTCAAGCTGTACGGCGCCGCAGTCCGGCTGTTCCACGAGGTCGGCCTTCCCGAGGCGCGCACCGGGCAGGTCGCGTACTGGCGGGCGCTGGCCTGCCGGGCGGTCGCCGCGGCCGCCGGCGCCGTGACGCGCGACCCGGGGCCGGTGCATCTGAACCTGGCGCTGCGCGAGCCACTCGTGGACGACGGCGACGGAACGTGGCCCGAGCCGCTCGACGGCCGGGCCCACGGCGCTGCGTGGACCGCGGTCGACGGAAGGCCGCCCGGCCTGGCGCGGACCGCGCCGGCCGCGGGTAGCGGTGCGGACTCGCACCCCTGGCCGGAGCGCACGCTGGTGCTCGTCGGCGACGCGCCGCGCGAGCTCGGCAGCGCGGTCCGCCTGCTCGCCGAGGCCAACGGCTGGCCGGTGGTCAGCGAGGCGTCCGGCAACGCCCGCGAGGGGACCTACGCGCTGCGGTGCGGCCACCTGCTGCTCGGCGACTCCTCGTTCGTCGACGCCCACCGCCCCGACCGCGTACTCGTGGTCGGCCGGCCGACCCTGCACCGCGGCGCGACAGCGTTGCTGCGCCGCGAGGACGTGCACGTCGAGGTGGTCGCCCCCACGGCGCGCTGGGCCGACCAGGTCCGGACGGCCGCGAACATCCGTGCGGTCCTGCCCGACCCTGCGCCGCATCCCCGTACGGACGCCGAACGTGGATGGCTGCAGGGCTGGCTGGCGGCGGACCGGGAGCTGTCGCGTGCCGTCGACGGGCTGCTGGACGACCCGGCCCGCCAGCAGAGCCCGGCCGAGCCGGCCGTGGCCCGCGACCTGCACGCGGCCCTGCCGCCCGGGTCGCTGCTCGTCGCCGGGTCGTCGCTGCCGGTCCGGGACCTGTGCGTCGCGGTGCCGCGGGCCGGCGTGACGGTGCTCGCCAACCGGGGGGCGGCCGGGATCGACGGCACCGTCTCGACCGCGATCGGCGCCGCGCTGGCCTGGCAGGACGGCGGCGGCGGTCCCGCGTTCGCCCTGCTGGGCGACCTCACCTTCGTGCACGACGCGAACGGCCTGCTGCTGGGCCCGGACGAGCCGCGCCCCGACCTCACGTTCGTCGTCGTGAACAACGACGGCGGCGGCATCTTCGGCCTGCTCGAGCAGGGCGACGCTCTCGGCGAACCCGGCTACGAGCGGGTCTTCGGCACCCCGACCGGCGTCGACCTGGCTGCGCTGTGCGGCGCGAGCGGCACGTCGCACACCCGGGTGTCGACCGTCGCCGAGCTGCTCTCCGCGGCCCTCGACCCCCGCGCCGGCCTGCAGGTCGTCGAGGTCCGCACCGACCGGGTCGCGACCCGCGACCTGGCTGCGGACGTCCGGGCCGCGGTCGGCGCGACGGTGCGCGCGGCGCTCGCCAAGGTCAGCGACCCGGTCTGAGCCAGGACCGCAGCCGTTCCAGCCCGTCGTGCGCGGGGTCGACGACCGCGACACCGGAACCGGCCTTCAGCCGCCCGGACGTCGACCCCGCCGTGCCCACGACGAGCACCGGCCCCGGGTGCCGCGACGCCAGCAGCGCGAAGTCGCCGTCGCCGGTGACCAGCACCAGCGGTTCGCCGTCGGGGACGTAGGCCGACGCCAGCACGGTGTCCGCGCCCTGCCACCCGCTTGCCGGGCGTACGTCGGCGTCGTCGGGCCAGGTCACCTGGGCCAGCCTGGCCGGGTGGCCGGCGACGACGAGCCGGCGCACGCCGTCCAGCTCGGCGGCGACCATGCGCAGGCGCGCGACGTCGAGGTTGTCCGCGTCGACCAGGACTTGCCGCCCGGCGGCCACCGGCCCGCCGGGGCCGACCGCTCAGCCCTCCGACTCGAGGGCGTCCCGGACCGGGACGAACTTGGCCTGCGCCTCGGTCAGCTCGTCCTCCGGGTCGGAGCCCGCGACGATCCCGCAGCCGGCGAACAGCCGCAGCCGTGCGCCGTCGACCTCCGCGCAGCGCAGGGCGATCCCGAACTCGCCGTCGCCGCCCGCGCCGAGCCAGCCCACCGGACCGGCGTAGCGGCCGCGGTCCATCTCCTCCAGCTCACGGATCACCTGCAGCGCCACCTGGGTCGGTGTCCCGCAGACCGCGGCGGTCGGGTGCAGCGCCCCGGCGAGCGCCAGCGCGCCGCTGCCGTCCGCGAGCCGGCCGCTGACGTCCGTGGCGAGGTGCTGGACGTTGCGCAGCCGCAGGACTTTCGGGTGGTCCGGCACGTCGAGCTCGGTGCAGTGCTCGGCCAGCACGGCCGCGACGGAGTGCACAGCGAGCTCGTGCTCCTCCAGGTCCTTCTCCGAGCCCAGCAGCGCGTCCGCCAGCTCGCCGTCGGCGGCGTCGTCGCCCAGCCGCCCCACCGTCCCGGCCAGGACCCGCGAGAGCACCCGGTCACCCGTGCGGCGGACCAGCAGCTCGGGGGTGGCTCCGACCAGGCCGTCGACGGAGAACGTCCAGCAGGACGGGTACCGCTCGGCCAGCCGGTGCAGCAGGTGGCGTACGTCGACCGGTGCTGTCGTCGTGGCCACGAGGTCGCGGGCCAGCACGACCTTGTCAAGGTCGCCGCGCACGATCGCGGCCACCGCCCGGCGGACTGCGCCCTGCCACTGCACGGCGCTGAGCGAGCCTTCGGACCAGCGCACCACCGACGGCGCCGCCGGCACCGAGACCGGCGGCAGCTCCGGTTCGCCCCCGTCGCCGACCACCGTCACCCACGTCGTCCCGTCGCGCCGACCGACCAGCACCCTCGGCACGATCAGCACGGACGGGCCGGTGTCGGGGTCGAACGTGAACGACGCGAACGCCACGGGCCCGGTCCCGGGCACGGTCACGGCGTCGTCGACCAGCACCCCGTCCAGCCAGCGTTCCCACCACTTCTCGGCCGCCGCGAAGCGGTCGGGTCCGGTCAGCTCGACCCTGGCCGCCTCGCCCCAGCCGACCAGCCCGTCGCCCCCGCGCACCCAGGCGAGCGGGGCGTCGGCCGGCAGCCGCTCCAGCAGCGCGCCCGCGACGTCGACGGGCAGGCCGTCGACGGGGAGGGTGCGCACGGTGGTGGGCGCGACCACTTCTGCGGTGGACACAACGCATCAGCCTAGGCCCAGCCCGGCGACCGGGCAGCCTGACCCGACCTTAGGCTCGCGGCATGGACCCAGCCGGCAAGGTCGTCGTCGTTACGGGGGCCGCGCGCGGGATCGGCGCCGGGCTGGCCCGCCGCTTCGTCGCGGACGGTGCCGCCGCGGTCGTCCTCGCCGACCTCGACGGAGCCGCCGCCGGCGCCCTGGCCGGCGAGCTCGCGGCCGACGCCCCGTCCGGGCCGGTCCTGGCCGAGCAGGCCGACGTCTCCGTCGAGGCGGAGGTGGCGGCACTGGTCCGGCGGGTCGAGGGTGCGGTCGGACCGGTGGACGTCTTCGTGGCCAACGCGGGCGTCGGGGCCGGCGGCGGGTTCGACGCCCCCGACGAGGTCTGGCGGCTGGCGTGGGACGTCAACGTGATGGCGCACGTGTACGCCGCCCGGGCCGTCGTCCCGGGCATGCTCGCCCGCGGCGGCGGCTCCTTCGTGACCACGGCGAGCGCGGCCGGGCTGCTCACCAACCTGGGCAACGCCCCGTACTCGGTGAGCAAGCACGCCGCCGTCGCGTTCGCGGAGTGGCTGGCGGTGACCTACGGCGATCAGGGCCTGCACGTGGCCTGCATCTGCCCGATGGGGGTCGAGACCGACCTGCTCCGCGGCGGGCTGGACCGGCTCGAGGGGGCCAGCGTCGCCGCCGAGCGGGTCCTGGCGGTCCCCGCGGCCGTGGACCTGGTGATGGAGGGGCTGCGCTCCGGTCGGTTCCTGGTGCTGACCCACCCGGAGACCGCGACGTACGAGCAGCACCGCGTCGCGGACCGGGACCGCTGGATCGCCGGGATGCAGCGGCTCCAGCGGTCGGTGCTCGCGCAGCTGTCCGGCAGACTGCCGTAGTGACGACGATGACCAGGGCCAGGCTGGACAAGGAGCCGCGCGAGGTCGCCGCCATGTTCGACGGCGTCGCGGCCCGGTACGACCTGACGAACGACGTGCTGTCCGGCGGGCAGACCCGGCTGTGGCGGCGCGCCGTGGTGAAGGCGGTCGCCCCGCGGCCGAGCATGCGGGTGCTCGACCTGGCTGCGGGCACCGGCACCAGCAGCAGCCCGTTCGCCGCGGCCGGCGCCGACGTCGTGCCGTGCGACTTCTCCCTCGGGATGCTGCAGGTCGGCAAGGAGCGCCAGCCGGGCCTGCCGTTCGTGGCGGGGGACGGGATGCGGCTGCCGTTCGCCGACGGCGCCTTCGACGCCGTGACCATCTCGTTCGGCCTGCGGAACGTGCAGGACCCCGACCAGGCTCTGCGCGAGCTGCTGCGCGTCACCCGGCCGGGCGGGCGGCTGGTGCTCTGCGAGTTCAGCCACCCGACCTGGGCCCCGTTCCGGACGGTGTACATCGAGTACCTGATGCGGGCGCTGCCCGCGGTCGCGACCCGGGTCAGCTCGAACCCCGACGCGTACGTGTACCTGGCCGAGTCGATCCGGGACTGGCCCGACCAGCCGGCCATGGCCGACGTCGTCGCGCGGTCCGGCTGGACCCGGGTGGCCTGGCGCAACCTCACCGGCGGCATCGTCGCCCTGCACCGGGCCACCCGCCCGCAGTGACCTCGCAGCCGGTGGGCGGGGCCGGGGCGGCAGCCGTAGGATGACCGGGAGTGCTCGTGAAAGTCTTCACAAGTGATCGGGGAGCCCTCCGTGGACCGTGCCGCCGGTAGCGAGGCCGACGCCGACGTCATCGTCGTCGGGGCCGGTCCGGCCGGCTCGGCGACGGCGTACCACATGGCCCGGACCGGGCTGGACGTCCTCTTGCTGGAGAAGACCGCGTTCCCCCGCGAGAAGGTCTGCGGCGACGGCCTGACGCCGCGGGCGGTCAAGTCCCTCGTCGCCATGGGTGTCGACATCTCGGCCGAGGCCGGCTGGATCCGGAACCGGGGCCTGCGCATCATCGGCGGCGGGCACCAGCTGCAGATGCCCTGGCCGGACCTGGCCGACTACCCCTCGTACGGGCTGGTCCGGCGCCGCACCGACTTCGACGAGATCCTCGCCAGGACCGCGCAGAAGGCCGGGGCCCGGCTGCTCGAGCGGACCGCCGTGACCGGGCCGGTGCTGGACGACCGGACCGGGCGGGTGCTCGGCGTGACCGCGCGCGGCACCGACGGCGACGGCGGCAAGGGTCCGGAGGTGACCTACCGCGCGCCGCTGGTGGTCGCCGCGGACGGCAACTCCTCGCGGCTGTCGCTGGCGGTCGGCCTGCGCCCGCGCGACGACCGACCGATGGGCGTCGCGGTGCGCACGTACTACACCAGCCCGCGGCACGAGGACGACTGGCTCGAGTCCTGGCTCGAGCTGTGGGACTACTCCGGTCCGCAGCCGCGGCTGCTGCCGGGCTACGGCTGGGTCTTCGGCGTCGGGGACGGCACCTCCAACGTCGGCCTGGGGATCCTCAACACCAGCAAGGCGTTCCAGAACGTCGACTACCGGGCGCTGCTGCGCGGGTGGCTGGACCACACCCCGCAGGAGTGGGGGTACCGGCCCGAGAACATGACCCAGCCGGTGCGCGGTGCGGCGCTGCCGATGGGCTTCAACCGCCAGCCGCACTACCGCGACGGGCTGCTGCTGGTGGGGGACTCCGGCGGCATGGTGAACCCGTTCAACGGCGAGGGCATCGCCTACGCGATGGAGTCCGGCGAGCTCGCCGCGCAGATCGTGGCGCAGGCGCTGGCCCGTCCCGACGCCGCCGGCCGCGAGCGGGCGCTCGCCGCCTACCCGAAGGCCCTCAAGGACACCTACGGCGGCTACTACACCCTGGGCCGGCTGTTCGTGCGCGCCATCGGGCACCCGGACGTGATGCGCCTGGCGACCCGCCGCGGGCTGCCGCACGAGACGCTGATGCGCTTCACCCTGAAGCTGCTCGCCAACCTCACCGACGCCCATGGCGGGGACACCATGGACCGCCTCATCAACGCGCTCAGCCGCGTCGCCCCGGCGGCATGACGGCGAGCGTGCGGACCACCGTGCGGACCACCCTGCCGGCCCCCGCCCGGCCCGCCTCGGCCCCCCCGGACGGCAGCCCTAGGATGGGCTGGCCCGCGAGCAGAGAGGGGGTCAGGTCCGCGTGAACAGTGCCGTACCTGTGGTCTTCCTCGGCGCCATCGCCGCCTTCTTCGCGGTCTTCTCGGTGGTCGCGGGCGCCCTGTCCGGGCCGCGCCGCTACAACCGCGCCAAGCTCGACGCGTACGAGTGCGGGATCGAGCCGACCCCGCAGCCGATCGGCGGCGGGCGGTTCCCGGTGAAGTACTACCTGACCGCGATGCTCTTCATCATCTTCGACATCGAGATCGTGTTCCTCTACCCGTGGGCCGTGGCCTTCGACCGGCTGGGCGTCTTCGGCCTGGTCGAGATGGTCCTGTTCATCGTGACCCTCGGCATCGCGTACGCGTACGTGTGGCGTCGTGGCGGGCTCGAGTGGGACTGACGGCCGGCGCAGGCGGATCGGAGCGCAACTGATGGGCACCCCTCATGGGCATTGAGGAGAAGCTGCCGAGCGGCGTCCTGCTGACGAGCGTCGAGCAGCTGGTCGGGTACGTGCGCAAGGGCTCGCTGTGGCCGGCCACGTTCGGGCTCGCCTGCTGCGCCATCGAGATGATGGCGACCGGCGCGGGGAGGTACGACCTGGCCCGGTTCGGCATGGAGGTGTTCCGGGCGTCGCCGCGGCAGGCCGACCTGATGATCGTCGCCGGCCGGGTCAGCCAGAAGATGGCGCCGGTGCTGCGGCAGATCTACGACCAGATGCCCGACCCCAAGTGGGTGCTGGCGATGGGCGTGTGCGCGTCGTCCGGCGGCATGTTCAACAACTACGCGATCGTGCAGGGCGTCGACCACATCGTGCCGGTGGACATGTACCTGCCCGGCTGCCCGCCGCGTCCGGAGATGCTGATGGACGCCATCCTCAAGATCCACCAGCAGATCCAGGACACGAAGCTCGGCCCCAACCGCAAGCGCGAGATCGCCGAGCTCGAGGCCGCGGCCCTGACGGCGACCCCGACGCACCAGATGAAGGGCCTGTTGCGGTGAGCGAGGGGGAGGCCGCGGTGGTGGCCGCCGCGACGTCCGCGTCCGCCGGCGGCGAGGTCGTCTCCGTGCGCCGCGGGATGTTCGGGGCGGACGACGGCGGCGACACCTCCGGCTACGGTCTGCTGCGCCGGCCGGTCGCGCTGCCGGGCGCGGCCACCCGGCCGTACGGCGAGCCGTTCGACGAGCTCGCCGATGCGATCGAGGCCGCGGTGCCCGACTACGCCGAAGCGGTGGAGGGGGTCGTCGTCGACCGCGGCGAGATCACGTACCACGTCCGCCGCGAGCACCTGGTGGCGTTCATGCAGGAGCTGCGCGACGACCCGGCGACGAGGTTCGAGATGTGCCTGGGCGTCAGCGGCGTGCACTTCCCCGAGCAGACCGGGCGCGAGCTGCACGCCGTCTACCCGCTGCTGTCGGTCACGCACAACCGCCGCCTGCGCGTGGAGGTGTCGGTGCCGGACGCCGACCCGCACGTGCCGTCGGTCGTGCCTGTCTACCCGACCAACGACTGGCACGAGCGCGAGACCTGGGACTTCTTCGGCATCGTCTTCGACGGCCATCCCGCGCTGACCCGGATCATGATGCCGGACGACTGGCCCGGCCACCCGCAGCGCAAGGACTACCCGCTCGGCGGGATCCCGGTGGAGTACAAGGGCGCCGAGATCCCACCGCCGGACGAGCGGAGGGGCTACCACTGATGTCCACCACCTACGAGAGCGGCGGCCCCGACGCTTACGCCGGGTCGCGCGACACCACCGAGGGCACCGTCTACACCGTCACCGGGCAGGACTGGGACAGCGTTGTGCAGGGCGTGGCGGAGGACCACTCCGAGCGGGTCGTGGTCAACATGGGTCCGCAGCACCCGTCCACGCACGGTGTGCTCCGGCTGATCCTCGAGCTCGAGGGCGAGACCGTCACCGAGTCCCGGGTGGGCATCGGCTACCTGCACACGGGCATCGAGAAGAACCTGGAGTACCGCAACTGGACCCAGGCCGTCACGTTCGTGACGCGGATGGACTACCTGGCGCCGTTCTTCAACGAGACCGCCTACTGCCTGGGCGTCGAGAGGCTGCTCGGCATCACCGACGAGATCCCCGAGCGGGCCACCGTCATCCGCGTGATGATGATGGAGCTCAACCGCATGTCCTCCCACCTGGTCGCGCTCGCGACCGGCGGGATGGAGCTGGGCGCGCTCACCGCGATGATCTTCGGCTTCCGCGAGCGCGAGATCATCCTCGACCTGTTCGAGCTGGTCAGCGGCCTGCGGATGAACCATGCGTACGTGCGGCCGGGCGGTGTCGCCCAGGACCTGCCGATGGGCGCGGTGGACAGCATCGCCGAGGCCGTCACCCTCCTGCGCAAGAACTACAAGGACATGGCCGACCTGCTGGTCGAGAACGGCATCTGGAAGGCGCGCACGGACGGGGTCGGTTACCTGGACCTGGCCGGCTGCATGGCGCTGGGTGTCACCGGCCCGGTGCTGCGCGCCACGGGCCTGCCGCACGACCTGCGCAAGTCGCAGCCGTACTGCGGCTACGAGACGTACGACTTCGAGGTCGTGACCCGTGACACCTGCGACGCCTACGGCCGGTTCCTGGTCCGGCTGGACGAGCTGCACGAGTCGCTGAAGATCGTCGAGCAGTGCCTGGACCGGCTGCAGCCGGGGCCGATCATGGTGGCGGACAAGAAGATCGCATGGCCGGCGCAGCTGGCGCTGGGCTCGGACGGCCTGGGCAACTCCCTGGACCACATCCGGCACATCATGGGCGAGTCGATGGAGGCCCTGATCCACCACTTCAAGCTCGTCACCGAGGGCTTCCGGGTCCCGGCCGGCCAGGTGTACCAGGCGGTCGAGTCCCCGCGCGGCGAGCTGGGCGTGCACATCGTCTCCGACGGCGGCACGCGGCCGTACCGCGTGCACTTCCGCGACCCCTCCTTCACCAACCTGCAGGCGACCGCCGCGATGTGCGAGGGCGGCATGATCGCCGACGTCATCGCCGCGGTCGCCAGCATCGACCCCGTCATGGGCGGAGTAGACCGGTAGCCATGCCCGACACCGACATGCCCGACACGGACCGCGTGCGCGCGCAGATGGGCGAGATCATCGCCCGCTACCCCAAGCCGCGCTCGGCCCTGCTCCCGATGCTGCACCTGGTGCAGGCCGAGGTCGGGTACGTCACGTCCGAGGGCGTCGCGCTGTGCGCCGAGATGCTCGGGCTGTCCCGCGCCGAGGTCTCCGCGGTGGCGACCTTCTACTCGATGTACAAGCGGCACCCGGTGGGGGACTACCACGTCGGCGTGTGCACGAACACGCTGTGCGCCGTGCTCGGCGGCGACGCGATCTTCGCGGCGCTCGAGGACCATCTCGAGGTCGGCAACGACGAGACCACCCGCGACGGCAGGGTCACCCTCGAGCACATCGAGTGCAACGCCGCCTGCGACTACGCGCCGGTGGTGATGGTCAACTGGGAGTTCTTCGACAACCAGACGGTCGAGAGCGCCAAGGACATCGTCGACCGGCTGCGGGCCGGCCAGGACGTGCACTCCACCCGCGGTCCGCGGGTCTGCACCTTCCGCGAGGTCGAGCGGGTGCTCGCCGGCTTCCCCGACGACCTCGCGGGCGAGGGTCCGGCCGCGGGCCCCGCGTCGCTGGCCGGGCTGGAGCTCGCCCACGAGCGGTCCGAGACCGCGCCGCCGATGACGAAGGAAGGCTGAGGTGCAGCTCACCCCCGTGCTCTCCGCGTTCTGGGACGAGCCCGACGCGTACACGCTGGCCGCGTACGAGCGCCACGACGGGTACACCGCGCTGCGCTCCGTGCTGGGGCGGCACCCGGACGAGATCGTGCAGATGGTCAAGGACTCGGGTCTGCGCGGCCGCGGCGGGGCCGGCTTCCCGACCGGGATGAAGTGGGGCTTCATCCCGCAGGGCGACGGCAAGCCGCACTACCTGGTCGTGAACGCGGACGAGTCCGAGCCGGGGACGTGCAAGGACATCCCGCTGATGATGGCCAGCCCGCACGTGCTCCTGGAGGGCGTGGTCATCGCCGCGTACGCGATCCGCTGCAACCAGGCCTTCATCTACGTGCGCGGCGAGGTCGTGCACGTCGTGCGCCGGCTGCAGGCGGCCGTCGCGGAGGCGTACGCCGCCGGCCACCTCGGCCGGGACATCCATGGCACCGGCTTCGACCTCGACGTGACCGTGCACGCCGGGGCCGGCGCGTACATCTGCGGCGAGGAGACCGCCCTGCTGGACTCGCTGGAGGGGCTGCGCGGCCAGCCCAGGCTGCGGCCGCCGTTCCCCGCGGTCGCGGGCCTGTACGCCTGCCCGACGGTGGTGAACAACGTCGAGTCGATCGCCAGCGTGCCGGCGATCGTGCGCGGCGGCCCCGACTGGTTCAAGAGCATGGGCACGGAGAAGTCGGCCGGGTTCACGCTGTACTCGCTGTCCGGCCACGTCACGCGGCCGGGGCAGTACGAAGCCCCGCTCGGGGTCACCCTGCGCGAGCTGCTGGAGCTGTCGGGCGGGGTCCGGGAGGGGCACGAGCTGAAGTTCTGGACCCCGGGCGGCTCGTCGACGCCGCTGCTGACCGCCGAGCACCTCGACGTCCCGCTGGACTACGAGGCGGTCGGCGCCGCCGGCTCGATGCTGGGCACCAAAGCGCTGCAGGTGTTCGACGACACCACGTGCGTGGTCCGGGCGGTGCTGCGCTGGACGGAGTTCTACAAGCACGAGTCCTGCGGCAAGTGCACGCCGTGCCGCGAGGGCACGTACTGGCTGGTGCAGCTCCTGGACCGGCTCGAGCGCGGCGAGGGGACGGAGGCCGACCTGGAGACCCTGCTGGACCTGTGCGACAACATCCTCGGCCGCGCGTTCTGCGCGCTCGGCGACGGAGCGACCAGCCCGATCACCTCCTCGATCCAGTACTTCCGGGACGAGTACGTCGCGCACGTGACCGGCGGCGGGTGTCCGTTCGACCCGGTGGCCTCCACCGTCTTCGCCGGAGCGCACGCCTGATGACCGTGACCATCAGCACCCCTCCGACGGGTGACTCCTCCGTCCCCGCGACGGTGCCGGACGCCGTCACGCTGACGGTCGACGGCATCTCGGTCTCCGTGCCCAAGGGCACGCTCGTCATCCGGGCGGCCGAGCTGCTCGGCATCGCGGTGCCGCGGTTCTGCGACCACCCGTTGCTGGACCCGGTCGGCGCGTGCCGCCAGTGCCTGGTCGAGGTCCAGGGTCAGATCAAGCCGCTGGCGTCGTGCACGACCACGGTCAGTGAGGGCATGGTGGTGCGCACCCAGCTCACCTCCGCGGTAGCCGACAAGGCCCAGCAGGGCGTGATGGAGCTGCTGCTGGTCAACCACCCGCTGGACTGCCCGATCTGCGACAAGGGCGGGGAGTGCCCGCTGCAGAACCAGGCGATGTCCAACGGCCGCGGCGAGACCCGTTTCGACGGACCCAAGCGCACGTTCCCCAAGCCGATCCCGCTGTCCACCCAGGTGCTGCTGGACCGGGAGCGGTGCATCTCCTGCGCCCGCTGCACGCGGTTCGCGGCCCAGGTCGCCGGCGACCCGTTCATCGAGCTGGTCGAGCGCGGCGTCACCCAGCAGGTGGGGATCGAGGCCACCCAGCCCTTCGACTCGTACTTCTCCGGCAACACCGTGCAGATCTGCCCGGTGGGTGCGCTGACCGGGACGGCGTACCGGTTCCGGTCCCGCCCGTTCGACCTGGTCTCCTCGCCGTCGGCCTGCGAGCACTGCGCCTCCGGGTGCGCGCTGCGGACCGACCACCGCCGGGGGACCGTGCTGCGCCGCCTCGCCGCCGACGACCCGCAGGTCAACGAGGAGTGGAACTGCGACAAGGGGCGCTGGGCGTTCCACAACGGCACCCGGCCGGACCGGCTGCGGGCGCCGATGGTCCGCGAGGCCGACGGCACGCTCGTCGAGACCTCGTGGCCGGACGCGCTGGACGTCGCCGCGCGCGGCCTGGGCGCGGCCCGGGACGGCCGCGGTGTGGGCGTGCTGGTCGGCGGCCGGGTGACGGTCGAGGACGCGTACGCCTACGGCAAGCTGGCCAGGATCGCGCTGGGCACCAACGACGTGGACTTCCGGGCCCGCCCGCACTCGGCCGAGGAGGCCGACTTCCTGGCCGCGCACGTCGCCGGGCGCGGCGTGGCCGACCCCGCCACCCCGACCTACTCCGACCTCGAGCACGCGCCCGCGGTGGTGCTGGCCGGGTTCGAGCCGGAGGAGGAGTCGCCGATCGTCTTCCTGCGGCTGCGCAAGGCCGCGCGCAAGCGGGCTGTGCCGGTGTTCGCGGTGGCCCCGTTCGGCGGACGTGGGCTGGATCGGGTGGCCGGGCGGCTGGTCCCGGCGGCGCCGGGCACCGAGCCCGAGGTGCTGGACGCGCTGGGCGCCGGCTCGGACAGCCTCGACGAGGCCGGCGCGGACGCGGCCCGGCTGCTGCGCGAACCCGGTGCGGTGCTGCTCGTGGGCGAGCGGCTCGCCTCGATCCCGGGTGCCCTCTCGGCCGCCTCCCGGCTGGCCGCGGCGACCGGGGCCCGGCTCGGCTGGGTGCCCCGCCGGGCCGGCGAGCGCGGGGCCGTCGAGGCCGGCGCGCTGCCCGGCCTGCTGCCCGGCGGACGCCGGGTCGCCGACGCGGCGGCGCGGGTCGACGCCGGGACCGTGTGGGGCTCGATCGGGCTGTCCGCCACGCCCGGACGGGACACCGCGGGCATGCTCGCCGCGGCGGCGGCCGGCGACCTCGACGCGCTCGTCGTGGGCGGTGTCGAGCCGGACGACCTGGCCGATCCGGCCGCGGCGCTCGCTGCGCTGGACGCGGTCGGCTTCCTGGTCAGCCTCGAGGTCCGCAGCAGCGACGTCACCGCGCGGGCGGACGTCGTCTTCCCGGTCGCCCCGGTCGAGGAGAAGGCTGGCACCTTCCTGAGCTGGGAGGGCCGCCCGCGCCGGGTCGAGGCCGTGCTGCGCGAGGCGCTCACCGTCGGCGACACCCGGGTCCTGTCGATGCTGGCGGAGGCGCTCGGCTCGCCCATCGGCGTCCCCGACCCGGCAGCCGCGGCCCGTGAGCTGGCCGACCTCGGCCCGTGGACCGCCGACCGCGCCGCCGCACCCGACCTGCCCGCGTCGGCACCCCCGGCGCCCGGCGCCGGGCAGGCGGTGCTGTCCACCTGGCGGCTGCTCCTGGACGAGGGCCGCATGCAGGACGGCGAGCCCTTCCTGGCCGGCACCGCCCGCGCGGCCGTCGCCCGGCTTTCCGCCGCGACCGCGGCCGAGGTCGGCTGTGCCGACGGCGCGCCGCTGACGGTGGCGACCGACCGCGGCAGCATCACCGTGCCGCTGGTGGTGACCGACATGCCCGACCGCGTCGTGTGGCTGCCCACGAACTCCGCCGGGTGCGCGGTCCGCCGTGCGCTCGCCGCCGACTCCGGGACAGTCGTCCGCGTCTCTGCAGGGGGTGTCGCATGAGCGCACCGGCCGCGGCATCCGTGCTGGCCGCCAGCCCGTCCGGGGTGTTCGGGGCCGACCCCTGGTGGCTGATCCTGCTCAAGTCGGTGGCGATCTTCGTCATCCTCGTGGTGCTCACGCTGTTCAACATCTGGGCCGAGCGCCGCGTCGTGGCCCGGATGCAGCAGCGCATCGGCCCGAACCGGGTCGGCCCCCAGGGGCTGCTGCAGAGCCTGATGGACGGGCTGAAGCTCGCCCTCAAGGAGGACCTGGTCCCCAAGGCCGTCGACAAGGCGGTGTTCATCCTCGCGCCGGTGGTGGCGACGATCCCGGCGTTCCTCACCTGGGCGGTCATCCCGTTCGGTCCGGAGGTCACGATCTTCGGCCAGCGCACGCCGCTGCAGCTGACCGACTTCCCGGTCGCGGTCCTGTACATCCTCGCGATCGCGTCGATCGGCATCTACGGGATCGTGCTCGCCGGCTGGTCGAGCGGGTCGACCTACCCGCTGCTGGGCGGCCTGCGCTC
The DNA here is from genome assembly GCA_963849365.1 of uncultured Actinomycetota bacterium. Classification (GTDB taxonomy): domain Bacteria; phylum Actinomycetota; class Actinomycetes; order Prado026; family Prado026; genus CAVQCJ01. The sequence goes on from CAWKHA010000004.1 coordinate 1,407,652, forward strand.
GTCCGCGCAGATGATCTCGTACGAGATCGCGATGGGGCTCTCGTTCGTCGCGGTGTTCCTGGCGGCCGGCTCGATGTCCACCTCGACGATCGTGGACGCCCAGACCTCGCGCTGGTTCATCCTCGTCGTCCCGGTGTCGTTCCTCATCTACGTCGTGTCGATGGTGGGGGAGACCAACCGGGCGCCGTTCGACCTGCCCGAGGCCGAGGGCGAGCTGGTGGGCGGCTTCCACACCGAGTACAGCTCGCTCAAGTTCGCCCTGTTCTTCCTTGCGGAGTACATCAACCTCGTCACGGTGTCGGCGCTCGCCACGACGCTGTTCCTGGGCGGCTGGCGCGCACCCTGGCCGATCTCGCTGTGGTCGGGCGCGAACACCGGCTGGGTCCCGGTGATCTGGTTCTTCGGCAAGCTCTTCGTCTTCGTGTTCGTCTTCATCTGGCTGCGCGGCACGCTGCCGCGGCTGCGCTACGACCAGTTCATGAAGATCGGCTGGAAGGTGCTGATCCCGGTCTCGCTGGTGTGGATCATCGCGGTGGCCGCGGTGCGGGTGTACCGGGCGCAGGGGGTCGACCTGCAGCGGATGCTGGTCGCGGCCGCGGTCGTGCTGGCGATCCTGGTCGTCATCTACCTGTTCCTGCCGGAGCCGAAGCCGGGCGCCGAGGACGACGACGGGATCGAGGAGCTCGACGAGGACTACGACGAGGACGCCCCTGCAGTGCCTCATCGCCCGGTGTTCGCCGGCGGGTACCCTGTCCCGCCGATGCCGGGCGAGCGGCCGGCCGAGCCGTTGGCGGTCGGTGTCCGGGCCCGTCCGGGCGAGGACCCACCCGCGCGCGAAGAGCTGTCGGACGACGAGGAGCCCACCGGTGTCTGACACCAAGATCCCGGGCAAGGGATTCGCGGTCACCTTCCGGACGATGTTCAAGAAGGTCACCACCGAGCAGTACCCCGACGAGAAGAAGCCCACCGCGCCGCGCTACCACGGCCGGCACGTCCTGAACCGGCACCCCGACGGCCTGGAGAAGTGCATCGGCTGCGAGCTGTGCGCCTGGGCCTGCCCGGCGGACGCCATCTACGTCGAGGGCGCGCAGAACACCGACGCCGAGCGGTTCTCCCCGGGGGAGCGGTACGGGCGCGTCTACCAGATCAACTACCTGCGGTGCATCTTCTGCGGCCTGTGCATCGAGGCTTGCCCGACCCGGGCGCTGACGATGAGCAACGAGTACGAGCTGGCCGACGACAACAGGGCCGACCTCATCTTCGAGAAGAAGGACCTGCTCGCTCCGCTGCTGCCCGGCATGGCGGCACCGCCGCACATGATGGTCCCCGGCACGACAGAGAAGGACTACTACCTCGGCAGGGTCACGCAGTCGGTGCCCGAGCAGCAGTCCGACGCCGAGCCGGAGGCCGCGTCGTGACCGGAGTGCTGACCGCGACCTCGCCGGGTGTCGGCGAGGAGCTGGCGTTCTGGGTCGTGGCCGTGCTGTCGGTGTTCGGTGGCCTGATGATGCTGGTCACCCGCAAGGCCGTGCACAGCGCGCTCTGGCTGGCCAGCACGATGATCTGCCTAGCGATCATGTACCTCATGCAGGGCGCGGTGTTCCTCGGCGTGGTCCAGGTCGTGGTCTACACCGGTGCGGTCATGATGCTGTTCCTGTTCGTGCTGATGCTGGTCGGTGTCGACGCGTCCGACTCGCTGGTGGAGACCCTGCGCGGGCAGCGCCTCGCCTCGGTGCTGGCCGGGTTCGGCTTCGGGATCCTGCTGCTCGGGGCGCTGGGCCGGGCCACGATCGGCAGCGGGGTCGGCGTCGCTGACGTCAACGAGGCGGACGGCGGCAACGTCCCGGCGCTCGCGCACCTGGTCTTCACCCGGTACGTCTGGGCGTTCGAGGTCACGTCGGCGCTGCTGATCACCGCCGCCGTCGGCGCCATGGTCCTCGCGCACCGCGAGCCGCTCTACCCGCGGCTCAGCCAGCGCACGCTCTCCGAGCGGCGCACCCACAGCGGCTCCCCGCAGCCGCTGGCCGCCCCCGGCGTGTACGCCCGGCACAACGCGGTCGACACCCCAGGGCTGCTGCCGGACGGCTCGCCCGCGACGGTCTCGGTGCCGGCCTCGCTCGGCGAGGTCACCGGCCGCGGCGTGGTTCCGCTGACCGGCCGCGAGGAGCTCCCCGGGGGTGACGCATGAGCCCGACCCACTACCTGGTCGTGTCCGTGCTGCTGTTCACCCTCGGCGCGGCCGGCGTGCTGATCCGGCGCAACGCGATCGTCGTGTTCATGTGCGTCGAGCTGATGCTCAACGCCTCCAACCTCGCGTTCGTGACCTTCGCGCGGATGAACGGCAACCTCGACGGCCAGGTCATGGCGTTCTTCGTCATGGTCGTGGCCGCGGCGGAGGTCGTGGTGGGCCTGGCCATCATCGTGGCCATCTTCCGGACCAGGCGCTCGGCCTCGGTCGACGACGCGAACCTGCTGAAGTACTGATGGCGAGCGCAGGTCGGATGAACACCGGAGTGCCGACGGAGACTGAAAGGTGAGGACCGCAGAAGTGGTGACGCACCAGGTGGCCAGCGCCAGCGGCGCGTTTTCGCTGCTGTGGCTGATCGTTGCGCTGCCGCTGCTCAGCGCCGCCGTGCTGCTCATCGTCGGGCGGCGTGGCGACAGGTGGGGCCACCTGCTGGGCACTGCCGTTCCGATCGTGTCGTTCGTCCTGTCCGTCGTCGTCTTCGTGGCGCTGCTCGGCCGGGACGCCGACGCGCGCTTCGTCGACCAGAACCTCTACCAGTGGATCTTCGCCGGCAACCTCAAGGTCGACGTGGGCCTGTACCTCGACCCGCTGTCGGCGTGCTTCCTGCTGCTGATCACCGGCGTCGGCTCGCTGATCCACCTGTACTCGGTCGGCTACATGGCGGCCGACCCGGACCGGCGCCGCTTCTTCGGCTACCTCAACCTGTTCGTCGCCGCGATGCTCCTGCTGGTCCTCGGCGACAGCTACGTGACGCTGTACGTCGGCTGGGAAGGCGTCGGCCTCGCGTCGTACCTGCTCATCGGGTTCTGGAACCACCGGCCCGAGTTCGCCACCGCGGCCAAGAAGGCTTTCATCGTCAACCGGGTCGGCGACGTCGGCCTGTCCATCGCGATCTTCGTCATGTTCGCCACGTTCGGGACGGTATCGATCCAGGGCGTCGCCGGCCTGAGCCCGGAGGCGTCGAAGACCACGCTGACCGTCATCGGGCTGCTGCTCCTGCTCGCGGCCTGCGGCAAGTCCGCGCAGGTGCCCCTGCAGTCCTGGCTCGGGGACGCGATGGCCGGCCCGACACCGGTGTCGGCGCTGATCCACGCCGCGACGATGGTGACCGCGGGCGTCTACCTCGTGTGCCGCTCCAACGCGATCTTCGACCTGGCGCCCGGCGCGCAGGTGGCGGTCGCCGTCGTCGGCGCCGTGACCCTCATCTTCGGCGCGATCATCGGTTGCGCGAAGGACGACATCAAGAAGTCGCTCGCCGGGTCGACGATGAGCCAGATCGGCTACATGGTGCTGGCCGCCGGGCTGGGCCCGATCGGGTACACGTTCGCCATCGCGCACCTGCTCGCGCACGGCGCGTTCAAGGCCGACCTCTTCCTGGGTGCCGGCTCGGTCATGCACGGCATGAACGACAACGTGGACATGCGCAAGTACGGCGGGTTGCGCACGGTCATGCCGATCACCTTCATCACGTTCATGGCCGGCTACCTCGCGATCATCGGCATCCCGCCGTTCTCGGGGTACTTCACCAAGGACAAGATCATCGAGGCCGCGTTCGACAAGGGCGGGGTCGAAGGGTGGCTGCTCGGGGTGACGGCGCTGGTCGGCGCCGCGATCACGGCGTTCTACATGACCCGCATGGTGGCGATGACGTTCTTCGGCGAGCGGCGCTGGGAAGAGGACGCGCACCCGCACGAGTCGCCGCGGGTCATGACCTCACCGATCATCGTCCTGGGGTTCCTGTCGCTGGTGACGGGTGCGTTCCTGATCCTGGGCAGCCGCCTGCCGGACTTCCTCACCCCAGTGTTCGGCCCGCCGGTCGAGGGCGCCAACCCGGTCAACCCTGCGGTGGTCAGCGGCGTCACGCTGGTGCTGGTCGTCGCGAGCGCGGCCTTCGCGTTCTGGGTGTACGGCGTGCGTCCGGTGCCCCGGCTGGCGCCGGTCGACGTCAGCCCGCTCACGACGGCCGCCCGCCGCGACCTGTACGGGGACGCGTTCAACGAGGCCGTCTTCATGCGGCCCGGCCAGTACCTCACCCGGTTCCTGGTCTGGTTCGACAACCGGGCGGTCGACGGCGCGGTGAACGGCTTCGCCGCGCTCGTGGGCGGGCTGTCGGCCCGCGGCCGTCGCGTGCAGACCGGTTTCGCCCGCTCGTACGCCCTGTCCATGCTCGCCGGTGCGGCCGTCCTGGTCGTCGCGGTCGTCCTGGTGAGGATCTGACGTGAACGCCTTCCCGTGGCTGACCACCCTCGGCGTGGTCCCCCTCGTGGGGGCGGCCGTGGTGGGGGCGCTGCCGCGCGGGCGCGAGCTGCTGGCCAAGCAGGTCGCGCTGGGCGTGTCAGTGCTCACCCTCGTGCTCACGATCCTGGCCGCCACCCGGTTCAAGGCGAACGGCCCGCAGTTCCAGCTGGTCGAACAGCACGAGTGGATCCGCCAGTTCGGGGTCTCCTACGCGGTGGGCGTGGACGGCATCTCGCTCGTGCTGATCGCGATGGCGACGGTGCTGGTGCCGGTCGTGGTCCTCGCGTCCTGGCACGAGGCCGACGACGCCAGGGCGCCGGTCAAGGCGTACTTCGCGCTGCTGCTGGTCCTCGAGACAATGATCATCGGCGTCTTCGCGGCCACCGACGTGTTCCTGTTCTACGTCTTCTTCGAGGCGATGCTGATCCCGGTCTACTTCTTGATCGGCAGCTTCGGCGGTGCGCAGCGCTCGTACGCCGCGGTGAAGTTCCTGCTGTACAGCCTGTTCGGCGGGCTGCTCATGCTGGCGGCGCTGATCGTGCTGTACGTCGTGTCCGCCGACCAGCTCGGCCGCGGCACGTTCGACTACGCCCAGCTGGTGGGCCTGCACATCGACCCGAACACGCAGAAGTGGCTGTTCCTGGGCTTCTTCGCGGCCTTCGCGATCAAGGCCCCGCTCTGGCCCGTGCACACCTGGCTGCCCGACGCAGCGGCGGAGTCCACCCCCGGCACCGCGGTCCTGCTGGTGGGCGTGCTGGACAAGGTCGGCACGTTCGGGATGATCCGGCTCTGCCTCCCGCTGTTCCCGGACGCGTCCCGGTACTTCACGCCGCTCGTGCTGGTGCTCGCGGTGGTCGGCATCATCTACGGCGCGCTGGTCGCCATCGGGCAGAGCGACATGATGCGGCTGATCGCGTACACCTCGCTGTCGCACTTCGGCCTGATCACGCTCGGCATCTTCGCGATGACGTCGCAGGGGCAGTCCGGCTCGACGCTGTACATGGTCAACCACGGCTTCTCCACCGCCGGGCTGTTCATCGTGGCCGGGTTCCTCACCAGCAGGCGCGGCTCGAAGCTGATCGCCGACTTCGGCGGAGTCCAACGCGTCGCGCCGCTGCTGGCCGGCTCCTTCCTCGTCATGGGCCTGGCCACGCTGGCGCTGCCCGGCCTGAACGGCTTCGTCAGCGAGTTCATGGTGCTGATCGGCACGTACACGCGGTACCCGGTGTACGCCGTCATCGCGACGATGGGGATGATCCTGGCCGCGATCTACGTCCTGCTCTGGTACCAGCGGGTCGCGCACGGCCCGGCCGTCGAGGGAGTCAAGGGCTTCCGCGACCTCGGCGGACGTGAGGTACTGGCGCTGGCGCCGCTGCTGGTCCTGGTGGTCGCCCTCGGGTTCTTCCCCAAGCCGGTCCTCGACGTCGTCAACCCCGCCGTCGGCCACACCCTCGAGCAGGTCGGCCAGACCGATCCCGCCCCGACCGTCGCGAGGAGCACCCCGTGACCCCGGCGCTGATGGCCGCGTCCGTGCTGGCCGACGCGACCGCGCCGATCCCGTCGCCGCGGCTGGAGTACAGCGCGCTGACGCCGATGCTGGTCGTCTTCGGTGCCGCCGCGCTCGGGGTGCTGGTCGAGGCGTTCGTACGGCGGGAGAACCGCTTCGTGCTGCAGCTGGCCATCACCGTGGCCGGGCTGGTCGGCGCGCTCGTCGCGGTCATCGCCTACGCCGCGAAGGGTCTCGCCGGGCACAAGATTGTCGCTGAGGGCGCGGTCAGCGCGGACGGGCCGGCCCTCTTCATCCAGGCGACCGTGCTGCTGCTGGCGCTCGGCGGTGTCCTGATGATGGCCGAGAGCCGGATCGACCCCGCCGGCGACGCGTTCGCCCCGATGGCGTCGGCCACCCCGGGCGGGACCGACGAGCGCGACGCGACCGGCGCCGGCTGGCGGCAGACCGAGGTCTACCCGCTCGCGCTGTTCGCCGTCGGCGGGATGCTGCTCTTCCCCGCCGCCAACGACCTGCTCGCCATGTTCGTCGCCCTCGAGGTGCTCTCGCTGCCGCTGTACATCCTGTGCGGGCTGGCGCGGCGGCGACGGCTGATCTCGCAGGAGGCGGCGCTCAAGTACTTCCTGCTCGGGTCGTTCTCGTCGGCGTTCTTCCTGTTCGGCATCGCTTTCCTGTACGGCTACTCCGGGTCGCTGCGGCTGAGCGACATCGCCACGGCCACCGGTGCCACTCTCGGCCTCGAGCCGCTGCTGCTCATCGGCATCGCGCTCGTCGCCGTCGGGTTGCTGTTCAAGGTCAGTGCCGTGCCGTTCCACTCCTGGACACCGGACGTCTACCAGGGTGCGCCCACGCCGGTGACCGGCTTCATGGCCGCGTGCACGAAGGTCGCCGCTTTCGGAGCGCTGTTGCGGGTCTTCTACGTCGGGCTCGGCGGGGTGCGCTGGGACTGGCGCCCGATGATGTGGATCGTCTGCATCGCGACGATGATCGTCGGTTCCCTGCTCGCCGTGACCCAGACCGACGTCAAGCGGCTGCTGGCGTACTCCTCCGTGGCGCACGCCGGGTTCATCCTGGTCGGCGTGCTCGCGATCAGCCGGGCCGGCATCGCGGCGACGCTGTTCTACCTCGTCACGTACGGGTTCACCACGATCGGCGCCTTCGCCGTGGTCACCCTCGTCCGCGACCCCGGGGGCGAGGCCACGCACCTGTCCCGCTGGGCCGGGCTCGGGCGCCGGTCGCCGGTCGTCGCCGCCGTGTTCGCGCTGTTCCTGCTCGCGCTGGCCGGAATCCCGCTCACCAGCGGCTTCACCGGGAAGTTCGCCGTGTTCTCCGCCGCTGCCGGTGGTGGGGCGACGGCGCTCGTCGTCGTCGGCGTGCTTGCCAGCGCTGTCGCCGCGTTCTTCTACGTGCGCATCATCGTCCTCATGTTCTTCTCCGAGCCCGCAGCTGACGGCCCGACGGTCGCGGTGCCCAGCGCTTTCACCACCGCGGCCGTCGCCATGGGTGCTGCCGTCACCGTCGTGCTCGGCATCGCCCCGCAACCGCTGCTCGACCTGGCCGACCGCGCGTCGGTCTTCCTGAGGTAGCCGCGCGATGAGCTCCGTCGGCGTGTTCGGACCCGGGCTCGGAGATCCGGTGCTCGAGGGCCAGGTCGCCGGGTCGCTGGCCGCCGTGGAGCAGCTGCTGCACGACACGGTCAAGAGCGCCGACCCCTTCGTCTCCGAGGTCGCCCGCCACCTCGTGGACGCCGGCGGCAAGCGGTTCCGGCCGCTGCTCGTGCTGCTCGCCGCGCAGTTCGGCGACCCCGAGGCTCCGGGCGTGGTCCCGGCGGCTGTCGTCGTCGAGCTCACCCACCTCGCGACGCTCTACCACGACGACGTGATGGACGAGGCACCGCTGCGTCGCGGGGCCCCGTCGGCGAACGCCCGCTGGGACAACACCGTCGCGATCCTCACCGGGGACTTCCTCTTCGCCCGCGCCTCGGACCTGCTGGCCGACCTCGGGCCGCAGGCCGTACGGATCCAGGCGCGCACGTTCGAGCGGCTCGTCACCGGGCAGATCCGTGAGACGGTCGGGCCGTCCGACGGCCAGGACCCGCTCGACCACTACCTGTCGGTCGTCGCCGACAAGACGGGGTCGCTGATCGCCACCTCCGGCCGGTTCGGCGCCATGCTCTCCGGTTCGGACGAGCAGTTCGTCGACATCCTCGCGCGCTTCGGCGAGCGGATCGGCGTCGCGTTCCAGCTCGCCGACGACCTGCTCGACGTGGAGAGCGAGTCGCGGGACTCGGGCAAGACTCCCGGCACCGACCTGCGCGAGGGCGTCCCCACTCTGCCGGTCTTCCACGCACTGCGATCGACCGATCCCGCGGACGCCCGGCTGCGCGACCTGCTCTCGCGCCCGCTGCCCGACGACGCCGAGCACGCCGACGCTCTTGCGTTGCTGCGCCGGCACCCCGCGATGGAGTCGGCCCGGGCCGAGGTTCAGCGCTGGGCGGATGACGCACGCGCGGTGCTCGCACCCCTCCCGGCCATCCCGGCGCGGGCAGCCCTGGAACGCCTCTGCGACGCGGTGGTCGACCGCTCGTCCTGACTTGTAGCGGCCCGTCGTCAGGCGGCGAGTTGGTGGGTGGCGCAGCCGGCGCGGTGGGGTGAAGACGGGCAGGTCGTGAGGGTTGAGGTCCACTTCCAGCCGCGGTGGTGGATAGTGTCGTGATGGCGGCGGCACAGCAGCACCGGGTTGGTCAGAATGCTTCGCACCGCCATGCCACGGGGCGGACCTCCAACCGTCGACCGCACCACACGGCACATCCCGGGCTCTAGCGTGAGATGTTGAAAGCCCACGAGTTGACGAGAGCATCGACCGCTTCGGTGCTCAGTTCAGGGTGGGCGGCGGCGAAGTCCGCCCCCACGCGGGCTGCGGCGTCGGCGATCGACTCCCGTGGAGCCACTCAGACTGCCCAAGCTCCTCTTGCAGGCTCATGATCAACGGGACCAGATCGACCGCCGCATCTGAGCCGAACCGGTCGACGACCGCGTTCGTGCTCGTCGTCGGGTGCCTGGTGGTGCCCGGCCAGATGTACGTTGTCACGGCGGCGCTGAGGTCGGGGTTCACCAGCACAGAATGCCTGATCGGATCAGCCCGGTATCGGCACATAGATTCGGCTCGCGAGTCAACCTGATGCCGCGTAGAGGTGCCAGCGGTCGGGCACTCCCTTCAGCTCGTGCTCGCCCGCGTCGTCGAAGGTCAGGCCGGAGCCGGCCACCAGGTCCTTGACCGTCTGTGAGAGGAGTACCTGCGAGGGCCCTGCCAGGGCCGAGATCCGGGCACCAATCGTCACGGCGAGGCCACTACACCTGCCGTCGATCAGTTCGCACTCGCCTGTGTGAACACCGGCTCGGATGCTGAGTCCAAGATCACCGACCCGGTCGGCGATCTCCATGCCGCAGCGGACAGCTCGCGTCGGCCCATCGAACGTGGCAAAGAAGCCGTCGCCGGCGGTGTCAACTTCCACGCCCATCCAGCGAGCCAGGGATGCGCGTACTAGGGCGTGGTGGGCCTCCAGGAGCTCCTTCCAGGCTAGATCGCCGAGCGCAGCCTGCCGTGCAGTCGAACCTACGATGTCGGTGAAGAGCACCGAGCTCACGAACGAATCGATCCCCACAGGCGGCGGCTCGAGGCCGACGAAACGTTGCACCACCTCCAGCATGGGGCGAAAGTACGTGGCTGCTTCATCGCGGCTAGGCCACCTGCTCCCCTGGATCACTTTGAGCTGCGCGTTCGGCATGACGGAAGCCACGTATTGTGCGACGCGGAGGTTGAGGCTCGGCTCGCCTGTCAGATCACTGACGCCTGTGACGCGAACGTGACTAGAGCCGGGCTGGTCAGCCAAGAGCAGCGTCGGCGTGTGAACAGACGGAAGGAGCCCACGCAGGTCCGTCTCCCACCAAATCCTGGCGAGCTGGATGGCCATGTCCGGGCTGCAGGTGCTTCGAGCGGCCCTGATCATCTGGAGCGCCTCGTTATCGGGTGGCCGGAACCCCTCAGAGGCGGCGAACTGATCCGCCCAAGCCCGCGCGTACTCGATCGTTCCCCAGAGCTCCATGAGGCGTAGCTCCTCAGCCAGCTCTTCCTGGCTCGAGCCCCACGGATAGTCGGGTGCCCAGGTCGTCCGCGGATTGGGATCCCACCACACCAGGCCCCGCACACGATCGGGATCCGTGGCGGCAAGCAACACCCCCGGCGCAAGGCTCTCGAACCAGCCTCCGATCACTGTGTGGGTCGGCCGTGCCTGGTCGAGGACCAAGCGAAGATCCGCGGCCCGCGTCTCCAGATTTGGCGCCGGGGTGCTCCGACTTGACAGTCCGGTCGCCCGCCGGTCATGGAGAATGAGCCGACCGAACGAGGCGAGGCCCTCGAACCATGGGGGCCCGAAAGTTCCGCTCCCGAACGCCAGGTCCACATTCCCGATGTCGTCGAACTGCCATGCGATGTCGACGAGGCCATCGCCCACCACCAGGTAGGCCACGTACGTACGTCACCTGTCCTTGCGTAGCGAGGCTCAGGAACTCTCACGGTGACATGCTCCGCTGCGCCACCTGCTCGGACAAGGGAAGCCCAACAGTCAACGCACCCAGCGGAGGCCACATACTGCCGGATCCCAGCGCGGCGGTCGGGCGCACCGAACGGCGCTGCGCTGCCGGTCAGCGTTGCTCGAACAGTGCATCGGGGTTCGGCAGGTCATTGAACTGGGTGAAGGTCCCGGCGTCTGCGATCTCCTGAGCAGCCTGCCGAAAGCTGACCCAGGCGACGCGGGCGAGCGTGCCCCCGACGCTGATCCGGCGCACTCCCAGTGCGGCGGCCTTCGCGACGGTGATGAACGGGGTATGGACCAGCAGGTTGACTGGCTTGGGTGCCACCGCGGCGACAATGGCCGAGACGTGTTCCACAGTGTCGATCCGCGGGGCGTAGAGGCAGTCCGCACCGGCTTCGGCGTAGGCACGGAGCCGCAGGACTGTGTCGTCGATGTCCGGGCGGCCGACGACGAACCCTTCCGAGCGGCCGGTGAGCACGGCACCCGTCCCGGTCTCGTCGATCGCTGCTCGCGCCGCGCGCACCCGTTCGACCGCCAGCTCGATCGGGAACAGCGGATCAGCCTCGTCATCGGTGGAATCCTCGATCGACAGTCCGGCGATCCCGGTCGCCACTGCACGTTTCACGTTTGCGCCGACTTGCTCTGGGTCGACCGCGTAACCGCCCTCGAAGTCCGCGTTCACCGGCAGCGACACGGCATCGACGATGGCCGTCAGATGCTCCAGTGTCTCTTCCAGCCCGATTGCTTTGTCCGTCCGACCTAGCGTCCAGGCGAAGCCGGCGCTCGTCGTTGCCAGCGCCCGGAAGCCCATTTGCTCCAGGGCCAGCGCGCTGCCGACGTCCCACGGGTTCGGCATGACGAAGCAACCCGAGGAGTGCAGGCGGCGAAACTCAGCCACCCGCTCGTCATGCACGCTCATGGCACACCTCGAAGGGCCGCAGGATCGGCTCAATAGACAACCGCTCGTCCACCCAAGTCAAGATCCGAAACAGCCAAGTAGGCACTTCGGTGCTAGCCCCCGAGTACGAACGCAACGTGATCGGGAGCCTCCCGCGGGCTCACCAGGACGGTCAGGTGGTGGGTTCCCGGCTCGGCGTCGACCGGGATCTCCACGCCACCGACGAGGTTGCCGACCCGCATCCCGTGGGGACCAACAGCCAGCGATCTGGACCAGACCTCGGACTGCTGGACGACGACGACTGCACATTCACGACGGCGAAATCGCCTCTTGCACTCTCGCGCGTCCACGTAGTGCCAGAACCTCGGTAACCCCCCGACCGCAGGAACGGTCCGAACCATTCTCGGATCACGATCTTGAGCGCATCCTGAGCCGTTGTCCTGGCAGGCACGGGGAGATCATGCCGCACTGAAACCGCACCGGTTCTGGGGCTACGGCCGTCGCGGTTCGGAGGGTCTGACTATTGATGGACCAGGTTGGTCAGGGTGCTGGGTAACGACTCGTCACGCGGCGAAAACCCGGAACCTGTCTACTGCACCACACGGCACTTCGGTTCTCCCTTGTAGAGCCCGATCAGCGTACCCACGGTAACGGCCATAGGTACGCGCATTCAGCGCGGTTGATGGCCCGCTCCTAGCGCTGGAAGACAAGCATCTCGCTGGTCTCATTTTGCGGCCCGTCGCCGAGTGAGGGCAGCGCTGCCTCGATCCTAGCGAAGCCCGCTTCGACGACCTGCTCACTCATGTGCTCGAAGGCCGAGACGGCACGCAGCTTCAGCCTCTCGAAGTCCTCGGCCAGGTTCGCCGAGCGAAGCCAGGTGACGACATCATGAGAGGTGAGCGTCCACCCGGCGCCGGCGAAGTCCCTTCTCACCTCTTCCTCGAACCGGAACTGCGCCGCGTCGACCTTCCTCCATTCGGGCATGACACGGAACCACCAGACATCAGGCATCCTGTCGGAGAAGTTCGCCTGCACGAAGAGCTTGCCTCCTGGCTTGACGACCCGGCGCAACTCCTGAGCAGCGTCCTCGCGATCGATTACGTGGTGCCACACGAAGAACACCAAGGCTGCGTCACACGAGGCATCTGGCAACGGGATGTGCTCGGCAGACCCAGCCGCAGACTTGACGGCGGGATGGCCAGCGTGGGCAAGGGCTTGAGCACGCATCTTGTCTGACGGCTCGACTCCGTGGGCGGGGCCGCCGAAGGCGCTCGCCAAAGAGGGAGTCATGCGGCCGGTACCCGAACCCAGGTCGAGCCAGACCAGTGGCCGTGTCTTCGGCAGGTGGCGAGCGAACGCCTCCATCCAGGTTTGTAACGCATCGGGCGACATCTGCCGGCCGGCGGCGTAGACGGCGTGGAGGCGCGCATCGTAGTCGACCTTCTCCATGCCGCCTCCATTGTTGGCCCGGGGTTTCGGCCGTCCTGAAGATCACCAACGCACGAACCTAGTGCCGTATCGGATCAGCCCGCGAACGGCATCACTTCGGCGCTATTCCCGGTCGATCCTTTGCAGACCCCGCGTCGGCGTCCACCACTCGACGACAAGCAGGGTGGCCGTGTCATTCAGATGGGTGTGCACGACCTCGGCGATGTCGGCACGGAACCGCTCACCATGCCCACCAACCGCCAATGGTCCCTCGAGAATCGCCCGGCCGGCGATCTTCGCCTCGCCAGGCCACTCCGCCTCAGCCCCCTCGACGGGATCGACCGTCGCGCTGTGAAGAGCGAATCGAGGGTCACGACGCAGATCTGCGCCCTTGCGAGCCTTCGCCATCGAACCGAAGATCAGCTCGCCGTTCTCGAACTGTGTCTCGATGCCTGATATCCGCGGCGAGCCATCGGCTCGCAGGGTGGCAATCGTCTTGTGCCGATGGGCGTCGAAGAGTGCGCGTACTCGTTGCGCAAAGACGGGCTGCGCCAGTTCAACCTCAAGCCAGGTCGCCACCCACTCATCCTCCCGAAGTCCGGGCGAAGATGGCGACATCCGGCGCCCCAGCTCGGGCGGGTTGGGCCGCCCCGCGTGGATGGGAGAACCCCCCGTTGCCCAATCTCCCGGGGGAGGAACGGCCACGGGGGGTCTTCACGAACCGTCCGCCGCCCAACTTGCTGGGGTCGGTAGTAGCTCGCCCTGCTGAGGCTAGGCCGCCGAAGGCGCCGCCGTATGGGCCGAAAGTCCCCAGCCGAACCCGCCCCTTGATCGGCACTTACAGGGCCCTCGCCCTCTGCGCGGCTTCTACTCGACCAGCGACGAGTGGTGCTCCGCCCAAAGTGCGGCCATGTCCTGGATCTTGTCGGAGTGAAGCCGGTGGATCAGGCGATCGATCTCGGGCGTCATGACTACAAGCACCCTGGCCGGGCTTTCACCGACGGTGGCGAAAGTGTGGGGGGAGCCCGCCGACACGATGTGGAGTTCTCCAGCCTGCAACTGGAGTCGCTGGTCCCCGTCCCGAACCTCCAGACGGCCGTCAAGAACATAGAAGCCTTCATCGCCAAGGTGATGGATGTGAAGAGGCGCCTGGTCGCCCGGATAGGGCTCTAACGACCACTCACGAAGCACGAAGTCGGCCATGGCAGGGACGCTACGCCGCGCCTTCCACGCCACCCACCGAGCGCAGCAGAGAGGCGCTCGCGAATACCGGGATCTCACCCGCCCTGCAACGGCACCTCAGCGCGCTCTGCGTTCGTTACACGGTCGGTCCTCGGAACTCCGCCACGACCTCGATCGGTCCGACGATGTTGGCGATCAGCTCTGCGAGGTTCTCGGCCGGGGATCTTGTTCGTCGAAAAGTAGAAGTGCTATTTATCTGCTTCGCTTCGACGAACGATCTCGTCAACCACGCGTACGATCGGTGCGGTGGCGTCGATTAGAATGCCGTTGCTCGGAATGTCTTCTTTCGTTTGATGCAATCGCGCAATAGATTCCCGTTCCGTTGGCTCTCCGCCGCCCCACTCTTCGTCCGGTCGCTCGTCAAGCCGCCGATTCAATGTGTCAAGGTCGACTTCAAGAACAAAGATGCCGTCAAACAGATCTATAAACTTTGAGATATTTCTAGAACCACCACAGAAATATGTTGCGGCCTCATCCTGGTCGGCGACCAAGGCTCTCACCTTATCTACGTGCCAAATGTGGTGCTCGTGTGCGAGGCCATCCGTCGGTTCACCAGATTCCGGATCGCCTCGATAAGCCAATTCGCGGTCACCATGAATGGCATGGTAGCCGCGCCGCTGCAATTCATTGCAGACCGACGTTTTGCCGGTGCCGGAAAGGCCTTCAATCAGATAATTTCTAATGCCCATTTGCCAGAGGATAACGCTGGGTGCCCGTCGCTGTCAGGGCGCGCAGGTCGTTCCAACCGGGTCGACCTCCGAGTCGACGACGAGACCTACCAAGCGATCCGGAGGATCGCTGACCAAGGACATCGCAACGTCAGCGATGTCGTTCGTGATGCGATCCGCCAGTTCCTTGAAGCCAGCTGAGTCAACGGGCCTGGCTGGCAGGGCGTACTAACGATGGACCAGGTTGGAGGGGCCTGTGTTCGGCACGCCAGGATCATCCGGATGGCGCACAGCGGGCTGGGCGCGGTCAGCTTCGCGGGAACGCGGATCGCGGCATGTGCGGATGTGGACCTGATGGCACGTAGACGTGGGCCAAAGTGCCCTGGCGACGCGCTCACCGCGGTGCGAGCGTGCTGGTGGGCGGGCACCGCTGGTACGGGATGACGTGCCCGTGAGCGGCGCCAATGCGTCCGGAGGTGGCCATGGCCCCGCGCAGATCGGCTCGTGCGGCGGTTGCCGTCGCGGTCGCGGTGCTCCTCACGACGACCGGGGGCGGTGCGCCCGCAGTCGCGGCGCCCGCCGTCCAGGATCCTGGCGTGGCGGCGGTTATCGCGAGCTACCGGGCCAGGATCCCCGAGCTGATGGCCCAGCAGCACATCCCCGGCTTAGCCCTGGCGGTGGTCGACGGTGACGGGGTGGTGTGGCAGCAGGGTTTCGGCTCCACGAACGGCGACGGGCGTACGCCGGTCACCGTCGACACGATCTTCAGTGTCCAGTCGATGTCGAAGACCTTCACCGCCACAGCCGTGATGCGGGCAGTCCAGTCCGGACGGCTCGGGCTCGACGTGCCGATCACGACGTACTTGCCCGGCTTCACGGTCCACAGCGCCTTCGAGGCTCACCCCGAGCAGCGAATCACGCTGCGCATGCTGCTCAGCCACACCGCGGGCTTCACCCACGAAGCGCCTCTCGGCAACAACTACGAGCCCGAGCCCGGCTATTTCGACGCGCACGTCCGCAGCATCTCCGATACCTGGCTGCGGTTCCCCGTCGGCACCGGCTACGCCTACTCGAACCTAGGGATCGACCTCGCCGGCTACATCCTCGAGCAGGTCTCGAACAAGCCCTTCCCGGTTGTCATGCGCGACTCGCTGCTCGCGCCGCTGGGCATGGACCACAGCACGTTCGACCGGGCCCAGGTGCACGCCACCCCCGACCGGGCGGTGGGTCACACCGACTGGCTGGTGCCACCGCCCGTGGACGTCCCGATGACGGCAGCCGGCGGGCTGTGGACCAGCGCCGCGGACCTGGCGAGGTTCCTCGAGTTCCAGCTGGGCGAGGGCACCCTCGACGGTCGCACCATGCTCGATGCGTCGCTGATCAAGGAGATGCGCACCGTCCCGGCGCCGAACGCGGGCGCAGCGGCCGGCTATGCCCTCGGCGTCGCCCGGACGCGCTGGCGAGCGGAGCAGTACCTCGACCTGTTCAACCACGGTGGCGGCGGGTACGGCTTCCTGTCCGACCTGTGGTGGGTCCCGCAGCTGCAGCTCGGCATCGCCGTGCTCACCAACTCCGACGACCACGACCTGCAGGTCGCCCTGGCCATCGGGATCCTCCGCGACCTGGTCACCAACCCGGACAGCCGCTTCCACGGACGCATGCTCGGCCTGCCGACCCAGTCCGACGTCGTGGACCCCGACAGCAAGTACGTGGCGCCGCCGGACCTGGCCAACCGGATCGCGGCCGTCGCGATGCCGGGGTCCAGCCGGCAGTCCAGACGCTGGGCCGGATACCGCGAGTGGTACCGCGCCGGACAACCCGGCGCCATGAACCCGGCGGACCCGCCGTCACGGTTCCACGTCGACGCCGGCGTGCCGTACTTCGACGCCGGCGAGGACGGGACACTGGTCCGCCATCGACTGACCGAGTTCCAGCCCGGGCTGTTCCTGGCGGAGAACGGTGAGACGCTCGAGCTGCGCGGGCCGTCGCCGCGCTGGCGCGGGCTGGACCTCAACCCGGTGACCAACGGCCCGCTCGCCGCGCAGTGGGCGCTGCTGGCACTCGTGGTGGTCGTGGCGGCCGGCTGGCTCGTGGCCGGCAGCGTCGCGTCGCTACGCCGACGCCGTCGAGCGGGCCGGTCCTGGACCGTCGGTGCGCCGCGGGGCGGGCGCACCGGGCGGCGGGTCACCGCCGTCGTCGCCGCCGCCGGGGCGCTCGCCGCGCTTGCGACCGTGGCGGCAGTCGGGGCCGTGCCCGGTGTCGTGGACGTCGGGTTTCTCGGGTGGATGGCGTTCCCGCTCCCGGTGCGCCTCGCGTTCCACCTGCCGCTGGCGGTCGCGCTCCTGGCTGCGGCCTTCGCCGCACTGCTGGTGGCCGGCGCCCTCCGACACTGGTGGACCCCGCGGATCCGGCCGCGCGACGCGGGCCTCGCCGTCGCCCTGACCGCCCTCGCGGCCCAGCTCGTGCTCTGGCACCTGGTCGCCTAGTGACTGTGAGCGCGACTGCCCACCCCGAACGGCCACACGCCACTGAGTGATCGTGGTGTCAGACCAGGAGAGCGCTATAGCCCGCTCTGGGTCTGACACGACCGATGACGTCCTGGCCGTCATGCGGCTCTTCGTGTCAGGGTGAGCAGCCCCCAGAGCAGCCCCTCGCCCGGACAAGTCGGGTCGCGTCGGACCGAACCGGTCGACGGGGCGAACCCGGAACCGTCTACCGAATCAACACGCACATCGGAGCGCGTCGTCGGTGCCGCTACTGGGTCTCGTTGACGATCCCACTCAACAGGGACTCTGCCTCCTGGCTCCCCTCGTCGGCGGGACGGTTCAGCGTCTCGACGTCGCGGCGCTCGGCAGCGATGTCCGCCAACCGGTCAACAGCCGACTCGTTCCCCGCGTCGATCAGGTAGTTCAGGGTGTCCACGTCTCCACGGCCAGCGGCCAGCTCGGCGAGGCGGTTGCCCGCCTCCTCGTTCCCAGCGTCGATCAGGTGCTTGAGTTCGTCCACGTCACCCGTTCGGCAGCGAGGACGGCGAGACGATCAGCGGCTTCCTCGTTCCCGTCCTCCGCGATCGAGCGCCGCCGGCGAGCGCCGTGAACGGGCCCAGGGGCGGAGATCACTTCCGAACTCTCGCGGCTGGGCTGGTGGGAGTTCGGGGGGGTACCGCCATCTCGGCCTGAGTGCGGACCTTAGGGCACCGATGGGAGCCGGGGGGCTGGCGGACAGCGTCGGAAAGTGATAGTCTATCCGCTATCACTTTCCGTGCGAGGGAGCACGCTATGAGCACCGCCGAGTCAGGGAACAATGCCGAACCCGTTGGCCAGCGGGGGGCCCAGGTCGACATCACGCAGCGACCCGCCGCCGCCGTGAGCGGCTGGTTCGGGGTGGTGGTGCTCGCCGGATGCGTCTGGTGGACCGTGGTGGCCGCCCAGCACAGCAGCGGGTGGCTGTGGGTTCCGATCGTCGTCTTCTTCCTGGTCGTCGCCTCGCTGGTGATCGTGACGCCGGGGCAGACCTCGGTGATCCAGTTCTTCGGCCGCTACATCGGGACGGTCCGCCGGCCCGGCTTCTGGTGGGTTCTGCCGTTGACGGTGCGCCGCGGGGTCAGTGTCCGGGTACGCAACTTCGAGACAAACCGCCTCAAGGTCAACGACGCCGACGGCAACCCGGTGGAGATCGCCGCGATCGTCGTCTGGCAGGTCGCCGACACCGCGAAGTCGACGTACGCGGTGGAGAACTACCTGAACTTCGTGACGGTGCAGGCCGAGTCGGCGTTGCGCCACGTCGCGACTAGCCACCCCTACGACGACACCACTGACGCCGGGACCTCGCTGCGCGGTTCTACCGACGTCGTCGCCGCGCAGCTGGCCGGCGAGGTCGCGGACAAGGTCGCGATCGCCGGGGTCGAGATCGTGGACGTCCGGATCTCCCACCTGGCCTACGCGCAGGAGATCGCCCAGGCGATGCTGCGCCGCCAACAGGCCAACGCCGTGGTCGCAGCGAGGTCGCGGATCGTGGAAGGGGCGGTCGGGATGGTCGAGATGGCACTCAACCGGCTCACCGAGAACGGAGTGATCTCCCTCGATGAGGAACGGACTGCTGCCATGGTGAGCAACCTGATGGTGGTGCTGTGCGGGGATCAGCCGCCCTCACCGGTCGTCAACGTCGGTTCGCTGTATACGTGAGCGAACGTCGGCAGGTCCTGCTCCGGCTCGATCCGGCGGTTCACGACGCGCTCGTTCGCTGGGCCGGCGAAGAGTTCCGGAGCGCTAACGCACACGTCGAGATGCTGCTGCGCCGGGCACTCACCGAGGCCGGGCGGATGCCCCAGCATGCGGCGCCGCTACCCAAACGCGGCCGGCCGCGCGCCGGGAGCGATTAGACGACATCCACAGAACCGGACCACGGACAGGAACCTCCGCCACGGCAGTCCCGCGCCGGTGAGCCGTCACTCCGACCGTTGCGGTTCGGAGGGTCTGAGTAAGGATGGACCAGGTTGTTGACATAGGTGTGCTCGTCGTCCAGAGCTTCCTTCACGGCACAGGTCGAGGGCTACGTGGTCGACCAGCAGTCCGGCGGAGATGGGGACGGTGACATTGCGGACGATGGTGTGTCCCCCGGTGAGCCGATCCTGCGTCGGGCTCCCGCGGCGCTCGGAGCGGGCTCAGCGCCCGTTGACGGTGACTGTCCCAACCCGCACGGCCGTGCCACGGCGGAGCGAGTTCGGGATCTCCGCGATCTCGTCCACGACGCGGACGAGATCCGTCAGTGCTTCGTCGGAGGCGTCCCCCGTCACCTCGACGCTGTAGGAGACTCCGGTCGACACGAGCGGCATGCCACGGAAGTCACCGTGCGCCGTGACCACGACACGGCTGAGCACGATGCCGCGGGCGTCGGCTTCCCGGAACAGATCGTTTGACACGCATCCGGCCACAGCCAGGTGGAGGAGCTCGCCGCCGTTGAAGCCTCGGCCGCCGCCTCCTGCCTCCTCGGGGCGGTCGATCACCACGGTGTGGGGGCCGGCGGCTCCGACCGCAGTGACGGCGCCGTGGACGTTGCGAACCTCGACCTCGAACACGAGAGCTCCTCCCACGACATCGGGGGCTGCGCGGCGACTCAGCCGACGTGCGCTACCGGCGCCGGTGACCGGCGAGCGACTGTCGCCGTCGAATCAGCCCGACAGGTGCTTCAAGAGGTCGTAGACGACGAACGCGGGCCACAAGATCGCCTCGAGAATGGCCCACAGGTGGGGCCAGAACCCGTCCGCGTGCTGCCAGTAGTAGACGAGGGCGCCGATGAGACCGAGGCCGTAGACCGCACCGCCCCCCGACGCGCCCGCCTGCGCAGATCTCGCCCCACCCGTCATGGCTACCTCCCGGCACGATCGACTCCGCCAGTATCGCCCGAACCGAGGTCCCGGCGCAGGTTCCGACGACACACGGCCCCATGGCGGGATATGGGACACCCGAGGGGCGCTCGTGCGAGAAGAAGGGCGGGCCGCGAGCCCGTCCCAGCCGGAAGGTCGTCGGGCAACAGTCAGCCGAATCGCGCGTCTGCCCGTGCCGCCGACCACGTCCGCTCGAAAGAGGTCCTTCGGCGGTGCGGGACCGCCGGACGAGCATCAGTGACGCAGTCCGTTCCGGTCGGCGGAGCGATGGGTCGTCACATCAGGACGATCAGAGCCCTGGTCGCCCGTACCGGCATCACGTCGGTGCGGCTCGCCGCCCCGGCCCCACACCTCGCCGACCCTACGATGACTGCGGCAGTAGATGGATGAACCAGAGCTTGGAGTCCTGGCCGACGCGGTAGACGGCGACAGGCCAGTCCTCCCAGGACAACTCGAGCTCCTCGTTGATCGGCAGACGACTGTCCATCGCGTAAGTCGCTCCTTGCAAAGGTCCGTCTCCGACGACGTAGACCACCCGCATGGGAGCACCTCCAACGTCTCGACTCCTGGCCAGGACCGCACCCGCCAGGGTGGAGAGGGGGCCGGGCGGGCCCTCGCGGCTACCTGACACCAGGAGTGTCGACTTCCGAACAGCCCCTTCTTGAGGCCAGGCCGAGACCGCGCTGCGACCGGGCCGCCCGTCATCGCATCGCGTAGGTGCTAGCCACCGTTCTGGACGGAGCCGGCTGGCTTCACTGCTCGGACGTGGCCCGGCCTCATGGCCCCATCCTGGAGAGCGGCTACGAGCACCTCCCAGAACTCGGTCTCCCCCTGGGTAGCCTCCTCCCCCCATCGCTCAACGAACTCAGCCCGCAGCTGGCCGCGCAGCCTTGCCAGTTCGCCCATGGCCTCCCGGAGGTACCAGTCATGCCGGTCCTGCAGCTCGATGTCTGCGAAGCCCACCTCGGCGACGATCTCTCCGACCTCGCGCAGTGACACGAGGGTGAAGTCGTGGCCCGATGCGTCGATGAACTCCGTCAGCCGCCGCGTGTGGCCCTCGCCGTCCCCCCTCAGCCAGTCGCCGACAAGAAGGCGCCCGCCGGGACGCAGTACCCGCAGTGCCTCGGCGAACAGGGCCCTCTTGTCGGCAACGTGAATGATCGCGTCCTTGCTGAAGACGACGTCGAATGACGCGTCCGCGAACGGGAGCGGTCCTGGGCTGACCAGCTGGTACGTGATGCGATCATCGAGTTGCAGGTAGGCCGCACGCTCGGCAGCGAGACCGACCAGGCGCTGCTCGACGTCGACGCCCATGACCGTCTCGGCACCGTGATTCCGAACGAGTACGACATCGACTCCACCGGTCCCGCTTCCGATGTCGAGGACGTGGCGCCCAGCGATGTCGTGTTCCCCGACAATCCGGGCCACCTCCGGCGGGCCCCCCGGAGAAAGAAACCCCTCGCCCCAGATCAGCTCCAGCCGCCCCGCGCTGTCCTCTGGATAGCCAGGGTCCCGAATGTCCTCGTCGGCCACCCTGCCGCCCCCTTCCTCACGTGACCGGCAGCCTTGGGGTTGGCCCCGGCACCCGGGAACTGCGTGACACGGGTTCGGGCCGCGCAGACTGCCGGACTGCACGCTCCGTCGACAACGGTGGTTGGGGCCACGCGGTGGCGGACGCACCCTGGCCAGCTCCGACTGACCAGGAGCGCTAGGCGAGGACCCGCCGCAACAGCTTGCCCGTCTCGTTCCGCGGCAGCTCGGTCTGCAGGACCACCCGGCGTGGCCGCTGGTAGGGCGCGAGCCGCTCGGCCGCCCACGCCAGGAAAGACGCCGCCCACTCCGGCTCAGGGCCAGCGTGGCCCCGCGGCCGCCCAGCCGGAACGACCGTGGTCGCGCGACGCACGACATGCGCCACGATCGTCTGTCCGAACGCCGGGTCCGGTGCGCCGACGACAGCGACGTCGGCCACCTCGGGGTGCTCACGCAGCACTCGCTCCACCTCTTCCGGGTGGACGTTCTCGCCGCCCGAGATGATGACGTCGTCAGTCCGGCCCAGCACCGTGAGTCGTCCGGCTCCGTCCCAGGCACCGGCGTCCCCGGTCCACACGAGTCCGCGTTGCCGGGCCCGGTCGGTGCCATCGGTGTAGCCGCCGAACGACGTGCGCGAGCCGACCCACACCATGCCCTCGGCTCCGGTCGCGCATCGTCTACCGGCTTCGTCGAGCACTTCGACCCTGACTCCGGGCAGGGGGCGGCCGGCGGTCCCGGGATCGGCCCGCAGGTCGGCGGGGCGCGCGATGGTCGCGAAAGCTGCCTCGGTGGAGCCGTACAGGTTGTAGAGCACATGCCCGTACAACGCGGTGAAGGCCACGACCTGGTCCGGTGGGATCAGTGCACCGGAGACCGCGACGACGCGCAGTGCGGAGAGGTCGAGAGTCTCGCGGACCGCCGCGGGCACTTCGAGCATCCTGTGCAGCACGACCGGTGTCGCGACGACGACCTCGGCGCGGTGCTCGGCCGCGAGACGGAGCACGCGCTCACCGTCGGGGCGGCGGACGAGGACCTCGGTGGTGTCGTAGAGCGGGCACATCCGGTGGTTGAGCCAGCCCCAGGCATGGAAGAGCGGCGCCGCCACGACATGCGTCGCCCGCTGGCGCAGGGGCAGCGCGTCCAGCAGCGCGATCGCGCCCTCGATCGGGGCGTTGTCGCGGGCCACGCCGCGCGGTGTGCCGGTCGTACCGCTGGTGAGGATCACGTGCCGGGACGGCCGCTCGAGGTGGGGTGGGCGGCCCGGCCGGCTGGATGCCAGCTGGGCCAGCGCCAGCGTTGCCCGGTCCCCGCCGCCGTCCAGGCTGAGCAGCGGCAGCCGGTCGGGTACCCGGTCGGCCAGGTCGTCGTCGCAGAAGACCCATTGGATGCCCTCTCGGGTGGCGATCTCGTCGATCTGGTCGCGGGTGAAGCCGGTGTTGAGGTACACCACGTCGGCACCGGTCCGGGACGTCGCTGCGATGGCCTCGGCGTAGCCGCGGGAGGTGCGGCCCAGGAGGCCGACCGACGTCCCCGCGACGATCCCCGCGTCCACCAGGCCGGTCGCGATCGCGGCGGTCCGGCGCTCGGCCTCGCGGAAGGTGACCACCGGCAGAACGTCGTCATCGGCGTCGATGACGGCGGGGGAGTCCGGGTGCCGCGCGGCACCCGTGGACCAGCCCAGGGCAGGCGTCGTGCCCCACTGGACGAGGGCCCGGACGAGCTGTGCGGTCCGAGCCGCGTCGACCGGTGGGAACAGCCGG
This sequence comes from uncultured Actinomycetota bacterium, assembly GCA_963849365.1. Taxonomy (GTDB): domain Bacteria; phylum Actinomycetota; class Actinomycetes; order Prado026; family Prado026; genus CAVQCJ01. The sequence goes on from CAWKHA010000004.1 coordinate 1,431,151, forward strand.
GCGCGAACTCCGCCACGCACGGCGACGCCGGCCAGCCTCGCCGCGCCGACGAGGTCCAGCGGGTCCAGGGCGCGCACCACGTCCCGCGGATCCAGCCTCACTGCACCTCGGGCACGAGTGTCGCCTCCAGGCCTGCGTCCGGCCGACGCTGGGCCCGACCGGCCCGCAACGAGTCGACGGAGAACAGCACCAGCGCCGTCCACACGAGCGCGAACCCCACCCAGCGCGACGCCGGCATCGACTCGTGCACCACGAAGACGCCGATCACGAGCTGCAGGATGGGGGTGATGTACTGCAGCAGTCCCATCGTCGACAGCGGAGTTCGGGCCGCAGCCCCCGCGAACAGCAGCAGCGGGATCGCGGTCACCGCGCCCACGCCGACGAGCAGTGTGGTCACGCTGGCACCCGCGTGCCCGAAGGCCGCCGTCCCGTTCACCTGCAAGACCACCAGCAGCGCGGTCGCCGGGACGAACAGCAGCGCCGTCTCGACGCTCAGGCTCTCGACCGCCGGCATGTCGACCTTCTTCTTCATCAGCCCGTACGTCGCGAACGACAGCGCCAGCACGAGCGCGATCACCGGGGGCCGGGCGTACGCGGCGGTGAGCACCACGACCGCGAGCGTCGCGAGTCCGACGGCCGCCCACTGGGCACGCCGGAGCCGCTCGTGCAGCAGCACGACCCCGAGCAGCACGGTCACGAGCGGGTTGATGAAGTAGCCGAGCGCTGCCTCGACGACGCGGTCGGAGTTGACGGCCCAGATGTACACGCCCCAGTTGACGGCGATGACGACGGACGCGACGGCCAGGATGAGCAGCCGCCGACGGTCAGTGACGATCGACCGCACCCAGGCCCAGCGCCTGCGCATCAGCAGGAGGATCACGACGAACAGCAGGGTCCACACGACGCGGTGCGCGAGGATCTCGATCGGCGTGGCCGGCTCGAGCAGCGGGAAGTAGAGCGGGAACAGACCCCAGCAGGCGTATGCGGCGACGCTGAGCAGCACGCCGCGCCGGTCCTCCGACATCGCCGCGCGCACGTCAGCGGACGCCGTCGGGAGGGCCCATGGCGATGATGGCGTCCCGGGTGGGCCGCCGGTCCAGCTCCATCCAGCGCCAGACCCCTTCGAGCGGGGCGAAGCCGGCCTGGGCGTAGACGGCGTGCGCGTCGCGGGTGGCGAGCAGGAGCCGCAGGATGCCGCGGCGCTCGAGCAGCTCGGTGACGCACTCGCGCATCAGCCAGGAGCCGACGCCACGCCCGCGCCAGGCCTCGTCGACGAACACGTCGCAGATCCAGGCGAACGTGGCGTCGTCGGTGACGACGCGCGCGAACGCGACCTGCTCCGTCGCGCCATGGGGACCGGGCGCGTACACCCCGAGGTTCAGCGACCCGCCGACCGAGCGCTCGACGACGTCCCTTGCGCGACCGGCGGCCCAGTACGACTCCTCGGAGAGCCAGCGGGCGATCCGGTCCAGGTCGAGGCGGTCGCGGTCGGTGGAGATCTCCAGGCCGTCGTCGCGGCGCGCGACGGTCCCGCCCTCGGTGCCGGCCGCGCTGACCCTGCTGCCTCCAGCGGTCACGCGATGGTCCAGGTGTCGTTGCCGGCGAGCAGCTGGGCGAGGTCACCTGGCCCTTGTTCGTCGGTGGCGTGGGTGATCTGGTTGTTGACGAGCTGGTCGTAGCTGGGTCGGGTGATGTCGCGGAAGATGCCGATGGGGGTGTCTTGCAGGGTCGTGGGGTCGGCGATGCGGGACAGCGCGAACGCGACGGAGGGGTCATCGGCGTGTGCGTCGTGCACGAGCAGCGCCTGCTCGCCCACGTCCGCGACCTCGACTGCGGCGAGGGTGGCGTCGGGGCGGCGGATCAGGCCGCGGGTGCCGTCGATGCCGTAGCGGATGGGTTGGCCGTGCTGGAGCCGGATGGTGACGGCGTCCCGGGTGGCGTTGTCTTTGACCGGGTCGAAGGCGCCGTCGTTGAAGATGTTGCAGTTCTGGTAGATCTCGACCAGCGCCGACCCCTGGTGCGCAGCAGCCGCGCGCAGCACGTCGGTGAGGTGCTTGCGGTCGGAGTCGATGGTGCGGGCGACGAACGTGGCTTCGGCGCCCAACGCGAGGGAGATGGGGTTGAACGGGTAGTCCACCGATCCGTACGGGGTGGACTTGGTGATCTTGCCGGGTTCGGAGGTGGGGGAGTACTGGCCCTTGGTCAGCCCGTAGATCCGGTTGTTGAACAGCAGGATCTTCAGGTTGACGTTGCGGCGCAGCGCGTGGATCAGGTGGTTCCCGCCGATGGACAGGGCGTCGCCGTCGCCGGTGACGACCCACACCGACAGGTCAGGGCGGGTGACGGCCAGGCCGGTGGCGATGGCCGGGGCGCGGCCGTGGATGGAGTGCATGCCGTAGGTGTCCAGGTAGTACGGGAACCGGCTCGAGCAGCCGATCCCGGACACGAACACGATGTTCTCCCGGCGCAGCCCGAGTTCGGGCAGGAAGGACTGGACGGCGGCCAGGATGACGTAGTCCCCGCAGCCGGGGCACCAGCGCACCTCCTGGTCGGAGGTGAAGTCCTTCTTCGACAGCGGCACGTCGGTCTTGGGGACCAGGTCCAGGGCCGGGTAGTGACCGTTGGCGTTCGCCTTGCCGTTGTCAGGCATGGTCGATCACGTCCTGGATGGCGCCGGCGAGCTCGGCGGCCTTGAACGGCATCCCGCGGACCCGGTTGTAGCCGATCGCGTCGATGAGGTACTTGGAGCGGATCAGCAGCGCGAGCTGCCCGCCGTAGCCGTAGCCCAGGTTCATCTCCGGGATGAGCACCTTGTCGTATCCCTTGAGGATGTCGCCGAGGTTGGTCGGGAACGGGTTCAGGTGGCGCAGGTGCACCCGGGCGACCTGGCCACCGGCCGCGCGCACGCGCCGGCACGCCGCGGCGATCGGCCCGTAGGTGGATCCCCACCCGAGCACGAGCACCCGCGCCGCGCCGGACGGGTCGTCGACCTCGATCAGGGGGATGGTGGCCGTGATCGCGTCGATCTTGGCCTGGCGCAGCCGGACCATCAGGTCGTGGTTGTCCGGGTCGTAGGAGATCTGTCCGGTCCGGTCGGCCTTCTCGATCCCGCCGACGCGGTGCTCCAGCCCGGCCGTGCCGGGGACCGCCCATGGCCGCGCCAACGTGTCCGGGTCGCGCACATAAGGCAAGAACTGCGGTGCTCCGTGCTCGTCGGTGGCGTTCGGGCCGGTCGCGAAGCCGGGCTCGATCACCGGCAGGGTGGCGACGTCCGGGATCTTCCACGGCTCCGAGCCGTTGGCGAGGTACCCGTCCGACAGCAGGTACACCGGGGTGCGGTAGGTGACCGCGATCCGGACCGCCTCGATCGCCGCGTCGAAGCAGTCCGACGGGGACGCCGCCGCCACGATCGGCACCGGGGCCTCCCCGTTGCGCCCGAACATGGCCATCAACAGGTCGGCCTGCTCGGTCTTGGTCGGCAACCCGGTCGAGGGTCCGCCGCGCTGGATGTCGCAGATCACCAGCGGCAGCTCCAACGAGACCGCCAACCCGACCGTCTCGGCCTTCAGCGCGATACCCGGCCCGGAAGTGGTGGTGACCCCCAGCGACCCGCCGAACGAGGCCCCCAGGGCGGCGCCGATCCCGGCGATCTCGTCCTCGGCCTGGAAGGTGCGCACCCCGAACCGCTTGTGCCGGGCCAGCTCGTGCAGCACATCGGAGGCCGGGGTGATCGGGTACGCCCCCAAGAACAGCCCCAGCCCGGCCTGCTGCGCGGCGGCGACCAGCCCGTACGCCAGCGCCAGGTTCCCGGAGATGTTCCGGTACGTCCCGGCCGGCATGGTCGCCGGCGCCACCTCGTACGACACCGAGAAGTCCTCGGTGGTCTCCCCGAAGTTCCAGCCCGCGGTGAACGCCGCCAGGTTCGCCGCCAGGATCGCCGGGTTGTTCGCGAACTTGGCCTGCAGGAACGCCTGCGTGCCCGCCGTCGGCCGGTGGTACAGCCAGCAGAGCAGACCCAACGCGAACATGTTCTTGGCCCGCTCGGCCTCCTTCTTGGACACCTCGATGTCCTTGAGCGCCTGCACCGTCATCGACGTCAACCCGATCGGGTGCACGTTGTAGGCCTCGAGCGTGCCGTCCTCCAACGGGTTCGAGGCATACCCCACCTTCGCCAACGCCCGCGCCGAGAACTCGTCGGTGTTCACGATCAGATCCGCCCCCCGCGGCAGATCCCCCAGGTTCGCCTTCAACGCCGCCGGGTTCATCGCCACCAGCACGTTCGGCGCATCCCCCGGCGTCAACACATCATGATCGGCGAAGTGCAGCTGGAACGCCGACACCCCCGGCAACGTCCCGGCCGGCGCCCGGATCTCGGCGGGGAAGTCCGGCAACGTCGACAGGTCGTTCCCGAACGCCGCCGTCTCCGACGTGAACCGGTCCCCGGTCAGCTGCATCCCGTCGCCCGAGTCCCCGGCGAACCGGATGATCACCCGATCCACATGGACGACCTGCTTGCGCGCCACGAACGCCACCTCTTTCCTGTTCAACGAGTCTAGGCCGGGTCCCCGAATGCGACCGTGCTGCCCGCCATGCGGACTCGTCGCGTCGTCCCGGCCCGGTCCGGACCGACTCGTGGCCGACCTGTGTCCAGGTCGTTGCCCACCGCGACCCGGTCCGGACGGCCGCCGCGGTTACGGTCGACGGGTGGCGTCCGGCAGCAGGTCGATCCTGGGCGCCGCCTTGCTGGTCGCGGTGGCGGTCCTGGCCGCGGGCTGCGCCTCGTCCCCCGATCGAGCCCCCTCGGCCAGCGCTTCCGCGCCGGTGCCGTCGGGTGGCTCCGACGGGTCGGGCCCGGCGTCGGACCTGACCGGGATCGGCGGCTCGCCGGTCGGTCTGGCGTTCACGCAGGGCTCGGTCTGGGTGGCCGTCGCGTCGTCCAACCAGCTGACCCGGCTGGACGCGGCCACGGGCGAGATCCTCGGCACCTTCGCCGTCGGCGACACGCCGCTGCGGTTGGCCGCCACCCCGCGCGGGATCTGGGTGAGCGAGTTCAAGGCCGGCACCGTCGCGCTGGTCGACCCGGCGACCGGCGCGATCTCCGCCCGGGTCAAGGTCGGCGCGCAGCCCGAGGGCCTGGCGTCGGACGGCAAGCGGCTGTGGGTCGTCCTGCAGCAGGAGTCGAAGCTGGTCGAGCTGGACGCCGCCACCGGCGCGGCGGGCCGGACGGTCCGGCTGCCGGCCGGTGGTGAGCCGCGGCTGGCTGCCTACGCCCCGGCGGCTGCCGGCCGGGCGGCGACGGTCTGGGTGCTGGACTTCGGTGCCGACCGCGTCGTGCCGGTGGACGCGGCCACCGGCAAGGTGGGGAGCCCGGTCGCGGCCTGTCCCGGCCCGCAGGCGCTGTTCGCCGACGGCGGCACCTTGTGGGTGGCCTGCCTGTCCGGCCGGCTGGTGGCCGTGGACCTCACCACCAGGAAGGTGCGCGGCTCGGTCGACCTGACCGCGACGGACGGTCCGCCGGACGCCGTGACCGTCTCCGGGGGGAAGGTCTGGGTCGGCCTGTCGACGGGTCCGGCCGTGCTGGCCGTCGACCCGGCGACGATGAAGGTCACCGGCTCGAGCACTGTGGGCGACGCGGGCGCGCTGCCCAACGCGGACATCGACGTGCTGGTCGCCGGGGGCCAGGTGTGGGTCTCGTCGTGGAACGAGCAGGGCGTGCACCACGACCCCGTGGGGTGGCTCGGGCCGCCCCCCTAGACTGCCGCCTGACCGAGCCCGGAGCGAGGACCGAGCCGGGAGGCGAAGGGTCGAGCGACCATGAGTCCTGCGGCAGCGACGCGTGACTACTTCGGTGCGTGGGGCGTCGTCGGACTGCTCTTCGCCGTCGCCGTCGGCTTCGTGGTGGTGGCGTTCGCCGCGAACCGCCTTCTGCGGCCCGACCACCCAACCCGCGAGAAGCTGCTGACGTACGAGTGCGGCGTGGACCCGGTCGGGACCGGCTGGGCCCAGGTGCACGTCCGCTACTACCTCTACGCGTACCTGTACGTCGTGTTCGCCGTCGACGCGGTGTACCTGTTCCCGTGGGCCACCGTCTTCGCGGCGCCCGGCTTCGGCACCGTGACGCTCGTCGAGATGGGCGTCTTCGTCGGGTTCCTGGCCGTCGGCCTCCTGTACGCCTGGCGGCGGGGGGTGCTGCGATGGGTGTGACGGATCTGCCGTCGCCCACCCTCGGTCCGGTGCAGCGGCTCGCACCGCGACCGCTGCGGCTGGTGCTGAACTGGGGCCGGCGCTACAGCCTCTGGGTGTTCAACTTCGGGCTCGCCTGCTGCGCGATCGAGTTCATCGCGACGTCGATGGCGCGGCACGACTTCATCCGCCTCGGCGTGATCCCGTTCGCACCGGGGCCGCGGCAGGCGGACCTGATGATCGTCTCCGGCACGGTCACCGACAAGATGGCCCCGGCGGTGCGCCGGCTCTACGAGCAGATGCCCGAGCCCAAGTACGTCATCTCGTTCGGTGCCTGCTCGAACTCCGGCGGGCCCTACTGGGACTCGTACTGCGTGACGAAGGGTGTCGACCAGGTCATCCCGGTGGACGTGTACGTCCCGGGCTGCCCGCCCCGCCCGGAGGCCTTGCTGCAGGGCATCCTCAAGCTCCAGGAGAAGATCGCCACCGAGGACCTCCGCGCCCGCTACCGCCCCGGGGAGCTCGGCGCCGACGTGCTGCGCCGGCCGCTGCTCCCGCCGCCGGCCGAGGCCGCCCGGTGAGCCCTCGTCCGGACGGCGCAGGCACGCGGGCCGCCGAGGCCGCCGGGCTGTTGGCCGGCCGCATGGACGGCACCGCGTCGGAGAGCTTCGGCCAGTGGACGGTCGACGTCCCCGCCGGTCGCTGGGCGCAGGCGCTCGAGCTGGCCAGGGACGAGCTGGGGCTGGCGTTCTTCGACTGGCTGTCCGCCGTGGACGAGCTGGCCGACGGGTTCTCGGTCGTCTGCCACCTGGCCGACCCGGACACGCACGCGCACCTGCTGGTCCGGACCCGCGTGGCCGCGGACGCGCCATCGGTCGGCACCGCGACCGGGGTCTTCCGCGGTGCCTCGTGGCACGAGCGCGAGACACACGAGATGTTCGGCATCGACTTCGCCGGGCACCCGGACCTGCGGCCGCTGCTGCTCCCGGACGGCTTCGAGGGCCGGCCGCTGCGCAAGGACTTCGTGCTCGCCGCCCGGGTCGCCAAGCCCTTCCCGGGCGCCAAGGAGCCCGGGGAGTCCGAGCGGGACTCGGCGCCGGCACGGCGCAAGACGCTGCCGCCCGGCGTGCCCGACCCGCAGACCTGGGGACCGCGGCCTCCGGGCGACCGCGGCGGGGACGCGGCAGCCCCGGCAGTGACGCCGGGCGTCGCCGAGCCTGGCAGCCCGACGCAGGAGGAGCCGTGAGCACGGCACTGGACGTCGCGCTGCGCCTGGCCGGCGTGATGGTCGCGTTCCTGGTGCTCCCGCTGCTCGTCGGCCAGACCGAGCACAAGGTGATGGCCCACATGCAGGCGCGGGTCGGACCCATGTACGCCGGTGCCTTCCACGGCTGGGCCCAGCTGGTCGCCGACGGCGTGAAGTTCGCGCAGAAGGAGGAGGTCGTCCCGGCGGCCGCGGACCGCACGGTGTTCCGGCTCGCGCCCGCAGTCGCGCTCGTGCCGTACCTCATCGCGCTGGTGGCGATCCCGCTCGGCCCCGGCCAGGTCGCGCAGGAGCTCGACCTCGGCCTGTTCTTCGTGCTGGCGGTCCTGGCGATCGGCGTGCTCGGACAGCTGATGGCCGGCTGGGCGAGCGCGAGCAAGTTCGCGCTGATCGGCGGGATCCGGACCGCCGCCCAGCTGATGGCGTACGAGCTCCCGCTCGTCCTGGCCGCCGCCTCGGTGGCGATGGCCGCGGGCACCCTCTCGCTGACCGGCATCGTGCAGGCGTGGCGGCCGTGGTGGCTGGCCTGGCAGGCGCTGGCGATGGTGGTGTTCTTCGTCGCCGCGCTGGCCGAGCTCGCCCGGCCACCGTTCGACATGCCGTACGCCGACTCGGAGATCATCTTCGGGCCGCTGACCGAGTACACCGGGCTGCGGTTCGCGCTGTTCCTGCTCGCCGAGTACGCCGGGATCGTCGTCTTCTCGGCGCTGACCGCGGTGCTGTTCCTGGGCGGCTGGAAGGGTCCGCTGCCGGAGACGCTCGGCTGGCTCTGGACGCTGCTCAAGACCTTCGCGGTGTCCTTCGTCGTGATCTGGGTGCGGGTCACGTACCCGCGGCTGCGCGAGGACCAGCTGCAGCGGCTGGCCTGGCAGCTGCTGGTGCCGCTGGCGCTCACGCAGCTCGTGCTGACCGGCGTGGTGCGGGTGGTGACCGCGTGAGCGCCGAGCCGGCCGAGCCGCCCCCCGCCGGGACCGGTCTGGTGCAGGGGCTGGCGACGACGCTCAGAGCGCTGACCCGCCGCGCGGTGACGAACCAGTACCCCGACGTCGAGCCCGAGCTGCCCCCGCGCAGCCGTGGCGTCATCGCGCTGCTGGAGGAGAACTGCACGGTCTGCATGCTGTGCAGCCGCGAGTGCCCGGACTGGTGCATCTACATCGACTCGCACAAGGAGGTGGTCCCGGCCAAGGAGGAGGGCGCCCGGGACCGCACCAAGAACGTGCTCGACCGGTTCGCCATCGACTTCTCGCTGTGCATGTACTGCGGCATCTGCATCGAGGTGTGCCCGTTCGACGCTCTGTTCTGGTCGCCGGAGTTCGCGTACTCCGAGTTCGACATCCGGGACCTCACGCACGAGCGGGACCGGCTCGGACTGTGGATGGCCACCGTCCCGCCGCCGGCCCCCGTCGATGCCGCCGCCGAGGAGCCCAAGGAGGTGGCCGCAGCCGGCAAGGCCGCTGCGGCGGGCGAGGAGCCGGAATGACGCTCCCGCTCTGGCTGCCCGCGGCGGCGCTGCCGGGTCCGCCCGGCGCCGTGCCCGCGCCGGCGTACCTGTCGCCGACGGGCGCCGAGATCGTGCTGCTGCTGCTCGGGGTCGTCGCGGTCGCCTCCGCGCTGCTGGTGGTCACCACCAGGCAGCTGGTGCACGCGGCGCTGTGGCTGGTCGTCACGCTTGGTGCGGTGGCCGGCTCGTACCTGGTCCTGACGGCCGAGTTCATCGCCTGGGTGCAGGTGCTCGTGTACGTCGGCGCGGTAGTCGCCCTGCTGCTGTTCGGGCTGATGCTGACCCGGGCGCCGATCGGCGTGTCGCCAGACCTGGACACCCGCAACCGCCCGCTGGCAGCGGTGGCCGCGCTAGGCACCGCTGCCGCGCTCGTGGCGCTGGTCGTGGACGGCCTGCGGTCGGCGTACGTGGACCTGTCCGTGCACTCCGGCGGCGGCTCCGCGGAAGCGGCCGGTGCGGCGCTGTTCCGCACCTGGGTGCTGCCGTTCGAGGTCCTGTCGGTGCTGCTGCTGGCCGCCCTCGTCGGCGCGATCGTGCTGTCCAGGTCGCCGGCCGGCGCCGCGGACGGGACGGACTCCGCTGCCGGCGCCGACCTTCCGGCCGGCCGGCCGCGGCCCCCGTCGCGGTTCGGGGGAGCCGGCTGATGCACATCGTGTACCCGGCGGTCGTCTCGGCCCTGCTGTTCTCGATCGGCGTGTACGGCGTGCTCGCCCGGCGCAACGCCATCCTGGTGCTGATGGCGGTCGAGCTCATGCTCAACGCCGCCAACCTCGACCTCATCGCGTTCGACGTGTGGCTGCGTGACGCCCTGCACTCCGGCCAGGCGATGACCCTGTTCGTCATCACGCTCGCCGCGGCCGAGATCGGGCTGGGGCTGGCCATCGTGCTGCTGGTCTACCGGACCCGGTCGACCATCGCGGTCGACGACCTCACCGAGATGGGCGAGGGAGCCGCACGGACGCCCGTCGAACCCCGGGAAGCCGCCGAGGCGGCCGAGGCGGCCGATGCGGTCGATGCGGCCGATGCGGCGGAATCCGCCGGGCCGGCGCGGTGACCGGCTTCTGGCTGCCGGCCGCCCCGCTGGTCGCGGCCGTGGCCGGGTTCGCCGTGCTGCGCCGCGGGCCGCGCACGGCGGGCGTGCTGGGCGTGGCCGGCAGCGGGCTCGCCCTGCTCGCGGCCGCAGTGGCCCTGTTCGGGTCGCCCTGGCTGACTCCGGTCCTGACCGATCTCGCGACGGTGCAGACCGGCGGCCCGCCGGTGCACCTGGCCGCCACCCTCGACGGGCTCGCCGTCGTCGTGTCGGTGATGGTCGGGGTCGTGTCGCTGCTCGTGCAGCTGTACTCGGTCGAGTACCTGCGCGGCGACCCGCGCTACCCCACGTACGCCGCCTTCGTGTCGCTGTTCACCGCCGCGATGCTGCTCGTGGTCGTGGCCGGCGACCTGGTGGTGCTGCTGGTCGGCTGGGAAGTCATGGGCCTGTGCTCGTACGTGCTCATCGGGCACCACCGCGAGCTGCCGGAGGCCCGGGCCGCGGCGCTCAAGGCGTTCCTCACCACGCGCCTGGGTGACGCCGGCTTCGTCGTCGGCGTGATCGTGCTCGGCTGGGCGGCCGGCAGCTTCCGGATCGCCGACGTGCTCGCCGCCGTCCCGCACCTGCCGGCGGCCACCGTCACCGCGGCCGGGCTGCTGCTCGGCGCGGGCGTGGTCGGCAAGTCCGCGCAGTTCCCGCTGCACGTCTGGCTGCCGGACGCGATGGCCGGGCCGACTCCCGTGTCGGCGCTCATCCACGCGGCCACGATGGTCGCGGCCGGAGTGTTCGCGGTGGCCCGGCTCTACCCGGTCTTCGTGGCGTCGCCCGCGACGCTGGCGGTGCTCGGAGTGGTGGCGGCGATCACCATGCTCGGGGCGGCGCTGGCCGCTGTCGCCCAGGACGACATCAAGCGCGTCCTGGCCTACTCGACGGTGAGCCAGCTGGCGTACATGGTCGGCGCGCTGGCGTGCGGCGGCCGGGACGCCGCGATCTACCACCTGCTGGTGCACGCGGCGTTCAAGTCGCTGGGGTTCCTGGCCGCCGGCGCGGTGATCCACGCGGTCGGGTCGAACCTCATGACCCGGATGGGCGGCCTGGCCCGCTCGATGCCGGTGACGACCGTGACGATGACGATCGCGCTGGCGTCCGGCGCGGGGGTCGTCCCGCTCGCCGGCTTCTTCTCGAAGGAGTCGGTGGTGTCCGCGGCCGAACGCGCCGCGCGCGGCGAGGTGCCGTCCACCGCGTCCTGGGTCGGCTGGCTCGTCCTGGTCAGCGCGCTGGTGACCGTGGCGGTGACCGCGGCGTACAGCGCGCGGCTCCTGCTGATGACGTTCGCCGGGCGCTACCGCGGGACGCGCGTCCCGCACGAGGCACCGGCGCTGATGCGGTGGCCGCTGGTGGTGCTGGCGGTCCCGGCGGCGGCGCTCGGTGTGCTCGGGCTCTCGGCCGGCTGGCTGCCCACCTGGCTGGGAGAGGCCCGGGCCGCCGCCCTGACCCCCGGCGCCGCGACCGCGGTGGTCTCGCTGGCGCTGGTCGTGCTCGGCGCCGGCGCGGTCTGGCTGCGCTGGCGACCGGCCCCCGACGCCGACCCGGCGGCCGCCCTCGGTCGGCTGCGTCCGGCGTTCGACAGCGGCTTCGGCGTGGACACGGTCTACGACCGGGTGCTGATCAGGCCGCTGCGCGCGCTCGCCGCCGGCGTCGTCCGCGCCGACGACGAGGTGGTCTCGGCCGCCGTCCAGGGCAGCGGCGGAGCGACGGTTCGGGCCTCGGTCGGCCTGCGCCGGTTCCAGACCGGCAACCCGCAGACGTATCTCACCGGCGCGCTGGCCGGGGTCACGGTGCTGCTGGTCGTTACGGCCGTGGTGGTGTGGACGTGAACGGGCTCGCCGTGCTCGTCCTGGCCCTGCTGGTGCTGCCGGCCGGGGGAGCGCTCGTGCTGCTGCTGGCCGGCAGCCGGGCCGACGTCTGGGCGCAGTGGTTCGGCGTCGCCGTCTCCGGTGCGGTGCTGGCGGTGGCGGCCGCGCTGGCCGGTGGCTTCGACCGCGCCGACCCGCGACGCCTGCAGGGCGTCGTGGACACCGCCTGGGTGCCGCAGCTGGGGCTGCGGTTCCACGTCGGCGTCGACGGGATCTCGCTGCCGCTCGTCGTCCTCACCGCGTTGCTGACCGCGCTGTGCGCCGCGTACACCGTCCGGCACCTGCCGGACCCGGGCCGCCCGCGCGCGCTGGTCGGCCTCCTGCTGCTGCTCGAGGTCGGGCTGCTCGGGACCTTCGTGGCGCAGGACCTGCTGCTGTTCTTCGTGTTCTTCGAGGTCGTGCTCGTCCCCATGTACTTCGTCATCGCAGTCTGGGGTGGGCATCGCCGGGTCCCCGCGGCGACGACGTTCATCCTCTACACCGTCATCGGCTCTGTCGTGATGCTGCTCGGCTTCCTGCTGGTGTGGGTGCGCACCGGGACCACCGACATGGTCGCGCTCTCGGTGCGCGGCGGAGCCGGGATGCCGCGGACGGTGCAGGTCGTCGCCATCGTGGCGATCGGCCTGGGCCTGGCGGTGAAGGCGCCCATGTGGCCGCTGCACACCTGGCTGCCCGACGCGCACACGGCGGCGCCGACCGTCGGCTCGGTGCTGCTGGCCGGGGTGCTGCTCAAGATGGGCACGTACGGCATGGTGCGGATCGCCGTTCCGGTCCTGCCGCAGGGCGCGTCCGCGGTCGCGCCGTACCTGGGCGCGCTCGGCGTGGTCGGCATCGTGTACGGCTCGCTCGCCTGCCTCGCCCAGCGTGACCTCAAGCGGCTGGTCGCGTTCTCCTCGGTCGGCCACATGGGGTTCGTCCTGCTCGGGATCGCGACGCTGACTCCGATCGGCCTCAACGGGGCTCTGTACGCCAACATCGCCCACGGGGTCATCACCGGGCTGCTGTTCTTCCTCGTCGGCGGCGTCAAGGACCGGTACGGGACCACCGACCTGGGCGAGCTGCCGCGGTCGCTGTACGCGCGGGCGCCACGCCTCGGCGGGCTGCTGGCGCTGGCCGCCGTGGCCAGCCTCGGCCTGCCCGGCCTGGCCGGGTTCTGGGGAGAGTTCCTCGCGATGGCGGGTGCGTTCCGGCCGGCCGCAGGTCTGCACCGGGCGCTGTTCCTGGTGCTGCTGGGGGTGGCCGCCGCCGGCACTGTGCTGACGGCCTACTACCTGCTGCGGGTCGTGCGCCGCGTCGACCAGGGCGACGGGACCGGGCCGGCCGTGCACGACGTCGACGTCGCCGAGGCCACGGCATGGCTGCCGCTGGCCGCGCTCGCCGTGCTGCTCGGAGTGCTGCCGGGCGTTCTGCTCGGCCTGTCCGGGCCGGCGGTGGCCGCGCTGCTGGGGGTGGGGTCGTGACCGGCGCGGTCCTGGGAGCGGCGACCGCGGCGACAGTGCCGGGGACCCCGGGGGTGCAGAGCCTGGACTACGTTGCGCTCGCCCCCGTCCTGGTGCTCGCCGCCGGCGCGCTCCTCGTCCTGCTCGTCGATCTCGCCGCGCCGCGCCGGCCGGCGCTCGTCGGAGGCGTGTCGATCGGCTGCGTCGTCGTGGCGCTCGCCTGCCTCGTCCCGCTGCGCGACGGGTCACGGGCGACCTTCTGCGTCGCGCCCTCCCCGCCGCTGCCGCCGGCCTGCTCGTACGTCGCCGACCATCTCGCGGTGTCCGTCCAGCTGGTGCTGCTCGCCGGGGCCGGCGTCGTGGTGCTCCTGTCGATGGCCGAGCGGTCGCTGCCGCCCGGGGAGCTGCACTTCCTGCTGCTGTCGTCGGTGGCCGGGGCGACGACGGTGGCGGCGGCCCGTGACCTGGCGACGCTGGTCGTCGCCCTCGAGCTGGTGTCCCTGCCCTCGTTCGCGCTGGTGGCGCTGCGCCGCGACGCCCGAGCGGCCCAGGCCGGGCTGACCGTCTTCCTGGTCTCGGTGGTGGCCACGGCGGTCACCGTGCTCGGGGTCGCGTTCGTCTACGCCGGGACCGGCACGCTGTTCCTGCAGCGGACCGCGGTGGCCCTGGCGGGCGCGGGGGTGCGGCAGCCGCTGGTCCTGGCCGGGCTGGTGCTCGTCCTGGCCGCACCCGCGTTCAAGCTGGCGGCCTTCCCGCTGCACGCCTGGGCCCCCGACACGTACCTGGGTGCGCCCCTGCCGGTGGCCGCCTACCTGTCGGTCGTGTCCAAGGGCGCCGGGCTGGTCGCGCTGCTGGCGATCACGCTCGGCGGGTTCGCGCCGGCGGCGGGAACCTGGGCGCCGGCCGTCGCGGTGCTGACGGCGGGCACCCTCGTGGTCGGCAACCTGGGTGCGTTGCGGCAGCGTTCGGCGGTGCGGCTGCTGGCGTGGTCGTCGGTGGCGCAGGCCGGCTACCTGCTGCTGCCGGTCGCCGCGGCCGGCACCGCGGGCGTCGGGGGGCTCACCGGGCTGGCCGCGGCCGCGGCCGTCGCGTACCTGGCGGCGTACGCCGCGATGAACCTCGGGGCGTTCGCCGTGGTGGCGGCTGCCGCACCACCCGGCCGTACGACCGCGTCCCTCCGGCTGGACGACCTGCGCGGGCTGGCCAGGACGCGCCCGGCGCTGGGGCTGTCGCTGGCGTTCTTCCTCGCCTGCCTGGCCGGGCTGCCCCCGGGGCTGGTCGGGCTGGTCACCAAGGTCCGGGTGCTCGAGCTGCCGGTCCGGTCGGCGAGCGGGTGGCTCGCGGTCCTGGCCGCCGTGGCGACGGTGGTCGGCCTGGCCTACTACCTGCGGTTCGCGGCGATCCTGTTCGCGCCGCCGGAGGGCTCGGCCGTCGCCGGCCCCGCCGCCGCGTCGCGGGCGACCACGGGCTGGGCGGTCGGGCTGACCCTGGCCACGACGGTCGTCCTGTCGGCGGCGCCGGCCCTGGTGCTCGGGCTGCTCGGGCCCTGACGTTCAGCCATCTCTCAGCGCCAGGGGGAACACTGGTGCCGGTCCGGCTCGTTCAGCGGGTACGCCACCTCGACGGTGGCGAGGCGACCGGTCGCTCCTGCGACCGGCACGGGAGGCAGGGACGTTCGTGCACCGCTACCACAACGGGCTCAAGACCGCCGTCCTGATCGCGTCGCTCTCGGCGCTGATCATGGTCGCCGGGGCGCTGATCGGCGGGACCAGGGGTCTGGTCATCGCGTTCGTGATCGCGCTGGCGACCAACGGCTACGCGTACTTCAACAGCGCCAGGCTCGCCCTGCGCTCGATGAAGGCGTACGAGGTCGACTCGCACCAGCAGCCGGTCATGTACCGGGTCGTGCAGCAGCTGTCGTCGGCAGCCGGGCAGCCCATGCCGCGCCTGTACGTCTCCCCGACCGACGCGCCGAACGCGTTCGCCACCGGCCGCAACCCCGAGAACGCAGCGGTCTGCTGCACCGAGGGCATCCTCGCGCTGCTGGACGAGCGCGAGCTACGCGGCGTGCTCGGTCACGAGCTCGCGCACGTCTACAACCGGGACATCCTCATCTCCTCGGTCGCCGCCGCGCTGGCGACGGTGATCATGTTCCTCGCGCAGCTGGCGTACTTCCTGCCGTTCCTCGGTGGCGGCAACCGTGACAACCGGGACGGGAACGCGCTCGGCGTGCTGCTGGTCGCGATCCTCGGGCCGGTGGCCGCCGGCCTGATCCAGCTGGCGATCAGCCGGTCCCGCGAGTACCAGGCCGACCAGTCGGGCGCGATGCTCACCCACGACCCGCTCGCGCTGGCGTCGGCGCTGGCCAAGCTCGACGCGGGCACGGCCCGGAGGCCGCTGAAGCCCACGCCGGACGTGCAGACGACCTCCGCACTGATGATCGCGAACCCGTTCAACGCGCAGGGGATGTCGCAGCTGTTCTCGACGCACCCGCCGATGGCGGAGCGGATCGCCCGCCTGCAGGAGCTGGCCCGCCAGCTGCAGGCCTGACCCAGCGGGGCACCGACCCCCTGTTCCGCGCGGTCAGCGGTAGTTGGTGAACTGGAGCGCGTACTCCAGGTCCTTGTCCTTGAGCAGCGCGATGACCGCCTGCAGGTCGTCGCGACTCTTCGAGGAGACCCGCAGCTCGTCGCCCTGGACCTGGACCTTCGCGTTCTTCGGCCCCTCGTCCCGGATGATCTTGCCGATCTTCTTGGTCGCCTCCTGGGACAGCCCCTGCTTGAGATCCGCGGCGATGCGGTACTCCTTGCCCGACACCTGGGGCTCGCCCGCGTCCAGCGCCTTCAGCGAGACACCGCGCTTGACCAGCTTGTCCTTGAAGACGTCCAGCACCGCCTTGACCCGGTCCTCCGACGAGGCGCTCATCTGCACCCGCTCGCCCGACCAGGCGATCGACGCGCCGACGTTCTTGAAGTCGTAGCGCTGCGCGATCTCCTTGGCGGCCTGGTTCAGTGCGTTGTCGACCTCCTGACGGTCCACCTTGGAGACGATGTCGAAGCTGGAGTCGGCCATGGTTCCCTCGTTTGGGACGGCTGTACGGGCGTGCGCTATTGTTCCACCCGCTCCGCGGCGGGTTGCCCGAGTGGCCAATGGGAGCGGACTGTAAATCCGTCGGCTTAGCCTACGAAGGTTCGAATCCTTCACCCGCCACGCGCCCGGTCCCGGGCCCTGGTACGAGTCCTCGTCCGGGGTCCGGGACCCCCGCTGTGCAGGGCCGGCGCTTTCCACCACGCGGGCGGCTCCGTGTACCCTCTGGACGGTTCTCGCCGCGCCCCTTTAGCTCAGTCGGCAGAGCGTCTCCATGGTAAGGAGAAGGTCTACGGTTCGATTCCGTAAAGGGGCTCCCACGATGTCGTCCGCGCCATCCGCGTCCCCCGCGTCGCCCGCCCGCCCAGCGGTGCGGATCGCGATGTGGTCGGGCCCGCGGAACATCTCCACCGCGATGATGCGCTCGTTCGGCAACCGGCCGGACACCGCCGTGGTCGACGAGCCGCTGTACGCCGCCTACCTGCGCGAGACCGGCCTGGACCACCCCGCTCGCGACGAGATCCTGGCCGCGCAGGACGACGACTGGCGCCGGGTGACCGCCGCCCTGGTCGGGCCGGTGCCCGGCGGCCGCCGCGTGTTCTACCAGAAGCACATGACCCACCACCTGCTCCCCGGAACCGGGCGCGACTGGCTCGGTCAGGTGACCAACGCCTTCCTGGTCCGCGACCCCGCCGGCGTCGTCGCGTCGTACGCGCGGGTGCGCGGCGAGCCCACGCTGGAGGACCTGGGGTTCCCGCAGCAGGTGGAGATCTTCCGGATCTGCGCCGACGCGTCGGGGACGGCCCCACCGGTCGTGGACGCGGCCGACGTGCTGGCCGCGCCGGGACCGGTCCTGGCCGAGCTGTGCAGCCGCGTCGGCATCGACTTCGACGACCGGATGCTGTCCTGGCCGGCCGGCCGGCGGCCGACCGACGGGGTCTGGGCGCCGTACTGGTACGCAGCCGTGGAGGCCTCGACCGGCTTCGGCCCGCCGAGCCGGCGACCCGCCGAGGTCCCCGACCACCTGCTCGGGCTGCTGGAGAGCTGCCGGCCCTACTACGACGAGCTGTGGCAGCACCGCATCGAGCCGCCGCCGTCCTAGGCTGCCCGCCATGCTGCAGACCTTCGACGAGCGCAACCGCGACCTGATGGTGAACGTCGACGGCGTGCTCCGGCACCGCGACGAGCCGCACGTTTCGGCCTTCGACTCAGTGGTGCAGGGCGGCGACGCCGTGTGGGAGGGGCTGCGCGTCTACGACGGCCGGGTGTTCCGGCTCACCGAGCACCTCGCCCGGCTGCGCCGCTCGGCCCGGGCGCTGGCGTTCGCGCAGGTCCCCGACGACGCCGCCATCACCGCTGAGATCACCCGGACGCTGGCGGCGAACGGGATGCGGGACGGCGTCCACATCCGGCTCACGCTCACCCGCGGGGTCAAGATCACCAGCGGGATGGACCCCCGGCTGAACCGGTCCGGCCCGACGCTGATCGTGCTCGCCGAGCACAAGCCGCCGGTGTACGACAGCGCCGGCATCACCCTGGCGACGGCGTCGGTGCGCCGGCCCGGGCCCGACGTCCTGGACCCCAAGATCCACCACAACAACCTGATCAACTCGATCCTGGCCAAGATCGAGGCGAACGCCGCAGGCGCCGACGACGCCCTGCTCCTGGACGGTCGAGGATTCGTGGCCGAGACCAACGCGACGCACGTGTTCACGGTCGCCGGGACGGTCGTGCGGACGCCGACCACCCGGGCCTGCCCGGAGGGGATCACGCGCGCGGTCGTCCTGGAGCTGCTCGCCCGGGAGGGCATCCACTGCGAGGTCGACGACGTGTCCCCGGCCGAGCTGCGCCGGGCGGACGAGGTGTTCGTGACCGGGACGATGGGCGAGCTCGTCCCCGTCCTGTCCGTGGACGGCTGCCCGGTCGGCGACGGCCGGCCGGGCGAGGCGACCGCGAGGATCACCACGGCGTTCCGCGTGCTGACGGAGACCGAGGGCACCCGGGTCGTGGACTGACCGCCCCAGCCCCGCTTCACCCGGCGGAGTGCGCCGGTGGCGCCCGATATGTCCGCTTCCAGCGACCGTTCGCGAGGTGAAGCGCGGGGGAAGGTATCGTGACCGGCCTGCGGCGGAGTAGCTCAGGTGGTCAGAGCAAGCGGCTCATAATCGCTGTGTCGCCGGTTCGAGTCCGGCCTCCGCTACCGGCACCGGATTTCCCCTCGTCGTCAGGCCGCGGCTACCCTGCTGCGGTTGTCCCCGCCGTGCACGTAGTGACCAGGAGCTTCCCGTGGCTGCCAAGACCGACGTCCGTCCCAAGATCACCTTGGCGTGCCAGGACTGCAAGCACCGCAACTACATCACCAAGAAGAACCGGCGCAACGACCCGGACCGCATCGAGCTGAAGAAGCACTGCCCGTTCTGCAACAAGCACACGGTGCACCGCGAGACCCGCTGACCCCGGCGCGGCCAGGCCGCGCCCCCGAGGCCGTCCCCGATGATCGGGGGCGGCCTTCGTGCGTTAGCGTCGCCCCGCGGTACGGGTGCAGGCGAGCGGGCGAGGAGAGGGGACGGGGATGCGACGGCTCGAGGACAGGGTGGCCATCGTCACCGGCGCCGGCCGGGGCATCGGCCGGGCGACCGCGCTGCGGCTGGCGGCCGACGGCGCGGTCGTGGTGGTCAACGACGTCGACGCCGAGCCGGCGCACGAGACGGCCGAGCTGATCGGTGCCGCCGGTGGCCAGGCCTCGGTCGGGATCTTCGACACCGTCGACCTGGCCGCCGCCCGCGAGCTCGTCGGCTCCACGGTGCAACGGCACGGCAAGGTCGACATCCTGGTCAACAATGCCGGCATCACCCGGGACAAGATGTTCCACAACCTCGACGACGACCAGTTCACGCTCGCCTTCGACGTGAACTTCAAGACCGGCTTCCACACCACGCTGGCGGCGATGCCGTACATGCGTGAGGTGGCCAAGGCCGAGATCGCCGCCGAGGGGCAGCCCCGCTACCACCGCAAGATCACGTTCACCTCGTCCGTGGTGGCGTTCACCGGTAACCCGGGGCAGTACAACTACACGGCCGCTAAGGGCGCCATCATCTCCACGACCAAGACCCTGGCCCGCGAGCTCGGCCCGTTCCGGATCAACGTGAACGCGGTCGCGCCCGGGTTCGTGGAGACGCGGATGACCGCCGCCAAGCAGCCCGGCGCCGATGTGGGCATCCCCGAGGAGATGCGGCAGATGTCGCTCGCGCTGATCGCGCTCGGGCGCTTCGGGCAGCCAGAGGACATCGCCAACGTGCACGCGTTCCTGGTCTCGCCCGACGCCGACTTCGTCTCCGGCGTCACCGTCCCGGTGACCGGCGGGCAGCTGGGAGGGATGGGCTGATGCCGCTCGACCCGGCCTTCGTTGGGCGCACGTACCCGCCGACCACGCCGTACCTCGTCAGCCGCGAGAAGATCGGCGAGTTCGCCAACGCGGTCGGCGACGCCAACCCGGCGTACCACTCGGTCGAGGCGGCCAGGGCGCTCGGGCACCCCGACGTCGTCGCCCCGCCCACGTTCGCCGTGGTGCTCACCTCGCGCGCCTCGGCCCAGGTGATGTTCGACCCCGAGCTCGGGCTGGACTACTCCAAGGTCGTGCACGGAGAGCAGTCGTTCGCGTACGAGCGTCCCGTGGTCGCGGGGGACCGGCTCGTCGTGGTCGCCGCCGTGGAGAACATCCGGTCGGCGGCCGGCAACGACCTGCTGACGCTGCGCGCCGAGGTCTCCACCGTCGAGGGCGAGCTGGTGTGCACCGCCCGGTCGACCGTCGTCGCGCGCGGTACCGCCGCGCCGGAGGGCTGAGCCGTGCCGGCGACCGTGCGCTACGACGACGTCGAGGTGGGCACCGAGCTCCCGGCCCGCTCCTTCCCGCTGACCCGCCTGCGCCTGGTGATGTACGCCGGCGCCTCCGGGGACTTCAACGTCATCCACTGGAACGAGCGGGTGGCCCGCTCGGTGGGCCTGCCGGACGTGATCGCGCACGGGATGCTGACCATGGCCGAGGCGGTCCGCGTGGTCACCGACTGGGCCGGCGACCCGGGCGCCGTCGTCGAGTACGGCGTGCGGTTCACCCGGCCGGTGGTGGTGCCGGACGACGACGCCGGTGCGTCGCTCGAGGTGACCGGCACGGTCGGCGCCAAGCTGGACGGGGGCCTGGTCCGGGTCGACCTCGTGGCCCGTTCCGGCGAGGACAAGGTCCTCGGGCAGGCCCGCGCGGTGGTCCGGCTGGTGTGAGCGAGCGGGCCGGGCCGGCCGGGGCGGCACAAGCACCGCCCGCGTCCGTCGCCGACCTGGCCCGGGAGCGGGCGGCCGCACGGGCCAGGCGGGACTTCGTTGCCGCAGACGCCCTGCGCACGCGGATCGAGGCCGCCGGCTGGCGGGTCGCCGACACCCCGGCGGGCACGGACGGGTTCGTGCTGACCCCGGCCCCGCCGTTCGAGGTGCTCGCCGGCCTGGACGACCTGCGGCCGACCGCTGCGCAGGGAGCCGGCGAGCGCCGCGCGACGGTCGGGCTGCTGGTCGAGGGCTGGCCCGACGACGTCCGCCGTTGCCTCGGCGCCCTGCTGCGGCACCTGCCGCCCGACGTGTCCGTGTCGGCCCTGGACCTCGGGGACGTGGACGGTGCCGGGCTGGTGCTGCACGAGCTGACGCTCGCCCACCCAGGCCGGGTCGCGGCGTGGCACGTGGCGACCGGCCCGCTGCAGACCGGCTGGGGGCCGGCGCGCACCGCCCTGCTGCGGCTCGACCCGGCCCCGGTGCACGTCGTGATGGACGTGTCCACCGTTCTCGACGGCGACGCGGTCACGCCGCTGCTGGCGGCGCTCCTCGGCGACCCCTCGGCGGTGGCGGCGGGGTGGCAGGGCGTGCTCGTGGACACCGACGACGCCTGGCGCTCGGTCCACCCGGCGGCGCCCGGCGAGGTCGACGCGCTGCTCGGCTACCTCTTCGCAGTCCGCACCGCCGTGGCCCTGGCCGCCCCGCCGCACCCGCGCGCGGCTTTCTACCGCAACGCCGACCTGGAGTGGTCGCTGGCCCTGCGCGCCCACGGCGGGCGGCTCGTCGTGCCCGACGTCGTCCTGCCCTGCCACAGCGAGCGCCACCGTGGCTACCACGACACCGACCCGGCCGTGCGCGACCGCGAGTCCCGGCGGACGTACGAGCGGATGCTGCGTCGCTTCCGCGGCAGACCGGGACTGCTGGCACCTCGGCCCTAGGCTCGGCGCGTGCGGGAGAACAGCGACGTGCGGCTCGCCGAGCTGACGACGCTGCGGCTGGGTGGCCCGGCGCGGACGGTGCTGTGGCCCGACACCGAGTCCGAGCTGGTCGAGGCCGTGGTCGCCCTCGACCGAGCCGGCACTGCCGTGCTCGTGATGGGCGGCGGCTCGAACCTCGTCGTCAACGACGAAGGCTTCGACGGCACCGTCGTGGTCGTCGGGACCCGCGGCATCCGTAAGCGCTTCTCCGGCGACGGTGCGCTCGAGCTGACCGTCGCCGCGGGGGAGCCCTGGGACGAGCTGGTGGCGGGCACGGTCGAAGGCGGCTTCGGCGAGCTCGCCGCTCTGTCGGGCATCCCGGGCCTGACCGGGGCCACTCCGATCCAGAACGTCGGCGCCTACGGACAGGAGGTGTCCGCCGTCATCCGTACCGTGCGCGCCCTCGACCGGCGCACCGGCGCGGTGACCGAGATCGCGGCGGCCGACTGCGGGTTCGGCTACCGGGACAGCCGGTTCAAGCGGGATCCCCGGTTCGTCGTCCTGGCGGTCACGGTGCGCCTGACCCCCGGCGACCAGCCCGTCCGGTACGCAGAGCTCGCCCGCAGCCTCGGCGTCGACGTGGGGGCCGGCGCCCCGCCGGCCGACGTCCGGTCGGCGGTGCTCGCGCTGCGCCGCGCCAAGGGCATGGTCGTCGAGCCCGGTGGCACGGACCCGGACACCCGCAGCGCCGGCTCGTTCTTCACCAACCCCGTGCTTCCGGTCGACTCGCCGGCCCTGCGCGCGCTGCCGGCGGACGCGCCGCGCTACCCGGCGCCCGCGGGGCAGGTGAAGGTCTCGGCCGCCTGGCTCATCGAGCAGGCCGGCTTCACCAAGGGGTACGGGCACGGCGACGCGCGCATCTCGACAAAGCACACGCTCGCGCTCACGAACCGGGGGGCCGCGTCGGCGGCCGGGCTGCTCGCGCTGGCCGCCGAGATCGTCGCCGGGGTCCGGGACCGCTTCGGCATCACCCTGACCCCCGAGCCGGTCCTGGTCGGCTGCGCCCTCACGCCCGGCTGACCGGGCTCAGCCCGGCCGCGCGGGGGGCTCATCCTCGCTCCGCCGGGGCTGTCAGCCATGCCTCGATGCCCGCCAGCAGCGCCGCCCGGACGGGTCCTGGGGCGGAGCTGGCGCGTACGGCCATCGCGGCCAGCCCGGCCAGCGCGGTGTCGTCGAGGCCGAGCGCGTCCCGGGCGAGCACGTACTGGTCGGTGAGCCGGGAGCCGAACAGCAGCGGGTCGTCAGCGCCGAGCGCGACCGGGACGCCGCCGTCCAGCAGCGCCCGCAGCGGAACCGCCCGCGCCTCTGCGTACAGCCCCAGCGCCAGGTTCGACGACGGGCACACTTCGCACGTCACCGAGCGGTCCGCCAGCAGGTCGACCACCCGCGGGTCCTCGGTGGCGCGGATCCCGTGCCCGACGCGACCGGCCCCCAGCACCTCGACGCACGCCCGGACGCTGTGCGGTCCCGACAGCTCGCCCCCGTGCGGCACGGCCGGCAGGTCCGCCCGGCGGGCGATCCGGAAGGCCGCCTCGAACTCCTCCGCCCGGCCCCGGCGCTCGTCGTTGGCCAGCCCGAACCCCACCACCCCGCGCCCGGCGTACTGCGCGGCCAGCCGGGCCAGCGTGCGCGCCTCCAACGGGTGCTTGGTCCGGTTGGCGCCGATCACGACCCCGATCCCCACCCCGCTGTGCGCCGCGGCGTCGGCGGCGGCGTCCAGCACGAGGTCGGTGAACGCCGTCACGCCGCCGAACAGCCCCGCGTAGCCGCTCGGGTCGACCTGGATCTCCAGCCAGCCGGACCCGTCCGCCCGCTCGTCCGCGGCGACCTCGTGCAGCAGGCGGCGCACGTCGTCCTCCCGACGCAGCACCGACCGGGCCGCGTCGTAGAGCCGCTGGAAGCGGAACCAGCCGCGCTCGTCCGTCGCGCTCAGGTGCAGCGGATGGTCCGAGACGAGCGCGTCGGGCAGCCGTACGCCGTGCTCCGCGGCGAGCTCGAGCAGCGTCGCGCGCCGCATGGCCCCGGTGAAGTGCAGGTGCAGGTGGGTCTTGGGGAGCGCCCGCAGGTCGCGCCCGGTCAGGCCCGCGCCTCGGCCAGCAGGCGCTGGATGCGGCCGACACCCTCGACGAGGTCCGCGTCACCCAGGGCGTACGACAGCCGGAAGTAGCCCGGCGCCCCGAACGCCTCGCCGGGAACGACGGCGACCTCGACCTCGTCCAGGATCAGCGCGGCCAGCTCGGCCGACGTCTGCGGGCGCTTCCCGCGCAGCTCGCGTCCGAGCGCCGCCTTCACCGAGGGGAAGCAGTAGAAGGCGCCGTCCGGCGTGGGGCAGGCGAAGCCTTCGACCTCGTTGAGCATCCGCACCATGGTCTGCCGGCGCACGTCGAACGCGGCCCGCATCACGGCAACGGCGGACAGGTCGCCGGACACGGCGGCCAGCGCGGCGATCTGGGACACGTTCGCCACGTTCGAGGTGGAGTGCGACTGGAGGTTCGCGGCCGCGGCGACGACGTCTGGCGGGCCGATCATCCAGCCGACCCGCCAGCCCGTCATCGCGTAGGTCTTCGCCACCCCGTTCACGACGACGCAGCGGTCGGCCAGGTCGGGGACCAGGCTCGGCATCGACGCGAAGCGGGCCTGTCCGTAGACCAGGTGCTCGTAGATCTCGTCGGTGATCACCCAGAGCCCGCGCGCCGCGGCCCATCGACCGATGGCCTCGACCGCCTCGGGCGGGTAGACCGCTCCCGTGGGGTTGGACGGGGAGACGAACACCAGCAGCTTGGTGGCCGGGGTGACGGCGCGCTCCAGCTGCTCGACCGACGTCAGGTAGCCCGTCGTCTCGTCGGTGGGCACCTCGACCGGGACGCCGCCGGCCAGCCGGATCGACTCGGGGTACGTGGTCCAGTACGGAGTGGGCAGGAGCACTTCGTCGCCCGGGTCGAGCAGGGCGGCGAAGGCGTTGTAGAGCGCCTGCTTGCCGCCGTTGGTGATCAGTACCTGCGCCGGGTCGACGGCGTACCCGCTGTCCCGGAGGGTCTTGGCGGCGACGGCGGCCTTGAGCTCGGGCAGGCCGCCGGCGGGGGTGTAGCGGTGCCAGCGCGGGTCGCGGCAAGCGGCCGCCGCAGCCTCGACGATCGGGTCCGGGGTCGGGAAGTCCGGCTCGCCGGCGCCGAAGACGACCACGGGGCGGCCGGCCGCCTTCAGCGCCTTGGCCCTGGCGTCGACGGCCAGCGTCGCGGACTCGGCGATGCCGCCGACCCGCGCCGAGACGCGCCGGCGCTGCCCCGCCGCGTCGCTCACACTGGGACCGGGTACGGCTGCGGTGGGCGCTGTCACGGGCCCATCCTCGCATCGCTCGCGCGGGACCGGCCACGGGTTCCGGGGCTGCGACGGCGGTTCGACCGGTGGTCGGGCAGGCCGTACACTCGACCCCCGGTGGCCTCGGCCCCCTTGCGTAAGCGTGCCCGGTGCCAGCACGGGTGGGCCCGGCTCGGGGTCGTCCGGCGCCGAGTAGGGCCGTAGCTCAATTGGTAGAGTCCCGGTCTCCAAAACCGGTGGTTGGGGGTTCGAGTCCCTCCGGCCCTGCGACGTGCTCGACGCTGCTGGACGCGCTGCGTGCGTCGTGCGGAAAGACCCCGACCCGGAGACGCCGGGCGGCCGACCGGGACAGGTGAGGCGAGTGAGCGACACACGCGGCTCGACCGCGACGCCCGAGCGCGGCCGCTCAGGTCCCGACGGCCAGGGCGAGCGCCGGGGGCTGTTCGCCAGGCTGGGGCTCTTCTACCGCCAGGTGGTCGCCGAGCTCCGCAAGGTGATCTGGCCCACCCGGCGCGAGCTGACCACCTACACCATCGTGGTCCTGTTCTTCGTCGCCTTCCTCACCGCGTTCGTGGCCGTGCTCGACGCGGTCTTCGGCCGTGGCGTCCTGATCATCTTCGGGGGCTCCGGCTGACCCGCAGCGCCCCACCGACCCGTCCTGACCTCCCGACCCCCACCCGAGCCGCCCCGCAGACCCGAGGAAGTGCCCTCCCGTGACCGAGCCCACCCGCACCGACGACGTCGCGCTCTCCGCCGTGCCCGGCGACGAGCCCGCCGACGCTGCAGCGAGCGAGCCGGTCGAGGTCGCCGTCGAGGAGCCCACCGCCGTCGAGGAGCCCACCGCCGTCGAGGAGCCCACCGCCGTCGAGGAGCCGGCCGAGCCGGTGGCCGGGGAGTCGGCCGCCGAGGAGTCGGCCGCCGAGGAGCCGGCCGCCGAGGAGCCGGCCGAGGTCGACCCCGTCGAGGCGTTCAAGGACACTCTGCGCGCGGCCCCGGGGGAGTGGTACGTCGTGCACTCCTACGCCGGCTACGAGAACCGCGTGAAGGCCAACGTGGAGAGCCGGACGACCTCGCTCAACATGGAGGACTTCATCTACCAGGTCGAGGTCCCGCAGGAAGAAGTCGTCGAGATCAAGAACGGCCAGCGCAAGCTGGTCCGGCGCAACAAGTTCCCCGGCTACGTCCTGGTCCGCATGGACCTCACCGACGAGTCGTGGGGTGCGGTGCGCAACACCCCGGGCGTGACGGGGTTCGTCGGGCACGCCCACCAGCCGACCCCCCTCACCGTCGACGAGGTCGTCAACATCCTCGGCCCGACGGTCGAGAAGAAGGCCCACGAGAAGGCCGAGATCAAGGTCCTGGACTTCCAGGTCGGCGACTCGGTCACGGTCATCGACGGGCCGTTCACCAGCCTCCAGGCGACGATCCACGAGATCAACGCCGACACACAGCGGATCAAGGGACTGGTCGAGATCTTCGGCCGCGAGACCCCGGTCGAGCTGTCGTTCTCCCAGATCCAGAAGAACTAGCGCCCGCTCTCCACCGATCACGAAGCAACCCGAGGAACGGTCATGCCCCCCAAGAAGAAGCTCACGGCGATCATCAAGCTCCAGATCAACGCCGGTGCCGCCACGCCCGCGCCGCCCGTCGGCCCGGCCCTGGGCCAGCACGGCGTCAACATCATGGAGTTCTGCAAGGCCTACAACGCCGCGACCGAGAACCAGCGCGGGCAGGTGATCCCGGTCGAGATCTCGGTGTACGAGGACCGTTCGTTCACCTTCGTCACCAAGACCCCGCCCGCGGCCCGGATGATCCTCGCCGCCGCCGGGGTCGAGAAGGGCTCCCCGGAGCCGCACAAGCAGAAGGTCGCCAAGATCACCCGGGCGCAGGTGCGCGAGATTGCCCAGACCAAGATGCCCGACCTCAACGCCAACGACCTGGACGCCGCCGAGCTGATCATCGCCGGCACCGCCCGCTCGATGGGGATCACCGTCACGGACTGACGTAACGTCGTCCCTGGACCAGTCCCGGGCACCGCCGTGTCAGGGTGGTGGCGTTCGACCGCTGTTGCAGGATCAGCACGCGTGGGAGGGCCAGCTTCGGCCCGCGGACCACGACTCCCGAGCACGACCGACACGAGGAGCAGAGCATGAAGCGCAGCAAGGCCTACGCGGCCGCCGCCGAGAAGATCGACCAGGACAGCCTCTACACCCCGCTGGCGGCCGTCCGGCTCGCCAAGGACACGAGCACGACCAAGTACGACGCGACCGTCGAGGTCGCCATGCGCCTTGGCGTCGACCCGCGCAAGGCCGACCAGATGGTGCGCGGCACGGTCAACCTGCCGCACGGCACCGGCAAGACCGCCCGGGTGCTGGTCTTCGCCACCGGGGAGCGCGCCGAGGAGGCCAAGGCAGCCGGTGCCGACATCGTCGGGTCGGACGAGCTCATCGCCGAGGTCGAGGGCGGCCGGCTGGACTTCGACGCGGTCGTCTCGACGCCGGACCTCATGGGCAAGGTCGGCCGGCTGGGCCGCGTGCTGGGCCCGCGCGGCCTGATGCCCAACCCGAAGACCGGGACCGTCACCGCGGACGTCGCCAAGGCCGTCTCGGACATCAAGGGTGGCAAGATCGAGTTCCGGGTGGACCGGCACGCGAACCTGCACTTCGTGATCGGCAAGGCCTCGTTCGGCGAGGGTCAGCTCGTCGAGAACTACGCGGCCGCGCTCGACGAGGTCCTGCGGCTCAAGCCGTCCGCGTCGAAGGGCCGCTACGTCAAGAAGGTGGTCGTGAGCACCACCATGGGCCCTGGCGTCCCGG
Source organism: uncultured Actinomycetota bacterium (assembly GCA_963849365.1). GTDB lineage: Bacteria > Actinomycetota > Actinomycetes > Prado026 > Prado026 > CAVQCJ01. Next base: position 1,458,999 of record CAWKHA010000004.1, read on the forward strand.
TCGACCCGAACCGCACCCGCAACCTGCTCACCGAGGACGCCGAGCAGGCCTGACCGGACCGGCGGCGCCGGTGGATTTGGTGCGCGCCGCGCCGGACCCGTACGCTCACCCGAGCCACAGACCGTCGGTCGCCACCCTCCGGGGTGGTCGAAGGTCCCGCTGACGCGGGCGGCCCACGCAGGCGAGCGAGTCGCAGCACCCTCCGGGGTGCCACGCCCCGTGCGCCCTGCGCCGGGGCGTCTGTCGTTCCGGGGCCCCGACCCCCACTGGGGGGCCGCCGGCGCCGATCGGAAGGACACCCATGGCGAGGCCGGACAAGACGGCTGCCGTCGCCGAGCTGACGGAGGGTTTCCGCAGCTCGTCCGCGGTCGTGCTGACCGAGTACCGCGGGCTCACCGTCGCCCAGCTCAAGGAGCTGCGGCGCACTCTCGGCGAGAACGTCACCTACGCCGTCGTGAAGAACACGCTGACCAAGATCGCCGCTCGCGAGGCTTCGGTCCCGGGCCTGGACGACCTGCTCGCCGGTCCCTCGGCGATCGCGTTCGTCAGCGGCGACCCGGTCGAGGCCGCCAAGGGTCTGCGTGACTTCGCCAGGGCGAACCCCATGCTCGTGATCAAGGGCGGGGTCATGGACGGCAGGTCCCTGACCCCCGACGAGATCAGGAAGCTCGCCGACCTCGAGTCGCGCGAGGTCCTCCTCGCCAAGCTGGCCGGCGCGATGAAGGCGTCGTTGTCCGGCGCCGTGTCGCTGTTCGCCGCGCCGCTGGCCCAGACCGCCCGGCTGGTCGAGGCGCTGCGCCAGAAGGCCGAGCAGGACCCCTCGGTCCTGCGCGGGGGCGCGGGCACACCGGCGGCGACCGCCGCGGCGGAGACATCCGCGGTGCAGGTCGAGGCACCGCAGGAGCGGGGCGAAGCGGCCGCCGAGCAGATCGAGGCTGCAGCAGAGCAGATCGAGGCTGCTGCCGAGCAGGAGGAGCCACCGTCCGCGGACGTCACGTCCGTGGAGAGCACGTCCGAGGAGAGCACGTCCGAGGAGAGCACGTCCGAGGAGAACACCGAGGGCTGAGCGCCCACGGCTGACCGCAACCACCCAAGCCAGCCCCGGGTCACCTGCCCAGGGCTTTCCGTACGGAAGGACCGCCGACATGGCGAAGCTCAGCACCGACGAACTCCTTGACGCGTTCAAGGAGATGACCCTGATCGAGCTCTCCGAGTTCGTGAAGCAGTTCGAGGACGTCTTCGGCGTCACCGCGGCCGCTCCGGTCGCCGTCGCCGCGGCCCCGGCCGCCGGTGGGGGCGCCGCCGCCACCGCCGAGGTCGAGGAGCAGGACGAGTTCGACGTCGTCCTCGAGGCGGCCGGCGACAAGAAGATCCAGGTCATCAAGGAGGTCCGGGCGCTCACCAGTCTCGGGCTGAAGGAGGCCAAGGACCTCGTCGACGGCACCCCCGCGACTGTCCTGGAAAAGGCCAACAAGGAGACCGCGGACAAGGCCAAGGCCGCTCTCGAGGGCGCCGGCGCCAAGGTCACCGTCAAGTAGCACCGCGGCCTGCGCGCCGGTCCGCTGGGCCGGTTCCGTACCGCCGTCCAGAGGCGGTCACCCCCGTCGGTGACCGCCTCTGGCACGTCCGGGCCGGGTCGCGGGCCCGTAACGGTTGTCCACAGGACGCGGCCGATCGGGTCGAGTTCCTTGACTGCGGCCCCCCTGAGCGGTCATCCTCACCGACAGCGCAGTGACCCGAGGGCTCCGAAGGCCCCGAGGGCGCGGCGCGGGCTCGAACGACAGACCGGGAGCGTGTCCGTGCGCGGGACCCGCCACTCGACAGCGGCGTGCCGAGTAGGTATGCTGCCCCTTTGCGCTGCCTATTGACGACCCGTGGCTTCCGTTCAGGTTGCTCCGGGGCGTCTCGCATGCGCGCACCGTGCCCGCGAGCCTTCGGAAGGAAGCCGCTAACTTGGCCGCCTCGCGCAACGCCTCGTCCGTCCAGCCCAGCCCCCGCACCATCCCCGGCACGCGCCGCATCTCCTTCGCCAAGATCCGTGAGCCCCTCGAGGTTCCGGACCTGCTGGCCCTCCAGACCGACAGCTTCGACTGGCTGCTCGGGAACGAGAAGTGGCGGTCGCGGGTCGACAGGTCCCTCGCCGAGGGCCTGAGCGTTCCCACCAAGTCCGGCCTCGAGGAGATCTTCGAGGAGATCAGTCCCATCGAGGACTTCTCGGGAACCATGTCGCTGTCCTTCCGCGACCACCGGTTCGAGCCGCCCAAGAACTCGATCGACGAGTGCAAGGAGCGCGACTTCACATACTCCGCGCCGCTGTTCGTCACGGCGGAGTTCATGAACAACGAGACCGGCGAGATCAAGAGCCAGACCGTCTTCATGGGCGACTTCCCGCTGATGACGGACAAGGGCACGTTCGTCATCAACGGCACCGAGCGTGTCGTCGTGTCGCAGCTGGTCCGCTCGCCCGGCGTGTACTTCGACAAGACCGTCGACAAGACCTCCGACAAGGACGTGTTCGGCTCCAAGATCATCCCCTCCCGCGGGGCCTGGCTGGAGTTCGAGGTCGACAAGAAGGACATGGTCGGGGTCCGGATCGACCGCAAGCGCAAGCAGTCCGTGACGGTGCTGCTCAAGGCGCTCGGCTGGGACGACGCGAAGATCCTCGAGGAGTTCGGCCAGTACGAGTCCATGCGCCTGACCCTGGAGAAGGACCACACCACCACCCAGGACGACGCGCTGCTCGACATCTACCGCAAGCTGCGCCCGGGCGAGCCGCCGACGCGTGAGGCTGCGCAGACGCTGCTCGACAACCTCTACTTCAACCCGAAGCGGTACGACCTGGCCAAGGTCGGGCGCTACAAGGTCAACAAGAAGCTGGGTCTCGGGCTGGAGCTCGCGCAGGGGACGCTGACGCTCGACGACATCGTCTCGACCATCCGGTACATCGTCTCGCTGCACGCCGGCGAGACCGAGTTCAGCCGCGGCTCGGACAGCGTGCTCGTCGAGGTCGACGACATCGACCACTTCGGCAACCGCCGCCTGCGCACGGTGGGCGAGCTGATCCAGAACCAGGTCCGCACCGGGCTGGCCCGCATGGAGCGCGTCGTCCGCGAGCGGATGACCACGCAGGACGTCGAGGCGATCACGCCGCAGACCCTGATCAACATCCGCCCCGTGGTGGCGTCGATCAAGGAGTTCTTCGGCACCAGCCAGCTGTCCCAGTTCATGGACCAGACCAACCCGCTGGCCGGGCTGACGCACAAGCGGCGGCTGTCCGCGCTGGGCCCCGGTGGCCTGTCCCGCGAGCGGGCCGGCTTCGAGGTCCGCGACGTGCACCCGTCCCACTACGGCCGGATGTGCCCGATCGAGACCCCGGAGGGTCCGAACATCGGCCTGATCGGCTCGCTGTCCTCGTACGGCCGGGTCAACGCCTTCGGCTTCGTCGAGACGCCGTACCGCCAGGTCGTCGACGGGCGCGTCCGCGACAAGATCGACTACCTCACCGCGGACGAGGAGGACCTGCACGTCATCGCGCAGGCGAACGCGCCGCTCAACCCGGACGACACCTTCAGCGAGTCGCGCGTCCTGGTCCGGCGCAAGGGCGGCGAGGTCGACTACATCCCCGCCGCCGACGTGGACTACATGGACGTCTCGCCGCGGCAGATGGTGTCGGTCGCGACGGCGATGATCCCGTTCCTCGAGCACGACGACGCCAACCGCGCGCTGATGGGCTCGAACATGCAGCGGCAGTCGGTGCCGCTGCTGTGCTCCGAGGCACCGCTGGTCGGGACCGGCATGGAGCACCGCGCGGCCGTCGACGCGGGCGACGTCATCACCGCCGAGGCTGCCGGCGTCGTCACCGAGGTCTCCGCCGACTCGATCACGGTCGCCCAGGACGACGGTGCGCACCGCACCTACCGCGTGGCCAAGTTCGAGCGCTCCAACCAGGGCACCTGCTACAACCAGAAGCCGCTGGTGGACGAGGGCGACCGGGTCGAGGCGGGGCACGTGATCGCCGACGGCCCGTGCACCGAGGACGGGGAGATGGCCCTCGGCCGGAACCTGCTCGTGGCGTTCATGCCGTGGGAGGGCCACAACTACGAGGACGCGATCATCCTCAGCCAGCGGCTCGTCCAGGACGACGTCCTCTCCTCGATCCACATCGAGGAGCACGAGGTCGACGCCCGTGACACCAAGCTCGGGCCCGAGGAGATCACGCGGGACATCCCGAACGTCTCCGAGGAGGTCCTGGCCGACCTCGACGAGCGCGGCATCATCCGGGTCGGCGCCGACGTCGTGGCCGGGGACGTCCTGGTCGGCAAGGTCACGCCCAAGGGCGAGACCGAGCTCACCCCGGAGGAGCGGCTGCTGCGGGCGATCTTCGGCGAGAAGGCGCGCGAGGTGCGCGACACGTCGCTGAAGGTGCCGCACGGCGAGTCCGGCAAGGTCATCGGCGTCCGCCTCTTCGAGCGCGAGCAGGGCGACGAGCTGCCCCCGGGCGTCAACCAGCTGGTCCGGGTGTACGTCGCCCAGAAGCGCAAGATCACCGACGGCGACAAGCTGGCCGGCCGGCACGGCAACAAGGGCGTCATCTCCAAGATCCTCCCGGTCGAGGACATGCCGTTCCTGGAGGACGGGACGCCTGTCGACATCGTGCTCAACCCGCTCGGCGTGCCCGGCCGGATGAACGTCGGCCAGGTCCTGGAGACCCACCTCGGCTGGGCGGCCAAGTCCGGCTGGGCGGTCGACGGCAAGCCGGCCTGGGCGGCGAACCTGCCCGAGCGGGCGCGCAGCGCCGAGCCGGGCACGGTCGTGGCCTCACCGGTGTTCGACGGTGCCCGCGAGGAGGAGATCACCGGCCTGCTCGGCTCCACCCTTCCGAACGCGGACGGCCAGCGCATGGTCAACTCGGACGGCAAGGCGCGGCTGTTCGACGGTCGTACCGGCGAGCCTTTCAAGGACCCGATCGCGGTCGGCTACATCTACATCCTGAAGCTCCTGCACCTGGTCGACGACAAGATCCACGCCCGGTCGACTGGCCCGTACTCCATGATCACGCAGCAGCCGCTGGGCGGTAAGGCCCAGTTCGGTGGCCAGCGGTTCGGCGAGATGGAGGTCTGGGCGCTGGAGGCGTACGGAGCGTCGTACGCCCTGCAGGAGCTGCTGACCATCAAGTCCGACGACGTCCTCGGCCGGGTCAAGGTCTACGAGGCGATCGTCAAGGGCGAGAACATCCCCGAGCCCGGAATCCCCGAGTCCTTCAAGGTGCTCATCAAGGAGATGCAGTCGCTGTGCCTCAACGTCGAGGTGCTCTCCAGCGACGGCATGTCCGTGGAGCTGCGTGACACCGACGAGGACGTCTTCCGCGCCGCGGAAGAGCTCGGCATCGACCTGTCCCGGCGCGAGCCGAGCAGCGTCGAAGAGGTCTGAGGGCGCCGGCCGGTCCGGAACAGGCCTGGCGCACCCCACGTCCAGCGATGACGACACGACCGAAAGACAGGTAACCAAGTGCTCGACGTCAACTTCTTCGACGAGCTGCGTATCGGCCTTGCGACCGCGGAGGACATCCGCCAGTGGTCGCACGGTGAGGTCAAGAAGCCGGAGACGATCAACTACCGCACTCTGAAGCCGGAGAAGGACGGGCTCTTCTGCGAGAAGATCTTCGGCCCCACCCGCGACTGGGAGTGCTACTGCGGGAAGTACAAGCGGGTCCGGTTCAAGGGCATCATCTGCGAGCGCTGCGGCGTCGAGGTCACCCGCGCCAAGGTCCGCCGGGAGCGGATGGGCCACATCGAGCTGGCCGCGCCGGTCACGCACATCTGGTACTTCAAGGGCGTCCCCAGCCGGCTCGGCTACCTGCTCGACCTGGCCCCGAAGGACCTCGAGAAGGTCATCTACTTCGCTGCGTACATGATCACGTGGGTGGACGACGAGGGTCGTCACCGCGACCTGCCCTCGCTCGAGGCCAAGATCGCCGTCGAGAAGCAGCAGATCGAGAACCGCCGTGACAACGACGTGGAGTCCCGGCAGAAGAAGCTCGAGGCCGACCTCGCCGAGCTCGAGGCCGAGGGCGCCAAGAGTGACGTCCGCCGGAAGATCCGCGAGGGCGGCGAGCGCGAGATGGCGCAGATCCGCCGTCGCGCCGACAACGAGGCCGCCCGGCTGGGCGACGTCTGGGACCGCTTCAAGAACCTCAAGGTCCAGGACCTCGAGGGCGACGAGCTGCTCTACCGCGAGATGCGGGACCGCTTCGGCCAGTACTTCCGCGGCGGCATGGGCGCCCAGGCCATCAAGGAGCGGCTGGAGAGCTTCGACCTTGACGCCGAGGCCGACAAGCTCCGCGAGATCATCCAGACCGGGAAGGGCCAGAAGAAGACCCGCAGCCTCAAGCGGCTGAAGGTCGTCTCGGCGTTCCTGAACACCCGCAACAGCCCGATGGGCATGGTGCTCGACGCGATCCCGGTGATCCCGCCGGACCTGCGCCCAATGGTGCAGCTGGACGGTGGCCGCTTCGCGACCTCCGACCTGAACGACCTGTACCGCCGCGTGATCAACCGGAACAACCGGCTCAAGCGGCTGCTCGACCTCGGCGCTCCCGAGATCATCGTCAACAACGAGAAGCGCATGCTGCAGGAGGCCGTCGACGCTCTGTTCGACAACGGCCGTCGCGGCCGGCCGGTGACCGGTCCGGGCAACCGCCCGCTGAAGTCGCTCTCGGACATGCTCAAGGGCAAGCAGGGCCGGTTCCGGCAGAACCTGCTGGGCAAGCGCGTCGACTACTCCGGCCGTTCGGTCATCGTCGTCGGCCCGCAGCTCAAGCTGCACCAGTGCGGCCTGCCCAAGCAGATGGCGCTCGAGCTGTTCAAGCCGTTCGTCATGAAGCGGCTGGTCGACCTCAACCACGCGCAGAACATCAAGAGCGCCAAGCGCATGGTCGAGCGGGCCCGCCCGGTGGTGTGGGACGTGCTCGAAGAGGTCATCAACGAGCACCCGGTGCTGCTGAACCGCGCTCCGACCCTGCACCGGCTGGGCATCCAGGCGTTCGAGCCCCAGCTGGTCGAGGGCAAGGCGATCCAGATCCACCCGCTCGTCTGCACCGCGTTCAACGCGGACTTCGACGGTGACCAGATGGCGGTGCACCTGCCGTTGTCGGCCGAGGCCCAGGCCGAGGCCAGGATCCTGATGCTGTCGACGAACAACATCCTGTCGCCGGCGCACGGGCGTCCGATCACGTCGCCGACGCAGGACATGGTCATCGGGCTCTACTACCTGACCATCCACCGCAAGGGCGCCACCGGCGAGGGGCGCATCTTCGGCTCCGTCGCCGAGGCCATCCAGGCTTACGACGCGCGTGAGCTGGACATGCAGGCCGAGATCGTCCTGCGCCTGGACGACGCGGTCCCGCCGCTGGGCTGGACCCCGCCGGAGGGCTGGGAGCCCGGGGACAAGGTCCGCCTCAACACCACGCTGGGCCGGGCGCTGTTCAACGAGGCGCTCCCCGAGGACTACCCGTTCGTCGACTACGAGGTCGCCAAGAAGCAGCTGTCGGCGATCGTCAACGACCTCGCCGAGCGGTACCCGAAGGTCCAGGTCGCGGCGACGCTGGACGCCCTGAAGGAGAAGGGCTTCCACTGGGCGACCAGGGCCGGCGTGACGATCTCGATCGGCGACGTGGTCACGCCGCCGCGCAAGAACGAGATCCTCAACGCCTACGAGGGCCGGGCCGACAAGGTGCAGGGCCAGTACGAGAAGGGCCTCATCACCGACGACGAGCGGCGGCAGGAGCTCATCGAGATCTGGACCAGGGCCACGAACGAGGTGGCCGAGGCGATGGAGGAGAACTTCCCCTCCACCAACCCGGTCTGGATGATGGTCCACTCGGGCGCCCGCGGGAACATGATGCAGGTCCGCCAGATCGCGGGCATGCGCGGTCTCGTCGCCAACCCCAAGGGCGAGATCATCCCGCGGCCGATCAAGGCCAACTTCCGCGAGGGCCTGTCCGTGCTCGAGTACTTCATCTCGACGCACGGAGCCCGCAAGGGCCTGGCCGACACCGCGCTGCGGACGGCCGACTCCGGCTACCTGACCCGCCGGCTGGTCGACGTCTCCCAGGACGTGATCATCCGCGAGGACGACTGCGGCACCGACCGGGGGCTGTCCTTCCCGGTGTCGGTCCCGCTGTCCGGCGGCGGCTTCCGGGCGCACGACGAGGTCGAGGCCTCGGTCTACGCACGGACGCTGGCGGCGGACGCGGTCGCGGCCGACGGCACCGTCGTGGCGGCGGCCGGCTCCGACGTGACCATGGTGGTGATCGACCAGATGGTCGCGGCGGGGATCGCCGAGGGCAAGGTGCGCAGCGTCCTGACCTGCGAGAGCAAGGTCAGCACCTGCGCGCTGTGCTACGGCCGGTCGCTGGCCACGGGCAAGCTCGTGGACGTCGGCGAGGCCGTCGGCATCATCGCCGCGCAGTCGATCGGCGAGCCCGGCACCCAGCTGACCATGCGTACCTTCCACACCGGCGGCGTCGCCGGCGAGGACATCACGCACGGTCTGCCCCGCGTGGTCGAGCTGTTCGAGGCCCGGACGCCCAAGGGTGTGGCCCCGATCAGCGAGGCGGCCGGACGGGTCCGGATCGAGGACTCCGAGAAGCTGCGCAAGCTGGTCGTGGTCCCGGACGACGGTGCCGAGGAGCTCCCGTACACCGTCTCCAGGCGCTCCCGCCTGCTGGTCGCGGACGGCGACCCGGTGACGGTCGGGCAGCAGCTGGTCGCGGGTGCGGTCGACCCGAAGCAGGTGCTGCGGATCCTCGGCCCCCGGGCCGTGCAGCGGTACCTCACGGACCAGGTCCAGGAGGTCTACCGCTCGCAGGGCGTGTCGATCCACGACAAGCACATCGAGGTCATCGTCCGCCAGATGCTCAAGCGGGTGACGATCATCGACTCCGGCGACTCGGAGATGCTGCCCGGCGAGCTCGTCGAGCGGTCCCGGTTCGAGGACGACAACCGCCGGATCGTCTCCGAGGGCGGCACCCCCGCCTCCGGCCGGCCCGAGCTGATGGGTATCACCAAGGCGTCGCTGGCCACCGAGTCGTGGCTGTCGGCGGCCTCATTCCAGGAGACCACCAGGGTGCTCACGGACGCGGCGATCCACGCCAAGTCCGACTCGCTGCTGGGCCTGAAGGAGAACGTGATCATCGGCAAGCTCATCCCGGCCGGCACCGGCCTGGCCCGGTACCGCAACGTCCGGGTCGAGCCCACCGAGGAGGCGAAGTCGGCGATGTACTCGATGGCCGTCTACGACGACGTCGACTACAGCGCCTTCGGCGGCGGCACCGGCGTCGCCATCCCGCTGGAGGACTACGACTTCGACTTCCGCGCCTGACCGGTCTGGCGGGTCGTTCCGGGCGCGAAGTCCGGCGCCCCGCCACCCGGCGGCTGGCTGGCCCTGAGCGAGCGGAGCGCTCTGGCATCGAATCGCGGCCTGTGGCTGGTGACAGGGGGACCACTTGGGCACCACTAGCGGTGCGAGCCACGATCGTCCTGTCCTTCCTGCTCGTGACCTGGTACGACCGGCCGAGACAGCCCTCCTCAGGGTGGCCGTTGCCTGCTGCATGACCGACAGGCTCCGGGGGCGACCCGGCGACCGAGCCGCTGCCGGAGCCGGGGGGTGGTGCTCAGTCGGCCTGCGACTCGAGGGTCCGCTTTGACCCACGCGAAGGCCCTGGGTACTCTCTCCCCTTGTGCCCGGGTCCTGCCCGGGTGCTCGTGCACGCGCCGAGCGCGTCGCTCGACTGCTCCGCTCCCTACCTGCCCGTCCGAAGCGGTCAGGGGTGGTTGAGGGGCCGACACGCCCGACCCCGTGGGGCGGGGCGCCACCAAGAACGACCACCTCTGAACGACCACCCCTGAACGACCACCCCTGAACAACGAACAGGACACGGAGACGCGGTGCCCACGATCCAGCAGCTGGTCCGCAAGGGCCGGCAGGACAAGATCGGCAAGACCAAGACCCCTGCGCTGAAGGGCAGCCCTCAGCGCCGCGGCGTCTGCACGCGCGTCTACACCACGACCCCCAAGAAGCCGAACTCCGCGCTCCGCAAGGTCGCCCGGGTGCGGCTGACCAGCGGGATCGAGGTGACCGCCTACATCCCCGGCGTGGGGCACAACCTGCAGGAGCACTCGATCGTGCTCGTCCGCGGTGGCCGGGTGAAGGACCTCCCCGGCGTCCGGTACAAGATCATCCGCGGTGCGCTCGACACCCAGGGCGTCAAGAACCGCAAGCAGGCGCGCAGCCGCTACGGCGCCAAGAAGGAGAAGAGCTAATGCCCCGCAAGGGCCCGGCCCCCAAGCACCCCGTCGTCGTCGACCCGGTCTACAACAGCCCGCTGGTGACCGCGCTGGTCAACAAGGTGCTGCGCGCCGGCAAGAAGTCGACCGCGGAGCGCATCGTCTACGGAGCGCTCGAGGGCTGCCGGGACAAGACCGGCACCGACCCGGTCGTGACGCTCAAGCGAGCCCTGGACAACGTCAAGCCGACGCTGGAGGTCAAGAGCCGCCGCGTCGGCGGTGCGACGTACCAGGTGCCGGTCGAGGTGCGCGCGGGGCGGAGCACGACCCTCGCGCTGCGCTGGCTGACCTCCTTCTCCCGTCAGCGCCGGGAGAAGACGATGACCGAGCGGCTGATGAACGAGATCCTCGACGCCTCGAACGGCCTGGGCGCGAGCGTCAAGCGCCGTGAGGACATGCACAAGATGGCTGAGTCCAACAAGGCCTTCGCCCACTACCGCTGGTAGTCCGGGCCCCACCCGTACGAGAAACCTGAGGGAAGACGCTTCCGTGTCCATCGACGCCGACACCGGCCTGGCCCTGGTCCGCAACATCGGGATCATGGCTCACATCGACGCGGGCAAGACCACCACGACCGAGCGGATCCTGTTCTACACCGGGATCAACTACAAGATCGGCGAGGTGCACGAAGGCGCTGCGACGATGGACTGGATGCCGCAGGAGCAGGAGCGCGGCATCACCATCACCTCCGCCGCGACCACCTGTACCTGGGACGGCCACACGATCAACATCATCGACACCCCGGGGCACGTGGACTTCACCGTCGAGGTGGAGCGCTCGCTCCGGGTGCTGGACGGTGCCGTCGCCGTCTTCGACGGCGTGGCCGGCGTCGAGCCGCAGAGCGAGACGGTCTGGCGGCAGGCCGACCGGTACAACGTCCCCCGGATCTGCTTCGTCAACAAGCTCGACCGGGTCGGCGCCGAGTTCCACCGCTGCGTGGACATGATCGTCACGCGGCTGAACGCCACCCCGCTGGTCGTCCAGATCCCGATCGGGGCCGAGGCGGACTTCACCGGCGTGATCGACCTCGTCGGCATGAAGGCGCTCGTGTGGTCCCCGGAGGCGGCCAAGGGCGAGATGTACGACGTCCTGGACATCCCCGCCTCCCATGCCGAGGCGGCCCGTGACTGGCGCGACCGGCTGCTGGAGACCATCGCCGAGAACGACGACGACATGATGGAGCTGTACCTCGAGGGCAAGGAGCCCGACGAGCACCAGCTCATCGCCGCGATCCGCCGCGCCACGATCGCCAACAAGCTCAACCCGGTCCTGTGCGGGTCGGCGTTCAAGAACAAGGGCGTCCAGCCCATGCTCGACGCGGTGGTCCGCTACCTGCCCTCGCCGCTGGACGTCGAGGCCATTCAGGGCCACGCGATCGGCGCCGAGGACCAGGTCCTGGCCCGCAAGCCGATGGAGACCGAGCCGTTCTCCGCGCTGGCGTTCAAGATCATGAGCGATCCGCACCTGGGCAAGCTCACGTACATCCGGGTCTACTCCGGCGCGCTCGAGGCCGGCACCCAGGTGCTCAACAGCACCAAGGGCCGCAAGGAGCGCATCGGCAAGATCTACAAGATGCACGCGAACAAGCGCGAGGAGATCGACCGGGTGGGCGCCGGCCACATCGTGGCCGTCATGGGTCTCAAGGACACGACGACCGGCGACACCCTCAGCGACTCGGCCGCCCCGATCATCCTCGAGTCGATGAACTTCCCGGCCCCGGTCATCCACGTGGCGATCGAGCCCAAGACCAAGGGCGACCAGGAGAAGCTGGGCACCGCGATCCAGCGGCTGGCCGAGGAGGACCCGACCTTCCAGGTCCGGACCGACGAGGAGACCGGACAGACGATCATCGCCGGGATGGGCGAGCTGCACCTGGACGTCCTGGTCGACCGGATGCGGCGCGAGTTCAAGGTGGACGCCAACGTCGGCAAGCCGCAGGTGGCCTACCGCGAGACGATCACCAAGGCCGTGGACAAGGTCGAGTACACGCACAAGAAGCAGACCGGCGGCTCCGGGCAGTACGCGCGCGTGATCATCGCCATCGAGCCCACGGGCGGCGAGGTCGACGGCGGGTACGAGTTCGTCAACAAGGTGACCGGCGGCCGCATCCCGCGCGAGTACATCCCCTCGGTCGACGCCGGCTGCCAGGAGGCCATGGAGTACGGCGTGCTCGCCGGCTACCCGCTGGTGGACGTCAAGGTGACCCTGCTCGACGGGGCCTACCACGAGGTCGACTCCTCCGAGCTCGCGTTCAAGATCGCCGGATCGATGGCGTTCAAGGACGCGGCCCGCAGGGCCGGACCGGTGATCATGGAACCGATGATGTCCGTGGAGGTCACCACCCCCGAGGACTTCATGGGCGACGTGATCGGCGACCTGAACAGCCGCCGCGGCCAGATCCAGGCCATGGACGAGCGGGCCGGGACCAGGGTGGTCACCGCCCTGGTGCCGCTCTCGGAGATGTTCGGATACGTCGGCGACCTGCGCAGCAAGACGCAGGGCCGAGCCAGCTACTCCATGCAGTTCGACTCGTACGCACAGGTTCCGCAGAACGTGGCCACCGAGATCATCGCCAAGGCACGCGGCGAGTGACCTCGGTGGCCGAGGCTCGGCCCGGCACCACCCCCGACACACCCCGTCAGACGGCGCGACACACTCATTTGGAGGACCCCCAGTGGCGAAGGCGAAGTTCGAGCGGACTAAGCCGCACGTCAACATCGGCACCATCGGTCACATCGACCACGGGAAGACGACGCTGACGGCGGCGATCACCAAGGTCCTGCACGACCGGTACCCGGACGTGAACCCGTTCACCCCGTTCGACCAGATCGACAAGGCTCCCGAGGAGCGGCAGCGCGGCATCACCATCTCGATCGCGCACGTCGAGTACCAGACCGAGGCGCGGCACTACGCGCACGTCGACTGCCCCGGGCACGCCGACTACATCAAGAACATGATCACCGGTGCCGCCCAGATGGACGGCGCGATCCTGGTGGTCGCGGCGACCGACGGCCCGATGCCCCAGACCAAGGAGCACGTGCTGCTGGCCCGCCAGGTCGGCGTCCCCTCGATCGTCGTCGCGCTGAACAAGTGCGACATGGTCGACGACGAGGAGATCCTCGAGCTCGTCGAGCTCGAGGTGCGCGAGCTCCTCAGCGACTACGAGTACCCCGGCGACGACATCCCGGTGATCCGGGTGGCCGCCTTCCCCGCGCTGAACGGCGACGAGAAGTGGTCCGAGTCGATCATGGAGCTCATGAACGCGGTCGACGAGTCCATCCCGACCCCGCTGCGTGAGACTGACAAGCCCTTCCTCATGCCGATCGAGGACGTGTTCACGATCACCGGCCGCGGCACCGTGGTGACCGGCCGGATCGAGCGCGGCGTCGTCAAGGTGAACGAGACGGTCGACATCGTGGGCATCCGCCCGGAGAAGCAGACCACCACCGTCACCGGCGTCGAGATGTTCCGCAAGCTGCTCGACGAGGGCCAGGCCGGCGAGAACGTCGGGCTGCTCCTGCGCGGCACCAAGCGCGAGGACGTCGAGCGCGGCCAGGTCGTCGTGAAGCCGGGCTCGATCACCCCGCACACCGAGTTCGAGGCGCAGGTCTACATCCTGTCCAAGGACGAGGGCGGCCGGCACACGCCGTTCTTCGACAACTACCGCCCGCAGTTCTACTTCCGGACGACCGACGTGACCGGCGTCGTGCACCTGCCCGAGGGCACCGAGATGGTCATGCCCGGCGACAACACCGAGATGAAGGTCGACCTGATCCAGCCGATCGCCATGGAGGAGGGCCTGCGCTTCGCCATCCGCGAGGGCAGCCGCACCGTGGGGGCCGGCCGGGTCACCAAGATCGTCAAGTAGCACCGAGAAGCTCCACCAGGCACGATTTCGCGTGCCGCACGCCGTGCGGCATACTTGCCGGACCTGTTCGGCCGGGTGACCGGGACCTGAGGGTTGCGCGAGCAGCCTCCAGGACCCGGCCGCCCGGGCCGGGCCGATCCCCTCCGACCGTCGAAGCCACCAGCGCGGCAGTGCGCCCCCGGCCTCGACACACCCGACCCCGTGGGTCGGTCGAAGCTGCAGGGCGGCGTCCTCCTCGGGCGCCGGTCCGGGCTGCACGACCAGAGCGCTCCACCCAGGCACATCCGACAGCGAAGGACACCGAAGCCACCATGGCGGGACAGAAGATCCGCATCCGGCTCAAGGCCTACGACCACGAGGTCATCGACAGCTCGGCGCGCAAGATCGTCGAGACGGTGACCCGTACCGGCGCGCAGGTCGCCGGCCCGGTGCCGCTTCCGACCGAGAAGAACGTGTACTGCGTGATCCGCTCGCCGCACAAGTACAAGGACAGCCGCGAGCACTTCGAGATGCGCACGCACAAGCGCCTCATCGACATCCTCGACCCCACCCCCAAGACCGTCGACTCGCTCATGCGGCTCGACCTGCCGGCGGGCGTCGACATCGAGATCAAGCTCTGACCCCCGCCCGCGTTCAGACCCAAGGACGACTTCAACCATGAGCAGCACCGTGAAGCGCGACGTGCGCGGCCTCCTCGGCGAGAAGCTCGGCATGACGCAGGTCTGGGACGAGAACAACCGCCTCGTGCCAGTGACCGTGGTCAAGGCCGGTCCGTGCGTGGTCACCCAGGTCCGCACCGAGGACTCCGACGGGTACAGCGCCGTCCAGCTCGGGTTCGGCGCCATCGACCCGCGCAAGGTGAACAAGCCGCTGGGCGGCCACTTCGAGAAGGCCGGCGTGACCCCGCGCCGCTACCTCGTCGAGCTGCGCACGGCCGACGCCGCCGAGTACACCCTGGGCCAGGAGGTCACCGCAGAGGTGTTCGAGGCCGGCCAGCTGGTCGACGTCGTGGGCACCACGCGGGGCAAGGGGTTCGCCGGCGTCATGAAGCGGCACGGTTTCAGCGGCGTCGGCGCCTCGCACGGCGCGCACCGAAACCACCGCAAGCCCGGCTCGATCGGTGGCTGCGCCACCCCGGGTCGTGTGTTCAAGGGCATGAAGATGGCCGGCCGGATGGGCCATGTCCGGCAGACCACGCCGCTGCTGACCGTGCAGGCCGTGGACGTCGAGAACGGCCTGCTGCTCATCAAGGGCGCGGTGCCCGGCCCCAAGGGCGGCCTCGTCCTCGTCCGCACCGCCGCGAAGGGGAAGTGACCGTCATGGCGACCAGCGGAACCAAGAGCGCCAAGGGCGCCGAGAACGGCGGGGCGACCGTGACCACGGTCGACGTCGTGTCGCCCGCGGGCAAGAAGACCGGCACGGTCGAGCTCCCCGCCGAGGTCTTCGACGTGCAGGTCAACGTGCCGCTGATCCACCAGGTGGTCGTCGCCCAGCTGGCGGCCGCTCGGCAGGGGACGCACTCGACCAAGACGCGCGGCGAGGTGCAAGGCGGCGGCCGCAAGCCGTACAAGCAGAAGGGCACCGGCCGCGCCCGTCAGGGCTCGATCCGCGCCCCCCAGTTCGCCGGCGGCGGAGTCGTGCACGGCCCGCACCCGCGCTCGTACGACCAGCGAACGCCGAAGAAGATGAAGGCCGCGGCGCTGCGCGGCGCGCTGAGCGACCGGGCCCGCGACGGGCGCGTGCACGTGGTCAGCGCCCTGGTCGACGGCGACACCCCCTCGACCCGGACCGCAGTGTCGGTGCTCGAGCACCTGTCCGAGGGGCGCCACGTGCTGGTCGTCCTGGAGCGTGCCGACGCCGTGTCCTGGAAGAGCCTGCGCAACGTCGACCGGGTGCACCTGCTGGTGCCGGACCAGCTGAACACCTACGACGTCCTGGTCAGCGACGACGTCGTGTTCACCCGCGGCGCGCTGGAGGCGTTCCTGGCCGGCCCCGCGCGTGGCAAGGGTGCCAAGGCCGTCGCGACCGAGTCAGAGGTCCTCGAGGAGGGGAGCGAGCAGTGAAGATCGCCGACCCGCGCGACATCCTGCTCGCGCCAGTGATCTCGGAGAAGAGCTACGGCCTCCTCGACGAGAACAAGTACACGTTCCTGGTCCGGCCCGACGCCAACAAGACCCAGATCAAGATCGCGGTCGAGCAGGTGTTCGGGGTCACGGTCACGGGTGTGAACACGCTCAACAGGCAGGGCAAGCGCCGTCGCACGCGCGTCGGGTTCGGCAGCCGGCCGGACACCAAGCGCGCCGTGGTCAGCGTCGCCGACGGACAGCGCATCGACATCTTCGGCGGTCCGGTCTCCTGACGGGGGCCGGGAAGCACGGGACAGCGACGGGACGAGGACTCGAAACATGGGAATCCGCAAGTACAAGCCGACGACGCCGGGTCGCCGCGGCGCCAGCGTCGCCGACTTCGTCGAGGTCACCCGCTCGGAGCCGGAGAAGTCGCTGGTGCGTCCGCTCATCTCCAAGGGAGGGCGCAACAACGTCGGCCGGGTGACCACGCGGCACCAGGGCGGCGGCCACAAGCGCGCCTTCCGGGTCATCGACTTCCGCCGTCACGACAAGGACGGGGTGCCGGCCAAGGTCGCGCACATCGAGTACGACCCCAACCGCACCGCGCGCATCGCCCTGCTGCACTACGCCGACGGGGAGAAGCGCTACATCCTGGCCCCGAACCGCCTGAGCCAGGGCGACCGGGTCGAGAACGGTCCCTCGGCGGACATCAAGCCTGGGAACAACCTGCCGCTGCGCAACATCCCGGTCGGCACCGTGGTGCACGCGATCGAGCTGCGGCCCGGCGGCGGTGCCAAGCTCGCCCGCTCGGCCGGTGCCAGCGTCCAGCTCGTGGCCAAGGACGGCCCGTTCGCGCAGCTGCGGCTGCCCTCGGGCGAGATCCGCAACGTGGACGTCCGCTGCCGCGCGACGGTGGGCGAGGTCGGCAACGCCGAGCAGTCCAACATCAACTGGGGCAAGGCCGGCCGCATGCGCTGGAAGGGCAAGCGCCCGACGGTGCGCGGCGTGGCGATGAACCCGATCGACCACCCGCACGGCGGTGGCGAAGGCAAGACCTCCGGCGGCCGCCACCCGGTCAGCCCGTGGGGCCAGCCCGAGGGCCGCACCCGCAAGGCCAACAAGTCGAGCGACCGGCTGATCGTCCGCCGCCGCAGAACCAACAAGAAGCGCTAGGAGCCGTCGCAGATGCCGCGCAGCCTGAAGAAGGGCCCGTTCGTCGACGACCACCTCATCAAGAAGGTGGACGGGCAGAACGACAAGGGCACCCACAACGTCATCAAGACGTGGTCCCGGCGCTCGATGATCGTGCCGGCCATGATCGGCCACACGATCGCCGTGCACGACGGCCGCAAGCACGTGCCGGTGTTCGTGACCGACTCGATGGTCGGCCACAAGCTCGGCGAGTTCGCGCCCACGCGCACGTTCCGCGGGCACGAGAAGGACGACCGCAAGGCCCGCCGCCGCTAGCGGCCGCGGCACACCGAACGCGAGCCAAGACACCAGTCGTAGCCGAAGAGGAGCAAGGGGAACAGCGATGGAAGCCCAGCGCACGGCCAGGGCGAGCGCGCGGTACGTCCGCGTCACGCCGCAGAAGGCCCGACGCGTCGTGGACCTCATCCGCGGGCTGCCGACCGGGGAGGCGCAGGCGCTGCTCAGGTTCGCGCCGCAGGCCGCCGGCGAGACGGTGGGCAAGGTGCTGGACAGCGCCGTCGCCAACGCCGAGCACAACCACGACCTCGACCCGAACGCCCTGGTGATCACCGAGGCGTACGTGGACGAGGGCCCGACGCTGAAGCGGTTCCGCCCGCGCGCGCAGGGCCGTGCGTACCGCATCCGCAAGCGGACCAGCCACATCACCGTCGTGGTCGGGCTGAAGGAGAGCACCGAGGTCGCAGCCGCGGCCTCGACCAAGAAGGGGAGGACCCGATAGTGGGCCAGAAGGTCAACCCGCACGGGTTCCGCCTGGGCATCACCACCGACTTCAAGAGCCGGTGGTACGCCGACAAGCTCTACAAGGACTACGTCAAGGAAGACGTCGCCATCCGCAAGATGATGACCAAGGGCATGGAGCGGGCCGGCATCTCGCGCGTCGAGATCGAGCGCACCCGCGACCGCGTCCGCGTGGACATCCACACCGCCCGGCCGGGCATCGTCATCGGCCGCCGTGGCGCGGAGGCCGACCGCATCCGTGGCGACCTGGAGAAGCTGACCGGCAAGCAGGTGCAGCTCAACATCCTCGAGGTCAAGAACCCCGAGACGGACGCGCAGCTCGTCGCGCAGGGCGTGGCCGAACAGCTCGCCAGCCGGGTCTCCTTCCGCCGGGCGATGCGCAAGTCCATGCAGTCGGCCATGAAGGCGGGCGCCAAGGGCATCCGCGTGCAGTGCTCGGGCCGCCTGGGCGGGGCCGAGATGAGCCGCTCGGAGTTCTACCGCGAGGGTCGCGTCCCGCTGCACACGCTCCGGGCGAACATCGACTACGGGTTCTTCGAGGCCCGGACGACGTTCGGCCGGATCGGCGTGAAGGTGTGGATCTACAAGGGGGACGTGATCGGCGGCAAGGCTGAGCGCGAAGTCCAGCTCCCCGGCCGCGGTGCCCCGCGCAGCAGCGCGCGCCCGGCCGGCCGCGCCCCGCGCCGCCCTGCCGGCCGCGAGGCGGGCGTCCCGAGCGCCGCCGTGGCCGGCGACGAGCCCGTCGCCGAGGTCGCCGTGGCGCCGGCCGAGCCCGGAACGGAGGCCTGACCCCGATGCTCATCCCGCGGCGGGTCAAGCACCGCAAGCAGCACCACCCGAACCGCTCCGGAGCGGCCAAGGGCGGCACCCGCGTGACCTTCGGCGAGTACGGCCTCATGGCCCTCGAGTCGGCGTACGTCACCAACCGGCAGATCGAGGCCGCCCGTATCGCCATGACCCGGCACATCAAGCGTGGCGGGAAGGTCTGGATCAACATCTACCCGGACCGACCGATCACGAAGAAGCCGGCCGAGACCCGCATGGGCTCCGGCAAGGGCTCGCCCGAGTGGTGGGTGGCCAACATCAAGCCCGGACGGGTCATGTTCGAGCTGTCGTACCCGAGCGAGAAGACCGCGCGCGAGGCGCTGCTGCGCGCCGCGCACAAGCTCCCGATGAAGTGCCGGATCGTCCGGCGCGAGGCAGGTGAGATCTGATGGCAGCGGGCACATCGGCCACGGAGCTGCGCGACGCCACCGCCGACGACCTGGTGGAGAAGCTGACAGAGGCCAAGAAGGAGCTGTTCAACCTCCGGTTCCAGGCGGCCACCGGCCAGCTGGAGAGCCACGGACGGCTGCGCGCGGTCCGCAAGGACATCGCCCGGATCTACACGGTGATGCGCGAGCGCGAGCTCGGCATCACGGCCGAGCCGACGGACGGTGCGGCATGAGCGAGAGCACCGGAAGCGCCGAGGGCGCGGAGAAGGACACCATGAGCCAGAGCACCACCGCCGCCGCGGCGGCGACCGAGCACCGCGGCTTCCGCAAGACCCGCGAGGGCCTGGTGGTCAGCGACAAGATGGACAAGACCGTCGTGGTCGCCGTCGAGGACCGCGTCAAGCACGCCCTGTACGGCAAGGTCATCCGCCGCACCAGCAAGCTGAAGGCCCACGACGAGGCCAACGCCTGCGGGGTCGGCGACCGCGTGCTGCTCATGGAGACCCGCCCGCTCAGCGCGACCAAGCGCTGGCGCGTCGTGGAGATCCTCGAGAGAGCCAAGTAACCCACCGTTCCGTCAGGCTCGGACGGCCCGGTAGCACCCGGGGCGCCGAGAACCGGCAGACAACCAGGAGACCGACGTGATCCAGCAGGAGTCGCGACTTCGAGTCGCTGACAACACCGGAGCCAAGGAGATCTTGTGCATCCGGGTGCTCGGCGGCTCGGGCCGGCGCTACGCCGGCATCGGCGACGTCATCGTGGCCACCGTCAAGGACGCCATCCCGGGCGGCAACGTCAAGAAGGGCGACGTCGTCAAGGCCGTGGTGGTGCGCACCGCCAAGGAGCGCCGCCGGCCCGACGGCTCGTACATCCGTTTCGACGAGAACGCCGCGGTGATCCTCAAGCCCGACGGCGACCCGCGCGGTACCAGGATCTTCGGCCCGGTGGGCCGCGAGCTGCGCGACAAGAAGTTCATGAAGATCATTTCACTCGCCCCGGAGGTGCTCTGAGCCATGGCGAAGATGCACGTGAAGAAGGGCGACACCGTCCTCGTGATCAGCGGCAAGGACCGCGGCGTGACCGGCAAGGTCATCGCCGCCTACCCGCGCGAGCAGCGCGTGCTCGTCGAGGGGGTCAACCGCATCCGCAAGCACACCAAGATCGGCACGTCGACCCGTGGTGCCAAGACCGGCGGGATCGTCACCCAGGAGGCGCCGATCCACGTCTCGAACGTCATGCCCGTGGTCGAGACCGAGGGCAAGAAGGTCGGTACGCGGGTGGGTTACCGGGTCGACGACGACGGCACGAAGACGCGTGTGGCGCGCCGCACCGGTGAGGACATCTGATGACGACGGCAACGCAGGGCGAGCGGACGCTGCCGCGGCTCAAGCAGCGCTACCGGGACGAGATCGTGTCCGGGCTGCGCGAGCAGTTCGGCTACGGCAACGTGATGCAGGTCCCCGGCCTGACCAAGATCGTGGTCAACATGGGGGTCGGCGAGGCCGCCCGCGACTCCAAGCTGATCGAGGGCGCGGTCAAGGACCTCGCCGCGATCACCGGCCAGAAGCCGTCCGTGACCAAGGCCCGCAAGTCGATCGCTCAGTTCAAGCTGCGCGAGGGCATGCCGATCGGTGCGCACGTCACGCTGCGCGGCGACCGGATGTGGGAGTTCCTGGACCGGCTGCTGACCGTCGCGCTGCCGCGCATCCGCGACTTCCGCGGGCTGAACCCCGGCCAGTTCGACGGCCGCGGCAACTACACCTTCGGTCTCACCGAACAGGCCATGTTCCACGAGATCGACCAGGACAAGACCGACCGGGTGCGGGGCATGGACATCACCGTGGTGACCACCGCCACCACCGACGACGAGGGGCGGGCGCTGCTGGCGGCTCTCGGCTTCCCCTTCAAGGAGAGCTGAACCGTGGCGAAGAAGGCACTGGTCAACAAGGCGGCGCGCAAGCCGAAGTTCGCCGTCCGCGGCTACACCCGGTGCAGCCGGTGCGGTCGACCGCACTCGGTGTACCGCAAGTTCGGGCTGTGCCGCATCTGCCTGCGGGAGATGGCCCACCGCGGCGAGCTCCCCGGCATCACCAAGAGCAGCTGGTAACCACCCACGACGAAGGTCCTCGGCCCTGACGGCCGGGGAAACCACGACGAGAAAGGCCATTGGCCAACCATGACGATGACGGACCCGATCGCGGACATGCTGACCCGCGTGCGCAACGCCAACCAGGCGTACCACGACACGGTCAGCATGCCGTCCAGCACGTTGAAGACGCGCATCGCCGAGATCCTCCAGCAGGAGGGCTACATCGCCGGCTGGCACGTCGACGACAACGAGAACGGCGTCGGGCGCACCCTCGTGCTCGACCTCAAGTACGGCCCGAACCGGGAGCGGTCGATCGCGGGAGTGCGCCGGGTGTCCAAGCCCGGTCTGCGCGTCTACGCGAAGTCGACCTCGCTGCCCAAGGTCCTCGGCGGCCTGGGCGTGGCGATCATCTCGACGTCGACCGGGCTCCTGACCGACCGGCAGGCAGCCAAGAAGGGCGTGGGCGGGGAAGTCCTCGCCTACGTCTGGTAGCAGGGAGGAGGAAGAGTCATGTCGCGTATCGGACGACTGCCCATCCCCGTCCCTGCGGGCGTCGACGTGGCCATCGAAGGCCAGGACGTGCGGGTCAAGGGGCCCAAGGGAGAGCTGGCGCTCACCGTCGTGCACCCGATCAACGTCGCGAAGGCCGAGGACGGCACGCTGGCGGTGACCCGTCCGGACGACGAGCGGCTGAGCCGCTCCCTGCACGGCCTGACCCGGACGCTGATCGCCAACATGGTCACCGGCGTCACGTCGGGCTACTCCAAGAGCCTGGAGATCGTCGGGGTCGGCTACCGCGTCCAGCCCAAGGGCCAGGGCGTGGAGTTCGCGCTCGGCTACAGCCACCCGATCCAGGTGGACGCCCCCGACGGCATCGCCTTCACCGTGGACAGCCCCACGAAGCTCACGGTGACCGGGATCGACAAGCAGAAGGTCGGCGAGGTGGCCGCGAACATCCGCAAGCTGCGCAAGCCCGAGCCGTACAAGGGCAAGGGCATCCGGTACTCCGGCGAGGTCGTGCGGCGCAAGGTCGGAAAGGCTGGGAAGTAGTCGTGGCAGTCCGGACGAAACTGAGCGGGAGCAAGACCGACCCGCGCATCGTGGGCCGGCGGCGCCGGCACCTTCGGGTCCGCAAGAAGGTCGACGGCTCGGCCCAGCGGCCGCGGCTGGTGGTGACGCGGTCGAGCCGGCACGTGTTCGTGCAGGTCGTCGACGACAGCTCGGGCCGCACGCTGGCCTCCGCCTCCACCATGGAGGCCGACCTGCGTACCGTCGGCGCCGACAAGACGGCCAAGGCGCGCAAGGTCGGCGAGCTGGTCGCGGCGCGGGCCAAGGCGGCCGGCGTCGAGCAGGTCGTCTTCGACCGCGGCGGCAACCGCTACCACGGCCGGGTCGCGGCCATCGCCGACGGCGCCCGCGAGGGTGGGCTGTCGCTGTGACCGCACGAGCCCGGACAGGCACGGTACGCACGATCAACAGGACTGAGAGGGACCGGTAATGGCTGCACCCCAGCGCCGCGGCGGCGGGGCCGGATCGGGCGAGCGTCGCGACTCCCGTCGCGGCGACCGCCGCGAGGCCGGCGCCGAGAAGACCGCGTACGTCGAGCGGGTGGTCGCGATCAACCGCGTCGCCAAGGTCGTCAAGGGCGGCCGGCGCTTCAGCTTCACGGCGCTGGTCGTCGTCGGCGACGGCGACGGCACGGTCGGCGTCGGCTACGGCAAGGCCAAGGAGGTGCCCGCGGCGATCGCCAAGGGCGTCGAGGAGGCCAAGAAGGCGTTCTTCAAGGTCCCCCGGATCCAGGGCACGATCCCGCACCCGGTGCAGGGCGAGAAGGCCGCCGGCGTGGTCCTGCTGCGGCCCGCCTCGCCGGGTACCGGAGTCATCGCCGGCGGTCCGGTGCGTGCCGTGCTCGAGTGCGCCGGGATCCACGACGTGCTGAGCAAGTCGCTCGGCTCCGACAACGCGATCAACGTCGTGCACGCGACGGTCGCGGCGCTGCGCTCCCTCGAGCGGCCCGAGTCGGTGGCCAGCCGGCGCGGCCTGCCGATCGAGGACGTGGCCCCGCCAGCACTGCTGCGCGCCAGGGCCGCGGGGGGTGGCTCCTGATGGGTCGCCTCAAGGTCACCCAGAAGCGCTCGCCGATCGGGGGCACCCAGAACCAGCGCGACACGCTGCGCTCCCTGGGGCTCAAGCGGATGCACGACGTCGTCGTGAAGGAAGACCGCCCCGAGATCCGCGGCATGGTCAACGCCGTGGCGCACCTCGTCACGGTCGAGGAGGTCGACTAGCCATGGCCCTCAAGGTCCACCACCTGCGCCCGGCCCCGGGCGCCAAGACGGCCAAGAACCGCGTCGGTCGCGGCGAGGGCTCCAAGGGCAAGACCGCCGGGCGCGGCACCAAGGGCACCAAGGCCCGCTACCAGGTGCCCGACCGCTTCGAGGGCGGGCAGATGCCGCTGCACATGCGGCTGCCCAAGCTCAGGGGCTTCACCAACCCGTTCCGCGTGGAGTACCAGGTCGTGAACCTGGCCCGCCTGGCCCAGCTGTACCCCGGCGGCGGCGAGGTCACGGTGCTCGACCTGGCGGCCAAGGGCGCGGTCCGGGCCGGCGAGCCGGTCAAGGTCCTCGGCAACGGCGAGATCTCGGTGGCGCTGCAGGTGAGCGCTCACGGCTTCTCCCGCACGGCCCAGGAGAAGATCGAGGCTGCCGGCGGATCGGTGACCCGGCTCTAGGCCAGCCAGACCGCCGCCCCGGCGGCTGTTATCGTCCCTTCGGCTGCCGCGACCAGCGTGCAGGCCCGTCCGACCACCCGGCACACCAGCCCGAGGTGCCGAGCAGGAGGCCCCAGTGCTCCGCGCGTTCGCCCAGGCGTTCCGGACGCCTGACCTGCGCAAGAAGCTGCTGTTCACGCTGGGCATCATCACGCTGTTCCGGCTGGGCTCGGTGATCCCGACCCCCGGGGTCAGCTACACCGCGATCAAGACCTGTCTGGACGAGACGGCCAACAACTCGCTCTACGGGCTGATCAACCTCTTCAGCGGCGGAGCGCTGCTGCAGCTGTCGATCTTCGCGCTCGGGATCATGCCGTACATCACCTCGAGCATCATCATCCAGCTGCTCACGGTGGTCATCCCGCGGTTCGAGGCGCTCAAGAAGGAGGGCCAGTCCGGCACGGCGCGGCTGACCCAGTACACCCGCTACCTCACCGTCGGCCTCGCGGTGCTGCAGTCCACCGCGCTGATCTCGGTGGCCAAGGACCCCGGCCGCCTCTTCCAGGGCTGCAACCAGGACCTCATCCCGAACGAGTCGACCTGGGTCATCGCCACGATGGTGCTCACGATGACGGCAGGCACGGCGGTGATCATGTGGCTCGGCGAGCTGGTCACCGACCGCGGCATCGGCAACGGCATGTCGATCCTGATCTTCACCTCGATCATCGCGCGCTTCCCGGCATCGGTCTGGGCCATCTACCAGAGCAAGGGCTCGTTCACCTTCGGCGTGGTCCTGGTGCTCGGGCTGGCGCTGGTGGCGCTCGTGGTCTTCATCGAACAGGCCCAGCGCCGGATCCCCGTGCAGTACGCGAAACGGATGGTCGGCCGCCGGATGTACGGCGGCTCGTCCACGTACATCCCGCTCAAGGTCAACATGGCCGGCGTCATCCCGGTCATCTTCGCGTCGTCGCTGCTGTACATCCCGACGCTGATGGTCCAGCTGTTCTCGGACCCGAACAACCCGACGGGCTGGGCGTTCTGGGTCGACACCAACTTCGTCAGGAACGGCGGCGCGCACCCGCTCTACATCCTGTCCTACTTCGGCCTGGTGATGTTCTTCTGCTACTTCTACGTCGCGATCACCTTCAACCCGGAGGAAGTCGCCGACAACATGAAGAAGTACGGCGGGTTCATCCCCGGCATCAGGGCGGGCCGGCCGACCGCGGAGTACCTCGACTACGTGCTGTCCCGGCTGACCTTCCCGGGGTCGATCTACCTGGGCCTCATCGCGGTCCTGCCGATCTTCGCGCTCGCCCTGCTCGGCGCCAGCGGCCAGTTCCCGTTCGGCGGCACCAGCATCCTGATCATGGTCGGGGTCGGCCTGGACACCGTGAAGCAGATCGAGAGCCAGCTCCAGCAGCGCAACTACGAAGGGTTCCTGCGCTGATGCGCCTGGTCCTGCTGGGACCCCCCGGTGCGGGGAAAGGCACCCAGGCCAGGCAGGTGTCGCAGCGGCTGGGCGTGCCCGCGATCTCCACCGGGGACATCTTCCGGGCGAACGTCTCCGAGGGCACCCCGCTGGGCATCCAGGCCCAGCGGTACATGGACGCCGGCGAGTACGTCCCGGACTCGGTGACCAACGAGATGGTGCGCGACCGGCTGGCGAAGCCGGACTGCGAGCCCGGTTTCCTGCTGGACGGCTACCCGCGGACGCCGGCACAGGTCGACGAGCTGGACGGGATGCTGGCCGCCCAGGGCCAGTGCCTGGACGCCGTCATCGAGCTCGTGGCCGACGTCGAGGAGGTCGTGCGGCGGCTGCTCGGGCGGGCCCAGCTCGAGGGACGGGCCGACGACACCGAGGGCGTGATCCGCCGCCGCATGGCCGTCTTCGCCGAGCACACCGCCCCGCTGGCCGACGTGTACGACCGCCGTGGCCTGCTGCACCGCGTCGACGGCATGGGTCCGGTGGACGAGGTCACCGAGCGGGTCCTCACCGTCCTGCCGGTGGGGTGAGCGTGTTCCGCGCGAGGGACCGGATCCAGGTCAAGACTCCCGAGCAGATCGAGCTCATGCGGGTCGCCGGGCTGGTGGTGGCCGGGGCGCTCGACCTGCTGAGGGCGCGCATCACCCCGGGGGTCACGACCGGGGAGCTGGACGCGCTCGCCGAGACGTACATCCGCGACCAGGGCGGGGTCCCCTCGTTCCTGGGCTACCCGTACAGCGGCGACAACGACTTCCCGGCCACGATCTGCGCCAGCGTCAACGACGAGATCGTGCACGGGATCCCGGGCGCACGGGTGGTCCAGGACGGCGACCTGGTCTCCATCGACTGCGGCGCCATCGTGGACGGCTGGCACGGGGACGCTGCGTTCACCGTCGCCGTCGGGACGGTGCCCGCGGAGCACGCCCAGCTGCTGGAGGCCACCGAGGAGGCCCTCTGGCACGGTCTGGCCGCGGCCGGGGTGGGCGCCAGGCTCAGCGACATCTCCCACGCCGTCGAGGCGGTCCTGCGCAGCCGCGGCACCTTCGGGATCATCGAGGAGTACGTGGGCCACGGCATCGGGACCGAGATGCACATGGACCCCCAGGTGCCCAACTTCGGGCCGCCCGGGCGCGGTCCCCGGCTGCAGGCCGGGATGGCGCTGGCGGTCGAGCCGATGGCCACCCTCGGGAAGCGGTACACCCGTGTGCTGGACGACGACTGGACCGTCGTGACGGCGGACGGCAGCCGGGCCGCCCACTTCGAGCACACCGTGGCGATCACCCCGGACGGGCCCTGGGTCCTGACTGCGCCGGACGGGGGCGCCGCGCGCCTGGCCGGGCTCGGCGTCGCCTCCCCGGCGGCCGCTCGGGCCAGGGTCGCGCCGGGTTTCCCAGCACCCCCTGCGGTGCCGTAACATAGCGGCTCGGCCCGCTTGCGGTCCGTTCTCGCGCGCCCACGGCTGGGGAGGCATCCTCCCGGCGCTCGGACCGGTCACGCAGGCACCCCAGGGCCTGAACCACACCGATCGAAGCACCACGGCACCGCGACGGCGAGCCTGCGCCCGCCGGATCGGGGCCGGTCAGATCTGCACCGACGAGAGACAGCGGAGTTCATGGCGAAGAAGGACGGCGTCCTCGAGCTCGAGGGCACGGTGGTCGAGTCGCTTCCGAACGCCATGTTCCGGGTCGAGCTGGAGAACGGTCACAAGGTCCTGGCGCACATCAGCGGAAAGATGCGCCAGCACTACATCCGCATCCTCCCCGAGGACCGGGTGGTGGTCGAGCTCTCGCCGTACGACCTGAGCCGTGGCCGCATCGTCTACCGCTACAAGTAGCACCACCGGCAGCACCAGCAACACGCACACCCTTCGACTGAAGCAGTCCGACGACGTTCCGGAGAGATCATGAAGGTCAAGCCGAGCGTCAAGCCCATGTGCGACAAGTGCAAGGTGATCCGCCGTCACGGGCGGGTCATGGTGATCTGCGAGAACCTGCGCCACAAGCAGCGCCAGGGCTGACCACCGGACCGAGCGCTCGTCGCCCGGCTCGACGCACGACCAGCAGCACCAGCAGCACCAGCAAGGCGCACCCCGACCCGTCCGGTCCGTCCGGGCGGGAGACCCCCGGCACGGAGGCCGGGGCCCTTCCGTCGGGCGGAGGGGAGGGGCCGCGCGAGAACCTCCGCGAACGGAAGGACCAGCCCGGATGGCACGCCTCGTCGGCGTCGACCTCCCCCGCGACAAGCGGGTCGAGGTGGCGCTCACCTACATCTTCGGCATCGGCCGGACCCGAGCCCAGGAGACCCTGGCGCAGACCGGGGTGAACCCCGACATGCGGGTCAAGGACCTCGGCGACGAGGAGCTGGTCAAGCTCCGCGACTGGATCGAGGCCACGTACAAGGTCGAGGGCGACCTGCGCCGCGAGGTCGCCGCGGACATCCGCCGCAAGGTGGAGATCGGCTGCTACCAGGGGCTGCGGCACCGTCGCGGCCTGCCGGTGCGCGGTCAGCGCACCCACACCAACGCACGGACCCGCAAGGGCCCGCGTCGCGCGATCGCCGGCAAGAAGAAGGTCGGCAAGAAGTAGTCCGTCCCCATCGCCTCGCAGGTCCCGACGACCGGACGGACCGACCACCTCCCCCAGGAGCCTTCCCGCTTATGCCTCCCAAGAGCCGCACTGCCCCGGCCGCCAAGAAGGTGCGCCGCAAGGAACGCAAGAACGTGGCCCACGGCCATGCCCACATCAAGAGCACGTTCAACAACACCATCGTCTCGATCACCGACCCGTCCGGTGCGGTGATCGCGTGGGCCTCGGCCGGCCAGGTCGGTTTCAAGGGCTCGCGCAAGTCGACCCCCTTCGCCGCGCAGATGGCCGCCGAGGCGGCCGCCCGCCGGGCGATGGAGCACGGCATGCGCAAGGTCGACGTGTTCGTCAAGGGTCCCGGCTCCGGCCGCGAGACCGCCATCCGCTCTCTGCAGGCCACCGGCCTGGAGGTCGGGTCGATCCAGGACGTGACGCCGGTCCCGCACAACGGGTGCCGCCCGCCCAAGCGCCGGCGCGTCTGAGGCCGAGAGAGCGGAAGAGGAGAGAAGAAGACTGATGGCCCGATACACAGGCGCCGACTGCAAGCGCTGCCGCCGCGAGAAGATGAAGCTGTTCCTCAAGGGCGCCAAGTGCGAGTCGCCGAAGTGCCCGATCGAGATCCGCCCGTACCCCCCGGGCGAGCACGGTCGCGGCCGGACGAAGGACAGCGAGTACCTCCTGCAGAAGCGCGAGAAGCAGAAGTGCGCGCGCATCTACGGCGTGCTCGAGAAGCAGTTCCGCGGCTACTACGAGGAGGCCGTGCGCCGGCCCGGCAAGACCGGCGAGAACCTGCTGGTGATCCTCGAGAGCCGGCTGGACAACGTGGTGTTCCGCGCCGGTCTGGCCAAGTCGCGCGACATGGCCCGGCAGTTCGTCCGCCACGGCCACATCACCGTCAACGGCCACAAGGTCGACATCCCGTCGTACCGCGTGAGCGCGTCGGACATCGTCGAGGTGCGCGGCTCGTCGCGGGACCTGACCCCGTTCGTGATCGCGCGCGCCGAGGCCGGGGAGCGGATCGTCCCGGCCTGGCTCGAGGTCATCCCGAACCGCATGCGCGTGCTCGTCCACAACCTCCCGGCCCGGCAGATCATCGACACGCCGGTCCAGGAACAGCTGATCGTCGAGCTCTACTCCAAGTAAGACCCGGTACGGCCGGCCCGCACGGGTCGGCCGGGACCGGTCCGTGTCCAGTCGGCGTCAAATAGCGGGCGCCCGACCCAGGAGGAAACACCTTGCTCATCGCCCAGCGTCCTACCCTGGCCGAAGAGGTCGTCGACGAGTTCCGCTCGCGGTTCGTCGTCGAGCCGCTCGAGCCCGGCTTCGGCTACACCCTCGGCAACTCCCTGCGGCGCACCCTGCTGTCCTCGATCCCGGGCGCCGCTGTCACGTCCATCCGGGTGGACGGGGTCCTGCACGAGTTCACCACCGTGCCGGGCGTCAAGGAGGACGTCACCGACCTCATCCTGAACATCAAGCAGCTGGTCGTCAGCTCCGAGCACGACGAGCCGGTCGTGATGTACCTGCGCAAGCAGGGTCCCGGCGTCGTCACCGCCGCCGACATCGCGCCTCCGGCCGGTGTCGAGGTGCACAACCCCGAGCTGCACCTGGCCACGCTCAACGGCAAGGGCAAGCTGGAGATCGAGCTGACCGTGGAGCGCGGTCGCGGCTACGTCTCGGCCGCCCAGAACAAGCAGGTCGGCCAGGAGATCGGCCGCATCCCGGTCGACTCCATCTACTCGCCGGTCCTGCGGGTCACATACAAGGTCGAGGCCACCCGCGTCGAGCAGCGCACCGACTTCGACCGGCTGATCGTCGACGTCGAGAGCAAGCCGTCCATGCGTCCGCGCGACGCGGTGGCCAGCGCCGGCAAGACCCTGGTCGAGCTGTTCGGACTGTTCCGCGAGCTCAACGTGGACGCCGAGGGCATCGACATGGGCCCGTCGCCCACCGACGCGGCGCTCGCGGCCGACCTGGCCCTGCCGATCGAGGACCTCGAGCTGACGGTCCGTTCGTACAACTGCCTCAAGCGCGAGGGCATCCACAGCGTCGGCGAGCTGGTCTCGCGCAGCGAGGCCGACCTGCTGGACATCCGCAACTTCGGTGCGAAGTCGATCGACGAGGTGAAGGCGAAGCTGGCCACCATGGGCCTGGCCCTCAAGGACAGCCCGCCCGGGTTCGACCCGCAGCTCGCGGTCGACAACTACGACGACGACGACTACCAGGGGTACGCCGAGGACGAGCAGCTCTGACGCTGGTCCGACCCGCCCGTACCCACTGAGCCAGACCCACACAGACCAGGAGAGCGAACCATGCCCACGCCCACCAAGGGCCCGCGTCTGGGTGGCGGTCCGGCGCACGAGCGGTTGATCCTGGCCAACCTGGCCACGGCGCTGTTCGAGCACGGCCGCATCACCACGACCGAGGCCAAGGCCAAGCGGCTGCGTCCGCTCGCCGAGCGGCTCATCACCAAGGCCAAGCGCGGTGACCTGCACGCGCGGCGGCAGGTCCTCGCCGTCATCCACGACAAGGGTGTCGTGCACGAGCTGTTCACCGAGATCGGTCCGAGGTACGCCGAGCGTCCAGGTGGCTACACGCGGATCACCAAGGTGGGGCCGCGCAAGGGCGACAACGCGCCGATGGCGGTCATCGAGCTGGTCGAGGCGCTGACGGTCCAGCAGTCCGCGGTCCGCGAGGCCGAGGCTGCGACGAAGCGGACGGCGAAGAAGGCACCCGCCCAGAAGTCGACGACCGCGGCCGCCCCGGCGGCGGACGTCGAGGCCGAGGACGTCGAGGCCGAGGACGTCGAGGCCGAGGACGCGGTCGAGGCCGACGTGGCAGCGGCCGGCACGGCAGAGCTCGAGGACTCCGAGGTGGACGTGACGTCCGAGCAGGTCGAGGACGCCGCCGAGGAGGAGCCGGTCGAAGGCGGCGACACCGAGGCCGAGGACACCGAGGGCGAGGACGCCGGCGCCGGCGGCAAGGCCGACGACGCCGGCTGACCTCGTGACTGCAGAACGGACGAGCGACGAGCCCGCCTCCCCGCAGGGGGAAGGCGGGCTCGTCCGCGTCCGGCTGGACCTCGCCTACGACGGGTCGGACTTCGCCGGCTGGGCCACCCAGCCGGGCCTGCGCACAGTGCAGCAGACCGTCGAGGACGCGCTCACGCTCGTGCTGCGGCTGGCGGTACCGGCCCGGCTGACAGTGGCCGGGCGCACCGACGCCGGCGTGCATGCCCGTGGGCAGGTCGCCCACTTCGACGTCCCGGTGGCGTCCTGGGCGGCGGTGGCCGACCCCGTCCGGGCCCTGGCCGGCCTGCTCCCCCAGGACGTACGGCTGCGCGCCGCCGCGCCGGCTCCGGCCGGCTTCGACGCCCGCTTCTCGGCCCTGTCCCGCCGGTACGCGTACCGGATCTGCGACGACCCGGCGGGACCGGACCCGCTGCGCCGGCACGAGGTGCTCTGGCACCGGCGGGGCCGGCTGGACACCGGCCGGCTCGGCGAGGCCTCGGCGGCGCTGGCCGGCCTGCACGACTTCGCGGCCTTCTGCCGCTCGCGGGACAGCGGGACCACCATCCGGACGCTGCTCGCGCTCTCGTGGTCCCGGGAGCCCGACGGGGTGGTGGTGGCGACCGTCGAGGCGGACGCGTTCTGCCACTCGATGGTGCGCTCGCTCGTCGGGGCGCTGGTCCCGGTGGGGGAGGGGCGGCGTCCGGTGTCCTGGCCCGCCGAGCTGCTGGCCGGGGCGGCGCGCGATCCGTCCGTCCACGTGGTCGGCCCGCACGGGCTCACCCTCGAGGAGATCCGCTACCCGGCGGACGACGAGCTGGCGACGCGGGCCGACGCCACCCGCCGACCACGTCGCTAGCGCCGCCGTCCCGGAAACCTACGGGCAGGTAAGGTCGAAATCTGGTCTTACCTGCCCGTAGGTTCGAGTCATGCGGGTCGTGGTGGCACTCGGTGGCAACGCCCTGCAGCGTCGTGGCGAGCCGATGACCGTCGAGAGCCAGCGTGCCAACGTGCGTACGGCGTGCGAGGCCCTCGCCCCGGTCGCGCTCGAGCACGAGCTCGTCATCAGCCACGGCAACGGCCCGCAGGTCGGGCTGCTCGCCCTGCAGGCGGCGGCGTACGGCGACCTCGAGTCCTACCCGTTCGACGTCCTCGGAGCCCAGACCGAGGGGATGATCGGCTACCTCATCGAGCAGGAGCTGGGCAACCTGCTCCCGTTCGAGAAGCCGCTCGCGACCGTCCTGACGATGACCGAGGTCGACCCGGAAGACCCCGCGTTCGCGGACCCGTCCAAGTTCGTCGGCCCCGCGTACGACGAGGCGGAGGCGCGCGAGAAGGCCGCCGCCAAGGGCTGGGTGGTCAAGCCGGACGGAGCGGTGTGGCGGCGCGTGGTGCCCTCGCCGATCCCCCGGCGCATCTTCGAGATCCGTCCGGT
The DNA here is from genome assembly GCA_963849365.1 of uncultured Actinomycetota bacterium. Taxonomy (GTDB): domain Bacteria; phylum Actinomycetota; class Actinomycetes; order Prado026; family Prado026; genus CAVQCJ01. Next base: position 1,491,753 of record CAWKHA010000004.1, read on the forward strand.
GCGCTGGCTGCTGGACCAGGGGACCGTGGTCGTCTGCACCGGTGGCGGCGGCATCCCGACGATGTACGAGCCCGGCACGCGCCATCTCGTCGGTGTCGAGGCCGTCATCGACAAGGACCGGTCCAGCGCCGTGCTGGCGCACGACGTCGGCGCGGACCGGCTGGTCATCGTGACGGACGCGCCTGGCGTGTGCATGGACTGGGGGACACCGTACGAGCGGATCATCCGCTTCGCGCACCCGGACGCGCTGTCCGAGCTGCCGTTCCCGGCCGGGTCGATGGGCCCCAAGGTCGAGGCGGCGTGCATGTTCGCCCGCGAGTCCGGCCAGATCGCCGCCATAGGCGCGCTCGGCGACCTGACGGCGCTGCTGGCCGGCACTGCTGGTACGCACGTGTCCACCGGTTACGAGGGGATCGAGTACGCCTGAGCGCGACGCCGACAGCCGCGACGTCCGAGGCGGCGCCGGCGGTCGCCGTGGCGGACTCGGCGATACCGGACACGGCGAGCGCGACGCCGTTCACGCTTTCCGCAGATGGTGTACGCAACCCCTCGCACCGCCCGCCGCGGGCAAACCGTTTGGGGCGGCGGGCCCGGGGCGGCCACACTGTCGGCCCGTGGGACACGTCGACGTCAGCAGGCTCGGGCACGTCCTCCCGGACGGCCGGGTCCTGCTGGACGAGGTCTCGTTCCGGGTCGGCGACGGCGCGAAGGTGGCGCTGGTCGGGGCCAACGGCGCGGGCAAGACCACGTTGCTGCGCCTGGTCGCCGGCGACGACGTCCCGCAGACGGGCACGATCACCCGCAGCGGTGGCCTGGGGGTGATGCGGCAGTTCGTCGGCTCGGTGCGGGACGACTCGACCGTCCGCGACCTGCTCGTCTCCGTCGCCCAGCCGCGCATCCGGACGGCCGCGCTGGAGCTCGAGGCCGCCGAGCTCGCGATGATGGAGCACGACGACGAGCCCACCCAGCTGGCGTACGCCCAGGCGATCGCCGACTGGGGCGACGCCGGCGGGTACCCAGCCGAGGTGGTCTGGGACGTCTGCTGCACGCAGGCGCTAGGCACCCCCTGGGAGCGGGCGCAGTGGAGGGCGGTGCGCACCCTGTCCGGAGGTGAGCAGAAACGGCTCGTGCTGGAGGCGTTGCTGCGCGGTCCGGACGAGGTGCTCCTGCTGGACGAGCCGGACAACTACCTGGACGTCCCGGGCAAGCGTTGGCTGGAGGAGGCGCTGACCGCCGCGCCCAAGACCGTCCTGTACGTCAGCCACGACCGGGAGCTGCTGGCCAGGACCGCCGACCGTGTGGTCACGCTCGAGGGCGGCTCGGCGTGGACGCACGGCGGTGGCTTCGCGACCTACCACGAGGCGCGCCGCGAGCGCCACGAGCGGCTGGAGGAGATGCTGCGGCGCTGGGACGAGGAGCACGTCCGGCTCAAGGAGCTGGTCCGGACCCTTCAGCAGCAGGCGGCGATCTCCCCGGACATGGCCAACCGTTACCACGCGATGCAGACCCGGCTGCGCAAGTACGAGGAGGCCGGGCCACCGCAGGCGCCGCCGAAGCCGCAGAACGTACGGATGCGGCTGTCCGGCGGCCGTACCGGAGTGCGGGCGGTGACCTGCGCCGGACTGGAGCTGACCGGGCTGATGCGCCCGTTCGACCTCGAGGTCTTCTACGGCGAGCGGGTCGCGGTGCTGGGCAGCAACGGCTCGGGCAAGTCGCACTTCCTGCGGCTGCTCGCGGGTGGCGCGGTGGCGCACACCGGCGAGTGGAAGCTGGGGGCGCGGGTGGTCCCGGGACACTTCGCCCAGACGCACGAGCACGCCGAGCTGATCGGCCGCCCGCTGCTGGAGGTCCTGTGGGAGCACCGCTCGCTGCAGATCGGCCCCGCCATCGCGGCGCTGCGCCGCTACGAGCTGGACGAGCAGGCGGAACAGGCGTTCGACACGCTCTCGGGCGGGCAGCAGGCGCGGTTCCAGATCCTGCTGCTGGAGCTGGACGGCGCCACGCTGCTGCTGCTCGACGAGCCGACCGACAACCTCGACCTGGCCAGCGCGGAGGCGCTCCAGGACGGTCTGGACGGCTACGACGGGACGGTGCTGGCGGTCACGCACGACCGGTGGTTCGCCCGGACGTTCGACCGTTTCCTGGTCTTCGGGTCCGACGGGCAGGTGTACGAGGCCCTCGAGCCGGTCTGGGACGAGGGCCGGGTCGACCGCGTCCGCTGACCCCACCCGCCCGAGCCCCCTCTTGCGTTGATCATGAGAGATGTACACGGAATCAGCTCCAGGACGTGCACATCTCTCATGATCACGGGGGTGGTCGGGGGCGGGGCGGGGATGGTCGGGGGCGGGGCGGGGGCGGGTTTTGACCCTCCGGAGGGGCGCCGGGTAGCCTGACCATTCGTTGTGCGCCCGGCCAGGCCTCCGGCCCGGCCCGCACCCCGCGTTCCACCGGAGACATTTCACCGCGACCAGAGGGCCGACCACCGTGCGCACGTACACCCCCAAGCCTGGCGACGTCGAGCGCCAGTGGTACGTCATCGACGCCTCCGACGTCGTGCTCGGCCGGCTCGCCACCCAGGTGGCCACCTTGCTGCGGGGCAAGCACAAGCCCGTCTTCGCGCCGCACGTCGACACCGGTGACTTCGTCGTCGTGGTCAACGCGGGCAAGGTCGCGCTGACCGGCTCGAAGGCCGACCAGAAGCAGGAGTACCGCCACTCGGGCCACCCGGGCGGCCTGCGCGCCACCTCGTACACCGAACTGCTGGCCAAGAACCCCCGCCGGGCCGTCGAGAAGGCCGTCAAGGGGATGCTCCCGCACAACCGCCTGAGCCGGCAGCAGATCACCAAGCTCAAGGTGTACGCCGGGCCGGAGCACCCGCACGCCGCCCAGAAGCCCATCCCGTTCGAGATCAGCCAGGTCGCGCAGTAGGCCACGGCAACCCGAAGAGCACGACGAGAGGAACCGTGGCAGTGAGCGAGACCACGATCGAGACCGAGCCGGCCGACCTGCCGGTCGACGCCGACCCGGCGGCCGGCGAGACCGGCGAGGCCGACGAGGCGAACGAGGCGCCTTCGGAGTACACGACGGCCACCGTGCCCGTCACCCCGCGCCGCGAGGTGGTGACCCGCCCGGCCGCGGCCACCGGCCGTCGCAAGGAGGCCATCGCCCGCGTTCGGCTCATCCCCGGCACGGGGCGCTGGGTCATCAACGGGCGCGCGCTTGACGTGTACTTCCCCAACAAGGTGCACCAGCAGCTCGTCAACGACCCCTTCAAGGTGCTCGACCTCGAGGGCCGGTACGACGTCATCGCCCGCATCGGCGGCGGCGGCGTCAGCGGCCAGGCCGGTGCGTTGCGACTGGGCATCGCCCGTGCGCTGAACGAGATCGACGTCGAGGCGAACCGGCCCACCCTGAAGAAGGCGGGCTTCCTGACCCGCGACGCGCGGGTCACCGAGCGCAAGAAGTACGGCCTCAAGAAGGCCCGCAAGGCCCCCCAGTACAGCAAGCGGTAGGCAGCACAGCCGTGCCAGCTCCTGGCCGCCTCTTCGGGACCGACGGGGTCCGCGGGCTCGCGAACGGCGACCTGACCGCGGAGCTCGCCCTCGACCTGTCGGTCGCCGCTGCGCACGTGCTCGCGGACGCGGGGGAGTTCGCCGGGCACCGTCCGATCGCCGTCGTCGGCCGGGACGGCCGGGCGTCGGGGGAGTTCCTAGGCGCCGCGGTCATCGCCGGGCTCACCAGCGCGGGCGTCGATGTGCTGGACGCAGGGGTGCTCCCGACGCCCGCGATCGCCTTCCTCGTCGGCGACCTGGGGGCCGACCTGGGTGTGATGCTCTCCGCGTCGCACAACCCCATGCCGGACAACGGGATCAAGTTCTTCGCGCGCGGCGGGGTCAAGCTGGACGACGCGGTGGAGGACGCCGTCGAGGCGCGCATGGAGGAGCCATGGCAGCGCCCGACCGGCGCGGACGTCGGCCGCATCCACCTGCTCGAGGACGGCCGCGACCGCTACGTGGGTCATCTGCTGGACTCGCTACCGCACCGGCTGGACGGACTGCGCGTGATCGTCGACTGCGCGAACGGCGCGGCGTCGCGGACGGCCCCGGAGGCGCTGCGGCGAGCCGGTGCGGACGTGGTGGCCATCCACGCCGAGCCGGACGGCACGAACATCAACGACGGCTGCGGCTCGACTCACCTGCAGTCACTGCGGGCGGCGGTGCTGCTGCACGGCGCCGACGCCGGTATCGCGCACGACGGTGACGCGGACCGCTGCCTCGCGGTCGACTCGGCGGGCGAGGTCGTCGACGGCGACCAGATCCTCGCCGTGCTCGCCCTCGCCATGCTGGACCACGGCCGCCTCACCGACGCGACCGTCGTGTCCACAGTGATGTCGAACCTGGGGTTCACACTGGCGATGGAGCGCGCAGGCGTCCACGTGGTCCAGACCGCGGTCGGCGACCGGTACGTGCTCGAGGCGATGAAGGAGCGGGGGCTGCCGCTGGGCGGCGAGCAGTCCGGCCACGTCGTCATGCTCGAGCACGCCACGACCGGCGACGGCGCCCTCACGGCCCTGCACCTGCTGGCCCGCGTCGCCGAGAGCGGGAAGCCGCTCGGCGAGCTGGCCGCCGTCATGCAGCGGCTGCCGCAGGTCCTGCTGAACGTCCCCGGCGTGGACAAAGAGCGCGTCGCGGCGAGCGCGACCGTCGCGGCCGCGGTGGCCGCGGCCGAGGCCGACCTGGGCGGGACCGGCCGGGTGCTGCTGCGTGCCAGCGGGACCGAGCCCCTGGTCCGGGTCATGGTCGAGGCGCCAACGGCCGAGCAGGCCAGCGCCGTCGCCGGCCGGCTCGCCGAGGCCGTCCGCTCGGAAGGCTGAGGCTCCCGCGCGGCCCCGTACCCTGGGGGCATGTGCGGAATCGTGGGCTATGTGGGCGACCAGCAGGCGCTCGACGTCGTCGTCGAGGGGCTGCGCCGGCTGGAGTACCGCGGGTACGACTCGGCGGGCGTCGCGGTCGTGGCCGGCGGGGAGGTCGTCAGCCGCAAGCGGGCGGGCAAGCTCGGCAACCTGGAGAAGCTCCTCGGGGAGCAGCCGCTGCCGCCCTCCGGCGTCGGCATGGGACACACGCGGTGGGCGACGCACGGGGCCCCCAACGACCGCAACGCCCACCCGCACCTGGACTCCGGCTCGCGGGTGGCGGTGATCCACAACGGCATCATCGAGAACTTCGCCGAGCTTCGCTCGGGGCTGGAGGAGCGCGGGTACGAGATGCGCTCCGACACCGACACCGAGGTCGTCGCCTACCTGCTGGCGGAGGAGTACGAGCCGTCCGGGCGCGACCTGGCCGAGGCGATGCGCCGGGTGTGCCGCCGCCTGCGCGGCGCGTTCACGCTCCTCGCGGTGCACGCGGACGACCCCGGCACCGTGGTGGGTGCGCGGCGCAACTCCCCGCTGGTCGTCGGCTTGGGCGACGGCGAGAACTTCCTCGGTAGCGACGTCGCCGCGTTCATCGCGCACACCCGCGAGGCGGTCGAGCTCGGGCAGGACCAGGTCGTCGAGCTGCGCAAAGACTCGGTCACGTTCACGACGTTCGACGGCGAGCCCGCACAGGTCCGGCCGTACCACGTCGACTGGGACGCCGCGGCTGCCGAGAAGGGCGGCTACGACCACTTCATGCTCAAGGAGATCGCCGAGCAGCCCCGTGCGGTCGCCGACACCCTGCTGGGCCGCATCGACTCCGACGGGCGGCTCGCGCTGGACGAGATGCGGCTCTCGGACGAGGAGCTGCGCGAGGTCGACAAGATCGTGATCGTCGCCTGCGGTACGGCGTACCACGCCGGTCTGCTCGCCAAGTACTCGATCGAGCACTGGACCCGGGTGCCATGCGAGGTCGAGTTCGCGAGCGAGTTCCGCTACCGCGACCCGATCCTCACCAGGCACACGCTCGTCGTGGCGATCTCCCAGTCCGGAGAGACCATGGACACGTTGATGGCGGTGCGGCACGCGAAAGACCAGCGCGCCCGGGTGCTGGCGATCTGCAACGTCAACGGCTCGACGCTGCCGCGCGAGTCCGACGGAGTCGTGTACACGTACGCCGGGCCCGAGGTCGCGGTGGCGTCGACGAAGGCGTTCCTCACCCAGGTCGTCGCGGTTCAGCTCGTCGCGCTCTACCTCGCGCAGGTGCGTGGGACGAAGTGGCCAGACGAGATCGCCGCGCATCTGCGCGAGCTCGAGGCCATGCCGGAGAAGGTCGACCAGGTGCTGGACACGGTCGAGCCGGTGCGCGAGCTCGCCCGCTCCCTGGCCGACGCCAAGGCCGTGCTGTTCCTTGGCCGGCACGTGGGCTTCCCGGTCGCGCTGGAGGGTGCGCTCAAGCTCAAGGAGCTCGCCTACATGCACGCGGAAGGGTTCGCAGCCGGCGAGCTCAAGCACGGTCCGATCGCCCTGATCGAGGACGGGCTGCCGGTCGTCGTCGTGGTCCCGTCGCCGCTGGGGCGCTCCGTCCTGCACGACAAGCTGGTCAGCAACATCCAGGAGATCCGCGCGCGCGGTGCCCGGACGATCGTCATCGCCGAGGAGGGCGACGATTCGGTCGTGCCGTACGCCGACACGCTCGTACGCATCCCCGCGGTGCCGACACTGCTGCAGCCGCTGGTCGCGACCGTGCCGTTGCAGGTCTTCGCCTGCGAGATGGCCACGGTCAAGGGCTTCGACGTGGACCAGCCACGGAACCTGGCCAAGTCGGTCACCGTCGAGTAGTGCGGTCCCGTCCGGTCAGCCGGCCCGTTCGGCGGCCGGTACCCCCGGCTGCCGGTCCGCCCGCCAGTGCGCCGGCGCCTGGCCGAACGCCCGCTTGAACGCGCGGCTGAACGCCTCCTCGGAGTTGTAGCCGACCCTGGCGCCGATCTCGCCGACGCCGAGCCCGGTGCTGCGCAGCAGGCCGGTGGCCAGGTTCAGCCGCCACTCGGTCAGGTACCGGATGGGCGGGCGCCCGAGGAACTGGCGGAAGCGGTCGACGAGGACCGTCCTGGACGCGGCGACCGCCATGGCGAGCTCGCCGACGGTCCAGTCGTGGGCCGGGTCCGCGTGCAGCAGCGACAACGCCTGCCCGACGACGGGATCTCGCAGGGCTGCGAGCCACCCGGTCACCTCCGCGTCCGGACCATCGGTGAGGTAGAGCCGCAGCACCTCGGTGAACAGCAGCTCCGGGAGCCGTTGCTGCGTCCGCGCCTCGCCCGGCCGGGGCTGCGCTGCCATCAGCGCGTACTCGACGCTCGCCTGGACCCAGGCCGCGGCGGGGCCGGCCGGCGGGCGCACCACGAACAGCGACGGGAGCGCGCGCAGCACCGGGTCGAACAGAACCGCGTCGCCGCGCAGGTACCCGCATACGACCATCGTGTTCTCGCCGTCGCCGCCGTACTCGATGTGCGGGAACTCGGTCCACGGCGTCGGCGGCAGCAGCGAGGTGATCGACACCGGCTCGGCGTGCTCGCTCGACCCCCACGCGTGGGCGTCGCCGTACGGCATCACCACCACGTCGCCGCCGGACACCTCGCGCCTGATGCCGTCTTCCATCTCGATCCAGGCCCACCCCTCGGCGATGATGTGGAGCATCACCAGGCTGCCCTCACCCGGCGGCAGCGCGCCCGCGAGCTCGAGAGTCGGCGGCGATGTGTACGACCAGGGCGCCCGGAAGTCGGACCGGAAGAAGATCGCACCGTTCAACCGCACCAGGTCGAGCACCTGCGGAACGACGTCGAACGGATCCCGGGTTCCCGGGGCCGCACCCAGATCCGGCGTCCGGGTCATGTGCGGCGGCGTCTCGTTCATGGCCCTCCCGCTCGCATCGACTGATAGTAGAACCACCGCCGAGACGGCGGACCCCGGCGGCAGGTCACAGCCGCGCGACAACGAAGGAGCAAGTGAGTGCCTACGTACATGGACGTCCACGAAGGGTTCGTGGGGGCGACCAGGGAGCAGTTCGAGGCGGCCCATCGCGCCGACCTGGAGATCCAGGCCGAGGAAGGCGTCAGCTACGACCACGCCTGGCTCGACCCCACCAGCGGGAAAGCCTTCTGCCTGGTCACCGGCCCGAGCCGGGAGGCCGTCGTGCGGATCCACCAGCGGGCCGGGCACCCGACCGACCAGGTGTACGAGGTGCCCGTCCACCTGACCTAGAGCCACCCGACCCGGGTTGCGACCCAAGGCCACGCCGGCCAGAGCACGCCGGCGCGGCCTTGGGTCGTTCCCACCCAGACCACGAAGGAACGAAGGACCGTCATGGAGACGTACCGGCCGCTGCTGATCGCCGGCCTCGTGCTGTCCGAGGTCGGACTCTGGCAGTGGCGCATGCTGATCGCCGCGCGTGACCAGCGCACCCGCGCGATGCTGCTGGGCGCGGTCGGCGCCGTCCTGCAGATCACCGCCATCAGCCAGGTCGTCACGAACCTGCACGACCCTTTGAGCATCATCGCGTACGCCGCCGGTGTGGGTTTCGGCGTCCTGCTCGGCCTGGTCGCCGGTGACCGGCTCACCCCTGGGACGATCGGCGTCACGATCATCACGCCCGAGCCGGGGGTCGCCGGCGCGCTCTGGGCCCGCGGGTGGCCTGCGACGGTGCAGAGCGGCCACGGCGAGAACGGTCCGGTCACCGTGCTGTTCGTAGCCATCAGCCGGCGGCACGAGGTGCAGCTGCACCGCGATGTCGCCCATGTGGCGCCGCAGGCGTTCTGGAGCAGCGAGGAGCTGCGCGGGCGCCCTGGCCAGTCGACGCCGCTCAGCAGCCTGACGCCGTCCTGACCGGGTCACCCGGATCTCGCGACCGCCCCCCGCGTCGAGGGGTCCGGCGCGTCTCCTCTGCCTCCTCCCGGGACGCGCACGGCCTGGCGGGCGTCATCGCCGTCGCCCTCGACCCTCCGGCTGCCTGATGGCTTCGGGACTTTGTGCCTTAGCCGGCGGGGTCGAACCCCCCTAGCGTGTTCGCATGGCACTGGATGAAGGCACGATGGGCACGCTCGAGAGCTGGTGGAACGGCTTGTCCGCCGAGGACAGGGCCATCGTCGAACGCCACGCGAAGATCCCCAGCGACAGCGAGCAGCTCCGCGGGGTAGTCGTCCTCAGCGGATTCACGATGGTGCCTGCGCTCGAGTGGTCCGCCCAGACTCCGCTGTATCAGCTGCCGGACCCGATCAGGGAGTACCTGACGGACCGGTCGCCAGTTCTCCACTGACCCCCCGGGGGCCAGGGGGATAGGGCTAGACGCGCAGCACCGCCGTCCGTCAGTTCCAGTTGCCGATCTTGATGTCGCGTGGCTCGGGGGCACCCGTCCCGGTTTCGAGGAGCGACTTGAGGCTCAGCAGGAAGACGGCCCACTTGGTGCTGCAGTGGTGCATGAACTCCACCGGCTCGTTCCAGCCTAGGTGGCTGAACAGGACGATGGTGTAGTCGCCTTCCTGGGTGAGCTCCCAACGCACGTGTGTGCCGATCCATTCTGCGGGCCCGTCGGCCACTTGCCACAGCACGTGCTTGGCGGGCTGGAGCTCGAGAACCTCCATGTCGATACCGCCGGCCTCGAAGCGGAACTGGAGCAGGTCGCCGACCTTGCTGTCCCCTTGCGTGTCGGTCGCCCACCAGGCGGCCAGACCTTCGCGCGTGGTCAATGCCTCGTAGACAGCGTCCGGGGAGGACGACTTGACGCCGACCCTGTGGAGGATGTCAACCATGTCCGATCCCTCTTTCTGTTGTTGGGTTTGCCGCCGCATTCACTGCTGTTGGCTGCGCTGGATGGCTTCGGCGATCCGCTTGATGCGTCGCAGCCTGGCGTCCCAGGTCGCCCCTACTGCGGCGAGCTGGGCCACTGCGCGGGCGAGCTGCGCGTCGTCGACCTGGTAACGCATCTCGCGTCCGGCTGGAGTGACGTGGACCAGGCCGACGCGGTCGAGGACCCCGAGATGCTTCGCGACGGCTTGCCGGGTGACGGGCAGCTGCTCGCTGAGGGTGGTGGCCGTTCCGTCGCCATCCGCCAGGAGGAGGTCGAGCATCCGTCGCCGGGTCGGGTCCCCGATCGCCGACCAGAGGTCGTCGTCGATGCCGACCGTCATGAGGTGGAGACCAGCCGCGTGAGGTAGTCGCGGAGGCCGGCGAGGTGGGTGTCCCAGCCGGTGGAGTGGTCGTTGTAGAGCTCCTCGAGGTGAGCAGCCTCCCAACCCATCTCGCGGAACCCGGACTCGGTGAGCCGAACCGTGGTGCCCGCGCCCGACGGGACGAGCTCGAAGGTCACCAGCAGCGAGTTGGCCGGGGTCGCGACCTCACCGTGGGGATAGACCCAGCGGAAGGAGAACAGTCGAGGTGGTTCAGCGTCCACCACGGTGATCGGGGCGACATGCGCCCTGGCTGTTGCCTCGTCGCCCCAGACAAGCTCACCGGTGGCGCCCGGAGCCGGCTCGAGGTCTGCCTCGGCATGCCACCACTCCCGGATGTGCACGGGGCTGCTGATGACCTCGAACACCACCTCGGGCGAGGCGTCGACGTGGATCTCGCGCTCGATGTTTCCGTACTCCATGGTCTTCCTGCCTTCCGCAATGTTTGGTTGCACGTCACAGTAGTCCGCGGACAACCGGTAACGCAACCACTGGTTGCCTGTCGGGGGCCCAACGGCGGGCGGATGGCTGGTCCGGCCGCCCGCAACAACCGCGCCCGCCAGCCGATGGAGGGCGCATGTTCGTGCATGCTGTGTCAGGTCACATACCGGAGGTGTCGCTGTGGCAGGTCCTATGCAGATGTACCTCTACGTCCACGACGCGATCCTGCGCGACGTGGCGCGCTACGAGGAGCTGGCGAAGAACCTGCACCGGGACAGCGCGGACGATGTCGCGGCGTTCGCTGGGCAGCTGGAGTGGTTCCATTCGATGATCAAGGCGCACGAGAAGTCCGAGGAGGAGGTCCTCTTCCCCGCTCTCAATGACCGGTTCGCCTATGTCGCAGAGTCCTACGCCTTCGATCACGAGGACTTCGAGCCGCACGTGTTCGGTGGGCTTGACGATGCTCTCGTCGGCCTTCAACAGGCGAATGGCAGTTCCGACCGCAAGGAGATGGCCGACCTGCTGTACCGCCAGTCGGTGGCCCTCAACGAGCACATGCGCCTGCACATCTCGAAAGAGAACGAGCTGCTGCTCCCTAAGCTCGAGGCCGAGTTCGACTTCGACGAGCAGGCGCGCATCGCCGGGGCCATGGCAGGTCAGGTCGAGCCGGCGATGATGGCCGCCATCGTCGGCTGGATGTACGACGGGCAAGCCGTTCAGGATCGCGAGGGGATGATCCGTTTCCTGATGCGCATCCTCCCGCCCGAAGCCTTCGCCCAGATCTCTCACATGCTCGCCTCCAAAGATGCAGCGGCCTGGACGGAGATGCTGCGCCGAGTACCGGAGCTGGAGGCATCGCCTGCCTAGCCGGCCACGACGTCCAGGCCGAGGTGGCGGCGTCCATTCGTCCTGCGAGCCGATCGTGATGGTGCAGTGGTGGCGTTGCACGCGGGGATATGTTGCGGTGATGGGACATCCACCTGAGTCGTTCTTCGACACGTCCACGTGGGACCGGCGCGACGCTGTCTCTGGCGGTGCGCGGAGGGTGCCGATCAGCACCCCGAGCGGCCAGTTCCGCGTCTGGACCAAGCGGGTCGGCAACAACCCTGACCTCAAGGTGCTGCTGCTGCACGGGGGGCCCGGGGCGACCGGCGAGCTCTACGAGTGCTTCGACACCTGGTTCCCGGCTGCCGGCATCGAGTACTACTACTACGACCAGCTCGGGGCGTTCCGCAGCGACCAGCCCGACGAGCCGTCGCTGTGGGAGCTCGCCCGGTTCGTGGACGAAGTCGAGCAGGTCCGCCAGGCACTCCGTCTGGACAGCAGCAACTTCGTGCTCCTCGGGCAGTCGTGGGGCGGGCTCCTCGCTCTGGAGTACGCCGTGCACCACCAGGAGCACCTCAAGGGCCTGGTGGTCTCCAACATGATGTCGAGCTCACGGCTCTACAACGCGTACGCCGACAACGTGCTGATGCCGGCCATGGACCAGGCGGTGCTGGCGGAGCTCAAACGTTTCGAGTCCGAGGGCAGCACCGACGACCCACGGTACGAGCAGCTGCTCATGGAGCACCACTACGTCCTGCACGTCTGCCGGATACCGCTCGAGGACTGGCCCGACCCGGTCACCCGGGCGCTCGCCCACATCAACCCGGCCATCTACGTGCCGATGCAGGGGCCCAGCGAACTCGGTATGAGCGGCACCCTCGAGGGGTGGGACCGCTCGAGCGACCTCCGGGACATCGACGTGCCGACGCTCGTCATCGGCGCGACTCACGACACCATGGACCCTCAGCACATGCGCTGGATGTCGGAACAGCTGCCGCAGGGCCGCTACCTGCACTGCCCCGACGGCAGCCACCTCTCGCAGTTCGACGACCCCGCGCACTACTTCCCCGGGCTGATCGGCTTCCTGCAGTCCTTGTAGCCCACCTTGATGCGACGTGAGCGTCGGTTCCGTGCTCCCCGCTCGACCATCAGCCCCGGCGGTCTTCGCGGCGTGCCTTGCGACGCCGGTGACGACGCATCACGCCCAGGCCGAACCACACCAGTGCCCCGAACAGAGCCGTCACGATGGTGTACAGCCACAAGGGCCAGGTGAAGGTCAAGAACAGGAAGTGGAACTTGACGTCCTCGGTGTTCTGGACGATGAAGATGATCAGTACCGCAAGGCCGGAGATGGAGGCGATAGCCCCGCCGCCGAGCCGGCGACCTTCTTGGCTCACTGCACCCTGTTGACTCATCACAGTCCCCTCACCATGCAAGGCACGCCACGGGCGTCTGCGCTGCGATCATCGTGACAGAAATCGAGCGGCACCAAGCTGAAACCGGCGAGCGACGGGTCAGAAGAGGCCGGTGACGTTCCCGTCGGCGTCGATGTCGATCCGCTCGGCGGCAGGGTGCTTCCCCAGGCCCGGCATCGTGCGGATGTCGCCGCAGATCGCGTAGACGTAGCCGGCGCCGGCGGCCGCCCTGACCTCGCGGACCGGCATCCGCCAGCCCGTGGGGGCGCCGAGCAGCTTGGGGTCGGACGACAGCGACAGGTGCGTCTTGGCGATGACGACCGGGAGGCGGCCGTAGCCGAGCTCTTCGTACCGGCGCAGCTGGCCGGCCGCCTCGGGCGCGATGTCGATACCGTCGGCGCCGTAGATCTGCTGCGCGACCGTCTCGATCTTCTCGACCAGCGTCGCCTCGAGCGGGTACAGGAACCGGAAGTCGCCGGGCTCGTCCGCGGCCTCGGCCACCATCGCCGCCAGCTCCTCCGCGCCGGCCCCGCCGTCGACGACGTACGTCCCGACGGCCGACCGTGCGCCCGCCGCAGCTGCGATGGACCGGATCGCCTCGTGCTCGGAGGCGTGGTCGGTCGGGAACGCGTTGATGGCGACGACGGGCGAGACGCCGAACGCGCGGACGTTCTCGATCTGCTTGCGCAGGTTCGCGCCGCCGACCAGCACCTCGTCCGGGTTCTCGGCGAGCAGCTCGGGCGGCAGCGGCTTGCCCGGGCGGATGTCGTGCCGCCCGCTGTGCGCCTTGAGCGAGCGGACCGTGGCCACCAGCACGGCCGCATCCGGGACGAGCCCCGACACCCGGCACTTGACGTTGAAGAACCGCTCCGCACCCATGTCGGCTCCGAAGCCGGCCTCGGTCACCAGGAAGTCGCCCATCCGGATCCCGACCTGGTCTGCCACCACCGAGGAGTTGCCGGTGGCGATGTTCCCGAACGGTCCGGCGTGCACCAGGACCGCCCCGTGCTCGAGTGTCTGCAACAGGTTCGGCTTCACCGCGTCACGCATGAGGGCCGTCATCGCACCACCGGCCTTGAGCTGTTCGGCGGTGACCGGCTCACCCTCGTACGTGTAGCCGACGACGATGCGGCCCATCCGCTCGCGCATGTCCTGCAGCGACGTCGTGAGCGCGAGGATCACCATGACCTCGCTGGCCGCGGTGATGTCGAACCCGGTCTGCCGCGGTACCCCGTCGGCTCGCGCGCCCAGCCCGATCACGGTGTTGCGCAGGGCCCGGTCGTTGATGTCGAGGACGCGGCGCCAGGTGGTCGCCCGCGGGTCCAGCCCCAGCTCGTTGCCGTGGTGCAGGTGGTTGTCGATCATCGCGGCGAGCATGTTGTGCGCGGAGGTGACCGCGTGGAAGTCGCCGGTGAGGTGCAGGTTGAAGGCATCCATCGGGACGACCTGGCTGAAGCCGCCGCCGGCCGCGCCGCCCTTGATGCCGAACGTCGGGCCGAGCGACGGCTGGCGCAGGGCCAGCGTCGTCGTGTGCCCGATCCGGTTCAGGCCCTGGGCCAGCCCGACCGCCGTCGTGGTCTTGCCCTCCCCGAGCGGCGTCGGCGTGACCGCCGTGACCACCACGTACCGCGCCTTCGGCCGGTCCGCCAGGAGCCGTTCGGCAGCCGGAGTCACCTTCGCCAGGTAGCGCCCGTACGGCTCGAGGCACTCGTCGGTGAGGCCGGCGCGGGCCGCGATGTCGGTGATCGGCTGCAGCTGTGCGGCGCGGGCGATCTCGAGGTCGGAGGGGAAGGAGCTGGTCGACACGAGGGTCCTCTCGTCGGCTGGCGTTCGAGAGCCCGGGGCGGTCGGCCCCGGACTGTCTCGTGAGACAGCATCGGTCACGCGCGCCGGGGGCGCACGGACCTTCAGCCAACTCGTCCGGCCCGCCTCTAGGCTGAGGCGGTGATCGTGGGCGTGGGCATCGACGTGGTGGACATCGAACGCTTCGCCCGGATCCTGGGGCGGCGCCCCGGGCTGGCGGCGCGGTTGTTCACACCGGCCGAGCGCGGGCTGCCGACCGCCTCGCTCGCCGGCCGGTTCGCCGCCAAGGAGGCGGTGGCGAAGGCCCTGGGTGCTCCGTCCGGGCTGGCGTGGCACGACTGCGAGGTGGTCTCGGCGGCGTCCGGACGTCCCGGCCTGGTACTGCGCGGGACGGTCGAGGCCGCGGCGAAGTCCGCCGGCATCACCGCCTGGCACCTGTCCCTGTCGCACGACGCGGGCATCGCCTCCGCCGTGGTGATGGCCGAGGGCGAGGGCTGACCCGTGCGTGCCGCGTACCCGGTGGGGACCGTCCGGGCCGCCGAGTCGGCGCTGATGGCCGCGCTGCCGCCCGGGACCTTGATGGCGCGGGCGGCGGCCGGGCTGTCCACGACCTGCGCGCGCCTGCTCGGCCGGGTCTACGGCGCGCGGGTGGTCCTGCTGGTGGGTACCGGGGACAACGGAGGGGACGCCCTGTACGCCGGCGCCCGGCTGGCTGCGCGCGGCGCGCAGGTCGACGCGCTGCTGGTCGGGGGCCACGGCCACTCCGGAGGTTCGGCCGCGCTGGCGCGGGCGGGCGGGCGCGTGCACGCCGTCCTCACTTCGCCGAGCGAACGGTCGCCGGCAGGGCCGGGATCGCCCTCGCCGGCGACCATCCGCTCGGCAGAGTCGTGGGTGGGGGCGGCGGACCTGGTCGTCGACGGTGTGCTGGGGATCGGCGGACGCGGCGGGCTGCGCGAGCCGGCGGCCGGGCTCGCGGCCGCCGCGGCGCGCAGCGACGCCTGGCGGGTGGCGGTGGACCTGCCCAGCGGAGTGGACGCCGACACGGGCGCGGTCGAAGGACCCGCTTTCGACGCCGACGTGACGGTCACCTTCGGCTGCCTCAAGCCTGGCCTGCTGGTGGACCCCGGGCACCGGCGGGCCGGGGTGGTCGAGCTGGTCGATATCGGGCTGGGTGACCGGCTGCCCGGCGAGCCGGCGCTCGTCGCGCTCGAGGCGGTCGACGTCCAGGCCGCATGGCCGTACCCGGGTCCGGGCGACGACAAGTACACCCGTGGCGTGGTGGGCGTGGTGGCGGGCTCGCGGGACTACCCGGGCGCGGCCGTGCTCTGCGTGGGCGGTGCGCTGGGCGCCGGCGCCGGCATGGTGCGTTTCGCCGGGGACAGCGCGGCGGCGGCCGCGGTGCACGGGCGGTGGCCGGAGGCCGTCAGCGGCACCGGCCGCGTGCAGGCCTGGGTGGTCGGGCCCGGCCTGGGCACCGACGAAGCGGCGGCCGCGCGGGTCCGCGAGGTGCTGGCCGCGGACGTACCGGTCCTGGTCGACGCCGACGCCCTCACCGTGGTGGCCGCCCACCCGGACTGGGTGCGCGGACGTACCGCTCTCACCGTGCTGACCCCGCACGACCGCGAGTACGAGCGGTTCGGCCGGCCGGTCGGTCCCGACCGGGTCGGGGCCGCGCGAGCGCTGGCGGCCGATCTCGGCGCCTGCGTCCTGCTGAAGGGTTCGACGACGGTGGTCGCGGCAGCGGGCGGGACGGGGCCCGCACACGTCAACCCGACCGGCACCGGCTGGCTGGCGACGGCCGGCAGCGGCGATGTCCTGTCCGGTGTGACCGGCGCCCTGCTCGCCGCCGGGCTCGGTCCGCAGGCGCCGCCGGTCGCTGCGTTCGTGCACGGGCTGGCCGCCCGGCTGGCCGCCGACGGTGCGCCGGCCCCGGCGCTGGCGATCGCGTCGGCCGTGCCCGCGGCGGTCCGGGCGCTCGACGGCGGGCGTGGCAGGATCGGCGGGTGAGTGGCAGCCGCCGGGCCCAGGCGCGGATCGACGTGGGCGCGGTGCGCGCGAACGTGGCCGAGCTGACCCGGCGGGCGGGTCCGGCGCAGGTCCTCGCGGTGGTCAAGGCGGACGCGTACGGGCACGGTCTGGTCCCCTGCGCGCGGGCCGCGGTCGAGGGCGGCGCGACCTGGCTGGGGACCGCGCTGCTGGAGGAGGCGCTCGCATTGCGCTCGGCCGGGGTCACCGGCCCCCGGGTGCTGTGCTGGCTGCTCGAGCCCGACGACCCGTTCGCGGACGCGGTCCAGGCCGACGTGGACCTGTCCGCCTCGGCCCCTTGGGCCGTCGAGGCGATCGCCGCCGCGGCGGCCGAGGCCGGGCGGCCGGCCCGGCTGCACCTGAAGGTGGACAGCGGTCTCGGGCGCGGCGGCAGCCCGCCCGCACAGTGGGACGAGCTGGTCGGCGTGGCGCTGGCGGCGGCGGCGACGGGTGCGGTCGAGGTGGTGGGGCTGTGGTCGCACCTGGCGCACGCCGACGACCCGCACCACCCGACGGTCGAGCGGCAGATCGAGGTCTTCCGGGCGGCGCTCGCGGCCGCCGAGGCCGCCGGCGTACGGCCTGAGGTCCGGCACCTGGCCAACTCGGCCGCCACCCTGACCCGTCCGGACACGCACTTCGACCTCGTCCGGCCGGGGCTGGCCGTGTACGGGCTGTCCCCGACACCGGACCTGGCCGGCCCCGCCGGCTACGGGCTGCGCCCGGTGATGACCTTCTCCGCCCGGGTCGTGCTGGCCAAGCGGGTCCCGGCCGGCCACGGGGTCTCGTACCTGCACAAGTACGTCACCGACCGCGAGACCACGCTGGCGCTGGTCCCGGTCGGCTATGCGGACGGGGTCCCGCGCGCGGCCACCAACGTCGGGCCGCTGCTGGCGGCCGGAGCTCGCCGGACGGTCGCCGGAACGGTCTGCATGGACCAGCTGGTCCTGGACGTGGGCGACGACCCGGTGGTCGAGGGGGACGAGGTCGTGCTGTTCGGACCCGGGGACCGGGGCGAGCCGACGGCGCAGGACTGGGCGCAGGCGTGCGGCACCATCTCGTACGAGATCGTCACGCGGGTCGGGCCGCGGGTCCCACGGGTGGTGGTGGGCGCGTGAGCGAGCTGCCCCGGGCCGGACTGGTCGGGGTCGGGATCGGTGTCCTCGCGGCCGGGGCCGCGGCCGGCTCGGTGCTCGGCGCCGCGCTGGAGCGGCGGATGCTGCGCCGCCCGCTGGCCGACGCCGCCGACCTCGGCCTGGGCTTCGGCTCTGTGCACGCGCCGCCGGTCGTGGTGGCGGCCGACGACGGCGTCCAGCTCTACGCCGAGATCGACGAGGCACCGGACGCGTCCGACCCGTTGACCGTGGTCTTCTGCCACGGCTACGCGCTCAACCTGGACTGCTGGCACTACCAGCGGCTCGCCCTGCGCGGGCGGGTCCGGGCGGTGTACTGGGACCAGCGCGGGCACGGGCGGTCCGGCCGCGGTGAGCCGGGTCCCGTCGACATCGACCGGCTGGGCCTGGACCTGCAGGCGGTGCTCGAGGCCACCGTTCCGCCCGGCCAGCCGGTGGTGCTCGTCGGGCACTCGATGGGGGGTATGACGGTGCTGGCGCTGGCCGACCAGCGGCCGGAGCTCTTCGGCGGACGCGTCGCCGGGGTGGCGCTGATCTCCACCAGCGCGGGCAGGCTGGCCGAGGTGACCCTGGGGGTGCCCGCCGCAGCGGCCCGGCTGCTGCATCGCGCTGCGCCCGGCGTGGTCTCGGTGCTGGGACGCGCGCCCCGGCTCGTCGAGCTCGGCCGGCGGACCGGCAACGACCTGGAGTTCGTGCTGACCCGGATGTACTCCTTCTCCTCGGACGTGCCGGCGGCGGTGGTGGACTTCGTCCGCCAGATGAACACGGGCACGCCGATCGAGGTCGTGGCGGACTTCTTCCCGGCGTTCGACGACCACGACAAGGAGTCGGCGCTGCCGGTGCTGCAGAAGGTCGAGACGCTGGTCCTGGTCGGCGCGGACGACCTGCTGACACCGGCCGAGCACAGCCGCCAGATCGTGCAGGTCGTCCCCGGCGCCGAGCTGGTGGTCCGCGACGACTGCGGGCACATGGTCATGCTCGAGTACCCGGAGGAGGTCGACGGGCACCTGGCCGCACTGGTGGACCGGGTGCTGGGCCGGTGACCCAGCCGTCCGTGGCCGCGGCGCAGCCGAGCTGGACGGCTCTGGACCGCCACGTCCGGTCCTGCACCGCCTGCGCGGAGCTGGCGGCCACCCGGACGCAGGTGGTGCCCGGGGTTCGCCCGGACGGGGCCCGGCTGCTGCTGGTGGGCGAGGCCCCGGGCGCCCAGGAGGACGCCGCCGGCCTGCCGTTCGTCGGTCGTGCCGGGCAGCTTCTCGACGAGCTGTTGGCGCAGGCGGGCCTGGACCGTTCCGGCGTCGCGGTGGCGAACGTGCTCAAGTGCCGCCCGCCCGGCAACCGCAAGCCTTCGCGTACGGAGGTGGCGACCTGCCGGCCCTGGCTGCAGCGGCAGATCGAGCTGGCCGACCCCGCGCTGGTGGTCACGCTCGGCGGCACCGCGGCGCAGTGGGCGCTCGGCCCGGCGCTGCGGCTGGGGGCCGCGCGCGGCCGGGTGCACCGGTACGGGTCATGGCCCCTGGTCGTCACCTACCACCCGTCGGCCGCGCTGCGGTTCGGGCCGCGGGGCGCGCCGCGCGCCGCCCTGCTCGCCGATCTCACCGAGGCCGCGGCGCTGCTGGCCGCGCCCGGGGTCGACCTGGACCGGTCCTGGTGAGCACCGCCGTCGAGCTCTCGGTGCCGGACGCCCCGGCCATGCAGGCGCTGGGCCGGGCCCTGGCCGGCCTGCTGCGGGCGGGCGACCTCGTGCTGCTGTCCGGGCCGCTGGGCGCCGGCAAGACCACGCTGGCCCAAGGGCTGGGCCAGGGGCTGGGCGTCCGCGGGCCGGTCACGTCGCCGACCTTCGTCATCTCCCGGGTGCACCCCAGCCTGGGCGCGGGGCCGGCGCTCGTCCACGTCGACGCGTACCGGGTCGGCGATGCGCTCGAGGTGGACGACCTCGACCTGGACGCCTCCGCCGACGACGCGGTGACCGTCGTCGAGTGGGGTGAGGGCAAGGTCGAGGGGCTGTCGCCGGACCGGCTCGAGGTGTGGATCGAACGCCCCGCGGTGGACGCCGACCCGGCTCCGCGGCGGGTGCGGCTGCACGGGACGGGTGCGCGCTGGGACCGCGTCGAGCTCACCGGCCTAGCCTGACGCCCGTGCTGCTGCTCGCCCTGGACACCTCGACGCCCGCTGTCACCGCGGCGCTGCACGACGGTGCCGCCGTCGTCGCCGAGTCGACCGTCGTCGACGCGCGCCGGCACGGCGAGCTGCTCGCGCCCGGCATCGCGGCGGTGCTGGCCGCCGCCGATGCCCGCCCGCCCGACCTGACCCGGGTGGCCGTCGGGGTCGGGCCCGGACCGTTCACGGGCCTGCGGGTGGGAGTGGTGACGGCCCTGACCCTGGGTGCGGCGCTGGGCGTGTCGGTCGACGGGGTGTGCTCGCTGGACGTCCTCGCGCACGCGGCCGCGCCCTCGGTGCCGGCCGGAGCGACGTTCGCCGTGGTCACCGACGCGCGCCGGCGCGAGGTCTACTGGGCGACGTACGGCCCGGACGGGCGGCGGCTCGGCGGGCCGGCGGTGGACCACCCCGACGTGGTGGCGGCCCGGCTGTCGTCCGGCGGGGTTCCGGTCCTGGGCCCGGCGACCGGCCTGTACCCCTTCGAGGGCGTGCTGGCCTCGGACCCGCTGTCCGCGGGGGCCCTCGCCGCGCTCGTGCTGGGCGGTGCCGCCGAGCTGCTGCCGGTCCGGCCGCTGTACCTGCGCCGGCCGGACGCGACCCCGCCGGGTCCGCGCAAGCAGGTGACCGGGTGAGCACGACGGCGCTGCGGCCGATGCGGTGGTGGGACGTCCCCGCGGCCGTCGGGCTGGAGCGCGAGCTGTTCACGGCGGACCCCTGGACCGACGCGGGTTTCTGGTCCGAGCTCGCCGGTGTCCCGGCCACCCGGTACTACGTCGTCGCCGAGGACGGGGACGGGATGGCCGGCTACGCGGGGCTGCTCGCCGTCGGCGGCGAGGCGGACGTGCAGACGGTCGCGGTCCGGGCAGACCGGCAGGGCAGCGGGCTGGGCCGGACCCTGGTCGAGGACCTGCTGGCCGAGGCCGGGCGGCGCGGCTGCAGGCAGGTCATGCTCGAGGTGCGCGAGGACAACGTGGCCGCGCGGCGCCTGTACGCCCGGCTCGGCTTCGAGGAGGTCGGCGTCCGGCGCGGCTACTACGGTCCCGGCGCCGACGCGGTGGTCATGCGGCGCACTGTGGCGCAGCCATGACCGGCGAGCCGCTGGTGCTCGGCATCGAGACCTCGTGCGACGAGACCGGGGTCGGGATCGTCCGCGGCACGACGCTGCTCGCCGATGCGGTCGCCTCCAGCGTCGCCGAGCACGAGCGGTTCGGCGGGGTGGTGCCCGAGGTGGCCAGCCGCGCCCACCTGGAAGCCATGGTCCCGATGCTCGAGCGCGCCTGCGCCCAGGCGGGCGTCCGGCTGGACGCGCTCGACGCGGTGGCCGTGACCGCCGGCCCCGGGCTGGCCGGTGCCCTGCTGGTGGGCGACGCGGCCGGCAAGGCGCTCGGGCTCGCGCTGGGGAAGCCGGTGTACGGCGTCAACCACCTGGCCGCGCACGTCGCGGTGGACCAGCTCGAGCACGGCCGGCTGCCCGAGCCGACCCTGGCGCTGCTCGTCAGCGGTGGCCACTCCTCGCTCCTGCTCGTGCCGGACGTGACCGCCGACGTACGCCCGCTCGGCCAGACCCTGGACGACGCCGCCGGAGAGGCGTTCGACAAGGTGGCCAGGCTGCTGGGCCTGCCGTTCCCCGGTGGGCCCTACATCGACCGGGCGGCGCGCGACGGAGACCCGGACGCCATCGCCTTCCCACGTGGCCTCTCCGGCCCGCGCGACACCGCCCCGGACTCCGAGCACCGCTACGACTTCTCCTTCTCCGGGCTCAAGACGGCCGTGGCGCGCTGGGTCGAGCAGCGCGAGCGCGCCGGCGAGGCGGTCCCGGTCGCTGACGTGGCCGCCGCCTTCCAGGAGGCGGTCGTGGACGTCCTCACGGACAAGGCCGTGCGTGCCGCCCGCGAGCACGGTGTGCGCGACCTCGTGCTCGGCGGTGGCGTGGCCGCGAACACGCGGCTGCGGGCCGTCGCCGAGCGACGGTGCGCGGACGCCGGGCTGCGGCTGCGGGTGCCCCGTCCCGGGCTGTGCACAGACAACGGCGCGATGGTCGCCGCGCTGGGTGCCGAGCTGGTCGCCCGCGGGCGCGCGCCCTCGTCGCCGGACCACCGCGCCGACTCGGCGATGCCGGTGACGCAGGTGCTCGCCTAAGCACCCGTCGCCGGGACCGGCGGGGGAGACAGGATCGCGACGGGGTCGGTGCCCACCCGGGTCAGCAGCACGGTCCAGGTCGGTCCGGCACCGTCCAGGCGCAGCCGCCGGCGCAGGTCCTCGGGGTCGACCGCGCTGCCGCGCTTCTTGACCACCACGTCGCCGGCTCCGCGCTCGCGCAGTGCCGCCCGCAGCCGCTTGAGCTGGAACGTCAGCACGGCGTCGACCGCGTACCGGTGCGTGAACGGCGAGCCGACGTCCCGGTCGGTGGTGACGTACGCGATCGAAGGGTCCAGCAGCCGCCCGCCGATCGAGGCGGCCACCTCGGCGACCAGCCCGGCCCGCACCACAGCGCCGTCGGGCTCGTGCACCCACCGCCCGGCCGGACCGACCGGCGGCGGCCCGAGGCCGGGCTCGTCGACCAGGGTGGCGGCGGTTGGCAGCAGCGTCGCGCGCCGCCGAGCCGGTCCGTCCAGCCCCGCCAGCGGCCCGAACCAGAGGGCGGCCTCCTTGACGTCGCCACGGTCCGACACCCACTCGGCCTCGGCTCCCGGCGGCACCAGGGAGTGCGGGATCCCCGGCGCCACCTTCGCCGCGGTGGCCGGCGTCCGGGTGGCCAGCTCGAGCACGAACGAGTACGGCGGCGCGTAGGCGTCCGGGTCGAAGGTGCGGCGCCCGGACCCGGACCGCCGGGCCGGGTCGACGAACGCCGCGTCGCAGCCGGACAGGTCGGTCGTCCGCACGTCCTCGCAGCGCAGCTCGACCCGATCGGACAGGCCGAGCGACCGGACGTTGGCCGTGGCCAGCGCGACCGTCACCGGGTCGAGATCCACCGCACGGACGCTGGCAACCGCGCTGGCCAGGGCGACGAGGTCCCCGCCGACGCCGCAGCACAGGTCCGCGACGGCCCGGCTCCCGAGCTCGGCGAACCGCCGGGCCCGGTGCCGGGCCACCGAGCGTCGCGTCGCCTGCTCGAGCCCGGGCTCCGTCCACAGCATGAGGTCGGCGTCCGGGCCGAACTTGGCCCGGGCCCGGCGTCGCAGCCTCGCCTGGGTGAGCGCCAGCGAGACGAGCCCGGCATCGGTCCGCCCGGCGCGCAGCCGCTCAGCGACGGCCAGCAGCTCTTCGCCACCGTCCAGTGCGGCGACCGCGGCGTCCACGAGCGCCCGGCCCGCCGCCGAGTCGAGCTCCGCGACGTCGGCCAGGTCCACCGCGCCATCCTGCCGGAGCGGGCGCGCCGGCCCAGCGTCCGACGTGCGGTCGACGCCGTGGCACCCGGAGCGGGGGCCCGCCGCAGTTCGTGAACACCGCGCGATTGGCACTCGGGTTGACGGAGTGCTAACGCCCAACCTAGGGTGTGACCCGTTGGCACTCTCACCCCGAGTCTGCCAGCGAACATGCGTGCGACACGGGTCCTGGCCCCGCGACGACAGGCCCCGCGGTCGCCTCCAAGTGCCCATCCGTCGGAGGTAAACCAACCGTGTCGGTCACCATCAAGCCGCTCGAGGACCGGATCCTCGTCAAGTCGGTCGACGCCGAGCAGACCACTGCCTCGGGTCTCGTCATCCCCGACACCGCCAAGGAGAAGCCCCAGGAGGGCGAGGTCCTGGCCGTGGGTCCCGGTCGTTTCGAGGACGGGCAGCGGCTGCCGCTCGACATCAAGGTCGGCGACAAGGTCATCTACAGCAAGTACGGCGGCACCGAGGTCAAGTACAACGGCGAGGAGTACCTCATTCTCTCCTCGCGCGACGTGCTCGCCGTGCTCGAGAGCTGATCCCAGCCCGCGAGCCACGCACCACCTTTCGTACGTCAGGACCACAGCAGGAGACGCCCCGGCGGCCCGACACCCGGGCCACGGGGCGTCTTCCGCGACAGGGAAGGACGACCCCGTTCCATGGCCAAGATCCTCGAGTTCGACGAGAGTGCCCGTCGCTCGCTGCAGCGCGGCGTGGACGCCCTCGCCGACACGGTGAAGGTGACGCTCGGCCCGCGCGGCCGCAACGTCGTCATCGACAAGAAGTACGGCGCGCCGACGATCACCAACGACGGCGTCACCATCGCCCGGGAGATCGACCTGCCGAACCCGTACGAGAACCTCGGCGCCCAGCTGGCGAAGGAGGTCGCGACCAAGACCAACGACGTCGCCGGCGACGGCACCACGACCGCGACCGTGCTCGCCCAGGCGATGGTGCACGAGGGCCTTCGGGTGGTCACCGCCGGCGGCGAGCCGATGGAGATCAAACGCGGCATCGAGGCCGCCGTCGAGGCGGTCAACACCCGGCTGCTCCAGGACGCCCGCCCGGTCGAGACGAAGTCCGACATGGCCGCGGTCGCGACGATATCGGCGCAGGACCCCGAGATCGGCGAGCTGATCGCCGAGGCCTTCGACAAGGTCGGCAAGGACGGTGTCATCACCGTCGACGAGTCGCAGTCGACCGGCGTCGAGCTCGAGTTCACCGAGGGCATGCAGCTCGACAAGGGCTACCTCTCGCCGTACATGGTCACCGACGCCGAGCGCATGGAGGCGGTGCTGGACAACGCCCACGTGCTGCTGCACCAGGGCAAGATCTCCTCGGTGTCAGACCTGCTGCCGATCCTGGAGAAGATCGTCCAGTCGGGCCGTCCGCTGCTGATCGTCGCGGAGGACGTCGACGGAGAGGCGCTGTCCACCCTGGTCGTCAACAAGATCCGCGGCCTGTTCACCGGGGTCGCCGTCAAGGCGCCGGGCTTCGGCGACCGCCGCAAGGCGATGCTCGAGGACCTCGGCGTGCTCACCGGCGCCCAGGTGGTCGCGCCCGAGCTCGGGCTCAAGCTCGACCAGGTGGGCCTGGAGGTGCTCGGCAGCGCGCGCCGCATCGTCGTCACCAAGGACGACACGACGATCGTCGACGGCGGCGGCGAGGCGGGGGCCGTGGCCGACCGGGTCGCCCAGCTGCGCAACGAGATCGAGAACACCGACTCCGACTGGGACCGCGAGAAGCTGCAGGAGCGGGTGGCCAAGCTGGCCGGTGGCGTCTGCGTCATCAAGGTCGGCGCGGCCACCGAGGTCGAGCTCAAGGAGCGCAAGCACCGCATCGAGGACGCCATCTCCGCGACGCGGGCCGCCGTCGAGGAAGGCATCGTCGCCGGTGGCGGGTCGGCGCTCGTGCACGCCGCCACCGTGCTCGACGGCGGGCTCGGGCTGACCGGGGACCGGGCGACCGGTGTGAACATCGTCCGCAAGTCCTGCTTCGAGCCGCTGCGCTGGATCGCCGAGAACGCCGGGCTGGAGGGGTACGTCGTCGTCGACAAGGTGTCCCAGCTCCCGGTCGGGCACGGCCTGAACGCCGAGACCGAGACGTTCGGCGACCTCGTGGCGGACGGCGTGATCGACCCCGTGAAGGTCACCCGCTCCGCGCTGCAGAACGCCGCCTCGATCGTCGGGCTGCTGCTCACGACCGAGACGCTCGTGGTCGAGAAGCCCGAGGAGGACCTCAGCCACGCGAACGGCGGGCACGGTCACAGCCACGGTCCGGGCGGGCACTCGCACTGACAGCAGCCAACGCCAGGCACCGGACGAGGGCCGACCCCCGCAGCGGGGGCCGGCCCTCGTCGGCTTTCCCGCGGTCCCCGTGCAAGGCCGCCGGTCAGCCGACGAACATGCGCGACCCGCGTTCGTAGCAGGTCTCGCGCTCGTCCTCGGACAAGCCGCCCCAGACGCCGTACGGCTCGCGTACGCGCAGCGCGTGCGCCCGGCAGCTGGCCAGCACCGGGCAGGTCGCGCAGACCCGCTTCGCCGCCCGGTCGCGGTTGCTGCGCGCCGGCCCGCGCTCGCCCTCGGGGTGGAAGAAGAGGTCGGGGTCTGCCTCCCGGCAGGCCGAGCCGAGCTGCCAGTCCCACAGCTCGGCGTTGGGTCCCGGGAGCCGGGACAGGTCGGCCATGCGGGCCTCCTCGGAAGCGGTCGGGGGGCAGGTGCTCTCGCAGCTGCTGCCGGCGAACCTAATACCGCGCCAAAAGTTATTCAACTCGGCGGTGTGTTCCGGGTGCGGCAGGTGCCTGTCGGACCGAGAATGGGTGCCATGGCGGCGCGCGGCACCCGGGGCCACGCAGGCCCGCCGGGGGAGGCCCCGGACGACCTGCGGACACCCCCTCCGGCCCCGCTGTCCGTGGCCGCGGTCGCCCGCCGCCTGGGAGTGGCCCCGGCGACGCTGCGGACGTGGGACCGGCGGTACGGCATCGGACCCACCCAGCACGCCGCCGGGGCGCACCGGCGTTACCAGCCCGGCGACGTCGCGCGTCTGGACGTGATGCGCCGGCTGACCAGGGCCGGCGTCAACCCCTCCGACGCGGCCGTAGCGGCGCTGGCCGAAGGTCCAGCCGCGGCGCTGGCCCCCGGGTCGCCGGCCCCGGTGTCGCCGGCCGGCCGTGGCGGTGGCGGCCGGGTGGTCGCGTTGCCGACCGCCGGCGAGCGGACCCGCGGGCTGGCCAGGGCAGCCATGGCCCTCGACGCGGCCGCGGTCTCGACCACGATCCGCTCCTCGTTGCGGGAGCACGGTGTCATCCGCACCTGGGACGACCTGCTCGCGCCCGCCCTGACCGGGATCGGCCGGCGCTGGGAGGCCACCGGCGAGGGGGTCGACGTGGAGCACCTGCTCTCCGAGTGCGTGATCGGTGCGATGAGCTCGGTCAGGCCGGGGCCGGGCCGTCCGGGCGCGCGGGCGGTCCTGCTGGCCAGCGCCGAGGAGGAGATGCACTCGCTCCCCTTGTACGCGCTCGCCGCGGCCCTGGCCGAGCGTGGCGTTCCCAGCCGGCTTCTGGGTGCCCGGGTACCGCGGGACGCGCTCGCCGCGGCGTTCCGCCGGGTCGGCCCGCCGGCTCTGTTCGTGTGGTCCCAGAGCGCGGCGACCGGCGATCCCGGGCAGCTCGTCGAGCTCCCGTCGCTGCGCCCTCGCCCGTCGGTCGTGGTCGGCGGATCGGGCTGGCCGCAGCGACTGCCTCCAGGGGTCGTGCGCGCGGAGAGCCTGCCGGAGGCGTTGGGCGCCCTCCTGGCTGCTGCCGCGTGAGGCGACCCGGGCGCGGGCTACTCCGGCGGGGGTCGGCGAGCCGATAACCTCCACCGGGGGGCAGGCGCGAGGCCACGCCGGGGGTCCGTACGGGGACGCGGGTGACGGGATGGGTGGTATCGGGCACGAGGTCGAGGCGGAGGAGTGCGGCGTGGCTGAGGACCTGGCCGGCCTGCTGGCCGCGGGCGAGCGCGCAGCCTTCCACGGCCGCCCCTCTGCCGGCGTCTCCCCGCTGCAGCAGGCCGTCGAGGCCGCCCATGCCGACGGCCACGACGACGAGGCCACGGCGGCGGCCTGGCTGCTCGGCGTCGCGCTCGGTGCGGCCGGCCGGTACGGCAGCGCGCTGGCGGTGCTCGAGCCGCTGGCCGAGCGGGCCGCCGTTGCCCACCCCGCGCGCCGGCTGTTCGCCTCGCTCGCCGCATCGACCGCCGCCAGCGTGCATCGCCAGATCGGCCGGCACGCTGCCGCCCGCGCGCTGGACGAACGGGCCGTGGAGCTGGCCGGCGACGCCGCGGAGGCGCTGTTCGACGCCCGGCTGGGGCTGGCTGCCGACGCGGTCGGGCTCGGCGAGGCCGACGCCGCCCGTGCCGCCCTGGAGCAGGCGACGGCGCTGCTGGAGGGCCGGTCGGACTGGTGGCGGCAGAAGGTGCGGGCGCTGTGGGTCCGGGCCGAGGTGGCGCTGCTCGGCGGCGACCCCGGCGCGGCGGTCAAGGCGGCGGACGGCGCGGTCACCCTGGCCGAGGGCTCCGGGGCGCCCCGGCACGTCGCCAAGAGCCTGCTCTTCCTCGGCGTCGCGCAGGTGCAGGGCGGTGAACCCGACGACGCCGCGGACACGCTGCGCCGCGCGGCGACGCTGGCGGAGCGGCTGGGCTGCCTGCCGCTGGTCTGGCCGTCCAGGGCGGTGCTCGGGGCCCTGCTCGAGGGCCAGGAACCGGCCGAGAGCGCCAAGAACCTGGCCGCCGCCCGGAACGCGGTGATCACCATCGCGGACGACCTGCCGGAGGCGCTGCGCGACGAGTGGCTGGCCAGGCCGGACGTCGCGGCCCTGATGGGCGGCTGACCCGGCCGCCGGAGGCCACCCGACCCCGGCCGGGCGTGGCCGAGCTTCGGCATGGTTTTGCGCTCAGTACCGGGTGCCGACCTGCCGAAGCACTGAACGTGGCAACGGTGTGTGTGTGCGACGACTCCCCGCTGGCCCGCGAGTCGCTTCGCCGCGTGGTCGCGACGGTGCCCGGTGTCGACCGGGTGAGCGCGGCCGCGAGCGGCGAGGAGATGCTCGCGCGCTACTCGGTGGACCGGCCGGACGTGGTGCTGGCCGACGTACGCATGCCTGGGATCGGTGGCGTGGAAGCGGCCCGGCGCCTGCTGGCCGTCCACCCGGACGCGACCGTGCTGATGCTGACGATGGCCGAGGACACCGACGGGGTCGCGCGCGCGGTGGCGCACGGCGCGCGCGGGTACGTCCGCAAGGACGCCTCGCGCGAGGAGCTGTCGGCGACTCTGATGCAGGTGCTCGGCGGGCGGACCCGCAGCAGTGGCGCCGCCGGTCGGCGCGCCGACGGTCAGGCCGACCCGCCGTCGCTGTCCGAGCGCGAGCTCCAGGTGCTCGGCGGGATGGCCAGGGGACGGAGCAACGCCGAGATCGGCCGCGAGCTGTACCTGTCCGAGGACACCGTGAAGACGCACGCCCGCCGGCTGTTCCGCAAGCTGGGCGCCTCGGACCGCGCGCACGCGGTCGCGGTCGGGTTCCGCTGGGGCCTCGTCCGCTGACCTCCGCCCGGGCCGGCTGGGAGCGGGGTTGTCTAGGATGAGTCATGGATTCCGCTGACCACGCCGCCCCCTTCACCCGAGTTGGGCTCACCTTCGACGACGTCCTGCTGCAGCCCGCCGAGTCCGACGTCGTGCCGAGCCAGGTCGACACCAGCACCCGCCTGTCCCGCTCGATCGCCCTGCGCGTCCCGCTGGTTTCCTCCGCGATGGACACCGTCACCGAGGCCCGGATGGCCATCGCCATGGCCCGCCAGGGCGGCGTCGGGATCCTGCACCGCAACCTGTCGATCGAGGACCAGGCGACGCAGGCCGACCTGGTGAAGCGGTCCGAGGCCGGCATGGTGTCGAACCCGTTCACCTGCGGTCCCGACGACACCCTCGCCGACGTCGACCGCATGTGCGGGCGCTACCACATCTCCGGGGTGCCGGTCGTGGACGGCTCCGGTGTCCTGCTCGGCATCGTGACCAACCGGGACATGCGCTTCGAGCCGGACGCCGCCCGCCCGGTCCGCGAGGTCATGACGCCGATGCCGCTGGTGACGGCGCCGTTCGGGATCGACTCGGAGTCGGCGTTCGCGCTGCTGGCCGCGCACAAGATCGAGAAGCTGCCGCTGGTCGACGACGCCGGACGGCTCACCGGGCTGATCACTGTCAAGGACTTCGTGAAGTCGGGCCAGTACCCGCTGGCGACAAAGGACGCCGACGGCCGGCTGGTGGTGGGCGCCGCCGTGGGCGTCGGCGACGACGCGTACAAGCGCGCCCGCACCCTCGTCGAGGCCGGTGTGGACGTCCTCGTCGTGGACACCGCCCACGGGCACTCGCGGGCGGTGGTGGACATGGTGGCCAGGCTCAAGCGCGAGACCGCGGTCGACGTCGTCGGCGGGAACGTGGCCACCCGCGCGGGCGCCCAGGCCCTGGTCGACGCCGGCGCGGACGGGGTGAAGGTCGGCGTCGGACCCGGCTCCATCTGTACGACGCGGGTGGTCGCCGGCGTCGGCGTGCCGCAGGTCACGGCGATCTACGACGCCGCGCTGGCCTGCCGGCCGGCTGGTGTCCCGGTCATCGGTGACGGCGGCCTGCAGTACTCCGGGGACATCGCCAAGGCGCTGGTCGCCGGCGCGGACACCGTGATGCTCGGGTCGCTGCTGGCCGGTTGCGAGGAGTCGCCCGGTGAGCTGATCTTCATCAACGGCAAGCAGTACAAGGCGTACCGCGGGATGGGCTCGCTGGGGGCGATGCAGTCGCGCGGGTCGAGCCGCTCGTACAGCAAGGACCGGTACTTCCAGGACGACGTGCTCTCCGACGACAAGCTGGTGCCGGAGGGCGTCGAGGGCCAGGTGCCCTACCGCGGGCCGCTCGCCGCGGTCGCCCACCAGCTGGTCGGCGGGCTCCGCGCGTCGATGGGCTACGCCGGAGCCGGGACCATCGCCGACCTGCAGCAGCGCGGCGAGCTGATCAGGATCACACCGGCGGGGCTCAAGGAGAGCCACCCGCACGACGTGCAGATGACCATCGAGGCCCCCAACTACACCTCCCGCTGACTCCCGGCGCGGCGCCGTGGACGGGTCCGGGTCTGGGAGGATCGGCGCATGAGCGAGATCGAGATCGGGCGCGGCAAGCGTGGGCGTGAGGCGTACGCCTTCGACGACATCGCGATCGTGCCGAGCCGGCGCACCCGCGACCCGCAGGAGGTCTCGATCGCCTGGCAGATCGACGCCTACCGCTTCGAGCTGCCGCTGCTGGCGGCGCCGATGGACTCGGTCGTCTCCCCGGCCACCGCAGTCGAGATCGGTCGGCTGGGCGGGGTGGGCGTGCTCAACCTCGAGGGCCTGTGGACCCGGTACGAGGACCCGGAGCCGCTGCTCGCCGAGATCGCACACCTGCCCGACGACCGGGTGACCGCGCGCATGCAGGAGCTCTACGCCGCGCCGATCGACCCCGACCTGATCGCCGCGGTCGTCAAGCGGGTCCGCGACGCGGGCGTCACGGTGGCGGCTGCGCTGTCACCCGGTCGCACCGCTGCGTACGCCAAGGTCGTGGTCGACTCCGGCGTGGACCTGTTCGTCATCCGCGGCACCACCGTCAGCGCCGAGCACGTCTCGGGACAGGCGGAGCCGCTGAACCTCAAGCAGTTCATCTACGAGCTCGACGTCCCCGTCGTGGTGGGCGGCGTCGCGACGTACCAGGCCGCGCTGCACCTCATGCGTACGGGGGCGGCCGGCGTGCTGGTCGGTTTCGGCGGCGGCGCCGCTCACACCACCCGGGCGGTGCTGGGCGTCGCCGTCCCGATGGCGTCGGCGGTGGCGGACGTCGCGGCCGCACGGCGGGACTACCTGGACGAGTCCGGCGGGCGGTACGTGCACGTGATCGCCGACGGCGGGGTCGGCCGCTCCGGCGACATCGCGAAGGCGGTCGCGTGCGGCGCGGACGCGGTGATGATGGGTTCGCCGCTGGCCAGGGCGGCCGAGGCGCCGGGCCGCGGCTGGCACTGGGGCTCTGAGGTGCACCACCCGCAGCTGCCGCGGGGCGAGCGGGTCCGGGTCGGTACCACGGGCACGCTGGCGGAAATCCTGCTCGGGCCGTCGCGGGTGCCGGACGGCACGATGAACCTCTTCGGCGCGCTGAGGCGGGCGATGGCCACGACCGGGTACTCCGAGCTCAAGGAGTTCCAGCGCGTCGAGGTGACGGTCACGCCGACCAAGTCGCGTTGAGCAGCACCCCGGACTCGCGCACCGAGCCGCTGTACACGGAGCTGCTCATGGTGCACGGCATGCTGCGGGACGGTCTCGCCACCGTGGCGGAGCTGGCCGACCGTGCGGCCGAGGGCGACGACGCCACGATTCTGGCCGCGGACGTCGCCGAGCTCGCCCGCGACAGCGCGCTGTGGCGGTTGCGCGCCAACTGCCTGTACCACTGCCGGTTCGTGCACGGGCACCACTCGCTCGAGGACGCCGCCGTCTTCCCGGCCGTGCGTGCGGCCGCCCCCGACATCGCCGGCGAGGTGGACCGGCTGGAGGCCGACCACCAGGTCATCGCGGGGCACCTGCACGCCGTGGAGGATGCCGCGGCCGGGCTCGCCGACGGGATGCCCGGCGACCGGCGCCGCCTGGTCGAGGCGCTGCGCCGGCTGCAGGCCGACCTGCTCGACCACCTCGCCCGCGAGGAGTCGTTGCTGCGTCCGGTCCTGCGCTCGATGGGCTCCTGGCTCGGCTGAGCTCAGCCGGTCTGCGTCGCGCAGCCCGGGAAGCTGACCGAGCCGAGGTCCGGCAGCACGGCCACCGTGACGGTCGCCGGTGAGACATCGCCGCCCACCTCGACGAAGGCCTGTACCGGAGCGGGCGCCGCGCAGTTCACGAGCGGCACGAGGCGGAACGTCACCGGCCGGCCGGCCCCGGGCGCCAGCGCCCCCTCCGGCGGGACGGCCCCGGCGCCCGGCCTGGCCGACCTGCTCTGGCAGAGCGGGCTGGTGAAGTCGCTGCCGAGCACGAGCAGCATGCCGAGCGGCAGCTCGGGGCGGACGACGACGATCCGCACCGGCTGCCGGCCGACGTTGGTGAGCTCGAAGCCCACCTGCAGCACGTCCCCGGCGTACGAGACGCACACGCTCTGTGCCTGGAGCACCAGGCTCAGCGGGACGGTCGAAGTCGACGAAGGCACCGCGCTCGGCCGCCCGGTGCCCGGTTGCAGGCCCTGCCACACCAGCACGCCGACGACGGCGCCCACGAGCGCGACCGCGACGGCCCTGGCGGCTCGAGGCAGGCGCGCCCAGTGCGAGCCCATCCACCGGCCCGGCCCCCACGGCGACCGTTCGAAGCCCTGCTCGAGCTCGTCGACCTCGGCCCGCCGGCCCGGGGATCCGCCCTGCTCGTCCACCTCCCCATGCTCGCAGCGTTCGGGCGACGTGCACCTGGTCCGGGGACCAGAATGCTGCGGTGACCTCGTTCCGGCTCAGCATCGACGACCGGGCCGAGTCGCTGCGCCGCCTGGCTGCCGACGAGCTCGACGTCGTCGTGGTCGGCGGCGGTGTCGTGGGGGCCGGTGCCGCGCTGGACGCCGCCACCCGCGGGCTGACGGTCGCGCTGCTGGAACGGCACGACTGGGCGTCCGGGACCAGCAGCCGCTCCTCGCGGCTGGCGCACGGCGGGCTGCGCTACCTCGAGCAGTTCGAGTTCGGGCTGGTGCGCGAGGCCCTCGGTGAGCGCGGGCTGCTGCTGGAACGGCTGGCCCCGCACCTGGTACGGGCGGTGCCGTTCATCCTGCCGCTGACCCGGGGGTGGGAGCGCCCGTACCTGGGTGCCGGGGTCGCGCTCTACGACGCGCTGTCGCGGATCTCTCGTACCGGGGCGCCGCTGAGGGGGCACCGGCACCTGTCCCGCAAGGGCGTGCAGCGCCTGTCGCCCGGGCTGGCCACCGACCAGATCACCGGCGCGATCGGCTTCTACGACGCGCAGATCGACGACGCGCGGCACACCCTGGCCGTCGTCCGCACCGCCGCGTCCCGGGGCGTGCTCGCGTTGTCCGAGGTCGAGGTGACCGGGCTGCTGCGCGACGGGGAGCGGGTCGTCGGCGTCACCGGGACCGACCGCGAGAGTGGTTCGCCGGTCAGCGTCAGGGCCCGGGTGGTCCTGGTCGCGGCGGGGGTCTGGACCGACCAGGTCGGCGCGTGGCTGGACCGTCCTGCCGCGGCTGCCGTGGTCCCGTCCATCGGCGTGCACCTGGTGGTGCCGCGCGCCGCGCTCGACGTTGGGACTGCCGTGATCGCACGGACCCCGAGCTCGGTGCTGTTCCTGCTGCCCTGGGGCGAGCACTGGCTGGTCGGCACCACGGACACCGAGTGGGACGGAGACCGGGACGACCCGCGGGCCACCCCGGCTGACGTGGACTACCTGCTCGAGCAGGCCAACCGCTGGCTGGTGCGGCCGCTGACGCACGACGACGTCGTCGGGGTGTACGCGGGTCTGCGCCCGCTCGTCGCCGCCGGCGGCGACGACCAGGGGGAGACCGCCAAGCTCTCCCGCGAGCACGTCGTCACCCGGCCCGCGCCCGGGCTGGTCACCGTGGCCGGCGGGAAGTACACGACATACCGGGTGATGGCGGCCGACGCCGTCGACGTCGCCGTCAAAGAGCTCCCCGAACCGGTCCCGCCGTCCCGCACGCAGTTCGTCCCGCTCGCCGGGGCCGGCGGCTTCCGGGAGGCGTGGGCCGAGCGCGAGGCGATCGCAGCGAGCAGCGGGCTGGAGGTGCCCGCGGTCGCGCACCTGCTGCGCCGGCACGGCGGGCTGACGTACGAGGTGCTCGACCTCGTCGCCGCGGACCCGTCGCTCGGCGCGAGAGTGCACCCGGAGGCGCCGTACCTGGCCGCCGAGCTCGTGCACGCGGCCAGCCACGAGGACGCCCGCCACCTGGACGACCTGCTCGTACGCCGGACCCGGCTCGCCCTGGAGACGCGGGACGGTGCGCGGTCGGTCGCCGGACGGGTGGCCGATCTGGTGGCCCCGGTCCTGGGGTGGGACGCTGACCGGGCCCGAACCGAAGTGTCGGCCTTCGACGCGGTCGGCTATGGACGGGTCCCCTTAGGAGGACGGGCATGAGCGCAGACGCCGCACCATCCGCGACGGTCGCCGAGCCGGCGGCCAAGGTCGCCAGGAAGGCCACCACCAGGAAAGCCGCGGCCAAGAAGGACGCGGCCACGCAGGACGCCATAACGCAGGACGCCATAACGCAGGACGCGACCACCGAGGCCGCCCCGCGGCGCCGGTACCGGTCCGAGCTCAAGGTCACGCACCTGACACCGGCCGAACGCGTGGCGCGCGGCCGGGCTGCGCGCACCGAGGTACCGCGCTCGTCGCACGCCGTGTTCGCGCCGGGCGCCCAGCGCCCCGACCCGGTGGAGCTGCTCGAGCGGCAGGCCCGGTCGCGGGTGCCCGAGCTGGTGCCCATCCGGTACGGACGGATGCTGTCGTCGCCGTTCGCGTTCTACCGCGGTGCCGCCCTGGGGATGGCCGCCGACCTCGCCGGTACGGCGTCCTCCGGGCTGCGCGTGCAGCTGTGCGGCGACGCGCACCTGTCCAACTTCGGCGTGTTCGCCTCGCCCGAGCGCGAGCTGGTGTTCGACCTGAACGACTTCGACGAGACGCTGCCGGGCCCGTGGGAGTGGGACGTCAAGCGGCTCGCCACCAGCTTCGAGGTCGCCGGACGGCAGAACGGGTTCGCGGCCAAGGAGAACCGCTCGATCGTCCTGGCGTCCGTGACGGCCTACCGCAACACGATGGCCGGGTTCGCCGCTGTGTCCAACCTCGAGGTCTGGTACGCGCGCCTCGCGATCGAGCAGGCGCTGGAGTCGCTCCGCTCGAGCGCCGATCCCGCGCGGTTCAAGGCGACCGAGAAGCTGCTGGCCAAGGCGAAGACGCGGGACCACCTGCAGGCCTTCGGCAAGCTGATGACTGTCGTGGACGGCGAACCGCGGTTCCTGAGCAGCCCGCCGTTGCTGGTCCCCATCGAGGAGATCGTCGGCGAGACGGTGGACCCGCAGCAGCTCCAGGAGGGCCTGCGCGCGATCCTGCGCTCCTACCGGGGCACGCTGCAGGGAGACCGGCGGGTCCTGCTGGAGAACTACCGCTTCGTGCAGCTCGCCCGCAAGGTGGTCGGCGTGGGCAGCGTCGGTACCCGCTGCTGGGTCGCGTTGTTCCTGGGGCGCGACTCGGACGACCCGTTGCTGCTCCAGATCAAGGAGGCGGGGGAGTCGGTGCTCGAGGAGTTCGTCGGGCACAGCGCCTACGTCAACGCCGGGCAGCGCGTCGTCGAGGGGCAGCGGCTGATGCAGGCCGCCAGCGACATCTTCCTCGGCTGGCAGCGCACGACGGGGCTGGACGGGCTCAAGCGCGACTTCTTCGTCCGGCAGCTGCACGACTGGAAGGGTTCGGTCGAGGTCGAGCAGATGGTGCCGCAGGGGATGACCAGGTACGCGCAGCTGTGCGGCTGGACGCTGGCCCGCGCGCACGCCCGCTCGGGTGACCGGATCGCGATCGCCGCGTACCTGGGCAACGGCGACGTCTTCGACCGCGCGGTCGCGGACTTCGCCTCCGCGTACGCCGACCAGAACGAGCGCGACCATGCTGCACTGGTGGCGGCGGTCGCGTCCGGGCGACTGCAGGCCGTCACCGACGTCTGAGCCCGGGGGTCGTCGTCGGGTGGCCCGTCCGCCAGCGGGCATCCGCCGCCGGAGGTCAGCGGCTAGGCCGCGGCGGCGTCGCGGAGCTGACGGCGGTCCCGGAGACGACCGTGGCGTCCAGCTCGTCGGACGTGGCCAGCCGGGGGACCAGCCCGGCGCGGGCGACGGCCCCGACCAGGTGCGGCGCCTGGCGCTCGCTGGTCTCGACCAGTAGCCGGCCGCCCGGTGCCAGCCACCGCGGCGCGCCGGCGACCACCCGCCGCAGTACGTCGAGCCCGTCTGCGCCGCCGTCGAGCGCCGGCCGTGGTTCGTGCTCCCGCGCCTCCGGGGGCAGGAACCGGATCTCCGCGCTGGGGACGTAGGGCGCGTTCGCGACCAGGATGTCGACGCCCCCGTGAAGCGTCGCGGGCAGCGGCTCGTAGAGGTCGCCCTCGTACACCTGAACGCCGGCGGCAGCGAGGTTGCGACGGGCGCACCGCACGGCGGCGGGGTCGATGTCGACGGCGTGCAGCTGGACCCCTTCCGTGGTTGCGAGCAGTGCGGCACCCAGCGCGCCCGAGCCGCAGCACAGGTCGACGACGACGGCTCCCGCGTGTGCGACGGCAGCGGCCTGCTGGGCGAGGAGCTCGGTGCGGCGGCGCGGTACGAAGACGCCGGGGTCCACGGCGATCCGCAGGCCGCAGAACTCCGCCCAGCCGAGGATCTGCTCGAGCGGCTCGCCGGCTGCGCGCCGGTCCACCATGGCGCGCAGGTCGGCCGGCTTCGCCGCGGCGGCGACCAGCAACCGCGCCTCGTCCTCGGCGAACACGCAGCCGGCGTCCCGCAGCCTCGCGACGGCCCAGGACCGGGGCAGGAGCGAGCGGGAAGCGGGCATGGGACGTTCACGCTACCGGTGAGCGTTGTCGCACCCGCTCGTTAGCGTCGGGCCATGCTCCGGGGCCGGCCCGGACACCCTTGCGAGAGGAGCCACCCGTGGTGGACTACCGCATCGAGCTCGTCATGGTTCCCGTCGTCGACGTCGACGCTTCCAGGGCGTTCTACGGCGACCGGCTCGGCTGGCCCGTGGACCACGACCAGACGGTCAGCGACGAGATCCGGTTCGTCCAGGTGACCCCACCGGGATCGGCGTGCTCGATCGCGTTCGGCCGGGGGATCAGCGCCATGGCGCCCGGCTCGTTGCGCGCGCTGCAGGTCGTGGTCGACGACATCGAGAAGGCGCACGCCGACCTGGTGGACCGCGGCGTCGACGTGAGCGCGATCGACGACCAGCCGTGGGGACGCTTCGTCCAGTTCGCGGACCCGGACGGCAACACCTGGTCGGTGCAGCAGCTACCTGCCCGGCCGGCCTAGCGGTCAGGGTGCCGGCGCCGGGCCGGTCGGCCGACCGTAGGAGACGGCCCGTCGGACCGCGTCCGGAGCCGCGGCCGCGAGGGCGTGGTCGGGCAGCGCGCCGAGGGCGTCGTTGACGGTGGAGAAGGCCAGGCGGAACGCGACGAAGACGGTCGTCTCGAGGATCTGAAGGTCCGTCAGACCGGCGGCCCGCAGCCGGTCGACGTCGTCCTGGGTGGTGGCGTTCGGGTCGTGCACCACGCGCCGCGCCCACTCCGCCAGCAGGTTCTCCCGCTCGTCCAGCCCGGGCGACGCTGCCCCGGACAGGACCTCGCCGGCTGCGGTGTCCGTCGAGAGCCCGGCCAGCCGGGTCCCCCAGGCCAGCGAGCAGTACGAGTCGGAGCGCGCCGAGGCGGTCGCGGCGACGAGCACGGCGACCTCGCGTGCGGTGAGGGACATCCCGTCGACATGGGCCGAGCGGACGGCGGCGAACGCCTCGGTCACGTCGGGCCGCCAGGCCCACAGCCGCGTCGAGTTGTTGACGTAGCCGTCGGCTTCCAGGTCGGCGTCGTACACGGCCCGGACGGCGGCGTCGGTCGGGGGCTCGGAGAGGAACATGCCGCAAGCGTGGCACGGCGCAGGGCTCAGTCGGCGGTGAGCCGAGCCAGCTCGTCGGCGACGTTGCGGCGGGCGGTGGCCTCCCACCGCTCCCGTCCGACGGTCGTGCGGAACAGGTTCGGCTGGTCAGCCAGGGCCCGCAGCACCGCTGCCCGACCGGCCCGGAAGTCTGCCTCCGGCACGTGCGCGTACTCCTTGCGCACGCCGGCGACGTACCGCGCGTAGCCGGACGGGTCGCGGGCCAGCACGGCGAGGTCGGCGTCGCAGAGCACGGCGCCGTCGCGATCGCCGTCCGCGGGCCGGTGCGTCGCGGTCAGCCGGACCAGCCGGGCCACGTCGGCGACGACCTCGGGCGCCGTTCCGAGCGTGGTCAGCTCGCTCACGGCGAGGTGAGCGCTCGCCTCCTCGTCGGCACCCGGCCGGGCCGACGCGACGTAGACGGCGTCGTGGAACCAGGCGGCCAGCCGGACCCGGTCGGGATGCACCGCCTGCGCCGCCAGTGCATCGACGTGGTCGAGCACCTCGGCGAGGTGGCGGACGTCGTGGTAGCCGCGGTGTTCCTCGCCGTACGCGGCGACGAGCCTGCGCACGACATCGCCGGCCGGACGCTGCCGGTCCGCGCCGAGCCGTGCGAAGAGCGCTTGCCCGCGTTCGACCAGCGACCGGGTCGGCTCGGAGCCCACGCGCCGCACCTTAGTGCTGGGATGGGGGCGTGACCTCCACCGTCTCCGCTCCGGCGCTCGCCCGGGCCCGCGCCGTGCTCGCGCGTCACCCGGTGCTGGACGGGCACAACGACCTGGCGTACGCGATCCGCGAGCTCAGCGGCTACGACCTGGACTCGACCGACCCGGGCGGTCCGCTGACGGGCACGCACACCGACCTGCCCCGGATGCGCGCCGGCGGCGTCGGCGGCCAGGTCTGGTCGGTCTACGTGCCCACGTCGTTCGGCGGCGCCGCCGCGGTCACCGGCACGCTCGAGCAGATCGACTTCGTGCGCCGGATGGTCGCGCGGCACCCGTCCGAGCTGGCACTGTGCCGAACCGCCGCGGAGGCCGAGCGCGCCTTCGGCCAGGGGCGCATCGCGTCGTTCCTGGGGATGGAGGGCGGACACTGCATCGACGGCTCGCTGGGCGTGCTGCGCCAGATGTACGAGCTCGGTGTCCGGTCGATGACGTTGACGCACAACGACAACACACCGTGGGCGGACTCGGCCACCGACAGCCCGGTGTGCGGTGGGCTGTCGGACTTCGGCCGCGAGGTAGTCCGCGAGATGAACCGGCTCGGCATGCTGGTCGACATCTCGCACGCGGCCACGACGACGATGCATGCCGCGCTCGACGAGACATCCGCGCCGGTGCTGTTCACCCACTCGTCCTGCCGCGCGCTGTGCGACCATCCCCGCGACGTCCCGGACGATGTCCTTCGCCGGCTACCGGCGAACGGAGGGCTGCTCATGGTCACCTTCGTCCCGGCGTTCGTCAGCCAGGAGTACTGCGACTGGGACGCGCAGGTCACCGCGTCCATGGTGGCGCACGGGGAGAAGCCGGGGGACTGGGCTGCCCGGCTGTCCAGGAGCGCGCAGCTCGCCCGCTCCGTGCCACGGCCGCGGGTGACCCTCTCGCAGGTCGCCGACCACGTCGAGCACGCCCGCGAGGTAGCCGGTGTCGCGCACGTGGGTCTGGGAGGCGACTACGACGGCGTGGACGTGCTGCCGGAAGGGCTCGAGGATGTCTCCGGCTACCCGAAGCTGTTCGCCGAGCTGGTCGAGCGCGGCTGGACCGACGACGAGCTCGCGGCGCTGGCCTGTCGCAACGCGCTTCGGGTGCTGTGCGCTGCCGAGGCGGTCGCGGCGCCGGGGCGAGCGTCAGCGGTTCGGTGACCGTGCCCGGGCAGGCTCACGGGTCGGGCAGCTCGCCGGCCAGCACGTCGTCGGCGTCGATGATGTTGTACGCGTAGCCCTGCTCGGCCAGGAACCGCTGCCGGTGCGCGGCGAAGTCCTGGTCGACGGTGTCCCGCGCGACGACCGCGTAGAACCGGGCCGCGTGGCCGTCCGCCTTGGGCCGCAGGATCCGCCCCAGCCGCTGGGCCTCCTCCTGCCGCGACCCGAACGAACCGGAGACCTGGATCGCCACCGACGCCTCCGGCAGGTCGATGGAGAAGTTGGCCACCTTGCTCACCACGAGGGTGGACACCTCGCCGGCACGGAACGCCTCGAACAGCCGCTGCCGCTCGCGGACCGTGGTCTCGCCCTTGACCACCGGGACGCCGAGCCGCTCGCCCAGGTCGTCCAGCTGGTCGATGTACTGACCGATCACCAGCGTCGGCGACCCCGTGTGCAGCTCGACGAGGCGCTCCACGACCCGAGCCTTGGACGCGGTCGTCGAGCAGAGCCGGTAGCGCTCCTCCGGCTCGGCCGTCGCGTACGCCAGCCGCTCGTGATCGGTGAGGGTCACCCGCACCTCGACGCAGTCGGCGGGTGCGATGTAGCCCTGGGCCTCGATGTCCTTCCAGGGCGCGTCGTACCTCTTGGGACCGATGAGGGAGAACACGTCGCCCTCGTGCCCGTCCTCGCGGACGAGCGTCGCGGTCAGGCCGAGCCGGCGCCTGGACTGGATGTCCGCGGTGAACCGGAAGATCGGGGCCGGGAGCAGGTGCACCTCGTCGTACAGGATCAGGCCCCAGTCGCGCTCGTCGAACAGCTCCAGGTGTGCGTACACGCCTTTGCGGCGCGTGGTCATCACCTGGTACGTCGCGATGGTCACCGGCCTGATCTGCTTGACGGCGCCGGAGTACTCGCCGATCTCGTCCTCGGTGAGCGTGGTCCGCTTCAGCAGCTCCGCCTTCCACTGCCGGGCCGCGACCGTGTTCGTGACCAGGATCAGCGTGGTCGCCTGAGCCAGTGCCATGGCCGCAGCGCCGACGATGGTCTTGCCGGCCCCGCACGGCAGTACGACGACGCCGGAGCCACCGGCCCAGAAGCCGTCGGCCGCGTCGCGCTGGTAGGCCCGCAGCGACCAGCCGTCCTCGACGAGCGCGATCGGGTGGTGCTCGCCGTCGACGTAGCCGGCCATGTCCTCGGCGGGCCAGCCGAGCCTGAGCAGGACCTGCTTGAGATGGCCGCGCTCGGACGGGTGCACGGCGACGGTGTCCACGTCCAGCCGGGCGCCCACCAGCGGCGCGACCTTGCGCGAGCGCAGCACCTCTTCGAGGACGGCACGGTCGGTCGACTCGAGCACCAGGCCGTGGGCGGGGTGCGAGAGCAGCCGCAGCCGCCCGTACCGGCCCATGATCTCGGCGACGTCGACGAGCAGGGCGTGCGGCACGGCGTAACGGCTGTAGCGCAGCAGGATGTCGACGACCTGCTCGGCGTCGTGCCCGGCTGCGCGTGCGTTCCACAGGCCCAGCGGCGTGAGCCGGTACGTGTGCACGTGCTCAGGCGCCCGCTCGAGCTCGGCGAACGGGGCGATCGCCAGCCGGCACTCGTGCGCCAGCTCGTGGTCGACCTCGAGCAGCAGGGTCTTGTCGGACTGGACGATCAACGGGCCGTCGGTCACGGGCGAGCCTTCCGGGCGGGTCGGTGGGCACCGGGGTGAACGCCCCAGTCTCGCGCATCCATCCCTGCGCCCCCGCTCGCGCGCCGGTCAGTTCTCGAAGGGCTTCTCGAACGGCTCGTGCGGGAAGTGCTCGGCCTGGTCCTCACCCTCCTGCGCGGCGGCCCCCGCGGCCAGGCCCACGGCCCACACGACGACCACCACCGCGGCCGCCCACCACAGCCAGTGCCACTTCAGGCCCAGGCCGGCCAGGACCAGGATCGGGACCAGCAACGCCAGCATGACCTTCATCGGGACCTCCCGGTCCTCCCCGCTCCGGACCAGTGAAGCACCGCCCTGGCAGGCTTTCACCCATGGCGGACCGCGATCTCGACTTCTGGCTGGGCTCCTGGGACTGCAGCTGGGAAGGCGGCCAGGGGACCAACACGGTCACGCGTGAGCTGGACGGGCACGTCGTGGTGGAGCGGTTCGAGGCCCTGGGCCCCGAGCCGTTCACCGGCCTGAGCGTGAGCGTCCCGGATCCGGCCACCGGCGGCTGGCGGCAGACGTGGGTCGACTCGACCGGAAGCTACTGGGCGTTCGTCGGCGGGCTGCGCCAGGACGGCACGTTCGTACTGGGCACGCCGGACCGCGTGGACGCCGACCAGCTGTACAAGCGGATGATCTTCTCCGACATCGGCCCGGACGGCTTCGCCTGGCGCTGGGAGGGCTCGCCGGACCGCCGGACCTGGACCGAGAAGTGGGCGATCACCTACCGGCGCCGTCCCGCCGAACCGTAGGTTCCGGTTCACGCGTCGTCGTCGAGCGCCGCGACCCCGGTGATCCGGTGCACGGCGAACGTGTGCACCTCTTCGTACCGGTGGTCGTACGCGGTGAGGTAGCCGCCCTCGAGCCGCACCGGGTCCACCACCCGCTCGGTCACGCCGCCGTGGGTGTCCACGTAGCCGATCCACACCGGGCGGGCTCGCTCGATGGCGGCGCGCAGGAGGGCGAGCGTGCTGGTCGCGGCCGTCCGGGGGACCACGCCGGTCGAGGCCATCCCGCTGACGACCTGTCCCCGTGGCGCGCGTGAGGCGCGCTCGCCGGCGCGCAGGGCCCGTACCGCGGCAGCCACCAGTGTCGCCCCTGGCTGCGCCGGCCGGGCCGCCGGCAGCGGCGGTCGTGGCCGGGCCGACGTACGCCGGGCGTCCGGGCGGCGCAGCAGGACCGCACCGTCGGCAGACTCGG
Organism: uncultured Actinomycetota bacterium; assembly: GCA_963849365.1. Taxonomy (GTDB): domain Bacteria; phylum Actinomycetota; class Actinomycetes; order Prado026; family Prado026; genus CAVQCJ01. The sequence continues at coordinate 1,534,533 of CAWKHA010000004.1, forward strand.
CCGCCGGGGCGTAGCCGAGCTCGCGCAGCCGGTCCAGCAGCGCCTCCGGGGTCGACTGGGACGAGAGCACGGTCGGCGCCAGCCGGCGCAGCCGCAGCTCGACCGCGCGGGCGCCGCCGAGCGCCACGAGCTCGTCCAGCAGCGCGGTGTCGTCGCAGCGGACGTACGACGCGGCGGCACCGACCCGGATCCGGCCGTGCCGCCGGGCGACGTCGTCGACGAGGTACGAGAGCGGCTGCGGGACCGGGGTGCGCGAGTGCGTGGCCAGCAGGGCGTGCAGGTCGTCGGCGCTGCGGCCGGCGTCCAGCGCCCGGCGCACCGACGACGGCGTGAACCGGTACACGGTCGCGCCGCCCTTGGACTCCACGTCGGCGGCCAGCGCCAGGGCGTGGGCGAGCTCGGGCTCCAGCGGTCCCGGTGCGACCGCGGTGAGGTCGGCCTGCAGCAGGACGTGGTCGACGGGTTCGGGCAGCAGCGGCTCGAGCGCCTCGGCGACCGCGTCCGCAGCGCCGTCGGGGTCGGTCGCGCCGGAGGTCGCCACCAGGGCCCGGCCGGGCGTGGACAGCGCGCCCGCGCCGGTCACGCCCACCCGCTCGGCCTCGCGCAACGTCCACCGCACGCTCAGCGACCGCGCCTGGGCCGAGCGCCTGGGCAGCAGCCAGTACAGCGCCTCGTCCAGCCGGTCGTCGGACACTGCCGTCCCGGCGGGGACGGACGCGAGCAGCCGCAGCGTCCCGACCCTGGTCTCGGCGGCGACGGCGCGGTCGACGTCGGGCCCGAGCGCGGCGACCACCTTGTCCCGGTCGTCGCGCGAGCCGACCAGCCCGGAGGCCCGGGTCGTCCGCAGCCAAGCGGTCGCCAGCGCGGTCCAGCGGTCGGCGACGGGTTCGGCCCGCCACCGGTCGTACGCCGGGGTGGGCAGCCACTCGGTGTCCATCGGGCCGCCGGTCCCGAGCAGGCCGGCCGCGTGCGCGGTCTCGACGACCAGCGCCACCTCCCACTCGTCCAGGTCTAGCGTCGTGGCCGCCTTGCGCAGCTCGCGCACGCCCAGGCCGCCGGCCTTGAGCACCGCAGGAGGGTCGACCCCCCAGGCCTCGAGCAGATCCTCGACGAGACGGACGAACGTATCCGCCTGCGCCGCCGCCGTCCGGTCCACGTGCGCGACGTCGCCGGCCGGGCGGTCGTCGTCGACCAGCGCCGGCGGCGACCAGTACAGCTCGGCGAAGGCACGGCCCGCGCGCAGGTGCAGGGCGATCTCGGCGGGGAGCACGACAGTGCTCGGGTCCGCCGCCACCAGCAGGCCGTGCGCCAGCAGCCAGTCGACGGGTGAGGTGGCGGTGGCGGCGCGCACTTCCCGGTCGGCGCGCTCGACCGTTCCGACCGGGGGTCCCCAGGCCAGCTTGTCGAGCAGCTCGCGAGCCGCCGCCGGTGCCTGCGCCAGCAGCGCGTCGAGGCGGACCGGGTCGGCCAGCGCCTCGATCAGCGAGTCGACCGCCCGGTCGGCGTTCGTGACCGGTGCCAGCCCGAGGTCGTCGACCAGGTCCAGCAGGCGGGTCGGCGACAGCACGCTCAAGGCCAGCTCGAGCGGCGGGCCGAGCTCGGCGGGAGCGGGACCGGCGACCTCGCGGACGCCGACGACAGCGTTGAGGTGCTCGCCGTCGTCCCAGAGCAAGGACTGCGCGAGCAGCCGTTCGACCGCCGCGTCGACCGCGTCCGGGGGGGCCGGGTCGAGCAGGTGGCGCAGGCCTTCACGGGTGACGGCGGCCGGGATGCAGGCGCCCTCGAGCACCTGCAGCGTCCAGCGGTCCAGCCGGTCCAGGGCCCGTGCGACCGCAGGCCCGGAGGCGGCGCGGAAGGCCAGCTGGCTGATGTCCACCGGGACGGGGACGAGCAGCTCGGGTCGGGCCCGGAGCAGCTCGGCGAGGGCGTCGTCCGGTGCGGCGCGCAGGGCGTCGGCGAGGCTCCGGACGGTCATCCGACCCACGCTAGTCGTTCGCGTTCCCCGACTGGTGCGCGCGTCTTGGGCCTATCCGAGCGCTCGTAGGCCCAAGACGCGCGCACCAGTCGGGAAGAGGGGTGGGGGTGGGTGGGGTCAGAGCAGGGCAGCGTCCACCAGCGCGCGGCAGTGCAGGGCCGTCGTGTCGATCACCGGGACGGGCAGGTCGCCCGGTCCGAGCACCAGCGCCAGCTCGGTACAGCCCAGCACGATCGCGTCGGCGCCGTCCTCGACCAAGCGCGTGGCGGCCTCGTACGACGTCGCCCGGGACCGGGCGCTGACGATTCCGCGGGTCAGCTCGTCGTAGATGCAGGCGTGCACGGCGGTCCGGTCCTCCTCGCCGGGGACCAGCACCTCGATGCCGCGCGGTCCGCACACGTCCGGGTACAGGCTCGACGTCATCGTGTAGCCGGTGGCCAGCAGGCCCAGCCGCTTCAGCCCGGCCTCCTGCGCGGCGTCGGCCACCACCTCGATGAGGTGCACGAGCGGGATGCTCACGGCGGCGCGTACCTGGTCCGCCACCAGGTGCATGGTGTTCGCGCAGATCGCCAGCAGGTCGGCCCCCGCCGCCTCAAGCGCCCGCGCCCCGCCGGCGAGCAGCTCGCCGGCCTCGTCCCACCGCCCGTCCCGCTGCAGCGCGGCGACGTGCTCGAAGTCCTCGGACCACAGCGCGAGCCGGGCCGAGTGGTTGCCGCCGAGGCGGCGGTTCACGTCCTCGTTGAGCACGCGGTGGTAGATCTCGGTGGACGGCCACGCCAGCCCGCCGATGAGCCCGATGCGTCGCATGCCACGAGCGTAGCCACCTGCCCCGGACAGTAGGCTGGCCGTCGTGGCAGCACCCGTCGTCGGCTTCGACCTGGACATGACCCTGATCGACAGCCGTCCGGGGATCAGGGCCGTGTACGACGCGCTGGCCGCCGAGTCCGGTGTGTTCATCGACAGCACCGCCGCGGTCAGCCGGCTCGGTCCGCCGCTGGAGGAGGAGCTCGCGCGGTGGTTCCCCGCCGCCGGCGTCGCGGAGGCCGGCGACCGTTACCGGGCTCTGTACCCCTCGCTCGCGGTCGACCGCACGCCCGCCCTGCCCGGCGCGCGCGAGGCCGTCGAGCACGTGCGGACGGCGGGCGGGCGCACCCTCGTGGTCACGGCGAAGTACGAGCCGAACGCGCGACTGCACCTCGACCACGTCGACGTGCGCGCCGACGAGTTGCTGGGCGGGCGGTGGGGCCCAGGCAAGTCCGAGGCGCTGCGCGAGCACGGTGCCGCGGTGTACGTCGGCGACCACGTGGCCGACGTTCGAGCGGCGGTCGCGGCGGGTGCCGTCGCCGTGGCGGTGGCCACCGGGCCGTCGACGCCGGCCGAGCTGCGCGCCGCCGGTGCGGCGGTGGTCCTCGACGACCTCACCGGGTTCCCGGCCTGGTTCGAAGGCTGGCTCCTCGACCAGCGCGCCGACGCGCTGCGGGCGCGGCTGCGCGAGCTGGGCTCGGTTCTCGTCGCCTTCTCCGGCGGCGCCGACTCGGCGCTGCTGCTCGCCGTCGCGGCGCGCACGCTCGGCCCGGACGCGGTCGTCGCGGCCACCGCCGTGTCCCCCTCGCTGCCCGCGGCCGAGCTCGACGCGGCCCGGGCGTTCGCCGGGCAGCTGGGTGTGCGGCACCTGCTGCCGCGCACACACGAGCTGGCGCTCGACGGCTACGTCGCCAACGCCGGGGACCGCTGCTTCTTCTGCAAGGCCGAGCTGGTCGACGTGCTCGTGCCGCTGGCCGCGGCGCACGGGTCGGCGCACGTCGCGACCGGCACCAACGCCGACGACGCGGCCGCCGGCTTCCGCCCCGGGATCCGGGCGGCCGCCGAGCGGGGCGCGGTGACACCGCTGCTGGACGCCGGGCTGACCAAGGCCCAGGTCCGCGAACTGTCCCGCTCGCTCGGCCTGGCCAGCTGGGACAAGCCGGCGGCCGCCTGCCTGTCCAGCCGGGTGGCGTACGGCGTGCCGGTGACCCGGGAGCGGCTGGAGCGGGTCGAGCGGGCGGAGGCCGCGCTGCGGGTCGCCCTGGACGCGGCGGCGATCGGCGTACGCGACCTGCGGGTACGCGACCTGGGCGACGTGGCCCGGGTCGAGGTCGACCGTGACGCCGTCGGCGCGCTGCAGGCCCACCCTGCGGTCCTGGGATCCGTCCGTGGCGCCGGGTTCGAGCGGGTGGAGGTCGACCCGCGCGGGTTCCGGTCCGGGGCCATGAACGAGCTCCTGGCCGACCCGCGGGCCTTCCGGTAGCTCGCGGCGCGCTTTCGCCGTTGGGCCCTGGGTGCGGGCCGACTAGGCTGGCCGCCTGTTCGGCCCGACTTCCCCGCACTCCCCACCGCCACAGACGAGGTCAGACGTGCCCACCGGCAAGGTCAAGTTCTTCGACGAGGACAAAGGCTTCGGCTTCCTCGCCCGCGACGACGGCGGAGAGGTCTTCGTCCACCAGTCCGCGCTGCCCGCCGGCGTGACCAGCCTCAAGCCCGGCAGCCGGGTGGAGTTCGGGGTGGCCGAGGGCAAGCGCGGGGAGCAGGCCCTGTCGGTGCGCCTGCTGGACCCGATCCCGAGCGTGGCCAAGGCCCAGCGCAAGCCCGCCGACGACATGGCCGTGATCGTGGAGGACCTGATCAAGTTCCTGGACGGCGTCGGCAACGGGCTGCGCCGCGGCCGCTACCCCACGCCGGCCGAGGGCAAGAAGGTCGCCGCGGTCCTGCGGGCGGTCGCCGACGACCTCGAGGGCTGACCGCATGAGCACGGGTACCGGGACCCAGCCGACCGAAACCCAGCCGACCGAGACCGAGCCGACCGAGACCGAGCCGACCGCGACCGCACCGGCACCCCGGACCCGCGCCGCGACGCTCGACCCCGCCTGTGCGGAGGCCGTCGACGTCGCCCGCGAGGCCGCCGTCGAGCAGGCCGGCGAAGCGGGAGTCGGCGAGCACCTCGGTGTCGACGCCGAGGACGAGCGCGTCGCCACGCACCGGTTCGCCTGCCTGTCCCGGGCGTACGTCGGCTGGGAGTGGTCGGTCACCGTGGCGCGTGCCTCGAGGGCCAAGAACGTCACGGTGGACGAGGTGTGCCTCCTGCCCGGTCCGCGGGCGCTGCTGGGGCCCGCGTGGGTTCCGTACGCCGAGCGCCTGCAGCCCGGCGACCTCGGACCGGGCGACCTGCTGCCGGTCCTGGCCGACGACGACCGGCTGGAACCGGGCTGGACCGGCGGCGTCGAGGCGTTGACCGACGACGACCCCGAGCTCCAGGTGGGCGAGCTGGCCTGGGAGCTCGGCCTCGCCCGCAACCGCGTGCTGTCGCTGATCGGCGTCGACGACGCGGCGGACCGCTGGCTGAACGGCACCGGCGGTCCGCACACGGCGCTGGCCGAGGCGGCGCCGGGGGAGTGCCTGACGTGCGGTTTCCGGGTCCGGCTGGGCGGCCTGCTCGGGCACACGTTCGGCGTTTGTGCGAACGAGAGCTCGCCGAGCGACGGGCACGTCGTGACACTCGACCACGGATGCGGGGCGCACAGCGAGGGCGGCACGATCCTGTCGCTGGCCGCGGCGCCGCCGGTGGTGCTGGACTCCATGGGGTACGACCCCCTCGGTGACCTCGCCGCGGCCGACGACTCGCTCGGGCACGGCTGAGCCGACGGCGTGGACGCGGTCGACCCGTTCGGTACGGCTGCGCTGCGCGGCCGCGTCCTCGCGGCCTGGGCCGCGTCGCCGGCCCGGTTCCGGGAGGACGCGAACGCCGAGGAGGACTACGCGCTCGGCGCGTACCGCGACCGTCTCGTGGTGGAGCTCGCGCAGAACGCCGCGGACGCCGCGGCACGTGCCGGCGCGCCCGGCCGGCTCGCCCTGACGCTGCGCCGCTCCACCTCCGCCCCGGCCGGCTGGGAGCTGGTCGCCGCGAACACCGGCGCCCCGCTCGACACCGACGGCGTGCAGGCCTTGTCCACGCTGCGGGCGTCGGCCAAGCGGGAGCAGGACGCGGCCGCGACGGTCGGCCGGTACGGGGTCGGCTTCGCCGCGGTGCTGGACGTGACCGACGAGCCGGCGCTGCGCTCGACGCCCGGGGGCGTGCGCTGGAGCCGGACGCTCACCCGGGACGAGGTCGCGGCCGTCCCGGCGCTGGCCGACGAGCTGGCCCGCCGCGACCAGCACGTCCCCGTGCTCCGGCTGCCTTGGCCGGACCCCGAGCCGCCGCCGGAGGGCTCCGCCGCTGCAGCCGTCCTGCCCCTGCGCGACGGCGCGGCCCTCCAGCGCGTGCAGGAGGCGCTCGCCGAGGTCGACGCCGCGCTGCTGCTGATGCTCCCGGCGCTCGGCGAGGTCGCGGTCGACGATGGGTCGGGGACGGCACCGCGCGTCCTGCGCCGCGGCGACCTCGACGTGCACGAGGTCGCCGCGTCCGGGCCGCTGGAGCCGGCCCTGCTCGCGGACCGCCCCACCGAGGAACGCGGGCTCCGGGCCTGGTCGGTGCGGTGGGCGTTCCCGCGCCCGGACGGCACGCCGGCCGTGCTGCACGCCCCGACGCCCACGGACGAACCGCTGGACCTGCCCGCGCTGCTGATCGCATCGTTCCCGCTGGAGCCCGGGCGCCGGCACGTCGCCCGGGGACGGCTTCGCGACCTGCTGGTCGAGCGCTCGGCGCAGGCGTACGTCGACCGTGTGCGCGCGGTCTCGCGCGCCGGCGCGACGCCCGACGCCGTGCTCGGGCTCGTCCCGGGTCCGGTGGCGTCGGGTCCGCTGGACGCGGAGCTCCGCGAGGCCATCGTCGACCGGCTCAGGTCGGCCGCAGTGCTGCCCGGTGGGCTGACCCCCGCCGACGCGGTCGCGGTCGACGGGCTGCCGGACGAGGCGTTGCCGGTCCTCGCCGGAGCCTGGCCGGGCCTGCTGCCCTCGCCGTGGGCCCGCCGCCGGGAGCTGGACCGGCTCGGCGTACGGCGGATCCGGCTGTCCGACCTCGTCGACGACCTGGCGACGCTGGACCGGCCGGCGTCGTGGTGGCAGACGTTGTACGACGCGCTCGAGACGGTCCGGGCCGCCGACCTCGAGGCGCTCACCGGCCTGCCGGTCCCGCTCGCGGACGGCCGGCTCGTACGCGGTCCGCGCGGCGTCGTCGTCGCGGTCCCGGCAGAACAGGTGGAGCAGCTGCAGGCGCTGGGCCTGCGCGTCGCCGCGCCGGAGATCTCCGCCACGCTGCTGGCCCGCCTCGGCGCCACTGCGCCGGACCCGGCGGCCCTCCTGGACGAGCCAGGGGTCAGGGCCGCGGTCGAAGCGTCGTCGGACGCCGACGATCCCGGGGCCGTCGCGGAGGCGGTGCTCGGGCTGGTCCGCGATGCGGGCTCCGGTCCCGGCGAGCGCCCGTGGCTGGCGATGCTGGCGCTGCCCGACGACGAGGACGGCTGGGCCCCGGCCGGCGAGCTGCTCCTGCCGGACGGACCGCTCGCTGCGCTGACCGTCCCCGGCGAGCTCGGCACGGTCGAGCCGGCGTTCGTCGCCCGGTGGGGCACCGACGTGCTGTCCGCCGTGGGGGCACTGGGGACGTTCGCGCTGGTGCGGGACGAGGACGTGCCGCTGGACCCCGACGCCAGCGACCACGACCTCGACGGTGAGGACGCATGGGTCGACGAGGTGCTCGAGGAGGTGCTGGACGCGACCACCGACGGCGGCGCCTCCTCGGACCGCGATCTGCCGCCGGTGCTTCCCGCGTTCGCCGCCGTCCGGGACCTCGATCTGGTCGCGGCCGACCGGTGGTCGCAGGCCCTCGCGGTCCTGGCCGCCGACCCGGACCTGCGGGCGGCCGTCGTCGAACCGGTCCGCGCGGTGCGGGCCGACGGTGCGGTCGTGCCGGTCGAGCCGTACACCGCGTGGTGGCTGCGCACGCACGCCGTGCTCGGCGGTCGCCGCCCGGACGAGCTGCGGTCCCCGCACGCGGCTGCTCTGGCCGGGCTGCTCGACCCCGCTCCGGACCTGGGCCTGGACGAGGCGTTCCTGCGGGCCATCGGCGTGGTCACGTCGGTGGCCGAGGTCGCGAGCTCCCCGATGGTGCTGCCGTTGCTGCTCGCCGGTGTCGACCCGGCCGCCGCCGGTCCGGACGTGGCCGGACCGGGCGGGCGCGGCACGTCGCGTCCGGTGCCACTCGAGGCGGCGGCAGTGCTCGGCCCGCAGGCCGATGTCCCGCCGACGTACCTCGAGCACGACGACCTGACCGTGGCGTCGGTCCCGGTCGACTGGTGGGTGGACGCGGACGGGGCGGTGCACGCGGCGACCGTCGACGGTCTCGCGCGCGGCCTGGCCTGGGCCTGCGGCCGGTGGGACCGGCGCTGGCTGCTGGCGGCCGTGCTGGCCGACCCCGACCGGCTGGCCGAGCTGGCGGCCGAGGACGCCTGGTCCTAGCTGGCGGCCTGCGACGCCTGGGCGGCCAGATGGGCGCGCCGGCGCCGTACCCACCAGCAGCCGAACAGGCCCAGCCCGAAGCCGGTCGCGCACGTCCAGACCCACCACTGGGACCCGGACTCGGCGAGCCGGTCGCGCAGCGCGAAGGTCACCACCAGGGCAACGCCCCAGACGACAGTGCCGACGGTGACCGGGACGACGCCGTCCGTCTGGTCCGATCCGCGCCGGTGCGCGGCGCCGTGCTCGGTGACCACGCCCGCCACCCTACGACCGCGGCCGGCTTGGGGTTCGCGGCTGCCATTCCGTTAGCAAGGGTAATGAGTTAAGGTAACGACATGGCCCGTACCACCGTCGCCGACGCCGAGCTGAGCAGCGTCCTGCGGCTGGGTGTCATGCGGCTCGCGCGGCGGCTGCGGCAGGAACGCTCCGAGTCCGGCCTGACCCTCACCCAGATGTCCGCGCTCGGCACCCTCGACCGCCACGGGCCCTGCACCCCCGGCGAGCTGGCCGCCCACGAGAGGGTCCAGCCACCCTCGATGACGCGGGTGCTGGCCCACCTGGAGGAGCGCGGCCTGGTGGCCAGGGCGCCGCACCCCACGGACCGGCGCCAGGTGCTGGTCACCCTCACCGACGCCGCCAGGGCCGTGCAGAACGAGGACCGGCGCCGCCGCGAGGCCTGGCTGGTGGCCCATCTGGCCGACCTCACCCCGGGAGAGCGCGAGGCGCTGCGCGCCGTCGTCCCCGTCCTGGAGCGCCTGGCGGCCGCCCGGTGACCCCGACGTTCTCCTCGCTCGCCAACCGGAACTTCCGGCTCTTCGCGACCGGTCAGCTCGTCTCCAACACCGGCACCTGGATGCAGCGGGTCGCCCAGGACTGGCTCGTCCTCACCCTCACCGCGGGATCGGGCACCGCCCTCGGCATCACGACGGCGCTGCAGTTCCTGCCGCTGCTGCTCTTCAGCCTCTGGGGCGGGATCATCGCCGACCGCCTGCCCAAGCGACCGGTCCTGGTCCTGACCCAGACCGTCAGCGGGATCCAGGCACTGCTGCTCGGTCTGCTGGTCGTCACCGGCACGGTCCAGGTCTGGCAGGTCTACGTGCTGGCCGCGCTGCTCGGCGTCACCGCCGCGCTGGACACCCCGGTACGCCAGTCGTTCACCCCAGAGATGGTCGGGCGCCGAGACCTGCCCAACGCCGTCGCCCTGGGCAGCGCGACGTTCAACCTCGGCCGGGTGCTCGGACCGGCACTGGCCGGCCTGCTCATCGCCGCGGTCGGCACGGGTTGGGTCTTCCTCATCAACGCGGCGAGCTACCTCGCGGTGATCGCCAGCCTGCTGCTGATGCGGGCGGCCGACCTGCACCCGGCGGTGCCGGTCCCGCGGGCACCCGGCCAGCTGCGCGAGGGGCTGCGCTACGTCGTGCGGCGGCACGACCTGCTGCTGGTCATCCTGGTGACCGCCGCGGTGGGCACGTTCGGGCTCAACTTCCAGATCACCACCGCGCTGATGGCGACCGGCGTGTTCCATGCGGGCGCGACGGCGTTCGGCCTGCTGACGACGGCGTTCGCGCTCGGCTCGCTCGCCGGTGCCCTGCTGTCCGCCCGGCGCGCCGGGCGTTCGGGGGCGCGGCCGACGCTGCGGTTCGTGGTGGGTCTGGCCGCCGGCTTCGCGGTGCTGGAGACGATCGCCGGTCTGGCGCCGTCGTACGCCGCCTTCTTCGTCCTGCTGGTTCCCACCGGCCTGCTGGCGATCTCGTTCGCGACCTCGGCGAACCCGTTCATCCAGCTGGGTGCCGAGCCACAGGTGCGCGGCCGGGTGATGGCGCTCTACACGCTGATGTTCTTCGGCGGCACGCCGCTGGGAGCGCCGTTCATCGGGTGGCTGGCCGAGACCGCCGGCGCCCGCTGGTCGCTGATCGGGGGCGGCCTGCTCACGCTGGCCTGCATCGTCGTGGCGGTCCTGCTGCTGCGACCGAGGCCGGTGGACGAGGTGGCCGCGACGACCTCGTCCGGCGCGCGCGCCCCCGAGGTGCCGGTCAGCGGTCACGGCCTTGCCGGCGGGGCCGGATTCCCCGTCGACGGGCGCGCCCGGGCCTGACAGGCTCGCTCGCATGACCTCGAGCACGGCGAGCACCCGTCTGGCCCCCGATCGCTACCTCGAGCTGCTCGCAGCCGACGGCGAACGTCTCGCCGCGGTGGCGGTCGACCACCTGGACCTGCCGGTGCCGACCTGCCCGGGCTGGGACGTGGCCGAGGTGGTCCGGCACACGGGGTCGGTCTACCACCACAAGATCGCCTGCGTGCGGCTCGGGCGGGACCCCGACGAGGGCGACTGGCAGCAGACACCGCCCGAGGGCCGCGACCTGGTGAGCTGGTACCGCGAGGCGCTGGCCGCCCTGCTCGACCTGCTGCGCAGCCGCGACCCCGGCAGCCCCGCGTACACCTGGTACCCGCCGGAGCAGGACGTCGCGTTCTGGCAGCGCCGGATGGCGCACGAGGCCGCGGTCCACCGGGTGGACGCCGAGTCGGCCACCGGGCAGGTGACCGCGGTCGAGGACGACCTCGCGGTGGACGGCATCGACGAGGTGCTGGACCTGTTCCTCCGGTTCGACTTCGCGTCGAACGACGTGGAAGCCGAGCCGGACCTGGACATCAGCCGGCACGCCGGCCGCTCGGTGCTGGTGCGGACCGGCTCGCATGCCTGGCACATCGCGGTCGCTTCGGGTGAGCCCGAGCAGATCGTGCTGCAGCGCGGGCCGGGGCCGGGCCAGGCAACCGTCAGCGCGGAACCGTCGGAGCTGCTGCTGTGGCTGTGGGGCCGCCGCCCGGACGCCGCGGTCACGGTCACCGGCGACCCGGCCGCGGCGGCCGCGCTTCGCGACCTGCTGTCCCTCGTCACGTAGCCGCGGGACCGGGCGACGGCTGGAACGTACGCTGGCCGGCATGGACCCTCGCACCCGCCGTGCTGTGACGCTGGTGGCGCTGGCCGCGATGCTGGTCCTCGTCGTCGTCGTGTCGCTCGTGCGGCGCTGACCGGGCCGGGGGTCGGGTCGTGGCGCAGCCGCTGCCGGAGGCGCTCGCGGAGGTCCGCGCGCTGCTCCTGGACCCCGACACGCTCGTGCGCGCGGTCGCCGCCGGCCGGCGCCGGGGGAGCGACCCTCCGCCGTGGCGACGGGTCGAGCTGCGCCCGGTCGACCTGAAGGCCGGGCGGCGGCTTCAGGTCGTGGCGTACGACGAGCAGCAGGCGAGGACGAGCAACGAGGAGTACGGACCGCGGGCCGAGGCCGCCGTCGACCTCCTGCTGGCCGAGCCGTTCGGGAACTGGCACGTCGAGACCCGGACCCGGACAGTGCAGCTGCGGGTCACCAAGAAGGGCGACGCACAGGTGCACCGTTCGTCATCGGCGGCTCCGGCCGACGAGAGCACGCTGCACGCGCACGACCGGGTGAAGCCGCGGCTCCTCGACCCGGCCGACCCGGTGCTGCGCGAGCTCGGGATCAGCGACGCGCAGGGAAGGGTCAAACCGAACCGGCAGGCCAAGTACCGCCAGGTCGAAGAGATGCTGCGCGCCCTCGCCGCCGTGCGGGACGTGCTGCCCGCCCCGCACCCGGACGGACGGCCGCTTCGGGTCGTCGACCTGGGCTGCGGCAACGCGTCCCTGACGTTCGCGGCCTACCGGTGGCTGACCGGGCCCGACGGGGTCGGGCGACCGGTCGAGCTGGTCGGCGTCGACGTGAAGGCGCAGGCCCGCGAGCACGGCGAGAAGGTCGCCGCGGCGCTGGGTTGGTCCGGCTCCGTCCGCTTCGTCGAGGGAACCGCGCTGGACGCTCCGGTCGACGGCGCGGACGTGGTGCTGGCGCTGCACGCCTGCGACACGGCGACCGACGAAGCACTGGCGCGGGCGGTGCGCTGGGAGGCTCCCGTGGTCCTGGCCTCGCCGTGCTGTCACCACGACGTGCAGCGCCAGCTCGCGGCGGGTGCCGGTGTCCCGGAGCCGTACGGACTGGTGCTGCGGCACGGGATCCTGCGCGAGCGGCTCGCCGACGTCCTGACCGACGCGCTCCGCGCGGCACTCCTGCGGCTGGTGGGCTACCGGGTCGAGGTGGTCGAGTTCGTGGGCTCGGAGCACACGCCGCGCAACACGCTCATCCGCGCGGTACGGACGGGCGCGCGACCAACGTCCGACCAGATCGCCGAGTACGCCGCGCTCACCGGGCAGTGGCACCTCACCCCGCGCCTGGGCGTGCTGCTGGCAGACCTGTTGCCGGCCGGCGTCCCGGGGCCGGGCTGACCGCCAGCAGCACCATGGCCAGCACGATCAGCGCCGGGACGATCAGGAACGCTGTGTGCGTGCCGACCCGGTCGGCCGCGAACCCCAGCAGGAACGGCGCGGCTCCCGACGCGATGCCGGCCGCCAGCGATGCGCGGGTCGCGGCCAGGTCGGTGCGGCCCGCCGCGGACCCGATCGCACGGCCGACCGCGAGCGGGTACTGCACGCCGAGCCCCAGGCCGGCTACGGCCAGGCCGGCGACGGCCAGCCACGGCGTCCGCGCCACCCAGAACAAGGTGAACCCGAGCAGCAGGACGACCAGGCCGCGCGCGAGCACCCAGTCGACGTCGCGCCGGATCGCCAGCCGCCCGCCGACGAACCGGCTGACGGTGAGCCCGACCAGCACTGCGCTGAACCCGGCCGTCGCCGCGCCGGAGGTCAGCCCGGTACGGCTGCGCAGCAGGTCGCTCGACCACAAGGAGAGGCAGAACTCGACGCCGACCACGCACAGCAGCACCACCCAGGTGATCCAGAACCTCCGCGGCAGCGAGCGCGCCCCGTCCGGGTGGTCGGCCGGGTCGACCGGATCGGGCTCCGGGACCCGTACGCGGTGGAACGCCACGGCCGCGACGGCCGCGAGCAGCAGCGTCACGAGCAGGCCGGCCCGCCAGCCCAGCCCGACGGTCACCGCCGCCCCGACGACGAGCGGTGCGACGATGCCGGCCGCTCCGGCCCCACCGTTGGCCTCCGAGATCGCCGCCGGGCCGCCGCTGCGGTGGTGCTCCATCAGCGTGGCGTTGACGCCGTTGAGGATGAACGTCCCGGCCAGACTGCACACCAGCGCCGAGACGAGCGTGACGGCGAGCAGGCGGACCGCGCAGTAGCCGACGACCCCCACGCACAACAGGCCGAGCCCGGTCCACAGGATCGCGCGCCGGCCGATCGCCCTGACGACCCGTTCGCCGACGAGCGCACCGATGACCGCTCCCACCGCCATCGCGGTCGCGTGCAGCGCTCCGACCGCCCGGCTGACCCCGAGCTCGTCGCGCAGCAGCGGCACGCTCGGCCCGAAGCCGTACAGGAAGTAGCCGTAGATCGCGAGCAGGGCGTAGACCATCCAGGTGGTCCGGTCCCGGTGCAGCCGGACGGCCTCGACGGACCCGTCCGCCGAGGTCACGCCAGGCGCTCGACGACGTGGTCGACGCAGGCGGTGAGCGCGCGCACGTCGGCCGGGTCGACCGCCGGGAACATCGCCACCCGCAGCTGGTTGCGCCCGAGCTTGCGGTACGGCTCGATGTCCACGATCCCGTTGGCCCGCAGCACCTTCGCGACCGCGGTCGCGTCGACGGAGTCGGCCAGGTCGATCGTGCCGACGACCTGCGAGCGGTTGGCCGGGTCGACGACGTACGGCGTCGCGTACGCGCTGGTCTCGGCCCAGGAGTACAGGATCGAGCTGGACTCGGCCGTCCGCTTGACGCACCAGTCCAGGCCGCCCTGGGCGTTGAACCAGTCGACCTGCTCGGCCATCAGGAAGACCGTGGCGAGCGCCGGGGTGTTGTACGTCTGGTCGAGGCGCGACTGCTCGACGGCGGTCGCGAGGTCGAGGAACGCGGGGATCCAGCGGCCGGACGCCTTGATCTCCTCGATCCGGGCCAGCGCGGCGGGGCTCATCAGCGCGACCCACAGCCCGCCGTCCGAGCCGAAGCTCTTCTGCGGTGCGAAGTAGTACACGTCCGCCTCGGTCGGGTCGACGGGCAGCCCGCCCGCGCCCGACGTCGCGTCCCACACCATGAGCGCGCCGGTGTCGGCGCCGGCGACCCGGCGCACCTCGACGGCGACTCCGGTCGAGGTCTCGTTGTGCGGGCTGGCGTACACGTCGACGCCGGTCTCCGCCGCGAACCGCGGTGCGTCACCGGGCTCGGCGGTGATGACCGTCGGTGCTCCGAGGAACGGGGCGTCGGCGACGGCCCTGGCGAACTTGGCCCCGAACTCTCCGAACGACAGGTGCTGGCTGCGCTGCCGGACCAGGCCGAAGGTCGCGGCGTCCCAGAAGGCGGTCGAGCCGCCGTTCGAGAGCACCACCTCGTACCCCTCGGGCAGCCCGAACAGCTCGGCCAGCCCGGACCGCAGCCGCCCGACCTGGGACTTGACGGTCTGCTGCCGGTGCGAGGTGCCCAGGTACGTGGTGGCGACCCGGGCCAGCGCGTCGACCTGCTCGGGACGCACCTTCGAGGGTCCCGAGCCGAACCGGCCGTCGGCCGGGAGCAGTGTCGGCGGGATCTCGATCGCAGCGCTGTCGGCCATGCCGCAAAGCCTAGGGTCGGGGGTGCCGGCGGCCGCGGACCCGTCCGCTCCCCGAGACACCCATCTCACCCCCCACCCCCGCCCCGCGCCCGCCCCCCTCGCCGTGATCATGAGAGATGAACGCGCCGTGTGGCCGAAACCGTGCGCATCTCTCATGATCGTCGCGAGAGGGGGTCGCGAGAGGGGGAGCGGGCCTAGGCGAGGGGGGTGTAGCCGGTCGGGGCGACCATGACCGGGTCCCATCCGGGGACGTCCTCGGGCCGGCGCGGGGCCGGGCCGACGTACCGGGCCGACGGCCGGATCAGCCGGCCGGACCGCTTCTGCTCGAGGATGTGCGCGCTCCACCCGGCCAGCCGCGCACACGTGAACATCGACGTGAACATGTGCGCGGGCACCTCGGCGAAGTCCAGGACGATGGCGGCCCAGAACTCGACGTTCGTCTCCAGCACGCGGTCCGGGCGGCGCGCCCGCAGCTCGGCCAGCGCCGCCGCCTCCAGCGCCACGGCCACCTCGTACCGCGGGGCCTTCAGCTCGCGCGCGGTCCGGCGCAGCACGCGGGCGCGCGGGTCCTCGGCCCTGTAGACGCGGTGCCCGAAGCCCATCAGCCGCTCGCCGCGGTCCAGCAGCGCCTTGACGTACCCGTCGGCGTCGTCGGACTTCTCGACCTCCTCGATCATCCCGAGCACGCGCGAGGGGGCGCCGCCGTGCAGCGGGCCGGACAGCGCGCCGACCGCGCCGGACAGCGCTGCGGCCACGTCCGCGCCGGTCGAGGCGATGACCCGGGCGGTGAACGTGGAGGCGTTCATGCCGTGCTCGGCGGCCGAGTCGAAGTACGCGTCGACGGCTTGCACGTGCCGCGGGTCGGGCTCGCCACGCCAGCGGATCATGAACCGTTCGACGATCGTGTGCGCCTTGTCGATCTCCGCCTGCGGCACCATCGGGCGGCCGATGCCGCGCGCTGACTGGGCCACGAACGACATCGCCATCACCGAGGCCCGCGCCAGCTCGTCGCGGGCGGTGTCGTCGTCGATGTCCAGCAGCGGCTCGAGCCCCCAGGCGGGGGCGAGCATCGCCAGCGCGGACTGGACGTCGACGCGGACGTCGCCGGAGTGCACCGGCAGCGGGAACGGCTCGGCCGGCGGCAGGCCCGGGTTGAACTCGTTGTCGACCAGCAGCCCCCACACGTTGCCGTAGGAGACGCGCCCGACGAGGTCCTCGATGTCGACGCCGCGGTAGCGCAGCGCGCTGCCTTCCTTGTCCGGCTCGGCGATCTCGGTCTCGAACGCGATGACCCCCTCGAGGCCGGGCTTGAACGACGAGCCCGTGGCTTCGACGGCCACCTGTGCCTGTGACATGTGACGTCTCCCATCGCACCGGGCGCGCGGCGATCGTGTCGGGCGCGCTCGGGGGTCAATCTACCCGCCGGTAGTCGCCGCCCGGAGGCGGGTGCCCGCGCCCCCGACTCCTGCTAGAACGGACCGGTGCCGACCCCCGAGCCGTCTCCCGAGCCGTCCCGTCCGGAGCTGTCCGGACGGTCCGAGCTGCGCTCGCGCGTCGCCGATCTCCGGCGGGCGTACGCAGACCGGGGGCTGGCCGAGGCCGACCTGGCTGCCGACCCGTTCACCCAGTTCCACGCCTGGCTCGCCGAGGCCGTCGCCGCCGGGCTGACCGAGCCCAACGCGATGGTGGTGGCGACCGCCGACCGCGCCGGGCACCCGAGCGCGCGGACGGTGCTGCTCAAGGCGTTCGACGACCAGGGCTTCGTCTTCTTCACCAACCGCGGCTCGCGCAAGGGGTCCGAGCTGGCCGCCAACCCATGGGCCAGCCTGGTCTTCCCCTGGTACGACATCGAGCGGCAGGTCGTCGTCGTGGGCGCGGTCGAGCAGGTCGCACGCGCCCACACCGAGGAGTACTTCTCGACCCGGCCACGAGAGTCCCGGCTGGGTGCCTGGGCCAGCCGGCAGTCGACGGTCGTGGACGGGCGCGCCGAGCTGGAGCGTTCGTACGCCGCCGCGGCCGCGCGCTTCGACGGGCAGGAGGACGTGCCCGCGCCGGACTTCTGGGGCGGCTTCCGGGTTCGCCCGGAGACGGTCGAGTTCTGGCAGGGACGCCCGAGCCGGCTGCACGACCGGCTGCGCTACCGCCGTGCGGCGGCCGGCACCGGCTGGACGGTCGAGCGCCTCTCCCCTTGAGCCGTAACCCGAGACCCGGACACGGCACCAGGACATGAACGACCCGCGGGCCCGCCCTGCCGGCGCGGACGTCGACAGGACGGCAGCGGCCGGGGGACGTAGCCCGGCGCCCGCGGGTCGGGTGACTGCAGGTACTGGCCGGCCGCTCGGCCGGTCGGAACCGGAGTCTCGCGGCTAGCTGGCAGCCACCTCACGCGTCCGATATGTACTCAAGCCTCGGACCACCTCCTTTCCCGTGTACCCCCGACCGTACGACACCGGGCCGCGCCGTGCGACGCTGAATCGCGTGGCTCCCGGGATGTTCGCCAGGGTGGCGCGGTCGGTGGTCGCCGACGTCACCCCGCTGCGCGTCTCGCCCGCGTACCGCCGCCTGTGGTTCGGGCTGGGCGTCAGCAACATCGGTCAGCAGATGACCGCGGTGGCCGTCGCCTGGCAGGTGTACGTGATCACGCGGTCGTCGCTGATGGTCGGGCTGGTCGGCGGGTTCGCGCTGGTGCCGCTGGTCGTGTTCGGCCTGTACGGCGGTGCCATCGCCGACGTCGTCGACCGCCGCCGGCTGATGCTGTGGTCCTCGCTCGGGCTGGCCGCGATGTCTGCGGTGCTGTTCGTCCAGGCGCTCGCCGACGTCGGGTCGGTGTGGCTGCTGTACCTGGTGGTGGCGCTGCAGTCCGCGTTCTTCGCGGTGAACAACCCGGCGCGCGCCTCGGCGATCCCGCGGCTGGTCGGCCTGGAGCTGCTGCCCGCGGCCAACGCGCTCCAGCAGGTCACCTGGAACCTGGGCTTCACGCTCGGCCCGCTGCTGGGCGGCGTGCTGATCGCCAAGGCCGGGCTGGCGGCGGCGTACGGGCTCGACCTGGTGACGTTCACCGCCGCGCTGTACGCGGTGCTGCGGCTGCCCGCGATCCTGCCCGAGGGTTCCTCCGGCCGGCGTGCCGGTTTCGCCTCGGTGCTGGAAGGGCTGCGGTTCCTGCGCGGGCGCAAGGACGTGCTCATGACGTTCCTGGTCGACATCAACGCGATGGTGTTCGGGATGCCGCGGGCGTTGTTCCCGGCAGTGGCGGGGATCTTCTACGCCGGCGGGGCCGGGGTGGCCGGCCTGCTCGCGTCCGCCCCCGCGGTGGGTGCGGTGGTCGGTGCGCTGTTCTCGGGCTGGCTCGGACGGGTGCGCCGGCAGGGGCTGGCCGTCCTGCTCGCGGTCACCGTCTGGGGTGCCTCGATCGCGGTCTTCGGCCTGGTCCCGGTGCTGTGGTTCGGCCTGCTCATGCTCGCGGTGGCCGGGGCCGCCGACATGGTCAGCGCGGTGTTCCGCAGCACGATCCTGCAGACGGCGACCCCGGACGCGCTGCGCGGCCGGCTGCAGGGCGTGTTCATCGTGGTGGTCGCCGGCGGCCCGCGGCTGGGTGACGTGGAGTCCGGCGCCGTCGCGTCGGTGTTCGGCGAGCGCGTGTCCATCGTCAGCGGCGGGCTGCTGTGCATCCTGGGTGTGCTCGTGCTGGCGATGCTGTTCCCGTCGTTCGCCCGTTACCGCTCGGACGTCGCGGGGGCGGCCGCCGCAGCGGAGGTGGCGGACGCCGAGCTGTCCGCGGCCGCGGAGCTCTCCGAGGCACCCGGGCCGGTCGCAGCCGGACCCGAGCCGCCGGCCGGACCCGACCAGCCGCCGACGGCCTGAGCGGCGACCCGCAGGTCCGCGACCAGCCCGGCGTACGCGGTCTCGGGGTCGTCGGCCCGCAGGATCGCGCTCGGGTGCAGCGTGGCCAGGATCCAGCCCAGCTGGACGGCGGCCGGCTCGTCGGCCCGTCCCGGCCGTGGCAGCAGCCGGCCGCGGTCGCGGGTGACCCGGAAGGACGGCCCGAGGAGTGCGCGCCCGGCGGTGGCGCCGAGCAGCACGACGACGTCGGGGTCGACGAGCGCGAGCTCGGCGAGCAGCCACGGCTTGCACGCGTCCACGTGCACGGCGTCCGGAGTCTGGTGGATGCGCCGGGACCGCCCGGGCGGGCCGTCGGTCCGGAACCGGAAGTGCTTGACCGCGTTGGTGACGTAGACGGTCGAGCGGTCGAAGCCGGCCGCCTCCAGCGCCCGGTCCAGCAGCTGTCCGGCGGGTCCGACGAAGGGAGCGCCGCGCCGGTCCTCGACGTCGCCTGGCTGCTCCCCGACCAGCGCGACCCGTGCGAGCGGTGAACCCTTCGAGAACACCGTCTGGGTGGCGTCGCGGTACAGCTCGCAGCCCTGGCAGGTCGTCGCCGCGCTGCGCAGGGCGTCCATCCCGGCACCCTCCGGGACGAAGACGCGGGCGCCGGGGCGCGGCGGGATGCCCTCGCTCACGAGCCGATCCTGCCGCACCCGGGCGTTGCTGCCGACCGCACTGCCGTCATGGCAGCACAGAAGTCGGCAGCAACGCCGAGGTGGCTCAGGCGTGCACCGACAGCTTGCGGCACTGCCCGAAGGCGCGCCCGGCGACCTGGTTCGGCGAGCCCATCGAGTCACCGATCTGCGCCGCGGGCTTGTTGTTGAAGCAGAACAGGTTGTGCCCGACGGTGTTCGAGACCACCTCGTTGCCGTCCGGGTCGAACAGCACGTTGTTCGAGAACACCACGTCGTGGCCGACCTTGTTGCGGATGAAGCCGGCCCAGCACGTACGCAGGCCGACGACGGTCGCGTTGCCGCGGACCACGTTGTCCTCGTAGTCGCTGTACGCCGGCGGTCCGCTCGGCCCGAGCGGGAACACCGAGCAGCTGACCCCGCCTCCGCCGCCCTGCTGGATGACGCTCCCGCCGATCCAGCTGTGGTGGACGACCACGAGCAGACCGCTCTGCGAGACGAGGTTGCCGAGCACCCGGTGGTGCGTGGCCATCGTTCCGACCTGCTGGTCCGGGTCGTTGAAGCAGATGAAGGCCTCCGGCTCGCATCCGAGGACCAGCAGTCCGGTGCGCAGGACGGTGAGGTCGTGCCCGACGGTGATGTTCGAACCGCCGAACCCGGCGTTCAGCCCGCCCCCGGGCCTGATCGTGACGTCACCGCGGACGGTGACGTTGCCGGAGTCCAGCGAGCAGATCCCGGTGACGGTGAGCGAGGCGTACGTACCAGGTGCTACCGAACCCCCCTTGCAGGTCCACGCGCCGTGGCTGCCGGTCGACGCGGATGCCAGTGCCGGCACCAGGCCGGCTGACATCAGCACCACGGCGAAGACGAGGGCGGACCTCCTGAACATGCTGGCCAACGAGGACATCGTGCCTCCCCTGACAGGCCCCCAAGGCTTCTGGCACCGATCAGGTGCCGACGGCAGCATTCGCCCGGTCTCCTGGCTCGTCAAGGGGATGCCGCGTGCGGCGTCAGCCCTCGAGCCACACCTCGACGAGCTGCGCGACGGTGTCCTCCGGCGACAGGCCGAGCTCGGCCGCCCGGGCCTTGAGCTGCTTGCGTACCGGCTTGGGCAGGTGGACCGTCAGCGCGGCGGGCTTGCCGCCCTTGTCCGCGCCCTTGGCCTTGCCCTTGTCGGGGTCGGTCTTGCCGTGACCGCCCGAGCCGGCACCGTGCCGCCGGCCGGACGGCGCCGCCGGTGGCATCAGGTCGGCCAGGCTCGGCACCGGGCGGCCGTTCTTGCCCCGCCCGCCGCCGTACGCCGGGATCAGCAGGTCGCGGCCCTCGGTCCCGCCGGGCGCCGCCGCCGGCGACGGCGCGTCCGCGGCCGGCTCGGGCAGCGCGCCCGGTCCGTCCTCGGCGTCCAGCGGGCGGACCCGGGACAGCGCACGTCGCGGTGGCGGGTTGCCCCGCGCCCCCGTACCGCCGCGAACCTCGCTCATGCCTGTCCCTTCCCGGTCGGCTTACCCAGCGGCCCGTCCCCGAACCGTCGTGACAGCAGTGACTCCAGGTGGTCTTCGAGGGCGTCCGACACCTCGCGAGCACCCGGCGAGCGCCAGGCCTGGACCGGGACGCAGGCGCCCTCGGCCTGCTGGATCGCGGCACGGTCGAGCAGCGGGGGCTCCAGGACCAGCGAGCCGTACGTCTGGCGCAGCTCGTCGTACCGGAACCGGTGCTCGACCGACTGCGTGCGCAGCTTGTTGACGATGATCCCGGCGGGCCGCAGGCGCAGGTTGTCCGCGTGCACCATCTCGACCGCCTCGAGCGCGGCGGCGGCGCCCTGCAGCGCGAACAGGCTGGGCTCGGCGACGACCAGCGCGGTGTGGCTGGCGGCCAGCGCGTTGCGGGTGAGGCCGCCCAGCGACGGCGGGGAGTCGACGAGGACGAGCTCGTAGTCGCGCAGACCCGTCATGGCCACCCGCAGCCGCAGCGTCGACTGCCGGCCGGCGAGCGCGTTGTGCCGCTCCAGCAGCGAGTCGGCCGCGATGACGTCCACCGCCCGGCCCCAGCCGCTGCGCGCGACAGCGTGCTGGAGCAGGTGCGGCCTGGGGTCGGAGAGCACGTCGCTGGCCGTGAAGCGGACTTCGGGCGGGTCCAGCACCGTCGATGCGTTGCCCTGCGGGTCGAGGTCGACCACGAGCGTGCGGAGCCCGCGCTCCCAGGCGGCGCCGGCCAGGCCCAGCGTGACCGAGGTCTTCCCCACGCCTCCCTTGAGGCTGATCACGCTGACGACGAGCACGCGGCGAGTCTGCCAGGTCTGTCAGGCCTTCCTCGCCGCGCCGACCTGGGCGTAGCTCCGCAGGGCGAAGACCCGTTCCGCAGCGTGGTCGACGATGCGCTCCGGGTACCCGGCCGGCGGCCGCCCGGCTCCTGCCACGGCCGTCCGCCCGGGTTGCGCTCAACCGGGCGGCGGCGCGTCGGGAACAGTGCGCAGCCCCGGCTGAGTTGCGAGAATGCACGACACGCGGCCCGGCAGCCGCGTCGACCAGCACGGGCTGGACCAGATCCGGATGTGGGGCGACCGCGTGACCGACCTGATCGACACCACGGAGATGTACCTGCGGACCATCTTCGAGCTCGAGGAAGAGGGCGTCGTCCCGCTGCGCGCCCGCATCGCCGAGCGCCTGGGCCAGTCCGGCCCGACCGTCAGCCAGACCGTCGGCCGCATGGAGCGCGACGGTCTGCTGCACGTCCACGAAGACCGCCACCTGGTGCTCAGCCCGCAGGGCCGGGCCATGGCGACCCGGGTCATGCGCAAGCACCGGCTGGCCGAGTGCCTGCTCGTCGAGGTGATCGGCCTGCCCTGGGAGGACGTGCACGCCGAGGCGTGCCGCTGGGAGCACGTGATGTCCGAGCAGGTCGAGCGGCGGATCCTCGACCTGCTCCACCACCCGAGCGTCTCCCCGTACGGCAACCCCATCCCCGGTCTGGACGAGCTGGGCGACGGGGACGACGCCGACGCCTCGGGCGAGGTGCTGGTCGGCCTCGACAAGGCCGTGGGCGACGAGCCGCAGCGGCTGCTGGTGCGTCGCCTGGGCGAGCCCATCCAGACCGACTCGGTGGCGATGGCGGCGCTGCGCCGGTCCGGCGTACGTCCCGGGGAGGTCGTCAAGGCGCGGCTGTCCGAAGGTGGCGTCCTGGTCGGCAGCGGGATGGAGTACGCGGAGGTCGGCCTCGAGGCGGCCTCGCACATCTTCGTCGTGGCGCGCTGACCGTGTCGGGTGCGCCGGGTCCAGCCGGCCCGGTCCCGGTCGAGCCGGCGTTCACCTCGGTCGCGGACGTCGCCGACCGGCTGGCCGCCGCCGGCTACCTCACGGACCACGAGCTGGCGACGACGGTGTTCCTGGCCGACCGGCTCGGCCGGCCCCTGCTCGTCGAGGGCCCGGCCGGGGTGGGCAAGACCGAGCTGGCCAAGGCGGTCGCCGCTGCCACCGGCGCCGGCCTCGTCCGGCTGCAGTGCTACGAAGGGCTGGACGAGGCTCGCGCCCTGTACGAGTGGAACTACCGCAAGCAGCTGCTGCGGATCCAGGCCGCCTCGGCCGTCGAGCCGGGCGCCGCTGGCGAGGCCTCCTGGCAGGCCGTGCACGACGACATCTTCGCGCCGGAGTTCCTGCTGGACCGCCCGCTGCTGACCGCCATCCGCCGTACCGAGCCGACGGTCCTGCTCGTCGACGAGACGGACAAGGCCGACGTCGAGGTCGAGGCGCTGCTGCTCGAGGTGCTCAGCGACTTCCAGGTCACCGTCCCCGAGCTGGGGACCATAGCCGCCGTGCGCCGCCCGTTCGTCGTGCTGACGTCCAACGCGACGCGCGAGCTGTCCGAGGCGCTGCGCCGGCGCTGCCTTTACCTGCACCTGGACTACCCGGACTCC
Organism: uncultured Actinomycetota bacterium; assembly: GCA_963849365.1. Taxonomy (GTDB): domain Bacteria; phylum Actinomycetota; class Actinomycetes; order Prado026; family Prado026; genus CAVQCJ01. The sequence goes on from CAWKHA010000004.1 coordinate 1,557,926, forward strand.
GACCGCGAGCGTGCGATCGTCCTCAGCCGGGTCCCCGAGCTGCCCGAGCAGCTGGCCGACCAGCTGGTGCGTACGGTGCACGCGCTTCGGGCGCTCGAGCTGCGCAAGGCGCCATCGGTGGCGGAGACGATCGACTGGGCGCGGACGCTGCTCGCCCTGGGCCTGCCGGTGCTCGACGACGCGGCGGTGGCGGCCACCCTCGGCGTGGTGCTCAAGCACGCCACCGACCAGGCCAGGGCCGTCCGCGAGCTCCACCTCCCCACACCCGCCCCGTGATCATGAGAGATGTACATGATCTGAGACCGCTTCTGTGTACATCTCTCATGATCGGCGGGGGGCGTGGGCATCAGCACGGACCTGCGCTCGGCTAGCGTGCCCGCCATGGCCCAGCACTCCGCCGCGCACCGGGAGCCGGACGCCGGCGCCGCCGCGAGCCCGTACCGCCCCGACCTGCTCGCCGGGCAGAACGCGCTGGTGACCGGTGGCGGTACCGGCATCGGCCGCGCGACCGCGCTGGAGCTTGCCCGGCTGGGCGCCCGGGTCGCGGTCCTCGGCCGCCGCGCCGAGCTGCTGCACGAGACCGCCGCGCTCGCTCAGTCCAGCGGCGGCGACGTGCTCGCCTACCCCTGCGACGTGCGCGAGCCGGACCAGGTGGACGCCATGCTCGCCGAGGTGCTCGACGCGCACGGCCGCGTGGACGTCCTGGTCAACAACGCCGGGGGGCAGTTCGTGGCCCCGGCCGAGAGCATCACCCTGAACGGCTTCCGCGCCGTCACCCGGCTCGACCTGGACGCGGTCTTCGCCCTCACGACCGCCGTCGCCAACCGCTCGATGATCGGGTCCGGCGGCGGTGCCGTCGTCTCGGTGACTATCAGCCCGCGGCGGGCGATGCCCGGTATGGCGCACTCGGCCGCGGCCCGCGCCGGCGTCGAGGGCATGACGCGCACGCTCGCGGTCGAGTGGGCCCGGCACGGCATCCGGCTGAACTGCGTCGCCGCGGGCATCGTGCACACCCAGGCGTGGGAGAGCTACGGGCTCGACGTGGACGTCGTGTCGGCGGCGATCCCGGCCGGCCGCCTGGCCACGCCGGAGGAGATCGCGCGCGCCATCGTCTTCCTCGCTTCTCCCGCCGCCTCGTACGTCACCGGGGCCACGCTGCTCGTGGACGGTGGTCTGGACAACGTGGGCCCGGGGGCGTCCTGGGTCACCTCGCTCGGCTGAGCAGCGCGGTCAGTACGTGGTGACGACGGCCTTGCTGGTCGCGGCCGCGTACACCGAGCTGCCCGGGTAGGACCACAGGTAGTACGTGTAGCGCTTGGGCTGGACGTTGACGACGATCCCGCCCGTGCTGTTGGTCTTGTAGTGGCCGACCAGGGTCCACTTCGTCGTCCCCGCATAGTGCATGTACAGGCCCACGACGAGACCGCTCAGCCGCACGCCGCCGCTGGTCACCGTGGCACGGACCTTGTCCGGGCGGCCGACGGTGATCGACGAGGCGATCGCCACCGGGCGCTTGACCGCGTTCACCGTCACGACGGTCGGCGGCGCCGACCACGTCGACCCGGCCGGCTGCGCGACGACCAGCTCGAACTTCTCCGGCACGCTCAGCGTCATCGCGACGTGCGAGACCCCGGCAGCGTCGGTCGCGACCGGCCCGGACAGCTTGACCCAGGAACCGCCGGACGCGGGGGCCGCGTACCAGGTCACCGTGGCGCGCACCGGTTGCCCGCCGGCCGACAGCGTGCCGGTGACCGTCGCTGCGGTACCGGCCGGCACCGTCGCCGGCGCGGTGACCACGACGTCGAGCGGGTCGGGGCCGGTGACCAGCGGCTGGATGGTCGCCGTGCCGAGCTCCGCCAGGCCTGCGCTGACGCGGTTCACGCTCACGGTGACCGCTCCGGTGCTGTCCGACGGGCACATCACCGTCGCGCTGGCGCCGGTGGACGCGCCGACCAGGCAGGTCGGCGGGCTGGTGGACCAGGCGTATGACGACCCACCGGGTGCTGCGCCGGTGACGGACACGGTCGCCGACCGTCCCGGGCGCAGCGTGGCCGGCGCGTCGAGGGTCAGCGTGGGCGTCGCGTCCAGTGCCGGCACGGTGTCCAGGAACGCGGAGTCGGCCGTGTTCCAGTGCGTCGCCAGGTAGCTGCCCGCGGCCGGGTCGGTCGAGAAGTAGTCGTCGTGGTTGCAGTCGTACAGCTGCTCGTGCCAGGCCGGGCACGGGTAGCTCATGACGACACCGCCGCCGTCCTGGTAGCACATGACGTCGTAGTCGTCGGTGCAGTGCCCGGCCGCGCTGGGGTGCAGGCTGTCGCTCATCACCGAGCCCAGCGTGTGCATCAGCTCGTGCGAGGCGACCGAGTGGTACGTGGACGTCCAGCAGGCGTTGTCGACGCGGGCGAACATCGGCGCGAAGCCGTTGTTGAAGTTCGAGGCCTTCGCGCTCGTCGGGTACACCTGGGCGATCCCGCACAGGTTGTTCGCCTCGACGAACATCAGGTACTTGCGGTTGCTCGCGTTGTAGCCCTTGGCCTCCATCGCGTTGATGGTCGCGGTGAAGCCGCCGTCGGAGTCCGAGGCCAGACCGAGCGAGCCGGCCGGGAGCACGACGTGCGCGATGGTCGGCACGCACTGCGAGTCGACGACCCAGCGCACCCGCCGCCCGCCGTCGGTCTCCTGCGACGACACGGCCATCACGTCGTCGACGTCCGCGACGTACGACTGCAGGGCCGCGACCACCGAGGCGTACCGGTCCGTGCCGCCCACCTGGGTGACGTACGCGACCTGCACCCGGTCGCCGGTGTTGCCGTCGGCGACCCCGCTGCAGCTGGGCAGGACGTGCTGGCTGAGCGAGCTCGTCGTCGGGGTCCCGGGAGGAGGTGTCGTGCGCACGAGCACGGGGGCTCCGGGCGTGCTGGTGCCGGTCGCGGCCCTGGTGCCGGCCAGGCCGGCGGCCCCCAGCAGGGACTGCGTGGACGGTGACACGTGGATGTCGACACCGGGCGGTGCCTGGTCCAGGTGCAACGAGACGGTGGTGTCCCGCACGGTGAAGGTGGGCGCGTCCTGGTCCGGGTGCGCGGTGAGGACGGCGGCGACCGGGGCGACCCCGACGAGGACGGGCAGGGCCAGCAGCGCGCATGCGGCCGCCAGGCGGCGCCTCCCCTGCTCCATGCCTGGTCCATCGGCGCTGCCGTCCGGTGACTTGGGGCGCTTCACCCGTTCGCCACACCGACCGGTAGCGTCGCTGCGCCGCCCGGCCGCCGGGCCGGAGCCGACGAGGAGGGGCACCGTGTCCGACCAGCACCGTGCGCCCATCGCCGACCTGTACGACAGCTTCCCGCCGCCCGGCCCGGCGCCGAAGCCGTTCATGATCCCCGGGCACAAGGGTTCCACCGAGCTGGTCGGCCGCGTGGTCGAGGGCGACCTGTCGCTGTGGGGCGCGCTCGCGACCATGCGCGGTGCGGCCGGGGTGCTGGTCGACGCCGAGCAGGTCGCCGCCGAGCTGTGGGGTGCGGACTGGTGCCGCTTCTCGGTCGCGGGGTCCTCGCACGGCAACCAGGCGCTCGCGCTGGCCGTCGGACGCCCCGGCGACGAGGTCGTCGTCACCCGGGCGGTGCACCGCTCGCTGCTGCTGGGCTTCGTGCTCGCCGGGCTCCGGCCGGTGTGGGTCGCGCCGCCCGTCGACGCGGTCACCGGGCTGCCCGGCCGCCTGCCGGTCGATGCCGTACGGGCGGCGCTGGCCGAGCACCCGGCGGCCCGCGCGGTGTTCGCGGTCGAGCCCGGCTACGCCGGCACCCGCTCGGACGTCTCCGGGCTCGCCGACGCGGCGCACGCGGCCGGCGTGCCGCTCGTCGTGGACCAGGCGTGGTCGGCCCACTTCGGGTTCCACCCGGCGCTGCCGCCGCACGCGCTCGCGGCCGGCGCCGACGCCTTCGTCAGCAGCGCCCACAAAGCCCTCCCGGCCTACACGCAGGCCGCGTTGGTGCTCGCCCGTACCGAGCGGCTGGACCGGGACCGGCTGCAGCGCGGCTTCGACGCCACGCACACGACCAGCCCGTCCGGGACCATCCTCGCCAGCATCGACGCCGCCCGCCGGGTGCTGGCGCTGGACGGCGAGCGCCTGCTCGGCCGCACGGTCCGGCTGGTGGCTGCGGCCCGGCGGCGGCTCGCCGAGGTCGACGGGCTGCGCGTCCTCGACGGACCTGCGGCCGAGGTCGACCCGGCGCGGCTGGTGCTCGGGCTGTCCGGGACGGGCGCCGACGGGTTCGCGGTAGAGGACGATCTCGGCCGGCTCGGGTTCGCGCTCGAGATGGCCGACCGGGACACCCTCGTCGCCACGGTGACCATGGCGGACACGCAGGACACGGTGCAGCCGCTGGTGGACGCACTGGTCTCGGCGGTCGACCGGCACCGGGGCGAGCCCCGGGCGGTGCCGGCGGCGGCCTGGCTGGGCACCGACCTGCCGGAGGTGGCCATGGACCCGCGCGAGGCGTTCTTCGCCACCCACGAGACGGTGCGCGCCGAGGACGCCGCCGGTCGGGTGGCGGCCGAGCTGGTCGCGCCGTACCCGCCCGGGATCCCGGCGATCGTGCCGGGCGAGGTGCTCACGGCCGAGGTGCTGTCGGCGCTGCGCGCGGCTGCGGCCGACGGCGTACGGGTGGCCTACGCGGCCGACCCGACCGTCGCGACCGTGCACGTGGTCGCCCGCTCCTGAACAGGCTGCGTGCGAGTTCGGGCCGGCGTTGCGCCGTGCTCGGGCGCCGCGGAGACTGATCGCCGTGGAGGTCCCCGACGTCCGGTACGCGAAGAGCGGGCAGGTGAACATCGCCTACCAGGTGACCGGGGACGGCCCCTTCGACCTGGTGTACGTGCCCGGCTACGTCACCCATGTCGGGCTGCAGTGGTCGCTGCCGGGCTTCGGCCAGTTCCTGGACGGGCTGTCCGGCTTCTGCCGGCTGATCCGCTTCGACAAGCGGGGCACGGGCATGTCCGACCGGGTCAGCGGTGCACCCACGCTGGAGACGCGCATGGACGACGTGCGCGCGGTGATGGACGCCGTCGGCTCCCGCCGTGCCGCCTTCTACGGGCTGTCGGAGGGCGCGGCGATGAGCATCCTCTTCGCCGCGACATACCCCGACCGGACCGCAGCGCTCGTCCTGCGCAGCGCCTTCCCGCGCAGGATGTGGGCGCCGGACTACCCGTGGGGCCGTACCGAGGCCGAGTACGAGGCAGAGGTGGAGCGGGACCTTCGCATCTTCGGCCCGCGCGAACAGGGGCTGGCGGCGGTGCGGGCGCTCGGCCGTTTCGACGACGACGAGGCTGCCGCGTTCCTGGACTATCTCCGGCTCGGGTCCAGCCCGGGGGCGCTGGAGGCCCTGCAACGGATGAACAGGGAGATCGACGTGCGGGCCGTACTGCCCGCGGTACGGGTGCCGACTCTGATCCTGCATGGGACCGAGGACACCCTCGTCCCGCTCGAGGTCGCCCAGTACGTGGCGTCGCGGATCCCGAGCGCGCAGCTCGTCGAGATCGCCGGTGCCGGCCACCTCGCGTTGAGCCTCGGCGACACGGTCGACTCCGAGATCCGGCGCTTCGTCACCGGCGTCTGGGACGCGGGCGGATGGAAAGACGAAGAGCCCGACCGGGTGCTCACGACGGTGCTCTTCACCGACATCGTCGGTTCCACCGCCAAGGCGGTCGAGCTGGGCGACCGTGCCTGGCGGGAGCTGCTCGAGCGCCATCACGCCCGGATCAGGCATGAGCTCGCGCTCTGGCGCGGCACCGAGCTCGACACCGCCGGCGACGGCTTCTTCGCGCGTTTCGACGGCCCGGCCCGTGCGATCCGGTGTGCCCGTGCCATCACCGAGAGCGTTCGCGGGCTGGGGCTCGAGGTCCGGGCGGGACTGCACACCGGCGAGTGCGAGGTGATCGACGGGACGGTGGGCGGGATCGCGGTGCACATCGGCGCCCGAGTCGCCCAGGAGGCGCAGGCGGGAGAGGTCCTGGTCTCCAGCACGGTCAAGGACCTGGTCGCCGGGTCGGGCATCGGCTTCCGGGACCGTGGCCCGGCCGAGCTGAAGGGCGTGCCCGGGGAATGGCGGCTCTACGCGGTGGAGTCCGCCGGTTAGGTTTCGGCTACGGGGGTGGGTGTCAGCGGGCGGAGGCGGGGACCACCGGGCGCTCGGTGCGGCCGACGTACACCTGTCGCGGTCGCCCGATCTTCGTCATCGGGTCCGCGATCATCTCGCGCCACTGCGCGATCCAGCCCGGCAGCCGTCCCAGCGCGAACAGCACCGTGAACATCGGCGTCGGGAAGCCCATCGCCTTGTAGATGACACCTGTGTAGAAGTCCACGTTCGGGTAGAGCTTGCGCTCGACGAAGTAGTCGTCGCGCAGCGCGATCTCCTCGAGCTGCATGGCGATGTCCAGCAGCGGGTCCGGCTTGCCGAGCTTGTCGAGCACCTCGCGCGTGGCCTTCTTCACGATGGCTGCGCGCGGGTCGTAGTGCTTGTAGACGCGGTGGCCGAAGCCCATCAGCCGTACACCGGTCTCCTTCGCCTTCACCCGCCGGACGAACGCCTCGACGTCGCCGCCCGACGCCGCGATCCCCTCCAGCATCTCGAGCACGGCTTGGTTGGCGCCACCGTGCAGCGGCCCGAAGAGAGCGTTGACGCCGGCCGACACCGACGCGAACAGGTTCGCGTTCGACGAGCCGACCAGCCGCACCGTCGCCGTCGAGCAGTTCTGCTCGTGGTCGGCGTGCAGCACGAACAGCATGTCCAGGACCCGGGCCACGTCGGGATCCACCTCGTACGGCCCGGCCGGCACCCCGAACGTCAGCCGCAGGAAGTTCTCCACGTAGCCGAGCGAGTTGTCCGGGTACAGCACCGGCTGGCCGATCGACTTCTTGTACGCGTACGCGGCGATCGTCGGCAGCTTCGCCAGCAGGCGGACGGTCGAGATCTCGACCTGCTCGGGGTCGAACGGGTCCAGGCTGTTCGGGTAGAACGTCGACAGCGCGCTGACCGCCGAGCTCAGCACCGCCATGGGGTGCGCGTCGCGCGGGAAGCCGTCGAAGAACCGCCGCAGGTCCTCGTGGAGCAGGGTGTGGATCCGGATCTTGTCGGTGAACTCCTCGAGCTCCGCCGGCGTCGGCAGCTCGCCGTGGATGAGGAGGAACGCGACCTCGAGGAACGACGCCTGCTCGGCCAGCTGCTCGATCGGGTAGCCGCGATAGCGCAGGATCCCCGCGTCGCCGTCGATGTACGTGATCGCCGACGCGCACGACGCCGTGTTCACGAACCCCGGGTCGAGCGTGACGTGCCCGGTGGATCCGAGCAGGTGGCTGACGTCCAGACCCGAGGGCGACTCGCTCGCCTGGACCTCCGGCAGGGCGAGCTCACCGTCGTCGTAACGAAGCGTGTAGTCGGCCACCCGCCTGTCCCTCCGCTCGACCGTCCCCGAACCGCGCAGTCTGCCGAGCGAATGGTCGCCGGCAGGGCCAATTCTCGCGCTCCCAGCGGCCTCCCGCCCGGCAAAGTCGCACGGAGGCGGTGGCAGGTCAGACCGTTGGTCGCAGTGGGGGACAAAACGGACTCGGCTGGATCGCGAAACGCCTGCAGAGGTGCGGGACGGCAACCACTGAGGTCGAGATCGAGGCCGCCGAAGAGCTCTCGAACTGGGCACATCGGTGCGGCCCCGGTCGCGTCTGCAAATGCCGTTCTGCGGATCATCGGAAGGTCACTGGTATCGCCGGCAGCCTTGACTTTGTGTCGCAAAGCGACCTAGGTTTGCAGCACAAAGTAGGGAGGCTCCACCATGAACGAGACGCGCGACACCGACGGGGCCGGGACATTCGACGACGGGGACGAGCTGGACCCGCGCGATGCAACGCGGCTGGTCGAGCAGACCTCCCGGCAGGCGCGGCGGGCGTTCGACCCCTCGTCTCCGCTGGCGGCCGTGGTGGGAGCGGGGGTGTTCCTGTTCGGCTACGGCGCGGTCTGGTGGTCGATCCGGGAACAGTCCACCTACTCCGGTCCGGCGGGGTGGTCGGTCGCAGTGCTGTACGGGCTGATTGGGGTCGCGGCGATCGTGGGCGGCACCATGGGGCGGCGAACGGCGTCGGGCGTGGGCGGTAGGGCCCGGCGGCGGCTGCGGGCGCAGGGTGTGGCGGTCTTGGCCGCGGGGGTCGGCGCATGGACTGTCCAGGGGGCGCTGCGCTACCTCGGCGTGCCCGACAAGATCGTCTACGGGGTGTACGGCCCCACGGTGCCACTGATCGCGCTGGCCGCCGCAGCGGCCGGCATCGCGGCGATGCGGGAGACCTCGCCCGAACTCGGCCTGTGCGTCGCGATCATCGCCGTCGCCTCGGTGAGCACGTTCTTCGGACCGGCAGGGGCATGGGGGCTGACCGGGCTGGGTAGCGCCGTGGCACTGCTGGTGTACGCGGCCACGATTGTGTGGCTGCGGGGCAGGGCGAGGGCACAGCTGTGACCAGCAGCACGACCGAGCCGCTCGACCCGTTGATTCACGCTCCGGCACGACTGCGGATCCTGGTCACGCTGGCCGCACTGAACGACGGCGACGCACTGGCCTTCACCCGCCTGCAGAAGATGCTCGACCTGACCCCGGGCAATCTCATCTCTCACCTGCGCAAGCTCGAGGACGCCGGCTACATCAGCACGCAGAAGATCGCCAACGGGATCGCGTTACTGACCTGGGTGTCGCTGACCCGCCGGGGCCGGGCGGAACTCGACGCGTACACCACCGCACTACGCGACCTTCTCGCGGGCCTGTAGCCCTGGTCCACTCTGTAGGCACATAGGTGCCGTCCAGCACCGCGCTCCCGTGGCTGCGGCGCGGTGCGACTGGGCCGATCTCAGTCTGCGCTGGTCAGCCGGCTGCGGCTGTGGCCTCGACGGCCTGAAGGATGAGCCGGGTCGCGGCTTCGGCCTGGGACACGAACGAGACTTGTGAAGCCGCGACCTCCACGATCGTCGCGTGCGCGCGCTCGGCCATGTACCGCTGGAGCTCTGGTGGGATCGCCTTGTCCTCGGTGCCGAGCAAGTACCCGGCGGCCTCGATACCGCGAGACTCGCGGCAACGTGATCTCGACCCGCCGTGTCCGCCGAGTCGGCACCAAAGCGCGTACGTCACCGCCTTCGAGCCGACTCCCGGGCCGCCATCGCCTCCTGCACACGTTCTCTCGCGAGGTCCCGGCCGGCGGTGTGAGTGGTCGTCCCTTCTGCCGCAGCCTTCGTCAGCACCTGCACGGTGTTGGCCGCGATCCGCCTCTCCACGTCTGCCAGCAGCTCGTCCTTCTGCACCGGGAAGCCGGACCGCCTGCTGCGCATCTCGTGCGCTGCCGCGATGACACCTCCTGCGTTCGCGATCAGGTCGGGGACCACCGTCACGTGGCGGGAGGACAGCAACCTGATCGCCTCCTCGGTACAGGGCAAGTTCGCGCCCTCGACGAGAACCCCGGCGGTGAGACAGGCAGCCTCCTGGGCGCCGATGACATCCTGTGTGGCAGCGGGGACCAGAACGTCGCAGTCGAGTCGCAGCTGTGCATCGTGAGCCAGCGAGGTCGCCCTACTGGCTGCCTCGACGCATCCGTCGCCCATCTCTTGACGCGCCGCAACGAGGTGGGGGATGTCCAGGCCATCGGGGTCCAGGATGGCGCCGTCAGCAGTGGATATCGAGATGACCGACGCGCCAACCTCATGCAGTCTCGCGGCGGTCGCGGCGCCGACTGCACCGAACCCCTGGATGACCACGCGAGCGCCATCGATGCTGCGGCCGGTGAAGGTCATCGCCTGGATCGCGGATTCCGCGACTCCGTAGCCTGTCACGCCCCAGGCGTCGTACGGGACGCCCCCGAGAGCGCTCGGGCCGCCGGTCGCCGCATCGACCGTCCCCAGCTCGTCCTGCAGGATCGCCGCGTCGCTCTCAGTCAGACCCATGTCGAGGCCGAAGATGTACTCGCTGGGAACCTCGCTCGCGAGAGCTCGCGCGAAACGCCGCAGCGCGACCTCCTTGCTGGCGCTCTTCGGGTCGAACCGCAGCCCTGCCTTGGCTCCACCGAACCGAAGATCCGCCGCAGCCCATTTCCACGTCATGACGCGCGCCAGGCGTGCGACCTCGTTGATCGTCAGGAAAGGCCGCATCCGCGTACCGCCCTTGCCTGGCCCTCGTGACGTGTTGTCGATGACGAGTGCTCCTTGCATGCCGATCGCCTCGTCGCGCACGAGGACCACCTTCTCCGGCCCCCACTCGTCGGCTGTGCAGACTTCGTCGATCAACGGCCTCTCCTCGCTGCGTGACTCCGCCCGGCGACCAGCTGGCGAGCGAATTGCTTGAGCCCGACATCAGCTACTTCTACAGATGTCGGTTTATGATATCGTGATCAGATATCATTGCTGATCGTAGGCACAGCCGGCCCTGCGAACGAACTCGGTATGCAGTCGGCGTAGTAGGTGCGTGCAGGTCCGTGCGCGATTGAGCGGTGGCGACGGCAGGGGTGAGGTGAATGATGGAGATCCGTGGCGGTGGGCTCGACGATTTGCAGGCGGCCGCGGCGCTGCCCCGGTGGCCGGAGGGGTTGTCGGCGGAGGCTCGGGTCGAGCTGGCCAGTGAGGAGGGCGCGATTCGTGACCGGTTCACTGTCTACTGCTATGCCTTCGACAACCAGGATCTCGAAACCGTCATGGGCTTCTTCGCCGACGACTGCGTCATCACCAACCCGCGCGGCACGGTATCCGGCCACGCCGCGATCCGCGTGAACTATCAGGTGTTGTTCGGCTACTGGTCGATGATCCGGCAGCTGTGGGGCAACGTCCTGGTGCGCTTCCGCTCTCCCACCGAGGCGTACCTCGCGGCGTATCACTCCGCGATCCTCGTCTCGGCCGATCAGACGCTGGCCGGGATGGGCACCGATCTGTGGCGGCTCAAGAAATTCGACGGCCATTGGAAGATCGTCGAGCGGTGGATCACCGATGACGTCGATCATTTGATCTCGCTGCACCGAGGCGTCGTGGAGGACCCGGACAAGGTAGACGAGCTGCGGCGCGCGGCCGCCAAGTGACCCGTATCGGATCGGCACAGCAAGGTACAGCGAGAGGGTGAGGTGGTTGGCAGACAATACTTCCAAGGCCCTGGACCGTGCGCCGATCCGGGTGCTGATCGCCGGTCCGGATGGGTAGATGGGCCGCGCGATGAGTGAAGGCCTGCCGACACAGCCGGGTATCGCCGTGGTCGGGGGAATACGGCGCAACGACCAGGACGTCGAGCAGAAGCTGGCCGAGGCGGATGTGCTGCTCGACTTCACCCACGCCGAATCCGCGCCGGGCCTGATGCTCGCGGCGATCGACGCCGGCGTGCGGCCGGTGAGCGGCACCAGCGGCCTGCCGGAAGCGGCTCTCGACGCAGTGGACAAGGCAGCGCGGGACCGCGGCATCGGGGCAATCTGGGCGGCCAATTTCAGCCTCGGCGCGGTGCTCATGGGCCAGATGGCGCGGCTCGCAGCGCGGCACATCCACGCCGTCGAGATCATCGAGGGACACCCGTCGCGCAAGGCCGATGCGCCGTCCGGCACCGCGCTGGCCATCGCCCGGGACATCAGGCGAGCCCACGGCTCGGACCTCACCGACAAGCCGGTGCGCACGCCGCTGCTTGACGGCATCCGCGGTGCCGTCGAGGGCGGGGTGCGGTTGCACAGCGTGCGTCATCCGGTGAACACGATGATCTCGTGGCACCAGATCATCTTCACTTCCGACGACGGCGTGCGGGATGGACGCGCTGGAGTTGCGGGGCCGAGCGTGGCTGGCCACCGCGGAGGGCGCCGTCCCGTCCGTGGAGGTGCTGGCGTTGTCCGCCGGACCTGACGGTCACCGCGGCGGATCAGCCAGGGCCAGAGCCGTAGCCGCAGCCGACGCACGCCCGCCCATCGCGCCGCTGGCCGCCGAAGGGCCTCCCGGCACGTTCGCTTGGTGGGGCTCGTCGCGAACGCGAACAGCTCGCTGACCGCTCGGGTGACGTGGCCAGCAGAAGGTCCAGGTCGGATCCGAACGGGCGGATGAGCCAGCGACACATCCGGGGGGTAGGCCACCGCGGAGTCGGCGCACAGCCGACCGCCGGCAACCTCACGGGCAACAAGGCCCGGAACCGAGGACACCGTGACGCGCTCCCTTGAGACCCGAGTCGCCAAGCTTGGCTTCCCGAGCCCCATGACCGCATTCTCCTCAGCGCACTTCGCCGCTGCGACACGAGCCCGCGGGTAGAGAAGCGTTCAACAGGATGCTGGCGACGACACCTCGGTCCTGCACCGGCGCGGCACCACTCCGCCGTTTGCATGCAGTCCTCGACAGGGAAACCGCGAACGTGGTCGATGATGAAGCGCATCTCCACCCCCCAGTTCGCTCGAGCCACGCCAGCACCCTCCGCGATGGCAGTCATCACCTCATCAACAGGCATCCCCTTGAACCGAAGATGTGTGCCAGCGGTGAAGGTCACCTCGGCGTAACGCACACCGTTTGCCGATAGGTCCTCTCCGAGCTGCTCAGTATCTAGCTTGAAGGCCTCGGGCCTCGCCAGGGCGTAAGTGGTCTCGCCGTACAGCTCCATGAGTGCTCGAAGCTTGAGAACCTGAAGTACTCGCGGACGCCAGCTAGTGCCGTGTCAGGCAACGTTTGCCTTCTTGATGATCTCGGTGAGTGAAACTGGGCTTCGATCCGGTTCAGCCAGGACGCGTAGAACGGGACGTAGGCCAGCTCGAGGTTGTTCGCCGCGGCCCAGTCCCCGACCCGGGTGTCCGTGGCGGTGGAACGGTGGCGGCTCCAGTTGTCCAGGACGATTGCGATCCGCACTCCGGGTGGGTGCTGGCGTGGGAGACGCGCTGCCGCTGAGCCAAATGCACCGAAGTGTCACATTGCGCGTGCGCTCCCGACCGAGGGACTCGATACGGCCGGATCGATGTCGTTGCCGCGTCGGACAGCGTGGCTCCTTGACATCAAAATGCAATATCGTGATGAGACATTGCCGGTGATCTCGATCTGGATGGCGATCGATGCAACAGCGCGAGTTGCGGTCGGGTGCCCCGCATGCCGGTGTAGTGGGACTCGGCTGCATGGGCATGTCTTTCGGCTATCCGTGTCTGCGTGGAGAGGACTCAGCATGGCGAAGCTCACTGGAGGCCGCACCCTTTACGGTCATGCGCTTGGTGTGATCATGCTTGACACCGTGTTTCCGCGAGTGCCCGGCGACGTCGGCAACGCCCTCACCTGGCCGTTTCCGGTGCGATACCGGATCGTGCCCGGCGCGCGCGTTGCCCAGGTCATCGGGCCGGAGCCGGATTTCTCGCTGCTCGAACCACTGCTGGATGCTGCGCGTGAGCTCGAGGCCGACGGCGTGCGAGCGATCACGACCAGTTGCGGGCTGCTGGCGATGTTCCAGCGCGAAATGGCCGCTGCGGTTTCGGTTCCGGTCCTCACGTCGGCGCTCTTGCAGATGCCCCTGGTGGCGCAGCTGATCCGGCCCGACCAGGCGATCGGCGTCCTTACTGCCCGCGTAAGTGAACTCACCGCACGGCATTTTGCCTATGCCGGGTGGTCGGTTGACCAAGTGCCGGTGCGGGTGGGCGAGGTCGCGCCGGATGCGCTGCTCCACACCGTATACACCGACGACGCCGCCGTGGCCGACATTGAGGCGCTCGAAGCCGAACTGGTCGACGCCGCGAGGCACCTTGTGCACGAGCACCCCGACGTCGGAGTGCTCCTGCTGGAGTGCACCAATTTCGTTCCGTTCAGCCAGGCGATTCGCGCCGCCACGGGCCGTCCCGTGTTCGACCTCTTCACGCTGGTCATGCAGATCTACAACGCGACCGCCGGTCACGATTTCACCCGCCGCGGACCCGCCGATCTTTGATACCGAACGGCGATACCGTGTTACGATATTGTGATGGGCTCCACGTTCAGCTGGATGGACGGACGGCTCGTACCGGAGGCAGACGCTGCGCTCCCGGTCACGAGCGAGGCGGTATTGCGTGGGGCGACCGTCTTCGAGGGCGTCCGCGCATATCAAGGTGACGACGGTGAGCTGCTCCTCTTCCGGCTCGGTGATCACCTCGACCGGTTGTTCGAGACATCGATGAAGTTCCTGCGGATGCGCCTCGCGTACGGGCGGGACGAACTCACCGAGGCCATCTTCACGCTGCTCGAGGCGAACGCAATCGCGGCCGACGCGTACATCCGTGTCAACATCTACCTGGGCGAGCCGCTGGCGTATGGCGACGCGGACACACCCACCGGCGCATTCATCCTCGCCGAAGAAGGCTTCAAGCCGGCGCCGTCGTCGATGCGAGTCACGCTCAGTCCGTGGCGGCGCATGAGCGATCTGATGCTGCCGCCGCGCGTGAAGTCGAGCGCCAACTACCTGAACAGCCGGATCGCGATGCTAGACGCGCGGCGCAAGGGCTTCGACACTGCGGTGCTGCTCAACGAGCGTGGCAAGGTGTCCGAGGGCCCGGCCATGAATGTGTTCATGGTCCGGTCCGGCCGGCTGATCACGCCGCGTGCTACGGACGGCATTCTCGAAGGCATCACCCGTGCGACCGTCATCGAGATCGCAGCGCGAGAGTTAGGCATTCCGGTCGACGAGCGGGAGATCGACCCGACCGAGCTGTACCTCGCGAACGAGATGTTCCTGTGCGGCACAGCGTTCGAGATCGCCCCGGTCAGCGAGGTTGACGGCTACGACATCGGCAACGGCCAGGCCGGACCGATCACCGCCAGCCTCCAGGAGTGCTACGCCGAGTACGTTCGCGGTCGACGCGTTGCCCCCGACGGGTGGGTCACCCCAGTCGTCCGTGGCCGGCGGATCTTCCCGGCGCACCCGGCTAAGAACTCCTGACTGTCAACCGCTCGCCACCCTGTCGTACGCCTCGAGCGCGGTGCGCAGAACGCGCGTCCAGTACGCCCTCTCCGAGCCGGCTGCAAGGTGTGGCGTGATGATCACGTTGTCACCGGCGAGGGCAAGCAGAGGGTGCTCCTTCGGCAGCGGCTCATAGTGGAAGACGTCCAACGCAGCGCCGGCGATCTGGCCCTCGCGCAGCGCCGCGACGAGCGCGTCCTCGTCGAGGATCCGACCGCGCGAGGTGTTTATCAGGAACGCTGAGTTCTTCACCATCGCAAATTCCCGGGCGCCGAACTGGCCTTCGTTGCCGCCGGGCCCTTCCTGCAGGCGATGGTGCAGCGTGATGAAATCGCATTCCCGAATGAGGTCGTCGAACTCGCGCCACTCGAGATGCAGTCGCTCTTCATCGGCTTCCGGCAGTCGGTGGCGCTGCGTGTACCGCAGCCGCGCACCGAACGGCGCCAGCATCTGGGCCACCGATGAGCCGATCGCACCGACGCCAATGATGCCGACGACCTTCTCGAACAGGAACCCGGAACTCTGCAGCTGCGTCCAGTTGTAGACGTACCGCGCCTGGGTGGTCAGCGCCGGTTCGTCGCGGCCCGGTGCCCAAGGGTGCTCGGTTGCCGTCCGTGCGAGGGCGAGCAGGTTCCGCGCCAGCGCGAGGATCATCGTGACGGCGTATTCCGCGACAACATGGTGTCCCTGCTGCCTCTCTGTGGACAACCGGACAATCTGGACGTCGTCGAGGCCGCTCGGGATGTCATCGGTGTTCGTGGTGGCGATCAGCCGAAGGCTCGGGCGGGCCCGCCTGACCACGCCGGCCTCGAGCGGTCTGTCGACCGCGAGGATCACCGCTGCGTCATCCGGCTCGTCGGCGAGCACCCACCCCTCGGGCAGCGCGGCCTGCAAGGCGGCAACCGCCTCCGTTGCGAACGTACTTTCCGCGAGCAGCGGATGGAGCCGGTGAGCTGCGTCCGAGTCCTGCACGACTTGCCACCTACCCTTCGTCTCGCACCCGGAGTCTAGATGTCGCAAACCGATATTGCCTGAATGCTAGTATCGGAATACGATACCGATGAGGAGTCAGGAGCGTTGATGGCGCAGTACACCGACGACCGGCGACTGGGTCATGTGCAGCAACGACGGCACGGGTCGGGCCCTTGTTGATCCTGGTGTTGGCCTGAGGTCATGCTCGGCCTGGTCCGCGCCTGGATGCCCCGCAGCAGCGCCGCAACCTCGCCGAGCACACACTCCTGCAACGCGTCCGTGGCGGAGTCCCCGCCCGGCTCAACGTCGACGGTCAGGCGGATGTTCATCAGCAGCCGACGGATGAAGTCGGCCCACTCGGGGGCCAGTTCACCCTCGTCATCGACCTGCCGCTTCAGAAGCTGGAGCATCAGGAGCTGCTCCTCGAACAGCTTGCGGCGCCGCTCTAGTCCGCCTCGCGCCTGGCGACGCAGCGACCTGCGAACCGCTCGCACCTTCCATCCAGAGGTCCAACAACGTCCGCAAGTCGGCGCGGTTACTCCGTCATGGATGCTGATGACGACTACGCCGGGTTCACTGAGAGGTCTCCATGACAGAGCTGCACGGGGTCCTGACCGCACTCGCCACGCCGTTCGGGCCGGACGGGGCCATCGACACCACGCTGCTGGGCAGGCTGGTCGACCGCAGCATCGACGGCGGGGTGCACGGCGTGGTCGCGTGCGGGTCGACGGGTGAGTTCGCGGCGATGACGAGCGCGGAGCGCCGCCTGGTGGTCGAGACGGTGGTCGACCACGTGGGTGGTCGCGTACCCGTCGTGGCGCAGACCGGCGCGACGAGCACCGCGGAGGCCATCGAGCTGTCGCGGCATGCGCAGGGCGCCGGGGCCTCGGTCGTCATGGTGGTCGCGCCGTACTACGAGCCGCTCACCCTGGACGAGACGCTCGACTACCTGCGTGCCGTCGCCGACGCAGTCCAGATCCCGGTCATGCTCTACAACCTGCCCTCGGCGACCGGCGTCAACCTCGCGCCGGATACTGTCGGGCAGCTCGCGCGCGAGGTCGAGAACATCCGGTACATCAAGGACACCAGCGCCGACATGGCCCAGGCGGGCCGGCTCATCCACACGTACGGGGACCTGGTCGGCACCTTCGTCGGCTGGGACAGCCTGCTCCTCGCCGCGCTCACCGAGGGCGCCGCCGGGGTGATGGCCGGCACCGCCAACGTGATGCCCGCCGAGCTGGTGTCGATCCACGACGCACTCGCTGCCGGGGACCTCGACCGGGCGCAGTCGGAGTGGGCGACGATCTACTCGCTGATGGACGCGATCGTTTCCGCGCCATTCATCCCGGCCGTCAAGGCCGCCCTGAACGCGCTCGGGTTCCCCGCCGGCAGCCCCCGGCCGCCGTTGCACGATCTCGACGGGGCCGCCGCGGCCCGGATCGGCTCACTCGCGGCCGCCCTGCTCCAGCCTGTCTGATCCCGCGCAGCAACCGCATCAGCCTCCACCGAACCGGTGGCGCTGGCGAGAGGAGCCGGAGAATTGGAGACCTGGATTCTTGCCGGTCAGTCCGGCATGGAAGGTCGGGGGTTGCTCCACGACCCGCGGGCGCTACTGGAGCCGGTCGACGGGGTCCGTGCGCTGAACAGCGCCGGCGAGTGGGAGGTCGCAGCCGACCCCCTGTACCGTATGTGGGAGAGTCTCACTCCCATTCATCGCGTCCTGTCGCGGCGAAGCTCGAACGAAATGAACCGCACTTGCAGCATCTCACCGATGCTGAGCTGGCCCGCCGCGATCGACTTCACGGCAAGGCCGGCGCGGGACTCAGCGTCGCATTTGGACAAGCGCTCGCCCAGGCCAAGGGCACGCAGATCGGGCTCATTCCGGCTGCCCACGGGGGCACTTCGCTGGAAGAGTGGCGCGTAGGGCCGGTGCCCGACGGCGGACAAACCTTGTTCGGGAGTCTGTGGGAGCGAGTCTTGCGGGCTCGCGCGACCGCCCCGGCGAAGCTCGCTGGAATTCTCTGGTACCAGGGCGAGAGCGATGGCACCCTGGAGGACTCCGCGTCCTATGCGCAGCAGTTCGACACCTGGGTGAACGACGTCCGGGAGCTGCTCGAAGAGACCCGGCTTCCGGTGTACATCGTTCAACTCAGCCGAATGGTCGCCACGGAGCTCGGCCCTGGCGTCCCACCCGAAGGCTGGGTTCCGGCCGGCTGGGACGTCGTCCGGGAGGCGCAGCGCACCGCACCGGATCGATTGGCTGACGTCGGGGTGGTTTCTGCCATCGACCTGGGCCTCGTCGACGATTGCCACGTCGACAGCGCAGGATTGGTTCGGCTCGGACGTCGGCTGGCTCGCCTCGCCCTAAGCGACGGGCGAGCGCCTCGCGTCGTACGAGTGGAGCGCGGACCCGATGCCGGCAACGGTCTGCACCAGGTCCGTGTCGTCTGCGATGAGGTCGACGGTGGTTGGCGACCGGCTAGCCATATCACCGGATTCGAAATCCGTGACGCCTCGAATGAGCGGCATCGAGAGGTTGACGTCGTCGACGCCCATCCCGATTGGGATGACCCGCGGAACATCAATATCGTTCTCAACAGCGAAGGTGACTTCGATCCACAGATGAGAGTTGGCTACGGTCTGGGCTTCAACCCTCCCTGTACGGCTGTCGACGCTGCGGATATGGCGATGCCTGCTTTTGCCCCGCAGGCGGTCGCCTGAAGTAGGAGGAGATCGACCGCCGACGCGACGGACCGCGCTCCTTACCCGTCTATGAGCGAGCTTCATCTGTGGCAGGGCGCAACATGGCACGGCCGGAGCGGCCGACTGTCGACGGCACGTGTGCGGCGACTGCGTCAACTCCGAGGCGCCCTGTGAAGACCATCCCGATGGTGAGCACCACCGTCATCGTCAGATTCATGATCAGGAAGGTCGTGTCAAAGCTGAGCGCTCCACGTGCAGCCGTGGCCACGAGCACGCCACCCAACCCGGTCAGCACAGCTGTCCCTGCCGCTCCCGCCAACTGAGTTGCGGCGGAATTGAAGCCGCGCTCTTCCTCAGTGGTCCGCCTCTGCACCAGCACGTTGACGGTCGTCATGGTGAGCCCGGCTCCAACACTTGCCAGACACGAGGCAGCCAGCGCCCACCAGCCGGAAACCGTCGGAAAGGCGACGGCCGCGGCTACGAGAGTCGCGAGCGCGGTAAGGCCGAAGCCGAGCCTGACGAGCCGAATCCGGTAGACCTCATCGTCGCCCCGGGTCGGTCGGCTCTGCAGCCAGGATCCGACGGACCAGGCCGTCCCACCTACGGCAAGTGGCAGCCCGGCAAGCATTGGGCTGTACCCGTGCTGGACGGTCAGCATCAGCGGAATAACGGACTCGAGCCCCATCACGACGCCGGCGAGGATACCGCGAAGACCGATCGGCGCGGCTACGCCTCGGCGCAGCTGGAACGTCCCGCTGGGCAGCACGCCGCGCAGCCCCCAGGCGAGCAGCAGTCCAGAGCAGGTGGCGACGCCGACGAGGACCGGCCACGCCGGCGGGTGCTGGCCTACGTGCTCCAGAACCGCAATGGCAGCCGCGACGCCGAGCGCGAACGCCAGGTTCTTGCGACGCATGGCCGGCGCCGCGGGCCGGTGCAGCGCGCGCAGCACTGGGACCATCAGCAGCATAGCCACGACGGCGAGCGGAATGAGTCCGAAGAACGTCCATCGCCAGCTCGTGTACTGGGCGATGACCCCGGCGACCAACGGCCCCATCAGGGAGGGGACGACGAAGGTATATCCGATGACCGACTGGACCCTGGGCGCCTTCGCGGCCGAGAACATTCTGCCGATCACGACGTACACCGAGGTGAGCAGCATCCCGGTGCCGCAACCTTGGAGCAAGCGACCCACGATCACCCAGCTCATCGTCGGCGCCGCACCAATCGCTAGCGAGCTCAATGGGAAGAGCAACATGCCTGCTATCAGCGGCGATCGAGGCCCGCGGGTGTCGCTGTACTGCGCCGCCAGAACAAGTCCGACGATCTTCGCCGTGACGAACCCGGTATAGACCCAGCCAAACGACCCGATACCGCCAAGGTCCTTAGCCGCCGTCGGCAGCACTGCGCCGGCCGACGTCTCCTGAAAGGCCATCAGCGTGAAGAGAACGAACACCCCGACCAACGTCGCCCGTTCACGCGCGTCAAACGAGGTAGATGGCATGAGTCTTCCTGGCCGCGCCCTAGCCGTATCAGATACCGATATCAGCAAAGAATACGAGTGCACGAGGGTTATCTCCACCGTGGACCACATCGTGGAAGCACGACGACCATGTGACCGTGCTGCAGCGTCTGTG
Organism: uncultured Actinomycetota bacterium; assembly: GCA_963849365.1. Taxonomy (GTDB): domain Bacteria; phylum Actinomycetota; class Actinomycetes; order Prado026; family Prado026; genus CAVQCJ01. The sequence continues at coordinate 1,578,160 of CAWKHA010000004.1, forward strand.
CCGAACGCGGTCGTCCACCGGCTGCCATGCGGAGGGTGCTGTCGGGTAGCGATATCGTGCTAGGATACAGCGATGACAGATGTCGAGCGGCTGTTGCCTGCACGCTTGCGCGCGCTGCTGCCTCGACGTGGAGACGCCGTCCCCGCGTACTGGCTGAGAGCGCCCGGCTGCGATGTGTTGTTCGTGGTGGCGCCGGCGGGGAGCAGCCTGGCGCCACACGTTCACGACACTGACAACGCCACTGTCGTGGTGTCCGGCGAGACGGTCTTGACGACGGCCCGGGGGGAGGAGCGATACAGCCAGGGACAGTGGTACGAGACGCGCGCAAACGAGCAGCACAGCGTGCGGTTCGAGGTCCCCACGCTCCAGGTCGAGCTGCGCTTTTCCGGATCGACGAACCGCGACGGCTCACGTCCGCACGACTAAGCGCGAGCTCCTTGTCCCTCGTCCTGGCGTTCGTCGATGTCCAGCCAGGACGAGCCTGTCGCGCTGCAGGTGCCGCCACACGGGCAGTCCGGGATGTCTTCGCCGTAGTTCGCGGTGAAGTACTTGTGTGCGAGCCGTAGCGCCTCGTCCTCTGTGATGCCCCAGGACGACCAGTTGGCACGGGACGCCTCCATCACCTTGACCGGGTCGCCCATCCGCCAGTACTCGGAGAACCGGTCCGGCTTCCCGACCCCCAGCGCCTGCGCCAGGACGCTGATGTAGTGCTTGATCGGCAGCCGGTCGTTCGCGAACTTGCTCAGCTCGCGCGTGCACGAGTGATACAGCGTGACAAGAGTGTTCGCACCGGACGCAGCCAGGTACTGCTCGAGCTTCTGCTGCGCCGCCAGGTACTCGGCTGTTCCCATGGCCGCGATGACCAGACCCTGGTTGTCGCAGATGTCGAGCACCTCAGTCTCCGCGTAGTCCACGTACTCGACGCCCGGAACCCGCTTTAGCAGCTCCGCGGCGATCTTCGGGTGCCGGTCGCGCACCGCGTGCTCCCCGAGATGTCCGTGCACGACTGCCTTCACATCGACCTCAGACTTCCAAGGCACCTGGTCACCAAGAGCATCGATGCGTTCGACGAGGAAGGCGGCCAGCGGTTCGCTCGTGAACTCGATGGTCTTGCTCGCACCGAACACGTCGCTGAACTGCATCTCACAAGCTGAGCACCACTGAATGGTTCGCTTGGGCTGGTACGCGGCCATCCGCTCGACCGACGTGTTGATGATCTGACCGGCCATGTCGGGGAAGCCGAGGCCGCTGTAGACCTTCCCGCAGCACGTCCGCTGCCCGGCGATGGCAGAGAAGTCGACGCCGAGCGCCTCCATGACGGCCACCGCCTCACGCTGGAGGTGCGGCGTCTGCCGGACGTTGCAGCCGAAGTTGAGCAGGATCTCGACGGGCCGTGCGGGAACTTCGCCTGCCTCGGACCAGACCGCCTCCTCCCGCGACACCTGCATGTGCTCGCGCTCCATCATCGCCCGGTAGAACTCGGGGATGGTGAAGTCACTGAGTCTGGGTCCGGCCATCGCGGTCACCTCCCGCATGTCATCTCTGTCGACTGGTAACGTGATAACGCTAGCAGATATCGGATGCCGACCTGTCGGGCTCCGAGGAGCTACCCCTCTGGCCTCGGCTAGTGAGCGCCGCCAAGCTCATATTCCGTGTCGATGGTGAGCCACCGGTGGCTGATCTTCCAGTCGCCGTTGACCTTCCGCAGCTTCCTGATGTCGGTGCCGGTCGCGCACACGCTGCGCGGGTCACCGAGCAGCAGCGTGTGGTGGTAGGCGCACAGGTAGGCCTCGCTCGTCCGGTCGACGATACGGACGAGGACGTTGGACCAGATGTGCCGGGTGCCGTTCCAGGTGGCGAAGTTGTCGAGGTACTTCTTGCGCAGCTCGTCCGAGCCGTTGACGGCGCCACGCGGGCTGTGGACCACGCAGTCCGCGGCGAAGAAGTCGATGATGGCGTCCAGATCGCGGTTGTCGTACACGTAGCCGTAGACGGTGAAGTCGTCGCGGATCCGTGTTTCCTCCTCGATCAGCTGGGATCGCTCAACCTCGCCCGTCCCGGCCGGCCACCGCGGCAGCTGCGCGATCTCCTGAAGTGCGGCCACTCCGCCCGCTCCAAGGTCCACGATCCGTACTCCGTTCGGTCGCGATGTGATGGCTACTCGGCGGCGTCCAGGACGGCGCGGGGGATCAGTCCCCAGTACTCCCGCTCGTCTGCCGCGGCGATGTGTGGCGTGATGAGCGGTGCAAGGTCACACATGACCGCCGGGCGCCGCGGATATCGACAGCCCCGGGGATCAGATCGAGAGCTGCTTGCAGATGGCGTCGATGTCGGTGCGGCGCAGCTGCGAGGCAAAGCACGAGCCTTCCCGGTCGCACGAGCAGAATTGGACGCTGGACGCGTATTCGGGAACGAAGTACTTCGTCACCAGCTCGCGGGCCTTGGCCTCGCTGATGTCCCACGATTCCCAGTACGACCGGCTCTCCTGGAGGATCTGCTCGGGTCCGAGCTGCCAGAAGCGGCGGAACCGGTCCTCGATCATGATGCCGAGCGTCTCGAGCAGCAGGCTCTGATAGTGGATGACCGGTAGCTCCGGGCTGCTGAACTTCGACCACTCGCGGTGGCACTTGTGGTGGTGGGTCAGGATGCCTTCCGCTCCAACAGCGCGGGCCTGCTCGAGCAGCTCAGCCTGAACGCTGCGGTACTCCTCCGTGCTGATGTCGCTCAGCTTGGTGTGCCCATACGCATCCCCCAGCTCGGGCCGGGAGTTGCTGGTGCATGGGCTTCCCACGGATGGCGCAGTGACCATGCCTGCGAACTCGACACCAGGCATGAGGTCGAGCGTCTCGATGACGGCGTTGCGCGCCTCGAGCTTCGTCGCGTGCACCTCGGCGCCCTCAGCATGCAGCAGGAATCGTCGGGTGCGTGCCGGGTTCGGGTCGGCCCACGGGACCGAGTCCCCCATCTCCCTGAGCCGGCGCAGCACGAAGTCGGTGATGTGGACGACCTCGAAGGGAGCGCTTCCGGTCTGTTCGCGCATCTGCGCCACGTTGTGCTGGAACTGGATGAGGCACGAGCCGCACTGCTGCACGTTGATCGTCGAGTGCCACGTCGCGAGCCGACCGACGCTGTGCCAGCAGACCCGGTCACCGAGCACGGCGTCGCCGGCGGCGCCGAACGGGCGGCCGCAACAGAACTGGGTGCCGGCGGTGGCGACGAAGTCGATGCCGAGGGCCTCGAACAGCGCGACCTGGGTCAGCATGAGGTGCGGCGTCGCCTGAACCCCGCAGCTGAGGTTCAGCACGACCTCCGCGTCCTGCGTGCGCTTCTTGGGCGTCATCTCCCAGGCGATCTCGTCACGGCGGACCTGCATGCGGTAGCACTCTTCGAGGTTGCGGTAGTGCCCCTGGGGGTCGAACGGGACGTCGTCGTCGTCCTCGAGGTCGCCGTCGGAACGGCCCATGGCCCGGTCGCCCGTGTAGCTCTCCATCAGCACTCCTACCTGCCTGTCATGATCGCGCAACTACTGAAATCGCGACCCAATATCATCGTACGCTACCGACGCGTCAGCACCAACGATCGGCGCGATCGCCGAAGCATGTCACCCGGCGTAGGCCTCGAGCACGGTGCGCAGGGTGTACCTCCAGTACTCGACCTCGGTCCCCGCCGCGATGTGCGGCGTCAGGATCACCCGGTCATCGGCCATCGCCAGCAGCGGATGTTCCTTGGGCAGCGGCTCGTAGCGGAAGACGTCGAGTCCGACGCCGGCGATCTCGCCGTTCTTCAGGGCACCGACGAGCGCGTCGTCGTCAATGACGCGCCCGCGAGCGGTGTTGATCAGGAACGCGGTCGGCTTCATCATCGCGAACTCGCGGGCGCCGAACTGGTTCTCGTTGCCGCCAGGCCCGAGCTGCAGCCGGTGGTTGAGCACAAGGAAGTCCGATTCTCGCAAGAGGTCGTCGAACTCTCGCCATTCCACCCCGAGCCGCTGCTCGTCCTCGATCGGCAACCGGTGACGCTGGTTGTAGCGCAGCCGAACGCCGAACGGCGCGAGCAGCTTGGCCATGTTCGCGCCGATGGTGCCGACTCCGACGAGGCCGACCACGTTTCCGCGCAGGAAGCCGGACCCCTGCACGCCTGGCCAGTTGTAGACGTAGGTCTCCTGGTCGGTCAGCACCGGCACATCACGCCCCGGCAGCCATTCGGCGGCCCTCATCTCGCGCGCGATCGTGAGGATGTTGTGTGCCAGCGTCAGCATCAGGGTGACGGCGAACTCGGCGACCGAGATCCGCGAGAACGCCGATTCGTTGGGCAGCGTGAGGACCTGGACCTCGGCATGGCCGTCCACTGCCCCGGCTACCGTTGGGCCGCTCGTCGCGACGACCCGGAGGGCGGGCAGCGCCCGGCGCACTGTCGCGCTGTCGAGGTCGCCGTCGACGGCGAAGATCGCTGCGGCCCCGTCCGGTTCGTCAGCCAGTACCCAGCCCACCGGCAGCACGTCCCGTATGAAGCCGCGCGCCTCCACGCCGTCCTCGTCATCGGCCATGAGGACGTACAGACGATGGACATGGGGACCATCGGTTGTCATGGGCACCTCGCACGGTCGTTAATAGCGGGATACGATATCGACATCCGACCCTAATGGGTACCCGTCCAGCAAGATTCTGGGGGACGGCCGTGCTGCAGCCTCCGACGCTGGCCCTGACTCGAACCGCAATACTGCACAGATGAGGTTCCTCGTCGACGTCGAGCGCTGGCCCAGCCGGGGCGCCGCGCGAACCGGCGGCCACTGAGCGATGCCATGACCAGGCGGACCGTACGCACCTACTGCTCGATGTGCGGAGTGGGCTGCCCGGCAGCGATCACTGTGGACGGAGGGCAGGTGCTCGCCCTGACCGCGGACCGCGCCCACCCCTCCGGGGGACTGATGTGTCCGAAGGGCCGAGCGGCGCCGGAGATCCACGACCATCCGCACCGGGTGAACTACCCGATGCGGCGCACCCGGCCCAAGACTGCGGCCGACCCGGGCTGGCAGCGTATGTCATGGGACGAGGCGCTCGACCTGATCGCCAGGGAGCTGGGACGAATCCGCAGCGACCACGGGCCGGAAGCGGTCGTGGTGGGCCGCGGCACCTCGAGCGGGACCGGCCTCGGCCCGACCGAGCCGTGGGTGGCGCGCTTCTGCGAGTCGTTCGGCTCGCCGAACTACATGACGAACACGAACCTGTGCGCGTTCGCCCGCGACGGCGCCTTCTACTACACCTTCGGCGAGAACGGGCAGCCGCCGCCGGACGTCGAGCACAGCGGCTGCGTGATCGTGTGGGGGGCCAACCCGCTGGCCACCCGGATCGACCTCGGCGCCGCGATCAGCGCGGCCAAGCAACGTGGCGCCCGGCTCATCGTGGTGGATCCACGGCGAGCGGGTCTGGCCGGACGCTCGGATCTGCTCCTCCAGGTGCGCCCGGGGACCGACGGCGCCCTGGCCCTCAGCTTCGTCCACCTCTTGATCGAGAACCGCTGGTACGACGAGGGATTCGTCAAGGAGTGGACGAACGCCGCGTTGCTCATCCGGGAGGACACCGCTCGCCCGTTGCGGAGCCGTGATGTGGGGGAGGGGCTGCGCACGGTCGCCGGGCCACGCGATGAGGACGGATTCGTCGGCCTGGACTCCGACGCTGGCCAGCTGGTCGAGTACCGACCGTCGGCTCGGCGCTATGCCTGCGCGCCGGCCGCGCTCAGCCTGACCGGGAAGGTCACCGTAGAGCTCCGCGACGGCTCGCGGGTTCGTTGCCGCCCGGTCTTCGAAGTGCTAGCCGAGGTGGCCCGACAGTGCGCGCCGGACGTGGCCGCGCAGATCACCGGCGTCGCCGAAGCGCAGATCCGGCGTGCGGTGCGCATGGTCTACGAGAACCGGCCGGTGTCGCACCACGTGTGGAACGGGATCGTCCAGCACACGAACGGGACGCAGGCGGGGCGCGCGATCGAGATCTTCTACGCGCTCATTGGCGACTGGGACCGGCGCGGCGCGAACGTCATCCCGCCGCCGCCGGCCACCGGCAGGATCGCGGGGCTCGGACTGCTGCCGCAGGAGCGGGCCGCGCGTCGGCTGGGACTGGCCGAGCGCCCGCTCGGGCCCGCGGCCGTCGACGGGGACGTCGTGGCGCCGGACGTCTTCACCGCGATCCTCGAGGGGCATCCGTACCGGGTGCGCGGCCTGCTCTCCTTCGGCAGCAACACCCTGCTCAACACGGGCGACCCGCTCCGGGGACGGGCGGCTCTGCAGAAGCTCGAGTTCTTCGCCCAGGCCGAGCAGTTCCACACGCCCACCAGCGATCTTGCCGACGTGATCCTGCCGGCCACGACATTCCTCGAGAGCGACCTGCTGATCGTGACCCGCGACGGTCGGGCCGAGCGTCGCCTGCCGGCCGTGGCGCCGCAGTACGAGCGACGGTCCGACATCCAGATCATCTTCGATCTCGCGGCCCGCCTCGGCCTGGGCGAGTGGTTTGCCGACGGGAGCGTGGTGGATGCCTACGACGCAATCCTCGAGCCGGCCGGCCTGACCTGGGACGGGCTGCTGGAGCACCCGAACGGTGTCAACGTGCGTCCGGAGGTGGAGCACAAGAAGCATGCGGCGTCGGCCGGTGGGGGCCAGCGTCTCGGGTTCGGTACGCCGTCCGGACTGGTCGAGCTCTTCTCCGAGCGTTTCGCCGACCACGGTTACCCACCGTTGCCAAGCTACGTGGAACCGGTCGAGAGTCCGGTCGGCACCCCTGAACTCGCTCGCGACTACCCGCTCGTGCTCACCAACGCCAAACGGGGCCACTTCCTGCACAGCCAGCATCGCGGCATCGCCAGCCTCCGGCGGCACTACCCACAGCCGACTGTCGAGATCCACCCGGAGACCGCTGCGCGGCACGGCATCGCTGACGGCGCCCTGGTCGCTCTCGAAACGCCCAGGGGCGGAATCCGGGTCACGGCGAAGGTCACCGAGACGATCCGTCCGGGCGTTGTGTGCGCCAACCACGGCTGGTGGGAGGGCTGTGAGGAGCTCGGCCTGGATGCGCTCGACCCGCTCGACGAGACCGGCGCGAACGTCAATTTGCTGGTCCACAACGACATGCGCGACCCGATCGGTGGGGGCGTCGGCCACCGGTCCGCCCTCTGCCGACTCCGTCCGCTGCCGGACCTCGCCTGATTGATCCCCTCGACGTCGCGAGCTGGGGCCTGGACCAGGTCGGACCGATACGGCAGACTGATATCGAGATACGATGTCGTAGCGATGCGTCTCGGCTAGGAGGAGCGGCGAAGATGGCAGTGCGCGCGCTACAGGCCGACGGCAATGGCGGTATCGAGGTCCTCACCCTGCGTGACGTGCCGGCGCCGGAGGCGACGTCGGGACAGATCCTGGTCCGGACGGTATCGAGCACGATCAACCCGCTCGACATCAAGATGCGGGGCAAGAACGTTCCGTTCCCGGTCACCCTGGGCTGCGACGTCGCCGGCATCGTTGTCGAGAGCGAGGCCGCGGACTATCGGCCCGGCGACCGGGTCATCGGTCTGACCTACCCGGACGACGGCGCCGGCGCGTGGACCGACCTGGTCGCGCTCAGCCCGGTCCAGGTGGCTCATGCGCCCGCCAGCGTCTCGCTGGCGGAGGCGGCCACGATCCCGCTCGCCGGCCTGACGGCGCTGCAGACGTGGGACGCCCTCACGCTGTCCCCTGGCGCTCGGGTGCTGGTGCTGGGAGCGGCGGGAGGGATCGGTGGCTTCGCTGTGCAGCTCGCGGTGCACGCCGGGATGAATGTCGACGCGCTCGTCGCCTGTGCCGAGCAGATCGACTCGGTGCTCAGTCTCGGCGCGGATCTCGTCACGGACAATCATGCAGCGCTGCCCGGCCACGCCTACGACGCCGTCTTCGACCCGATCGTCGCGCCGCGGCTGGGCATCGACGTACGCGAATTCGTCACCCCGGACGCCCAGTACGTGGCGGTCGGGAGCGACGAGTCGCAGATCCCAGGTGGGCAGGAAGTCTCGGTCGACGACGACCCGGACGGATTGCGTCGGCTGGCCGAGCTGGTCGACTCCGGTGCCGTCAAGGCGCGCATCGCCGGCCACTATCCGGTCCAGCAGTTCCGGGCCGCTCATCAGCGGTTCGAGGCGGGCGGCCTGTCCGGGAGGGTCGTGCTGCACTTCTGACCACGCGGCGCCGTCGCCGACCTTCCACGCTCCTGTGAATCGTGCAACAATATCGACTACTGATATAGCGGGACTTCGGGCATCCGCCGAAGGGAGTGTCATCGAGATGACCGCTGTCGAACAGCTGCCCGACGAGCAGGCCATGGCCGGGGTCACCGACGTGACCGCACGCCGGATCGGCTTGCTGGGCGACGACCACAACGAGCAAGAGGATGGCAGCGATCTGCCCGATGAGGTGCTCACCGCTTTCGACGGCGTGGATCTCATCGTCCATCTCGGGCACATGGGCTCTGGCGACGTCTTCGCAAGAGGTGTGCTCGATCGGCTTGCCAAGGTGGCCCCGGTTCTCGCGGTCCGCGACTACATGACCAACGGCGCGAAGCAGCTGGTCATCACGCCGGCCGACGGCGAGCGCGTCGCCGGGCTGACACGGGTCATCAAGGCCGGTGGTGTCCGCATCGGCGCGTTGCACAATCCCGGCCGCGGTCCAGGTCCGGAGATCGAGACACCGCCGGGTGGCCTGCCCGAGCTGCACGGTGTGGCGGTCGGCGACGTCCTCGCCGCGAAGTTCGGGGGCCCGGTGGATGTGGTGGCCTACGCAGGCAGCCACCGGGCGGCGACGCTGCTTGCCGACGGCGTGCTGTTCGTCAATCCCGGCAGCCCGACCTACCCGAAGGGGCCGGGACGGGTCGCAGGGGAGTGGGCGCTCGGCACGGTGGGCATCCTCGACGTCGCCGACGGCGTCGCGGCGTTCGAGACGGTGGAGCTCTCGCTGCTCAGCTAGTCAGCTGCGCTCATCAGGCGATCGGTTTGCATCTGCTCAGGAGCCGGGGGATGGAGCCAGTCGGGGCCAGACGTTCCGAGATAGGCGTGGATGCCGAGGGTGTAGAGGTCGAAGACCGGTAGGTGGCTGGTCTCGCGCACCGTCTGGCTGAACGGCGCGAGGTTCGCGCACTCGAGCACGATGGCGCCGACCTCGGGGTGCTCGATGCACATCTCGCGCGTGAGCTCCTCGAGTTCGGCATGGATCCGTGCCGGGTCGCACTCGGGCGCATCGCCGACGAAGGTCCGGGAAAAGTGGCTGTCCGGTCTGGGCGCCGCTTGCACGATCGGGATGTCGTCGGCTGACCAGCCGCAGCCTGTGAAGTGCAGCTCGTTCAGCACCGCGTTCGCGGTGATGATGCCCACCTTCTGGCCCGGCCTGATGCTCGCGGCGGCGAGCGGAACCTGCAACAGGGAAGACGCGAACACCGGGACGGAGACAGCGGCCGCGAGCTTCGGCTGGTGTGCAGCCAGAAACCCGCAGCTGGTGAGGATCGCGCGCACACCGTCGGCCTCGAGCTCGTGGACCGCGTCGATCATCGGTGCGAGCAGAGACGGGTCGGGCTCGCTGACGGCTAGACGCTCCGGGATGGCGCCTCGGACCACGCGATACAGCACCGGAAAGGGCCAGGTGCGTGCATTGCCGATGTCTCCGCGCAGTCGGGGGAACTTCGTGTCCAACATGAGGACCCCGACGGGAAGCCCGTACAGGGTGTGCCCACCCCTCAGCATCGGGCCATGATAGACCATAGTATCGGAACACGATATAGCGACCTGACGTGTCGCGCGGGCGGCGCCAGCCCCGAGCGGGGGAATCAGCCCAGCACCGTCATTGTCGACTCCGCGTTGGGGACTCGCTTGCGCGAGAACTCCCCGAGGTTGATGACGTGACCGGTGTAGTCGCACTCGTACCGGAGCGGATCCACATCGTGGTCGTGCCCGGCCTCGACACCATCCACCAGCGTCGCGATGAACCGGCCTGCGAGGGGCGCGTTCTTGAACTGATTGCCGCTGGTCCCCATGGCCACGTAGTAGCCGTCGAGATCGGCGCGGTCGTAGATCGGCGCCCAGTCGTCGGACACGTCGTACACGCCCGCTACCCCCGTCGGGCGGTCGGGCACGCCCAGCTCGGGCAACCGGCGTGCCAGGCGGGTGACCTGCACGCGGAAGCGTTCGGCCGTGGCCCGTGGGCTGGCCGCGTCCGGGTCATCCACCCACTCCAACGGATCGCACTCCGGTTCCGTGCCGCCGACGAGGAGGAAGCCGCCAGGTGCCGTTCGCCAGTAGATGCCGAGGTCCAGGTCCGCGACCACGATGGCCAGCTCGGCACCGTCACGACTGCGTGGGGCCGCGACCTGATGCACCTCCTGCCGCATGGGGCGAACGCCGACGGAGAACTCCGCGCCCACGCCGGCGAGCCGATTCAGACTCGTCGACCATGGGCCCGCCGCGTTGACCAGCACCGGGGCGTACACATGGGTTCCGTCCGCCAGGCGCACGCCGACAACTCGACCGCCCTGTTCCTCGACTCCGGTCACGTTCTGGTTGAAGAGGAACTCCACGCCGGCGCGTTGCCCGGCGAACGCCAGGTTCTGGGTCGCGAGCTGCGGGTCGCTGATGTACCCACCGTCTGGTGTGTAGATCGCGCCGAGCCGTTCCGTTGCGTCATCGGCGAAGGCCGCGTCGTCGACCCGTCTGGGCGGCCAGTACCTGCCGGTGTCGATCCCCGGGATCCGTGCCTGCAAGGTGTCGGCGTCCCACTGCTCGTACGGCACGCCGACCTCGTCGAACAACGCGATCACGCGGTCACGGGGGAGGATAGGGACATCCAGCAGCGCGTAGCCGGTGCGGACGAACGTCGCGAGCTGCGCCTCGTCGCCGGACCGCACATGCTCCGGCCAGTTCGCCCAGTAGTGCTTCGACTCCCACGCGGTGGCCACGGCGTCGCGGGTGGGGTACTCGAACCGAACGATGGCGCTCGACGCGCCCGTCGACCCCAGACCGGGTCCGCCGGCCTTGTCGACGACGATGACCGTGCGACCACGTCGGGCCAGCTCCAGCGCCGCGGAACAGCCCATCACGCCGGCGCCCACGACGACCACGTCCGCGGAGCGTGACATCCCTACGACACCACCCGAGACACGTGCACGACGCAATCGCCGTCGGCGCCGATAGTCACTCGCTGCCTCCCGCCCCTGTCCCCCGAGTCGGTGACGTATTACGATATCTATAAACGATATTGGATGCAAGGCACTGGAGCGGGTGATGACAGGCCTTTCAGCGCTGGCGCGCACGGTGGCGACGATGTCGGAGAACGTCGCTCCGAAGATCGCCCCGTACGTCGTCTGCACGCCGTTGGTGCATTTCGCCGCGGCGAGCCAGGCCTGCGACTCCACGCTGCTGGTCAAGAGCGAGCACCAGCAGTACACCGGGTCTTTCAAGCTGCGCGGAGCCCTATCGAAGATCCTCAGCCTGTCGGCGGAGGAGCGAAGCCGCGGAGTCGTGACGTCCTCGACCGGCAACCATGGTCTCGGGCTCGCGCAGGCCCTCGAGTCGCTCGGTGGCCGCGGCATCGTCTGCGTCCCTGAGGGTGCCTCGCCCGCGAAGCTCGCCGCCCTGTCCCGCTTCGACGTCGAGCTCAGGACCCTCGGCAAGGAGGCGGGCGAGACCGAGACCCTCGGGCGGAAGCTCGCCGATGACCTCGGCATAGTCTTCGTCAGCCCGTACAACGACCTCGACGTGATCGCCGGCCAGGGCACGGTAGGCCGGGAGATCGTCGCGCAGCTCGGCTCGAGCCCGCTCACCACCGTGGTCACGTCGGTCGGCGGCGGCGGGCTGATAGCGGGAGTAGCTGCCTCGGTGAAGGCGGCGCTGCCGACCGCCCGCGTCATTGGCGCCTCACCCGCGAACGACGCGGCCATGGCGGCTTCCGTCCGCGCTGGGAAGATCATCGAGATCGACGCGCTGTCCACCATCAGCGACGGCACCGCCGGCGGTATCGAGCCCGGCTCGATCACCTACCCGCTGTGCGCCGAGCTCGTCGACGAATGGGTCCTCGTCAGCGAGCAACAGATCTACGAGGCGCTGCGGCTGACCATCGACACCGAGCACCAGCTCATCGAGGGGGCCGCAGCGGTCGCCATCGCGGCCGCCATCGAGGCTGGCCGAGCACACCCGAACCAGACCCTGGCAGTCGTCTCGTGCGGTGCGAACATCTCGACGTCGACGCTGCGGATCGCCCTAGGATCGGCCGAGAGGAGACCATCGTGACCTTCACGACTCTGCACAGTCCCGACGTCCCTCAACCGACGGGCGCCTACAGCCAAGGCCGGCGGATCGGGCCGTTCGTCCAGACCAGTGGCCAGGTCGCCAAGGACCTCGACCTGGACATCGAGGGCCAGACTGTCCAGGCACTGGAGCAGATCCAGGCACTGCTCACCCACGAGGGTCTGGGTTGGCCAGACGTGCTGATGATTCGCGTCTTCCTCGCCGACGACGCGCTCTGGCACGGCATGGACGTGGCCTACCGTCGTGTCGTCGCGCAGCCGTACCCGCCGCGCACCACGGTCGGCGCCACCCTCGGACCGGACATGCTCGTCGAGATCGACGCGCTGGCGGTGATCGCGTGACCACCGGCGACCGATCGGTCTTCGACCAGCCACCTCGAGTGAACAGCGGCGGGCACGTCGGCCCGATCGACGCCTCGCTCGTCCCCCGTTTCGTCGGCGAAGCGACGTTCCTGCGCCTACCACGGCCAGGCGAGGTCGGCGACATCGACATCGCCATTCTCGGGGTCCCCTTCGACTCCGGGGTCTCCTTCCGGCCCGGCGCGCGGTTCGGCCCGGCACACGTCCGGGAGTCGTCCAGGCTGATCCGGCCCTACAACCCCGCACTGGGCATCGAGCCGTTCGCCGTCGCCCAGGTCTGCGACGTGGGCGACCTGGCGGTCACGCCTTACTCCATCGACGAAGCGGTAGCCACCATCCAGGCGGGCGCACGGGAGCTGAGTGAGCGAGCCGCGCACCTGGTCGCGATCGGGGGTGACCACACGATCGCGCTCCCGCTGCTGCGCGATGTGCACCGCCGGCACGGACGCGTCGCGGTCGTGCACTTCGACGCGCACCTCGACACGTGGGACACCTACTTCGGCCAGCCGATCACCCACGGCACGCTGTTCCGGCGTGCGGCAGAGGAGGGTCTGCTCGATCGGGACGGCTGCCTGCACATCGGGACCCGGGCATCGTTGTACGCCGCCTCCGACCTCACCGACGACCGAAGCTTCGGCTTCGACATCATCTCGGCCGACGACCTGCAGGACCTCGGCACCCGAGCAACGGTCGAGCGGATGCGCGAACGGCTTCAGGACCGACCCGTCTACGTGTCGGTCGACATCGACGTGCTGGAACCCGGGCTGGCGCCGGGCACCGGCACTCCCGAGCTCGGCGGCCTGCTCGGTCGCGAGCTACTCGGTCTGATCCGAGGTTTGGCCGGGCTGAACATCGTCGGGGGTGACGTCGTCGAGGTTGCCCCCGCCTACGACCACGCACAGATCACGGGGATCGCTGCGGCACACGTTCTGTACGAACTCGTCTCCGCCATCGCGGTCACCCGCAGAATCAGGGGGAGCAGCTCGTGACCGCAGGCGTCCAGATCGAGACAGCGAGCAGCAACGGAGGGGCCGCGGTCGTCCGTACTCTCCAGGCTCACGGCGTGCGCACCGTGTTCGGCATCCCCGGCACGCACAATCTCGAGATCTACCGCCACCTGGCCGAGTCGTCCATTCGAGTGGTCACCACTCGCCACGAGCAGGGCGCCGGTTACGCCGCCGACGGCTACGCGCAGGTCAGCCGTACCCCCGGCGTCGTCATCACCACCACCGGTCCCGGCGCGCTGAACGCGGCCACTGCCGTCGCCACGTCGTATGCCGAGTCGCGACCGGTCCTGCTCATCTCCTCGGGTCTGCCCCTCGGCGCCAACGACCGTGACCTCGGCGGCCTGCACGACACCAAGGACATCCTTGGCGCAATGTCGTCCCTGACCGCCTGGAGCGTTCGCCCCGGGACGCCGGAGGAGGTCGTCGACGCGATCTCACAGGCGTTCACGCTGTTCGCCACCGAGCGACCCCGCCCGGTCTTCATCGAGATTCCGGTCGACGTCCTCGAGTCCGCCTGGAGCGGCTCGACGACCGCTCCGATCCGATACTCGGCCCGCAGCCTCGCCGATGACGCCGCATTGGCGCAGGCCGCAGCCTTGTTGAGCCGCAGCCGACGGCCGGCGATGGTCCTCGGCGGCGGTGCGATCGACGCAGCAGCAGAGATCCGCGATCTGGCCGAACGACTCGACACGGTCGTCGTCTCGACATGCAACGGCAAGGGAGTGGTATCGGAGACGCATCCGCTCAGCGCCGGGGCGTCGATCCGCCTGCGCGCGGTCCAGCGCTACCTCGAACACTGCGACGCGCTCCTCGTCATCGGCAGCGAGCTCGGTGACGCCGACCTGTGGGGCGGACAGATCAGCAACCCACACGTGATCCGGATCGACATCGACCCCCGGCAGCTGCACAAGAACCTCCCGGCGACCGTGCCCCTGCTGGGTGACGCACGCGCCATCGTCGGCGAGCTGGTCAAACGCGTGAATCCCCGCTCGGTCGACACACGAGCGGCCGACGTCGCCGCCGTCCTTCGCGTGGCAGCAACCGAAGAGGCGCTGCTCGATGGACGCGACTGGGTCGAGATCAACAGTGCGCTGCGTGAGGCACTTCCCCAAGACACGATCGTCGCCGGCGACTCGTCACAGGTCACCTACTTCGGAACCGCACACTTCTTCCCGACCGAGCTACCGGCGAGCCTGCTCTACATGCCCCGCAGCGCAACGCTCGGCTACGCGCTGCCCGCGGCGATCGGGGCGAAGCTGGCCGCCCCGCAGCGGCCGGTGGTCGCGCTGCTCGGTGACGGCGCGTTCATGTTCTCCGTACAGGAGCTGGTCACGGCTGTCGAGCAAGATCTCGGCATCGCGATCGTCGTGATCAACAACCGGGGGTACTGCGAGATCAAGCAGCAGCAGGCGCGGCGCGGAGTCGACCCGATCGGAGTCGACCTCTATGTGCCCAATCTCGCGGACCTCGCGCTGTCGTGCGGTGCGGCGGGCGTGACTGCGCGCGACCCTGACCATGCCGCGAAGCTGACTGCCGCAGCGGTGAACGGGGCCGGCCCCACCCTTGTCGAGCTGATGGTCTGAGACCCTGAGCGGGAGACCTGTCACGACCAGGCACTCAGTACCGGGCACCCGCAACGCGAGTGGCAAGTGGGTCTAGGTCAGAAAGATCATCTGCGTCGAGCCGGACGTCCAGTGATCCGACGTTCTCTTCGAGCCACTTCCTTCGCTTGGTGCCAGGTATCGGAACGACGGGGACCCCGAGCTCGGCGGACCTTCCGCGGACCCACGTCAGTGCGACTTGTGCCGGGGTCGCCCCCCGTCGAGCAGCCACCGCCGCTACCACTCGTGCGATGGCCTGGTTCGAATCGGCCGCAGGGCCGGTGAACCTCGGGGTTCCGGCCCTCATGTCGCCTGGTCGGATCGTCAGGGTGTCCAGCGATCCGGTCAGGAAGCCACGCCCGAGTGGCGCGAAGGGGACCAGCGCTACGCCCAGCTCACGGGCGGCTCGCAGCACGGTGATCTCGGGGTCGCGCGTCCACAACGAGTACTCGCTCTGCACCGCCGCGATCGGGTGGACGGAGCTTGCTCGCCGTAGGAGCGCGTCGTCCACCTCCGACAGGCCCAGGTAGCGCACCTTGCCCTCGGCCACCAGGTCCGCCATGGCGCCGACGGTCTCCTCGATCTCGGCATCCTCAGCAGGACGGTGCAGGTAGTAGAGATCGATGTGCTCGACCCCGAGGCGCAGCAGCGAGCTCACGCAGGACTGCTTGACGTACGCCGGGCTCCCACGCACGCGACGACTCTCCCTCCCCTCGGACACGTCTATGCCGAACTTCGTCGCCAGCTGCACCTCATCACGTCGGCTCGCGATCGCACGGCCGACGAGCACCTCGTTGTGGCCGGCGCCGTAGACATCCGCGGTGTCGAGGAACGTGATCCCCAAGTCCAGAGCGCGGTGGATGGTCTCGGTGGCCTCGTCCCAGTCGGAGGCTCCGTAGCCTTGGCTCATCCCCATGCAGCCCAGACCCAACCCGGAGACGGCCAGTCCTCCGATGCTGACGGTCGGCACCGTCACGGGCGCTCGCCGGGAGGTCATCGGTACTCGCCTTGCATGACAGCTGTGGCCACGACGAGATCCTGCCAGGCCATCCCCACGCTCTTGAACACCAGCGGTCGATCAGCGGGCAGCTCGACGGCGCCCAGCACGACATCGCGCATCGGCACCAGGTCTTTGCGATCCAGCACTCCCTCGTCGACAGCCAGGGCCACGTCGCCGGCCTCGCGCAGGGCAGTGCTGACATCCTCGACGATGACACATGCCCGGCCGACGAGGCGCGCATCCGGCTCGCGCGCGTCGGGCTCGTGCGAGCCGACGGCCACCACCACCGCGTCGTCGCGCAGGAGCTCGGTGTCGAACAGTGGCGACCGAGCTGACGTTGCGCAGACAACTACGTCGGCTGCGCGCAGCACCTCCTCCGCCTGCCGCGAGTCCAGGAGAACCGTGCCACGCGGGTCCTGGGGGTCGCGGACCACGAACGTGGCGTCATCCAGGGGTCGCACGGCAGCCAGGGCGGCCATGTGTCCGACGGCCTGAGGGCCGGCGCCGATCACCGCAACTCTCAGCGGCCGGTCCGTCAGGCGCCCGAGGATGGCCGCAACAGAGACCGCCGGGGTGCGCAGCGTTGTCAGCGCGGTCCCGTCGAGGATGGCTCGCAGCTGGAGGGTGTCGGCGTCGAACAGCAGGTAGGCAGCCTGGATGCGGGGTAGCCCCCGGCTCGGGTTTCCCGGGGCGACCGTAGCCACCTTGACGCCGACCGCTGAGGGGGACCCTGAGGGCATGAGGAGGAACTGGCCGTGGT
The DNA here is from genome assembly GCA_963849365.1 of uncultured Actinomycetota bacterium. Taxonomy (GTDB): domain Bacteria; phylum Actinomycetota; class Actinomycetes; order Prado026; family Prado026; genus CAVQCJ01. The sequence continues at coordinate 1,595,196 of CAWKHA010000004.1, forward strand.
CCAGGTCTACCGGAACTCGGGCCGGATCGGCGGCAGGGTCGAGGCCGCTGCGCAACGCGTCCGTGATGGCCGCCACCGCAGCGACTGGTCCAAGCCTCGCTACGGCGACAGCATCGACGTACCTCACGGCAGTGGACAGGGCCAGCATCATCACCACAAACCATAGAAACAGTTGCCGATATCGGAGCATAGGACTGTAGAGTCGCTCCCGCAACCGACCGAGTTCGCGCGTTCGACCAGTGCGCCGGTCCGCGAGGAGATGACTGATGGGTGTGGAGTCGTACGACGTCCTCGTCGTCGGCGGCGGGATGGCCGGTGTCTCGATCGGGTTCGAGCTCGCGGCAGACCGGAGCGTCCTGGTCGCGGACATGGAACGCACGCTCGCGTTCCACACCACCGGGCGGTCTGCCGCGATGCTGCAGCAGTGCTACGGAAGCCCGACGATCCGCATGCTGACGGCTGCGAGTCGCAGCTACCTGGAGGACCCGCCCTGGGAGCAACAGCTGCTGTCGCCGATGCCGATGCTGTACATCGGCCGGGCCGGCCGTGGCGACGCCGTCGCCGAGCTCTATCGGGAGGTCCAGCCGCTTGTCCCGGAAGTGGCGCTGCTCGATGCCGCCGAAGCTGTTGCGCTGCAGCCGTTGTTGCGACCGGGCAGCGTGGATCTGGCGCTGGTCGAGCCGCACGCGATGACGATCGACGTGCACGCCCTGCACCAGGGCTACGTCCAGGGCCTGCGCGCCCGCGGGAGCGCGACCATGGTCGACGCACAGGTCTGCTCGGCCTCACGGGACGTTGAGGGGTGGACGGTGCAGCTGACTGGCGGCCGCACGGTCCGGGTCGAGCTGGTCGTGAACGCGGCTGGCGCCTGGGCCGACCGGCTTGCCGAGCGTTGCGCAGTCCCGGCGGTCGGGCTGCGCCCCCTTCGCCGCAGCGTCTTCATGGTCGACGCACCGGCTGGCGCGGCCGCGCCGATGATCGACGACATCGACGAAGCCTTCTACGTTAAGCCAGAGGCCGGCGGATTGCTCTGCTCGCCCGAGGACAAGACGCCGCAGGACCCCGGGGACCCTCGACCCGACGAGCTGGAGATCGCGCGCGCGATCGAGGTGATCAACGAAGTCACCACGCTCGATGTGCGGCACATCCGGTCAGCGTGGGCGGGACTGCGCAACTTCGTCGCCGACGGCGAGCCGGTCGTCGGGTTCGACCCGACAGTCGAGGGGTTCTTCTGGTTCGCCGGCCAGGGCGGGTACGGGATCATGACGGCACCGGCGCTGGCCCGGATGGGCGCTGCCCTGGTCCGCCGTGAGCCGGTCCCTGCCGACCTCACCCAGCGGGGCCTGACCGACTGGGAGCTGGCGCCCAGCCGATTCGGGTGAGATCGATGGCCACCCGTCTCCTCCTCTTCCCCCTGACTCCACCCGGCGATATCGTGCTCGGATATTACTCGAACCTGGCCGCAGGGTAGGAGGCTCGTCGTGAGCGTCGCGTTCGAAGACGTGTCGGTCGTCCCGATGGACGCCGAGCACGTCGTCCATGGCCAGACCGTCGTCGTCGAGGACGACCGGATCACCTGGGTCGGACCCGCCACGGACGCGCATGTCCCAGCCGGAGCCCAGCGCATCGATGGGAGCGGGAAGTTCCTGATGCCGGGGTTGGCGGACATGCACTGCCACCCGTGTGACGAAGACGACCTGCTGCTGCTGGTGGCGCACGGCGTCACGACCATCCGCAACCTGGAGGGCATGCCGCGCCATGTGCTCTGGCGGGAGCGCGTCGCCTCGGGCCAGATGCTGGGCCCGACGATCTACACGTCCGGTCCGATCGTGGACGGTCGGCCGGTCCGCGGCTTCGGCAGTCTGTCGGTCGTCACCGCAGAGGAGGCGGTCGCGGCGATCGAGCAGACCAAGCGCGGCGGGTACGACTGCGTCAAGGTCTACGACCAGCTGTCCCCCGAGGCGTACGGCTGGGTCGTGGCGGCAGCCCGGGAGCGCGATCTGCCGGTGGTGGGGCACATCCCGTTCCAGGTCGGGCTCTACGAGATCCTCTCCAGTGGTCAGCGCTCGATCGAGCACCTCTACGGCTACCCGCAGGCGCTGCAACCACAGTCGCGAGCGGTCGAAGCGCCGCACGACCTCGGACAGCTGCGCAAGGGACTGTTCGACATGGCTCAGCACGCGGAGCTGGGACGCCTCCCGGAACTCGCGGCTCAGACGCGGGAGGCGGGCACGTGGAACTGCGCGACGCTGATCGTCCGTGGCCGGTGGCTGGCCGGACCGGCTGCGCTGTCCGCGCTGCCTGAGCTGGCGTACCTGTCGCCGTTGCGTGCGGCCCAGGCCCGGGACTTCTTCCATCACTACCCGACCGAACCGGAGCGCTTCGCGGTGCCGGAGTTCAACGCGGCTGTCCTGCGCGGCCTGAACGAGGCCGGCGCGGGGGTGCTGGTCGGGACCGACGCAGGCGTCCCGGGCTTCGTGTACGGCGCGTCCGAGCACGAAGAGCTGCGGGCGTTCGTGGAGGCCGGCCTCAGCCCCTACGAGGCGCTCCGCGCCGCGACGACCGCTCCGGCCGAGTTCCTCGGCCAGCCCGGCCAGTGGGGACAGGTCGTCGCCGGCGCCCGTGCGGACCTGGTGCTGCTGGACGCCGACCCGATCGCCGACATCGCGAGCACAACGCGCCGCAGCGGCGTCATGGTCCGCGGGCGATGGCTGCCGCAGACGGAGATCGACCTCCTGCTGGCCGACCTCGCGGCGCGGCGCCGCGAACCCATGGCCTACCGCACGCGCTCAGGGAGCGCACCGGCCGTGCCGAAGGGCAGCGAGGAGCTGCAGTTCGACGTGACCTGGGCCGGTTTCGCCGTCGGCGAGGAGCACATCGCCGACGAGCAGAACGCACAGGGAGATCGTCGTGTCGTGGCGACGTCGTCCATCGACGGACTGGGCACGGCCCTGGGTTCGGAGGCCGGCACGTACCGGGCACAGGTGAGCGTGGACTCGGCCGGGGTCGACCAGTCCGCCTGGTTCGAGTTCGACGGCGACGACGGTACGGACCGGGTCGAGATCACGCGCGTGAACGGGTCGGTGCACGTCCGGCACAGCCAGGCCACCCACGACGAAGAGGTGACTGTCGCCGACCCGGACGCGACCGCCGTGTTCGGCCGTCCCTTGACCGCCCTGTACCTGCGGCTTGCCGAGCGGCTCGCCGGGCTCGAGGTTGGCGACCAGGTCGACGTGCCCGTCATCGCGCCCGGGATCTCGCCGGACCTGACCGTCATGGCGTCGAGCATGCACGCGAAGCGGCTGCCCGCCGCCGGCTCCGACGACCCTGGTCCGCGCTATCTCCTGGAGTTCCAGCGGCCGAACTGGTCCGCGGTCGCCCGGCTCACCTGCGACGTCGCGAACCGGCCCGTCCGCATCGAGATGAGCACGGACCTGACCTACTGGCACAACAACTCCGCCGACAGCCTGCCCGACGACGAGTCCATCGTGCGTGTCACCCGGGTCGCAGCCGCGCGCTAGCCGCCAGGTCGAGTCCGTTGATCCAGCGCTACCGCACGCTCTTCCGCGCGCCCGGCGCCGCGGCGTTCTGCTGCGCGTCGTTCGTGCAGCGCATGCCGGTCGCGATGTACCCGCTCGGGATCATCCTGATCATCGCTGCACGCGACGGTCGGTACGGCTTCGCGGGCGTGCTGAGCGCGCTCTACCTCCTCGGCAACGCGGCAGGCAGCCCGGTGCTAGCCGGACTGGCCGACCGGCACGGACAGCGGCGGGTGCTGCTGCCGGGTGCTGCGGTGCATGCAGCCGGTGTCGCGACGTTCGCGGTCCTGCTGAGCAACGACGTGCCGGACTGGCTGCTCGCTGTCCCCGTCGTGGTGTTCGGCTTCAGCTACGTCTCGGTGGCCTCGCTCGTCCGGGCGCGCTGGGTGTTCGTGCTGCACGGCGCACCGGGTCTGGCCACAGCGCTCTCGCTGGAGTCCGTGCTGGACGAGGTCGTCTGGATCGTCGGGCCGCTGGTCGCGACGGTGCTGGTGACGGACGGTGCGTCGCTGTTCATCCTCGCCGTCGGAGTCGTCCTCGTCGTCACCGGATCCATCGGCTTGGCCTCCCTGCGCGGCACCGCACCGCGGCCGCCCCCGCGCGACAGTGCCGCGCGCGCCTCCGCGCTGCGCACCCGCGGCATGGCTCGGATCACGCTGGCGACCGCCGGGGTGGGGGGAGTGTTCGCCAGCTCCGAGGTGGCGATGGTGGCGTTCTGCGCTCAGCACGGGCAGCGCGCGCTGAGCGGCGTGGTGCTCGCGCTGGCAGCCGCCGGTAGCGCCGTGGCGGGTCTCCTGTACGGCGCCGTCGACTGGCGCACCGACGTGCTGGACCGATACCGGGTGCACGCGGTGACGTTCGCCGTGCTGCCAGCCATGCTCTTCGCCGCAGCGAACGTGCCGGCGCTGGCCGTGGCCAGCTTCGTCCTGGGCCTGGGCACCGCACCGGCGCTCATCACGACGTTCGGCCTGGTCCAGCAGATCGTCCCTGCCCGCTCACTCACCGAGGGACTGGCCTGGGCCAACGCCGGGATCAAGGTCGGCTACGCCCCCGGCGCGGCGCTCGCCGGCATCGTCGCCGACCAGCACGGCGCCCGGGCCGCGTTCCTCGTTACAGTCGTGGCGTCCGTCTTCGTGGCGCTGTTCGCCCTTTCCGTCCGCGTGCGCCGTGACCCGGGACCGCCGTCCCACCATCCACTGGATGGGGTAGTCCGGGTCGGTCAGCGCCGGGCGCTCGGGTGAGAAGGACTGGACCCACTCTGTGCGCGGTCGTGCTGTCCCAGTGCCATCGCGGCCAGCAGTCGGTCGTTAGCACGGTTGACGATATCGCCAAGTGAGAGCAGACTGGAGTCCCATCCCTCGGCGAAAGCGTGGCGGCATGACCAGTGCTCACACGTGCAGCCGCTGCGGGAACCCCCGGCTGATCATGCAGCTGAGCTTCGACCCGGTGCCGCGGGTGCGCACCGAGTGCCGGGAGTGCGGCACCGTCACGACCGGCTTCACGGTGCACGATCTGGCCGAGGACGCCCAGTGACCGCCTAGCTGTGCCCTGAGGATTGCGGTTGGGCTCGGCTATCGCCGTCGACCCGACTCACGCGCTGCCATCGCCTCGCGCACCCGCCGCCTGGCCAGGTCGCGCCCGGCGGCATGCGTCGTGCTCCCGTCCGCCTCGGCCTTCGTCAGCACCTGGACGGTGTTGGCGGCGATCCGCCGCTCCACGTCAGCCAGCAGCTCGTCCCGCTGCACCGGGAAGCCGGTCCGTCTGCTGCGGATCTCGTACGCGGCCGCGATCACGCCGCCGGCGTTGGCGATCAGGTCGGGGACGACGGTGACGCCGCGGGAGGACAGCAGACTGATCGCGTCCTCCGTGCAGGGCAGGTTCGCCCCCTCGACAAGGACCCTGGCTGCGATGGACGCGGCTTCCGCGGCCCCGATGACGTCCTGGGTCGCGGCAGGGATCAGGACGTCGCAGTCCAGTCGCAGCTGCGCGTCGGGAGCCACCGGGGTCGCCCCGCTGGCGGTGGCGAGGCACCCGTCGCCCATCTCCTCGCGCGCCTCGAGCGGTCCGGGGACGTCGAGCCCGTCCTCGTCCAGGATGGCGCCGTCAGCGGTGGACACCGAGATGATCGAGGCACCGAGCCGGTGCAGTCTCGCGGCGGTCGCTGCGCCGACGGCGCCGAAGCCCTGGACGACTACCCGAGCTCCGTCGACGGCCAGGCCGGCGAAGGCCATCGCCTGGATCGCTGACGCGGCGACTCCGTGACCGGTCACGCCCCAGGCGTCGTACGGGACTCCGCCGAGGGCGCTCGGACCCCCGGTCGCAGCGTCCACCGTCCCCAGCTCGTCCTGCAGGATCGCCGCGTCGACCTCGGTCAGGCCCACGTCGAGACCGAACATGTACTCACGAGGGACCTCGCTGGCGAGAGCCCGTGCGAACCGTCGCAGCGCGAGCTCCTTGTCGGCGCACTTCGGGTCGAACCGCAGACCGGCTTTGGCGCCGCCGAACCGAAGATCAGCTGCCGCCCACTTCCACGTCATGACGCGAGCCAGCCGAGCGACCTCGTTGATCGTCAGGGACGGTCGCATCCGCGTGCCGCCCTTGCCGGGTCCGCGGGACGTGTTGTCGATGACGAGCGCTCCTTGCATGCCGAGCGCCTCGTCGCGCACGAGGACCACCTTCTCCGGGCCCCACTCGTCGGCCGTGCAGATCTCGTCGATCATTCGACTCCAGCCCTCGCCTAGCCCGGCGGTCGTCGACAGAGTACAATATCGGCTACTGATATCGTTAGCCTTCGAGGAGGACGGGTGCTCGACCTGACCAGCGGGAGCGGAGCCCGCCTGCTCCTGTCCGTCACGGGGCTGCCACGCGTTCCTCAGGGTCTCGCCAAGGACCGGGAGCTGGAGCTGGTCGCCGAAGAGGCTGCGCTGCTGGACTACGTCACGTCGTACGCGCACGTCGTCAACTCCGGGGACATCGACGGGGTCGTGGACAGCTACGCGGCCGACTGCGTGTGCATCAGCCCGCGGGGGTGCTACATCGGTACGGCGGAAGTGCGCCGGAACTACGAGCTCTACTACGACCCGGTGCGCTGGTTCACACTCTGGATGAACGTCACGGTGCGCTTCGTGCGCCCCTTCGACGACGCATACGTGTCCGCCTACCAGTACAGCATCGGCGTCAGTGACGCGGATCCAGTGGCACAGGGCGCGATCTCCACCGACGTCTGGCACGTGACGCGGGTCGAGCGGTCGTGGAAGATCGTCGAACGCCGGATCGACTTCGTCGACCGCTGCAACCACCGGCTGCTTCCAGCCGTCTCGGCCGAGCGGACCGATGGCGGTCTCCGTCCCATCTCTGTACTCTCGGACAGCGATATCTCGCGGCGTTAGCAGGAGAGGAACGACGTGGCCGGGGAGCAGACCAGCGGCCGAGGCGGCATCGTCGTCATCGGCGGCGGCATCGTGGGCGTCAGCACCGCGCTGCACCTGCAGCGGGCGGGTCACCAGGTGACGCTCATCGAACGCGACTCGCCGGGATCGGGCGTATCCGGGCACAACGGCGGGGTCTTCAACGTCGGCGAGTGCATGCCGACGGGGACTCCAGGCGTGCTGCGCAGCATCCCGCGGCTGCTGGTCGATCCGAACGCGGCGCTGATCGTGCGATACCGCTACCTGCCCCAGCTCGCGCCCTGGCTGGTGCGGTTCGTTCGCTCGACCAGGTCCGAACGCGTCGAGGAGATCGCTGCGGCGATGCAGCAGCTCACCGACCGGTCCATCGACGGGTACCGCCCGCTCGTCGAGCACACTCCGGCCACGGAGCTCATGCACGAGGGTGGCATCCTGCTCGGCTACCGGACCGAGCAGATGTTCGACGCGGCTCGGTACGGTCGTGAGCTGCGCGTCCGTCACGGGGTCGAGTTCGACGTCCTCGACGACGTGGAGATCACAGCTCTCGACCCTGTCCTCGCCGGCAGGTTCGACCGGGCGATCTACCGACGACAGCCACACTTCACGGACGACTCCCAGCGATTCGTCGAGCTGCTCGCCGACGACTTCGTCGCACGAGGCGGCCTGGTCCGCCACGCCGTCGCCCAGGGCATCGACGCGCGCAACGGCCGGGTGAAGGCAGTGGACACCACGGCCGGACGGGTGTCTGCGGACGTGGTCGTCATCGCCGCCGGTGCCTGGTCGAGGCGTCTGGTGCGCCAGCTCGGCTTCGACGTGCCGTTGGAGACCGAGCGCGGCTACGGAGTCTTCCTTCCCGACCCCGGGGTCGAGCTACGGCTGCCGGTCATCCTCGAGGACCTGCACATCGGGATCACCCCGACCCGGGCCGGTCTGCAGCTGACCGGGATCGACGAGCTCGCCAGCGCTGACGCGCCGCCTCGGTCCGCGGTCGCCAAGCGGGTCATCCGGGCGGCGACGACGGTGTTCCCCGAGCTGCGCACCGAGGGTGCGGTGTCGTGGATGCACTGTCGTCCGTCCCTGCCCGACTCCCTGCCCGTCATCGGGGAGGTGCCCGGACACCGCAACGCGTTCATGGCCTTCGGCCACGGGCACAAGGGCCTGGGCATGGGCGGGATCACCGGCTCGCTGATCCGCCAGCTGGTCGACGGGGAGCGGCCGAGCCTGGACCTGAAGCCGTACAGCCCGCTGCGGTTCAGCAGACAAGGACGCCGGCAGGTGGCGCGAGACAGCGTCACCGTGGCGTGAGATTGGACGGGTCCAGACGTGTCGACCTCGCAGTACTACCACCGGCTCCGCGACAGCCAGCGCCTGCTCCTGAGGCGGGACGAGGTGCGCTGGCACCTGCAGGTCACCGAGACGCCGCCGCAGTCCGACGTGGTCGTCGACTTCGGCTGTGGCCAGCAGCTGGTTCCGAGCATCATGGTCGAGATGGTGGACGTGCTGACTGCGCTCGGTGCTCCGGTGGCCGCGGTGGCGGGCCCGCAGTGGTGCTGCGGGATGCCGGTGGAAGAGGAGGAGGAGGGTGGCAGCCTGCGAGTGGTGAGCGCCTCGGTCCGTCACCTGTCCAGAGTTCCAGCCACGCATGGTCTTCCAGTCCTGTGGAGCGTGGTGGCCACACACGGCGAAGTTGCGCGAAGCCGGTGAAGCGGTTCCGTTCGGCCTGGAGCATCTGAGCCAGCTGGTGCTGGACACGCTGCAGGGCCGTGTCGACGACATCGCGTGGCGAGAGGCGCCGACCACCCGGGTGCTGCTCCATCTCAAGGCGCAGGACGCGACTGAGGAGGACCGGGCCGAGCGGCCCTCGCTCAGCACGACCGACCGCGCGGTGCCAGCGATCCTGGAGCTGATCCCTTCGGTCGAGATCGTGGGCGAGGTCGAGGCGCCCTCGGCCGGTCGGCCCTGCGAGACGGACGAGGACGGCGACGACGACTCGCTCCTGGCCGCGCTCTCGGCCCAGGAGCGTCAGGGGGTCTTGGACGAGTTGGTCGCCCAGGCGGATCGGGCCGGCGCTGATCTGATCGTGTGCGCTCACCACCGCTGCTACCAGGAGTGGGGCAAGTTCGCGAGCGAGCGCCTTCCGGTCCACCACTACATCTCGGTGCTGGCCGACGCGCTGGGGTTGGCTCAACCAAGCCGTTTCCACCAGTGCTACGCGCTGCCGTCCACCGACGACATCGTCGAGGCGACCGCGCCGCAGTGGCGGTCCTGGGACCTGAACCGGGACGAGGCGGTCGTGATCGCCCAGGAGATCTTCCCGAAGCATCCGCGCTCGCGCAGCTGACGTGCTGCTCATAGCCACGATCTCGAGCGGTAGCCGTGCCGAAGCCTCCGGTGCCCGATTCTGTGAGCGCCATCCTGGCCAAGCCCAACCCGGCGGTGAGGGGGGCGATCCGTTCCGACGGCCAGCCCGTCATGGTCGCCTGGAGGTACCTAGCATCTGAGACAGGCAGGACTGCGGGATCGAGCAGCTGATACCAGATGTCATCTCTGCGATGCCTTCACCAACTGGTGGGTCGTGACGAAGCCACTGGACTCGATTTCTGCGACTTCCGAGGTGGACACGTCGCAAACGGTCACGATCCGCTGGAGTCGACGAACCAGAACGGCGACCTGCGTTGTAGGCGAGGCCTCAACGGTAAGCACAGCGACGTCAGGCCAGCCACTCGGTCGCGTCAAGATTACCTCGACCCGCGCCACAGTGAGCGGCAATCGTCCGATGACGCTCACGATTCTGCCTACGTCGCTCATCCCATCAGTGAACCGAACGACAACTCGATGCCGAAATGCCCGCATGTTGACCAGCTCTTCCTGCCCGGGTTCCCGGACAACGAAAAGCCCCGGGTGACAGCACTCCGGGGCAGCGGCGTCCGGTCCTCAGTGGAGACCGGCTCGCCGCTAGACGATGATGACGATGTGGCGCGTCATGCACACATGGTGACACCTAGCGGCCCGCGTGTCGACCGATCACGTGTGTTGACGTGGACACAAGAGCGTTGATTTTGAAGTCCCCTTGGACGCTCATTCAGACTGCCGTCACACCATCCACTGGATGGGGTAGTCCGGGTCGGTCAGCGCCGCGCGCTCGGGTGAGAAGGACTGGACCCACTCCGCCGTGCGGTCGTGCTGTCCCAGTGCCATGGCGGCCAGCAGTCGGCCGATGGTCGGGACGAACTTGAAGGCGTGACCTGCGCCGAGAGCGAGGTGCGCGCGCTGCGACCCGGGTACCGCGCCGAGGACGAAGTCGCGGTCGGCCGGGAGCGTGTACAGGCACCGCACGGACCGGACGGCTGGACCGCTGCCAGGGAACGTCTCAGCCATGAACTGCGAGAGGCGCCCGAGTGCTGCATCGTCGGTCCCGGGCGTCCGCTTGTCCGGGTCGACGGCGGGCCCGCCGCAGTCCTGTCCTGCCTTGATCGTGGGTTCGCCGTAGCAGGGGAATCCGTAGAAGCCCGGGTCGTCGATCCAGATCCACACCGGGAACTTGTCTGGCGCGAACGCGTCCGGTCGGCCCGGCTGGAAGTACGTCACCTGCTGGTCGAGCACGGTCAGCCGCGGCGCCCAACCCAGCGGGGCGACCAACCCGGCGGTCCAGGCGTCGGCGCAGATCACGACCGACTGCGCGGCGAACGTGCGCCGCGCCGTCACCACCTCGACGGACTCAGGGTGCTCGCGGAGCTCGAGGACCGGTGTGCGATCGACCAGCACCGCCCCCGAGCTCGCCGCCAGGCCGTGCAGGCTGGTCGTGGTCCGGCCGGCCGACACGATGCCCGTCCGCTCCTGGTAGAGCCCGGCCGTCGACTCCTCGACGCGCACCTGGGGCCAGCGCGCCTGGATCTCCCGCCCGTCGAGGAGCTCGTACGCGATCCCGGCTCCGGCCAGGCTGGCGGCATAGACGTCCAAGGACAGGTCCGCTGCGGCCGGGCACAGGTCGATGCCCCCGGTCCTGGTCACTAGACGCTGCCCGGACGCCGCCTCCAGCTCGGCCCAGTCGTCGTACGCCTGCTTCGTCAGGTCGACGTAGTCCGCCCGGTGGTAGCTGTGCCGGAGGATGCGGGAGGTGTCGTGCGAGGCACCCCGGTCGTGACCGAGGGCGAACTGCTCGACACCGAGGACCCGCACCCCGGCGCGCGCGAGCTGGTACGTCGTCGCGGCTCCCAGACCCCCGAGACCCACCACGATGACGTCATACGTAGCCGGGGCCTCGTCCGCCGTCGACGCGACGACCGGGCTGTCAGACATGCCCGTAGAAGTCTCGGTGGACCGCCAGACTGTACGCGTAGTCGAGCAGGGTGGAGAAGCTGGCCACGGGGATGTCGATCTCGCGCTGGATGGCCCGGGCGAACGGTTGGAAGCCCGTGCACTCCAGGACGAGTGCTCGGATGCTGGGGAAGCGGTCGACGAAGTCCCGGCAGATGCGGACCATGTCCGCCTCGGCCTTCGCGTAGTCCGCCGTGGGGATCTCCGGGCGCTTGTTGACCTCCCACAACGAGTCGAATTCGGGGCACTCGTACTCGTCCATGGCGCCCACGATCACGATGTTGCTGTCCGGGTCGATGCCGACCTTGCGCAGATGGGTGTCGGTCAGTTCCTTGCGCGAGGAGGCGAGCAGGCCCACGTCCGCCCGCGGTCCGATCAGCTGCTGCAGCCACGGCACCTGCAGCAGGCTCGACAGGAACACCGGCACGTCGACGGCTGCCGCGACCTCCGGCTGGAAGTACGCGAAGTAGCCACACTCGCCGATGATCGCCCGGCACCCGAACCGCTCCAGGCGACGCGCCGCGGCCAGGATCGGCTCCAGGCACGGGCCCTTGTCCTCGACCGCGCACAACGCATAGATGTCGATGCCGGTCACCACGTCGTACTGGATCGGGAAGGGGTACGCGCTCGGGTTGCGGACGTCCCCGGGGAACGCCGGGTACACCTCGTCGAGCAGCATGACGCCCAGGCCCATGCCAGACCCAAGGCGTCCCGGGCGTGCGTAGATGCGCGTGATCCCCCGATCGCGTTGCCGGTTCATCGGGGCAGGTTAGCACGGTTGACGATATCGCCATACGAGGGCAGACTGAATGATCGTTGTGGTCCTCTTCCGCCAGGCCAGGAGAAGACGGTGGTGAACCTCTCGCGCGTCTCGGAGCTGACCGACCAGGCGGTAGCGACGGGCAGGTTGCTGCCGCAGGCTGCGTACACCTCGCCAGACTGGTTCGAAGCGGAGCGGCGGCCGATCCGCGAAAGGACCTGGACCTACGTCGGCCATGCGTCGGACCTGGCGCCAGGGCGCTTCCGTCGGGTCCGCGTTGGTATCGAGGACATGATCGTGACTCGGGACCGCGACGGGGAGCTGCATGCCCTGCACAACGTGTGCCGGCATCGTGCTGCCGAGGTGGTGACCGAGGAGTGCGGGACAGCTCATTCGCTGGTGTGCCCGTACCACCTGTGGAGCTACGACCTGGCTGGAAACCTGAAAGTCGCGCACGGCATGCCTGAGCACCTCGCGCTGGCTGACTTCCCGCTGAAGTCGATGACCGTGCGCGTCTGGCAGGGCCTGGTCTTTGTGGTTCCTGAGGAGAAGGGGCTCGACGGGACCGACTTCGAACCAGCCGCCGACCGTGATGCGGCCGAGTTCGCCAGGCTCCGGCTCGATGAGGCCAAGGTCGTCCACAGCGAGGTGTACGACATCGCAGCGAACTGGAAGACGGTCTGGGAGAACTTCAGCGAGTGCTACCACTGTTCGGCTAACCACCCCGAGTTCCTGGCGGCCTACGACCTGGCCAGTCTGTATGACGAGAACGGCGAGACTGGCATCGTGCGGCTCAAGGAGGGGATGTGCTCGCTGAGCCTTGACGGGCAGCCGGTGTGCCAGCGAGCGCTCGGCGACTTCGTCGACGTGCCGACGAGTGAGTGGACCCTCCAGTTCGCCGGTGCACATCCGACGTTCTCGGTCAGCGCGACTCCGGACTACGCCGTCGTGCACTGCTTCACGCCGATCTCGGCTGACCGCACGATCCTCAAGTGCGACTGGCTGGTCCATCGGGACGCCGTCGACAACGTCGACTACAAGATCAAGGACGTCGTGGTGGTGTGGCACCAGACCAACGTGCAGGACATCGCCCTGTGCGAGTCCGCCCAGCGCGGGATCCGCTCCAGCGCTTTCGAACCCGGTCCGGTCTCCGCGCTCCGGGAGCCGTTCGTCGCGAGGTTCCACGCTCAGTACGCTGCCTGGCTCCGCCAGGGCCTCCACGAGGTCGCCGAGGTGGTGGGCTGAACGGATGGCCGCTGAGCGCACGTGTCGCCACTGCGGCAACCCCTTCCAGCCGACGGCACTCACCATCGCCACCGAGTGCCGGTCAGCTGAGCCGCTGAGGCATGTCGGCGCGACTACCCCCACACGTCGAGTGCCTTGTCGCCCGCCGGTGGACAGTCTTGCTCGGGAGCCGGCACCTTCGGTCTATGTGGCGGGTTGGTCCGATTCCGCCAGTTGCGCGCCCTGGACTAGTCGTAGCCGTCCCGTCAGCGTGAGGCCGATCAGCAGGATCCCGACCATGGTCAGGTTGACGGTCAGGAACGCCGTGCTGAAGCTGAGGCCACCACGCGCCGCGATGGCTATGAGAACGCCGCCCAATCCGATGGTTACCGCCTGAGCCGTCGCGCTGGAGAGTTGTGCGGCAGCGGAGTCGAAGCCGCGATTGGCATCGGTGGTCTGGCGTATCACCAGCAGATGGAAGATCGTGAAGGCCAGGCCGAAGCCCAGGGCGGCCATGCTCCATCCCGGGTACATCAACCAGCCGGGCACGGGCGGTAGCGCGAGGACTGCTGCGACGAGGGCACCAATGATCGCCAGGGCAAAGCCGGCGCGAACGAGCGCGATCCGGTGCGAGTCGTCGTCCCGCCGCAGGACCCGGCCAGCGATCGATCGCCCGGACGCTTCGGCGAGGCCGGCAGCAGCCAACGGAAGCGCGGCGGCCGTGGGTCCGTATCCGTGTTGCAGCGTCAACGAGAGCGGAATGAGCGCCTCGACTCCGATGAAGGCGCTGTTGTAGATGCCGCGCATCGACACGGCCGCCGCGACGCCGCGGCGAACCCGGAATGCGCCGGGTGGCAGCACCGCGCGCAGGCCCCAGGCCAGAAGGCAGCCGGCCAGGATCGTCGCAACCGCCAACACCGGCCATCCCGGCGGATGCTGGCCGATGGCCTCCAACACTGTCACGGCCATGACGATGGCCACTGCGAACGGCAGGTTGTTGCGGCGCGATGTTGCCATCGACGGCCGAGGCAGGCGCCGCACCACCGGTAGCATCAAGGCGATCGCGAGGACGCTTCCGGGCACCAGCGCGAGGAAGACCCATCGCCAGCCCACATGCTGGGTCAGCAAGCCAGCAATGAGCGGCCCGAAGAGCGCGGGCGCGACGATCGCCAGTCCGGTCCGGGACAACACGATGGGCACGGACGCGACCGGAAAGATCTGTCCGATGAGCACATAGACGGACGTGAACAGCAGGCCGCCGGCGAGCCCGTGGGCGACGCGGCCAGCGACGAGGACAGGCATGTTCGGCGCAAGCCCGCACACCAGCTGCGCGATCGCGAACAGCACCAGCCCAACTACCAAGACCGCGCCCGGGCCGTGGTTGTCGCTGTACTGCCCAGCCAGGACCAGGCCCAGCACTCTGGCGATGACTGCGCCGGTCAGCGCCAGGCCGATCCCTCCGATGGCGCCCAGATCCCGTGACGCAGTTGGCAGCACCGCCAGCACCGCCATGTCCTCGAAGGACGCCATGGTCATGACGGTCAGCACGCCAATCAGCGCGGCGCGTTCGCGCCCGTCGAAGCGTGCTGACCCACGCACATCACGATGTTATCAGGACTCGATATCGATGCTGGGAGCTACCTCTCGACGACATGAAGGGTTGCGGAGATCGGCTTTGATCTCCCCCGTCGCTGAACATGATCAAGTAGGCCGCTTGGATTGCGGCGCGGCGACGCGTGACGTTCCTGGTCGACGTCGACTTTGGCACGGATGGAGGGCCGCCCGCCCGAGCCCTTCTCATCGACCGACAGGCCTGTGATATCGTAAAGCGTTATCGACAGCCCGCAACCGACCATCGGCTCGGCGTGAGGAGTCCGAATCGTGCTTCGCCGATCGGCCCCCGACGTCGGATCGCAGCCGGTCGCCGAACCGGTCGCCGACACTGACGGAGAGACCCCGACCTTTGAGCGGGGGTCAGCCTGGGAAGTGTTCCGAGTCGCCTTCCGCCTCGGTGTCACCTCGTTCGGCGGTCCCATCGCGCACCTGGGGTACTTCCGCACTGAGTACGTGCAACGACGGAAGTGGCTGGACGAGAAGACGTACGCAGACCTGATCGCTCTGTCGCAGTTCCTTCCCGGTGCAGCCAGCAGCAAGCTGGGCATGTCAATTGGCATCATGCGGGCTGGCTTGCCCGGAGGTCTGGCGGCCTGGCTCGGTTTCACGATGCCGTCCGCGATCCTGCTGGCCGCTGCCGCGACCGTCCTGCGCAGTTCGAGCAGCGAGACCACCGACCTGCTGCATGGTCTCAAGGTGGTTGCCGTCGCCGTTGTCGCGCAGGCCGTGTGGGGGATGGCGAAGGCGTTCGCGCCCGATCGGGGTCGGGCCACGATTGCCCTGGCCTCGGCTGCGGCGGTGTTGTTGCTGCCGATCTCGTTCGGGCAGATCTCGGTCATCGCCACCGCCGGTCTCATCGGCTACTTCTTCCTGCGGACCGACACCGCCTCGATCGGGCCCCAACCCGATGTCCGGGTGCCGCGCTGGCTGGGCGTCGCTTCCTGGGCGGTGCTGTTCGGACTTCTGTTCGGCCTTCCGATCGCGCGAAGCCTGATCGCCTTCCAGCCGCTGGCGATGTTCGACTCGTTCTTCCGCTCCGGTTCGCTCGTGTTCGGTGGCGGTCACGTCGTCCTGCCGCTGCTGAACGCCGAGGTGGTGCCGAACCACTGGGTCAACCAGGACCAGTTCCTGTCCGGCTACGGCTTGGCCCAAGCTGTGCCCGGCCCGTTGTTCACCTTCGCGGCCTACCTGGGCTCAGGGATGCGGCCGACGCCGAACGGCGCTGTGGGCGCCGGGATCGCCGTGTTCGCCATCTTCCTGCCGTCCATGCTGATCACGTTGGGCTCGCTGCCCTGGTGGGGCGCGCTGCGGACCCGCTTCGGCGCCCAAGCAGCTCTGCGCGGAATCAGCGCAGCCGTCGTCGGCATCCTGTTGGCCGCGCTGTACAACCCGGTCTGGACCAGCGCGGTGACCCGGCCCGTGGACTTCGTCCTCGCCATCGGCGCCTGTGCATTGCTGATGGTATGGAAGCTCCAACCCTGGATCGTCGTCCTCGTGACCGGCGCCGCCGGCGCGTTGGTGGCTTGGCTGAGCTGAGCGCAGCCAGGATCATCCACCACGCGTGAGGAGATCCCAGATGTCGCTGTCGAGGACTCGTCGCGCCACGTCCAGGTGAGTCTGACGCTCCGAGCACTCCTCGTCTCGCCACGCCCACAGACGCGTCGTGCTGCGGTGCAGCTGATGCTCCAGCGTGAAACCGAGCGCCCCGAGCACCTGATGCGCGGCGGTCGCAATCTCGCCCGCGGACCTGCCAGCGGAGGCTTTCGCCGCCGAGATGGCAAAGCCGGCGTTGTCGGTGTCACCCTGCTCCAGCGCCGCGAGCGCAGCCTGGCCGGCGATCACCATGGCGGATGTCTCGGCTGCGAGACCGGCCAGCAGGTGCTGTACCGCCTGGAACCGGTCGATGGGACGACCGAACTGTTCCCGCTCGCCCGCGTACCGGACGGCAAGGGAGAGCACCTGTTCTGCCGCCCCCGACATCGCCAGCACCCGGCCCAGGGCGTAACGGCGCGCCAAGGCAGCCACCGTGACGTCCGCGCCAGGGGAGAGGACGTCTGCCTGCGCGAGGTGGAGGCCGTCAGCCAGCACGTCGTTGCGCGGCTCGCCGGCCAGGTTGGCTCCCGGCTGCACGGCCACCGCGTCCGGTCGCAGCAGGACGATGCGCGTGCCGTCCGGCGTGGCCAACAGACCCACGATGAGCTCGGCAACGCTGGCCCAGGGCACGCGTCGGAGCTCGCCGGTGAACACCCACCCGTTGGCCGCGGGCTCGAGCATCGCGCCCGACTCCACGGGGGCCGCGGTCAGTGGCCCGGATGGGACCGAGACGCCGGCGCACTCGAGCAGCCAGCCGGCGCCCCACATGGTCTCGACGAGGGGGGCTGCGAGGCTGGCGCGCCCCGACGCACGGATCACCGCGGCGGCCGCTCGGAGCGAGCCACCACCGCCGCCGTGGTCGATCGGGGTCGAGACCAGCGTGAAGCCGCTGTGCTCAAGCTGTTGCCAGGTCACGCGATCGAAGGCGGCGCGGTCCTTGTGACCGTCGTGAGCGTCGGACCGCGCGCAGATGCGCTCGACCTCCGCCATCAGGATCGCGGCCTCGTCTGCGCTCATGACGAGTCGCTCATGACGAGGCCAGACCGCGCGCCACGATCCCGCGCAGGATCTCGGTCGCGCCGCCTCGCAAGGTGAATGCTGGCGAGTGCAGGACAGCCTCGGCGACCATCCGGCACAGCGGATCCTCGCTGTGCAGGTCCACAGCGCCCTGCAGGTTCAGCTGGACGACGTCGACGATCTCGCGTTCGAGCTGCGTGCCGAGGTCCTTCACCATCGCAGCCTCCACCGCGGGGGACTCGCCCTCGGCCAGTGCGCCGGCCACAGCCAGTGACATCTGGCGCAACGCCCACAGCCGGCTGACGACGCGACCCAGGCCGTCCGCGACCAGCGGATCGTCCACGCCTGCCTTGCGCAGTCGATCCGTCCACAGCATCAGGAGGGGCAACGTGCTCATCAGGCGTTCGGGGCCGCTGCGCTCGAAGGTCAGCTCCGCCGTCACCTGCTGCCAGCCGTTCCCGATCACCCCGAGCACGGCGTCGTCCGGCACGAACACGTCGTCCATGACGACCTCGTTGAAGTGCGGTTCCCCGTCGATGGCGTGGATGGGCCGGACGGTGACGCCGTCGGCGTGCATGTCGATGATGACCTGGCTCAGTCCGGCGTGCCGGTCGCCGTCGGAGGGCGAGGTGCGCACGAGCGAGAGCATCCGGTCGGCGACCTGTGCGCCGCTCGTCCACACCTTCGAGCCCTTGACCAGCCAGCCGCCCGCCGTCGCCGTGGCACGGGTGCGGACCGACGCAAGGTCTGAGCCGGAGTCCGGCTCGCTCATCCCGATGCAGAACAGGCATTCCGCGCGCGCCATCGCTGGCAGCAGGCTCTGCTTCTGTTCGTCGGTGCCGAAGCGCAACAGGTTCGGCCCGACTTGTCGATCGGTGATCCAGTGCGCGGCCACGGGGGCACCAGCTGCGAGCAGCTCCTCGGTCACCACGAACCTGTCCAGCGCGCTGCGCTCCTGGCCTCCGAATTGGCGGGGCCAGGTCATGCCCAGCCAGCCACGATCGGCCAACCGTCGGCTGAACGAGCGGTCGACGCCCCCGAGCCAGTTGTCGCAGTGCGGGACGAACCCGCCGGAGGCCAGCTCGGCCGCCAGGAAGTCACGTACCTGCGCGCGCAGGTCCTCGGTCTCGGCTGGCAGCGCGACGGCGTTCAGGGTCTGGCGCACGGGTGCCTGGTGGGTGAGTCGACGGCTCAGGCGAAGCCGAAGTCGCGGAGGTCGTCGTTCATCTGCACCTTCCGGTCGGTGGACTCGCCACGCTTTCCCACGATGAGCGCACAGGCGACCTGGTAGTCACCGCTAGGGAAGGTGCGCGCACGCGTGCCCGGCACCACGATGGAACCCGCCGGGACGCGCCCCTTGTAGGTCACCGGCTCCGGACCGGTCACGTCGATGATGTGGCTGGACCCCGTCAGGCATGTCTGAGCGGCGATCACGGCGCCTTCCTCGACGATGACGCCCTCCACGATGATGGAACGCGAGCCGATGAACGCGCCGTCCTCGATGATCACGGGGCGTGCGCCGGGCGGCTCGAGAACCCCGCCGATCCCGACGCCACCGGACAGGTGCACGTTCTTGCCGATCTGAGCGCAGCTGCCAACCGTCGCCCATGCGTCCACCAGGGTGCCGCGGTCGACGTAGGCGCCGATGTTGACGAAGCCGAGGGCGATGATGACCTCGGGCGCCACGTACGACCCGTAGCGAACCACGGAGCCGGCGGTGATCCGGTTGCCACGAGCGAGGATGTCGCGCTTGATCGGGATCCGGTCGTGGTACTCCATCGGCCCCGCGCGCTCGACAATCATCGGCGCCACGTGGAAGTACTGCAGGATCGCCTGCTGCACCCACGTGTTGACCTGCCACTCGCCGTCGATCTTCTCAGCGATGCGCAGCATGCCGCGGTCGAGGCAGTCGATGGTCTCCTCGATGGCCGCGCGGTGGCCAGGCGATTCACGAGCGGTGGGATCGTCCACCACCTCGTTGACCAACTTCTCCAGCTCAGCGACTTCGGACACGCATGAACTCCTTCGAAGTCGATCGGCCGGTCGGGCGGCGGGGCCTACAACTGACGGCATACGATATCGCATGCCGATTCTGATGTCGAGTCTGTCGTGCAGCCAGCCCCATGTCAGTAGGACAGGTACACCGTCTTGGACTCGGTGAAGAACTGGCGGGCGGCCTTGCCCAGCTCCCGGCCGCCGGACCCGCTGTCCTTCATGCCGCCGAAAGGGACCTGGAGCTCGATGCCCGACGTCCCCTGATTAATGCGGACGATGCCCGCTCGAACCTCGGACGTGAACTGCATGGCCCGGTGCAGATCGCGGGTGAACAGGCTCGCGCTCAGCCCGTACGGAGTGTCGTTGGCCAGATGCAGGGCCTCGTCGAAGGTGTCGACCGGCAGCACCGCCACCACCGGGCCAAAGACCTCGTCCTGGGCGATGGGGTCGTTCGGCTGGACGTCGACGAACACGGTGGGCGGGACGAAGTAGCCCTCGGCCAGATCGCCGTCGGCCCGCGAACCGCCGGCAATGGCACGAGCGCCCGCCTGATGCGCGGCGGCCAGGTGCCCGAGCACGTCCTGCAGGTGTTGGGCCGAGGCCAGCGGGCCGAGGGTGGTGCGCGGATCGAGCGGGTCGCCCAGACGCCAGTCCTGCGCACGCTCACACAGGCGCTGGAGCAAGGGCTCGACCACTGACTTCTCGACGATGACCCGGCTGGTCGCGGTGCACTTCTGGCCGGATCCGCCGAACGCGGCCACGGAGATCTGCTCGGCGGCCAGGTCCAGGTCGGCATCAGCGAGCACCACGGCCGGGTTCTTACCGCCCAACTCCAGCTGCACCTTCTTGCCGCGGGTCGCGGCCTTGGCCTGCAGTGCACGGCCGACCTGCGTCGAGCCGGTGAAGGTCACGGCGTCGATGCCGGGGTTCTGCACGAGCTCGTCCCCGACCACCGAGCCCTTGCCCAGGACGAGATTCAGGACGCCGTTGGGGATGCCAGCGTCGACGAGAGCCTGGGAGAGGTGGACCGAGCTCAGCGGAACGACCTCCGCGGACTTCCAGACCACCGTGTTGCCGAACGCGAGGGCAGGCGCGAGCTTCCAGCTGGGCAGCGAGATCGGGAAGTTCCACGGTGTGATGACACTGACCACGCCCACCGGCTCGCTGCGCCGGAGCAGCAGCGTGTCGCTGTTGTGAGACGGGAAGGTCTCGCCGTCGGGGTCCAGCGTCTGCGCTGCGTAGTAGCGGAAGATCCGCGCGCCAAGGGCGACCTCGCGAAGGCTCTCGGCCTTGGTCTTGCCTTCTTCCCGGGACAGGTCGCGGGCGATGAGGTCCGCACGGGCATCCAGGATGTTGGCGGTCCGCTCGAGCAGCTCGCCGCGCGCCGGTGCCGCGGTCCGCCGCCAGCGTGTGGAAGCCTCGCCGGCGGCGTCGACAGCGGCACGGGCCAGATCGACATCCGCGAGATGCGTCAGGGCCACATGCTCCGAGGGGTCCGCCGGGTTCACGTCGGGCGATGTGGCCGGTCCGGAGTGCCAGCTTCCAGCGACGAACGAGCTCAACTCGGGAATCAGCGTCGACGACGCCGGTGTGGCCGCATCCAGCATGGCTAGGCACTTCCGATCTCGTAGGACTCGCCAACGCAGTCCGAAGGCGGCACGGAGCAGCCGGGAACTCGCCTCAGTTCCGTGCGAGACGGCGACCGCCTACCCATCCTCAGGACATGCGGCTATGGTATCAGGCCGTGATATCGCATGCCGATGGTTGGGACGGGCCGGCAGGTGGCCTCGGCGGCCCCGCGGCCAAGGCGGTCCGGACCAGTCTGGAACGCCGGGTCGTCGAGATGACGGCGGTGCTCGGTGAGCTCGTCACCGCGGAGTCGTCGACCGACGACCCGCAGGGACTGGCGAGGGTCGCGGAGCTGCTCGAGTCGATGCTGGCGCCCTACGGGACGATCGAGCGACGCCCGTCGGCAACCCATGGAGTGGACCACCTTCTCCTCAACGTGCCCGGCGAGCATGCGCAGCTCCCACCCGCGGTGGTGCTGGGTCACTTCGACACCGTGTGGGCCCGCGGGACGATCGAGCACATTCCGTTCCGGGTCAGTGACGTCGGCGTGGTGACCGGACCGGGCTGCTTCGACATGAAGGGCGGTCTGGTCCTTCTGCTGTTCGCCCTGCGAGAGCTGGCTGCGCTCGGGGTCCGGCCGCGCCGCCCGGTGCGGATCGTGCTCAATGCCGACGAGGAGGTCGGCAGTCCCAGCTCCCGAGGACTCATTGCCGAGGCCGCGGACGGGGCCGCCGTCGCGCTCGTGCTCGAGGGCCCGCTCCCGGGCGGGACCTTGAAGACAGCGCGCAAGGGGAGCGCCAGCTACACCGTCACGATCACCGGCCGGGCCGCCCACTCCGGCATCGAGCCAGACAAGGGTGTCAGCGCTGTCCTCGAGCTGGCCCATCAGGTGCTGGCGATGGATGCGCTGAACCACCCCGACCGCGGCACGACCGTGAACGTCGGGGTGGTCAGCGGTGGGTCCAGGGTGAACGTCGTTCCGGGGAACGCGGAGGCCAGGATCCACGTACGCAGCGTGAGCGCCGGCGAAGCCGATCGAGTCCGGGCCGCCCTGCAGGACCTGCAGCCACACCTGCCCGGCGCCAAGATCGACGTGCTCGCCGGGCTGGCGCGCGAGCCGATGGAGCGGACGCCGCAGATCGGACAGCTGTTCGCCACGGCAGCGGCCATCGCCGCCGAGATGGGCGTCTGCGACCTGCGGGAGGGATCGACCGGCGGCGCGAGCGACGGCAATCTCGTCGCGGCGCTCGGCATCCCGACGTTGGACGGCCTCGGCCCAGAAGGGGGTGGCGCTCATGCCGATCACGAGCATGTCGTCGCCGCCAGCCTGCCACGACGGGCCGCGCTGCTCGCCGGACTGCTCTGCGAGGTCTGACGGCTATGATGTCGGATGGCGATATCGCTATAGTGACCCCGTGTGGGTGACCGACCGGAGTCCGCGAGGCGACAGATGCCAGAGCAGCTGCAGCAGATACTGACTCCCGAGGGGGTCCTGGTCGCCGAGGCGCCGGTGGACCTCGATGGCGCGGTGCAGCTGTACCGATGGATGGTGGAAGCGCGCGTCTACGACAAGAAGGGCGTCGCGCTGCAGAAGCAGGGCAGGCTCGCGACCTACGCGCCGTTCGAGGGCCAGGAGGCCGCTCAGGTCGGCAGTGCCGCCGTTCTCCGCCCGGACGACTGGGTCGTTCCGTCGTATCGCGATCCGATCCCGATGTGGATGCAGGGCTATCCGATGGACCTGCTCTTCGCGGCGCGGCGCGGCACAGAGCTGGGAAACTCTCCGCCACCGGGGGTGAACGTCCTGCCGCCGTCGATCACCGTCGGTGGACACATGGTCCATGCCGTGGGACTCGCGTGGGCGGAGCAGCTGCGTGGCACCGGTCGAGTGGCCATGACGTACTTCGGTGACGGCGCGACCTCCGAGGGTGACTTCCACGAGGCGATGAACTTCGCCGGCGTCATGAAGGCCGGCTGTGTGTTCCTGTGCCAGAACAACGGGTGGGCGATCTCCCTGCCGTTCGAGGAGCAGAGCGGGTCTGCGACTGTCGCGGCGAAGGGGGCCGCCTACGGCATGCCCGGTGTGCGTGTGGACGGCAACGACGTCTTCGCGGTGTATCAGGCGTCCCGGCAGGCGGTCGACCTGGCTCGCGAGGGCGGCGGTCCGACCCTGATCGAGGCGGTGACCTACCGGATGGGACCGCACAGCACCGCGGACGACCCCAGCCGTTACCGCGACTCGGAGATGCTGACCGGCTGGCGCGAGCGTGATCCGCTGGAGCGCCTGCGTCGGTACCTGGCAGCGGCGGATCGATGGACGCCTCAGTGGCAGGCCGAGCTCGAGGAGCAGGGGTCGCAACGCGTCCTGGACGCGGTGTCGGCCGCCGAGCTGCTCGACCCGTTCACGCCTGGCGAGCTGTTCGACGCGATGTTCGCCGTGCTGCCGCCGGCGCTCGCCAAGCAGCGCGCCCAGGCCGTGGAGGAGGCCTGATGGCCAGCCGTACCTTTGCCCAGGCTCTCAACCTCGCGCTCGACACGGCGCTGACCCAGTACGACGACGTCGTCGTCCTGGGGGAGGACGTTGGCCGCACCGGCGGCGTCTTCCGCATCACTGACGGCCTGCGCGACCGGCACGGCCCCAACCGCGTGATCGACTCCCCGCTGGCGGAGTCGGGCATCGTGGGGGTCGGCCTGGGAATGGCGATCGCCGGCCTGCGTCCGGTGCTCGAGCTTCAGTTCATGGGGTTCTCCTATCCCGCCTTCGACCAGATCATCAGCCACGTGTCGAGAGTCCGTAACCGAAGCCGGCACCGATTCACCGCGCCGCTGGTGATCCGGATCCCCTTCGGCGGCGGCATCGGCGCGGCCGAGCACCACTCGGAGTCGGCCGAGGCGATCTATGCGCACACCCCGGGCCTGAAGGTCGTGGTGGCCTCCCGGCCGAGCGACGCGGCCAGCATGCTGCTGGCCGCGATCGAGGATCCCGACCCCGTCATCTTCCTCGAGCCCATCCGGCTGTACCGGGCGGTCAAAGAGGAGATGTCGGACACGGTCACCGCAGGTGGGCTCGGGACCGCAGCGCTGGACCGTGCCGGTGACGACATCACGCTGGTCTCCTGGGGGGCGATGATGACGGAGACGCGAAAGGCCGCCGACGCCCTCGCGGACGCCGGGATCTCGGCGGAGGTCGTCGACATGCGGAGCCTCGCCCCGATCGACATCGGCCCGCTCGCGGAATCCGTGCGCAAGACCGGTCGAGGAGTGGTCATCCACGAAGCGCCGCGCAGCGCTGGCCTCGGCGCCGAGATCATCGCTCAGCTGCAGGAGCACTGCGCTTACGACCTCGAGGCGCCGGTCGCCCGGGTGACCGGCTGGGACACGGTCTTCCCGTTGAAGATGGCCGAGCACCACTACCTGCCCAGCGTGCAACGGATCGTCGCGGCGGCCAAGGGGGTGCTCGACGCATGACAGCTCGGGAGTTCCTGCTGCCGGACATCGGCGAGGGCCTGGTCGAGGCGGAGATCGTGCACTGGCTGGTCCCGGTCGGCGGCGAGGTGAAGGTCGACGAGTCGCTGGTCGAGGTCGAGACAGCCAAAGCCGTCACCGAGATCCCGAGCCCGTTCGCGGGCACGGTGATCTACCACGGCGCGGCGGAGGGCGAGATGCTCGAGGTCGGGCGCACGCTAGTGGTCATCGGCGACCCGGCTGAGGTGTGGCCCGTTGCCACCGACGGTCGACCCACCAGCAGCGCGGACGCCCGTCCCATCGTCGGAAGCCTGGTTGAGGATCCGGTGGATCTGACGCCCGCGCCCGCGGCTGCCGGGGGGCTGGCCACGCGGTCAGCCGCCATGCCACTGGTGCGCCGGCTGGCCAAGGATCTCGGTGTGGACCTGGGCGGCATCACCGGCACCGGGCGGGACGGCCGCATCACTCGTGGCGATGTCGAGGCGGCCGCGGCCCGGACGCGGTCGGGTCAGGCGACCACTTCGCCGCAGGGGCGGCACGAGCCGCCGGCCTCGCGCGACGGTGACGACCGACAGCCGCTGGGTCGGCTGCGGTCCAGGATCGCGGCGAACGTGAGCCGCTCCTGGGCGGAGATCCCCCAGGTGACGGCCTTCGACGAGGTCGACGCGACGCGGCTGTTGGCGGCACGGTCGGTGCTGCAGAAGCGCCTGGGCGTTCCGATGCCCATCGACGCGCTGGTCGTGGCCTCCCTGATCTCGGCACTTCGTGAGGTGCCGGTCCTGAACGCCGCCCTGGACGGTGATGAGATCGTCTACCACTCCCAGCATGACATCGGCGTTGCCGTGGACACCCCGGATGGTGTCGTAGTCGCGGTGATCGCGGACGCCGGCAACATGGGCGTGACTCAGCTGGCAGCTGAGGTGACCAGACTCAGCGAGAGCGCCAGAAGCCAGTCGCTGCGCCCGCGCGAGCTCACGGGTCAGAGCTTCACGCTGTCCAACATCGGCGCCGCGAACGGTGGCTGGGGCACACCGCTGGTGCCGTACGGCACGGTCGCGATCCTGTCGATCGGCCGGGCGAAGGACCGCCCCATCGCTCGGGACGGTCAGCTGGCCGTTGCCCCAGTGATGCCGTTGTCGCTGTCGTTCGATCACCGTGTCGCCGACGGGGCGTCGGGTCGGCGATTCCTGACGGTCCTGATCGAGAACCTCAGCGAGCCGGCCCTGCTCCTCGCCAACGGTTGATGCCCGCTAGGGCACGAACGGCGTGCAGGCCGCCGCCACGTCGATGCAGACGGCGCGGGCCCGGATCTTCCACTGGTCACCGCGCTTGACCAGGTTGTCGCAGATCAGACCGGCGACGGTTCGGGACACTGAGCTGCTGTTGTCGAGCACTCCGTAGTGGTAGACGCACGTCCAGGCCTCGGTGAGATCGTCGGACAACCGCACGACCAGGTTGCCGAACCGGTGATGCTGATGCGGGAGGTCGCGATGCATCGCCTCGTAGTTGGCCCGGATCGCGTCGGCGCCGGACGCTTGACCGCGACTGTTGGTGAGGGCGGCGTCAGGCGTGAAGAAGGCCATGAGGCCGTCGATGTCGCCGGAGTCCCAGGTGTAGGCGTAGCGGGCCACCAGGTCGTGCAGGGCCAGCTCCTCGCTGAGGTACTGCAGACTCGGACGGCCTGGTCGAGGGCGCCGCAGCTGGGCGCGTGCCCACTCCCAGGCGGTCGAGGCGCCGACGTCCGGCGCGAACGCGCTCGTCAGGGCCGACATGAGGCGACATACTAACATCTAGCGATATCGGTAACCGATGACATACTCTGCCGCCCATGACGGAGGTCGGGTACCGGGTCATCGACCATGTGGCTGTCATTGAGCTGACCGCGCCGGAACGGCGGAATGCTCTGACGCCGTCGACAGCGCTCGCGGTCGCCAGTGCGGTGGCCGAGGCCGATCACGACGCCGAGGTCGGAGCCATCGTCGTCCACGGAGGGCCGCACTTCTGCGCAGGCGCCGACCTCAGCACGCTCAGCGATGCGCAGACCGATCCGGCTCACCCTGACAACTACAGCGCGGTAGGCCAGATCTACGAGGCGTTCCTGCGCCTGGGCGCGGCCGAGGCGCCGACGATTGCAGCGATCCGTGGCGCGGCTGTCGGCGCCGGCCTGAACCTCGCTCTCGCGGCCGACCTGCGCATCGTCGCCAAGGACGCGCGGCTGATGTCAGGTTTCGGCAGGATCGGCGCGCACCCTGGGGGCGGTCACTTCGCCCTGCTCACCCGCGCGGCCGGGCGCGAGGCCGGCGCGGCGATGGGGCTCTTCGGCGTCGAGGTGAGCGGCGCCCGCGCTGCCGAGATCGGGTTGGCCTGGGCAGCCGTCGACGATGCCGAGACCGAGTCGGTCGCCATGGAGCACGCACGGCGAGTGGCGGCGGATCCGGAGCTGGCCCGCGCCATGGTCACGTCGTTCCGGCAGCAGGCCGACCTCCCCGGTCTGCCGTGGGCCGTGGCCGTTCAGCTCGAGCGTGGTCCGCAGATGTGGTCGCTGCGTCGAGCAGCTGACGTCGACTCGGCACGCAACGGGCGGGGTCACTAGAGACGTCCGGGCGGATCCAGCCGAAGCGGGCTCATGGTATCAGTCAGCGATATCGTGCTAGCGTAGAAGCGTGACCGAGAATCGCCGAAGCAACGGTCCCGCAGCAGCGATCAGGGTTGTCGTGGCAGGGCCGAACGGGAAGATGGGCAGCGTCATGATGTCCGGGCTCCCGGAGCAGCCCGGCATTGAAGTCACCGGTGGGTTGACACGCGACGATCCGAACGCCGCGCAGCTGCTCGCAGGCGCCGATGTGCTCGTGGACTTCACGATCGCCGAGGCCGCGATCCCCCTGATGCTCGCCGCGATCGACGCCGGCGTCCGGCCGGTGAGCGGAACGTCGGGGCTGGGCGAGCAGGCCCTGGACGAGGTCGATCGCGCGGCGCGGGCCAGGGGCCTACCGGCTGTCTGGGCATCGCAGTTCACCCCGGGCGGCGCGCTGATGATGCACTTCTGCCGGCTGGCCGCGCGCTACCTCGACGCGGCAGTCGTGACCGAGTGCCACCACGCCACAAAGGCTGACGCGCCGTCAGGAACCGCCTGGGAGCTGGCCAAGCAGATCCGGATCGCGCACGGCGCCGATCTCGTCGACTACCCGCCGCAGACCCAGCCGGTCGCGTCGGTGATGGGCGGTGACGAGGGTGGAGTGCGCATCCACAGCATGCGCCTGCCGGGAGCGCTCGGCTGGAACGAGGTGACGTTCGCGGGCCCGCATGAGACGCTCTCGATCCGGCAGACAGACGGCGACCGCGTGGGCTTTGTCCCGTTCGTCGCGCGCGCCGTTCACGAAGTCATGAACACAGATCGCGTCGGGCTCATCCGTGGGTTCGGCTCCGTCATCGGCCTGGAAGTCGAGCCAACAGACGCCACGCCGGTCCCGGCGTCAGCATAAGGAGTCCGACGTGGAGGCAGTCAGGGTCCACCAGCACGGCGGCCCAGAGGTGATGCAGCTCGAGACGCTGCCGACGCCGGAACCGGGACCCGGCCAGGCGCTCGTCCAGCTCACGACGTCGGGTGTGAACTACTTCGACCTGCGGCAGCGCAGTGGCGACAAGCCATGCGTCCTACCGATCACGCTCGGGAACGAAGGCGTCGGCGCGGTCACGGCACTCGGCCCTGGCGCCGTAGCATCCGGTGTCGAGGTCGGGACCCGAGTGGCCTGGCAGATGCAGCAAGGCACGTACGCGACCCATGCGGTGGCGCCGGCTGACGCGCTGGTCCCACTGCCGGACGCCATCGACGACCGCACCGCGGCGGCAGTCATGCTGCAGGGACTGACGGCCCAGGCGATGGCCTGCTCGGCATACGAGATCCAGGCGGGCGAGACCGCTCTGGTTCACGCAGCCGCCGGTGGTGTCGGCGGCCTCCTGACCCAGATCGCGACGGCTCGCGGCGCCCGGGTGATCGGAACCGTCTCGACGTCGGACAAGGTGGAACCTGCCCGGAAGGCTGGCGCCACCGACGTCATCGTGCGCAGTGAGCAGGACGTCGCGGCGGAGGCGCGGTCACTCACCGACGGCCGGGGCGTGGACGTCGTGTTCGACGGCATCGGTAAGGCCACGTTCGACGAGAGCCTGCACGCGCTGCGCCCGCACGGCTTCCTGATCCTGTACGGCGTCGCCAGTGGCGCCGTACCGCCGGTGGACACCCACACGTTGGCCCACGACGGTGGCCGGTACCTCACGCACGCCATGGTCGGGCAGTTCGTGACGGACCGCGATCAGCTGCTGCGCCGCTCGTCCGAGCTGTTCAACTGGATCATCGGCGGACAGCTCGAGGTCAACATCGCGCAGACCTACCCGCTGGCAGACGCGGCCCAGGCCCACGCGGCCATGGGAAGCGGGAGGACAGTCGGCAAGCTGCTGCTCTCCATCGCATGACGTCCGGCGAAACGATCGTGAGCTGCGGTTCGAGGGTGCCCCCACGCGACAGCTGAAGGAGGGCCCGCCGCGCGTCCATGCCGTTCCACTGGCCCTCAGCCGGTGGCCTCGCGCACGGCCTCGTCGAAGGAGACGCCGCGGGCGATCATGGCCCGTAGCCTGGGTAGTAGGCGCGTCTGGTTCATCCCGAACGCGCCGGTCAGCCGTGCCCCCGTACGATGCAGGGCCACATAGGCCTCGTCTGCCTCGCTATCGAGCAGGGTGACGACTTCGTCGGCGGCGACGTCTCCGACGAACTGCAGCCGGGTTCCGTACTGGTCGGACCACACGTATGGGACCGTCGTGAACGCCTCGGCGTCCTCTGGTAGGACCGCGTTGCGCCCGGCCAACCGGCCCTGCTCGGCCGCGCTGGTCCAGTTCTCCAGGCGGACCGGCTCCGCTGAGTTCGGCGGGGTCCAGCGGACAACGTCGCCGGCCCCGAAGATCCCCGCAGAGCCGGCATTCAGCGTGGCATCGCAGACGAGCCCTCCGGTCAGGTCCAGGCCGCAGTCGCGCAGCCAGCCGGTCTCCGGCTCGACGCCGATGCCCACGACCACGAGGTCGGCGTCCAGTGACGTCCCATCTGACAGCAGCACCTGCTCCACCCGGTTGGAGCCCTTGAGGTCGGTCACGAACACCCCCGTGAGCAGGGTGGTCCCGTTGCGCTCGTGCAGCCGCGCGCAGACGGCGCCGCTCTGTTCCCCGACAACGCGCGCAAGCGGTGTCGGCATCGGCTCGACGACGGTGACGGTCACTCCGCGCTTGCGCGCGGCTGAGGCGACTTCTGAGCCGATCAGGCCGGCGCCCACGACGACCAACCGGGCAGTCCGTTCGAACGCCGTGCGGATACTCAGCGCATCGTCAAGGGTTCGAAGTGTGACGACGCCGTCCAGGCTGTTGTCGTCCGAGCCGGGCAGCCGACGCGGCGTGCTCCCGGTGGCAATGACCAGCGCCGTGTAGGTCACCGGCTCGTCTGCCAGCCAGACGGTGCGTGCGTCGACGTCCAGACACGTCGCCGGCGCGCCGATCCTCAGGTCGACGCCCAGCTTGTCGCGCAGCGCCTCGCGCGAGCGGTATACCGGAGGTTGCGGCTCGGCGTCGGTGGCTGTGAGGAACTCCTTGGACAGCGGCGGTCGGTCGTAAGGTAGGTGCGGCTCGTTGCCGACCAACGTGATCGTTCCGCCGTAGCCGGCACGCCTGGCCCCGTCGACAGCGAACAACCCGGCTCGGGAGGCGCCGACCACGACGAGGTTCTCGCGCACGACGACTCCGTCCTCCAGCCTTGCATGCTGGGTCGTTAACACTCTACAGTATCGGCTGCCGATACCGGAGGTGGGTCGATTGACTGACACGGAAGAGCGCGTGATCGGGGACATCCTGGTCCGGATCGACCGGTCGGTGTGTGTGGGGTTCGGTCATTGCGTCGACGAGAGCGGTGAGGCGTTCCATCTGGAGGACGACAACATCGTCGCCTTCCAGCAGCCGGAGCAGGTTGACCGGGCACGTTTGCTGGCCGCGTGCGAAGCGTGCCCCGTCGGCGCCCTGAGCGTGTTCACCACCTCCGGCGAGCAGCTCGTCTGAAGCAGCCCCCACGCAGCAGGTGACCTTCGTCAGCGGCATGAGGCGGCAGCTCAGCCATCACGAGGACGGGAAGTGACGTGACTGACGAGATCAGAGTCAGGACGGAAGACAACGAGCTCACGCTCGAGGAGATGTCCGCCGCCCTTCCTGACACGGCGGGAATCATGGAGAAGGTCGGCCACAGCTGGTGGCATGTCGCCTACGCCGCCCGCGGCGGCAACTGGGGCCTTGCGGAGTACTACGTCAAGCGGATGACCAAGCTGGAGAACACCCTCAAGGTGCTCCGTCCCAAGCACCGCGAGCGCCTGGAGCGCTTCCAGGCGGAGGCGTTGCCCGCGGTCCGGGCGGCGATCGACGCGAAAGACCTGGATCGGTTCGAAGCGGCCTTCGCCGCGGCGACGGACATGGCGAATGATCTCCACGCGGAGTCGGGCTACCCGTACATCAAGTGGGTGCTGCCTGAGCAGGCGCCGCAGGGGCTGGTGCTCGATCTGGTGGCAGAGCCGAGTCCTGCCGACGCCTAGAGGTTGCGCCGAGCCGAGAGGTTGCGAGCGACGTTCAGCGCCGTGACGACGCTGACGCGGTGGACGAGCGTGACGGCTTCCGGCTCGAATCGCCGTCGCTG
The DNA here is from genome assembly GCA_963849365.1 of uncultured Actinomycetota bacterium. GTDB lineage: Bacteria > Actinomycetota > Actinomycetes > Prado026 > Prado026 > CAVQCJ01. Next base: position 1,626,408 of record CAWKHA010000004.1, read on the forward strand.
ACCTCCTGGACCAGGTCGATGACCTTGGCCCTGGCCTCGTCCAACGCTCGCTGGCCCAGCGGAGTGATTCCGTAGTACTTGCGGATCTTGCCCCCGACGACGCGGTCCTGGCGAACCAGGAACTGGGCCCCCTCCAGGTTGTGCAGCAATGGGTAGAGCGTGCCGGGCGAGAGGCGGTAGCCGTGCTTCTCGAGCTCTTCGGTGAGGCCGACGCCATAGACCGGCCCCATGCTCGCGTGATAGAGCACGTGGATCTTGACGAAACCGAGCAGGAGGTCGCGGAAGATCTTCGAGTGCTCCTCCAGTGACCTGTGGACCGCCGCCGGATCGGTCGCAGACGTGCGCGTTGCCATAGGACGGCCAACCCTTCGTCTCTTCATCGAATCGTAAACCGTGATCGGTGATCGATATTAGCGGCCGACCCGGCGTTGCGTGTGCGAACGGCGCTGGCCTTGTCGTGCCGCTGGATACCGATATCGACATCCGACACCGTAATCCAATATCATGGCTTCCGTGGATCAGACGCTCGCGCACGACGCAGCCTTGGGACGAGATCTCCTCTTCCGGTACCTGGTCGACCTCGACATCCCGTACATCTTCGGCAACCCGGGGACGACCGAGCTTCCGCTGATCGACGGCTGCAACGACTACGCCTCGGTCGACTACGTGCTGGCGCTGCACGAGGACATCGCGGTTGCCCAGGCCATTGGCTATGCCCGCGGCTCGGGCAAGATCGGTGTTGTCAACCTGCATGTGACGCCCGGGGTGGCCCATGGGCTGGGCAACATCTACAACGCCTTCCGCGCGCGGGTTCCGCTGCTCATCGTGGCCGGCCAGCACCACAGCGGTCTCAATGTCTACGACCCGATCCTCACCGCGGACCTGGGCGGCCTGATGCGCCCGTTCACCAAGTGGTCGTACGAAGTCTCCTCGCTCCCCGACCTGCCTATCGCGCTGCAACGGGCGTTCAAGGAGTTGACGACGCCGCCGTACGGCCCGGTGTTCCTGTCCATCGCCACCGACCTGTTCCTGGCCGAGTACCCCGACCCACCGGGCCCCAGGTTGAGCAAGATCGGGCCCACCCGGGCGCTCGAGAGCGCGGTCGAGCACGCGGCAACTCTGCTTGCGGAAGCTGCCAATCCGCTCATCCTCGCCGGCGACGGCGTGGGCTTGAACGGCGCCTGGGAGGACATGGTCGCCCTGGCCGAGAGCCTGGACGCGGTCGTGCTGACCGAGGGGTACGCCACGTTGTGGAACTTCCCATCGAACCACCGGCTCTTTGCTGGCCCGATGCCGAACCTTGCGACCGAGATGCGCAAGCAGCTCGACGACGTCGACGTCCTCCTCACCTGCGGAGTGACCTGCCAGGCCCCGGTGTCCCGCTACGACGGCGGCGGCCCGCTCGTGCCGTGGCGGGTGCGCACGATCACCGTCGACGACAGCCCTTGGGAGATCGGCAAGAACGAGCCGGTCGAGGTGGGTCTGCTCGGCGATGTGAAGGCGAACCTGGCGGCGCTGGCCGCGGCGGTCCGGCGCAGATCCGTCGTCGGGGCACAGCGCGAGCATCGCCGAGCGGCCGCCGAGGCGCGATGTAGGCATCGGGTCGACCAGTGGGCGGATCGGGCCGCGCGTGCCCTGGAGGCGAACCGGCTGTCCGCGGACCTGGTCGCAGCCGAGCTGCGTGACCGGCTTCCTCATGACGCCATTTTCGTTGACGAGTCAATCTCCAACCGACCGTCGTTCGTGAACATCCTGCAGTTCCGCGACCCCCTGTCCTACTTCAACGTCAACGGCCTGTCCCTCGGCTACTCGCCAGCCGCAGCAGTGGGCATCCACCAGGCGCTGCCGCATCGGAAGGTCGTCAACGTGGTGGGCGACGGGTCCCTCATGTACTACCCGCAGGCCTTGTGGAATGCGGCCGCCGATGAGGCGCCGATCCTGTTCGTGGTGCTCAAGAACGGGACCTACCGCGTCCTGAGCCTGATCATCGACCGCATGGGCGGTCCCTGGGGCGCCGAGGGGCTGCCGGTGCCCGGTCTGAGCCTGGACGCGTCGACGATCGACTTCGTCGCGCTGGCGGGCGCGCAGGGTGTGCCGGGCGAACGAGCAGCCGACCCCGCGCAGCTGCGTGCCGCGCTCGAGAAGGGGCTGACCTCCGAGGGGCCGTACCTGGTCGAGGTCGTGCTGGACCAGCGGTAGGGGGAGGCTGTCGGGGGGCACGTGCGCGGGGTTGTCGACTGCGCCGGAAGGTGGCGGGCGATCGTTACGCAACCGCGTCTTCAGCGGACGTTGACAGGCACCCCACCCATCGTTACCGTGTGCCGATATCGGAGACCAAGCGTAGCCCGTGGAAGTGAGCTAAGAGCAATATGGTCGGCAGGCGCCGATAGCGATCCCAGCCCCGGTTGGAGGTCGCTCCTCTGGGGTTGATTCGAAGCGGGGCTGCGTGTGCTGAGGTACGTGATACGGCGGTCAGCCTGGGCGGCGTTCACGCTCTGGGCAATCTCGCTCGTCTCCTTCGTGGTGATCCAGCTGCCGCCGGGCGACTTCGCGAGCGAGTACTACGCGCGGCTCGCCGAGAGCGGCATCTCGCCGCCCGCCCTGAACCAGATCCGTAAGAACCTGGGTCTGGACGAGCCGGCGTACCTGCAGTACCTGCACTGGGTGACCGGCATGGTGCACGGCGACTTCGGCCTCTCATTGAGCATGCAGGAGCCGGTCTCGACGATCATCGCCGGCGCCGCCGGCTACACCGTGCTGATCGCCGTGCTCTCGGTCGGCGTCACGTGGTTCCTCGCGGTGCCGCTCGGGATCTACTCCGCGGTCCGCCGGTACTCGTTCTTCGACTACGTGATCACCACCATCGGCTTCATCGGCCTGGGCGTGCCGTCGTTCCTGCTGGCGCTGGCGCTGATGTACTTCGCGTTCCAGTGGTTCGGCATCAACCTCGGCGGTCTGTTCTCGCCGGAGTACGTGACCGCGCCGTGGAGCATCGGCAAGCTGATCAACATGGTCGAGCACCTCATCATCCCGGCGATCGTGCTCGGGATCGGCGGCATCGCGTATCTGCACCGGGTCATGCGCGCCAACCTGCTGGACGAGCTCGGCAAGCCGTACGTGGTGACCGCGCAGGCAAAGGGACTGTCGCGGTGGCGGGTCATCAGGAAGTATCCGGTTCGGGTGGCGCTGAACCCCTTTGCCAGCTCGATCGGCCTGCTCCTCCGTGAGGCCATGTCGGACACCATCATCATCTCCGTCGTGCTGGCGCTGCCCACGCTGGGTCCGATCCTGCTGGTCTCCCTGCGCGCTCAGGACATGCTGCTGGCCGGTGCGATCATCATGCTGCTGGGAGTCATCACCGTCGTGGGCACGTTCATCTCGGACATGGTGCTGATGGCTCTCGACCCGCGGATCCGCCATGCTGGATGACGTCAGGAAGCACCGACTGCCATTCCGGCTGCACCGCGGGGGACGCAGTGGTTCGGCCGTAGAGCAGGTGCCGCCGTCGGCCGCGGGACCCGCCACCCTGCTCACCGAGCAGCGACTCGCGGTCGCCAGTCAGCGACAGCTGGTCTGGTGGCGGTTCCGCCGGCACAAGATGGCCATGGTCAGTGCGGCGATCCTGATCCTCATGTACATGGTCGTGATCTTCGCCGACTTCCTCGCCACGCATGATCCGCAAGACTCCAGCGCTGCGCGCATCTTCATGCCCCCCCAGCGGGTCCAGCTCTTCGACGGCCTCTCGTTCTCACCCCACATCCACCCGGTCCAAGGTCACCGTGACCCGGTCACCCTCCAGCCGGTGTACACCGTCAACGACTCGACGAACATTCCCGTGCACTTCTTCGTGCACGGCTACTCGTACAAGCTCTTCGGCCTGTTCACCACCGACATCCACCTGATGGGCGTGGACGGTCAGGTGAACGGGCAGCCGGCGTCGAATTCGCTGGCTCTGGTGGGCGCGGACGAGGAGGGTCGCGACGTGTACTCGCGGCTGATGGTCGCCACCCGGACCTCGATGAGCATCGGGTTGATCGGCGTCTCGATCAGTCTCGTGCTCGGCTGCCTGCTCGGCGGCATCTCCGGCTACTACGGCGGCCTCATCGACACGCTCGTGCAGCGACTCATCGAGGTCATCCGGGCGATCCCCACGATCCCACTCTGGATGGGGCTTGCCGCAGCCATGCCGCGGGACTGGAGCGTGATCAAGGTCTACTTCTGCATCACGCTGATCATCTCGTTCATCGGGTGGACCGGGCTGGCCAGAGAAGTGCGAGGCCGATTCCTCCAAGTGCGCAACGAGGACTTCGTGACAGCGGCCGAGCTCGCCGGCACCCGCCCGCGACGGGTGATCACCACGCACATGCTGCCGCTGTTCACCAGCCACATCATCGCTACGACCACCTTGGCGCTTCCCGGCATGATCGTCGCGGAGACGTCACTGAGCTTCCTGGGGCTCGGGCTGCGTCCCCCGGCGGTCTCCTGGGGTGTGATGCTCCAGGAAGCCCAGAACATCCAGGCCGTCGCTCTGACGCCCTGGCTGCTCGCGCCGGTCGTGCCCGTGGTCGTGTCGTGCCTGGCCTTCAATTTCGTCGGAGACGGACTTCGAGATGCCGCTGACCCGTACGGAAACTGAGTTGGCGCCGGCTGATCCCGCGCCGATGCCCGGATCGGACATCCTGCTGTCCGTCCGCGACCTGGCGACGCACTTCCAGACCCCCGAAGGCATCGTCAGGGCCGTCGACGGCGTGTCGTTCGACATCCCGACCGGCAAGGTCGTTGGTCTGGTCGGCGAGACGGGCTGCGGCAAGAGCGTCGCGGCCCGCTCACTCCTGCGGATCGTGGAGCAGCCCGGGAAGATCGTCGGCGGCCAGATCCTGCTGCGACAGGACGACCAGTGGTGCGACCTCGTCGAGCTCGACCCGTTCGGCGACGAGATACGGCGGGTACGAGGTGGCGAGATCGGCCTGGTGTTCCAGGAGCCGGGGACCTCCTTCAGCCCAGTGCACACCATCGGCAACCAGCTGCTCGAGGCCGTGCAGCTGCACTCCGACCTGTCCGGCGATGCCGCCCGCCAGCGTGGCGTCGAGCTGCTCACCATGGTCGGGGTGCCCCGACCAGACGGGTACCTCGACTCGTACTCCTGGCAGATGTCCGGCGGCCTGCGGCAGCGCGCGATGATCGCCATGGCGCTGGCCGGGACGCCGCGCCTGCTCATCGCGGACGAACCGACCACCGCCCTGGACGTGATCACCCAGGCGCAGATCCTGCGCACCATGCGCGACCTGCAGAAGAGCGCCGGCCTCAGCCTGCTGATGATCACGCATGACCTCGGCGTGATCGCCCAGATGGCGGACGAGGTCGTCGTGATGTACCTGGGCCGGGCGGTCGAGCGCGGACCGGTCGACCAGATCTTCCACGACCCGCACCACCCCTACACCAAAGCCCTGCTGCAATCGGTGCCCAGTGCCCAGCGTGGCAAACGTTCGCGGTTGACGACCATCTCCGGAACGGTGCCGCACCCGCTGCACCGGCCGGATGGGTGCGCGTTCCATCCGCGGTGCCAGTCGCGGATCGGGGAGATCTGCGAGAACTCCCAGCCCAGCGTGCACACCCTCGGTCAGCGCCAGGAGTACGAGTGTCACCTGGTCGAGCAGTCGGCGGACACGGCGCAGCTGGGGAGTGCTGCGACCGCCGTGGCGCTGGCCGCGCCGCCCGTGGATTCGGCCGCCGGGAGGGTCCTCCTGACGATCGAGCCGGTCGAACCGGCTCCGAGGGCTTCGGCTCAGCTTGCACCTGACCCGAAGCTGCCGGTGCTCGAGGTGGTCGAGCTGTACAAGACCTTCACCATCCAAGGGCGCTCGCTGGGCCGCGCCAAGGGCCGTATCCAAGCCGTCCAGGACGTGACCTTCTCACTGGCGCCGGGGGAGACCTTGGCACTGGTCGGTGAGAGCGGCTCGGGCAAGACCACGACGGCGCGTTGCGTGATGCGCGACCACACCCCCGACGGCGGGCAGATCATCTTCCGCCCCAACGACTCGGTCGAGGTGGATCTTGCGAAGCTGGGCAAGAGGCAGCTGCGTTCGGTCCGGCGCGACCTCCAGATGGTGTTCCAGGATCCGTACTCCTCGCTCAACCCCCGCATGACGGTGGTCGAGATCATCAGCGAGCCGCTTCTCGTCAACCACGTCGGTGACAAGCGGTCGCGCAAGGAACGGGTCGGCGAGCTGCTCGACCTGGTGGGGCTGCGCCGGGAGTACATGCACCGGTATCCGCATGCCTTCAGCGGCGGTCAACGGCAACGGATCGGCATCGCACGAGCACTGGCGATGAACCCCCGGCTGGTCGTGGCGGACGAGCCGGTCTCCGCTCTTGACGTGTCGGTTCAGGCACAGACCCTCAACCTTCTCCTCGACCTGCAGACTCGGCTGGGGCTCACGTACCTGTTCGTGTCGCACGATCTGAGCGTCGTGCGCCACATCAGTGATCGGATCGCGGTCATGTACGCCGGTCAGATCGTCGAGATGGGTGAGCGAGACCAGGTGCTCATGACGCCACGGCATCCCTACACCTCAGCGCTGCTGGGTGCCGTGCTCAGGCCCGATCCCCGGCAGCGCGCCACGCTCGATCCGCCGCCCGGGAGCGTGGCCAACCTGGCGGACCTGCCCACCGGCTGCTACTTCCACCCGCGCTGCCCGTTCGCGATCGACAAGTGCAGGACCCAAGCCCCGGCGCTCGAGGCCACCCCCGACGGCCACCAGGCCCGATGCCACCGGGCGTCCGAGCTGCGGCTTCCGGGCATGGACGATGCGCAGGCGCAACCACCGGGTGGCCCGGCGCACCCCCAGGCCAACGGGTCATTGACATGAGATGTATCGGTTATTACTATCGCCTAGCAATATCGGGGGTCGAGTTTTCCTAGATCCGTGCATGGCAGTGGGTCGCCGGAGACGCACGGCTCCGGGTCAGACACATGATCGTGAAGGTGACCGGCCGAAAGCCGGGACCTGTCAGACCTCGGAGTGTGAACCAGATGGCGTTCGACATCTCCCGCAGGCAGTTGCTAGGCAACGCCGTGCTCCTGGGCGGCGCGACGGCCCTTCTGGGCGCGTGCACGAGCAAGGGCGGAGCCTCGCCGTCCTCCACCTCGGTCGCGGGGACGTCGATCGAGGGCTACGACGTCATCAGTGACCGGTCGAAGTTCCCCACGACGTTCCACGAGCGGCCGGAGTTCGCCGCTCAGGTCGCCGCCGGCAAGCTCCCCCCGGTCGATCAACGGATCGGCCAGGACCCACTGGTCATCAGGGCGCAGAGCGTCGGCAAGTACGGTGGCCAGATCCGGATGGGGATGGTCTCCAACGACTCTGACAACGCCGACATCCTGGCCGGCCCGGACAGCCTGCTCTTCTTCGACCACACCGGAAAGACCATCATCCCCAACATCGCGCTCGGCTACGAGCTGAGCGGCGACTTCAAGCAGCTGACGCTGCACCTGCGTAACGGCATGAAGTGGTCCGACGGTCATCCGTTCACCGCGGACGACCTGGTCTTCTGGCGCAACGACGTCAACCTCGACGACGACATCGGGTACCAGTCGGGCGCACTGACCATCGGCGGCGAGAACGTCACGATGGAGAAGGTCGACGACTACACCGTCCTGTTCACCAGTCCGATGCCATATTCGACCCTGCCGGACCAGCTGGCCGGCTCGTCCGACGTGAGCGGCACCTACTACAACGGTCAGTCTGTTGGCGGCGGGTTCGCGCCGAAGCACTACCTGAGCCAGTACCTGCCGAAGTACACCTCCGAGGCGGAGGCGAACAAGAGGGCGAAGGCCGCCGGGTTCGACGGCTGGGTGTCGTACCTGCTCAACCAGAACACCTGGTTCTACAACCCCGACCTGCCGACGGTCATGCCCTGGGTCATCACGCAGTCCACGCAGAAGGACCTTGCCGAGTTCGCGGCGAATCCTTACAGCATCTGGGTCGACACCGCCGGCAACCAGCTCCCCTACGTCTCGCAGGTGTCGATCGCCAACACCCAGAGCTCGGATGTGCTCGCGCTCAACTGCGTCTCCGGACAGTACGACTACCAGGACCGGGGGCTGACGGTCGCGAGCCTCCCAGTCCTGATCAGCAACCAGAAGCGCAGTGACTACACCATCCATCGAGCGGCGGACGACGTGATGGACTGCGCTGTGCTTCTGTGCCTGTCGTACGACGGCGAGATGGGCGATCTGATCCGCACCCTCGAGTTCCGGCGTGCGCTGTCGCTCGCCATCGATCGTGAGGCCGTCAACGACACGTACTTCCTCGGCACCAGCGTGCCGTCGGCAACCATGTGCTCGGACCAGAGCATCTACTATCCCGGCCCGGGCTGGCGGACGAAGTGGGCCACCCACGACGTCCAGCAGGCCAATGCCCTGCTGGACGGTCTCGGCCTCACCAAGAGGGACAGCAGCGGGTTCCGGCTGCTTCCGTCCGGCAAGGATCGGATCCGGATCGAGATGCAGTCGACCACCAAGGCGGACTTCCCGACCATGGGCCAGATGATCGTCCGGCATTGGGCTCAGATCGGCGTCGACGCCTTCAGCGATGTGATCGACGGCGCCCTCTCAACCGACCGTGCCAAGGCGAATCAGCTCATGGCGACGGTCAACAACGTCTATGGCGTGGAGGAGCCGTTCCTCGGCCCCAACGGGTTCCTGCCCGTGGTCTATGGCGGCACGGTCGCGTCCACGATGGGCTACAAGTACAGCCAGTGGTTCATCACCGGAGGCGCCAAGGGAGAGGAGCCGCCCGACTCACTGAAGACACTCAAGGATGCCGTGACCCAGTACAACACGGGCGTCTCGTTGCCCCGCGAGAAGCGGATCGACCTGGGCAAGCAGCTCTTCCGGACGCACGCCGACCAGGTGTGGACAATCGGCGTCGTGGGCATGGGCCTGCAGGACTACGGGATGTACTACACCAAGAACTCCATCCAGAACGTCCCGGCAACGATCCACAACAGCGACCAGACCAACAACACCTCCCTCGTCATGCCGATGGCGTTCTACTACAACCAGTAGGCAGTCGAGGCCGCAACGGCCGAAACTGTTGCGGCGTGCTGACGATGCGATGACGCACGTTTCAGAACGCTGCGATGGCGATCAGGCCACCGACGCCCTGCCAAGCGGGGCTACTGAGAAAGGCCACCAGACACTTGCCGAAGGAACCTCGGCCTCGATCTGCCACGACGGTCTGGGATCGGTACGCGGATGCACGGCGGCGTCGAGGATTCCGATGAGCTTGATCAGGTCAGGTTGCGGTGTCGTCTTCCAACGAGGCAAGCGGCGCCCGGTGTGACGCTCCCAGGCGGCGCGGCCTACCGGCCATCTGCGTCAGGTTACAGTGAGACTGAGCGGTCGTGACCACTCCGCCGGCTTCGCCCATGCGCCGCGCGAACCGGGTGACGCCGCTGAGGTTCGTGCTTGTCTTCGGCCTGGTCAGCGGGTTGGGCGACTTCGTCTACGAGGGCGCCCGCAGCATCATCGGCCCCTATCTGGCGACGCTCGGCGCCAACGCCGCCATGGTTGGCCTGATCACCGGCATCGGAGAGGCGGCGGCGCTGGTCTTCCGGCTGTTCACCGGTCGGTTGTCGGACCGCACCGGCCGGCACTGGGCGATCTCGATCACCGGCTACGCCATCACCATGGTCAGCGTGCCGTTGCTGGCTGTGGCCAGCTCGATAGGGGTAGCCAGCGTCTTCATCATCGGCGAGCGATTCGGCAAGGCCGTTCGCACCCCGGCCCGGGACACCATGCTGGCCGAGGCCAGCGCTGACCTCGGCCGCGGCCGGGCTTTTGGCGCCCACGAGGCGCTCGACCAGGCTGGCGCCCTCGTCGGGCCCTTGGTGGTAGCAGCGATCCTTGCGTCCGGCCACAGCTATGCCGCTGCCTTCGCCTGGCTGGCCATCCCAGGCCTGTTGGCCATAGGCGTCCTGTTCTACCTGCGGTGGCAGGCGCCGGACCCGAGCGCCTTCGACCCGTCCGTGCACGCAACCCAGACCAGGCCCGTCTCGGTGCACGGATTCAGCCGGATGTACTGGCAGTACGCGACGTTCACCGCGCTCACGCTGCTGGGTTTCGCTACCTTCGCCGTGCTGGCGTTCCACCTCGCCACGCTGCACGTCGTGCCGGACGAGCAGGTGCCCGTCATGTACGCCCTGGCGATGGGTGTCGCGGCCCTGGCCGCCTTCGCTTCGGGTTGGGTTTATGACCGGATTGGCCTGCGGGGGCTGGTCCTGCTGCCGGTGCTCGGCCTGGTCATCCCGTTCTGGTCGTTCTCGACGTCAGCCGTCCTGGTGTGGCTGGGCGCCGGGCTGTGGGGCGCTGTCATGGGCGTCCACGAGTCGACCATGCGCGCAGCCGTGGCCGACCTGACGCCAAGGGAACGCCGGGGGGTTGGCTACGGAACCTTCACGGCCATCTACGGTCTGGCCTGGCTGGCCGGATCCGCTGTCATCGGGCTGCTATACGACATGTCCACCGATGCTGCCATCAGCTTCATTGTCGTGGTCCAGCTGGTAGCTCTCGTGGCGTTCGTGCCCGTCTTTCGGGCGAGCGCACGCACAGCCTGAGATGTCAGGCGTCACCGAGCTGCGGCACAGTTGTGCCGGTAACGGCATCCCGCCCGGAGGAGGTCCTGCTGTCCGACGGGACGGCACTCGACGCCGAGCTGGTCGTTTTCGGGATCGGCTCGCAACCGGGGACCGGCTGGCTGCGCGACTCCGGCCCACGTGGACGACGGGGTCGTCTGCGATGCGACGCTCAACGCCGGGAACCCCGGCATCTAGGCTGCCGGCGACGTGGTCCTCTGGTTCCGACTCTGCCTCGGGCTGGGCCGTGCGACTGGAGCACTGGACGAGCGCGGCCGAGCAAGGTCGCACCGTCGGCCGCAACGCGGTGGCGCATGGCGCCGAGCCGTACGCCACCGTGCCTTTTGCGGTCGGACCCGTACATCAATCGCCTGCAGTTCGTCGGTCATGCCGACGCGAAGGAGATCGTCACCGTCCACGATGACGAGGACGAGCAGCAGCACCTCGCCCTCGACCGCACGGCCAGGCTTGGGCCTTCGGCCTCAACCAGCCCCGACTGATACCAAAGTTACGCATCATGATCACCCGCGGCGCGACGTTCACCGAAGCGCTCGACTGTGCCGGAACTGAGGGAAGAGCACAACGACGAGCGAGCAGGACAGTCAGACGTCCCGGCGGAGCAGGTCGTCGTAGGTCTCGCGGCGGACGGCCTCGTGCGCGTGGCCGTCTCGGAGGAATACGACCGGCGGTCGCAGTGCGCCGTTGTAGTTGTTCGCCATGGTCATGCAGTACGCCCCAGTGACCGGCACCGCGACGAGATCGCCGACCTGTGGCCGGTCCAGCGGGACACCGTGGACGAGTGCGTCACCGGACTCGCAGTGTCGACCCACTAGCTCGACGGGCGAGCCGCCGCCGACGCGGGAGACTAGCGTGGCCTCGAACCGCTGCCCGTACAGGGATACGTCGAGGTTGTCGCCCATCCCGCCGTCGACGGCGACGAAAGTCGGCGTGCCGTGCTTGACCGTGACTACTCGGTAGAGGGTGATGCCCGAGCGGGCGACGATTGACCGCCCGGGTTCGATGAGGATGCGCGCACCCGGTGGCAGGTGCCGGTGCGCCGCGTCCGTGAGGGCGCCGACGTACTCTGCGACCGACGGCGGATGCTCGTCGTAGGTGTAGCGAGCCCCGAGCCCGCCACCCAGGTCGTACACATCGAAGTCGCCGAGACTGGCGACCACCGACACCGCTAGTGCAAGAGGCGCCGTGTCGAGGATCTGCGAGCCGACGTGCACGTGGATACCGTCGAGCCGCAGCGCAGGCGATCGCCGCAGCCTGTCGATCGCCTGTGCGGCCAGAGGGATCGGGAGCCCGAACTTGGACCCCTCGTGCCCGGTCGACACGGCCTCGTGGGTGTCGGGGCGGATCGCTGGCACCACCCGGACGAGCACGCCTTGCCGGGGGCCGTTCGGCGGCACGAGTCGCTCCAGCCGGTCGATGTCATCGAACCCGTCGACGACCACGGTGCCGACGCCGCTGCGGACGGCGAGCTCGAGCTCCGCATCGGTCTTGGCGTTGCCGTGTAGCACGAGGTCGGCCGGCGGTACTCCTGCCCTTAGCGCCATGACGAGCTCGCCGCCGCCGGCGACATCGACGGCAACACCCTCCTCGGCCATCAAGCGGTACCCGGCGGAGCACGGGAAGGACTTCGATGCGAAGACCACCCTGGACCGGGGCCAGCGGGCGGCGAGCTCGTCGCGGAACTCGCTCACCCGCGCCCGCAGCGCAACCTCGTCGACCAGGTACGCCGGCGTGCCGAACCGCCCCGCGACCTCGTCCAGCCGGCAGCCACCGACCACGAGGACCCCATCCGTGTCCAGCCGCGTCCCGGTCGGGAACAGGTCGATAAGCGCCTCCACGGACGGACCGGCGCCTGCCGCGATCGGGGTCAGCATCTGTCCCGTGCCCGCTGCCCCGGATCCGGGGCGGGCCCATGCAGGAGCTGACGAGCTGCGCGGCACCGGCTGATTGGTGGGTTGAGGCTCGGACATGCTCGCTCTCCTCGCCGCTGGGATCCTGTGGTATACGTTATACGATATCGCTTCCCGTCATTGATGGCGCGTGAGGGAGTGTATAGCGATTCGGCCGCGGAGGACTTGATGGCAGTCAGGATCGACCGAGAGCGGCTGGCCGCCCTGCACAGCGTGGAGGTCGACCGCTTCGTTGCGGCCCACCCCAGGTCGGCCAAGCTGCATGAGCAGGCCTGCGGCGTGCTGATGAATGGCGTGCCGATGAGCTGGATGGTTAAGTGGCCGGGACCGTTCCCCGTCTACGTAGACGCGGCCGCCGGCGCCCACTTCAGCTGCGTCGACGGGCACGACTACGTCGACCTGTGCCTCGGCGACACCGGTGCAATGACGGGCCACTCGCCCGCGCCCACCGTCGCGGCCGTCCGTCGCCAGCTCGAGCGCGGGATCACCGCCATGCTGCCGGATGAGCATGCGATCTCGGTCGGGGAGGACCTGCGCCGGCGGTTCGGCCTGGCCTATTGGCAGTTCACACTGTCGGCCACGGACGCCAACCGTCACGTGATCCGGTACGCCCGCCACGTCACCGGCCGGGGCAAGGTGATCGTCCACGACTGGTGCTACCACGGTTCGGTCGACGAGACGTTCGCGATGCTGGACGCCGAGGGCCGTACGGTCGACCGCCCGAGTTCGATCGGCGCACCCGTTCCGGTCGCCGAGACCACCCGCGTCGTGGAGTACAACGACGTCGAAGGCCTGGAGCGGGCGCTCGCCGAGGGCGACGTCGCCGCCGTCCTGATGGAGCCGGCGCTGACGAACATCGGGATCGTGCTGCCCGAACAGGGCTACCTCGAGGCCTGCCGCGAGCTCACCCGGCGCTACGGCGCGCTGTGGGTCATCGACGAGACGCACACCATCTCGGCCGGACCCGGTGGGATGACCCGCCGCGACGGGCTCGAGCCGGACGTGGTGACGATGGGCAAGCCGATCGGCGGCGGGATCCCGTGCGGCACGTTCGGCATGACCGAACAGGTCGTGCGGCGCATCGCCGACTCGATCCCGCTGTCCGAGATCGACGCCGGCGGCATCGGCGGCACGCTCGCCGGCAACGTGCTCTCGATGGCTGCGATGCACGCCACCCTCACCGAGGTGCTCACCGACGAGGCCTACGCCCGGATGATCTCCCTCGGCGAGCGGTGGGCCGACGGCGTCGACGCCGGCATCGCCGCGCACGACCTGCCCTGGCACTGCAACCGGCTCGGGGCCCGCGCGGAATACAGCTTCGCACCTCGGCCACCGCGCAACGGGGCCGAGGCGGCCGCGGCCGGCGACTTCCAGGTCGAACAGATGGTCCACCTGTATGCGCTCAACCGCGGCATCCTGCTGACGCCGTTCCATAACATGGCACTGATGTCACCGGCGACCACCCAGGACGACGTCGACCGCCATACGGAGGTGTTCCACGCCTGCCTCAGTGAACTGGTGCGGACCTGACGCAGACGGGCTGGCCATTGTGTCTGAGTTGCGATCTCGTCCTCTGTTATCGATGGCTACGCGCAGGTGATGTGGTGAGTCGAGGGCTGTACCTGGCCGCGACTGACACCGCCCTCGTAGGACGTGCGGGAACCCCGCGCGGGGCTATGACCTGCAGTACGAGTGGCGACAGTACTTCCTCGCCCGAGCCCCAGCCCTGGTGGCGTTTCGCGATTGTTGATCGCAGCGGACGTGGCGAATGGCAGTAAGCATCTGGGGCTAACGAACGAACGGGCGGACGGGGCGCATCAGACGCGTAACGACTGGACTGTCTACGTCGGAACGGGCGTCGGGGGGACGTTCTTCATCGAAGATGGCCACGGGAACGAGTACGAGGCAGTTACCCTGGCGGACCGCTGCCTGGCCGAGTGGCGGACGCTCCTCGCGGCGCGCAGGCTGCCCGAGCCGAGCTTTTGATCCCGCCGTCGCCCTTCCGCGCCATAACGGCGGCGGACTCAACCGGTCAGTCCAACGCCTGCTCGAGAGTTGGTGATGGTGTCTTCCAGCCCAGGGTTTGTCGAGGTCGTCCGTTGAGGGGGGCGGCCGCCTTGTCAAGGTCGGCCTGGGAGTAGGGGGCCAGAGCCTTGCCCGTTGGGCAGTACTGGCGCAGCAACCCGTTGGTGTTCTCGTTCGAGTCGCGTTGCCAGGGGCTGCGCGGGCCGCGGAGGTAGACTTGGATGCCGGTGTCGATGGTGAACCCCCGCGCGCTACTGCTCAGTTCGCTGTCGCTTCCAGGCCTCGACCTCAGACCGTAGCCAGAGCCGGGCTCGCTTAGGGCCTCGATCAACCACTGGTCGCGGCATTTCTGGATAGCGACCCAGATAGACATACACAGATGTGGGCCGCGACAGCTTGAGGATCTTCGCCACATCGGCGGCGTCGACGAGGTCGTCGAGGTCCACGCGGCGGCCCATGATCGGAATCTAGCCAATCTCGCTGCCCGCCGACCCTCCATCGTCAAGTGTAGATAGATCACTACTCGCGGACCTATCTTCAGTGTAGTCAGATCACTACATTCGATCGAAGGTCAACACTTCCGATGGCAGTCACGCAGCGTTGCGGCAGGGGCGAGCACGGCATGTGCCAGGGCCGCGTTCTCGTGTTGCCGGTGCCGCCTGGTGGGCCCCGCTTGGTGGACTGCGCCTGCGGGTGCGGCTCCAACGCCAGCGTGCCTCTCGCCAACCATGAGGGAGCTCGGGCGCGACTTCGGCAACGTCGTCGATCGGCCTGGCGCAGGAGCAAGCCGTGAGCCCTGGGCGGCCTCCGAAGGCGAATCAGGGGCGCTGTCGTCGCAGCGATCGGCTGACTACGGAGGGTTACCGAGCGACGGTAAGCAAGTCCGGGGTGTCGGCTATGGCGCCTGCGGGTCCTGTCCGGGATCCCGCACAGACCCGGGAGGGGTCCTCGATGTCACAGCTGCGCAGGATCCTCCTCGCTGACGAGACCAAATCGGCAGATCGCCAGCTCGTGGGTCCGCGGGACACGGTCGGCCTCGCGGGGCCTCAGGTCCTCCTGAGCGCTGCGGCTGACGCCGTCCGAGCTGTGTGGCACCAGCGGCGGATGAACGGGGACTTCACGGCGGTGTCTGAGGGCCGCTACCTGCGTCAGCTGGACGCCTTCCTTAAGTTCTCGGCCGCCCATGGTGCCCAGTCGGTGGCGGACGTCTCGGCGGCCATATGCGCTGCTTGGGTCGCCGCGCCCGTTAGCGCGGCTTCGCCCGGGAGTCGGGCGCGCGCTGGGCAGGCCGCAGCCTCGGCGACTCGCCGAGGTCGTCAGGGCGTCCTCAAGCAGATCTTGGAGGTCTGGGTTCGAGCGGGCTGGACCGGCTGGGACCTGATGCCGACGGAGGTGATCAGCAAGAAGCCTGTTGACCCTCCTGCCCTCTGACTCCGGACGAGCTCGTGCGGCTTCGGCTGGCCGGTCGGCACAGTGCCGCTCACACTCTGCTCCCCACGCTCATCGAGGTGGCACTCGCGGGCGCTGCCGGGGCGGAGATCGCGATCACCACGATCGACGCCTTCGACCCCATCGAGAAGCTGCTGCGGCTTCCGGGGCGGCGGAAGGGCTTCGCGCGCATCGCACGCCTGGATGATGACGCAGTCCGTGTCATTGGGGAACACGTTGCTGCTCTGGCCAAGGTGGCACGGCGGCGCAAGACCGTTGTTGACCCGGCGACGATGCCGCTGGCGCTGCCGACGGCCCCGCGCACACATCGTTCGAGCATCACTCAGCACGCCGTTGGCCAGCATCTGTACCGGGCCTTTCAGATGGCTGGCATCCGGCGCATCGGAGTCACGCCCGGATCTCTGCAGGAGTTCGGCGCCAACCGGGTCTACGCGCTGACGAACCGGGTCGAAGACGCTGCCCAATACCTCGGGCTGCACTCCCTGGACGCGGCGCGACGCTACGTCGATCCCGGCTGGCAGCAGGCCTGGGCTGCTGCGATCCGTGACGAGACGGCGTGACGGGTAGCTGATGCCAAGACGCCATGCCGAGCCTGGTGCCGCACCTGAGTCCGGGCGGCACCAGGTGCTGCGTGGCGTCACGCCGGAGGAAGGTCGAAGCGCCGGCCTGCGCATTCGCCGTCAGACTCAGCGAGAGAGGTTGGCGCTGGGGCAAGGGCTTCTCGAGCATCTGCGGGCTGTGGCCGCCGACCCGCATACCTATGTGCTTGGCGCCCTGGTCGATTCGTGGACCGACCCCGACCAGGCTTCCGGCGGCCGACCTCGGAAGCACCCGACCTGGGCGCTCGTCCTGTTCCAGCAGTGCATCAGCATCTTCGGGTCCGCTGTCGCAACCCAGAACGCGCTTGCCGATCGAATTCTGTGGAGCGTGGTCGTGGCGGAGGCGGGCCAGCACATGCCAATGGACCAGATGCCGTCAACGGGGCCCAACCGAGACCAGTACTACTACTTCACGCGACGTCTTGAACCGCATCTGGCGACGTATCTGCTGGCGCAGACCAAGCTGGGGGCGATACGCGCGACGGAGGTCGGCCTTGCCGATCCCACGACGGCGTCGGTGACCAAGCTTGGCCGGATGCACACCATGTCCGGCGACGGAAAGGTCTTCAACTCACCGCAGAGGACGCCGAAGAACCGTCTCGACCGGACTACCGCCGAACTTCGCTCCGGACGGATCGATTCGGCACGCGGTCAGTACCGTGAGGGCGGCTCGAGCGAGCCGGTCGAGGGAACAAAGTTCGCTATCGTGGCAATCAGGTCTCCGATGGCCGGCCACCGAGTGATTACCGGTCTTCGACACGTACCTCCTGGCGACGGTCGTGGCGAGGCCGGCGCCTTGATCGATCTTGTGATCCACTCTGCGGACCGGCTGCCAGGCCTCCGGGCTTTGGTCACTGATGGGGTCTTGCGCGGTAAGCACATCAACGAGATCCAGACTCGAACGGGCGTGCAGGTGCTCTCCCCGCCGACACCGCGGGCCGTGGAGCGCGGGGGATCGAACGTGGGCGGCAAGGGCCATCAGAACCGCCCCCTCCCGTTCACGGGCGCGCAGCGGAAGGCATTCGGTAAGTGCCGGCACGAGCTTTTCGCGGTCGCTGGCGGTGTCCACGAGCGAGTGATCACCGGTGACGGAAGCCCCGACTGGCTGGCAGTGGAGCGCGGCCAGACGAAACGTCAGCAGCGCTCCGACGGCACCTGGGATGTGTTCGTTCACCATCGACTGCACTGCGCCGGTACCGGACAAATCCACTCGTGGTGGGAGCCGTTCACCCCCACGCGGAGTGACCGCGACTCGAAGTTCAACCGCGGAGAATACCTGCGGCTTCGCGCTCGGACGGACCCTGACTACGCCCGCATGTACGGCATGAGGCAGGACGCCGAGTCGCTGAACGCCCAGCTGGAGCACAAGTTCCACAGGAATCGCCTGCCGGCCTGGGGCCTGCACCGCCAGACCCTCGTCGTGCTTGGAGTGGTCCTTGCCCAGAACGTGTGGGCGCTGCACGTCTGGCTCATGGAGGCCATCCGCCAGGCCAACGCTCCGCCCGCCGCGTAGGCCAGCGTCCCGACTTCCCTCCTGCTTGCCACGCCGCTCCCAGTTCGCCTACGCGCCGTCCTGGACCTCACGGGGCGCTCCTCGGGCGGCTTGCTGACCTGAACAAGATCATGACTGCCATCTAAGATGCCATTCGAGACGTGATCATTTGACCTGGCAAGGTTTTCCGCAGGCAATTGCGCACGCCCCGCCCTCGTAGCTCAGGGGATAGAGCACCGCTCTCCTAAAGCGGGTGTCGGCAGTTCGAATCTGCCCGAGGGCACCGTGCATCCGCGCAGGTCAGGGGCCTGTCGCTGGTCCCGTCGGGTCGGTGTAGGCGACGTCACAGCGGATTCCGGGAACGTCTGGGGCGCACAACCCGTCTCTTCTCCGGCCCCCCAAGCAGGAGGAACTGCAGATCATGACCGCGCTCCGCGGCTTCACGCTCACCTCGCACAGCTACGAGTCCGACGAGAACGTCGTTCCCGTCGAGACCGTGCCGCACAGCTACCACTGCCCGGCGGGGCACGTGATCACGCTGCGGTTCGCCCACGACGCCGACGAGATCCCGGCCACCTGGGACTGCCCCAAGTGCGGCCGAACGGCTCACCAGGACGAGACCACCGCACGCCGTGAGGCTGGCGACGGTGGCCCGCTGGCGCTGTTCTCCCCCCGGTCGAACGCCGCGGGCAAGACTCACTGGGACATGCTCATGGAGCGGCGCACGCTCGCCGAGCTGGAGGAGCTGCTCGAGGAGCGGCTCGCCCTGCTGCGGGCGCGCGGCCTCTGACCCGTCGGCGCCCTCGGCCCTCGGCGTGGCCTCGTAGGCTGGGCGGATGAGCGAGCCGATGCCCGAGCAGACCTCGGACGACACCGACCTCGGCTGGGGAGAGCGCCCGGTCGAGGACGACCCGGAGGATCTGCGCCGGTTCGAGGAGGACCGTCCGCCGCACCACGGCAACGTCTGAGCGCAGCCGACTCCCGGCGGCGCGCTCAGCGGACGGTCAGTTGCGGGTACGGAGCGCGTCGCGGATCTCGGTGAGCAGCTCGATCTCGGTCGCGGCCGCCTCGACCTCGGGCGCCGGCTTCTCGAACTTCGCGCGCATCGCGTTCACCGGGACGACCACGAGGAAGTACAGCGCGGCGGCGACGAGCAGGAAGTTGATCAGCGCCGTCAGGATGACGCCGATGCTGAAGTGGGCGCCGTTGAGGGTGAAGGTCCAGACGTTGTCCAGGTCGGGCTTGCCGAAGATCGCTGCGATGAGGGGCGTGACGATACCCTTGACGAGCGCGTTGACGACCATGGTGAACGCCGCGCCGATGACGATGCCGACGGCGAGGTCGACGACGTTGCCACGCATCACGAACTCGCGGAACCCCTTTAGCACGGCCTGCTCCTCACCCTCGCGCGATCACGGCGGTTTCGACGCTAGCGGACCCTCACCGCAGTGTCGCCCCGGCGTGGATCAGTACCGAGAGGCGCGAGCGCGCGGCGGCAGCGGCGAGGATGCGACCGGTCGTGGGCGTCACGGCGAGCACGACCAGCGCCCCGTCGGCCGCACCGGCTCCCGAGTCGGGTGGCGCCGGCACGTCGAGCACTCGGGCGGACGACGCCACCACCGCCGCCATGCCGTCGACACCGTCGGCACCGACGCCGGCCGGTGTCGTGTCGCCGGGCAGGACCGTCGACGTGGGGTCGGCGACGTACCCGCCAGCCCCTGGGTCGGACGACGCGGCCACGACATCGACCACGTCGCCGGGCCGGACGAGGGACGCCGCTCCCGCGTCGGCCAGCCGGACCGCGACTTCCACGAGTCCCACGGATCCGGTGAGCGCGGCCGCGCCGGCCGTGTGGGCGTCGGTGACCGGCTCGGCCCGCCGCAACGGGGCCGCGAGCACACGACCGAGCACGGCGTCCAGTTGCGGGTACGAGCCGTCGGGGACCAGGTCGGCGGGATATCGCCCGAGGACCAGGTCCCCGAGCCTCAGCACATGGCCGGCGCCCAGATCGGAGGCCGCGAGGACCACCGCCCGGGTGGCTGCGGGTGCCGGGGCGACGGCACCGACGGCGCCGCCCACCGCCAACGCGACCAGTGCCGCGAGGACGGGCCGTCGGTAGCGCAGGGACGCACGCCGCAGCGCCCGCCGCGGTCCGGCGGGCGGCCAGGCGCTTGCGGTCACGGCAGCGCGAAGGGAAGCGACAACCCGTCCAGCGCGGAGCCGCAGGTGCACGTCCGCTCCGTCGGCATGGCAGGCACCACTCGGAGCAGGAGCTGCTTGAGTCGGTCGACGTTGCGGGCGAACACCTCGAGCACCTCGCCGTGGGTGACACCCTCGCCGGTCTCCTGGCCGGCGTCGAGATCCGTGACCAGGCAGATCGACGTGTAGCAGAGCGCCAGCTCGCGGGCCAGGACCGCTTCGGGGTACCCGGTCATGCCGACCACCGACCAGCCGTTCGCAGAGAACCACTTCGACTCCGCGCGGGTGGAGAACCGTGGGCCCTCGACCACGACGAGTGTTCCGCCGTCGACAGGGGACCATCGGGTGGTCCGCGCCGCCTCCAGAACGGTCGCCCGCCCATGCGGGCAGTAGGGCTCGGCCATCGACACGTGCACCGCGCCCTCGTCGAAGAACGTGTGCGTGCGCCCGTCCGTACGGTCGACGAGCTGGTCGGGGACGACGAGAGTGCCCGGTCCCAGGTGGGACCGCAGGCCACCGGCGGCGCAGGGCGCGAGCACCTGGCGCACGCCCACCGACCGGAGCGCCCACAGGTTCGCGCGGTAGTTGATGCGGTGCGGCGGGAAGCGGTGGTCGCGCCCGTGCCGCGGCAGGAACGCGACGCGACGCCCTGCAACCGTGCCGACCATGAGCGGCTCGCTGGGCGCCCCGAACGGCGTCGGCACGTCGACGGCCTCGAGCTCGTCGGCGAGCGAGTAGAGCCCGGAGCCACCGATCACGCCGATCTCGGCGAGCGGGGCATGGCCGGCGGGGGAGGGGGGCGCGTCGTCTGACATGCCGGTCACGCTACGACCCCGGCGATGTCCAGCGGGTGGATGCGCGCGCGGCTGTGGACGTCAGGGCTTGCCGGCGGCAGCTGTGGACGACGAGCCCGAGGACCCGGACGACCCGGAAGACCCGGACGACCCGGACGACCCGGACGACGATCCGTTGGCACTCCCGGACGGCGATCCGGACGAGCCGCTGTCCGCGGTCTTCGCGGCCGCGGCCGCGGAGTCACCCTTGCCGGTCCCAGCCTTGGCGGCTGCCTCGCCCGTGCCCGCGCCGTCGCCCTTGGCCGCGCCCGCGCGGCTGTCGTTCCGGTAGAAGCCGGAGCCCTTGAAGACGACCCCGACCGCCGAGAACACCTTGCGCAGGTTCCCGCCACAGGACGGGCAGACCGTCAGTGACGGGTCCGAGAACGACTGCACCGCCTCCAGCGGCTCACCGCAGTCGGTGCAGGTGTACTGGTACGTGGGCACGGGGCTCTCCGGGCGGCTGATCGGTCGTTAGCACTCACTACCAACGAGTGCTAAGGATGCGATATGCCCAGGGCCCGTGTCGAGTCGCCGCGCGCTACTGGCCCATCGCCTCGCGGGCGATCGGCGGAGGAGCCTTGAAATCCCAGGCGCGGAAGAGCACCGCGTTGGCGACACCCATCGCGCCGCCCTGCATCTGCGTGATCCAGGTCAGCATCGTCCGTGGCTCCGGGTGCCCGGGGATCCCCGCCAGGTACTCGGCGTGCGCCTCCAGCGAGGCGATGCCGCGCTCCAGCGGGTCGCCGGTCACGTCCACTCCGTACGTCGCCCGCGGGTCGCCGGCCACGAGCAGCCAGCGCGTCGACCACGGCTCCAGGCCCTCATCGAGCAGCTCCTGGAAGACCCAGCGGTTGCCCGCGTCCCGGAGCGCGTCGAGGGCGGCCAGCCCGGCCACGCGGTGGTCGGCCTGGTTCAGCCCGGCGATGAACTCGACGTCCCACGAGCCGACGACGACGGCGTCGGGACGGTAGGACCGGATCGCCCGGGCGATGTCGCGCCGCATGCCCAGGCTGTACTCGAGCACGCCGTCCGGGTAGTCGAGGAAGTCGACGCTGCTGACGCCCACCACCCGGGAGCCGGCGACCTGCTCGGCCTGACGCACCTGCCTGGTGCGCTCCGGGGGGCTCGCGTCCATGCCCGCTTCGCCCTTGGTCAGGAGCAGGTACGTCACGTCGATGCCGCGCGCGGTCCAGGCGGCGACCGCGGACGACGTCCCGTACTCGATGTCGTCGGGATGGGCCACCACGCACAGGACGCGGCCGAAGGCATCGTCCGGGAACGCGGGGATCGGGGCGGGGGCGGTGGAGGGGTCCATCGGCGCAGCGTATGGCCCGAAGTTCGCCGGGCCCCCGTTTCGCCTGTTGAACCTCTGCAGCGGAATCGGTTGCCTTCCATGGTGCCCGTGTGGTTGCGTGCCAGCGGGTGTCGGCAGGACGCCGTCCAGACGGGTCGGCGGTCGGCACCTCCGCTGAGTCCTCGGTGGTGCTGGGCAGGGTCGGTCGGATCTTGTCGGGTGTGCTGGGGAGCCGGGGACCCATGTTCCCTGGGGTGAGTCCGACCGGGTGGTTGTGCCGGTTGGTAGGGCGATCTTCCCCGTCCGAACCCGACAGCTAACCCGGTAGGCGGCCGTGGAAGTGAGGAGTGCCGCCTCCGTGGCGTCCACCCGAATGCGTTCGTTGCGTGTGGTGTTGGTGGCTGGGTTGGTGGCTGGGTTGGCTGTGGTGTTGGTGCCCACGGCTGCGCCGGCGGCGCCGCGGCCGTCCTTGGATCAGGTGCGGGCGCAGTTGGCTGGGTTGGCTGCGGCTGGTGAGGTGGCGCAGGAGAACGCGAATGCGACGCAGGTGAGGGTGGCTGCGGGGCAGCGGGTGTTGGCGCAGATCAATGCGCGGGTGGCGCGTTCGCAGGCGGTGGTGGGGGCGGCGCAGTTGCAGGTGGGTCGGTTGGCGTCGGCTGCGTATCGCTCGGGTGGGGTGGATCAGACGTTGCAGTTGTTGTTGGCGGATAATCCGTCGCAGTTCTTGGAGCAGATGACGGCGTTGGATGGGGTGACGCGTCGTCAGTCGGATGTGTTGCGGGCTGCGGCGGTGGCTGAGCAGCGGTTGGCTCAGGACAAGTTGGCGGCGGCGCAGCAGTTGGCGGTTTTGCGTGCGTTGTATGCGGCTGCGGCTGCGGATCTGGCCCAGGTGCGGGCGGCGCAGGCCAAGACGACGGCGTTGTTGGGTTCGTTGGAGGCTTCGCAGCGGGCTGCGTTGGCCAAGGCCGCAGCCGACGCCCGCGCCGCTGCGAAGGCGGCCGCCGCGGCTGCGCTGGCCCAGGCACAGGCCCAGGCGAAGGCCGATGCCGCCGCGCGGGCGCGGGCCAGGACCAGCAAGCCCCCGGCCACGTCCAAGCCGCCCGCCCGCACGACCGACTCCCCGCCCGCGCACAGTACGACTCACACCAAACCGCCGGCCTCCGGCGGGTCCGGCGGCGGCTCGTCGAAGGGCAGCATCGGGCAGCGCGTCGTCGCCTACGCCCTCGCACAGGTGGGGGACGCGTACGTCTGGGGCGCCAGCGGACCGAGCTCGTTCGACTGCTCGGGCCTGACGATGCGCGCCTACTCCCGGGTGGGCATCTCGCTGCCGCACTCCTCGAGCGCGCAGTACGGGTCCGGACGGCACGTGTCGGTCGGCGACCTGCAACCCGGCGACCTGGTCTTCTACTACAGCCCGATCCACCACGTCGGCATCTACATCGGCGGCGGCATGATCGTGCACGCCGCCAACCCCGGCGAGGGCGTGACGACGGCCTCGCTGTACTCGATGCCGTATCGCGGAGCGGTCAGGCCCTACTGACGGCCGGCGGCAGCTCGGTCTCCGGGACCAGCTCGGCCAGGAGCGCGCGTACCCGTCCGTCGATGTCGTCGCGGATCCTCCGCACCTCTTCGACGGGCCGGCCCGCGGGGTCGTCGAGCTCCCAGTCCAGGTACCGCTTGCCGGGGTAGACCGGGCAGGCGTCGCCGCAGCCCATCGTGACGAGGACGTCGGACGCTCGTGCCACGTCGTCGGTGAGCGGCTTCGGGAACTCGCGGGAGATGTCCAGCCCGACCTCGGCGAGAGCCTGCGCCACCGCCGGGTTGATGGTGTCGGCGGGGGCCGACCCGGCCGACCGGACGTGCACCCGCCCGGCTGCGTAGTGGTCCAGCAGTGCGGCGGCCATCTGCGAACGGCCCGCGTTGTGCACGCACACGAACAGGACCTCCGGTACGTCCTTCACGATGGCTCCCTGGTGCTGGGCGCGAGCGGTCAGCCGCTCGAGGGCGAACCGGTAGGTGAACGTGGGTAGGTGAGTCTTGACCTGCGCCGTGCGGTACAGCGCCGCGTACGACTCGTGGACGTACCTGTCGACCGTCTCCGGGGCGAACACGCCCGCGAAACGCTCGGAGAACTCTTCGCCCATGTGACGGAGCACGGTCTCCACCGAGGACAGGATCGGTTGCTCGTGGACGTGACCGGAACGCGTGGCAACGGCGGCGTCGTACGGGGAGTCGTCAGACATGGCCGCTCCTGGCGGGCTCGATCCGGGTCGGCGCGCCGGCGATCGCGGCATCGGCCGCAGACCGGGAGGCGAGGAGAGTGAGCACCGCGACGGGACCTGGCGATCGTCACATCAGCACGGGTTGATACCACGCCGCGATCCTCGCACCAGTCAGCGCTGATGGGTCAAGCGAACGTCGGGTGAACAGGTGAGAGGTCGGGCGTCAGCGGGCCGAACCACTGTGCGACGTTGCGGCTGGGGCAGCCTCGAGGCTTCCGACGAGGCCGGCCAGCTTGTCCAGGTCCGGGTGCGCGAGGGTGTACTGATTGGTCCGACCCCGTGCGGTCGCGGTGACGAGCCCGGCCTTGCGCAGCTCGGACAGGCCGTCATGGTCGGGCTGGCCGCCAACGCCCTGCTCGGATCGTGGTAGGCCGACCCCGTGGTCGCGCTCGCGGTCGCCGTGGTCGTAGTCCAGGCCGGTGCGACGACGTGGCGTGCTGAGTGCTGCGAAGACGTGTGCTGAGGGCGGTCTAGCAGCAGTCAGTACAGCCCTCGTCTGTGCAGTCGGTGCAGCGGTCCATGCCCTTCACCCCCTCCCTGTCCCGCGAAGCACATCGGTCAGGCGGTGCAGCAGGATCCGGTCGAAAGGCCTTCCAGCTCGGCGCCGGCGTCGGCCAGCACCGTGTAGATCTCCCAGCGGTGGCCGGCCGGGCCCTCGACCCAGACCTTGTCCTGCAGGGCGTAGCAACAGGTGGTGCCGTCCTCGACAGTGGTAGCCAGACCGGCGTCGCCGAGGCGCCGGGTCTCGGCGACTACGACATCGGTGGTCGGGACCTCGACGCCCAGGTGGTTCAGCGAACCGCCGTGACCGGGGTTCTCGATCAGGACGAGCTTGAGCGCAGGGTCCTCGACCGCGAAGTTGGCGTAGCCGGGACGGCGCTTGGCCGGACCGGTGCCGAACAGGGTGGTGTAGAAGGCGACCGCGGAATCGACGTCGTCGACGTTCAGGGCCAGCTGGACTCGGGACACAGGAAAGCTTCCTCTCGGTTCGCAGGGATCAGCAGCCGCCGGGCTGGGCAGCCAGGAGACGGGTGGGGGACGGCAGCCGGAAGCGCTGTGCACCCGGCGTGCTCATCTCGGCCCCCACATCGACGGTTGTCTATCTCTGCTTAGCAGCCTGGCCGAGGGATCGACGTTTGTCAATGATTGACAGCCATCAATCTCATGGCAGACTTTGCCCCATGCCGAAACCCCTGCCTCTGATCGAGCCGGTGCCCACCGCTGCCGCGTGCTGCGCGCCGCTCGCGGCCGCGACCCTCACCGCCTCCGAGGCGACCGAGCTTGCCGCCCGGATGAAGGCGCTCGCCGACCCCGCCAGGCTTCGGCTGCTGTCGATCCTGCTGGCGAGCGAGGACCAGCAGGCCTGCACCTGCGACCTGACCGACCCGCTCGGCCTGAGCCAGCCCACCGTCACCCATCACCTGCGCAAGCTGCTCGAAGCCGGCCTGGTCACATCCGAGCGGCGTGGCGTCTGGACGCACTACCGCGTGGTCCCCGACGCGCTCGGCGCGCTCGCCGCCGTCCTGACGCCGTCCCCGGGCCTCGCCGCTGCTCGATGACCGCCGTCGAGCGGCCGGTCGTCGCGTCGGTGGCCCAGGGCCCCGACGTCGCGCAGCTGCTGGCGGAGGCCGGACTCCCGGTCGCCGGACTGGACTCGGCATGGCGGACCTGGGTGGTCAGTGCATCGGCAGCCGGTGTGCGCGACGTCGTCGGCTGCGTCGCCCTGGAGCGCTACGCGGCAGCGCCAGACCGGCCTCCCGTGTTCCTGTTGCGCAGCCTGGCCGTGCGCGAGGACGCCCGAGGCTTCGGCGCCGGCCGTGCGCTCGTCGCGGCCGCACTCGACGCGGCCGACGCGGACGCCGGTGCAACGGCGGTGGTGGCTCTGCTCACCGAGTCCGCCGACGACTACTTCCCCCGGTTCGGGTTCGACCCGGTGCCGCGAGCCGACCTGCCGACGGAGCTACGCGCCTCGGCGGAGCTGTCGGGTGCCTGCCCAGACTCGGCGCGTGCCTACCTGCGCACACCCTGAGCGCGGCAGGCAAGGGGTGACGACGCCAATGGCTCGGATGCGCGGACCCAACGCACCAGTGCGCTCCAGAACCGGCTAACTTGTGCGCGTGACGGAGCCGCCGAACGGGCATCATGCGCTCCCACCAGGAGTGCCTTCGTGTTCGGTGGATGCATCGATTGGGGGAGGGCCCGATGCCGAGCGCCGATGAGATCCGAGACGTTCAGCGAGCGACGTGGGCCGGGCTCTCTGCGGGCTGGGAGAAGTGGGACTCGGTCATCATGGATCAGCTGGGCCCGGTCGGCGCAGCGATCATCGAGCGTCTCGACATCGCTGAAGATCATCAGCATCTCGACATTGCCTCGGGCACGGGTGAGCCGGGTTTGAGCATCGCGCGACTGTCGCCGAAGGGACGCGTCGTGCTGACCGACCTCGTAGCGGAGATGCTGGACATAGCCGCGCGGCGAGCCAGGGCGCAAGGGCTCGCCAATATCGAGACGAAGGTGTGCAGCGCCGATGATCTGCCGTTCAACGACGCCACCTTCGATAGCGTCTCTGTGCGTTTTGGGTACATGTTCTTCCCTGACGTGGCCAAGGCGACGGCCGAGTTCGCGCGCGTGCTCAAGCCGGGCGGTCGCCTCTGCTCGTCGGTATGGGTCAAGCCCGAGGAGAACCCGTGGACGACGATCGCCATGCAGGCAATCGCGACCGAGGCGGTGCTGGCGCCACCCGACCGAGACGGGCCGACTATGTTTCGGTGCGGTGCCCCGGGATATGTCAGTGCCCTGTACGAGGACGCGGGGCTGCGCGACATTGCCGAGTGGGACGTCCACGTCGAACTCGTGACGCGATCGCCCGAGCAGTATTGGGAGATGATCAGCGAGCACGTCTCGCTCGCAGTTGCGGCGCTACAGCAGGTCGACGAACCGGCGCGGGAGCGGGTTCGGGCACACGCCATTGCGAAGGTGAGCGCGTTCGAGAAGGACGGCAAGGTCCGGGTTCCGGGCGTGGCGCGGTGCATTGTGGGAACGAAACAGGACGCGAGCGGCACGCGCCCAGGCGAGGGCGCGCGATCCTCCAACGCGGGCTGGCCGACCCAGCCGTAGGCCGAAGCCCGCCTCATGAATGCCGTTCCAGTGCGCCCATGGAGTCACAATGAGCGCGTGAGCAGAGGTCGACTGACCAAGGCGACCTGGGTTCGCGCGCTCGGTGGGACGGGACCCTGACGAGGTTCCAGACGCCCTCACAGACGGGAGTGAGACCCATGCGCGCGGTGATCCATACGAGGTACGGCACCCCTGACGTCCTGGGGCTCGCGGACGTCGCCAAGCCGGTCCCTGCCGACGACGAGGTGCTCGTCAAGGTCCACGCCACCACCGTGAATCGGACCGACTGCGGGTTCCGCGCCGGCAAGCCGTATGTCGTCCGAGCCTTCAGCGGTCTGCGCCGCCCGAAGCATCCGATCCTCGGCACCGAGCTGGCCGGAGAGGTCGAGGCGGTCGGATCGGCGGTGACCGAGTTCTCGGCAGGGGACCAGGTGTTCGGTGTCCACGCCGACCGCTTCGGGGCGCATGCCGAGTACGTCTGCGTCAAGCAGGACGCCCCGCTGGCCCTCAAGCCGGCCGGCATGTCCTACGCGGAGGCTGCCGCCGTCTGCGACGGGGCGATCCTGGCTCTCACCTGCCTCAGGCGCGGAGGCGTGCACAAGGGACGACGGATCCTCATCTACGGAGCCTCGGGGTCGATCGGCACCGCGGCGGTTCAGCTTGCCCGTTACTTCGAGGCGCACGTGACGGCTGTGTGCACCACGAAGAACGTCGACCTCGTGCGGTCGCTCGGCGCAGACGTGGTCGTCGACTACACGCGCGAGGACTACACCACGAACGGTGAGACCTACGACGTCCTCTTCGACGCCGTCGGCAAGAGCGACTTCGAGGCGTGCAAAGGATCGCTTGCACCCGGCGGGCTCTTCATCACGACGGACCTCGGGGCCCGATGGAAGAACCCGCGCCTGGTGTTATGGACTGCGGTGTTCGGGAGTCACCAGGTGCTGATCCCGATCCCCAAGTACACGAAGAAGGACGTGCTCTTCCTCAGGGAGCTCATCGAGGCCGGGCACTACCGGGCGGTCATCGACCGCACGTACCCGCTCGAGCAGGTCGTCGCGGCCACGACGTACGTCGAGTCGGAGCAGAAGACCGGCAACGTCGTCCTCACCGTCATCCCTGACACAGCCAGCTGACGGCTCCCCGATCTGGGGTGCAGTTGATCGTCACACCAACGCTGTTCGTGGTCACCGTTGCTACTTTGTCTGTGAGACGGGCAGGAGGGTCTGCGGGATGGACAACTGGGTGGAGCACTACGGCGGCCTGGTCTTCCTGTTCGGCGCTGCGCTCTTGCTGTTCGGGCGGGCCGGGGCAAAGCGTGACGAGATGGCCGCCTACATCGCGCACGCGATTACCGGGCTGGCGAGTCTGATCGCCATCGGGATCGGCTTCGGCGAGGGCCCCCCGGCGCTGTGGGTCGCGGGCGTGGCCGTCTTCGTCGTGAACTTCGGGTTCCTGGTCCAACGCATCCGTCACTCTTGAGCGAAGCGCGTCGCGGGACTGACGCCTGGGCCACCGAAGGCCCGCGAACGGCACCCCGAAGGTGGCTGGCGTTCGGAAGCTGGACCCCTTCGGCGGCCGACGGCGTTCCGGCGCATGTCACAGTCCACTTCCCGTGGATCCCCAGTGAGCAGGTTGACCAGTCGGTTCTGTCCGAGCTGGAAGACATGGTCGCCACCGTTCCACGCTTCGAGGTCGTGTTTCAGCGGGTCGGGTGGTTCGACCGTGAGGTCATGTGGCTTGATCCAGACCCCAAGGAGCCGTTCCTGGCGCTGGCAGCCGAGAGCGCCAGGCGATGGCCCGACCATCCGCAGTACGGAGGGCAGTTCGAGACTGTCGTGCCGCACGTCACTGTCGGGATCGGCCGGACCGACGAGCTCGACCGTGTTGCGGCCCGCCTCGCCGAGGTGCTTCCCATCCGCGATGTCGTCGCTCAGCTCTGGTGGATCACGCGGACCGGTGCTGAGCAGTGGGTGGTTCGCAGCGCGCTCGACCTGGGCTAGCCGCACCGACGTGCCGCATGCGCTTGCGCCGGGAGGCGGGATGAGGCGTAGGCGGCTGGTGGTCCAGGTCGCCGGGCGTCACGGCAGCAGCGTCCTAGGTTCCTTCAGCCCGGAGCCGCTTCCACTCCGACGTATGCGCGCTCTTGTGGTGGATCCCGAACAGCCGCGCGGGGAACCACCACTTGACTGCCCGGCCGATCATGGTCCGTCGACACCAGCAGTCCGGATCGCAGCCACATGCGCGGTTGCGCGGATTGTGGACTCGCTGCAGGACGGTGCGCTCCATACGGCCAAGGTACGTCCGTGCAGCCAGGGTCTCGGCCCGGCCAGCCAAGATCTTCACGGTGGGTGGCGGAATCCTGAGCCGGGCAGTGCAGCGGCGCTCGTGCCCAGCACTAGCGGGTGAAGCGCACCACCCGGTGCGGTGTCACAGCCGCGGAGACCGCGCGGTCGTGCAGCTCTGCCGGAACAGAGTCGAGAAGCTCGTCGTCGTACAGCAGCACGACCATCGGCGTACCCGGGTCGACCAGGGCCAGCGCGCGGTCGTAGCAGCCGCCGCCGAAGCCCATCCGGGTGCCGTCCGCGCCGACGGCCAGACCGGGGGCGAGCACGACGTCCGCCCTGGCGATCCCGTCCAGCCCGAGCCTGGGCCCGGGCGGCTCGAGCAGCGAGGAGTTGCCCGGCAGCGCGCACGGGACCAGCGAGTCCGGACCGGCGTACTCGGCCCAGTCCATGAGCAGCCCTTCCACGAGCACGGGCAGCAGGATCCGCACGCCGCGCTCGGTGAGCCCGCGCAGCAGCGGCTCGGTGCCGGGTTCGGAGGCCCGCGAGACGTAGGCGGTCACGGTGGACGCCGTGCGCACCTCGGGCAGGTCGAGCACGGACGCGGCGATCGCGTCGGCGGCCGCTGCCCGCTCGGCCAGGTCCCGTCCCTGCCGTGCGGCGCGCAGCCGGGCGCGCAGGTCTGCCTTGGCGTTCGACGCAGTCATGGGGTCCCATCATCGCGTTCCGGTCGCTCGATCCCTCGGCCACCCTCCTCGGTCACCGCCCTCGTGTCAGACCCAGCGGGGCCTCCGGCCGCGGATGGGTCTGACACGCCGTGCGCCCGCGGGCGGTCCGGCCCTCTAGGGTGCGGGTATGCGCGTGACCAAGGCGGTGATCCCGGCTGCAGGGCTGGGCACACGGTTCCTGCCGGCCACCAAGGCCACCCCCAAGGAGATGCTGCCCGTCGTCGACAAGCCGGCGATCCAGTACGTCGTCGAGGAGGCGGCCTCGGCGGGGCTGTCCGATGTGCTGATGGTCACCGGGCGCAACAAGCGCCCGCTGGAGGACCACTTCGACCGCAACGCCGAGCTCGAGTCCGCCCTCGAGGCCAAGGGCGACGCCGAGCGGCTCGCGGCCGTGCGCGCGTCCAACGAGCTCGCGACCGTGCACTACGTACGCCAGGGCGACCCGCTCGGGCTCGGGCACGCCGTGCTCATGGCCGAGCAGCACGTCGGCGACGAGCCCTTCGCGGTACTGCTCGGCGACGACCTGATCGACCCGCGCGACCCGTTGCTGACGCTGATGATCGACGTGCGCGAGGAGTTCGGCGGCAGCGTGGTCGCACTCATGGAGGTGCCGCCCGAGCAGATCCACATGTACGGATGCGTCGCGCTGCGCCCGTCGAGCGGCTCCGGAGCCGGGGCGGACGTGGTCGAGGTCGCCGACCTGGTGGAGAAACCCGCCCGCGAGGACGCGCCGAGCAACCTGGCCATCATCGGCCGCTACGTCCTGGACGCCGCCGTGTTCGCCGCCATCAAGCAGACCCCGCCGGGTCGTGGCGGGGAGATCCAGCTCACCGACGCCCTGCGCGCCCTCGCCGCTGCCGAGCCCTCCAAGGGCGGCGGCGTCCGCGGCGTGGTATTCCGTGGCCGGCGCTACGACACCGGTGACCGGCTCGACTACCTGAAGGCGGTCGTACGGCTGGCGGCCGAGCGCCCCGACCTCGGCCCGGAGTTCGTCGGGTGGCTGCGTGGCTGGGTGGCCGAGGGCCTGGACGGGGCGGGGGGCGCGGCGCAGTGAAGAGCGTCGACGCGCACCTCGACGACTGCCTGGCCGGCGTCGCGCTGCTGGAGAGCATCGACCTGCAGCTGCTGGACGCGCACGGCTGCATCCTGGCCGAGGACGTGGTCGCCGCCTGGTCGCTGCCGCAGTTCGACAACGCGTCCATGGACGGCTACGCCGTCCGGGCGGCCGACGTGGCCGGGGCCTCCGAAGCCGCACCGGTCGAGCTGCCGGTCATGGGCGACATCCCGGCCGGCCGGCCGTCCACCGTGTCGATGAGTGCCGGCACCACGATGCGGATCATGACCGGCGCGCCTGTCCCGCGCGGAGCCGACGCGGTGGTCCCGGTGGAGTGGACGGACGGCGCGCTGGCGCACGTCCGGATCGATCGGAAGGTCGCCGAGGGCGCGTACATCCGACGGGTCGGCTCCGACGTGGTCGAGGGCACCGAAGTGCTGGCCGCCGGCACCCGGCTGGGGCCGACGCAGCTCGGGCTGCTGGCCGCGGTCGGGCGCGACCGGGTGGTGTGCCGGCCCAAGCCGCGCGTAGTGGTGCTCTCGACGGGATCGGAGCTGGTCGAGCCGGGGGTCGCGCTGGAGCCGGGGAAGATCAGCGAGTCGAACAGCTTCGCCATCACCGCCGCCGCGAAGGAGGCCGGTGCGCTCGCCGTCCGCGTCGGCATCGTCGAGGACGACCCGCGCAAGCTGCTGGACACGATCGAGGACCAGCTCATCCGCGCCGACCTGCTGGTGACGACCGGGGGCGTCAGCGCCGGG
Source organism: uncultured Actinomycetota bacterium (assembly GCA_963849365.1). Classification (GTDB taxonomy): domain Bacteria; phylum Actinomycetota; class Actinomycetes; order Prado026; family Prado026; genus CAVQCJ01. Next base: position 1,659,089 of record CAWKHA010000004.1, read on the forward strand.
GCGTACGACGTGGTGAAGGAGGTGCTGAGCCGCCTGGGCACCGTGGCGTTCGACAAGGTCGCCATGCAGCCGGGGATGCCGCAGGGGTTCGGCACGATCGGCCCGGACCGGACGCCGATCTTCACGCTGCCGGGGAACCCGGTGAGCGCCTTCGTCTCGTTCGAGGTCTTCGTCCGGCCGGTGATCCGCAAGATGCTCGGGGTCGAGCCGCTGCTGCGCCCGACGGTGCGGGCCGTGTGCGCCGACGAGCTGCGCTCGCCCGAGGGCAAGCGCCAGTTCGCCCGGGGCTGGCTCGGGGTCGAGGACGGCCGCTACGTCGTGCACCCGGTGGGAGCGCAGGGGTCGCACCTGGTCAACGACCTCGCCCACGCCAACAGCCTGATCGTCGTCCCGGAGGCCGCGGCTGTCGTGCCGGCCGGCGGCACGGTGACGGTGATGGTCCTGGAGCGGCGGCTGTCATGACCGCGCAGGGGGGCGAAGGCCCGGCCGGTCTGACCCACGTCGATGCTGCGGGCGCGGCGCGGATGGTCGACGTCTCGGCCAAGGATGTGACGGTACGGACGGCGACCGCGACGGGTCGCGTGCTGGTCTCGGCCGATGTGGTCACGCTGCTGCGCGGCAGCGGGGTCCCGAAGGGGGATGCCCTGGCCGTCGCCAGGATCGCCGGCATCCAGGCCGCCAAGCGCACCCCTGACCTCGTACCGCTGTGCCACCCGATCGCCATCCACGCCGTGACCGTCGACCTGGACGTGCTCGACGACGCCGTGTCGATCAGGGCGACAGTACGGACGGCGGACCGCACCGGCGTCGAGATGGAGGCGCTGACCTGCGTGGCCGTCGCCGGGCTCGCGCTCGTCGACATGGTCAAGGCGGTGGACCCGGCCGCAGTCATCACGGACGTGCGCGTCGAGGAGAAGACCGGGGGCAAGACCGGTCGCTGGACCAGGGGCGCGTCCTAGATGCGGGCCCTGGTCGTCACCTGCTCGAACCGCGCGGCCGCCGGGGTCTACCCCGACCGTTCCGGGCCGGTGCTCGTCGAGGGGCTGCTGGCGCTGGGGTTCGAGGTGGACGGCCCGGTCGTCGTGCCGGACGGCGAGCCGGTCGCGGCCGCGCTGCGCGAGGGGGTCGCCGCCGGCTACGACGTCGTGCTGACCAGCGGCGGCACCGGGCTGTCGCCCACCGACCGCACGCCCGAGATGACCCGGCTCGTGATCGAGCGCGAGGTCCCGGGTCTGGGTGAGTCGATCCGGGCGTACGGGGTGGCCAACGGGATCCCGGCGGCTGCCCTGTCCCGCGGGGTGGCCGGTCTCGCCGGGCGCACCCTCGTCGTCAACGTGCCCGGGTCCACCGGTGGGGCCAGGGACGCGCTCGCGGTGCTCGGGCCGGTGCTGGGTCACGCCGTCGACCAGATCGGCGGGGGTGACCACTGACCCCCGGCTGGCCGGTCGAGCTGCGCGACGGCGACATCACGTTGCGGCCGATCCGGCTCCGCGACCGGGTGGAGTGGCGCGCCGCCCGGTCGCGCAACGCCGAGTGGCTCAAGCCCTGGGACGCGACCTCGCCCGCCGGCCGGGTCGAGCAGCCGCCGACGTTCGGGCACATGGTGCGGGCCCTGACCGCGGAAGCACGCGCCGGGCGGGTCATGCCCTTCGTCGTCCTGCTGCGCGGCGACCTCGTCGGCCAGCTCACCGTCGGCGGCATCACCTGGGGCTCGCTCCGGTCGGCCCACATCGGCTACTGGGTGGACCGGGCGGTGGCCGGGCGCGGGATCACCCCGACCGGGGTCGCACTCGCGAGCGACCATCTGTTCGCGACCGGCCTGCACCGGGTCGAGATCAACATCCGGCCGGAGAACACCGCGTCGCTGCGGGTGGTCGAGAAGCTCGGCTTCCGGTCCGAGGGGCTCCGGCCGAGGTTCCTGCACATCGACGGGGCCTGGCGTGACCACCTCTCCTTCGCCCTCACCCGTGAGGAGGTGGGGGACGGGCTGCTGGCCCGCTACCACGGCTACCTCCGCGACACACCCCCTCGCAATGCGTGAGCAGCACCCCGCTGGCGCCTAACGTCTTGGGACGTGGGAGGCGGTGTCATCTACGCAGTCATCGTGGTGCTGTGGGCCGCCGTCCTGGTGCCCATGTGGCTGCGCCGGCACGACGAGGTGACCGAGTCCCGTTCGGTCGACCGGTTCCAGGGCGCCATGCGGACGCTGTCGAGGCGTGAGCCGGACGGTGACAGGCGCGAGGTGCTGGTCCCGCGGCGCAGCTCGAGCCGGGCGCTGCCGGACGGAGCCGCCGACCAGCTGACCCTCGCGGCGCGGGCTGCGGTGCGCCGGCGCCGGATCGTGCTGGGGCTCGCCGTCGTGACGGTACTGCTCGCGGTGCTGGCCCGCGTCCGGGCGATCCCGATGTGGGCCGTGGTGCTGCCTTTCCTCCTGCTGGTCGGCTACCTCGCGACGGTCTCGCTCGCCACGCGGCGGGCGCGTTCTCGCGAGCTGGCCGCCCGGCGCGCCCGGGCCGCGGCGCAGCGTCGCGAACGCCGGGCGGCGGCCGAGCACGCCGTCGCCAGCGGTGACTACCGCGTGCGGTCGCGTCCGGCGAGCGCCGAGCCGAAGGCGGACCGGCCGTTCGACCAGTACGTCGTCGAGACCTGGGTGCCGGCCCGGACCGTTGCGCCGCAGCCGCCGGTTGCGGCCGACCCGGCGTTCTACGACGCGGTCGCCGAGAACGCGTGGTCGCCGGTGGAGGTCCCGCTGCCGACGTACGTGCTCGCGCCCAAGGCCCCGCGCTCGGTGCGCGTGATCGACCTGACCAAGCCGGGCGCCTGGACGTCCGGCCACCTGGGCGAGGACGAGCTGGTCGAGATCGACGACCGGACCGGCGAGCCGCTGGCGGCGGCGCCGGCTGCCGCGAAGCCGGAGGGGATCGTCACCGGCGAGGTCCTCGTCGAGCGCCTGCGCGCCGTCGGCGACTGAGCCGACCGCCGGCGGCCGCCCGCGGCCGGTTCGGACCGGCCAGCCGACTTGCTATCCTCGCCACCTGTCTGGGGCTGTGGCGCAGTCCGGTAGCGCACCTCGTTCGCATCGAGGGGGTCCAGGGTTCAAATCCCTGCAGCTCCACTCAGGCAGCACCTCAGCCTCGACACTTGCTCGTCAGTTCCGGTCGTCCGGGGGAGCGGCTCGGCCCGGCCACACCCGGCCGGCCCACGGGTCGTAGTCGACCTCCAGCGGCTCCTGCGCCGGCCGGTCGTCCTCCGGCACGTGCTGCAGGTTGATGCGCACCCGGTACCAGACCGAGCTGCTCCCACGCATCCCGTCCACGAGGACGTCGGCCTCCTCCAGCAGCGGTACGACCGTCGGGTGGCGGTCCTTCCACCGATCGAGTCCTTCGAGCGCCTCCGGTTTCGTCCTGGCCCGTGCCACCTCGATGAGCGGCATCGTCGACTGCCGGCGCCCGGTGCCCTTCGGCGGCTTCTCCGCGGGGCCCAACGACTCGGCGAGCTCGAGCAGCGCGAGCAACGAGCCGCTCGAGTCGTCCAAACCCGCCCACGGGTCCCCGATGTCGGCGATGCGCGCGGGAACCGTCGAGAGGGTGTGTGCCTCGGGCCGGCAGCCCCGCACCTCGTCCCAGTACAGAGGAGTGGAGACCCGGGCGTCGGGAAGCGCCCGTACCGAGTACGCCGACGCGACCGTCCGGTCCTTGGCGTTCTGGTTGAAGTCGACGAAGACACCGCGCCGCTCCTCCTTCCACCATCTGCTCGTCGCCAGGTCCGGAGCCCGGCGCTCGACCTCGCGGGCGACGGTCTCAGCGGCTCGGCGCAGCTCGGGGAACGTCCACCGTGGGTCGACGCGTGCATAGATATGGAACCCGCGCGACCCCGACGTCTTCGGCCAGCCGACCAGGCCGTGGTCCTCGAGCACTGCTCGCACGACGAGGGCGACCTCGACGATCTGCGCCCAGCCGACGCCCGGCACCGGGTCCAGGTCGATCCGCAGCTCGTCGGGATGGTCCAGGTCCTCGGCCCGCACCGGGTGCGGGTTCAGGTCGACGCAGCCGAGGTTCACGACCCAGGCCAGCGTCGCGGCGTCCCGGACCACCACCTCTTCGGCGGAGGTCCCCGACGCGTAGTGCAGCTCGGTGACCTCGACCCAGTCCGGTCGGTTGGCGGGCGGGCGCTTCTGGAACACCGCCTCCTCGGTGATGCCCTTGACGAACCGCTTGAGGATCATCGGGCGACCGGCGACACCCCGGAGCGCACCGTCGGCGACCGCGAGGTAGTAGCGCACCAGGTCCAGCTTGGTGTGACCGGCCGCCGGGAACACCAGGCGGTCCGGGTTGGTGATCCTCACCTCGCGGCCGGCGACCTGCAGGGTCTCGGACGGCGGCACGCTGTCAGGCTTCCACGGATCCGCAGCTCACGAACCGGTTCGCCGCGAAGCGCTCCCGCAAGGGCGTCCCGCATGACCGACGCGTCGGGGTCACCTCGGCCGGGCCCGCTCCGCTCAACCGCGCGGGGCCGGCGCGCGGAAGGCGTCCAGCTCGACGCCGTAGAAGCGCCCGGTCCGTCCGATCGGCTCCATGCCCAGCCGGCGTGTCACCGCGACGGACAGGTCGTTGCCGGGCAGTACCACCGCGTACACCTCGGGCAGCTCGGCCGCCCACGCCACCTCGAGCGCACCGCGCGCGGACTCGGTCGCGTACCCGTGGCCCCATGCGTCCGGATGGAAGTGCCAACCCACCTCGACCTCCGGGAGCGTGACGCCGGCGCCGTCCTGCAGCGGGACCAGCAGCACCGTTCCGACCGGCACCCCTGTCACCAGCGGGACGACGGCCCACACGCCGTACGGCGGTTCCGCCCTGGCGGCCCACCGGTCGACCGTGCCGTGCATCTCCTCGACCGACGCCGCGACCTTGGGTGTCGCACCCAGCCAGCGGGCAACCTCCCAGCGCCGGTAGATGTCGTACATGACCTCGACGTCGTCGTGCGTCCACGGCCGCACCTCGAGCCGCTCGGTCCTGAATGCGGGCGCGGTCATGGACGCTCAGCGTAGGGTGACCGGCTGTGACTCGCTGGCGACTCGCCTCGTTGTGGCGCGACTCCGACGAACTGGGCTACGGCGTGCTGCTCACGCTGATCGCCGTCACCTACGTCGCGTCGGTCGCCTTCTTCAACCCGGTCGGGGTCGCGCTCGTCCTGTTGCTTCAGGTGTTCGTGCTCCTGGTGGTGCTGCGGGTGTCGCACGCCCGGCGCGTTCTGCTGCGCGCCGCGAACCTGGCGCTGCTCCTCACCATCGTGGTCGTGGTGCTCGGGCTGGTCGTCCAGCCGTCCACCGAAGAACGGTCGCCGGTACTGATCGCGCTGTACGTGCTGTCCGCGCTGCTGTACGGCGTGGCACCGGTGTCGCTGCTGCGGCACACGCTCGCCCGGCCGCAGATCGACCTGCAGACGCTGGTCGCAGCGATCGCTGCGTACGCGATGCTGGGCATGTTCTTCGCGTTCGCGTACCGGGCCACCGCGACCATCCAGACCGCGCCGTTCTTCGGCGCCTCGGGGCCGGGGAACATGGCCGACGACCTGTTCTTCTCCTTCGTCACGCTGACGACGACGGGCTACGGCAACCTGGTGCCGGCGGGGAACCCGGGACAGACGCTGGCTGTGCTGGAGGCGATCGTCGGGCAGCTGTTCCTGGTCACGGCGGTGGCGAAGATCGTGAACGAGAGCGGTCTGCTGTCTTCGCGGCGGTTCCACCTGGACGCCGAGCATCCGAAGGCCGACCAGCAGCCGGCCGCCGCGAGCGGCTCAGATCCAGCCGCGGAACCACAGGCGCCGTAGCCACGCGGCGTACGGCAGCGTGTCGCCGACCAGCAGCGGCCACAGCCACGCCGTGTTGGCCACGACCAGCAGTACGTAGCCGCCGACGACCGCGGCGCCCCAGGTGCGTCTGGTCGGCGACGCCGTCTCGCGCGGCCCCAGGATCTGGCCCAGCAGCATGACCAGCCCGGTGACCATGAACGGCACGAACGCCACGGCGTAGAACGTGAAGATGGTCCGGTCGCGGTAGAGCACGACCCAGGGGAGCCACCCGGCCACCACCGCGCCGAGAACCGCGCCGGCTCGCCAGTCGCGGGCGCCGATCCAGCGCCACACCACCCAGAAGAGCGCGGCCGTCGCGGCCCACCACAGCAACGGCGTCCCGATCGACGTCACCTCGCGCACGCAGGTGGCAGCCGTGCAGCCGTCGGTGCCTCGCTTGACGTCGTTCAGCGACCAGAACGCGGTCGGCCGCACCTGCAGCAGCCAGCCGGCCGCCTTGGCCGCGTACGGGTGCGGGTCGGTCAGGTGCGTGTGGAAGTACAGCATCTGGCTGTGGTAGTCGAGCAGTGCGCGCACGCTCTCGGGGAGGAACGACGGGCCGCGGGGCGTGATCCCCCAGCCGTCCAGGTGCATGCGCGGGTAGGCCTGCAGCCAGGGGACCCAGGCGGCGGCGTAGACGGCCAGGCTCACCGGAACGATTGACAGGAACGCCGCCCACGAGTCCCGGACGAGCATCGACGCGAACGGCCAGCGGATCCCGACCGCGCGACGGCCACCCAGGTCCCACAGGACGGTCATCAGCCCGAACGCCACCACGAACCAGATGCCGCTCCACTTCGTAGCGCAGGCGAGCCCGAGCAGGACCCCGGCCGCCAGCCGCCACGGCCGCCAGCCCAGGCGCGGCCCCGACTCGTTCGACGGCATCGGGGTGGTCTCGCCGCGGGCCTGCGCCCAGTCGGCCAGCCGCAGCCGCGCACGGTCGCGGTCGATCACGAGCGCACCGAAGGCGGCCAGCACGAAGAAGGCCAGCGTCCCGTCCAGGAGCGCGGTCCGGGACAGCACGATCGCCAGCCCGTCGACCGCGAGCAGCAGCCCGGCGAGGCAGCCGAGCAGCGTCGAGCGCGTCATCCGCCGCACGATCCGGCACAGCATCAGGACCATCGCCGTCCCGAGCACGGCGGGCACGAACCGCCAGCCGAACGGCGTGACGCCGAACAGCTGCTCGCCGAGCCCGATGGCCCACTTGCCCAGCGGCGGGTGCACGATGAACGACGCCTTGCCGGTGAAGACGTCGGTGTTGCCGGACAGGATCAGGTCGTTGGCGTTCCCGACCGAGCTCTGCTCGTAGTGGTAGCGCCAGAGCGACAGCGCGTCCTTGACGTAGTACGTCTCGTCGAACGAGAAGACCCGCGGCTGGCCCAGGTTCCAGAACCTCATCACCCCGGCGAAGAGGGTGATGAGCAGCGGACCGCCCCAGCCCCACCAGCCGTCCCGTGGCAGCGCGGGGGAGAGCCGTTCGTGCATGGGCTGCCGGTCGGCGGTGCGACCGCGCCCGCGCCGGCGGCGCGACGGCGGGACGTCGGCGCCCTCGTCGGGTGGTGGGGCCAGGCCCTCCTCGGCCAGCGTCGCGCTCACCGCGCCATCGTAAGGAGCGGTCGGGCCCGCGGCGCGTCACCCGCGCCGGAGCCGCGCGGCCGGTTCCTGCGAGGATGCCGACCGTGACCGAGGCCGCGGGCGTGCTGGTCGTGGCCGGGACCCCGATCGGCGACCCGGCCGACGCACCCGCGCGGCTCGCCCTCGAGCTGGCCGGTGCCGACATCGTCGCCGCGGAGGACACCCGTCGACTGCAGCGGCTGCTGCGCGCGCTCGGTGTCGAACTGGGAGGCCGGGTCGTGTCGTACCACGAGCACAACGAGGCCACCCGCACGCCGGACCTGGTGGCCGAGCTCGTCGGCGGGGCCCGGGTCGTCCTGGTCACCGATGCCGGGATGCCGGCGGTGTCCGACCCCGGCTACCGGCTTGTAGCGGCGGCGGTGCAGGCCGGCGTCCGGGTCACATCGGTACCGGGGCCCAGTGCGGTGCTGACGGCGCTCGCGGTGTCGGGGCTGCCGGTGGACCGGTTCGCGTTCGAGGGCTTCCTGCCCCGCAAGGCGGGCGAGAGGTCCACCCGGCTCGCGGCGCTGGCGGCCGAGCCGCGCACGCTGGTCTTCTTCGAGGCGCCGCACCGGCTCGCCGCGACCCTGACGGCGATGGCGCTGGCGTTCGGCGCGGCCCGTCCGGCTGCGGTCTGCCGCGAGCTGACGAAGACGTACGAAGAGGTCCGCCGCGGGCCGCTGGAGGAGCTGGCCGCGTGGGCCGCGCAGGGCGTGCGCGGCGAGATCACCGTCGTCGTGGGTGGTGCCGGGACCGAGCCGCCGGGTGCCGAGGTCGGCGCGGGCCGCCCGGCCGACGCGGAGCTGGCCGCCCGGGTCGCCGCGCTGCAAGCGGGCGGTACTGCGCGCAAGGCTGCGATCGCCGCTGTGGCCAAGGCCGCGGGCGTACCCAAGCGGGAGGTCTACGACGCCGTCGTCGCCGCCGCCGCCCGTGCCCGTGCCCGTGCCCGCCGATCATGAGAGATGTACACCTCTGTCGGCCGAGATCGAGTACATCTCTCATGATCGCGGGGGAGCGGGGCGGAGGAGCGGGGCGGATAGGCTTCGAGGCATGCCCGACAGTGCCGGCCAGAAGGCGTACTACGTCACCACGCCGATCTACTACGTCAACGACACACCGCACATCGGGCACGCCTACACCACCGTCGCGGCCGACGTCCTGGCCCGCTGGCACCGCCAGCGCGGCGAGCGGGTGTGGTTCCTGACCGGCACCGACGAGCACGGCGAGAAGGTGCTGCGCAGCGCCGAGGCGGCCGGCCTGGCCCCCCAGGAGTGGTGCGACCGGCTCGTCGAGGACGCCTGGAAGCCTGTGCTGCGGACCATCGACGTCGCCAACGACGACTTCATCCGTACCACGGAGGAGCGGCACACCCGGCGGGTGCAGGAGTTCCTCCAGTCGCTCTACGACGCGGGCGAGATCTACGAGGGCCTGTACGAAGGGCCGTACTGCGTGCACTGCGAGGAGTTCAAGCTGGCCGGCGAGCTGCTGGACGGCGAGGGCGACTACGCCGGGCTCAAGCTGTGCCCGATCCACGGCAAGCCGGTCGAGCAGCTGTCCGAGCGCAACTGGTTCTTCCCGCTGTCCAAGTACGCCGACGCCCTGCTCGAGCACTACGAACGGCACCCCGAAGCGGTCGAGCCGGCGTCAGCGCGCAACGAGGTCCTCTCCTTCGTCCGCCAGGGGCTCGCCGACCTGTCCATCTCGCGGTCGTCGTTCGACTGGGGGATCCCGGTGCCGTGGGACCGCGACCAGGTGGTGTACGTGTGGTTCGACGCCTTGCTCAACTACGCGACGGCGGTCGGGCTCGGCGACACCGAGGGCGCCGGCGCCGAGCAGTTCGCGACGACGTTCCCGGCCGACGTGCACCTGGTCGGCAAGGACATCCTTCGGTTCCACGCCGTGATCTGGCCCGCGATGCTGATGGCCGCCGGGAAGCCGTTGCCCCGCAAGGTCTTCGCGCACGGCTGGCTGCTCGTCGGCGGCGAGAAGATGAGCAAGTCCAAGCTGACCGGCATCGCGCCCGCGCAGGTCGTCGACCACTTCGGCTCGGACGCGTTCCGGTACTACTTCCTGCGCGCGATCCAGTTCGGGTCGGACGGATCGTTCTCGTGGGAGGACATGACCGCGCGCTACACGTCGGAGCTGGCGAACGGGTTCGGCAACCTCGCCTCGCGGGTCGCGGCGATGGTGGTGCGGTACTGCGACGGTGTGCTGCCGGCGGCGGGTGAGCCGGGCCCCGCGGAGGCCGTGGTCGTGGCGGCGGCCGCGGGCGCGACCGCCGGGTCGGACGAGCGCGTCGGCGAGCTCGACTTCTCCGGCGGGCTGGCGGCGGTGTGGGAGCTCGTGGACGTGCTGAACGGGTACTTGACCGAGCAGCAGCCCTGGCAGCTGGCCAAGTCGCCGGCCGACCGCGCCCGGCTGGAGACGGTGCTCTGGACGGCGGCGGAAGGGCTGCGGGTTCTCGCCGTCCTGCTCAATCCGGTGATGCCGAAGGCCTGCGCCGCCCTGTGGGAGTCCCTCGGCGCCCAGGCCCGGCTGGGACCGCTGGCCGAGCAGCCGCTGGCCGCCGCCGGCCGGTGGGGGCAGCTCCCGGCGGGGCTGACCGTCACCAAGGGGGCGGTGCTCTTCCCGCGACTGGAGGAGGGCGACGGCCCGACCGGCCCGACCGGCCCGGCCGCCACGGCCGCGACGGCCGCCGCCGGCCCCTGACGTGCGCGAACGACCGGCATCGGAGCGCACCCGCGACCGCACCTACCCGCCGGCGCCCGAGCCGCTGCGCACGCCGGTGCTGGACAGCCACTGCCACCTGGACATCCGGGACGGCGAGGTGTGGATGGATGTCGACGCGGCGCTCGCAGCGTCCACCGCGGTCGGCGTGCCGAGGATCGTGCAGATCGGCTGCGACCTGCCGGGAGCGCGCTGGGCCGTCGACGTGGCGGCGTCGCACCGCGCGATCGTCGCCGGAGTCTCGCTGCACCCCAACGAGGCGCCGCGCATCCACGCAGAGCACGGCCGCCGCGCGCTCGAGGACGCGTGGGCCGAGATCGACGCGCTCGCCGCACACGAACGAGTTCGCGCGGTCGGCGAGTCCGGGCTCGACTTCTTCCGTACCGCAGCAGGGGAAGGGCGTGCGGTACAAGAGGAATCGTTCCGACGGCACATCGTCATGGCCCGCGAGCACGACAAGGCACTCGTCATCCACGACCGCGACGCGCACGACGACGTACTGCGTGTCCTGGTCGACGAAGGCGCACCGCGCACCGTCGTCTTCCACTGCTTCAGCGGCGACGCGTCGATGGCGCGGACGTGCGTCGACAACGGCTGGGTGCTGTCGTTCGCCGGCACCGTGACGTTCAAGAACGCGCAGCCGCTGCGCGACGCGTTGGCGGTCACGCCGGTCGAGCAGCTGCTGGTCGAGACAGACGCTCCGTTCCTCACTCCGATGCCGTACCGCGGGCGCCCAAACGCGAGTTTCCTGATCCCGCTGACCGTGCGGGCCATGGCCGCGGTCAAGGGGATCGGCGCGGACGAGCTGGCGGGCGCGATCGACGCCACCGGGACCCGGGTCTTCGGCCCGTTCTGACCACGAGAACCCTCAACGTCAAGTAGAGGGGTGGGGTGGTGCCGCCCACAGCCCGCGCGTCCAGGTGGACTGCCGAGGGGGCCCTTCGCTAGCGTCGCGGGCGACCGCCGGGATCGGGAAGCCCCGGCCGCGTGCACCCAAACCCCCCTTCTTCGTACTGGTGGGGGAGGCGCCTGCGCGCAGCCGCCCCCGTGCCCGGACCTGCTCGGGCTGGAGGGTGTGTGCGCGTTCGTCCCCGGTCCGTGGCCTTGCACGGCGCGTTGCTCGCCGTGCTCGTGGTCGGTCCGCTCGCCTACGTCAGCGCCGGCAAGTCCGTGACGCTGCAGGTCGACGGCAGCACGCGGGACGTTCGCACGTACGCCTCGACGGTCGCATCCGCCCTGGCGCAGCAAGGCATCGACGTCGGCGCGCACGACACTGTCGCACCGTCACCGTCGGCACCGCTCGCCGACGGCATGCGCGTCGCGGTCCTGCGCGGACGGCCTGTGCACCTGGTCGTCGACGGTGTGCCGCGAGTGGTGTGGACGACCGCCGGCAGCGTCGAGCAGCTGGCCGACGAGCTCGGCGGTCGCTTCGCCGAGGCGTACCTCTCGGTGTCGCGCGCCACCCGCATCCCGTTGTCCGGGCTCGACCTGGACGTACGGATGCCCCGGTCGGTGACGGTCGTGTACGGCGGTCACACCGCGGTCCTCGTGACGACGGCCGCCACCTGGGCCGACGCGATGACCCAGGCCGGGCTCACCCTCGGCTCGACGGCGCAGCTGTCCGTCCCGGCCGACTCGCCGCCCGTCGACGGCCAGCAGGTCACGGTGGTCCTCACCGGTACCCAGCTGGTCACCCGGGCCGTCCCCATCGCGTTCGCGACCGTGAAGACCACCACCAGCTCGCTGTACGTCGGCTCCAGCCGCGTGGTCGCGACGGGTCGGCCCGGGCAGTGGACCGAGGTCTGGCGCTACACGCTGCGCAACGGTGTGCTGGCCTCGAAGGTCCTCGTCTCGCGCCGGCTGGCCGCGAACCCGCGGCCGCAGGTCGTCGCCTACGGCACGCGCCGGCACGTGGCCAGGAGCTCGCCCGGGTATCCCTCGACGTCGGTGGACTCGCTGAACTGGGCCGCGCTGGCCCGGTGCGAGTCCGGCGGCAACCCCCGAGCCGTGGGCGGCGGTGGGTCGTACTTCGGCCTGTACCAGTTCTCGTTGTCCGCCTGGCGCGGCGTCGGGGGCTCGGGCAACCCGGTCGACGCCTCCTCGGCGGAGCAGACCTACCGGGCCAAGCTGCTGTACCTGCGCCACGGTGCGGCTGCGTGGCCGTACTGCGGCCAGTTCCTCTGACCCACGAGGACCGCGGGTGACCGACGGTGGTGCCGCGCTGCTCGGTCCCGCGCAGGTCCGTGCCCTGGCGGCGGACCTGGGGCTGACGCCGACGAAGAGGCGCGGCCAGAACTTCGTCGTCGACCCGAACACTGTGCGGCGCATCGTGCGCGCCGCCGGCGTGCACGATGACGACACAGTGCTCGAAGTGGGGCCGGGGCTGGGTTCGCTGACGCTGGCGCTGCTTCCGGTCGCCGCGTCCGTCGTCGCGGTCGAGATCGACCCCTTGCTGGCCGGGCAGCTGCCCCGGACGGTGGCCGATCGCGCGCCGGCGCTCGCGGGGCGGCTGCGCGTCGTGACCGCCGACGCTTTGCGGGTCGAGCCCACCGACCTGCCCGGCTCCCCACCCACCGCACTGGTCGCGAACCTTCCGTACAACGTGGCTGTCCCGGTCCTGCTCCACCTGCTCGAGTCGCTGCCGTCGCTGCGACGCGTGCTGGTGATGGTGCAGGCGGAGGTCGCCGAACGGCTCGCCGCGGGACCGGGCTCGCGGACGTACGGCGTCCCGTCCGTGAAGGCTCGCTGGTACGCGGACGTACGCCGGGCCGGGTCGGTCGGTCGCACCGTGTTCTGGCCGGTGCCCAACGTGGACTCCGGACTGGTCGCGATGGTGCGCCGCGACCCGCCGGCGACGCGGGCCACCCGTGCGGAGGTGTTCGCGGTCGTGGACGCGGCGTTCGCGCAAAGGCGCAAGACGCTGCGCGCGGCGCTGGCCGGCTGGGCCGGCACCCCGGCGGCCGCCGAGGAGTCGCTGCGCGCCGCCGGCGTCGAGCCGTCGGCACGCGGGGAGCAGCTCGACGTCGCGGCCTTCGCCCGCATCGCCGAGCAGCGCCCCGCCTGAACGCGCACGGCGCCTAGAGTCGTGGCCGTGTCCCGTCCGACAGATGTCCGGCCCGTCACCGTCCGGGTACCGGCCAAGGTCAACCTGCAGCTGTCGGTCGGCGCGACCCGTCCGGACGGCTACCACGACCTCGTCACCGTCTTCCAGGCCGTGAGCGTCTACGACGAGGTGACGGCCACCCCAGGCCAGGCCGGCGTCAGGGTCACCGTCGAGGGAGAGGGTGCCGGTCGCCTGCCCGTCGACGGGCGCAACCTCGCCGTGCGCGCCGTGCGCTCGCTGGCCGAGATGGCCGGCGTCTCGGCCGACGTACTGCTGCACCTGCACAAGGACATCCCGGTCGCCGGCGGCATGGCCGGGGGCAGCGCCGACGCAGCCGGCGCGTTGCTGGCCTGCGACACCCTCTGGGGTCTGCACCTGGACCCGGCTGAGCTGGCCGAGCTCGCCACCGGCCTGGGGGCCGACGTGCCGTTCGCGCTGCTGGGAGGGACCGCCGTCGGGGTCGGCACCGGCGCGCGGCTCACCTCGGCGCTGGCCCGGGGCCACTTCCACTGGGTGTTCGCATTCGCCGACTCCGGCCTGGAGACCGGGCAGGTCTACGCGGCGTTCGACCGGCTCGCCGTCGACACCTTCCGGCCCGAGCCACGCGTGTCGGACGACCTCATGTCCGCGCTGCGGGCCGGCGATCCCGAGCTGCTCGGCTCCGCGCTCGAGAACGACCTCGAACCGGCGGCGCTCTCCTTGCGTCCGCAGCTGCGGTTCACCCTCGACGTCGGCCGCGAGTACGGCGCGCTGGGCGCGCTCGTGTCCGGGTCGGGGCCGACGTGCGCGTTCCTCGCCCGGGACGGCGAGCACGCGCTCGACCTGGCCGTGGCGCTGTCTGCGGCCGGCGTCTGCCGGACGGTGCGTCGGGCCGAGGGACCGGTCGCGGGCGCACGGGTCGTCGAGGCGCCCGCGTCGCCGGGGCGGTGAGCAGCGTGGCGGCACCCGTGGTCAACCTGGTCAACCTCGAGGAGGTACGGCTTGCGTACGGCACGCGGGTCCTGCTGGACGGGGTCTCGCTCGGCATCGGCGACGGCGACCGGATCGGCGTGGTCGGACGCAACGGCGGTGGCAAGACCACGCTGCTCGAGGTGCTCGCGCGCCTGCGTACGCCCGACGCCGGCCGGGTCACCCACACCGGCGGCCTGCGCGTCGGGTACCTCTCCCAGGACGACAGGCTCGCCGTGTCGGGGACGGTCCGGGCCGCCGTCGTCGGCTCCCGGCCCGACCACCTGTGGCGTTCGGACCAGACGACCCGACAGGTGGTCGACGTCCTGCTCGGCCCGCTCGACCTGGACGCGCCGGTGGGGCCGCTGTCCGGAGGTGAGCGGCGGCGGGTCGCCCTCGCGTCCCTCCTCGTCGACGACCCCGGCCTGCTGCTGCTCGACGAGCCGACCAACCACCTCGACGTCGAGGGTGTCGACTGGCTTGCGCGGCACCTCGCCGCCCGTCGTGGCGCCCTGGTCGCCGTCACCCACGACCGCTGGTTCCTCGACGCCGTCAGCGAGAGCACGTGGGAAGTGGTCGACGCCGGCGTGCAGGCGTACGACGGGGGCTACTCGGCGTTCGTGCTGGCCAAGACCGAGAGGATGCGTGCGGCTGACGCAGTGCAGGAGCGGCGCCGCAACCTGCTGCGCAAGGAGCTGGCCTGGCTGCGGCGCGGGGCGCCGGCGCGGACGTCCAAGCCCAAGTTCCGGATCGACGCGGCCAACGCGCTCATCGCGGACGAGCCGCCGCCGCGCGACACCGTCGAGCTGCTCGGCGTGGCCGGCCGGCGGCTGGGGCGCAGCGTCTACGACGTCGAGGAGGTCACCGTCGAGCTGGGCGGCCGCGAGCTGCTGCGTACGGTGACCTGGCGGCTGGGTCCGGGCGACCGGATCGGCGTCGTCGGGGTCAACGGAGCGGGGAAGACCACGCTGCTGCGCCTGCTGGCCGGCGAGCTGGCGCCCACGAGCGGTCGTCTCCGCGTCGGTCGGACCGTTCACGCCGGCTACCTGTCCCAGTCCGTGGCCGAGCTGCCCGCCGGGCTGCGCGCGCTGGAGGCGGTCGAGGACGTGCGCCCAGTCGTCGACATGGGCAAGGGCCGCGAGCTCTCGGCGCGCCAGCTGGCGGAGCGGCTAGGGTTCACCGGCGAGCGGCTGTGGACCCCGGTCGCCGACCTGTCCGGCGGTGAGCGTCGCCGGCTGCAGCTGCTGCGCCTGCTCATGGACGGCCCCAACGTGCTGCTGCTCGACGAGCCGACCAACGACCTCGACGTCGAGACGCTGAACGCGGTCGAGGACCTGCTGGACGGCTGGGCCGGCACGCTGGTCGTCGTCTCGCACGACCGGTACTTCCTCGAACGGGTCTGCGACCGCACCGTCGGCCTGCTCGGCGACGGCGCCGTGCGCGACCTTCCGGGCGGCGTGGACGAGTACCTGCGACTGCGCGCCGCGGCGGACGGGGAACCCGCGTCGTCCGTCGGTGCGGCCGCCGTCCCGGGCGCCGCGGCTTCCGACGCCGCCGCCGCGCGGGCCGCGCGCAAGGACCTCGCCCGGATCGAGCGGCGGCTCGGCCGGCTGGCCGAACAGACCTCGGCGTTGCACGCCCGGCTCGCCGCAGAGGCCACCGACCACGTACGCGTGGCCGAGCTGGACCGGCAGCTCCGGGCGCTGGCCGGCGAGACCGCCGCGCTCGAGGAGGACTGGCTGGCCGCGGCCGACGCGGCCGAGCGCGCCGGCTGATCCAGGGGCCGGTTAGGGTCGAGCGGTGGCGACGGGGAGCGCGAGTGGACGAACGGTCGACATGGACTGGGGCGCGACCGGCGCCCGCAACCTCGCCGAGCACTGCGACATCCTGGTCGTCGTCGATGTGCTGTCCTTCTCGACGTCGCTGAGCGTGGCCGTCGAACGGGGAGCGGAGGTCTGGCCGTACGCCCTCGGCTCCGACGGAGCCGAACAGCTCGCGCGCGAGATCGGGGCGGTCCTCGCGCGTGGACGCTCGACCCGGCAGGGTCCGACGCTGTCTCCGGCCAGCCTGTTCGACCTCGAACCCGGTGCGCGCCTGGTGCTGCCTTCGCCGAACGGTTCCGCGATCGCGCACGCTGCGGTCAGCGGCGGCATCCCCGTCGTGTCCGCCTGCCTGCGCGGCGCCACCGCAGCGGTGCAGCTCCTGCGGTCGTACGGGCGGGTCGGGCTTGTCGCGTCCGGCGAGCGCTGGCCGGACGGGACGCTGCGTCCGGCGTACGAGGACCTGGTGGGAGCGGGAGTCGTGGCCGCCGGCCTCGTCGCGGCCGGCTACCGCGCGAGCCCGGACGCGGCCGCCGCTGCCGCGGCGGCGAAGAGGCCGCGTCCGCTGGCCGAGTGTCCTTCGGGCGTGGAGCTGGTCGAGCGCGGGTTCGCAGCGGACGTCACGATCGCCGAGCAGCGTGATGTGACCGAGGTGGTGGCGGTCATGACGTCAGGACGTTTCCAGGGCAGCCCGACCGCACGCTAGCCGGGTGCACGCCGGCGGTCCCTCCGCCTGGTCGGGCGGGCGCACGCGGGCGTGGGCCCTAGTGCTCTGGCCGGCTCGGGTCGGCCGGCGCAGGCTGGAACTGTCCCGGCAGTACGTCGTCGGGGATCGACGATCGGAGGGATCGAGATGCGTGTCCAGAAGCGAGACATCATCGCTACCTGCCTGGTGGCCGCCGCCGTCGTCGTCTACCTGTTCTGGGTCGTCGGCTCGGGCCTGCCGGGCCTGGGTTCGATCCGTGCGACCGGAACCGTGGTCCTCGTCCTGGGGTTCGCGGCCTCGGCCAGCGCGGTCGTGCCCGGGTTCGTCCAGCTGCTCCACGGGAACAGGGCGTACCTCGCCGTGACCTCGCTCATCGGCCTGGCCGCACTGGTCGGTGGTGTGCTGACGCTCATCGCCGAGAGCGCCGCCGGCCTGGCTGTGGTCATGGGCGCGATGGTCGTGCTGTGGCTGATCGCCACGACTCATCACAGCCTCCTCGCCGCGGCCGTCGCGCCGGCTGCGGACGTCCAGGCACGGCAGGGGCCGAGGCATCCGGCCGCTGCCTGACGTCCCGGCCGCGCTCGCCGTGCTACGGGCCCGGGGTGCGGGCATCGATCTGCCCCATGATGCGGCTGAGTTCGGCGACGTCGCGGTCGTCGAGCGCGTCACCGAACACCCGCTGCAGCCATGCGTGGTGGCTGCGGCGTGCCCTCCTGACCAGTGACCGTCCCCGTGGGGTGATCCGAGCGAAGGTCGAACGTGCATCGCGTGGGTCCGGCTCGCGACGTATCAGGTCCGAGGCCTCCATGCGGTCGAGCAGCTTGGACAGACCGGACGGCGACAGCACGATCGTCGAGGCCAGCGCGCTGAGGCCAAGCCGGCCGCCGGCCATGTCCAGCTGCATGAGCACGTCGTAGCGAGGCATGGTCAGGCCGCTGTCGTGACGCATCTGAGCCTCGACCTGGTCCCAGAGCCGTGCGTGCGTCCTGATGAGGGCGATCCACGCCGCCGTCCAGCGCTCCACGGTGTCGGTGGTCATGGGGCGAGTGTACGCCAAGTACTTGACATGCCAAGTGACCTTGGTCTATTACTTGGCATGTCAAATAGAGTCTCGACCTCGAGGAGCAGACATGGGCACCAAGCCGTACGGAGTCGTGCACTTCTTCCCCGGAGGAACCGAAGTGCAGTACGAGGCATCGATCGCCGCGGTCCACCCCGGCGAGGGACTCCTGCCGGACGGCCAGATCTTCCACGCCGCGGGCCGTTCCACCGGCGGCTGGACGATCATGGCCGTGCACGATTCCAAGGAGAGCTGGGAGCAGTTCCGCGACGGCACCCTCGTCCCCCGGATACAGCAGGGCATCGCCGGCGGGTTCACCTCGCCGCCCGAGGAGACGGTCGTCGACGTGTACAAGGTGTTCTCCTAGCGGGCAGGCAGCCCGCGGAGGAGTCTGTCCGCACCGACCGGAGTGGGTCGTCCAGAGGAGGTTCCCGATGATTACGGCAAGCATGGTGGTGGCGACGGTTCCGGTCACGGACCTGGAGCGCGCGAAGGAGTTCTACGGAAACACTGTCGGCCTGACGTTCCTGTGGGAGACGCCGGTCGCGGTCCGCTACCGCTGCGGGTCAGCCAGCGAGATCTCCCTCTTCAAGCGTCCGCCCGTCTCGGCCGACCACACCCTGGCCCACTTCGAGGTGGACGACATCGAGACGGCGGTCAAGGATCTGGCCTCCGGCGGCGTCGAGTTCATCGACTACACCGAGGGACCGCTCGCCACGACGGGCCACATCGCCCAGCTCGGCCCCGCGCGGGGTGCGTGGTTCCGCGATCCCGACGGCAACACCCTCGGGCTCCGACAGGGGTAGCGGAACCTCGTCGATCTGCTGATGCCGGTCGACTAGCGCCCTGCACCCGACCGGAAGGGGGCAGCGGCGACGGGGTTCGCGGGCGCCGGGACGCGGTCGAGACGGCGTTCGTGCCGATGAGCCACCCACAGCAGCACGGCCATGATCGCCAGCACGTCCGCGAAGCCGGCGATGGATGCCCAGGGCAGCTCGACGTCGCCACTGCTCACACCGGCGTAGAAGGACCCGAGCGGTGTCAGCAGGGGCCACAGGGTCAGGACGTTGCGGGTGAGCGCGAACGCCACGGCGTACACCACGCCCAGGCCGGTCAGGAAAGCGATCTGGCTCGTGCCCATGCCGTAACCCACGTGGTAGAGCCCGTACAGGGTGGCTGCCCCCGCGACGGCGCCTTTCGAGCCGAACCGGGCCTGCAGGCGGTTCTGGACGAAGCCACGGAAGAACACCGAGGTCCTGCGACACCCAGCAGGAGTGCGGCGGCGAAGGACAGGAACAGGCCGGGGATGTGGTTGGTGGTGAAGCCGACGAACGCCAGCCGCATCAGGAGGACGACGCCGGCATACAAGACCGCCACGGCCACCAGGTCGCTGCGGCCGGGCTCCCGTGCACCGGTTCGTCGCGGCACGGCGCCCGGAACGGTGGCGAGCAGCAGGGCGCTCGCCGCCACGACCAGGGTGTACGCCCAGCCTTCGACCAGCGGGAGCAGCAGCAACGCTGCGACGACCCAACCGCTCCAGAGCGACAGCGGATGGGGAACGCGGGCGTTCATGTCTCGCACCTTCCTGCGCGCCTCCAGGACACCGCTGTCCGGCCGCCTGCGGGTAGGGCCGATGGGCCCAGGTCAGCGCCTCGCCACCGGCCCGTAGCCTGGCCGCGTGACGGGTGGGAGGGCGGACGAGGTCGCGCTGAACCGCGCACTGTGGACCGTCGTCAACGAGCGCTTCACGCACGCAGCCGCCGACCAGCAGTGGTCGCTGGGCGAACCGGTGTGGGGACTCTTCGCCGTTCCGGACCGGTCCCTGGGCGTCCTCGGCGACGTGCGCGGGCTCGACATGGTCGAGCTCGCGTGCGGAACCGCCTACTTCTCGGCCTGGCTGGCCCGCGCCGGTGCCCGGGTCGTCGCCCTGGACGTCACGGCCGCCCAGCTGGCGTCCGCCCGCGGCTGCCAGCAGCGGCTCGGCCCGGTCTTCCCCCTCGTGCAGGCGGACGCCGAACAGGTCCCGCTGGTGTCAGGGCGGTTCGACGTCGTGGTCAGCGAGCACGGCGCGGCCGCCTGGTGCGACCCGGAGCGTTGGCTCCCGGAGGCGGCCCGGTTGCTGCGCCCGGGCGGCCGGCTCGTGTTCCTCACCAACAGCCTGCTCTCGGCGCTGTGCGTGCCGAGCGACGAGGGGGTGGCGCAGGAGCGGCTCGTGCGCGGCCAGCGGGATGCGTACCACGTCCGCTGGCCCGGCGGCGGTGTCGAGTTCCATCCTTCGCACGGCGACTGGGTGCGGTTGCTGCGCAGGTCCGGCTTCGTCGTCGAGGCACTCCACGAGATCTACGCGCCGCCCGCCTCCACCGACCACCCCTTCTACGAGATCGTGTCCGCCGACTGGGCGGCCCGCTGGCCGGCCGAGGAGCTGTGGGTGGCGCGTCGCCCGGCGTGAATCCCGAGCGGCAGCGGAACCGCGCCGAATCGAGACACCGGGCGACCTAACCGAGTCCTTAGGTGGCCGTTGACCGCCGGTGCCGGCGACCCCCACTGTCCGTCGGGAGGGCCGCGGCGACGGCCCGGGGCGAGCCGAGAGGACTCCTGTGCAGATCGACGACGAGTTCACCGTGAGCGTCCCGATCCAGCGGGCCTGGGAAGTGCTGACCGACCTGGCGGGCATCGCGCCCTGCCTGCCCGGCGCCCAGCTCACCGGGGTCGACGGCGACGTCTACTCGGGCAAGGTGAAGGTCAAGGTCGGTCCGGTGGTCAGCGAGTACGCGGGCACCGCCCGGTTCGTGCGGAAGGACGACGACGCCTACCACGCCGTGATCGACGCCAAGGGCAAGGACTCCCGTGGCGCCGGGAACGCCTCGGCACTCATCCACGCGCAGCTGCACGCCGAAGGCGACCGCACCCGCGTGACGATGAGCACGGACATGGCGATCGCCGGCAAGGTCGCGCAGTTCGGCAGCGGCATGATCAAAGAGGTGTCGGAGAAGCTGCTGGGGCAGTTCGTGCAGAACCTCGAGGCCAGGCTGCTCGTGCCGGCGGGCACGGTACCCGCACCGGTCACCGGGGAGCCGGCCGAGGCCGCGACCGAGCCCGAGCCGCTGGACCTGATGAGGATCGCGGGCGGGTCCGTGTACAAGCGGGCGATCCCGGTCCTCGTCGTGCTCCTGCTCGTGATCGCGTTCGTCGTCTACCTCGTGGTCAGGTGACGCGTTCGGTCAGGATGCTTCCGTGTACGTCCGCGTCTGGCAGTACGACGTCGATCCCGACGATGTCGACCGGTTCGTCGCGGCGTACGCGGGCGAAGGCGACTGGGCCGTGCTGTTCCTGCGCGGGGCCGGATACGCGGGCACCGAGCTGTACCGGGACGTCGACGATCCCACCCAGTTCCTGACCGTCGACCGCTGGGCGAGCGAGGCCGACTGGCTGGCGTTCCGGCGCGAGCGGGCAGCCGAGTACGAAGCCCTGGGCGCCCGCCTCGAGCCGCTGTCGCTTCGCCAGCAGGAGCTGCTGGGCTAGGTCCGGCCCGTCCGGCGGAACCGGCGGGAAGGCCTGTCCTCCCACAACGACGGCCGTCGCGGCACCAGAATGCCCTTGCCCGGGAGCGCGACCCCAGGGCCGACGAGCTGGCGCTGCGTGCTTGGAGGCGAGTCTGTTGCAGACGCCCGAGCCGCCTCGGCGCGGTCGTCGGCGCCTGAGCCTGACCGCACTGCGCGTCTTCTCCTCCGCACCGGACTCGCCGCGGCTGCGCCGCCCGACCGACGTCCTGCTGCTGATCCTGGCGGTCGCCGTGACCGCGGCGCTGACCGTCGTGGGACCGGGGCCCACGAGCCTTGACGAGTCGCTGGACAACCTCATCCAGTCGCTGCCCGGACTGGCCGGCTGGCTGTGGGAGCTCGCGTATCTGCTGCTGACCGTCTGGTCGCTCGCGCTTGTCGTCGTCGTGCTGTGCGCCCGCGGGCGGCGCCGCCTGCTCTGGGACATCGCGCTCGCCGTCGCGCTGTCGTTCGGCGCGGCGCTGGTGGCCGGGAAGCTCTCCGGGACGGACTGGTCCCTGTCCGTCCGCGCGATCGTGCGCACCGACCCGCCGGCGGTCTACGTCGCCGTGCTGCTCGCCACGGCCACGGCTGTGGTCGTCGTCATGTCGCCGCACCTGTCGAGACCGCTGCGCAACGTGGGCCGGGCGATCATCGTGCTCGGCGGCATCGCCGGAGTCGATCTGGGGGTGGCGCTGCCGATCGGCGTGCTGGCCGGCTTCGCGGTCGGCGTGGGCGCGGCGTCGGTGGCGCACCTGGTGCTCGGCTCGCCGGACGGGCGGCTCACCCCCGCCCAGGTGGCGTCCGCCCTGGCCGACCTCGGGCTGGTCTGCAGCGAGGTCCACGAGGTCCCGGGGCAGACCACCGGGGTCGCGGCCCTGGCGGCGACGGCGCAGGACGGGCGGCTGCTGACCGTCAAGGTGTACGGCCGGGACACCTGGGACGGGCAGTTCCTCGCGTCGCTGTGGAACTCGCTGTGGCGCAAGGGCGAGACGCCCAGCCTGACCCGCGGGCGGCTCGAGCTGGTCGAGCACGAGGCGGTGGTGACACTGCTGGCCGAGCGCGGCGGGGTCGCGGTGCTCCCGGTCGTCGTCGTCGGGCTGTCCGCCGACGGCGACGGGCTGCTGGCCACCGACGCCGCGGCCCGGATCCTGTCCGACCTCGGTCCCGAGGAGCTGACCGACGCGCTGCTGGGCGAGGCCTGGCGCACGCTGCAGCGGCTGCACGACCTGGGCGTCGCGCACGGGCGCATCGACGGCCGGCACGTCGTGGTCCGCCACGAGGGCTCAGTCGCCCTGAGCGACCTGGCCGACGCCGAGGTGTCCGGCAGCGACGTCTCGATGCAGAGCGACTGCGCGCGGATGCTGGTCGCCACCGCGCTGGTGGCCGGGGACGAGCGGGCCGTCGCCGCGGCGCACGCGGCGCTGGGTCCGGACCTCCTGGCCGCGGTGCTGCCGTACCTACAGCCTGCCGTCCTGGACCGGACGACCAGGACCGCGGTGAGCAGCGGGGACTGGGACCTGGCGGCGCTGCGGGCCCGGGCGGTCGAGCTCACCGGTGTCGAGCCGCCTGCGCTGCAACAGCTGCGCCGGGTGTCACTGCGGCACGTGCTGTACGTCGTCGGCGGCGCCGTGCTGGCGTACTACGTCATCACCAAGCTGGCCGGCGTCGACTTCGCCTCGCTGTGGGCCGAGCTCAAGTCGGCGAACCCTTGGTGGCTGCTGGCCGCACTGCTGGCGTCGCCGTTCGTCCAGGTCGCGCTGTCGTTCTCCACCCTGGGCGCCTCGATCACCCCGGTGCGGTACGGACCGGTGCTGCTGCTCCAGTACGCCATCCAGTTCATCGCCGTCGTGCTACCGGCCACGGCGGCCCGGCTCGCCCTGGAGATCCGGTTCTTCGAGCGCTTCGGGATCGCTGCCGCAGGCGCGCTGTCCATCGGGGTCATCGACAGCGTCACGGGTTTCGTGGTGCAGGCGCTGCTGCTCCTGCTGATCGTGCTGAGCCCGGCGCCGGGCCTGACCGAGCCGGTGGGCAGCAGCTCGTCGACCAGCTCCTCCTCGTCCACGGGTACGGACTCGACGACCTCGTTGCTCGTGCTGGCCGCGGTCGTCCTGGTCGTCGGGATGCTGGTGGCCGTCGTGCTGCCCAGAACCAGGGCGCGGATCCGCGCGGCGGTCCCCAGGATCCGCGCCACTGTCCGTGCGCAGGCCGGCGCGGCCCGCACGGCGCTGGGCGTACTGCGGCACCCGCTCAAGGTCGGGGAGATGCTGGCCGGAAACCTGGGCGCGCAGCTGGTGCAGGCGATGATCCTCGGCCTGTGCCTGCGTGCGTTCGGGGGGAGCGCGCACTTCTCCCAGCTGATCCTCATCAACACGCTGGTGAGCCTGTTCGCGGGGCTGATGCCGGTGCCCGGTGGCGTGGGCGTCGTCGAGGCCGGGCTCACCGCCGGACTGCAGGCCATCGGGATCCCGAGCAGCGTCGCGATCTCGACCGCGCTCGCGTTCCGCCTGGTCACCTTCTACCTGCCGCCGCTGTGGGGCTCACTCGCCATGCGCTGGCTGCGCAAGCACTCGTACGTCTGAGCCTCGTACGCCAGGCGCGGTGCGCGGGCACCTTCGCGTCAGGCCCTCATCGGGAACTGTCGGATCGTGGTGTGCTCCGGATGGGGGCCGGGCAGGCTCCGTACGAGCAGCACCTCGGTGACCGTCCACGGACGGCTGCGCGTTCCGGCGAGCACGTCGACCAGGGGCCGCAGGTCCACGGCGGTCTGCGTGCGGGCCAGCGTGATGTGCGGCCGGTAGCCGCGCTCCTCCTGCGCGATGCCGCTGCGGCGGGCTGCGGCGGACACCGATCCGGCGAGCGGGACCAGCGTGCCGCGGCCGGGACTGTCCTCGACCACCCCCGCCCACAGCACCCGGCTGCCGAACCGGCCCGCTCCGCCGAGGCGGAGGACCGGAGCGGTGTGCCGGGCCGCCGCCCGTTCCAGCCGCCGGGTCAGCTCCGCCGTCCGCGCGTCCGCGACCTCCCCCAGGAAGGCCAGGGTCAGGTGCCACCGCGACGGGTCGGACCAGCGCAGCGTTGCCGGCGCCGTCTCGCGTACGTCCTCGAGCGCGTGCGCGAGGCCCGCCCGCACGTCGGCCGGGATCTCGACCGCGACGAAGAGCCGCACCGTGGGTCAGGAGCCGGGGTCGGTCTGCGCGTCGTCGAACGGGACCGTGACCTCGCGCAGCAGGTCGGCGAGCCGGTCCTGGTCGGCGCGGGGGAGCGCGGAGAGGATCTCCCGCTCCTGGGCGAGCAGGTCGGCCAGCGCCGCGTCCACCCGCGACCGGCCCTCGTCGGTCAGCGTCACCAGCACGCCGCGCCGGTCGCCCGGGTCAGGACGACGGGTGACCAGCCCGCGGGCGGCCAGCCGGTCGATCCGGTTCGTCATGGTCCCGCTGGTCACCAGCGTCAGCGTGAGCAGCTGGCCGGGGGACAGCTCGTACGGCGAACCCGCCCGCCGCAGCGCGGCCAGCACGTCGAACTCCCACGTCTCCAGGTCGTGCTCGCTGAACGCCTCCGAACGGGCCCGGTCCAGGTGCCGGGCGAGCCGGCTGACGCGGGAGAGCACCTCGAGCGGCGACACGTCCAGGTCCGGACGCTCCCTGGCCCAGGCCGACACCAGGCGGTCGACCTCGTCGCGCCGTCCGGTGGTCGGGGCCATGCGGGCGAGCATAGCCACGCGCAGGCCCGGTCTCTCGACATCGAGACACCCGTCTCGCGGCCGGGCCGGGCCGCGCCGCGCCGGGTGATTCGGAGCGACCGGGAACCCGCGGATACCGTGAGAGCCGGAGCCGGAGCGACGGTGAGGACCGATGCGCAAGAGCTGGGCGTTGCTGCCCCTCGCCGGCGTCGTCGCCGCGGGGGTCGTGGCACTGTGGTGGTACCGGGCGCAGCCTGCCACCGTGCCCGCGCCCTACCGTGCGCTGGTCGTCGCGGCGGCGGCCCGCTGTCCGGGGCTGGACCCGCGCCTGCTCGCCGCCCAGCTCGAGCAGGAGAGCGGTTGGGACACCAGGGCCTCCAGCCGGGTCGGCGCGCAGGGCCTGGCCCAGTTCATGCCGGCGGTGTGGCGCGCGTACGCGGTCGACGGGGACGGGGACGGGGTCAAGGACGTGTGGAACCCCAAGGACGCGATCGCGTCGGCCGCCCACTTCGACTGCTTGCTGATGAAGGACGTGGCCGGCGTCCCGGGTGACCGGGTGCGCAACATGCTGGCGGCGTACAACGCGGGCCCCGACCAGGTCCGCCGCTACCGGGGCGTGCCGCCGTTCCGCGAGACGCGTGCCTACGTCCAGCAGATCGTCGAACGGGCCCGGGTCCTCACGATCGGTCCCGAGGCCTGACCGTCCCGGTTTCGACGGGCGGGAGCCGGGCGCGGACGCTGAACTGGGGTCCGACCACCGGGACGCTCGGGCCGGGCTGCGGGACGCCGAAGTGGTCGCGCAGGCAGCGGGCCTGGGCGTCCGGGCTCAACCGTGAGTCCACGCACGGCGAGATCCTCGGCCACAGGAAGAGGAACAGTGTCGTGACGGTGACCGCCCCGAGCAGGCCCAGGGCGCCCAGGACGACGCCGGCGATCCCCGGCCCGCGGCCCGGCCCGGTCGCCCGGGCCCGGCCCAGCCCGGCAGCCCCCAGGGCCAGGGCGAGCACTGGCAGGCCAGCCCCGACGAAGGGGATCCAGCACAGTGCCAGTCCGACGATGCCGACCACCAGCGACGCGACGGCCAGGCCGTTGGTGCCGCCGGCGGCAGGCAGCGGGTAGTACGGCGCCGGCCCGTAGCCGGGCGGCCGGGGCTGCGGTGGCGGGTACCACCCCGGCGGCGGGCCGGGTGGCGGCGCCGGTGGGCCCTGCGTCATGGGGCGACCGTAGCCCGCGGTTCAGCGGACGTGCCGGCCGACCAGCGTCGGCCTGGGCTCGAGCCCGGACAGGCCGTTCCAGGCGAGGTTGACCAGGTGGGCGGCGACCTCGGACTTCTTCGGGCGGCGGGCGTCCAGCCACCACTGCCCGGTCAGCGCGACCATGCCCACCAGCATCTGCGAGTACAGCGGGGCGTACCTCTGGTCGAAGCCGCGCGCCTTGAACTCCGAGCCGAGGATGTGCTCGACCTGCGTCGCGATGTCGCTGATGAGGCTGGTGAACGTGCCCGTCGAGGTACCCACGCCGGAGTCGCGCACCAGGATGCGGAAGCCGTCGGCGTTGTCCTCGATGTAGTCCAGCAGCGCGAACGCGGCCTGCTCGAGCAGCTCACGCGGGTGGCCGCCGGTCAGAGCGCCGGTGATGGCGTCCAGCAGCCGTTGCATCTCCCGGTCGACCACAACGGCGTACAGGCCCTCCTTGCCGCCGAAGTGCTCGTACACGACCGGCTTGGAGACCCCGGCCTTGGCGGCGATCTCCTCAACCGAGGTGCCCTCCAGGCCTTTCTCGGCGAACAACCGGCGGCCGATCTCGACCAGCTGGGCGCGCCGTTCCTTGCCGCTCATCCGACCGCGCGTGGCCCCGGCTGCCCGTTCCTCGGAGTCGGTCACGCCGCCATCATCCACGACGCGCGTGCCAGACTGACGCGGCGGCCGGTTCCGGCCCGATCCGCCGTGGGGTAATTGGAAGCCTGCAGCCCTTTGAAGGCTTGCGGTCCTGGATCGAGACCAGGCGGCGGAGCGCACCGGCCCGGCGGCGCCGGTCGGCGACCGGCTAGTCCCTGCGGACCCGCCGGGCTGCGGCCGCAGGTATCCTTCGAAGTGTCCGGTCCGCGGCCAGCGACCGGGTCCCAGCCCCGCCTTCCCCGCCGTTGTCGTCGAGGAGCCGCGTGAGCCGCAGCCGTCCGGCCGCCGTCGTCGTGCTCGCCGCGGGCGAGGGCACCCGCATGCGGTCCGCCCGCCCCAAGGTCCTGCACGAGATCGCCGGCCGCAGTCTGCTCGGACATGCCCTCGCCGCGGCGCGGGGGCTCGAGCCGGAGCACCTGGTGGTCGTGGTGCGGCACGAGCGGGACGCCGTCGTCGAGCACCTGGCCGCGATCGCCCCCGACGTGATCGTCGCCGACCAGGACGAGGTCAAGGGCACCGGGCGCGCGGCCGGCTGCGGGCTGGCGGCACTGGCCGCGACCGCGACCGGCGCACTGGCCGGCACCGTGATCGTGACCTACGGCGACGTGCCGCTGCTGACGACCACGACGCTGCGCGAGCTGGCCGAGGTGCACGAGCAGGGCGGCGACGCCGTGACCGTGCTGACGGCGCAGCTTCCGGACCCGACCGGCTACGGCCGCGTCCTGCGCGATCCCGACGGTGGCGTGGCCGCGATCGTGGAGCAGAAGGACGCGACCCCGGAGCAGGCGGCGGTCGGCGAGATCAACACCGGCATCTACGCGTTCGACGCCGCCTTCCTGGTCGACGCCCTCGAGCGGCTGACGACCGACAACGCGGCCGGGGAGGCCTACCTCACCGATGTCGTGGCGATCGCCCGGGCGGGCGGGCGTGCGGTGCGGGCCGTGGAGGTCGTCGACGCGCGGGAGACCGAAGGGGTCAACGACCGGGTGCAGCTGGCCGCGCTCGGTCGGGTGCTCCGCGACCGCATCGTCGAAGGATGGATGCGGGCCGGGGTGACCGTGGTGGACCCGCAGACGACGTGGCTGGACGCCGGGGTGGAGCTCGCCGCCGACGTCACGCTGCTGCCCGGGACCCAGCTGCTCGGGGCGACCAGCGTCGCGGCCGGCGCGACGGTCGGGCCGGACACCACGCTGCTGGACTGCCAGGTCGGCGCCATGGCCAGCGTCGTGCGCAGCCACGCGACCGGTGCCCGGATCGGGGCGCGGGCGACAGTGGGGCCGTTCTCCTACCTGCGCCCCGGGACGGTGCTCGGCGAGGGCGGCAAGATCGGCGCGTACGTCGAGACCAAGAACGCCGAGATCGGAGCCGGCGCCAAGGTGCCGCACCTGAGCTACGTCGGCGACGCCGAGATCGGCGTGGGCACCAACATCGGCGCGGCCACCGTCTTCGTGAACTACGACGGCGTGGCCAAGCACCGGACCAAGGTCGGCGACCACGTCCGGATCGGCTCGGACACCATGCTCGTCGCTCCCGTCGAGATCGGCGACGGCGCGTACACGGCGGCCGGTTCGGTGATCACCGAGGACGTCCCGCCCGGCTCGATGGCGGTCGGCCGGGCCCGGCAGCGGACCATCGCCGGCTGGGTGGCCCGCAAGCGGGCCGGGTCGGCCTCCGCCCGGGCGGCGGCCGCTGCGACCGCTACGGCATCATCGGACCCACGACCGGCTGCATCCTCGGCGGCGCCACCCGCACCGTCCGAACCGAGCGAGGGGCAGGGCCAGTGAGCTCGATCAAGACGAGCAGCGAGAAGAAGCTGATGCTCTTCTCCGGGCGCGCGTACCCGGAGCTCGCCGACGAGGTCGCCGAGTACCTCGACTGCGACGTCACGCCGACGTCCTCGTACGACTTCGCCAACGGCGAGATCTTCGTCCGGTTCGAGGAGTCGGTGCGCGGCAGCGACGCCTTCGTGCTGCAGAGCCACGGCACCGACATCAACAAGTGGGTGATGGAGCAGCTGATCATGGTGGACGCCCTGAAGCGGGCCTCCGCCAAGCGGATCACGGTGGTGATGCCCTTCTACCCCTACGCGCGCCAGGACAAGAAGCACCGCGGCCGCGAGCCGATCTCCGCGCGGCTGATCGCCGACCTGTTCAAGACCGCGGGCGCGGACCGGCTGATGGTCATCGACCTGCACACCTCGCAGATCCAGGGCTTCTTCGACGGCCCGGTCGACCATCTGTTCGCGCTGCCGCTGCTCGCGCAGTACGTCCGCGGGCGGGTCGACGTGGCCAGGGTGGCGATCGTGTCGCCGGACGCCGGCCGGGTCCGGGTGGCCGAGCGCTGGACGCAGGTGCTCGGCGGCTGCCCGCTGGCGTTCATCCACAAGAGCCGCGACCCGCTGGTGCCCAACGAGGCGGTCGCCAACCGGGTGGTCGGCGACGTGCGCGGCCGGGTCTGCGTGGTGGTCGACGACATGATCGACACCGGCGGGACCGTCGTGAAGGCGGCGGACGCGCTGTACGACTACGGCGCCGCCGACGTGATCATCGCCGCCACGCACGCGGTCTTCTCCGGCCCGGCCGTGGACCGGCTCAAGAACAGCCGGGTGTCCGAGGTCGTCGTGACGAACACGCTGCCGTTGAGCGAGGACAAGCGGTTCGACAAGCTCACCGAGCTGTCGATCGCCCCGCTGATCGCTCGGGCCATCCGCGAGGTCTTCGACGACGGCTCCGTCACCAGCCTGTTCGACGGCAACGCCTGACCCCGCCGGCCCCGGCGCTTTCCCCGACTGATGCGCGTGTCTTGGGCCTAACCGGTCCCCGGTAGGCCCAAGACGCGCGCATCAGTCGGGGCTTGGGAGCCGAGGGGTCCCGGGTTTGGGACGGGCGCGCGGCTCCGCGTAGACTCCCGCCCGTTGCCCGGCGAGGGACCGGCGGCCTGTCCGCAGGGGTCCGTGATCGACGCGGTCGGCGCCATGCCGTCCCCTCGCAGGTCAGCCGACCGCCAGCCCGCAGCAGCCGCCAGACTCAGTCGAGGAGCACCGCCGTGTCCGAGGTCCGCATCAAGGCCGAGCAGCGCCACGAGTTCGGCAAGGGTGCCGCCCGCCGGACCCGCCGGGCCGGGAACGTCCCCGGCGTCATCTACGGCCACGGCACCGCGCCCGCGCACGTCGCCCTCCCCCGGCACGACCTCACGCTCGCGCTCAAGACGCCCAACGTGCTGCTCCGGGTGGA
The DNA here is from genome assembly GCA_963849365.1 of uncultured Actinomycetota bacterium. GTDB lineage: Bacteria > Actinomycetota > Actinomycetes > Prado026 > Prado026 > CAVQCJ01. The sequence continues at coordinate 1,689,269 of CAWKHA010000004.1, forward strand.
CATCGTCGGCGGCACCGACCTCCTCACCCTGCCGAAGTCCGTCCAGCGCGACCCGGTGCGACAGACCGTCGAGCACATCGACCTGGTGATCGTCCGCAGCGGCGAGAAGGTGACGATCGACGTGCCCGTCTCGGTGCAGGGCAAGGTCGTCGGTGCGATCGTCGAGCTGGTCACCGCAGCCGTGTCGGTCGAGGCGGAGGCCACCCACATCCCCGGCGAGATCGCGCTGGACATCGACGGCATCGCGGTCGGGACGGTCGTGCGCGCCGGCGACCTCGTCCTGCCGGAGGGCACCACGCTCGTCGCGGACCCGGACCAGATCGTGCTGATCGCCGCCGCCCCGACGGTGGAGGAGGAGCCCGAGGCAGCGGTCGAGGGTGCCGAGGCCGGCGAGGCCGGCGAGGGCGCCCCGGCCGGCGAAGAGCCGTCCACCGCAGCCGACGAGGGCTGAGCCCGCGAGCCCGGGCCACCGGAGCCGGAAGCTGTCACCGTGACCTCTGCCTCCGGCGACCGCTCAGGCGGCCGCTGGCTCGTGGTCGGACTGGGCAACCCCGGGCCGTCGTACGCCACCACCCGGCACAACGCCGGTTTCATGGTGGTCGACCTGCTGGCCGAGCGGCTTGGAGCGCGGTTCAAGGCGCACCGCGGCCGGGCGGACCTGGTCGAGGCCGCGTTCGGCCCGCCCGGGTCGGCCGAGCGCCGGCCGGTGCTGCTGGTCAAGCCGAAGGCGTACATGAACGAGTCCGGCGGTCCGGTCGCGTCGATGCGCGACTTCTTCAAGGTCCCGCCGGAGCGGATCGTGGTGGTGCACGACGAGCTCGACCTGCCGTTCGGGACCCTGCGCCTCAAGCGCGGCGGCGGGGACAACGGCCACAACGGGCTGCGGTCGGTGACCAAGTCGCTGGGCGGGCCCGGCTACCTGCGGGTCAGGTTCGGGATCGGCCGGCCGCCGGGCAGCACCGACCCGGCCGCGTTCGTCCTCAAGCCGTTCTCGTCGGCCGAGGCCCGCGAGGTGCCCTTCCTGGTAGACCGCGCCGCCGACGCGGTCGAGGACCTGGTGCTGAACGGCCTCGAGGCGGCGCAGAACCGCTACCACGCGGATACTCCTTAGGTTGAACGGGCGAACTCCGGGGCACGTCGTCGACACGTTGAGTGACGACTGGACATGCTTTCGTGAGACAAACGGCCGGACAGGTCCAACGTTCGGACGATTCCGGTCGCTTTGGCTTTAACCGCAAGGAACCGCCTCCCTAGACTCGCCGGATCACCCGGCCTCAGGCGGCGGGCTTCGTCGGCTCCGGACGGGTGTTGCACACAGGGGCGGGAGAAACACAATGGCGGTGCTTGACCATCGCGAAGGGCTGGGACTGGCCCCGAGCGAAGGGTTGCGACGGTCTTCAGTCACGGCGACCCGTTCCGGCGAGGTCGCGGTCGTACGGCCGGAGTCACGCTGGCAGCGCCGCTACGTGGCCATGTGCGTCACGGTCGACGCCGTCGCCGCGCTGGTGTCCGGCGCGCTCGCGTACGTCGTGCACTTCGGCTGGCACCTGTTCCCTCGCTACCTCCTGCTGACGGCCGTGCTGCCCTGTGTCTGGGTGCTCGCCGTGGCCCTGAACCGGGCCTACGAGTCGCGCTTCCTGGGCGTCGGCTCGGAGGAGTTCCGCCGGGTTGCCCGCGCCGGCGTCGCCTTGACGGCGGTTGTTGCCTTCGCCGCCTACGCCTTCGAGATCCAGGTGGCCCGCCACTTCGTCCTGATCAGCCTCCCGCTCGTCACGGTCCTCACGGTCGGTGAGCGCTACGCGCTCCGGCAGTGGCTGCACCGGCGCCGGGCCAAGGGCGAGTACCTGCACCGGGTGGTCGTCGTGGGGCACGAGGTGCCCGTCCTGGAGATGCTGCGCCGGCTCGGCGACGAGCGCTTCCACGGCCTGCAGGTGGTCGCGGCGTGCCTGCCGCTGCCCGGCCAGCGGCCCGCCCTGATGGAGCGCGGGGTGCCGGTCGTCGGCGGGTTCGGCTCGGTGGAGCAGGCGGTCCGCCTGACCGACGCCGACACCGTGGCCGTCCTGGCCAGCCCCGACCTCGGCCCGGAGCAGCTGCGCCGGCTGGCCTGGGACCTCGAGCCCACCGGCGCCGACCTGCTGGTCGCGCCCTCGCTGGTCGAGGTCGCCGGGCCGCGGCTGAGCATCCGGCCCGTGACCGGCCTGCCCCTGCTGCAGGTGGAGCAGCCGCAGTTCACCGGCGGCCGCCGGATCGTCAAGACCACCTTCGACCGCACCGTCGCGCTCGCGGCGATCCTGCTGCTCTTCCCGGTCCTGCTCGCGATCTCGCTGGCGGTGCGGCTGACCAGCCGCGGCCCGGCGTTCTTCCGCCAGCAGCGGATCGGCAAGGACGGCAAGCCGTTCATGATGTGGAAGTTCCGCTCGATGGTGGTGGACGCCGAGGCGCTGCGCGACCAGCTGCTCGAGCACTCCGACCGCGACGGCCTGATGTTCAAGATGCGCGAGGACCCGCGGGTGACCACCGTGGGCGCCTGGCTGCGTCGCTACTCCCTGGACGAGCTGCCGCAGCTGTTCAACGTGCTGACCGGCTCGATGTCCCTGGTCGGGCCGCGCCCGCCGCTGCCCGAGGAGGTCGCCGAGTACGGCGACGACACCAGGCGCCGGCTGCTGGTCCGTCCCGGCGTGACCGGCCTGTGGCAGGTCAGCGGCCGGGCCGACCTGTCCTGGGAGGAGTCCGTCCGCCTCGACCTGCGGTACGTGGACAACTGGACGCTGGCGACCGACCTGCTCATCCTCTGGAAGACCGCGCGCGCGGTGCTTCGCGGCAGCGGCGCGTACTGAGGACGGGTCGAAGCGTGTCAGGATCAACGAGTCGGCTGGTCGTCGCCCCGGTGCGATCACGCAGCGTTACCGAGGTTCTTAGGATGGTGTCCGTGCGGACGACGACCGACGCGACCACGAGCGACGCCGAGCTCGCCGCCGCCCTCGCGTACGAGGCGGGGCAGCTGCTCCTGTCCGTGCGCGACGCCCACCCGGAGGCCGACCCGGCCGAGCTGAAAGGGCTGGGCGACCGGTCGTCCCAGGAGCTGCTCGCACAGCAGCTCGCCGAGCAGCGCCCGGCCGACGCGGTGCTCTCTGAGGAGGCCGCCGACGACCTGCACCGCCTGGACGCCGACCGGGTCTGGATCATCGACCCGCTGGACGGCACCCGTGAGTACTCCGAGGGCCGGCACGACTGGGCCGTCCACGTGGCGCTGTGGGCCGCCGGAGATCTGGCGGCCGGTGCGGTGGCGCTGCCCGGGCTCGACCTGGTCCTGGCCACCGAGCCCGCCCCGGTCGTCCCGCCGTCCACCGGCTCGGGCGGTCCGCTGCGGATGGCCGTGAGCCGGACCCGGCCGCCCGCGGTCGCCGAGCGGCTCACCGAGCGGCTGGGCCTGCAGACTGTGCCGATGGGCTCGGCCGGGTACAAGGTGGCCGCCGTCCTGCGTGGCGAAGTGGACCTGTACGTGCACGCTGGCGGACAGTACGAGTGGGACTCGGCGGCTCCGGTCGCCGTGGCCCTGGCCGCCGGCCTCCACGCGTCCAGGCTGGACGGCTCGCGGCTGCTGTACAACCGGCGCGACGTGCTCCTGCCCGACCTGGTCGTCTGCCGGCCCGAGCTGGCCGAACAGGTGCTCGCCACGATCTCGGAGGTTTCGCAGTGACACCGGCCGACAGCAACCCGGGGGTCCCCGGCCGTGACTACAACCTGAGCCAGCTCAGGGCGCTCGAGGCGGAGTCGATCCACATCATCCGCGAGGTGGTCGCGGAGATGCAGCGCCCCGCGCTGATGTTCTCCGGCGGCAAGGACTCGATCGTCATGCTGCGGCTCGCCGAGAAGGCGTTCCGACCCGGCCGCGATCCCGTTCCCGGTCCTGCACGTGGACACCGGCCACAACTTCCCGGAGGTGCTCGCGTTCCGCGACCTCCGGGTCGACGAGCTCGGCCTGCAGCTGATCATCGCCTCGGTGCAGGACGCGATCGACCGCGGCATGGTGCGCGAGGAGCCGAACGGCTCGCGGAACCGGATCCAGACGCCCGTCCTGCTGGAGGCGGCCGAGAAGTACCGCTTCGACGCGCTCTTCGGCGGCGCCCGGCGGGACGAGGAGAAGGCCCGGGCCAAGGAGCGGGTGTTCTCCTTCCGCGACGAGTTCGGCCAGTGGGACCCCAAGAACCAGCGACCCGAGCTGTGGAGCCTCTACAACGGCCGGGTGCACCCCGGGGAGAGCATCCGCGTGTTCCCGCTGTCGAACTGGACCGAGCTCGACGTCTGGCAGTACATCGCCCAGGAGCAGATCGCGCTCCCGTCGATCTACTTCGCGCACCAGCGCGAGGTGTTCGTGCGCGAGACCATGGTGATGGCCGTGACCGAGTTCTCCCGGCCGCGCGAGGGCGACGAGGTGTTCGTGGCGACCGTCCGCTACCGCACCGTCGGCGACGCCACGCTGACCGCCGCGGTCTACTCCGAGGCCGACACCCTCGAGAAGATCATCGAAGAGGTGGCGGTCACCCGGATCACCGAGCGCGGCGCCACCCGCGGCGACGACAAGGTCAGCGAGGCCGCGATGGAAGACCGCAAGAAGGAGGGCTACTTCTGATGGACCTGCTCAGGTTCGCCACCGCCGGCTCGGTGGACGACGGCAAGAGCACGCTCATCGGGCGGCTGCTCTTCGACAGCAAGGCGATCTTCGAGGACCAGCTCGAGTCGGTCGAGCGCACCAGCCGCGAGCGTGGCGACGAGTACACCAACCTCGCGCTGCTCACCGACGGGCTGCGGGCCGAGCGCGAGCAGGGCATCACGATCGACGTGGCGTACCGCTACTTCGCCACGCCCAAGCGCAAGTTCATCATCGCGGACACCCCCGGGCACATCCAGTACACCCGGAACATGGTCACCGGTGCCTCGACCGCCGACCTCGCGATCATCCTGGTCGACGCGCGCAACGGGCTGGTCGAGCAGAGCCGCCGGCACGCGTTCCTGACGACGCTGCTGCGGGTGCCGCACCTCGTGCTGTGCGTAAACAAGATGGACCTGGTCGAGTTCTCGGAGCAGGTCTTCGAGGACATCCGCGCCGAGTTCACCGCGTTCGCCACCAAGCTGAACATCCCGGACCTGACGTTCATCCCGGTGTCCGCGCTGCAACGGCGACAACGTCGTCACCCGCTCCGAGAACACGCCCTGGTACGACGGCCCGTCCCTGCTGCACCACCTGGAGAACGTGCACGTGGCCTCGGACCGCAACCTGGTCGACGTGCGGTTCCCGGTCCAGTACGTCATCCGGCCGCAGTCCTCGGCGTACCCGGACTACCGCGGCTACGCGGGCCAGGTGGCCGGTGGCGTGCTCAAGCCCGGTGACGAGGTGGTGGTGCTGCCGTCCGGCTTCACCTCCCGCATCGCCGCGATCGACACCGGCGACGGGCCGGTCGACGAGGCGTACCCGCCGATGTCGGTGACAGTCCGGCTGGAGGACGACCTGGACGTCTCCCGTGGCGACATGGTCTGCCGCCCGCACAACCAGCCGCTGGTCACCCAGGACATCGACGCCATGATCTGCTGGATGGACGCCACGTCTGCGCTGCGTCCGGGCCAGAAGCTGGCGGTGAAGCACACGACCCGGGGGGTGCGGGCCCTGGTCAAAGAGCTGCAGTACCGCCTGGACGTCAACACGCTGCACCGCGACGAGGAGGCGGACGAGCTCGGCCTCAACGAGATCGGCCGCGTCCGCCTGCGCACCACGCAGCCGTTGCTGTGCGACCCGTACTCGCGCAACCGCACCACCGGGGGCTTCGTGCTCGTCGACGAGGCGACCAACCGCACGGTGGCGGCCGGGATGATCACGGCCGGCGACTGAGGTCCATGGATCACGTGGCCATGGACGAGCCCGTCGACGCGCAGGCGGGGCCCCCGGACGAGGGCCTGAGCTCGGACCAGGTCGTCGCCCAGGTGGTCGCGGAAGCCGTCGCGCTGAGCATCGGCCTGCTGCCCGAGGAGCTGGCGACGTTGCCGTCGGTCCACGTCGACGGTGCCGCCCTCGACCTGGTCGAGCTGGTGCTCGCCGGCGTCGTCCCGGGCGGCTTCACACTGCCCGGCGACCCGGCCGCGGTGCTGCCCGTCGCTCTGCCGGTGCCGGCCGCGACCGCGGTGTCCGTGGTAGAGACCGGGCGGGCGGTGCTCGAGGACGCCGAGGGCGTCCCGGTCGCCCTGCTAGAGGTCAGCGGGTCGGCCCCGGCGGATCCCGACGCTGCCGCGGACGCCCCGGTCCTCGTGGCCGGCTCCGTGACCGGGCTGCGGCCGCTGTCGCACGGCCCCTTCCGCCGGATGCGGCTGACGCCGGCGCAGGTGGCCGTCCTGCCGCGGCCGCCGGCGCTCGCCGTGACCACGTCGCGTCCGCTCATCACCGACGACATCGCCCTGCTGGTCGAACGCTCGGCGGGGGAGCCGGTCCTGGTGCTGGCCCTGGTCGGGCACGGGCGATCGCCCTACCCGGGCTCCTTCGGACTGGTGCGTGCCCTGCGCGCGACGCTGCCCGGGCTGCCCGACGGCTCGCTCGTGGTGCCGGTCCCGGTCCCGCTGACCGAACGTGGCGGCCCGACCGACCTGGTCCTGCGCGAAGAGGTCGCCAAGGCCTACGGCGCCGGGCAGACCCTGCACCTGCCGCCGGCGACCCAGGCCGAGCTGGACTGGCTGGTCGAGCAGGGAACGGGCTTCCCCGAGGCTGCGCTGTCGGTGCTGCGCGCCCATCGCCCGGCCCCGGACCGGCGCGGCGTCGTGCTCTTCTTCACCGGCCTGTCCGGATCGGGCAAGTCCACCGTCGCCCAGGGCGTGGCCGAGGCGCTGCTGGAGTCCACCGACCGCACCGTGACGCTGCTGGACGGTGACGCCGTGCGCCGGCACCTGTCCAAGGGCCTGGGCTTCTCGCGCGCGGACCGGGACACGAACGTGCGCCGGATCGGGTTCGTCGCCGCCGAGGTCGCCCGACACGGCGGCGTCGCGCTGTGCGCACCGATCGCCCCGTACGACAGCACGCGGGCCGCGGTGCGCGCGATGGCGGCCGAGGCCGGCGGGGAGTTCCTGCTCGTGCACGTGTCCACACCGCTCGAGGTGTGCGAGGCCCGGGACCGCAAGGGCCTGTACGCGCAGGCGCGGGCGGGTCTGCTGCCGGAGTTCACCGGGATCAGCGACCCGTACGAGGAGCCGGCCGACGCCGAACTACGGGTGGACACGTCCACGGTCGACGTTGCCACCGCGGTGGAGACGGTGCTGGCGGAGCTGCGGGCGCGGGGGTTCGCGCCGACGGCACGAGGAGAGGACGGCTGATGGACTTCGGGCTGGCCCTGGCGGGGCTCATCGTCGGCATGGTGGTGGGCCTGACCGGCATGGGCGGCGGCGCCCTGATGACTCCGATCCTGGTGCTCGTCTTCAACATCCAGCCGCTGGCCGCCGTCTCCAGCGACCTGGTGGCGTCCGTGTTCATGAAGCCGGTCGGCGCGATGGTGCACATCCGGCGCGGCACGGTGAACTGGGGCCTGGTCAAGTGGCTGGTCCTCGGGTCGGTGCCGTGTGCCTTCGCCGGCGTCTTCGTGCTGCGTGCGCTCGGCAAGGCGGACCTGCAGGACGTGGTCAAGCAGGCGCTGGGCTGGGCGCTGCTGCTGGCCGCCGCCGGGCTCATCGTCAAGACCTACCTCGCGCTGCGCGAACGGGTCGGGCGCCGCTCGCGCGGGCTGACGGAGGACACCAGCCCGGTCCCGCCCGAGCTGCGCGTCAAGGTGCTGCCCACCATCGCGATCGGTGCCGTCGGCGGGCTCGTCGTCGGCATGACCAGCGTGGGCTCCGGCTCGCTCATCATCATCGCGCTGCTGATGCTCTACCCGGTGCTGAAGGCGAACCAGCTCGTCGGGACCGACCTCGTCCAGGCCGTGCCGCTGGTCGCCGCCGCGGCCCTCGGCCATGTGCTGTACGGCGACTTCCAGCTGGGCATCACCGCCTCGCTCCTGGTCGGCTGCATCCCCGGGGTCTACATCGGGGCGCGGTTCTCCTCGCAGGCCCCCGGCGGCATCATCCGGCGGGCGCTCACGCTGGTGCTGCTGGCGTCCGGGCTCAAGCTCGTCGGCGTCGGGACGACCACGCTCGCGGTGACCCTCGTGGTGACGATCGTGGTCGGGTCGCTGGCCTGGATGCAGGTCCGCCGCTCGTACGGCCTGCCGGCCCTCTCCCGCTACGAGCGGCGCGGCGGCCCGGCCGGCGACGTCGCTCCCGATCGCGTCTCCCAGTCGGTCGCGCCGTCCGACGGAGCCGACCCGGCGGTCTGACGGCCCGGCTGTCCACATAGTTATCCCCAGGTTCCGACAGCAGGGAGCGACCGCCGCGCACGCTCGGTTACGGTTTGCGGCCAGGCAAGTCCGTCGGTGCTGACCCGATCAGGTGAACCCCCCAAATCCGGCCTCCGGACGCCCAACGGGTGGGGTGCCCGATTTCGGATGTTTCGTCCGGTTAAGGCGCGTTCTGGGAAGGTCACGGCCCGGTCAAGGGCGTCTTCCGGAGGGCCGATCCCAGGGGGGAAGCGTTCGCAAGCCGGTCCCCTCACCGGCGCGCAAACCCCTCGGGAGAAAACATCATGCGGCATCGCTCACTGGGACGGTCCCCTCGCCGTCTCACCCCCGCTGGACGTGTCACTTCGGCGGCGACGGTCCTGTCGCTGCTCGCAGCTGCCGGCATCGCGGCCGTGATCGGGACGTCGATGGCCGGTGGATCCACGAACCTCGTCACCAACCCCGGGTTCGAACAGGACCTGGCGGGCTGGACGCCGCTGACCGGTTCCCAGCACCTGGACCGGGCCCCCGACGGCCACACCGGTGGCTACTCCGCCAAGCTCTGGGGCAGCTCAGCCGGCACCGTCGTCCTGAAGGACAGCCCGAACGCGGTGACCAAGACCAACAAGGGCGACGTCTACCACGTCGCCGCGTGGGTGAGGACGACCACGCCGAACGTGACGGCCGTCCTGCGCATCCGTGAGGTGTCCGGCGGCAACCTGGTCTCGCAGCACGGCGACCAGGTCCGGCTCACGACGTCGGGCTGGACGAAGATCGAGTTCGACTACACCGCGGCCGGCGACGGCGACCAGCTGGACTTCAACGTGCTCGCGCGCAACCTCGCGCTCAACCACGTGCTGCTGGTCGACGACGTGTGGCTGTCCCGCGACACGGTCGTCGCCGACCCGCCGCCGCCGACCACGGCGCCGACGCCCACGCCGACCGTGACGTCGACGCCGACGCCGACACCGGCGCCGACGGTGACGTCGACCCCGACCCCGACGCAGACCTCGACCCCGGGGACGCCGCCGCCGTCAGAGCCGCCGGTGACCAACCCGACCGGCACGCAGTTCGGCACGAGCATCTACCAGGAGCCGGGCGAGACCTTCGAGCAGGCGTACCAGCGGCGGGTGCAGGAGTTCGGCCGGCTGCCCGTGGACCGCGTCTACTACACGGGTCTGCCCAAGCCCTGGCCGGGGATCGCCGGCTACGGCGGTACCACCGTCTCGGTCTCGTTCAAGGCCGACCCGAAGCAGGTGCTCACCGGTGCCTACGACGCGACGCTGACGAACTGGTTCGAGACGGCGCCGCGGGACCGCGACATCTACTGGACCTACTACCACGAGCCCGAGGACAACATCGAGGCCGGCGAGTTCACGGCGGCCGACTACCGGGCGGCGTGGCAGCGGATCTCGGCCCTGGAGAACAGGGCAGTGAACCCGCGGCTGCACGCCACGCTCATCCTGATGTGCTACTCGCTGACGCCCTACTCGCACCGGTCCTTCACGGACTACTACGCAGGTGCGGCGTACATCGACGTGCTCGGCTTCGACTGCTACAACCAGCAGTGGGCGAAGGGCATCTACATCGACCCGGCGACGCAGTTCGCCCAGGTCCTGGCGGTGTCCAAGTCGACGGGCCGGCCGTTCGCCGTCACGGAGTTCGGCAGCCAGGTCGTCGCCGGTGACTCCACCGGCGCTGGTCGGGCAGCCTGGCTGCGGGCGTCCGGGTCGTACCTCGCGCAACAGGGTGCGGTGTTCGTGACGTACTTCGACTCACCGCACAGCAACGAGTACCGCCTGCTCGACACCGCGTCGCTGCAGGCATGGAAGAGCGTCATCGCTACCAGCAGCTAGTCCGCGAGCCGAACACCACCGAGGACCGGACCCGTCGCAGGGTCCGGTCCTCGGCGCCGTCCGGGGCCGCACCCTGGGTTCGGTACCGGCTTTCGGAACACGGCCGCGACGGGCGAGTCCTTGACAGGGCGCCGGCCCCGAGCGTGACGTTGCCGACGGCTGGGTCGAGCACGCAGGCGCCGGCTGTGTGCCCGGTCGCGGGGCAGGTGGTGTCGGTGATGCCGCCGGCCGCGTCGGTGGGGCCGGTGGATCCGTCGCAGATCGCGGCGCAGGTGAAGGTGACGGTGCTGGATCAGGCGACAACGGTGGCTGCCGGGGGGGCAGGGGTTGGCGTTCCAGGTGCAGCGTTCCGACGCGGGTGAAGCGCCCCAGGTTTGATGCCGCATCTTTGTGAGTTGGAAGGATGCGAGTCATGCCGAAGAAGTTCGATGCGAAGGTCAAGGAACGGTGCGTGCGGCAGGTGCTGGACCATCTGCCGGAGTACCCGTCGGTGACGGCGGCCGCGGAAGCTGTCGCCCGCCGCGAGGGGGTGGGCCAGGAGTCCGTGCGGGCTTGCGGCGGCTCGATCGCGGGAGAAGTCGGGGTGTCCGGGCGGCGTAGTCGCGGCACTCGGGCAGGGTCTCGGTGAGATCTCGTTCCTCGATACGGGCCGCCACGATGCTGTAGCCGAAGCTCAACAGTGCGAACAGCAGATGGCCGGCGATCATCACCCGCGTGGCGAGAACGGCGAGGAAGAATCCGCTCATCATCGGGTGCCGGAACAGCCGGTACGGCAGCGGGAGCTGGAACGCCGGCTCGGCCTCCCGCTCGTCGGTGCGGCGATCGACGCGCCCGTGATCGCCCCAGGGATCCCGCCGGATCTTTCGGTGGGCGAGGGGACGCTGCATGGCGAGCGCATCCCGGCCCCCGCCGATCAACCTGGCGCGCGCTACCTCGTCGAGTTCCAGCGCTCGAACTGGATCACCAGTGCATTGCTTGTCTGCGACGACGCGCACCGGCCCGTTCGGATCGAGTTCGGTTCCGAAATGGCCTACTGGCACAGCTACACCGAGGAGAGTGAGGTAGACGAGGAGGACATCGTTCGGTGTCGCGGGTGTCGTAGCCAAAGCCGCGCTGCTTCGCGTCGCGGGCCTGCAACGTCGAGCGGACTTCCCCGGCACTGACCGTGATTTGCTCACGGACCGCGCGACGTTCCCGCGATCGGTTGTTCATTCTCGCGTCGACGAGTTCGCGGTGCATCTGCCGATTGCGCGGTGTGTTGTGGTGGACGGCGGCGTCGGTGCTCAACGCAAGATGGATCGTTCCGGCCACGATCGGCTGCGGCGACTCGCACGCTAGATCCTGACGTCCGACCTCGGGCTTTGGAACGCTGTGAGCGTGCGGCGCTTGACGAGCTCGGCGGCGAGCAGGGCGATCGCCGTGCACAGGAACAACGCGATGGAGATCAGCGGCATCGCGCGGGCGCCCAGCCGGCCGGTCAGCAACCCGGTCATGAGGTAGCCGATAGAGCCGCCGCCCATGATGCCGGCGAACAGGTACGAGAAGCCTTCGCCGCGCTCGCCCATGTCCAATCGGGTGGGCCGGTGATCGCCGGACAAGTTGCGGAGCGCACCAGCTGGCGTTGGACGTTCCTCGGGCTCCTCCCCTTCATCGTCTTGGGAATTGCTTTGATGCTGCCCGTCCTGCGCGGGCTGCACCATGCGGAGCTGCCGAAAACGCGTCGGAACAGCCGGCCGTTCGCGATCGCTGTGGCGGCTGCGATAGCCATCATGGAGCTGGCAGGTCAGGACCCGCCACCGTGGCCAGTGTTCATCCCCGTCTCGGTGGTCGCCGCCGCGATGCTTGTGTGGGGCCTGTCCGGCGTGCTGCCGGTCGGTACGTTTCGGCTGCGTCGTGGCGTAGCCGCACCCATCGGGCTGCGCGGCATCTACACCGGCGCGTTCGTTGCGGCGGACGCGCTCATCCCGCTTTCGCTGACCCTGCAGCACGGCTACAGCGCGACGGCCGCCGGCTTGCCGCTGGCCGCGGGTGGCGTGGCATGGGGCTTGGGGTCCTGGTGGCAGAGTCGACCGCCACAAGGAGACGAGCAGGAGTACCGGATCCGGCTCGTCCGTGTCGGCTTCGGCCTGACCGCGCTCGGAACGCTTGCTGCGGCAGCCGTTGCGTATCCGTCGGTTCCCGGTTGGTGGGTGCTCGGTGGTTGGTGTCTCGCCGGGATGGGCGGGGGGATGACCATGACCACCTTCAATGTGCTGGTGCTGCGGCACACCACCGACGAGGATCGCGGCTTCGACGCCTCGGCGACGCAATTGGCCGGCGCGGTGGGGGCGGCCGTCCTGACCGCGATCGGTGGCGTCCTCATCGCCGCGGCGGACCGAGGCACGCTCGGGTTCGACACGGCGTTCATGACTGTGAACGTGACGATGGCCGCGCTGCTCATTGCCGGGATGGGGCTCACCCATCGGCTCCGCATGCCTGCGGTGCGCGAATGTGCCGTGCTGTCGTAGCGCTCCGGACAACGTCCTCGCTCCTGCTTTGGCCAGGTCTCAGATGGATCAGGACCGACAAGGTAGGGGGGCGGTGCAAGAGCCTGGATCCACGACATCACTCTCGGATCAGATGGACCAACCAGCGGGGGCCGGTCAGAGAACTGACCCTGGACCCCAGCCGGGACTACCTACCACAGGCCCCAACGTGAACGATGTCCCAAGACACCTGTGAACGGTGTCCCAAGACATCGCAACGGCGGTGGCGGTGGGATTTGAACCCACGGAGGAGTTGCCCCCTCACACGCTTTCGAGGCGTGCCGAGCTTAGCCCGACCCGAAAGCCAGCCGGCGCGCCGAGAAGGCTCCGCATGCGGGAAGTCAGGGCCGTTGTTGTTCGCTGAGGCCGCGATCCCGACCCAACACCACGCGGCCAGCGACGCTCCCCGAGGTCGACAGCCTCGGGCGCGAAGATAGTGGCCCATAGCGACGGCGGCACACGACTTCACAGCCCGACCAAGATCAAACGACACTTCGCAGACCCTTATCTCCTATCCCCCCGGACGACTGGTGGTCGCAGAGGTGCGTCAGGAGGAGCGGGCGCAGAGTATGCGGTGGACGTACCAGTGCTGCCGGACGCACCGACAGTGCGTGCGGCATCTCTATGGACCCGTTGGCCCCGAGCGACTCAGATGCCGCGGCCGCGGTCGTGCAGGCGGCGGATGATGGCGTCCGGCTTCACCGCGCCGGACGCGACCGCGAGTGCGAGATACGCCCGTGGCTCGAGCGGGTTCCGGCGCACCGTGCGGCCCACCCAGTGCAGCGCCTCGCGCCGCTCGCCCTGCGCGGCCCGGGCGAAGGCGACCTGGCCGGCGACCCGTGCCTCACCGGCCGGGACGGTCGAGAACTCGGGGTAGCGCTCGAGCAGCCAGGACAGCCCCTGCGCCATCGTGTCCCAGCGGCTGGTGAAGTAGGACTGCTTGTGCCAGCGCACCACGACGCCCACCTCGGGCACCGTGCGCACCGGCCCGGTCCGGGCACCGCGCAGCAGGAACTCGTAGTCCTCGCCGAATGATCCTGGGACCGCCTCGTCGACGAGCCCGAACCCGTCGACGACACCGGCCCGGCGCATCAGGAACGTCGAGGGGTGCAGCTCGGTGAGCCGGTCACGGAGCAGATCACGCAGCCTGATCGTCGTACATGGCAGCACCCGGTCGACGAGGGTTCCGTCGTAGTCGATGCGGATGCCGCACGAGACGATCGCGGCCGACGGGTCGGACTTGAGCATCGTCACCTGCGCGGACAGCTTGCCCGGCAGCCACACGTCGTCGTCGTCGCAGAACGCGACCAGCTCGCCGCGCGCCGCGAGGATCCCGCTGTTACGCCCACCGGCGAGGCCGGGCTTGCGGTTGTTGGTGACGACCAGCACTGGGCGCATCGGGTCCGGGCGCACGAGGGTGAGGTCCGGGTCGGACTGGTCGAACACCACCACGACGCGCACAACGCCCGGGTAGTCCTGGGCCAGGATCGAGTCGATGGTCTGCCGCAACAGCTCGGGGCGGTCCCTGGTCGGGACGACGACGTCGACCTCGGGGTAGCCGTCGACGACGGAGACCGTCGCAGCGGCGGTCTCCTCGCGAACCGTGGCCTGCTCGGTCAACGCGCCCCTCCGGTGTAGCCGTAGCGACCGCGCAGCGGACGGGTCAGCACGTTGACCATGCGCCGCCGGCTGCCCGGGAACTCCGTGCGCCAGGCGTCGTCCTCCACGACCTCCAGGCTGCCGCTGGTGAAGCGCATCGGGTTGCCCGCCACGGTGTGCGACGTGCCGAGGGTGATGCGGCGGCCGTCGACGAACGACAGGGCCCCGTTGCCCGGATCCTGCCCGATGAAGTCCAGGACGCCGGAGAGCGCGGACCGCGGGTCACGGACGAAGTCTTCGTACCGGACCAGCCGGGTGGGCGTGCCGCCCTTGGCCGCGCGGTCGAGCAGGAGGTTCGCGCTGGTCCAGTGTGCTGTCGTCTGCAGCGGCGACCAGCTCGCCATGTACTCGCCGGGCGCCGCCTCGGGACGGGCGACCTGCTTGGTCCACGCGTAGGCGACGGCGGGGCTGTCTCGCACGACGTGCAGCACCTTGAGGTCGATGCCCGGGGCGGCGCGCAGGACCAGCGCCGTGGAGGCGTGCTTGCTCGCGTCCACGACGACCTGCGCCTCGGAGACCACGAGGATCGCGGCGTACAGCCGGGTGAGCAGGCCGGCGTAGCGGCGCAGCTGGCGGCCGAACATGCCGTCGACGGGCGCCCGCAGCAGGCGCGCGGCGTAGCGGGTGCGGTCGACGGACGCCTTCAGCGCCAGCACCTCGCGGACGTCGACCTTGTCCCAGCCGCTGAAGGCCTCCTTGCCGACGCGCTGCCAGAATGCGCACTCGGAGAACCGCTCGCCGCAGCCGCACAGCTCGTCGTCGCGCAGCCCGCGCTCCCACAGGTGCACGACCTCGCCGACGCAGGCCACGTGCTCGACCTGGCCGATGCACCGCTCCAGCAGGGTCGAGCCGCTGCGGCCCAGGCCGCCGATGTACAGCACCGGGACGCGGTCGGCCGGTTGCACAGGCGGGAGCAGCTCGCCGACGAGGTCGGCGAAGCGGTCCAGGCCGGGTGCGGCCAGCGACCCGGACGCGGCCCCGAGCTCGAACCGCTCCGGGAGCGCCAGGGCCTCGTCCAGCGCGGCCCGCAGCTCCTCCTCGGTCTCGGCCAGCCGGACCACGTCCGCGGCGCCCATTCTGCGGGCGAACTGCTGCTGGTGCTGGTCCACGTGCTCGCCCCGCTTCGGGTCACGCGGCACGCAGATGGGCAGCCGGCCGTGGCGGCGCGCCTCCATGATCGTCGCCGGGCCGCCGTGGCAGACCACGACGGCGGCGCGGCTCATCAGGTCCTGCATCTCGTCGTGCTTCATCAGCGGCCGGCCGGCCGCGACCTTCGGGGCCGCCGACTGGCCGTACTGGACGACGACCTCGACCCGGTCGGCCCCGGTGTCGCCGAGCCAGCCGTCCACCCAGCCGACCAGCCGGTCGAACCGGTGGTAGTCGGTGCCCACGGCGACCAGGACCAGCGGGCGCTCGTTCGTGCGGCCCGCGCCGGTCACATGAGGCTCCCGACGAGCTCGGACCGCCGGTAGAACTCGGTCTGCTCCTGCCACTGCACGCAGAACAAGGTGGTGAACGGGCGGCACAGGCGGCCGGTCAGCGTCGGGGTGTCGATCCGGTCGAACACCTCGACGTACACGGTCGGGATGCCCATCGCCCGGGCGGCGAGGAAGAACGGGAAGGCGACAGCGGCGCCGGTGGAGACCACGACGTCCGGCCGGCGCCGGCGCAGCTCGCGCACGGCGAGGACGCTGTTGCGCAGCAGGTTGCGGACGTTCCGGGTGGTGGGGTGGTGCGCCCAGGTGACCTGCTCGCCGTCCAGCAGGGACACCGCGTCCTCGGTGTCGAAGGTGACGTACGAGCGGCGGTCCTTGTGCCACAGCGGCGCGACGGTCTGCAGCTGCGCCAGGTGGCCGCCACTGGAGCCGACCAGCATCGCGGTGCCGGGCAGAACACGGGCTGCCGGCGCGACGACGAGCTCGGGACGGTCGTCGAGCAGCGCGGGGCGGTCGTCTACGACGTCGACGCCCACCGCGGCACCACGCAGGCCCGCGGCCCGGGCGGCCATCGCCGCGTCGGTGAGGTCGATGACCTCGCCGGGGTCGACCGACTGCTCGCGCAGGCCGGCCGCCGACTCGCTCTCAGACATGTTTCCGTCCCTAGCCCCTCGGCTGCCGGGTCCTCCCAGACCCGCGCTCGCCGCGAGACCGAACGCTACGCACTGTGATCTACGGATGGGAACCGGTGGCGGCCCGATCGGGACGTTCTGGGGGTCGATCTGGCCGTGCGGACCACGGCACCCTGGCCGTTCGGGGGACATCCACCGACCGTTGAGAGGACGTCACTGTGCGCGACGATTCCGTACGCTCTCGCGACAGATATCCTCGCCGTTGGGGACCGGGGGCGGACCCTGGGGGAACCGTCCGGAACCATTCAGCTCGACCAACCTGTGAGGCGCGCGCGCATGGACGCACTGGCTAGGGACATCGGGGGCAACGATGCCGTCCGGTCGATCGGACGCATCCGCCGGTTCTGGTGGCTGGTGCTCCTGGGGGCGCTGGTGGGGCTGGTCGCCGGCTCGGCCGCGGTGACCTTGATCCAGAAGCAGTACACGTCGACGACGACGCTGGTCGTCTACCCGCCGCCGGACCAGACCACGGTCTCGGGCGCGCGGGTGAACTCGAGCGTCAACATGGACAACGAGCTGCAGTTCATCACCAGCGTCGACGTCGGCGAGGCGGCCAAGAAGCTGCTGAAGGTCGACTCGGACCTCGACGTGCTGGAGAAGCAGCTCACCGCGACCGTGCCGGCGAACACCTCGGTGATCGATGTGGCGTTCTCGGCCAGCACGCCGGAGAAGGCGATCGCCGGGTCGCACGCCTTCGCGCAGGCGTACCTGGACACGCGCACCGACCAGGCCAAGGCGCAGATCGCGGTGCAGACCGAGTCGCTGAACAAGCAGCTCGCGACGCTGCAGGCGTCGGTCGCCAAGTACTCGGGCCAGGTCTCGGCGAACTCGGCCTCGTCCACCGCGCACCAGTACGCGCTGACCCAGCTGGACATCCTCAAGACGAGCATCGCGAACGTGAACGGCCGGCTCTCGCCGCTGGCGACGATCGACCCCACGTCGGGTGCCATCATCCAGGACGCCTCGACGCCCACCAGCCCGTCCAAGCCGATCCCGGGCCTGTACGTCGGCACCGGCATGTTCGCCGGCCTGCTGCTGGGTCTCGCGCTCGCCGTCCTCGCCGCCCGGATGGACAAGCGGGTCCGGCGTCCCGAGGACGTCGAGCAGCGGGCGGCCCGGCCGGTCATCGCCTCGATCCCAAAGCCGGCGCGCGGCAAGCTGCAGGGCGGCGTGCTCACCGCCCGCACCGGCAGCGGCGAGTTCGACCGGCTCCGGCTCCGGCTGGACTCGGCCACCCCGGACCGCGCCGGCTCGGTCGTGGTGACCGCGGTGCAGAGCGAGCACGGCACGGCGTTCGTCGCCGGCAACCTCGGGCTCTCGATGGCGAGGTCCGGCAGCGAGGTCGTGCTGCTCAGCGCCGACCCGGACTCCACGGTCGCGGCCATGTTCGGCCTCAAGGACAACCCCGGCCTGAGCGCCGCGCTGCTCGACGACCATCCGCTCGACGAGCTGGCCCAGCCGGTCCCGGGCCGCCCGCGGCTGCACGTGATCGTGCCCGGCCGCGATCTCGGCGACGTCTTCGACCGGGTGCCGCTGCAGCGCGTCGCCGCGCTCGTGGACCGCCTCGTCAAGGACGGCAACCGCGTGATCATCGAGGCCCCCGAGGTACGGCACGGCACGGACGCGCAGGAGCTGGCCCGCTGGGCCGGCTCGGCGCTGGTGGTGGTCGAGCTCGGGACCAGCAAGCTGCCGGCGGTGCAGCACGCGTTCGACGAGCTGGAGCAGTCCGGCGCGCTCGTGCTCGGCGCTGTGGTCGTGCCCGCCGTGCCGGCGCCGCCGAAGCTGACCGGGACGGACATCCCCGAGCGGGCCGCGGCCGAGACGGTCACGCCGTCCCGGCCCTGACATGGCCGGCTGGGGGCGGCGGCGGGTCATGACACGAGCAGGCACGACGGCTGCGGCGGGTGCGGCGGTGACCGCTGCACTGCTGCTGGCCGGCTGCGGCGGCTCGGACGCCCTGCCGCCCACACTGACCTCGACCCCGTCGTCTTCGGCACCGTCGCCGTCCGCGTCGACGAGCCCGTCGAGCACGGTCGCGCCCGCGGGCTACGCGCCGCTCACCGGGGTGGCCGTCCGGGACGCGGCCCTGCTGCGCAGGAGCGCCGTCGCGGTCGTGGTCCAGATGGTGCCGGGCCGCTCGGTCAGCGGCGTGGGCAGTGCGGACCTGGTGTACGCGGAGTTCGACCGTCCGGGACACGTGCGCCTGGTGGCGCTCTACCAGTCGACCGACGCTTCGTCGGTCGGCCCGGTCACCGCGACCGCGCCCGTCGACCCGCGGCTGCTGGTGCTGTTCAGCTCGCCTGCGTTCGCCTTCGACGGCGGGCCGACCGGCTTCGTCGTGCAGGCGAAGGCGCCCTCGCTGACGGCGCGCGACGCGGCCGGCTCGTACCGCTCCCTGTACCGCTCGAGCAGCGGCGGCCTGGTCGTGTCGACCACCGCCCTGCGGGCCAGCGTCCGCGGGGCGTTGCCGCCGCAGGGCGGCGCTGTGACGTTCGCGTCGTCGGCCGCCCCGGCACCCAGCGGACCGAAGGCGCTGACCCACCTCGTCGTCTCGGTGCCAGGGCAGTCGGCGCTGTCGTGGAGGTGGACCGGCAAGGGTTGGTCGGGCCCGGCCGGCAGCCTGGTCGCGAACATCGTGGTGCAGTACGTGCCGTACAAGACGCTGACGCCGCACAAGTCGCCGACCGTCGGCAGCGCGGACGTGGTGGGCACCGGGCCCGCCGCTGTCTACGCCGGGCAGCACGGCGCCAGCGTCGTTTGGACGCGCAGGTTCCCGGGTGTCGTGACGGTCTACACCTCCGGCCCGCAGCCGGTCGGGTTGCTGCCGGGGCGCACCTGGGTCCTGCTCGTGCCGAAGGGCACCAGGGTGACCGCGTCGTGAGCACTGTCGAGCTCGAGCCGCGCCGGCCAAGGACCAACGGGACGCGCCCCGGCGTGCACGCGGCCCGCCGCCGCCGGCTGCCGACCGCCTGGCCGCTGGCCGCGCTGCTGCTGGGCTACCCGGTGTGGTGGGCGCTGGGCATCGCCCCGCTGGTGTGGACGCTCTTCTCGATCCCGATGGTCCTCCAGCTGCTGCGCCGGCGCCCGGTCAAGCTGCCGCCGATGTTCTGGGTGTGGGGGCTGTTCCTGGCTCTGGTGGTCATCAGCGGCCTGATGGTGGACGTCCAGGCACCGGACACGCTCCCGGTGAACGGCGGTCCCGGGCACTACATCGCGTACGCGATCCGGCTGCTCAACTACCTGTCCGTGACGCTGGTGATGATCTACACCGGCAACCTGACCGAGGCGGAGCTGCCGCGGCTGCGGCTGATCCGGTGGCTGGGCGTGGTGTTCGTCGTCACCGTCGCCGGCGGGCTGCTGGGGACGTTCGCGCCGCACTTCGGCTACGACTCGCCGCTCAAGGCGGTGCTGCCGGGCAGCCTGCAGAGCATCGACTTCGTCCAGCAGTTCACCCACATCGAGAGCGCTCAGGTGCAGTCGGTGCTGGGCTACCCGCGGCCCAGCGCCCCGTTCGAGTACGCGAACGCCTGGGGCAACAACTACTCGATGCTGCTGGTCTGGTTCGTCATCGGCTGGCTGCTGTACGCCTCCGACCGGCGCCGGGTGGTCGCGCTGGCCGTGCTGGCCGTCTCGGTCGTTCCGGTCGTCTACTCGCAGAACCGGGGAATGTGGCTCGGCCTGGTGCTGGGCGCGGTGTACGTGGCGCTGCGGCTGGCGATGCAGCGTCGGTACGGGATCCTCGTCGGGCTCGGGGTCGCGGCCGGGCTGGTGGGCGCGGCGGTCGTGCTGTCCCCGCTCCAGGAGGTCGTGACGGCGCGCATCGCGACGCCGCACAGCAACGAGGTCCGCGGTTCGCTGTCGCTGGAGTCGCTGAAGGTCGCGGAGACCTCGCCGATCGGCTACGGCAGCACCCGGTCCACGATCGGCAGCGACAAGTCGGCGACGATCGGGCAGAGCCCGGGCTGCCCGCGCTGCGGCAACCGCGTGATCGGGAGCACCGGCCAGCTCTGGCTGCTGCTCGTCGCCCAGGGCTACCCCGGCGCGATCCTCTACCTGCTGTTCCTGTTCCAGGGCGTGGTGCGCTACTGGAAGGACCACTCGGTGATCGGCATCGGCGGCACGCTCGTGCTGCTGCTGGGCATCTTCTACTCGCTCTTCTACACCTCGGTCGTGTCGCCGCTGGCGATCACGCTGATGGGCATGGCGCTGCTCTGGCGCAACGCGGAGGCGCGGCGCGAGCAGCGCGCCGCCGATCTGGCGGCCGAGCGCGGCGACGGGCCACGGCTGTTCGCCGGGAGCAGCACGTGAGCGGGGGCGCGCTCGCCGACGCGGCCACGCTGCTCTGGCCGGCGCCGGCGCGCGTCCACGTGATCGCCGGTCGTCGGAGCGGCACGGCGAGGCGGCAGCCCGGCACGCTGACGTATGCGCTGCTGCCCGGCGCCGACGACCCGCGGCTGGCCGTGCCGCTGCACCCGCGCGCGGCGGCGGCGGCGGTCGCGCGTAGCCAGGCGGCCGCCGGCTCGGCCAGGGCCGCGGTACGCAACCGGCTGGTCGCGACCGCGTTCCGCACCGGTGCCGCCGGTGCACTGCTGCGCGGCCGGCTCGTCGTCACGCAGGCCGAGGGGGCCGCCGACGGCCTGGACAGCGCGCTGGCGGACCTGCTGGGGCAGGACCGGGTGTACGTGGGGATCCGGGTCGGTCCGCCGCGGGCGAACCGCAAGCCCGTCCTGCAGGTGGTGTCGCCGCGGGGCCGGCTGCTCGCGTACGCCAAGGTGGGCACGAACCCGCTGACCGACCGGCTGGTGCAGGCCGAGTCCGCCGCCCTGGCCGGGCTCGCGAACGCCGCGCTGGGCGAGGTCCGGGTGCCGCGGGTGCTGCACGTGGGTGGCTGGCGCGGCCACCCGTTGCTGGTGCAGGCACCGCTGCCGGTGCGGCGCGCGGGGAACCCGGGCGGGCGCCGGCTGGTCGACGCGATGCTCGCGGTGGCCCGCTCCGGCGCCGACGCCGACTGCGAGCCGGCCCGCCTGCCGTGGTGGGACCGGACCTGCGCCGCTGTCGACGCGCTGCCGCCCGGCCCCACCGCCGACCGGCTGGCCGCCGCGCGGGACCGCCTGGCCGCCGCCTCGGCCGGCCGACCCGTGCCGTCCGCCGCCTGGCACGGCGACTGGAACGCGGGCAACTGCTCGGTCGTGGCCGGCGCCGTGCTGGTCTGGGACTGGGAGCGGTACGAGACCGGGGTCCCGGCGGGGTTCGACGCACTGCACCTGCAGCTGCAGTCGGCGCTGTCGCAGGGGGTCGAACCGGCCCTCGCGGCCCGCGCCGTGCTCGACGCGGCGGCCGGGCTCACCGGACCGTTCGGGGTGGACCCGCCGGACGGGCCGCTCGTGGGTGCCCTGTACCTGTGGGGGATCGGCGTGCGCTACGCCGCCGACGACCAGGACGGAGCCGGTGCGGCCGTCGGCCGGCTGGAGGACTGGCTGCTGCCGGCGCTGGAGACCGCGGGAGTGGCCGCGCGGCCCGCGTCCGCGGGTGCGAAGACGAAGGAGCGCTGACGTGGCCGGGGTGCGCGGGCAGCTGTTGAAGGGGGCGCGGGTCGCCAGCCGCGCGGCTGGCCGGGCGACGGCGTCGTCGCGGATGCAGCCGGCGTTCCTGATCGTCGGCGCGCAGCGCTGCGGCACCACGTCGATGTTCAAGACACTGCGCCAGCACCCGGCGGTGCTCGCCCCGCCGCTTCAGAAGGGCATCCACTACTTCGACAAGAACTACGACCGCGGGCCGGCCTGGTACCGCAGCCACTTCCCGCTGCGGGTGTCGGCCGGGCGGGTCGAGGGGCGGGTCGGCGTCGTCCCGGTCACCGGCGAGTCGAGCCCGTACTACATGTTCCACCCGCTCGCCGCCGACCGGATCGCGGCCGACCTGCCCGGCGTGCGCCTGATCGTGCTCGTCCGGGACCCGGTCGAGCGGGCGATCTCCGCGTACACGCACGAGAAGGCGCGCGGCTACGAGAGCGAGCCGTTCGAGCGCGCGCTGGACCTGGAGGCGAGCCGGATCGACGGCGAGGCCGAGCGGATGCGGGCCGACCCGACGTACGACAGCTTCCACCTGCAGCACAACGCGTACCTGACCCGCGGCCAGTACGTCGACCAGCTGGAGCGGCTCGCCGGGCTGTTCGGGCGCGACCGCGTGCACGTCGTGGACAGCCAGGAGTTCTTCGAGCGGCCGGCCGGCGCGTACGCAGAGGTGCTCGACTTCCTGGGCCTGCCCGAGTTCGACGGCGCGGTGTTCGAGCAGCACAACGCAAGGCCGCGCTCACCCATGGACCCCGACCTCGCGGCGCGCCTGGACGAGCACTTCCGGGCCTACGACGAGCGGCTGGAGGCGTGGCTGGGCCGCCGGCCGGGGTGGCGCGCGTGACATTGGAGACGACGGCGGCCTCCGGCGAGCGCATCGACCGGCTGGCCCGCGACGGCCTGCTGGCGCTGATCGGCGCCGGCGTCTCCGCGGTGCTCAACCTCGTGCTCGTCCTCGTGGTCATCCACGCGGCCGGCCGGGTCACCGCCGGTGTCGTGTTCGCGGCCACGTCGCTGTTCCTGATCGCCGAGACAGCGGCCCGGCTGGGCTGCCCGACCGGCCTCATGTACTTCCTGGTCCGGGCCAGGACGCTGGACAAGGTCGGCACGCTGCGCGCGATCCTGCGCGCCGGCCTGGTGCCGGTCGTGATCGGCTCGGTGCTGCTCAGCGTGCTGCTGCTGGTGTTCGGCAGCCCGCTGGCCCGCTGGATGGCGCCGGGCCACGCCGACGCCGCGCTCGTCTCGATCCGACTGCTGGCACTGCTGATCCCGATCGCGGCCATCTCCGACTCGCTCCTGTACGCCACCCGGGCGTTCGGGAGCATGAAGCCACTGGTCGTGGTCGAACGGATGGGCCGGCCGGCGCTGCAGGTGGTCCTGACGCTGGTCGCGATCGCCATCGGTGCGATCACGGCCGGGGCCCTGAGCCTGATGTGGGCGCTGCCCTACGCCGCCAGCGGCACCATCGCGCTGGTCTGGACGTACCGGCTGGTCGGCCGGGCGGAGCGCCGGGCCGGGACCGGCCGCGGGCACGCCCCGACGCCGTGGGGCGAGTTCTGGCGGTTCACCACCCCGCGGGCCATGCAGAGCATCGTGCAGATCGCGCTGCAGCGCTTCGGTATCGTGCTGGTGTCCGCGATCCTCGGACCGGCGCACGCGGCGGTGTACGCGGCGGTCACGCGCTTCCTGGTCTTCGGTCAGCTCGGCTCCCAGGCGATCACGGCCGCCGTCCAACCGCAGATAGGCGCGCTCATGGTCAAGGACGACCACGACGGCGCGCTGAACGTCTACCAGGTGTCGACCTGCTGGCTGGTGCTGCTGTGCTGGCCGGTCTACCTGCTGCTCGTGGTCTTCTCCCGGCAGATCCCGTTGATCTTCGGCCACGGCTACGACTCGGGCACGGGGGTGCTCGTTGTCCTGGCCGGGGCCATGCTGTTCGCGACGGCGTCCGGCATGGTCGACGCGGTGCTGGCGATGGCCGGCCGCACCCTCTGGACGCTGCTGAACGCCACCGCGGCGCTGATCGTCAACGTGTCGCTCACGCTGTTGCTGCTGCCGCACCTGGGCATCCTCGGCGCGGCGATCGGCTGGGCGGTCGGCATCGTCACGAACAACGTCCTGCCGCTGGCCCAGCTGTCGGTGTCGATGCGCCTGCACCCGTTCGGGCGCGGCACGCTCCTGGCCATGCTGGTCACGGGGTGCTGGCTCGGCCTGCTGCCGCTGGTGGCCGGCCTGGCGCTGGGGACCAGCGGCCCGGTCCTGGCCGTTGCGGTCGTCATCGGCTTCGCGGGTTACGCTGCGACGGCGTGGCGCTTGAAGGACGTCTTCGAGCTGGACGCCCTGGTGCGAGCCACGAAGCGCCGCCGGGGACAGCAGGTGCCCGGATGAGGAGGACGACGTGCTGACCCGGCGGGGGCGGTTGCTGGTCTTCGCCGCGGCGCTCGCGATGATCGCGCTCGCGCTCGCGCTGCTGGCCGGAGGCTACGGCGGCGCGGCCGGCCCGGACGAGGGCCAGCCGGGCCCGAGGGTCAGCGTGCCGACGGTGAGCGCGCCCTCGCAGCCGCCCGCGCGCGGACCCCAGCCGCCGGCCGAAGGGGCCTGGGTCGGCGCGTGGGTCAAGCCCGAGCTGCCGACCCAGAGCGGTCAGATCGCCGCGGTCGCGCAGTTCGAGCAGAGCCTGGGCCGCCCGCTGGACGTCGTGCAGGTCTACCACCCGTGGGACGACGAATTCCCCGGCGACGCGGACCGCGCGTTCGTCGACCAGGGACGCACGCTGCTGCTGTCCTGGTCCGGCGCGGACACGCGGGTCATCGTCTCCGGCCGGTACGACGCCGAGATCCGGGCCAGGGCCGAGGAGGTCAAGGCCCTGGGCGCGCCGATCCTGCTGCGCTGGCGCTGGGAGATGAACCGGCCCAACCTGCAGGGCAGTGTGTGGAGCGCGGCCGACTACGTCGCGGCCTGGAAGCACATCCGGGCGATCTTCACCGCGGTCGGCGCGACCAACGCCGGCTGGGTGTGGTGCCCGATCGCCACGGACTTCGACGCGACCAACGGTCCCGCGTTCTACCCCGGCGACGACCAGGTCGAGTGGCTGTGCACGGACGTCTACCCGGGGCCGGACTACCGCAGCTTCGCCGACGTCTCCGCGGAGTTCCTGGCCTGGGCTTCCAGCCACGACAAGCCGGTGCTGATCGGCGAGTACGGGGCCGAGGACGCGGAGCCGGGCCGGCGCCAGGGCTGGCTGAACGCCACCGCGGCGTTCGTGAAGGCGCACCCGCAGGTCAAAGGGCTGGTCTACTTCGACGCCAGGCACACCGACAGCGGGCGCGACCGCGACTTCAGCCTGGTCCCCGGGACGCCGCCGTGGCGGGCGTTCACCGCCATGGCCAAGGACGCGTACTTCTTCACCGCCCGCGGTGGTGGGGGGTGAGCACCCCGCTCACCGACCATCGGCTGGTCTTCGTCGGCGGGACGCACCGCAGCGGCACGACGCCGCTGACCCGGGTGCTGGCCGGCCATCCGCAGGTCTCCGGGTTCAGCGGCACGACGGCCAAGGAGGACGAGGGCCAGCATCTGCAGGACGTCTACCCGGCGGCCCGCGCGTTCGGCGGCCCGGGTCGGTTCGCGCTGGATCCCCGCGCGCACCTGACCGAGGACTCGCCGCTCGCGACCGCCGAGAACGCGCGCCGCCTCGCCGCCGCCTGGTCACCGCACTGGGACCTGAGCCGGCCGGTGCTGGTCGAGAAGTCGCCGCCCAACCTGGTGATGACCCGGTTCCTGCAGGAGCTGTTCCCGCAGGCGCGGTTCGTGGTGATCGTGCGGCACCCGGTGGTGGTGGCGCTGGGCACCGACAAGTGGCTGCGCGGGCGCAGCCTGCGCACGCCGGTGGCCAACTGGTTCGCGGCGCACCGGACGTTCCTTGCCGACCTGCCGCACCTGCGCTCGGTGCACGTCGTCCGCTACGAGTCACTCGTGCGCGACCCGGCCGGCGAGCTGGAAGCCGTGGGCCGGTTCCTCGGCCTGGACGGCCCCGTTGACGCGTCGGCGTGGCAGGCCGGCCGCAGCGACTCGTACGCCGCGCGGTGGGCTGCGATGGCGCGCGACCCGCGGCCCTGGCGCCGCGCGCTGCGCCGCTCGCTGGTGCAGGAGTACGGCGAGCGGGCGGCTGCGTACGGCTACGACCTCGAGGACCTCGACGTACTCCGTCCTTGGGAGCCCGCGCACCACTCGTAGTGAGAGCGTCACGGTCCGTCAGGGTCGCTATCGACCGTTCGGACAGTCCGCCGCACCGCTCGGTTGCAAAGCGTCACCGCGCCCCGGAGCGGTGTGTCTCCCGGGTGATGATGGCCGCTGGCGCCGGCGAGGGCGGGCGCTTCGGGACAGCACAGGCTCGACCCGGACAGGCGAGGCAGCGGTGACCCTGGGGAGGGGGGCCGCGGCCGGCGCCCCGGGTCATCGGCCTGGGCTCGGCGTGGAGGACTCATGAGCATCCGGCGTATCGCGGCCGTGACCGCGGCAGTGGCGACGTTCGTCACCACCGCTGCGGGACTAGGGACCGGGGCCGCATGGGCGGTGCAGACCGCGCAGCCGGCGATCGTGTCGGCCGACCCGGCGAACTGGACGCCCAACGTCCTGGACGGAAAGGTCGAGGCCATCGCCCAGGTCGGCAACACGATGCTGATCGGCGGGACCTTCACGCAGGTGCAGCAGAACACCGCCGGGGCGCCGGTGATCAACCAGGCCCACATCGCCGCCTTCGACGCCACCACCGGCGTCATCAGCGCGACGTTCGCGCCCACGGTCGACGACGAGGTCACCACGATCATCCCGTCCGGAGACGGCAGCACCGTCTACGTCGCCGGCTACTTCAACACCGTCAACGGCGTCACCACCCGCAAGATCACCAGGCTGAATGTCAGCACCGGCGCGAAGGTGACGGCCTTCAAGGCCGCGGTCCCGAACTCCAACATCCAGGACATGCGGCTCGTGCACGGCCAGCTGATCATCGCGGGCGCGTTCACCACCGTCGGCGGGCAGACCCGCGGGCAGATGGCCTCCCTCGACCCGACCACGGGCAAGCTCACGACCTTCCTGCAGCACACGTTCGCCGGCCCGCTCAACGGCGGCACGCTCACGGTGAACAAGATCGACGCGACGCCGGACGGCAACCGGATCCTGGGCCTGGGCAACTTCTCGACGGTCGACGGGCTGCCGCGCTCGCTGCTGTTCCTGCTGAACACCTCCGGTGCGACGTCGGTGCTGTCGACGTGGTCGACGACGTTCTTCGCACCCGGCTGCTCGCGCTCGTTCGACACGTACATGCGCGACCTGGACATCGCCCCGGACGGCACGTACGCCGTGGTGACGACCACCGGCGCGTACGGCGGCGTCTCCAGCCCGTGCGACACGAACACCCGCTGGGACCTGACCAACGACAACCCCGGCCAGGTGCCGGTCTGGCGCAACGTGACTGGCGGCGACACCACGTACGCCGTCGCCGTCACCGGCACGGCGGTCTACGTCGGCGGGCACTTCCGCTGGGCGAACAACCCGTACGCCGGAGACTCCGCAGGTGCGGGCGCGGTGCCGCGCGAGGGCATCGCGGCCCTCGACCCGGCCACCGGGGTGCCGCTGTCCTGGAACCCGGGTCGTGAGCGCGGCGTGGGCGTCTTCGACCTGCTCGCCACCTCCACCGGTCTGTGGGTCGGCAGCGACACCGACCTGATCGGCGGCGAGTTCCGCTACAAGATCGCGTTCTTCCCGCTGGCCGGCGGCACCACCCCGCCGGCGCACCTGGTCGGCACGCTGCCCGAGGACGTCTACCTGCTGGGCAGCCCGACCGCCGGCGCCGACCCGAGCGTGCTCTACCGGGTGAACGCCGCCGGCCCCGCGCTGGCGACGCAGGACGACGGCCCGGACTGGGCCGCCGACCAGACCGACCCGAGCGCGCTGCGCAACACCGGGTCCAGCGTCGCGACGTACAGCCCGTCGGCGACGCCCGACGCCACGATCCCCAACAGCGCGACCGATCGCGCCCCGCTCGCGCTCTTCGACAGCGAGCGCTGGGACCCGACCGGCGGCCAGGAGATGCAGTGGCACTTCCCGGTGCCGGCGGGTACGCACGTGACGGTGCGGCTGTACCTGGCGAACCGGTGCACCTGCACCCAGAACCCGAACCAGCGCATCTTCAGCGTCCAGATCGACGGCAGCACCGTGGCGTCGAACATCGACCTGTCCAAGACGTACGGCCAGAACGTGGCGCACATGATGTCCTTCACCAGGACCAGTGACGGCTCGGTCGACGTCACGTTCGTGCACCAGGTCGAGAACCCGCTGGTCAACGGCATCGAGATCATCAACAACGACGTCACGCCCGGCCCGGGTGTCGGTGCCGACGTGGTGCGCAGGCAGTTCTTCACCGGCACGTCGTCGGCCCCGACCAACACCGCGACGGTCCCGTCCGCCGAGACCTGGGGGCAGTCGCGCGGCTCGTTCTTCGTCGACGGAACGCTTGTACTCCGGCTGGGCCGACGGCACGCTGCGCGCACGCAGCTTCGACGGGACGACGTTCGGCCCGTCCAGCCCGCTGGCGCTGTACGGCAGCACCTTCGTCCAGGACCTCCCGAACATCACCGGCATCGCCTACCTGAACGGGCGCATCTACTACACGCTGGCCAACGACAACAACCTGTACTGGCGCTGGTTCACGACCGAGAGCCAGATCGTCGGCTCGGTGCGCTACACCGTCGGCAACGGCTCGGCGATGTCGCCCAACCGCGTGGCCGGGATGTTCGGCTCCGGCACCACGCTGTACTTCGCCGACAAGACCGACGGGCACCTGTACTCCGCGCAGCTGGTCGGGGTCGGTGGCGGCACGCTGTCCGAGGGCACGGTCGCCGGTGCGGCCACCCTGGTGAACTCCAGCATCGACTGGCGGGCCCGCGGCGACTTCGTCTGGAACGGCACGCCGGCGCTGTCGCAGAACGTCCCGCCGACGGCGTCCGCGACCGCGACCTGCTCGGTCAACGTCTGCACCTTCGACGGCTCCGGCTCGGCCGACCCGGACGGCAACATCGCGACGTTCGACTGGGCCTTCGGCGACGGCAGCCAGCACGGCAGCGCGGCGACCATGAGCCACGCCTACGCGAGCGCGGGGACGTACACCGCCACGCTCACCGTGACCGACAACCGCGGCGCGACGGCGACCTCGACGGTCCAGGTCAACCCGACCGCCCCGCCGAACCTCCCGCCGGTGGCGTCGTTCAGCCCGGTCTGCACGGCGCTGGCCTGCACGTTCGACGCGACCACATCGTTCGACCCGGACGGGACGGTCACGGGCTACGCCTGGGACTTCGGTGACGGGCAGACGGCGAGCGGTCCGACGGCGTCGCACACCTTCGCCGCGGACGGGACCTACCCGGTGTCGCTGACCGTCACCGACGACCACGGCGTGCCCGCGAGCACGACCCTGCAGGTGACGGTGAACGGCGTCGCCCCGGCGATCGGCTTCCGGGCGGACGCCACGGCGTCGGTGAGCGCGGCCGCGGCCAAGGTCACCGTGCCGGGGTCGGTGCAGGCCGGCGACGTCATGCTGCTGTTCGCGACGTCGAACTCGAACAACGCGGTGAGTGCCGACCCGGCCGGGTGGACGTTCCTCGGTGAGCGCACCGCGGGCTCGCCGGACCTGCGGACCCGGCTGTACGACAAGGTCGCGACCGGCGCAGACGCCGGCTCGACCGTGACGGTCACGTACGCAGCCTCGAACAAGGTCGACCTGCAGGTGGCGGCCTACACCGGGGTGGACCCGGCCGCGCCGGTCCCGGCGTTCGCCTCGGCGGCCGAGTCCACCTCCCGCACGGGCCACACGACGCCTGGCGCGTCCGTGGCCGTCAACGGCTCGTGGGTCGTGTCGTACTGGGCCGACAAGTCGGCGGCGACGACGACGTGGACGGTCCCGGGCACCCTGACGTCGCGCGGGCTGTCGGCCGGGACCGGCAGCGGCCACCTGACCTCCGCGCTGGCCGACACCGCGACCGGGGTCGCGCCAGGCGCGTCCGCCGGCACCACCGCCACCGCGGACTCGGCCAGCGCCAAGGCGACCATGTGGACGGTGGTGCTCGCCCCGAACGGTGCCCCGCCGCCGCCGAACCAGCCCCCGACGGCGTCGTTCACCAGCAGCTGCAACGGGCTCGCCTGCACGTTCGACGGGACCGCGTCCTCGGACCCCGACGGCACCGTCGTCTCGTACGCCTGGGACTTCGGGGACGGCTCCACGGCGTCCACCGCGACGGCCTCGCACACGTTCGCGCTGCAGGGGACGTACACCGTCGCGCTGAAGGTGACCGACGACGACGGCTCGGCGAACACCAAGACGGTGAACCTCACGGTCGCCCCGCTGGCGTCGTCGCACATCGCCTTCCGGGTGGCCGCGTCGGCGCAGGCCAACGTGGCGGTCCCGAAGATCACGGTGCCCGCGGCCGTTCAGTCCGGCGACGTGATGCTGCTGTTCGCCTCGTCCAACAACGGCACCGCACCCACCGCGGACCCGGCCGGCTGGACGCTGGTCGGCGAGCAGACCTCCGGCTCACCGGACATCCGCACCCGGCTGTACCGCAAGGTCGCCACCGGCGCCGACCCGGGCAGCCTGGTGTCGCTGACGTACGCGGCGGTCAACAAGGTCGACCTGGTGCTGGCGGCGTACTCCGGGGTCGACCCGACCACGCCCGTCTCCGGCTTCGCCTCGGCGGGGGAGACGGTGTCGCGGGCCGGCCACACCACGCCGGGTGCGAACGTCGGCGCCGCCGGCTCTTGGGTGCTCTCGTACTGGGCGGACAAGTCGTCGGCGACGACGACCTGGACCGCTCCGGCCGGGCAGGTGCAGCGCTCGCTCTCGGTGGGGACCTCCAGCGGACGCGTGACCTCGCTGCTGACCGACACCGGTGCCGTGGTCCCGACCGGCCCGTCCGCCGGGCTGACCGCGACGGCCGACTCCGCCAGTGCCAAGGCCACCATGTGGACGGTCGTCCTGCACGTCGCCCCCTGACCCACCCGCGCCCCCGCGCGATCATGAGAGATGCACAGCGATTCGCTTGCGAACGCTGTACATCTCTCATGATCGTCGCGCGGGGACGGGGTGATCGTCGCGGGACGGGGGGTGCGGGGCGCGGGGTAGATTGACTCATCCCATGAGCCTCGCCGGTCTGCTCGTCCCGCTCGCCGCCGACAAGGCGGTGGCCGAGGCCGTCCGGTCGGCCCGGGCCGGCGACCGGCCGTTGCTCGACCTCGCCGCCCCCTCCGCGCTGCGGCCGTTCCTGGTCGCAGCACTCGCCGCGGCCGGACCGGACGGAGCCGGCCGTCCCGTGCTCGCCGTCACCGCGACCGGGCGCGAGGCGGACGACCTCGTCGACGCACTCGGCTGCCTGCTGCCGCCGGCGTCGGTCGCTCCTTTCCCGGCCTGGGAGACGCTGCCGCACGAGCGGCTCTCGCCGCGCTCGGACACGGTGGGGCGCCGGCTGTCGGTGCTGCGCAGGCTGGCGCACCCGGACGACCCCGGTGGCGACGGGCCGCTCTCGGTCGTCGTGGCCCCGGTACGCAGCCTGCTGCAGCCGCTGGTGGCCGGGCTCGGCGACCTCGAGCCGGTCGCCCTGGCAGCCGGCGACGAGGTCGCGCTGGAGGACGCCGTACGACGGCTGGCCGCGGCCGCGTACACCCGCGTCGAGATGGTCGAGCGGCGCGGGGAGTTCGCCGTCCGGGGCGGCATCCTCGACGTCTTCGCCCCGACCGAGGAGCACCCGCTGCGGGTGGAGTTCTGGGGCGACACGGTCGAGGAGGTGCGCTGGTTCGCGGTCGCCGACCAGCGCAGCCTGGAGATCGCCGAGCGCGGGCTGTGGGCGCCGCCCTGCCGCGAGCTGCTGCTCGACGACGGGGTCCGGGCCCGGGCCGCCGACCTCGCGCTCGAGCACCCCGGCCTCGCCGACGTCTTCGACAAGCTGGCCGAGGGCATCGCCGTCGACGGGATGGAGTCGCTGGCGCCGGTGCTGGTCGAGCGGATGGAGCTGCTGCCCGACCTGCTCCCGGCCGGCACCCACGTCGTGCTGTGCGACCCCGAGCGGATCCGTACCCGGGCGCACGACCTGGTGGCCACCGGGGAGGAGTTCCTCGCAGCTTCCTGGGCGGCGGCCGCAGCCGGCGGAGCCACCCCGCTGGACCTCGGGTCGGCGGCGTACCGCGGCCTCGCCGACGTACGCGACCACGCCCGCCACAAGGGGGTCGCGTGGTGGAGCGTCACCCCGTTCGCGCCGGACGTCGAGCTGGACCTGAGCCCGGACACCCTCGTCGTGCAGGCCGGCGAGGCGCAGGCGTACCGCGGCGACACCGACCGGGCGATGGCCGACATCCGGGACTGGCTGCGCGCGGGCTGGCGGGTCGTCGTCGTCACCGAGGGCCACGGCCCCGCCGAGCGCCTGCACGAGCGACTGCGCGAGGCCGGCCTCGCGGCGCGTCTGGACACGGCGCTCGACCGCGAGCCGGACCCGGCGGTCGTGCACGTCACCCGCGCCTCGATCGAGCACGGCTTCGTGCACGCCGAGCTCGGG
The DNA here is from genome assembly GCA_963849365.1 of uncultured Actinomycetota bacterium. Classification (GTDB taxonomy): domain Bacteria; phylum Actinomycetota; class Actinomycetes; order Prado026; family Prado026; genus CAVQCJ01. The sequence goes on from CAWKHA010000004.1 coordinate 1,721,947, forward strand.
CTCGCACTGCTGACCGAGTCCGACCTGGTCGGGCAGCGGGCCTCGACCAAGGACATGCGGCGCATGCCCAGCAAGCGCCGGCACGTCGTCGACCCGCTGCAGCTGCGCGCGGGCGACTACGTCGTGCACGAGCAGCACGGCGTGGGCCGGTACGTCGAGATGGTCCAGCGCACTGTCGCCGGCGCGACCCGCGAGTACCTCGTGATCGAGTACGCCGCGTCCCGCCGGGGCCACCCGGCCGACCGGCTCTACGTGCCCAGCGACCAGCTCGACCAGGTCACCCGCTACGTCGGCGGCGAGGCCCCGTCCCTGCACCGGCTCGGCGGCTCGGACTGGGCGAAGGCCAAGGGCCGGGCCCGCAAGGCGGTGCGCGAGATCGCGGCCGAGCTGATCCGGCTGTACAGCGCGCGGCTGGCGTCGCCGGGCTTCGCGTTCGGCCCGGACACGCCCTGGCAGCACGAGCTCGAGGACGCCTTCCCGTACGTGGAGACGCCCGACCAGCTGGCCGCCATCGGCGAGGTCAAGACGGACATGGAGCAGCCGGTGCCGATGGACCGGCTGATCTGCGGCGACGTCGGCTACGGCAAGACCGAGATCGCGGTACGCGCTGCGTTCAAGGCGGTGCAGGACGGCAAGCAGGTCGCGGTCCTGGTGCCGACGACACTGCTGGTCCAGCAGCACCAGTCGACGTTCTCCGAGCGGTACGCCAACTTCCCCGTCGTCGTGAAGCCGCTGTCGCGGTTCCAGACCGACGCCGAGGCGGACGCCGTGGTCGCGGGGCTGGCGAACGGAAGCGTGGACGTCGTGATCGGCACGCACCGGCTGCTCACCGCCGACGTGCGGTTCAAGGACCTCGGCCTCGTCGTCGTCGACGAGGAGCAGCGGTTCGGGGTGGAGCACAAGGAGCACCTCAAACGGCTCCGGACTGCGGTGGACGTGCTGGCCATGTCGGCCACGCCGATCCCGCGCACGCTGGAGATGGCCGTCACCGGGATCCGGGAGATGTCGGTCATGCAGACGCCGCCCGAGGAGCGGCACCCGGTGCTGACCTTCGTCGGGGCGTACGACGAGCGCCAGATCGCCGCCGCAGTACGGCGCGAGCTGCTCCGCGAGGGCCAGGTCTTCTACGTGCACAACCGGGTCGAGTCGATCGACCGGGCGGCGGCCCGGCTGCGCGAGCTCGTGCCCGAGGCGCGCATCGCCACCGCGCACGGCCAGATGAACGAGACCGCGCTAGAGCAGGTGATTGTCGACTTCTGGGAGAAGGCGTTCGACGTCCTCGTCTGCACGACGATCGTCGAGTCCGGGCTGGACATCGTGAACGCGAACACGCTCATCGTCGAGCGCGCCGACGCGATGGGACTGTCCCAGCTGCACCAGCTCCGCGGCCGGGTCGGCCGCGGCCGGGAGCGCGCGTACGCGTACTTCCTGTACCCGCCGGAGAAGCCGCTGACCGAGACCGCGCACGACCGCCTGGCCACCATCGCCAGCCACACCGACCTCGGCGCCGGCATGTACGTGGCGCTGAAGGACCTGGAGATCCGCGGCGCGGGCAACCTCCTGGGCGGGGAGCAGTCCGGGCACATCGCGAGCGTGGGGTTCGACCTGTACGTCCGGCTGGTCGGCGAGGCGGTGGAGGAGTTCAAGACCGGCGCGCCGGTCGAGACGGCGCCCGACATCCGGGTCGAGCTGCCCGTCGACGCGCACCTGCCGCACGAGTACGTCCCGGGCGAGCGGCTCCGCCTGGAGGCCTACCGCCGGATCGCCGAGGCCACCGACGACACGGCCGTCCAGGCGGTCCGCGAGGAGCTCGCCGACCGGTACGGCCCGCTGCCGACCCCGGTGGAGAACCTCCTCGCGGTGGCCACGTTCCGGGCGCACGCGCGACGGGCCGGGATCACCGAGGTGACGGTGCAGGGCAGCGTGGTCCGGTTCGCCCCGGTCGAGCTGCCCGAGTCGGCGGCGCTGCGGGTGCAGCGGCTGTACCCGCGGACCGTGATCAAGCCTGCTGTCCGTACCATGCTGGTGCCCCGCCCGACCACGGCCCGGGTGGGCGGCCAGCCGCTGCGCGACCTGGAGCTGCTCGCCTGGTGCCGCGGCGTCGTGGACGCGATGCTCGGCCAGGCGTGACCGGAAGGACACCGACGACGTGAACCGCAACCGCACCCGCAGGCGTGCGCTGGCTCTGGCGCCGGTGCTGGTGCTCGGCGTGCTCGCCCTGACCGCCTGCGACCCGCGGCAGGCAGGCTCGGCCGCCGTGGTCGGCAAGACCAGGGTCACCGAGACCCAGGTCAACGCCGACGCGCAGTCGGTGATCGCCCAGCTGGACAAGGACGGCGGGCAGGTCCCGTCGACCGACGAGCTGCTCAAGGCGCAGGTCGAGTTCCGGATCGACGCGCGGCTGGTGGAGATCGCCGCGCAGCGGGAGGGGATCGTCATCACGCAAGGCCAGATCGACGACCTGATCGCGACGTCCGGCGGGCGCGCCGCGCTGGAGAAGCAGCTCGCCGCGCAGCAGGACCTGTGGCTGCCGCCCGGACAGCTGGACGCGCTGGCCCGGGAGTTCCTGACGCAGCAGCGCCTGGGCCCGCACCTCGCACCCGGGAAGACCGCCGACGAGCAGACCCAGGCCGTGAACGACTACATCACCCGGCTCGCCGACGAGGTCGGCGTCGCGCTGAGCCCGCGCTACGGCACCTTCGACCCCAAGACGCTGCAGATCGGGGCGCTGCCGGACGACCTGTCGATCCCGGCCGGCTCGACCGGCGCGCCGGCCTCGGCGAGCCCGTCGCCGACCGGCTGACGGCCGCCGTGCCCGGGTCCGGCCGGCTCGTCCTGCTGTCCACCACCCACCGGGTCGCACCCGGGCTGCTGTCCTTCGCCGCATGGTCCGCGCTCACCGGCGCCGACGAGGTGTACGCCGCCTCGGCCGACCACCTGCTGGCCGCGGCGCTGGACGGTGCGGGGATCCTGCTGCGGGTGCCGGCCGCCGTCGAGGGTGCCCCGGCCCGCGCCGACTACCTGCTGCGCCGCGCGCAGGCCGCCGGGGTGGTGTGGCTGCTGGGCCCGGACGGCGACGCCGGGCTGACCGACGCCCTGGCCGGCCGGCTGGTCGAGGCCTCGGCCGGCTCGGCCGGGCCGGACGCCGCCGAGCTGCCGGAGGTCGAGCTGGTCGCCGGGTCGTGGGACCTGCCCGGTGCCCGGCTGCTGGACCTGGTCGCCGTCATGGACCGGCTGCGCTCACCCGGCGGCTGCCCGTGGGACGCGGCGCAGACCCACCGGTCGCTCCTGCAGTACCTCCTGGAGGAGGCGTACGAGACGGTCGAGGCGGTGGAGACCGACGACCTGGAGGGGCTGCGCGAGGAGCTCGGCGACCTGCTGCTGCAGGTCGTGTTCCATGCCCGGCTCGGCGAGGAGCACCCCGAGCACCCGTGGTCCGTGGACGATGTGGCCGCCGGCATCGTCGACAAGCTCATCGCCCGGCACCCGCACGTCTTCGGCCCCGCGGACAGCGGTGCGGCCGCGACCGCCGAGCAGGTGGACGCGCGCTGGGACGAGCTCAAGCGGGTCGAGAAGGGCCGCACGTCCGCTGTCGAGGGGGTCCCGCTGGCCCAGCCGGCACTCGCGCTGGCGGCCAAGCTGCTCGGCCGGGCCGAGCGGGCCGGGGTCGGCGTCGCGGTCCCGGGCACGCCGGCCGCCCTGCCGGCGCGGCCCACCTCGGACGAGGTCGGGGCCGCCCTGCTCGCGCTCGTCGTGCGTTCCGTCGCCGCCGGCGTGGACCCCGAGGCTGCGCTGCGCGCCGCTTCGCGGGCGTACGCCGAGCGGGTGCGTGCCGCCGAGCAGGAGACCGGCGCCGGTCAGCGGTAGCGTCGTCCGGGTGACAGCACCCTCCGAGCCCGCCGGCGACGCGGCCGCGATGCGGGCCGGTTTCGTCCGGATCGCCCGGGACGCGCTCGACGACCTCCTCGCGCTCGACCCGGTGTCGGCCACCGGCCTGGGCGAGCACCGGTACGACGACCGCCTGCCCGACCGCAGCCCCGAGGGCCTGGACGAGGCGCGCCGGGTGCTCACCGGGTGGCTGGGCGCGGTGGACGCCGTGGACGACACGCTGCTGTCGACCGACCACCGGGTCGACCACGAGATGCTGCGCTCGGCGCTGTCGGCCCGGCTGTTCGACATCGACGACCTCCGCCCGTACCAGTGGGACCCGCTCGCCGCCAACCCGGGCACCGCGCTGTACCTGTTGCTGGCCAGGGACTTCGCCCCGCTGGGGGACCGCCTGCGCTCGCTGGCCGGCCGGCTGGCGGCGGTGCCGGCGGCCCTGGCCACCGCCCGCGCCGGGCTCGTGGACATGCCCCGCGTGCACGCGGAGACCGCGGTCGGCCAGTTCCGCGGGACCCGCGCCCTGGTGGAGCACGAGGTCGCCGACGCGCTGCAGAAGGAGCCGACGCTGCGAGCCGAGGTCGATCCGGCCCGGACCGCCGCCCTCGAGGCCATCGACGACCACCTCACCTGGCTCGAGGCGGCGCTCGGCACGGCCGGGCCGGTCGGCGCCGACCGCGACCCCCGGCTCGGCCCGGAGCTGTACGCCGCCAAGCTGTGGCACACGCTCGACACCGAGACGCCGCCGGACTCGGTCCTGGTCCGGGCCGAGAGCGACCTGCTCAGGGTCGAGACGGAGATCGCCGACCTGGTCGGCGGCCGCGACCCGCGCGAGGTGCTGGACGAGCTCGCCGACTCCGGCTACGTCGACGACTCCACCGTGCTCGGCCGGTGCGCCCAGGCGCTGGAGGAGACCACCGGGTTCGTCCGCGAGAACGGGCTCGTGAGCATCCCCGAGCGCTGGGACGAGCGGGTCCGGATCATCGAGATGCCCGAGATCCACCGCGGGGTCGCCGTCGCCTACTGCGACGCGCCCGGACCGCTGGAGCCGGCCGAGCTGCCGACCTTCTTCGCCGTCTCACCGGCGCCGGCGGACTGGCCGGCCGAACGCGTCCGCTCGTTCTACCGCGAGTACAACGTCCACCAGCTGCGGAACCTCACCGTGCACGAGGCGATGCCCGGGCACGTCCTCCAGCTCGCCCACTCGGCTTCGTCCGCCCGGCACGCGGTGCCGGCGGAGCAGGGCGGTCCCACCCCCGTCCGGGCCGCGCTGTACAGCGGTCCGTTCGTCGAGGGTTGGGCCGTGTATGCGGAGGAGCTGATGGTGCGCTCGGGGTTCGGCGGTCGGGCCGTGGCCCTGCAGCAGCTGAAGATGCAGCTGCGCAGCACCATCAACGCGATCCTGGACGTCCGCGTGCACGCCCACGGCATGACCGAGGAAGAGGCGATGGCGCTAATGACCGGGCGCGGGCACCAGGAGGTGGGCGAGGCCGCCGGCAAGTGGCGGCGCGCGCTGCTGACCAGCGCGCAGCTGTCCACGTACTACGTCGGGTACAGCGAGGTGGCCGAGCTGTCCCGGCGACTGGCCGCGGACCGCGCCGAGCGGTCCGTGCTCGCCCGGCACGACGAGATGCTCGCGCACGGCTCCCCTCCGCCGCGGCACCTGCGCACGCTGCTGGGGCTCTGAGCCACGCCGGTAGGGTGGGCCACTCTTGCACGTCTGAGCGCCGTTGGCGGACCGTACGAAGGAGAGCGCCGTGGCATCGATCGAGGCCGTCGGAGCCCGCGAGATCCTCGACTCCCGCGGCAATCCCACCGTCGAGGTCGAGGTCGCCCTGGACGACGGCACGGTGGCGCGGGCCGCCGTACCGTCCGGCGCCTCCACCGGGGCGTTCGAGGCGGTCGAGCTGCGTGACGGCGACCCCTCCCGGTTCGGCGGCAAGGGGGTCGAGAAGGCCGTGCTGGCCGTCATCGACGAGATCGGGCCCGAGCTGCTCGGCTTCGACGCGACCGAGCAGCGGCTGGTCGACCAGGCACTCGTGGACCTCGACGGCACGGCCGCCAAGTCGCGGCTCGGCGCGAACGCGATCCTCGGCGTCTCGCTCGCCGTGGCCAAGGCGGCGGCCGGCTCGGCGTCGCTGCCGCTGTTCCGCTACCTCGGCGGCCCGAACGCCCACGTGCTGCCGGTGCCGATGATGAACATCCTGAACGGCGGGGCGCACGCCGACAGCAACGTCGACATCCAGGAGTTCATGGTGGCGCCGATCGGCGCGGCGACGTTCGCGGACGCGCTGCGCTGCGGGGCGGAGGTCTACCACGCGCTCAAGTCCGTGCTGAAGGCGCGCGGTCTGTCGACCGGCCTCGGCGACGAGGGCGGGTTCGCCCCGGACCTGGAGAGCAACCGGGCGGCGCTCGACCTGATCACCGAGGCGATCGAGAAGGCCGGCTACCGTCCGGGTGCCGACGTCGCGCTGGCCGTTGACGCAGCGGCGACCGAGTTCTGGTCCGAGGCCGGCTACCGCTTCGAGGGCGAGGACCGGTCGGCCGAGTGGATGACCGGCTACTACGAAGGCCTGGTCGCGGACTACCCGCTCGTGTCGCTGGAGGACCCGCTGTCCGAGGAGGACTGGGCCGGCTGGGTGCACCTCACCTCGGCGCTGGGCGGCCGCGTGCAGATCGTGGGCGACGACCTGTTCGTGACCAACCCGGTCCGGCTGCAACGCGGCATCGACGAAGACGCGGCCAACTCCCTGCTGGTCAAGGTCAACCAGATCGGCACGCTGACGGAGACCCTGGACGCGGTCTCGCTGGCGCACCGCAACGGCTTCACCTGCATGATCAGCCACCGGTCCGGCGAGACCGAGGACACCACGATCGCCGACCTCGCGGTCGCGACGGACTGCGGGCAGATCAAGACCGGCGCGCCGGCCCGCAGCGAGCGGGTGGCCAAGTACAACCAGCTGCTGCGGATCGAGGAAGAGCTCGACGACGCGGCCCGCTACGCGGGTCGGTCCGCCTTCCGGCGCTTCGCGGGGTAGATGCTGGACCCCGTGCTCACGTCCCACCCGTCCCACGCGTCCCGCGTGAGGTCTCGTTGACCGCGCCGCGCCGGTCCGGTGCGGGCCGTGCCGGCTCGGCCCCGAGCCCGGCCGCCGGTCGCGCGCCGGGGCGTCGTGGCGCCGGTCGCGCGGCAGCACGCGGATCCGGCGCCGGCGCGTCCGCAGCCGCCATCGACGCTGGACCGGCGGCCGACGAGGCGGTCGAGGAAGCCGCGGCGCGCGAAGCCGTCGGCGCGCCGGACCTGGTCGTCCCGGTGCCCTCGCGGCGTCAACCCGCTCGGCCCCGCACCCGCACCCGCGACGGCGGCGGCCACAACCGTCTCACCGGCCGGGCGACCGCGCTGTTCGTGGTGGTGGCGATGCTCGCCGTGGCCTACACCTGGCCGGTGAAGGAGTACCTGCGCCAGCACAGCGAGCTCGCCCGGCTGCAGGCCCAGTCCGCCGCGACCCAGGCGAGGGTCGACGCGCTCCAGGCTCAGAAGACACGCTGGGCCGACCCGGCGTACGTCGAGGCGCAGGCCCGCCAGCGGCTGCACTTCGTGCAGCCCGGCGAGACGGCGTACGTGGTGCTGCAGCCGGGCCGGCCCGCCCAGCCGCAGACCCTGCCCAAGCAGACGGCCCAGGTGCTGCCGGCCTGGTACACCGAGCTGTGGGACAGCGTGCAGGGCGCCGATCAGCCGACCACCCGCTGACGCCGCCCATGGCCGCGCTCGACGAGCAGGACGTCCGGGCCGTCGGCGCCCAGCTGGGCCGGGAGCCGCGAGGCGTGCTGGGCGTCGCGCACCGCTGCCCGTGCGGGCTGCCCGACGTGGTCGAGACGGCCCCGCGGCTCGCGGACGGCACGCCCTTCCCGACCCTGTACTACCTCACCTGCCCGCGGGCCGCCGCCGCCGTCGGCCGCCTGGAGTCCGAGGGGCTGATGCGCACGATGACCGGCCGTCTCGGCACGGACGTCGAGCTCGCTGCCGCGTACCGCGGGGCGCACGCGGAGTACGTCGCGGCGCGGGAGCGGCACGCCGTCGTCCCGGAGATCGCCGGGGTGTCCGCCGGCGGGATGCCCGACCGGGTCAAGTGCCTGCACGTGCTCGTCGCCCACGCGCTCGCGGCCGGGCCCGGCGTCAACCCGCTGGGCGACGAGGCGCTCGCGCTGCTGCCGCCCTGGTGGGCGGAGGGCCCGTGCGTGCAGCCCGGTGGAGGCGACGACGGGTGAGCGCGGCGATCCGGGTGGCCGCGGTCGACTGCGGCACCAACTCCATCCGCCTGCTCGTGGCCGACGTGGACGCCGCGGCGGGGACGTTGACCGACCTGGACCGGGTGATGCAGATCGTGCGCCTCGGCGAGGGGGTGGACCGGACCGGCCGACTGTCCGACGCCGCGCTGGGTCGTACCCTCGCGGCCATCGACGCCTACGCCGCGCGGATCGACGAGCTGGGCGCGCAGCGGGTGCGCTTCGTCGCGACGTCCGCCTCCCGGGACGCCCAGAACGCGGCTGCGTTCGTCTCGGGTGTCCAGGCCCGCCTCGGGGTTCCGGCCGAGGTGGTCAGCGGTGCCGAGGAGGCGGCGCTCTCGTTCGCCGGCGCGACCCGCGAGCTGCAGGGCCGTGAGCCCGGTCCGTTCCTGGTCGTGGACATTGGCGGCGGCTCGACGGAGTTCGTGCTCGGGGACGCCCGCCCGTGGGCGGCACGCTCGGTGGATGTCGGCTGCGTGCGGATCACCGAGCGCCGGCTGCACTCCGACCCGCCGACCCCGGCGGAGGTGGAGGCGGCCCGTGCCGACATCGCCGCAGCCGTCGCCGCCGCCGGTGCGTCGGTGCCGCTGGCACGGGCGCGCACGCTTGTCGGGCTGGCGGGTTCGGTGACGACGCTGGCGGCCATGGATGCCGGGCTTGCGGAGTACGACGCGGAGGTCACGCACCACTACCGGCTCCCTGCGGCTTCGGTGCGCGAGCTCACGACCCGGCTGCTGGCGACGACGCGGGCCGAGCGGGCCCGGATCCCGGTCATGCACCCCGGCCGGGTCGACGTGATCGCGGCGGGCGCTCTGGTGCTGGAGGCGGTCGTCACGGCCACCGGCCTGCCGGAGGTGCTGGTCAGCGAGCACGACATCCTCGACGGCATCGCCTGGAGCCTCGCCGACTGAGGCCGGTGCGACGGTCGGCGGAGCCGTTTCACACCCGGTGTTGGCGTGCCCACCCCCGGATACGGTGCGACCAACCACGCCACCGGGTGTGAAACGTGGCGGGGCAGGCGTCGGGCAGGATGCGGGGGTGACCAGGCCGCGGACCGCCGCCGCGCTCGGTGCGGCCGGTGTCGCGGTCGTCGCCCTGCTGGTGCGGCTGCCATTGGTCGGCCTACCGCTCGACCCGGACGAGGGCGGGTACGCCTACATCGCGCGGCGCTGGGCGTCGGGGGAGCGGCTGTACTCGCCGCAGGCGTGGGTGGACCGGCCGCAAGGGCTGCTGGTGCTGTTTCGCGCTGTGACGGCCCTGTCGTACTCGGCCACCGCGATCCGCGTCGCGGCGGCGCTGGTCGCGACCGTGCTGGCCCTCGCCGTCGGTGCCGTCGCGTGGGCGCTGGCCGGCCGTACGGCGGGACTCGTCGCGGCCGCCACGGCGGCGGTGCTGAGCGCCGGTGCGCTGATCGAGGGCTACCAGCTCAACGGGGAGCTGGCTGCGGCATCGGTTGGCTGCGTCGGGCTCGCGCTGGCGTTCTGGTGGCGCGCCGGGCGGCTCCCCCCGGGCTGGCTGGTCGCGGCCGGGCTGCTGTGCGGTGCTGCGCTGCTCATGAAGCAGTCCGCCGTCGACTCCGCGGTCGTCGTGCTCGCCGTCGCGGCGACGCGGCGTCGCTGGATGCCGGTCGTGCTCGCGGGCGCCGGGGTCGCGGCGGCGCTGGGGGTCGCGGTCCTGCAGGCGGCGGTCACCGGGTGGTCCGACTGGTGGTACGCCGTGGTGGCGTTCCAGCGCACGGTCGCGGCGAGCCAGACCCTGGGCGGCCGGTGGGACGGCGTCCGCCACGTCGCCTGGCACGTCGCGCCGGAGCTGGCGGGCGCGGCTGTCGTGGCCGTGACCGGGCTGGTCCTGCTGCACCGCCGCCGCCCGGCGGTGCCGTGGTGGCCCCTGCTGCTCTGGCTGGCCGTGTCCCTGCTCGCCGTCGTCAGCGGTCCGTACGCGCACCCGCACTACTGGGTCCAGATGGTGGCACCCCTGTCGGTGCTGGTGGGGGTGGCCGCCGCGTCGCTGTCGCACCGCGCCGCCGCGGCACTGGTCGTGCTCGCTCTGGCCGCGCCGCTCGGCCTGCAGGTCGTGCTGGCGACGCGCTCGCCCGAGCACCGCACGCAGACGGTCGTGACCGACCACCGCCTGCTCGGCAACGACGAGGTCGCGGACTGGATCCGTACCCACAGCCGTCCCGACGACCGTGTCTACGCGTTCGTGGCGTCCGCCGACATCTACCTGCTCACCGACCGGCTCACCGGGTACCCGTACCTGTGGCAGGCCAACGTCGAGCACATCCCGGGAGCCCGGCAGCTGCTGGCGGACTATCTCTCGGGGCCGCAGGCGCCGCGCTTCGTCGTGGTGTACCAGCCGCCGAAGGACATCGACCCGGAGGGGATCCTCGCGCCGGTGCTGGGCGCCGGTTACACCAAGGTGGCCCGCGTCGGTGGCTACGACGTTCTCGAGCGCGACGGCACGGCCGGCGCGTGAGGGGCGTCCACAGGGCTGGCTCCTGTCCACAGACAGCCGGGACGGGCTCGACCGGGCGGGCGGTCGCGAGCAGGGTGCTGGCATGACCGACCCACCCGAGCAGCGCATCCAGGTCTTCACCATGTTCACCGGGGACACGCCGGTGTCCCTGTGGTTGCCGCAGGCGCGCGCGCGTGCGGTGGACGGCGTGGCTGTGCTGCCCGCCGGCCTGGCCGGCGGCGTGGGCCGACCGTCCTGGCAGCCGCTGCGGGTGGTCGACGCCGCCTGGGACACGGCCGCGGACGGCGCCGACATCGAGCCGCTGATGACGTTCCCGTACGCGGACGAGCTCGCACGCATCGGGGCAGCGCGCACCGGCCGGTGGAACGCCCAGCCGGGCGTCCCGCTGCCGGACGAGGGGTGGCACGCCCTGGACGAGGGGTGGTGGGCCTGGCTGGTGGTCCGGGACGGCTGGGTCTTCGGAGCCCAGACCGAGTTCGACGCGGCTCTCGACGCGCTTGCCGCCCAGGCGACCGTCACCTGGGTCGGGGCCGGCCGGGCTCAGCTCGGCGACGCGCCGGTCTCCTGGTTCCGCGTGCGCCGGGCGGCGTGGGACGACGCGTGGCGGCTGGCCGTCGAGCAGGTGCACCGGCCGCAGGCGTGACAGGGTGGCGTCGACGGCGGCCGCGATCGGGTGGCCTGGATGAGTGCAGAGTCCGGCGTAGGAGGAGAGTCAGATGGGAGAGCGGGTCACCTTCCCGTCCAACGGGGACACCTGTGAGGGCTATCTCGCAGCACCGGCGGCCGGCCACGGTCCGGCGGTGATCGTCGTGCAGGAGTGGTGGGGGCTGGTCGCGCACATCGAGGAGCTGACGGACCGGTTCGCCGCCGAGGGCTTCGTGGCGCTGGCGCCGGACTTCTACCACGGCGCCGTGACCGACGAACCCGACGAGGCGATGCGGTTGCTGATGGGGCTGGCCATGGACCGCGCGGCCAAGGATCTCGACGGCGCGGCCGACTACCTCGCGGCGCGCGAGGACGTGGACGGCACGGGGATCGGCGCCGTCGGTTTCTGCATGGGTGGCTCACTGTCGCTGTGGTCGGCGACGCTGGCCGACAACATCGTCGCCGCGGCCGGCTTCTACCCGGCCGTGCCGTGGCACCGGATGAGCCCGGAATGGTCCGGCTATGCGGGCAAGGCTGCGCTGATCCACTGCTCGGAGGAGGACGGCACCTCGGCCGCCGAGGGGATCGTCGCAGCGGTCAAAGGCATCGAGGCGGCCGGCGGGACCGTCGAGGTGTACGACTACCCCGGTACGCGGCACGCGTTCTTCAACGACCACCGCCCCGAGGTGCACGACGCCGCTGCCTCGGCGCTGGCTTGGCAGCGCACGCTGGCCTTCCTGCGCGCGCACCTCACGGGTTGACGGCTCTCTGGCCGGATGATCCGGCCACCGTCCGGACCCCGGTGGCGCGGTCCCGTGACGACGTACGAGCGTTGGCCGCAGCCGCGCCGGCTCTCGCCGATCTCGACGCGCGCGTGTCGGTCTGCCGCGCGTGCCCCCGGCTGGTCGCGTGGCGGGAGGACGTGGCGCGGGACAAGCGGCGGGCGTTCGCCGACGAGCCGTACTGGGGCCGGCCCGTCCCCGGCTGGGGGGCGGATCGACCCCGGATCCTGGTCCTGGGACTGGCGCCAGCCGCGCACGGCGGCAACCGCACCGGGCGGGTGTTCACCGGGGACCGCAGTGGCGACTGGCTGTTCGCCGCGCTGCACGCGGCGGGCCTCGCCAGCCAGCCCACGTCGGTGCACGCCGGTGACGGTCTGCGGCTGGTCGACACGCGGGTGGTCGCCGCCGTGCGGTGCGCTCCACCGCAGAACAAGCCCACCCCGGTCGAGCGGGACACGTGCGCCCCCTGGCTGGACGCCGAGCTCGCCTTCGTCCGGCCGACCCTGCGGGTGGTCGTCGCGCTCGGCTCGTTCGCCTGGGACGCGGCGCTGGCGGCGCTCGGCCGCACCGGTGCCGTGGTGCCCCGGCCGAGGCCGCGGTTCGGGCACGGGGCCCGGGCGACGGTCGGTGGTCTGACGCTGCTGGGCAGCTACCACCCGAGCCAGCAGAACACGTTCACCGGCAGGCTCACCCGGCCGATGCTGGACGCGGTCTTCGCGTCCGCCGTCGAGATCGCGTGGCAGGCTCGTGGACATGGAGGCTGACGACGAGGACCTCCGGGTCGCGGTCTACCGGTCGCTCGCAGCATCCGCCCGCGTGCCCGGCATCGACTCGCTGGCCGACGCCCTCGGCTGGTCCGGCGACGACGTGCGCGCGGGACTGCGCCGGCTGCACGAAGCGCGGCACGTGGTCCTGCGCCCCGACGCACGCGCACCGGACGCCGCGGACGCGGGCACCGGCATCGTGATGGCCCACCCGTTCGCGACGATCCCGCTGGGCTTCGCGGTCATGGGGGAGCGGACGCTCTGGTGGGGCGGCTGCGCGTGGGACTCCTTCGCCCTGCCGCACCTGGTGCCCGAGGAGCCGGAGGTCCTGGTCTCCACCCGCTGCCCGGGATGCGGCAGCCCGCTCGCCTGGGTGGTCGGCCGCGAGGCTCCGCCGGAAGGGCCCGAGGTCGCCCACTTCCTCGTCCCGGTCGCGCACATCTGGGACGACGTCGTGCGCTCGTGCGGGAACCAGCGGCTCTACTGCGGTGCGGCCTGTGTCGACGCCTGGCTCGAGCGCACCGGCAACGCCCGCGGGTCGGTGCTCGACCTGCCCACCCTCTGGCGGCTCGCCCAGGGCTGGTACGCCGGCCGGCTCGAGCACGGCTATACGCGGCGGGACCCGTCCACGGCCGCGGCCTACTTCCGCGAGGTGGGGCTGGCCGGGTCGTTCTGGGGTCTGTGAAACGCACCGAAGGGGCTGGTGAGCACCCCGCGAGACGCCTCTAGGGTTGGTCCATGACCAGCAAGCGGCTCGACCCGGCGGCTCCCCGGATCCTCGTGGTCGGCGGGGGGTACGTCGGGATGTACACCGCCATGCGGCTGCTGCGCCGCCTGCGCGACGGCGAGGCGACCGTCACCGTCATCGACCCCCGGTCGTACATGACCTACCAGCCGTTCCTGCCCGAGGCCGCCGCCGGCTCGATCCAGCCGCGCCACGTCGTGGTCCCGCTGCGGCGGGTGCTGCGCGGGGCCGAGGTGATCAGCGGTGCGGTCACGCGCATCGACCACGCGCACAGGAGCGCCACGGTGCAGCCGCTGGAAGGCAAGCCGTACGACATCGGGTACGACCACGTCGTCATCGCGCCCGGCTCGATCGCGCGGACGCTGCCGATCCCCGGCCTGGCCGACTGGGGCACCGGCTTCAAGAACGTCGAGGAGGCCATCGAGCTGCGCAACCGTGTGGTGGAGTGCCTCGACATCGCCGAGTCCACCCACGACGAGCACATCCGCCGCCGCAACCTCAGCTTCGTCGTCGTGGGCGGTGGGTACGCGGGGATCGAGGCGCTGGGCGAGCTGGAGGACATGTCCCGGTACGCCACGAGGTACTACCGCACGATCGAGCCGGCCGACCTGCGGTGGACCCTCGTCGAGGCCAGCGACCGGATCCTGCCCGAGGTCGGCAAGGACATGGGGGAGTACGCCCTGCTCCAGCTGCGCGAACGGGGCATCGACTGCCGGCTGAACACCCGGCTGGACTCCGTCGTCGGCGGTCACGTCGTCCTGTCGGACGGCACCGAGTTCGACTGCGAGACGCTCGTGTGGACGGCCGGCGTCAAGCCGAACCCGTTGGTCAAGGCCAGCGGCTTCGCCCTCGACGAGCGCGGGCGGGTCGTCGGCACCGCGCAGTTGCGGGTCGAGGGGTACACCGACGCCTGGGTGTCCGGCGACTGCGCCGCGATCCCCGACCTCGCGGGCCCCCCCGGTGCCTTCACCTCGCCGTCCGCCCAGCACGCGGTCCGGCAGGCCAAGGTCCTGGCCGACAACATCGTGGCCTCCCTGCGCGGCAAGACGCTGCACGACTACCGCCACAAGTACGTCGGCTCGGTCGCCTCGCTCGGCCTGTACAAGGGAGTCGCGCAGGTGTACGGCGTGAAGCTCAGAGGCTTCGTTGCCTGGTTCGCGCACCGCACGTACCACGTGAGCCGGGTGCCGACCACCGCGCGCAAGGCCCAGGTCCTGATCGACTGGACCCAGGCGCTCTTCTTCCGCCGCGAGGTCGTCTCGCTGTGGCCGATCCACGAACCCTTCAAGGAGTTCGCCGACGCCGCGAACCAGCCACCCGCGTCCTGACCCGTCACCGGCCGGCGCCCGGGCGGGACCGAAGACCCTGGACACGCCGGCAGCCGGGTTGGGACGGTGGCGTCCGAGCCGGCGGAACCGTCGCCGGCCGGACCTGGGGCCTGCCGATGACGACAGAAGCACCCGACAGCACGCGGCCGGTCGTCCTCGACCTGGACGGTCTGCAGGCGCTGCTGGACGCCCTGGCCGATCTCGGCTACCAGCTGATCGGGCCCACAGTGCGGGGCGGGGCGGTGGTCCCCGCCCCCATCCGCTCGGTGGCCGACCTGCCGGGCGGGGTCGGCGACGTCCAGGCGCCGGGCAGCTACCGGCTCTCGAGCGGAGGGCGCGAGCTCTTCGGCTTCGCCACCGCGGCGCTGTCCTGGAAGCCGTTCCTCTTCCCGCCCGACCGGCTGCTCTGGCGGGCGCCCGCCCCCCGGGCCGAAGGCGCGGACGGTGCCCCCGGCGCAGCCCCGGTGCTGCCCGCCCCCGCCGACGAGCCGGCGCCCCGGCAGGCTCTGATCGGCGTCCGTTCCTGCGACCTGCACGCGATCGAGGTCCAGGACCGGGTCTTCCTGCAGCGTGCCGCCGTGGACCCCGACTACGCCGCCCGGCGGGAGAGCTGCTTCATCGTCGCCGTCGGCTGCGCCCACCCCGGCAGTACCTGCTTCTGCTCGTCGATGGGGACCGGACCCGTCGTCGACTCGGGTTTCGACGTGTCGATGGTCGAGCTGGTCGGCGCCGGCGAGCACACCTTCGTCGCGTCGGCCGGCAGCCCGCGCGGTGCCGAGCTGCTCGGCGCACTGGCCGGCCGCCCGGCCCGCGACGCCGACCTCGAGGCCGCGGACCGGGTCGGCGCGGCGGCGGCCGCCGCCATGGGCGCCGGCGTCGACACCACCGACCTGCGCGAGCTCCTGTACGCCAACGCCCACCACCCGCGCTGGACCGACGTGGCCTCGCGCTGCCTGTCCTGCACCAGCTGCACCATGGTCTGCCCCACCTGCTTCTGCGCGACCGCGGTGGACACCTCGGACCTCGGGGCGGACCTGGAGCGGCACAGCGTCTGGGACTCGTGCTTCAGCGACGGCCACTCCGCCCTCGGCGGCCGGCCCGTGCGCGCGACCACGACGGACCGGTACCGGCAGTGGCTGACCCACAAGTTCGCGTCGTGGGTCGACCAGTTCGGGACCAGTGGCTGCGTCGGCTGCGGCCGGTGCGTGACGTGGTGCCCTGCGGGCATCGACGTCCGCGAGGAGCTGGCAGCGATCCGGGCCACGCCCGGCCTGCGCGACGGTGATGGCAAGGAGGCCGGTCGATGAGAAGCATCGAGCAGGTACTGGCGGAGAACCCGTTCTTCCGCGGCGTCGACGACGACACGCTCGCGGTCATCTCCGGGTGCGCCATGAACGTCCACTTCCGCGAAGGCGAGGCGCTGTTCCGCACGGACGACCCAGCGGACCGGTGCTTCGTGCTGCGCTCCGGCCGGGTGGCGCTGGAGATCATCGACAGCGCCGGACGGGGGGCGACCGTCGACACGGCCGAGGCCGGCGACCTGGTCGGGCTGGCCTGGCTGGTCCCGCCGTACCGCTGGTACATGGACGCAGTCGCCGTGCAACCGGTGAGCGCGGTCGTCTTCGACGCCACCTGCCTGCGCCGCAAGTGCGACGACGACCCGAAGGTCGGCTACCTGCTCATGCAAAGGCTGGCCTGGACGATGCACGAGCGGATCCGGTCGGCTCGGGTGCGCCTGCTCGACCTGTACGGGGCGCCGGGTGTCCGCTGACAGCGTCGTCACGACCACCCCGGCCGCCGGCGGGGGCACCGACCCGTACCTGCCGCGGCCGTTCGTGGTGCGCCGGGTCCGCCGTGAGGCGGCCGGCACGAGCACGCTCACGCTCGAGCCGTACGACGGGGTTCCGCTGCGGTTCCGGCCCGGCCAGTTCACCATGCTCGGCCGGCCCGGCCACGCGGAGGTGCCGATCTCAGTGTCCGGCGACCCGGCGCACCCGGAGCGCCTCGAGCAGACGGTCCGTGCCGTCGGGGACGCCACCGACGCCCTGGTCCGCTGCCGGCGCGGCGACGTCGTGCTCGTGCGCGGTCCGTACGGCCATGGCTGGGAGGTGGGCGACGCCGAGGGTGGCGACGTCCTGCTGGTCGCCGGCGGGATCGGGCTCGCCCCGCTGCGACCGGTGCTGCTGGACGTGCTCGCCGGCCGGCAGCGGTACGGCCGGGTCATGCTCGTCTACGGCAGCCGCAGCCCGGACCTGCTGCTCTTCCGCCGCGAGCTGGAGCGGTGGGGCGGACGGTTCGACCTGGACGTGGCCGTGACGGTCGACACGGCGCCCCGCGGGTGGCGCGGCCACGTAGGCCTGGTGACCCGTGCGCTGCCCCGGGACCTCGACCCGGCATCGACCGTGGCGTTCGTCTGCGGTCCGGAGATCATGATGCGGCTGTCCGGCGACGCGCTCGTCGCCCAGGGCATGCTGCCGGGCCGGGTGCGCGTCTCGATGGAGCGCAACATGAAGTGCGGGATCGGCCTGTGCGGGCACTGCCAGGTCCGCGAGCTGTTCGTCTGCACGGACGGGCCGGTCTTCGGCTACGACCGGGTGCGCCCGCTCATGTCGGTGCGGGGGCTGTGATGCCCGGCCGCCCGCGCAAGGGCCGGGACCGCCTGCCGACGGTCGCGGTGTGGAAGTTCGCCTCCTGCGACGGCTGCCAGCTGACACTGCTCAACTGCGAGGACGAGCTGCTGGCTCTCGCCGGTGCGGTGCGGATCGCGCACTTCACCGAGGCGACCAGCGCCCACGCGCGGGGCCCGTACGACCTGTCCCTGGTCGAGGGCTCGGTGACGACGCCGGAGGACGCCGACCGGGTCAAGCGGGTCCGCCGGCTGTCCCGCCGCCTGGTGACGATCGGAGCCTGCGCGACCGCCGGTGGCATCCAGGCCCTGCGCAACTTCGCCGACGTGGCCGAGTTCACCCGGGCGGTGTACGCACGGCCGGAGTTCATCAGCACCCTGGCGACCTCGACCCCGATCTCCGCGCACGTCCCGGTGGACTTCGAGCTGCAAGGCTGCCCGATCGACCGGCGTCAGCTGCTCGAGGTGCTCACCGCGTTCCTGCAGGACCGGGCGCCGCGGATCCCCGCCGAGAGCGTGTGCGCGGAGTGCAAGCGGCGCGGCAGTGTCTGCGTCACGGTGGCCCACGGGACGCCGTGCCTGGGCCCGGTGACCAACGCCGGGTGCGGCGCGCTCTGCCCGTCGTACGCCCGCGGGTGCTACGGCTGCTTCGGGCCGCTGCCGGGTGCCAACATCGCGAGCCTGTCCGCGCGACTGGCGGACGCGGGCGTGCCGCCGCGCGACGTGCACCGGTTGTTCCGTACCTTCAACGTGGGCGCCGAACCGTTCCGGGCGGCGGCCGAGCTGGGCGAAGGGCGCGAGGCATGACACACCGGCTGGACGGCGACCACCTGATCCGGGTGGACGCGCTGGCCCGCGTCGAGGGCGAAGGCGCCATGCGCGTGCAGGTCCGCGCCGGCCGGGTCACCGAGGTGGCCCTCGACATCTACGAGCCGCCGCGCTTCTTCGAGGCGCTGCTGCGGGGGCGGGCCGGCACCGAGGCGCCGGACATCACGGCCCGCATCTGCGGGATCTGCCCGGTGGCGTACCAGCTGAGCGCCTGCCAGGCGATCGAGGCCGCCTGCGGCGTGGAAGTCCCCGAGAACGTGCGGCTGCTGCGGCGCCTGCTGTACTGCGGGGAGTGGATCGAGAGCCACGCGCTGCACATCTTCCTGCTGCACGCACCGGACTACCTCGGCTACGCCGGGGTCATCGACATGGCGCAGGACCACCGCGAGCTCGTCGAGCTCGGACTGCGGCTGAAGCAGACCGGCAACCAGCTGATGTCCGTGGTCGGCGGACGTTCGGTCCACCCGGTGAACGTCCGCGTGGGCGGCTTCTACCGGCTGCCGACCGCGGCCGAGCTCGCGCCGGTGCGGGCCCGGCTCGAACAGGCCGTCCAGGACGCGCTCGCCACGGTGGCCGCCGTGTCGCGGTTCGAGTTCCCCGATCTCGAGCAGCCGCACGAGTACCTCGCGCTGCGCGCACCCGGCTCGGACTACCCGCTCGAGCGCGGGTCCGTCGTCTCCACCGGCGGGCTGGCCTTCGACGCGGTGGCGTTCGAGGAGCACGTGGTGGAGCAGCACACCGAGCGCTCCACGGCCCTGCACGCGACACTCGCCGGCGGCGGACTGTATGCCGTCGGCCCGCTGGCCCGGTACACCCTCAACTTCGACCGGCTGTCGCCGCTGGCCCAGCAGGCAGCGCGGGAGGCGGGCCTGGGGCCGACCTGCCGCAACCCGTTCCGGTCCATCGTCGTGCGCGCCGTCGAGCTGCTCTACGCCTGCGACGAGGCGCTGCGACTGCTCGGGCTGTTCGATCCGTCCGGCGTACCCGCGGCCGCGGTCGTGCCCTCGGCCGGCGTCGGCCACGGGGTCACCGAGGCGCCCCGCGGCATCCTGTACCACCGGTACGCCCTCGCCCCGGACGGCACGATCGAGCAGGCCCGGATCGTCCCGCCCACGTCGCAGAACCAGGGTGCGATCGAGGCCGACCTGATGGCGTTCGTGCAGGCCCACGTGGACCTGCCGACCGACGAGCTCGCCCTGCGCTGCGAGCAGGCCATCCGCAACTACGACCCGTGCATCTCCTGCGCCACCCACTTCCTGGACCTGACGGTGGAGCGCGGGTGAGCTCGCTCGTCGTCGGCGTCGGGCAGAGCGACCGGGGCGACGACGCCGCGGGCCCTCGGGTCGCGGCCCTGCTGGCCGCCGCGCCGCCGGCGGGCGTCGACGTCGTCACGCTCCCCAACCCGGTGCGGCTCGCGGACGCGTGGGAGGGCTACGAACGCGTGGTCGTCGTGGACGCGGTACGCAGCGGCCGCCCTCCCGGCGAGGTGACGGTGCGGCGGCTGACGTCCGACGGACCGCTGCCGGCGCGCTCCGGCGCCGGCGGTACGCACGGCTTCGGCGTCGCGGAGGCGGTCGAGCTGGCCCGGGTCCTGGGCCGCCTGCCGAGCCACCTCGTCCTGGTGGGGATCGAGGCCGCCGGGTTCAGGACGGGCGCCGCGCTGTCCGGTCCGGTCGCCGCGGCTGTCGCGGTGGCCGAGCAGGTCGTGCGCGACGAGCTCGCCCCGTAACCGCCGTGCCGGTCCACTGCGGGTCCAAAGACTCTGACCGCGGGCCGCGCCCGGTTCTACGTTCGAGCCGACAGACATCGGAGGTGCTCCGTGGACCGCTACCTCGCGGAGGTCATCGAGGCGGTCGTGGCGAAGAACCCTGGTGAGCCGATGTTCCACCAGGCCGTACGCGAGGTGCTCACCTCGCTGGGCCCTGCGATCGCCCGGCGGCCGGAGTACCGCGAGGCCAAGGTGCTGGAGCGGCTGGTCGAGCCGGAGCGCGTCATCATGTTCCGCGTCAGCTGGGTCGACGACCAGGGCGAGATCCAGGTCGACCGCGGCTTCCGGGTCCAGATGAACAGTGCGATCGGCCCCTACAAGGGCGGGCTGCGGTTCCACCCGACGGTCGACCTCGGCCTGCTGAAGTTCCTCGCGTTCGAGCAGGTGCTCAAGAACGCGCTGACGACGCTGCCGCTGGGCGGGGCGAAAGGCGGCTCCGACTTCGACCCCAAGGGTCGCAGCGACGCCGAGGTCCGGCGGTTCTGCCAGGCGTTCATGACCGAGCTGTTCCGGCACATCGGCCAGTTCACCGATGTGCCCGCCGGCGACATCGGCGTGGGAGGCCGCGAGATCGGCTACCTGTTCGGCCAGTACAAGCGCATCACCAACCAGTTCACCGGCGTGCTGACCGGCAAGGGGGTCGACTGGGGCGGCTCGCACGTGCGTCCCGAGGCGACCGGGTACGGCTTGGTCTACTTCGCCGACGAGATGCTCGCCACCGTCGGGGACGACCTCGGCCGCAAGACCTGCCTGGTCTCCGGCAGCGGCGACGTCGCTCAGTACGCCGTGGAGAAGCTGATCGACAGCGGCGCGCGGCCGGTCACGCTGTCGGACTCCGACGGCTTCGTGCACGACCCCGCGGGGATCGACCGGGAGAAGCTCGCGTACGTCATGGACCTGAAGAACAACCGGCGGGGACGGATCAGCGAGTACGCAGCGCGCTTTCCCGGCGTCGACTACGTCGCGGCGCAGCACGGCGACCACAACCCGCTGTGGGCCGTGCAGGCCGACTGCGCGTTCCCGTGCGCGACCCAGAACGAGATCAGCGAGAAGGATGCGGTCGCCCTGGTCGGCAACGGAGTCCGGCTCGTGGCCGAGGGCGCGAACATGCCCACCTCGGCGGACGCCGTCCGGCGTCTGGCGGACGCCGGCGTGCTCTTCGGCCCCGCGAAGGCCGCCAACGCAGGAGGTGTCGCCGTCTCCGGCCTGGAGATGAGCCAGGACAGCGGACGGCTGCAGTGGTCGCGCGCGCTGGTGGACGAGCGCCTGCGTGGCGTCATGCGCGCCATCCACTCGCGGGTGTGCGAGACCGCGCAGGAGTACGGGCGGCCCGGTGACTACGCCTTCGGCGCCAACGTCGCAGGGTTCGAGAAGGTTGCGGGCGCCATGCTCGACGAGAGCACGGTCTGACGGAAGGTCGGTGGACGAGATGACCACCATGAACAGGCCAAGCGGCTCTGGCCTCGCCTCCGAGGAGCGGATCGACAAAGGGCTCAAGCCCAACGCCCTCGGACTCGTCTCCAGCATCGTGATCGGGGTCGCGTCCACCGCACCCGCGTACAGCCTCGCCGCGACCCTCGGTCTGATCGTCGTCGGAGTGGGCCTGGGCTCGCCGCTCGTGGTCCTGCTCGCGTTCATCCCGATGCTGCTGGTCTCCATCGGCTTCAGCGAGATGAACAGGGCCGACCCCGACTGCGGCACCACGTTCACCTGGGGAACCCGGGCCTTCGGCCCGTGGACCGGATGGCTCGGCGGCTGGGGCATCATCGTCGCGGACGTCCTGGTCATGGCCAGCCTGGCGCAGGTGGCGGGCCAGTACTTCTTCCTGCTGTTCAACGCGAACGACATCGGCGAGAACGCGACCAGCCCCTGGGTGCTGCTCGTCGGGGTGCTGTGGATCGTGGCCATGGCGACATCGGGTTCTCCCCGCTGGTCAGCGGCATCCTGCTGATGCTGTTCATCTACTGGGGCTGGGACACGTCCCTGTCGGTCAACGAGGAGACCAAGGACAAGCACAAGACACCGGGGCAGGCCGCCATCATCTCCACCGTTCTCCTGCTCGTCACGTACTTCCTCGTGACCCTCGCCGCGCAGTCCTTCGCCGGCATCGGTGAGAGCGGCATCGGCCTGGCCAACCCGGACCACGTCACCGACGTGATCTCGGTGCTGGGTGCCGCAGTGTTCGGCACGTCGTGGTACGGGTCGTTCCCGTCGCACCTGCTGATCCTCATGGTGCTGACCTCGGCGGCCGCGTCCACGCAGACCACCATCCTGCCCACCGCGCGCACGACGCTCTCGATGGGCGTCTACGGCGGGCTGCCGAAGGCGTTCGCGAAGATGCACCCCAGGTACCTGACGCCGACCGTGTCGACGCTCGTCATGGGCGGCGTGTCGCTGGTGCTGTACGCCGTGATGAACTTCCTCGCCGGCGGCTTCATCATCGCCGACTCCGTCACGGCGATCGGGATCTGGATCGCCTTCTACTACGGGCTGACCGGTTTCGCCTGCGTCTGGTACTACCGCAGGACGCTGACGGAGTCCGCGCGCAACCTGTGGATGCGGGGCATCCTGCCCGGGCTCGGCGGGCTGATGCTCTACTTCGCGATGCTGTGGAGCATGAAGGCGGACTGGGACGTCGCCAGCGACCAGAGCTGGACGTCGTGGCTCATGAGCTTCCCGCCGCACTGGGAGATCGGCGGAGTCTTCATGATCTTCTTCGTGACGATGGTGCTCGGCCTGGTCCTCGTGGTCCTGTGGCGGTTCGCCTCGCCGAGCTTCTTCGCCGGCGAGACGCTGAACCGTGCGACGCCGACCCTGGTACCGGAGGACGAGGAGACGCCGCCGGTGATCACGGTCCAGCCGCCCCACCAGACCGTCGGCCACCACGGACGCGGATCGTGACCAGGGCCGCCCGGGGCCCACGGCGCCGTGGCAGGGTCTGAGCCGTGTACGCGTGGGTGGTCGAGACCCCCGGTCCGGTGCGGACCGGACCGCTCGTCCTGACCGAGCGGCCGGAGCCGCAGCCCGGGCCGGGTCAGGTGCGGGTGGCGGTGCGGTGCTGCGGTGTCTGCCGCACTGATCTGCACCTCGCCGAGGGGGACCTGGCGCCGCGTGCTCCGCGCACGACGCCGGGCCACGAGGTCGTAGGCGTCGTCGACGCCGTCGGCCCCGGCGCGACCCGGCTCGCCGTGGGGCAGCGAGTGGGAGTGGCCTGGCTCGGCGGCACCGACGGCAGCTGCCGGTTCTGCCGCCAGGGCCGGGAGAACCTCTGCCTGGCCCCGACCTTCACCGGCTGGGACGTGCACGGCGGGTACGCGCAGGCCTGCCTGGTCGACGAGCGGTTCGCCTACGTCCTCCCGGCGGGAATGGACGACGAGCAGGCGGCGCCGTTGCTGTGCGCGGGCATCATCGGCTACCGGGCCCTGCGGACCGCCTCGGTGCCGCCGGGCGGCAGCCTCGGCATCTACGGCTTCGGCGGCTCCGCCCACCTCACCGCCCAGCTGGCCCTGCGGCAGGGGATGCGGGTGCACGTGCTCACCAGGGGCGAGCACAACCGCGCGCTGGCCGAGCAGCTCGGCTGCGACTCCGTCGGTGCGGCCGGTGACCGTCCACCCGAGCCGCTCGACGGCGCCATCCTGTTCGCCCCGGCCGGGGACCTGGTGCCGGTGGCGCTGCGGGCGCTGGACCGGGGCGGGACGCTGGCCGTCGCGGGCATCTGGCTGTCGGACATCCCCGCGCTGCATTACCAGGAAGAGCTGTTCACCGAGCGGGTGCTGCGCAGCGTCACAGCGAACACGCGCGCCGACGGCGAGGCGTTCCTGCGGCTGGCCCAACGCCTCGGCGTCCACGCCACCACCGTCCCGTACCCGATGACGGCCGCCGACCAGGCGCTCGCCGACCTCGCCGCCGGCGCCTTCGGCGGGGCCGCTGTCCTGCACGTGCCGGCGTCGTGGACGGCATGACCAGCCGCCGGGCAACCCGGCCACGGGCGACCCGGCGACCATCATTCGCGCCGGATCCGTGCTCCGGGACCGTCGATGCAGTTGGATGGGCGGCATCGGCGACCCACCGCGGGAGAGGTTCATGACCAGTCACGTGGCACCGAACTACCACCCGCTGCCCGTCGTCGTGGCCAGCGCCTCCGGCGTCTGGGTGACCGACGTCGACGGCCGCCGCTACATGGACTGTCTGGCCGGGTACTCGGCGCTGAACTTCGGCCACGCCCACCCCGAGCTGGTCGCGGCGGCGCAGGCGCAGCTGGAGCGCGTGACGCTGACCAGCCGGGCGTTCCAGCACGACCAGCTCGAGGCTTTCTGCACCGAGCTGGCCGACCTGTGTGGCATGCAGATGGTGCTCCCGATGAACACCGGGGCCGAGGCGGTCGAGAGCGCCATCAAGGTCAGCCGGCGCTGGGGCTATCGGGTCAAGGGCGTGCCGGACGGCACGGCCACCATCGTCGTGTGCGACGGGAACTTCCACGGCCGCACGACGACGATCGTCGGCTTCTCCACCGACCCGGCCGCCCGCGACGGGTTCGGCCCGTTCACCCCCGGCTTCCGGGTGGTCCCGTTCGGCGACGCCGCTGCCGTCGAGGACGCGATCGACGACTCCACGGTGGCCGTGCTCGTCGAACCGATCCAGGGCGAGGCCGGCGTACGGATGCCACCCGCAGGCTTCCTGCCGTCCGTGCGGGAGGCCTGCAGCAGGAACCGCGTGCTGCTCGTCGCCGACGAGGTCCAGAGCGGTCTGGGCCGGACGGGCAGCACCTTCGCCTGCGAGCTGGACGGTGTCCAGCCGGACGTCTACCTGCTGGGGAAGGCGCTCGGCGGGGGCATCGTCCCGGTCTCGGCCGTCGTCTCCAGCGCCGAGATCCTCGGGGTCCTGACGCCCGGCAGCCACGGGAGCACGTTCGGCGGGAACCCGCTGGCCTGCGCGGTGGGGCGTCAGGTGGTACGGATGCTGGCCACTGGGGAGTACCAGAAGCGGGCCAGGATCCTCGGTGAGCGGATGCACGACCGCCTCCAGGGCCTGCTCGGTCACGGCGTGGTCGAGGTCCGTGGGGTGGGCCTGTGGGCCGGCGTGGACATCGACCCGCAGATGGGGACCGGGCGCGCGGTCTGCGAGCGCCTGCTGGCGCACGGAGTGCTCGCCAAGGACACGCACGGCTCGACCATCCGGCTCGCTCCGCCGTTCGTGGCCGAGCCGGAGGAGATCGACTGGGCGGTCGGCCAGCTGGGCGCCGTGCTGCGCGAGATGGCCTCCGAACGCGTCCACCTGACCGTCTGACGGTCCGGCCGTACCCTGCTGACGCGGCCCCCGTAGCCCAACCGGTCAGAGGCAACCGCCTTAAGAGCGGCTCAGTGTGGGTTCGACTCCCACCGGGGGTACACCACCCGGGTACCCCCGCTGCCCTGGCATCCCATGGGCCCGAAGGAGACCGGAGGAGTGCGCCCGGGCCCGGTTCGATGACAGGCTGAGCCCGTGCGTCGAGCCGACGCCCGTCTCCGGCCGGCCCTCCTCTCGCCGGCAGAACGGGAGCCGAGTGGTGAAGCTGCGAATCGCGGGGGCCGGCGCGGCCGTCCGCGTCCTTCTGCTCGCCGGCTGCGGGAACGGTTCGGGCATCACCGTGCCGACGCAGCGCCCGAGCCTGCCGTCCCGGTCGGCGTAGCCGTCGGTCTCGCTCCCTTCGGCCAGCACCCCGACCCCGACCCCGACCTCGACGCCCAGCCGGACATCGACCCCCACCCGGTCCACGACGCCGACTCCGACGCCGACGCCGACGCCCAGCGCGCTGTCGTCCGCCGCCGCACCGATCTCGTCCGAGTCCGACACGACCTGGCTGTGGTGGCTCGTTGCCGCTCTGGCACTCGCCGGGCTCGTCGCCGCGGCGGTGATCTGGTCACGGTCGCGGCGCACCCGCCAGGAGTGGGACCGCGGCTACGCGTCCGCGCTGGCCGAGACCGAGTGGCTCGCGCACGACCTGCTGCCGACGCTGCGACGTGCCGCGACCGCAGCGGAGCAGCTGGGTGGGTGGACTGTGGCGCGACCGCGGGTGACAGCGTTGGAGGACCAGCTCGCGACGCTGCAGTCCACCTCGCCCGACGAGCTGGGCAGTGGTCGCGTGACGGCCCTGCTGGCCGCGGTACGGGTCGTCCGTTCCACCGTGGACGGGCCGGTCGGCCCCGGAGCGGCCGCACCGGGCCGGGCATCCGCGACGTGTCGGCAGCGTCCCGCCAGCTCGACGACGCACTCGCCTCGGTCCAGGCCGCGCCGCCCCGGCCGTAGCAGGCCGGCCGATAGCCTGCACCGGTAGCAGGGCGCGACCGGTGAGCCAGGCACCCGGTGGCGCCCGTCCGGCGCCACGGCACGGAGTCAGCCTGGGTGAGGCCACCCGGGTGTGGGCGCACGTCGGGGTCAACACCTTCGGCGGGCCGGCCGGCCAGATCGCCGTCATGCACCGCGAGCTCGTCGAGCACCGGCGCTGGGTCAGCGAGCGCCGGTTCCTGCACGCGCTGAACTACTGCATGATCGTGCCCGGACCCGAGGCGCAGCAGCTGGCCACGTACATCGGGTGGCTGATGCACGGCACGCCGGGTGGGGTGATCGCCGGATCTCTCTTCGTGCTGCCCGGCTTCGTCGCGATGCTCGCCCTGTCGATCGCGTACGCCCTCTTCGGCAACGTCACGTGGGTCTCGGGGCTGCTCTTCGGACTCCAGGCGGCGGTCGTGGCCATCGTCGCCGAGGCGGTCATCCGGATCGGCCGGCGCACCCTGCGCAGCACCCTGCTCCGGCTGCTCGCCGCCGCGTCCTTCGTCGCCATCTTCGCGTTCGCGGTGCCGTTCCCGTACATCGTCGTCGCTGCCGCTCTCGTGGGCTGGCTCGTCGGCCGGCGGCGGGCAGCGTGGTTCCCGTCGGGAACGCAGGGCTCCGGCGAAGGGACGCAGACGCGCGCGACGCTGCTCTCCGACGACGAGGCCGTGGACCACGCCACGGCCGGTCGGGCCGTGCGTGCCGCCATGGTGTGCGCGGTGCTGTGGCTGGTCCCAGTCGTGGTCCTCGTGCTCAGTCTGGGCGGCGACAGTGTGTTCGCGCAGGAGGCGGTGCTGTTCTCCAAGAGCGCGGTGGTCACGTTCGGCGGGGCCTACGCCGTCCTCGGATACGTCGCGCAGCAGGCGGTGACCACCTACGGGTGGATCGGCCCGCAGGACATGATCGTGGGGCT
This sequence comes from uncultured Actinomycetota bacterium, assembly GCA_963849365.1. Lineage (GTDB taxonomy): Bacteria > Actinomycetota > Actinomycetes > Prado026 > Prado026 > CAVQCJ01. The sequence goes on from CAWKHA010000004.1 coordinate 1,749,299, forward strand.
GGGCCTCGCCGAGACGACGCCCGGGCCGCTCGTCCTGGTGCTGCAGTTCGTCGGGTTCCTCGCGGCGTACAACAACCCCGGCCCGTTGCCGCCCCTGCTGGCCGGGACGCTGGGAGCGGTCCTCACGGTGTGGGTCACGTTCGTGCCGTGCTTCCTGTTCATCTTCCTGGGCGCTCCGTACGTGGAACGGCTGCGCGAGAACGAGGGCTTGCGGCATGCGCTCACCGCCGTCGGCGCGGCCGTCGCCGGGGTTGTGCTCAACCTGGCGGTGTGGTTCGCGATCCACACGGCCTTCGCGACGGTGCAGAACGAGTCATGGGGGCCGGTCCAGCTGCCGGTACCGACCTGGGACAGTCTCAAGCTCGGGTCTGTCGCGATCTCCGCGCTGGCCGCGGTGCTGGTCTTCCGCTTCCGGGTCGGGACGTTGCGGGTCCTCGGCGTCTGTGCCGCGATCGGCACCGTCCTGGCCCTCGCCGGTCGCATCTGAGCGCGGAAGGGGAGAGCTCGTGGCGTGCGGCGCGACCAGGTCCCGGGCAGACGCGGCCGAAGCCGGCAGTCCGGGTCCTGGCACACTCGCGCCGTGCACGCGGTCGTCTGCCCCGACAAGTTCCGGGGCTCGCTGTCGTCGCGGGATGCGGCCGACCGGATAGCGGCCGGGTTCCGTGCGGCCGGCATCGACCGCGTCACGACGGCGCCGATGGCGGACGGCGGGGAGGGCACGCTGGACGCGTTGCTGGCCACGCCGGGCAGCCGGCGGCTTGCCGCTGACACGGTCGACGCAACGGGCGTGCCGTTGCAGGCCGCCTGGGGCCTGCTGGCCGACGGCACGGCCGTGGTCGAGGCGGCCACCAGTGTCGGGCTCGCGCTGCTCGGCGAGCGGCGTGACCCGGTCGGCGCGTCGAGCCTTGGTGTGGGCCGGGTGATCGCGCAGGCGTTGGACCAGCGGCCGCGCCGCCTGCTGGTCGCGGTGGGCGGAGTCGCGTCGACCGACGGAGGGCTGGGGTTGCTGGAGGCGATCGGGTGGGACCTTCGTGGCGTGGACACCGTCGTCGCCTGCGACGTGACCACCAGGTTCGTCGACGCGGCCCGCGTCTTCGCCCCACAGAAGGGCGCCGACGCAGCCCAGGTGCGGCTGCTCACCGAACGGTTGGAGCGGTTGGCCGAGGTGTACGCGGAGCGGGCTCGGGACATCTCCGAGCTGCCCGGCGCCGGTGCGGCCGGTGGGATCGCCGGCGGCCTGGCGGCAGTGGGCGCGCGGCTCGAGCCGGGCTTCGGTCTGGTCGCCGACCTGGTCGGGCTGCCTGCCAAAGTGGCCGGCGCCGACGTCGTGGCGACGGGCGAGGGCCGGCTGGACGCGACCAGCCTGCACGGCAAGGTCGTCGGCGGGACGCTGGCCCTCCCGATGCGTCCGGGGACCGCGCGCGTCGTGCTCGCGGGGGTGGCAGACGGTGCGACAGCGGAAGGGTTGCGCCGTGACGGGGTCGTGGTCAGGACGGTGCGCGCGCTCGCAGCGAACGACGCGGACTCCTTCGCCCGCGCCGGCGAGCTGCTCGTCGTCGCTGCCCGCGACACCGCGCAGGAACTGCTCGCCTCCCCGTGAAGGACCCGGGACGGCTGCAGCAACCGGACGCGGCTGCTGACGCGCCGACGCCGCGTGCCTGCGCGAACGTGACCGGTCGACCTCGACAGACTGACCTCATGGGTCCCCGTCCGCGGCTGCTGCTGTCCAGCGCGCTCATGCTGTTCCTGGAGCTCGCGCTCATCCGGTGGACAGCGGCCAACATCGTCCACCTCGGCTACTTCTCGAACTTCGTGCTGCTCGGGTCGTTCCTGGGCGTCGGGGTGGGCTTCCTGCGCACCAACAGGAGCGCCAGGGACCCGCTGTACTTCCCCGTCCTGCTCGCTCTGCTGGTGGCAGGCATCCTGAAGTTCCCGGTCACCGTGGACCGCTCCGGCACCGACCTCATCTTCTTCACGTCGCTGCACACCACGGGCCCTGCGCCGTGGGTCGTGCTGCCGCTGGTCTTCCTCGGCGTCGCCGGAGTGATGGCCGGCCCGGGCGAGCTGGTCGGGCGCTGCTTCGTCCAGCTGCCGCGGCTGGACGCCTACCGGCTCGACCTGCTCGGAAGCCTGCTCGGCATCGCGGCCTTCACCGGCCTGTCGCTGCTGCGGGCGCCGTCGGTGGCGTGGGGCGTGGTCGTGTCGGTGCTCATCGTCGTGCTGCTCTGGCGTCCGAGCCTCGGGCGCGTCGCCGTCCTCGCCGTTCCCGCCGTGGTGGTGGTGGTGCTGCTGACGATCGAGTCGCTCGGGGCCGGGGTGAGCTGGTCCCCGTACTACAAGGTCGTCGCGACCGAGCACGAGGCGAACGGCTTCCGGGTCATCTCGGTCTCCGTCAACGGCGTCCCGCACCAGAACGCGACCGACGCCGAGACCAAGGCTCGGCTCGAGCCGCGGTACGCGCTCCCGTACCAGCGGATGGGCCGCTCCACCCCCGGCCGCGTGCTCATCGTCGGGGCCGGCACCGGGACCGACGTCGCGCTGGCGCTGTCCCGCGGGGCGACCAGCGTGGACGCGGTCGAGATCGACCCCAGGCTGCAGCAGATCGGCGCCCAGCGGCACCCGGACCAGCCCTACCAGGACCCGCGCGTGCACGTGCACATCGACGACGGCCGGGCGTTCCTGGAACGCAGCTCCGACCACTACGACCTCATCATCTTCGCGCTGCCCGACTCGCTGACGCTGGTCGCCGGCGCCAGCTCGCTCCGGCTGGAGAGCTACCTGTTCACGGTCGAGGCGATGCAGTCGGTGCGCGACCACCTCGCACCGGGCGGCTCGTTCTCGATGTACAACTCCTACCGCCAGGACTGGCTGGTCGGTCGGCTGGCGCGAACCGTCCAGGAGGCGTTCGGGCACCAGCCGTGCCTCGACCAGCTGTCCGGCGTCCAGGCGGTCGTCAGCGCGGGGCTGACCGAGCGGGACCAGAAGTGCGGCACGCAGGCGATCCCGGCCGGACCGGCGCCGGCCACCGACGACCACCCGTTCGTCTACCTCTACGGCCGGTCGATCCCCGCCTACTACGTGTTCACGCTGCTGGGCGTGCTGGCCATCAGCCTCGTCGCGGTGCGCGTCGTCGGCGGGCCGCTGCGGCGGATGAGCCCGTACGTCGACCTGTTCTTCCTGGGCGCCGCGTTCCTGCTGCTCGAGACGCGCAGCATCACCGGGTTCGCCCTGCTGTTCGGCACGACGTGGATCGTGAACGCCCTGGTCTTCGCCGGCGTGCTGCTGGTGGTGCTGGCCGCGGTCGAGGTGACCCGGCGATGGCGCACGCCACGCCTGCTGGTCCTGTACGCCGCGCTGGCCGGCGCGCTCCTGCTGGCCGCGCTGCTGCCACCGGAGCTGCTGCTCGGACTGCCCGTCGTCCCGCGGGCGGTCGCGGCGGTGGCCGTGGCGTTCGCGCCGATCTTCGTGGCCAACCTGATCTTCGCGAAGCGGTTCGCACAGACCGCGGACGCGACGTCGGCGTTCGCCGCGAACCTGCTCGGGGCGATGCTCGGCGGCTGCCTGGAGTACCTGTCGCTGATCACCGGCTACCAGGCGCTGCTGCTGCTCGCCGCGCTGCTGTACGGCTGCGCGCTCTTCGCCGGGCGGGCCGAGCTCGGCGGGGTGGTCGGGACGGCCTGAGCCCCCTGGCCATCGTTTGGCGCTCCTGCGAGCCGGTTGCGATTACTGTGGTGGTCCGGAAGCAGGGGAGGAGCCCCATGGACAGCCGTAACCCGGTGCTCAACCGCGAGTTCAGCAGCGCCCAGCTGGCCACGTTCCACGAGCCGCCGCCCACGGCCGGGCAGCTCCAGGAGATGTACGACGGCCCCGGCGGGCCGCGCACCGGCACCACGTCGCGGGTCATGACGCTGGACGACGTCGTCGTCCGCAGCGGGATCCTGTTCGTGATCCTGGTCGCCGCCGCCTTCGGCGGGTGGCAGCTGGTCGAGCGGGCGGCCCCGGCCGTCTGGGTGGCCGCCCTGATCGCGTTCGTGCTCGCCATGGTCGTGATCGTCAAGCGCAACGCGAGCCCGGCGCTGATCATGCTCTACGCCGTGTTCGAGGGAGTGTTCCTCGGCGGCATCTCCCGCTGGTACGACGTCTACGTCTCGACGGCCAAGGGCACCCCGACCGGCATCGTCACGCAGGCGATCATCGGCACGTTCGTGGCGTTCGGCGTGATGCTCGTGCTCTACAAGAGCGGGCGCCTGCGGGCCACGCCTCGGTTCACCAAGATGTTCATGATCGCGCTGTTCTCGTACGCGGGGATCGCGCTGGTCAGCCTGATCTCGGCGCTCTTCGGGGTCGGCGGCGGCTGGGGCTTCTACGGCGTGGGCGCGATCGGCATCGCGCTGTGCGCGCTCGGCGTCGCGCTCGCGTCGTTCAGCCTCGTGCTGGACTTCGACGCGATCGAGAAGGGCGTGGCGGCCGGTCTCCCCGAGGCGGAGTCGTGGCGTGCGGCGTTCGGCCTGATGGTCACGCTGGTGTGGCTCTACCTCGAGCTGCTGCGCCTGCTGGCGATCCTGAACAGCCGCAGCTGACCCGGCGGGTGACGTCGTCGCCGGCGCAGTCGTCCTTGGCGCACCGGCGACGGCCCGCGGCTCAGGATGAGCGCCGGGCCGCCCGCTGCCGGTCGTACTCGTGCACGATCGCCACGGCCAGGCCGTGCGAGACGGCGTGCTCGTCCTGCAGCCAGTGGACGCGTTCGTCGAACCGCGTGAACGAGGGCCCGTCCTCGACGCAGTGGAACCACTCCTTGAGGTCTCGCCCGGTTGCCTGTGGCACCCGGGCCAAGAGGTTCGCGTGAGTCTCCTCGGAGTGGTGCACTCCCATGGGCCCTCCCTGGATCGCGTCGACCGGTGCCCTGCACGATAGCCCGGTGAGCCGGGACACGACAGGCCGATCGTCGACGCCGCCAGGTGCCGATCCGGTGGCCGCCGAGCTGGCGGAGCAGGTGGGACGGCTGGCCGACCGCCTGCGGTCGCTGTCGGACGTACGGCTGGCCCGGCCGCTGCCCCCCTCCGGCAGCCGGGCCGACGCAGCGCACGCCCTGGCCCAGCGCCTGGCCGACCACGCGGCCGCGCTGGAGGGGGAGCCGGGCCGGGTCGTCCCGCGGCTGCACGACCTGGCCGTCGGGGACCAGGTGGCGGTCACCGGGACCGACCTGGTGCGGGCCCTGCAGGGGGCGAGCGCCGCCGACGTCGAGGGCTGGTCCGAACGAGGTCACGACGCCCTGGCCGCCGTCCGCGCGCTGCGGGACGCCCTGTAATCCAGGATCCCGGGACGCTCCGGGCCTCAGCCGGGGCGTGGGGTCAGTCGGCGGCCGGCTCGGGCCGGTCGACGGCGATCGCGAGCAGCAGGGTCGGAAGGATGACCTCGGCGGCCCGCCGGTAGCCGACCGACGACGGGTGGAACCTGTCTTCGCTGAAGTACGCCCCCGGTTCGGCCGCGAACTCCGGCCCCAGCAGCGCGCCGAGCTCGACCGGGAACCCTCCGGCCGCCTCGGTGGCCATGGCCTGCGCCGCGGCCAGCGTCCTGGACAGCCGCCGGCCGACCACGCGGAGCGGGTTGGGGACCGGCTCCACCGTCCCCAGGTCGGGACAGCACGCGACCACGACCGCACAGCCGGACTCGCGCAGCGCGCCGATCACCGCGGTGAGGTTGCGGACCGACACGCGCGCGGGCACGCGGTGGGTCACGTCGTTGGCGCCGACCATGACCACGGCCACGTCCGGCCCGGCCCCGCCGAAGATCTCCAGCGCGACGTCGACCTGCGCCATCACGTCCGAGGTCCGCGCGCCCACCACCGACAGGTTGCGCAGCTCGACCGGACGGCCCGACGCGTCCGCCAGGCCGCGCGATACGACCACCGCGGGGGTGTCCTCGGGGGCGGCGGCACCCAGGCCCGCGCCGCCGGAGTCGCCGAGCATGACCATGCGCAGCGGTTCCGGCTCCGGCCCGGCCGGGTCGACCACCCGCCCGTCCGCCGGCTGGTAGCGCCCGTCCACCGCGAACGGCTCCTCGCGCGGATGGCCCACCCGCCGGCGCGCGATCAGGCTCTGCGCCCAGAGGAACCCGACGACGCTGCCCAGCAGCCCGACCGCCCCGCCGCCGCCGTACGCCGCCCCCGCCACGATCCGCCGAGCGCGGTCGGACCGGCTCAACGCCTCCTCCCGAGGAACCTCCTCGGACGGGCGAGGAACGAGCGCACCGCCTCGCGGGCCCCGACACGGATCTCCGGTCCGTGGGTGAACCCGGCGATGTCGTAGTCCAGCTCCCCGAGCACGGCTGCCGTCTGCTCGGTCATCGGGCCGTCCGTGCACAGGGCCATCACCGGCCAGGTCCGGCGGCCGAGCATGTTCCAGATCGCGTCGCCGGTGACCAGCAGGCCGGTCCGTTCGTGCAGCAGCGACACGTGGCCCGGAGTGTGGCCGGGCGTGTGCACGACCCGCAGCCCGCCGCCCACGTCCACGACCTGCCCGTCGTGGAGCTCCTCGACCACCGGCACCGGCCCGAAGCCGCCGAACCGCCGGACCAGGCGCCCGTTGGCCGGCGAGGTGCCGGTGCGCAGGTAGCCGGCGTCGTTGCCGTGCGCCACCACCCCGGCCAGCCCGACCCGGTCGCGCAGGACGTCGGCGCCGCCGGCATGGTCGCCGTGGGCGTGGGTCAGCACGATGCGGGTCACGTCCTGCGGGGCCGAGCCGATCTGGGCCAGCGCGGCCAGGATCCGTTCGGGCGCGGACTTCACGCCGGCGTCCACCAGCGTCACCTGGCTGTCGTCATCGCGGAAGACGAACGTGTTTACCAGGTCCCACGGCTCGGTCGGCACGCGCCACACACCGGGTCCGAGCTCGACCGCAGCCGCCGCCATCGAGCCTCCAGGGGTGGGTGTCCGGTGTCGGCACTGTAACCGCGTCGGCCGGCCGGTCCGCCACCCGTACAGTGACCGCGTGCGCGTCTACGACTCCGTGCTCGACCTCGTCGGTGGGACCCCGCTCGTCCGGCTGCGCTCGGTCACCAGGGGCAGCGGCGGCCGTCCGGACATCGCCGCCACCGTGCTGGCCAAGATCGAGTACCTGAACCCGGGCGGGTCCGTGAAGGACCGGATCGCGCTGTCCATGGTGACCGCGGCCGAGCGCGACGGGCTGCTGCGTCCGGGCGGCACCATCGTCGAGCCGACGTCCGGGAACACCGGGGTCGGGCTGGCCCTGGTCGCCCAGCAGCGGGGCTACTCCTGCGTGTTCGTCTGCCCGGACAAGGTGTCCGCTGACAAGATCCGCGTCCTGCAGGCGTACGGTGCGCGGGTCGTGGTCTGCCCGACCGCGGTGCCCCCCGAGCACCCGGACTCGTACTACAACGTCTCCGACCGGCTGGCCCGCGAGATCCCCGGGGCCTGGAAGCCGGACCAGTACTCGAACCCGAACAACCCGCGCTCGCACTACGAGAGCACCGGGCCGGAGATCTGGGCCGACACCGACGGCACGGTGACCTGCTTCGTCGCCGGTGTCGGGACCGGCGGCACGATCAGCGGGACGGGCCGCTACCTCAAGGAGGTCTCCGGCGGGAGGGTCCGGATCGTCGGGGCCGACCCCGAGGGCTCGGTCTACTCCGGCGGGTCCGGCCGTCCCTACCTGGTCGAGGGTGTCGGCGAGGACTTCTGGCCGCAGGCCTTCGACCGGACGGTCTGCGACGAGATCGTCGCCGTCACCGACGCGGACTCGTTCGCGATGACCCGGCGGCTGGCCCGCGAGGAGGGGCTGCTCGTCGGCGGGTCCTGCGGGATGGCCGTGGTCGCGGCACTCGAGGTCGCCGCCCGGCTGGGTCCGGACGACGTCGTGGTGGTGCTGCTGCCCGACTCCGGCCGCGGCTACCTGTCCAAGGTCTTCGACGACGACTGGCTGGCGTCGTACGGGTTCCTGTCCGAGGACTCCGGCCGTACGGTCCGCGACGTCCTGCTGGCCAAGAGCGGCGAGCTCCCCCAGCTGGTGCACACGCACCCCAACGAGACGCTCGCGGAGGCGATCGCGATCCTGCGCGAGTACGGGGTCTCGCAGATGCCGGTGGTGCGGGCCGAGCCCCCGGTGATGGCCGCCGAGGTGGCCGGGTCGGTGGTCGAGCGGGACCTCATGGACGCGCTGTTCTCCGGGCACGCCCGCCTGGCCGACCGGGTCGAGGACCACATGTCGGCGGCGCTGCCCGTGCTGGGCGCCGGCGAGAAGGTGGAGCGGGCCGTGGAGACGCTCGAGGCCGCGGACGCACTGCTGGTCCTCGACGACGGGAAGCCGGTCGGCATCCTGACCCGCCAGGACCTCCTCGGGTACCTCGCCGCGCGCACCTGACCTGCGCCGGCCGCGCTGTCCGGTGCCGAGCCGGCTTCACCCTCTTGGCTCAACCGCGCCGCCGTTCCTGCCGATGCGGCGGAGGGACCAGTCGAAGCCGGGAGGGTCGTTCTCGTGAGGAGCCTGCGCGTCCCTGCGCTCGTGGCGGGTGTCGCCTGCCTGACCGCAGCCACCGCCATCGCCGTGCTCGGCGCCCGCGCGGACAGCGCGGCCACGGACACCGTCGACCAGCAGGTCAACTACGCCTCCCGCGTCGCGGAGAACTCGCTGACGCAGACGTTCGAGCGCATCCGCACCATCGGACTGATCCTGGCCCGCGACCCGTCGTTCGCCGAGTCGATCGCCGACCCCCGACCGGTGGCGGCCAAGCTGGCCGACAAGACGTCCTCGCTGTCCGAGGTGAACAACGAGCTGCGCTACCTGCCCACGCTGCTGCCCGGTCAGGTCGACAGTGCGAACTACGCGGACGTCGCGGGCAACGAGCTGACCCGGTTCGCCAACAGCCGCATCTCGCTCGCCGGCTCGCTCACCAACGTCCGCGACCAGCTGTACTTCGAGCCCGCCCTGACCCTCGGCGAGGGCAAGGTGTTCCGCAGCGCGCCGTACATCTCCGACCAGTCCGGTGCCTGGGTCGTGACCGACTCCACCGCGGTGTACTCCGGTGGCAAGCCGGTCGGGGTCATCTCCTTCTCGCTGACCATGGACAGCCTGCGCACGTCGATCATCGGCTCGTCGGTCGCCGGGCTCACCGTGCGCGTGGTCGACCCGGGCAGCGGCCTGGTCGTCATGGACAGCCGGGTCGCGCAGGGGGCCCTGATGAAGGGCGGCGTCACCCATCCGGTGATGCCCGACGACAACGACTTCCTCAGCCGCCAGGACATGTTCGGCTCCAACACCGGCACGGGTCAGATCGGCGACGTCCACCTGTCGTTCGCGACGCTGTCGACAGACCTGGAGAGCGGGATCGCCCCGTGGGTCGTCGTCGCCTCGGCCCCGGTCGTCGTCAGCGGCGTGAGCATCTGGGTCTGGGTGCTGCTCGGCGCGGGGGTCGTGCTCCTGGCGCTGGGCGCGTGGCTGACCTGGCGCGGGGTGCGGGAGCGCCGGCGGGCCGCGGCGGAAGCCGTCGCCGACCGGGACCGGTTGGCCGAGCGACTCTCGGAGATGTCCGGCGCGCTCGCGAAGGTGGCCGCCGGCGACCTGGGTGCCAGGCTCCCGGTCGAGGGCTTCGACGACGAGACGCTGGCCGCGATGGTGGCCTCATTCGACCAGACGCTCGTCAAGCTCCGCGTCCTGGTGGGGCAGGCGCAGGAGTCCGGCGAGTCGGTGTCCCGCAGCGCGGCCGAGCTGCGCGTGCTGGCCGGGCAGCAGGCCGACTCCGCGGGTGAGCAGTCCGCAGCCGTCACCCAGACGACCGTCACGATCCAGCAGCTCGCTGCGACCGCCAGCCAGATCGCCGAGTCCGCCGGGGCGGTCGCCATGGTCGCGGGGGAGATGCTCGCGCTGACCGAGGCCGGACGGACGGCGGTGAACGAGTCCGTCGGCGCGATGGACCGGATCGCCGACCGGGTCGGGTCGATCACCACGAGCACGACCTCGCTCGGCGAGCGGGTCATGGAGATCGGCGGGATCCTGGCCCTGCTCGACGACCTGTCCGACCAGACCAACCTGCTCGCGCTCAACGCGGCCATCGAGGCCGCGCGGGCCGGCGAGCACGGGCGCGGGTTCGCCGTCGTGGCCGGCGAGGTGCGCAAGCTGGCCGAGCGGGCGCGCGAGTCGACCGGCCGCATCCAGTCGCTGGTCGCGGAGATCCAGCACGTGATGACCGCGACCCTGCTGGCGTCGGAGCAGGGGGCCGCCGAGGTCGAACTCGGCTCCGGCCTGGCCGCCGACGCGGTGAACGTGCTCGAGCAGATCGCCGGCCGGGTCGAGGAGGCGGCGACCGCGGTCAAGGAGATCTCGGTGGCCACCCAGCAGCAGCGTTCGGCGTCCGACCAGGTCGTGGTGGTGATGACCCGGCTGAGCGAGGTCTCGAACGAGTACGCAGCGGGGTCGCGGCAGGCCGCGTCGTCCGCCGACGAGCTGGCCGCCCTGGCCGACACCCTGAGCTCGTCGATCGACACGTTCACGGTGGTCGGGGAGGACGTCGACGACACCGGCGATGCGGTTGCGCCGGCGGGTGCCGGTGTCGCGGGCGGCGGTTGGGACGACCGCTGGGAGCGCGACTGGGACGACTCGGTCCTGGGGGTGGCCCACGGCTTCGCGGCTCTCGACGACGGCGATCTCAACGACTACGACCCGTCCGACGAGACGTCGGACGAGGACGGCGCGACGGGGCCGACGGAGGACGAGCGGCTCGCCGATGTGCACGACGCCGACGTCCACGACGGCGGGCACGTCGACGACCCGCATGAGCAGGTCGAGCGCTAGCGCAGGCTCAGCCCGGCCAGCACGGCGTCCTCGCGTTCGCGGTCGAGGCCGTTCGGCGGACGGTCCGGGCGCGGCGCCGGCCAGCCCTCGGCCTGCAGCCATTCCCAGGTGTCCTGCACCGTCTCGGTGACCGGCCGGCAGTGCAGACCGGCCGCGTACGCAGCCGACACATCCCCGTCGTGCATCCCCGCGGCCTCGCCGGTGGGCGGCAGCCAGATCGGCAGCTCGGTCCACCCGGCGATCCCGGCGGCCTCGATCACCTCCGGGTCGACCCAGACGAGCTCGGCCCGGCCGCCGGTCGCAGCCACGCCCGCGTCGAGCAGCGTGCCGATGGTCGCGTGGCCGGACCGGCTGACCGCGTTGAACGTGCCGCCCGTTCCACGCTCGGCCGCCGAGAGCATCCACCCGGCCAGGTCCCGGCCGTCGACGTACTGCAGCGGCCGGTCGTACGGGCCCGGTGCCAGCACCCGGCCGCCCTCGGCCAGCCGTCCCAGCCACCAGGGGAGGCGGCCGGTCACCTCGTACGGGCCGAGGATGAGCCCCGCCCGGGCCAGCAACGCCCGGTCGCCGAAGCTCTCCAGGACCGCGAGCTCTCCACCGCGCTTGGCGGCCTGGTAGTCGGTGCTGTCGTCCGAGCCCGGGTCGCCCCCGGCGACCGGCGCGCTCTCGTCCATCCCGAGCGGCATCGGCCAGCGGTACACCGACCGGCTGGAGACGTACCCGTAGTGCGCGGCGCGGCCGACCAGCAGCCGGGCCGACTCGCGCACCACGCGCGGGGCGCCGCTCCAGGTGTCCAGCACGGCGTCCCAGGTGCCGTCGCCGAGGGCCGCGGCCAGCGCACCGTCCTGGGTCCGGTCGGCGACGAGGGCCTGTGTCCCGGCGGCCGGGGCCCGGCTCAGGCCGCGGTTCACCGTGGTGACGTCGTCACCGCGGGACAGCGCCGCCTCGACGGCCGCCCGCCCGACGTGGTGGGTACCGCCGAGGATCAACAGTCGCATCCGCCCATCCTCCCCGACGCCCCCTGACCATCCGCGATCACCCGACCATCCGCGATCATGAGAGATGTCTGTGTTTTCGGCGCTCAGACGTGTACATCTCTCATGATCACGCAGCGAAGGGGGGCGGCGCATGAGCCGTCCGTCGAACGTGGCTTACCTCGCCCTGGCCGTCGCGGACACAGCGCTCGCGGCCGGCGGCGCGAAGCGGGCGCGGTGGCTGAGCAAGCCGTTGCTGATGCCCGTCCTCATGGTCGGCCGCGACCGGCGGACCCAGGTCGCGCTCGGCCTGTGCGGGGCCGGTGACGTGGCGCTGATGGGGACCAGCCCCGCGGCGTTCACCGCGGGACTGGGCTGCTTCCTGGCCGGCCACATCGCGTGGGTGCCGGCGCTCCGGGCCAGGGGCGGCGGCGGACTGCTCGGACGACGGCCGGTGCTCGGCCTGCCGCTCATCGCCGCCTGGGCCGGACTGAACGCCTACCTGTGGAGCCGTACGGGCAAGGACCGCATCCCGGTCCTCGCGTACAGCACCGTGCTCACCGGCATGGCCCTGGTGGCCGTCGACACAGGCGTACCGGCGACCGCTGCGGGCGGTGGGCTGTTCATGCTGTCCGACTCCCTGATCGCCCTGGACCGGTTCGGAGGCGTACGCCTTCCTCTGCACGAGGGCTGGGTCATGGCGACGTACACAGCCGCCCAGGCCCTGCTCAGCGCCACCCCGACCCGGCGGCCGCCCGGCTGACCCTCACAACGATGGGCCGGCATCGCTCTCCAGGTGCGTGACAGGCACATGGGTGGAGCGCGCGATGCGGTGCGGCAGGTCCGTGATCAGCCAGCGGGAGAGCCGGCGCGGGAGCGTGGACACGATGATGCCGTCGAACTCCTCCCCGCGCAGCAGCTCCCCGACCCGCCCCAGCGGCTCTGCGTCGACGACCTCGCCGGTGGCCTCGGCGCCGGACCGGAGCAACCGCGCGAGCTCATGCTCGAGCCTGCCTTCGGCCAACGCTCTGGCGATCTTGTGCGCGTCGGGCACGAACCGGTCCACCGGCGGGTAGTCCCACTGGCGTGACCCCTCCGTATCGGTCACGGGCACGATCAGGCGAAGGGTGCACGGGCCCGCCTCGAGAAGCTCGTCGAGCATCGCTGTGAGCCGTTCTCCACCGAGGGTCTGGTTCGCCACGAGAAGGTACTTCGCCATCGTCCCGCCCCCTGCACTCACCTGCGTCGGACCGGTCGCCGCAGCTGCCTGCGTGGACCCAGGCTAGCCCGCGCCCCCAGCTGGCACCTAAGTCGAAGTCAGCCGTCGGTGGACGCGACGCCGATGGGGCAGACGGCGCCGGTGCCGCCGAGCCCGCAGTAGCCGTTGGGCACCTTGTGCAGGTACTGCTGGTGGTACTCCTCGGCGTAGTAGAAGGTCGGCGCCGCACGCGTCTCGGTCGTGATGGCGCCGAAGCCCTTGGCCGCGAGCACCGGGGCGAACGCCGCGAGCGAGGCCTCGAGGGCCAGCTGCTGATCCGGCGTCGTCCAGTAGGCCGCCGAGCGGTACTGCGTGCCGACGTCGTTGCCCTGCCGGTACCCCTGGGTCGGGTCGTGCCCCTCCCAGAAGACCTTGAGCAGGCGCTCGTACGAGATCAGCGCCGGGTCGTACACGACCTGGACGATCTCGGTGTGGCCGGTCAGGCCGGTGCAGGTCTCCTCGTACGTCGGGTTCTCGGTGACGCCCCCCGCGTAGCCGACCGCCGTGGAGTAGACCCCGGGCAGCTGCCAGAACAGGCGCTCGGCGCCCCAGAAGCAGCCGAGCGCGAAGTAGGCGACCTCCAGGCCCTGCGGCCACGGTCCCTCAAGCGGCGTGCCGAGCACGGCGTGGGTCTTCGGGACCGGGAACGGGCGGACGGGCCGGCCGGGCAGGGCGCGGTCCTGGGTCACCATCGTGGTCTTGCGGCCGAACAGCACGTGGACCTCCTCGTGGATGTACCAGGAGAACCGCACCGCACCGGGCGGTGTTCCGGCAGGAGCCCGGGGCGGGTCGACGTCACCCTCCCGTAAGACTCGGCCCCGCGAGCCGATCGACTAGCCTGCGCAGATGCCGCAGACCCCCGACCAGCCCCCGCCCGGGCCGCGCGGGTTCGAGACCCTCGCGATCCACGCCGGCCAGGAGCCGGACCCCAGCACCGGGGCCGTCGTCCCGCCGATCTACCAGGTCTCGACGTACAAGCAGGACGGCGTGGGCGGCCTGCGCCGCGGGTACGAGTACAGCCGCAGCGCCAACCCCACCAGGACCGCCCTGGAGGAGTGCCTGGCCGCGATCGAGGGCGGCACGCGGGGGCTGGCGTTCGCGTCCGGGCTGGCCGCCGAGGACACCCTGCTGCGTACGGTGTGCGGGCCCGGTGACCACGTGCTCGTCCCCGACGACGCGTACGGAGGCACCTACCGGCTCTTCGCCCGGGTGCTCGCGCGGTGGGGACTCGAGCACACGCCCGTCAAGGTCTCTGACGCCGACGCCGTGCGGGCCGCGATCCGCCCCGGTCGGACCAGGGCCGTGTGGGTGGAGACGCCGACGAACCCGCTGCTCGGCATCGCCGACCTCACCGCCCTCGCGCACGTCGCGCACGAGGCCGAGGCGCTGCTCGTCGTCGACAACACGTTCGCCTCGCCGTACCTGCAGCAGCCGTTAGCCCACGGCGCCGACGTGGTCGTGCACTCGACCACCAAGTACCTCGGCGGGCACAGCGACGTCGTCGGCGGCGGGCTGGTCGTGACCGACCCGGACCTGGGGGAGCAGCTCGCCTACCACCAGAACGCGATGGGTGCGGTGGCCGGCCCGTTCGACGCCTGGCTCGTGCTGCGTGGCATCAGGACGCTGGCGGTGCGGATGGAGCGGCACTGCGACAACGCCGAGCAGGTCGCCCAGCTGCTGCTCGAGCACCCGCGGGTGACGGCGGTGCACTACCCGGGGCTCGCGGCGCACCCAGGGCACGACGTCGCGGCCAAGCAGATGCGCCGCTTCGGCGGGATCGTCTCGTTCCAGGTGGAGGGTGGTCAGGACGCCGCTGTGCGCGTGTGCAGCCGCGCGCGGCTGTTCATCCTCGCCGAGTCGCTTGGCGGGGTCGAGTCGCTGATCGAGCACCCGCACCGGATGACGCACGCCAGCGTCGCCGGGTCGCCGCTCGAGGTGCCCGACGACCTGGTCCGGCTGTCGGTCGGGATCGAGACCGCGTCCGACCTGCTCGACGACCTCGCGTACGCCCTCGAGGGCTGACGTGTCCGACCCGGAAGCCCCCGCAGCCAACCCGGGGATCGTCCCGGACGGCAAGGACTGGACCTGGGTGCTGGACCGGCCGTGCCCGGAGTGCGGGCTCGACACCCGCACCGTCGACCCCGCATCGGTCGGGACCATGCTGCGCGAGAACGCCGCGTCCTGGCGGGAGGTGCTCGCCGGTCCGGACGCGGTGGTGCGGGCCCGGCCCCGACCAGACGTCTGGTCGCCGCTGGAGTACGGCTGCCACGTCCGCGACGTGTTCCGGTTGTACGACGAGCGGCTGCGGCTGATGCTGACCGAGGACGGCCCGCACTACCCCAACTGGGACCAGGACGTGACGGCGGTCGAGTCGCGGTACGGCGAGCAGGACCCTGCGCACGTCTCCGCCGAGCTGCTCGAGGCGGCCGCCGCGCTCGCCGACAGCTTCGAGCACGTCGAGGGCGCGCAGTGGGAACGGACCGGCTTCCGCGGCGACGGTGCTGCGTTCACGGTGTCGACCTTCGCGCGCTACCTCGTGCACGACCCGGTCCACCACCTGCACGATGTGACCGGATAGCGCTGTGCGGCGGATCCAGTGAGGAAGGGGGTGTGCCGGGCCGCCGAGGACGAGTGCGCGCGCTCGAAGTCGTCCGGCGAGTCGCTGGAGATCACCGAGCGGTGCGCTCGCTGGGCCTCACGAGGGTGTCCTGGAGCCGGCGAACGGCGTCCAGGTAGTCGCCGGTCCATACCATCCGGACCGCTGTGGAGGTCGTACGGCCATCGTCGCTGAGCAGGTCGCGACGCAACGCGTCGACCAACCCGCTGTCGGCCAGCTCGTCCCGGGCGAGCGGCGTCGGTGCCCGGCTCCCCTGGAGCAGGCTCGCAGCAAGGTCGTCGTACCAGCCGACGACGACCTCTGTCGTCCCGAGGAGTTCGCGGCGCGCCGCGGCCCGGTCACCGCCGGCCCCGCCGTCGTCGCGCCGCCACAGGTCCAGCACCGCGTCTCCAGCCAGTCGCAGCCCGCCGACGCCTGTGACGAGGTTGGTCACGCCGGCCAATGGGATCGGCTTGGCCCCACGCTCCGCGAGGTAGGTGCGGAACGCGTCGTCGAGCCGTCTGGACGCGGCTGCAGCACGTACGCTGGCGTCGATCGGGGCGGTCGGCGGCACGGTGTTCGACGGCCGAGCATCACATCGCAGCATCCCGAAGTCGACGGCGTCGGCCAGGTACCGGGCGCTGTCGGTGTATGCCTCGGCGAGCGCCCTGCCCAGCGCGGCTCCCGCACCCCGCGGCCAGAAGAGCACCCCGACGACCAGGCTCACCGCGCAGCCCATCGCGATGTCCTCGACGCGCAGCAGCCCGACCTCCCAACCTGCCGGCGCGATGATGTTGAACAGGATCACGAGCGCGACCGTGAAGGCGGCCTGGCCAGCAGCGAACGAGATCGCGGCGGGAAGGACCCCGGCCAGCAGGACCGCCGGCGGGAGCAGGAACCACAGGAGGGTCGTGCTCGTCCCCAACGGCGCGAGCACCAGAGCACCGATGACGAACCCGGCCGCCGTGCCGAGCAGGCCGCGCACCACGTTCTGGCCGGTGTTCAGCGCGTTCGATCGCAGCACCGAGAGCGTGCCGAGCACGACCCAGAACGAGTGCTGCACGCCGGTCACGTTGGCGACGAGCACGGCGAGGCCGAGCCCGACGGCGCCGCGCAGGCTGTTGTGCATCCACACCGAGTGCCAGTTCAGATGGGCCGCCGCCCGTTCCTGCGCCGCCGATGCGGTGCTCGTCATGCCCGTGGGCTGGCGGCCGAGCAGGCGGTCCGACCAGCTGCGCCTCTCCGCGAGTGCGGTCTTCTCCACGTTGCTGGCAATCTGAGTGACGGCGAAGCTCAGCTCTTGCGCGCGAAACGCGGGGTCCAGAGCCGTGACCACTTCCCGTGCCCGCGCCCCCGCGGCAAGCGGGTCCGCACTGCTCGACACCGGCGGGCCCGGCAGCACGAGATTCGTGTCCTGCTCCATCCGCGTCACCGCGACGCGCAGCTCGGCCAGGGCCGCGTCGAGCGTCTCCGTGCTGCCGCCGAACTGTGCGAGCAGAGCCGCTGCCCTCTCGAGCACTGTCGCTGAGGCCGACTTGACCGCGCACGCAGCGCGATCGACCGTGTGGCCGCCCGGTCGTGGCCCGGACTCGATGATGGTGTTCAGCCAGTTCAGCTCGTCCACCAGACGCACGACCGCGCGACCAGCCGTACTCAGACCTGTCGGCCGGTAAGGCGCGGCCAGGAACCCCTGATGAAGCGCGCCGACCGCTGCGCCCGCCTCCTGGACGACTCGGTCATGCGAGCCTGGGAACGGCGCCGCTTGGTCACCGAGCGCGAGGGTGACTTCGGAACGCAACCGGGCGGCCAAGGCACGACAGGCGGCGACCGCCCGACCGCGCAACGGGTCGCGGGTGGGTGCCGGCCACAGCAGCGCGACCGCAGCCAGGGACGCGATCGACGCGAGAGCCCAGCCTGCCAGCCGGTCCGGGATCACCGAGGCCGGTCCCGGGAGCGAGACGGGGAGGATGAAGGACAGGAGCAACCCGGGTGTGGCCGCCGCCAGCGCGGAGCTGACGACCCCGGCGAAGAGCACGCAGAACGCCACGCACGCCATCGCCAGGGCGGCGAGCCAGGCTGCGCGCGAGGCTAACGTGCCCAGGCAGACGAACACCCCACCGACACCTGCCAGGGCGGCTTGAGCCTGGAGTCGCTCGCGCATCGGTCCGGTGAAGTCGACGAACAGGAGCATGGCGAACGAACCGAACGCCGCGAAAGTCGCCAGTTCAGGGTTGCCGATCGCCTTCGCGCCCACGGCGAACAACGCCGGCATCACGAAGGCCGTGCGCCCGGCACGACGTAGCGCCGCAAGACCAGGGTCGCGGCTGCGGAGCCATTGGATGAGGCGCATGACGACGTCCCAGTTGCGTGGTCCGAGAGTCGATTCGCGAAGGTCGCCGATCAACCGGTCAGGTATTGGTCGTTCGGCACCCTTCGAGGGCCCGTGCGTCCGTGCCTGCACAGCCATCGGACGACGGGAGAGGGGGTTAGGTCTTCGAACGCTTCCACCAGATCGCGCTACCCCGCAAGGCCGGACCGCAGCGACCGCGCGCACCCCCGACTCGCGACGCTCGACCTCGCCCGGGGGCGCCGGTCGGAGCGGTCTAGCGTCCGGTGCCGACCGCGGCGTCGGTCAGGAGGGCCAGGACGTCGCCGATCGGACGGCGCTGCGCCAGCGGTTCCTCCAGCGGCAGGTGGGACTGGATGTGGTAGCGGCTGCGTCGGCCTTCGCGCTCTTTGACGATGTAGCCCGCGTCGGCCAGGTCGGACACGATGCCGAAGGCCCGCCGTTCGCTGATATCGATGGCCGCAGCGATCTCCCGCAGCCGGGTCTCGGGGTCGCGAGCGATCGCCAGCAACACTCGGGCGTGGTTCGTGAGGAAGCCCCACTCAGTGGCCATGGCGCCAACGTAGCAAGAAAAGACTAGAAAGGTATTGCGATTGAGTCTGCTACCTTGCAGGCATCGCCCAGCTGCACCGCGGGCTATCCGGAAGGCACCCATGAACGTTCTCACGAACATCAGCGACTCGATCAGGAGCCTTGGGCACACCAGCAGACGCACGGATGCCAAGCGTGCGGCGGAGGCCGAACGGCTGGTGGCGACGGAGCGGTCGCAGGCGGCCGCTACGAGCTTCATGGACAACCAGCGCCGCGACCGTGAGGCCAAAGCGCGCGAGGTCCACGAGGCTCGACCGTCGGCTGACTGAGGCGAGCGGGACCAGAGAGTCTCAGCCGGAGTAGAACGGGTCGGCGCCCATCGCGCTGAAGGCGGCTAGGGCGCCCGGCACTGTCTCGATCCTCCAGTCGCACTGCTTCTTCAGGTTGAAGTACACGATGCCCTGGTACTGCTCGTAGCCGTACTGCTGGAACAACGCCCCGGCGTCACTCAGCCACTGGGCCCGCCGTCCGGGCTGGTTCGGGTCCTCGACCGAGGCGTACTCCGCGAGCCACAGCGGCTTGCTCGCGTGCAGCAGGCCGAACGCCTTCTGCCCGGAGATCAGCGCGGCGAGCGAGTTCCACGGGTTCTTGACCGTCGCCCGGCAGGTGAACCAGTTGTACGCGTCGACCGCGATCTCGTCGACGACGTCGTCGCCGGGGTACCACTTGGGCACGTACCTGCGGTCCGTGGTCTTGACCTGGTAGCCGAACGCCGTGGTGATGAACATGAACTGAGCGTTGGCGGCACCCTCGGCGCGGAAGACCGAGACCCAGTTCCGCCATGCCGCGATGTAGTCCGCCTGCGTGCCCTGGGTGTTGTTGACCGCGGCCTCGGGCTCGTGCTGGAACGTGACGTAGACGGGGACGCCGAAGTCGCGCACGCGGTCGGCCCACGACACCATGTCGGCGTACAGCGCGTCGCCGGGCTGGGCGGCGGCAACCTGCGCCCACGGGATCTTGACGCCGTTCAGGCGGCTGCTGCTCACCGAGAGCAGGATCGTCGTCCCCTGCGCCTCCAGGCCGGTCTCGTACGCGGTGGGGAACGGCGAGTTCCAGGTCAGGAAGTCCCGGGTCGCGGCCAGGGTGCGCCCCACCTTGCCCTGGAACACCTGCACAGCCTGCAGCTGCGTCTGCTTGCTGGTGTTCTTGACCGTCGCGCCCCAGACCATGGGGTCCGAGGTGCTCGCGTCGGGGCTGACAGACGACCCGTCCGATGCCGTGGACGACGCGGCGGCGGAGCCGGCGGCCATTGCCGGCGACGTCACGAGCACGGCGGCCACCGCCAGCGTCGCGGTCACAGCCGCGAGCATCGACCTGGACGTGCGCATCTGACCCACCCCGCCCCCATCCTCCCCGACGCCCGCACCTAGCTGGCGGCCTGGGTCATCCAACCGGGCTAACGGATGTGGCCACCATCATCCGTACGGCCAGGTTCCCGTTGACCCGTAGGGTCGGTCCGTGACCCAACGCGTCCGCGATGCGCCATCCGTGGTGCGGTGCGTGGACGTCGGGTCGACGTTCACCAAGGCCGCCCTGGTGAGCTTGCCCCGGGGCGAGCTGCTGGCCACCGCGAGCGGTCCGACGACGGTCGGCACCGACGTGATGGACGGCATCCGGTCGGTGCTGGACGAGCTGGCCGGTCGGCTGGACGCGGGTCCCGGCGGGCGCGCGGGAGAGCGGGTGGCGAGCAGTCCGGTCATCGCCTGCTCGAGTGCCGGCGGGGGGCTGCGGCTGGCCGTGGTCGGCTACGAGCGGGCGGTGACCGTCGAGGCCGGCTACCGGGTCGGGCTGTCGGCCGGGGCGAAGGTCGTGCACGTCGCGACCGGACGGCTGGCCCGGGACTCGACGGCGGCGCTGACCGCGTCGGCTCCCGACGTGGTGCTGCTCGTCGGCGGTACCGACGGCGGCAACAGCGAGGTGCTGCTGCACAACGCACGTGTGCTCGCCGCCGCGGGCCCGGGCCGGCCGGTCGTGGTGGCGGGCAACGTCGAGGTCCGCGACGAGGTGGTCTCGGTCCTGACCGGCGGCGGCCTGGCCGCGCTCCCGGCCGCGAACGTGCTGCCACGCATCGGTGTGCTCGACCCGCTCCCGGCGCGGGCGGCGATCCGCGAGGTGTTCATCCGGCACGTCATCGGTGGCAAGCACCTTTCGGGGTCTCCCGAGTTCGCCGCGATGGTTCGCGCGGCCACGCCGGACGCCGTGCTCGCCGGCGTCGAGCTGCTCTCGGACGGCTTCCCGGGGGAGCCCGACCTGCCCGGCGTGGGCGACGTCGTGGTCGTGGACGTCGGGGGCGCGACCACCGACGTGTACTCGGTCGTCACCCCGGACCCGGAGGAGGCGGCGCTGCACCGCGAGGTCGTCGAGACGCTGTGGCGCAGCCGTACGGTCGAGGGCGACCTCGGCCTGCGCTGGAACGCGCCCGGGATCGTCGCCGCCGCGCGGGCGGAACGGCTGGTCGACGAGGCCGAGGCGCTCCGGCTCGACGCCGCGGCCGGCCGCCGGGCCGCCGATCCCTCCTGGCTGCCGGCCGACGACGACGGCCGGACCGTCGACGTGCGGCTCGCCGA
Organism: uncultured Actinomycetota bacterium; assembly: GCA_963849365.1. Classification (GTDB taxonomy): domain Bacteria; phylum Actinomycetota; class Actinomycetes; order Prado026; family Prado026; genus CAVQCJ01. The sequence continues at coordinate 1,770,437 of CAWKHA010000004.1, forward strand.
GCTTGCCGTCACGGTGGCCCTGCGCCGGCACGCGCGCCCGCAGGAGACCGGTGAGCTGCACTCCCCGGGCAAGGACCTGCGCCAGGTGCGGCTGGTCGTCGGCTCGGGCGGGGTGCTCCGGCACGGTGGCCCGGACGTCGCCAGCGTGGTGCTGCGCCCGGCTGTCGCGGACCACGGCGGCGGCTGGCGCCTCCCGCAGGACGCCGGCCTCGCGGTCGACGCGCAGTACGTCCTGGCGGCCGCCGGCCTGCTGGCGCCGGACCACCCCGAGGCGGCGGCCCGGCTGGCCGCGACGGCCGTCGTACCCGTGCCCCTCCCGCCGGAGGCTGGGGCGTCGTAGGGTCCGGGCCATGTCGACGAGCAGGGCACGCAAGGCCGCCAAGGACAAGCCGCCGGTTGTCGTCCGGTCCGGGCCCACCCCGGAGACCGTCGTCGAGATCGCGGCCGCGGTGCGGTCCGGCACCCTGACCCCGGCCGAAGCCGTCGCGACCAGTATCCGGCGGATCGTCGCCCACGACGGCCGGCTCGGTGCGTTCCAGGTGGTCCGGGCCCGCGCCGCCGCGGACGAGGCCGCCGAGATGGCAGTCCGGCCGGACCTGGGGACCTTGCCGCTCGCCGGCGTCCCGGTCGCCGTCAAAGACAACGTCGCGGTGGCCGGGGAGCCGATGCGCGAGGGGTCGGCCGCGACGCAGGCCACGCCGCGCACGGACGACCACGTGGTGGTGGCGCGGCTGCGTGCGGCCGGCGCCATCGTGGTCGGGCTCACCCGGGTTCCCGAGCTGTGCGTCTTCGGAGCCACCGACTCCACCTTCGGCATCACGCACAACCCGTGGGACCGCACCCGTACACCGGGGGGCTCGTCCGGAGGCTCGGCCGCGGCGGTGGCCGGCGGGCTGGTCCCGGTGGCGCACGGCAACGACGGCATGGGCTCGATCCGGATCCCGGCGGCGTGCTGCGGGGTGTACGGGATCAAGCCGGGCTTCGGCGTCGTGCCCTCCGGCATCGGGGCCAACAGTTGGTACGACATGAGCGAGAACGGGCCGCTGGCGACGACGGTCGCCGACGCCGCGCTGGTGCTGTCGGTGATGGCGGCGCGGCCCGAGCTGGCCGACGTCCTGGAACCGCAGGCGCCGCTGCGCATCGCCGTGTCGCTGCGCCCACCGGTCACCGGGGTGCGTGCCGACCTGGAGCACCTGCGCGCGGTCGTGCGTACCGCACGGCTGCTCGAGCGAGCCGGGCACATCATCACCAGGGTCGACCCGCCGTACGCCGCGAACCCGACGCCCGAGCTGGCCCGCTGGTTCGGCGGGGCGTCGTACGACGCGGAGGGTCTGGACCGCTCGCTGCTGGACCCGGCCGTCCGTGCGCACGTCCGGGTCGGCGACCAGGTCCGCCGCCGCGGGGTCGTGCGCGAGCGCGACCGGAAGGCCCGGCGCACCGCCATGGCCGAGTTCTTCTCGTTCTACGACGTCCTGCTCACCCCCGTGCTCGCGACGCCGCCGATCGCCGCTGCGCGCTGGGGGACGCGGCCCTGGGCGCGGGTGGTCGCGGCGAACGTGCGCTACGCCCCGTACCCCGCCCCGTGGAACATGGTCCAGTTCCCGGCGGCCTCGGTGCCCGCGGGGATCCACCCGGGAGTGGGGACGCCGCTGGCCGTGCAGGTCGTGGGCCCGGACGGCTCGGAGTCACGCATCCTCGGTGTCAGCGCGCAGATCGAGCGGCTCGCTCCCTGGCGCCGCCGCGCCCCCGGCTACTGAGCTGTCCTTCGGCTTGGTCTCGGGCATCACCAGCGCGCCGACCAGGGCGGCCGCCGACACCACGGCGGTGGCCAGGAACGCGGCCCGGAACGAGAACAGGTCGGACAGCCTCCCGGTGACGAGCGGGCAGGTGAACGCGCCGGCGTCCTGCGACATCTGGTAGCCCGCGACCGCGGTCCCGCCCCGACCGCCGATCACGTCGCCCACGATGGCCGCGCCCGACGTCGAAAGGAGCGCGGACGCGCCGCCGAAGAGACCCATCGCCGCCAGGAACGGCACCGCGTTGCCGGAGAACGCCAGCACCGTGGCGGCCAGGACGCACAGCGCCGCACCGGCCCGCAGGTACGGACGGCGGCCGCGCACGTCGACCAGTCGCCCGGCAGTCAGCAGCACCGCGCCTTCGACGAGCGCCCAGACGAGCAGGCCTGCACCGGTCCACCGCGGGGACAGCAGCAGGCTCTCGGCGACGAACAGCGGCACCACCGCGGATCGCAGCCCGAACACCGACCAGCCGTTGGCGAACGCGTTCGTCAACGCGGCCCGGTAGGCCGGCTTGCGGAGAGCGGCCCGGAACGGCGTCGGCGGGTGCGCGGTACCCGCGGCGATCTCGCGCTCGCGCAGCGAGGCCCGCGCCAGGTAGACCATGGCGACCGTCCCGGCGACGAGCAACGTGGCTGCGTACAGGAAGAACGGCGCCCGCAACGACCAGGCCGTGACCGTCCCGCCGAAGATCGGCCCGGTGATCCCGCCCATCAGGAAGCCGCCCTGGAAGGCGCTGGAGGAGCGGCCGCGCTGGTCGGGTGCGGCGACGCGCAGCAGCAGGCTGTACGCCCCGACGGTGAACATCGCCGAGCCCGCGCCGCCCACGCCGCGGAGCACGAGCAGCTCCGGGTAATTCTGCGAGAAGCCCGCGAACAGGCTGGAGACACCGACGATGCCGATGCCGGTCGCGAGCACCACTCGCTCGCCGAGGCGGTTCACCATCCGCCCCGCGACCGGCGCCGAGACCAGCCGCATGAGCGCGAACACCGAGATGACCGCGCCCGCCTGAGTGTTGTCGACATGGAAGTACTTGGCGAACAGGGGGATCGCCGGCGCGACGATCCCGAACCCGAGGGCGACCGCGAAGGCGACCGCCGACAGCACCGCGACCTCCGGCGGCAGGTTCCGCCAGGGATTCCGGATCGCCATCACCCCCGAAACCTACGGGCAGGTAAGGCCGGAATCCGGCCTTACCTGCCCGTAGGTTCCGGCAGGGTCAGCGGACGGCGCGGCGGGTGCGCAGGAAGTCGCTGACGACGTACTCGCCCAGGCGGTCCGCATCCGGGGAGAAGACCCGGCCACCGTTGCGCCGGGCCACCTCCTCGACGAACTCCCGCAGCCGCGGCTCCTCACCGAGCATGAAGACGTTCAGGGTGGCGCCGCGCCGGGTCATCCGGTCCACCTCGGCCAGGGTCAGCTCCAGCGTCTCCGGCGACGGGGGCCAGTCGAACGCCGCCTCGCCGCCCCGGAGCAGGTGGGCGGTCGGCTCCCCGTCCGTCACGACCAGCACGACCGGCTCGGACTCCGGGTGCCGGTCCAGGAACCGTCCGGCCACCATCAGCGCGTGCTGCAGGTTCGTGCCCTGCACCATGTCCGAGTCGAGCATCGCCACCTCGTGCGGCCGGAGCTGGCGGGCGTAGTTGGAGAACCCGACCACCTGCAGGGCGTCCTGCGGGAACTGGGTGGACACCAGGGTCTCCAGGGCCAGCGCGGTCTGCTTCGCCGGGCCCCAGGTCCCGTTGAGCACCATCGAGTAGGACAGGTCGACCAGCAGGCAGACCGCCGCCGACGTCCGGCGCTCGGTCTCGTGCACCTCGAAGTCGTCGACCGCCAGCCGCACCGGTCGTCCGGCCCCGGGCGGTCCGGTCCGGCGCACCGCGTTCCCCACGGTGCGCACCACGTCCAGCGGCTGCTCGTCGCCGAACTGCCACGCGCGCGCGGCGCCGGTCAGCTCGCCCGCGGCGCCGGCGTCGCGGATGTCGTGGTCGCCGCGTCGCGCGGCCTGCAGCGAGGAGAACACCCGGCGCAGCGCGGTACGACCGAGCCGGCGCACGGCCTTCGCGGTCAGCTCCAGCCGTCCTTCGGTCCGGGTGAGGTAGCCCTGGCTCTCCAGCTCGCGCTCGACCTGGCGCAGCCGCTCGAGGTCGTCGACCGCGGCCCGCCCCAGCGCGCGCCGCACCGCCTCGGGGTCGACATCGTCCAGCCCTGCCCCGGGATAGGACTGGCCGAGCGTCTCCTCCAGCTGCTCCAGGTCGGCGAGCTCCTCGAGCGCCGTCGTCGCGTCGCCGACGCCCAGGCCCTCCTCGCCGTTCATGCGACGGCGCCCGTCCCAGTCCAGGTCCGGGCGGCGCGCCCGCAGCTGGTCCCCGAGCCGGCCCATCTCGGCGGCCAGGTCCAGGTCGGCGAGGGCCTGGTCCATCAGGGCGCCGAGCTCGGCGCGCTGCTGCGGGGTGAGGCTGTTCATCATGCGCTCGGCCGCGGCCGCGCGCCGGGCGAGCGCGTCGACCAGCTCTTCGAGCGTGCCCGGCCGGTCCGGGAAGAGGTCGCCGTACTCGTCCATGAACGCGTCGAAGTCGGCCTGGGTGTGCTCGCCGCGGGCGTCCGCGTCGAGCATCGCGTTCAGGTCGGCGAGCATGTCCTTGAGCCGTTGCTGCGCCTGCGGGTCGGGGTTCTCCAGGGCCTGCTTGAGCCCGCGGAACTGGCGGTCCAGCACCTCGCGCCGCAGCAGGTCCTGCAGCTGCTCGAACGTCCGCCGCGCCTGCGGGCTGCGCCAGTCGTAGTCGGCCAGCTCGCGCACGGCGCTCGCGGTCTCGGTCGGCAGGCCGTCCAGCCGCGCCTCGCGCAGCCGCGCCTCGTCGTCCGGGTCCGGGAACAGGGCCGCGCGCTCCTCGCCGACCGCCTTGTCCAGCAACGCCCGTACCTCTTCGAGCGTGCCGTCCAGCCGGCCGCGCTCGCGCAGCTCCCTGGCCTGCCGGCGGGCCTGGCGGCGCAGCTCCTCCAGCCCGCGCAGGCCGTCCGTACCGCGGCGCACGAGGTCACGCAGCGCCTGCGCCGGCGAGGACCCGGACATGACGTCGTCGCCGACCCGGTCGAGGGCCTCCGCGACGTCGAACGGCGCGGCCAGGGGGTCCGGGCCGTCGTCGTACGGGCCGTACCGGTACGCGTGCGCCATCAGCCGCCGCCGTACACCGTGCGGCCGCCGATCTCGTCCTTGGAGATCCGGCGGAGCAGGTAGAGCCCCTCGAGGGCGAACTCCAGGCCGGCCGCGGCCATCCCGGGCGACTCCGCGTCCTCGTCGCCCAGCCGGGTGACCAGCCGGCCCAGCCCCTCGACCGGTCCGACCCGGCGCAGCAGCTCCTCCGCCGGCACGAGCTCGCCGGTCTCGACCGTCTCGCCGTCCTCGAACCGGGCCACCAGCGCGGACAGGTCGGCGCCGGCGAGCCGCAGCCGGAACGTCTCGGCGACCGCCCGGCGCAGCAGGTGCCGCAGCACCTCGATCTCGCGGCCCTCCTCCGACGCCTCGAACTCGACCTTGCCGCGCAGTGTCGGGACGATCCCGGGCAGGTCGCACACGCGTGCGACGGCCCTGCCCTCGCCGGTCAGCGCAGCCCGCCGCAGCGCGCTGGCCGCGACTGTCTCCGCGCCGGCCACCGGGAAGCGGGCCGAGACGCCCGAGCGCTGGTCGACCGCGGACGACTCGCGCACCATCCGGGTGAACCGGGCGAGCACCTCGAGCAGGTGGTTGGGCACCTGCGCGACGAGCCGCGCCTCCTGCCGGACGAGGGCCACCTCGTCGTCGACCCGCAGCGGGTAGTGGGTGCGGATCTCGGCGCCGAAGCGGTCCTTGAGCGGGGTGATGATGCGGCCGCGGTTGGTGTAGTCCTCGGGGTTCGCGCTGGCCACCAGCAGCAGGTCCAGCGGCAGCCGCAGCTGGTAGCCGCGTACCTGGATGTCACGCTCCTCGAGCACGTTGAGCAGCGAGACCTGGATCCGCTCGGCCAGGTCGGGCAGCTCGTTGACGGCGAAGATGCCGCGGTTGGTCCGCGGGACCAGGCCGTAGTGCACCGTCTCCGGGTCACCCAGCGTGCGGCCCTCGGCCACCTTGATCGGGTCCACGTCCCCGACCAGGTCGCCGACGGAGGTGTCGGGGGTGGCGAGCTTCTCCCCGTACCGCTCGGACCGGTGCCGCCACGAGACCGGAGCGCCGTCGCCGTGCTCGGCCACGAAGCGTCGCCCCCACGGCGTGATCGGTGCGAACGGGTGCTCGTTCACCTCCGAGCCGGCCAGCACCGGGCTCCACTCGTCGAGCAGCCCGACGAGGGTACGGATCAGGCGGGTCTTGCCCTGGCCGCGCTCACCGAGCAGCACGAGGTCGTGCCCGGCCAGCAGGGCCCGCTCCAGCTCGGGGCGGACCGTGTCGTCGAACCCCACGATGCCGGGGAACGGGTCGGCTCCCGATCCGATCGCCGCGAGCAGGTTGGCCCTGATCTCGTCCTTCACGGTGCGGTACGGGTAGCCGGCCGCGCGCAGCTGCCCGAGGGTGCCGGGCAGGTCGGGCGGGGGAGTCGGGACAGCCATGTGGGCAGCGGTCGGGGCGGGCGTCTGGGCGGGGTTCTTCGAGTCGCTCACCGTTCGACGCTACGTCGCGCGGGCCCGCGGCGCACCTGACGGCCGTTCGCCGGGAGCGGATCCGGGCCGGCGCAGGCGGCCTGTCCGGACTCTCGTGTCAGACCCAGCCGGGCCCAAGGCCCTGGCTGGGTCTGACACGAGACGGATCGGCACGATCGTGGTGGGATGACGGCCATGGCAGGCCCAGCCGCGCAGCGGCCGCCGGGGGCGGGCGACACGGCGGCGCCGCAGACCCGCTGCGGGACCGGCCTCAGCGCCGGTCCGGACCTGTTGCGCGCGGCGCTCGAGGCCGCCGCCCAGACGGCGACCGAGCTCGACGGCGCGACGCCGGACCTGGCCCTGGTCTTCGTGAACGGCGCCGACCACGCCGTGGTCGAGGCCGCGCTGCAGCTGGCCGGCGAGCGGCTGGGCGCCGGGACGACCGTCGGCTGCACGGGGTACGGCGTGCTGGCCGCCGGGCACGCCGCGGAAGACACGCCGGCCGTCGGCGTCTGGGCTGCCGCGCTGCCCGGCGCGCGCCTGCGCTCGTTCCACCTGGAGGTCATGCGCACCGCAGACTCGCTCGCCGTCGTCGGGCTTCCCACGAGCCGCGAGGACGACGTCGTCGGGATCGCCCTGGCCGACCCGTGGACGTTCCCGGCGGACGCGTTCGTCACCGGCTCGACCCAAGCCCTGCCCGGGCTTCCGCTCGTGGGCGGGCTGGCGCACGGCCCGCGCGGCGCCGGCTCGGTCCGGCTCCTGGTCGACGGCCGTGTCGTCGAGCGCGGGGCGGTCGGCGTGCTGGTCGGTGGTGCCGTCGACGCGCGCGCAGTGGTCTCGCAGGGCTGCCGTCCGGTCGGGCCGGCGATGACGGTGACGGCGGCCGAAGGCAACATCCTGCTCGGGCTGGCCGGGTCAGCGGCGGTCGACAAGCTGCACGAGGTGCTCGCCTCGTTGCCCCCCGAGGACGCCGAGCTCGCCAGGCGCGGCCTGCAGGTGGGGCTCGCGCTGGACGAGTACCTCGACGAGCCCGGACAGGGCGACTACCTCGTCCGGGGCGTCCTGGGCGTGGACGGGGACCGCGGCGGCCTGGCCGTCGGCGACCTGGTGGAGGTCGGGCGGACCGTGCGGTTCCAGGTCCGTGACGCCGCCGCGGCGTCGGCCGACCTGCGCACCGTCCTCGCCCGCTTGCGGGCCGGGTCCGAGTCCGCGGACTCGCCGGCGGGCGCTCTGCTGTTCTCGTGCAACGGCCGCGGCCGCGCCTTCTTCGACAGCGCCGACCACGACGTGCACCTGGTCGGCTCGCTGCTCGGCACGCCCGCCGTCGGCGGCTTCATGGCGTCGGGAGAGATCGGTCCCGTCGGCGGGCGCAACCATGTGCACGGCCAGTCCGCCACGGTGCTCGCGTTCGGGGGCGCGCGGTGAGCGTGCTGGCGATCGACGTCGGGGGTACGAAGTTCGCGGCGGCCATCGTCGACACGAACGGCCGGGTCGTGCGAGCGGCCCGCGCACCGACGCCGCACGGCCCCCGCGCGGACGCGCAGGCGCTGTGGGACGCCTTGGACCGCCTGGTCACTTCTCTGCTCGCGGGTCGACCTGCGGCGAACACGCTGGTCGGCGTGGGCATGGGCTGCGGTGGACCCATGACGTGGCCGGCCGGCGAGGTGTCCCCGCTCAACATCCCCGGATGGCGCGGCTTCCCGCTGCGCGAGCGCATGGCGCAGCGGTTCGCCACCCTCCCGGTGCGGCTGCACAACGACGCGGTGTGCATGGCGGTGGGGGAGCACTGGCGTGGCGCGGGGCGCAACCGCCGCGACATGCTCGGGATGGTCGTGTCCACGGGCGTGGGCGGCGGGCTCGTGCTGGACGGCCGCCTGGTGGACGGTGCCGCCGGCAACGCCGGGCACATCGGGCACGTGGTGGTCGACCCGGACGGGCCGCGCTGTACCTGCGGCGGTCAGGGCTGCCTCGAGTCCGTCGCCAGCGGGCCGAACCTGGTGCGCTGGGCCGTCGAGAACGGCTGGCACGGCAGCACCCGCCCGTACGCCGACGAGCTGACCGGACGCGACCTGGTGGACGACGCCCGCCGCGGCCACCCGGTCGCGCTGGCCGCCCTGCGGCGAGCGGGCGCGGCCATCGGCGTCGGCATCGCCTCGGCCGCGCAGCTGCTCGACCTGGAGACGGTCGCCATCGGCGGCGGCCTCTCGCAGGCGGGCCCGCTGCTGTTCGAACCGCTCGAGGAGTCGCTGCGCCGGCACGCCCGGCTGTCGTTCGCGCGTGGCGTCCAGGTGGTCCCGGCCGCGCTCGGTCAGGACGCGGGCCTGGTCGGTGCCGCCGCGCTGGTCCTCGCCGCCCACTCGTACTGGCACGCGCCCGCCTGAGCCGAGGCCGCCCGGGCTCAGCGTGCGTGCAGCACCGCCGGTACGTGGTCGCGCGGGCGCAGCGTCACTGCGGGCTGCACCACCCCTTCGTACGCCGGGTCCACGTCGACCAGCCACTGCTGCGAGAGCGCGGCCAGCAGCAGCACCCCCTCCAGCCAGGCGAACGGCTCGCCGACGCAGACGCGTTGCCCCAGCCCGAACGGGAACCACGCACCGCGCGGCTGACCGGGTGCCGACTCGTCGAAACGCCCGGAGCCGTCCAGCCACCGGTCGGGACGGAACCGGTCTGGCTCCGGCCAGAACCGCGGGTCCCGGTGCAGCACCCACTGCGAGCCGACGACCAGCGAGCCGGCCGGGACCGTCCAGCCGTCGACGACGATGTCGGCCACCACGCGCCGGCCGAGCGACCACGCCGGAGGGTACAGGCGCAACGTCTCGGCCAGCACAGCCCTGGTGAGGTCGAGCCGTCCGAAGTCCTCCGCGACCGGGTCGCGGCCGCCGGTGACGTCGTCCACCTCGGCGAGCACGCGCGTCCGCTCCTGCTGGTGCACGGACAGCAGCACGAAGCCCCAGGTCAGTGCGTTCGCGGTGGTCTCGTGACCGGCCAGCACCAGCGTCATCACCTCGTCCCGCACCTGCCGGTCGTCCATGCCGGCCGCGAGCAGCGCCGACAGCACGTCGTCGGGCGCGCCGCTGCCCGCGGTGCGGTGCTCAGCGATGAGCCGGTGCACCAAGGCATCGAGCCGCGCTATCGCCTGCAGCCCGCGCCGGTTCGCCGGCAACGGCAGCAGGTCGAGCAGCTCGGACCCGGGCAGGACCCGGCGCTGGAACTGGGCGACCATGTCGGACATCGCCGCCGACACCTCCGCCGCATCGCCGCGCAGGTCGGTGCCGAACAACGTGCGCCCGACCACGGACAGGGTCAGCGCCGCCATCTCGCGGTCGACGTCGACGGCCGCAGCGTCGCGCCACCGCCCGGACGTGTGGTCGTGCGCGCACGCCACCATCTGCCCGGCGTACCGGGTCACGGCCGCCTGGTGGAAGGCCGGCTGGACCAGGCGCCGTCGCAGCCGCCACAGCTCGCCCTCGCTGGTCAGCAACCCCTCGCCGAGCAGCTGCTTGGACCGCTGGAGCGCGCGTCCCTTGATGGTCGAACGGCCGTTCCCGACGAACAGCTCGCGGACGGTGTCCGGATGGTTCACGAAGTACAGGTGCTCGCGGCCGATCCGGGTGTGGGCGATGCGGGGATGGTCGCGAGCCACGGCCGCGAAGAGCTCGTTCGCCGGGGTGCCGCCCAGGACCAGGCGGCGCAGGGTCGCCGGACCGCTGGGGCCGGGTGGCCGCGCGATCGTGACCGTCACAGCTCCCAGTCTCTCTCGCCGCCCGCCTGCCTGCCTCCGGCCAGGTTCCCAAGATTATCAACCGATACTTGACAATCAGGCAAGTAACGATTTCTACTTCTGCCATGACTGACGCACTCCGTTCCCTGCTCGCCGACGTCGCCGAGGGTCGTCTGGACCCGTCCGAGGCCGCGCGGCGCCTGTCCGAGATCGACGAGTCCGGCTCCGCCGCGGCGGAGCCGCAGACCGACGCCGCCGCCGACGCCACGGCCACCGCAGCCACCGCAGCCACCGTCGACGCACCCGCCGCTGCTCCCTCCGAGCCGTCCCCGCCGCCCGGGCCGACGGCTCCCCCGGCTCCGTCGGACGCACCGGTCGACCGGGTCCTCGTGCAGGCGTCCGCCCGCCCCGTCCGCGTCGTCGCCGACCCGACCGTGGCCACCCTGACCGTCGAGGGTCCGCACACGGTCCGCCGCGAAGGCGGAACGCTGCGGGTCGAGGTCCCGGTGACCCCCACCGCGGACAACCCGGGCTCGTACCAGTACGAGCGCAAGACCGGCCTGTCGCGCTGGATCTCGCAGGCCACCCTCGTGGGGGTACCGCTGAGCGTGCGGATCAACCCCGATCTCGCGCTCGAGGTCGAGGTGATGGCCGGGTCCGTCGACGTCTTCGGGATGCGCGGCCCGCTCGCGTTCTCGGTGACTGCGGGGTCGTTGAAGGCCGCCGACTGCACCGGGCCGTTCACCGGCACTGTGCGCGCCGGCAGCGCCAAGCTCGACGTCAGGCCGGTCGGCGGGACGTCGCACGTGCGGATCGAGTCCGGCAGCGTCGACGTCCGGCTGCAGCCCGGCAGCGACGTCCGGCTGCGGGCCCACGCCGAGCTGGGCGAGGTCAAGATCAAGGACGCGGACGGCTCGTCGATGCGCGTGGTCGACCGCGAGGGCTCGCACGAGATCGTCGTGGGTCACGGGACGGCGTCCATGGACCTCGATGTCGTCATGGGCTCGGTCAAGGTGCGTACGCCGTGACCGAGCACACGCACGAAGGCGGTCGCGACGACCGCACTGACGGCATGCCCGAGCACCGGCCACCGCGCGACTGTCCGGTCTGCGCGCACCGGCTGGCGCTGACCCGCCTGGGCTGCCCGCAGTGCGGCACCGAGATCTCCGGCGGGTTCGCGCCGTGCGCCTACTGCGGCCTGTCCGACGAGGACCTCGACCTGCTGCGGGTGTTCCTGGTCTCGCGCGGCAACATGAAGGACCTCGAACGGCACCTGGGCGTGAGCTACCCGACGGCCCGGCAGCGGTTCGCCGACGTGCTCGGACGGCTGGGGCTGGAGGAGCGCCCCGCGGTGCCGCTGGACCGTGAGCGGGTGCTGGCGGACCTCGCTGCCGGCCGGATCACCGTCGACCAGGCCGAGGCGCTGCTGCGCTCTTGAGACCCATGCGGGCGCTGCTGCGACCGCAAGGGTCGACGGTTCAGCCGGCGAACGGCTGCGCGTCGTCCACGCGGACGGTCAGCGTGCTGCCGTTCGGCAGCTTGTACGAGGCCTGCGACCCGACCTGCTGGCCGAGGACGGCGCTGCCGAGCGGCGATCCGGCCGAGTACACCTCGATGTCCACGTCGCCGGCCTGCTCGCGCGAGCCCAGCAGGAACCGGACCGTCTCGCCGTCGGCGGCGCCGCCCACGAACGTGGCGGCGACGACCATCCCGGCCTTGACCGTGCCGTCGGCGGCCGGGGCCTCGCCCACCTGCGCGGTCTCCAGCAGCTGGCGGAGCTGTCGGATCCGGGCTTCCATCTTCCCCTGCTCCTCCTTGGCGGCGTGGTACCCGCCGTTCTCCTTCAGGTCGCCCTCCTCGCGGGCGGCCTCGATGCGCTTGGCGATCGCGGTACGCCCCGCGCCGGAGAGGTGCTCGTACTCGGCGTGCAGCCGCTCGAAGGCCTCCTGGGAGAGCCAGGTGTCGGTCACGGCAGAACTCCTACGGATCGAACAGGGGGACCGGACAGGGAAACCCCCAGGCTACCTCCGGGCCTAGCGGTCCACGACCACGCACGAGTCCACGGTGCCGACCACCGCGCGGCCCCTGGTACGCAGGCTGACCGTCCGGGAGACCTGGTGCCCCGCCGCCGGCAGGGTGACGTCCTGGCTGCCGACCACAGCGCCCGAGCGGTCCTTGGCGATCACCCGGCAGCCGACGGCCGTGCCGTCCGGCTTGGTGACCGAGAAGGTCACCGTGGTCTCGTCGTCGGACACCACCGAGTAGGCCCCCACGCTCACGCTCACCTGGGTGCCGGACCGTGACCAGGCGAAGACCAGCGTGGTGGCCGCGAAGAGGGCGGCGATCCCGACGACCACGAGCAGGGCGACCCGGTTCCGGGAGGCCTGGGGCCGGCGCCCGTAACGGTCGTCCATCGGGCTGGTCGGCTGGGTCGGCACGGTTTGCGACACTAGTGCCCGGACGAGAGGAGCCCCCGTGTCCAGCGCAGTGCCCCCCAGCGCAGTGCCCCCCGGCGCAGAGCCCGCCACCGCCGAGCGAGCCACAGACGGCCTGCGGTTGCTGGCCGTGCACGCCCACCCCGACGATGAATCCAGCAAGGGTGCGGCGACCATGGCCCGCTACGTCCGCGAGGGGGTCCACGTCCTGGTGGTCAGCTGCACCGGAGGCGAACGCGGCTCGATCCTCAACCCGGCCCTCGCCGACGACCCGACGATCGTCGCCGACCTGCCGCGCATCCGCCGCAACGAGATGGAGCTCGCCCAGGAGATCCTCGGTGTCGACCACGCGTGGCTGGGGTTCGTCGACTCCGGGCTGCCCGAGGGCGACCCGTTGCCGCCGCTGCCCGAGGGCTGCTTCGCGCTGCAGCCGCTGGAGGTGGCCGCCGAGCCGCTGGTCCGGATGGTCCGCGACTTCCGGCCGCACGTGATCATCACCTACGACGAGAACGGCGGCTACCCGCACCCGGACCACATCAAGACCCACGAGGTCTCGGTCGAGGCGTTCGAGGCCGCCGGCGACCCGGACCGGTACCCCGGCACCGGCCAGCCCTGGCAGCCGCTGAAGCTCTACTACCACCTGACCTTCCACAAGGAGCGGCTGGTCGCGCTGCACGAGGCGGCCCGCTCCGCCGGTGTGGAATCCCCGTTCGGCAAGTGGCTGGAGAGCTGGGAGGACAAGCCGGAGGACGCCGGCCGGCTCACCACCCGGGTGCCGTGCGGGCAGTACTTCGCCGTGCGCGACGCGGCGCTGATCGCGCACGCCACCCAGGTCGACCCGCACGGGCCGTGGTTCTCGGTCCCGCTGGACCTGCAGCGGCAGGTGTGGCCGACCGAGGACTTCCAGCTGGCCCGGTCCCTGGTCGACTCCGAGATCCCCGAGGACGACCTGTTCGCGGGCGTCCGGGAGAAGGTCGGATCCGGACGGCCGGAGGAGCAGCGGTGAGCGGCCTGCTCGGGGCGGTGCTGGCGGCCTCGGCGACGGACAGCCCGATCCCAGGTCACGCCAAGGTGCTCAACGACGACACCGTGAGCCCTGGCTGGCTGGGGCTGGTGGTGTTCCTCGCCCTCGGCGTGGCCACGCTGATCCTGCTGCGCTCGTTCCGGCGTCAGCTGGCCAAGGTGCCGCCGACCTTCGACGAGCCGGGCGCACCGCCGACCGACCCGGTCGCGGACGACCGCTGAGCCTGCCGGCCCACCGGCCGGTCAGGGCCGCGTCGCCGTCACGCCGTACTCGTACAGCGCCTTCTTCGAGCTGCGCTTGCGGATCGTGGTGACTGACACGGCCTCGAACCCCGCCTGTCCCAGCAGCGTCGCCAGCCACTCCTGCGCCGGCACGACATGGCCGTAGAAGGTGGAGTTGCCGATCACGTACATGGCCCGGCCGCCGCTCACCACGGCGCCGTGCGCGGCGCGCACGTGCGAGTACATGTCGTCGAAGTACTTGTGCACGTACGCCGCGAGCAGCGCGCCGTTCTTCCCTCCGTCGCGCTCGATCGCGCCGCAGACCTCGGCGAGCGGCTCGTCGATCGGCAGCGCCTGCGACGGTCTCCAGGTCAGCAGCCGGCTGGTGGCCGTGCCCCACGTTCCGCCGATGGCGGCCCAGTCCAGGTCCGAAGCGGCCGCGCCGTCGTCGAGGAAACGCAGCCAGTACATGTAGGGCCGCAGCTCGCGGACGTACGACATGCGGTTGACGTACGGCGGGGAGGTGAACAGCAGGTCGCAGGGCGCGAGCACGCCGTCCATCGCACGCGAGTCGCCGGGGTCGATGCGCGCTGTTCCCGGGAGCCCGACCGCCGCGCCCGCGATCACCGACTCCGTCTCCGCGCGGAACCGCTCCAGCGCCGGCCCGACGTCCGCGACGCCGCGCCCGTCCGCCGCCCCGTCCGTGGGCACGAACGACATCGACTGGTGGTTGAACGCCGCGTTGCTCGTCGCGATCAACGCGCGGCAGAGCCCGACCAGCAGCATGTCCTGGGCCGGACCCTCTGCGGCCTCCGCGTCGATCGCTGCCCGGATCGCCTTCAGCGCGGCCAGCGGGCCGGGACTCCACCAGCGCTCGATGTTGTGCAGTGCGGGCTGCCACAGCCCGTGGTCGCCGGCGCGCTCGCGCGCGCTGCCCGTCACGGCGGTCAGGGCGTCGGCTGCCGCCGCGATCGCGGCGTCGTCGTAGTGCGCCGTCTTGGCTCGCCCCAGCCAGACCAGGAACGGGTTCACGTCGAGGGCCTGGCCCAGGCAGCCGTGCTCGGCGGCGGCGAGGGCCGTCGTCCCCGTCCCGGAGAACGGGTCGGTCACCACCGCCGTCCGCGGGAGCGCGGCGACGTGCTCGCGGACCAGCCGGACGGAGTACGCGGGCGTCAGCCGCAGCCAGCCGTGCCGCCCTGCGCCCAGGTTGCCCTGGTACGTGAGGTGCGCGTTCTGCCTCTCGGCGGCCTGCGGCCGTGAGGTCACGGCTCACCGCCCTGAGCACGGCGACGCATGCGCTTCAGGTCCGAGCGGCGCTTCTTCGCGGCGAGCCGTCGCTCGACGGACGCCCTGGTCGCGCGGGTGGGCTTGCGCGGCCTCGGCGGCGGGGCCAGCGCGGTGGCCAGTGTCTCCACCAGCCGCTGCTCGGCGGCCTCCCGGTTGCGCAGCTGGCTGCGGTGCTCCGACGCCACGACGGTAAGCACGCCGTCGACGAGCCGCGGGGCCAGCCGCTCGAGCGCGCGGGCCCGATAGGTCGGCCCCAGCGCCGCGGACCGCTCGATGTCGTAGCTGAGCTCGACCCGCGAGTCCGTCGTATTGACGCCCTGTCCGCCCGGTCCCGACGATCGGGAGAAGCGCCAGCGCAGCTCGGCCTCCGGGATGACGACCGAGCCTCGGACGTGCAAGTCCCCAGGCACGCCGTCAAGGATGCCCTGGCCCGCTCGCGAACCGACAGTTGGTGCGGCCCATCTCCTGATCTTGGATGGTGCCTGTCGAGTCCTGCGCGGCGTTCTCGGCCCCGACGCGGTTTGGTGGTCCGGGTCGATGCGTCACGGGATTGGGGTGGCTGGGGACGCGGCGTGCCGCTGAGGCTGCACGCGGAATGCTCGCGGGGCACTCAGGAATTCGCGGCCTTCACCAGCTCGACAACCCGTTCTTCCACTGCTGGGCTCCACCGTCGGAGTGCGAAAGACACCGGCCACAGGTCGCCGTCATCGAGGTTCGCCGCGTCCTGGAAGCCGAGCGTCGAGTACCGGTAGCTGAACTTGCCCGCGTCCTGGAAGAAGACGACGACCTTGTCGTCCGCGTTCGCATAGGCCGGCATCCCGTACCACGTCTTCGGTGTCAGCTCGGGGGCCGTGCGAATCACGGTCACATGCACGCGCTCGGCGAGCGCACGATCCTCCGGTGCCATCTGCGCGATTCGGTCGAGGAGCGCCTGCAGGCCGTCGGCCTTCTTGGCGCCCTTCTTCCCCTCGGCTCGAAGCTCGGCGGCGCGCTCCTTCATCGCGGCGCGCTCCTCTACGGTGAAGCCGTCGGATCCGGACTTGGCAATCTTCGCAGGCATGATCGGACTTCCCTTCGAGGCTCGGGGCTCGGCGTCATGCCGGCCTTGGGCAGAGACGCTAGACGCGATCACACCGTGGCGCTTCTCGATTCCTGATCGATTCGGCAGGCAGCCGAGGGCGCTCGGGCAGCGACCCCGGCGCTGGTGGCAACGTCCGGATCTGCCGCGGCGCTCGTTGGGCAGTCGACCTCGGTGGTCCCTGATTTCCGACGGACCACACAGCGCCCGAGAGCCGACGGATCCGCTAGGCCGATACCCAGAACTTCTTGAAGCCGGGCCGCTCGCGCCAAGCGCACCGCACCCCTCGGCGGAAGGAGGCCATGTCGCCCGGCCCTAGTTCGAAGACTGGCCCGCCTTCGATCTCGATCTCGACCGAACCTTCGAGCACGAGGAACGCCTCGTCCTGTGTGAACTCGAAGAACTCCGGTTGGCCCGGGCCGAGCGGTGCCCAGAAGAGGCCAGCCTGCATTCTGTCGTCGTCACGGAACAGGTGGTGGACGATCCCACCGCCGGCTTCCTCGTCAGGTTCGTAGTCATCGGTGTCGAGGTTCGACCGGAAGACCCCTTCAGCGATCTCGAACATCCGTGTCCACCTTCCGATCGCAACAGACGTCGCCCGCACAGTGGCATGTGAGCGTCCTCCCGGCTCGAACACGTCGACCAGCGCCGCTGGGCCCGTGAGCCCGTCCGCAGCCCGGGCGCCTCGGCGCGCCAGGCGTTCGCGTTCCGGGTGGAAGACTGGTCGTCCCGATCGGGACCGCGCGAAAGGGTGGATCCGCCATGGACGGTGACCGGGGCATCTTCGTCTCAAAGGTGACGACATCGGACTGGGAGCCGGATCCAGACATCGGCGGCCTCATGCACGTCCTGTGCGCAACAGGTCGCGTCCAAGCGGGGCTGTCGCGGTTCGACCAGGTTGACGGGCCCGTCTCGTGGACGTTGCCGGAGCGGGAGACCTTCCTCATCCTCGAAGGGCAGGTTCGCATCGACATCAGCGACGCGCCCTCGCTCGACCTGGTGCCCGGGGATATCGCATCCCTGCCCAAGGGAGCCGAGGTCACCTGGCACATGACAACGCCCTTCCGGGAGTTCTGGGTCTTCGGCGCGGAGTAGCCGCTCGGAGTGCATTGCATCTTGCTACTCAGCCCGGTACCTTCGCATCCTGCTCCCCGCGCAGCCCACGCGGCGATGGGCTCCAGCCACGGCGAGGGGTCACCGGTTCGCCCAGGATGCGTCACGGTCAGGACGTGCCCATGAAACCGATCGTTGTCTTCAGCATCCAGTTCACGCTGAGCCTGGTTTCGTACGCGCTCATCGCGCTCTGGTACGTGTGGCCGCGTCTGTCGAAGCAGCCGCGGGAGGTCGCCCTGCAGCCGCTGTTGTGGGTCCACGCGTTCCGGGTCGTGGGTGGGACGATCCTCGCGCCCGGCGCCGTCGCCGCCGGAGTGCCTGCGGATTTCCAGAAGATGATCGGGTACGGCGACCTCGTCACCGCCTGCCTGGCCCTGCTCGCACTGATCGCTCTGCGCCTGCGCCTGGCCGGTGCCATTCCGCTGACCTGGCTCGTCCTCGGTGTCGGGATGATCGACACCGTCAACGCGATCATCCAGTCCGTGCGCTACGACGTGTTCACGCAGGCGCTCGGGGTGAACTGGGTGATCGTCACGATCTACGTGCCCGCGCTGCTCGTCAGCAGCGTGTTGATCCTCCTGCAGCTGCTCCGGCGACCGGCGCCGCTGGGCGCCGCGTGACAAGCTCGCTGCCGTTGTCGGGAACCGACCTGCTCGCCGCCTCGCCGGGACCACGCCGGCCGCGACCGGAGAACCCGCGCACAGGTGCGGAAACGGCTCGCCCCGACATGGCGGTACGGGCGACGATGTCGGCATGACAGGCTCTGCTCCGATCGTGACCCTCCGCGAGATCACGAGCGCGAACCGGTCCATGGTCGAGGCGCTGGCAGTCACCGACTCGCAGGCCGAGTACGTCACCGGCGTCGCGGAGTCACTCGTCGAGGCCGCAGCGACGCCCGACGCATGCCCGTGGTACCGCGCCGTGTACGCCGACGACGAGCCTGTCGGCTTCGTCATGCTCAGCGATGGCATCACGGTGGTGAACCCCGACTACCTCGGCCCGTACTACCTGTGGCGGTTGCTCATCGACCGGCGCCACCAGGGACGCGGTCATGGGGGCGCGGCCCTCCGGCTGGCGGTCGAGCACGTGCGCACGCGGGCTGACGCGCGGGTGCTGATCACCTCCGTAGCGCAGGGCCCGGCCTCGCCGGTCGGCTTCTACCTGACGCAGGGGTTCCGGCTCACCGGCGACGTGCACCAGGGCGAGCTGGTGCTCGAGCTCGTCCTGCCCAGGTCGCCGTAGCACGGTCGCGCGCGGACCGCGTATCGGTGATCCGGGGCGGGACTCAGGTCGCTCGATCCGCGCCTGGATCCAGGCGCGCTCGCCCTCTCGGTCATGCTCGCCGCGGCGGTCGGGGCAGCGGTCGCAGGACCGTCGTTGCGCATTGCCTGGCCGTCTCCGGGTCGCGTGCCGGGGTGACGCGCGTCACGCGTGCGGACGTGAACTCAGCCGATCACGTCGCCGTTATGGGCGCGACGACCGGGATCCGCCGACGGTCATGACCCCCGCGGCGGAGGACTCCTTCAATGTGACGAACCCGTACCTCGCGAGGAAGTCTGCCCGGCCGTCCACCGACGATTCACTCTCTAGGAGGAGATCTCGTGACGGACTTTCCAGCTGTGACCCACGTAGCGGTCACGGTGAGCGATCTCGGCCGTAGTGTCGAGTGGTACGAGCGGCTCTTCGGCGCCAAGCCGGTGCTCGACGAGGACACCGGGCCGTTTCGTCATGTTGTCTGGGCCGTCGGCGGAACACTCGTCGGGCTGCACCAGTTCCCCGACCTGCTGAGCACCGACGCGTTCGAGGAGCGACGCCCGGGACTCGACCACATCGCCTTCGGCTGCGCCAACCGCGCCGAGCTGGAGAAGTGGGCCACTCGTCTTGACGAGCTGGGCATCGCCCACGGTGCGATCAAGGACGCCGGGTACGGCTCGGGGGTGTCGTTCCGCGATCCTGACAACATCGCGCTCGAGTTCTTCGCGCCAGCGAGCTGATCAACTCATCGCCACGACACTGAGATCGACTATGCCGGGCGAGTGGTCGTTGTGGGGCGTCGATCGGGTGCCGCTCACGACCGTTCGCTCGGCATAGTCGGGGGCGGCGGGGCAGGCCGTGGGTGGGGGAGGATGGGGCCATGTCGGGCCGGCTGCTGAACCGTCGCTGGGCCGCCCTCACGCTGCTCGGGCTCGGCCTCGTGGTGGCGTTCGCGCTGCTCGGGTTCTGGCAGCTGTCCCGGGCTCAGACGTTCCTCGGGCACGCGGACGACCCGGCGCCGGTCGACCTGACCACGCTGTCCGCCCCCACCGGCGCCCTGTCCGGCGATGCGGCCGGCCGGCGGGTGACGGCGACCGGGACGTACGACGCGGCGCACGGCTTCCTGGTCCCCGACCGGGCGGCCGACGGCGGGCGCGGCTCCGGCTTCTGGGTGGTCGGCCTGCTGCGCCTGCCGGACGGGTCGGGCGTCTGCGTCCTGCGTGGCTGGACCGCCGCCGCCGACTCGGCGCCCGCCACGCCGGTCGGGACCGTGACGGTCGACGGGCGGCTCGCTCCGTCCGAGGCGCCCGACGGCGGCCGGCCCCCGGGGACCCTGCTTCCGGCCGGCCAGCTGGCCGCGGTCAGCCCGGTCGACCTGCTGGACACGGTCACCTACCCGGTCCACGACGGTTACGTGGTCGCCTCGGGCCAGCAGCCGGCCGACCCGCCGGGGCTCACACCGGTCCACGCCGACCCGCCGGGTGCGGCGGTGCCGGGCTTCTTCCTGCAGCACGTCGGGTACGTCGGCCTGTGGTGGCTCTTCGCCCTCTTCGTCGTCGCGTTCTGGGTCCGGATGGTGCGCGACGAGCGACGTGGCGAGCCGGCGCCGCTGGTCGGGTCCGGCGGCCCGCCCGCCCCGGGTTAGGCTCGACGGCGTGCGAAGGGTCACCCCCGGCAGCGTCCTGCGCTACCGCTTCATGGCGTACTTCACCGGCGTCATGCTGCTGCTGCTGTGCGTGTCGATCTACCTCAAGTACGGGCCGGCGCAGAACGAGGGTCCGGTACAGGTCTTCGGCGCGATCCACGGGTACGGGTACCTGCTCTACCTGATCACGGCCGCCGACCTCGGCTGGCGGGCGCGGTGGTCGCTGGTCAAGACGGCGCTGGTGCTGCTGGCCGGGACGGTGCCGTTCATGTCGTTCATGGCCGAGCACATCGTCGTGCGCGACCTGAACGCCGCGAAGGCTGCCGCCGAAGCCGCCTCGGTCGAGTCGCCGGCCGTCGAGTCGCCCTAGCCCGTGTACTGCGCGAACCCCACGTACGCCCAGGAGGCCGTCCCCTCCCAGCCGAACGCCACGGAGACGGTCCGGCCGGGCAGGTAGCCCGCCGTCGCGAGGCTGCGCTGCGAGACCTGCAGGACCTGCTGGCTCCACGCGGCGTCGGCGCACTCCACCGTCCCGACGTCGTGGCCGTCGAGGAGCAGCGAGAGCCGACCCGGCTGGCCACAGGTCAGGACGAACACCGGACGGGCGTCGGCCGCGGTGAGCTTCACCGTCGTGCTCGAGCTGATGCCGCCGCTGACCCAGTGCTGCAGCGCCTGGCCGTGGAAGGTCGGCGCCGCGGTCCCGCCGCCGAGCCAGCGCGGGTCCCGGTCCAGCACTCCCACCACCCAGGGCCCCTCGACCCCGGCATCCGTGCTGACCGTGAACGTGACGAGCGACCCGGCTGGGACGTGTGGGAAGTACGACCCGGCGTCGACCAGCAGGCTGGCGCCGGGTGCGGCGCAGGAGGTACGGAGGGGGTCGGCCTCACCGACGACGGAGATCTTCGCGAAGCCCTCGCCCGCCGAGCACTGCACGACCAGGCCCAGCCGGGCGCTCTGCGGCCAGACCAGCGTCGTCGACCGGGTCTGCGCACCGACCCCGGACACCTGACCGCTCACGTTCGAGCCGGCGTAGTGGCTCGTCAGCAGCAGCGCGGGGTGGCTGGGCCCCCGGCGCACGGCAGGGCTGTGGTCGCGGGTCGCACCGCTGTACCCGGCCACCAGCGCCCCGACCGCGACGAGGGCACACACCGCCGCGGCGCTGCCCAGGCGCACCCGCGAGCGGTGCCGGCGGATGCGGCGCTCGACAGCCGCCAGCCGGTCGGGTGCTACGGGCAGCGGGTCGCTCCACGCCTGCAGGAGCTCCACGAGCTGGGACTCGGTCACGGCCATGTCAGCGCCCTCCTCGAACCCCCGCCCGGGGGCTCGTCGGCCGCTGCGAGCGCTCCGTCGAGCCGCAGCGAGGCCATGGCCCGGCTCGCCTGGCTCTTGACGGTGCCGACGGCGACCCCGAGCAGCCGTGCCGTCTCGGTCTCGGACAGGTCCTCGAGGTAGCGCAGCACGAGCACGGCCCGTTGCCGGCGGGGGAGCCGGCCCAGCGCCTGCCACAACGCGAGGCGCTCCTCGACGCCGACGGCGCGGCCGGTGCCGATGGTGCCGACGGTCTCGGGCAGCACTGCGGCGGCGACCTCGCCCCGCCAGCGCCGCCGCCACCAGGAGGTGTACGTGTTCACCAGGACCGCGCGGACGTACGGCTCGGGGTCGTCGTCGATGCGGCCCCAGGCGAGCCAGGACTTGGCGAGGGCCGTCTGCAGGAGATCCTCGGCGAGGGCGCGGTCCCGGGTCAGCAGGTACGCGGTCCGCAGCAGCCGCTGGGACCGCGCGGCGACGAACACCGCGAAGTCCGCCCGGCCGTCCGTACCGCCCGTCACCCTGCGCCTCCCTCCCCCCACGCCAAACCTACGGGCGGGTAAGGCCGGAAAGTGGCCGTACCTGCCCGTAGGTTCGGGGGGGGGGGGGATCAGGCGTGCTTGCGGAGCTCGACCCGGGCGACGTCGCGCAGGTGCACCTCGTCGGGACCGTCCGCGATGCGCAGCGTGCGGACCGCGGCCCACATCGCCGCCAGCGGAACGTCGTCGGTGACCCCGGCGCCGCCGAAGGTCTGGATCGCCCGGTCGAGCACGTCCAGCGCCACCCGCGGGGCCACCACCTTGATCGCCGCGATCTCGGCGCGGGCGGCCTTCGCGCCGCCGCGGTCCACCAGCCACGCGGCCTTGAGCGTCAGCAGCCGTGCCTGGTCGATCGCGATCCGCGACTGCGCGACCCACTCGCGCACGACGCCCTGGCTCGCGAGCGGCTGGCCGAACGCCACCCGGCCCAGCGCGCGCTGGCACATGAGGTCCAGCGCGCGCTCGGCGATGCCCAGCGATCGCATGCAGTGGTGGATGCGGCCGGGGCCGAGCCGGGCCTGCGCGATCGCGAACCCCGAGCCCTCCGCACCGATCAGGTTCGAGGCGGGCACGCGTACGTCGGTGAACTGCAGCTCGCCATGCCCGTGCTGGTCGTGGTAGCCGAAGACCGGCAGCGAGCGCACCACCTCGACGCCCGGCGTGTCCATCGGGACGAGCACCATCGACTGCTGCCGGTGCGTGTCGGCGGCCGGGTCCGTCTTGCCCATCACGATGAGGATCCGGCAGCGCGGGTCGGACGCGCCGGTCGTCCACCACTTGCGCCCGTTGACGACGTACTCCGCGCCGTCCCGCTCGATCCGGGTCGCGATGTTCGTCGCGTCGCTGCTGGCGACGTCGGGCTCCGTCATCGCGAAGCCGGACCGGATCTCGCCGGCCAGCAGCGGTTCCAGCCAGCGCCCCTTCTGCTCGGGCGTGCCGAACAGGTGCAGGACCTCCATGTTGCCGGTGTCCGGTGCCGCACAGTTGAGCGCCTCCGGCGCGATCTCGGGCGACCGGCCGGTCAGCTCGGCGAGCGGGGCGTAGTCGAGGACGGACAGGCCGTGCGGCGGGTCGTCGCTGTCGGGCAGGAACAGGTTCCACAGCCCGCGCGAACGTGCCTCGGCCTTGAGCTCCTCCACGACGCGGGGTAGCTCGTACGTCCGGCCGGCCGTCGCCAGCGCGCGCCGCTGCTGCGCGTACACCGGCTCGGCGGGGTAGACGTGGCTGTCCATGAAGTGCTGCAGCCGGGCCAGGTACTCGACGGCCCGCGCGCTCGGCTCGAAGTCCATGACCCGAACCTAGGGGTCGGGAGGGTCGAGCGCCTCGTCCAGCGGGACGAGCCGGGCCTGCAGCGCGATGATCGCGGCCTGCGTACGGTCCTGAACGCCGAGCTTGGCGAGCACCCGCGACACGTGCGTCTTCAGGGTCTCCTCGCCGATGGACAGCTTCCGGGCGATCTCCCGGTTGGTCTGGCTGCGAGCCAGACAGGCCAACGTACGAGTGGAAGGGCCCTGACCGAGACCGAGGAGCCGCTTAGGTTGGGGGCATGGAGCTCGGCGTCTACACGTTCGCGGACGTGGCCCCTGACCCGGCCGGCGGCCCGACGATCAGCCCCGCCCAGCGCCTGCGCGACGTGGTCGAGGAGATGCAGGTCGCCGACCAGGTCGGCCTGAAGGTCTTCGGCCTGGGCGAGCACCACCGGCCCGACTACGCCTCGTCGGCGCCTGCGGTCGTGCTGGCCGCCGGGGCCGAGCACACCTCGACCCTCCGGCTCACCGGGGCGGTCAGCGTGCTCAGCTCGGACGACCCGGTGCGGGTCTTCCAGCAGTTCGCGACCCTCGACCTGCTCTCCGGCGGACGCGCAGAGATCATGGCCGGCCGCGGGTCGTTCATCGAGTCGTTCCCCCTGTTCGGCTACGACCTGGCCGACTATGACGAGCTGTTCAGCGAGAAGCTCGGTCTGCTGCTGCGGATCCGCGCCGCCGAGCGGGTCACCTGGTCGGGTCGGCACCGGGCGCCGATCGAGGACCGCGGGGTCTACCCGCGGCCGCTGCAGGACCCGCTCCCGGTCTGGGTGGCGGTCGGCGGCAACCCCGAGTCGGTGGTCCGCGCCGCCAAGTACGGCCTGCCGATGGCGCTGGCGATCATCGGCGGCGCGCCGGAGCGGTTCGGCCCGCTGGTGTCGCTGTACCGCGAGGCGGCGACGCACGCCGGGAAGGACCCGGCCGGGCTGGCGGTGAGCATCAACTCGCACGGCTACGTCGCCGAGACGTCCCAGCTTGCGGCCGACGAGTTCTTCCCGCCCTACGCCGAGGTGATGACACGGATCGGGCTCGAGCGCGGCTTCGGGCCGGTGACCCGCCTGGGGTACGACGCATCGCTGGCCAGGCGCGGCGCGGTGCTGGCCGGCAGCCCCGAGCAGGTCGCGGAGAAGATCCTGTTCCAGCATGAGATCTTCGGGCACCAGCGGTTCCTCATGCAGACCAGCCTCGGCGCGATGCCGCACGAGAAGGTGCTGCGGTCCATCGAGCTGTTCGGGACCAAGGTCGCGCCGCTGGTCCACGAGGAGCTGGCCCGGCGTAGCCTGCAGGCGTGACCGACAGACCCCTCGTGGTGGGTGCCGGCGCCGCCGGGCTCGCGGTCGCGGCGACGTTGCGGCGCAACGGCGTCCCGTGCGACGTCGTCGACCGCGCGGGGACGGTCGGGTCGTCGTGGACAGGCCGGTACGACAGCCTGCACCTGCACACGATCCGCTGGCTCTCCGGCCTCCCGGGCGCGGCCATCCCGCGGTCGTACGGCCGGTGGGTCGCCCGTGACGATGTCGTCCGCTACCTGAGCGACTACGCCGACCGGCACCGGGTGCGCCCCGAGCTCGGCGTGGAGGTCACCCGGGTCGACCGGGCCGAGGGCGACGACGGCTGGGTGGTGCAGACCTCGGCCGGCTCGCGGCGCGCACCGGTCGTGGTGATGGCCACGAGCTACTCCAACCGTCCGTTCCTGCCGCCGTGGGCCGGCAACGCGCCGGCGTCCCTCCCGGTCGTGCACTCGGCGCAGTACCGCAACCCGTCGGCGTACGCCGGCCGGCGGGTCCTCGTCGTCGGGGCCGGGAACTCGGCGTCCGAGATCGCGGTGGAGCTGGCGGCAGCGGACGCCGACGTCGCCCTGTCCGTACGCACGCCGCCCAACATCGTGCGTCGGGACACGTTCGGCGTCCCGTCGCAGCTGCTCGGGATCGCGCTGCGGCGCGTGCCGGAACGGGTCATGAACCCGCTCGGTGCCGTGCTGCGCCGGTTCAGCGTCCCGGACCTGTCGGCGTACGGGCTGCCGGCGCCGGCGGGCGACGGTTTCACCCAGTTCCTGCGTACCCGCACCGTGCCGATCCTGGACCACGGGTTCGTCGACGAGGTCCGGGCCGGCCGGATCCGGGTCGTCGCAGCGGTCGAGTCGATCGACAGCGGCAACGGCACGGTCCGGCTGGCCGACGGGGTGTCCGTCCGGGTCGACGCCGTCATCTGCGCGACCGGCTACCGGCCCGGCCTGGACGGCGTCCTCGGCCACCTCGCGGTGCTCGACGAGCACGGAGTGCCGCTCGCGCACGGCGCGAGCACGCTGCCGCACGCGCCGGGCCTGTACTTCGCGGGCATCAGCGTCCAGCTGGCTGGGCTTCTGCGCGAGATCGGGATCGAGGCGAAGGCGATCGGTGCCGCGGTGGCCGCCGAGGTCGAGGCGACCGTCCCCGGCGCCGGCCCTGGCCGGGTGGAGTCCTGGGTCGCGTCATGACCTGCCCGCGCTGCGGGACGGAGAACGAGGCCGGCCGCAAGTTCTGCACCGAGTGCGGCGCCGCGCTGTCCCTCGTCTGCGGCGTGTGCGGGACGGCCAACCCGCCGACGAGCAAGTTCTGCGGGGAGTGCGGCAGCGCGCTGGTCCCGGGCGTCGTCCCGGGCTCGGTGCCCGGCGCGGTCGCGGGCACCGACCGGTCGACGCCGGCTGAGCCGTACACCGAGCGCCGGCTCGTGTCGGTCCTGTTCGTCGACCTCGTGGGCTTCACCGGCTTCGCGGACGACCGCGACGCGGAGGACGTGCGCTCGGTGCTCGGCCGCTACTTCGACCTCGCGGCCGACGCGGTGCAGTGCCACGGCGGTCTCGTCGAGAAGTTCATCGGCGACGCGGTGATGGCCGTGTGGGGCACCCCGGTGGCGCACGAGGACGACGCCGAGCGAGCCGTGCGGGCCGCGCTCGAGATCGTGCCGGGCGTCGCGGCGCTCGGACGCGAGCTCGGCCTCCCGCTGCAGGCCCGGGCCGCGGTCCTCACCGGCGAGGCAGCTGCGAGCATCGGCGCGGTCGACCAGGCGCTGGTGACCGGCGACCTGGTCAACACCGCCTCGCGGCTGCAGTCCGCCGCCGAGCCGGGCACCGTGCTGGTCGGCGAGCGCACCTACCGAGCGGCGTCCCGCGCGGTGGTGTTCGCGCCGGTCGAGCCGCTGACATTGAAGGGCAAGCAGGAGTCGGTGCCGGCCTGGCGAGCCGTACGTGTCGTGTCCGAACGCGGTGGCTCCCTGCGCGGGACGACGCCCGAGCCTCCGTTCGTCGGCAGGGACGAAGACCTGCGCCTGGTGAAGGAGCTGTTGCTCGCGACCGGACGGGAGCCGCGGCCCAGGCTGGTGCACGTGTCCGGCGTCGCCGGGATCGGCAAGTCCCGCCTGGTGTGGGAGCTGCAGAAGTACGTCGACGGGCTGACCGAGGACATCTACTGGCACCAGGGCCGCTGCCCGTCGTACGGCGAGGGCGTGACCTTCTACGCGTTCAGCGAGATGGTCCGGCGCCGCGCGGGGATCATGGACGGCGACGACTCCGACACCGCTCGGGCGCGGCTCGCCGCCTCGCTGGCGGACCTCGTCCCCGACGAGGACGAACGGCGCTGGATGGAGCCGCGCCTCGGGCACCTGCTGGGCCTGGCCCCGGCCCCGATGGGCGACCGGGAGGAGCTCTTCGGGGCCTGGCGGCGGTACGTCGAGCGGATCGCCGACCGGGGTACGACGGTGCTCGTCTTCGAGGACCTGCACTGGGCCGATCCCGGGCTGCTCGACTTCGTGGAGTCGCTGCTCGAGTGGTCCCGCTTCTCGCCCGTGCTCGTCGTCGCCCTCGCGCGGCCCGAGCTGCTCGAGCGCCGCCCGACCTGGGGGACCGGGCTGGGCAACGTCACCGGACTGCACCTGGGCCCGCTGCCCGACCCCGCGATCGCCCAGCTGGTGACCGGCTACGTGCACGGGCTCCCGGACGACGGGCTGGCCCGCCTCGTGCAGCGGTCCGAAGGCGTGCCGCTGTACGCCGTCGAGACGGTGCGGATGCTGGCCGACCGGGGCGTGCTCGAGCAGGCGGGGGAGGTCTACCGCGTCGTCGCCGACGTCACCGGCCAGCTCGACATCCCGGAGACGCTGCACGCGCTGGTCGCGGCCCGGGTGGACGGCCTCGCCGACGAGGACCGCGCGCTGCTCCAGGACGCGGCCGTGTTCGGACAGCGGTTCACGGTCGCCGGCCTGTCCGCGGTGAGCGGCCGCGCCGCCTCCGAGCTCGAGCCTCGGCTGCACGGCCTGGTGCGCAAGGAGATCCTCGTCCAGGACATCGACCCGCGATCGCCCGAGCGGGGCCAGTACGGGTTCGTCCAGGGGGTCATCCGCGAGGTCGCGTACTCGACGCTGTCCAAGTCCGTCCGGCGGGCCAAGCACCTCGCGGCTGCGGGGTACTTCGCGGGTCTCGAGGACGTCGAGCTGTCCGGCATCGTGGCCAGCCACTACCTGGAGGCGTACCGGGCCGAGCCGGGTGCCGCCGGTGCCGAGGAGGTGGCGGCCCAGGCCCGCACGTGGCTGACGCGGGCCGCCGAGCGGGCCCAGTCGCTCGGGTCGCCGGAGCAGGCGCTCGTGTACGCCGAGCAGTCCCTGCCGCTGGCGACCGACGCCGCCGACCGCGCCGACCTGCTGCGCCTCGCGGCGCAGGCGGCGATGTTCAGCGGGGAGCTCGAGCGCGGTGCCGCTCTGGCCCGGGACGCCGCGGCCGCGTTCCGGGCGACCGGGGACGTGGACGCCTTCGGCCGGTTCATCGCCATCGCCATGCGCGGGCACTTCGGCCGACGCCGGCTCAGCGAGATGGACGACCTGCTCGACATGGCCGAGGAGGCGATGCGGGACCGGCACGGCGCCGCGGCCGCCCTCGTGGCCGCCGTCGTCGCCGACAACGCGTCGCAGAACGCCCAGTCCGAGCGGGCCATGGAGTTCTCCGAACGCGCGATGGAGCTGGCCGAGGAGTCCGGCGACTACGAGGCCCTGCAGTGGGCCGCGGGTGCGCGTGGCTGGGCCCTGTTCAACGTCGGTCGGCA
Organism: uncultured Actinomycetota bacterium; assembly: GCA_963849365.1. Taxonomy (GTDB): domain Bacteria; phylum Actinomycetota; class Actinomycetes; order Prado026; family Prado026; genus CAVQCJ01. The sequence goes on from CAWKHA010000004.1 coordinate 1,798,842, forward strand.
CTGGGAGGCGGCGCTGCTCGCGCGCGGCGTCGTCGACCTGGCCGAGCGCTCCGGGAGCGCGTTCGAGGTCGGCACCGCTCAGACGCGGTTGGGCGTGCTGCTGTCCGAGGACGACCCTCGTGGCGCGATGCAGTCGTTCCTGAGCGCCGTCGAGACGGCGGGCCGCGGCGGGATCCGGCCGCTGCGGTGGCTCAACCTCGCCAACGCCGCCGAGTCGGCCGCCGACGTCGGAGCCTGGGACGTCGCCGACGCGAACCTCTCCGAGTGCGACGTCATGCCGCAGACCGAGATCGAGGACGGCCTGCTGTTCACTCGCGCGATGCTGGCGGCGATGCGCGGCCGCGCCGATGAGGGGCGCGCACAGCTCCAGTCGCTGGAGCCCGTCGGTGAGCGATGGGACGCGGTCCAGATGCACACCTGGTACCTGCGGTCCCGGGCGGTCGTCCGGCTGGCCGGCGGGGACTCCGCCGGCGCCCTGGCCGACGCCCTGGCGGCGGTTCGCCTGGAGCCGTCCGGAGGAAACGCGGGCAACGCCGCATGGGTCGGGGTCCAGGCGGCGGCCGCCGAGCACGACAGCTCGGCGCTCGAGGCCGTCCTCGCCGAGACCACGGCTTTGCGCGGGCGGTGGTACGAATCCGTCCGGCGGACGGCGCGGGCGGCCGGTCAGGCCCTCTCCGGGGACGGCGCCGGGGCGCTCGCCGCCGCCGCGGAGTCCCTCGACGACTGGGTCAGCCTCGACCTACCCCTGGACCACGCGCTCGCCACCATCGCGCTGGCGTCGGTGCTGCCGTCGGTGCTGCCCGAGGACCACGTCGACCGGGCGCGCGGCACGCTCGAGTCGCTGGACGCGGCCGGTCTGCTCGCCCGTCTGGATGCTACGAGGACGACGCCGCGCGGACCGACTCCGTCTTGATCGGGGCCGTCAGCATGGTATGGCCCGCGGTCGACAGGGCCCGCGCGACGGTGAACTCCGCGTCGTTCCGGGCGGCCTCGGAGTCGGCCGCCTGGACCGCCAGCGTGACCGCGCAGCCCGCGTTCGTGACCTCGAGCCGCTGGGGCGCCAACCGCTCCAGGCACTCGATGGCCTGCTGTTGCTTGGCGATGCTCAGCGCCGGCTGGAAAGCGACGGCCAGGCTGACCTCGTAGGCGTCCACGATCCGAGAGTATGGCGTGCCGGCGCCGCCAGGTCAGCGCCGACGCGGTGAAGCGGGCAGGCCTGCTCGAGGGAACGAGCCGCCCGAGTACCTGGTCGCGCTCGGACGCAAGGTGTATGGAGGAGTCATGGGGTTCTACGGACGGCAGGTCCTGCCCCGGATGCTCGACGCCGTCGGCGGTGGCAAGGCGACCGAGCAGCTGCGGCGCCGGGCCTGCGCAGGGCTGGCCGGTGACATCGTCGAGATCGGGTTCGGCTCGGGGCTGAACGTCCCCTTCTACCCGGTGGCGGTCAAGCACGTCGCGGCGGTCGAGCCGGCCGACGTGGGTTGGAAGCTGGCCGGCCGGCGCCTGCGGGACAGCGCCGTCCCGGTCGAGCGGGCCGGCCTCGACGGCCAGTCGCTGCCGTTCGACGACGACTCGTACGACGCCGCGCTGTCCACCTGGACGCTGTGCACGATCCCTGACGCGGCCGCCGCGCTCGGCGAGCTGCGCCGGGTCCTGCGGCCGGGCGGGACGCTGCACTTCGTGGAGCACGGGCTGGCCCCGGACGAGGACGTGCAGCGCTGGCAGCGGCGGATCGAGCCTGCGTGGAAGCACGTGGCCGGGGGGTGCCACCTGACCAGACCGATCGTGGACATGCTGACCGCGGCCGGCTTCACGATCACCGAGCTCGACGTCTTCTACGAGAAGAGCGCGCCCAGGTGGGGCGGCGCCGACTCGATGGGAGTCGCGGTTTCGAAGTAGCTCGATACGGCTTGGCGCTGCCGGTGACGGCGTATCACTTGGTGCGGCCCAGGCCCAGGTAGGCGTGGACCTGCTCGGCGCTCAGGAAGAGGTCCCGGCGTCGGATCCTGAGGCGTTTGACCGTCCCTGGTGTCGCCACGCGTGTCTCGCGAACACAGGGAATGATACGAGGACGCCCCGCCCGCGCGACCTGGAGGTGTCCCGGTGCCCAACCGGCTGGCCAGCTCGACGAGCCCGTACCTGTTGCAGCACAAGGACAATCCGGTCGACTGGCAGGAGTGGGGCGACGAGGCGTTCGCCGAGGCCAAAGCCCGCGGCGTCCCGGTCCTGCTCTCCATCGGGTACGCCGCCTGTCACTGGTGCCACGTCATGGCGCACGAGTCCTTCGAGGACGACGCCACCGCCGCCCTGATGAACGAGCGCTTCGTGAACATCAAGGTCGACCGCGAGGAGCGCCCCGACGTCGACGCCGTCTACATGGAGGCGGTGCAGGCGATGACCGGCCACGGCGGCTGGCCGATGACCGCCTTCCTGACGCCTGACCGCGAGCCCTTCTACGCAGGCACGTACTTCCCGCCCCGCCCGGCGCACGGCATGCCGTCGTTCACCCAGCTGCTCACCGCGATCTCGGAGAGCTGGCAGGGCGACCACGAGCAGGTGACCTTGGCGGCGCGCAGCATCACAAGACGGCTCGCCGAGCGCGGCGCCGTCGGCGACCTGCCGGGCGAACAGCCACCGACTGCGGACGACCTCGCGGCGGCCGTGCGCGATCTCGTCAGCCACTACGACCGTGCCAACGGCGGCTTCGGCGGCGCACCGAAGTTCCCGCCGTCGATGGTGCTGGAGTTCTTGCTGCGCCACCACGCGAGCACGGGGTCGCGGCCGGCGCTCGACATGGTCGAAGGCACGTGCGAGGCGATGGCCCGCGGCGGCATGTACGACCAGCTCGGCGGGGGTTTCGCGCGCTACAGCGTCGACGCCGGCTGGGTGGTGCCGCACTTCGAGAAGATGTTGTACGACAACGCCTTGCTGCTCCGGGTGTACACGCACTGGTGGCGCGCAACCGGATCTGACCTCGCCGCGGGCGTGGTGCGCGAGACGGCCGAGTTCCTGCTGCGCGACCTGCGGACGGACCAGGGGGGTTTCGCCTCGGCCCTGGACGCGGACACCGCCGGCGTCGAGGGGCTGACGTACGTCTGGACGCCGCAGCAGCTCGGCGACGCGCTCGGTGCCGCGGACGGCTCGTGGGCCGCCCACCTGCTCACCGTGACTCCCGAAGGCACGTTCGAGCACGGCGCCTCGACGCTGCAGCTGCGGCACGACCCGGACGACGGCGATCGGTGGCGCCGGGTCCGCGCGACCCTGTTCGGGGTCCGGTCCGCACGACCCCAGCCGGCCCGTGATGACAAGGTCGTCGCGGCGTGGAACGGGCTGGCGATCGCCGCCCTGGCCGAGGCCGGAGTCCTGTTCGGCGAGCAGCCGTGGCTGGACGCCGCCGTCCGTGCCGCAGAACTCCTCGCGTCGGTGCACGCAGGTTCTGGCGCCGGGCGGGAGGGGTGGCTGCGCCGGGTCTCGCGCGACGGGGTCGCGGGCGCGCACGCGGGTGTCCTGGAGGACCAGGGCGATGTCGCCGAGGGCTTCCTCGCCCTGTACGCGACGACTGGCGACGCGCGCTGGCTGGACCGCGCCGGGCCGCTGCTCGACGAGGTGCTCGACCACTTCCGGGCCGACGACGGTTCGTTCTTCGACACGGCTGACGATGCCGAGGCCTTGCTGCGCCGGCCGCAGGACCCGTCCGACAACGCCACGCCTTCGGGCACGTCGGCGGCGGCGGGCGCGCTGCTCTCGTATGCCGCGTACACGGGGTCGAGCCGGCACCGCGAGGCGGCCGAGCAGGCGCTGGGGGTGTACGCGACGTTGGCACAGCGCTACCCGCGCTTCGGTGGCTGGGGTCTGGCGGTCGCAGCGGCGGCGCTGGACGGCCCGCGCGAGGTGGCGGTGGTCGGCGAACCGGGCGGCGACGACAGCTTCGACGCCTTGCTGGCGGTCGCTCGACTGGGCACGGCGCCGGGTCTGGTCATCGCCTGGGGAGCGCCGGGGAGGGCCGACGTCCCCCTGCTGGTCGACCGTCCGCTGCGGGACGGCCGCGCGGCGGCGTACGTCTGCCGGGGGTTCGTCTGCGCTGCGCCCACCTCCGATCCGGGGGTCCTCGCCGGCGCCGTGTCCGCCCGCGGCGAACACCCGCCGCCGGGCCTGGCGCTAACAACGTAATTGTGTAATCGTGCGTACATGACGACGAGCAACGAGCACATCGAGAAGCTCCGCGGGTGGCTGACCGGCCGGCTGCCTCAGGACTGGTTCGAGGGCGTCCCCGAGGTGCTGCTGGACCGCGAGGAGATCACGGTCGTGGGCACTCTGGCCGCGCCGGAGACGGTCGACGGCGCTTCGGAGGCCGAGCAGGCGGCGGCGGTGTCCGGCCGCATCAAGGAGTTCCGGGAGCGGACTCGCGAGCAGCGCATCGGGATAGCGCTCGAGCTCGAGCACCGCACCGGCCGCAAGGTGGCGTGGGGCGTGCAGGTCGGCGACCGGCGGGAGCTGTTCACGACGCTGTCGGTGCCGGTGATGACGCGGCTCCGGCAGCCCGAGCGGCTGGTCCTCGACACGTTGGTGGACGCGGGCGTCGCCCGCTCCCGGTCCGAGGCGCTCGCCTGGTGCGTGAAGCTTGTCGGCAAGAACGCGGACGGCTGGCTGGGCGAGCTGCGCGAGGCGATGGAGCACGTGTCCAAGGTGCGCGCCGAGGGTCCCGGCGGCTGACTGCCCGGCCGTGCGCGAACGACGGCGGCGAAGTCAGTTGGAGTAGACGACGAGCGAGACGGCGATGTACTGGCACACGTACGCCATCAGCGTGAGCGTGTGGAACACCTCGTGGTATCCGAACCACGTGGGGTACGGGTCGGGTCGCCGGGTCGCGTAGACGATGCCGCCCATCGTGTACAGCAGGCCGCCCACGGCCACCAGCACGAGCATGGCGACACCGCCGGCGCGGGTGAACTCGGGCAGGTAGGCGACCGCGACCCAGCCGAGCAGGACGTACGCCGGCACGTACAGCCACCGCGGCGCACCGACCCACAGCACCCGGAAGCCGACGCCGAGCAGCGCGCCGATCCACACGATGAGCAGCAGCGCCGTCCGCTGGCCGCCGACGAGCAGCAGCACGGCGAACGGCGTGTAGCTGCCGGCGATGATCAGGAAGATGTTGGCGTGGTCGAGCCGCTTGAGCACGCCGTGCGTCCGGTTGCTCCACTGACCGCGGTGGTAGACGGCGCTGACCGTGAACAGCAGCACGGTGGTCACCGCGTACACGGCCGAGGCGACGATCTCGGCCGTGCCGCGCGAGAGCGCCACGAGCACGATGCCGGCCACCAGCGAGACGGGGACGGCAACGGCGTGCAGCCAGCCGCGCAGCTTCGGCTTGACGCCGGCGGGGACGTGCTCGGCGGCGCGCTCGACCGCGGCACCCAGCCGGTGGTCGACGGCGCCCTCGATCCGGCCGGAGAGCCCGGCCGAGGGCGGCACCTCAGGCGACTCCGCCGGCACACCCGACGACGCCGGCGCGGCGGCCCGGTCGGTCGGGTCGGCCTCGTCGATGTTCATGCGGCACCGTAACCTACGGATGCGTAGGTTACGAAACAGGTCCTGGTGGCGGCGGTACGCTCAGGACCTCCGTCAGGGAAGGTGCCGCCGCAGCGATGGGTCTGTCCGACGTCCTGTACCGGGCCTACGGGCGCCGCCTCGCGGCCTCGCTGCCCAAGCAGCGCATCCCACGGCACGTGGGCGTCATCCTCGACGGCAACCGCCGGTGGGCGCGTGAGGCCGGCACGTCGACGGCCGGCGGGCACCAGGCCGGCGCCGACAAGATCGAGGAGTTCCTCGGCTGGTGCGAGGAGGTCGGTGTCGAGGTCGTCACGCTGTGGCTGCTGTCCACCGACAACCTGAACCGGCCGGAGTCCGAGCTGGCCCCGCTGCTCGGCATCATCGAGGAGACGGTCCGCCAGCTGGCCGCGACCGGCCGCTGGCGGGTGCACCCGATGGGTTCGCTGGACCTTCTCCCGGTGGGCACCGCGACCGTGCTGAAGGCGGCGGCCGACGCGACGGCGGACGTCGACGGGCTCATGGTGAACGTGGCGGTCGGCTACGGAGGCCGCCGGGAGATCGCCGACGCCGTCCGCGGCATGCTGCAGGAGTACGCCGGCCGGGGCACGTCGATCGAGGAGCTCGCCGAGATCCTCGACGTCGAGCACATCGCGGAGCACCTCTACACGCGCGGGCAGCCGGACCCGGACCTGGTCATCCGCACGTCCGGCGAGCAGCGGCTGTCCGGCTTCCTGCTCTGGCAGAGCGCGCACTCGGAGTTCTACTTCTGCGAGGCGTACTGGCCGGACTTCCGCAAGGTCGACTTCCTGCGCGCGCTGCGCTCGTACGCCGCGCGCAGCCGCCGGTACGGGAGCTAGCCGCCGACCTGGCTCGCCCTGATCCTCGCCGCAGTGCGCGCGGCGCGCGACGCCACCTTGCGCGCGGACGCGGTCGCGGCCTGCACCTTGTCGCCGACCATCCCCACCGGCAGCGCGTTCTGGATGTTCGGCGCGTACAGCGTGCCCTGGACGACGACGTCGCCGAGGAACAGTGCCGTGCCGTCGGCGGTGAGCGAGAAGGAGGCCACGTCGTCGGCGATGGCGTACACCCCGCTGCCGCCGCCGGTGCCGATGCCCATGACGCCGACGGCGGTCGCGCCGTCCGAGGTGCCGAGCACCGCGGTCCCGCCGTCGAAGTGCGTGGAGACCAGACCGTACGAGAGCTCGTTGGTCGTGCTCGCCACGACGCCGTTCGCCGCGCCGCCGATGGCGGTCACCGCCGCCTCGTTGCCGTTCACGCTGGCGAGCGGGACGGTGTGCGTCGCCTGCAACGCGGAGACGCCGACCCCCGAGGACACGACCAGTGCACCGATCGCCTTCCCGCCGCTGGCCAGCAGAGCCCCACCGCCGCCGTTGGCCGTGGCGCTGTTGAGCGCGTAGGCCCCCCAACGGTTCCCGGCTCGGGTGCTGCTGACGCTGCCGTGTCCCAGGTAGCTGGTGAGGGTGGCCGCGGAACCACTGCTGCTGTTCGTCACTGACAGGGCGTTGGCGGTCGTCACTGCGCTGAGCCCGGTCGCCGCAGTGGCCGAGTTCGCCCGGCCGAGCAGGAGCGACCCACCGTTGGCCGCGGACGCGGGCACGGCGGTCACGGCTGCGGCGGCCGACGCGGCGACGGCGGCCGCACCGCCGACCAGGAGCCGGCGACGCGTCGGGCCCGGGCTCGCGCCCGTGCCTGCGTCGGGGCCGTCGGCGCTGCCGGCGCCGTCGGACTGAGGGGTGCGGGCGGGTGCGGACATGCGGGTACCCATCGGTCGGGGGGCCTGAGGGAGCCCCGGGATCGTCCATCTCGTCCATGCCTCTATCGGCAGCCCGACCTCCCGACTCGACCCTCCACCGGGGTAGGCGGACCCCGGCGGCGTGGCGCCGCAGATCTGCTCGCGCCGCGTCGTACCTTCGGCGGGACGGCCCAGCACCCGCCGGGTCGTCCGGGAGGCCCACCACCGCATGCAGACGCTGCGCGGAAGGGGGCCGGCACCCGGCCCTCGGGCCCGGTCCCGGTCCTCGGCGCACGAGTGACCACCGGGCGTGGTGCGCGCCCGAGCAGGAGTGGAACGTGGCTGCTGCCCGTCGTGTCCCCGACCCCTCGCGCACGTCCCGTCGCGGCTCCGGCCGTCGCACGTACGTGCTCGACACGAGCGTGCTGCTCAGCGACCCGTCCGCGTTGCTGCGGTTCGCCGAGCACGAGGTGGTCCTGCCCGTCGTCATCGTGACGGAGCTGGAGGCCAAGCGGGCGCATCCCGAGCTGGGGTACTTCGCGCGCCAGGCGCTGCGGATGCTGGACGACCTGCGGGTCAGTCACGGCCGTCTCGACGAGCCGATCCCGGTCGGTCTGGACGGTGGCACGTTGCGCGTCGAGCTCAACCACACCGACGCGGCGCTGCTGCCCGCGGGCTTCCGGCTCGGTGACAACGACAGCCGCATCCTCGCGATGGCCCGCAACCTGGCCGCCGAGGGGCACGACGTGGTCCTGGTCTCCAAGGACCTGCCGCTGCGCGTGAAGGCGTCGGCGGTCGGGCTGCGGGCCGAGGAGTACCGCGCCGAGCTCGCGGTCGAGTCGGGCTGGACCGGCATGGCCGAGCTCGAGGTGGCGGCCGACGACCTGGACCGCCTCTACGACCTGGACCGGGTGGAGATCCCGGCCGCGGCCGAGCTGCCGTGCCACACCGGGCTGGTCCTGCTCTCCGAGCGGGGCAGCGCCCTGGGCCGGGTCAGGCCGGACAAGAGCGTGCGCCTGGTCCGCGGCGACCGCGACGCGTTCGGGCTGCACGGTCGCAGTGCCGAGCAGCGCATCGCGCTGGACCTGTTGCTGGACCCGGATGTCGGCATCGTGTCCCTGGGCGGGCGCGCCGGCACCGGCAAGTCGGCCCTCGCACTGTGCGCCGGACTCGAGGCGGTGCTGGAGCGGCACCAGCACCGCAGGGTGGTCGTGTTCCGTCCGTTGTACGCCGTCGGAGGTCAGGATCTCGGCTACCTGCCGGGTACCGAGGCGGAGAAGATGACGCCGTGGGGACAGGCCGTCTTCGACACGCTCGGTGCACTGACGACGCAGGACGTCGTGGACGAGGTCGTCGACCGGGGCATGCTCGAAGTGCTCCCGCTGACGCACATCCGCGGACGTTCGCTGCACGACGCGTTCGTCATCGTCGACGAAGCGCAGTCGTTGGAGCGCAACGTGCTGCTCACCGTGCTGTCGCGCATCGGCGCGGGATCACGCGTCGTGCTCACGCACGACGTCGCGCAACGCGACAACCTGCGCGTCGGCCGGCACGACGGTGTCGTCGCCGTCGTCGAACGGCTCAAGGGACACCCGCTGTTCGCGCACGTGACGTTGACGCGCAGCGAGCGGTCACCGATCGCCGCACTCGTCACCGAGATGCTCGAAGAGCTGCCCGGCTGACCCACATCCGCCCCAGCTCCCGACGCGTCCCCGGCCGCCCCCGGACTGATGCGCGCGTCTTGGTCCTATCCACCCCCGTGTAGGCCCAGGACGCGCGCATCAGTCGGGGAGGGGTGGAGGGATGCGGGCCTCAACCTGGGCACGAGGTTGACGGCGAGGGTTGGGCTGAGGGTTGGGACCCCTCCGGCCGGCCCCGCGCGGCAGAGTGTGACCTGCTACGCACGTTGCGTATTTCGTGTACCCGGTGTGACCCATGGCACCCCCTCCCGGCTTGCCAGCGTGGACGTGTTCATGGAGGGTTGATCTACGTCAGACCCCGCGCGTGGTCTTCTTCCACGCGCCGCTCCGCACCACATCCCCTCGAGGAAGTCTCCTCGACGGCTCGGCGGAGCCAGCGTCCCCGGCATTCACCAGCAAGCCGGTGCGATCCGTGGCAGGGGTGCAGGTCGCGGACGGTGGTAGCACCGGGCGCGTAGCGCTGGAAGGAATCGCTCGATGAACCGGATCCCCGTCCGGGGGGTCGGCTTCGCCGCCGCAGCCGTGGCGGCGACTTCGCTCGCCTGGGGTGCACCCGCCCCTGCGGGTCACTCACCCATGACCAACCCGGTGCCGTCGACACTGTCGGCTGCCGTGCTGGTGACCGCGTACATGCCACAGGAGGACGGCTCGTCCACAGCGCTGGAGCGGCTGCGCGCGGCGCGCTTGCGTACGGTGCACGCCGGCGACATCGCGCGCGCCCGCGCCGCGCACGTCGCGCATCTCGCACAGCTCGCGAAGCAACGTGGCGCAGTCGCCACGCGTGCGAACCGCTCGTCCGTCCGTGCTGTCGCGCCGGGATCGGTGCGCGCGCTCGGACAGTCGATGGCTGCCGCCCACGGATGGACCGGCGCGCAGTTCGCATGCCTGGACGACATCTGGACCCGCGAGAGCCACTGGCGCGTCGACGCGCACAACTCCAACAGCGGTGCGTACGGCATCCCGCAGGCGCAGCCAGGGTCGAAGATGTCCTCGGCCGGACCGTCCTGGCGCACCAACGCATCGACGCAGATCGCGTGGGGTCTGTCCTACATCGCGCGGACGTACGGAACCCCTTGCTCGGCCTGGAGCTTCTGGCAGAGCCACTACTGGTACTGACCGGCACCATGGAACGGGCTTGTCAGGCCTCAGGCTCCTGGTGCGGCCGGGCCATCCGACGTACGTCCAGCGCCTCGTCCAGCTGCTCCTGCGTGATCCTGCCGTCGCGCACGTGCCCACGCTCGACCACGATGTCGCGGATCGTGCGCAGCTCGGCGACGGACTGCTTGACGACGGCCGCGACCTCCTCGTAGCCGAGGTAGCGGTTCAGACCGGTCGCGATCGCCGGCGACGACTCGGCCAGGGCCAGCGCATGCGCAGCGTCGGCCGTGATCCCCGCGACGCAGCGGTCGGCGAGCAGCCGGGACACCGCGGTGAGCAGGCGCAGCGACTCCAGCAGGTTGCGTGCGATCACCGGCACCATGACGTTCAGCTCGAACGTTCCGGCGGCACCCCCCCATGCCACTGCGGCGTCGTTCCCGACGACCTGCGTGCACACCTGCAGGACCGCCTCCGGCACCACCGGGTTCACCTTGCCCGGCATGATCGACGAGCCCGGCTGCAGGTCCGGCAGGGACAGCTCGCCCAGTCCGGCGCGCGGTCCCGACCCCATCCAGCGCAGGTCGTTGCAGATCTTGGTGAGGCCGACTGCGAGCACCCGGAGCTGACCGGACAGCTCGACGAGAGCGTCGCGCGCGGACTGCGCCTCCAGGCCGTCCTGCGCGGCGGTCACCGGCTGCCCGGTTTGCGCGGCCAGCTCGGCGACGACGGCCTCGCGCCACCCGGGCGGCGTGTTCAGCCCGGTTCCGACAGCGGTCCCGCCCAGCGGCAGCTCGGCCACCCGCGGCAGTGCGGAGGCGATGCGCTCGGCACCCCGGCGCACCTGGGTGGCGTAGCCGTGCAGCTCCTGTCCCACGGTGACCGGTACGGCGTCCATCAGGTGCGTGCGGCCGGGCTTGACCACGTCCGCGAGCTCGGTGGCCTTCGTCTCGAAGGCGGCGGCCAGGTGGTCGAGCGCGGGCAGCAGCCCGTCGCGCGCGGACTCCAGCGCGGCCAGGTGGACGGCGGACGGGAAGACGTCGTTGCTCGACTGCGACGCGTTCACATCGTCGTTGGGATGCACCTCGCGGTCCAGGCTGCGCGACGCGAGTGTCGCCAGCACCTCGTTGACGTTCATGTTCGTCGAGGTGCCCGAGCCGGTCTGGAAGACGTCCACCGGGAACTGCTCGTCGTGCTCGCCGGCCGCGACGGCGCGGGCCGCGACGCTGACCGCGTCCGCGACGTCGCGCGGCAGCACGCCCATCCGCGCGTTGGTCGCCGCCGCCGCCTCCTTGATCCGCGCGAGCGCGTGCACGAGCTCGGGCGGCATGGGCTCCCCGCTGACCGGGAAGTTGTCCACCGCCCGCTGCGTCTGGGCGCGGTACAGCGCACCGGCCGGGACTCGTACGTCGCCCATCGTGTCGTGCTCCACGCGGAAGCCGCTGGCGTCCGGCTCGTCCGGGTAGCGGCCGGCCACGAAGGCATACGCGAAGAACCGGTCGGGGACGATCCGGACGTAGACCGGGTCCGGTGCCCAGTCGCTGGCGGCGCTGCCTGCGTAGACCTCGCGCCACTGCTCCTCGAACGCGTCCCAGACCGCGTCGCCCGGCCGGACCGTCTGCGCCCGGCCGTACGTCCAGATGCCGATCTCGTCGCCGACCACGTGCGCCGCGCTCACGACCGGGCGGGCGGCCAGGTGCCGGGCCCGGACGGACGACGCCGCGGTGCTGAAGTGGAAGTACCCGTGCCAGAAGATGCCGTCGACGGGGGCGACCCGCGGCTGGCCCGACGCCGTCACGGTGGCCACGGCGATGTGCTTGACGCCCTGCAGGTACGCGGCGACCTGGCGGGCGCTGAGGCGGCGCTCGGGGCGGACGATGGCCCGCAGGTGGTCGCCGGCGGCGGCGAAGCTGCGGTCGAGGAGCTCCTGCAGGTCGGCCAGCTCGCCTGGCGTCTCGTCCATGGGCCCCACCGTACGAGTTGTCAGCCCCGGCGGAGGCTCCAGGCGCTGTGGAGGCTGGCAGGTCGGACGCTCAGGCGGGGCGGGTGCCGATCGTGAGGCCCACCGGGCGGGACACCTCGGCGAAGAAGTCGTTGCCCTTGTCGTCGACGACGACGAACGCGGGGAAGTCCTCGACCTCGATCCGCCACACCGCCTCCATGCCCAGCTCCGGGTACTCCAGCACCTCGACCTTGCGGATGCAGTCCTGCGCCAGCCGTGCGGCCGGTCCGCCGATCGAGCCGAGGTAGAAGCCGCCGTGCTCCGCGCACGCCTTCGTCACGGCCGCGGACCGGTTGCCCTTCGCCAGCATCACCAGCGACCCGCCGGCGGCCTGGAACTGGTCCACGTACGAGTCCATCCGACCGGCGGTCGTCGGTCCGAACGACCCCGACGCGTAGCCCTCCGGCGTCTTGGCCGGACCGGCGTAGTAGACCGCCATGTCGCGCAGGTAGTCCGGCATCGGCTCGCCCGCGTCCAGCAGGTCCTTGATCTTCGCGTGCGCGATGTCGCGGGCCACCACCAGCGGACCGCTCAACGACAGCCGCGTCTTCACCGGGTACTTCGTCAGCTCGGCGCGGATCTCGCTCATCGGCCGGTTCAGGTCGATGCGCACGACGTCGTCGGACAGGTGCTCGTCGGTCGTCTCCGGCAGGAACCGGGCCGGGTCGCGGTCGAGCTGTTCGAGGAACACGCCCTCCGCCGTGATGCGGGCACGCGCCTGCCGGTCGGCCGAGCACGAGACGGCGATCGCGACCGGCACCGAGGCGCCGTGCCGCGGCAGCCGGACCACGCGCACGTCGTGGCAGAAGTACTTGCCGCCGAACTGCGCACCGATCCCGAACGACTGCGTCAGCCCGAGGACCTCCGCCTCCATCGCCAGGTCGCGGAACGCGTGGCCGCTGGCGGAGCCGCTCGTCGGCAGCGTGTCCAGGTACTTCGCCGAGGCCAGCTTGGCCGTCTTGAGCGCGTGCTCGGCGGACGTGCCGCCGACGACGACGGCCAGGTGGTACGGCGGGCATGCGGCCGTTCCCAGCGCGCGCAGCTTCTCGTCGAGGAAGCGGGTCATCGACGCCGGGTTCAGGACCGCCTTCGTCTCCTGGTAGAGGAAGGACTTGTTCGCCGAGCCGCCGCCCTTGGCCATGAACAGGAAGCTGTACGCCGGGGCGCCGTGCGGCTCGCTCGCGTACAGCTCGATCTGGGCCGGGAGGTTCGTGCCGGTGTTGCGCTCCTCCCACATGGTCAGCGGGGCCAGCTGGCTGTAGCGCAGGCTCAGCCGGGTGTACGCGTCGAAGATGCCGCGGGCGAGCGCCTCCTCGTCCCCGCCCCCGGTGAGCACCGCCTCGTCCTTCTTTCCCAGCACGATGGCGGTCCCGGTGTCCTGGCACATCGGCAGCACCCCTCCGGCCGACACGTTCGCGTTCTTGAGCAGGTCGAGCGCGACGAAGCGGTCGTTCGGCGAGGCCTCGGGGTCGTCCAGGATCGAGCGCAGCTGGCGCAGGTGAGCCGGCCGGAGGAAGTGCGCGATGTCGTGCATCGCCTCGTACGCGAGCCGGGTCAGGGCGTCCGGCTCCACCTGGAGGAACGTGCGGCCGGCGGCCTCCACGGTGCTGACCCCGTCGGTGGTCAGCAGCCGGTAGTCGGTGTCGTCGGGACCGGTCGGCAGCATCTCGCTGAACAGGAAGTCCGCCATGCCCCCAGCGTAGGTCTCGACGGGCGGCGTACAGATCCGGGTGCCGAGCGCCGACACAGGTACGGGCGTGATGTGCGCCCGGCGCTCGCCGGCGCCGGGACCGGGAGGGGAGCACGGGTGGACGAGCACGGGGCGGACGAGCACGGGGCGGGCACGAACATCCCGGGGCAGCCCGTCGGTGGTCCCCAGCCGGCTCCCTGGGCCCCCGAGGTGCTCGACAGCGTCACGGCGCCGACCTGGTCGGTGCTGCCGGACGGGCAGTTCCCCGGCGGACCCGCTCCGGCTGGGCGCCGGCGCGGCCGTGCGGTCGTGGCCGGCATCACGGCCGTCGCCGTCCTGCTGACCGCCGGCGCGGCGTATGCGGCGTGGTCCCGGCTCAACGGTGGGGGACCGCAGCCCGCCGAGGTGCTGCCCGCCACCACGGTCGCGTTCGCGGAGGTCGACCTGGACCCGTCCGCAGGCCAGAAGCTCGCACTGCTCGACCTGCTGCGCAAGTTCCCGGACAGCTCCGGCCTGCTGCCCAGCGACAAGGACTTCGGCGACTGGCTGGTCCGGAGGCTGTCCGAGACCGGGTCGGCCGGGGACGCGCTCGACTTCGGCAAGGACGTCGAGCCGTGGCTCGGTCAGCGGTTCGCTCTCGCCGCCGTGCCGGCGCAGAACGGCGCGGGGGTGGCCGGCAGTCCCGTCGACGGCGTCGTCGTCGTCCAGGAGACCGACGAGAAGGCCGCCGCGGCCGCGATGGACAAGCTGCGCTCGCGCGGCTCCGAGCACCTCGGCTACGCGTTCATGAACGGCTACCTCGTCGTGACGCCCGACTCCGACAGGGCGGCCGCGCGGGTCGTGGCGGCCGCGCAGACCGCGCCGCTGGCCACCGACGGGCGGTTCTCGGCCGACGTCGCGTCGCTCGGGTCGGACCAGGTCGTCACCGCCTGGGTGGACGCCACCAGGGCCGGCGGGCTGCTCGCGGAGCAGATGGGTGCGATCCCCGGCGTCGACGCCGGTCAGCTCGACGCGGTGCTGGGCTCGAGCTGGAAGGGACGTTGGGTGCTCGGCATCCACGCCGCCGACAGGTCGGTCGAGATGCGGATGCGTACGTTCGGCGGCCCGGCGAGCGCCGTGCAGCCCGAGCCGGTCCGGATCGAGCACGTCGTGGCCGACCCCATCGCCGTGCTCGCGGTGTCCGGTGCGGGGGCCTCGCTGGCCGACCGCTGGAAGCAGCTCAGCACGATGCCCGGGTACCAGCAGCTGGACGAGCAGGCGACCGCGGCGGGCCTCGAGCTGCCCGACGACCTGGTGAAGCTGTTCGGCGACCAGCTCACCCTCAGCGTCGGCGGCGACCTGACGCAGCGACCGTCGTTCCTGGCGGCCGCCAGGTCGCAGGACCCGCAGGCCGGGAAGGACGTGCTGGACAAGCTGTTCTCGCTCGCCGGGCCGGGCGGGGCCGCCGGCCTCGACATGACGGCGAAGGCCGACGGCGACACCTTGTACGTCGGGTCGTCGGACAGCGTCGTCGCCGGCGCCCGGGGATCCGGAGCTGCGGCGAAGGTCACCGACAGCGAGCTGTTCCAGGAGGCGGTGGCCGACCCCGAGCACGCGCAGGCGATCCTGTACGTGAACCTGGCCATGGTGTGGTCCGCGCTCAAGGCGTCGGGTGCGTCGGTGGGTTCGCCCGAGCTGCAGAACCTGAAGGCGATCGGCCTGTCGGCGACCACGTCCGGCGGCGACTCCGACGTGACCGTCCGCGTGGTCGTCGGCTAGCGCCGACCGCAGGCGCCAGATCCATCTCGACTTGTTCCGCTGCGACAAGACGCCCGGTCGAGCTACCTGACGGTCTAGGGGCTGCCGCGACCCTCCGTACCCGGGAGCGGGACCAGGCCGACCTGTCCGTCCAGGCGGATCGCGATCTCGCCCGGCTCGTCCGCGATGTCCCACTCGGTGTAGAAGGCGTTCGCGCCTTCGGCCGACGTCCACTCGGCGAGCGCGTAGAACGCGCTGCCGTCGGCCGCGTACCACGCCTGGTGGAACCCGCAGCCGTGCGCACGCGCGCTCGCCTGCATCTGCGGGCTGATCCGCTGCACCCGCGACTCGTACAGATCCTGCGCCGTGCGACCGTCCGGCGTGGGGCACGGCACCGAGAACAGCACCCACATGCCGTGCAGGGTAGACGCTCGAAGCTCGGCCGTCAGCGGTAGTCGACGTCGGCGTACGCGCTCAGCTTGTCGAGGCGGTGCTCGCTGCTGATCTCGCGGATCGTGCCGCTGCGCGAGCGCATCACCAGCGAGTGCGTCTCGGATCCGCGCCCGTGGTAGCGCACACCGCGCAGCAGCTCGCCATCGGTGATTCCGGTGGCGACGAAGAAGACGTCGTCGCTGGTGACCAGGTCGCTGGTGGTCAGGACTCGGTCCAGGTCGTGGCCGGCGTCGAGCGCCTTGCGCCGCTCGTCGTCGTCGCGCGGCCACAGCCGGCCCTGGATCACCCCGCCCAGGCAACGCATCGCGCAGGCGGAGATGATCCCCTCCGGCGTGCCGCCGATGCCGACGAGCATGTCGATGCCGGTGCCCTCGCGGGCGGCCATGATGGCGCCGGCCACGTCGCCGTCGGTGATGAACTTGATCCGCGCGCCAGTCGCGCGGATCTCTGCCGCCAGCGCCTCGTGCCGCGGCCGGTCCAGGATGCAGACCGTGATCTCGGCGGCGGTCTCGCCCTTGGCGGCCGCGACCCGGCGGATGTTCTCCGCCACCGGCGCGGTGATGTCCACGAAGCCGGCGGCGGCCGGCCCGGTCACGAGCTTCTCCATGTAGAAGACCGCCGACGGGTCGAACATCGAGCCGCGCGGTGCGACCGCCATCACCGCCAGTGCGTTGTTCATGCCCTTGGCGCACAGGGTCGTGCCGTCGATGGGGTCGACGGCGACGTCCGCCTCCGGCCCCTCGCCGGTGCCGACCCGCTCGCCGTTGAACAGCATCGGCGCCTGGTCCTTCTCGCCCTCGCCGATGACGACCACGCCGTTCATGGACACCGACGAGATGAGCCGGCGCATGGCGTTCACGGCCGCGCCGTCGGCGCCGTTCTTGTCGCCGCGGCCGACCCAGCGGCCGGCGGCCATCGCGGCCGCCTCGGTGACGCGGACCAGCTCGAGGGCCAGGTTGCGGTCGGGGACGTTCGAGCCGGACGGCCCCGTGCCTTCGGCTCCGGTCGACGTCGTCAAGGCTGGTCCCTCCGGTCGGCGCTGCTGGCGTGCCGGGATCGTACCGACCTCGCCGGCACCCGAGCCTCATCCCTGCGGGGGTCTGGGAGGCTGGGAGCGTGACCCGCCTCGAGCTCGACCCCGCCGAGATCGGCCGCTCGGCCAGCTACTCCTGGCTCACCCAGGTGGTCGTGCCGCGCCCCATCGCGTGGGTGTCCAGCCGGTCGGCCGCCGGCGTGGACAATCTCGCGCCGCACTCGTTCTTCACCGTCTCAAGCCAGGACCCGCCGGTCGTGCAGTTCACCTCAGTGGGGCGCAAGGACACCCTGCGCAACGTGGAGGAGACCCGCGAGTTCGTGGTCAACATCGCCACCGAGGCGCTGGCCCTCACAGTCAACGAGACCGCCACGGACTTCCCGCGCGTGATGGGGGAGTTCGACACGGTCGGGATCGAGCGTGAGCCGTCGGCCGTGGTCGCCCCGCCGCGGGTGCGCGCCTCGCCGGTCGCGCTCGAGTGCGTCGTGGTCGGCTACCACCCGTTCGGGACCGAAGACACGGCGTCGACCGTGGTGTTCGGCCGGGTCGTCCGCATCGCGATCGACGAGTCGGTCGTCGTGGACGGCCGGGTGGACCTGCGGCTGCTGCGCCCGGTCGCCCGGCTCGGCGGGCCATACTGGGCCACGCTCGGCGACATCCTGCGGATCACGCGGAAGAAGTACCAGGCGCCGCCGGCGTGAGCATCAGGGACGATGAGCGGGTGGCACAGACGCGGCGAGGGCCGAAGACGGTCGGCGACATGGTGCGCTCGCTCGGACTCGTGCTGGCCGCCGTGGTCGTGCTGCTGCTGATCACGTTCCGCCCGCAGGGCCGCCAGCTGCAGGTCGTGGACTACCGGGCCGCGCTCGCGCAGGCCCGGACCGGCTCGGCGTTCCCGCTGGTGGCCCCGGTCGGGCTGCCGGCCGGCTGGCGGGCCACCTCGGCGTACTTCGACTCGCCCGCGCGGCCCGGCGGTGCGACCGGCGCGGCCGTGGCCGGGGTCACGAGCTGGCACGTGGGGTTCGTCACGCCGGCCGACCGGTACGCCGCCTTCGAGCAGACCAACGGCGTCGCGGTCAGCACGCTGCGCGACGTGCTCGGCGACCCGACCGACACGGGCGGCACGTCGCGTGTCGACGGCGTGACCTGGCAGCGCTGGACGAACGGGCCGGGGGACCGGCGGGCGCTGGTGCGCACGGACGGCGCCGGCGTCACGGTCGTGGTGGACGGCTCGGCGGACTGGTCCGTGCTGGAGCAGCTGGCCGGGTCGTTGCGTACGGGTGCCTGACAGGCGCCTGACAGGCGAGGAGGCCGGCGATGAGCGGTACGACGGGCGCCGAGGTGCTCACGGGTGGCCCGGGCGACGGCGAGTCGCCGTCGCCGGCCGGCGGGCAGCGTCCGGCCTGGCTGGTGCCAGCCGCAGCGGCGCTCGCGGGGGTCGTGGTGGGGGCGTTCGGGGCTCACCAGATGGCCGGCCCAGGAACGGCCGCCGCACCGCCCCGGCCGGCTGCTTCCGCGACCGCGTCGTCGACCGCTTCGTCGGTCGCGCCCGGTGTCGTCGTCCCCGAGGTGGTCGACGCGCAGACCCTGCCCGGGACCGGGGGGATGGAGGTCGTCGCCGAGAGCGTCCCGGGTGCGTCGACGCCTGGGACGCTGCGCTACGACTACCGGCTCGAGGGCGCCGTCTGGTTGGCCCCGGACGGCACGGTGCGCACCGGGCCGCCGGCCTGCATCCTCGCCGAGGGCGAACCTGAGCAGGTGCAGTACCTGAAGGTCGCCGTGGTACACGCCCGAGCCGTCGACGGCGGGCCGAACGCGGACCGGGTGGTCTGGTACCGCTGCGCGGGCGTCCCGACACCCGGGCCGTCCTGACCGGCGGCGCTCAGCCGTCCGTGGTTCCGTCCGTCGAGTCGTCGTCCGCGTCCGCATCCGCGTCGCCGTCGACCCCGGCCTCGGCCGGCGCGGACGCAGCCGCCAGCCGGGCTCGCGCACCGTCGAGCCACCGCTGGCAGATCGCTGCGAGCTGCTCTCCGCGCTCCCACAGCACGAGCGACTCCTCCAGCGACGTACCCCCTGCCTCGAGCCGGCGTACGACCTCGACGAGCTCGTCGCGGGCCTGCTCGTAGCCCGGGTCGTCTGCTGCTGCGTGGCTCGGCACGGCCGCCACCCTAGCGATCACGCCTCCCGGTCCGCCCCGGCCGGCACGCGGCGGGCGGCGAGCTCACCGCCGGCCAGCCGCACCCGAAGGTCGCCCCCGATCTCGACCTGCTCGGGGTCCCGCACGACCGCACCGCCCGGGAGCTGCACGACCGCGTAGCCCCGCTCCAGCGTCGCCGCCGGGGAGAGTGCGCGCACCTGGGCCTGGGCGTGCCGCAGCTCCGCGGTGGCGCGGTCCAGGTGGTGTCCGAACGCGCGGCGGGACCGCTCGCGGGCGGCGAGGACCTCGGCGATGCGGGGCTGCACCAGGCCGGTCACCGGGTCGGCGAGCACCGGTCGTGAGCGCAGCGCCTCGAGCCGGCCCGACTCGCGGTCCACCAGCGCCCCCACCGCCCGCCGCAGCGCGGCCAGCGAGCGGCTCAGCCCGGCCTGTTCCTCGCGGACGTCGGGGACGACTCGTCGCGCGGCATCGGTGGGGGTCGACGCCCGGACGTCGGCGACGAGATCGATCAGCGGCGTGTCCGGCTCGTGGCCGATCGCGCTGACGACCGGCGTGAGGCAGGCGGCGACGGCCCGCACCATCGCCTCGTCCGAGAACGGCAGCAGGTCCTCGACCGACCCGCCACCGCGGGCCACCACGATCACCTGCACCTCGGGGTCGCGGTCGAGCCGGCGCAGCGCGTCGACCACCTCGGTGACGGCGTACACCCCCTGCACGGCGACGTTCTCGACCCGGAAACGCACCGCCGGCCACCGCGCGCGGGCGTTCTCGAGCACGTCGCGCTCGGCCGCCGAACCGCGCCCGCAGACCAGACCGACCGTCCCCGGCAGGAACGGCAGCGGCCGCTTGCGGGCCGGCTCGAACAGGCCCTCGGCAGCGAGCACGGCCTTGAGCCGCTCCAGCCGGGCCAGCAGCTCGCCGAGCCCGACCGGCCGGATCTCGGTGGCCGCCAGCGAGAGGGTCCCGCGCGCGAGCCAGAAGTCCGGCTTGCCGTGGACGACGACCCTCGCGCCCTCGACCAGCGGCGGGACGACGGCGTCCAGCACCGCCCGCGGCGCCGTGACCGTGAGCGAGGCCTCGGCCACCGGGTCGCGCAACGTCAGGAACACCGTCCCGGCGCCCGGCCGGCGGGACAGCTGCGCCACCTGCCCCTCGACCCACACCCGGCCCAGCCGGCCCACCCACTCACTGATGAGACGGGCCACCGTACGCACCGGTACGGGCTGCTCCGGCGAGGTCTCCAGCGGCATGCCCGCAGCGTAGGCGCCTACGATGGGGCAGTGCCCCCGGTGTCCCCAGAGCCCCCGACCGTCCCCGCCCGCGCGAAGGCGCGCCGCGTGCTGCTGGCCAGCCCGCGTGGCTACTGCGCGGGCGTGGACCGCGCGGTGGTGACCGTCGAGAAGGCGCTCGAGCTGTACGGCCCGCCGGTCTACGTCCGCAAGCAGATCGTGCACAACAAGTTCGTCGTGGAGCGCCTCGAGGCACGCGGCGCCGTGTTCGTCGAGGAGACCGAAGAGGTGCCGGAGGGCGCGATCGTCGTGTTCTCGGCGCACGGTGTCGCGCCCTCGGTCCACGAGGAGGCCGCCCGGCGCAACCTGCGAACGATCGACGCGACCTGCCCGCTGGTGACCAAGGTGCACGTCGAGGCCCGCCGGTTCGCCGAGGAGGGCTTCCAGATCCTGCTGATCGGGCACGAAGGTCACGAGGAGGTGGTCGGGACCGCCGGCGAGGCGCCCGAGCACATCACGCTCGTGGATGGGCCGTCGGCCGCCGCGGGCATCGAGGTCGCGGACGAGGGGAGGGTTGCCTGGCTGTCGCAGACCACCCTGTCGGTGGACGAGACCAGTGAGACGGTGCGCGCGCTCCGGGAGCGGTTCCCGGCCATGATCGACCCGCCAAGCGACGACATCTGCTACGCGACCCAGAACCGGCAGGAAGCCGTCAAGGTGGTCGCGGCCGGGTCCGACCTCGTGATCGTCGTCGGCTCGAAGAACTCCTCCAACTCCGTCCGGCTGGTCGAGGTGGCCCTGACCGCGGGCGCCGCCGCCGCCCGGCTGGTCGACGCCGCGGCGGAGATCGACGACGCCTGGCTGGAGGGGGTGACGACCGTCGGGGTGACCAGTGGCGCATCCGTCCCCGAGCTGCTCGTCGAGGGCGTGCTGGCCTGGCTGGCCGAGCGGGGCTACGCCGACGTGCAGGAGGTCAGGTCCGCCGAGGAGCACCTGCTGTTCGCGCTGCCGCCCGAGCTGCGGCGCGACCTGAAGGCGGCTAGGACTTCCTGAGCGACCCGCCCCAGCGGCGCCAGGCCGCGATCGCGGCCGCGAGCCCGGTCCCGATCCACAGCATCGGGCCGTAGTCGAGCAGGCTGTTCATCATCGCCACGACCTTGGTCACGGTGTCACCCCCGGTCGTGTACGCGGCGTGGCCGCAGACCAGCAGGGCGAACACCAGCGGCGGGACGATCACGGCCCAGACCAGGTCCTGGCGGCGGACCTGGAGGGCTGCGTACCCGCTCACGAGGACGAACAGGGCGCCGAACAGCCACCCCACGCCGCCGCCGGTGAACGTGTCGACCAGCATCGCGACGAGGGACACCGCGCCCACGACGACCACGACGCCTGGTGCGGTGAGGCCGGGGGAGCCGGTCGTCGCAGCGGCCGGGCGGGCCGTGGCGGCCTTGGCCGGTGGCCGGACGGCCAGCTCAGGCGGCAGCGGGACAGGCCCGGCCGGCTGCGACGGCGGCAAGGGCTGGCCCGGCGGGATCACCCCGGGGATGTCCACCGACCGGTACGGGCGGTCGTCGGCGGGGGTCTGCACGCTCGCCAACGCTACGCCCCGCCGCCGGTGACCCGGAGCCGCCCGGCGGCCGGGTCCGGTGTCGCCGTCGGGACCGGGTCCACGCCATAGCGCGGGTCAACCTCGACCTCGTCGAGCTCCTCGCCCGTGGTCTCGAACGCATCCAGGGCGACCTGGACCGGGAGCGCGCGGACGGACCGGCCGTCGGCGGCCGCCGCCAGCAGGGGAGCCGCGGTGATCGCCCGGGTCGCGTCGTCGACCACGCGGGGCGCCTCGAGGGCTCCCTCCACGATCTTGAGGTCGGCCATCTTCCGCGCGGTGACGAGCACCCGGGTCTCGAGCGAGCCCACGGCCGCGTTGTAGTCACCGACGACGCGGCCGATCGAGCGCCCGAGCTTGTCCACGTGCTCACCCAGCCGCCCGAGGCGGTCGTACAGCTCGCGGCCGAGGTCGAACACGGCCCGGGCGTTGTCGGTGAGGGCCGCCTGCTGCCAGGAGTACCCGACGGTCCGGAGCAGGGTCATGAGCGTCGTCGGCGTCGCGATCATCACTCGCTTGCCGAGGGCGTACTCGAGCAGAGCCGGCTCGTGCTCCAGGGCGGGCGCCAGGAACGCCTCGCCCGGGACGAACAGCACGACGAACTCGGGGGCGGGCGTGAAGTGCTGCCAGTACGCCTTGCCGGCGAGGTCGTCGACGTGCTTGCGCAGGTGCCGGGCGTGCGCGGCCAGCCGGTCGGTGCGGACGTCCGGGTCGGCGGTCTCGGCCGCCTCGAGATACGCCGCGAGCGTGACCTTCGCATCGACGACGATGTTCTTGCCGCCGGCCATCCGTACCACGAGGTCGGGCCGCAGCGTCCCGTCGGCTGTGACCACGCTGGCCTGCTGGTCGAAGTCGACGTGTTCGACCATGCCGGCCATCTCGACGACCCGCTTGAGCTGCATCTCACCCCAGCGGCCCCGGGCCTGCGGCGCCCGCAGCGCGGTGACCAGCGCCGTCGTCTCGAGCCGGAGCTGCTCTGACGTCGCCCGCACGAAGCCGACCTGCTCGGTCAGCGCTGTGTAGGCGGTGACCCGCGCGGTCTCCAGGTCGCGCAGCTGCACCTCGACCTTGCCAAGGGTCTCCTTCAGCGGCGCCACGAGGTTCTCGACGGCCTGCCGGCGCTGTTCGAGCTCGCCGGCATGGGCCTGCTGGGCCGTCTTGAGCCGCTCGTCGGCGAGGGTCAGGAACGCCTCGTTGTTGTGCCGGAGCGCGTCGGCCGACAGGGCCCGGAACTGCTCGACCAGCCGCTCCTGCTCGGTGCGCAGCAGCTCCAGCCGCTCGCGGGCGCCGGCCCGCTCGGACTCCAGCAGCGCCCTGGTCGCGGCGAGCTCGGCATCGACCGCGGCGGTCCGCGCCGCCACCTGGTCCCGCTCGGCCCGGAGGCGGTCGGCGTCGGTGCGGGCCGCGTCCCGCTCGGCCGTCAGCCTGCCCCGCTCGGCCGCCGCGCCGGCCCCCTCGGCCGAAGCGGCCCCCGAGCGGCCCAGGACCAGCCCGGCCGCACCGCCGGCCCCGAGGCCGACGACCAGCCCGACGATCATGAGCAGCACGCCCGTCGAATCCATGCGCCGAGTGTGCAACGGCAGGCCGACAGATTCGGGGAGGGCGCGCCCGACCTGTGGTCGCTCGGTCCCTCGCCCGCCGGCTCGGTCCTCGCTCCGGTCCGCCTAGACTCCCCGCCCGTGAGCCTGTCCATCGGCATCGTCGGCCTGCCCAACGTCGGCAAGTCCACGCTTTTCAACGCCCTCACCAAGAACGAAGTCCTGGCCGCCAACTACCCCTTCGCGACGATCGAGCCGAACGTCGGCGTCGTCGGCGTTCCGGACCCGCGCCTGCAGGTCCTCGCCGACCTGTTCGGCTCCGCCCGCGTCCTGCCGGCCACGGTCTCCTTCGTCGACATCGCCGGCATCGTCAAGGGGGCGTCCGAGGGTCAGGGGCTGGGCAACAAGTTCCTCTCGCACATCCGCGAGGCCGACGCGATCTGCCAGGTCATCCGGGTGTTCACCGACCCCGACGTCGTGCACGTCGAGGGTCGGGTCGACCCGAGCGAGGACATCGCGACCATCAACACCGAGCTGATCCTCGCGGACCTCCAGACGATCGACCGCGCCCTGCCCCGCCTGCAGAAGGAGGCGCGGACCAGCAAGGACCGCGCTCCGCTGCTGGCAGCGGTCGAGAAGGCGCGCGAGCTGCTCGACGGCGGCACGACGCTGTACGCGTCCGGTGTCGAGCTCGAACCGCTGTCCGAGCTGCACCTGCTCACGGCGAAGCCGTTCCTGTACGTGTTCAACCTCGACGACGGCGAGCTCGGCAACGACGGACTGAAGGACGAGCTGCGCGCCCTCGTCGCGCCCGCGGAGGCGATCTTCCTCGACGCGAAGATCGAGTCCGAGCTGGCCGAGCTGGCCGACGACGAGGCGCTCGAGCTGCTGCAGTCGATCGGGCAGGAGGAGTCCGGGCTGGCGCTGCTGGCCCGGGTCGGCTTCGACACACTGGGTCTGCAGACGTACCTCACGGCCGGGCCGAAGGAGGCGCGCGCCTGGACGATCCACAAGGGCGACACCGCGCCGGTCGCGGCGGGCGTGATCCACACGGACTTCCAGCGCGGGTTCATCAAGGCGGAGGTCGTGTCCTTCGGCGCATTGGTGGCGGCCGGTTCGATGGCGGAGGCACGGGCGCGCGGCCAGGTCCGGATCGAGGGCAAGGACTACGTCATGCAGGACGGCGATGTCGTGGAGTTCCGCTTCAACGTGTAGGCCGTCCGCGACACGCCAAACGACCTGCGGTGGTCAACCCCCTGGACGGTTGGGCCGCACCGTCGGAAGACACGCCGACGCTTCTCCGCGAGGTCGCGTCGATGCTTGAGGCGCTCTGAGCGTCGCGGCCCCCTGGCGGCGAATTGACGCCGGCTCATCGACGTGCGCACAATTGCGTTACAGGAGGTGTCCAGGATGACCGCCGAGACGATCAACATGCGTACCGACGCCGAGCGCAAGCGCCGGCTTCAGATCGCGGCCGACCTCAGCCACGAGAGCCTGACCGCGTTCGTGCTCTCCGCGGCCGACGAACGTGCCGAGCGGGTGATCGCGGACAGCCGTACTACGCCGCTGCCCGCGGACTTCTTCGACGAGTTCTTCGACTCTCTCGCGCCGGAACCGACGCCGGCCCTGATCGACGCCGCTGCACGGCTCCGTCGAACCGTCCGTCGTGACGCATAGCGCCGACTTCGCGAGCTCGGTTCTCGACCCGGTCGTCCACGACGTCTCTCGATTCGACTCTGGCGAACTGGACCTCGACTCCTGGTTGCGCGATCACGCTGGTACTGCTGCGCGTGCCCGTGTGGCTCGGACGTTCGTGTGGGTGGCCGAGGGCACCGATCGCGTCGTGGGCTACTACTCGCTCAGCGCGCACGCCGTACCCCGCGACGAGGCTCCGGCCCGGATCAGTCGCGGTGTCCCC
Source organism: uncultured Actinomycetota bacterium (assembly GCA_963849365.1). Classification (GTDB taxonomy): domain Bacteria; phylum Actinomycetota; class Actinomycetes; order Prado026; family Prado026; genus CAVQCJ01. Next base: position 1,824,307 of record CAWKHA010000004.1, read on the forward strand.
GATCCTGTCCCCGCAGCGTTGCTCGCGAAGCTGGCGCTCGACCGGTCTCTCCACGGGAAGCGGCTCGGCAGCGTTCTGCTCGCGGATGCGCTGGACCGAATCATCGCAGCAGGGGAAGCCGGTCCGGCCGTACGCACGATCGTCGTCGATGCCTCGACGGACCGAGGACGCGCCTTGTACGCGAGGTTCGGCTTCGTTCCTGCACCGCGGCGCGACGACCGCATGATTGTGAGGGCCGAGACGATCGTCAAGGGCCTGCGACAGACCTGAACTCGCTGTTGATCCGTTGCGGTCTGCTGCCACCATGCCGTCATGAATGAAGGCACCGACTCAGCCGCTCGAGACGCAACCATGACGACGAAGGCCCGCGGATCGAGCCCTCGGTCAGATGGTCGCCGACTCCGAGTCGATGGGCCTCTACGACGAAGATCCCGACGCGGTCCGCGAGGCGGCACGGGTGGCGCGTCAGTCGGCACCAGAACTGAATGTTCTTCGACGAGGCGATCCGAATTGGTGGGTGAGGTTTGCTCAGCCCTAGGGAGCCTCCTCAGGAGTCGCTCCAGGCAGCCTTGGCCTCATCCCAGGGGATGGTCGGGGCACCCGCTTTGATCTCGGTCATCACCGCGTCCGACGCGGCAAGGTCGTCGGCGTCCTCGTCGAACTGCGCCAGGGCGCGGGGACTCTCATCAGTCATGAAGTCAAGGTAGGACAGGTCTCCTGCTCGTGAATCGCATTCAGTCCGCAGTTGGTCCGCAAGGAGTTCAGTGGCGGTCCGCGAAGACCAACGGTCGTCAACGCCTCGTTGCAGGTCAGGGCACATCGACCGTCATCGGCAGACGTTGATGGACGTGCGGGAGGGCTTCCGCTTCAACGTCTGACGGCGTGCCGCCCGAAAACTACGGTGGAGGTACGCGAGTCCGACTGCCGTACTGCACCGTAGGTTCGCCCGCGTCGGGGCCGCGCCTGGGCGTAACCTGCGCACGCGGCGCTGCCGTCCGCACACCTTGGACGCAACGCAGACCCGGGCGACGACAGTTCCTAGACGTGTTGGCAGGTGCGTTGGCTACGGCAGGGAGCCTCTGGGCGCGGATCGCGGCCGGCGAGCCCGACGCGTTCGAGCGCGTCTACGTCCTGCACGCCAACCGGGTGCATGGCTTCGCGTTCCGCCGATCGGGTTCCTGGGACCTCGCGGACGAGATCACGAGCGGGGTGTTCTTGGAGGCCTGGCGGCGGCGCACCGAGGTCGACCTCGACCCGGACGAGGCGATCCTGCCCTGGCTGCTCGGGGTCGCCGCGAACCTGATGCGCAACGCCGGCCGGAAGGCGCAGCGGTACCAGGCCTTCCTCTCGACGCAGACGCCTCCGGACCGCGTCCCGGACTTCGCCGAGGACCTGGCCGGTCAGCTGGACAGCCAGCGCGAGCTCGACCTGCTGCGGCTCGCGCTCGAACACCTGGGCGACGACGACCGCGACCTCCTGCTGCTGTGCGTCGCCGAAGGACTCACGCCGACGGAGGTCGCCGCGGCCCTGGACCTTCCCGCCGGCACGGTGCGGTCCCGGTTGAGCCGGGCGCGGTCGCGCCTGCGCGTGCTGCTCGCCCAGCTGGACCAGGGGACGGACGGGGGCGAGCGATGACGTACGACGACGACCAGCTCGACCGGCTGCTGCGTCGGTTGCCCGCGCCGGGCGTGCCGGACGAGGTGCGCGACCGCCACCTGGCGCAGCTGCGCGAGGTCATGGCCGCCGAGTCCACGCCCGCCCGGCCGTCTCGACCGGCGTCACCGGCCGGGCCCGACGAGCCCGACGAGCCGCGCGGTCGCACGCTTCGGCGGCGGCGCCGCGCGCGCGGACCGCTGCCCCGCCGCCGCCGCGTGGTCGTCGCGTTGGTCGCGGCGGGGGCGGTCGTTCTGAGCGGTACGGCTGCGGCGACGATCGCCTGGCAGCGCGCCCACGACCGCAGTGAGGTTCACTGCTACCCGATCTGGACGACCGACTTCGACAACCCGTCGCTCGGCGGGGACGCGATCTCGATCCCCCAGGACTCGGCGTCGGTCGCGATCGACATGTGCCGGAGCTTCTGGGCGCAGGGCTACCTGACTTCGATCCCGCCGTACACCGAGCCCAAGGGCCAGTCGCCCGTCCCGGCCGTCCCGCCGCCGTTGATCGCCTGCGTCCTGCCCAAGGGCATCGTCGGGGTGTTCCCCGCCGTCAACCAGGAGACGTGCGCCCAGCTGGGTCTCCCGACGTCGGAGGGTTGACAGCTGTGACCGGGCCCGTCCAGGTGTCCGCATTCTGGACGCACCGCAACGCCGCCGCCGCGGCGGACAACCCCCTGTCGGAAACGGGGCTTCCGACGAAGGGGCTGATTGGGGATGGGCACTGTTGTGCGCCTGCGCACGGTGTGGGCGCTGGTGGGGGTTCTGGCGACGATCGTCACGCTCGGGGTGGTGGGCGCTCCGAGCGCTGCGGCGGAGGACGTGCCGCAGTACTGCACGCTGAACATCTCGACCGACTACTACTTCTGCACGACGGTCGACCCGGCCAAGGCCGGCCGCCTCGCCCGGCCTGCCGCAGACGGCTCCGGGGCGGTCCTGCTGGGCCGCTTCTACGACTACACCGACCGCGACCCGGCGGGCGGCTACTTCAACGTCACGGCGGCAACGGCCTGCGACACGAGCGCGGACCTGGACTTCACGCTCGGTTCGGTGCCTTCCGGCTGGAACGACCGGATCAGCTCGTTCCAGGGCTACAACAACTGCTCGGTGAAGCTGTGGAAGAACGGTGGGGCCAGCGGGACTGCGTGGGGCCCGGCCGCCTACGCCGACTCGCTGAGCACGATGGACAACCAGGCCAGCTCGCTCACCTTCTACTGAACCGACCATCGAGGGGGTAGCACGAGACATGAGCTCGCCGGTGCGCGTCCCCGTCAGACACAGATCGGGGGATGACGGGTACGCGCACCGGCGGACAGGTCCGGTGCACGCAGCCGTCATCCCGACGGGGGACGACGGCTGCAGGCGCCGGTCGACGCGGGAGGGGCACCCGGACGGGAGCCCCCCTCCGAGGAGTCAGATCCCCCGATCGACTCCCGGGTGCTCCTCCCGCCCCACCGGGTCGCGTCGCCGCCGAGGTCAGGCGTCGTCGGGGTTGGCCGCCTTGAACGCGTACGCCGCCAGCGCCGCGCCGATGAGGTCGGCGAGCAGGTAGATCCAGAAGTTCTTCCAGGCCGAGAGCCCGAACGTCATGATGCCGAGGGCCACCGCCGGGTTGAACGCCCCGCCGGAGACGCCGCCGACGGCAACCGCGCCGGTCAGGACAGTGAAGCCGATCGCCAGGCCGTAGAACGAGTTGTTCGGGTGGTCCTTGCTGGTCGCGACGTTGAGCACGACCCAGGCCAACGCGAACGTGAACAGCAGCTCGGCGACGAACGCACCCCACATGACGCGTGCGGACACCGACAGGTCGAGCGCGCCGAGCGAGCTAGGCGGGTTGATGACGAACTTCGCGACGAGCGCCCCGACGAGGCCGGCCACGAGCTGGGTGACCCAGTACGGCACCGCCTCGGCGGACGTGATCCGTCCCCGCAGCAGGACCGCCAGGGTGACCGCTGGGTTGAAGTGGCCGCCGGAGACGTGACCGCCGGCGTACACCATGACCATCAGCGCCGACCCGATCGCGATCGGGGCGATGACGCCACCCTTCACGACCGCGCAGCAGACGGTGAACACGAGGAAGAACGTCCCGATGAACTCGACGAGGTACTTGCGCACGGCTGCTCACTCCATCCCCTGCACCTGCCGTACCGGACCTTCCGCAGGCTAGCGGGGGGCGCGCCGAGACGCTCAGCGGCACGCGGCTGACGGTGCGGTCAGATCTGGGTGCCGATCAGGCGGCCGATGCCGTACGTGATCGCCATCGCGAGTGCGCCGCCGACCACGACCCGGATGACGGCCCGCTTGGGGTCGGCCCCGCCCAGGCGGGCGCTCACCGACCCGGTCAGGGCCAGCGCGAGCACCATCGCGACGAACGTCACCGCCGAGCGCCACGCCGGCGGCGGCAACAGGATCGCGAGGAGCGGGAGCGCGGCGCCGAGGCTGAACGCCAGGAACGAGGAGATCGCCGCGCTCCACGGGCTGACGAGCTGGTGGACGCTGATGCCGAGCTCCAGCTCGGCGTGCGCCTCGAGCGTGCGCGGCCCCGCGTGCAGCTGCTCGGCCACCTGGCGGGCCAGGTCGGGGGTCAGCCCGCGCTCGACGTACAACCCGGCCAGCTCGTGGAGCTCGCCCTCGGGGTCGGTGGCCAGCTCGTGCCGCTCCTTGGCCAGCAGCGCGTGCTCGGTGTCGCGCTGCGTGGACACCGACACGTACTCGCCGACGGCCATCGACATCGCGCCGGCCACGAGCCCGGCGATGCCGGCGGTGAAGATCACGGCGCGGTCGGTCGTGCTGGCCGCCACGCCCAGGACGAGGCCGGCGATGGAGACGATCCCGTCGTTGGCTCCGAGCACGCCCGCCCGCAGCTTGTTCGTGCGGTCGGCGACGTTCCCCTGGGTGTCGTGCTCGCCGCCGGTCGGCGGCTCACCGACTCCGGAAGGCTGTCCGGTGCTCGCTGTCACAACAGTGACCCTAGGCGGAGCGTCAACTCGCGTCGAACCTGGTGGCCAGGTCGCTGATGCGGTGGGCGAGCTCGATGTCGTTCTGGGTGACGCCGCCGGCCGAGTGGGTGCTCAGGACGAACGTGACGGTCCTCCACCGGATGTCGATGTCGGGGTGGTGGTCCATCTGCTCGGCCACCTCCGCGACGGCGTCGACGAGCCGGATGGCGGTCGGGAAGTCCGGCGCGCTCACCCTGCGCCGCAGCGCCGCGGCGTCGCCCTCCCAGCCGGGCAGGCCGGCCAGCTGGCTCCGGCGTTCTTCGTCGTCGAGCTGGCGTGGCATCTGCGGCCGCCGGCCTCAGTCTCCGACGTCGCCGGGCCGCCGCCCGCGGATCCTCGCTCCGAGCATCCGGAGCGGGTCGAACCGGCGGTCGGCCACCCGCTCCTTGAGCGGGATGATGGCGTTGTCGGTGATCTTGATGTGCTCCGGGCAAACCTCGGTGCAGCACTTGGTGATGTTGCAGAAGCCGAGGCCGTGCTCGTCCTGCGCCGCCTGCTTGCGGTCGAGGGTGTCCAGGGGGTGCATGTCCAGCTCGGCCAGCCGGATCAGGAAGCGCGGGCCGGCGAAGGACTGCTTGTTCTCCTCGTGGTCGCGCACCACGTGACAGGTGTTCTGGCACAGGTAGCACTCGATGCACTTGCGGAACTCCTGGCTGCGCTCGACGTCGACCTGCCGCATCCGGTAGTCGCCCGGCTCGAGGCCCGCCGGCGGGGCGAACGACGGCACCGTGCGCGCCTTCTCGTAGTTGAACGAGACGTCGGTGACGAGGTCGCGCATGACCGGGAACGCGCGCAGCGGGGTGACGGTCACCGTCTCGTCGAGGGTGAACGTGCTCATCCGGGTCATGCACATCAGCCGTGGCCGTCCGTTGACCTCGGCGCTGCACGACCCGCACTTGCCGGCCTTGCAGTTCCACCGGACCGCGAGGTCGGGCGTCTGCGTCGCCTGCAGCCGGTGGATGACGTCGAGGACGACCTCGCCCTCGTTCACCTCGACGGTGTAGTCGTGCAGGTCGCCGCCGGACGCGTCGCCGCGCCACACCCGGAACTTCGCGTCGTAGCCCATCAGGGGGTCCCCTCCGCCGCTTCGGGGAGGGCGGCGAGCTCCTCCGCTGTCATGTACTTGGCCAGCTCGGCGCGGTCGAACAGCCCGAGCAGCTCGGTCGGCATCGTCGACAGCGGCTGGTGCTCGACCTTCACGCCGTCGCCGTCGACCGAGCAGATGAGGTTGACCTGCCGCCACTGCGGGCTCATCTTCGGGAAGTCGTCACGGGTGTGGCCGCCGCGCGACTCCTGCCGTTCGAGCGCGGCCCGGGCCACGCACTCGGAGACCAGCAGCATGTTGTCCAGGTCCAGGGCCAGGTGCCACCCCGGGTTGAACTGGCGGTGGCCCTCGACGGTGACGGTCTTCGCGCGCGCCTTGAGCTGCTGCAGCCGTTCGAGCGCCTGCTCGATCTCGGCCTGGGTCCGGATGATCCCGACCAGGTCGTTCATCGTCTGCTGCAGCTCAGTGTGCAGGGTGTACGGGTTCTCGCCGCCGGTGTTCGTGAACGGCGCCAGGGCCGCGGCCGCGGCGGCGTCGACGTCGGAGTCGGCCACCTGCGGGCGCCGCTCGCCCAGCGACGCCACGTAGTCCGCGGCCCCCAGCCCGGCGCGGCGTCCGAACACGAGCAGGTCGGAGAGGGAGTTGCCGCCGAGGCGGTTCGAGCCGTGCATGCCCCCGGCGGACTCGCCGGCCGCGAACAGGCCCGGCACGCGGGCTGCGGCCGCCGTGTCCGGCTCGACCTCGACGCCGCCCATGACGTAGTGGCAGGTCGGTCCGACCTCCATCGGCTCAGCCGTGATGTCGACGTCGGCCAGCTCCTTGAACTGGTGGTACATCGACGGCAGCCGGCGGCGGATCTCCTCGGCGGGCAGCCGGCTCGAGACGTCCAGGAACACCCCGCCGTGCGGGGAGCCGCGCCCGGCCTTGACCTCGGAGTTGATCGAGCGGGCGACCTCGTCGCGCGGGAGCAGCTCGGGCGGCCGGCGGTTGTTGTCCGCGTCCTTGTACCAGCGGTCCCCCTCGTCCTCGGTCTCGGCGTACTGCTTGCGGAACACGTCCGGCACGTAGCCGAACATGAACCGCTTGCCGTCGGAGTTGGTGAGCACGCCACCGTCGCCGCGCACGGACTCGGTGACGAGGATCCCCTTGACGCTCGGCGGCCAGACCATCCCGGTCGGGTGGAACTGGATGAACTCCATGTTGACCAGCGTGCTGCCCGCGCGCAGCGCCAGCGCGTGCCCGTCGCCGGTGTACTCCCACGAGTTGCTGGTCACCTTGAACGACTTGCCGATGCCGCCGGTCGCGATCACGACGGCCGGCGCCTCGAACAGGACGAACCGGCCGGTCTCGCGGTAGTACCCGAACGCCCCGCTGACCGCCCCTGGCGTGCCGTCGCCGGCAGCGGGGTTCTGCAGGATCCGGGTGACCGTGCACTCGGCGAAGACCTTCAGGCGCGCCTCGTAGTCGCCCAGGTCGCGCTGGTCCTGCTGCTGCAGCGCGACGACCTGCTGCTGCAGGGTCCGGATCAGCTCGAGCCCGGTGCGGTCACCGACGTGCGCCAGCCGGGGGTACTCGTGACCGCCGAAGTTGCGCTGGCTGATGCGCCCGTCCGCGGTGCGGTCGAACAGCGCGCCCCACGACTCCAGCTCCCAGACCCGGTCCGGTGCCTCCTTGGCGTGCAGCTCGGCCATCCGCCAGTGGTTGAGGAACTTGCCGCCGCGCATCGTGTCGCGGAAGTGCACCTGCCAGCTGTCGTTGCTGTTCACGTTGCCCATCGAGGCGGCGATACCGCCCTCGGCCATCACGGTGTGGGCCTTGCCGAACAGCGACTTGCACACGATCGCGGTGCGCAGGCCGCGGCTGCGGGCTTCGATGGCCGCGCGCAGGCCGGCACCACCGGCGCCGATCACGACGACGTCGTACGTGTGGCGCTCCAGGTCGGTCATGGTGGGGGGCCTTCTCCTGTCGGTGCTGTCAGGGCGGTCGGGGCGGTCAGTGGATGAAGCGGAGGTCGGAGAACCAGCCGGCCGAGACGGCCATCACGTAGAAGTCGGTGACAGCCAGCGAGGCCAGCGTGACCCAGGCGAGCAGCATGTGCCTGGTGTTGAGCCGGCTCACGAACGTCCAGGCCTGGTACCGCATGGGGTGCTTGGAGAAGTGCTTGAGCCGGCCGCCGATCGCGTGCCGGCACGAGTGGCAGGAGATCGTGTACGCCCAGAGCAGCACGACGTTGGCCACGAGGACCACGTTGCCCAGCCCGAACCCGAACCCCTGCGGGCTGTGGAACGCACGGATCGCGTCCCACGTGTTGATCAGGGAGATGAGCACCGCGGCGTAGAAGAAGTACCGGTGGCTGTTCTGGCCGATCAGCGGGACCCGCGTCTCGCCGGTGTACCGGGTGTGCCCGTCCGGCACCGCGCAGGCGGGCGGGGAGAACCAGAACGCGCGGTAGTACGCCCGCCGGTAGTAGTAACAGGTGAACCGGAACAGCAGCAGGAGCGGCAGCGTGAGGGCGGCGTACGGCAGCCACCAGACGTCGGGGAGGAACGTGCCGAACTCCGCGGACTCCGGCGTGCAGCCGTTCGACAGGCAGGGCGAGTAGAACGGGGTCAGGTAGTGGTAGTCGCCGACCCAGTAGTCCTTCTGCATGAAGACGCGGACGGTGGCGTACACGAGCCAGGCGATCAGGCCGAGCGCTGTGAGGACCGGCGCCTTGCGCCAGTTGTCGGTGCGCAGCGTGCGGGCCGCGATCCGGGCGCGACCGGGGGCCGCGGTTCCGCCGGCCAGCGTGCTGTTCGCCATGGGAGTCCTCTCACCCGTGCCCGCGGCTGCCCGCCCAGGGTCTCGACCGAGGTCAGTATGGCCACTCGGTGCCTGCGCGCGCTCACCGGGTGTTCGCGTTCGGATGTGACATCCCGCACGCGCTCGGGCGTGCCGTCGCGGGGTCGTGTCAGACCCAGACCGGGCCAGAGGCCGGTCTGGGTCTGACACGAGAGTGGGAGGCTGGCCGCGTGAGCCAGCCTGCGTCCGAGCCCGCCGTCGTCGTGGGCGCGGCGATCGTCCGCGACGGTCTGCTGCTGGCGGCCCGTCGCACCGAGCCCGCGCACCTGGCCGGCGGCTGGGAGCTGCCCGGCGGGAAGGTGGAGCCGGGGGAGAGCGACGAGCAGGCGCTGGTCCGTGAGATCGACGAGGAGCTGGGCGTCGACATCATCCTGGGTCCCCGGGTCGGTACGGACTGGCCACTGGGCCGCTACGTCCTGCGGGTGTGGCTGGCCCGGCTCGTCGACGGCGCCGAGCCGGCGCCGGTCGAGCAGCACGACGCGGTCCGCTGGGTCGACCCGGCGACGATCGACTCGGTGGCGTGGCTGCACGGGGACCGAGAGCCGGCGCAGGCCGCTGCGGCCATGATCGTGGGGCGCGGGTCGCCCTGGTTCTAGGAGACTCTAGGAAACTCCTAGATGTGGCTAGAACTCGCTAGAGTCCCGGCATGGACGTCGTCGACAACCCGTACGCGCCCGGCGCGGGGCTGCGTCCGCCGCTGCTCGCCGGCCGGCAGGGGGAGCTGGACGCATTCGACGCGGTCCTGCGCCGCGGGGAGCTGGGACGTGCCTCGCGCGGGCTGGTCCTCACCGGTCTGCGCGGCGTCGGGAAGACCGTGCTCATCAACGAGCTGGCGACCCGGGCCGATGCACGGGGCTGGATCGTCGTCCAGGCCGAGACCCGGCGCGAGGGTGCGCCTGCCCTGCTCACCGCCCTGGCCGCCCAGCTCACCGCCGGGATCCGGCGCCTGCACGGTCCGCGCCTGCCGGACGTCGCTCGCAGGGCCCTGGCCAGCATCACCGCGTTCACGGTCACGCTGGACTCCTCGGGCGCCGTCAGCGCATCGGTCCAGGCGTCGCCCGGACCCGGCGGGCCGGGCGGCGGTGACCTGGAGGCCGACTTCTCGGCGCTGGCCGTGGACGTCGGGCGGGCGGCCATGGAGGCCGGGGTCGGCGCCGTCCTGCTCGTCGACGAGCTGCACGAGATGGACAGGGCCAGCATGGCGGCCCTCGCCGCCGGCGCTCACGTGGCCGGCCAGCGCACCGTGCCGTTCGTGGTGATCGGCGCCGGGCTGCCCAACCTGGCCGGGCGCCTGGCCGAGGCCAAGTCGTACGCCGAGCGGCTCTTCGACTACCGGCCGCTGGGCCAGCTCGACCCAGCGGTCGCCGGGCAGGCGCTCTCGGCCCCGGCCGCCGAGATGGGAGTGCGATGGTCCGACGAGGCGCTGCAGGCGACGGTCACGGCGGCGGGCGGGTATCCGTACTTCCTGCAGGAGTTCGGCTCGGCGACGTGGAACGTCGCGACCGGGCCGCTGGTGACTGCCGCCGACGCCCGGAACGGGGTCCGGCTGGGTCAGGCGACCCTCGACAACGGGTTTTTCCGGTCCCGCTGGGACCGGGCGACGGCCACAGAGCGTTTGTTCCTTCGGGCCATGTCGGTGGACAGTGGCCACGACAGCAAGACCTCCGACGTCGCCGCTCGGATGGGCCGCACCATGAGCAACCTCGGCCCGATCCGTGCCGGCCTGATCGGCAAGGGTCTGATCTACGCGCCGGAGTACGGCTTCGTCGCGTTCACGGTGCCGGGCATGGCCGGCTTCATCCAGCGAGAGGCTGACCGGTGACCGTCCACCTGCGTGAGGACCTGCGCAACCTGGCCATCGTGGCGCACGTCGACCACGGCAAGACCACCCTCGTCGACGCCATGCTCTGGCAGAGCGGGGCGTTCAGCGCGCACCAGGCCGAGGAGGGTTCGGTCCAGGACCGGATCATGGACTCGATGGACCTGGAGCGGGAGAAGGGCATCACGATCCTGGCCAAGAACACCGCCGTCCGGCACACCACCGACGGCGTGGCGGTGACGCTGAACATCATCGACACCCCCGGGCACGCCGACTTCGGCGGCGAGGTCGAGCGCGGCCTGGAGATGGTCGACGGCGTGCTCCTGCTCGTGGACGCCAGCGAGGGCCCGCTCCCGCAGACTCGGTTCGTGCTGCGCAAGGCGCTGCAGAAGCGGCTGCCCGTGGTGCTCGTCGTGAACAAGGTGGACCGGCCGGACGCGCGGATCGCCGAGGTCGTCGACGAGACGTACGAGCTGTTCCTGGACCTGGACGCGGACGAGCACCAGATCGAGTTCCCGATCGTGTACGCGTCCGCGAAGGCGGGCCGGGCCTCCCTGCAGCGTCCGGGCGACGGCACCCTGCCGGACGCCACCGACCTGGAGCCGCTGTTCCGGACGATCCTGACGACGATCCCGGCTCCCTCGTACATCGAGGACGCGCCACTGCAGGCGCACGTCACGAACCTGGACGCCTCGCCGTACCTGGGCCGGCTGGCGCTGTGCCGCGTTCGGCAGGGCTGGATCCGCAAGGGCCAGCAGGTCGCCTGGTGCAAGACCGACGGCACCGTCGAGCGGATCAAGGTGACCGAGCTGCTGGTCACGGAGGCGCTCGACCGGGTGCCCGCGGAGCAGGCCGGGCCGGGCGACATCATCGCCGTGGCCGGCATCCCGGACATCACCATCGGGGAGACCCTCGCCGACCCGGAGAACCCGGTCGCGCTGCCGCTGATCACCGTCGACGAGCCGTCCATCTCGATGACGATCGGGATCAACACCTCGCCGCTGGCCGGTCAGAGCGGCAAGAAGCTCACCGCCCGCCTGGTGAAGAGCCGGCTCGAGGCCGAGCTCGTCGGCAACGTCTCGATCCGGCTGCTGCCGACCGAGCGGCCGGACACCTGGGAGGTGCAGGGCCGCGGGGAGCTGCAGCTCGCCGTCCTGGTCGAGATCATGCGGCGCGAGGGCTTCGAGCTCACGGTGGGCAAGCCGCAGGTCGTGACCCGCATCGTCGGCGGGAAGGTCCACGAGCCGGTGGAGCGGCTGACGGTTGACATCCCGGAGGACTACCTGGGCGTCGTCACCCAGCTCATGGCCCTGCGCAAGGGGCGCATGGAGCAGATGGTCAACCACGGAACGGGCTGGGTCCGGCTGGAGTACGTGGTGCCCGCGCGCGGGCTGATCGGCTTCCGCACCGAGTTCCTGACCGAGACCCGCGGGACCGGCCTGCTGCACCACGTCTTCGACCGGTACGAGGAGTGGCACGGCGACCTGCGGACCCGCCCGACCGGGTCGCTGGTGGCCGACCGGCGCGGCGCCACGACCGGGTTCGCGCTGGCCAACCTGCAGGAGCGCGGCACGATGTTCGTCGGCCCGGGCACCGAGGTGTACGAGGGCATGATCGTCGGTGAGAACTCCCGGTCGGACGACATGGACGTGAACGCGACCAAGGAGAAGAAGCTCACCAACATGCGGCAGTCGTCCTCGGACGTGCTGGTGCCGCTGATCCCGCACAAGCAGATCTCCATGGAGCAGGCTCTGGAGTTCTGCCGCGAGGACGAGTGCGTCGAGGTGACGCCGGCGACGGTGCGGCTCCGCAAGGTGGTCCTGGACCAGACCGACCGCGAGAAGACGCGGGCCCGCGCCAAACGCACCTGACCCTTTCGCTTGTCAGCCTCAGCGGCGCCCAGGGCGGCCGCTGGGGCTGACAAGCCGAGGGCTGTGGACAGACACGGGCCCCGAGTGGCTCCAGATGACACGGTTCTGCGATGCCCCCGCTCCACAATCCCTCCCTGAACCGGCTGGCCGCGCGGCAGGACTGCGTCGTGTCGCGCGGACAGCTCAGGACTTGCGGCGTGGGCACGAAGGCCGAGCTTGCCCAGCTGGTCGCGCACCGCTGGACCGCAGCCGCGCCCAATGCCGTCGTCCTCCACAACGGACCGCTCACCCGACGTCAACAGTGGTGGATCGCGGTCTTGAATGCAGGCCCGCGGGCTGCTCTGTGCGCGTTCACAGCGCTGGAGGCCGATGGGCTCACCGGGTGGGACCGCCCCGCCATCGAGATCGTCGTTCCCCGCGGGGTCACGGTCCCTGCCCGCCTGGAGTTCGCATCCACGAGTCGCGCCGGTTCGACCCAACGCTCCATCTGCACCCGACCCGGCCTCCGCCGCGGACCCGCACGGCACGGAGCGCCATCGATTCCGCCGCGTGGAGTCACAACTCCCGGACGGCCGTCGGTGTCCTGGCGGCAGTCGTCCAACAGCGCCTGACGAGGGTGGACGATCTGAGGCTCGAGCTGCAAGCAGCAGGGCGGATCCGCCACGGTCGGCTGCTGGCGGCGGCCGTCGCGGACATTGGTGGTGGTTCCCAGGCACTGTCGGAGATCGACTTCGCCCGGCTCTGTCGACGGCACGGCCTGCCCGAGCCGGTCCGACAGGCTATCCGCGTCGAGTCGTCGGGGCGACGCCGCTACCTCGATGCTGAGTGGGTGCGGGCGGACGGAGTGCGCGTAGTAGCCGAAGTGGACGGCGCAGTACACCTGTTGCCGCGGCAGTACTGGGACGACATGGAACGCGGCAACGAGCTCGCCCTGGACGGTCGGATCGTCCTGCGGTTCGTGGCGTTCGCGTTGCGGGCGCACGAAGCTCGCGTCGCCGCCCAGCTCTACCGCGCTCTTGTCAGCCTGACTGGCTGTCCTGGGCGCCGCTCAGGCTGACAGGTCAGAGGGCGAGGGAGCGGCGGAGGAACTCGAGCTGGAGCAGCAGCAGGTTCTCGGCCACGACCTCCTGCGGCGTCATGTGGGTGACCCCGGACAGCGGCAGGAACGTGTGTGCGCGCCCCGCGGCGAGCAGCGCCGAGGACAGCCGCAGCGAGTTCGCCGCCGCTACGTTGTCGTCGGCCAGCCCGTGGATCACCAGCAGCGGCCGGGTCAGGCCGGCGGCCAGCTCCACCAGGTCGCCCCGGTCGTACGCCTCCGGGTGCTCGTCCGGCAGCCCCAGGTAGCGCTCGGTGTACGCCGTGTCGTAGAGACGCCACTGCGTCACCGGCGCCCCGGCGACGGCCGCGTGGAACACGTCCGGACGGGCGAGGACTGCAAGCGCGGCCAGGTACCCGCCGAAGGACCAGCCGCGGATCGCCACCCGGTCCAGGTCCAGCAGGCCCGGGTTCGCCGCCGCGACCGCGTGCAGGGCGTCCACCTGGTCGGCCAGCGGCGCCGTCGCGAGGTCGAGCCGGACCTCGCGCTCCCACGACGGGGTGCCGGGCGTGCCCCGGCCGTCCGCGACGACGACCGCGAAGCCCTGGTCCGCCCACCACTGCGACTCCAGGTAGCCGCACGCCGCCGTGCGCACGAGGGCGTGGTGTGGGCCGCCGTACGGATCGACCAGCACGGGCAGCGGCGGGTCGCCGGCCATCCGTCCGGTGGGCAGCAGCACAGCGGTCGGGATCGCCCGGGCGCCCGCAGCCATGAGACGGGGCCGCGGCTGCAGCGGCGGTTCATCGGCGTACGAGCGCACCGGCAGCGACGGTGCACCGGCCCGCAGCACTTCGTATGTCGTGGTCGGCCGGTCCGCGTGCGAGGTGGCGAGCACCTGGACGCCGGGCCCGCCGACCCCCGCGTGCGAGCCGGGGCCGGCCGAGACCTCCGTCCAGCCGCCGGCGGGGCTCCACCCGCAGACGCGGTCCTCGCCGAGCCCCTGGGTGACCTGGACCAGCACCCCGTCCCCGGCCGGCTGCACCCGGCGCACCTGGACCCTGGCCGGCGACACCGGTCCGCCGTCCACGCAGAGCGCGTAGCGGTCGGCGACCACCTCCACCGTGACCAGCCGCCCGTCCCCACTCCAGGCCGGCGTCCCCGGGACGACGTCGACCCACGCCGGGTCGGACTGCCCGCGCAGGATCCGGGTGGTACCCGTCGCCGGGTCGACCGCGAGCACCAGCGCCCGCTCCTGCCGGCGGGTGAGCACCTGCAGCAACGGCGGGCCGCCGGCGCTCCAGTGCACCGCCGACACGTACTCGTACGTCTCGTGGTCCCAGGACACCGGCGTACGCCCGCCGTCCGGGGCGAACAGCCAGAGCGTGACGTCCGCGTTGGCCGAGCCGGCGACGGGGTACCGGTGCTCGACCGCCGGGCGCTCGGGACGCTCGGGGTCCGAGACGTGCCATACCTGCACCTTGCCGACGTCGGCCCGCTCGACGAGCAGGACGTCCGAGGTCGGCGCCCACCAGTGCCCGCGGTGCCGGTCCAGCTCCTCGGCCGCGACGAACTCCGCCAGCCCGTAGGTGACGTCCGGTGACTCCGGCTCGGCGATGACCCGCGCGCCGGACCCATCGGTCCCCACCACGTGCACGGCGCCACCGGACACGTACGCCACCTGCGTCCCGTCCGGGGACGGCCGCGGGTCGACCACCGGCCCGGCTGCGGGCAGCTCCCGGGCGGGGGAGGCGCCGACCAGGTCCACCACGAACAGCCGGGACGAGAGCGCGAACACCGCCGTGCGGCCGGCCTCGTCCAGCGCGACCGACGTGATGCCGGCCCCGGACTCGCGCATCCGCTCCCGCCGGGCCCGTTCGACGTCGGTCAGCTGCTCGCCACCGCCCGCCAGCAGCTCGACCGGGTCCGCCGCGCAGCGCTCGGTGCCGGTCGCGACGTCAAGCACCCACAGCGCCGTCGCCCGGTCGGTGCCGGAGGGGGACCGCACGAACGCGACCCGCCCGCCGTCGCCGGACACGACGAACCCGCGCGGCGCTCCCGCGGTGAAGCGGGCGGTCCGGGCCGACCGGCGCGGGAACGAGTCCGCGCCGGCGGTGCCGTCGCCGTGGTCGAGGGTCATGCGCCCGATCCTGCCAGCCGCGGGGGCGTGGGCGCCGGATCGTAGGCTCGGCCCATGAGCCAGCCCAGCCAGACCGCGCACACCGGTCAGCCCTCCCGCCGCCTGCTCCTGGTGCACGCGCACCCCGACGACGAGACGATCGCCAGCGGGGTGACGATGGCGCGCTACGTGGACGAGGGCGTGGGCGTCACCCTGCTGACCTGCACCCGCGGCGAGGAGGGCGAGGTCCTCGTCCCGGAGCTGGAGAAGCTGGCCGCGGCGCACGACGACGAGCTGGGCACGCACCGGGTGACCGAGCTGGCCGCGGCGATGGCCGTCCTCGGCGTGACCGACCACCGCTTCCTCGGCGGCGCCGGCCGCTGGCGCGACTCGGGGATGATGGGGACCCCGTCCAACGACCGGCCCGACGCCTTCTGGCGTGCGGACCTGCTCGAGGCGGCCGCAGAGGTGGCCGCCGTGGTGCGCGAGGTCCGTCCGCAGGTCCTGGTCACCTACGACACCTTCGGCGGCTACGGGCACCCGGACCACATCCAGGCCCACCGCGTGGCCATGTACGGCGCGCAGCTCGCCGCGGCCGCCGCGTTCCGGCCCGACCTCGGCCGGGCCTGGGACATCGCCAAGATCTACTGGTCGGCGATCCCGCGCTCGTACGTGCAGCAGGGCATCGAGGCGCTCGTCAAGGCCGGCAAGAGCGCGTTCTTCGGGGTGGAGAGCGCCGACGAGCTGCCGTTCCTGGTGGACGACGAGCTCGTCACCACGCACATCGAGGGCGTGGACTTCGAGCCGCGCAAGATGGCCGCGCTGCGCGAGCACCGCACCCAGGTCGAGCTGGACGGCCCGTTCTTCCAGATGGCCGAGCTGCTCGGGCCGGACGCCATGGGCCGCGAGTTCTTCATCCTCGTCAAGGGCGTGCCCGGCCGGCACGTCGACGAGGACGGCCGCGAGACGGACCTGTTCGCCGGCCTCGCCTAGCACGTTCGGCCACACTTGTTGCGCCGTCCGGGTGAACGGCCCGCTCGCATCCTTGGGCCTGGGGAACACTCGCAGTTGGGTAGACGCACAAGTCCAACGGCGGGAGGCCCCGGTGTCGATGACGGAGCAGGGCGCGGCTCAGGACTCCATGGCCGTGCTGGACGCACGGTCCGCGGACGTCGGCCGCGAGCGCGAGGTCCTGCGCCGCAAGAGGCTCACCACCCTGGCCGCGTTGCTGGCCGTCCCGGCGTTCCTGCTGTGGCGCCGCATCCTCACCGGTGACCCGTTCGACGTGTTCGCGTTCCCGGCCGTCGACCCGTTGACCTTTCTGTACGTGCTGTTCATCGTCGCGCTGATCGGCGCGGCGCTGATCCCGCTCACCATCGGGATGCGTTCCCCGCACGTCCTGTACCGGCCCGAGCAGCTGGACGTGCGGCTGTCCGACGTCGTCGGCATCGACACCGTGCGTGACGAGGTCGTCCACTCGCTGAACCTGTTCCTGTCCAACCGCGACCTGGCCGAGAACCTCGGCGGCCGCCCGCGCCGCGGCGTCATGTTCGAAGGGGCGCCCGGCACCGGCAAGACGCACACCGCGAAGGCGCTCGCCGCCGAGGCCAACGTGCCGTTCCTGTTCGCCTCCGGCACGGCGTTCCACTCCAGCTTCCAGGGCGCCACCGCCCGCAAGATCCGCTCGTACTTCCGCGCCCTGCGCAAGGTGGCGCTCAAGGAGGGCGGCGCGATCGGGTTCATCGACGAGTTCGACGCGATCGGCATGACCCGCTCAGGCGTCACCACCCGGGCCACGGCTGTGGCCGGGTTCGCCCCGCTGTCCGCGGCGATGCACTGCGGCGGGCTGGAGGGCCTGCCCGCGCTGGCGATGCCGTCCGGGTCGCTCGTGCAGGCGCCGTACGGCGGTGGCGGCGACCTGCAGATGGGTGTCAACGAGCTGCTGGTCCAGATGCAGTCCTTCGACGAGCCCAGCGGGATGCGCAAGATGCTCGGCGGCCTGGTGGCCAGGGCGAACCTGTTCCTTCCGCTGCACCGCCAGCTGAGCGCCCCCAAGGTGCCGTACGCGAACATCCTGCTGATCGCCTCGACCAACCGCGCCGACGCGCTCGACCCGGCGCTGATGCGTCCGGGCCGGTTCGACCAGAGGCTCACGTTCGAGCTCCCGACCAAACGGTCCCGGCGCGAGCTCATCGACTACTTCCTCACCAGGAAGGCGCACGAGCCCGAGCTCGACGACGCCGAGCGCCGCGACGCGCTGGCGGCCATCACGCAGGAGTACAGCCCGGCCCTGCTGGAGCGGATGCTCGACGACGCGCTGATCCAGGCGCTGCGCGACGGGCGTCGCTCGATGTGCTGGGCGGACGTCGAGGAGGCCCGGCTGGTGCTCGAGGTCGGGCTCGGACAGCCGGTCGCGTACACCGACCACGAGAAGCGGCTGATCGCGACGCACGAGGCCGGCCACGCGACCATGGCCTGGCTGGTCGCGCCGCAGCGCCGGCTCGAGGTGCTCACCATCGTCAAGCGTCGGCAGGCGCTCGGGTTGCTCGCCCACGGCGACCGCGAGGACGTCTTCACCCGTTCGCGCAGCGAGATGATGGCGCTGATCCAGATCGCTATGGGCGGCCAGGTGGCCGAGGAGCTGTTCTTCGGCGACATCTCCACCGGCCCCGGCGGCGACCTGCTCTACGCC
The DNA here is from genome assembly GCA_963849365.1 of uncultured Actinomycetota bacterium. Classification (GTDB taxonomy): domain Bacteria; phylum Actinomycetota; class Actinomycetes; order Prado026; family Prado026; genus CAVQCJ01. The sequence goes on from CAWKHA010000004.1 coordinate 1,842,381, forward strand.
ACCAACATCGCGGCGCAGATGGTCGGTGCGGTCGGCATGACCGACACCCTGATCTCGTACGGCGCGGTGCAGAGCTCCTCGCTGACCGATACGAACCTGGTGGGCCGGGTGCTCGGCGACCCGGAGAGCAGGACGCGGGTCGAGAACCTGCTGCAGCAGCAGAAGACCAGGGCGCTCGCGCTGCTGGACGCGAACCGGTACCTGGTCGAGGCGCTGCGGGACGCGCTCGTCGCGCGGCACGAGCTGGTCGGGCGAGAGATCACCGACATCCTGGAGGCGGCCAGCGACCGCGGCCGGACGATCGACCTGCGCGAGGGTCTGCGCACCCTCGACTAGTGCCGGCGGCTTCAGCGGCGCTCCGGTCGCGCCGATGAGCCGGACGTGGAGCAGGTCGCCGAGGCCGTCGGCACGACGGGCCACCCGACGGGCGTCGTCGTCCGCTTCGGGGGATCGCGCTACGCGGTGGACATGGCCAGCGTGGCCGAGGTCGTCCCGGTGCCGCCGACCAGCCGTGTCCCGGGCTGCCCGCGGTGGCTCGCCGGGGTGGTGAACTGGCGCGGCCGGGTCCTGGCCGTGGTCGACCCGCGGTCCCTGCTGGGCGCCGAGACCACACCGCTGCCGAGCAGCGCACGCCTGCTGGTCCTGTCGGTGGACGGGGTCGAGGCGGGCATGGTCGTCGAGGCCGTCGCCGGGCTGCTCGAGGCCGGCGAGGCCGATCCGGAGCCGCCACCGGCCACTGCGAGCTCGTCGGCCACGTCGCTGGTGCTCGGGGTGGTCAACGACGCGTCCGGCCCGCTGTCGCTGCTGGACGCCCAGGCCCTGCTCGCGCTGCGCTCCGACCTTCCGTCGGCGCGCTAGCGGGTCACCGGCCCACCGCACACCGGTCCCCCGGACGGCCTACAGCCGGGGGTCGCGCCGCCCGATGCGGATACAGGGACCGGACAGTACGTACGCCGAACGTCAGGAGGGGTGCACGCGTGGACGTCTCGAAGCGTCTTGCCGCGGCAGCGGGGCTCACCATGTGGGGCGGGGTCTTCTTCGCGGTGTTCGCGGCCGTCCTCACCGGGCCGGTCCTGCACGTGGCCGTCATCCACTGGGTGGCCGCGGGCGCGTGGACCGCCTTCGGGGTCGCCCTGGCCGGCGTGACGACGTACCTGTCCGCGGTCGCGCTGCGCAGCCAGATCGACATCGCCGTCGTCCAGCGGACCTCCCGGCAGATCCTCGTACTGGAGGTCGTGTACATCACCGGCATCGCGGTCGTCACCGGCGGTCTCAACGGCGGCGGCTGCGTGATGCTGATCCTGGTCCCGCTGTTCAGCGGCCTCGTCCTGAGCCGCCGGCAGACGCCGCTGTTCGCGCTCGCGCTGGGCCTGGCGGTCTTCCTCGTCGGGTACCTCTCGCACACCTGGATCACCAGTAACTACGCGATGGGCAGCGTCGCGCTCCTGACCATCCCGATCATGACGCTGGTCAGCGGACAGCTGGCGACCACGGTGCTGGACCAGGAGCGTCGTGCCCAGGAGGGACGCACCGAGCTGGCCGTACAGGTCGGCGAGCTGTCCCGCGCCCTGGTCCTCGCCGCCGAGGGCGACCTGTCCGTGGTGGCCCCGCACGTGGCAGCCGAGGGGGAGAACTACGCCGCCCTGTCCGAGCTGTCCAGCTCGTTCAACAACACCGTCGCGAACCTGCGACTGCTCGTCGCCCAGATCCGCGCCGGCGGCGACCAGCTGTCCGGCAGCGCCGGCGAGCTGCTGGCGACCGCGGAGGAGCACGCGGCCAGCGCCACCCAGCAGTCGTCCGCGGTCGCGGAGACCACGTCGACGATCGAGGAGCTGGCGGCCACCGCCGCGCAGATCGCCGACACCGCCGAGTCGGTGGCACGCTACGCGGCGGAGACGCTGCGCTACGCCGAGGACGGCCGGGTCGCCGTGAACGCCTCGGTCGGCGCGATGGACTCGATCGCCGCCCGGGTCGACTCGATCAGCAGCCGCGCGCTGTCGCTGGGGGAGAAGAGCCAGGAGATCGGCCGCATCCTCGAGGTGATCGACGACCTCGCCGACCAGACGAACCTGCTCGCGCTGAACGCCGCGATCGAGGCGGCCCGCGCTGGCGAGCACGGCCGCGGGTTCGCCGTCGTGGCCGCCGAGGTCCGCAAGCTCGCCGAGCGCGCCCAGGAGTCCACCGGGCAGATCCAGGCGATCGTCGCCCAGATCCAGTCCGAGACGAACGCGACCATCCTGGCCAGCGAGGAGGGCACCCGGGAGGTGCGGCACGGGTCCGAGCTGGCCCGCGACGTCGTCGACGCGCTCGAGCGCATCTCCGGCATGGTCGACGAGACGACGACGGCGGCCAAGGAGATCTCCATCGCCACGCAGCAGCAGCGGTCCGCGTCCGACCAGGTGGTGTCGGCGATGACCCAGGTCTCGGACGTGTCCCGCCAGTACGTCGTGGGCTCGAAGCAGTCGGCGGCCGCGGCCGCGCAGCTGAACGAGCTGGCCGCGGAGCTGCGCGCGTCCATCGCGCAGTTCCGGGTCAGCTGAGGACGGGCGAGGCCGGCCGGTGAGCGGCTGGACGGACGACCCCGAGCTCGTCACCATCTTCCGCGCCGAGGTGGACGAGAAGCTCGCCTCGCTGCGCGACGGCCTGCTGCGGCTCGAGGAGCACCCGGCGCCCAAGCAGCTCATCGCCTCGCTGTTCCGCGACGCGCACACGGTCAAGGGCTCGGCGCGCGCGCTCGCGCTGGAGGGCGTGGTCAGTCTCGCGCACCGCTCGGAGGACCTGCTCGGTGCGCTGCGCGACGGCCGGTTCGGGGTCCGCAGGGACCTCGTCGACCTGCTGCTCGCGGCGGCCGAGGGCATCGGACGGGCCATGCCCGGCACCGACCGGCCCGCCAGCCCCGACGACCTGGCGGCGCTGGCCGCGGCCCTGGACCGCGCGTTGGACGGTGAGGACCCGGTCGAGGTCCCGCGGCTGGGTGGCGCGGTCGTCGAGGGCGACGCCGACGAGGGGGCCGACGCCTCCGAGTCGTACGGACGTCGTGGCGACACGGTCCGGGTCCCGACCCGGCGCGTGCACGACCTGCTCGACGTGGTCGGCGAGGCCGAGCTCGAGGTGCGCCGGATGGAGCGTGCGGTCGGGCGGCTCGGTGCCGCGGCGGGCGAGCACGCGCAGTGGACCGCTGTGCTGCGACAGGCTGTGCTGCACCGCGGCGAGGGCGCCGAGGACGTCGCCACGCACGTGCACGCGCTGCTGGCCCTGGGGGACCGGTTGCAGGCGGCGACCCGGGACCTGCGGGCCCGGCTGGAGGACACCCAGGCCAAGCTCGGCTCGGTCCGCGACGGGGCGATGGGACTGGCCATGGTCCCGGTGCGCCGGGTCGTGGCCAGCTTCCCCCAGCTCGTCCGCGAGGTGGCCGCCGCCACCGGCAAGGACGTCCGGCTCGTCCTGGAGGGCGAGGACGTCGAGCTGGACACCCGCGTGCTGGACGGTGTCGCCGACGCGCTGAAGCACCTGGTCACCAATGCCGTCGACCACGGCTGCCAGACCCCGGCCGAGCGGGCCGCGGCGGGCAAGCACGGTCCGGCCGTCGTGCGCGTGTCGGCCCGGGCCGCCGGCGCGGCCGTGGTCATCCAGGTGGCCGACGACGGCGCCGGCATCGACGAGGACGCGCTGCGTGCCGCCGCCGTGCAGGCCGGGCTGCTCCCCACCGACAGCACCGCTACCGGCCAGGCGCTGCAGTCGGTCCTCTTCGTGCCCGGCTTCAGCACCCGGACCCAGATCACCGAGACGTCCGGGCGCGGGGTCGGCCTGGATGTCGTGCGCACCGCGGTGGAGGACCTCGGCGGCTCGGTCGAGATCGACAGCGAGCCCGGCGCGGGGACGCGGTTCGAGATCACCCTGCCGGTGACGCTCGGCGTGCTGCGGTGCCTGGTCGCGCGGGTGGGGGACGAGCGGTACGCGCTGCCGGTCACGTACGTCGTCGAGACGCTGAACCTGAAGGACACCCCGATGCAGACCGTCGCCGGCGCCCCGGTCCTGCTGCGGCACGGCTCGACCATCCCCCTGGCCGACCTGGGCAGCGCCCTGGACGTGCCGGGGCAGCGGGCGCAGAAGGCGGCCGTGGTGGTGCGCTATGGCGGCAGCGGCGAACAGCTGGCCTGGGCGGTCGACGTCCTGGAGGGCGAGCTCGAGCTCGTCGTGAAGGACCTCGGCGCGTTCATGGGCCGGATGCCGTCGCTCGGCGGCGCCACGATCGACGGAGACGGCGGCGTGATGCTGCTGCTGGACCTGCGCGAGCTCGCGTTGCACCAGCTCGGCGCGGGGTCGCCGGTGCACGTCGCACACGAGAGTGGGGCCGGGGCCGGCGGGACCGGCACCGCGGTCGAGCCGGTGCCGCACGGCCAGGCGCCGGGCCACGACGGGGCCGCGACCCAGCGCCAGCGGCCGCGGGTGCTCGTCGTCGAGGACTCGGTCGGGGTCCGTGAGCTGCAGCGCGTGATCCTCGAGGGCGCCGGCTACGACGTGGTCACCGCCGTCGACGGATCGGACGGCGCGGCCCGGCTCGGGCAGGCGCCGGTGGACCTGGTGCTGTCCGACGTCGAGATGCCGGGGATGGATGGCTTCACGCTCACTCGCAAGATCCGCCGCACCCGCGGCTGGGAGAACGTGCCGGTCGTGATCATGACTTCGCGCGGTGACGACGCCGACAAGCGCGCCGGGCTGGACGCCGGAGCCAGCGCCTACCTGCTCAAGAGCGAGTTCGATCAGGCCGACCTCGTAGATACCGTCCGTCGCCTGATCGGACGCTAGGGAAAGGCCAGGACCGCACCGTGGACAGCGACAACGCACCGCAGCTCACCGTGGTGATCGCGGACGACAGTCCCACGCTGCGCAAGATCGTGGGCACCGTCCTCGAGCGGGACGGGATGCGCACGGTCCAGGCCGAGGACGGCGTCGAGGCCGTCCAGACCGTCTTCCGCACCCAGCCCGACGCGGTGATCCTGGACGTCCAGATGCCCCGGGTGTCCGGCTACGTGGCGGCGCGCGTCCTGAAGGACGACTGGCAGACCGCCGACATCCCGGTGATCCTGCTGACCTCGCTGGACGCTGCTACCGACCGCTACTGGGGTGCGCTCGTCGGCGCGGACCGGTTCCTGTCCAAGGACTTCGAGGCGCCGCAGCTGGTCGCGGCGGTGCGGGAGGTCATCGCGGCCGCGGACGAGCGCCGCGGCGGCCGCGCCCGGATGGTGCCCGACCCGGTCGAGCTGGTCGACGACGACGTGTACGCCCGCATCGGCGACCTGCTGGACCGCAAGCTGTTCGAGGCGCAGGTGCATGCCGAGGTCACGTCCATCGCGTCCGAGGTGTTCGGTTTCGAGGACACCGTCGCCGCGGTCCTCACCGTGCTCGGCCGCGTCGTCGACTACGACCTGGCCGCCGTGCTGATGCTGGACGACCGCTCGACGTACGTGACGTTCGCCAAGGACACCTCGCACCAGCAGTACGCGGAGTTCTTCGGCGCCATCGCCGGCGCGGCCGGCCAGGTGACCGGCCAGCCCGTCGACGTCGCCGACCTGGTGCCGCGGGTCGCGGACCCCAACGGCATGCTGGGTGCCGAGGACGAGGGCGGGATGGCCACGTTCCTGTCGATGCCGCTCAAGGCCCGCGGGCGCATCATCGGGGTGCTCGGTCTGTCCAGCGCGACCAAGAACGCCTGGGGCGAGACGTCGCTGAACACCTTGCGGCTGGTGGAGTCGCCGGCGGCCCTGGTCATCGAGAACGCCCGGCTGTCCGGGCACGTCCTGGGCTGACGCACCGCCCCGGGTAGGGTCGAGCGGTGCCGTCAGCGTCGCCGCCGTCCGCCGCCGACTTCCGACGCGCGGCGTCTCAGTTCGCGACCGGCATCACCGTGGTCTCGACGGTGTTCGACGGCGTCGACCACGCCATGACCGTCAACTCGTTCGCTGCGGTCTCCCTCGACCCGATGCTGGTCCTAGTCTGCGCGGAGCACTCGACCCGCTTCCACGACGCCGTGCAGGGCAGCCGGCTCTGGGTGGTGTCGGTGCTCCCCGAGACGGCCCAGGCCTCCGCGGCCTGGCTGGCCACGAAGGGCCGCCCGCTGGAGGGCCAGCTGGACCGGGTCCCGCACGTGCGCGGCCCGCTCACCGGTGCGGCGGTCCTGGCCGGTTCGCTGTCGGCGTTCGAGTGCGAGACGTACGCCGAGTACGACGGCGGCGACCACACCATCGTCGTCGGCAGGGTGCTGGGCACCCTGGTGGGCGACCCGCAGGGCGAGCCGCTCATGTACCACCGCAGCCACTACCGGCGCCTCACCGACTGACCCGCGGCGCCCCACCTCCCGCCGAACCTACGGGCGGGTAAGGCCGTATTTCGGCCTTACCCGCCCGTAGGTTCGGCCGCAGGGAGCCGTACTCCGCCGTAGGTTGAGCGTCATGGACGCGAGCACCCCGTCGGGACCGGGCCGGTTGCCGGTCGTCGCGGCAACGCCGCCGCCGGACCCGGCCGCGTTGGTGGCCGAGGCGGTGACGGCGGCGTTCGGGCTGGTCGCGCTCGGTCTCGAGGTCCTCGTCCGGGCGGCCTCCGGCCCGGTGACCCCCGCGACCCCGGCGGACCAGCTGGCCCCGGTGCCGCAGCAGCCGTCCGCCGCAGCCATCGTCGAGGTCGCACTCGGGCTGGGCTGGGGCGCCGCCCGGCTCGGCGGTCAGGTCGCGCAGGTCGCAGGCAGCGTCGCCGCGCCGTTCGTAAGGCTGGTGCTGGCCCCGCCGCTGGTGCCTCAGACACTGTGGCCGGCCACCGCGCTGGGCCGGGCCGCGTCCACGTGGCGGGAGCAGCGGCCCGTCGCGGTCCAGGCGCTCGGACGCTGGTCGGGGTCCGTCGCACCGGACACCGTCGGACTGGCGTTCGACCTCGTGGACGTCGACCGGCTGCTCGCCGCGGTGGTGGACCGGGTCGACGTGGGCGCCGTCGTCGAGCAGGTCATCGCCAGGCTCGACCTCGACGACCTGGTCCGGGTGGCGCTGGCCAGGATCGACCTGGACGACGCCGCCGCGCAGGTGCTGGCCGAGCTCGACGTGGACCGCCTCGTCGGTGACGCGGTCACCCGGATCGACGTGGGCGTGCTCGTCGAGCAGGTGCTCGCCGAGATCGACCTGACCGCGCTCGTCGTGGAGAAGGTGGACCTCGGGCATGTCGTGAACGACGCGCTCGACCAGCTGGACATGACCGAGCTCGTGATGCGCCGCGTCGACCTCGCGACGGTCGCCGAGTACGTGATCGAGGAGATCGACCTGCCGGAGATCATCCGCGAGTCGAGCGGCTCGATCGCGTACGAGACCGTGCAGGGCATCCGGCTGCAGAGCGTCGACGCCGACCGGGCCGTCTCCCGGTTCGTCGACCGGATGCTGCTGCGCCGGGGCGCGCGCCGGACCGGCGCGCCGGGTGGCACCCAGGCCGACGAGGCCGGTCCAGGTCCGGAGCAGCCGTGACGGCGCCGCAGGTCGGCCGGGGCCGCAGCGAGGTGCCGCTGGTGGCCCGGGAGTTCCAGGGCCACCGGGCCGGCATCGTGACCCGGGTGCTCGCGGTGGGTGTCGACTCCGGCGTGGTGCTGGGAGTCATGCTGGCCACGTGGCTCGGCTGGGCGGCGCTGCGGTTCCTGCTGAACCCCAAGACGTTCACGTTCCCGGCACCGCCCCTCGGGGTCGTGCTGATCGACGGCTACCTGGTCGCCACCATCTACCTCACCATCGCGTGGGCCACGACCGGGCGCACGTACGGGGGGCAGCTGCTGGGCCTGCGCGTAGTGAACTTCCGCGGCAAGCGGATGTCGTGGCCGGGCTCGTTCGTGCGCGCCGGGTTCTGCGTGCTGTTCCCGATCGGGCTGGGCTGGATCCTGCTCAGCCGTGGCAACCGCTCGGTGCAGGACGTCGTCCTGCGCACGTCCGTCGTGTACGACTGGGCGAACCGGCAGGCTCCCGCGGTCGCGCCACCGGTCGACTAGCCCGCGAGCAGCTCGGCCAGCACCTGCGCGGCCAGCAGCGCGTCGCGGTAGCCGACGTACAGCGGCGCGAACCCGAAGCGCAGCAGCTCGGGCGGCCGGTGGTCGACCATCACGCCGCGCGCGGCCAGGGCCGCGACCAGGTCGGCGGCCGCCGCGGCGCGCACCGTGACCTGGTGCCCGCGGTCGTCCCCGCGCGGGGTCACCACCGTCGCCGTCGCCGGGTCGACGAGCGCGTCCACGCAGTCCATGAAGTACGCCGTCAGCTGCAGGCCCTTGCGCCGGACGTCGGCCAGCTCCACCCCGTCCCACACGTCGAGAGCCGCGTCGAGCGTGAGCAGCGACACGATGTCCGGCGTCCCGGCGCGGGCCCGCGCGATGCCGTCGGCGGGGACGTACTCCGGCTGCATCGCGAACGGGTCGGCGTGCCCGCCCCAGCCGGTGAGCGGCTGGTCGAACCGCGGCTGCGCTGCCGCCGGCACGTACACGAACGCCGGTGCGCCGGGCCCGCCGTTGAGGAACTTGTACGTCGCGCCCACCGCGAGGTCGACGCCGAGCCGGTCCAGCTCGAGCGGCAGCACGCCGACGCTGTGCGAGACGTCCCACAGGGCCAGCGCGCCCGCCCCGTGCACGAGCCCGGTCAGCGCGGCCATGTCGAGCAGCCGCCCGGTGCGGTAGTCCACGTGGTTGAGCAGCACGACCGCGGCCCGCTCGGACAGCGCGGCGCCGAGCGAGCCCGGGTCGACCCGCACCACGGTCGCGCCGGTCATCCGGGCGACCGACCCCGCCAGGTAGGCGTCGGTCGGGAACGTGTGCGCGTCGACCAGCACCTCGGTCCGTGGCGCCGCCGCGCGCACGGCGGCGACCACCAGCTTGAACAGGTTCACGCTGGTGCTGTCGGCGACGACCACCTGGCCGGGGGCCGCGCCGAGCATCGGCGCGATCCGGTCCCCGACGCGCTGCGGGGCCTGCCACCAGGCGCTGGAGTGCCACGCACCGATCAGCTGCGTGCCCCACTGCCGGCGCAGCACCTCGTCGACCCGCGCCGGCACGGCGGCGGGCATCGCCCCCAAGGAGTTGCCGTCCAGGTACACCACGCCGTCCGGCAGGTCGAACCGCGCGCGCAGCCCGGCGAGCGGGTCCGCCGCGTCGAGCCGTTCGGCGCGGGCCGCCAGGTCGGCCAGGTCGGCCACCGTCGGCCGCGTGCTCACGGCGGCGCCTCCACCCATGCCCGGACGACGTCGAACCAGCGCTCGAACGCGGGCGCTCCGGGCTCGATCACCGTGAAGTGCCCCTCACCGTCCAGCAGCACCAGGTGCGTCTCGTCCCCGGCCGATCGTGCGGCCCGCGCGTACCGGACGCTCTGGGCGACCGGCACCAGCGGGTCGGCGGTGCCGTGGACGAGCCAGGTCGCGGTTGCGGTCGGCAGCCGGCTCCGCAGGTCCGCGCGCTCGTAGCGGTCGGGGTCAGCGTCGGGGGTCGCCCCCATCCAGTGCGCGACCCCGCCTCCGTCGTACCCGCCGCGCACGCAGTCCGGCAGGTCCGACGCCGCGGCCAGCGCGACGACGAGCTCGACGTCCGGGTGCGCCGCGGCCCACAGCGCCAGGTAGCCGCCGGCCGAGTGCCCGACCGCCGCCACCCCCCGTCGTAGCCGCACGTCCGGCACGGAGCCGAGCAGGTCGACCGCCGCCAGCACGTCCTGGGTGGTCTCGTGGAACGACCCGCCGGCGTTGGCCCTGCGGTACTCGACGTTCAGCACGGCGATCCCGGCCCCGACCAGGCGGTGGGCCATCGGGTCGTGCAGGTCGCGGCCGTGAGCGGCCTGGAAGTAGCCTCCGTGCACGCTCACAACCGTGGGGTGCGGTCCGGGTCCGGCGGGCAGCCACAGGTCCGCGACCTGCTCGCGGTGCGGGCCGTAGCGCAGCGTCCGGGCGGGCGTGGCAGCCGGCTGCCGGACTCGCAGCGCCACCGGTGGCTCAGGGCCAGACGTGCGGTGGACCGTACGTGAGGCAGACCCCCGCCGCGGTCGCGCACGCGAACATGGCCACCAGCACGACCGCCACCAACCGCAGCCATGCCGAGCGCGGTGCGGGTGCGGCCATCGCCGGCGGCATGTACACGATCGGGAGCACGGCGCCGCTGCGCAGGTCCATCCAGTGCGGGTCGAGCTCGGCGTCCGGGCCGGCGTCGGGGACGTCCCAGAACCGGACCTCCGGCCCCACGTCGATCGCGCCGGGGTCGAGCGGCCCGGTCCGCTGCGTTGCCATGCCCGGAGTCTCTCCCGTGGCCCCGCGCCCGGCAAGGACGCCCGTATGATCCGGACGTGGACTCCTCCGGCGAGGGCGGCGTGGCAGGGGGCGCGGCCTGGCACCGGCGACTGGAGCACGTCGCCGGGTCCGCGCTCAGCCCGGACACCGCGCAGACACCGGGCATGGCCCGGTTCGCCGCCATCTCCGGGCGCACCGTCGGGTCGGAGAAGCTCTGGATGGGGCGTACGCACGTCTCGCCGGGCACGAGCTCGGGTGACCACCACCACGGCGGGTCCGAGACGGCGATCTACGTCGTCGCCGGCCACCCGGTCTTCGTGTTCGCGCAGGACGGCGCCGAGGTCCGCGTCGAGACCTCGCCCGGGGACTTCGTGTTCGTGCCGCCGTACGCGCCGCACCGCGAGGAGAACCCGTCGCCGGACACCGAGGCCGTGGTCGTCATCGCCCGCAGCACCCAGGAGGCGATCGTCGTGAACCTCCCCGGCCTGGACGCGCGCGACCCGTGAGCGCGCACCCGGTGAGCCGGCGGCCGCCGGCTCACCGCAGGGCCGCGCCGGTCTGGAGATCCGCGGCGGCCGCGGCCGGTGACCGACTCGTTTCACACCCGCTGTGGTGGCGAGTGCCCTGGTACACCGGCGCATCCACACCCACAGCGGGTGTGAAACACCGGACGGGCGGCCGCCGTCAGGGCGTCGAGCGGGTCCAGGTCTGGCCGGCTGCGGTGTCGCTCACGTGCACGCCGAGGGCTGCCAGCTCGTGGCGCAGGCGGTCCGACGCGACCCAGTCCTGCGCAGTACGGGCGGCCGCGCGTGCCGCCAGCAGGCCGGCCGCACCGGGGGGCAGCTCGCCCGGTGCTGGCGCGGTCGCATCCCGTGGCCGGCCCACGGTCCGGGCCAGATCGAGCCCGAACACGCGGTCGGCGTACGCGAAGGTCTCGAACTTCGCACCGGCCGGCACGCCGGCGTCGCGCTCCAGCCGGCGCAGGACCTGGAGAGCGCGCGGGGTGTCCAGGTCGTCGAGCAGGGCGCCGACCAGAGCCGCGGCGGTCTCGGCCGGCATCGGCCGCGAGGGCTCCTCGGCCCAGCCGGCCACGCGCTCCCGCCAGCGGGCCAGCTGCCGGTCCGCCGCGGCGATCGCGTCCCAGCTGAGGTCGACCTGCGTGCGGTAGCGCGTGCCCAGGAAGGCCAGCCGCAAGGCCAGCGGGTCGAGCCCGCGCTCGACGACGTCGCTCAGCAGCACGACGTTCCCGGTCGACTTGGCCATCTTGCGGCCCTCGAACAGCAGGTGCTCTCCGTGCACCCAGTGCCGCACCACCTCGTGCCCGGCGGCGGCGTCGGACTGCGCCCGCTCGTCCTCGTGGTGCGGGAAGCGCAGGTCGATGCCGCCGGTGTGCACGTCGACGACGTCGCCGAGGAAGTGCATCGACATCGCCGAGCACTCGATGTGCCAGCCGGGGAACCCCGGCCCCCAGGGGGAGTCCCACACGAGCTCGCGCCGGTCGCCGGCCCGCTTCCACAGCGCCCAGTCGGCATGGAACCGCTTGGCCTCGTCGACCGCCCCGTCGAAACGGTGACCGGGTCGCAGCGCGTCGAGCCGGTTGCCCGACAGCGCCCCGTAGGTGGGGAAGCTCGCCGCGTCGTAGAACACCGACCCGTCTTCGCCCACGTAGGCGTGGCCGCGCTCGACCAGCCGGCCGATGAGGTCGAGCATCAGAGCGATGGACTCGCTCGCCCGCGGATACACCTGGGCCGGCCGGACGCCGAGCCGGGCCAGGTCGGCATGGAACGCCGCCTCGTAGTGCCGGGCGATGTCCATCGGCCCGCGGCCCTCGGCGGCCGCGCCCGCGAGCACCTTGTCCTCGCCGGACACCGCGAGGTCGTCGTCCTCGGCCATGTGCCCGACGTCGGTGATGTTCTGCACCATCCGGACCTGCAGCCCGTCCAGCTCGGCCGCGCGGTGCACCAGGTCGCCGAGCAGGAACGTGCGCAGGTTGCCGACGTGCGCGTCGCGGTAGACGGTCGGGCCGCAGCAGTACAGCCTCAGCGCACCGTCGCGCACCGGGACGATGTCGACCACGCCCCGGGCCCGGGTGTCGTACAGGCGCAGCATCGGCGGCCGTCCCGAGACGTCTCGCCGGTCAGCCGGCGCGGCCGGCGCGCATGCGGCGCAGCAGCTCTGCGGTCGAGGAGTCCAGGCCGGTCGTGTCCGGCTCGTCGGCCGACGTCAGGAGCGGCGCGAGCCGGTTCGCCATCACCTTGCCCAGCTCGACACCCCACTGGTCGAACGAGTCCAGGCCCCAGACGACACCCTGGGTGAGGACCCGGTGCTCGTACGCCGCGACCAGCTGGCCCAGCACTGACGGCGTGACCTGCGGCGCGAGGATCAGGTTGGACGGCCGGTTGCCCGGCATGACCTTGTGCGGCACGACCTGCGGCGTGGTGCCCTCGGCGGCGACCTCCTCGGCGGTCTTGCCGAACGCCAGCGCCTGCGGCTGCGCGAGCAGGTTGGAGCTGAACAGTTCGTGCATGCCGTCCAGGTCGTGCAGCGGCTGGGCGAACCCGATGAAGTCGGCCGGCACCAGCCGCGTGCCCTGGTGCAGCAGCTGGTAGAAGGCGTGCTGTCCGTTGGTCCCCGGCTCGCCCCACACGATCTCGCCGGTGTCCCAGTGCACGGCCTGGCCGTCCCGGGTCACCGACTTCCCGTTGCTCTCCATGCACAGCTGCTGCAGGTAGGCGGGGAACCGCGCGAGGTACTGGCTGTACGGCAGCACTGCCTGGCTCTGCGCACCGAAGAAGTCGCTGTACCAGACCGAGATCAGCCCGAGCAGGACCGGCAGGTTCTGGTCGAAGGGGGCGTGTCGCAGGTGCTGGTCGATCGTGCGGAACCCGGCGAGCATCTCGCCGAACTGCTCGGGCCCGATCGCCACCATCAACGACAGGCCGATCGCGGAGTCGAAGGAGTACCGGCCGCCCACCCAGTCCCAGAACCCGAACATGTTGGCCGGGTCGATGCCGAAGGCCGCGACCCGGTCCGCCTGTGTGGACACCGCAACGAAGTGCCGTGCGACCGCGCCCGGGTCCGTGCTGGCGGCACCCGGGCGGGCCGCGTCCAGCCCGAGCCCGCGCAGCAGCCACTGCCGGGCTGCCGTGGCGTTCGCCAGGGTCTCCTGCGTCGAGAACGTCTTCGAGCAGATGATGAACAGCGTCTCGGCCGGGTCGAGCCCCTGCAACGCCTCGGCCACGTCGGTGGGGTCGACGTTCGAGACGAAGCGGAAGGTCAACGACCGGTCCGCGTACGCCCGCAGCGCCTGGTACGCCATCGCCGGCCCGAGGTCCGAGCCGCCGATGCCGATGTTGACCACCGCGCGGATCCGTCGCCCGGTGTGCCCGGTCCAGGCCCCGCTGCGGACGTCGCGGGCGAACGCGCCCATCCGGTCCAGCACCGCGTGCACGTCGGCGACCACGTCCTGGCCGTCGACGACGAGCGACTCCCCGCGCGGCATGCGCAGCGCGACGTGCAGCACCGCGCGGTCCTCGGTCGTGTTGATGTGCGCGCCGGTGAACATGGCCTCGATCCGCTCGCGCAGCCCGGCCCGCTCGGCCAGCGCGACCAGCAGCTGCACGGTCTGTGCGGTGAGGATGTTCTTGGAGTAGTCCAGGTACAGGTCGCCGGCCTGCACGGCCAGGGCTTTCCCCCGCGCGGGGTCGGCGCCGAACAGCTCGCGCAGGGTGGTCCCGCCGAGCTCGTCGCGGTGCGCCTGCAGCGCGGCCCACTCCGGCGTCCGGTCGATGCGTCCGGGCATCTCCTCAGCTCCTCCCGCCGTGCGCCTGCTCGGCATGGCCGCCGAACTCCTTGCGCATCGCGGAGAGGATCTTGTCGGCGTACTCGGCGTTGCCGCGCGAGGAGAACCGTTCGAACAGAGCCGCGGTGATCGTGTACGCCGGGACGCCCTCGTCGACGGCGGCCAGCACCGTCCAGCGTCCCTCGCCGGAGTCCGACACGCGGCCCCCGAAACCGGACAGGTCGGGGTCGGCGTGCAGCGCCTTGGACGTCAGGTCGAGCAGCCACGACGCCACCACGCTGCCCCGCCGCCACACCTCGGCCACGGCCGGGATGTCGAGCTCGTACTGGTAGTACTGCGGGTCGCGCAGCGGGGTGGTCTCGGCATCGGCCGTACGCTCCTCGCGGCCGGCGCCCGCGTGCCGCAGGATCGCCAGCCCCTCGGCGTACGCGGCCATCAGCCCGTACTCGATGCCGTTGTGCACCATCTTCACGAAGTGCCCGGCGCCGTTGGGGCCGCAGTGCAGCCAGCCACGCTCGGCCGTGCTCGGGTCGCCGTCGAACCCGGGGGTGCGCGGTGCCGCGTCGAAGCCGGGAGCGAGGCTCTCGAACACGGGGGCGAGGTGCGCGATCGCCTCGTCCGGGCCGCCGACCATCAGGCAGTAGCCGCGCTCCAGCCCGAACACCCCGCCGCTGGTCCCGCAGTCGACGTACCTGATCCCGCGCGGTGCCAGCCTGGCCGCGGTGTCGATGTCGTCGCGGTAGTACGAGTTGCCGCCGTCGACGATGATGTCGCCGTCGCCCATCAGCGCCGCGAGCTGTTGGACGGTCTGCTGCGTGAACGCCGCCGGCACCATCACCCAGGCCGTCCTGGGTCCGGAGAGCCGCCCGACGAAGTCCTCCAGGGACGAGGCCCCCACGGCACCGTCGGCGGCCAGCGCCCGGACCGAGTCAGGGTTGACGTCGAAGACGACGCACTCGTGGCCGGCGCGCATCAGTCGCCGCACCATGCCGGCGCCCATCCGTCCCAGGCCGACCATCCCCAGCTGCATGGCTGCTCCCTTGTCGTCCGGCGGTCGCCCGCCCGAGCGGTCACCCCATCCTTGCGGGCGACGGGACCAGCGGCTACCGGGCGACGGCCCGCCGGCACAGGGGTGCGGCACCGGCGGCAGGTCGAGGCTCGCTCCGGGCCTGCTCGGTCACGGCCACCCGCGCAGCAGAGTCCCAGAACGTCATCGACCCCGGTCGGGCACCAGGCGGTACTGGTAGGTGTGGTGCTCGGTGAAGCCGGCGCCCGCGTAGAGCGCCAGCGCCGGGGCGTTCTCGGCCGCGACCTGCAGGTAGCAGCAGCGGGCGTCGTGCCCGTCCGCCCACGCGGCCAGCCCGCGCAGGATCAGCCCGCCGAGCCCCTGGCGGCGCGCCGACGGCTCCACCTCGACCGCCGTGACCCCGAGCCAGCCCGTACCGCCGCGGTCGACGTCCACCGAGCCCCGGGCGATCGCCAGCACCTGTCCGTCCGGACCGCGCACCGAGGCGAACGCGAGGGTGTCGCCGTTCTCGATCACCTCGCGGGCGTGCGCCGGCAGCGTCCCGCCGCGGTAGTGGTACGCGCCCACCCAGTC
Source organism: uncultured Actinomycetota bacterium (assembly GCA_963849365.1). Lineage (GTDB taxonomy): Bacteria > Actinomycetota > Actinomycetes > Prado026 > Prado026 > CAVQCJ01. The sequence continues at coordinate 1,858,064 of CAWKHA010000004.1, forward strand.
GTCGTCGGGCCGCCCGGCGACGCGGACCGCCGGGCGGCCGGCCGAAAGGTCCGACGCGTGCCCGCGCACGAGTGATCCGACCGGGGCCACCAGGACCCGGACGACGTCGCCCAGCGGCCAGCCGCGGCGCACGAGCTCGTCGTCGACCGCGGCGGCGTCCGGCAGCGGCAGCAGGAACCGGGGGCGAAGACCGCGGGCGGCGTACCAGCGCTCGACCCGGTCGACCGCCTGGCCCAGCGGCAGCCCCGGGTCGCCGAGCGGCAGCGCCGAGTTGGACCGGCCGGTGAAGCCACCGGCAGCGCGCAGCAGCCAGCCTCCCAGGGCCTCGGTCTCGGTGCCGCGCCAGCCGCGGGCCGCGACCGCCTCGAGGTCCGCGACACTCACCCGGCACAGCTGCGACGACACGCGGCGACCCCTCACGCCCACCCGGGCAAGACATCCGTGACGGCGCTCGCGATACTAGGTGGCGTACCGGACGCCCCGGGGTCGCCCGGAGCGCCGCAGCGAGGAGGAGCTCGGTGACCTACGTCATCGCCCTGCCATGTGTCGATGTCCTCGACCGGGCGTGCATCGAGGAGTGCCCGGTCGACTGCATCTACGAGGGCGAGCGGATGCTGTACATCCACCCCGACGAGTGCGTCGACTGCGGGGCCTGCGAACCGGTCTGCCCGGTCGAGGCGATCTTCTACGAGGACGATGTCCCCGAGCAGTGGAAGGACTACTACAAGGCGAACGTCGAGTTCTTCGACGACCTCGGCTCGCCCGGCGGCGCCGCCAAGCTCGGCAAGATCGAGAAGGACCACCCGATCGTGGCGGCCCTGCCACCGCAGGTGGTCGAGCACTGACGTCCGGCCCCGGGCCGGTGCCGGGCGAGCGGTCCTCGGGCGGGCCGGTCTCTGGGCGGCTGCCCGACTTCCCCTGGGACCTGCTGGCACCGTGGGGGAACCGCGCCCGTGCCCATCCCGACGGCATCGTCGACCTGTCGGTCGGCACCCCCGTGGACCCGACCCCCGCCGTGGTGCAGGACGCGCTCCGCGCTGCGGCCGACGCCCCCGGCTACCCGACGGTGCAGGGCACCCTCCGGCTGCGCGAGGCGGCGGCCGGCTGGGTCGGGCGCAGGCTGCACGCCACGGTCGACCCCGGGCAGATCCTGCCGACGGACGGGTCCAAGGAGCTCGTCGCCGGGCTGCCCGGCCTGCTCGGCCTGGGGCCGGGCTCGCGGGTCGCGATCCCCGAGCTGGCGTACCCGACGTACGCCGTGGGTGCGCTGATGGCCGGCGCCGAGGTGGTCGCCGCGGACTCGCTGGTGGCCCTCGGCCCGGCCCGGGTGGACCTGGTCTGGATCAACTCACCGTCCAACCCGACCGGGCGGGTGCTGCCGCCCGAGCACCTGGCGAAGGTCGTCGCGTGGGCGCGCGAGCGGGGCACGGTGGTGGCCTCTGACGAGTGCTACGTCGAGCTCGGCTGGTCCGCGCGGCCCACCTCGGTGCTGCACCCGGACGTCTGCGGCGGCACGCACGACGGTCTGCTGGCCGTGCACTCGCTGTCCAAGCGGTCGAACCTGGCCGGCTACCGGGCCGGGTTCGTGGCTGGCGACCCCGCCCTGGTCGCCGAGCTGCTGGCCGTCCGGAAACATCTCGGGATGATGGTGCCCGCCCCCGTGCAGGCGGCGATGGCGGCCGCGCTGGACGACGACCGGCACGTGGCCGAGCAGCGGGCGCGCTACCAGGCGCGGCGCGAGGTGCTGCTCGCCGCGTTCGGCGCGGCCGGGTTCACCGTCGGACACTCCGAGGCAGGGCTGTACCTGTGGGCGACGCGGGACGAGCCGTGCTGGGACACCGTCGAGTGGCTGGCCGAGCGCGGGATCCTGGTGGCGCCCGGGGACTTCTACGGACCGGCCGGGGCGCGGCACGTACGCATCGCGATCACGGCGACCGACGAGCGGGTCGCCGCGGCAGCCGCCCGCCTCTCCTGAAGCGTCGTGTGCAACGACCGGCTCCGGGGGAGCGGCTGGCTAGCGGGCGACCCGCAGCTTGCCGCGGCCGTCGGCTTTCGCCCCGTAGAGCGCCTCGTCCGCCCGCCGGTACAACGTGTCCAGGTCTTCCGGTCCACTCCCGCAGGCGGCGCCCACGCTGACGGTGACGGTCAGCCCCGGTCGTAGCGCCGCCCAGTCCTCGGCGTCGACGAGCTGTCCGACGGCATCCGCGCGGGCCAGCACGACGTCGGCCGGTGCCCCGGTGAGCACGGCGCCGAACTCGTCACCGCCCAGCCGTACCGCCAGGTCCTCGGGGCGCAGCACGGACGTGACCAGCTGGCCGATCCGTCGTAGCACATGGTCCCCGACCTCGTGCCCGAACATGTCGTTGACCGGCTTGAAGCGGTCGACGTCCACGACCAGCATCGCCACCGCGGCGCCCACGGCGAGGGTGGCGCGCAGGTAGTCCAGCCGCTCGTCGAACGCACGACGGTTCCCCAGCCCGGTCAGCGGGTCCTCGAGCGTGACCCGGACCAGGTGCTCGTGCTCGGCCCGCAGCCGCCGGTGGTGCACCTGCTCGCGTGCGGCCGCGAGCCGCACGAGACGGTCGTCCCAGCGCTGCCGCGCCAGTGTCCGCGCGTACGCCCGGACCTCGACGCCGCGCTCGGGTTCGCGCGCCTGCTCGACCTGCGCCGCGGTCCAGTCGGCGAACGAGCGCTCGTAGATCGTCCCCTGGCTGCGGGTCAGCGCCTGCGCTGCGCCCGCCTCGGCCGCTGCCTCGTCGAGCCGTCCGGCGCGCAGGTGCGCGTGGGCCAGCGCCAGGTGCACCTGGGTGGACGGCAGCCAGTCCTGTCCCTCGACCTCCGCCCCGAGCGCGGTCAGCATCGGCACGCCGTCGTCGCCGGCCTGGTCGAGCAGGACCAGGCGCGCCAGCAGGCTCACCTGGAGCTCGCGGCCCCAACCGTCGGGGAGATCGTTGAGCTCGACCGCCCCGGTGCTCGGCATGCGTGCCGCCGCCTCGACGTCGCCCACCTCGAGCAGCGCCGCCGTCCACCAGAACCAGGTCAGCGCCCGGTTGAGCCCGATCACGGGCGTGAGCAGCTGGTCGTCGCACAGCGGCAGCAGCTCTTCGGAGCGGGTGTAGAGCTCGTCCCCGAGCTCCCAGAGGTTCAGCGCCTCGTACGCGACGGCGAGGCTGATCATCCCGCTGACCCGGGCCAGCGGGTCGCCGTCGGCGTCGAGCAGGACCACGCCGCGGCTCGCCTCGGCCGCGAACCCGATCAGGTCGCCGTCGCGCAGGGCCAGCTCGGCCCGCATCCCCAGCGCAGCGGCCAGCAGGCCGAGGTCGCCGGCCCGCTCGGCGTCGTCCACCAGCCGAGCGCACGCCTGGTGCGCCTGGTCCGGCAGGTGGGTGACCGCGTCGACGGCCTGGGCATAGCGCAGGGCGGTGGTGACCTCGACCCAGCCCGCGGCCTGCGACCGTTCGACGGCCTCCAGCACCTCGGCGCGCGCGGCGCCCGCCGCAGGTGTCTGGAGCTCCTCGACCAGGTGGTAGGCGCGCAGCAACGCGGCACGCCGTTCCGGCGGCGTCCCTCTCGTGTCGCTGCGCGTGACCAGCTGCATGCCGGCGCACCCCCTCGGCCCTGCCAAACCCCCCTGGGTGTATCGGCGTGCCCGCCCCGGCGCCTGAGGCGTCAGTCGTTGGTGTGCAGGGCCTGGTTCAGCCCGCCCCAGTCACCGGTCCGGGGCTGCGCCTCGAGTGCGCCGGTCACGCTGTTGCGCCGGAACAGCAGCCCCGGGCGGCCCGAGAGCTCCGCTGCCTTCACGACCGAGCCGTCCGGCAGCACGACCTTGGCCCCCGCGGTGACGTAGCAGCCGGCCTCGACCACGCAGTCGTCGCCGAGCGATATGCCGATGCCGGCGTTCGCGCCGACCAGGCACCGGCGCCCGATCCGTACGACTTGCCGGCCGCCGCCGGACAGCGTTCCCATGACCGAGGCGCCGCCGCCGATGTCCGAGCCGTCGTCGACGACGACACCGGCGCTGATCCGGCCCTCCACCATCGAGGCACCCAGCGTCCCGGCGTTGTAGTTCACGAACCCCTCGTGCATGACGGTCGTCCCCTCGGCCAGGTGCGCCCCCAGCCGTACCCGGTCCCCGTCCGCCACCCGCACGCCCGTCGGCAGCACGTAGTCGACCATGCGCGGGAACTTGTCGACGCCCAGGACGGTGAGCGGCCCGCGCCCGCGCAGCCGGATGCGGACGGCCTCGAAGCCCTCGACGGCGCACGGACCCACGCTCGTCCAGACCACGTTCGACAGCAGGCCGAAGATGCCCTCGAGCGAGCACCCGTGCGGGCGCACCAGGCGGTGCGAGAGCAGGTGCAGGCGCAGGTACACGTCGGTCGCGTCGGCCGGCGGCGCGTCCAGGTCGACGGTGACGACCACGACCTCGCTGCGAACCTCGCGCAGGTCGTCCGAGCCGGCCAGGTCCGCCAGCCCCGGCGGCACCGGCGGGTCGGTGCCCAGGACGGGTTGCGGGTAGTAGACGTCCAGCACCCGGCCGGCCCGGTCGTACGTCGCGAGCCCCACGCCTGCCGCGACGCGCTCGCCGGCTGCCTCGTCCACGCCGCTACGGTAGCCCGGTGATCAACCTCGACCTGGGACAGGACGGCCCGACGCTGGCCGCGTCCCTGGTCGACGTGTACTCGGTGAGCGGGTCGGAGGGGCCGCTGGCGGACGCCGTGCAGGCCGCGCTGGCACCGCTGCGGCATCTGCGGGTGGACCGCGACGGCGATGCCGTGGTGGCCAGGACGGCGGCGGGCCGGGGGCAGCGCGTCGTCATCGCCGGTCATCTGGACACCGTGCCGGAGGCGGGCAACCTGCCCGGCCGGCGCGCGGGCGGCGTCCTGCACGGCCTGGGCGCCTGCGACATGAAGGGCGGGGTGGCGGTCGCCCTGCGGCTGGCCGCGTCGGTGCCCGACCCGGACCGGGACGTCACGTTCGTGTTCTACGACGGCGAGGAGGTCGCCGAGCCGCTCAACGGCCTGCGCCGTCTCGCCGAGCGGCACCGGGACTGGCTGCAGGCGGACCTGGCCGTGCTGATGGAGCCGACCGGCGCGGCCGTCGAGGCCGGGTGCCAGGGGACGCTGCGGTTCGCGGTCGACACCGCGGGCCGGCGCGCGCACAGCGCCCGGTCCTGGACCGGGGTCAACGCCATCCACGCCGCGACGCCGGTGCTGGAACGGCTGCGGGACTACGTCCCGCGGCGGGTGCTGGTCGACGGGCTCGAGTACCGCGAGGGGCTCAGCGCCGTGCGCATCGAGGGCGGCGTCGCAGGCAACGTGATCCCGGACGCGTGCACCGTGACGGTCAACTACCGGTTCGCCCCGGACCGCACGCTGGACGAGGCCTTGCGGCACGCGCGCGAGGTGTTCGACGGGTTCGAGGTGCGGTGGCTGGACGGAGCCGAGGGCGCCCGGCCCGGGCTCGACGACCCTGCCGTCGCCGCGTTCGTCGTCGCGACCGGGCGGGAGCCGAGCCCGAAGTACGGCTGGACAGACGTGGCCAGGTTCGCCGCGCTCGGGATCCCTGCGGTCAACTACGGTCCCGGCGACCCCGAGCTGGCCCACACCCGCGAGGAGAGCGTTCCCGACGCGCAGATCGTCGAGTGCGAGAACCGTCTGCGCGCCTGGCTCACCACCCCGTCCCCACCCCGTTGATCGCGAGCAACACCTGCGACACGCCGGGATACCGGTGTCCTGCTCGAGATCATCGCTGACCGGGGGCGTATGGGAACGGCCGCGGCCCCGGGACCGCGATGGGTCCCGGGGCCGCAGGCCGGAGCAGGCAGATCGGGTCAGGCGTTGGCGAGCACGTCGACGCGCACGGCCGACACGTCGAGGGTGATCTTCACCTTGTCCGAGACGAGGATGCCGCCGCCGTCGAGCGGGACGTTCCAGGTCAGGCCGAAGTCCTTGCGGCTGATCGTGGTCTCGCCGGAGAACCCGATGCGCTGGTTCCCGAACGGGTCCTTCTCGACGCCCTCGAGCTCGACCGCGATCTCGACCGGGCGGGTGGTGCCCCTGATGGTCAGGTCGCCGACCAGGACGAAGTCGTCGCCGTCCGTGCGGACGGAGGTCGACCGGAAGGTGAGCGTGGGGTAGTTCGCGACGTCGAGGAAGTCCTCGCCGCGGACGTGGCCGTCGCGCTGCTCGTTGCCGCTGCCGAAGCTGGCGGCCTGGATGGTGACCTCCGCCTTGGATCCGGCCGGGTTGTGGCCGTCGAGGGTCAGGCTGCCCTCGAACTCACCGAACGCGCCCCGGACGGTGGTGACCATCGCGTGCTTGGCGCTGAAACCAACCCGCGTGTGGGCGACGTCCAGGTTCCACGTACCGCTGACGTTGGAAAGGTCGGTCATGTCGTGCTCCTCGGGCTCCGGCGGGAGGGGTTGGGGCCCCTCCCGAGACTTGTTGAACGCTCAATAAACATAGTTGAACATAGAACTATTCCGGAGGCAAGTCGGGCTTCCCGGTGGCCTCGTCCGGCCGCGGCCGAGGCGGTCGGGTGAACGGGGTGCGAACGTCCCGGGCGGCCACGTCCGGCCCGGCTAGCGTTGAGGCGTGACCGAACGACGACGCGAGGACCCGACATCGCAGCGCACCCAGCCGCAGGAGCGCCAGCGCGGCCCGGTCCGGCTGCGCGGCAGCCAGGTGACCGACAGCACGACCGACCAGCGGCTGCTGGACTCGCGCGGTCCCACCGACTGGGTGCACGCCGACCCCTGGCGGGTCCTGCGCATCCAGTCCGAGTTCGTCGAGGGCTTCGGGACGCTGGCCGAGCTGGGCCCGGCCGTGTCGGTGTTCGGCAGCGCCCGCACCCCTCGCGACCAGCCCGAGTACCGCTTCGCCGAGCGGATCGGTGCGGCTCTCGCGAGGGCGGGCTTCGCCGTGATCACCGGCGGCGGTCCGGGCGTCATGGAGGGCGCCAACAAGGGATGCTGCGACGCCGGCGGGGTGTCGGTGGGCCTGGGCATCGAGCTGCCGTTCGAGCAGAAGATGAACGACTGGGTCGACGTCGGGATCGTGTTCCGCTACTTCTTCGCGCGCAAGACGATGTTCGTGAAGTACTCCCAGGGCTTCGTGGTCCTCCCCGGCGGGTTCGGGACTCTCGACGAGCTGTTCGAGGCGCTGACGCTGGTGCAGACCCGCAAGGTCACCGCCTTCCCCGTCGTGCTGGTCGGGACCGAGTACTGGGGCGGGCTGATCGACTGGCTGCGCGGCACCGTGCTCCCATCCGGCAAGGTCTCGGTCCCCGACCTGGACCTCGTGCACGTGACCGACGACGTGGACGAGGCGATCGCGGCGATCCTGCTGGCCGAGCGCGAGCGGGACGCGCGCACGTCGACCGAGCGGGCGTCGCTGGTCGCGCTCGCCGATGCCGAGCTGCGAGCGGCGGGCGAACCGCCCCGGAACGGCACGTGACGCTGTCGCCCGAGGTCGCCGCGGCCGCACGCCCGCCGACGGTGTGCGTCTTCTGCTCCTCCAGCGAGCGCATCGACCCGGCGTACGTCGAGCTGGCGGCACAGGTCGGTGCGGCGCTCGCCGAGCGGGGCTGGCGGCTGGTGTCCGGCGGCGGGTCGGTCTCGATGATGGGCGCCGTCGCGCGAGCCGCGCGAGCCGGTGGGGCGCACACGCTCGGCGTGATCCCGCGCGCGCTGGAGGCGGCCGAGGTCGCCGACCACAGCGCCGACGAGCTCGTGGTCACCGAGGGCATGCGTGAGCGGAAGGGGCTGATGGACGCGCGCGCCGACGCGTTCTTGACCCTGCCAGGAGGGATCGGGACGCTCGAGGAGCTGCTGGAGATCTGGGTGGCGCGCTCACTGGGCATGCACGCCAAGCCGGTGGTCGTGCTCGACCCCGACGACCTGTACGCGCCGCTGCGGACCCAGGTGGACGCGCTGGTGGACGCGGGGTTCGTCCGGCCTTCCGCGGCGGCCGAGGTGGTCTGGGTGCGCACGGTCGCCGCGGCGTTCGACGCGCTGACGGAGGGGATCGCGGCCACCGTCGGCGAACCGATCCGTGTCCACCCCGAGGGCCGGGAAGAGGCCGAGGAGTACCTGGAGGCGCAGCCCTGACGGGCGCCGCTCAGGCCAGGCCGCGGCGGGCGACGGCCGGCGGGCGCACTCCGGCTATGGACGCGACCATGTCCAGCGTCTGGCGGGTCTCGGCGACGTTGTGCGCACGGAAGACCCTGGCGCCGAGCCAGGCGCTCACCGCGGTCGCGGCCAGTGTCCCGACCAGCCGCCCGCCGACGGGCCGGTCGAGCGTCTCGCCCACGAAGTCCTTGTTGGACAGGGACACGAGCACCGGCCAGCCGGTCGCGACCAGCTCGTCCAGCCGTCGCGTCGACTCCAGCGAGTGCCGGGTGTTCTTGCCGAAGTCGTGGCCGGGGTCGACGAGGACGGCGTCCGGGCGTACGCCGGCGGAGACGGCCGCTGCCGCCAGCGACGTCGTGGTCCGCAGCACGTCGGCCACGACGTCTTCGTACTGCACGCGGTGCGGACGCGTGCGCGGCGCGTGCCCGCCGGCGTGCGTGCAGACGTACCCGGCGTCGAAAGCGGCGGCCACCTCGAGCAGCGCCGGGTCGACACCGCCCCACGCGTCGTTCACCAGGTCGGCGCCCTCGCCGCACACGACCCGGGCGACCTCGCTGCGCCAGGTGTCGACGCTGATCACGAGCTCGGGGTACCGGGACCGCACCCGGGCCACGAACGTCGCCGTCCGCCGGATCTCCTCCTGCGCGTCGACCTCCGTACCGGGCCCGGCCTTGACGCCTCCGACGTCGACGATCCCGGCGCCCTCCTCGACGGCCTGGGCGACCGCGTCGAGGGCCGCATCCTCCGCGAACGTGGCGCCGCGGTCGTAGAACGAGTCGGGCGTCCGGTTGACGATCGCCATCACCACGAGCTCGTCGTCGGTGAACGTGCGCGCACCCAGCCGGATCGGCACGGCACCTCCTGCCGGTCGGGGAGTCCCCAGCGTGGCACGATCGGGGACGTGGCACTCGTCTGGGTCCTGCTGGCCATCGTCGTCCTCGGCGGCGTGGCGGTGGTCGCGGCCGGCCGCGGTCAGGGGTTGCCGCCGGCCGAGCCGGACCGACCCGACCTCGCGCTGCCGCCGGACCGCCCGCTGGTGCGCTCGGACGTGGACCAGGTCCGGTTCTCGGTCGGGCTGCGCGGCTACCGGATGGACGAGGTGGACGACGTGCTCGACCGGCTGGCCCTCGACCTCGAGGCGCGGGACGAGCGCATCGCCGTCCTCGAGCGCGAGGTCGCCGGCAGCCCCGTGGTCGAGCCGGTCGCGGAGCCGATCGCCGAGTCCGTGGCCGAGCCGGTCGTGGAGCCGGTCGCCGAGTCCGTGGCCGAGCCGGCCGAAGAGCCGGCCGAGGAGCCGGCGGAAGTCCTGACTGTGCCGCTGGTCGAACCCGCCGACCAGCCGGCCGGACCGGCGTCGGACGACGACCTCCAGGTCGCCCGGACGATGATCGTCCCCTTTCAGCAGACCGACCCCCGGTTCGCACGGGACGACACGAACGCCGCCGAGCCGGTCGAACCGGGGGACGACAGGCCTCGCGGCGCCGCTGGTGCCTGAGCCGCGCCGGCGTCGCTCGGTCGTGACGGTCGACGTCGTGGTGGACGCTCCCGTGGAGGCCGTCTGGGCGGCCGTCGTCGACTGGGAGCGCCAGGACGAGTGGATGCTCGGTACCCGCGTCCGCGTCGTCGGCGGGCGGTCCGAGGGCATGGGCGCCCGGCTCGAGGCGGTGACCGGCGTCGGGCCGCTGGCGGTGACCGACCCGATGGTCGTCACCGAGTGGGAGCCGCCGAACCGTTGTGTGGTCCGGCACACCGGCCCGGTGGTCCGCGGGATCGGCGTCTTCGAGGTGCTCGCACTCCCGCACGGCAGGTCCAGGTTCGTCTGGACCGAGGAGCTGGACCTGCCGCTGGGCCTGCTGGGCAGGGCCGGCTGGTCGCTCGTCCGCCCGGCGATGGTCGCCGGCGTGCGCACCTCGCTGCGCCGGCTGGCCCGGCGCGTCGAGGGTGGGACCGGGTGAGCGACGCGGCGCCGCGCGGCCCGGTGGTCGGGCCGGACGGGCTGGCCCGGTGTCCTTGGGGGCTGTCCGCACCCGAGTACGTGGCCTACCACGACAGCGAGTGGGGCCGCCCGGTGCACGGCGACGACCGGATGTTCGAGCGGCTGACCCTCGAGGCCTTCCAGTCCGGGTTGTCCTGGCTGACGATCCTGCGCAAGCGGGAGGCCTTCCGCGCGGCGTTCGCCGGGTTCTCGGTCCGGGCCGTCGCAGCGTTCGGGCCGGCCGACGAGCAGCGGCTGCTCGCCGACGCCGGCATCGTCCGCAACCGCGCGAAGATCGCCGCCGCGCTGACCAACGCCCGCGTCGCGGCCGAGCTGCCGGACGGGCTCTCGGCTCTGGTCTGGTCGTACGCCCCGGGCGTCCCGGCGCCCGCACCGCAGACGTTGGGGGACCTCCCGGCCTCGACGCCGGAGTCGGTGGCGATGGCGCGCGGACTCAAGCGCGCGGGCTTCGTGTTCGTCGGGCCCACGACGGCGTACGCCCTGATGCAGGCGACGGGGATGGTCGACGACCACCTGGTCGGGTGCCACGCCCGCGGCGGGGGCGCGGCGCGTTGAAGGGCTAGCGCGGCTCGGCCAGGCAGGCGTCGACGAACCGGTCGGCCGCCGGGCGCAGCCGTTCCGCCGCTGCGGTGAAGAACTCGGCGGCGCGGTCGCCGGGCCAGGCCTCGGGCAGCAGCTCGCGCGGCAGCCCGGGGTCGGTGAACAGGAACTTGCGCCACTCGTGCACCAGCTCGCTGCGCGTCGCGAACGCCGAGCGGTCGTCCGCGGACGGCTCGTCGCCCACGATCGTGCGGGCCCGGGCCAGCCAGCGCGAGTAGGCGTAGGCCAGCGCGTCCAGGTCCCAGGCCCGGCGCACCAGCCGTCCCGCGTCCGCGCCGGTCACGGTGTCCTGCGACGACGTGAACCCATCGGCACGCACTCCTTCGGCGGCCAGCAGCTGGTCGACTTCGGGGGAGGGCCGCGGCGCGACCCAGGTGGCATCGGCCAGCTGCGCGTAGCCCAGGAACGCGAGCCCGGCCCGCAACCGTTCGCGGGTGGCCCGGCCGGGCACCGGCTCGAGCACCAGCAGGTGCCACCTGCCGTCCCAGCTCGGCGCTCCGACGCGGTAGATCCGGGCGCCGGCCTGCTCCAGACGCGTGGACCCGCGCTCGGTCAGCCGGTAACCGGGTCCGGCCGCCAGCGCGACCGGCTCGAGCCAGTCCTGGCGGACCATCCGCGAGACCGCCGTCCGCACCGCGGGGGCGGCGACGCCCAGCGGGGCCAGCAGCCGCACGAGCGCGGCCACGGGGGCCTGACCACCCCGCGGCCCGAGGTGGTCGCCGTAGAGGTCGAAGAGCGCGGACCTGGCGTGCACGTGGTCAGTGTGCCGGTGGTGGTCTCCGGCACGGCACGCGGTACGGGATAATGACCGCAGTCCGATCTGCCGCTACCCGCCGTCGGGGCATCTGCCCTCCGCGGCCGGGTGGCCGGTCAGCACGAGGAAGGGGAGTGCCGATGGCGGCGATGAAGCCGCGGACGGGTGACGGTCCGCTCGAGGTCACCAAAGAGGGGCGCGGCATCGTGATGCGCGTCCCGCTCGAGGGTGGCGGGCGCCTGGTCGTCGAGCTGTCCGCCGCCGAGGCCGGAGACCTCGCGGAGGCCCTCAGGTCCGCTGCGGGCTGAGACCCACAGAACCGGGTCGACCCCGGTGCGCGCACCGCTCCAGCGGTCCGGGCACCGGGGTCGACCACGTTCGGGCTCAGCGGCGCACTGCGAGCAGCAGACCGTCCCCGACCGCGAGCAGCAACGGCACGAACCGTTCGTCCTCGAGCAGCGAACGACCCACCTCGCGCAGGGCGACCGTGTCCGGGTCGCGCTGCGCCGGGTCCGCGACCTTGTCGTGCCAGAGCGCGTTGTCCATGGCCAGCACGCCGCCCGGCCGCAGCAGCCGGTGCGCCTCGGTGACGTAGTCCGGGTACTCGCGCTTGTCGCCGTCGCAGAAGACCAGGTCGTAGCCGCCGTCGGTCAGCCGCGGCAGCACCTCCAGGGCCCGGCCGAGGATCGTGCGGGTTCGGCCCGCCCCGAACCCGGCCTCGGTGAACGTCTGCCGGGCCAGCCGTTGGTGCTCGGGCTCGGCCTCCACGGTCGTGAGCACGCCCTCGGCGGACATCCCGCGCAGCATCCAGACGCCGGACACGCCGGTCCCGGTACCGATCTCGACGACGGCCTTGGCGTCCAGCGCCGCGGCCACGAAGCGCAGCGTGGCACCGCCGCCGGATCCGATCGGCACGCAGCCGACCTCGGCAGCCCGTTGCCGGGCGGCTACGAGGACCTCGTCCTCGGGGACGTACGCCTCGGCGTACGCCCAGCTGTTCTGCAGGCTGGCGGCGATCGGGGGCCTCCTCGTGGGGGCGGGCAGACCCAGGCTAGCGGGAACCGTCGGGCACGGACCGGACGTTCAGCGGGTGCTCAGCCTGTCCGGCGGGTGAACCGCCCGGTCAGCCGGTGCGTCAGAATGGAGCTCGCCCGTGCCGTCCACGACCGGAGGTGTGCTCGTGCCCGAGCTGCCCGACGTCGTGCCGGCCGACGACGACGACGCCTGGGTTCCCCCCTCGTGGGAGGACGTCGTCACCACGCACTCGGCCCGGGTGTACCGCCTCGCGTACCGGCTGACCGGCAACCGCCACGACGCCGAGGACCTCACCCAGGACGTGTTCGTGCGGGTGTTCCGGTCGTTGTCCTCCTACACGCCCGGGGCGTTCGAGGGCTGGCTGCACCGCATCACGACCAACCTGTTCCTCGACCACGTCCGGCGGCGGCAGCGGATCCGCTTCGACGGGCTCCCCGACGACGCCGCGGACCGGATCGCCGGCCGGGAGGCGACCCCCGCCGAGGCGTACGACGCGACGCACTTCGACGACGACGTGCAGCGGGCCCTGGACGCCCTGCTGCCGGAGTTCCGCGCGGCCGTCGTCCTCGCCGACATCGAAGGGCTCACGTACGAGGAGATCGCCGAAGCGCTCGACGTGAAGCTCGGCACGGTCCGCAGCCGCATCCACCGTGGCCGCAGCCAGCTGCGCACGGCCCTGGCGCACCGTGCGCCCGCCGTACCCGACCCGACGGCCACGACGACGGTCGACGCGGCCGGGCCGGCCGCAGCGAGCGGCGACGGCCAGGACCGGCACCGATGACCGGACGCGAGCGGCACCCCGGTGACCGGCTCGCCGCCCTGGTCGACGGACGGCTGGGTGAGCCCGACCGCTCCCGGGTCGCCGAGCACCTGACCCGCTGCCGGGACTGCCTGGCGGACTACGACGCCCAGCTCACGCTCAAAGGCGTGCTCCGTGGCCTCGGCGCCCCACCCGCTCCCGCCGAGCTGCACGAGCGCCTGGCCGACGCGCTGGCCGCCCAGCGCGCGCAGGGCCTTCCGGCCCAGGCGGCGCACGCAGGCCGGCGGACGCGCGTGTCGGCGGCCGTGGTCGCGTTCTCCTTCGTCGCGGTGGGCGGCGCGTACCTGCTCGGCGGCAGCGACGACGGCAGCCCGGTGGTCCCGCCCGTCGACCAGTACGTGCGCGAGCACGCGGCGGTGTCGGTCGGGGTGCCGCTGGCCGCGCCGGTGCTGTACCAGCTGGTCCAGGCGCCGAGCGCGTTGCCGGTCGCACCGGTGACCGTGACCGTGCCTCAGCCTGCGCCCGGACGTCCCGGTCAGGGCGCGCTGACGGTCGGGGCGCACCGGTGAGAGTCCGCCCGCACCGGCTGGCCGTGCTGGCACTGGCCGGCGCCGGCTGCATGCTGCTGTCGGGCTCCTCGCAGGCGGCGACCAGCGGTGTCGTGCCCGGCAGCGACCCGGTCGCGCTCGCCCTGCTCGGCGGCGCCGTGCGGGCCGAGAGCGCGCTGACCTACGGCGGGGTCGAGGTCGTCGCCGACTCCGACGACGCGCTCGCGGACGACGACGGCGCGGCGGCCGGTGCCGACCACGTCGTCGACGTCAGCCACGTCGCGGGTCAGGGCACGGTGCTCGTTGCCGACGGGGACGGCAGCGCGGCACGCGCCGGGTTCCTCGGCGAGGACGTCCGCCGGCCCGAGCTGCTCGTGGGCCTGCTCCAGCGCAGCTACCGCGTGGTCCTCGGCGCGGCCGGGTCGGTGGCCGGGCGTCCTGCGCACCTCGTCGTCGCCCAGCGCCCGGACGGTCAGGTCGCCGCCCGCTTCTGGCTCGACGCCGCGACCGGACTGCTGCTGCGGCGCGAAGTGCTGGACCGCTCGGGGCGTACGGCCGCATCCCTCGCCTTCCGCACGGTGACGCTGGCCGGCGAGCGGGTCTCCTACCTTCCACCGCTGCTGCCCGCGGTGCAGTCGGCCTCGCTGGACAGCCGCGCCGGCGCGTCCTGGGCGGCGCGCGGGTGGCCGTGCAAGGACATGCTGGGCGGCCTGACCCTCTTCGACGCCCGTCGGGTCCCCGGGGCGGGCCCGCAGGTGCTGCACCTGAGCTACTCGGACGGCCTGTCGACGGTGTCGGTCTTCGTCCAGAAAGGGCGCCTCGAGGCCGACGCCGTGGCCGGCGCTCACCCGGCCCAGGTGGCCGGGCAGGTCGTGCTGGTCGTGCCGGGGCAGCCGCGTCAGCTGCTCTGGGGTGCCGACGGCTTCGTGCTGACGGTCGTCGCCGACGCCGACCGGGACGTCGTCACGGACGTCGTCGCCGACCTGCCGCACACGGCTGCACCGGCGACCGGCTGGTCCCGGGTGGAACGAGGCGTGTCCCGCGTGGTCTCCTGGGTCGACCCGTTCGACTGATCCCGACGGTGCCCCCGCTCCGGAGGGGGTGCTCCGCAGCCGAGGAAACGCCACCATGACCGACAGCCCGGACGACCCGCGAGCGCCCCAGCCCCGGCCCGGGGGCCAGCCGGCGTCGGGCGTCCAGCCCGCCCCGGACCCGTGGGCTCCGCCGCGTCCGCAGCAGCCGGAGGCGCCGGCCTGGTGGGCGGTGACGCCCGAGCCCGAGCCGGTTCCGGCGCCGCACGAAGTGCTCGGCCACGACACCGTGGCCATGGGCGCGACCGGGGGAGCGGTCCCGGTCACGGGGCTCGACGCGGGGGAGGACCCCGGCCCGGCCCTGGAGCCCGACCCAACCGACGGTTACGACACCCTCGGCCGGCCCCTCACCGAGCAGCGCCCGCGGCGCACCGGTGGGCTGGTGTTCGCCGGGATCGTCCTCGCGCTCATGGCCGGTCTGGTCGGCGGTCTCGTCGGCGCCTGGTGGGCCGGCCGCGACACCGCTCTCACCGAACCGGGCGCGAGCCTGGGATCCGTACCGTCCGGGTCGTTGTCCCGGCCGCCCGACTCCGTGGCCGGGATCGCCCAGCGGGTGCTGCCGGTCGTGGTCTCGATCGACGTCCGTGGTACCGGCGGCTCAGGCGGGACCGGCTCCGGTTTCATCGTCCGCGCGGACGGTTACATCGTCACCAACAACCACGTCGTGAGCGGGGCGGCCGGCGGCGGCACCATCACCGTGCACTTCAACGACGGGTCCACCGCGTCCGGGCGGATCGTCGGCCGCTCGCCCGCGTACGACCTCGCCGTGCTCAAGGTCGGTCGCACCGGGCTGCCCATCGCGACGCTCGGCGACTCCGACGACGTCGTCGTCGGCGACCAGTGCATCGCGGTCGGCTCGCCGCTGGGCCTGGCCGGCACCGTCACCACCGGGATCATCAGCGCGACCCACCGGCCCGTGACGACCGGCGCGAACGACGGCAGCGAGCCGTCCTACCTCAGCGCGCTGCAGACCGACGCGGCGATCAACCCGGGCAACTCGGGCGGGCCGCTGGTCGACGGGCAGGGCCGCGTCATCGGGGTGAACTCCGCGATCGCGACCCTGGGCACGACCGGCACCGAGCAGAGCGGCTCGATCGGCCTGGGCTTCTCCATCCCGGTCAACCAGGCACGGCGGGTCGCCGAGCAGCTGATCCAGCGCGGGTATGCCACCTACCCGGTGGTCGGCGCCGGGCTCGACCCGACGTACGACGGCGACGGAGTACGCATCGCCCGGGTCGCCTCCGGCGGCGGCGCCGACAACGCCGGCCTGCAGGTGGGCGACGTGGTGGTGAGCGTCGACGGGAAGCCGGTGACCGCACCCGAGCAGCTCATCGTCGCGATCCGCAGCAAGGAGCCGCGGGACACCGTCGAGATCGGCTACCAGCGCGGCGGGGCCGGGTCGGCGACCACCACGGTGACGGTCACGCTCGGCGAGGCGCGGGGCTGAGCCGAGCAGAGCGGGACGGGCGGGGGCCGTCTACCCTTCACAGCAGGCACGCACGAGCACGGGCGAGTACGGACGGGAGCACGGTGTTCGACATCGGGATGGGCGAGCTGGCGGTCCTCGTGATCGCGGCGCTGTTCGTTTTCGGCCCGGACCGCCTCCCCCAGGTCACCGCGCAGGCGGTGCGCGCGCTGCGCCAGCTGCGGGCCATGGCCAGCGGCGCCCGCGAGCAGCTCACCGACGCGATCGGGCCCGAGCTGGGCGACCTGGACGTGCTCAAGGACCTGAAGGACCTCAACCAGCTCAACCAGCTGCGCAAGCTCGACCCCCGGGCCATGATCACCAGCGCGCTGCTCGACGACTCCGACCCGCCAGGCACCGGTCCCGGCCGCTCCACGGGGAACGGGCGCGCCTCCGCGTCCGGCGACGCGGTCCAGCCGGCGGTGCCGCCCACCTCGTACGACCCCGACGCCACCTGACCCGCTCGGCCTGGCCGCAGCGCTGGTCGTGAACCCCGCCGGGTCCCGGACCGCAACGGCCGCACCGGCGCCGGCGGTGGCCGACCGCGTGCTGTCCGACCAGCGCATCGTCGAGTCGAGCAGCCTGGCGCGCAGCGCGCTGTTCAAGAACCTGTTGTGGACCGCCAACGACAGCGGTGGTGGTCCGGTGCTCTTCGCGATCGGCACGAACGGTTCCACGTTGGCGACCTACAGCGTCAACAACGTGTCGGCCAAGGACTGGGAGGGGATGGCGAGCGCCTCGTCGGGCAGCTACCACTGGTTGTACATCGGGGACATCGGCGACAACGGCAAGAAGCGTCCCACGATCGCGGTGCACCGGGTGGTCGAGCCGACGTCGCTGAAGAACGGCAGCCTGAACGTGACGACGTGGACGTTCCGCTACCCGGACGGTCCGCACAACGCCGAGGCACTGCTCGTGAACCCGTCGACGTTGCGGATCTACATCGTCACCAAGGACAAAGCCGGTGGCGCGATCTACGCGGCGCCGGCGACGTTGTCGACGACGGCGACCAACGTGCTGGTCAAGGTGGGGAGTGCGCCGGCGACGTTGAGCGACGGCGCGTTCCTGGACGGCACCCGGCTCGTGCTGCGCGGCTACGAGCGGGGGTACCTGTACGCGAAGCTGGGCGCGACGCCGGTGACGTTCGGGCTGCCCCAGCCGGGCGAGTCGATCACACCCGGGTACGCGGCGGGAACGGTGTACACGGGTGAGGAGGGCAAGGGCTCGAAGGTCTGGCGCCTCACGCTGCCGTAACTCGAAGGCAGTGCTACAGCTGTCGGCGGTGCGTTGCCGGCCTTTGGCGAACGGGGACGCCGACTGCGTAAAGTTGTTGTGGATAAAGGGCTTTCGGGTCTGTTGCTGTCGCTGCGCCAGATGAGATCTGGGTCATGTCGATCCAGGGTGGACCCAAGCCCATCACATCAACACACTGGGCCCACGGCGGGGACACCGCCGTGCACAACTTTGCGCCTCCGTAAGACGACCTCTCGGCAGGTTCAACGTCAGAGCCCAATATCCGGCAGCAAGGTGCGGATCTTGGTCGGTCCTGCAGGGCGGAAGACTGGCTGGCCGCGTGCCTCGGCGGTGGGCTAGCCTGAGGATCCCCACTTCGTATGTCGTGACAGTTGTGCAAGTCGCTCGCGATCAGGCCGCACAGACATGATCCGCCGTACCACCCAGCGCCGAGGGTCGCCCGCGGCCTAGGTGTAGGCATGTTCGAGCAATCACCTCTTAGCGGGAGCGGCGATGACGGCCAGCCAGGCAACACCGGATCCCCTGTCGTACTGGTCGGAGGGAGCCACGAAGCGCCGCCTGTTCGAGGTGATCGCGGCCATGGTCGATCAGAGTTCGAGCTCGTTCGTTGAGCCTCGGCGCCGGATCGCGACGTTCGACAACGACGGCACGCTGTGGTGCGAGAAGCCTATGTACGCCCAGGCCCTCTTCCTGCTCCACCGGTGGCGCAGAATGGTCGAGGAGGACCCGAGTCTGTGTGACATCCAACCGTACAAGGCTGCGGTCGAGTCCGACTACGCCTGGTTCGGTGATCTGTACGGACACATCGGTGACCTGTTGAAGGGCGCTGGCGAGGCGTTCGCGGGCCTCACTCCCGACGAGTTCGAGGGCGCCGTCCGCGGCTTCTTCGGAGCGGCACGCGACCAACGCTTCGGTGTGCCCCTGCACCACTTGACGTATCTACCGATGATCCAACTGTTGCATCTGCTCCGCGACAAGGGCTTCAAGGTTCTGATCACTACCGGAGGTGGCCGGGACTTCGTCAGAGCCGTGAGCGAGGAGATCTACGACCTGCCTCGGGAGGCCATCATCGGGTCGTCTCCCATCATCGAGTACCGCGACGGCAGGCTGGTCAGGGGCGCAACCGTCGGCAGTTCGATTGATGACGGCCCGGGCAAGCCGGTGCACATCTTCGAGCGCACCGGGTTCGCTCCGGCGTTCGCCGGGGGCAACGCCGACGGTGACATCCAGATGCTGGAGTCGGCCCAGTTCGGTCTCCTGTTGCACCACGACGATGACGAGCGCGAGTACGCATATGACACCGGCAGCGAGAACGCGCTTGCCTTGGCCGAGAAGAACGACTGGCTCGTCGTCAGCATGAAGACAGACTTCAGACGCGTGTTCGCTTGCGACGCCGATCCGCGGGAGAGTGACCCCCTCGACCGTGCTGGCACCGACGTGCCTACCTGGGCGGGGTCGATGCGCCAGGATGTGAAGCATGACGGAGCGTGGCGAGCCCGCCGGGCAGACACACCGGGTGTAGGCGTAGCCGGACCACACCTGCTGCCAGCCCCTGTCCGTTCTCGTTGCCCCGACGTCACGCTGGGCGCCATCGCGGATCCTTCGCCCGACGATCAACATCGGCGGCGAGCAGGGGTCAGCGGGCGTCATAGGGCCTGCACACCCGGACAACTCAGCTTGGGCGCCCGACGGCGACCAGGTACCTGGCGAACTCGTCGTCTGGCAGGTTCAGGACCGAGGCGACCGCATCGTCATCGAAGGAGCCGACAGGAACCGCGCCCAGCCCGAGGGAGACGGCCTGCAGCAGGAGGTTCTGCGTGGCGTGCCCGGCTTCGAGATCGGCGTAGCGACCGGCGCGGTCGCCGTACTTCGCAGCCAGCCTCGACGGCGTGACCGTGACGACGAACAGGATGGCTGCTTCCACCAGGGACTGCGGGCGGCCGCCGGCGGAGGCCAGGGCCGCACGCTGGGCCCGCGTGGAAGCCTGCTCCGCCCGATGACCGTCGGGGATGTACCGAAGCGTCCCCGCGGGACCTGCGGCGTAGAGCTCGAGCGCGTAGAGCGCCCCGGCCGACGGTGCCGTACGACGCGAGCCTTCGTGCGTGATCCCCTGCGCAGCCCAGAGCAGCTGAGCGACCTCCTGCGACGAGACCGGATCAGCCCGGAAGGCCCGCACCGAGTGACGGCCGGCCATGGCCTGCTCGAGGCTCAGCGCCCCGGCTGCCCGCACGGGCGGCAGTGCGACGACGGGACCTTGTGGCCGCCGGGACACCCGGGCAGCCGGTGGCTCTCCTGCGCACGCGGAGACGGCCACTGGGAGCGAGACGGCGCCGACCACCGCGGCCCCGGTCCAACCGAGGAAACGACGGCGCGGCACCACACCCATGGCTCGATGATCGGCACCGCTGCGCCGGGTCGACCAGGGTCGTTGGTCGCACGCGTCGAGCGGGCCGCCGTTCTCCGGCGGGATCCGGGACTAGCTGGTCCGAGCGGTCGGTGTCAGGGACAGGGACATGCCCGCGAGACCGCGAGGCTTGCCGGCGAGCTGGTCGGCGATCGTGCGGAGGGCCTTCGACGCGGGGGTGTCCGGGGCCGTCAGCACCAGCGGGAGGCCCGCGTCACCGCCCTCACGCAGGGCCGTCTCCATCGGGATCTGGCCGAGCAAGGGGACCGGCGCACCGATCGCGCGGGTGAGCGCCTCGGCGACAACGGCCCCACCGCCGGACCCGAACGGTTCGATGCGCGAGCCGTCGGGCAGCTCCAGCCACGACATGTTCTCCACGACGCCGGCGATGCGCTGGTGGGTCTGGAGTGCGATCGTTCCGGCGCGCTCGGCGACCTCCGCGGCGGCCAGCTGCGGCGTCGTCACGACGAGGATCTCCCCGTTCGGCACCAGCTGGGCTACCGAGATCGCGACGTCGCCGGTGCCGGGGGGCAGGTCGATCAGCAGGACGTCTAGGTCCCCCCAGTACACGTCCGAGAGGAACTGCTGCAACGCGCGGTGCAGCATCGGCCCGCGCCAGACGACCGCGGTGTTCCCCGGGGTGAACATCCCGATCGAGATCACGCGTACGCCGTGCGCGGACGGCGGCATGATCATCTGTTCGACCTGCGTCGGCCGTCCGTCGACACCGAGCATGCGCGGGATCGAGTGCCCGTAGATGTCCGCGTCCACGACACCGACGGACAAGCCACCGGCGGCCATCGCCACGGCCAGGTTCACGGTGACGGACGACTTGCCGACGCCGCCCTTGCCGGAGGCCACGGCGAAGACCTTGGTCAGCGACCCGGGCTGGGCGAACGGCACCTCTTTGTCGGCCTGCCCGCCACGCAGCCGCGACGTCATCGTGCGGCGCTGATCGTCGGTCATCACGTCGAGCTCGACGGTGACCGAAGACACACCGGGCACCTGCGAGACCGCCGACGTGACGCGGCGGGTGATCTCGTCGCGCAACGGGCAGCCGGACACGGTGAGCAGGACCTCGACGGTGACGGCCCCGTCCGCCCCGACCCGCACCGACCGGACCATGTCGAGCTCGGTGATCGGACGGCGGATCTCCGGGTCGTCGACCGTCGCCAGGGCGGCCATGACCAGGTCTTCCGTGGGTGCTGGGGCCATGACCCCGATGCTACGTGTCGCCGGCGGACCCCGCGGACCCGGCGGAGCGGGCGGCACCGGGGGACGCGGGGGCCGGGCCGGGCGCCCCCGGCACCAGACCCGGCTCGGCCAGCCTGGCGGCGACCTCCTCGAGCAGGTCCCGCAGCTCGGAGCGGACGAAGTCGCGGGTGGCGACCTCGCCCAGCGCGATCCGCAGGTCGGCGACCTCGCGCACGAGGTACTCGGTGTCGGCGACGGACCGCTCGTCCCGGGTGCGGTCCTGCTCGTACTGCACGCGGTCCCGGTCGGCCTGGCGGTTCTGGGCGAGCAGGATCAGCGGCGCGGCGTACGACGCCTGCAGCGACAGCAGCAGGGTCATGAACAAGAACGCGTACGGGTCGAAGCGCAGGCTCTCGGGCGCGAGGCTGTTCCAGCCGAACCACACGATGATGAACGCCGTCATGTAGGCGATGAACTTCCAGCTGCCGATGAAGCGCGCGATCCGCTCGGAGAAGCGACCGAACGTCTCCGGGTCCCAGCCCGGGCGGACCGAGACGCCGCGGCGCGGCACGTAGGGCTGGTCCAGCCCCGGCCGGCGCGAACGCCGCCGGGCCTCCCGGCGCGACTCAGCGGCCATCGTCGGCGTCCCGCCAGTCGTCGGGCAGCAGGTGGTCGAGCACGTCGTCGACCGTGACCGCGCCGAGCAGGTGGTCGTGCTCGTCCACGACCGGCAACGCGACCAGGTTGTAGGTGGCCAGGTAGCGGGTCACCTCGGGCAACGTCGCGGTGGGCTCGACGGGTTCGAGGTCGGTGTCGCACACGCCGGACACCAGCGCCGACGGCGGCTCGCGCAACAGGCGCTGGGTGTAGGCGATCCCCACGAAACGTCCGGTCGGGGTCTCCAGCGGCGGCCGGCAGACGTACACCTGCGAGGCGAGCGCCGGCGTGAGCTCGGCGTTGCGCACCCGGGCCAGCGCCTCCGCGACGGTGGCGTGCGGCGGCAGGATCACCGGCTCGGTCGTCATCATGCCGCCGGCGGTGTACTCGTCGTAGGACAGCAGCCGGCGGACGTCCTCGGCCTCGTCGGGCTCCATCAGCGCGAGCAGGTGCTCGGCCTGGTCGGGCGGAAGCTCACCGAGGAGGTCGGCCGCGTCGTCCGGGGCCATCGCCTCGAGCACGTCGGCGGCCCGCTCGCGCTTGAGCTGGCCGAGGATCTCGATCTGGTCGTCCTCGGGCAGCTCCTCGAGGACGTCGGCCAGCTTCTCGTCGTCCAGCGCGGCGGCCACCTCGGCCCGGCGCTTCGCGGACAGGTCGTGCAGCGCCCCGGCCAGGTCGGCGGGCCGCATCTTCTCGTACGTGGCGAGCAGCGCCGCCACGCCCTGGTTCGACTCGGGCTGGGCCAGGCCGGTGACCTCGGTCCAGTCGACGATGAGTGTCTCGCCGCGGCGCCGGAACCCGCTGCCGGCCTTGCGGACGAACAGCTCGGTGATCTCCCAGTCGCGGGTGCGGTTCTGCTCCATGCCGGCGTCGACGACGGTGACCTGCTCGCCGGTGGTGACGAGGGTCACCTTCCGGTCGAGGATCTCGGCGAGCACCAGCGTCTCGTTGTCGCGCTGCTCGAACCTGCGCATGTTGATCACGCCGGTGGTCAGGACCTGGCGGGCGTCCAGGGCGGTCACCCGGGTGATGGGCAGGAAGATCCGCCGCCGCATGGGCACCTCGACCACGAGGCCGAGGACACGGGGGAGATCCCGGCCGGTCCGCACCGACACGACGACGTCGCGGATCCGCCCGACCTGGTCGCCGTTGGGGTCGAAGACAGCGACCGAGGCCAGGCGCGCGATGAAGACGCGTCCCGGCGTAGCGCTCACGGGGCGAGGCTACCGGCGTGCACGCGACGAGCCGGTCCGCGACGCGGTGAACGCCCGGGTACCGTTGATCCGCGCCGAGGCCAGCGTGGTCCCGGGTCCGGCCCAGTGGGGGAGTCCCGTGCGTCCCATCCGTGTCCTCGTCCTGTTCGCGGCTGCCGCCGCGACCGGTGCAGCCGCGCTCGCCGGCTGCACGTCCGGCTCCGGCTCCTCGGGCGCCAGCGCCGTGGCCGTGGGCGCCGAGGGGAACGGCGTAGAGACCAAGAGCGCGACCGAGATCGTCGCCGTGTCCAAGGCGGCGGCGCAGGCGGCGTCAGCGGTGCGCGTCGCGGGGACGGCGGACGGCAGCCAGATCGCCGCCCGGCTGAGCCCGGACGTCGCCGACGTCCAGCTCGTGCACAGCGGCGAGCACGTCGAGGTCCTGCGGGTGGGCACCGACCACTACCTCAAGGGCGACGCCGCGTTCTGGACCGAGGCGGCCAGCGCCGCCGCCGCAGCCAAGCTGGCGGGCAAGTGGGTCAAGCTCACGGCCGCGCAGGCTGCGTCGTACGAGCAGTTCCTGTCCATCCCGACGTTCTTCGACGGCATGTTCCAGTCCACCGGCACGCCGACCAAGGGCGCGGTCACGACCGTCGACGGCACCGAGGAGGTGACCCTGGTCGACACGGACGGCAGCAAGCTGTACGTCGCGACCACCGGCAAGCCCTACCCGCTCAAGGTCGAGAGCGCCGGTTCCACGGGCGACCAGGTCACGCTCAGCGACTGGAATGTGCCGATCACGGACATCGCCGCTCCGCCCGCGGGCTCGGTCGTCGACCCGAGCACCATCGCCGGTGGCTGAGCGGGTCCGCGGGCGCTGCGGAGCGGTCCTCGTCGCCCTGCTGGTCGCCGCCGGTCCCGCGCTGGCGGCCTGCACGGGCGGCGGCTCCGGTGCCGGAGCGTCGGGTCCCTCCGCCGCGAGCACGGCTGCGAACGGCGTGGAGAAGCTGTCCGCCCAGGCGATCCTGGACCGGAGCAAGGCCGCGGCGAAGTCGGCGTCCTGGGTGCACCTGACCGGTACCCAGGCTGACACGACGCTCGACCTGACGGTCGGCAAGGACACGGCGAGCGGCTCGGTGACGCAGGGCGGCCTGACGGCGCAGCTGCTCGCGGTCGGGGGCACCACGTACATCAAGGGCGACAAGGCGTTCTGGGACAGCTCGGCCGGGACCGGCAGCGGCGACGTGCTGGCCGGCAAGTGGGTGGTGGCCGGCTCGACCAAGGGCGCCGACACCTCGGGGCTGGATGCTTTCACCGACGTGGGACGGGCCGTCGACACGATCCTGAGTCCGGGCGGCACCGTCACCAAGGGCGGCGTCTCGACCGTCGGTGGGCAGCGGGTCGTGGCGCTGACGGACTCGGACGGGTCGACGCTGTACGTCGCGCTGGACGGTCCGCCGTACCCGGTCCGGATCGTGCCGAAGGACCCGACGACGGACCCGCCGACGTTCTCGGACTGGAACGTGCCGGTCACGATCGCCTCGCCACCGCCGGACCAGGTGGTGGACCCGACCAAGCTGGGAGGCTGATCGCGATGGCAGCGACGCTGGCGTACCACGTGCTCGACGTCTTCGCGGAGGCGCCGTTCGCGGGCAACCCGCTGGCCGTCGTGCTGGACGCGGACGGCCTGAGCACGGCGCAGATGCAGATGCTGGCACGCGAGTTCCAGCTCTCGGAGACGACGTTCCCGCTGCGGCCCACCGGCGCGGAGCGCAGCCGCGGCGTGGACTACCGCCTGCGCATCTTCACTCCCGAGGTCGAGCTGCCGTTCGCGGGACATCCCAGCGTGGGCACGGCCTGGCTGATGGCCCGGCTCGGGCACGTCCGGCCCGGGCGCGTGGTGCAGGCCTGCGGTGCCGGCGAGCTGCCCATGACCGTCGCACCCGAGGGTGGGCCGGTGGAGCTCACCGGCGGCGAACCGGCCTGCTCGGACCCGGTGGACCCCGGCCCGGCGCTCGCCGCCGTCGGACTGTCCGTCACGGACCTGGCCGACCCCGACCGGCTGCCGGCGCGGGTCTGCAGCACCGGGTTGGCGTACACCGTCCTCGAGGTCCGTCCGGAGTCGCTGGCCAGGTGCACGCCCGACTTCGCTCGGCTGGCCGAGCTGGCGCGCCCCGGCTCGGCGGCGACCGGTGTCTACGCGGTCACCTGGGACAGTGCGACGGCCACCGCGCGGGCGCGGATGTTCGCCGGCGACCTGGGCAGCATCACCGAGGACCCGGCGACGGGATCGGCCGCCCTCGCGTACGGCGTCTGGCTGGCGGCGTCGGGCCTGTTCGGGCCGGCGGGCACGGCGGGCTACAACGTCGTGCAGGGGGTCGAGATGGGGCGGCCGTCGTTGCTGTCGTGCCGGGTCGAGGTCGACGGGGGGCGGGCGACGCGGGTGCACGTCGCCGGCCGCGTGGCTCCGATCGCCGAGGGGCGCATCGCGGTGCCCGCGACCTGAGTCCCCGGGTCCGCGCTCTACAGCTTGGGGCGCCGCCGGGTGCGGCGGCCCAGGACCATGGGCCGCCCGTGCAACGTCGTCGCGTCCGTCGGCACCGGGGCCGCCCTGCGGTCTGCGGACCCGTAGGCGCCCGGGGCCTCGGTCGCCGGGCCGTCCGGCTCCAGCCGCGTGACCAGGCAGGTCGCCGCCCAGCGGGCCGGCTGTGCCTCCCCGTCCGGAGCGCTCTGCCGGGCCGCGTGCAGGGCCGCCACCGCGGACTCCCAGGCGTCCGTCCCCGGCTCCAGCGGGACCACGCGCACCGGCACCTGGACCAGCAGGCCCCCCTTGTCCTTGCTGCGCAGGACGAGCTCGGCCCGTCCGGTGTCGCGCAGCCCCGGCAGCTTCTGCTCGTCGCCCTCGTGCACCACGACGGCGGCGCCGTCGAGCCAGACGTGCCACGCCCCGAGCGGTTGCGTCGCGCCCGGGACCGCGACCCAGAGCACCGACGACTTGCGGCCGGCCTCGTCGACGAGCGCGGTCTGGAAGTCCACGAGCCGCATCCTGCCAGGATGTGCGCGTGACGCGGCCGGCTGTCCCTGCTGGGCCGGACGCGGTGGGACGGCCCGGCGCGCGCGACGTCGGGCTCATGGCGGTCGCGGTCGCCGCGATCTCGACCTCTGCTCCGCTGATCGCGGCGACCGCAGCGCCGGCGCTCGCGATCGGCTTCTGGCGCAACGCCTTCGGCACCCTGGCGATCGCCCCTTTCGCGCTCACCGGCCGCCGCCGCCGCGAGCTGGTCGCGATGGACCGCCGCGAGTGGCGGCTCGCCCTGGTCGCCGGCGTCCTGCTCGCGCTGCACTTCGGCACCTGGGTGCCGTCGCTCACCTACACGTCGGTGGCATCCTCGACCGCGCTGGTCGCCTCGCAGCCGGTCTGGGCCGCGCTGATCGCCCGGGCCGGCGGCCAGCACATCCCGGTCCGTGCGTGGTTCGGCATGGCCGTCGCGTTCGCCGGGGTGCTCACGCTGACCGGGATCGACCTCTCGCTGTCGACCCGGGCCCTGTTCGGCGACCTGCTGGCGCTGGCCGGCGCCATCTTCGCGGCGGCGTACGTCACGGTCGGGTCGCGCGTGCGGCAGACGGTCTCCACGACCACGTACACGTTCGTCTGCTACGGGGCCTGCTCGGTGCTGCTGCTCGCCACCTGCCTGGTGGGCCGGCAGTCGCTGGCCGGCTACGACGCGAACACCTGGGCCAAGCTCGTCGCGCTGACGCTCGGCGCGCAGCTGCTGGGCCACTCGCTCATCAACGTCGTCCTGCAGACGAGCTCGCCCACGGTCGTCTCGCTGGCGATCCTGTTCGAGATGCCGGGGGCGGCCATCATCGCCGCGCTGTGGCTCGGCCAGCACCCGCCGTGGGGCGTCGTCCCGGCGGCCCTCCTGCTGCTCGCCGGCGTCGCGCTGGTGGTCAGCTCCTCCGGTCGGTCCGAGACCCTGGAGGGACCCCGCGAGGCGCCGCCCGGCTAGATTGCGGGCCATGACGGACCCCCGCCCCCGCGCCCTGCGCTCGCGCCGGTCCTGCCTGGCGGTGCCCGGCAGCAGCGCCAAGATGATGGACAAGGCGCGCAGCCTCCCCGCCGACCAGGTGTTCCTCGACCTCGAGGACGCCTGCGCGCCGCTGGCCAAGCCGGCCGCCCGTGGCTCGATCGTGGCGGCGCTGAACGAGGGCGGCTGGGACGACCGGATCCGCGTGGTCCGGGTGAACGACTGGACGACCCAGTGGACGTACCGCGACGTGGTCGAGGTGGTCGAGGGCGCCGGAGCGAACCTGGACTGCATCATGCTGCCGAAGGTGGTCGGCGCCGAGCAGGTCGTCGCGCTGGACCTGCTGCTGACGCAGGTCGAGAAGGCGATGGGGTACGAGGTCGGCCGCATCGGCATCGAGGCGCAGATCGAGAACGCACGCGGGCTCATCGAGGTCGACGCGATCGCCAGGGCGTCGTTGCGGGTGGAGACCGTCATCTTCGGGCCGGCCGACTTCATGGCCAGCATCAACATGAAGTCGCTCGTCGTGGGCGAGCAGCCGCCGGGCTACGACGTGGGCGACGCGTACCACCACATCCTCATGTCGATCCTGATGGCGGCGCGGGCCAACGGCAAGCAGGCGATCGACGGGCCGTACCTGCAGATCCGCGACATCGACGGGTTCCGGCGGGTGGCCGGCCGGTCGGCGGCGCTGGGCTTCGACGGGAAGTGGTGCCTGCACCCCGGGCAGATCGACGCGTGCAACGAGGTGTACGCGCCGCGGCAGGAGGACTACGAGCACGCGGAGCTGATCCTGGACGCGTACGACTGGTACACCTCCGCGGCCGGCGGGGCGCGCGGCGCGGCGATGCTGGGCGAGGAGATGATCGACGAGGCGTCGCGCAAGATGGCGCTGGTGGTCTCGGCCAAGGGCCGTGCCGCCGGCATGGCCCGCACCCAGGCGTTCGTCCCACCCGAAGGCTGACGCTGCCGTCGGGAACGACGTGGGAGGATCCCCGGCATGCGTACCGCCGTCGTGACGTTCACCCTCGCGGCCGTGCTGCTCGTGCTGCTGCCGGGCCCGGACACCCTCGTGGTGCTGCGCAGCTTGCTGCGGCACGGCCGGGCGCGGGCGGTGCTCACAGTCGCCGGGGTACTCACGGGCCTGGCCGTCTGGGTGACGGCTGCGGCACTCGGCCTCTCCGCGCTGCTGCGGGCCAGCGAGAACGGGTACACGGCCCTGCGCATCCTCGGCGCCGTGTACCTGGTCTGGCTCGGCGTGCAGTCGCTTCGGCCGCGGCGGGACGACGGCGTGCCCGGCGTGGCCTTCGACGGACCGGACGCCGGCACAGACTTCGCGCCGGCGGCTCCCGGCCGGCGGTCGTTCGTCTCCGGCTACGGCGCGGGGCTGGCGACCGACCTGCTCAACCCGAAGGTCGGCGTCTTCTTCGTGACCTTCCTGCCCGGGTTCGTCCCGCACGGTGAGCCCATCGGCGTGGTCTCGGTGCTGCTCGGCGCGATCTTCATCGCGCTGACCGCGGCGTACTTCGCGGTGCTGCTGGTGCTGGCCGGCCGGGTCACCGGCTGGATGCACGACCGGCGGGTCCGCCGGCGGCTCGACCGCGCGACCGGCGTGATCCTGATCGGTTTCGGCATCCGGCTGGCCGTCGAGTCGTAGCCCGCGGACCGCGGCCCGGGCGCCCGTCAGTCGGTGACGCGGCTGGGCGGGGCGCCGAACACCAGGTCGGCGTAGTCGGGGTGGTGCTCGATCCACGCCGACACGAACGGGCAGAGCGCGAGGACGTGCAGGCCGCGGGACCGGACGTCGTCGAGCGCCGCCCGCACCAGGCGTCCGCCGACGCCCTGGCCTTCGTACTCCGGCTCGACCTCGGTGTGCGTGAACACGACCAGCCGGTCGGCCAGCTTGTACATCGCGACGCCGGCGAGCAGGTCGCCGGAGCGCGCCTCGTAGCGGGACTGCTCGGGAACGTCGGCGACAGTCAGGTCCATACCGCGATGCTGCCAGACGGTCCGGCAGGGGTGGACGTCCGCTAGTTTCGAGCGGCGAGTCCCCGACGCAGGAGGTCCGGTTGGCGCCGCGGAGCAGCGCGGGCAACGTGCTCGCCGTGGACCAGGGCACCTCGGGCACCAAGGCGCTGGTGGTCTCGGCGGACGGCGGGGTGCTGGCGTCGGCCCAGGTCCCGGTACGGCCGCGCTACGGCGCCGACGGCCTGGTCGAGCAGGACCCGGCGGAGCTGCTCGCGTCGGTCCTCGAGGCGGGCCGGCGCGCCGTCGAGCAGGCGGGCGGGCGGGTCGACGCCGTCGCGCTCGCGAACCAGGGCGAGACGGTGCTCGCCTGGGACAAGGCCACCGGCCGGCCGTTGACGGACGCGATCGTCTGGCAGGACCGCCGGTCGGAGGGCATCTGCCGTCGGCTGGCCGACCGGGCCGACCGGCTGGCCGAGCTGACCGGGCTCGCGCTGGACCCGTACTTCGCCGCGCCGAAGATGGCCTGGCTGCGCGAGAACGTGACCCGTGACGGCGTGGTGACCACGTCGGACGTCTGGCTTGTGCACGCGCTCACCGGCGCCTTCGTCACGGACGCTTCGACGGCTTCGCGGACGATGCTGCTGGACCTCGACGGCTGCGTCTGGTCGGCGGAGGCGGTCGAGACGTTCGGGCTGGGCGGCGAGCCGCTGCCGGAGGTGGTGGACGCGGCGGGCGCCTTCGGCACGACGGAGGCCTTCGGCGCCGCCCTGCCGCTGACCGGCCTGCTGGTCGACCAGCAGGCCGCGCTGCTCGGTGAGGGCTGCCTGGTCGAGGGTACGGCCAAGTGCACGTATGGCACGGGCGCGTTCCTGCTGGCCAACCTCGGGCCGCGTGCTCGCCGCTCGACGGCCGGGCTGACCGCGTCGGTGGCGTGGCGGGTCGGCGGGGTGCCCACGTACTGCCTCGACGGCCAGGTGTTCACCGTGGCCTCGGCCGTGCGCTGGCTGGTCGACATCGGCGTGCTGGCCTCGGCGGCGGACCTGGACCGCGTCGGCGGAGCGGTCGCCGACTCCGGCGGGGTGACGTTCGTTCCCGCCCTGTCCGGGCTCGGCGGTCCCTGGTGGCGCGGCGACGCCCGCGGCAGCCTGGCCGGGCTGAGCCTGGACACCGCACCCGGCCACCTCGTCCGCGCCCTGGTCGACGGCATCGCGGCCCAGGTCACGGCGCTGACGGAGGCCGTGGCCGCCGACACCGGCGTCCCGCCGGTCTCGCTGCGCGTGGACGGCGGGCTGACCGGGTCGCGGCTGCTGATGCAGACCCAGGCGGACCTGCTGCAGGTGCCGGTCGAGGTGTTCGCCTCCCCGGACGCGACCGCCCTGGGGGTGGCGGCGGCAGCGCGGCTCGGGCTGGACCCCGGCAGGACGCTGGCGGGTGCGGTGCCCCCGTGGCAGCCCGCGGCGGTGTACGAGCCGGTCGTGTCGCCCGGCGAGGCCGCGGACCGGCTCGGGGCGTTCCATGCGGCCGTGGCCCTCGGGCTGGACCGGGGCGCGTCGTGACCACCGACGACCCGTACGACATCGCCGTCGTGGGGGCGGGCGTCGTCGGCGTCGCCATCGCGCGCGAGCTGGTGGCGCACGGCCTGCGGGTCGCCGTGGTCGAGGCCGCGCACGATGTCGGCGAGGGGACGTCGAAGGCGAACACCGCGATCCTGCACACCGGGTTCGACGCGACGCCGGGCACGCTGGAGGCGGAGCTCGTAAGGCGCGGGTACGACCTGCTCTCGGCCTATGCCGCGGCGACCGGGATCGCGGTCGAGCGGACCGGCGCCCTGCTGGTCGCGTGGGACCGGGACCAGCTGGCCGCACTGCCGGGGCTGCGGGAGAAGGCGGAGGCGAACGGCTACCTGCAGACGCGACCGGTCGGCGTCGATGAGCTGTACCGGCTGGAGCCGAACCTCGGGCCGGGGGCGCTCGGCGCCCTCGCGGTCCCCGACGAGAGCATCGTCGACCCCTGGAGCACGCCGCTCGCGTTCGCGACGGAGGCGGTGCTGGGCGGCGCCGACCTGCTGCTCGGACGGCGGGTCGGGGCCGTCGAAGCCTCGAGCGACGGCGGCCACGTGCTCACCACCGGCCGCGGACCGGTCCGCTGCCGTTGGCTGGTCAACGCCGCCGGCCTGTACGCGGATACGGTCGACGCGATGCTCGGCCACCACGACTTCACGGTGACACCGCGCCGCGGCGAGCTCGTCGTCTTCGACAAGCTGTCCCGCGGGCTCCTCGCGCACATCGTGCTGCCCGTGCCGACCGGGCGGGGCAAGGGGGTGCTGGTGGCGCCGACGGTTTTCGGGAACGTCCTGCTCGGGCCGACCGCCGACGACGTCGACGACCGCACCGACACCGCGTCCACCGCTGCCGGCCTCGCCGGGCTGCGCGAACGCGGGCGGCGCATCATGCCGGCGCTGCTCGCCGAGGAGGTCACCGCCGTCTACGCGGGGCTGCGGGCCGCCACCGAGCACCCCGACTACCGCATCCGCCTGCACGCGAAGCAGCGCTACGTGTGCGTCGGCGGCATCCGCTCCACCGGGCTGACCGCCGCGATGGCGATCGCGGAGCACGTGGTCGGCCTGCTCGGCGCGGGCGGCCTGGCGCTCGGTCGGCGCCGGTCGGTCGAGGCTCCGAGGATGGCGCCGCTCGGCGAGGCCGGCCTGCGCCCGTACCAGGACGCCGGGCTGGTGGCGTCCGACCCGGCGTACGGCACGATCGTGTGCCACTGCGAGCGGGTCTCGCAGGGGGAGGTGCGGGACGCGCTTGTCTCGACCGTGCCGGCCCGGTCCCTCGACGGGCTGCGGCGACGCACGCGCGTGCTCAACGGCCGTTGCCAGGGGTTCCACTGCGGCGCGTCGGTGCGCGCGGCGCTGGAGTCGTCCACGGCCGGCGGGCGGCACGCGTGAGGCGCGACCGGGCGGTCGACGTCGTGGTGGTCGGTGCTGGACCCGCCGGGCTGGCGACCGCGACGGAGCTGGCCAGGATGGGCGTCGGACGGGTGGAGGTCCTCGAGCGCGAGCCGCAGGCCGGCGGCATCCCGCGGTACTGCCACCACGCCGGGTTCGGCGTTCGCGACCTGCACCGATCGCTGTCCGGCCCGCGGTACGCCCAGCGTCTCGTCGAGCGCGCCGTCGCCGCCGGGGCCGAGGTGCGCACGGGTGTGAGCGTCACGGGGTGGGCCGGACCTTCCGTGCTGGAGACCACGTCCGCCGACGGCCTGGAGACGCTGCACGCCGGCGCGGTGGTGCTCGCGACCGGTGCACGCGAACGCCCGCGGCCCGCCCGCTGGGTGCCGGGGGACCGGCCCGACGGCGTCTACACGACCGGGCGGCTGCAGCGCACGGTGCACGAGCAGGGTCTGGCCGTCGGCCGGCGGGCCGTGGTCGTCGGCGCCGAGCACGTCAGCTTCTCCGCCGTCGTCACGCTGCACCACGCGGGCGTGGACGTCGCCGCGATGGTGACGCCGTGGTCCCGGCACCAGTCGTACGAGGCGTTCCGCTGGGTCGCGGCGGCCCGCTACCGCTTCCCGCTGCTGACCGGTGCACGTGTGACGCGGATCGTGGGCCGGCACGGACGGGTCGCGGCGGTGGAGCTGACCGCGGCGGACGGCGCGCACCGGGAGGTCGAGTGCGACACAGTCGTGTTCACCGGCGACTGGGTGGCCGAGCACGAGCTGGCCCGGCTGGCCGGTGCCGGGGTCGACCCGGCGAGCACGGCGCCGGTCGTGGACACGGCACTGCGGTCCACGCGCCCGGGGCTGGTGTGCGCCGGCAACCTGGCGCACCCGGTGCTGACCGCGGACGCGGCGGCGCTGGACGGGCGGGTGGCGGCTTCCTCGGCGCTGCAGGCACTGCGCGGCCGCGGCGGCGTTCCGCCCTCGGTGGGCTTCGTGCTCGGGGAGCCGTTGCGCTGGGCGGCTCCGGGCCGGGTCGGCGCCGACCTCGCGCTGCCGGCCCGGGAGCGGTTCGTGCTGTGGTCGTCCGAGCACCGGACGCGTCCCGCGATCGAGGTGCGCCAGGGCGGACGGCTGCTCTGGCGCACCCGCTCCGTCCGGCCGCTGGTGCCCGGGCGGCCGTTCGAGCTGCCGGCCGGCTGGGTCGTGGACGTACGGGTCCCGGGACCGGACCTGGCCGTCACCGTGCACTGACGGCCCGCCGGCGTACGCGCGGGAACTGGCGCTGACTCGCGCGTCAGTCCAGGCCATACTCGGCGGATGCCCGTGCTGCTCGCGGGCGCGGGCGGGCGGTCGGCCGCCGCCGGCGCCGGTCCCGTCTCGACGTCGCTGTGGCGTTCCTTTCGCTCGCGCGAGATCGCCTACCCGGTCCTGCTGGCGCTGGGTGCCATCGACGCGGCCGGGTACAGCGTCATCGGACCGGTCCTGCCGGCGCTGGCGGTCACCACCGGGGCGTCGCCGCGCACCCTCGGGTGGCTGACTGCGTCGTTCCCGCTGACGATGCTGCTCGGGTACCTGCTCGCCGTCCGGCTGCTGCAGATCTCACGCCCCGCCGCGATCTTCCTCGGCGCCCTCGGACTGCTCGCCGCCGGGACGCTGGTCTTCGTCCTCACCGACCAGCTGGTCGCTCTGTTCGCCGGCCGGATGGTCATGGGTGTCGGCTCCGGCGCGCTCTGGATCGCGGTCACGTTCCGGACGCTGGAGTACTGGCCCGGGCAGGAGTACCGCTGCATGAGCCGCGTGATCGCGGCGTACTCCGTGGGCGCGCTGCTCGGGCCGGCGCTCGGCAGCCTGCCGGGGTCGCACCTGCCGTTCGCGGCGTACCTCGGCCTGCTCCTGCTGGCGGTCCCCGCCGTGCTGATGCTGCCGCCGCCCGCGGTGCGGCTGCCGACCGTGCAGGACCGGTCGGCGCTGCGGCTGCGCGGGTTCTGGTTCTCCGCACTCGCGGTGCTGTTCGCGATGATGGCGCCCGGGATGCTCGACGGCGTCCTGCCGCTGCACTTCGCCACCGAGCTCACCCAGACGCAGATCGGCGTCGCCTACGCCGCGACCGCCCTGATGATCGCGGTCTCCGCCACGGCTGCCGCGCGGGTGCGCCCGACCTGGGCGCTGCTCGTGGGCGGGGTCGCGGTCATCGGCGGGATCGCCGCCGCGGCCATGACCGGGAGCGTGCTCGCCTGGCTGGTGGCGCTCGCGGTGATCGGGCTCGGGACCGGTGCGACCGAGACCGGGTCGACGGGCGTCCTGCTCGAGGTGGTCCCCACCGGACGCATCGTCACGGCGATGGTCGTGTGGTCGCAGATCGGCATGGTGGGCTACCTGCTCGCCCCGGCGCTGGGTGCTCCGCTCGCGCAGCAGTACGGGTTCGGCGCGGTCGCCATCGTCCCGCTGCTGGGGGGCATCGCCGTCGTCGTCGCGGGTGCGGCGAGCGGGATGCTGTCCCGCCGGCCGGGTCGGGTCGGAAGGGGCGGGGCGTCGTGAGCGCGCTGTCCGCCGGGTTCGTGCTCGGCTTCGTGGTCGGCGCGCAGGTGGGTCCGATCTGGCTGCTCTGCGCGCGGACTTCGTTGCGCAGCGGGCTGGCTGCCGGACTGGCCGTGGGTCTGGGCGCCGCGGTCGTCGACTTCTGCTACGCGTGCCTGGGTGTGCTCGGCGCCGCGGGACTGCTGCGGATCACCGGTCTGCACGTCGCGCTCGGGCTGACCGGCGCGGTGGTGCTCGTCGTGATGGGGGCCCGGACGCTGGTGTCGGCGTTCCGGGTGCGGCTGGGCGCCGAGACCGACGACGAGGTGGCGACGCCCGCGGCGGCGCTGCGCACGTCGCTGGCGGCGACCGCCTCGAACCCGTTGACCATCGCCTCGTGGGGCGCGGTGTTCGCTGCGGCGTCGACCGCGCAGTTCACCTCGACGACCGAAAGCACCGTCGAGCTGCTCGTCGGGATCGGCCTCGGGAGCATGGCGTGGTTCACCGTGCTCGCTGTCGGGCTGCAGCTGCTGGGTCCCCGGCTGGGCGACCGCGGACTTCGCGTCGTGGACGGCCTGGCCGGCCTGGGCCTGATCGGCTTCGGCGGCCTGCTCGCCGTCCGCACCCTGCAGGACGTGTAGCAGGGCGGGACGGGCGGGCAGACCGCCGGGGCGGCCTCGTGACGCGCCGCCGGTCAGGCCGGTTCGGCGGCAGTCTCCCGTTCGGCGGCAGGGGTTTCCTCGAGCTCGTACGCGACGTGCTCCTGGGGCTTGCCGGGGCTGATGAAGACCCACGCGACCAACGCCGCGACCAGCATCAGCACCCCGCTCACGACGAACGCCGTCGTGTACCCGTGCACCAGGCCCTGCTGCACCTGCGCGGCACCGTTGGCTGCGATGAACGCGGCCGTCGCACCGGTGGCGACCGTGTTGAGCAGAGCGGTGCCGAGCGACCCGCCGATCTGCTGAGTCGTGTTGACCAGCGCGCTGGCGACACCGGCGTCGTGGTTGCCGACGCCGATGAGTGCAGTGCTCGCCAGCGGGACGAACACGAAGCCCATGCCGATGCTCATGACGATCTCGGACGGCAGGACGTGCGTGACGTATGCGGTGTCCACGCCGATCTGCGTCAGCCAGAACATGCCCGCCGCCACCATCAGGGTGCCGACGGTCATGAGGATGCGTGGTCCGATCCTCGGCAGCAGCTGGCTGGTCAACCCGGCGCTGAAGATGATCCCGGCGGAGAACGGCAGGAACGCGATGCCGGCGCCGAGCGGGGTGTAGTGCAGGATGATCTGCAGGTAGTACGTGAGGAACAGGAACATCCCGAACAGCCCCAGGCCGATCAGCAGCGACGTGAGGTACGACCCGCCGCGGTTGCGGTCGAGCACGACGCGCAGCGGGAGCAGGGGGTGCGTCGCCCGACGCTCGATCAGCACGAACGCGATCAGCAGCACCAGCGCGATGAGGTAGAACGGCAACGCCTTGGACGACAGCCACCCGTTGACCGGCCCGAACGGACCGGTGCCCGGCTGGGTCTCGCCGACCTTGGTGAAGCCGTACACGAGGGAGACCAGGCCGAGCGTGGCGGTCACCGCGCCCGGGATGTCGTACCGCGTGTCGCCCTCGGCCCGGCTCTCGTGCACGAACGGGATCGCCAGCACGACGGCGACGATCGCGATCGGGATGTTGACGAACAGGCACCACCGCCACGACGCGTACTCGGTGAGCACGCCGCCGATCACCAGGCCGAGGGCCGCGCCGCCGCCGGAGATCGCTCCGTAGACCGCGAACGCCCTGGCCCGTTCCTTGACCGCGGTGAACGTCACCGAGATCAGGGACAGCGCGGCCGGCGCGAGCAGTGCGCCGAAGAGGCCCTGCAGGGCGCGGGCCGCCAGCAGCTCACCCGAGCTCTGGGCGGCGCCGCCCAGACCGGACGCGAGCGCGAAGCCGATCAGGCCGACGATGAAGATGCGCTTGCGGCCCGCGTAGTCCGCCACGCGCCCGCCGAGCAGCAGGAAGCCGCCGAAGGCGAGCGTGTAGGCGGTGACCACCCACTGGCGGTCGGAGTCGCTGATCCCGAGGGCCTTCTGTGCGGTGGGCAGCGCGATGTTCACGATCGTCGCGTCGAGCACCACCATGAGCTGCGCGATCGCGATGACCATCAGCGCCAGCCAGCGCTTGGGGTCGGGTCGGGTCTGGGTCGGGCTCAACGCGTCATATGTGCTGGTCACGAGTGTTCTCCAGGTCGTCCGGCGTCGTTCCGAGCGGTCTTGTGTGAGTTCTCGTCGAGCGTTGCGTACGGGCCCGACAACTTCTCCGCCGCCGGCTCCTATTCCGGCTCCGCCCACTCTTCTTGCACTTATCCTCGCGACATGGCGGACGGCGGCACCGATCCTCTTCCCGGCTCGCACGCGGCCGGAACCGTCGCCGACCTGCCCGGGCGCGCCTCCTTCGTGGTGGTCGGCGGCGGGGTGATCGGCGTCAGCGTCGCGTTCCACCTGGCCGAGGCCGGCGTCGCCGACGTGCTGCTGCTGGAGCGGGACGCGCTCGGTTCCGGATCGACCTGCAAGGCGGCCGGCGGCGTCCGGGCGCAGTTCTCCGACCCGCTGAACGTGCAGCTGGGCGCGCGCAGCCTGAACGTGTTCGAGCGTTTCCGCGACCGGCCCGGGCAGGACATCGACCTGCGCCACGTGGGCTACCTGTTCCTGCTCGACCGGCCCGAGGACGTGACGGCCTTCGAGCAGGCCACCTCCATGCAGAACGACCTCGGCGTGGACTCCCGGATGGTCACGCCGCACGAGGTGGCCGGACTGTGCCCGCTGGTGCGCACCGACGACCTGCTCGGCGCCGCGTGGTCGCCCCGCGACGGCCACTGCACCCCGGAGGCGGTGGTGCTCGGCTACGCAGCCGGGGCCCGGCGCCTCGGCGCGCGGCTGCTGACCGGGGTGGAGGTCGTGGGGGTCCAGACCTCGGCCGGAGCGGTCTCGGCGGTGGAGACCACCCGCGGGACGGTGCGTACGGACACCGTGGTGTGCGCCGCGGGGGCGTGGTCCGCGTCGCTCGGGGCGATGGCCGGGGTGGACCTGCCCGTGACGCCGTACCGCCGCCAGATCCTGTTCACCGAGCCGGTGCCCGGGCTGCCGGCGGACCTGCCGATGACCATCGACTTCTCGACCACGTTCTACTTCCACGGCGAGGGGCGCGGGCTGCTGATGGGGATGTCCGACCCGGACGAGCCGCCGTCGTTCCGGCTGGACCGGGACGACGCGTGGCTGCCGCGGCTGACCGAGGCGATGCAGCGGCGCGCTCCGGAGCTGCTGGACGTCGGCGTGACGGGCGGCTGGGCCGGCCTGTACGAGGTGACACCGGACCACAACGCCCTCATCGGTGCGTCGACGAGCACGCCCGGCTTCGTGTACGCGACCGGGTTCTCCGGGCACGGCTTCCTGCAGGCGCCGGCGGTCGGGGAGGTGGTCCGCGACCTGGTCCTCGGTGTGCAGCCCTTCGTGGACGTGTCCCCGCTGGCGCTCGAGCGGTTCGCCGCCGCCGACGTTGATGCGGCCCGCGCCCGGCCCGAGGTCAACCTGGTCTGAGCGTGCCCGCCGCGCGCCGGTGGCGGGTCACCAGCGCCTCCAGGCCCTCCAGGCCCGCAGGTCCCAATGAGGCGGCGGCCAGCTCGATCGCCAGCGGTTCGCCGCCGAGCAGGTGGCACAGGGTCACGATGTCGCCGGCCTGCCGGGCGTCGGGTGTGGGCCGCAGCCGTAGCGGGTGGTCGAGCTGGAGCCGGTCGAGGAACAGCCGCGGGGCCGGGTAGTTCGCCCATCCGGCCGCAGGCCCGAGCGGCCCGACCGGGGGTGGCAGGCCGATCCGGCGGTTCGCCTCGTGCTCGTCCGGGTGACCGCCGCGGGCCGGTCCGGCGAGCAGCGGCGCGTGGGCGGCGCAGGGGTGCGGCGGGGCTGCCAGGTGCGGAGCGCGGCCGAGGACGTCGCGTTCCAGGTCGCGCAGCCGTGGACCCGGCTCCAGCCCCAGCTCGCGGACCAGGACGCCGCGGACCCTGCGCAGGGCCACCAGGGCATCGGCGGTCCGGCCGGACCGGTAGAGCGCGGTCACCAGCAGCGCCCAGAGGTCTTCGCGCAGGGGGTGCTGCGCGACCATGGAACGCAGGCCGTGGACGGCCGCCTCGTGCAGACCCAGCGCGATCTCGGCCTCGGCCAGGACCACGGACGCGTCCATGCGCAGCTCGGCCAGCCGCACTGCGGCCCTCCGCACGGTCGCGTCGTCCTGGAACTCGGCCATCGGCTCCCCGCTCCACAGCCGTTCGGCCGTGGCTACTGCCGACATGGCCGTGGCGTAGGCGCCGGCCGCCAGCATCCGGCGGGCGTCGAGCACGAGGTCCTCGAACGCCGTGGCGTCGACCTCGTCGCGCCCGGCCTCCAGGACGTAGCCCCCGCCGGTGAACGCGATCGCCCGGGCGCCGACCAGGCGCCGGAGCCGTGAGACCTGCGACTGCAGGGAGTTCGCGGGGTCGCGCGGCGGGGTAGCCGGCCACAGCGCGTGACACAGCCGGCCGCTGTCCACCGGGCGGCCCGGCGACAGCGCCAGCACCGCCAGCAGCAACGTCTGACGGTGACCGGGGCACAGCCGCAGCGTCCCGTCGACGCGGACGGCCGGGGGTCCGAGCAGGCGGTAGGTGGGCGCCGGACGCCGTTGGGCGGGCAGGTGGTCGGGTCTGAGCACGGAACGGGTCTAGCGGACGCGGGTCGGCGGGAGCCGCCCGTCCACATGTCCGACTACGCACCTGTCCGGAACTGGACATCCGGTGACCGGGTCGGGCACGCCACGGCCTCCGTCGTGCACAGGCACGCGGCAGTCGAGCGCGTTGTCCACAGACCGGACCCCGCCGGTGTCGCCGGAGCCGGCGAGACGGGCATGGTCTGCGGGTCGGTCCCGCCGCGGGGCCGGGGAGGAGCATGTGGTGAACGAGACCGTCGTGACTCTGGTGGGCAATGTCGCCACCGACGTGCGTACGACCACCAGCCAGGCGGGTGTGCCGATCAGCAGCTTCCGGATCGCGTCGACGACCCGGCGGTTCGAGCGCGGGCGGGGCGGCTGGTCCGACCTCGACACCCTGTACGTGACCGTCGTGTGCTGGCGGGCGCTCGCCGAGCACGTCGCGGCCTCGCTGGCCAAGGGGGACCCGGTCGTCGTGCACGGGCGGCTGCGGATGCGGCAGTGGACCAGCGACGACGGCCGGTCCGGTACCGCCGTCGAGCTGGAGGCGTCCACGGCCGGGCACGACCTCGCCCGCGGCATCGCGAAGTTCACCCGGATGCGGCCGCGGGAGATCGAGCGCCCCGCCCGCTCGGAGGCCGACGAGCTCGCCGAGCAGGTGGCCCGCGAGGCGATGGCGGCCGAGGCGGCCGGGCCGGCTGGCGCGCCGCGGGAGGGGAGCGCGGCGGGAGCGGCGGCCTGAGCGGCGGCCTGAGGACATTCGCGGTCGGAATCCCTAGCGATGGCTACCGTGCGTAAGGCCCATTTGAAGCCAAACATGGGGTTGTCAGCGGTCACTACTACGCAGAGTGAACAGCGGGGAATCGACGTGATCTCCGTCGGGCAAGGGCTTGAGCGAATCCACGGAAGGCTCTCAGCGACCATGTTCGTAAGGCTTCCTGCCCTCCGCATGGCGCTCCAGAACCGGCTACTTGACGGCGCGCGCGGTGGGCGCATCGAAGTATCTTCCGGCGCATGGCAGGCGGTGATCATTCGGACGCCCCGTTGCTTACGGAGGTAGCGGAGTACACGGGTCAGGAGACCGTCCGGGTCTCGTGCACGCAGCTCGGCCCGAGGTACTCCGCTACCCAAGCCCGGAACGTCGTGAATGACTGGATCAAGTTCTTCGCGGCGGGGCCAAGCCCGATCCGAGACTTGGAGTTCACGTCGCGGACGCCCAAGAGGCTGTTTGCCTCCCTGCATAGCCAGACACAACTTCGGCGGCTCGCAATCAAGTGGGGCGACTACGAGGACTTGTCTGTCCTCGCCGACCTGTCCGAGCTACGTGAGCTGTCCCTCCGCGGGGCGTCATGCGTGACCAGCCTTCACCCTCTGACAGGGCTCCCGACCTTAGAGCGCCTCGCAATTGAGAGCCTGAGGCGGGCCCACGACATGACGCCATTGGGAAGGCTGACGCACCTTACGGGTCTTGAGTTGGGCGGCGACTGGATGGCCCCACGTATCGCTCACGTGGACTCAATCGGCTTCCTCCGACAGCTCACAAGCCTCGAAGAGCTGGAACTACACACGATCATCGTCGATGACCTGGACTACAGCCCCTTGCTTGACCTGCCTCGGCTCCGTTCGGTCTGGATGCGAGAGGCCCGCGGCATGACTCCCTCTCATGAGCAACTGCGTGCGATGCTCCCGTGGAGGAGCTGATCGGGGCGCACCGAAGTGCCCGGTGGCGGGCTGTTGGTCCCGCTGGCGCGGCAGTACGCTCCGCGCACACACACAGCCCAGAGGAGCCGTCATGCCGACCGTCATCGGGCACCACGATGTGAAAGACACCGACCACTGGCTTGCCTCGCCCAAGCGCGAAGAAGTCTTCGGGCCGCTCGGTGTGACGAACATCCGGACCTTCGTCAACCCCGAGAACCGCAGCCAGGTCGCGGTGCTCATGGACGTAGCCGATCTGGACGCTGTGATGGCCGCGATGCAGAACCCGGCGATGGCCGACGCCATGGCCTACGACGGCGTACTCCCCGAGACGCTGGTGCTCCTGGTCGAGGAGTAGCGGCTGCCGCGGCTGGACGAGATAGGAAGGATCGACCCGTACGGACCCGCACCGACGTGCTATGTGCGCCTCGTGCCCGGAGTTGCGCTCGATGAGCACCAGCGTCCAGCCTCTCGGGTTTGAGCCCGGTGTGACCCTGCCAGCGCGCCCCGCCCCCCTACCGTTGGTTCGTGCTGCAGTGTGCGCGATGCGATGAGGCTGTCGAGGACGGCCTGATCCTGTGCGCCGACTGCGTGGTCCGCGACCGGCTGCGCCAGGACGCCCGTGTCGATCTCGACGCACAGCAGACGACCCACAAGGCGTTCGAGGTTCCCGAGAAGGGCCGCCGACGCAAGACCCGGGTTGAGGCGACCGAGCGGACCACCTCGCGAGGGCCGTCCGAACGCCAGGTCTGGCTGTTCGAACACCACGACCGGATCTACGTGGAGACGACTTTCGACCGCGACACCGGGGCGGTCAGATGGGGACCGAAGATCGGTGACTTGGACGACCAGACGCTGCACTCGCAGACCGAGAAGCCGACCGACGAGTGACGAGCGCCTAGCCCACGGCTCCGCGGTCAGGGCGGGACTTGGTGGCCAAACCAGCCTGAGACTGGGGCGCGTCGGTCGCCCGACCCCGATCTTCGGGCTCGGCAGAAGGGCTAGGTTGCTCTCCCGGGTCACGGCCACTCGGGCTAGGCGGGGTTCGAGGCCGACACGATGTGTGGGGTGGACCCGCGAGGCGTCAGACTGACCCCTCCAGGCGTTGCGCGCACTCCCGAGGGCTGAGAGGCTGTATGTACCTTCGTTGGTCACGCAGAGTGAACGGCACCAAGATGATCATGCATCGGTGCAGGTGAGCGAGGGTGCCAGAGTTCATCTACACGATGCGCCGTGCGCGCAAGGCGCACGGCGACAAGGTCGTCCTCGACGACGTCACGCTGGCGTTCCTGCCGGGGGCCAAGATCGGTGTCCTCGGCCCGAACGGCGCCGGCAAGTCCAGCGTGCTGCGGATCATGGCCGGGCTCGACACCCCGTCCAACGGCGAGGCCTTCCTGTCCCCGGGGTACTCCGTGGGCTTCCTCGAGCAGGAGCCCAAGCTCGACGAGACCCGCTCGGTGCTGGAGAACGTCCAGGACGGAGTGGCCGAGACCAAGGCCCTGCTTGACCGCTTCAACGAGATCTCAGCCGCGCTGGCCGACCCCGAGGCCGACTACGACAGCCTCCTCGCGGAGATGGGCAACCTGCAGGAGCAGCTCGACCACCGGCAGGCCTGGGACCTGGACTCCCAGCTCGAGCAGGCGATGGACGCGCTGCGCTGCCCGCCGGGCGACGCCGACGTCGCGGTCCTGTCCGGCGGCGAGAAGCGCCGGGTGGCGCTGTGCAAGCTCCTCCTGCAGGCCCCGGACCTGCTGCTGCTCGACGAGCCGACCAACCACCTCGACGCCGAGTCGGTGCAGTGGCTCGAGCAGCACCTGGAGAAGTACGCCGGGACCGTGGTCGCGGTCACCCACGACCGGTACTTCCTCGACAACGTGGCGCAGTGGATCCTCGAGCTCGACCGCGGCCGGGCGTACCCGTACGAGGGGAACTACTCGACGTACCTGCAGACCAAGCAGGCGCGGCTGAAGGTCGAGGGTGCCAAGGACGTCAAGCGGGCCAAGCGGCTGGCCGACGAGCTGGACTGGGTCCGGTCCAACGCCAAGGGCCGCCAGGCCAAGAGCAAGGCGCGCCTGGCGCGCTACGAGGAGATGGCCGCCGAGGCCGAGAAGACCCGAAAGCTGGACTTCGAGGAGATCCAGATCCCGCCGGGCCCCCGGCTGGGCAGCGTCGTGGTCGAGTCCGAGCACCTCGCGAAGGGTTTCGGCGAGCGCCTGCTCATCGACGACCTCTCGTTCTCGCTGCCGCGCAACGGGATCGTCGGCGTGATCGGGCCGAACGGCGTCGGCAAGACCACGCTGTTCAAGATGATCATCGGTGAGGAGAAGCCCGACGACGGCGCGCTGCGCGTCGGCGAGACCGTGCAGATCTCGTACGTCGACCAGAGCCGGGCCGGCATCGACCCCAAGAAGTCACTGTGGGAGGTCGTCTCGGACGGGCTCGACTGGATCAAGGTCGGGCAGGTCGAGATGCCCTCGCGCGCGTACGTCAGCGCGTTCGGCTTCAAGGGCCCGGACCAGCAGAAGCCGGCCGGGGTGCTGTCCGGCGGCGAGCGCAACCGCCTCAACCTGGCGCTCACCCTCAAGCAGGGCGGCAACCTGCTGCTGCTGGACGAGCCGACCAACGACCTCGACGTCGAGACCCTGGGCAGCCTGGAGAACGCCTTGCTGGACTTCCCCGGTTGCGCGGTCGTGGTCTCCCACGACCGCTGGTTCCTGGACCGGGTGGCGACGCACATCCTGTCGTACGAGGGCGACTCGTCCTGGTTCTGGTTCGAGGGCAACTTCGAGTCCTACGAGGCGAACAAGGTCGAGCGGCTCGGCCCGGAGGCGGCCCGCCCGCACCGCGCCACCTACCGCAAGCTCACGCGCGGCTAGGTTCGGCTCAGGTGGCGCGCTTCACCGCCCAGGTGGCCATGCGCTGGTCCGACATGGACGCGTACGGGCACGTCAACAACGTGCAGTTCCTCACCTACGTCGAGGAGGCGCGCGTCGAGATGTTCCAGGCGGTCCCGCTGTCCGGCGTCGACCAGGTGACGGCCGGCATCCTCGTGGCGTCCAGCGAGATCAAGTACCTCAAGCCGCTCCTGCACCGGGTCGCGCCGGTGCCGATCGACGTGTGGGTGACCCGGGTCGGCGCAGCGTCGTTCGCGCTGGCGTACGAGGTGCACGACGCCGACGGCCCGGTGTACGCACGGGCGGCCTCCGTCATGGTCCCGTACGACTTCGCCAACGAGCGGCCGCGCCGGCTGACGCCGGAGGAGAAGGAGTGGCTGAGCGTCTACCTCGAACCGCCCTCGTGACCGCGGCCGGCCCGACCGGCCTCCTGCTCGCAGCGCCCGACGAGCGGGCCGGGCTCCGGGCGTACCTCACACGGCTGGTCTGGCTGGACGACCGCGGCGCCGTCCGGCTGCAGGGCAGCGCAACGGTCCTGGGCGCCTGGGGCGGGCCACCGCTGGCGGTGGTGACTCTGCGACCGGTGGCGCTCGGCGAGCCGCTGCCCGCACCGCTGGACGTGACGGTGTCCGCCCAGCGCCTCCTCGAGCGGCTCGGCTCCGAGGCGCAGGACGGCGACCGGCTCGAGCTCCCCCCGCCCGTACCCGGCCCCGCGTGGGCGGGGCTGCTCCCGCCGCGCAGCGGGTGGACCGAGCTCGCCGTGGTCCCCGCAGCCTCGGTGCACGACGCGGTGCGTGTCGGGGTCGACGCGTTCCGTCGGCGGGTCGACCTGCTCCCGGAGGACGACCGTCCACGGGCCGCGCTCGACGCCATCGCCGACGAGATCTGGGCCCGGCCGGTGGTCGCCGGCGTCCCGCTGCGCGCCGCGCACGCGGCCGACCTCACCGGCCTGCTCTCCCGCGACGGCGAGGTGCGCGCCTACGAGTCCGGGCCATGGCTTCGGCTCGCCTGCCCGGGCGGCTCGGTC
Organism: uncultured Actinomycetota bacterium; assembly: GCA_963849365.1. Taxonomy (GTDB): domain Bacteria; phylum Actinomycetota; class Actinomycetes; order Prado026; family Prado026; genus CAVQCJ01. The sequence goes on from CAWKHA010000004.1 coordinate 1,902,948, forward strand.
GCGCTGCGCCGCGACGGCGGGGGTACCGGGCTCGGCGTCGACCTGGGCGTGTGGTCCCTGCTCGGCGGGACGGGCGGCTCGGCGGGCGCGGGTGGCTGGGCGCCGGCCCCGCCGCCCTCCTCGTCGAACATGTTCACCATGCTGTAGGCGGCGTTGACCAGGTAGTCCCAGAGCACCGCCTCCCACGCGTCGGGCAGCGAGAGCTCGTTGACCGCATCGCGCATGTGCGCGAGCCAGCGGTCGCGCGCGAGCGGCGTGACGGCGAAGGGTGCGTGCCGCATCCGTAGCCGCGGATGACCGCGCTGCTCGGAGTAGGTGCGCGGCCCGCCCCAGTACTGCTCCAGGAACAGAGTCAGCCGCACCGCCGCCGGTCCGAGGTCCTCGTCCGGGTAGAGCGGCCGCAGCACCGGGTCGCCGGCGACCCCGGCGTAGAACCGGGCGACGAGCCGCTCGAACGTCGCGCGCCCGCCCATCGCCTCGTAGGGCGTGATCTGCGCCGGCTCGCTCTCGGTCATGGCGCCATCGTCCCAGACCGCGTCGCGTCACCCGGGTGGGCGCTCAGGACCGGACCGACCGGAGGACGACATTCCACCAGTGACCCCTCCCTCCCAGGTCGCACGCCGTGACGTCTTCCGCGTCGCCTTCGTAGGCGCCGCCGTCGCGGCCTCCGGGGCCGTCTCGTCCGCCGCCTCCCCCCCGGCGGCGGCGAGCGGTCCCGTCCTCACCACCAGCACGAACATGCACCTGCTCCGCCGGCTGACCTACGGGCCGTCGCCGGCCGCCGTCGCCGAGATCGAGTCCTACGGGCCGCAGGGATGGGTGCGGGCCCAGCTGAACCCGTCGGCGGTCAGCGACTCGGTGTGCGCCGGCTACCTGGCCCGCTACCCGCGGCTGAGCTGGACGATCCCGCAGGCCCGGGCGAACCTCGACGGCGGTGCCTGGGACCTGATGAGCGACCTCGGCCAGGCGACGCTCCTGCGGATGGTCTGGAGCCGGCGGCAGCTCTTCGAGGTCATGGTCGAGTTCTGGTCCAACCACCTGAACATCACGAACCCGAGCAGCGACGTCTGGGACAGCCGGCACGACTACGACCGCACTGTGATCCGGGCGTACGCGCTCGGCAAGTTCTCCGACCTGCTGTGGGCGAGCGCCACGCACCCCGCGATGATGCGCTACCTGAACAACGCCGACTCGGTGCCGCCGGACTTCAACGAGAACTACGGGCGCGAGCTGCTGGAGCTGCACACCGTCGGGGTCGACGCGGGCTACACCGAGGTCGACATGCGCAACTCCGCGCTGATCATGAGCGGGTTCGGCGTCCACGACGTGTGGCGGCCGGACGGCCAGCCGCAGGACCCCAAGAACGGCCTGTTCGAGTACCAGCCGGAGAACCACTACGTGGGCCCGGTCCAGGTGATGGGGTTCAGCTCGCCGAACCCGAACCAGGCGGGCGGCTTCACCGTCGGCAAGGCGTACGTGTCGTACCTCGCCCACCATCCCGCCACGGCGCGGCGGATCGCGGACAAGCTGGTGACCCGGTTCATCTCCGACGACCCGATGCCCAGGCTCGCCGCGCGGCTGGCCACCACGTACCTGAACGCGGACACCGCGATCGTGCCGGTGCTGAAGGACCTGTTCGCCAGCCTGGAGTTCCGGGCGCACCAGGGCACGAAGGTGAAGCGGCCCGTGGAGGACCTGGTGTCCTCGTGCCGCACGCTGGGCATCACGCCCGACCCCGGTAGTGGCACCGACGGCCTGCAGGCGCTCTGGTGGGAGTCGGACAGCCTCGGCCACATGCCGCTGGCGTGGCCGATGCCTAACGGGTACTCGGACGTCGCGGTGGACTGGCAGTCCACGAACCAGACGCTGGAGCGCTGGAACCTGCACATGGCCCTGGCCGGCCAGTGGTGGCCGGTGGGCAACGTCGACCCGAAGAACCCGCAGAACACCCCGATGCTGCAGGCCCCCGCGCTGTCGACCTTCCTGCCGAGCCCGCTCCCGGCGACGTACGCCGGCTTCGTCGACGCGATGGCGCAGCGGCTGGTGTACCAGAAGATGGCGCCCGCGGCGCGGGACGCGGTGGTCGCGTTCCTGGGCAAGAGCCCGACGTCCCCGCTGAAGTCGACCGACGCCGCCGTCACCTGGAAGCTGCCGTACGTCCTCGCGCTGATCCTCGACTCGGTCTACCACGCGTTGAGGTGACGGCCATGACCACGAGCGGCTCCGGGCCGGCGCGGCGCGGCTGCGGCTGCCCCGGCCACGAGCCCGACGCGCAGGCCGGCCGGCAGGACCGCACCGAGCGGCGCGGCTTCAGCCGCCGTGCCTTCCTGCGCCGGACGGCCGTGCTCGCCACGGCGACCGGGCTCACGGGCCGCGAGCTCGCCACCCGGGTCGCGTTCGCTTCCTCGCCCGCGTACACCGGTGACGTCCTGGTGGTGCTCTCGTTCCGCGGCGGCTTCGACGGGCTGTCGTGCGTGGTGCCGCGCAGCGACGCGGACCTGGCGTCGGCGCGGCCGAACATCCGGGTGCCGGACGGGTCGTTGCTCGCGCTGGGGAACGCCGGCAACGGGAACGACAACCGCTTCGGGCTGCACCCCGCGATGGCACCGCTCATGCCGATGTGGAACGCCGGCACCTTCGGCCTCGTGCACGCGGTCGGCCAGGTCAACCCGACCCGCTCGCACTTCGAGGCGATGGAGGAGATGGAGAAGGCGGCGCCGGGCTCGTCGCTGCGCACGGGCTGGATCGACCGGGTGCTCGGCGACCGTGGCACCGGGACCGCGTTCCAGGGCTGCGCGATCGGCAACGGCGGCGTGACGACCCAGTTCCAGGGCCCGGCACCCGAGCTGGGCCTGTACCGCATCGACAACTTCGACCTGTCCGGGGCGGGCGACGACCTGACGCCCTGGGACGCGGCGCTGCGCGCGCTGAACGCCGGCGGCCCGCCGGCCGTCCAGGGCCAGGTAGCCACGACGCTGGGGGCGCTGGCCACCACCCGGACGCTGATGGCCGCCGGCTACACGCCCGACAACGGCGCGGTGTACGACGAGAACAGCGACCTGGCGACGTCGCTGCGGGACGTGGCGCGGCTGATCAAGGCCGGCGTCGGGCTGCAGGTGGCGGCGGTCGACTACGGCGACTGGGACATGCACGAGGGTCTGGCCGCCGGCACGCTCGACCCGACCCAGGGCTGGATGCACGACAAGCTGACCGAGCTGGCCGGGGCGCTGGCCGCGTTCTTCACCGACCTGGGCCCGACGCTGACCGGGAACGTCAGCATGCTCACGCTGTCTGAGTTCGGCCGCCGGGTGGAGGAGAACGGGTCGCACGGCCTGGACCACGGTCACGGCAACGCTGTGCTGCTCCTGGGCGGTGGCATCGTCGGCGGCAAGGTGCACGGCACCTGGCCCGGCCTGGCCGACGCCGCGCTCGACGACGGCGACCTGGCGGCGACGACCGACTACCGCAACCTGATCGGCGAGCTGCTGGTCAAACGGTGCGGGGCGTCGTCGGTCTCGTCGGTGTTCCCGGGTCTGAGCTACTCCGCCCCCGGGATCGCCCACTGAGCCTGCGGCCGGCCGTCGAGGTGGGCGAGGATCTCGCTGGCGGTGTCCGCCAACGGCCGCCCGTCATTGGCGACGACGAGGTCGGCGTCCAGCACCGATGAGTCGGCCCACAGCTCGGTCTGGATGCCGATTTCTGCGGCCGCGATGGCTCCGTCGCCGCCGCGCAGCCGTACCCGCCCCGCGGCCACTTCCGGCGACACCTCGAGCCGGACCACGGTGAGCGTCGCGCCGTCGAGCGCGTCCCGGACCGCCGCGACGTCGGCGGCGCTGCGCATGGTGCGCGCCAGCACGAACCGGTCGACGCCGTTCGCCCGGTAGCGGGACACGACCGATCGCAGGTTGTCGTGCAGCAGCGCGGTGAGCCGTTCCCCGGCGATGCCGGGGCCGACCCAGCACAGCCAGTCGAGGTCGACGACGGCGTTGGCCACCCCGCGCTCCTCCAGCCGGATGCCCAGCTCGACGGCGACGCTGGTCTTGCCCGACCCGAGCGGGCCGGTGACCAGCAGGGCGCCGCCGGTCGGTGCACCCGAGCCGGTCATGCCGGGATCCGCGCCCGTCATCCGGCCGCGGTGTCCGTGTCACCGGGCGGGCGCGCCCGCGGCTCGGCGTAGGACAGGCCGGCGGAGTCGAGGGCCTCCTTGACCCGCACCCGGAGCTCGCGCGTCACCGCGCCCTGGCGGGTGGCCTTCGTGTGCAGCCGGACCCGCACCTGGACAGCCTCGGGCGTGATCGACTCCACCGAGACGATCGGCGGCTCGTCCAGCACGTCCACCCGCCAGCTCAGGTCGTCGGCGAGCCGTCCGGCGGTCTCGCGCAGCACCGCCTGCACCTGGTCGAGGTCGTACGTCGGCGGCACCGGCACCTGCACGTCGGCCACCGCCCAGCCCTGTGACTTGTTGCCCACCCGGGCGATGGAGCCGTTCGGGACGTACCAGACGACGCCGTTGTCGTCGCGCAGCTTGGTGACCCGCAGGCCGACGTCCTCGACCGTGCCGGTGGCCTGGCCGGTGTCGACCAGGTCACCGACGCCGTACTGGTCCTCGAAGATCATGAACACGCCGGTGAGGAAGTCACGGATGAGGCTCTGCGCGCCGAAGCCGATCGCGATGCCGGCGATGCCGGCGCTGGCGACGATGGGACCGACGTTGATCCCGAGCAGGCTGAGCACGATGACGATCGCGACCCCGAGGACCACGAACGTGGTCACGCTCTTCAGCAGCTGCCCGAGGGTGCGGGCCCGGGCCGCGGTGCGCTCGACCACCAGCTGGGTGGTCTCCTCGCGCTCGCGACCCACCCGGCCGCGTTCGGAGCGCTTCTTGGTGGCCGAGTCCGTGAAGCTGCGCACCACCCGGTTGACCAGCACGCGGATGAGCCAGCGCACCACGAACGCCATCAGGACGGTGACGACGATCGCGACCACGACCGCCCAGTGGCTGCCAAGCCTGTCCGACCAGCTGGTCCCGCCCTGGGCCGCTGCCGGCACCGCGCTGATCACGGGGACAGCCTAGGCAGCCGGACCCGCCTCCAGGCCCGTGTACGCGGCCGCGAACGCGAGGACGTCGGCCGACAGGTCCACCGCGCGGGTCACCGCCCGCGCCCCGTGCCCGACGTCCTTCTCGGCCCGCAGCAGCACCGGCCGACCGGAGGTGCTCGACCACTGCAGCGCCGCGCACATCTTCCGGGCGTGCAACGGGTCGACCCGGGTGTCGCCGTCGAACACCGTGAACAGGACGGCCGGGTAGGGCGCCGCCCGCTCGGCCGCGTGGTACGGGGAGTAGGCCAGCAGCCAGTCGAGCTCGCCGGGCTCGTCGGCGCTGCCGTACTCCACGTTCCAGGTGGCACCGAGCCCGAACTTCTCGAAGCGCGCCATGTCCAGCAGCGGCGCCGAGCAGACGACCGCGGCGTACAGGTCGGGGCGCTGGGTCAGGACGGCCCCGACGAGCAGCCCGCCGTTCGATCCCCCCGAGATCGACAGCTGCCGCGGTGTCGTCCACCCCCCGTCGACCAGCCACTGCGCGGCGGCGTTGAAGTCGTCGAAGACGTTCTGCTTGTGGGCGAGCATGCCCGACCGGTGCCAGTCCTCGCCCTCCTCGCCACCGCCGCGCAGGTTCGCGATCGCGTAGACGCCGCCCGCCTCCAGCCAGGCCAGCACGCTGGCTGAGTAGGCGGGGGTGAGCGAGATCCCGAAGCCGCCGTAGCCGTACAGCACGGCCGGGCGCGGCCGGTCCGGGGTGCCGTCCTCCGCGGTCGAGCCGGGTCCGGCCAGCACGAACATGCGCACGGTCGTGCCGTCGGCCGAGGCGTACTCGACCTGGCGGGCGGTGACCGCGGGCACGTCGACGGTGCCGGGGGCGGTCGCCCACAGCGTGACCTCGCCGGTGCGTGCGTCGTAGTGCTGCACCGACGACGGCGTGACGTGGTCGGTGTAGCCGAACCAGGCCTCGTGCCCACCCTCGGGCCGCTCGACGATCCCGCCGACCGAGCCGAGCCCGGGCAGGACCACCGTGCCCGCGCGTGCTCCGCTGACCAGGTCGTGCACCGTGACCTCGGAGACGGCGTGCCGCGTCCACGACGCCAGCAGGACCGGCTTCTCCAGCTCGTCCCCGTCCAGGATCGCGAAGCCGTCGAGCACTGCGACATGGTCCTGCGGCAGCAGGTCCTGCCAGTGCTCCGCGGTCGGGTGCTCGGGGTCCGTCACGCAGACGCGTCCGCGCGGAGCCTCGTGGTCGGTGAAGACGTACAGGCGCCCGTCGCGTCCCACCTCGACGCCGGTCTGTGCGTCCACCCCGACCTGGACCGGGCGCAGCCGGGGTTCCGCCGGCGGGTCGGCGGACAGGTCGGCGATCCACAGGTCGTTGCGCGGGGCGGTGCCTTCGGACGCCGAGACGACCAGCCAGCGTCCGTCGCGGGACACCGATACGCCGTAGTACTCCGTGGCCTTGCGGCCCGCGCCGAAGATCAGGACGTCCTGGTCGGGGTGGCTGCCCACCTCGTGCAGCCAGACCCGGCGGTGGAACTGCTCCTCGCCGGCTGGGACCTGGTCCGGGGGCAGCCGGCGCACGTAGTAGTACGCCCGCCCGCCGGGCAGGAACGCGATCGGTGAGTACCGGGCCCGGTCGATCGGGCCGTCGACGGTGTCGCCGGTCACGACGTCCATGACCCGGACGACCGACTCCTCGGTGCCGCCCTCGGAGAGCTGGTACGCGAGCAGGTCGCCCTCCTTGGAGGGCTGCCAGGAGTCGAGCGTGGTGAGGCCGCCAGGGTCCAGCGCCATCGGGTCGACGAGCACGCGCTCGGTCCCGTCCGGGTCCACCGTCAACAGCACCGCGTGCTCCTGCTCGGCGGTCCGGCGCATCAGGAACTGCCGCTCGCCCCGCCAGACCGGGGCGCTGACCATGCCCGCGGCCAGCAGCTCGCCGAGCCGCGCGTGGAACGGTGCCCGCATCGGCCACTGCTCGCGCTCGGCCGCGAACAGGCGCTCCTGGGCGTCGGCCCAGGCCTGGGTCCGCGGGTCGGCCGCGTCCTCCAGCCACCGGTAGGGGTCGGCGACGGGTCGGCCGGAGAGGTCCTCGACGAGGTCCAGGCGCGGCGCCAGAGCGGGGTCGACGGTCATGCCGCGTCACCCTAAGGGGGGCGGCTGGGTGAATGCCGCTGGCGCCCCGCCGTGTCGGCGTCGACACTTGGTCCGTGGCTCACACGCTCGTCCTCAACGCCACGTACGAGCCGCTCGGCGTGGTGGGGGAGCGACGCGCCCTGCTGCTGGTCCTGGCTGCGAAGGCCACGGCTCTGGAGGACTCCGACCGGGTGGCCCGCTCGGTGGACCAGGTGCTGGCGCTGCCGGCCGTGATCCGGCTCAACCGGTTCGTGAAGATCCCGCACCGCGGGGCGGTCCCGCTGACCCGCCGAGCGGTGTTCGCGCGGGACGGCGGCCGCTGTGCCTACTGCGGCGCCGCGGCGGCGAGCATCGACCATGTGGTGCCGCGTAGCCGCGGCGGCCGCCACACCTGGGACAACGTGGTGGCCGCCTGTCATCGCTGCAACCGGCTCAAGGCGGACCGCACCCCGGCGGACCTGGGCTGGCGGCTGCGATCGACCCCGAGCCAGCCGATCGGCCCGGCCTGGCGGGTCCTGGCCAGCGGCCGGCACGACCCGGTGTGGACCCGGTACCTGGTGGGTCACGGCGTGTCCGAGCTGGCCCTGCCGGTCGCGGCCGCGCCGTAGGCTCGTACCGCTGGACGGGCCCCGGCCGGCGGGCAGGCACGGGCAGGACGGACGCGCGGGACGGAGGGGTCGAGATGGCCGACGACGGCGGGCTGTCCGAGCCGAAGGAACTCAAGGCGGACGGCCGCGTCGGTGGCCGCTCGACCAAGTTCTGGGTGGTGCTCGGGCTGTCGCTGCTCGGGTTCGTGCTGCTGGTCCAGAACAGCTCGAACACGGACGTTCACGTCCTGTGGTTCACGATCCGGATGCCCCTGGTCTTCCTGCTCGTCGCGATGGTTCTCGTGGGGGCCGCCCTGGACCGCGCCTGGCAGTGGCGGCAGCGGCGGCGGTGAGCCGGACCCGGCGCAACCGACCGCTGCGCGGCCAGCTCAGGGCGGCGATCCTGCTGGCGACCGCGGCGGCGCTCCTCGTCTTCGCGGTCCCGCTCGGCTTCGCCCTGCGCAGCGCGTACATCGAGCAGGCCGAGACCGGGCTGGAGCGCGAGATCTCACGGGTGCTGGTCAAGGTGCCGGACAACCAGCTGCTGACCCAGCACACCCTGCCGGTGGCCGAGGACCCGGACGTGCGTACGGGGGTGTACGACGCGCTGGGGAGGCGGGTCAGCGGGGCGGGGCCCGCCCGCTCCCCGAGGGCCGCCCAGGTAGCCGCCGTCGGCGGCTACCAGACGTTCCGGGAGCAGGGCGAGCTGGCCACCTTCGTCGCGACCGACAACGACCGGGGCAACCGGGCGGTGGTGCGGGCGGCGCTGCCGCTCCCGGTGGTGACCGCCCGGTACCTGAAGGCGTGGGCCCTGATGGGCCTGCTGGCGCTGGGCATCCTCCTGCTGGCCTGGTGGGCCGCCGGCCGGCTGGCGCGGCGGCTGTCGGCACCACTGGAGCAGCTCGCCGAGAGCGCGGTGACGCTGGGCGCCGGCGGGTTCGCCCTGCAGGTGCCGCGTACCGGGGTCCAGGAGGTCGACGTCGTGGGCGCGGTGCTGGAGGAGTCCGGCCGCCGCCTCGGCGACCGCTTCCAGCGCGAGCGGGCGTTCAGCGCCGACGCGTCGCACCAGCTCCGCACCCCGATCACGGCCCTGCGCCTGACCCTCGAGGGCGCCTCCGTCGACCCCGCCGCGGAGGTCGGAACGGTGGCGGCCGAGGCGCTCACCCAGGTGGACCGGCTGGAGAGCACGGTCGAGGACCTGCTCCGGCTCGCCCGCGACCTGCCCGCCCCGGCGGAGCCGGTCCACGTCGCGCCGGTCGTCGAGAGCCTCCGGGACCGGTACCGCTCGCCGCTGGCCACGCGGGGGCGGTCGCTGGTGCTGGACGTCACCGACGCGCTGCCGCCGGCCGCTTTCCACGAGGCCGCGCTGCGTCAGGTGCTGGACGTGCTCGTCGACAACGCTCTCGTCCACGGCAAGGGGACGGTGACGGTGACCGCGCAGAGCAGCGGCACCGGGGTCTCGGTGGCCGTCGACGACGAGGGCGAGCTGCCCGAGGGCGACCTGGAGGCACTGTTCCGGCGCCGGTCCTCGGCCGCCACCGGGACCGGCATCGGGCTGGCCCTGGCCCGGTCGCTGGCCGAGGCGGAGGGAGCCCGGCTGCTGGCCGCCCGGCCCGGTCACGGCACGAGGTTCACCCTGTTGATGGCCGAGTGGCAGCCTCGGCACGTCCCCGCGCACGCGCCTGCTTAGCATCGTCCTCGTGACCGGTCCGGTGATCCTCCTGGTGGAGGACGACGCAGCCATCTCGGTGCCGCTCTCGCGCGCGCTGGAGGGGGAGGGCTACATCGTGCGGGCTGCGTCCGACGGTGCGCAGGCGCTCGACCTGTCCCTGGAGCCGCCGCCGCCCGACCTGGTGCTGCTCGACCTCGGACTGCCCGACCTGGACGGGGTCGAGGTCGCCCGCCGGCTGCGTGAACGGCTCCCGCAGGCGGTGGTCGTCATGCTGACCGCCCGCTCCGCCGAGGTCGATGTCGTGGTGGGGCTGGACGCGGGGGCCGACGACTACGTCACCAAGCCGTTCGGGCTCGCCGAGCTGCTGGCCCGGATCCGCGCCCACCTGCGGCGCGGCGTCTCCGACGAGCGGGCCGCACCGCTGGAGCTGGCCGGGCTCGTGGTGGACCTCGCGGCGCGTCGCTGCACGGTGGACGGCACCGAGGTGCACCTGCGGCCGCGCGAGTTCGACCTCCTGGCCGAGCTGGTGCGCCGGGCCGGCGAGGCGGTCAGCCGTGACGAGCTGATGACGAACGTCTGGGACGCGCACTGGTACGGCTCGACCAAGACCCTGGACATGCATGTCTCCGCCCTGCGTCGCAAGATCGCGGCGGCCGGCGGTGACGCCTCCCGGTTGACCACGTTGCGGGGCTTCGGCTACCGCTTCGAGACCGGTCCGCTGCCCGACCCGTCCGGCGCGTCCACGTCAGCGTCCACGTGAGCACGGGCACCGGGCAGGAGCTGCACCCGAACGTCCGCGAGCTGGCCAACGCGCTCGGCGTCGCGACCGAGTTCCGGGACTGGCAGGGCAGGCCGGTCCAGGTGCCGCCCTCGACGGTCGAGGCGGTCCTGGCCGCCCTCGGCGCGCAGGCGTCGACGCCGGCGGCGGCTGCGCAGGCTCTGGCCCAGCGGCGGCTGGCGCGCTGGCGGCGGACGCTCCCGGCGTGCACGGTCGTGCGTGCCGGCGAGCCCGCCCGAGTGTGGGTGCACGTGCCGCACGGGCAACCCGCGCGGGCCTTCGTCCGACTCGAGGACGGCGGCGTGCGGACGGACCTGGTGCAGGTGGACCACTGGGTGCCGCCGCAGGACGTCGACGGAGCGATGGTCGGGGAGGCGACGTTCGCCCTCCCGGAGGACCTGCCGCTCGGCTGGCACACGCTCGTGGGCGGGTCGGCCGGCCCGGGCAGCCCGGAACCGGAGTCGGCCCCGCTGGTGGTGACACCGGCGCGGCTGGACCCGCCGCAGCCGCCCGGCGACCGGCTCTGGGGCTTCCTCACCCAGCTGTACTCGCTGCGTTCGCGGCAGTCGTGGGGGGTCGGCGACCTGCGCGACCTGGCCGACCTCGCCACGTGGAGCGGCTACGAGCTGGGGGCCGGGTTCGTCCTGGTGAACCCGCTGCACGCGGGCGCGCCGTCGGTCCCGGTCGAACCCTCGCCGTACCTGCCGGCCACCCGCCGGTTCGCGAGCCCGTTGTACCTGCGCATCCAGGACGTCCCCGAGGCCGCCTACCTGGAACCCGCGGCGCGGGCCGAGCTGGACCGGCTGGGCGCCGGGCTGAAGGGCGACGGCGCGGCCGGCCCCGGGCACCTGGACCGCGACGGCGCCTGGACGGCCCGGCGCGCTGCTCTGGCCCTGCTGGCCCAGGTCCCGCTGTCACCGGGCCGGGCCGCGGACCTCGCGGCGTTCCGCCGGCGGGAGGGCGGGTCGCTGGTGGACTTCGCGACCTGGTGCGCCCTGGTCGAGGACCTCGGCGTGCCGTGGCCGCAGTGGCCGCCCGGGCTGCAGGACCCGCGCAGCGCCGAGGTGTCGGAGCAGCGGCACAGGCTGGCCGATGCCGTCGAGCTGCACGTCCGGGCCCAGTGGTGGCTGGACGAACAGCTGGCCACGGCGCAGCGGTCGGCGCTGGCGGCCGGCATGCCGGTCGGCGTCGTGCACGACCTCGCCGTCGGCGTGCACCGCGAGGGCTTCGACACCTGGGCGATGCGCTCGGTGCTGGCCGAGGACGTGTCCGTAGGGGCGCCGCCGGACAGCTTCAACCAGCAGGGCCAGACGTGGTCGCAGCCGCCGTGGCGGCCCGAGGCCCTCGCCGAGGCGGGCTACGCGCCTTACCGGGACATGCTGCGAGCAGTCCTGCGGCACGCCGGGGGGTTGCGCATCGACCACGTCCTGGGGCTGTTCCGGCTCTGGTGGGTACCCGCCGGCGTGGCCGCGGCCGACGGGACGTACGTCCGGTACGACCACGAGGCGCTGGTGGGGATCCTCGCGCTGGAGGCGCACCGGGCGGGCGCGCTCGTCATCGGCGAGGACCTGGGCACCGTCGAGCCGTGGGTGCGCGACGTGCTGCGGGAGCGGGGGATCCTCGGCACCTCGGTGCTGTGGTTCGAGCGCGGGTCGTCGGGGGAGCCGTTGGCCCCCGAGCACTGGCGCCGGCTGTGCCTGGCGAGCGTCACGACGCACGACCTGCCGCCGACGGCCGGCTACCTGCGCGGGGAGCACCTGCGGATCCGGGCCGAGCTCGGGCTGCTGGTGCGGCCGGAGGCCGACGAGCGGGCTGTCGACCGGGCCGACCAGGACGCGTGGCAGGCCGCGCTGCGGGCCAGGGGACTGCTGCGCGACGGCGCCGACGAGCGGGAGACCGTCGAGGCGCTCTACCGGTACGCGGCGTCGACGCCGGCCCGCCTGCTCGGGGTGGCGCTGAGCGACGCGGTCGGCGACGTCCGGGCCCAGAACCAGCCGGGGACCAGCACCGAGTACCCCAACTGGAGGCTTCCACTCGCAGACGCCGAGGGCCGGCCCGTGCTGCTCGAGGATCTGGTGACCTCGGAGCGGGTCAGGTCGCTCGCGCGGTCGGTCTCGGCCGGCTGACGGCCGCCCCCGGCCGGTTCGGATACCGTGACCGGCGTGAGGAACTCCGTTCGCGCCCTCGTCGTCCTGTCGTCCGTTCCGCTGACCGCGCTGCTGGCCGTGCCGGCGCTCGCCGCCGTGCCGGACACCGCCTACGACTCGGGTCCCGGCCTGACCGTCACCGAGACGCTCGGCATCTTCGTCGGGATCCCGCTGCTCGTCATCGGCGTCATCTACGCCCTCGTCTACGGCCTCACCGGCCGGCGCGGGCCGAGGTACCCGGCCGGGCAGCCCTGGACCGCGGAGCCGCAGTGGTTCGGCGAGCGGCCGGACGGCGCGCAGGCCCAGGTCGAGGCCGGCGCTCCGGTCGACGCCGGCCAGGGCCGGGTCGAGGGTGAGGGCGGCGCACGTGGTCAGTGGTGACGACGTCTTCACCGACAAGGAACGCGAGGACATCCGGCGCGCGCTGGCGATCGCGGAGGGCGACACTGACCTGCACTTCTCGGTGTACGTCGGTGCGCTCGACGGCGACGCCCCGCGCCGTGAGGCCGCGGCGCTGCACGCCGCCCTGCCCCACCGCGAGCGGTCCGTCCTGGCCGCGGTCGACCCGGGGACCCGGCGCGTCGAGATCGTGACGGGTGCGGTGTCCCGCCGGTGGCTGGACGACCGGTCGTGCGGCCTGGCCGTGCTGTCGATGACGGCGTCGTTCTCGGCCGGGGACCTCGCCGGCGGCGTGGTCAACGGCCTGCGCACCCTGGCCGAGCACGCCAGGCACCCGCGCGTCCTGCACCTCGACGAGCCCTGACCCCGGACCGGGACGGGCTGCCGGGTCAGCCGGCGTCGCAGGCCTGGCAGCGCAGCGCCCGCTGGATGCCGTCCCTTCCCTCCGACAGCAGCCGCGCCAGCGGCGCGACCGGGTGCTCGCGCTCGAGGTAGGCGTCGGTCCGCTCCGCGACGTCGGCGTCGACGATCAGAGCCGGGTACAGGCCGATCACGATGTTCGCCGCCATCTCGCTGGTCCGCTGGTCCCACACCGGGCCGACGCAGTCGAAGTAGCGCTCGACGTACGGCCGCAGCAGCTCGCGCTGGTCGGGGTCCTGGAACCCGGCGATGGTCGCGGTCTGCAGGGCGTTCGGCAGTCCGTCGGACTCGACGACGGCGGCCCAGGCCTCCTGCTTCGCCTGCACGGTCGGGCGGGACGCCCGCGCCGTCGCTGCGTGCCGCTGGCCGGACGCGGTGTTGTCCCGGCCCATCTCGGCGTCGATCGCCTCGTCACCGCGCACGCCGGTCGAGACGAGGCGGCGCAGCAGCGACCAGCGCAGGTCGGTGTCGATGTCCAGCCCGTCCAGGGTCTCACTGCCGTCCAGCAGCCCGGCCAGCAGGTCCAGGTCGGCGCGGTCCGACGCGACGCCGGCGAAGGCCCGGACCAGGGCGAGCTGGTGGTCGCTCCCGGCCTCGGCCGACTCCGCGAGCCCGCGCATCGCGGCGGCCAGCTCGGCCTTGGCCCGGGCTCGGTGGGCGGGATCGACGTACAGGTCCACGGTCGAAGCCGCCTGCCGCAGCACCGACTGCACCGTGATGATGTCGCTCTCGCCCGCGACGCCGTTGCAGACCAGCTGGACGAAGTCCCGGCCGCGCATCTCGGCGTCGCGCGTCATGTCCCACGCCGCGCTCCAGCACAGGGCGCGGGCCAGCGAGTTGTCCAGGTCCGAGAGCGAGGAGGACAGCGTCGCCAGCGAGCGCTCGTCCAGGCGGATCTTCGCGAACGTCAGGTCGTCGTCGTTGAGCAGCAGGAGGTCCGGCTGCGCCTCGCCGACCAGCGCCGGCACCTCGGTCACCGGTCCGACCACGTCGGTCTCGACGCGGCGGCGGCGGACCAGCCCGCCCGGCCCGCGGTCGTACAGGCCAACGGCGATCCGGTGCGAACGCAGCGTCGGCTGGTCGTCCGGTGCCTCCTGCCCGACGTTGAAGGAGGCGTACCGGCCGTCGGCGTCCAGCTCGAACGACGGGCGGAGCGTGTTGCACCCCGCCGTCTGCAGCCACTCCTTCGACCACTCCGCCAGATCGCGACCGGACGTGACCTCCAGCTCGACGAGCAGGTCGGCGAGCTTGGTGTTCGACCACGCGTACTTGTCGAAGTAGGTCCGGACGCCGGCCATGAAGTGGTCCAGGCCGACCCAGGCGACCAGCTGGCGCAGCACCGCCGCGCCCTTGGCGTACGTGATGCCGTCGAAGTTGGTCTTGGCCGTCTCCAGGTCCGGCGCGTCGGCCGCGATCGGGTGCGTGGAGGGGAGCTGGTCCTGCCGGTATCCCCAGGCCTTGCGGCTGGTGGCGAAACCGGTCCAGGCGTCGGTGAACCGGGTCGCGGACGCCGCCGAGTGGTAGGCCATGAACTCCGCGAACGACTCGTTCAGCCACAGGTCGTCCCACCAGCGCATGGTGACCAGGTCGCCGAACCACATGTGCGCCATCTCGTGCAGGATCGTGTTGGCCCGCGCGTCCCTGGCCGCCTGCGTCACCTTGGACCGGAAGACGTAGTCCTCCAGGAACGTCACGCAGCCGGCGTTCTCCATGGCCCCGGCGTTGAACTCGGGCACGAACAGCTGGTCGTACTTGGTGAACGGGTACGGCCGGCCGAACTGCTCCTCGAAGAACCCGAAGCCCTGCTTGGTGATCTGCAGGATCTCGTCGGCGTCGAGGTACTGGGCGAGCGAGGCGCGGCAGTACAGCCCGAGCGGGATCGTCCCGCCGCCGGGGCGCTCCCACCGGTCGCGGACCACGGCGTACGGGCCGGCGACGAACGCCGTGATGTACGTGGACATCCGCGGCGTGGTCGCGAACCTCGTGACGGCTCGGCCGTCGCCGAGCGGCTCGGGGTCGCCGGCCGGCTCGTTCGAGACCACCTGCCAGCCCTGCGGCGTGGTGACCGCGAACGTGAACGTGGCCTTCAGGTCGGGCTGGTCGAAGCAGGCGAACGCCCGCTTGGCGTCCGCCGGCTCGAACTGCGTGTAGAGGTAGACCGCGTCGTCGACCGGGTCGACGAAGCGGTGCATGCCCTCCCCGGTCCGCGAGTACGGGCACCGGGTGACCACGCGCAGCTCGTTGTCGGACGCGAGCCCGTCGAGCCGGATCCGGTTGCCCTCGACGACGGCGGCCGGGTCGAGCGGGCGGCCGTTCAGCTCGACCGACTCGACCGACGCGGCGATCAGGTCCGCGAACGTGGTCGCCCCGGGCTCGGAGCAGGCGAACCGCACCACGGTGGTGGAGGAGAACTCGCTCTCCCCGACGGTCAGGTCCAGGGCCACGTCGTAGCCGCCCACGGTCAGCAGCCGGGCGCGCTCGGCAGCCTCGGTCCTGGTCAGGTTGTTGCCGCTCACAGGTCGGTCTCCTCGTCGCTCGCTCCGGCACCGCCCCCGTGCCGCCGGCCGGGTGGGCGCCGACGACGTCGCGGGACACCGCCGCCCCTTCGCGTCGGACCACGGTAACGGAACCCGCCGGGTCCCCGGGTCCGTCCCGGCGCGCCCCGCCGCCCGTGGGGGCGACCCGGGGGCGGCCGCCGCAGACCTCTCTGGCAGGGTTTGCGACCGTGTCCTCCGACTTCGGCGCGATGTTCGCCGTCCACGACGCCGTCCGCCGTGACCTGGCCCGCACCGTGTCGCTGACCGGCGGCACCGCTCCGGTCCGGCCCGAGCGCGCCGACGCGCTGCGGGCGCGGTGGGCGCTGCTGTCCGGCGTGGTGGACGCGCACGAGCGGGCGGAGCACGCGGTCCTCTGGCCCCGGTTGCGCGCGGTCCTCCCGGCCGAGGAGAGCGGGCCGCTGGACGTCGCCGACGAGCAGCAGGAGGGGCTGTTCGCGGCGATCGCGGTCGCCACCGAGCGGTTCGCCGTGGCCGACGCCTTCACCACCCGCGCCCGCCGCGAGGAGCTGGCGTCGGCCGCCGAGCGGGCCGCGGTGCTGGCGGACCACCACTTCGGGCTCGAGGAGCGGCGGCTGCTGCCGCTGGTCGCGGCGTGGCTGGACCCGTCCGACTGGGCGGCGTTCGTAGGCGCGTGGTCGGCCGACCCCGGACCCGGCGGCCCGGCGCACGTTCTCCCGTTCCTGCTCGACGGGGCGCACCCCGAGCGAGCCGCCGCCGTGCTGGGCGGGCTCGACGAGACCCAGCGCGCGGCGTACGCGGAGCAGTGGCGGCCGGCCTACAAGGCGAGCACGGCCGGGCTCTGGTAGTCCGGCGGGGTCACCCTGTGCGGTCGCCCGACGACATCACCGGGACGGCCCGTACGGGCAGCGGAGTCACCCGACCACCCTGCCGGCGGCACCGGCCGCGCCCGGCCGCGGCGTACGCTCACGCCGTGTCCGAACGATTCCTCGAGCTCGCCCGGCAGCCGGACGGCTCGTTCTCGGCCACGTTCGCCGACGACCGTCCCGCCGAGAGCGTCCGGAGCTGGGCGGACATCCGCCGCCTGCGCCACCGGCACCGGCTCACCGACCATTGGACCGGCGACGACCGCGAGGCGTTCATCGTGCAGTTCGGCCATCCGTACGACGACTGGTGGAGCGGCCTCCCCGCAGACATCCGGCAAGCCCTCATGGCAGACCCGGACGGGCCGGTCCCTGCCGCGTGCGCGGAACGGCTCAAGCGCTCGCTGCGGGACGAGCCGGGGCGCGACGGCCTGCGCGTCGAGGGGTCGTACCTCACCCCTGCGGTCCGCGCGTACATCGCCGGGAAGGCGGCCGCGCGCGGGCCCGGAGAAGGGGCGTGACCCGACCGCCGCGGGCCGGACTCCTGCTCACGCGCGGATGGCCGGGGTGCCCGGTGCAGCGTCGGTCGGGTAGACGAGGGCGCTACCGGACCGGATCCGCGTCGCCGTCCAGGCTGCGGCCAGAGCGTCGAGCGCATCGTCGACGCGAGCTCCGGACGGCGCTGCCGCAACCGCCGCCCGCACGTCGATCCAGCCGGTGAGCGCGTCGAACCGTTCGCGCAGGCCCTCCTCGCCGTGCTTGGACGCCAGCACCCGGCCGGCCAGTGCCGCGAAGGACAGGTCGGGGTGCACCTCGAACACGCGCGGGTCGGGCAGGCACGCGTCGACCTCGAGCACCGCCGACCGCAGGCCGTACGTCTGCGCGGACACCCCCGGCTCGCCGCGGCCGCGCAGCAGGTCGTTGGCCGTGGCTAGGTCGGGTGCCTCGAAGGCGTAGCGCGGCGGAACCAGGAACAGCCGCGCGGCGGCGGCGCCGAGCGAACGCCGGCCGGCCAGGTCGCACCCGCGCCGCCCGGCGCCGGGGAAGCCGACCGGTATGTCCACGGCGACGACCTCGTCGGTACCGTCGCCGCTGTCGACCACCGCGGCGAAACGGCCGAGCGCCCAGCCGTCGAGGGTCGCCGAACGCTCGTCGCCCCGGACGCGTGCGGCGACCCACGCACCGCGGCAGCCGTCCACGCCGATCACGGGCCGACCCGGTGCAGCCACCGGCCGCCGGTCAGAACCCGGCAGGGCAGAACGGCGCCGGCTCGAACCGCATGGCCGCCGACAACCCCGCGACCGCCCCGACGCTGTGCTCGAGTACGAGACCGGCGGCGGCCCGCGCGACGAGCGAGCCGGCCCCCAGGTAGGCGGCCCCGAGCTCGCGTACGTCCAGGGTGATGTCGGGCTCGAGCTCTGTGCGCTCGACCGTCGCGTCGGCGGGTCCCAGGGCGAGCCGCCAGGACCCGGCGTTCCACGGGCAGCCGGAGTCGGTCACCTCGAGCACGCCCGACCACGACCCGACGTAGTCGCGCGCGAGCAGCGCGGCCGGCAGGTCGACCAGGCGCAGGTACAGCGCGTCGAGCAGCTCGGGGCGGGCCCGCCGCAGGTCGCGCAGCTGGTGCAGCAGCGCGTCGTCGGGTGCCAGCCGCCGTACGGACACCGAACCGACCAGGTCGAACGACAGCAGCGTGCGCCACAGCAGGCCGCTGGCAGCGGCGTCCGCGGACAGCGCCTCCCGCACCTCGACCTCGTTCTCGGCCGACCCGGATGCCCAGTTCTCCTTGGCGGTGAACAGGGCGTAGGCGCGGGCGCCGCCGGAGTCGCCGACGACCAGGGCTCTCAGCTCGCTCGCGCCCTTGCGGTGGGCGGGCTCGTCGTCGATGCAGCGCTCCCACCAGAGCTTGTCCCGCGCGGGCACGCCCGCCCGCACGGCGCGTACGGCCTCGTACACCGTGGCCATCGACTCGACCGCCTCGGGGGCCGTGCGGATGGTCGCGCTCAGCCCGGCGTCGAGCGGGGCGTCCAGCCCGCCGTCCCCGCGCCGCACAGTCAGCGCCACCTGCGTGCTCGCGGAGCCGTAGCCGAACCGTCCGTAGATGCCCGGCTCGGAGGCGAAGAGCGCGGCCAGCGGCTCGCCGCGGGCGTGCACCTCGGCCAGCTGAGCGGCCATCAGCGCCCGCAGGACGCCGCGACGCCGCAGCGTCGGCACCACGCCCACCCAGGTCACGCCGGCGAACGGCAGCTCGCCGCCGGGCACCGACATGCGCATCGAGTAGGCGGACGTGATGCCGGCCGGCTCGCCGTCCACAGTCGCCAGCAGCGTCCGGTCCAGCTCGAAGACGGCCATCTCGGCGGTGATCGACGGATCGCCCTCGTACGTGTATCCGAACGCCAGCTCGTCGATCCGCAGGATCGTCGGCCAGTCGTCCTCGGTGCACGTGCGCACCGTCAGATCGGAAGCCTGCACGCGGCCTTCCTACCGGACGACCGACCCCGGGTCGAACGGGTTTGCACCCGCACGGGTGACTTGCGCCCACCCGGGCGCGCGAACCGGTCACCGTCCGAGGTCGTCGCCGGTAATGTCGCGCCGATGGCAACCGGTAGCTCCCCCTCACTACCGGTCCGAGCGGTCCGTTCCGTCACGCGGGCCTGGGCCCGGCTCCGGCGTGGGTTCCTGCGGACCGACGGCTTCGCGCTGCTGGCCCTGGTCGCCGCGACGCTGGTGATCGGCCTCGCGACCACCAGCGCGCCGGAGTGGGTGCCTCCCGCCGCGGTCGTGCTGGTGATCCTCATCGGCGGCTTCACGCTCTCCCCGCGCAGCCTCGTGCTGCTCCTGGGGGTGGTCGCCGGTGAGCTCGCGTGGCTGATCGGGCACAACGGCATCCGTTCGGTACACCAGGGCAACCTCATCGTGATCGCGGCCACCGCGCTGATCGTCCTGCTGATCGCACGCTCGCGGGCGCGGCTCGGGGTGCAGGGGCTGCGCGGCGAGTCGATGCTGGTGGACCTGAGGGACCGGCTGCGGGCGCAGGGCGAGCTCCCCGAGCTGCCGCCGGACTGGTCCACCGACGTCGTCCTTCGCCCGGCCGGCGGCGCCTCGTTCTCCGGTGACTTCCTGGTCGCCGGGCAGGGCACCGACGAGCGCCTCGAGATCGTGCTGGTGGACGTGTCCGGCAAGGGCGTGGACGCGGGTACGCGGGCGCTGCTGCTGTCCGGCGCGTTCGGCGGCCTGCTCGGCGCCACGCCGTCCGAGGAGTTCCTGGCGGCCGCCAACGCCTACCTGGTACGCCAGGGCTGGGACGAGGGCTTCGCCACGGCGGTGCACGTCGCGATCGACCTGGTGGACGGGGAGTTCCTCGTCGCGTCCGCCGGCCACCCGCCGGCGGCGCACTTCACCGCCGGGTCCGGCACCTGGCAGCTCCTGGACGCGACCGGGACGGCGCTGGGCATCGACCCGCAGGCCAAGTACGACTTCAGCCGCGGGAACCTCGGTCACGGGGACGCGCTGCTGCTGTACACCGACGGGCTGGTCGAGCGGCCCGGGCGCGACATCACGGTCGGCATCGACCGGCTGCTCGGGGAGGCCGAGCGACTCGTCCCGCGCGGGTTCCGGCGCGGTGCGCGCCGTCTGCTCGACGCGCTCCGGGCCGGCGAGGGCGACGACCGCGCGGTGGTCATGATCTGGCGCCGCTGAGCACGACGCGGGTGCCGTCCAGCACGCCTAGCTCGCGCAGCGTCGAGTCCTGCGGCCAGGCTCCGGCCGGCGGATGACCCGGTCCGGGCGAGCAGGGGCCGAGTGTCCAGGGCCCGCCGTGCCGGTCGTCCAGCAGCTCCGCGAGTGCCGCGGCCAGATCCCGGACCGGGACGTCGGCGAGCGCTGCCACGGCGACCCCGGGGCACTCCGCACCGGCCGCGCCCCCTGGCCTGCGGACCTCGATCAGGACGGCCTCTTCGTGCGTCACAGCCCGTCCCCGCCGCCGGGCGGCAGGAGGCACTGGACCAGCTCTCCGCCGGGTTGCCCGCCCGGCTCGCGCAGCAGCCGGCCCCGACCCGGCGGGAGCGGGACGGCGCCGACCCCACCTGCCACCGGGCCTTCCGCGCGGTCGCCGGAGAGCACGAGCGTGGCGGTCGCGTGCGCGCGCAGGCGGTTCAGGAACGGGTCGTACGCCGCCCTGGCCAGGCCGGTGACCGGCCGCGCCAGCAGGACGTGGAAGCCGATGTCGGCGGCGTGCGGAAGGAACCCGGCCAGCGGGCCCAGGCCCTCGGACCGGCCGAGCCCCGACGGGTCGGCGCCGGGAACCAGGTCCTGGTCGTCGACC
This sequence comes from uncultured Actinomycetota bacterium, assembly GCA_963849365.1. Lineage (GTDB taxonomy): Bacteria > Actinomycetota > Actinomycetes > Prado026 > Prado026 > CAVQCJ01. The sequence continues at coordinate 1,923,833 of CAWKHA010000004.1, forward strand.
ACCAGGACGTGCTCCGGTCCGCTCCACCAGCGTCTGGCGACCAGGTCCTCGACCGGCAGGCCGGCCGGCGGGCGGCGCGCCTGCAGGACCCCGGCCAGGCGGGCGACGAGCGGGTCGACCGAGCCCGGGTCGTACGCGTGCGCGGCGATGTGCGGCAGCTGCGCCAGGTCGAGGAGTGAGCGGCGCGGGTCGACCAGGTGCAGCCGGAACCGGTCCGGGCCGTGCCGCCCGGCCACCCAGCGCGCGGCCCGCAGGAGCTGGGTGGTGCGCCCGCTGCCGCGGTCGCCGAGCAGGAGCAGGTGCTCCCCTCCAGCGAGCAGCGGCAGCCGTACCGGCATCGAGCCCCGTTCGCGCACGCCGAGCGCAAAGCCGTCCGCTCCCGACGTCGGCTCCGAACCCCGGCCCGGCCCCGGCGGCGCCGTCTCGCGGATCGTCGTGGGCAGCGGGACCACCGCGGGGGCGCGCAGGCCGGCCGGGTGGCGGGCCAGCGGCTCGGTCCCGTCGGCGATGGCCAGGCGTGCCGGCAGTCCCTCCGGCGAGAGTGCCCCGCCGGGCCCCGGCGGGACCGACGTGGTGTACGAGCGTGGCCAGCGCGAGTCCGCCGGCTCGTCCAGGCGCAGCTCCAGGCGGGCCCCCACCGCGTCGAGCAGAGCCGGTCTCAGGTCGGTCCAACGGGCCGCGGCCAGCACCAGGTGGACGCCGCTGCGCCGGCCGTCCGGGGCGAGCCCGACGAGCTGGTCCTCGGCGTCAGGGTGCTCGCGACGCAGCCGGCCGACGTCGTCCACCAGCAGCACGCGCCGCAGGCCCCGGTCACCAGGCAGCACCGGATCCCGGGACTGCTCGGCAGCGACCGCGGTCAGCTCGCGGAGCACGTGCAGCACGGCCTCGGAGTCGTGCCCGGCGGCCACCGCGGCCGTGTGCGGCAGGTCACGCAGCGCGGCCAGCGAGCCGCCCAGGTCGAGCACGTACAGGTGCAGCCGGCCCGGGTCGTGGCCGGCTGCCAGGGCCGCGGCCACCGTCCGCAGCAGGGTGGAGCGGCCCGAGCGTGCGGATCCGGTCACCGCCAGGTGCCCGGCCTCGTCGAGGTCCACCCGCAGCGGCTCCTGGCGCCGCTCGGCCGCCCGGTCCAGCACGCCCAGCACCAGACCACGGCCGGGGTGGGTCCGCAGCAGCTCGCCCAGCACGACGCGTTCCGGTAGCGCGGGCAGGCAGACCGGACGCGTCCGGGCCGCGCCGTTCGACCTGAGCGCGTCCACCATCGCTGCGAGCTCGGTGCGGCCGGCCGGGTCCGGCGGCTGCGGCGCCGGCGGCGCCCAGGGCGCGAGCCGGCGGACGAGCTCGCGCTGCGCTCGCCCGGGCACGCGCGGCCGCAGCAACGCCGTGCTGGCACCTCGGAACAGCCGCACGCCGCCGGCGGTACGGAGCAGTCCCAGCCCGGGCACCGGCGGCAGCTCGTACGCCGCGGGCGTGCCGAGCACAGCCACGGACTCGGCGGAGGTCAGCGTCCGCAAGGCGATCCGGTAGCCGAGGTGTGAGTCCAGGCCGCGCAACCGTCCCTCGTCGAGCCGTTGCGAGGACAGCAGGAGGTGAACGCCGAGCGAGCGCCCCAGGCGACCGATCCGACCGAACGTGTCGAGCAGGTCCGGCTGCAGCTCGAGCAGCTCGCCGAACTCGTCGACGACGACGAGCAGGTCGGGCAGCCGGTCGGGCACGCTGCCGCCCGGCTGGTTCGTCGCCTCCTCGCGGAGGCGGGTCACCGACTCGCAGCCGGTCGACCGCAGACGCTGCTGCCGCTCGTCCAGCTCACCCTCCAGGGACCGCTGGAACCGGGCGATCCCGGCCAGGTCACCGGCCATGTTGGTGACGAGCCCGGCCACGTGCGGGAGGCCGGCCAGCGCGTCGAAGGTCGCACCGCCCTTGAAGTCCACCAGGACCAGGCCCAGCTCGTCGGGGCGGCTGCGGCAGGCGAGGGCGAGGACCAGCGTGCGCAGCAGCTCGGACTTCCCCGAGCCCGTGGCGCCGACCAGGACGCCGTGCGGGCCGTCGCCCCCGGCCGCCGCCTCGCGCAGGTCCAGGTCGACGCGAGACCCGTCCGCCGAACGCCCCAGCGGCACCCGCAGTCGCGGCGCCGGACTTCTCGAGGCGATCAGCGTCGACAGCGCGACCGGTTGCGGGCAGGAGCCCTGACCCAGATCCGTCGAGCGCCCGGCACCGTCTCCGGTTCCGCGCCAGGCCCAGCCGGTCGGGGCCAGCGGAGCGAGGTCGAGCGCGATCCGTCGGGCTGCGTCGATGTCGACTTCGTCCGGGAGGACGCCGTCGAGGACCCTGCCGTCCGGTCCGGAGTGCACCACGGTGCAGCTGCCGTCGGACCGGAGCCGGACCACGACGTCGCACACCTCGGGGAGCCGGTCCTCGGCGCCCACCGCCACCACGTACGTGACGCCGTCCGACCCGTGCGCGGTGGCCGGCGCCGCTTCCGTGCGCGGGTCCGGTGCGCCGTCGACCAGCACCAGGGTCCACGGCACGGCGCCGGCGAGCGACGCAGCGACCACCGGGTCGACGTCGACGCTGCGGGCCGACCGGTCCAGGGCCGCGCCGGCCCCAGCAAGGCGCGGCAGCACCTGCGTGTGCGGCAGCCAGCGCGCCCACCCCCACTCACTGTCCCCGTCGTCCGCGCGGTTCGCTGTCGCGGCGCGCGTGACGACGACGATCCGCACCTCCGCCGGGGCGTGCGTCAGGGCGACCTGGAGGAGCCAGGAGCGCAGCACCCGGTGCGTCGTGCCGGGCGGGCCGAGGACGGCGACGCAGCGCGCACCGCGCAGGTCCAGCAGCACCGGGCACGCGCCGACCGACGCCGTGCCGTCGACGATCGCCTGGGCCGCCGCTCGCAGCGGTTCGCCCGTCGGGTCGAACGCCGTGGCCGCAGCCGAGAGGACCACATTGACGCGAGCCGGCACATGTCCCGCACCGACTCGTACCGACCCGAAGTCGACGTCGCCCGGACGTCGCTGCCAGAGCACCAGCCCGAGCCGGTCGGATCCGGCCAGCGCGGCCCTTCGGCTGAGGTCGTGGACCGACGGGTACGTGCGGTCGAGCGCCTCCCGCTGCCGTCGTGCTGCCGCGCGCGCCTGCTCACCGATGCGGTCCATGTGCGCGACATAGGCGACGCGGCGCTGCTCGGACCTGCGCCGGCCGGCACGGCGCGAGGCCCGTCGCGACAGCCATCCGGTCCCGGCTGACGCCAGCGCGAGCAGCAGGCACACCGCGAGGTAGCGCGGGTCACCGGACAGCACGGCGAACCCCATGCCCGACAGCGCCGCGAGCACCGCCGCGAGCACCGCCGGGGCTTGTCCCGTCTCGGGTTCCGGCTCGGTCGCAGGTGGGGGCGACAGCTCGACGGTCCGCGCCGGTGGCAAGTGCGGATAGGTCCGCTCGGGTCGGTGCACCAACACCGATCCGGCCGGCGCGGGCTGCGTCATCACGACCTCCGACGTCGCCGGGCGACCCGAAGTCCACGCCGGCTCGAGATGTCCACAGGTCCGGCGCGACCGGTTGCCGCCGCCGGGTGGGAGCCCGTTTTCTACCGGACACCTCGGACCACCCCGGTCCGGTTTCCACAGGAGGTCAGCAGTGAGCAGCGGACTGATCAGGGTGACGCCCGACCAGCTCTCCGGCGTCGCGACGCGACTGCGCGGCGGGGCCGACGGCATCGAGAGCACCCTCGGGCGCCTCGCCGCCGACGTCGCGCCGCTGGGCACCGACTGGGCCGGTGTCGCGCAGGCGCGCTTCACGCAGCTGTGGCAGCAGTGGCAGAGCAGCTCGCGCCAGCTGCAGCAGGCGCTGTCCGACATCGCGTTGCTCATGCAGGGGGCTGCGACCGACTACGCCGCGAACGAGCAGTCCGTCGCGGCCCGATTCGGCCGTTGAGCCGCACGACGCAGGCGAGCGGGCTCGGCGGCGGACCGATCGCGGTCCGTCCGCCGGCGCTCGTCGAGGCCGCCCAAGGTGTTCGCGCCGCCGCCCGCGTCGCCGACCAGTCCGCGGCGGAGCTGGCGCGCAGCCTCGCCGCGGCCGGGGCTTTCGGTGCTGCGCAGGGGTCGTTCGCCGGCATGGGCCGGTCGTGGCTGGACGAGCTGAGGCTCCTCGTCCGCGAGGCGGGCGAGCTGTCGGTCCGGGTCGAGGCTGCGGCGGCGGACTACGTGCGCACCGACGCCACGGCCGGGGGCGCCGCACCGTGACGCAGCCGCCGAGTGGCGTCGTCCGGGTGCGGCTGCCCGCGGTCGTGGTGCCGCCGGGAGACGTGGACGGCGTCCGGCTCGCAGGCACGCGGCTGTGCGCAGCCGGAGCCGACCTGGCCGAAGTCGGGTGGCGGCTGCGCGCCGACGGAGCCGCGATGAGCGCCTCCCGGCGGTGGTGCGGCGTCGCCTCGGCGGCGTACCAGGGTGCGGCCGCCGGTCACTGCGACCACGTGACGACATCCGGGCGCGTGCTGCAGGTGGCCGGGCAGGCCTGCCTGCAGTACGCGCGGTCGCTCGACCAGGCACAGGCGCAGGCGCGCCGGGCGGCGCGGCGGGTCGACCGACTGGTGCGTGAGTGCGACGACCTCGACGCCGCCTGGCGACGCTACGAGTCCGGCCGCATCGCGGCGGCGGCGTCCTGGCCTACGCCGGTGCAGGCGGGTGCGGTGCTGGCGGCGGCGCCGGCGGCGGATGCCGAGATGCACAGGCTCCGGTCGTGGGCCGACTCGATCGCAGCCGCGGCCACGCATGTCGCCGCCGACGCGGCGCAGGCCGGCGGCTCGGCTCGGGCGGCTGCGGCGGATGCGGCCCAGGTGTTCGACGCGCTGGCGTCGCTCACCACGGCTGCGCGCGCGGCCGCCGGGCGCGCCCGGCACGACGCGCTCGTCGCCGCGGGCGTCCTTGCGGCCGAGGACGGTTCGGCCGGCTCCCGGGTGGCCGGTCTCGTCGACGCCCTGCGCGAGGACGTCACCGGACCGCTGGGCACGATCGGCGGTCTGCTGGGTGCCGACGGTGACGTCGGCCAGCACTGGTCCGACCTCGGTCGCGGCGTCGCGAACGCGTTCGCGCACCCGGGCGACCTGCTCGGCGTCGCGCTCGACACGCGGGACGCGGGGCAGGGGGACTGGGGCCACTGGCTGGGGAGCGTCCTTCCCGGCGCGCTGCTCAGTGCCGGCAGCGGCGGCGCGTACGCGGTCGCGCGTGGCATCCGCAGCGCCGACCTGCTCGTCTCGAGCGCACGCGTGGCCGACGAGCTGCGTCGGGCGCAGGAGCTGCTCGACCTCGCGGACTGGGCCCAGTTCCGTTTCGCCAACGGGGGGCGGACCACGTCGCGGCTCGTCCCGGGAGGTGGCCTCATCTGGCACGAGGCGGCGGGTGGCCACGCACTCGACCGCCACGTGGGCCTGGATCTGGCTGATCTGCGCCGACGGATCGCGCGGTACCGGGTGGCGGCGGCGTCCAGCTTCACCGACCGTTACGCCGCCGAGCAGCTGGTCGCCGAGGCCATGGAACGGCAGGCCCGGAACATCGCGACGTGGCTCGGCACCGACGAGCCCGAGGTCGCGCTGCTGACCGAGATGCGCCGGGTCGTGGGGACGACTGTCCGCAAGGGCTCGCGATTCGTCGAGGAGGCCACGCGGATCAAGGTGGTGCTGGTACGGGAGCCCGACAGCGCCGTCGGCTTCATCCTGCTGACCGCGTTCCCGCTGCCATGAGCGGACCCGAAGAGGGTGGATCGTGAGGTCAGGCCCGGCCGGGGGCCAGCCCGTCCAGGAAGGCCTGCACGGTGAGCTCGGGCCACTGCTCCTCCAGGTCGGCGGCGACCGCAGCGGCGACGTCCGCGGGCGCACCTCCGGAAACGGTCCAGGCCGACCGCTGCCACCCCTCGAGGTAGGCGTCGCTCGACGTCTCACCCAGGCGCATCGCGGCTTCGTCGATCGCCTCCTGGAAGCGCTGCGGGAGCGGCACCTTGGCGACCTGGTCACCGTCCCTGGCCACGACGAGGGAAGGCAGCTCGCGCCAGGATGTGATCTGGTAGTCGGTCATCGGCGCAGCCTAGGGCTGCCGCCGACCCGCAGCGACGAGGAGACCTCGCTTGACATCCGTCTACACCGTGCGCCCGGTCGGAGTCGTGACGTCGGGTCGCACCCGCCCCGTCGACGACGAGTGGGGACCCGTCGACGCCACGATCTCGCTCCTGCCGCCGTACGGCGCCGAGTCCGTCGCAGGGCTGGCGGAGTTCAGCCACCTCGACATCGTGTACCTGTTCCACCTGGTGGACCCGGCCCGTCCCGTGCCGCACGCGCGACATCCCCGCGGCAACCCGCAGTGGCCACTCGTCGGCATCTTCGCGCAGCGGGCCAAGGACCGTCCGAACCGGCTCGGCGTCTCCACCTGCGAGCTCGTCGCGGTCGAGGGCGACCGGCTGCTGGTGCGCGGGCTGGACGCCATCGACGGCACACCGGTGCTGGACATCAAGCCGCACCTCGTCGAGTTCGGTCCGCGCGGCCCGGTGCGCCAGCCGCAGTGGTCGCACGAACTGATGCAGCACTACTACTGAGCCGGGCTGCCAGGCGGGCTACCGAGCCGGGTCCAGCGTGACCTCGACCAGCTCGGCCACCGGTCGGAAACCCAGCCGCTCGTACACGCCGTTGCTCGTCGGGTTCGCGGCGTCGGTGAACAGCATCACGGTCGAGCAGCGGGGGCGCAGCCGGCGGACGACCTCCGCCGTGACGGCGGCCCCGTAGCCACGGCGACGGAACCGCTGGGGCGTGAACACCGGACCGATCCGTGCGACAGCTCCTCCTTGCGTGGCCAGCGGTGCGACGTGCCCGGCCATCGACACCGGCGCTCCGTCCACCTGCCACCAGTACAGCCCGCCCTCGTCCACCCGCTGCCGCACCGAGCGCTCCAGGTCGCGCGCCGGCAGGCCCGCGTCACGGGCGAACTGCTCGTGCCAGTCGACGAGCAGGTCGACCTGGTCGTGGCCGGCCACGACGGCCTAGCCCGGGACCGCGGGCGGATCGACGAGCTCGTCGAGGACGCAGACGATCTCCTCCAGCGTCACGCGAGCCGCGGGCGGTCCGGGCAGCGCGCCGATCAGTGCTTGAGCCGCATCCCTCGCGCCGAGGACGCCGGGACGGCCCGTGTCGGCGGTGGCGACGGCACGTCCCAGCGCGACGGCTGCGTCGACGGACAGCGGTCCCAGCACGAGGTGCCACGGTGCCGTGCGCATCGCACACGCGACCGGCTCGCCGGCGTCGTCGGTCACCAGCCACCACCAGCACTGCTCGAACGTGCGGCCGTCGAGCACCGACTGGACGATGCTCCCCACCACGCTGGTCAGCACCGGCTCCTCGGCGCGCAGCTTCGACGTGCGGCGCAGGAACTCGGCCGGGGTGTCGACCAGCTCGACGTTCACACGGACCTCCGTGCGGGCGGACGGGTCCGGTCAGCCTCGCACCCGCAGGACGACGACCGCACCCAGGTAGGCGACGCCCGCCACCGATCCCAGCCACAAGTACGGCGCACCGGAACGCCCGTGAGCGATCTCCCAGGCGAACCCGCCGATGACCGCGAGGACGAGGACGAGGCCGGTGAACGCCGTGGCCTGCAGGTCGATCGAGGAGATGCGTTCGTCGCGCCGGTCCAGCAGGCCGGCGACGGTCTCGCTGCGCCTGGCGACCAGCACCAGCGCGGCCGAGAAGGCGACCATCACGGTCAGCATGAAGAGCCCGAGCGCGGGCGAGCCGCCCGCCCACGCAGCCACGCAGTAGAGGACGCCGAAGCCGACGCCGAGCAGCGGCGTGGCCCAGCGTGCCGCGCGACCGTGGTGGTCAGCGGGCGACGTGGGTCGTGTCGTCGACATGGAAGATCTCCTCAACGGTCCGGTCGAAGTAGCGGGCCATGGCGAGCGCGAGCGGCAGCGACGGCGTGTAGCGGTCGGTCTCGATGGAGTTCACGGTCTGGCGGGAGACCCCGAGCGCCTCGGCGAGCTGGGCCTGCGAGAGGCCGAGCTCGGCGCGTAGGGCACGTACGTCGTTCCGCACGGGTCAGACCCATCCGCTCGCGAAGTCAAGCCTGCTTGTCATACGTAAAGCGTGCTTGACACCGGCAGGATTGTCAAGCGTGCTTGTCCTTCGCGCGGCGACCGCTCAGACGTGGTCGGGCTGCCGGCCGGTCACCCCGAGCAACCGGTCGAGCAGCGATGCGCTCTCGGGCACGAGCACCGCGGCCGGGAACACGCCCAAGGAACGCCACTCCTCGGCGTTGGGGCTGATCTCGTCCCACAGGCCCTGCACCAGTGCGCCGGGCAGGACGGCGTCGGTGCCGATCACCTTTGCGATGTCGTGCGCCCGCATGCCGCGGAACATGTTGATCTGCCAGAAGTACTGCTGGGCGGTGAAGTCGCCGAACGAGCAGTGAACGGTCCGGTCGAGGTCGGTGAACCCGGTGGCGGCCGCGCACGCGCGGTCGACGATGGCGGCGAACGCGGCCTTCGGGTCGCCGCCCAGCAGGTCGCCCCTGTACGCGCCGTCGCCGACCTCGGCCATCGTCTGGCCGGCCAGCATTTCAGGCACCCACGAGTCGTCGTACGCGTGGTAGCCGATGATCGTGCGCAGGGTCGGCACCTCGGCTGTGCCGCGGCGGGCGAAGTCCCGCGGCATCGGCATCTCCCACTGGTCGTCGGCGATGCGCGCCACCACGCCTTCCAGCGCACGGTCCGCCAGCACGAAGACCTCGGGCTCGGTCATGCGCTCTCCTTCTCAGGTGTCACGCCGTAGCGGGTGAACCGTGGGCCCGCACCCTAGGACGGTGCAACGACAGCGGCCGTCTCGGTATCTTCGCCCCCAGCCGGCACCCGGCCAGGACCTCAGGAGCACCCGTGATCGACCCGACCGCCCTGCTCGCGGCCTACGACGAGCAGGTGCGCGCCGCCGAGGGCGCGGTCCTGCCGCCGGGGACCGAGGTGGGGTGGGACGGACCGGTGCTCCGGGTGACCGGCCTGCACCGCGGCTTCCTGTCGACGCGGCGGGACGTGGGCGTGCGCGGCGCCGGGCTCGACCAGCTCATCGCCCGGCAGCGGGACTGGTTCGCCGCGCGCGGCGAGGCGGTGGAGTGGAAGACGCGGAGCCACGACGAACCGGCGGACCTGTGCGAGCGGCTGCTCGCTGCCGGGTTCGTCCCGGAGGACCGCGAGACGGTGGTGGTCGCGCGCGTCGAGGATGTCGTCGGCCATGTGCCGCCGCCGGCGGGTCTGACCGTGCACGAGGTGGTGACCGACGACGACATGCGCCGCATCGCGGCCATGGAAGAGCAGGTGTGGCAAGCGGACCAGGGCTGGCTCGCCGACGAGCTCATCGCCATGCAAGCGGTCGAACCTCGCCAGACGTTCGTCTTCGTCGCCGAGACCGAGGACCCCGCGGCCCCCGAGATCGTCTCCGCGGGGTGGCTGACGCTCACCCGGGGAACGCAGTTCGCCGGCCTGTGGGGCGGCTCGACCCTCGAGCCGTGGCGGGGTCGCGGGCTGTACCGCGCCCTGGTCGCGGCGCGGGCCAGGGTCGCGGCCGGCCACGGGGTCCGCTACCTGCAGGTGGACGCCTCGGACGACAGCCGACCGATCCTCGAACGGCTCGGCTTCGTGCCGATCACGACGACGACGCCGTACGTGTGGACGCCGCCCGCTCCGCCGGCTCCGTCCGGCGACTCAGCCTGACGGCGGACCGGTGGACCCTTTCGCCAGCGCGTCCCGCAGCCCCGCCACGTCGTACGCCGTGACGTACGCCGGCTCGTCGCGCTGGAAGCGGCGCCCCTCCCGCAGCGGTCCGACGTCGACGACGTCGAACCCGAACAGCTCGACCAGGCCGGCCACGGTGGCCTTGGCCTGCGCGTCGTCGCCGGCGATGGGCAGCGCCCGCCGGCCGGGCGTGCCGGGGGGCCGTCCCTGCGAGGCCAGGTCCTCGAAGTGGATGCTGTTGAACGCCTTCACCACGTGCGAGCCCGGCACGTGGGCCGCGAGCAGCTCGCTCGACGTCGTGCTGTCGTCGTCGAGCTCGGCGAAGCTGCCGTCGCGCTGGGGGTAGTAGTTGTTCGTGTCGATCACGGTCTTGCCGGCGAGCTCGGCGACCGGGACCTGCCGGTAGTTCTTGAACGGGATCGTCACGACGATGAGGTCGCCGGCTGCGGCTGCCTGCGCGGGCGTCCCGGCGGTGGCCCTCGGGCCGAGCCCGGCCGCGAGCTCCGCCAGGGTCTGCGGACCGCGCGAGTTGCTCAGGACCACCTCGTGGCCGCGGTCCACCGCCAGCTTCGCCAGAGTGCTCCCGATGCGGCCTGATCCGATGAGTCCGATACGCATGCGGGCCGCAACCCGACCTGGCCGCGACCTATTCCGTGCCGGCGGGATCCGTGGATACTGCCAGCGGCGCCGCCCGCCGGGCGACGGAGGGTGAGGAGCCTGACGTGACCATGGACCGGCTCGCGAAGGCAGGGATCGCCACGGTCGGGGCCGTCGCGCTGGTGGCGGGCAGCGCGGGTGTCGCCGGCGCCGCAGCGATGGCCGCGCCGGCCGCCGCGGTCGCGACCGCGGCCGTGACCGCGCAGTACCACGGGTCCGCGGGCCTGGCGCATCGCGTGGCCAGGGCCGGGGTCTCCGGTCGGGTCTCCGCGGGCGGTGCCGGCGCCGCCGCACCGACCGCCGCGCTCGGCACGCTGCTCGCCGACTTCAACGGCACCAGCAGCCGGGACAGCCAGTTCACCAACTACAACCTCACTTTCGAACCACCCGACCAGGGCCTGTGCGAGGGGGCCGGCTTCGTGCTCGAGCCGGTCAACTCCGCGTACCGCATCTTCCGCACCGACGGGACCAGCGTGCGCGGACCGTTCAACGTCAACGACCTGTTCAACGAGGGCGGCAAGGAGTTCACCAGCGACCCCCGCTGCTGGTACGACCCGCCAACCCATACGTGGTTCGCCGTCATCCTGTTCATCAGCTCGGACAACACCGTGGGTCGCATCGACATCGCGGTGAACCCGAACCGCAACCCGACCGGCCTGTGGTCGGAGTACCAGATCGACACGACCGACGACGGCCGGCTCGGTGAGCCGGACAACCCCGGCTGCCCCTGCTTCGGCGACCAGCCGCGACTGGGCATCGACCAGACCAACCTGTACGTCAGCACGGACGAGTTCTCGATCCTCGGACCGCGGTTCAACGGCGGACAGATCTACGCGATCGCGAAGCATGACCTGGTGGCCGGCGCGGCCACGGCGCACTTCGTGCACTTCGCGAACCTGCGCATCGCCGGCTCACTGTCGAGCGCCCCGCAGCCGGCACTGTCCATCGGCAACCCTGCGGCGGAGTACTTCCTGAGCCAGCTCGACCCCAAGGGCAAGGGTGACCACCGCGTCGGCGTGTGGGCCATGACCGACCGCGACAAGGTGGCCAAGGGCGGGATCCCACGACTGAACAGCACGGTGATCGAGTCGGAGAGCTACTCGAACCCACCTGCGTCGCACCAGAAGGGCTCGAACAGGCTGATCGACTCCGGAGACGACCGCATGCAACAGGTGGAGTACGTCAACGGCACGGTCTGGGGTGAGCTGGGTACCTCGATCCGACCCGCGGGCGACAGCGCCGCCCGCGCCGGGGCGGCCTGGTTCCAGGTCGAGCCGAGCCTGGGTGCGAAGGGGATCACCGGGGCCGCCATCGTGCGGCAGGGCTACCTGGCCAAGGCCGGCGAGAACGTCATCTACCCGGCCGTGCAGCCCAACGCCGCCGGTGACGCCGCGATGGTGTTCACGCTCGTGGGAGCGGGTCGGTTCGCGAGCGCCGCGTACGCGACTGTGGGGCACGGGTCGTCGACGTTCGGGGCGCCGGTGGTCGTCGCCGCCGGCACCGGTCCCTACGACCGCAAGTCCACCCGCTGGGGCGACTACTCCTTCGCGGTGCCCGACCCGGTCAGCGGCAACGCCTGGCTGGCCACCGAGTACATCCCGCCGCAGAGCAGCCAGACCACCGACGGCGACAGCAACTGGGGGACGCGCGTCTTCGAAGTGTCGCTCGGCTAGGGTCGCTCGCCCAGGTCGTCCGTCGGGTTCCGCGGTGGCAGGTCAGGGCAGCAGCAGGCAGCTGTCCCCGAACTCGTGCCACCGGTACCGCCGCGCGACCGCCTCGTCGTACGCCCGTTGCACCAGCGCCGCCCCGGCGACCGCCTCCAGCAGCAGGAGGTGGGACGCCTCGGGTTCGTGCAGCCCGGTGACGAGCCCGTCGACGACCAGCGCCGGCCGGTCCGGACCGAGCACGAGGTCCGTCCAGCCGCCGGAGGCGACGACGGTCGCCCGGCGCCCCGGGTCCGGACCGACCGCAGACTCGAGCGCGCGCACCACCGTGGTCCCGACCGCGATCACGCGGCTGCCCACCCGGCGCACCGCGTCGACCGCGCGCGCCGTGGGCGCCGGCACCCGGAACCGTTCCGGCGGTGGCTGTTCACCACGCTCCAGCGACGACACCCCGGTGTGCAGCACGACCGGCGCGAACCCGATCCCGGACGAGACGAGCGCGGTGACCAGCTCGGTGCTGAACGGACGCCCGGCGCTGGGCATCTCCGCGCTGCCCGGCTCGGTGGCGAACACCGTCTGGTACGCGGCCAGCGGCCAGCGGCCGCGCAGGTAGCCGTAGCTGATCGGCCGTCCGGCGCGCGCGAGCAGCTCGCGCAGGCTGCCCGCCCCCACCTGCGCCCGCGCGCGCCAGAGCCTGGTCCCGGCCGAGCCGTCGGGACCCCGGCCGGCGTGCGGCGCATCCAGCGTCAGCACGGCAGCGCCGGGGAGCTCGACCTGCAGCCCGGCGCGCGCGTCCAGCAGCGGGTGCTTGGCCACGCCGGGGGTGCGCAGCTCCACCACCCAGGTGTCGTCGTCCAGCCGGGCGGCGACGTGCACCACGACCGGCTGACCGTCTTCAGTGCGCCCGTCGATGGCCGCGTGCACAGTGGCGGAGGTGTTGACGACGAGCAGGTCGCCCGGCTCGAGGTAGCTGCCGAGGTCGCGGAACCGTGCGTGCGCGATCCCGTCGCCACCCGCGACGAGCAGTCGTACGCCGTCCCGGCGCAGCCCGCGCGCCTCCGGTGGTTCGGTCGCGGCAAGCCCGCCCGGGAGGGCGAACCGGGTCGCGGGCACCACGGTCACGGCGCCGCCAACGCGGGCGCGGTCAGGTCGGCGGCCCGGTAGCGGCCGCTCGGTGGGCGCTCGTCGACCAGGCGCCACCAGGCCGGCAGCACCGACGCCGGCTCGGGCCGGTCGGAGATGTCCTCGCCGGGGAAGGCCTGCTGGTGCATCGCCGTCCGCATGTCGCCGGGGTCGAACGCGTAGACGCGCAGCTGCGGGTGCTCGGCAGCGAGCACCGCGGTGAGCTGGTCGAGCGCGGCCTTCGCCGATCCGTAGCCTCCCCAGCCGGGGTACGCCGCCACGGCCGCGTCCGAGCTGATCGACACGACGGTGCCGGCGCCCGACCGGGCCAGCGACGGCAGCACCAGCTGCGTCAGGGCGAGCGGGGCGAGTACGTCGACCTCGTACACCGTCCTCAGCTCGTCGATGGGGTAGTCGGCCAGCAGTGGCTGGGGGCTGGGCCCGAGGCGGCTGGCGTTGTGCACCAGCAGGTCCAGCCGGCCGAGGTGCTCGACCGCCGAGGCCAGGTCGGCGCGGTGCCACGAGTCGGCGACGTCTCCGGGGACGGCTGCGACCTCCGTCCGGGTCGCCAGCTCGCGGCGCGCCCGCAGCAGCGGCTGCTCGCGGCGTGCGTCGAGCACGAGCCGCCAGCTGCGGGCCGCCAGCGCGCGGGCCAGCTCGAGGCCGAGTCCCGCGGATGCGCCGGTCACCAGGGCGACCGGCCGGTCTTCCCTCTTCGTCGTCATGCCGGCTAGTCTTCAAGTTCAAGTGAACTTTAAGTCAAGTCACCGGAGGCGCAGCGTGGCGGCCAAGGAGTGGCTGACGATCGGCGAGGTCGCCGAGCGCAGCGGGTTCGCCGCGTCGGCCCTGCGCTTCTACGAGCAGGAGGGGCTGATCCGGTCGGGGCGGAGCGCGGGAGGGCAGCGCCGGTACGAGCGCAGCGTGCTCCGCCGGCTCGCGTTCGTGCGGGCGGCGCGCAACGTGGGGCTCGGCCTGGACGAGGTCCGCGACGTCATGAAGACGCTGCCGCAGTCGCGGACGCCGACGAAGGGCGACTGGGCGCGGATCTCCCGCGGCTGGCAGGACCGGCTGGACGAGCAGATCCGCGGGCTGACCGCACTGCGCGACGGTCTGCAGTCGTGCATCGGCTGCGGCTGCCTGTCGCTGAGCGTCTGCCGGATGTCCAACCCCGGTGATGTCGCGGCCGGCCGCGGCCCCGGGGCCGCCTACCTGCCGGCCGCGCTGCGACGCGCGGGATCCGGCTGAGCGAGGGCTGACAACCGCGGGCGCATGCCGTAGAGAGTGCGCATGGCCGGGCCGCGTGACGCGCAGGTGACCGTCGTCGGCGGCGGTGGTGTCGGGGCCGCCGTCGCGTACCTGCTCGCGCGCGAGGGGTGGGACGACGTCCAGCTGCTGGAGAAGGGCGAGCTCTGCGCGGCGACCAGCAGCCAGGCGGCGGGGATGGTCGGCCAGGCGCGGCCGACCGTCGAGCGCACCCGGCTGACGATGGCCGCCGCCGAGCTCTACCGCGGCTTCGGGGCCACCACCGGCTACTCCATGGACTTCCGTGAGTCGGGCGCGGTACGGCTCGCTCTGTCCGCCCGGTCCGAGGCCGAGCTCGCGCAGATCGCCGACTCGGCCGCCGTCGTCGGGCTGCCGGTCGAGTTCCTGACCGCGCAGCAGCTGCGCGAGGTCTACCCGGTGCTCGAGGATCTCTCGTCGGTGCGTGCCGCACTGTGGTCGCCGACCTGCGGCTACTTGCAGCCGAACAGCATGGTCGACGCGTACGTGCGCGCCGCGCGCGACCTCGGCGTCACGGTCGCGACGCACAGTCCGGTCACCGGGATCGGAGTCCGGCGCGGCGCGGTCCGGTCGGTGATGACGGTGCACGGGGAGGTACGTACGGAGACGGTGGTAGTCGCGGCTGGTCCCTGGTCCGTGGCCGTCGCCGCGATGGTCGGTCTCGAGCTGCCGCTGGTGCCGGTGCTGCACGAGTACTTCGTCACCGAACCGCTGCCGGGGTGGGACGGCGGCCTGCCCTGCCTGCGCGTGCCCGAGGTCCAGCTGTACGCACGCGGTGAGAGCGGCCGCCTGCTCTGCGGCGGCTTCGAGCACCACGGTACGAGCCTGGACCCGCGCGCCGTCGAGCCCGGCTCGACCCTGTCGGCGACGCCGGACTGGGACGTGCTCGGCGGGTTCGCCGCCGCTCTGGGCCGGTTCGTCCGCGATGTCCGGGAGGCCGGCGTCGGCGCGACGTTCCAGGGCTGGCCGACGTTCACGCCGGACGGCCGGTTCGTGATCGGTCCGGTCTCGGCGGTGCGCGGGCTGGTCTTCGCCGCCGGCTGCAACGCGCACGGTGTCTCCGGCTCGGCGGGCCTGGCCATGCACCTCGTCGAGAGCCTGCGTCCGGACCCGTCGCCGTACGTCCGCTCGCTGAGCCCGGACCGGTTCGTACCGCGGACCTGGTCGTGGGAGGACGCGCGCGTTCGGGCGCAGGCGGTGTACGAGAACTACTACCCGATGCCCGGCCCGGACCTCGGCGCGCCGTGAGCTCCGGCACGAGGCCGTGCGGCTGAGCGAGGTGCGTGATTCGATCCCGGCTATGGGTGAGTCGATGAGCGCGAGAACGGTCATGATCGCCGGCCACGGCGGCGACGACGTCGAGGCCTACCTCGCCCGGCCCGAGGGCGACGCCCGCAGGGGTGGTGTGGTGGTCATCCACCACCTGCCCGGCTACGACCGGGCGACCAAGGAGATCGTGCGACGGTTCGCCGGGCTCGGCTACGACGCGATCTGTCCCAACCTCTACTGGCGCGAGGCGCCCGGGGAGGCGTCCGACGACGCGGCGGCGAGGGTCCGCGCGAAAGGCGGTGTGCCGGACGCACGCCTGGTCGGCGACGCCGCAGGTGCCGCCGCCTACCTGCGCGCCCTGCCGACGTCAAACGGGAGGGTGGGGGTCATCGGGTACTGCTCCGGCGGGCGGCAGAGCGTCCTCGCGGCCTGCCACCTCGACCTGGACGCAGCCGTGGACTGCTACGGCGCGTACGTCACCGGGATCCCGCCGGAGGGGTTCCCGCTGCGGGTCTCCAACCTCGTCGACCAGCTGCCGGACCTGCGACCGCCCCTGCTGGGGCTGTTCGGCCTGGACGACTCGGCGCCCAGCCCCGCGCACGTCGCCGAGCTGGACGCGATCCTGACCGCCCATGGCAAGCCGCACGAGTTCCACAGCTACCCGGACGCCGGCCACGCCTTCTTCGCGGTGGACCGGCTGGGCTACCGCGTCGCGGCGGCCAACGACGGCTGGGAGAGGATCGCAGCCTTCTACGGCACCCACCTCGGAGGCTGAGCCGTGTGCCGATCCACGCGGCGGTGGCGACGGCCGCGGCCGAGCTGACCGCCTGACTTCGCTGCGCAGACGAGCAGACCAGCCAGGGCGAGGCGCCAGGGTGGACCTTCGGCCCTGCCGCCCGGTTCCGACGGTGACGACACTGGCAGCCGAAGAGGCGGGCGGTGATGCGCAGCCGGCAGCGGGTGATCGTCGACAGCGTCGGCCAGGTCGCTGTCCGACCCCGTACGGCCTGGGCCGACAACCTCCGGGTCACTCTCATCGCGGGGGTGGTCGTCGCCCACGCGGCCACGGCCTACGTCGTCGACGTGCCCTGGTACTACGAGGAGCGCACGACGTCGACGCTGACTCCCTTGCTGCTCTCGTTCCCGGTCTTCCTCGCCGCCGTCTTCGGGCTCGGCCCGCTGTTCCTCGTCGCGGGAGTGTTCGCCAGCCGCTCCCTGCGGCGCAAAGGGTCGGCGGCGTTCGCTCGTGGCCGTCTCGTCCGGCTCGGCGTCCCGCTGCTGTTCTTCCTCCTCGTGCTCGACCCGGTCACCGACTACCTGGGCGACATGGGCGGCGGTGAGCAGGCCGACCTGTGGGCCTACCTGACCGACCGGACGGGCACCCGCGACTCCGGGCCGATGTGGTTCGTCGTCGCTCTGCTGCTGTTCTCGCTGACGTACGCCGCATGGCGGGCCGCCCGACCCCGTCCGCTCGTGACCGGCGAGAGGGTCGAACCCTGGCACCTGGCCGCGTTCGCCGCTTCGATCGCAGCGCTGTCCTGGCTGACCTGGATGGTCTGCACCTACCGCAGCGAGACGTTCTTGAACTTCAACTGGGCGCACTGGCCGCAGGCCGCCGGGCTGTTCGTCTTCGGTGTGATGGCCGGCGAGCGGGGTTGGCTGGACACGTTCACGGCGGAACGCGCTCGCCGGTGCGGTCGGGTCGCGGTCACCGGCATGCTGGCACTCTGCGCACTCGCCGGGGTCTCGCTCGCCGGTGACGACTTCGCCTCGCTGGTGGGCGGGCCGCACTGGCAGTCCGCCGCGTTCGCGGTCGTGACCGGGGCCGTGGCGGTCACCCTGGGGATATGGATCATCGCCTGGTACCAGCGCCGCTGGGACCACGCCGGCTCCATCGCCCGTCGGGCCGGTCGGGGGTCGTACGCGGCGTACGTGGTGCACCCCACGGTGCTGGTCGCTCTCTCGCTCGCAGTCCAGGCCCTCCCGGCCACGCCGGAGTCGAAGTTCCTGCTCGTCGCCGCCCTCGGCGTCCCGGCGGTGTTCATCGTGGGCTACGGCCTGACCCGGATCCCGGTCGTCGGTCGATTCGTCTAGCCGGCTGAGCGGGCCCACCAGACCGGGGCGCTGGTTCGGGTGCGAGACCCGCATGAGGGTCCGACCACCAGATGCGTCGCCCACCGTCGCCGTCGAAGACCGAACCGTTTCGGGACCTTCGGCCCTACCGGGTCGGACCACCCCGCGGCTGTATTCGTCGCGTACGCCTCGACCACGGACAGGGACCGTTCTCGGGTGACCCGACGGCTGGGCGCGCTTGGCAGGCGGGCGCGCGGCCGCCGAGAGCGAATCGCGGAGCCGGTGGTCTGTCGGTCGCGACGAGGAGGTGGGCCGGGTGAACGTGAAGGACGCGGCTGGGCAGTTCCTCGCCAGCAGACGCATCGCGGTTACCGGGGTGTCCCGCAACCCGAAAGGGCATGGCAGCAACCTCGTCTACTTGCGGTTGAAGCAGCGCGGCTACGAGGTGTTCGCGGTGAACCCGCATGCGGACGAGGTCGAAGGTGACGCCTGCTTCCACGACCTGAAGTCGATTCCCGGCGGCGTCGACGCGGTGGTGATCGGGACCCGGCCGGAGACGGCGGAGTCCACCGTCCGCGAGTGCGCCGAGCTCGGCATCAAGCAGGTGTGGATGCACCGCTCGTACGGAGCCGGCAGCTTCAGCGAGGCCGCTGCCGAGTACGGCCGGCAACACGGGATGACGGTCATCGACGGCGGTTGCCCACTGATGTTCGACCCGACTGCCGACTTCGGCCACAAGATGATGAGGGTCGTCTACACGATGAACGGCCACGTGCCCAGGACGGTTGGAGCGCCCGAAGCCTGAGCACGCTGCACGAAACGAGCGTCAGACGCCACGTACTGCTGAGCGAGCACGGATACGGACGCGTGACGAGGAGGAGGCCATGAGCCATCTGGAGATAAGCGCACGCCTGAAGATCCGCCCGGGCCAACTGGAAGGGTTCAAGGCCCAAGCCGCCGAGATCATGCGGTTGACGCGGGAGATGGACACGCACACCCTGCGCTACGACTGGTTCATCAACGAGGACGGCACGGAATGCGAGGTTCGCGAGGCATACGAAGGTGAAGAGGGGCTGTTCGAGCACAACCAGCACGTCGTCGAGGCCAGGAACATCCTGTTCAGGGATTTCGCCTACGACCACCGCATGACCGCGTACGGCGAGGTATCGCAACAGCTTGTCGAGCTGGCCAGCGTGCACGCCGGAGGCCTCGGCCGCTTCTCGTTCCTCCAGGGCCTTCAGCCGGAGCCGGCCGTCTGAGCGTGAGCGGCGGTGGTCGGGCTCCCTTACTGGACGGCGCCGTGACTGTTGGCTGCGGGTGACCGGCGGAAGGCCGCCGGGAGACATGGGTGGGCCCGGGAGACAGCCAACGACATCGTCTCTCAGCCGCCAGAGACGTGGCAGGAGGGCAGCAACTGGGCCTCGGCGAGGTCGATCACGGCTGGCCCGACTGCCGCTTCCCGAGCGCCTCTCGCCGGGCGCCAGCAGAGCTACCGCCCCAGGCTTGTTCTTCCAGGAGGGCCTGCTTCTTCGCAGCGCGATAGGTGTTCAACTCCAGCCGCCACTCGGCCGCAAGCTCATCGTCGCCGAGGGCCTCGGCCTCCGCGATGTCGGTCAAGAGATCCTGCTCGAATGCGTCAGACACAGCGCGAAGCCTAGGCCAAGTCTGGGGTAAGGAGCTGCCGGCGGCACGTGAATCCTGACCCCGGTGCGGCCTGAATCTTGACCCCCTGTCCAACCACTCTGGCTCCAACCGAGCCAGGCGTGTCGGACGCCTCGGACGTGGTGGGTGGGCGCATGGCGGGTCCGGGGGTCACCGCCATGCGCCACCCCGACCAGGCCGCGCGAGCGCCGGTCATGGGTAGACGCGCAGCTCCCCCATCGCCAAGGGGGTCGCGTCGGTCTTGACCACCGCGACGTACCTGTACGCGTCGCCCGTGGGGTTCGCGCAGGCGAGCGACCCGCGGTAGGCGAGGGGCGTGCTGGACTGCGTGCAGATCACCACGCGGGAGACGCTCATGTCCTGGCTGTTCGAGAGCCAGAGCTGGAAGTTGGCGCGGCCGCTGGACTGGTCCACGTCCTGCCGGGAGACGAACTGGACCTCCGAGATCAGCTTGGGGGCGCCGAGGTCGGTCTCCCACCACTGGCCCTGGGCGGCTGCCGACTGCCAGTAGGTCAGCGCGTCCGCGTCGACTGCGAGGGACGGCAGGGAGGGTGCTGCGGACGACGAGGCGTACGCCGGCGTACCGACGGCCAGGTCGACGGCCGACGAGAAGGCCCGCAGCTCGGCCACGTAGAAGGCCGTCGAGTCCGTCTTCACGGCGGCGACGTAGCGCCATGGTCCCGGAGGGATCGCGCAGGTGTACGTGGGCGGCTCGAGACCGGCGTTCGACATGATCTGCTGGGTGACCGGCGGCCAGGCGCTCTTGTCCGTGACGTTGGACGTGACGCAGTTCGTCATGGCCACCGGCGGGCAGGCGTTCGCGCCGTTGTCGGCGTTGTTCGCCGGTGCGTAGTTGTTCGTGACGGTGTTGTAGGACACCGGCGGTTCCCCGAAGTGGAGCCACCTGATGACCGGGGAGTCGACGACGTTGCTCGTGACGCTCCAGTTCGTCGCGCCGCCGTCGAGGTAGAGGGCCCCGTACTGTGAACGGGAGCAGTGGGGTCTTGACCTGGCGCTGCCGGAGCTGACCGGGTTCCGGGCACGTGACCGCGATTCTGGCTCACTTTCGCGATGAGGCGGCGAACGCTGACGCGGTGTCTGTCCACGTCTACTGCTTCACCTCCGTTGGAGCGGTCGAGAAGGTTCTGTTGCCGTGTCGGATAGGGCGATCGGTCTCGAGGAGCTGCGCCAAGGGGCAGTCCGACCTGGCACTGGCGTCTGTACGATGGCGGAAAACCTATGCTCAGCAGGGGTCTCCACGGTGGAGCGGGTGACCGGGATCGAACCGGCATGGCCAGCTTGGAAGGACCCTCAGGACCATCCATGTTCGTGCCTCAGAGTACGTCTTCGCAGGTCAGGGGCATAGTCTCTTCCTCTTGCGTCCGCTGGAAACCGCCTTCGTCCGTGCCCTTGGGGCACGCGAAGGGCACGCCGTCCTGGGCCCATGCAGGGCGGAGGCGTTTGGAGATCAGTCTTTCGTTGACACCGGTCGCGTGATCTGGCGCTACGCATGAACGGTTGTTATCATCGGTTTATGCGTAGTGATGCTCCGGTGCTCGCCCCGACGTTCCGGTCGAGGACGCAGGGTGAACTTCTCGCCCTGGTCCTGCTGCACCCGGACCAGGAGTGGACCGTCAGCGACCTCGCCCGGCAGCTCGGCGTCCCGCTGACGACTGTTCAGAGCGAGGTCGGCCGGCTGGCCGACGGAGGAGTGCTGGCGACGCGCAAGGTGGGTCGCTCCCGGGTCGTGCGGGCCAACGTCGCGAGCCCGTCGGTGGCTCCGCTGACCCAGCTGACGCTGGTCACGTTCGGACCGCAGACCGTCATTGCCGACGAGTTCGCCGTCCTCGGTGCCGAACGGGTGGTGGTGTTCGGATCGTGGGCCGCCCGATACCACGGTGAGACAGGCGAACCTCCAGCTGACATCGACGTACTCGTGGTCGGTGACGGGATCGATCGCGCCGCTCTGTACGCCGCCGCTGAGCGCGCCGAGGTGCGTCTCGGGATGCCGGTCAACCCGGTGCTGCGTCCGGCTGGCTCATGGGAGGAGCCCGGTAAGGATGCGTTGTTGGTAGAGATGCAGTCGAGACCGTACGTCGACGTGACGGGTCGGTCAGCATGAAGTGGACGCGCGGTCAGGAGACCGTCGATCGGCTGCTCGCCGAAGGGCGCCTCAAACACGTCACAGGCGCAGCCGCCGATGGCACGATGTGGCTCATGTCGGCAGAGGCACTTCTCGAGTCCGCGCGGCGCGAGAGCGACCCCAACCCCGAGGCCGCGTACGTGCTGGCATACGACGCCGCGCGGAAGGCGTGCACTGCACTGGTCGCTCAACAGGGCCTCCGCACGAAGGGCGCCGGACACCACGTCACGGTCGAGCAGGTCGTACGCGCGCAGTTCGGCGGTCCCTTCGACGGTTTCGGCGCATTGCGCCGCAGACGATCCGAGATCGAGTACCCGCAGCGCCCCGACGATGACATCGAAGGGGCAGAGGCTGTCGCGGCGATCTCGTCGTCCGCACTGATCATCGCCGCAGCCGAACGACTACGGCCGGAGCTGGACTCGTACCGGTAGTCCGCGACGTCGACCCGCTGACGACTTCCGCGGCATTGGCGAATCTGCCTGCTGCGGGCGGGGGACGGACAACGGCGAAATCTGCGCCTACTGGCGTAGACGTCGGTCGGCGAGGTCGGGCATGACCTGCGGTGGACGCGATGAGGTCGCGTTCTCGAGAACGGGGACCAGGGGCCGGGTCGTGACCTCGGCGTGGAACCCGTCGTCTCCGTCGCGCCACCAGTCGGGGGAGCGGATGGTGATGTTGACCTCGCGTGACAGACGGGCGGAGGCGCGTTGGGCGAGGTCGTCGCGGTTGGGCGTGCCGATGACCAGGACGTCGATGTCGGCGGGTGGGCGTCCGGATTGGCCTTCGTAGCGGGCGACCCAGGAGCCGAACAGCAACACGTGTTCAATGCCCGCCACGTTGGCGACCGCTTCGGCGATGACCTGACGAGGACCGAACGAGCGCAGGAGGAGCTCGGTGAGCGGTTCGGTCAGCAGCGACGCGGCTGCGGTGACGAGTCGGGTGTTCCCCAGCCGCCGCGAGGTGATGACCCCCGTCTGCTCGGCGCGCGAGACCTCGCGTTGGGCTGTGACCACCGACGAACCGACACGTCCGGCGAGCTCGGTCAGCGTCCACTCGCGGCCCGGTGACAGGAGGAGCAGCGTGAGCAGTTCGGTCTGTAACCGGGAGCGCAGCAGTGGAAGCAGCGGAGGCGCTACTGATTGCATAAGACGTAAGACATGTTGCGCAATACGCAAAATCAATACCGCTTGACCCCAGACGGCCGCCGACACTTTGCGCCGACAATGCAGCAGCCCGGCGGGTCGGGACGCGCGAGCACCGGGGAGTGCAAGACGAGTGCTCGCTGCACTTCGATCTCGATGAACGCTCGTTCCTCGCGGCCGCCGAGTAGGAGCCCTAGATCCGCACGCCGGTGCGGCCGACTAAGAGCTCGGCGACTTCAACACCAGCCCGATTGCCTCGGCGGTCGTGTCGGCTTGCATGTCGGGGGTGTAGCCAGGCTCCAGCCAGGCCCGATGCCGACGCAGCCACACGGTGCGAAGACCTGCGGCACGTCCACCAGCAATGTCCGATGCCGGATCGTCGCCGACCATCCAGCCTTGACCGGACGGATCTCCCGCCCGCTCTGCAGCACGCATGAACAAGCGCGGATCCGGTTTGCGGACTCCCTCTGCCCCCGAGACGCACACCGCGTCCACGAGGTCCACAAGGCCAGCGGCGGCGACCTTCCGCGCCTGAATGTCGGCATCGCCGTTGGTCACGATCCCCAACGCCCATCCCGCGGCGCGCGCTTCGTGAAGAGCAGTCGCGGTCGCCTCGTCGCAGCGGTACAAGGCAGGAAACTCGACGCCCCACCTAGCGACCAGTTGCAGGACTGGCTCGGCGAGACCGAGCCTTTCCTTGATCTCTAGCCAGAACGTCTCGCGGGGTGCCATACCCGTCTCGTCGATCTGGACTAGCCACTCCACTGTCGAGCGGCTGAGGTCGTGCAGCCTCACGAACGCGTCCGCCCATTCCAGGAAGGTTCGCTCGCGATCAACGAGAGTGTTGTCGAGGTCCAGAAGGAGCAAGGGCACGATTCCAAGTCTCTCGGACTGCTTGGCCGGAGCCGCACCGGTAGCCGGTTCGACCGCCCGATAGCGGCACTTCGGGGTGGTCAGGTCGGGGTGTCCAGAGCCACGATTCTCCGCAGTACTCCGACCAAATGGTCCAGGTCATGCCAGACGATGATCACCTCTTCATCGAGGTCCCGCCCGACCATCTCTCGCATGGACTCCACGTCATCGGTCAGCTGACCTGCCCCAACCTGCGGCTCCGCGTCCAGATCGAACGACTCAGCTGCGTCCACGGACCAGTAGTGATCCGCCGCAAGGTCGATCTCCGGCCCGAACCGCTCCTCGACCTCGTCGAGCAGCAGAGCCAAGGCCGTCCGAACCTCGGCGACTGTGATCGTCACGCCATTGTCAGCCATAGGCCAATCATGGCGGGGCGCCGAATCGACCCACCCGCTATCGGCACCTCGGTACTCCCGGAGGGACCTAAGGCTCGACAGGTGGGCGCAACGAATCGTCCGGGTGAGCACGTTGCCAGGACCGCTTCCGTCGGACCATCCATTGCACGCGTTCATCGGGATCGCTCCGGAGCAGCTCCAAGACCTCTAAGGGCACGGTCTTGTTCTGCGCGACCCAGACGCGCATGTCCGGGAATCGCTCGATGACATCGAGCCATGTTGAGACATCCGCGGGCTCTTGAGCCGCTCGCTGGCTTCGGTGCGTAGCCGGCTCGGGTTGTCGCCGGCGGCGACGAGCAAGGCGGCTGCGGTGTCGGTGCCGACGCCGTGGTGGGCGAGCAGTGCGGGTGCGGTGGCGGCGACCAGCGGACCGAGCACCGCGTCCAGGTCGGCGACCTCGACCTCCAGGGCCTTCACCCGCCGGCCCAGGCTCCGCATCGCGAGCTTGGTCGCGGCGTCCACCCCGGGTGTCGTCCCAGGCCGCAGGGCGGCG
Organism: uncultured Actinomycetota bacterium; assembly: GCA_963849365.1. GTDB lineage: Bacteria > Actinomycetota > Actinomycetes > Prado026 > Prado026 > CAVQCJ01. The sequence goes on from CAWKHA010000004.1 coordinate 1,948,402, forward strand.
GCGGTGACGGCCAGCTCGGCGACACCGAGGTCTCGCAGCCGGGCGCGGAGCTCGTCGGGGGCGGTGCAGATCAGTGACCGCAGCTGGTTCAGTGCCTGGGTCCGGGCCTTGAGTGCGCTGACCCTGGCGACCCGCAGAACCCTGATGGCCTCAACGTTTCCGTCTCTGGTCTTCGCCGCACCGGTCGCGTCGCCGCTGTGCGCGGCCCGGGCCGCCGAGATCGCGTCCAGGGAGTCAGACTTACCGCTGTGCCGTCGCTTCTGCCGGTTGGGTCGGTCGATCTCGACGACTGCGATGGCCTCGGCGCGCAGATGTCGTGCCAAGCCGACGCCGTAGCTGCCGGTGCCCTCGACCCCGACCAGCTTGACCTCACCGAACCCGCGCAGCCACCCGACCAGCGACCGGTACCCGGCCGGGGTGGTCGGGAACGACCCGGTCCCCAGCAGCCCGCCGCGCTCATCCAACGCGGCGGCGACATGCACATCCAGGTGGGTGTCGACACCTCCGGTCACACTTGCGATGCTGTTCATCGTCAACCCTTTCGTCGCAGGAAGGACTGACACCGCGCCGGCCGGGACGGCGGACAGGACAGCAAAGAGCCTGGTAAAGGCAGGCTCCTAGTAGGTCACGTGCCCCGTCCGGTCGGTGTCGGGTGAGCGACCAAACCGGGCCGACAGATCATTCGCAAGACAGGCCCAAAGGACGTCAGCCGGAAGATTCGAGTCAGACCCGGCCAGGACGCTCACCCACACGCTGCCACCAAAACGATCACTACCTCGGCAGCGCCACGTCATCCTTGCTGCCGGATCCGATCAGCTCGATAACGGTTCCCCTCTGTGTCAAGAGGCCGCTTCCGAGGCGTGCAGGGTCGGCGTATGGTCGGGCTGGAACCCGGGTTGTGGCTTTTCCGAAGTGTTGGCCATGGGGATCAGGTCAGCCGCGCTGGATGTGAGTGTCGCCCCCATCTGCCCTCCCGGGTTCTTTACTGCCCGCTCGGCGGTCAGCTGACGGAAGACCACGTCGGACAGGCGCCGTTTCAGGCACCGCATCGAGCCCTTGGCGCCTTTGCCGGCGGCGAGCTTGCGGGCGTAGTAGGCCCGCCCGCGGGGATCGTGCCGTTTGTGCGCGAGGGCGACGATGTGCAGGGCCGAGTTCAGCCGGCGGTTGCCGGCCCGGGACAGCCGGTGCCGCACGACGTCGCCGCTGGAGGCTTCGATAGGCGCGGTGCCGGTGTAGCTGGCGAAGTGGTCGCTGCTGGCGAACCGGGCCACATCCCCGACCTCACCCAAGATGGTCGCGGCGGTGATCGGCCCGACCCCGACGATGTCGGTCAGGTGGGTGCCGGTCGCGGCGACGGCCTCGCCGATACGCGCGTCGATCGCCTTGATCTTGCGGTCGAACACCGACACGTCGTCGATCAGGTCGACGGCCAGCTGGCGGCGGGCCCGCCCGGCGACGTCGCGCGGGCGCACCGAGGCCACCAGCTTCCTCGCGGCGCTCGCGGTCAGATTCCTGGGCGCCCCAGCGGGGATCAGCTCCATCAGCACCCGGTGCAGCCGGTTCACCGCCTGGGTCCGGGAACGGACCAGGTCCCGGCGCCGGTCGGCCAACAGCCGCAGCGCCACCATCTGGTCATCGGGCACCACCTGGCGCAGCCCCGGGGTCCGCAGCCCGACCACGGCCACCGCGTGCGCATCAGCCGGGTCGTTCTTGCGCCCGTGTCCGGTGTCGATCGCCCGGGCCCGCGTCGACAACTTCGACGGCACGTCCAGCACCTGTTCGCCGTCGGCGACCAGCCGCTGCGCCAGCTGCAACCCGACCCCGGTCGCACCCTCGACCGCCCACACCCGGGCCGGCCACCCGCGGGCCAACGCGCGCATCTGCCGGTAGCCGGTGTTGTCGTTGTCAAACCGGGCCGCCGCCAACGTCGTCTGCGACGCGTCCAGCACCTCGACCGTGTGCGAACGCTTGGCCGGATCCACACCGATCACCACTGCAGCCATGCCAGCTCCTTGTCGTCGAAGGGACGACGGGAGGGCATGCCTACCTCGGGCGACGCAGACCCCTCTCGAGCCACATCCCGTCAACGGCGGCCAGCAGGACGCACTCCGTTACAGAGCCACACGAACAAGTCCGTGGGCAGGCACATCGAGAGCGACCCGCCGACCACCTGACCCCAAGCCTGGCCCGGCCCGGAGCTGACCGCAGTGAACAGGTAGGCACCTCGGTGCGCCGCCGAGGGGTTAGACCCAGACGCTCAGTTGTCGGTCGTGGTGGTCGAAGTGCTCGGTTGGGTAGTGGTAGGTGTCTGCGAGGGTCATGAAGTCCTTGAAGTACGGGTCCCAGCGAGTCGGGAAGTGCATCCCGCGTCGCAGGCTGGCCGCGCTCTGTCGGTCCATGTCACGCTCGATCTTTGCGGTCACGGCGTCCAGCCAGCGGACCATCCGCGCGGGTGTGAGAACTCGACCACCGGCCACCGAGCCCGCGTAGTTGATCCAGTCGAACGGTGTCGTGGACGCATCGAGGAGCGCCGCAAAGGTCTGCTCGCCCTCGGTGACAGGAATCCGAGGCCCTTGACCATTGGCAGCAGCCTTCGCACCACGAGGTAGCCGAAGAGGATGTGGAAGAGCAACTCGCGGTTCGTCCACCTGGTGTCGTTGCTTGGCCGGGTCAGGTCAGCAGGGGTCATTTCTTCGACGTGCCGAGCGAAGGTACGCCGCACCCGGTCCAGCTCGGCGTGCACCTCTTGACGGCGAACGTCCAGGGGCTGAGATCCGGCCATCACACTCTCCACGTGCACATACTGTCGTCGAACTGGTCGCCTTGGGTCTGGCGGCCGTTATCCACGTCGTTGGTCACTCCGTTAGCTGCCGACGATGTCGCGGTGTCGGAACACGAGCAAGCCGGCGGTTGCGGCGACCAGCCCAAGACCTGCCATGACGGTCCCGGAGGCTGCGGCCCATGGGTCGGCCGGAACAAGCGCGAGATGCGTGAACGGCGACAGGTCCAGAAGCCATTGCGGCCAGGACAGCGCCGGCCCGAGCAGCGCGAGCACATAGCCCAAGACGCTCACCGCGACCGGGACTGCCACCGTGAGCCTCGGCAGCACCCCAAACGTCAGCACGGCCAGACCGCCGACGAGAACCGCGACCGGCAGGGCGTTGAGCACCGACCCGGCGGCCTGCCACCAGGTCACCTCGTCCAGGCCGGACGCCACACAGCCGACCCACACCGCTGAGCCGGACAGGAGCGCGAGCAGCAGGCCGCCGGCTGCGGCGAGGGCGACGTGCCCGCCGAGCCAGCGGAGCCGGGACACCGGGTGAGCGAGCACTGCCTCGGCCCGCCCGGACTCCTCCTCGGCTCGCGCCGCACCGACTCGCCAGGCGACTTGGACGGCGATGGCGAGCCCGAACATCGACGCCAGTACCGCGAGGAAACCAAGGCTGGACAGGGCCGCGTCCAGGCCCATCTGCCTGAACATCCGCTGGTAGTCCTGGTCCTGGGCCAGCCACTCGACCATGGTCCCGACGAGCGCGCCCATGACCAGGCCGAAGGCGACCAGGCCGGCAGCCCAGGCGAGCAGAACTCCCAGGTTGCTCCGCCAGCCGAACGCCAGCGGGCTGCCCAGCATCCGCAGCCGGGGCTGCCGGTCGGCGTCGGCCGCCAGCAGCGCGCCACCCTGGTCGCGCCGGGCCCGAAGAAGGACCGCGAGCGAGATGAGGGCGACCGGCACCGCGAGCAGTGGGAGCAGCGCGCGAAGGTCCGGGCTGCCGTAGGGGTCCAGCACGTCCACCCATCCCAGGGGGGTGGTCCATCGCACCCACAGCCTCGGGTCGGTGCTGCTGCCGAACATGCGCAGGAGGTAGGCGATGCCGAGCACTCCGGCCGCAAGCCCGGCCGCCCGGCGGCGGACCTGGACCAGCTGGCTGGTCACCCCGGCCACGCCGGCGAACGTCGCTGTCACCCCGGCCAGCCCGAGGCCGAACAGGACCGAGCCGCGCACGTCCTCGCCGGCTAGAGCCAGCACCGCGGCCGCCACGACCCCGACCACGAGGGCTTCCGCGCAGACCGTCGCCAGGACCGTCCTCGTGAACACGGTCGGCCGGACCCGGCCCGCCAGCACGAGGTCGCCGCGCTGGGAGTCCTCGTCCCCGCGCAGCAGGCGGGTCGTGATAAGCACCACCCAGACCGCCAGGACGATCTGCATGATCCAGCCACCGTCCCAGGCCATGTAGCCGCCGGCGACGTCCAGCGCGCTCGGCACGCCCTGCATCATGCGCACGACCGGGTTGTCCTGGAACATCGCGTACTGCAGGGGGTCGACCCCGTTGGGGTAGGCGGCCCGGTAGGCGGCGACCTCGGTGAGGACGTAGGCGCCGATCGCGCCGGTCATCAGCAGCGTGCCTCGTCGGGTCAGTCGCAGGATGAGCGCCGTGACGGTGCGGTGCGGGTGACCCGACCGGGTCCGTCCTCTTGGGGCGGTGCCGTCGGCGGGCGTCGGAGCGGTGACGTCGGGAGCGGCGCGAGTCATCGCGGCCACGGCCCGCTGACCAGTTCCCCGGTCTCGCCATGCGCTGCGGCCACGGCCCGGCGCTGCGACGAGCTGGTCTCGTAGTAGGTGAGGAAGACTTGCTCGAGGGTAGGGGCCCGGGCATGCAGCCGGGTGAGGCCCGCGGCGTTGAGCCGGGCGAGCACCTCACCCGGCGCACCGTTGACAGTGACGCGGAGGCCGCCGTCCAGCGGCTCCACCGCGACGACCCCGGGCAGATCCCCCAGATCGGGGACGGTTCCGGCCAGGGTGGCCTCGAAGATGGTCGTGTTCAGCTGCTCGAGGTCGGCGAGCGCGGCGACCTCGACCAGGGCCCCGGCGCGCAGGATCGCCACGCGCTCGCACACGTCCTCGACCTCGTCAAGTAGGTGCGAGGAGAGGAACACGGTCTGCCCCCGGTCGGCCGCCTCCCGGGCCAGCGCCTGGAACTCCGCCTCCATCAGCGGGTCGAGCCCGACCGTCGGTTCATCCAGGAGCAAGATCCCGGGCCGCGTCATGAACGCCGCGACCAAGGCGACCTTCTGCCGGTTCCCCTTCGAGTAGGCGCGAACCCGACGGCTGGGGTCGAGATCGAGGCGTTCGACCAGTTCGTCCCGGTACGCCGTGTCGACGCCCCCGGCGACGTTCCCGACCAGCTCGAGCACTTCTGTACCCGTCAGCTGCGGCCACAGCGAGACATCACCCGGCACGTAGCTGACAGAGCGGTGTGCTCGCTCCACGTCGTCGACGGGTACACCGGCCAGCCACGCCTGCCCGGCGGTCGGCCGCAGCAGCCCCAGCAGGAGCCGGATGGTCGTGGACTTTCCGGCGCCGTTCGGGCCCAGGAACCCGAAGATCTCACCCGGCCGTACCTCCAGGTCGAGGTGATCCAGCGCCACGACCTTCCCGAAGTGCTTGGTCAGCCCAGCCGTGCTGATCGCGGCATGTTCCGTGCTCATGTCCTGATGCTTTTCCGACTCGCCCTCACCAGGCAGAGCCGAAGGTCCTTCCCTTCGGGTGGGACGGGACTGCCGTGGTGAGTTGACGGGTCACGCGCCCCGGGGCGCCGACGGCGGTAGGGGGCGTTTGGAGTCTGGTCGGTACTCACCTCCGGGCGGCAGCGTGTGCAGGGAGGAGGCGGTCACCGGTGCTTGAGTTCGACGCGGCCGACAAGTGATCGTCGTTAGAACGGACCAAGGGTGCTAACGACGGTCAGGATCGTGACTGCCAGACCCGCGAGGACGCCGATGCCCAAGGGGATCAAGCCCCGACGACGCCCGTCGCGATTCGCCTGCCGACCGTAGAGCGCGGCGGCCACGCACGGCACCAGGAAGACGGCGATGGCCACGACACCGGTCACGAGATCGACCCACAGGGGGGCATCGGCGTTCTCGGGCTTGTACCCGAACCAGTCGTACAGCAACAGCGTCAGGATCACGGAGGCGAACAGAAACACCGGAATGAGAGCGACGCTCACCCAAGCGCGCGCCAGCGAGTCGCCGGACTGCGAGCGGTCTTGAACGGACTGGGACTGCTTCTCGGAGGACATGACTGGCACCTCCCTACCGATCAATCGTCGGACAGGTTCCGGAGGCCACGCCAGGGGCGAAGGGCCTGTGCGCGCTCCGGAGACGCACGAGCTGGCAGGTTGCTCCGACGCAGCCACTGAGTGAAGGATCGAGCCCCCGGGGGCAAGCACAGAACGGCATGACGGATGCGGCCTCCGAGGTGGCCCGCGAGGACTTTGGCCTCTGGCCCAGCTGCCCCGGCAATGGGAAATGGTGATTGGGAGAAGGCCGGGAGGGAACGGCACTTCGGCGCTGCGGCGGTGCACCCACCCTTGAGTTCGGAGCCACAGTGCTCGGAGCCATAGTGTCGGCCGCGGACCGGGCCGGGGAGCGCCACTCAGCGAGGGCGGCCCACCGGCACGAGATAGACAACCTGCTGCTCGCCCGGCAGGTCCAACAGCTCGTGCACCGCGTCGTCGTCGAACGAGCCGATCGAGACGCCACCGAGCCCGAGCGCAGTCGCCGCGAGCAGCAGGTTCTGTGCCGCGTGGCCCGCCTCCAGGAACACGAACCGATCCGCCCTCGTCCCGTACTTGCGCGCCGTGACCGACGGGTTGCCGGCGAGGACGAACACCATCGGCGCGGCGCGCACCGGCTCCTGTCCCATCGCCGCCTCGGACAGAGCCGCCCGGGAGTCGGTACGGGAAAGCAGCTCGAGCGCGTGTCGGTCGGCGTCGTAGCGATGTAGCCCCTCGGGGTCGACCACGTACAGGGTCAATGGGTACAGCGCACCGGCGGATGGCGCGGTCCGGAACCCCTGCGGGGAGGTCACGCCCTGCGCGGCCCAGAGCAGCTGTGACACCTCCTGGGCGGTCAGGACCCCCGCCTCGGCGTACTCGCGCACCGACCGCCGCCGCGCCAAGACGGCAGCCAGCGTCGGCCCCTCGATTGCAGGCCGTGGCAGGAGGCTCGACCCGAGCCCGGACGGTCCGGGCGTCGCCGTCCCGGTCGAGCAGGATGTCAGCGCTAGCGCCGCGGGAGCCGCGGCCATCGCCAGGAACGTCCGCCGCTTCATGGCATCACGCTGCGCGCCCTCAGCGGTCACGCCCAGGGCCGGAGGTCCCTGACCACGTCACCCGAAACGGCCATGCTGTCCGGGTGACGCACTACTCGAAGGACGGGCAGACCGCCATCCGGAGCGTGGCACTCGACCGTTGATCGTCACCACTCGAGCCAGTGAGCGGGTGCACCGTGCTGCCGGATTGAGGGCTCCCCGCCAGGCGAACAGAACGGCACTTCGACGCGCCATCCCACTACGGCTTCGCGCCGGCCAGTGTGCCGTTTACGAGCTTGGGCGTGGTCGCGACAGCCGCCGGACGGAAGCCGCGCGCGATCATCCAGACCGCCAACACCATCTCCTGCACGGCCAGCGGCATGAACATCAGAACCTGCTGGGTGCTGGTCGCGGCGAAGACGCCGTACATCGCAAGCAGGTCCGCCGCCACATAGATGGGGATCGCCGCGAGGCCCCACGCTGAGATCCAACGCGGAACGATGCGCGACCGGTACAGAAGCACGTAGAACATTCCGGCACCAAGGCAGAACACGAGTGTGAGCACGGCGTTGGTGGCGTCAGCGTCGATGACCAGGGTGCCGACCCGCACGCCTGCCGGTGAGGCCGTGCCTCCTCCTGCCGCCATGGCCTCACCCAGCGGCACGAGCAGCAGCCAGCCGATCGCGAGGATGACGTAGCAGACGGTCTCGACCGCTCCTCGCACCACCAGGTAGCCGACCGCCAACACCTCACTTACCCGGCGCAGCACCGAGAACAACACGACCGGGACGAACGCGAGCGATAGCCCCATGACGAGCACGAGCAGCGCCCCGGTCACCACTGTGCCGGAGTGCTCCCCGGCATAGGCCAACGAGTCGCCCGCGTCACGGACCGGAGCGCTGACGGCCAAGCTCAGGACTCCTGCCACCGTTCCGGTGATGTACAGGATCCCGGCCGTCGTGGCGGCAGCCCGGTGCTCACGCGCCGACCGGGGGTGCTCGACCGAGACCTGCTCCGACACCGCCTTGTGCTGCAGATCAGTCACAGCACTCACCTCCCGGCCGCCAAATGAGAGCCAGGGCTACGCCGCCCTGGGCGGCCACACAAGAGCCTCGCGGACTGCCTGTCCGTACCCGTAGAGGCGAAGGTCCCCGTCTGGCCCGGCGCCGCCCGCGATACCGACCCGGCCGCACATTGGCCGCTGGATCGCGTGCCTGTCAGCAGCGCACCTAATGGGCTCTCCTGACACATCTGTGGGTTGTTTCCGTGTGCCAACAGGGCGACACGCCGTTCCCCGCCTAGGTTCTGGCTTGCTGAGGGCCGAACCGAGACTGGCAGGGGAACGACGTGCGCAACGCCAGGTTATGGGTGGCGCTGCTCGGGGTCACCAAGACCACGGTGCAGCGTGTCGAGTTCGACGAGGACCGCGACGTACTGGTCGCGCATGTGCGCCCGGTGCGTTCGGCTCGGGGCCGGTGCGGTCGGTGCGGTCGGCGTTCGCCTGGGTATGACGCCGGGTCGGGTCGGCGGCGGTGGCGGGCGTTGGACCTGGGCACGGTCCAGGTCTTCGTCGAAGCGGACGCCCCGCGGGTGGCGTGCCGCGATCACGGGGTGACGGTCGCGGGGGTTCCGTGGGCCCGCCACGGCGCCGGGCACACCTACCCGTTCGACGACATGGTGGCGTGGTTGGCGGTGCAGTGTTCGCGGACCGCGGTGCAGCAGGTGATGCGGGTGGCGTGGCGGACGGTGGGAGCGATCGTGGCTCGGGTCAGCGCCGATGCCCTGAGCCGCGTCGACGTCCTGGCGGGTCTGAGGCGGATCGGGATCGATGAGATCAGCTACAAGAAGGGCCAGCGCTACCTCACGGTCGTGGTCAACCATGACACCCGCCGGCTGGTGTGGGCCTCGGTCGGTCGAGACCGGGCGAACCTGCACGCGTTCTTCGACGCCCTGGGTGAGCGGTGCGGGCAGGTCGCGTTTGTTTCCAGCGATTCAGCCGACTGGATCGAGGAGGTGGTACGGACCCGGATCCCGGGTGCGGTGCACTGCGCCGACCCCTTCCACGTCGTGCAGTGGGCGCAGACCGCCCTGGATGAGGTCCGCCGGGTGTCCTGGAACACCGCCCGCGGTGCGCTGCACAAACGCCGCGGCGGCCGGGCCTACGGCGGCACCGCCAACCAGCTGGTCAGGGTCCGGCACGCGCTGTGGAAGAACCCGGCCCGGCTCAGCACCCACCAGCAGGCGCAGATCGCGTGGATCGCCAAGACCGACCCGACCCTGCACCGGGCCTACCTGCTCAAAGAGGGCCTGCGGCACGTGTTCGAGCTCGACGGCGACCTCGCCAAAGAGGCCCTGGACCGGTGGCTGTCGTGGGCCAGGCGGGCCCGACTGCCCTCGTTCCGTAAAGTCATCGCCCGCGTGGTCAAGCACCGCGCGCAGATCGAGGCGACTCTCGAGCACCGACTCACCAACGGCCTGATCGAGTCCACGAACACCAAGATCCGGCTACTTACCCGACTCGCCTTCGGGTTCCACAATCCCCAGGCCCTCATCGGCCTGGCGATGCTCTCCCTCGGCGGCATCTGCCCGCCTCTACCCGGCCGAATCGCATGACCTGACCCACGGATGAGTCAGGAGAGCCACATATTGACGGCTCTGTGCTTCGGCTGGGGCCGGGTTTCGTCTGATTTCTCCAGATTCTGGGGAGGTCCGTCGTGTCCGATCAGTCCACCGTCATCCGGTGTGAAGCCTTCCACCGGTTCTCTAGCGCGCACCTGGCCGCCGCCGGGTTTCTTGGCCCGGTACTCCGGGCGCACCCGCGATGCCTACGCCGCTGACCTGTGCACCTACATGGCCTGGTGCGCCGCTCGGCAGCTGCCATTCTGCGTGCGAGACGACGTCGGCGGGCCGGCTTAGGGGCGTGCGGGTGGGGGTGATGTCGGGACCACCAGTACCGGGCGGTGGCTGCGGCGAGTGACCGCCGCCGACAGGCTGCCTAGCGAGGGTAGGGCTGGGAAGCGACGCACGCGAGCACTCATCAGGATCGAGGTCGCCTCCACGGCGTCGGCCTCGCCGACGATGGCCTTGACGATCGCCTCTCGACGCGCGTCCCGGGTGACGGCGCTGGCGTTGACGCCCAGGTCCCGTAGCAGCTGCGCGCCGCGCTGCGCGACGGCCCTGGCCTCTGCCACGGACTCGTAGGCGAACCGGCAGCCGCGAGCGACATCCCATGGCCGGACGTACAGCACCCACGCCTCTGCCCCGATGACGGAGCACCACTCCGCGATGGTGCCGATGCAGCCGACCGAGCCCACTGACCCGCTGAACGGGACCAGAACGCGCCTCCTGCCCGAGCAAGGGCGCTGGGTCTGTGGCTTGACCGAAGGCCAGCCGGTCCAGGGCAGGTCATCGCCGTCCTGCGAGCCATCTACGGGGCTAGCCAGACCTGGGAGGTTGCCGTTCCCGATCCAAATGCGCGACGCCATGCTCTTCACCCTGTCTGGTCGACGGACCCCACATGCCGACCAGACTTCCCGGCGCTCCGCCAACGATGGTATCGCCGCCGCCGTGACTAACCTTTCGCCCGTGCGTTAAGGCCGCATTAAGAATCCCGCCGGCGGAGGCGAGACCCGTCCGCCCCGTACGGGACCTTCGATCCTGCGCCGTGGGCGGGGCGGCGTCCCAGGCGTCCCGCAGTTCAGCGGGCACGCTCAGGCCATGCCCTGAGCAAGCGACGTTGGGAGGCAGTGACGGCCTACGGACACGCCGAACTCAACCTCATCGCGGCCAGCCAGGTGTCGCCCACACCGTCGAAGTCCTTCTCGGGCTGGCCGAGTTGAACGCCGAGCAGGTCCAGTTCTTGCGAGACTACGCGCCCGAGCGGCTCGGGCTGCTACTCACGGCCTGACGCACCGCCTCTCACCAGACCCGCCGCACCAGAAGTGACGCTCCTACTGTCAATCGAGGGCTGGTCTGGGTAGGGCGTTGAGGACCTCGCGAGGTTGCGCTTTCTTTCCTTCGTTGCGACGCCCCGGGTGGCTGATGGCTCCAGCGCCAGGCCGAAGGCGCTCGCGCGGGACCACGCATGGAAATCCATCCTGCGAGCTTGCTCGAGCGCCGGATTGGGCCGTCGGCGGTTGCGTGAGTGCTAACATCCGCAGTTGGAGCGCCGGGAAGCCTGGTCGGCAGCAGTGTCAGTGCGGACCGACTAGGGGCGTGATCCCGGATGGCTCAGCCTGCTGTTACCGGGGTGCAACTGGGCGGGTTGCCGGCTCAGCGTCATTCCGGCGGGCAGAGCCGGCGGCGTCCCGCGCGCACGCGGCCACACTCTCCCCACGGGCCACGAGTGGCGCTCCCGATGGGTCACCTCGGCTTGGGCCTGCCGCCGACTGCCGCCCTCGGGTGGGCCTGGCCGCCGTTACTCCTTGTAGGCCTCACGGGCGCGATCGAGCTCCTCATGCCGCGGGTACCGGTTCTCGACCTGTCCATGCTCTATCTGCTGCCCGTGGTGATCACCGCCTTCACTTTGGGATTCCCTCGCGCCGTTGCCACATCGGTCGCCAGCATGCTCGTGATCAATTTCTTCTTTCTGCCCCCGCTGCACGCATTGACGTTGGCCGACAACAGGAACTGGGTGGCCCTGTTCGTGTTCGTGACGACGTCGCTCCTTGTTGCCAAGCTCGCGGCTTGGTCGCGGTGGAAGGCTCGGGAGGCCACGGTGCTTGCGCGGGTGGCCACCTCCCTCCTGGAGTGCCCCGTGGCGAATGAGGCGTTCGACGAGGTCTGCGCGGAGCTGGCGTCAGCGCTCAGGGTGCAGCGGGTGTCGATCCTTCTCGATGCAGCGCCGGTAAGGGCGGCTGAGGGCGACTGCTATGCCTTCACCGTGGCTGGGCGTCAGGCGGGGGTGATCGTCTTGGAGAGGCCCTCTCGATCAGGCGCAAGGATCCGCCGACGGCTGCTCCCCGCGCTGGCCACGTTGCTCGCTGTTGCGGTCGACCGCGAACGGCTCGCGCTCGAGGCGGTGGAGGCGGAGACTCTCCGACGCAGTGACTCGGTCAAGACCGCAATCCTTCGCGCAGTTAGCCACGACCTGCGGACTCCGCTGATGGCCATCCTCACAGCTGCTGGAGCTCTGAGCCGGCCCGGGCTCGTGCTCGAGGAGAGCGACCGGACAGACCTGCTGGCCACCGTGCTTGCCGAGACGAACCGTCTGGACCGGCTCGTCTCGAACCTGCTCGAGCTTTCCAGGCTTGAAGCGGGTGTGGCGGGACCTCGCACGGAGCTGGTGTTGGTCGACGAGCTGATCCTCGGCTCGTTGGACGGACTTGGTGCTGACACCGCGCGGGTGGACGTGGCGCTTCCCGACGACGCAGCGGCAGTCCGGGTGGACGTCCTGCAGGTCCAACGGGTGCTCGCGAACCTGATCGAGAACGCGCTTAAGTACTCAGCTCACGCCAAGCGCGTGAACATCCGAGTGGCCACGACGTCGACGGAGGTGCTGATCCGCGTCATCGACCACGGCCCAGGCATCTCCCGCTCCGACTCCGAGCGCGTCTTCGCCGCGTTCCACCGCGGGGGAACCAGCGAGCGGGTCAACGGCTCCGGCCTCGGGCTGGCTATCGCGGCGGGGTTCGCCGAGGCGAACGGCGGCCGTGTCAGTCTGGAGTCCCGCCCCGGGCAGGGCGCCACGTTCGTGCTCGCCCTGCCTGTGAGCCAGCTGGCGCTGAGCACATGACTGGCGCCCGAGTACTGGTGGTCGACGACGAGCCGCAGATCCTCCGCGGCCTGCAGACAACCTTGCGGGGCTCGGGTTACGAGGTCAACACCGCCGCGACAGCAGAGGCGGCGCTGGCCCTAGCCGCCTTGCAGCCGCCGGATGCTGTGATCCTCGATCTGGTCCTGCCGGACGGGAGCGGTACGGAGGTCTGCCGGTCGTTTCGCGCGTGGAGCTCCGCACCGGTCATCGTTCTCTCTGCCTTGAACGAGGAGGGCGAGAAGATCGCGGCCCTCGACGCCGGAGCTGACGACTACGTCACCAAACCAGTGGGGATCGATGAGCTGCTCGCACGGCTGCGGGCGGTGCTGCGGCGTGCGACGCCGTCGACGGAGCCCAGGCTCGTCGTGGGTGACCTCGAGATCGACCTCGAGCTGCGGGAGCTGCGCATCAGCGGCAAGCCGGTGCATCTCACGCCGCATGAGTTCGATCTGCTGCGGGTGTTCGGACGGAACATCGGCAAGCTCTTGACGCACCGGATGCTGCTGCGCGAAGTGTGGGGACCCGGCTACGGCACCGAGTCGAACCTGCTGCGCGTGCACGTTGCGCATCTGCGCCGTCGGGTGGAACCCGACCCGGCCCGCCCACAGTACCTGCTCACCGAGCAAGGGGCGGGTTACCGTTTCGTGGATCCGGCGACACGCGGTTGACCGCGGTGCTGGATCCGGTTCTTCACGGCTTCTTCACGCCCAGCGCCCGAACTTTCACACGGGCTTCGCGGGCGACGGCCTAACGTTCCACGCGGAGCGGCGGAGGTCCTCGACCGGGGACGTAGCGCTCCAGAGGGAGTGGCGGTGTCCGACTTTGCGGCGGCCGGGATCATCGGGCTGGCCTTCGTGATCCTGTTCGTGATCCTCTACGCGATCGAGCGCGTGTGATGTCCGCAGCCGACGTCTTCGGTCTCATCGTGTCGATCCTCATCTTCGTGTACCTGGTCTACGCCCTATTCCGCGGGGAGAAGTTCTGATGCTGCTCCAAGGGATCGGCCAGATCGTCTTCTACGTGGCTGTCCTCCTCCTGCTCGCCTTCCCCCTCGGTCGGTACATGGGCTGGGTCTACTCGCGGAAGCAGTACGACGTCGTCGAGCGCGGCCTGTTCCGCGCGTTCGGCCGAGGCAGCGGCGCAAGCCAGGGCTGGGCAAGCTACGCCAGGACCGTCCTGATCTTCAGTGTGCTCTTCATCTTCGCCCTGTACGGGATGCAGCGCCTGCAAGGGCATCTGTTCCTCAATCCGGACCAACTCTCTGCCGTCGACCCACACATCGCGCTCAACACCGCAGCCAGCTTCGTGACCAACACGAACTGGCAGTACTACGCCGGCGAGTCGACGATGTCCTACCTGACCCAGATGGCCGGACTCGCCGTGCAGAACTTCGTCTCGGCGGCCGTCGGGATGGCCGTCCTCGTGGCGGTCGTCCGCGGCATCGCTGGCCACGGCGATGAAGGTCTGGGCAACTTCTGGCGTGACCTGTACCGCTCCCTGGTGTACATCCTGTTGCCGTTGGCCATCGTCGTCGGCGTCGTACTCATCGTCACCGGCGTACCAGAGACGTTCCAGCCTCACGCAACGGCTTCGACCCTTGAGGGTGCGCAGCAGACGATCGCCCGCGGCCCTGTGGCGTCCCAGATTGCGATCAAGCAGCTCGGCACGAACGGCGGCGGTTACTACAACTCCAACTCGTCGGTGCCGCTGGAGAACCCGAACGGCTTGGCGAACTTCGTCGAGATGTTGTCCATCCTGCTCATCCCGGCAGCCCAGGTGGTCATGTTCGGGTGGATGGTTCGCGCTCGCAAGCATGCACTCATGGTGCTCACCTCGATGCTGATCCTGTTGGCCGTCGGCGTGGGGGTGGCGTACACCTCCGAGCTGCATAGTTCGCAGGTGTTGCGTGCCTCTGGTGTGAACATCGCATCGGGTGGTTCGCAGAGCGGCGGCAACATGGCCGACAAGGAGGTGCGCTTCGGGATCGCCAATACCGCCCTGTGGGCGACGGTGACGACTGACGCCTCTAACGGCTCCGTGAACGGCGGCCACGACGCACTGACCGCCGACGGCGGCGCCGTCCCAGTGGTCAACATGTTCACCGGCGAGGTCATCTTCGGCGGTGTCGGGTCTGGCCTGTACGGGATGTTCTTCTACATCCTCATCGCAGTCTTCGTCGCCGGCCTCATGGTGGGCAGAACCCCGGAGTACCTCGGGAAGAAGATCGGCGCCAGGGAGATGAAGCTCGCAGCCACGGGCGCGCTCTTCGTCCCCACCATGGTCCTCATCCTGACCGCATTGGCAATCGCCACGAAGTCTGGCACGGCCTCCATCTTCAACCCCGGCGCCCATGGCTTCACCGAGACGCTGTACGCGTACGACTCGCAGTCCAACAACAACGGCAGCGCGTTCGCCGGCTACGGGGCGACGACCTTCTCCGCATCACTCGGCGCGTTCGCGATGATGCTCGGTCGCTTCGTTCCCATCATCGCGGCGCTCGCGATCGGTGGGTCGATGGCCAAGAAGAAGACCGTGCCCGAGTCAGTCGGCACGTTCCGGACGGACGGCCCCACCTTCGTCGTGCTCCTCATCGGGGTCATCGTCCTGACCGCCGGCCTCATGATCTTGCCTGCGCTCACCCTTGGACCGATCGTCGAGGGACTGATGCACTGATGCGCACGTTCCTCCGTTCGGTCGCGGTCATCGTCGTGGTCACGGCGGTGTTCGGTCTGGCATACCCGGCGGTGATGGTGGGGCTGGCCTCACTCGCCTTCTCGGACAAGTCTCAGGGCAGCCTCATCGAGCGTAACGGGAAGGTCGTTGGCTCCCGGCTCGTAGCACAGGGCTTCGCCGGCCCGCAGTACTTCCACCCTCGTCCGTCTGCAACCACGCCTGCCTACAACGCAGGAGCGACGACGTTCGCGAACTTGGGCCCGACCAACGCCGACCTGATGACGCTCGTCCAGCAACAGTCCACTGCGATACTCAAGCTCGAGGGCCCGTACAACCCAGGCCTGACCGTGGCCGACATCCCTGTGGACGCAGTCACGACGTCAGGCTCGGGCATCGACCCAGACATCTCGTTGGCCTACGCAAGCCTCCAAGCGAACAGGGTGGCCGCGGTCCGCAAGCTGCCTGCATCGACGGTGCAGAAGCTCATCGAAGCGAACACCGACGGGCGCAGCCTCGGGTTCCTGGGCGAGCCAGGAGTCAACGTACTGGAACTCAACCTTGCCCTCGACGACCTTGGAGCGCAGTAGATGGCACAGCAGCGACCTGGGATGTTCTCGCGTGAGCTGGTGCTCGTCGCCATCCGTGACTCCTTTCCCAAGCTAGACCCGCGTGTCCAGGTACGGAACCCGGTGATCTTCATCGTGGAGATCGGCAGCGTGATAACGACTGCCATCTTCGTGACCGACCTTGTCCGAGGCCGTACCGACAACAACTGGTTCGTAGGGGTCATCACCTTCTGGCTGTGGCTGACCGTCCTATTCGCCAACTTCGCGGAAGCCATCGCGGAGGGCCGCGGCAAGGCGCAGGCGGACACCCTGAGGGCGATGCGCACCTCCACGACGGCGCAACGGCGCCAGCCTGACGGCTCCATCCAGGTGGTCGCCGCGGCCGAGCTGCGACGCGGAGACGTGGTCATCGTGGCGGCTGGGGACGTCATTCCCGCTGACGGGGAGGTGATCGAAGGCGTCGGCGCCGTCGACGAGTCAGCGATCACCGGTGAGTCCGCGCCGGTGATACGGGAGGCTGGAGGCGACCGGTCAGCCGCCACCGGCGGCACGATGCTGCTTTCCGACCAGCTGACCATCGAGGTGACGCAGGAACCCGGACAGTCGTTCCTGGACCGAATGATCGCTTTGGTCGAGGGCGCAGAGCGCCGCAAGACTCCGAACGAGATAGCCCTCAACATCCTCCTGGCCGGGCTGACAATCACCTTCCTCGCGGCGGTGGTTACCCTGCGCCCGTACGGGATCTACGCGAACACCCCGATCTCGCAGACAGTCCTGATCGCGCTGCTCGTGGCCCTCATCCCGACGACGATCGGGGCACTGCTGTCGGCGATCGGCATCGCCGGTATGGACCGGTTGGTGCAGCACAACGTCCTCGCGATGTCTGGCCGGGCGGTTGAAGCCTCCGGGGACGTCGACGTGCTCCTGCTGGACAAGACCGGGACGATTACGCTTGGCAACCGTCAGGCCACCGAGTTCATCCCGGCCCCGGGTGTCGAGGAGCTCGAGCTGGCAGAGGTAGCCCAGCTGGCCTCTCTCGCTGACGAGACGCCCGAGGGGCGATCCATCGTGGTTCTCGCCAAGGAGCGATTTGACTTGCGCGAGCGTCATCTCAGCGAGCACGAGTTCGTGCCGTTCAGCGCGGCGACGCGGATGAGCGGCGTGAACATGAACGGCGACCAGATCCGAAAAGGTGCAGCTGACGCGATCGCCCATTTCGTCGAGGACCATGGCGGCCAGGTGCCAGCCGAAGTCGCCGCAGCCGTCCGAAGGGTCGCCGAGCAGGGCGGGACGCCGCTCGTCGTAGCCAAGGACAACTGGGCTCTTGGCGTCGTGTACTTGAAGGACGTGGTGAAGGGCGGCATGCGGGAACGGTTCGACGAGCTGCGCCGGATCGGGATCCGCACCGTGATGGTCACGGGAGACAACCGGCTGACAGCGTCCGTCATCGCCGATGAAGCCGGGGTCGACGACTTCCTGGCAGAGGCCACGCCCGAAGCGAAGCTCGCCCTCATACGCGCCGAGCAGGCTGAGGGCCGCATGGTCGCTATGACCGGTGATGGGACCAACGACGCCCCTGCGTTAGCGCAGGCAGACGTGGGGGTCGCCATGAACACCGGCACGACGGCGGCGAAGGAAGCCGGAAACATGGTCGACCTGGACTCCAACCCCACAAAACTGATCGAGATCGTCGAGGTCGGCAAACAGCTTCTGATCACGCGGGGTGCGCTGACGACGTTCTCCATAGCCAACGACGTGGCCAAGTACTTTGCGATCTTGCCCGCGATGTTCGCGTTCACCTACGCCACTGCTCCTGGGCGACGCGGACCGCTGGACGCGCTCAACGTGATGCGCCTCGGGACGCCGAATAGCGCGATCATCTCGGCCATCATCTTCAACGCTCTCATCATTCTCGCGTTGGTGCCCCTGGCCCTTCGCGGGGTGAAGTTCCGTGCCATCGGCGCGACCGCACTGCTGCGACGCAACTTGGTGCTCTACGGGCTGGGCGGGATGATCATGCCTTTCGTGGGGATCAAGCTCATCGACCTGGTGGTGCACAACGTGTTCGGCGCCTGATCCCGCGAAAAGCCACCGGCTGTCCAACCGGATTCTCCAACGTGGACCGCAGGGTCACCATCGATCGTAGGGATCGTCGTCGGCCACGCTTAGCGTCGAGCGGAACCATCCACCCTCGTTCGGGGTGAAGGTGGCGATGTAGATGGCGACCAGGGCGAGCACGAGGGTTGCCCAGGTGTGCGGGAGTTCGATCAGGGCGACGATGGCCGCGGCTGCCGCGGCGAGCTGTGCTCGGTACGCGGCGCGGTCCCGCATCAGGTCAGCGTGTCGTTCGCGAAGACCGCGGATCCAGTTGGCCGCCGACTCGACATGGCCTGCGACGGTCTGGGCGGTGGCGTGGATGGCGTGGCTGATGACGCGGGTGATCGGCTTGGTCATGGTGTTCTCCGTTCGTGTGGTGGGTGCGTGAGTGGGGTGCCCTGCCCGGGCCGATGCCGGGCAGGGCTTGTCCGTGTGCTGGGTCAGGTGAGGATCCCGGCGAGGGTGTCCCAGCTGGCCCGGTCGAGAGCTGCGTAGTCGCCGGTGATGGTGCGGAGCATGTTGCGCTCTGGCCTGCTGGCCCCGCGGACGATGCCTTCGTGGTGCTCGTAGGTGTTGACCGCTTGCAGCACCCCGTGGGCCGTGCCGGCCCAGGGGGCGACCCGAGGGTCCGAGCGGTACAGCTGGGTGAGGGCGCTGCGCTTGGTCTGGGCCATGGTCAACGCCCGCCCGGCTAGGGGCTTGCCTTCCGTGTCGGTGCTGGGGGTGGCTAGGTCGACGAACTGCTGCCACTGGTCGTCGGTCACGGTTGTGGCGCACAACTGGGCGATCTCGGTGGTGAACTCCTCGGCCAGCGTGTGGATGACGGACAGAGCTTCGCGGGCGTCGGTGAGCCGGGCGATGGAGTGCCGGGAGTGCTTGACCTTGAACGCCTGCCCCGGCTCGGCCAGGGCCAGTTCCCGGGTGTTGTCGCACACCACATCGGTGATCGTCCGCTTGAAGGTGGTGGCGATCGACCCGTCGAAGCTGGTGGTGGCAAGCAGGTTCGGCCGGAACACCACTCCTTCGGGGGTCGTGATCGAGTCCGAGATCGACACCTCGACCCAGGCAACCGCTCCGCCCTTGAGCAGCCCGGCGGAGGAGATGACCAGGTCGTCGTCCAGGATGTCCGCGACGGTGGTGAGCAGCCACTGGTCGTACTGGTGCCGCACATAGCCCGGCCCGAAGATGCCCATCACCAGGTCGGTGTCCGAGCGGCAGATCGCCTGCCGATCCGGGATCAGCACCCACCGGGCCGGGTCCCCGTAGCTGGTCAGATGGGTCATCGTCTCGACCGACGCCGGGATCTCCACCGCCAAGGTGGCGCAGGTCGTGGAATCGGACCGCGGGCAGACCGGCCTCGGCGCGGACGCGGGTCCAGTGGACGGTGAAGTTGCGCCGGACCAGCGGGGCGCCCAGCGGCCCGCAGAACAGCCAGTCGTGCGGGTTCGGACCAACCCAGCGGTCGAGATGGTCTGCGACTTCCTGGAGCAGGTGCGGCGGGAGGTGGACCGTGCGTCGCCCGGCATCGGTCTTGGGCGGGCCGAGCCGGACCCCGGACGCGGTCTCCACGAGCTGGTCCGCGACCGTCACCCGTCCGTGCTCGAGGTCGACACTGCTACGGCGTAGGGCGACGAGCTCGCCCCAGCGCAGCCCGGACCAGGTGGCCAGCAGGACGAGCATCCGCCAGCGGGGCTGGATGGCATCCGCCAGGGCGTACGCCTCGAGCAGCGTCGGCGGCACCCGCTCCGGTGTGCGTTCGCTGCCGGCGCCGCGGAGCATGCATGGATTGCGGGGGAGGACCTCGTCGGCGACGGCGGTGTTGAGGATGGTCTTGAGGAGCCGATAGGACTTGGCGACCGTCGACGGGCCGAGCCCGGACTGCAGTCGGCCGGCGTGCCACCTGCGGACCATCGCCGGAGTGAGTCGGGCCAACGGCACAGTGGCCAGGTGTGGGAGGAGGTGCCGAGTGAGCAGCCCCTGGTACAGCTCGGCGGTCCGCGGCCGGAGATCGGCGCGCTGGGCAAGCCAGGTTGTCGCGTAGTCGCCGAAGGTCTCGGCTCCGGCGACCGGGTCGACGTAGGTACCGCGGTCCAGATCCGCCTGCACCCCGGCGAGGTAGGACGCCGCCTCTGCCCGCGTCGCGAACGTCCGCTCCGCCGTGAAGCGGTCGCCGGCGGGCGTGCGGTATCGCGCCCCCACCGCCCGGACGGCAGCCGACGCACCGTGCCGAAATCTCGCCTTGCCATGAGTCCTCCTGGGGGAGGTGTGCATGGAAGGCCCCCAGACCCGGTCCGACCGGGAATTGCGCCGTGCAGAGTTGGGGCACGGTTGGGGCACGCGAGGGTTGCTTCGGCACTGGCGCGTGACGGTCGCAGGACTCTGACCTGCATGTACGGGTGGAGCGGGTGACCGGGATCGAACCGGCATGGCCAGCTTGGAAGGCTGGAGCTCTGCCATTGAGCTACACCCGCGCGGCCTCGGCAGAAGGCTCCGCCACGGTATCGGACCCCGCCGCGGGCAGCCGTATGCCGTCCGCCCCTCGCCGAGCGCCCGTCTCAGGACGTCGTGACGACGAGCTTGCCCAGCTTGGGCGAGCCGAAGTCGCTGATCGCTGCCGCGGAGTCCGCCAGGTCGTACGTCCGGTGCACGGGGACGGACAGCGTCCCTGCGGCGACCGAGTCGAGCAGCTTCCCGAGGGTCTCGGTCGCGGCGGGCATCACCGGCGTCACGGTGATGTCGTCGCGTCCGACCTGTTCCGCGGTCGCACCGAGGGCAGAGACCAGGCGGCCACCGGGTCGCAGCAGCGCGCCGAGCGCCGTGGGGTCCCCGGCCAGGTGGACGACCGCCGTCACCCCGTCGGGGGCGGCCGAACGCACGGCGCCGGCCAGGTCGTCGGTGTGGTCCACGACCGTGCCGGCGCCCAGGTCGCGGACGAACGCCGCACCGTCGCCCGGGCGAGCGGTCGCCAGCACCCGCGCGCCGGAGGCCGCGGCGAGCTGCACGGCGAAGCCGCCGACGCCTCCGGTCGCCCCGCTGACGAGCACGACGTCCTCGACCCCGAGATCGAGCGCCGCGACGAGGGCCGCAGCCGTCGCGCCGGCCAGCCCCACGGCCGCTGCCTGGGCCGAGGAGACGTCGTCGGGCACCGCGACAACGGTCTGCGCGTCGACGGTGATCGACTCGGCGATGGCCCCGACCCCCAGCTCCAAGGCCGTCACGACGCCGAGCACGCGGTCGCCGACCGCCCACTCGGCGACCCCTTCGCCCACGGCGGCGACGGTCCCGGCGAAGTCTCGGCCGAGGATCACCGGGAACGTGTGCGGCATGGCGTCCCACAAGTAGCCCGCCGCGGCGAACGCGTCGATGCCGTTGACGGATGCCGCCTCCACGGCGACCCGGACCTGACCTGAGCCCGGATCCGGAACCGACACTTCCTGCACCGCGGGCGGCGACTGCCGGTCTGCGATGGCCAGCGCACGCATCCTGATCACTCCTGTCGCGAGGCCGAAACGGGGATGGATCCCCGATTACGGGAAGACGGCACGCTAGCACAACCGTGGAGGAGTCCCCGTTTCCCGCTACCCTGGCCCGGTGACCTGCCAACCCGTGCTCCGCGCCGACGCCGTGCGCAACCGTCGGGCGCTGGTGGCAGCGGCCCGCGAAGTGTTCGGGGAGCGCGGGCTGGATGCACCGCTGGACGAGATCGCCCGCCGCGCGGGCGTCGGCAACGCGACGCTGTACCGCCGGTTCCCGTCGCGCCACGAGCTCGTCGCCGCCGTGTTCGCCGACACCCTGCGCGACGTCCTGGCGGTGATGCAGCGCTCGCTCGCCGACCCCGATCCCTGGACCGGGTTCTGCACATACGTGTCCTACGTGTGCGGGCTGCAGGCCACGGACCGCGGGCTGGCCGACCTGCTGACCACCCGACTGCCCGGTGCAGCCGAGCTGGAGGAGCTGCGGGCGCAGGCGTACCGCGACTTCGTCCTGCTGGTCGCGAAGGCCAAGGAGGTCGGCTCGCTGCGGGCCGACTACGCGCCAGAGGACCTGGTGCTGCTGCTCATGGCCAACGCGGGGCTCGTCCGCAGGACCGCCGACCTCGCGCCCAGCGCGTCCCGGCGCCTCGTCGGGCTCGCGCTGGACGGCCTGCGCGCGGAGGCGGCCACTGCGGCAGCTCCCTCGCCCGGCGAGCGTGCGGTGCTGGCGGCGATGACCGCGCTCGGCCACTCGTTCGGCTGCGGTGCCCAGGGGCGACCGGCTGACGTCGCTCCCTGACCGGCTCGCTGCGCGGCGGCGGTCCACTACGCTACGAGGCGTCAGACCGGCGTCACTTCGGGGCGTAGCGTAGTGGCCAGCGCGCCTGCTTTGGGGGCAGGAGATCGGGAGTTCGACTCTCCCCGCCCCGACCCGAATCCCCCTTCCCGTCGAGGAGAAGCACGACCGTGAAGAGCTCTGTCGAGACCCTGAACCCCACGCGGGTCCGGCTCACCGTCGAGGTGCCGTTCGCCGAGCTCAAGCCGAGCCTGGACTCGGCCTACAAGCGGATCGGCTCGCAGATCAGCATCCCCGGCTTCCGCAAGGGGCGGGTCCCGGCGATGGTCATCGACCAGCGGGTCGGCCGTGGCGTGGTCCTCGAGGAGGCGGTCAACGAGCACCTCCCGAAGGCGTACAACGCCGCCGTCGACGAGCACCAGGTCAAGCCGCTCGGCCAGCCTGAGCTGGACATCAGCCCGGTCGAGGACGGCGCCGACCTGACCTTCACCGCCGAGGTGGACGTCCGTCCCGAGATCGACCTGCCCGACTACACGGGGATCCCGGTGACGGTCGACGACGCCGCGGTGGCCGACGGCGACGTCGACGAGCAGCTGCACAGCCTGCAGGCACGCTTCGCGTCGTTGTCCCCGGTCGAGCGGGCGACGCAGGACGGCGACTTCGTGACGATCGACCTGGCCGCGGCGGACGAGGGCGAGCCGATCGAGGACGCGTCGGCCACCGGCCTGTCGTACGAGGTGGGCAGCGGCCAGTTCCTGGACGGTCTGGACGAGGTCCTCGTCGGGCTCTCGGCGGGGGAGTCGGCGCAGCTGCGGGCCCCGCTGCGGGCCGGCGAGCACACGGACCACGACGTCGACGTGACCGTGACGGTCCAGGCGGTGCGCGAGCGCGACCTGCCCGAGCTGGACGACGAGTTCGCCCAGTTGGCCAGCGAGTTCGACACGCTCGAGGAGCTCAAGGCCGACCTGCGCCGGCGGCTCGAGGCGGTCAAGAAGCTGCAGCAGGGCGTGCAGGCGCGGGACAAGGTGCTGGAGGAGCTGCTCTCCCGGGTCGAGGTGCCGCTGCCGGACAAGCTCGTCGAGGCCCAGGTCGCCGACCACTTCGACGACGGTCACGGCGACGGCGACCACCGGGCGGAGTTCGAGCAGCAGGCGCGCGAGGCGCTCACCGCCCAGTTCGTCCTGGACGAGATCGCCACCAAGGAGGAGCTGTCGGTGGGGGAGGGCGAGCTGTCGGAGTACATCGTCCGCAACGCCTCCCGGTACGGCATGACCCCCGACGACTTCGCGAACCAGATCGTCTCGTCCGGGCAGGTCCCCGCGGTGATCGGCGAGGTCGTGCGGGCCAAGGCCCTGGCCTTCGTGCTGGAGCACGCCGTGGTCACCGACGAGTCCGGGGAGCCCGTCGACCTGGAGGCGCTGCGGAACGACCCGGTGCTGTCCCCGAGCGGCTGAGCCACCCGTTACCCCCTCAGCGAACACCCCTCGATCACCGGATGGTCGGGGGGTGTCGCCGCGTTAGGGTCCGTGCATCTCCTCATCGCATCGCATGAAGCTCCGAGAAGGGTGGACAGTCGTGACGCACCTCGAGACGCCGGGCCTGGCGGTCCCGACCGCCCGTGCACCGCAGGGCACCGGGATGGGTCTGGACGACTCCGTCTACCAGCGGCTGCTGCGCGAGCGGATCATCTTCCTCGGTTCGGTGGTCGAGGACACCAACGCCAACGCCATCTGCGCGCAGATGCTGCTGCTGGACGCCGAGGACCCTGGTCGCGACATCTGGCTGTACATCAACTCCCCCGGCGGCTCGGTGTCGGCCGGGCTGGCGATCTACGACACGATGCAGTTCGTCAAGAGCGACGTCGCCACGGTGGCGATGGGCCTGGCCGCCTCGATGGGGCAGTTCCTGCTGTCGGCCGGCGAGAAGGGCAAACGGTACGCGACGCCGAACGCGCGGATCATGATGCACCAGCCGTCGGGCGGGCTCGGCGGCACCGCGTCCGACATCAAGATCCAGGCCGAGCAGATGCTGTTCACCAAGAAGCGCCTCGCCGAGCTGATCGCGCAGCACACCGGACAGGACCTGGAGACCATCGAGGCCGACTCCGACCGCGACCGGTGGTTCGACGCCGAGGGCGCCAAGGACTACGGATTCGTCGACCATGTCGTCACCAGCGCCCGCGAGGTCGCCGGCGGCGGCGTCGGCTCCTGATACGACCGAGGAAGAAGAGGACCCCCCGTGGACCAGCGCTCGCAGCTGCAGACGCCCGCCCCGCAGGCGCGCTACATCCTGCCCAACTTCATCGAGCGGACCGCCCAGGGCTTCCGCGAGTACAACCCGTACGCGAAGCTCTTCGAGGAGCGCATCATCTTCCTCGGTGTGCAGATCGACGACGCGTCCGCCGACGACGTGATGGCGCAGCTGCTGTGCCTGGAGTCGATGGACCCCGACCGGGACATCCAGATCTACATCAACTCCCCGGGCGGCTCGTACACCGCGATGACCGCCATCTACGACACGATGCGGTTCGTGAAGCCGGACATCCACACGGTCTGCCTCGGGCAGGCCGCCTCCGCCGCGGCGGTGCTGCTGGCGGCCGGGTCCCCCGGCAAGCGGTTCGCCCTGCCGCACTCGCGGATCCTGATCCACCAGCCGTACACCGAGGGCGGCGGCCAGGGCTCGGACATCGAGATCCAGGCCAACGAGATCCTCCGGATGCGGGCCGAGATGGAGGGCATCCTGGCCCTGCACACCGGGCGCGACCTCGAGCAGGTCCGCAAGGACATCGAGCGCGACAAGATCCTCACCGCGGACGACGCGCTGGAGTACGGCCTGGTCGACCAGGTGATCCCCTCCCGGAAGGCCTCGGCCGCCGTCTGACCCCGGCGCCCCCGCCCCCGGTCCCAGGCCCCCCGCGGGCCGGCCGCATCCGGCCCTGTCCGCTCTCAGCGGACAGGGCCGACGCGCCACCGAATGGCGGTCCCATGGTCCACGGGACGGGGTACGGTCGATCCGTCCGGCCCGACCGCCGGCGTCGTGGTCGGCGTCGCTCGCAGCGAAGGAGATCCCCCCGGTGGCACGCATCGGCGACGGTGGAGACCTGCTGAAGTGCTCGTT
Organism: uncultured Actinomycetota bacterium; assembly: GCA_963849365.1. Taxonomy (GTDB): domain Bacteria; phylum Actinomycetota; class Actinomycetes; order Prado026; family Prado026; genus CAVQCJ01. The sequence continues at coordinate 1,973,969 of CAWKHA010000004.1, forward strand.
CTGCGGGAAGAGCCAGAAGCAGGTCAAGAAGCTCATCGCGGGCCCTGGGGTCTACATCTGCGACGAGTGCATCGACCTCTGCAACGAGATCATCGAGGAGGAGCTGTCGGAGTCCTCCGAGCTGCAGTGGGACGAGCTGCCCAAGCCTCGGGAGATCTACGAGTTCCTCGACGGTTATGTCATCGGCCAGGAGTCGGCCAAGAAGGCCCTGTCGGTCGCGGTGTACAACCACTACAAGCGCGTGCAGGCCGGTGGCGACGGGCGCAGCCGGGAGGAGCAGGTCGAGCTCGCGAAGTCCAACATCCTGCTGCTCGGGCCCACTGGCTGCGGCAAGACGCTGCTGGCGCAGACGCTGGCGCGCATGCTCAATGTCCCGTTCGCCATCGCCGACGCGACGGCGCTGACCGAGGCCGGCTATGTCGGCGAGGACGTCGAGAACATCCTGCTCAAGCTGATCCAGGCCGCCGACTACGACGTCAAGAAGGCCGAGACCGGGATCATCTACATCGACGAGGTCGACAAGATCGCGCGCAAGAGCGAGAACCCGTCGATCACCCGGGACGTGTCAGGTGAGGGCGTGCAGCAGGCGCTGCTGAAGATCCTCGAGGGGACCACCGCGTCGGTGCCCCCGCAGGGGGGTCGCAAGCACCCGCACCAGGAGTTCATCCAGATCGACACCACGAACGTCCTGTTCATCGTGGGCGGTGCGTTCGCCGGTCTGGAGAAGATCATCGAGCAACGCGCCGGCAAGAAGGGCATCGGCTTCGGCGCCGCCATGCGCTCCAAGGCCGACATCGACGCCGCCGACGCGTTCGCCGAGGTCATGCCGGAGGACCTGCTGAAGTTCGGGATGATCCCGGAGTTCATCGGCCGGCTGCCGGTCCTGACCAGCGTGCACAACCTGGACCGCATCGCCCTGATCCGGATCCTCACCGAGCCCAAGAACGCCCTCGTCCGCCAGTACAAGCGGCTGTTCGAGCTCGACGGCGTCGAGCTGGAGTTCAGCGAGGACGCCCTCGAGGCGATCGCCGACCAGGCGATCCTGCGCGGGACCGGCGCCCGCGGGCTGCGGGCCATCATGGAAGAGGTCCTGCTCTCCGTGATGTACGAGGTGCCTTCCCGCAAGGACGTCGCCCGCGTGCTGATCAACCGCGAGGTCGTGCTGGAGCACGTGAACCCGACGCTCGTGCCGCGCGAGGCCCCCAAGCGGGAGCGGCGCGAGAAGTCCGCCTGAACCCCGCCGTAGCGCCGCGGGCTCGCTGCGCGACGGCTGCTACTGCAGCGCCCACGCCTCGTCGGCCCAGCCGGCCACGACTGCCGGCGGGACCGGGGGACCGGTGCGCTGGGCCAGGACGATCACTGCCAGGTCGCCGTGCATGCGTATGCACGTGACGAGCTTGCCGGAGGCCTGGCAAAGGTCCGGACCGTACGCCTTGAGTCCCGCCTTCGCGGCGACCTCCGGCTGCACAGCGGTCATGTTCGGGCCGCGCGCGACGAGCAGCACGGTCTGCTCCCGGGGATCCAGGCCGTACAGCGCGCCGGCGACCTTGTTGTCGCCGCCGGCCCGGTCCGACGCCTGGGCCATCGCACTCTCCATGACCTTGCTGTACGGCGAGGAGGTGTTGCGGTCCATGCCGCCCAGCTGCTCGGGCAGGACCAGCCGGCTGCGCTGCCTCCACCACCAGGCGCCGCCGACAGCGGCGATCAGGACCACGAGGACCACCAGCAGCGCGACCCACGGCGCGTTCGACCTCGGTGCCGGTGCCGCCGTCTGCTGGTAGGGCGTGCCGAACGTGTTCGCCGCTGCGCCGCCGAACGGGTTCGTCGCCACAGCACCCGGCGCGGAGCCACCGGTGGACCCGCCCGGTCGCGAGCCGCCGGGGTTGGCGTAGTAGCCGAAACGGTCGGCCCCGCCGGGCCCCGAACCACCGAACTGGTTGCCTGCCATCGTCTACAGCTGCCGCCGGACCGGGTCTTCGGGCATGCCCTAGACCTGGCGCCAGATCTCGGACACCAGGGCGGCCACCGAGGCCTCGTCGGCTGCCGCGCTCCGGGTCACGCTGACGGCCATCACGGTCAGGTCGCCGTCCGAGCGCTCGCAGACCGTGACGTGGTCGGCCACCGAGGTCGCACACGTGCTGCCGTCGATCTGGTGCGTCGTACCGATGTTGTTGCCGAAGGTGGCCATGTCGTCGTCGACGTTCGTACGTCCGCGGGCGGCTGCGGCGATAAGGATCTTGGTGTTGTCGACCCCGTACGCCTTGAACTGCATCTGGATGCCGGGGTTCTCCTGCTGCAACTGCTTCTGAGCGTTGTCGACGGCGGTCTGGACCGCCGGCTCCTGGGACTCGGGCAGCCCGCCCAGGCTCACCGGCAGCGTGACCGGGCGGGACCGCTGGTAGATGTGGTAGCCCACCCCGAGGGCCGCGATCACGGCGACGACGACCACCGCGATGACGATCGGCTTGGCCTTGGACGACTTCGGGGGTGCCGGGGGGGGCGAGCCATAGGTCGGGGTACCGAACGGGGCCTGCGTGCCGAACGGCGCCTGTGGGCCGGGCGGGGTCCCGAACGGGTTGGCCGCTGCGGGTGCGGCCGGTGCGGCCGGTGCGGCCGGTGCGGCAGGGGGCCCGCCGAACTGGCCGGCGCCGCCCGGGGCCGTCTGCTGCGCGGGCGTGCCGAAGTAGCCGAAGCGGTCGTCGCCTCCGGCCGGCGGACCGGCGCTGAACCGGTTGTCGCTCATCTGGGACCCCCAGGGATAGGCCACAGAATCCTTCGGCCTGTTCCGGCGGGCACTTGATCGGTCCAGGTGTGGTCGTTCAGGCCGGCGGCGGGGGCCAGGTGCTGGCCCCCAGCTCGCGCGAGATCGCGCGCGCCGCCTCCCGTACGGCATCACGGGTCGCGTCGTCCACCGGCCAGGACCCGCTCGGGACGACGACGCCGATCGCGCCGGCGACGGTCCGCGACGCGTCGAACAGCGGAGCACCCAGCCCGCACTCGCCCAGGACCGCCTCGTCCACCTCGACCGCCGTCCCGCTGGCACGCACGGTGGCCAGCTGGCCGGCGAGCTCGCCCGGCGAGGTCACCGTCTCGCCGGTCATGCTGCGCAACGGTGGGCCCGCCAGCAACCGGGCCTCCTCGTCGGGCATGAAAGCGATCATCGCCTTGCCCAGCGAGCTGGCGTGCGCCGGGATCACGATGCCCACCTCGGGCATCTGGCGGCTGCCGTCCGGGCGTGGCTCGTGATGGATGATCACGACGTCGTCCAGCAGCAGAACGCCGCTGCGGACGGCGAGCCCGGTCCGCTTCGCGAGGTCCTCGGCCCAGGGGATGGCCTTGGACCGCAGCTCGAGCGTGTCGAGGTAGACGTTCCCGAGCCGGAGCACGGCCGGCCCCAGCTGGTAGCGGCTGGAGCCGTGCTCCTGGACCACCATCCCGTGCCGGACCAGGGTCTTGACCAGGCCGTGGACGGTCGACGGCGGCAGCTCGAGCCGCGCGGCGAGCTCGGTCAGGGTCATCCGCCTGGCGCCCTGCAGGGCGGTCAGAACCCGGATCGCGCGGTCCACGGACTGGATCACGAGGGCAGTCTCTCCGTTCCGGTTCAGGCTCGGGCTGCGACACGACAGAGGGATATTCACGCAGAACCCTTGCCAAGAGTGAATCAGGTGTGTAACTTCCGCGTCACATTCGACATTACCGAATGTCCTTCGAGATCTTACTCACCACAGGAAGGGTCCAGGCCAATGCTCGACGAGACCTCTCTGGCGCAACGGCTCACCGCTGAGTTCATCGGAACGGCGTTCCTGGTCTTCATCGGCGTGGGCTCGGTCCCCGCCACGCTGATCGTGAACGGGAACGCCCCGTTCACCATGGCGGACCTCGGAATGATCTCGCTCGCCTTCGGCACGATCGTCGTCGCGACGGTCTACGCACTCGGTCACGTGGGCGGCAACCACATCAACCCGGCCGTGACGCTCGGGCTCGCCGTCTCCGGCAAGTTCCCGTGGTCGCAGGTCGGACCGTACCTCGCTGCGCAGGTCGGCGGGGCCATCCTCGGTGCCGCCGCCATCATCGGCGTGCTCGGCAAGAAGGCCAGCGACGTCGGCCTCGGGGTCGCCTCCTACGGCGACATCAGCTGGGTGCAGGCGTTCACCGCGGAGTTCGTCGGGACGTTCATCCTCGTCTTCACGATCTTCGGCGTCATCCACCGCAAGGCCGCGGCCGGCTTCGCCGGCGTCGCGATCGGCCTGGTCGTCTTCGCCGCGATCATCCCGGTGGCACCGGCGACGGGCGCGTCGATCAACCCGGCCCGTACCGTCGGCCCCATGCTCGTCCAGCAGATCGCCGGCGGGACCGTGAAGTGGAGCCAGCTGCCCGTGTACCTGGCTGCCGAGCTCTTCGCCGGCGTCGTCGCGGCGCTCGCGTTCGGGATCATCAGCCGGACCCCGATCGACGGCTCGGCGGGCGCAGGCATCGACCTGGGCGACCCCGAGTCCAGCGACCTCGCCAGCTCGTCGAGCACGAGCTGACCCCTCCCACGACCATAGACGCTGAGGAAGGCACACCATGAAGAAGCTGATCAACGCTCCCGAGGACGTGGTCTCCGATGCCCTGCGCGGCGTAGAGGCCGCCCATCCCGACCTGGCCGTCGACCACCAGAACAAGATCATCTACAGGGCCGATGCGCCCCGGCAGGGCAAGGTCGGGATCATCTCCGGAGGCGGGTCGGGCCACGAGCCGCTGCACGGCGGGTTCGTCGGCCTGGGCATGCTCGACGCTGCGTGCGCCGGCGAGATCTTCACCTCACCGGTGCCCGACCAGATGCTGGCGGCGACCAAGCTCGTCGACGGTGGTGCCGGCGTGCTGCACGTGGTGAAGAACTACACCGGCGACGTCATGAACTTCGAGATGGGCGCCGAGCTGGCGGCGGCCGAGACCGGCGCGCGGGTCGTGTCGGTGGTCACCGACGACGATGTCGCGGTGCAGGACAGCACCTGGACAGCCGGGCGGCGCGGCGTCGGCGTCACGGTGCTGCTGGAGAAGATCGCCGGAGCGGCGGCCGAGCAGGGCCGGGACCTCGACGCGGTTGCCGAGGTCGCCCGGACGGTGAACGCCAACGGCCGCAGCATGGGGCTCGCGCTCACCTCCTGCACCGTCCCGGCGGCCGGGAAGCCGACCTTCGACCTCGGCGACGACGAGATGGAGCTCGGCGTCGGCATCCACGGCGAGCCGGGCCGGGAGCGGCTCCCGCTGGCGCCGGCGCGCGACATCGCGGCCATGCTGGTCGAGCCGATCCTGGCCGACCTGCCGTTCACCTCCGGCGACCAGGTCATCGCGTTCGTCAACGGCCTGGGTGGCACGCCGCTGATCGAGCTCTACGTGATGTACAACGAGGTCGACAAGATCCTGTCCGGGAACGGTGTCCGGGTCGCGAGGTCGCTCGTCGGCTCGTACATCACCTCCCTCGACATGGCCGGCACGTCGGTGACCCTGCTGCGGGTCGACGACGAGCTGCTCACGCTGTGGGACGCCCCGGTCCGGACCCCGGCACTGAGGTGGGGGACCTGACCAGATGAACGACAGCGCGACCACGGCGGAGCTCGAGCAGTGGGTGCGGAACTTCGCCCAGCTGATCGAGCAGAACAAGGACGACCTCACCGAGCTCGACGCGGCGATCGGCGATGCCGACCACGGCGCGAACATGGACCGCGGGATGAGGGCCGCCGTGGCCGCGCTGGACGAGACCGCACCGGCCAACCCGTCCGCGCTGTTCACCAGAGTCGGGATGACGCTCGTGTCCACCGTGGGCGGGGCCAGCGGCCCCTTGTACGGGACCTTCTTCCTGCGGCTCGGGGGTGCGCTCGGCGACAGCGAGCCGGTCACCGGCGAGCAGCTCGCGGTGGCGCTGCGCGCCGGGCTGGACGGCGTGGTCGCCCGGGGCAAGGCCGAGGCCGGGGACAAGACCATGTTCGACGCGCTCGCCCCGGCCGTCGACGCGGTCGACCTGGCGGTCGCCGCGGACGAGCCGCTGAGCGAGGTCTTCGCCCGGGCCAGTACGGCGGCGGGGGCCGGGCGCGACGCGACCATCCCGATGCTCGCCCGCAAAGGCCGGGCCAGCTACCTCGGAGAGCGCAGCGTCGGCCACCAGGACCCGGGCGCGACCAGTGCCGCGCTCCTGCTCGCAGCGGCCGACCAGGTGTTCTGACATGGTCACGAAGGCGGCCACCGGCGAAGGTGTCGGCATCGTGGTGGTGTCGCACAGCCGGCCGCTCGCCAGGGCTGCGGTCGCGCTCGCGGCCGAGATGGTGCACGGGCGCAGCTTCCGGGTCGCCGTCGCCGCCGGACTCGACGAGTCGACGTTCGGTACCGACGCGGTCCAGATCAAGTCAGCCATCGAGGAGATGGACGGGCCGGACGGGGTCGTCGTGCTCATGGACCTGGGCAGCGCGGTGCTGAGTGCCGAGCTCGCGCTCGACCTGCTCGACGACCAGGCTGCCCGCGAGCGCGTCGTCCTGTGCCCGGCCCCCTTGGTCGAAGGCCTCGTGGTGGCCGCCGTCGCGGCCGCGGGCGGCGCAGCGGCCACCGAGGTAGCCGCGGAGGCATGTGCCGCCCTGATGGGCAAGACGGCCCATCTCAGCGGTGGCTCCGAGCCGCCGGCGGGTGCCGACGCCGACGCTCCGGCGGCGGCCGATGTGGTCGGAGTCTTCGAGGTCGAGAACGAGCACGGCCTTCACGCCCGCCCGGCCGCCCGGCTGGTGTCCGAGGTGAGCGGGCTCGACGCGGTCGTCCGAGTCCGCAACCTCACGACCGGCAGTGCACCCGTGCCTGCCTCGAGCCTGAGCCGGGTCGCCACGCTCGCGGCGCTGCGCGGGCACCGGGTCGAGGTGCAGGCGTCCGGCCCGCAGGCCGGCGACGCCGTCGAGCACGTGCTAGCTCTGGCGGCACGGCGGTTCGACGAGCCGGCACCGGCCGCTGCGACGGACGGCCGGGCAGCGGGCGCGCGGACGGCGGCCGACGCAGCGGCTGCGCCGATCGGGTCGGGACCGCAGCCGGCCGCGCCGGGGATCGGCATCGGCCCGGTCCGCCGGCTTGCGCTGGAGCCGGTCGGTCGGGAGCACGACCCGTACCCCTCGGCCCCGCCGCCGGCGCAGTGGCGACGCGTGGTCGAGGCGGTCGCCGAGGTGCGGCGCGAGGTGGAACGGCTGCGTTCGGTCGCCGCACGCGAGGCGGGCGCGCAGGAGGCGGGCATCTTCGACGCACACCTCATGCTCCTCGGCGACGCCGAGCTGCTCGCCGACGTCAAGCAGCGGATCAACGCCGGGGCGCATGCGTCGGCCGCGTGGGCCGACTGCGTCCGCGGTGTGGAGCTGCAGTGGGCGGCCCTGCCGGACCCGTACCTGCGGGCCAGGGCCGAGGACGTGCGCGCCGTCGGCGACCAGGTGCTGGGCAGCCTGCTGGGCACTCCCGCCGTCCGTCGGTCAGCCGAAGGTGTGGTGGTCGCGCGCACGCTCACGCCGGCCGACGTCGCCGAGATGGACCGGGAGCACGTCGACGCCATCGTCATGGTCGGCGGCAGCCCCGCGTCGCACGTCGCGATCCTTGCCCGCGCGCAGGGCATCCCCGCGGTCGTCGGCGCCGGACCGGAGATCCTCGCGCTGGACGAAGGCACGGTCGTCGTCGTCGACGGCACGGCCGGGACGGTGGTGGTCGACCCGCCGGCCGACGTCCTGCTGAAGTACCGCGAGCAGGCCGCCGAGCTGGCCCGTGCCGCACAGCTCGACCTGGCCGAGGCGGCCCGGGAGGCGCTCACCCGCGACGGCGCGGTCGTCGAGGTCGCCGCCAACATCGGGTCGGTGGCCGACGCCCGAGCGGCGGTGGCGGCAGGGGCCGACTCGGTCGGCCTGCTGCGGACCGAGTTCCTCTTCCTGGGTCGCGAGCGGCCACCGGACGCCGACGAGCAGGAGCGCGAGTACCGGGCGATCGCCGTCGCGATGGCCGGCCGGGCGCTGACGATCCGCACGCTCGACGTCGGCGGCGACAAGCCGCTGCCGTACCTCCCGCTGCCGGCGGAGGACAACCCGTTCCTGGGGCTGCGCGGCATCCGTCTCGCGCTCCAGCGTCCGCAGCTGCTGGCCGAGCAGCTCGAGGCGCTGTGCCGTACGGCCGCCGACCATCCGGTGAGCGTCATGTTCCCGATGGTGTCGACCGTGGACGAGCTGGTCCGCGCTCGAGCGGTGCTGGCCGACGTTGCCGGGGCGGGAGGGCCGCCCGCCGGGCTCCGGGTGGGCATGATGGTCGAGGTCCCCTCCGCCGCGCTGTCCATCGCGACGTTCTTGCCCCACCTGGACTTCGTGAGCATCGGCACCAACGACCTGACCCAGTACACGCTGGCCGCCGAACGCGGGAACGCGGGGGTCGCGGCGCTCGCGGACGCGCTCGACCCGGCGGTGCTGCGTCTGGTGGCGATGGTCTGCAAGGCCGCGTCGGGACGCGTGCCGGTGGCGGTGTGCGGAGAGGTCGCCGCGGACCCGCTGGCCGTCCCGGTGCTCCTCGGGCTCGGGGTCGGGGAGCTCAGCGTGTCTCCGCAAGCCGTTCCCGGGGTCAAGCGCGCGGTCCGCGAGCTGGACCTGCTCGACTGCTCCGACCTGGCCGCCCGGGCCCTCGAGGCGGCCGGGGCGGGCCAGGTGCGGGCGCTCGTGGTATCGGCGCTGGCCGCCGCCGGCTCGCCGGCTCGCTAGCTGCACTCGCCTCCGGCAGCCGGACGCGAAGTTGCTTGACATCTGATTGCTAGAGGTCTAGTAATTATCCCGCGGGGACAGAGACTTCTCCTGGAGGGTTCGATGACCACTCTCGCGGTTCGCCAGTCGGTGCAGGACTACGACAGCTGGAAGACCGTCTTCGACGGGCACGAGCCGGTGCGCCGCAGCCACGGCGCCACCGGGCACCGCGTGCTCAGGGCTGGCAACGACGTCCTGGTCCTGATCGAGTTCCCCGACGAGTCCGGCGCGCAGTCGTTCGGGGCCGACCTCTCCCTGCGCGATGCCATGCACGACGCAGGAGTCGTCGGCACTCCCGACATCAGCCTGCGCAGCGAGGCCTCGAAGGTGCAGTACTGAGTACGACCCAGCCGCCGAGGCGGCCGAAGGGCTCCCACGCCGGGAGCCCTTCGACGCGTGCCGCTGCGAAGAGCCCGTTCGAGCGGGAGTTCCCGGGCGGCAGCGAGTCCGCCAACGCGGGTTTCGTCGCCCTGGTCGCGGCTGCGGAGGCCTTCCTCGCCGTGATCGGCAAGTCGTTGCGCCGGCACGGCCTGTCGGCTGCCGGAGCGCAGGTCCTGGGCATCGTCGAGGGCGCCGGCGGACCGATCTCCCCGACCGTCATCGCCGACCGCCTCATCGTCACCACGGCCACGGTGACCTCGCTGCTGGACACGCTGGAGCGGCGAGGTCTGGTCCAGCGACGGCCCGACCCGGTCGACCGGCGCAAGGTGCTCGTCGCGCTGACCGACGAGGCCTACGAGCTCGTGGACCGCTTCCTGCCGGAGATCGTCGCGCTACAGACCGCGATCATGACCGGGATCCCGGAGGTGGAGCGGCAACGGCTGCGGCGCACGCTGGCCCGGGTCCGGACGAACATCGCTTCCCTCGACGCGGACGCGGTCGTCGCCGCTGCCGGCCCCCGGCGCAGGCCCAGCCGGCGTCCCGGCTGAACCCGGCGCCACCGGGGCGAAGTCTGCGCGGACGCCCAGCAGGCGCACCGGCCGTCTCTCGGTGAACCCGTCGAGCGCCGTGAGCGCGCCCTGACCGATCGTCGCCCGGTCCGTGGTCGGGGCCCCCAGCGTGTGCCCGTGCGTCTTCGTCACGAAGGGTACGTAGCGCACCTTCACCACGATCCGTACGACGGGACGCCGCTCGGCGGCGACGTCGTCGGCCACCAGCCCGGCCACGCGGACGACCTCGCGCCGCACGTCCTCCCAGTCCGCCAGGTCTTCCTGGAACGTGACCTCCCGGCTGCGGGAGCGCGCGATGTACGGCGCCCCGACGACCGTCGCGCTGCTGCGTCCGCGACCCAGCCGCACCAGCCACGGTCCGATGGTCGGGCCGAAGTGCGCGGCCAGCGCCTGCGGGTCGGCGGCGGCGAGATCGGCGACGGTCGCGATCCCGAGCGAGGCCAGCTTCCTCGCGGTCTTCGACCCGATGCCCCACAGCACGTCGGTCGGCCGCTCGCCCAGCACGGCGAACCAGGTCTGTCCGGTGAGCCTGAACACTCCGGCCGGCTTCCCGAAGCCGGTGGCCAGCTTGGCCTGCAGCTTGTTCTCCCCGATGCCGACGCTCAGATCCAGCCCGGTCACCTCGCGCACGCGGTTCTGGACCGCTCGCGCCAGCTCTTCCGGGTCGTCGGTGTCCACGCCGAGGAACGCCTCGTCCCAGCCGAGCACCTCGACCACGGCGTCGAAACCCCGCAGCGTCGCCATGACCTGGGCCGACGCGGCCTCGTACGCCTCCCGGTCCACCGACAGGAACACAGCCTCCGGGCACCGCCGCGCCGCCGTGCGCAGCGGGAGGCCGGAGTGCACGCCGTGCACGCGGGCCTCGTACGACGCCGTGCTGACCACCCCGCGCTTGGTCGGGTCGCCGTCACCGCCGACGACGACCGGACGCCCGCGCAGCTCCGGGCGGCGCAGCACCTCGACGGCGGCGATGAACTGGTCCAGGTCGACGTGCAGCACCCAGCGAGCCATACGGACAGGGTTGCTCAGCCGTGCGGTTGCTGGTCGAGGAACCGCTCCAGCTCGGCCAGCCCGCGGGCGGCCTCCCGCTCGATGAGCCGGTCCTCGCTGCGCGGGTCGCGACCGCGTGGGTTCCGGCTGACCTCCAGGTAGGCCTCCCGGGCGGCGAACCCACCCCCCCAGAAGGAACCGACGGCGATGAACGCGACCATGACCCACCAGAGGACGTGACGCAGGGCGTCGCTCAGGACGTACAACGGCGGTGCCACTGTCGGCATGACGATCACCTCCGGCGGTCGCCCGTTCGGAGCACTGCCGCTCGGGCCTCGGCAACGAGCGTCGTCGGCGGGCAGCGGACCATCAAGGGTCGAAGGTCCCGCTCGCCCGGCCCGCCTTCTGCAGCCGTCGCCTCAGGCCGCGCTGTCCTCGGCGAGCTCGACCGTCGCGTCGAGCGGCCCGGCCGACTCCTCGACCACGAGCTCGTGGATGCGGCCGGTGCCGCACAGGTCGTCCGCTGCCGCGAGCACGTGGGCCAGCGCCTCTGCCGGACCGCTCACGACCACGCGGGCGACGTCGGCGCGCATCGAGACCTTGGCCTCGGACTTGGCCCTGCGCACCAACGAGAGCACCGCAGAGACGTCGCGCAGCATTGCGGGGTCACCACCGCTGGCCGCCGCGCCGATCTCGTCGGTGGTCGGCCAAGCGGACCGGTGCACCGAGCCGTCCTGCCACCACGACCACACTTCCTCGGTGACGAACGGCAGCACCGGCGCGAAGAGCCGCTGTAGGACCGACAGCGCGAGGCCGAGGGTCGCCTTCGCCGACTCCCCGGCGGTCCCGTCCCGCCCGCCGTACGCCCGCTCCTTCACCAGCTCGAGGTAGTCGTCGCAGAACGTCCAGAAGAAGGTCTCCGCGGCCTCGAGAGCGCGGCCGTACTCGTAGCCGTCGAACGCCCGGGTGGCCCGCTCGACCACCGAGGCCAGCTCGGCCAGCACCGCACGGTCCAGCGGCTCGGTGACTGCGCCGGCCCGGCCGGCTGCCTCGCCCGTCCCCAGCCCCAGCACGAACTTGCTGGCGTTGAGGATCTTGATGGCGAGCCGGCGGCCGATCTTCATCTGGCCGACCTCGAACGCGGTGTCGGTGCCGGGACGACCGCTGGCCGCCCAGTAGCGCACGGCGTCGGACCCGTGCTCGGTCAGCATCCCCAGCGGTGTCATCGCGTTGCCGGTGGACTTGCCCATCTTCTTGCGGTCCGGGTCGAGGATCCACCCGGACAGCGCGGCGTGCTTCCACGGTGCCGTGCCGAACTCGAGGTGGCTGCGCACGATGGTCCCGAACAACCAGGTCCGGATGATGTCGTGGGCCTGCGGTCGCAGGTCCATAGGGAACACCCGCGCGAAGAGGTCGTCGTCACGGCCCCAGCCGCCGGCGATCTGCGGGCTGAGCGACGACGTCGCCCACGTGTCCATCACATCGGGGTCCGCGACGAAGCCGCCCGGCACGCCGCGCTGGTCGGGCGTGAAGCCCTGGGGGCACTCCGAGGACGGGTCGACCGGCAGGGAGTGCACCGGGGCGAGCAGCGGGTCGTCGTAGTCCGGCTCCCCGGACTCGTCGAGCCGGTACCAGACGGGGAAGGGGACACCGAAGAAGCGCTGCCGGCTGACCAGCCAGTCGCCGTTGAGCCCTTCGACCCAGTTCTCGTACCGGGAGCGCATGAAGGCGGGGTGCCACTGCACCTCGCGCCCGCGCTCGACGAGCTCGGCCCGCAGGCCTTCGTCCCGGCCGCCGTTGCGGATGTACCACTGCCTCGAGGTGACGATCTCCAGCGGCTTGTCGCCCTTCTCGTACAGCTTGACCATGTGGGTGACCGCCCGCGGCTCACCGACCAGGTCGCCACTCGCCCGCAGCAGCTCGACCGACTTCTCCCGGGCGGAGAACACGGTGAGCCCGGCCAGCTGCGCGTAGACCGCGCGCCCGGAGGCGCCGTCGAGCCCGTGCGGCGGATCCGCGAGCACCCGGCCGTCACGGCCGAGGATCCCCCGTGTCGCCAGCTGCAGCTCCCGCCACCAGATCACGTCCGTGAGGTCGCCGAAGGTGCAGACCATGGCGATCCCGGTGCCCTTGTCCGGCTCGGCCAGCCGGTGGGCGACGACCGGGACCTCGACTCCGAACAGCGGCGTGCGCACGGTGGACCCCACCAGGTCGCGGTGCCGCTCGTCGTCCGGGTGGGTCACCAGGGCGACGCAGGCGGCGAGCAGCTCCGGCCGCGTCGTCTCGATCTCGACGGTGCCGCCGCCGGCCCGGTGGAAGGCCAGCCGGTGGTAGGCGGCCGGGCGCTCCTCGTCCTTGAGCTCGGCCTGGGCCACGGCGGTCCGGAACGTGACGTCCCACAGCGTCGGAGCCTCGGCCTGGTACGCCTCACCGCGGGCCAGGTTGTCCAGGAAGGCCCGCTGCGCCACCGTCCGCGCGTCGTCGCTGATGGTGGCGTACGTCATCGTCCAGTCGACCGACAGGCCCAGCCGCCGCCACAGCTGTTCGTACGCGACCTCGTCCTCGCCGGTCAGGCGGTGGCACAGCTCGACGAAGTTCTGCCGGGACACCGGCAGCTGCTGCCTGCCCGGCTTGTCGGCCGGCTCGAAACCGGCGTCGTAGGGCAGCGAGGGGTCGCACCGCACGCCGTAGTAGTTCTGCACCCTGCGCTCGGTCGGCAGCCCGTTGTCGTCCCATCCCATCGGGTAGAAGACCTCGCGCCCGGTCATCCGCTGGTAGCGGGCGACGGTGTCCGTGTGCGTGTAGGAGAAGACGTGCCCGACGTGCAGAGAGCCGCTCACCGTCGGCGGCGGGGTGTCGATCGAGTAGATCTCCTCGCGCGTCCTGGAGCGGTCGAAACGGTAGGTGCCCTGCTGCTCCCATACCGCCGCCCAACGGTCCTCGAGGCCGTCGACGGTGGGCTTGTCCGGGGGCTGGGGGCGGTCCATGGTCGGCGATTCTACGGAGCGCTGCTCGGCGCCGGCGCCGCCTAGACTCCCCGACCGTGACGGATCGTTCGACGGCCGACGTGGAGTCGGCGCTGGCGAAGCGGTGGCCGGAGTCGCAGCTGGACCCGTCCCTGGACCGGATCCGTGACCTCCTCGACGTCCTGGGCAGCCCGCAGACCGCCTACCCCGTCCTGCTGATCGCCGGCACCAACGGCAAGACCTCCACGGCGCGGATGGCCGACGCCCTGCTGCGCGAGCTGGGCCTGCGCGTGGGCCGGTACACCAGCCCGCACCTGGAGCGGGTCACCGAGCGGATCAGCCTGGACGGCGAGCCCCTGGACGACGAGCGGTTCGTGCAGGCGTACGCCGAGGTCGAGCCGTACCTGGACCTCGTCGACGCCCGGCACGAGCATCCGCTGTCGTACTTCGAGACGCTGACCGCGATGGCGTACGCGGTCTTCGCCGACGCCCCCGTCGACGTCGCTGTCGTCGAGGTCGGCATGGGCGGCACCTGGGACGCCACCAATGTCGTCGACGCGACCGTCGCCGTCGTCACCCCGGTCGGGCTCGACCACCAGGCCTACCTGGGCGACACGATCGAGCAGATCGCGGCGGAGAAGGCCGGTGTGGTGAAGGCCGGAGGGTTCGCCGTGCTGGCCCAGCAGGAGGTCGCGGCCGCGGAGGTGCTGCTGCGCCGCGTGGCGCAGGTCGGGGCCACCGTCGCACGCGAGGGCCTGGAGTTCGGCGTGCTGTCCCGGGTGCTCGCGGTGGGTGGCCAGCTGGTCGAGCTGCGCGGCCTGGCCGGGACGTACCAGGACGTGCTGCTGCCGCTGCTCGGTCCGCACCAGGCGAGCAACGCGGCTGTCGCGCTGGCCGCGGTGGAGGCGCTGCTCGGCGCCGGCCGCGAACAGCTCGACCCGGACGCGGTACGAGCCGGGTTCGCGGCGGTGCGGTCGCCGGGCCGGCTGGAGGTGGTCCGGCGCGGGCCGACCGTACTGCTGGACGCTGCGCACAACCCGGCCGGGGCTGGGGCGCTGGCGCAGGCCCTCGCCACCGACTTCTCGTTCGAGCGGCTGGTCGCGGTGCTGGGCATGCTCGGCGACAAGGACGCGCGTGGTGTCCTGGAGCGGCTGGAGCCGGTGGTGGACCAGGTCGTCGTGACGGCGAGCACCTCGCCGCGCGCCCTGGACGCGGACGTGCTCGGCGCCCTGGCCGCCGAGGTCTTCGGCGCGGACCGGGTCAGCGTCGCGCCGCGCCTGCCGGACGCGCTGGACGAGGCGATCGCCCTGGCCGAGGTAGGCGGCGCCCTGGGAGGTACCGGCGTGCTCGTCACCGGCTCGGTGGTCACGGTCGGGGAGGCGCGTGCGCTGCTGCGGCGCGCGCGGGCCGACGGTCCCGGCACCGGAACGGGTGGCTGACCGCGATGCGCACCCTGTGTGCCTCCGTGCTGGCGTTCGAGGCCCTCGTGGTCGCGCTGGCGATCGTGCCGGCGCTCACGATCACCGACGCCCACCACACCCTGATCGTGGCCGGCGGGCTGCTCGTGGTCGTCCTGTGCCTGCTGGCCGCAGGTCTGCTGCGCACGCCGGCCGGCTACGTGCTGGGCACGTCGGTGCAGGTGCTGGTCGTAGCCGCCGGCTTCGTGCTGCCCGTGATGTTCTTCCTCGGCGGGCTGTTCGCGCTGCTGTGGGCTTCGGCCATCCTCGTCGCCCGCCGGGCGGAGGCCGTGGTGGCCGCCAAGCGGGCCGCGGCCGGCGACGACCCGGAGCCGCAGGCTCCGCCCGCCTCCGGCTGACCGGATACGCTACGCGGCGCCCCGTCGCACCCGCTGCGGCGCCCACCCGCTGACGAACCCTGGAGAGCCGTCGTGTCCGAGCGCACCCTGGTCCTGGTCAAGCCCGACGGCGTCGCCCGTGGCCTGGTCGGGGAGGTCCTCGGCCGGATCGAGCGCAAGGGGTACCGCCTGGTGGCCGCCGAGCTGCGCACGATCACCCGCGAGGTCGCCGAGACCCACTACGCCGAGCACCGGGACAAGCCGTTCTTCGGCGAGCTCGTGTCGTTCATCACGTCTGGCCCGCTGCTGGCGGCGGTGGCCGAGGGGCCGGACGTCATCGAGGCCTGGCGCTCCGCGATGGGGGCGACCAACCCGGTCAAGGCCGCACCCGGCACGATCCGCGGCGACCTGGCCAGCCTGACCACCGAGAACATCGCCCACGGTTCGGACTCCGAGCAGTCGGCGGCCCGCGAGATCGCCCTGTTCTTCCCCGGCCTGGCCTGAGCGGCACCGGTCCCGGCATCGGCGTTCGGGTTCTGGGGACCTGCGCTCCGCCGTTACCATGGTTCGGCCCTGCCGGGGCCCGACACCGACCGGCAGCCCGTACCGCCCAGCGATCCCCTCGGAAGGCGCGAGCTTCCCCATGGCGAACAACATGTCGTTCATCGGCCGTGACATGGCCGTCGACCTCGGCACGGCCAACACCCTGGTATACGTCCGCGGCCGCGGCATCGTGCTCAACGAGCCCTCGGTCGTCGCGATCAACCAGAACAGCGGCGGGATCCTGGCCGTAGGCCTCGAGGCCAAGAAGATGATCGGCCGCACCCCTGGCAACATCGTGGCGATCCGGCCGCTCAAGGACGGCGTCATCGCCGACTTCGACACCACCGAGCGGATGCTGCGGTACTTCATCCAGAAGGTGCACCGCCGCCGCCACCTGGCCAAGCCGCGCATCGTCGTGTGCGTACCGTCCGGCATCACCGGGGTCGAGCAGCGCGCGGTCAAGGACGCCGGGTACGCCGCCGGAGCCCGCAAGGTGTACATCATCGAGGAGCCGATGGCCGCGGCGATCGGCGTCCGGCCTGCCGGTGCACGAGCCGACCGGCAACATGGTCGTGGACATCGGCGGCGGAACCACCGAGGTCGCGGTGATCTCCCTCGGCGGCATCGTCACCGCGCAGAGCATCCGCGTCGGCGGCGACGAGCTGGACAACGCGATCATCCAGTACGTGAAGAAGGAGTACTCCCTGCTGCTCGGCGAGCGGACGTCCGAGGAGATCAAGATGGCGATCGGCTCGGCATTCCCGATGCCGGACGAGCCGCACGCAGAGATCCGTGGCCGTGACCTCGTGACCGGCCTGCCGAAGACGATCGTCGTGTCGAGCGAGGAGATCCGCAAGGCGCTCGAGGAGCCGGTGAACGCGGTCGTGGACGCGGTGAAGACCACCCTCGACAAGTGCCCGCCCGAGCTCTCCGGCGACATCATGGACCGCGGCATCGTGCTGACCGGCGGCGGCGCCCTGCTCAAGGGGCTCGACGAGCGGCTGCGGCACGAGACCGGCATGCCGATCCACATCGCCGACCGCCCGCTGGACTGCGTGGCGCTCGGGTCCGGCAAGTGCGTGGAGGAGTTCGAGGCGCTGCAGCAGGTCCTGATCTCCGAGCCCCGGCACTGAGCCGCGCAGGCCGACTCATGGCCACTGGCCGTCGATGAGGGACACCCGTCGCCGGCGGGTCGTCCTCGTCGTGCTGCTGCTGGCCTCGCTCACCCTGATCGCCCTCGGCGGTGGGAACTCGGGTCCCGGCAAGGCCCTGAGGTCCGCCGGCGGAGCCGTGTTCGGCCCGGTGCAGCGCGCTGTCGCGGCCGCCTGGCAGCCGGTGCACGAGTTCTTCGGCGGGCTCGGCCGCGACGAACAGGCCCGGCTCGACCAGCTGCAGAAGGAGAACGACCAGCTGCGGCTCGCCGACCGCGCCCACGAGTACGACCACTCCCGGGCGGCCGAGCTGGACGCCCTGCTCAAGATCGCCGGGCTGGGGCAGTACACGATCGTGCCCGCCCAGGTCATCGGGATCTCGCCCGCGCAGGGCTTCTCGAACACCGTCCTCGTGGACGCGGGAGGCCAGGACGGTCTCAAGGTCGGGATGACGGTCATCGACGGGGACGGGCTGGTCGGACGGGTCAAGTCGGTGACCCGGTCGACCGCGACCGTCCTGCTGGCGATCGACCCGCAGTACAAGGTCGGCTCCCGGTTGGCCACCACGCTCGACCTGGGCTACGTCTCGGGCGCGGGCACCGACCAGCCGATGCAGTACGTCCCGTTCGACCCGCAGCAGGTGATGGCTCCGGGGACGATCGTGGTGACCACGCAGAAACCGGACCTGTCCGTCCCCGGCGGCATACCGATCGGCACGCTGCTGTCGGCGCAGGGACCGGTCGGCTCCAACAACCGCTCGGCGACCCTGCGGCCGTTCGTGGACTTCGCCTCCCTCGACCTCGTCGGGATCGTCGTGGTGCTGCCGCGGACCGACCCGCGCGACTCGGTGCTCCCGAAACCGACCCCGAGCCCGTCGACGCCCGGACCCTCCGGCGCGCCATCCGCCGGCGCCACGGCCACCGCGGGCGCGACCGCGTCGACGTCCAGCCGGCCGCGCAGCACGGCATCGCCGAGCAAGTCGTGACAACGGCCAAGGTGGTGCTGTTCGGTCTGCTGCTCACGGTCGCGGTCGTGCTGCAGACCGTCGTGCTCTCCCGGATCCCGTTTCCCGGCGCGACACCGGACCTCGTCCTGCTGGTCGTCGTGTCGCTGGCGCTGGCCCAGGGCCCGACGACCGGGTGCGTGGTGGGCTTCGCCGGCGGGCTGCTCCTGGACATCGTCCCGCCGGCGGACGGACAGGTCGGCCGCTGGGCGTTCGTGCTGGCGCTCGTCGGCTGGTTCTCCGGTCGCGCGATGGACGCCGCGCAGTCTTCGGCCCTGGTACCGGTGCTGGTGGTGGGGCTGGCCTCGGCCGGAGCCGTGCTCGGCTACGCCGCGATCGGGTTCGCGCTCGGCGACCCCCGTGTCGACGGTGCCGCGCTGCTGAGTGCGCTGCCGACAGCCGTGCTCTACGACGTCATGCTGGCCCCGTTCGTGGTCCCGCTGCTGATGCGGCTGGCCCGGCGTGTCGAGCCGTCCACGACGTACGCTCGGACCTTCCGGTGACCGGCGTCACCCCGGCGCGGGGAACGCGACCGGCGCCGCGCTCGTCGGAACTGCCGGACCCCCGACCCGGCACCAAGCCCGAACCGCTCCAGGAGACGACCCCGTGAGCGACCGATCGCGTCTGCGCCTGATCGTCATGCAGGTGCTCGTCGTGTCGCTGCTGCTGACACTGCTGGGGCGGCTGTGGTTCCTGCAGGTGTACTCCGGTGCCGAGTACCGCAAGGCCGCGAAGAGCAACTTCACCCGCGAGGTCGTCACCGAGGCCGTACGCGGCCAGATCCTGGACGACATGGGCCGCCAGCTGGTGCGCAACAAGACCACGCTGGTGATCACCGTCGACCGCAGCACGCTGGACCAGCTCAAGAAGGCCGACCGGGCCGCCGTGGTGGCCCGGCTGGCCAGGCAGCTCAAGACCACCGCCCGTGCGCTGACCGACAAGATCACCCTGTGCGGCACCAAGGCCACCGACAGCACTCCGGCCGCCAAGCCCTACATCTGCTGGAGCGGCTCGCCGTTCCAGCCGATCCCCGTCGCCAAGGACGTCAGCCAGGCGACGGCGCTGTCGATCCTGGAGCGTGCGGAGGACTACCCGGGCGTCGCCGCGGAGCTGGAGTCCCAGCGCGAGTACCCGCAGCCGTACGGCGCGAACGCCGCGCACGAGCTGGGGTACGTCGGCCCGGTCACCCAGGACGAGCTCGACCGCACCGCCGGCGACAAGAACCCCCTCTACCGCAGCGACCTGGTCGGGCGCTCGGGCCTGGAGGACCAGTACGACTCCGTGCTGCGCGGGGTCAACGGGGTCAAGCAGCTGGCCGTCGACCGGGCCGGCAACGTCACCGGCAGCGTCGGCGAGACGCCGGCCCAGGCGGGCGACAACCTGGTCACCAACATCGACGCGCGCGTCCAGGCCGTGCTCGAGGACCAGCTGGCCAAGGCGGTCCAGCGGGCCCGCGGGCAGACCGACCCGCAGACCGGAAAGCCGCTCAAGGCCGACTCCGCCGCCGGCGTCGTGCTGGACGTCCGCAACGGGCACGTGATCGCGATGGCCAGCCTGCCGACGTACGACCCGTCGATCTGGGTCGGCGGCATCACCACCAAGGAGTACGGCTCGCTGACGTCCAGGGCGACGGGCCAGCCGCTGGTCTCGCGCGCCTACCAGGGCGGCTTCGCCCCGGGGTCGACGTTCAAGGTGGTCTCGTCGACGGCGATGCTGCAGAGCGGCCGCTACTCGACGGCCGGCCCGTACCCCTGCCCGTCGTCACTGCAGATCGGCGGCCGCAAGTTCACCAACTCTGAGAGCAAGAGCTACGGCCCGATCGGCCTCGAGCGGGCCATCGAGGTCTCCTGCGACACCGTCTTCTACGGCGTGGCCGACGCGGAGTGGGTCCGCGACGGCGGCGCGCACCCGTTCCACCCCAAGGACATCTTCATCAACGCCGCGCTGGCGTGGGGCTTCGGCAAGAAGACCGGCATCGATCTGCCGGGGGAGTCCGCCGGCAACATCACGACGCGCCAGGACCGCATCGACAACTGGAAGGCCAACCGGGCCGAGTACTGCGCCGCGGCCAAGAAGGGCTACCCGAACGTCGCCAAGACCGACCCGGCGCACGCCGCGTACCTCAAGGCGATCGCCGCCGACAACTGCGCGGCCTCGGGTGCGGTCTACCTGCCCGGCGACGCGGTCAACTTCATCATCGGCCAGGGCGAGACCCTCACCACCCCGTTGAAGATGGCGCAGGTGTACGCCGCGATCGCCAACGGCGGAACCCTGTGGACACCGCAGGTCGCCAAGGCGGTGCTCGCGCCCACCGGCCAGGTGGTCCAGCAGATCAAGCCGGTCGCCGAGGGGCGGCTGCCGGTGGCGAAGGGCACGCTGTCGTTCCTGCAGCACGCGCTGAGCCAGGTGACCGTCAGCGGCACCGCGGACAACCAGTTCAAGGACTGGCCGCTGAACCAGATCCCGATCGCCGCCAAGACCGGCACCGCCGAGGTCGCCGGCAAGCAGACCACGTCCTGGTTCGCCACGTACGCGCCGGCCACCAGGCCGCAGTACGCGGTGGTGATGATGGTCAGCCAGGGCGGCTACGGGTCGACCACCTCGGCCGACTCGGTGAAGGCCGTGTACCGCGAGCTGTTCGGCGTGCACGGGAAGTCCATCGACCCGAAGACCTCGGTGCTGCCGAACGGCGTGCTGCCGGTGAAGCTGCCCGTCACGACGCAGGACGGCCGGATCCTCCCGCCGGGCTCGCCGCTGCCGAAGGTGACGGCCACCTCGACGCCGCTGGCCCCCGCGTCGCCGGCGTCCGGCGGCGGCGGCTCCGGGACGCCGGCGGCGCTTGCGGCCCCGGGCCCGGTCTACGGGTCGTCCGAGCGCGGGCGCCAGCAGGCAGGTGGGCCATGACCAGCGGCCTACGTGCCAGCACGTCGACGTACAGCCCGTCGCGGCGCTCGTTCGGCTCCCGGGTGGTCGACCGGGACTCGGTGCTGCGCAAGCTCGACTGGGTCCTGCTGATCGCGGTCGGCGGGCTGCTGGTGATGGGCACCCTGCTGGTCTGGTCGGCGACCAAGCAGCGCCAGATCGACGTCGGGCTGGACCCGAACGCGTTCCTGCGCAAGCACCTGATCAACATCGCGCTGGGCCTGGTGCTCGGCGCGATGACCGCGCTGTTCGACTACCGGTCGCTGCGCGCGTACGCGCCGCTGGTGTACATCGCGTCGGTGCTCGGGCTGATCGCGGTGCTCACGCCGGGGATCGGCAAGACCATCAACGGGTCGCACTCGTGGATCCTGCTGCCGGCCGGCTTCTCGATCCAACCGTCGGAGTTCGCCAAGGTCGCGCTGTGCGTCGCGCTGCCCATGCTGCTGGCCGAGCGGCGCGACGCCGAGGACGAGCCGCGGCTGTCCGATGTCGCCCTGGCGCTCGGCGTGGCACTCGTCCCGGTCGCGCTGATCATGCTGCAGCCCGACCTCGGGACCACGATCGTCATAGGCGTCATCATCCTGGGCGTCCTCGCCGTGGCGAACACGCCGACCCGCTGGATGGCGGGGCTGGTCGCCGTGGGTGCGCTGGGAGCCTTCGTCGCGGTCAGGCTCGGCGTGCTGGCGCAGTACCAGCTCGACCGCTTCGCGGCGTTCGCGGACCCCTCGCGCGACCCGCAGGGCGCCGGCTACAACGTGAAGCAGGCCCGCATCGCCATCGGGTCGGGCGGCTGGTTCGGCAAGGGGCTCTTCCACGGGACGCAGACCAACGGGAAGTTCGTGCCCGAGCAGCAGACCGACTTCGTCTTCACTGTCGCGGGCGAGGAGCTCGGGTTCCTGGGCGCCGGACTGCTCGTCGTGCTGCTCGGCGTCGTGCTGTGGCGCGGCATGCGGATCGCCGTACGCGCCGAGGATCTCTTCGGCACCCTGGTGGCTACCGGCATCGTCTGCTGGTTCACGTTCCAGGCCTTCGAGAACATCGGGATGGCGCTGGGCATCATGCCGGTGACGGGGGTGCCGCTGCCCCTCGTCTCGTACGGGGGGACCTCCATGTTCGCGACCATGATGGCCGTGGGCCTCCTCCAGAACGTCCACATGCGCCGCTACGCCTGACGCCGCCCCCTTCCCGCGCTGATCATGAGAGATGTACGCCCCGCAGTCGCGTACGCGTGCACATCTCTCATGATCGCGGGAGTGGTCTTGGGGCCGCACGTGGCGGCCCAACACGCTCTCGACATAGACCGGGCGCAACGTGTCGTCCCACGTGAAGCGGACCACGTCGATCCAGCCCGTCGACGCGAAGTCGTTGGCTCGGTGCCGGTCCCGGTAGAGCGCGCGCGGAGTGTCGTGCCAGAGCTGTCCGTCCGCCTCAGCGATCAGAGTGCGGCCGCTCGCGAGGTGCCACGCGAGGTCTGCGCGTCCGAGCAGGATGCCCGCGCCGTCTCGAACCTCCAGCTGAAGGACGTCCGGTGGTAGCCCCGCGTCGCACGCGATGAGCCGGATCCGTGTCTCCAGCGGCGACTCGGACCGCCCGTCGCACTCGTCGAGGTACCGCCGGGCAGCGACAGCTCCACGCCCGCCTTCGAGGAGCCGTCGCACCGAAGGTAGATCGGCCTGGCTGACCCACCGCTGGTTCAACAGTCCGTCCAGGATCGCCACGGCCTCCAGCCGCGGCTGGCTCCTGAGCAGGTCGGTGGCGGTCCGCGCGACCGAGGTGACGCGGAGGACTCGACCGCCGTAGTCGAGCTGCGTCACGTCGTCCGTGCCGAGGGCGCGCGTGTAGAGCCGAACTCCGGGTTGCTGGTGCCGAGGTCGACCCGGACCGAGACACAGATGGATGGTCCCGTCCTCTCGAGGCCGCACCGGAAAGCCGAGCACGGTCGCGGCCGTGCCGAGCATGGCGGTGGCGTCCGAGCCGTGAGCCAACAGTGCTGCAGAAAGCCGGGTCTCGAAAGGGAGCTCGGCCCAGGGCAGGTCGTGGCCGATCGTCTCGGTGAGATAGACACCAGCCAGCAGCGAACGCCAGCGACCGTTCCGCCGGTTGGAGGCCACGCTCGAGCGAGTCATCCCGACCGAGAGGGCCTGCGACGCACTGATCACGCCGGCCTGCTCGCTCGCCATCGCGAGGGCTGCCCGAACGGCTGGTCGAGGGGACATGGCGTCACGGTGCGTCAACCCGCCTGGGGCCCCCAGCCCGAGACGTTGACCTGTGGACGCGAGAGCCCCCGTCCACAGCCGCGATCATGAGAGATGTACGCGTCGGATGGCGAATTCCGCACGCATCTCTCATGATCAACGCGGAGGGGAGCGGAGGGGAGGGGTGGGGGCGGGGCGGCGGGTAGGCTGGGCCGGTCCGCGCAAACCTGACGCACCCTGACTGCCGGAGGGTCCGCGATGCCCGTCGAGTCGGTCTTCGGACGGCTGGAGGCGCTGCTCCCGCTGGTGCGCAAGCCCATCCAGTACGTGGGCGGCGAGCTCAACGCCCGGGTCAAGGACTGGGACGAGTGCCGGGTCCGGTGGGCGCTCATGTACCCGGACGCGTACGAGGTCGGCCTGCCCAACCAGGGACTGCAGATCCTGTACGAGGTCCTGAACGAGCGCGACGGTGTGCTGGCCGAGCGCACGTACAGCGTGTGGCCGGACCTCGAGGCGCTGATGCGCGAGCACGGCGTCCCGCAGTTCACCGTGGACGGCCACCGTCCGGTCGCAGCCTTCGACCTGCTCGGAGTCAGCTTCGCCACCGAGCTGGGCTACACCAACCTGCTCACCGCGCTCGACCTGGCCGGCATCCCGCTGAGCGCCGCCGACCGCGACGACCGGCACCCGCTCGTCGTCGCCGGTGGGCATGCGGCGTTCAACCCCGAGCCGATCGCCGAGTTCGTCGACGCAGCGGTCGTCGGCGACGGGGAGCAGGCGGTCCTGCACATCAGCGACATCGTCCGGGCCTGGAAGGACGCGGGCCGGCCGGGCGGCCGCGAGGAGATCCTGCTGCGGCTGGCCCGGACCGGCAGCGTATACGTCCCCGCGTTCTACGACGTCGACTACCTGCCCGACGGTCGCATCCGACGGATCGCGCCGAACCGCCCCGGCGTTCCGTGGCGGGTGGCCAAGCACACCGTGATGGACCTGGACCAGTGGCCGTACCCGCGCACGCCGCTCGTGCCGCTGGCCGAGACCGTGCACGAGCGGGCCAGCGTGGAGATCTTCCGCGGCTGCACGCGCGGCTGCCGGTTCTGCCAGGCCGGCATGATCACCCGCCCGGTCCGGGAGCGGTCGATCACCGGCATCGCCGAGATGGTCGAGCACTCGCTGGCCGCGACCGGTTTCGAGGAGGTCGGGCTGCTGTCGCTGTCCAGCGCCGACCACTCGGAGATCGCCGACATCGCCAAGGGTCTGGCGGACCGGTACGAGGGTGCGAACGTCGGGCTGTCGCTGCCGTCGACGCGCGTCGACGCGTTCAACATCGACCTCGCCAACGAGCTGTCGCGAAACGGTCGCCGCTCGGGGCTGACCTTCGCCCCAGAGGGCGGTTCCGAACGTCTGCGCAAGGTCATCAACAAGATGGTCACCGAGGAGGACCTCATCCGCACGGTGACCGCGGCCTACGGAGCCGGCTGGCGGCAGGTGAAGCTGTACTTCATGTGCGGCCTGCCGACCGAGACCGACGAAGACGTCCTGCAGATCGCCGACCTGGCACGTGAGGTCATCCGTACCGGACGCCGGGTGACCGGCAGCCGCGACATCCGCTGCACCGTGTCGATCGGCGGCTTCGTCCCCAAGCCGCACACGCCGTTCCAGTGGGCCGCGCAGCTCGACCACTCCGGGACCGACGCGCGCCTGGCCAAGCTCCGCGACGCGATCCGTGGCGACCGTGAGGTCGGCCGGGCGATCGGGTTCCGCTACCACGACGGCAAGCCCGGCACGATCGAGGGCCTGCTCTCGCGCGGCGACCGCCGGGTGGCCGCCGTCGTGCGCGCCGCCTGGGAGGACGGCGCGCGGTTCGACGGCTGGAGCGAGCACTTCTCCTTCGACCGTTGGACCGCCGCCGCCGCCCGCGGGCTGGCCGGGACCGGGGTCGACCTCGACTGGTACACCACCCGGGAGCGGGAGCACAGCGAGGTCCTGCCCTGGGACCACATCGACAGCGGCCTGGACAAGGACTGGCTCTGGGAGGACTGGCAGGACGCGCTCGCCGAGGTCGAGGTGGAGGACTGCCGCTGGACGCCGTGCTTCGACTGCGGCGTCTGCCCGCAGCTGGACACCCAGATCCAGGTCGGCCCCACCGGAGCGAAGCTGCTCCCTCTGACACCGGTCGGAGGAACCGGGTGACCTCTCTCCACGAGCTCATCGACGACCCCTGGTTCCCGTTCGAGGGCGACGTCCGGGTCAAGCCGCTCCAGCCGCGCCAGGTGCCCGAACCCGAGCGCAAGGCGGTGAGCGCCGCGGACTGCTCGGCCTGTGCCAAGGGCGACGCCGAGTACATCTGGACCGACGAGCACTGGCGGCTGCGCGGTGACGGCGAGCCCGGCCCGCTGCCGGGGATCGTGCTGCTCGAGCCGCGCGGGCACTACGACTCCTTCGCCGACCTGCCACCGGACCTGCTCGGCGAGCTCGGCCCGCTGACCGCGCGGATCGAGCGAGCAGTGCTCACGCTCCGGGACGCGGCCCGGGTGCACGTCGCCCGCTGGGGCGACGGGATGGCGCACTTCCACCTCTGGTTCTTCCCGCGCCCGCTGGGCCAGCTGCAGCTGCGCGGCTCGATGCTGCCGGTCTGGCTGGACGTCCTGCCGCCGCTGCCCGAGGGGGAGAAGGGCGCCGCACTGGCCTGGATCGCCGCCGCCCTGCGGGCGAGCGAGCCGGACGCACCGGGCGGGTCGGCGGGGGCGGCGAGAGGCTGAGGTGGCCCGCAGTCCCGAGGGGCCGCCACCGGCCCCGGCGGTCCAGCGGCTGCGGCTGCGGTACGCCAAGCGCGGCCGCCTCCGGTTCTCCTCCCACCGCGACTTCCAGCGCGCCTTCGAGCGCGCGCTGCGCCGTGCCGGCGTCCCGATGGCCTACAGCGCGGGGTTCACCCCGCACCCGAAAGTCTCGTACGCCAACGCCGCGCCGACCGGCGTGGCCAGCGAGGCCGAGTACGTCGAGATCGCCCTGGCCGAGGTGCGCGACCCGGCCTGGGTGCGCGCGGCCCTGGACTCCTCGCTCCCGCCGGGCCTGGACGTCCTGGAGGTGGTGCAGGCGACAGCGGGGACCTCGCTGGCCGACCGGCTCGAGGCGTCGGTGTACGAGATCCGGCTGGACGGTGTCACCGAGCCCCGGGCCCAGGCGGCGTGCGAGCGGCTGCTGAGGGAGGAGCGCGTCGACATCGAGCGCCTGACCAAGAACGGGATGCGACGGTTCGACGCCCGGGGACCTGTCCTGGCCCTCGGCGCGGCTGCCGGGCGTGTCGCGGACGGCGCGGGCCCGCCTCCCGGGGCGTGTGCGATACTGCGACTGGTCGTCCGGCACACCACGCCGGCTGTCCGCCCTGATGACGTCCTCGAGGCGCTGCGTCAGGTGGCCGACCTCGCGCCGCCGGTCCCACCCCAGGTGACCCGGCTGGCGCAGGGGCCGCTCGATGCAGTTGCGAGTGACGTATCAGACCCACTGGTGATCGACCGGGCCTAGACCGCCGGCCGGCACCCCACGAACTTCGGTCCGCCCACGGGCGGGCCGCACGACCAGCACCTCCGCGCGGTGCCCGGGTTCGCCAGGGCGCCCGGAGGGCGGAGTAGGACTGCACCGATGCTCGACAGCGACATCACCACCGTCGACACCACCACCGCCGAGGGCTCCACGGCAAGCGGCGCGACCGCCGCCGCTCCCCGGCGGCGCCGCGCGGCGGCCAGGCCCGCCGGACCCCCCACCCCGAGCAGCGCCACCACGGCAACCCCTACGGGGCCGTCCGTGCCCGGCGACGACGGGACCGCAACGGCGAAGGCCACCACCCCGGCCAAGGCCACCACCCCGGCCAAGGCCACCACCCCGGCCAAGGCCACCGCGGCCAAGGCGCCGCGCCGCCGGACCAAGAAGGCCGCTGCGTCGCCTGAGCCGGCGCCGGCGGAGGCTCCCGACCAGGCAGCCGGTGCGCCTGAGGCCGGCGATGGAACGGTCCCCGCCACGACGGCGCGCCGCCGCAAGGCGGCCGCCGCCCCGCCCGTGCTCTTCCAGGCTCCGGAGCCTGCGGCTGGGCGCCGTCGCACCAAGGCGGCCGCTGCCGAGGGTCCGGACGGGGGCGAGACCGGCGGCCCGGGTGCACCGGCCGAGGGCACCGATCAGCTGCCGGCGAGCGACGACGCCGCCGCACGGCACGAGGCGGACGAGGCGGCCGAGGGCGAGGACGGCGAGGCAGGCGAGGGCGGCGACGCGGCCCGCCGCCGCCGTCGCCGCCGGGGCGGGCGCGGCCGGCGCCGCCGCACCGGTACCGACCAGGACAACGGCTCCGAGCCGGACGACTCCGGCGCCGACGAGTCCGGCCGGGCCGAGGAAGGCGCTGCCGCCGGGCCCGAAGAGCGCGGTGACGCGCAGGGCGCTGGCGCCGACGCCGCCGAGGCCGAGGAGGAAGGCGCGGCCGGTACCCGCCGTCGCCGGCGTCGCCGGCGCAAGGGCTCGGACGCCGACGGGGGCGACGACGACACCGCGGTCGTGCATGTCCGCGAACCGCGTACCCGGGCCAAGTCCGGCTCCGGCGAGGTCACGGCCGTGCGCGGGTCCACCCGCCTCGAGGCCAAGAAGCAGCGCCGTCGCGAAGGGCGCGACGCGGGCCGCCGCCGGCCGCCGATCCTGTCCGAGGCCGAGTTCCTGGCCCGCCGCGAGTCGGTGCGCCGGGTCATGGTCGTCCGGCAGCGCGCCGACCTCACCCAGATCGCGGTCCTCGAGGACGACGTCCTCGTCGAGCACTACGTGGCGAGCGCGTCGTCCTCGACGATGGTCGGCAACGTGTACCTCGGCAAGGTGCAGAACGTCCTGCCGAGCATGGAGGCGGCCTTCGTCGACATCGGGCGCGGCCGCAACGCCGTGCTGTACGCGGGCGAGGTGAACTGGGACGCCGCCGGGCTGGACGGGCAGCCCAAGCGGATCGAGCACGTGCTCAAGTCCGGTGACGCGGTGCTCGTCCAGGTCACCAAGGACCCGATGGGCCACAAGGGCTCGCGGCTGACGAGCAACGTCTCGCTCGCCGGCCGGTTCCTGGTGTACGTCCCCGACGGCTCGATGAGCGGCATCAGCCGCAAGCTCCCGGACTCCGAGCGCAGCCGGCTCAAGGCGATCCTGAAGAAGGTCGTCCCCGACGACGCCGGTGTGATCGTCCGCACCGCTGCGGAGGGCGCGACCGAGGAGCAGCTGACGCACGACGTCGCGCGCCTGCAGGCGCAGTGGGAGGACATCGAGAAGAAGGCGAAGACCGCCAGCGCCCCGGCGCTGCTCTACTCCGAGCCCGACCTGACGGTCCGTGTCATCCGTGACCTGTTCAACGAGGACTTCGAGCGGCTGGTCGTGTCCGGCGACTCCGCGTGGGACACCGTGCAGTCCTACGTCGGCCACGTCGCCCCGGACCTGCTGGACCGCGTCGAGAAGTACGTCGCCAACGAGGACGCGTTCTCGGCGTTCCGGGTGGACGAGCAGATCGCCAAGGCTCTGGACCGCAAAGTGTGGCTGCCGTCGGGCGGCTCGCTGGTGATCGACCGCACCGAGGCGATGACTGTCGTCGACGTGAACACGGGCAAGTTCGTCGGCAAGGGGTCGGGGAACCTCGAGGAGACCGTGACCAGGAACAACCTCGAGGCGGCCGAGGAGATCGTCCGGCAGCTCCGGCTGCGCGACATCGGCGGCATCATTGTCATCGACTTCATCGACATGGTGCTCGAGTCCAACCGCGAGCTGGTCCTGCGCCGGCTCACCGAGTGCCTCGGCCGCGACCGCACCAAGCACCAGGTCGCCGAGGTGACCTCGCTCGGCCTGGTCCAGATGACCCGCAAGCGGATCGGCCAGGGCCTGCTGGAGGCCTTCTCCGAGCCGTGCGAGCACTGCAACGGCCGCGGCGTGAAGGTCCACCTCGAGCCGGTCGAGGCCCGGACCGGGCTGCGCCACTCGGGCGAGAACGTCGACCGGGTGGAGCGGGTGGCGCGGGCCGCCAAGGCTGTGGCGCGCCAGCCGGCCGGGACAGGTCCGGACGGCGAAGCCGCCGAGGGGTCGGGCCCGGGGGAGGCCGGTGCCGACGTGGTGGTGGCCCCACGGGCCCGCCGTTCGCGCGCGAAGGCTGCGGCGACCGCTCCGGTCGCGGCCGAGGCAGCCCCGGTCGACGGTGCGAAGAAGGCCGCCCGCCCGCGCCGCCGGGCCACCAAGGCGCAGGGGGCACCCGCACCAGTCGGATAGAGTCCGGGGAAAGCCAAGGGGAGCTCGCGGGACACGGCGGGCTGAGAGGGTGGCTCGCCGCCACCGACCCTCGAACCTGATCTGGGTAATGCCAGCGGAGGTATCGGATGGGTCCCGTTCCGTCGCGAGTCGTTCGACTCGCCGCACCGGCCATGGTCGTCGGTGCCCTTCTCACCGCCTGCTCGACGACGAGCGCGCCCGCACCGACCGGCGCTGACCTGACGGTGGCGCCGCCCGCGTCGGTCGCGCCGACCACCGTCACGCTCCTCACGCACGACTCGTTCTCGGTCGACAAGGCGCTGCTGGAGCAGTTCCGGCAGCGCACCGGGATCACGGTCAAGGTGGTGACCGGCGGCGACGCGGGCGTGGTGGTCAACAAGGCGGTGCTGACGGCGGGCAACCCGGAGGGCGACGTGCTGTTCGGCGTCGACAACACGCTGCTCTCCCGCGCCGTGGCCGCCGGGACCTTCGCGCCCTACCGGCCGGCCGCCCTGGCCCAGGTCGACCCGTCGCTGCGCTCCCTGGTCACCGGCGACGCCGTGGTCCCGGTCGACTACGGCGACGTCTGCGTGATCGCCGACGACCGCTGGTTCGCCGTGCACCACGTGCCGGAGCCCACGACCATGGCCGACCTCGCCGACGCCCGGTACCGCGGCCGGCTCGTCGTGGAGAACCCGGCGACCTCCTCACCCGGCCTGGCCTTCCTGCTCGCGTCCGTCGCGCGGTACGGCGCGGACGGCTGGCAGAGTTTCTGGAGCAGCCTGCGCGCGAACGGGGTCAAGGTCGATGACGGCTGGACGAACGCCTATGACGGCGACTTCACCGGTGGCGGTCAGAAGGGCACCTACCCGCTCGTGGTCAGCTACGGCACCGACCCGGTGGCCAGCATCGAGTACGCCGACCCCAAGCCCACGAAGCCGACGGTGAGCGTGCTCGCGGACACCTGCTTCCGCCAGGTCGAGTTCGCCGGTGTGCTGGCCGGGACCAAGCAGCCGCAGGCGGCCCGGATGGTCGTCGACTTCCTGCTGTCCCAGCCGTTCCAGGCCGGCATCCCGCTGTCGATGTACGTCTTCCCGGCGGTCGGCTCGACCCCGTTGCCCGCGGTGTTCAGCCGGTGGGCCGTGCAGGCGGCTCACCCGCTGACCGTGCCGCCCGCAGACATCACCCAGAACCGCGAGCGCTGGGTCGACCAGTGGACGCAGGTGGTGCTGCACTGAGCCCGGCTGGCGGCACCGCTGCCGTCCGGGGGCCGGCGCCCGCCTGGGTGCTCGGCCTGGTCCCGGCGCTGTTCCTGGCCCTGTTCTTCGCCTGGCCGCTGGCGCGGATCCTGGGCCGCGGGCTGTCGGCCGCCGGGCTGGCGCAGCTGTCCGACCCGTACACCTGGCAGGTCGTGCGGTTCACGCTCGTGCAGGCCGTGCTCTCGACGCTGCTGACCCTGCTGGTCGCCCTGCCGGGGGCGTACGTGACCGCCCGGCTGGCCTTCCGCGGGCGCCGTGCCCTCGTCGTGCTGATGACCGTGCCGTTCGTCCTGCCGACGGTCGTGGTGGGGCTGGCGTTCCGGCAGGTGCTGCCGGCCTCCTGGGTCGGCACGCTGGCGGCGATCCTGGTCGCCCACGTCTTCTTCAACTACGCAGTCGTCGTCCGCGTGGTCGGTGGCCTGTGGGGACAGCTCGACCCGCGGTACGAGCAGGCGGCGCGCAGCCTCGGCGCCGGCCCCTGGCCGGTCCTGCGCACGGTGACCTGGCCGCTGCTTCGGCCGGCCGTTGTCGCGGCCACCGTCCTGGTGTTCCTGTTCACGTTCACCTCGTTCGGCGTCGTGCTGCTGCTCGGCGGGCCGGGCACGAGCACGCTCGAGGTCGAGGTGTACCGGCGTACGGCGCAGCTGCTGGACCTGCCCGGAGCCGCGGTGCTGGCCGTCCTCCAGATGGTGCTGCTGGGCGTCGTGCTGCTGGTCTCGGCCCGGGTCCAGGCACGCGGCTCGGTGCGGCAGGCGCTGCGGGCCCAGGGCCAGCAGGGGGGCCCGGTGCGGCGGCTCGGCCAGCGGGTGCTGCTCGCCGCCGTGCTCGCGAGCGTGGCGGTGCTGCTCGTGCTCCCGATGGCCGCCCTCGTCCTGGGCTCGCTGCGCGTGCACGGCGGGTGGGGGCTGAGCTGGTGGCAGGCGCTCGGGTCGGTGGATGCCGGCACGACCGCGTACGCCGCGCCCTGGGACTCGGTCCGGGTCTCGCTGCAGTACGCCGTCGTCACCGCCGTGCTCGCCGTGGTCGTGGGTGGGCTGGCCGCCTGCGCGGTCGCGTACTCGGGGCGCGGCGGGCGGTTCCTGGGTAGCGCGGCCACGCTGCCGCTGGGCACGTCCGCGGTGACCGTCGGCTTCGGCATGGTGCTGGCCTTCTCCCGGGCGCCGCTGGACCTGCGCGGCTCGTGGTGGCTGGTCCCGCTGGCGCACACGCTCGTGGCGGTCCCGCTGGTGCTGGCCGCGGCCCTGCCGGTGCTGCGCTCGGTCGACCCGCGGCTGCGCGCGGTCGCCGCGACGCTCGGAGCTCGACCCCGGCGTGCCTGGCGCACCGTCGACCTGCCCCTGCTCGGCCGGGCGCTCGCGGTGGGTGCCGGACTCGCCTTCGCCGTGTCGTTGGGGGAGTTCGGCGCGACGGCGTTCCTGGCCCGGTCCGGCGCGCCGACGCTGCCGGTCCAGATCGCGGCGCTGCTGGACCGCCCTGGCGAGGTGCGCTACGGCGCGGCGCTCGCCCTGGCCACGGTGCTCATGCTTGTCACCGGCCTCGCGCTGCTGGTCGCCGAGCTCGCCCAGCCCGCGGCGCGCCGGGTCGGGCGATGAGCCGGGCCGCCCTGCTGGTCCGGGACGTCACCGTCACGTTCGGCGAGCGGACGGTGCTGGACCACGTGAGCCTGGAGGTGGGACCGGAGGAGATCGTCTGCCTGCTCGGACCCAGCGGTTCGGGGAAGTCGACGCTGCTGCAGGTCGTGGCCGGGCTGCTCGAGCCGGACAGCGGTCGCGTGTGCTGGGACGGGACGGACCTGACCGGGGTGCCGGCCCACCGTCGCCGGATCGGGCTGGTGTTCCAGGACGCACTGCTGTTCCCGCACCTGGACGTGGCCGGGAACGTCGGCTACGGCCTGCGGGTGGCCCGCCGGTCGCGGGCGGAGATCTCGGCGCGGGTCACGGCGCTGCTGGGCCTGGTCGGCCTGGACGGTTACGGCCCGCGGGCGGTCGCGACGCTCTCCGGTGGGGAGGCCCAGCGGGTGGCGCTGGCCAGGGCGCTGGCGCCCGGCCCCCGGCTGCTGCTGCTGGACGAGCCGTTCGGCGCGCTCGACCGTGACCTCCGCGACCGGCTGGCGGTCGACGTGCGGGACCTCCTGCACCGGCTGGGCACCCCGGCCGTGCACGTGACGCACGACCTGGTGGAGGCCGACCTGGTGGGGGACCGGGTGCTCCGGCTGCCCGAGCTGGGCGCGGCCGGCGGCGGGTCCGGCGGCGCCTCCAGCGACGGGTCGTCGGACGGTTCCGGCCGGCCCGGCGCACCGGTTTGACCCCCCTGGACGGCCCCCGTACCCTTGCCCTTCGGCGTGCCGAGCACGTCCAGACGTACGCGCCCTCCTCGTGGCCCCGTGAACCGGGCCGGGGCGCCCGTTTCACGAGCAGGACAGGAGTCCACGGTGTACGCGATCGTCCGCGCCGGTGGCCGTCAGGAGAAGGTCGCCGTCGGTGACGTCCTCGAGGTCGACCGGCTCCAGGGTGAGCCCGGTGACTCCGTGCGGCTGCCCGCCCTGCTCCTGGTCGACGGCGAGTCGGTCACGTCCGACGCGGCCACGCTGTCGGGCATCACCGTCACCGCCGAGATCGTGGCCGCCACCAAGGGCCCCAAGATCGACATCCTCAAGTTCAAGAACAAGACCGGGTACCGCAAGCGTCAGGGCCACCGGCAGAAGCTGACGCAGGTCAAGGTCACCGGCATCGAGACGAAGTAGGTCCGGATCCCATGGCACACAAGAAGGGCGCATCCTCCTCGCGCAACGGGCGCGACTCGAACGCCCAGCGGCTCGGCGTCAAGCGGTTCGGCGGCCAGCTCGTCGGGGCAGGGGAGATCCTGGTCCGCCAGCGCGGCACCCACTTCCACCCCGGCGTGGGCGTGGGCCGCGGCGGCGACGACACGCTGTTCGCCCTCGTGGCGGGCAACGTCGAGTTCGGTACCCGGCGGGGCCGCCGGGTCGTCAACGTGGTCTCGGCCACCGAGTAGCCCGGACCTCGCAGCTCACGAGAGCGGCCGCCCCGCGGGGCCGGCCGCTCTCACGCGTCCAGCGCCCGCCCCCGCCCCCCCAACCCCCCGACCCTGTCGTGATCATGAGAGATGACTACGGATTCGCGTCTGCGGCGACCACATCTCTCATGATCGTCGGGATGGGGGGTGGGCGTACGGGACAATGGGGTCATGGCCACCTTCGTCGACCGCGTCGTCCTGCACGTCGCGGCCGGGTCCGGTGGCCACGGCTGCGTCTCGGTGCACCGCGAGAA
This sequence comes from uncultured Actinomycetota bacterium, assembly GCA_963849365.1. GTDB lineage: Bacteria > Actinomycetota > Actinomycetes > Prado026 > Prado026 > CAVQCJ01. The sequence goes on from CAWKHA010000004.1 coordinate 2,008,056, forward strand.
GTTCAAGCCGCTGGGCGGTCCCGACGGTGGCAACGGGGGTCACGGCGGCGAGGTCCGGCTGTTCGTCGACCCGTCCACCACCACCCTGCTCGACTACCACCGGTCGCCGCACCGCAAGGCGACCAGCGGGCGGCCCGGCATGGGTGACCACCGCAACGGCGCCGACGGCGACGACCTGCTGCTGCCGGTGCCCGACGGCACTGTCGTCACCGGCGCGGACGGGACCGTCCTCGCCGACCTGGTCGGCCCTGGTGCCTGGGCCGTCGTCGCGGCGGGCGGTCGCGGCGGACTGGGCAACGCGGCGCTCGCCTCGCCGCGCCGCAAGGCCCCCGGCTTCGCCCTGCTCGGCGAGCCGGGTGAGACCCGCGACGTCGTGCTCGAGCTGAAGACCGTGGCCGACGTCGGCCTGGTCGGGTACCCGAGCGCCGGCAAGTCCAGCCTCGTCGCCGCGATGTCCGCGGCCCGGCCGAAGATCGCCGACTACCCGTTCACCACGCTCGTGCCCAACCTCGGTGTGGTCGAGGCGGGCGAGGCCAGGTACACGATCGCCGACGTCCCCGGCCTCATCCCGGGTGCGAGCGAGGGCAGGGGGCTCGGCCTGCAGTTCCTGCGCCACGTGGAGCGGTGCGCCGCACTCGTGCACGTGCTGGACTGCGCCACCCTCGAGCCGGGCCGCGACCCGGTCAGCGACCTGGACGTGATCGAGGCCGAGCTCGCCGCGTACGGAGGGCTGGACGACCGTCCCCGCATCGTGGTTCTCAACAAGGTCGACGTCCCGCAGGCCCGCGAGCTCGCCGAGATGGTCCGTCCCGACCTCGAGGCCCGCGGGCTGCGGGTGTTCGAGGTCAGCGCGGCCACCCACGAGGGTCTGCGGCCGCTGTCGTTCGCCATGGCCGACCTGGTGGCCCGCGCCCGGGCCCAGGCCCCGGCCGCGGCGCCGAGCCGGATCGTGCTGCGTCCGAGGGCGGTCGACGACTCCGGGTTCACCCTGAGCGTGGAGGACGGTCGCTACATCGTGCGCGGGGACAAGCCCGAGCGATGGGTGCGCCAGACCGACTTCAGCAACGACGAGGCGGTCGGCTACCTGTCCGACCGGCTGGCCAGGCTCGGTGTCGAAGAGGCGCTGCGCGCCGCCGGGGCCGGTCCCGGTGACGAGATCGTTGTGGGCGGCGTCGGCGGCGTGGTCTTCGACTGGGAACCGACGCTGAGCGCCGGGGCCGAGCACCTGGCCGCCAGCCCGCGGGGCAGCGACCGTCGCCTCGAAGGGCGGTAGCCCGGTGCGCGAGGCAGTCCGCTCCGCCCGCCGGATCGTGGTCAAGGTCGGTTCGTCGTCGATCACGAGCCCGGGCGGCGGCCTGGACGCTGCGGCGGTGGACTCGCTCGTCGAGGTACTCGTGGAGAGTCCGCCGGCCGGAGCGCAGGTCGTGCTGGTCTCGTCGGGCGCCATCGCGGCCGGGCTGCCACCGCTCGGCCTGAAGGCGCGCCCGCGCGACCTGGCCACCCAGCAGGCGGCAGCCAGCGTCGGGCAGGGGCTGCTCGTCCACCGCTACACGGAGGCGTTCCTTCGGCACGGCCGGACCGTCGGTCAGGTGTTGCTCACCGCCGACGACCTGGTGCGGCGCACCCACTACCGCAACGCGCTGCGGACGTTCGACAAGCTGCTCGCGGTCGGAGCGGTCCCGGTCGTCAACGAGAACGACACCGTCGCGACCGAGGAGATCCGCTTCGGCGACAACGACCGGCTCGCCGCCCTCGTCGCCCACCTGGTCCGGGCCGACCTGCTGGTCCTGCTGTCCGACGTCGAGGGGCTGCACGACGGCGACCCGCGGCGGCCGGGCACCCGGTTGATCGCCGACGTGCGCGGGCCGGCCGACCTCGAGCAGGTCGACCTGGGCCGCGCCGGCCGGGGCGGCGCTTCCGGCGTGGGGACCGGCGGGATGCAGACCAAGGTGGAGGCGGCCTGGCTGGCGACGTCCTCCGGCATCCCGGTGCTGGTGACCTCGGCGGCGCTCGCCGGCCCGGCGCTGGCGGGCGACGCGGTGGGGACGTGGTTCCACCCCACCGGCTCGCGGCGCGGGGCCCGCCAGCTGTGGCTGGCGCACGCGGCGACGCCGCGCGGGCGGCTGCACCTGGACGCAGGTGCGGTGCGCGCCGTCGTCGACCGGCGGCTGTCTCTCCTCCCGGCCGGAGTGACCGGTGTCGACGGCGATTTCGCCGTGGGCGATCCGGTGGACCTTCTGGACGAAAGCGGTCACGCCGTGGCCCGGGGTCTGGTCAACTTCGATGCATCCGAACTTCCCGGGCTGCTCGGTCGTTCCACCCGCGACCTGGCCCGGGAGATGGGCCCGGCGTACGAGCGCGAGGTCGTGCACCGCGACGACCTGGTGCTGCTGCGCCGCTGACGACGGGCGGGAGGTGGCGGATGCGCGAACCGCTCCCCGCACCCGGACTGCGCCAGGTCGACCCGGCTGCCACGCCTGAGGTCCAGCCGGTCGCCCGGCTCTGGCACGTCACCCTCACCGTCGGTGGTGACCCGGTCCCGGTCGCCGAGATCAGGGCGGCCCTGGAGCGGCTGGCCGCCGAGCATCCCTTCCTGCTGGACGGCCGGTACGCCGACGACCGGGTCGAGGTGCGCTACTGGGAAGAGGCGGAGTACCTCGAGGACGCCGCGGCCATGGCGTTGCGGCTGTGGGGCGAGCACCGCGGCACGGCGCAGCTGCCGCGCTGGGAGGTGCTCGGTCTCGAGGTCCTCGAGCGCGAGACGTTCCACGAGCGCGGCCGCACCGGCGACCTGGACGTCAGGCTGGCCGGAGTCGGCCGGCTGCACCCGTTGCGACGCTGACTACCCTGGTCAGATGGGCACCGCCGCGGACGGGTACGAGGACCAGCCAGGGCTGCAGCAGCAGCCGGACGCCGAGCGCGAGGCCGTGCAGGCCTGCGCGACGCGGGCGCGTTCGGCAGCTGTCGTGCTCGCGGCGTTGCCCCGCGGCGTCAAGGACGCGGCTCTGCTGGCGATGGCCGACGCGCTGGAGAAGCACGTGGCCGAGGTGCTGGAGGCCAACGCCGAGGACGTCGCCCGGGCCGTCGCCGAGGGCACAGCTGCCGGTCTCGTCGACCGGCTGACCCTCACGGCTGACCGGGTCGCGGACGTCGCAGCCGCCCTGCGCGACGTCGCCGACCTGCCCGACCCCGTCGGCGACGTGGTCCGCGGCTCGCGGCTGGCCAACGGGCTCGAGCTGCGCCAGGTCCGGGTACCGCTCGGCGTGGTTGGGATCGTCTACGAGGCCCGCCCGAACGTCACGGTCGACGCGGCCGGGCTCTGCCTCAAGAGCGGCAACGCCGTGCTGCTGCGCGGGTCGTCGTCGGCGTTCCGGTCCAACACCGCGCTCGTCGCGATCATGCAGGAGGCGCTGGCGGCGTCCGGACTGCCCCGTGACGCGGTCCAGCTGGTGCCGGGTGTCAGCCGCGAGTCGGTGCGGCACCTGATGACGGCGCGCGGCCTGGTCGACGTGCTGATCCCGCGCGGCGGTGCCGGCCTCATCCGCAGTGTCGTCGAAGGCTCGACCGTCCCGGTGATCGAGACCGGGATCGGCAACTGCCACGTGTACGTCGACTCGTCGGCGGACGTGGCCAAGGCCGTGGCGATCCTGCTCAACTCCAAGGCGCAGCGCACCAGCGTCTGCAACGCGGCCGAGACGTTCCTCGTGCATGCGGACGTGGCCGAAGCCTTCCTGCCGGCCGCGCTCGCGGCCTTGCGCGGGGCCGGCGTGACGGTGCACGGCGACGCGCGGATCGAGCCGTACGCGGAGGCGGCCGGCACGTCCTTCGCGCCGGTCACCGAGGAGGACTGGTACGCCGAGTACTACTCGCTCGACATCGCGGCCGGCGTGGTCGACTCGATCGACGAGGCACTCGCGCACATCCGCCGGTACGGGAGCGGCCACACCGAGGCGATCGTGGGCGACAGCGAGAAGGCGGTGCGCACGTTCGTGGCGGGCGTGGACGCGGCGGCGGTGATGGTCAACGCGTCGACGCGTTTCACCGACGGCGGCGAGTTCGGCTTCGGGGCAGAGATCGGCATCTCCACGCAGAAGCTGCACGCGCGGGGGCCGATGGGCCTGCCCGAGCTGACGACCACGACGTACGTCGTCGTCGGCGACGGGCACGTCCGCGGCTGACCCGGGACGGGGCGGCGGGCGTCCGGTCAGGACCGGCAGGCGGACAGGCGCACGCCCGCGGCACCGTCGAGGTCGACCCGGACGTGCTGCGCGTCGGTCCACGACCGCAGGAACTGCACGGCGTCGGCGCGGCTCACCGGGCTGGTGAAGCGCACCTCGTCGACGAAGCAGGCGCCGGAGTCGCCGTCGGTGGCGACGTACGCGTCGCCCGCCCAGCCGTCCAGCTTCGCCGTGTCGGCGACGTGCGGGTGGTTGGCGTCGACGGCCGCCCACAAACCGAGCTGGCCGAGGACGCCGATGTCCGCGACGTCTCCCCGCGGCGCCTTCGGCCTGGCCGGGGGAGTGGGAGCCGTCAGGGTCCCGGAGCGCCACGATGCCGGGTGCAAGAGCTGCGCGGACGTCGTCGGCGGGGCCCGGAACGCCTGGTCCACGGCTCCGTTGCCGCCGGCCTGTACCAGACCGTCGACGAACTGCTCGCCGAACGCGTAGGGGATCCCGGCGAAGACGTCGACGATGGGTGCCGACGACGCCGGCGCCGAACCCTGGTCGGCGTCGACCTGGTCCTGCCAGGAGGTGCTCTGCTGCTCGTAGTAGTCGTCGGCCACCCGCTCCGCGTCGCCTTCGACGAGGGCTCGGATCGTCAGGATCGTCTCGTCGTCCGTCCGGGCGGACGCCTCGAGCCGGCTGAGGTCGAAGTTCTGGTCCTGCAGCGCGTGCGTGAGCTCGTGCACCAGCGTGTACTCCATCGACGGCGTCCAGCGCGTCCCCCGGACGACCAGCCGCCCGCTGCGGTTGTCGTAGAACCCCACGACGTCAGCCGCGGCGGCCGCGTCGCCGGCGTTGTAGAAGCTGTCGGCATCCTTGACGAGGCCCATCGCCGCGAACGTCGTGCCGATGTCGTCCGGGTCATCGGCCCGGCTGCCGGAGTCCTCGCCGTTCCCGCCGCTGCGCAGCGCCGACACGAAGTCGTGGTCGGAGAGCACCTCGGGGTCGACCGGCTTCTTCCAGTCCAGCCCACGCTCGACCTTGATCCACGCCTGCAACCGAGGCAGCTCGGCGAGGATCTTCGCGCGCGACGAGGTGAGGTCTGATTCGTCGGCCGCGGACAGCGACCCCCGGTGCGACCGGCTCACCCCGACCACAGCGGCGGCCAGCGCCAGCACGACCAGGACCGCCACGACGGCCGTCGCCGCTGCGCGCCGGCGCCTGGGCGGTGCGGCCGGGCTGCCGGGGTATCCGGGGTATCCGGGGTAGCCGGGGTATCCGGGGTACACCGGAGGCTGAGCCGGTGGGTAGCCGGGCGGGTAGCCGTACGGGGCGGCGGGGTAGGTCGGTGAGGGCGAGCAGGGCGGGTAGGCGTAGGGGTCGGCCGTCGGTGCGGACGACCCGGACCCTGCCGGCGAGGCTTCCCCCCGGCCTGCGCTCACGATGCGGGACGGTACCAGCGCGGGTAGGCACGCGCGGCCCGGTCGTTGATGCGTTCATCCGTTTGTACCCTGCTCGGATGGCCAGTCCGGACGACGCCGTCGACGAGCCGGGCGTGGTCCCACCCGACCCCGGCCGTCCGGTGCCCGGCTGGGTCGGCCCGGTGTTCATCTGCCTCGCCGCGGTCACCATCCCGTGGATCGTCTACCTGTGGCTGCGCCTGCCCAGCCGGGACCTGTCGGCGCACTACCGGCTGGCCTGGGTGGGCTTCGACGTGATGCTCGCACTCGCACTGGCCCGCACCGGATGGACCGCGTGGCGTGGCCTGGACCATGTCGAGCTGCCCGCGGTGGCGTCGGCGACCCTGTTGGTCGTCGACGCCTGGTTCGACGTCACGACCGCGAGCACTCGTTCCGGTGCCGGGTTCGCGCTGTTGACGGCCCTGCTGGTGGAGCTGCCGCTGGCCGCCCTGTGCGTCTGGATCGCGGTGAACGCCGAACGGGTCCGACGGGAACGGCTGCACTGGGCGCTGCACGTGGATCCGTCGCGGTTGCGGCGTTAGGCTCGCCGCCATGACGAGCGTGATCGCAGCGGTGCTGGCCGAGTCGACGACAGAGAACGCCACCCCCGAGCCGGTCCTGCTCGGCATCGGGGCGTTCGCGACGTTGCTGCTCGCGCTGTTCATCGTGACCCGGTTCAACAAGGACCGCTGACGTCCGGGCCCGGCGCCGCGGGCCCCCTCCTGGACCGGCTGGTCGGGCTCACCCAGGCGCTGCGCGCGGCCGGGCTGCCCGCGTCCCCGGCGGAAGCGGTCGAAGCCGCGCACGTGCTGGCGGCGGTCGACCTCCTCGACCGGCCGGCGCTGCGAGCAGGGCTGGCGGCGACGCTGGTCAAGCGATCCGGCCACCGCCCCACCTTCGACACCCTCTTCGACCTGTGGTTCCCGGCGGTCACCGGCGTGTCAGCCGCCGGCCCCACGGTCCCGGACGCGCCGGAGGCAGACCCCCGGGCCCGGCTCCGCGAGCAGCTGCGCTCGGCACTGCTGGCCGGAGACGACGCCGCCCTCCGGGCGCTGGCCGTGGAGTCGGTCGGTGCGCTCGGCCGGGCCGAGACCAGTCCCGGCCGGCAGGCCTACTTCGGCTACCGGGTGATGCGTACGCTGTCGCCGGACACCCTCGTCGCCGCTCTGGTGGCCGCGCTGCTCGAGGGCGCCGGTGCGCAGGGCGAGCCCTCCGCGTTCGACCAGGAAGTCGCCCGCCGACTGGTGCGCGGGCGCGTCTCCCGCTTCGGCCGGTACGTGGACGCAGACGTACGCCGCCGGCTGGCCGAGGAGCGTGGCCCGGAGGCGGTGGCGCGGACCGCGGTCCCACCGCTGCTGGACCAGGTGGAGTTCCTGCGCGCCTCCCGGGACGACCTGGCCGCGCTGCGCCGGGCGGTGCACCCGCTCGCGTGGCGGCTGGCGACGCGCCTGGCCGCCCGGCGGCGGCTGGGCCGCAGCGGTCGCCTGGACCTGCGCCGTACCATCCGCTCGTCCATGGGTAGCGGCGGCGTGCCGCTGGTGACCCGGCACCGGCCGCGGCGCCCGCACCGGCCGGAGCTGGTCCTGCTCTGCGACCTGTCCGGGTCCGTGTCCTCGTTCGCCGGCTTCACGTTGATGCTGACCTGGGCGCTGCACGAGCAGTTCGCCAAGGTGCGGGCGTTCGCCTTCGTCGACGGCTGCGACGAAGTGACCCGGTTCCTGGACGTCGCCGACGACCTGCCGGACGCGCTGGCCCGCATCAACCGCGACGCCCGCCTGGTCTGGTTCGACGGTCACTCCGACTACGGGCACGCGTTCGAGGAGTTCGCGGACCGCTACGGCGCGGCCGTCACGCCGGCCTCGTCGCTGCTGGTTCTCGGCGACGGCCGGACGAACTACCGCGACCCGGGGCTGGCGACGTTGAACCGGCTGGCCGCGGCCGCCCGCCACACGTACTGGCTGAACCCCGAGCCACGTGGGCAGTGGGCTGGAGGCGACTCGGCCGCGCTGCGCTACGCGGAGCTGGTCGAGATGGTGGAGTGCCGCACGGTCGCCCAGCTGGAGCGGTTCGTCACCCGCCTGCTGCCCGCCTGAAGGGGTTCCGGAGCCGGGCCGCCGGCCGGGCGGTGGCGATCCCGGCGAGCAGGGTGACGGCCAGCCCGCCGCACACCACCAGTGACACCGCGGCCGCGTCGGGGCCGTCGTCCCGCAGCCCCGGCCCGGCGAGGGCGGCGGCCGGCAGCACCCCGGTGCGGACCGCCCGCGCGTCGGTCGCCGCGAGCCGCGCCGTGAGCGCCCGGGCGGAGGCCGTGCTCAGGCCGAGGACCGCGCTGGCGGGTCGCACCTGGGGTACGGCGCTGCGGACGGAGGAGCGGGACGCGCGCGCCACCCGGGCCGCACGTGTCGACGTGGCCGAGGTGCTGTGCCTGGTGGTCGTGTGGGTGGCCGGTCTCGGCGCGGTGGCCGCGGGTGCGTGGTAGCCCGACGTCTGCTCGAAGTCCACCGTGAACCAGTACCGGCCGTCCTTGCCCTTCGTCACGCCGATGCCCACGCGGTTGTACCTGGCCTGCAGGATGTTCGCCCGGTGCCCGGCGCTGCTCATGAACAGAGCCTCCGCCTGGGAGGCCGACGCGGCCACGGCCACGTTCTCGCCCAGCGAGGACCAGCCGCTCACCCTGCTGGCGAGGGCGGGGTTGTGCCCCAGCTGGCCCGTCGCGGCCATGTGGTCCGACCAGGACCGGGCGATCGACACCAGGGTGCTCGAGCTCTGCAGCGGGGCCAGCCCGTGCTTGGCCCGGTCCGAGTTCGTGAGCGACAGCAGCTGCGACTCGACCGACGGTACGGCGGCCGTGGCGGGCGCTGCGAGGGCCCCGGCAATCACCGGGGTTGCGAGTGCGGCCAGCAGGGTCGCGAGGACCAGAGTGCGCACACGCCGCCACGAACTGGTCACGCGATGACTCCCGGGGGACTCGACTGGACGCACAACCTACCCACGTCGTTACCGGTTCGACACCATTCCGGCGAACCTGAACATCCGGCTCCGCCCGCGACCCCCTCCGAGCCGGGGTTAGGTTGAACCCATGGCCGAAGAAGCGGCTGGTGCCGGTGGTACGGATGGGGCTGGTGAGACCCTGTCGACCCACGAACAGCCGCGCCGGCCCGGCCCGGTCACCCGGGTGCGGGTGCGCCGCTTCGAACCCGGTTCCGCGGCCGTGTCGCGCGAGGACCAGCTGGCCACCGAGGAGCCGCTGGAGATCCGGATGGGGGACCGCCGGGTCGCCGTGACCATGCGCACACCCGGCGCCGACTTCGAGCTGGCGGTCGGCTGGCTGCTCAGCGAGGGCCTGCTGACCGGCCACGACGACGTGCGCGGGGTCCGCTACTGCACGGACGTCGAGCTGGAGCCCGACGAGCGGTTCAACGTCGTCACGGTCGACCTGGCCGACCCCGGCACCGACACCGGCGGCACCCGTCCGTTCCTGGTGTCCAGCGCCTGCGGGGTCTGCGGGCGGGAGACCCTGGACGACCTGCACGGCCGCGGCTACGCCAAGGCGCCGCTCGGCCCGCCGCTGGACCCGCGGCTGCTCGCCCGGCTGCCCGAGCGGCTGGGCGAGCGGCAGTCGGTCTTCGAGCGCACCGGCGGCCTGCACGCGGCCGGGCTCTTCGACGCCACGACGGGCGAGCCGGTCGTCGTGCGCGAGGACGTCGGACGGCACAACGCTGTCGACAAGGTGGTCGGCTGGGCGCTGCTCGCCGACCGGCTCCCGCTGAACGGCCACGTCCTGGTGGTCAGCGGCCGCGCCTCTTACGAGCTGTGCCAGAAGGCGGTGGGGGCCGGTGTCCTGGCGCTGGTGGCGGTCTCGGCGCCGTCCTCGCTGGCCGTCCGGGTCGCGCGCGAGTTCGGGCTCACGCTGGCGGCTTTCGCCCGCGCGGGCCGGGTCACCGTGTACGCGGGCGAGGAACGGCTGGCGACGCCCTCGCAGACACCGCCGCAGCCGGAGCCGGAGCCGGCGACATAGACCCCGACACGGCGCGCGGCTGTCCGGGATCGACCGGTCGCCGCGGTTAGCCTGCTCGGATGGCGGCGCGTCGGCTCGGCGTGATGGGCGGGACGTTCGATCCCGTGCACCACGGGCACCTGGTCGCCGCCAGCGAGGTCGCGGGCAGGTTCGACCTGGACGAGGTCGTGTTCGTGCCCACCGGCGAACCGTGGCAGAAGGGCGGCCGGCGGGTGGCCGGCGCAGAGCACCGCTACCTGATGACCGTGATCGCCACAGCGTCGAACCCCAGGTTCAGCGTGAGCCGGGTCGACCTGGACCGGGACGGGCCGACGTACACGATCGACACCCTGACCGACCTGCGGGCCGAGCGCGGCGGCGACGTGGAGATGTACTTCATCACCGGCGCCGACGCCCTGGCCCAGATCCTGTCCTGGCGGGATGCGGACCGGCTTGCCGGGCTGGCGCACTTCGTCGGGGTCACCCGCCCGGGGCACGTCCTGGCCGACCCTGGGCTGCCCGCAGGGCGGGTGAGTCTGGTCGAGATCCCGGCGCTGGCGATATCCAGCAGCGATTGCCGCGAAAGGGTGGGCCTTAATCAGCCGATCTGGTATCTCGTGCCGGACGGAGTCGTGCAGTACATCGCCAAGAGCGGCCTCTACCGCCCCGAAGGCGGTCAGGCCTGATGTCGGGTCGTCACCGCAAGGACGGCCCGGCCGTCGACGAGGCCTGGGAGCAGGTCCCGGCCGGGATGCCGGCCGGCCCGCCACAGGCGGCCGTCCCGGCCCACGCGGCCGTCGCCGCCCACGCCGCCGTCGCCGCCCACGCCGCCGTCCCGGTGGTCGACCTGAACCCGCCTGCCGCCGCCCAGCCTGCAGTCGCCCGGCCCGCCGCCGCCCGGCCCGCCGCCGCCCCGCCCGCCGCTGTCGCCACCGGAGCCCGGCCCGGCGCGTTCACCGCCCCCGTCGGCACCGGCTCGGCCGCCGAGGCCTCGCCCGTGCTGCCGGCCGGCTCCTCCTCGCGCCGCGTGGCCAGGGAGCAGAAGAAGCGCCGGTCCAGGCGCACCCTGGTGCTGGCCGCCGGGGTCGCCGTCCTGCTCATCGTTGTGGCGGTCCTCGGCGGTTACCGCCTGATCGCCGGGAACGGCTCGGGCGGCAGCGCAGCACCGGTCGCGACCGCACGCCCGCAGACCACGCTGCTCCTCCAGGTCGTCAACGGCCAGCGGCTGACGGTCGCCGCGGTCCTGCTCGCGCACGACACCCGTTCGCAGGGCACCGGGTACGGTGCGCTGATTCCCAGCTCGCTGGCCGTGGACTCCTCCGGGTCGGGCGCCGGTACGTTCGGCTCGACCTCGCTGGGCGGTCCGTCCGAGGCATCGGCCGTCGCGCTGTCGGACGTCATGGGCGTCACGGTCGACGGGACCTGGGTCCTGGACGCTGCGGGGCTGGCCGCTCTGGTGGACGGGGTCGGCGGCGTCGACGTCGACGTCGACCGGGACGTGACGGTCGCGGTGAAGGGCGGCACGCAGACGCTCGCCTCGGCCGGCCACCAGCACCTCGCCGGAGCGCCGGCCGCCGCCTTCGCCACGTTCCTGGCCGCCGACGAGCCTGAGCAGAGCCGGCTGGCCCGGTTCTCCGAGGTCCTGGCCGCCCTGCTCCCCAAGCTCCCGGCCGACCAGGCGGCCAGGGCCGCCCTGCTCACCGGTCTCGGCGCGCACAGCGCCGCCACCGTGAAGACCTCCGCACTGGACTCGTTCCTCGCCGGCCTGCGCAGCGACGCCACCGGGAACCGGATGGCCTTCGACACACTGCCGACCCGGTCGCTGGACCTCGGCGCCGGGACGCCGACCCTGCTCCTGGACCCGACCGCGGCCGACACCATGGTCAAGAACAACTTCTCCGGGTCGCTGCCGGCCAAGCGGGCCGACGGACCGATCCGCGTCGTGATCCAGAACGGCGTCGGGACTCCGGGACTGGGGGCGCAGGCCAGGGCCAAGCTGGTCGTGGCCGGGATCACGTACGTGAGCGGGGGCAACGCCGGGCACTTCGGCTACCTGCACTCGCTCGTACTGGTGACCAGCACGTCCGGTCCCGGCGGGCAGAAGCAGGCCCAGGCGGTCGCCAAGGCACTGGGGCTGCCGGCCTCGGACGTGACGCTCACCGACCAGGGGCAGACCATCGCCGACGTGGTCGTCATCCTCGGGGCCGACTTCAAGCCGTGAGACCCTGGAAGGGCCGGCGGAGGGCCGGCGTAGCCGACCGGAAGCCCACGCAGTGACCGCATCCCCCGAAGCCCTGGCCCTGGTGGCCGTGGCCGCCCAGGCCGCATCCGACAAGCTCGCGGACGACATCGTCGCGTTCGACGTGAGCGAGCAGCTGGTGATCACCGACGCATTCCTCATCTGCTCGGCGGCCAACGACCGTCAGGTCGTGGCGATCGTCGACGAGATCGAGGAGCAGGCGCGGCTCCAGCTGGGGGTCAAACCGGTCCGACGTGAGGGTGACCGCGACGCCCGGTGGGTGCTGCTCGACTTCGTCGACGTGGTCGTGCACGTCCAGCACGTCGAGGAGCGCGTCTACTACTCCCTCGAGCGGATCTGGCGGGACTGCCCGGTGATCGAGCTCCCCGAGATCGTCACCGCCGGCGCCGGCGCCGGCCGCAGTGCGTCCCGGGCGCAGGAGTCACGCTGAGCCACCGGCGGATCGTGCTGTGGCGGCACGGACGGACCGACTGGAACGAGCGACGGCGCTTCCAGGGCCAGACCGACATCGGCCTGGACGAGCAGGGCCGCCGGCAGGCACGCCGGTCGGCGCGGCTGCTGGCAGCTCTGCCGCCGACGTCGATCGTCAGCTCGGACCTGACGCGGGCCCGGGACACCGCGGCCGAGCTCGCCGCGCTGACCGGCCTTTCGGTGCCGACCGACCTCCGGCTGCGCGAGACGCACGCCGGCCGGTGGGAGGGTCTGCTGGCCGAGGAGATCGACGCGTCGGACCCGCAGCTGTGGGCCGCGTGGCAGGCCGGCGACCCGCACGTACGGCCCGGTGGCGGCGAGACCCGCGGCGAGGTGGCCGACCGCGCGACCGCCTCCGTGCAGGAGGCGTTGGCGGGAGTGCCCGCGGGCGGCGTGCTCGTCGTGGCCACGCACGGGGGCACGGCCAGGGCGCTGATCGGGCGGCTGCTGGGTCTGCCCGACGGCTCGTGGCACGTGCTCGGCGGGCTGGCCAACTGCTCGTGGTCGGTGCTGGAGGAGGGCGCGCACGGATGGCGTCTGGAGGAGCACAACGCGGGCCGTCTGCCCGAGCCGGTGGTCGGCACGGACGACGCCTGACCGGGCCGGTCGCGGCTTTCTGGGGGCTCGGCCCACCGGCTATGCTGTGCCGGCCCCGTAGGGGCACCCGGGGCTATAGCTCAGCTGGTAGAGCACTTGCTCGGCAGGCAAGGGGTCAGGGGTTCGAATCCCCTTAGCTCCACCCCGAACACCGCAGGTCAGGGCCGGTCACGACGTTGTAAGTCGTGGCCGGCTTGATCCTTTTCGAGGGCCCGGGGAGCCTAACGGGGAGCCAAACTCAGCCGAAACGGGACCTCTCGCGAGGAACTACACGGATGACGCACCGAAGGTGGCCTCCATCGGCGACCGCGCGGCCGTGACAGTGGGGGTGATCGCGTGCCGGTAGACAGCCGCCGTGACCCGCGGGCCCTCGTGGCCGAGCACGTCGCTGATGAGCTCCAGCGGGACGCCCGCGGCGGACAGGATGCTCGCGGCCGAGTGCCGCAGCTCGTGCGGGTGCCAGACTCCCAGACCGGCGCGAAGTGGTCAGCCTGCGGAAGCCGCGACGCAGGTTCGCCGGGTCAATGGGGCCGCCGGCCGTGTTCGTGAACACCAACCCGGTCTCCGTCCACGCCGAACCGGCCGCCAGTCGCTCGGCCGCCTGGGCCCGGCGGTGCGCCCGCAGCGCCTGGACGACCGGCGCCGGCATGTCGAGGGCTCGACGGGATCGTGGCGTCTTCGGCTCGCCGACGAGGAGTACCTGACCGGATTCGCGGCGCTCGCGTTTGAGCGACTGCATGACGCGCAGCACGGCCCGGTCCAGGTCGACGGCCGACCAGGGCAGGCCGAGCAGCTCGCCCGGGCGTAGCCCGATCATGAGCCCGGTGACGTACAGGGCCTCCAGCCGGTCACCGCGCGCGACGGCCAGGAGCGCGCGGGCCTGCTCGACCGTCAGCGCCCGGCTGCGGGTGCTAGGACCCTGCGGGGTGTCGACCAGTGCGGCGACGTTGCGGACGACCAGCCCGCGGCGCTCGGCGTAGCGCAGGGCCCGGGTCAGCGTCCCGTGGACGCGGGCCATGCTCGACCGGGACAGGCCGCCGGCCGCCATGCCGGCCAGCAGGTGGTCGACGTGCTCCGGTGTCAGGTCGCGCAGCTTCAGGGCGCCAAGCACGGGCACCAGGTGGCGCTCGACGGCCCATCGGTAGTTGTCGACGGTGTTCGTGGACTTGGCCGACGCCGGCAGGCCGTGGTCGAGCCAGCCCGTCAGGAAAGACCGCCAGCGTCGTCCGCTGGTCACCGATGGGCAGACCGTCGTCGATCCGGCGCCGCAGGTCGGTCAGCTGGCGCCGGGCCTCCGCGCGGGTCCGCCCGCTGACCTTGACCCGGCGCCGGGCGCCGGTCCCGTCCCGGCCGAGGTCGACGACGCCGACCCACCGGCCCTTGGACTCGTCCAGGTAGAGACCACCGTCGCCGTGGCCGCGCCGCTCGCTCATCCCGCGCGCCCCCTCGTCGCGACACCGAGTAGCCCGCGGCGCCGCGATTCCTTGATCCAGCGACGCACAGACTCGACCGGGACACCGCTTTCCTCGGCGAGGAGAACGGCTGGCTTCCGAGACTCCTCAGCTGCCGACAGGTATGCCGTCGCGACGAGGTAGTAGAACCCGTCCGGGTCGGACCCGTCTGGGCGCCCTAGCGGCTTGCGCCGGCTCGGCTTCCGCTTCCGCGGCGGAACCCGGGATGTCAGCTCCTCGAGCGTGGTCACTGTCTCCGGCGTGGGTGCGGTCACCGACGCCTCCACCGTGGCGGGGATCACGGTCGCCGATGCCGAAACCGAGCTGCTGGCGGTAAGCGAGGCGGCAGCCGCCAGGGTCTTGGCCACACTCGCCAGGACTCGCGCCGGTTTGACCTGGCGCAGTAGGTCGGCAGTGATCTCGGGGGCAGTGATCAGAATCTGGTCGGCGACCATCCGGCCGTCTCGCTGCCGCACGTGCAGGTGCATAACGGACTCGCCTGGTCCGGCCTCCGTGACCCACCCGTCGCCGGGTGCGTTCGCCGTGGTTCGCATCCTCGGAGCGTAGGTCGGCGATCATCGTGCGTCAAGGTTCGCGTACTTAGTCGACCTTGACCGCGTACTTGTGCACAGGTCGGGATGGGTGGTAGACACTTCCATGACCCAATCCGCGCACCTGGTCGGGAGAGGATACATGAGCGACGAGCAACTCCTACTGACGCCCGAACGCGCCGCCGAGCGGCTCGACGTGGGCCGGACGACGATCTACGAGCTCATGGCGACAGGGAAGCTACGCAGCGTCAAGATCAACCGCTCTCGCAGGATCGCCGCGGCGGACCTGGAGGAGTACGTCCAACAGCTCCGCGACGGTTCAGCGAGATGATCATTCCGATTCCACACGACGTGCCGCCGGGCCGACCGCGGCGGAACGCGGCCATCGAAGGCTCCGTCATGAGTGCGGCGACTCCGGCGGTCACCGGGACCGATCGTCAGATTGATCACGACGAAGGTACTGCGCTTGTGGCTGCCGACGCGAACAGAAAGCCGGCTCCCGGCGAGCTGCTGGCTGAGCCCGACGACGACCCGTTGAGCATCGCGGGCTTCAAGGCGGAGGCGCAGGCGCAGGGTGCGCACCAGGCCGCCCCGACGTCGCTTGACGACACCACCGTGCTCGGCAACGTCATGTCCAGGGTGAAGCCGATCGAGATGCACCTCTCGGGACCGGCGCCCTGTGACCGCCCCTCGCCGCGCCTTGCCCGAGGTCGTGCGACTGGTTCGTTCTCCATCGCGGGCAGGTATTCCGGTGTCGCACCGCACCATGTCCACGGCTCGAGGCGTCGGCCGTGGAGCCGCACGTGCTGCAGGCCCGCGCGTACACCTCGATCCCAAGGGAGCACGACGCCGAGGCCTGGCTGCGCTCTGCAGGCTTCTCTTCGCAGGTGACTGGGGCACGCCTACCCGGTCTGGTGCTCCCGCTGTGGGGGGTGGACGGGAGGCGGTGGGGCTGGCAGTACAAGCCTGACCGTCCACGCAAAGACGGCAAGGGCAGGATTCGCAAATACGAACAACCGGTTGGGCAGGACTCCCGGCTGGACGTGAACCCGCTGATGGTGGACGAGTTAAGGGACCGCACCCGTCCGGTCTGGGTCACCGAGGGGGCCAAGAAGGTCGATGCGGCGACGTCCGCCGATCTGGTGTGCATCGGGCTGTCCGGAGTGTCTGCCTGGCGGACTCCGGACTGGAACGAAGTGAAGCTGTCCGACCGCTTGGTGCTCATCGCGTTCGACTCCGACGCCGCGACGAACCCAGCGGTGGCGACACAGGAACGCAAGCTGGCGAGCTACCTGCGATCGATGGGGGCCAACGTGCGGATCGTTCGCATCCCGGCGACCGTCGACGGCGGAAAGCAGGGCCTGGACGACCATCTGGCGGCGGGAGGGACCGTTGCGGAACTGGTGGCCTCCGCCGCCGACCTGGGTGTGGCGCAGGACCGTCCGGACGACCGACCGATCCTCGATGTCAGCAATCCCGCCGACCTGGCTGATCGGTTGCGTGCCGAACTAGGCGAGGGGCTAACCGCCGGGGTGTTCAACCGAGGCGGCCAGCTCGTGCACGTGCCGCGGATCGGAGAGGACGGCTACATCCCGTTGACCGAGGGTGTGGACGACACCGGCTGTCTCGACGACGACGGCCCGGCGCAGGTTCGTGAGCTGGGCCCCGGAACGTTGGCCGCCCGCCTCGACACCTGCTACTGGTGCTACGCCGAGACCAGGGACGGGTGGGTGCACCGCCTCGCGTCGAAAGAGGTCACGAGCCGGCTGATCGACTCGGTCGACGACCTGCCGTCCGTCCGCCGGCTCAGCGGGGTCGTGCACGTGCCGGTGCTGCGTCCGGACTGGACGGTTCTGGCCGAACCTGGGTACGACCCGGCGACGCGGTTGCTGTACCTACCCGAGCCGAGCGTCGAGCACGTCCTGGTGCCGGAGTCACCCACCCCCGCCGACCTGGCCGGCGCCCGCGACCTCTTGCTGCACCTGATCGTGGACTTCCCGTTCGCCACCGACGACGACCGCGCCAACTTCCTGGCGGCCGCACTGGCACCGATACTGCATCGAGCCGTCGGGGGCACCCTGCCGCTCCTGGTGATCAACGCGCCGATGTTCGGCAGCGGGAAGACCCTGCTGTCCTCGTTGCTGCGTCGCATCCACGGCGGCGTCCACCGCACCCGGATGCCCGACGACTCGGACGAGGTCCGCAAGCAGATCACCGCGATCCTGACCACCACGACCGGCACGGTGGTCGTGTTCGACAACGTCACCGGCACATTGCGGGCCGGGGACCTGGCCAACGTCCTGACCGCCACCAGCTGGTCCGACCGACCGCTGGGCTCGACCTCGACGGTCACGGCCGTAAACGACCGCCTATGGTGCGTCACCGGCAACAACGTCGAGCTCGGAGGTGACCTGGCGCGGCGCGGCCTCTGGGTCACCATCGACGCCGACTCGCCCCAGCCGTGGGAGCGCACCGGTTTCGCGATCCCCAACCTCGAGCAGTACGTGACCGACCACCGAGCCGAGCTGCTCTCGGCCCTACACATCCTGATCCGGTGCTGGGCCGTCCAAGACCGCCCTCAGACCGAGACGCGATCTGACTCCTTCGCCGCGTTCGCGCACGCCACGCAAGGAGTCCTTGCCGTGGCCGGGATCCCCGGCCAGGTGATGTCCGAGGCCTCCAACAAGGCGTCCATCGGCACCGACGACCTGGAGTGGGCGGCACTGCTGGTCCAGCTGGTCCGAATGTTCGGAGTGAACCGCACCTTCACAGCCAAGGACGTGTCCCAGCAAGTCGTGCACGAGCGGTTCATGGGACATCAGCAATCGCCGAACAACGAGGCCATGTTCGACTCGCTGCCCGATGACCTGGCTCGGCGGGCATCCCGCGGCGAAAGCATCGCCCGATCCCTGGGCCTGTGGCTCCGGCACCGGGAAGGCCGGTACGCCGGCGGACTGGCGGTACGCGCGGCCGGCGAGGACCGCAACGGCGTCAAGCACTACAAAGTCGTGACCAGCGGTGCGGGTACCGCGGGGACCGAGCAGACCGCGAACGGTCGTTCCTTTACGGTTGCCGGGGTGGGGGGTGGCTCTGCCTCGGGCGGACCACCCACCCCAGGTCCGATCGGCTCAAGCCGGCCCGGGATGGTCCCCGCCCTACCCGCAGTACCCGCAACGGAGCGCTGAGGTCGAGTGGGCGTGCCTCAATCTGGGGCGGCACCGGCTTGCCGGATGTCCGATGATCAAGATATGCACGCCCTGGCCCGCGCCCAACACGACCCGGTCCGCTCCCCGCGGCGACGTGACGCTGCCCGGGCGGCATGGCGACGAGCACGTGCTGTCGAGCTGGCCTTGGAGGGACGGTCGTACGACGCCATTGCTAAAGAGATCGGCGTATCCAGCAGGGGTAATGCCTGGCGAATGGTGCAAAAAGCCCTGACCGACCGAGTCGTGGCCGGGGTCGACGAGCTGCGTGCAGTCGAGCTCGATCGGCTTGATGCCCTGCAGGCCGCAGCTTGGGACCGAGCCGCGGTGGGGGACCTCTCGGCGATCCAGGTGGTGCTCAGGGTCATGGATAGGCGCGCCCGACTGCTCGGGATGTACCCGTCGCCGGCCACGAGTCCAGCGGCTGCGTGGACGGTGGTGCAGACGTCTGTTCCAGCAACCAGGGAGGCAACGGAGGGCAGGTAGTTGGGGCCGCTGAGCGGCGACATGATCATGCAGGAGGTAGCAGGTCGAGTTCACGGCAGGTTCGCAGCCACTTTTGTACGGCGACCCGGCTGACCCCGTACTTCCGGGCTAGCGCCTGCGTCGGAGCGCTCGTGATCAAGGTGGCTTCCCGGTGCTCGCGTGCAACCCTGGCGAAGAACGCGTCGTCGTGAGCGCGGGGTCGTCCCGGTCCACGTGCCTCGGTGACCTGGACTCGCGCTGGCCCTGTCCTTCGGGTGCTCTTTACCTGGGCCACTCCGGCGACGGCGTGCGGCACCTTTCCTCGGGCCTGTTCGACGATACGGGCCACAGGAAGCTGCCTCAGAAGACTTCCGCTCACCCACCACCCAGCAGGCCCGAGGGGGTGGACGGTCAGCTCCACGGGGTGCAGCCGGCCGCCAACCGTCTCTAACCGCACGGAGATCGCCCACCTGTGTCCTGCGTAATCGGTCCAGGGGATGCTGGTCGTGAACCCGCCCCCGGGGCCCGTCAGGCGAGATCCCTCCCGTCCGAACCATCATTTCGGTCGCTCACTGTCCCCACCTATCCCATGTGTCGCAGCGTCATCAACCTTCCACATCCTAGTTGAGTTAGCGCTCTTGACGGTGCTGCTAACACCGTGTTTGCTGGCGGGGCGGGTCCTTCCCGGATCCCGTGTGGTTTGCGCCAGGTCTCTCCCAAGGATGTCGCGCAGGCAGTGCCCCACTCACGGGTGGGCCGGCACGGCGAACGAGATCGATCCGGCGCCAGGAGAAGGCGGGATCTAATGATCACTCAGTACGACTACCGGCACGAGACCGGCGTTAGCTTCTCCGATTCCTACCCGGAGGCGTGCCGGCTTGCGGGAGACGCGACCTACAGGTGGCAGCTTCGGCTTCCGCTTGTGCCCATCGATCGGTCGATCGATCCCGAGGCGTGGCGAAAGCCAGCGCCGGACATCAGGCTGCGAGGTGGGATCGGTAGGGAGCTGATTCGGGAGGTCGGCGGAGGTGTCGCGATCTGCGCGCTGTGGGGACCGTTTGCCGGCGAGAACGGTGCCCTCTACGACGACGATCTTCCGACACTGCGTTCGCTAGCGGAAGGCGCTCCCTGCGGCTGGGGGGACGACGAGGACACCATCATCGAGACAGCCCGGGAGGTCGCCTGGAACCTGATCAGACCCAAGCCCGCACGACGGGCACTCGAGACCCTCGCGGCGATGACCGAAAACCTCGAACAGGTCATCTCTGCAAACGCCGTGGCTGCACACATGGTGGCCTCGGGGGTGAAGCCGTTGGGTGTCTACGCACTACGAAGGCGCGGGCTGTGGGCTTCCGCCAAGCCCGGCCGGGAGGAGTGGGAGTACTGGGACTGGAATCCAGCCGTGGCCGGCTCGCTTAGTCCGATCCAGGATCGGCAGTCGCCCGGTCCCGTGTACGGGACCGGGGCCACCCTTGGATAGCGAATGCAATAAGGCCACGCTCCGTCGCGTGGCCTCGACGTCGTAGTGAAGTTTAGGAGCCGCTGATCTCCGCGGCGTCGATGACCGTGATCTCCTCGGACACCTCGAGCTCGTCCTCGTCGTGCTCGCCGAATCTCTCGAAGACCGTCGAGCCCAGGTACCGCACTCGGCTGTTCGGCACGGTCAGCCCCATCCGCGTTCAGCTCGAACATCCCCGGTCACGGTCACCTGCACCCTGAAGCGCGGCAGGTAGGGCTCCATCCCGAAGTGTTCGAGCGCCTGGTTCAGCCCGTCACGGCAGTAGTGGCCGGCAAGGTGCTTCTCGATCGCGTACTCACGGATGTCGCGCACCTTCTCCTCCAGATGCGCGACGTGAACCCCGGCACGTTCCAGGTCAGCGAGATCGCGGGCCCACCCCCTGGCCAACCCCTGCAGGATCAGGCCGAACGGGAGCGGGTCCAGGTCCCACGTCGGTGCTCCGATCACCATCTGCTGGAGTGAGCCGGTGCTCGTGTTCCAGATCCACCATGTGCGGTCGCAAGGGTCTGACGGGTCGACCGGGCTGATCCGGACTGCCCTTCCGTCCGCGAACGCGAAGCTCGCACCGAATGCGAGGTCGAGCAACTGCTCCGTGTCCAGCATGGTCATGACGATTCCTTTCGTGTTGAGCCCTCGGGTGAGGACGGGTCGGGAATGTGGCCGGACATGACAAAGCCCGCCCTTCGCCACCTGGTGGCCGGGACGGGCAAGAGAAACCCCGACCATCTGGTCGGGGCACCTGAGGGA